>NZ_JBNJSM010000001.1:0-2260127 GCF_050113775.1 Pantoea sp. FN0302
GAATTTGCCTGGCGGCGAGAGCGCGGTGGTCCCACCTGACCCCATGCCGAACTCAGAAGTGAAACGCCGCAGCGCCGATGGTAGTGTGGGGCCTCCCCATGCGAGAGTAGGGAACTGCCAGGCATCAGATAACGACGGAGCCTCAGCGAAAGCTGAGGCTTTTTCGTATCTGCAGTTTACCGCCACTCTGCGACTTTACGCTGCTTTTCATCACTATAGTTCCGAAAACTATCCGTTTCCTTTACTATTTCAGCTTGCCGGGAAGCAATAATATCTGCTACTTCACAAAACCGATCCTTGAAAACAAAACATTTTATTAACATCGCCCTTTAATGCTTTACTGTTTTTTTAGCCTTTTAGGCAGCAAGGAATCACAGTGAGGCACAATATGGCTGATGTTATAACCACCAGTAAGCAAACCGAAGAGCTGGCAGCGGGATCCCACAAAGCCCGTATTCGCGCAATCATCGGTGCATCGTCAGGCAATCTTGTCGAATGGTTTGATTTCTACGTTTACTCTTTTTGCTCCCTCTATTTCGCGCATATTTTTTTCCCAACGGGAAACCCTACCACGCAACTGGTACAAACTGCCGGCGTTTTCGCTGCGGGTTTTTTAATGCGTCCGATTGGTGGATGGCTTTTTGGCTGGATTGGCGATCGTCATGGACGTAAAACCTCCATGCTGATCTCTGTCTGCATGATGTGTTTCGGCTCCCTGGTTATCGCCTGTTTACCTGGCTACGCCACCTTAGGAGTCTGGGCGCCGATACTGCTGCTGCTGGCACGTCTGTTTCAGGGATTATCGGTAGGCGGAGAATATGGCACCAGCGCGACCTATATGAGCGAGGTCGCGATAGAAGGGCGCAAAGGTTATTACGCATCCTTTCAGTATGTTACCCTGATCGGTGGCCAACTGCTGGCACTGCTTACCGTGGTGGTATTACAGCATGTGCTGGAACCGGAAGCGCTGCGTAGCTGGGGATGGCGTATTCCTTTTGCGCTGGGGGCGGTGCTGGCGATCGTTGCGCTCTTTCTGCGGCGTTCGCTAAACGAAACAACCAGCGATAAAACACGACAGCATCAGGATGCCGGTCGGCTACGAGGTTTATGGAAACATCGGCGCGCTTTTTTAATGGTGCTGGGTTTTACCGCTGGCGGATCCCTGAGTTTCTATACCTTCACCACCTATATGCAAAAATATTTGGTCAATACCGCCGGTATGGATGCCAAAAGCGCCAGTGCATTGATGACCCTTGCGCTGTTTATTTTTATGCTTATTCAGCCGCTGATGGGCGCGTTATCCGACCGAATCGGGCGTCGTAACTCCATGTTGATGTTTGGTGCCGGTGCGACGCTGTGCACGGTGCCGATCCTGACGCTGCTTCAGAATAGCAAAAGCAGCTGGCTGATATTTATATTGGTTATGCTGGCGCTTCTGATTACCAGCTTTTATACCTCTATCAGTGGCATAGTTAAAGCCGAGATGTTTCCACCGGAAGTACGCGCGCTGGGCGTTGGTCTTTCATATGCGGTGGCGAATGCTATTTTTGGCGGCTCGGCGGAATATGTCGCGCTGTCGCTCAAGGCTGCGGGAAACGAGACCTGGTTTTTTTGGTATGTTTCGGTGATGGGCGCGCTGGCGTTGCTGGTATCGCTGATGCTACACCGTAAAGGGCAGGGCATGAAACTCTAAATTACTGACCCGTATTCCACAGCGCAAAGCCGGCCGCTGCGCCGGCAATATCCCAGCTCATGTCCTTCCAGCTCCAGCCGCTTCCTTCCGGGCGGCTGTCATAAAATTCTTTGGCTGCGCCAAGACCAAAGGCAAACATCAATCCGAAACTGTTGCTGTGATGCTGCGACCAGTTTTGCTGCTGCCCATATTCGTTGCCAGCGGCAGAGAGAAGCGCAGAACCAATAAAATGCTGGACTTTATCCTGACCGGTCCAGCGATCCTGCGCCATGTGGCTACATCCCGTACAGCATAAGCATATTAAGATCATTGCTATTCTCATTGCCGCTCCTGAATCAGAAAGAGACATTAAGGCGGGATATCACATCCTGTGGTTTACAGAATGCGGCTTATCAGTCGGTCAATTCTGATTCGGCGCAGCCGTCTGATTAGCTTGCGTACCTTTACCGGATAGTCGGCAATACTGTCGAGATCGCGAAAATGTTTGACCACGCTGGTATGCTGGCGAATTAGCGACAGCTCACGCTCGCGCTGCTCCGCCAGCTGCTGTAGAGGATCATGGATCAACACCGCATTTTCCAGATCCAGGCGCCAGGCGCGCGGGTTAAGGTTGTTGCCGGTAATCAGCATCCACTCCTCGTCCACCCACATTCCCTTGAGGTGATAGCTGTTTTCACCATCTTTCCACAGGCGCACGGTCAGCTGACCATTACTCACGTAGTATTGCAGCCTGCTCAGGAAACGTCGCAGATTAATCTCATACAAATAGGGCAGCGCGCCGATAATTTTAAACGGTTGATCTTCGGGAATATAAAAATCATTTGCCGTTTTATCGCCAACGATAATTTCCACTTCTTTCCCCTGACGCAACAGCCAGATAATATTGCGCACCAGAATCGCCGGCAGATTGAAATAAGGCGTACAGAGCGTCAGCTTATGTTCCGTACAGGGCATCAAATGATAGATGGTTTTATTCAGCAGGCTACGCTTTCCCAGCCCAACCAGCGGCGTTACCGCCAGCTCTTCGTTACCGGCATTCGGGGTAAAAATGTAATCAAAACCGCGCAGATCCTGGCGGAACTGGCGGGTTTCATTTTTGATTTCCGGGCTTTTGGGCCGCTCATGACGATCGAGCCGATGGACCGCGACCGCATTTTTCAGGTTGCGATCGATCCATTCAAACATGGTATTGGCTAACTGCGGATTACGAATCAGCTGATAGCGATCGTAGCGATATTTGTCATGTTGGTGCAGATAGACGTCATTGATGCTGGCACCGCTGTAGAGCAGCGTATCGTCAATGATAAAGCCTTTCAGATGCAGCACGCCCAACGCTTCCCGGGTATTAACCGGGATCCCATATACCGGAATAGCGATATCCGGATGCTGGCTGGCCATATCGCAATACCAGTCGGCGTTCGTCACGCCTTTAGCATCGCCGATACGGCCACGCTGTGCCCGATGCCAGTCAACCAGGACACTGATATCCAGTTCCGGGCGCGCGCGTCTGGCAGCGTAAAGCGCGGACAGAACGGCGCGTCCGGCATCATCGTTTTCCAGATAGAGCGCGACAATGCAGATGCGTTTCGTTGCACTGGCGATTTTTTCCAGCAGCGTAGCGCGGAACTCGGATGGCGAGTAAAGCGTGGTTACATCAGCAACTGACTGAGACAGTTTGGGCAGCTGTGCAAGGTGTTGTTGGTGTTTATTGCGCTTAAATTTGGACAACATCACAGTGCGCTTCTTCTCTATTCATTGAGTGGTCTTCTGCCATAACATCATGGTTCTAACCGACAATATTAACATTAACACGGCGCAAAGGGCGATCTTCACGAGTTAATGTTGCTCGCCAGCGTGAGTAAGAGGCAGATGCAGACTAACGATACCATCCTCCAGCTGCACATCTACGCTGAATCCCAGCTTTTTCGCCAGGGTAATCATGCCCTGGTTATTGGGCATGGTAATACCATTTAACTGCAACAGGCCATGACTACGGGTATAAGCCAGCATTTTTTCCAGCAGGCGTCTGCCAAGCCCCAAGCCTTTTAAATCCGAGCGTACCAGGATAGAAAACTCCGCATCGATATTGTCCGCATCAGAAATGGCCCGGGTAACGCCGATAATTGCCTTCTCACCCTGCTGTTCACGCACGGCAACAAAAGCCATTTCTCGATCGTAGTCGATTTGCGTCATATTGGCTAAATCCTCATGGGTAAACTCATTGATCTCGCTAAAGTAGCGATAGTAGAGATCTTCTTTGGTTACCTGAGCAATAAAGCGCTGCAATAACGGCTCATCTTCCGGCAGAATGGGGCGGAGCAGACAACGTTCACCGTTTTTCATGGTGATCCACTCCTCCAGGGTATGCGGATAAGGGCGAATAGCGAGCCGCGATTCATTGACGCCATTAAATCTGGCCAGCGTCAGGGTGACATCCAGCAGGGTAAACTCATCACCAGCGGCCAGGAGAGGATGTATATCAAGCCGCTGGATCTCCGGGCAATCTACGATCAGGTTAGAAACCTGTACCAGTACCTGGCTTAACGCCGCGATATCCAGCGGTCGCAGTGCGCTGCGACCGCGAATCTTACCCCTCTTAATCGCCTGAATAACCAGATAGCGCGCCAGGGTCATATTAAGCGGCGGCAGCGCCACAGAGGCGTGCCGATCCGCCTGCCACTCTACGCCTCCTTCGCCCAGCATAATCACCGGGCCGAACAGCGGATCCTGTTCAACCACGATCCGCAGCTCCTGAGCTCCGGCGCGATTTGCCATGCTCTGTACCAGCAACCCATGGATCCTTGCCTGCGGCCAGGCCAGCTTCACCCGATCGATAATGGCATTGGCCGCCTGCTGAACCTCACCTGGAGTGCGCAGATAAAGCATAACGCCCTGAACATCAGATTTATGGGGGATATCCGGCGACCGCAGCTTCAGCGCGACGGGATAACCGATTTGACCGGCAATATGCACGGCTTCAGCGCTGTCGCCAGCGATCCAGGTCGGCAGCGTAGTCAGGCCATAAGCCTGCATAATAGCCTGCACCTCATGGGTATCCAGCTGCGTGGCCCCTTCGTCTAACGCCTGCTGAATCAGCTGGTGAGCGTAAGCGGTATCCTGTTTCAGCGTGATCGGCAGGGCAGGAGTTTCACGCAGTTGTTTTTGGTTACGACGGTACTCCACCATATGCATAAAGGCGGTTACCGTACCCTCGGGCGTACGATAGGTGGGGATTGCCGCATCGCTGAACGCCCGACGCGCTTCCAGTGAAGAGTATTCGCCGCACCAGTTGGTCAATAGCGTCAGGCTTTTGCCGCGCGGGTGCTGTTTAATCAGCTCTATCAGCCGAAGTGCGGTTTCGGTAGCGGGCGCGACAGCGCTGGGAGCATGAATAATCATCAGCGCATCCAGCTCATGACAGTCAAGCAGGGCGGCAACCGCCTGCAGATAGCGTTCCGGCGTGGCATCATCTTTCAAATCGAGCGGATTATCCGGGACGATTTCCACAGGAAGCTGAGCGCGTAGCGTTGCCTGCGTCGCGTTATCAAGCTGGGCCAGTTTGCCGCTACGCAGCTGTAACGCATCCAACGCCAGCGCAGCGGGTGCCGCACCATTGCTCACGATCATTAACCGCTCGCCGCGTAGCGGACGCATATGACTTAAGGTTTCCACCGCTGAGAACAGCTCATGCGTATCCTGCACCCGCAGCAGACCCGCTCGCTGAATAGCCGCGTCCCAGGCGGCATCCAGCCCGGCATGCGTTTTCAGTAACGCCTGCGCCTGCGGGCTACGACCACTTTTAATCACCAGAATGGGTTTATTGCGCGAGGCGCTACGGGCGGCGGAAACAAACCGGCGCGCATCGCTGAGATGCTCCAGATAAAGCAGAATTGCGCTGGTTTTGCCGTCACGCGCCAGGAAGTCGAGCAGATCGTCAATATCAGTATCCAGGCTATCCCCCAGGGCGATAAACCAGGAGAAGCCGAGCTGACGCTGCTGCGCCCAGTCAAGAATGGTATTGGAAACGGCCGCCGACTGGGAAACAAAGGCCAGCTTGCCTTTTAAGATGGGAACCGGGGAGAAACTGGCATTCAGTCCCTGCCACGGGGCAAGCAGGCCAAGACTGTTGGGGCCAAGCAGACGAATTTGCCAGCGGCTGGCGCAGGCTTTCAGTTCCGGCTGCTGGCTTTCCGGGGCGGAAAGAATAATACAGGCTTTGCAGCCTTTTTCACCCAGCTGCTGTAGCAGGGCAAGATTACGGCTGGCATTGGTACAGATCACCGCCAGCTCAGGCGCAAAGGGCAAACTGGCAACATCTGGCCAGGCGAGCACACCCGATACTGCCTTATATTTCGGCGTAACGGGCAGAACCGGGCCGCTAAAACCGCCGGCCAGCAGGTTACGCATCATCAGATAACCTGCCCGCCCGGGCTTTATTGAGGCGCCAATAACGGCAATAGATTTAGGGCGTAACAGCGCTTCCAGTCCACGTTGACTCATTTCCTGTCCCTCAGGCGATAGTTAAGCTGAGTCTAAACGCTTTCTGTTTCATCTGCCGTGAGATGAACCGGATGATGAGGTTTTCCTGCCAGATAGCGCTGGCGAAACAGCGTAAAGTGGGCGCTGAGCGCCTGAGCGGCAGCTTCATCGCCTGCCTGGCGCAGCAGTTCAGCTGCCACCTCGGCGGTACAGTGTTGTCCCGCACCGTGGGCCTCACGCAGCGTATAGCCGGAAGGCGTAGTCAGGCGTAACGACATCACCGGCAAGGCATCCAGCCAGGGGCTTTTGCGAAACATTTTCCGCGCCTCGGTCCAGGTGCCGTCCAGCATAATAAACAGCGGCGGCTTGCCGCTTAACGGCGGACTATTTAACACCAGGCGATCGCTATCGGCATAGGATTCGGGAAACACCACCATCGGCTGATAGTCACTATTTGCTACAGCAGCCAGCAATGCCGGATCAGGTTCAGTGCGTGACCAGCCGAAAGCCTGTGTATCAGGAAGAATATCGGCAATCAGACGGCCAGTATTGCTTGGCTTCATGGGCTCGGTATCAAACATGACCAGGCAGAAACGGCTGCGTGCGGACTGCACGACAATTTCACTGCACAGACAGAGCTTTTGCGGCAACAGGCAGCCCTGGCAGCGTTGAACACGATTGCCACGAGCGAGAAAAGGACGGGTAGCGCGCGCCAGGCGCTCGGCGCGCAGGCGTAAAACGGCGTTATGGGTCATTACATTGAGCTGGCAAAAACGCCATTGTAGCGGGAAGTGGGCAGGAAGCGTAGCGCGGCTGACAGGGCCAGCCGCTATTATTACAGCGCTTCGTCCAGCCACTCATTAAATGGCGCTTTCGGCATCGCGCCGTTCAGCATGTCGGCCAGTTCGCCCTGCTTGAACAGCATAATGGTAGGAATGCTGCGAATGCGGAAACGGGCGCTGAGCGCGGGCTCGGCTTCGGTATTTACTTTTAAAAAGCGCACCTTACCGCTGCGTTCGCTGGCCACATCTTCATAAATGGGGGCGAAGTTAACGCAGGGACCGCACCACGGCGCCCAGAAATCAACCACTACCGGCAGGTCGTCCTGCAGATATTTATCCAGCGTGTTGGCGGTGGCATTGATGACTTCACCATCAAACAGCTCGTTACCGCAGCGACCACACCTGGCCCCATCGGCAATGCGCTCTTCCGGAACGCGGTTCGTTGCCTGACAGGATGCACATACCGTATTCATTTATCACCTCAGGGTTTAATCGTTAACAACGCATTAAACTGCTAATTTTATGCGTAAGCTTAATTATCAGTCGGCTGCTATCGGGCAACAACATGGAATAGTCAATGAATATAATAGTTGGCGACTTTTAGCGGAAGTTGATGGCATACAACCTGTGCTTCAGGTAATCTTCGCGCTTCGCGCTCAGCAGGTGGAGGAACAGATGAACGACGAATTCAAAGGTAAAAGCGGCAAAGTCAAAGTGATGTATGTTCGCGGTGATGATAACAATGATAAACGCGGACAAAATCCCCGTACGGGCAAAGGCAGCAGGCCCGGCGCTGACCGTCAGGAAGGAAGCCGTCGTCCATCGCGTCAGTCTGAAAGCCCGGCACGCGGCGGACGCGACGGTAAGTTCCGTGGCGACCGCGAGCGCGATCGTGATGAGCTGCCGCGTGGCGAGTCGCCGTGGCGCACCGTTTCTCGCGCGCCGAATGAAGAGGCTAAACCCGATCATGGCGGCATCAGCGGCAAAAGTTTTATCGATCCGGGTCAGCTGCGTCGTCAGCGTCTGGAAGAGACCCGCGTCTACGGTGAAAACGCCTGTCAGGCGCTGTTTCTGAGCCGTCCGGAATGCATCGTGCGTGCCTGGTTCGTTCAGAGCGTTACGCCGCGTTTCCGCGAGGCGCTGCGTTGGCTGGCAGCTAACCGCAAAGCCTATCATGTAGTGGATGAAGCCGAACTGGAGAAAGCCTCCGGGACTGAGCATCATGGTGGCGTCTGCTTCCTGATTAAAAAACGCGTTGGCACACCGGTCAGCGACTGGCTGGCAACGGATCGTGAGCAGGATTGCGTTCTGGCGCTGGAAAATGTCGGCAACCCGCACAATATCGGCGGCATTATGCGCAGCAGCGCGCATTTTGGCGTGAAAGGTTTGCTGGTGGATGATGCGGCAGTGCTGGAGTCGGGCGCGGCGGTACGTACCGCTGAAGGCGGCGCCGAGCATGTACAGGCATTGAGCGCGAAGAGCTTTGTTGCGGGTCTGGAAGCATTCCGCAATGCGGGTTACACCATTGTCACCACCTCCAGCCACAAAGGCAGCACGCCGTTAACGCAGGCAAAACTGCCGGCGAAAATGGTGCTGGTGCTGGGGCAGGAGAGCGATGGCCTGACTGAGTCTGCGCTGCAGCAGGGTGATCTGAGCGTGTCGATTGACGGTACCGGCAAAGTAGAAAGCCTGAACGTGTCGGTTGCGACCGGCATTCTGCTGGCGGAGTGGTGGCGTCAGAACCACTAAGCCGCACGCGGGCAGGTAATCAAAAAAACGGACATTAGGCCCGTAATGCCAGGCAGTTAAGGATCGGTTGAACGATCCCGGGGCTGTATATGAATCCGGAGACATTTCTGTTTCCGGATTTTTTTATGCATTTTTTCAGCATATTAACGTTGTTCACTGGTACGCTCTGTTTCGTAATCTTCCCGTTTCTCTAAGCGGCTTTTACCCTGAATCATCAACCGCTTTCTTGCCAGGCCTGGCACCGTGATGCTTAAAACCGTTGCCTGTGCCGTCACTCAGGCCCGAAAGGTAGCGCTTTTATTACTCGCTCTAATACAGTCCGCAGCCACTTCAGTGGCATATCGTTATCGGAACATTTATGCCACAGCAGCGAGAGCGTAATCTCCGGCGTCTCTACCGGAACGGGGCTACAACGTAATCCGTAATGAGAAACCCAATCGGCAGCCAGCCCAGAGGGCACGGTCGCCAACGCGGGTATGCGTTTCAAAAGAGGGGGTAAAGAGGAAAAGTGCGGCGTAACGTAACGAACCCTGCGTGATTTTCCCTGCAATGCTAATTGCTCATCCACAGCGCTCCACGTTGATCCGCGATACGAAACCAGTACGTGATCATGTTCTACATAATTTCCCACTGTCAGCGGCGCTTCCAGCGAAAGCTGTTCAGGGTGCCAGAGCGTACAAAAGTTGAGTGAGCGGATATTTTCACGCCTTAACGTGGCGGCAGCGCTCTGACCAACCGAAATAGCCAGATCTATCTCCCTTTGGAGAACGTGCTCACTGTCACGGAAAGGATCGCTGGCCTTCACCTGCAGAGTTATTCCCGGCGCCTCACGTATTACACATGCCTGCAATTCTGGCATCAGCCAACGCTCAACCCAGTCGCTCATACCAAGACGAAAAACATGGGTTGCATTCGCAGGCGTAAATGAGGGGGGGTGAAACAGAATATGCTGCATCTGTTCCATTAATGGTCCGAGTGCAGCAATAAGCGCTTCGGCACGCGGCGTGGGGATCATCCCTCCTGCGGTGCGAACAAACAGAGGATCGTCAAACATTTCACGCAATCTGGCCAGTGCATTACTGACCGCCGGCTGCCCGAGATGCAGTTTTTCAGCTGTACGTGACACGCTGCCTTCCCGCTGCAGCACGAACAGCACCGTCAGCAAATTTAGATCGATACGATGAAAATCATTTTCTCTGATAGTGAACATTATATTAATCAATTTGAATGATAGTGACTTGCTGAGGATACTGCCGATCACGTTCAAATGACATTTTAGTGGGGACTTCAATGAAAATTATACTGACGCTGATCGCGACACTTATCTTTTCCAGCCAGCTCCTGGCTGCCGAACAGACCAGTACACTGGATGAACAGGCTCCCGGTTACTATCGTATGAAACTGGGAAAACTGCGCATTACCGCCGTATCTGACGGCACGGTAACGATACCGTTGAATACATTGCTGACTAACATTTCACCGGAAAAATTACGTCAGGCGATGGCCAGAGATGCAATGACGCCGCACGCAGAGACGTCGATTAACGCCTATGTAATAGACGATGGCAAAAAGCGCATTTTAGTGGATACAGGTGCAGGAGAGCTGTTCGGAAACAGGGGAGGGCATCTGCTGGCAAACCTTGCAGCAGCAGGTTATCCATCTGAATCCATAAATGCCGTCTTGCTTACTCATATTCACGCAGATCACTCCGCTGGCGTGTCACGCTCGGGCAAGCTCGCGTTCCCAAATGCTGACGTGTATGTGGATAAACGAGATGTAGACTTCTGGCTTAACCCCTCTAACGTAAATCAGGTTGAGGCGGGTGAGGCACACACTTTTGCTGAAAGTGAACGAACCCTTCGCCCGGTTATCAATGCCGGCCGGTTAAAAACATTTCTGGCCCCTGCAACACTGGTAAACGGAATACGTGCTGAGTCCGCTGCTGGTCATACGCCAGGAAGTGTGCTGTATCGTGTGGAAAGTGAAGGTCAGACACTGGTGTTATGGGGAGATATTATCCACGCCAGGGCGGTACAGATGTCAGATCCGCACGTTGCAATCCATTTTGACGTAAACCGCCAGCAGGCAATTAAAACGCGGGAACGGATACTCAAACAGGCTGCGGAACAGGGTTATTGGGTAGCTGCCGCACATATTTCGTTTCCGGGACTTGGTCACGTAAAACGTGAGGGTAGCGGTTATCGCTGGGTGGAAAGTAACTATACGACCCAGTTAGGACAATAGCGTTTCAGTTCCGTTTCGAATACTTACGCATTCTGAATACCTGTATCAAGCCGGGCCTCAACCACGGCGTCAGAATTTGCAGCGGTGCGGCTGTTATGAGAATTATCAATGGCCGTAGTTATGCCTGCGTGAATATTTGAGTCAATTGAGCTCTGAATGTATTAGGGCTGTAACAGCAGCCCTGTGCCGGCGAAGAAGATTTACACACTGGCGTTTATTTCGATACCTGCACGCCGATTATTACCGGAAAATAAGTACTATGAGCCATCCAAAGCTCACAATGAAAATTGTGGGTTACGATGTTAACGCTAAGGTCATATTTGACCTTATGTCAGTTACTGACTCAGTTCAGAATTAGTTATTAATCTGCGATAGCGCCATGATTTGTAGGCGAATATAGGCGGTTGTATGAATACGACAACCGCAATACCACAAAGTAGACCTATTGAGCCTGCAAATACGCTTTCATCTGAGCCGAAAATAATAAGCAAACCCCAAATGGCTAAACAGCACAATACAACGCTACTGGCTAGAATGAAGCGGTTAGCCAGATCTTGTATGGCTTCAGCTAGTGAGCCACCATAACTCTGGGTATTGGTTTTAATTTTTAGAAGATCAGCGTTGCTAAAACCCGACTTCAATAGATCTGCCTCGCTTACTTTCATAACATTCTCACCCTTCATCCTTAAAATTTTACAAAAAGCACATGGCGAGTATATATGAAACTTGCCGACAAACTGACTCGCGGCAGGTGGAGCTTTACCCTCCACTTTAATACGTTATGTAACAAACCACACAAACAACCGAGGGCCGCATTACGGCCCTGAACAGACAGACCAGGCCCGCTTTTCGCTCATATGAAAGTTAACGTACCATGGGCTGTAACAAACAGCATCCATACTCCTTATAAGGCCACCAAAGGAGAAAAAATTTCGTATGCGAACCCCTGATTATCCTTCCCGGGACTCTGATAAATGGGCACAGGTTGATACCTGGTTTGCTGAAAAGCTCGCCCCTGAAGGAGCAGATTTAAAATACACTCTTATTAATAACGCAGAGCAAGGATTACCTTCGCACGATGTGTCTGCTTTACAGGGAAAAATGCTGGCGCTCTTCATTCAAATGATACGCGCTGTCCGCGTTCTTGAAATAGGAACCCTTGGAGGTTACAGCACGATTTGGATGGCCAAAGCTTTACCCCAACATGGAAGCCTAACGACCATTGAATTCAATAAGCATCATGCAGAGGTTGCCCGCCAGAATATAAACAATGCAGGATTAACTGAGCGCGTTGAGCTTTATACCGGTGCTGCACTTGATGTCTTACCCACGCTTAAAGCCCCCTTTGACCTTATTTTTATCGATGCTGATAAAGTGAATAATCCACGCTATCTGGAATGGGCAATAAAACTGTCCCAACAAAATACGGTTATCGTCGGGGATAATTCAGTACGCGGCGGTAGTGTGATTGAATCCGATAGTGAGGATCCTAATGTACGGGGGCTGAGAGAATTTGTTCAGATGATTTCAGAAGACGAGCGACTTGAAGCTACAGCAATCCAGACCGTCGGTGAAAAGGGATGGGATGGTTTCGTCATGGCGATAGTTAAAGACAGATAATTATTCAACTGACCAAAACAGGTTCGCTCCTCGCTCAAAGCAGCAGACGAACGCATTCCAGGTTCCAATAAAAAAGGCTGCTATCTCAGGTGAGATAGCAGCCTTGAACCATTGTTAATCTTAACTCACCAGCATTAAGCCCATTTTTTATGGCTGAATATCAGTGCGCGCCACCACCGCCGCCGCCAGAGGTGAAAGGCGGACGGGCAAACCAAATCAGCGCCAGCAGAATCAGGAAGATCCCGGCAGAGGCCCAGAATATCTCGTTAGCAGAGATAATCAGCCCCTGATTAGTGATCTGCTGAGCGATATAGCCAGAGGCCTGCTGCTGCGTCATGCCCAGCTGTTCCAGCTGGCGATAGGTTTCCTGCGCATTAGGGTTATAAGGATTAACCGACTCGGCGAGATAGCTGTGATGCATCGATTCGCGATTGGTCCACATAGTGGTGGTAATCGACGTACCAATCGAACCGGCCAGGGTACGCAAAAAGTTCGACAGGCTGGATGCGGCAGCCAGACGTTCCGGCGGCAGTCCCGATAGCGTAATGGTGGTCAGCGGCATAAAGAAGCAGGCTACCGCCAGCCCCTGGATAAACTGCGGCCAGGCAGCTGCGCCGAAATCCATTCCCGGCTCGAAAGTGTAGGCGCGCCAGTAAAAACAGACGGCATACATAATAAAGCTGAAGGCAACCAGGCGGCGCATATCGATCTTATGGGCAAAGCGGCCGATAATCGGCGACAGCAGCACCGGGAAGATGCCCACCGGCGCAGAAGCCAGCCCGGCCCAGGTTGCCGTATAGCCATACACTTCCTGCAGCAGCTGCGGCAGCAGCACGATAGAGCCAAAATAGAGCATATAGGCCAGGCTTATCGACAAACAGCCAATGGTGAAGTTACGCGATTTAAACAGCGTCAGATCCACCACAGGATGATCGTCAGTCATCTCCCAGACAAACAGTACCGCCAGCGCCACCACCGCCACTACCGTAAGCACGATAATTTCAGTAGAGCTAAACCAGTCCAGTTCACGTCCGCGATCCAGCATGATTTGCAGCGCACCGATACCCACCACCAGCAAAACCAGGCCCACCGTATCGATTGGCCGAATTTCAGTTTTGGTTTCACGGTGGCGCAGGGTTTGCAGCGTCAGGATCGTGACCACAATGCCGATGGGCACGTTAATAAAGAAGATCCATCCCCAGTGGTAGTTATCGCTGATCCAGCCGCCAAGGATGGGACCGCAGATCGGCGCCACCACCACTGTCATTGCCCACAATGACAGAGCGATACTGCGCTTAGCGGGCGGATAGTTGCTTAGCAGCAAACTCTGCGACAGTGGGATCAGCGGGCCGGCAACCAGCCCCTGAAGCACGCGGAACAGGATCAGCATCGTCAGGCTATCCGCCACTCCGCACAGAAAGGAGGCGGCGGCAAAGGCCACGGTTGACCAGAGAAACAGTTTTACCTCGCCGATGCGTTTCGCCAGCCAGCCGGTAATCGGAATGGAGATCGCATTCGCCACGCCAAACGAAGTAATAACCCAGGTTCCCTGGGAGTTCGACGCGCCGAGGTTACCGGCGATGGTTGGAATGGCAACGTTGGCGATGGTGGAATCCAGCACCTGCATAAAGGTCGCCAGCGACAGCGCGATGGTCATCAGAACCAGCGGAGCGCCTTCAAGCGGCTTTTGCGCCATAACTGCCTCCCGGATTATTCGCCCGCATTGGCGCGAATAATCTCGCTGATTAACTGATTCACCGGCGCCAGATCGATCGCCAGCGCATCGCTCTGATAAGCGGGCGTCTGACGCACCTGGGAAGCCAGCATGCTGCCTTCTTTACTGGAGGTATCCACTTTCACCAGCGTGGAAAGACCAATGCGCAGCGGATGCTCGGCCACTTCTTTGGCATCCAGTTCAATGCGTACCGGTAAACGCTGAACCACTTTAATCCAGTTACCGGTGGCGTTCTGCGCAGGCAGCAGCGAGAAGGCGCTGCCGGTGCCCATATCCAGGCCCACCACTTTGCCGTGATAGACCACGTCGTCGCCATAAATATCGCTGACCACCGTAGCAGGCTGACCAATGCGCACGCCTGCCAGCTGCGTTTCTTTGAAGTTGGCATCAACCCAAATCCCGGTAGCCGGCACAACGGCCATCAGTGGTGTAGAGGTGGAGATTTGTGCGCCAACCTGCACGCTGCGGCGAGAGACATAACCATCGATAGGGCTGCGGATTTCGGTGCGTTGTAAGGCCAGCCAGGCATCACGCAGCGCGGCGGCGTTCTGCTTCACCGCCGGCTGGTTTTCCAGCGAGGTATTCAGAATCGCGGCCTGGTTTGCATTATATTGCTGTACCGCCACATCCAGTTGCGCTTTTGCGGTAGCGACCGCATCGCGCGCATGTTGCAGCTCTTCGCGACCAATCAGGTTAGAGGCACCCAGCGGCTCGCGGCGTTTTAGATCCGCTTCGGCCTGCGCCAGCGCGGTTTTTTGCAGCTCGATAGTTGCCTGATACTGTTTACTGTTGATCATCTGCTGATGCGTTTGGCGCACGCTGGTGGCCAGAGCGGTCTGTGCTTTTTCAAACGCCTGTTCGGCATCGGTTTTATCCAGCGTTACCAGCACATCGCCTTTCTTTACAAAGTCGGTGTTATCAAAGCCAATTTTGTTCACGCTGCCAGCGACCTGAGCCATGATCTGCACCTGATTGCCTGCCACATAGGCATCATCGGTCTCTTCAAAATGGCGCAGTACCAGGGCCCAGTAAATCAAATAAGCAACGCCAACCAGAACAAACAAAACAGCCAGAAAAATCAACGCGCCTTTACGCTTTTTCTTTTTATTGGCTGGCTGTTGCGGTTGTTGCGTTTCCGCATTCGCACTCATGCTTCTCTCCACATTTTCCACGTATACACGTATTTCGGGGTGCGCCTTTCCATGTGTGCAGGGACCCGAGCCTAAAATGCCAGCGTTAGCGCTGGCATGGATAAAAGGGGATCAAAATAACGGTTTCTGAGAGTGATTGTGTCGCAGGAATTGCTATTGGTGGGAGAGGGAAGAAATAACTTCCTCTTCATCCATCTGGTCAAGACGGTTCAATAACTTACGCGTCAGGCTTTCCAGCTGCGCTTTTTCACTGCTGCTCAGTGAGGACCACAGATATTGCAGGCTCTGATGCTGCGGAGGAAGAACCTGACGCAGGAAAGCGTTGCCTTTTTCTGTGAGATGCAGGTGCAGGCAGCGGCGATCGTTATCGCTTTCACGGCGTTCAATCCAGCCGCGTTTTTCCAGCTCATCGGCGATGCGCGTGGCATTGGTACGGGAAGAACCCAGCGCGGCGCTCAGTTCAGAAGGCTGAATGCTCTGGGTTTCCTGCGCATCCAGCGTAATCAATGCCATAAACAGTGTCTCGTTAATCCCCTGAGCTTTCAGCATCTTGTTGCGATTATCCAGCAACTTGCTCTGCATGTGCATACACAGACGCGTCAGTACGATTTCCTGGAGCGGAAAATCTTTATGACGTGTAGCACGAATATTCAGCATCTGTTCAATGGGAGTAAACGAACTTTCCATCTTAAAGGAACCTCATTAGTTGCAACTGGTAGAGTAGTGGTGATGACGAAACAGACATGAACATCTTTACCAGTAGCGATGGCTCATACGATCGCAACGTCATCATCTAAAGTTTCGGCTCACTCCATAAGCCGAAGGTTGGGCAGCATGGCTGGTTCAGCAGATCGTACAGAATCTGTCGAACCAGCCGGGCAAAATAAACCTTAAACGCACCGCTTTTAACGAATAAACATGCTTGTTGCTAATGTAACAAGCGCATGTCAGGCGCCAGTTTTGCGTAGGCTTAATGCCATCTGACAGCGATATTCTTTCCCTGGGCTGAATAATTTCTTACGAAAAAATAACTAACATGAATAAATTTACCGCTAACCATACCAGAGTGGGTTACGGCTTTATAGCCTGCCGGCACTGAAAAAAATGGCTCTTTACACTTTAATGGTTAATTATTGTGATCTTCGTAGCGGTAGCCTTGCCACCAGCTCAACAGATTAAGCAAAGTTAATAACAACCCGGCGATACAGACACCGTACCAGCCAGCAAAATGATAAGCGCTGGCAGAGATAAGCGAACCGGCGGCACCGCCGATAAAATAGCTGGTCATGTAGCCAGCCGTGAGCCGGTTGCGCGCTTCGGGCATGCGCCGATAGATGACGCTCTGGTTAGTGATATGAACGCCCTGTACCGCCAGATCCAGCAGGATAATGCCGGCAATCAGGGCCAGCAGTGAATGCGCGCCCAGGGCGGTCAGGCCCCATGATCCCAGCATTATCAGCAGCCCCAGCGTGGTGGTCAGGCGCGCTTTGCCCTGATCCGCCAGTGAACCAGCCTGACGCGCAGCCAGCGCCCCCGCCGCGCCTGCCAGGCCCAGCAGGCCGATTTCGCCTTCCGAATAGCCATAGGGCGGAGCAGCAAGTAAAAAGGCCATCGAGGTCCAGAGCACGCTGAAGTTGGCGAAGGAGAGACAACCAATAATGGCGCGCGTGCGGATAACGCGTGACTGAGCATAGAGACGGAAAATAGAACCAAGCAGCTGGGGATAGCTAAGCTCTACCGTTTGACGATAGCGTGGCAACCCGCGCCACAGCGCCAGCGCCATCAATACCATGAGCAGGCTGGCGACCCAGAATACGGCGCGCCAGCCGCCCAGTTGTGCCAGCGCACCGGCAACGGTACGTGCCAGCAGAATCCCTAGCAGCAGGCCGCTCATGACGGTACCCACCACTTTGCCTCGCTTTTCCGGCGCGGCGAGCGTGGCGGCCAGTGGCACCAGCAACTGAGCAACAACCGAAAACAGGCCGGTCAGCGCAGTACCAAGCAGCATCATGCCGAGATTATCAGAGAGCGCGGTAATCACCATGCCGCCCGCCGCCAACAGGCTCATGCCAACAATCAGTCCGCGTCGTTCCAGTCGATCGCCAAGCGGCACCAGTAACAACAGACCGGCGGCATAGCCGAGCTGAGCAGTGGTGATAATGAAACCGGCCTGATTAACCGACAGACTAAAGCTGCGGGCAATAGTATCCAGCAGAGGCTGCGCGTAATAGTTACTGGCCACCGCCAGCCCCGTGGCGATAGACATCAGGGCCACCAGCGTTGGACTAAGCCCCTGGGATGTTGAATTCATAAGCAATAAGCATGGTTGATAAATCGTCGTCGCTAATAGTAACCCAAAAAACTATTTCATTGTTGGTTGTGTTTAACAGGACATACCAGTTTTGTTTACGTTAAACAGCGTTATCGTAACCTTTAACCGATGAAATGAAAGGATAAATAAAAAACGGGCAACATTTGTTGCCCGTCAGGCCGCTGATTAGTGGCCAGTGCCGGAAGCCGAAACAATCACGCTAGCGGATCGCACCGGTATCCTCATGTGCTCTTATTTTGCTGCAGCTTTTGCACTGTCTATCCAGCGATCGAACTGCGCCTGATGCGCTTTAATCCAGCCATCAACATGCGCGTTAATCGCCTGTTCAGAAGACTGCCCCTGATGCATACGCGAGTTTTGTGCGTTGATATCGGCAATCGGCAGTTTCATCTCAGCAAACAGTTGCGCCGCCGCCGGGTTTTTCACGGCCCAGGCTTTATTGGCGACAATATGCATGGTGTTAACCGGGAAACCGTAGTTAGCGCCGTTCGGCAATTGGGTGTTCACCTCTTTCTGCGCGCCCGGCATGGAAGAGAAGGGCACCTGCAGCCAAACTACGTCGCGTCCCGGTACCAGAACATCGCTGATCCAGTAAGGGGTCCAGGTATAATAAAGGATCGGTTTGCCTTGCTTATAGCGGGCGAGGGTATCAGCCATCATCGCAGCATAATTTCCCATATTGGGCTCAACAGTCTTGCTCAGGTCAAAGGCCTGGTTCTGATGCAGGATCACCGCCTCGCAACCCCAGCCAGGCGCACAGCCGGTCATATCCGCTTTGCCGTCACCGTTGGTATCAAACAGCCGCGCCAGCTTCTCATCTTTTAGCTGATCGATGCGGGTAATATGATACTTCTCGGCGGTTTTCTTATCGATCAGGTAGCCCTGTGCGGCACCGGTAACGTAGGTTCCCTGACGATAAAACACCTTATCGCCGCCAGCGGCGCGATACATATCATCATGCAGCGGTTGCCAGTTGACGGCGGTAAAGGTGGCGTCGCCGGATGCGATCGAGGTATAACCCACGTTGTAATCTACTTCGCTCGGCTTCTCAACGCGGTAACCCAGCTTTTCCAGCGCGCGACTAACCAGCAGCGTTTGAAAGCTCTCTTCAGAAATAGTGCTTTGGATCGGTTTAACGGTGATCCCTTTACCCGGTAAATCGGCAGCGAAAGTCGGCAGGGTAGCCAGCGAGGTCAAAGCGGTGGCCAGAAGGGCTATTTTGCGCATAGTGATTCCTTATTAATTGTTATCAGGCAGTAACGTGACGGCGTACAGCGACGCCGTCAGCGCGTTACTTGATCAGGCGGGTCAGTAAACCCAGCGGACCGGTGGCGTACCAGCGTTGGTTGCCACGGCTTCGGCTGTTGCGGCCAAAGGATTGCGTCAGGCGATCGAGGATAATAGCGAGAATAACAATACCGACGCCGCCTACGGTGGCCAGCCCCATATCAAGACGGCCAATACCGCGTAACACCATTTGCCCCAGGCCGCCGACCGCTATCATCGAAGCGATAACCACCATCGACAGCGCCAGCATCAGCGTCTGATTCACGCCAGCCATGATGGTTGGCATCGCCAGCGGCAGCTGAACCTTAAACAGCATTTGCCGTGGGTTCGCGCCAAACGACTCTGCCGCCTCGATCAGATCCGCCGGTACCTGTTTAATGCCAAGAACGGTCAGACGTACAATCGGCGGCAGGGCAAAGATAATGGTCACCACCACGCCCGGCACATTGCCGATACCAAACAGCATCACAATCGGTACCAGATAGACGAAGGCGGGCGTAGTTTGCATGGCATCCAGCAGCGGGCGAATAATACGTCCGGCGCGTTCGCTGCGCGCCAGCCAGATCCCCAGCGGCAGGCCAATAACAATACAGAACAGCAGGGCGGTTAAGACCAACGCCAGCGTAACCATCGCCTGCGACCAGGCACCGATAGCACCAATCAACACCAGGGAAATCAGGGTTGCGATGCCCATGCTGACGCTGGAGAGCTGCCAGGCGATAAGCGCAAACAGCACGATTGCAACCGGCGCAGGCATGCCCAGCAGCAGTTGCTGAAAAGCGCTCAGGATATAATCTACCGGAATGCGGATCCCCTGAAACAGCGGTCGGAAATGGCTGACGATCCAGTCGATCCCATGCGTAACCCAGCTATCAAGCGGGATCAGCGTGTGATGAAAAGGATCCAGTATATTGAAGTGTTCCGCCTGCGGCGCGGGCGCGCTGTTCAGCCAGTCGCTGTTGCTGACAACGGCGTCGTGGCCTTCAGCCGCTCCGGAAGGCGAACCCCAGGCGTCGCCGCTGCTGGGCTGGGCTGCGCCGTTGTCAACAGACGCGCCGCCGCTGGGCTGGACTGCGCCGTTATCAGCAGGCGTGCCGCCCCAGGGATCGCTGGCTGTATCGGTTGCCGCTGGCTGTGATGATGCATTTTCCCACGGATTGTTGTTTGGCTGACTCATTGCTGGCTCCCCTCGCGATCTAATGCCTGTAACAGCGTGCCTTTGGAAATAACCCCGATATACTGATCTTCGTCGCCGATAATCGGCACGGCGCACGGCGCCTGCGCCACATGCGACAGCAGCTCATTCAGGGACATATCGCCAGGCACAGCGGCGGGCGCAGCAAGGATCGCGGCGTCAATGCCTGCTCCAGCCGCCAGCGCCGCCTTCAGCGAATCGGTGGAAACCACGCCAACAAACTTTTGTTTTTCCAGCACGTAGCCATATTCCCGATCTTCATCCTGCAGCAGCTTGATTGCCGAGCGTGGACCAAAGCCGGGAGATTTGCGGATCAGCGCGCTGGCGCCGCGACGGGCAATATCTTTGGCGCTAAACACATGGCTAATATCAACGCCACGGAAAAAGGTGCGCACATAGTCATTAGCGGGATTATTTAAAATTTCATCCGGCGTTCCGACCTGCACCACTTCACCGCCCTGCATAATGGCAATGCGATCGCCAATGCGCATCGCTTCATCAAGATCATGGGAAATAAAAATAATGGTGCGCTGATGTTTCGCCTGCAGTTTTACCAGCTCATCCTGCATTTCCGTACGAATTAAGGGATCGAGCGCGGAAAAAGCCTCGTCCATTAATAAAATATCAGGATTAATCGCCAGCGCGCGTGCTAATCCAACGCGCTGTCGCATACCGCCAGATAATTCATCGGGCCAGGCATGCGCATAATTTTCCAGACCGACCTGACGCAGCGCTTCCAGCGCTTTTTCCTGACGCTCCTGCTGTGGAACGCCCGCTAATTCCATACCAAAGGCGGTGTTATTCAGCACATTCATATGCGGCATCAGGGCGAATGACTGAAATACCATACTGATTTTATTTCGTCGTACTTCACGCAGCTCACTGTCAGATATTTTGGCAATATCGACTCCGTCAATGATTACCTGGCCGCGTGTCGGCTCTATCAGACGATTGAGAAGGCGAACCATAGTGGATTTTCCTGAACCGGAAAGCCCCATGATGACAAATATCTCGCCTTCTTCAATGGCCAGACTGGCATTCTTAACGCCTAAAGAGAGTCCGGTTTTTTCCAGTAACGCTTCTTTACTGATGCCCTTATCAATATATTTAAAAGCACGATCGGGATTCTCGCCGAATACTTTATAAAGATTCTTTGCTTCTAATTTAACTGCCATGCAATTTGAATATCCTGGTTGGTTAATTATTTTCGCTAATACTTGTCCTGGTGAAATTAAAGCGGCCTATACCCTAACATACTTAGAATCTCAGGCAACCCTTTGCGCGGCGCTGAGTGTCATGCTTTGAGATGCGGATCTCGCGTCAGGTCAGAAGGGTCAGGGGCTACGGGGAAATAATTGCAGGCTAAAAAAAGATGAAATAAGTGAGCAGGGATGCGCGGTTTTGCCATTATTTTCTGCTGGATGCCGGTGATAAATTACAGGCGCAGAAATGGAAAAAAGCCATTATTTATAGCGAAAGTTCGCAGAGAAATAACCGTTATTTTAATGGCTGACGCGTTAGAGAGGAAAAGGGCGCGGAGGTGCGCCCAAACGTTATTTAAAAGTCCCAGTCTTCATCTTCGGTATCCACCGCTTTGCCCATTACATATGAGGAGCCGGAGCCGGAAAAGAAATCGTGATTCTCATCAGCATTTGGTGACAGCGCGCTTAAAATCGCCGGGTTAACCTGGGTCATTTCTGCCGGGAACAGCGCCTCATAACCCAAATTCATTAGCGCCTTATTGGCGTTATAGTGCAGGAAGGCTTTGACCTCCTCCAGCCACGGCGTTTCGCCATATAATGCCTCGGTGTACGCCATCTCGTTGTCATACAGCGCCATCAGCAGCTCAACGGCAAACTTCTGCAGCGCATCACGACGCACCGGATCGGCTTTTTCCAGTGCTTTCTGATATTTATAGCCTATATAGTAACCATGCACCGCTTCATCACGAATAATCAGGCGGATAAGGTCGGCGGTATTCGTAAGCTTGCCACGGCTTGACCAGTACATCGGCAGCCAGAAACCGGAATAGAAAAGAAACGACTCAAGAAAGACGCTGGCGATTTTCTTTTTCAGCGGATCGTCGGCGCAGTAGTGCTGGTGGATCAGATCGGCTTTATTCTGCAACGGGCCGCAGCTTTCGCTCCAGCTATAGGCAGCATCCACTTCGTTAACCGGACAAAGCGTAGAGAAAATCGAGCTGTAAGAGCGCGCATGTACCGCTTCCATAAAGCTGATATTGGACATCACCGCCTCTTCGTGCGGCGTTAGCGCATCAACCATCAGCGCAGGCGCGCCGACGCTGTTTTGCAAGGTGTCCAGTAGCGTCAGGCCGGTAAAAACGCGGATAGTTAACTGCTGCTCTGTTTTGCTCAGGCTATTCCATGCCGGTAAGTCGTTAGAAAGCGGCACCTTCTCCGGCAGCCAGAAATTAGTGGTCAGGCGGTTCCAGACCTCCAAATCTTTCTCATCGTCGATGCGGTTCCAGTTTATCGCCTGGATGCGCTTAAGGTTTTGCATAACTCGATCCATCAATTCAGTTTATAGCGAGCAGGAAACGCAACCCTGCACCTCAGTGCCTTCCAGCGCCATCTGCCGCAGGCGAATGTAATAAAGGGTTTTGATCCCTTTCTTCCATGCGTAGATCTGAGCGCGGTTAATATCGCGCGTGGTGACGTTATCGCGGAAGAACAGCGTCAGCGACAGCCCCTGATCGACATGGCGGGTCGCTTCCGCATAGGTATCGATAATCGCCTCCGGGCCAATCTCATACGCATCCTGCCATTGCGCGAAATTCTCATTGGTCAGGAAGGGAGCCGGATAGTAAACGCGTCCGGTCTTGCCCTCCTTACGAATTTCGATGCGCGAGACGATAGGATGAATGCTCGACGTGGCGTGATTGATATAAGAGATCGATCCGGTTGGCGGGATCGCCTGCAGATTTTGGTTGTAGAGGCCGTCGCGCATCACCGCTTCCCGCAATGCTATCCAGTCCGCCTGGGTCGGCAGGGCGATGCCCGCCCCGGCAAACAGTCGGGCAATGCGCCCGGTACGCGGTAGCCAGGCCTGCTCAATGTAGCGGGTAAAATAGTCGCCGCTGGCGTAGCGCGATTGTTCAAAACCGGCAAAGCGCTGCTTTCTCTCCCGCGCCAGCTGGTTTGACGTGCGCAGCGCATGGTAAGTGATGCAGTAAAAATAGAGGTTGGTAAAATCCAGCGCCTCCGGCGAACCGTAAGCGATCCCTTCCCGCGCCAGGTAACCGTGCAGGTTCATCTGTCCAAGGCCAATGGCATGTGATTGCGCGTTGCCATGCTCTATTGAAGGCACCGAGTGAATATGGCTCATATCGGATACGGCGCTCAGGCCGCGCACCGCGATCTCAACGGTACGCGCCAGATTGCCGGAATCCATCGCGTGGGCAATATTCAATGAGCCGAGATTACAGGAGATATCCTTCCCGATATGGCGATAGCTGAGATCGTCATGGTAGCTGGAAGAGCTATTCACCTGCAGGATCTCCGAGCAGAGATTGCTCATATTGATGCGGCCCTGCACCGGGTTGGCGCGGTTAACCGTATCCTCGAACATCAGATAGGGATAACCCGATTCGAACTGGATCTCCGCCAGCGTCTGGAAGAACTCGCGCGCATCGATAAAGGTTTTACGGATACGCTCGTCCACCAGCATCTCATCATATTTTTCGCTGACGCTGATGTCGGCAAACGCCTGGCCATACAGGCGCTCTACGTCATACGGCGAGAAAAGGGCCATGGGCTGATTCTCTTTCGCCAGACGGAAAGTAACATCCGGGATCACCACGCCGAGCGACAACGTTTTGATACGGATTTTCTCATCCGCATTTTCCCGTTTGGTATCAAGAAAGCGCAAAATATCGGGATGATGGGCATGCAGATAAACTGCGCCTGCACCCTGGCGCGCGCCCAGCTGATTGGCGTAGGAAAAGGCGTCTTCCAGCATTTTCATTACCGGGATCACGCCGGAAGACTGATTTTCAATACGCTTAATCGGTGCGCCCGCTTCACGCAGGTTAGAGAGCAGGAAGGCCACACCGCCGCCGCGTTTTGACAGCTGCAGCGCGGAATTTACCGCGCGACCAATCGACTCCATATTGTCTTCGATACGCAATAAAAAGCAGGAGACCAGCTCGCCGCGCTGCTGCTTGCCGCAGTTAAGAAACGTTGGCGTTGCCGGCTGGAAGCGGCCGGAAAGCATCTCTTCCATCAGCGCCGTGGCTAATTTGCTGTCGCCCTGCGCCAGCGTCAGCGCCACCATACAGACGCGATCGGGAAAATCTTCGAGGTAGCGTTTGCCGTCGAACGTCTTGAGCGCATAGCTGGTAAAAAATTTCCAGGCGCCTAAAAAGGTGTCAAAGCAAAAACCCCAACCCGCCGCCCGCTCAAACAGCTGGCAGACAAATTCAAAGGGATAAGCGTTCAACACGTCCGCTTCGTAGTAGCCTTCCGCTACCAGATACTGCAGCCGCGCCGTGAGCGAGTCGAAAGACACGCTGTTGGGGATCACCTGCTGCAGCCAGAACTGGCGCGCCGCCTCACGATCTTTATCAAACTGGATATTTCCCTGCTCATCATAAAGATTGAGCATGGCGTTCAGCGCATGATAATCGGGCGCTAGCTGTGGGCTGTCTGTTGTTGCCAAAATTGGGTCACTCCCGCTTTAACGTTGGCGATATCGTCAGGGGTCCCCATTAGCTCGAAGCGGTAAAGGTAGGGAACCTGACATTTTTGCGCAATGATGTCGCCGGCCAGGCAAAAGCCTGCGCCGAAGTTGCGGTTGCCTGCGGCAATCACGCCGCGCAACAGCCGACGATTGGCTGCATCATTAAGAAACTGAATAACCTGAGCGGGTACCGCGCCGCGCACGCTACCACCGCCGTAGCTGGGTACCACCAGAATAAAAGGCCGATCTACCTGCAGGCGTTGCGCTTTATCTAACGGAATGCGGCGCGACGGCAGGCCGAGCCGGGTAACGAACCGGTGGGTGTTTTCCGACTGGCTGGAGAAGTAGACCAGCATGCGATCACCCCAGCGCCCGCTGCGGCTGCGCCAGACGCATCAACTTATCGGGGCGGAAACCGCTCCAGTGTTCACCATCGACCATCACAACCGGTAGCTGACGGTAGCCCAACGCCTTCAGGTTCTCGATAGCGTCAGGCTCGTCGTCCAGATTAATCAACTGCCAGGTCAATCCCAGTTTATCCATCATGTTTTTGGTGGCGGTGCACTGCATACAGTTGTTTTTAGTGTAAATGGTAATGAGCATGATTCGTATTTCCTTTAGGCGTCCTGAAACCCTGTGCTACATTATGCGCCACACGACACGCCTGCCACGTGGTAATTACAAGGTGTTGTGTGCTCTTGATGATTTGAATACTAGATGTAGCGTTTTGGATTTTCAACCATGGAGATTTCAGGCCTAACGGCAAATCATGGCGCAGGGCGCGCCAGCGCTGGAAAAAAATTTTCAGACAAAAAAATCCCCGCACGTGGCGGGGAGAGAATGCAGAGCGGGGTGATTAGCGACGAGAAGCCAGCAGCGCGCCGATAAAGATACCGATAGCAGCACCAACGCCTGCGCCGTGCCAGGGCTTATCATGAATCCAGGTATCAACCTGCTGGCCTGCGTCGCGCGCAGCCTGACGTACGCGGCTACGCCCATGAATTTTAGCGCGGGTCTCTTTCAGCAGCGCTTCTGCTTTGCTACGCGCCTCCTCAATATCCTCTTTGGTTTTGCTGCCGTAGGATTTGAGTAAATCGTCCAGCGCATCCGCCAGTACAGAAACGTCCTGATGCACGTCTAATTCGTCATTTTTTACCGTTTGTTTAGACATTTTTCCTCTCCCTTTGCTGAATAACGTAATACTTAGTGTAGACCATTCCCTGTAAGCGCAGCGCTAAAGGTCTCCGGCAGCGGACTTTCTGGATAATTCTGAATGTCCCTGGCTGCTGCGCTGATGTAAGGTTGCGAAGCTTTATAAGATTGAGAGGATCAAGCATGTATTTACGACCAGATGAGGTGGCACGCGTTCTGGAAAAAGCTGGCTTTGAAATGGATACCGTGACGCCGAAAACCTATGGCTACCGCCGTGGCGAAAACTATGTTTACGTCAACCGCGAAGCGCGCCTGGGGCGAACCGCACTGGTCATTCATCCGACGCTGAAAGAAAAAAGCCTGAATTATGCGGACCCGGCGTCAGATATCAAGACCTGCGATCACTACACGCGCTTCCCGATGTACCTTGTGGGTGATACTCAGGATCACTACGGCATTCCGCACGGTTTTAGCTCGCGCGCCGCGCTGGAACGCTATTTACAGAGTATGTTCGATTAACGTCTTTCCCACAGGGCGTTAAGCTATCGCGTTTGCTACGTTGCATTCTGCTGCATGGACAGGTATAAACTTTGCCACATTTAGAAGTTTAGACGTCCATACGGATAAGAAACCATGCAGTCAGAACAGCCGCAAGGCGGACAATTTAAACGCAGTATGAAAGCGCGCCATTTGGTGATGCTTTCCCTGGGCGGTGTGATTGGCACCGGTCTGTTTTTCAATACCGGCTATATCATTTCCACTACCGGTGCGGCAGGAACGCTACTGGCGTACCTGATCGGTGCGCTGGTGGTCTGGCTGGTGATGCAGTCGCTGGGCGAGTTGTCGGTGGCGATGCCGGAAACCGGTGCTTTCCACGTGTATGCTTCCCGCTACCTGAGTCCTGCTACCGGTTATACCGTCGCCTGGCTCTACTGGCTGACCTGGACCGTCGCGCTGGGTTCCAGCCTGACGGCGGCCGGCTTCTGTATGCAGTACTGGTTTCCACAAACGCCGGTCTGGCTCTGGTGCCTGGTTTTTTGTCTGGCGATCTTTCTGCTGAATGTCATTTCTACCCGCTTCTTCGCTGAAGGGGAGTTCTGGTTCTCGCTGATCAAAGTGATCACCATTCTGGCATTTATTGTTCTTGGCGGCGGCGCGGTATTTGGCCTGATCCCGCTAAAAGATGGCACGCCCGCGCCGTTTTTCCATAATCTCACCGCCTCCGGCTGGCTGCCGCACGGCGCGTTGCCGATCCTGATGACCATGGTAGCGGTTAACTTCGCCTTCTCCGGCACCGAGCTGATTGGCATTGCCGCCGGTGAAACGGAAAATCCGCAAAAAGTGCTGCCGCTGGCGATTCGCACTACCGTTGCGCGGCTGATTATTTTCTTTATCGGTACCGTACTGATTCTGGCGGCGCTGATCCCGATGGAACAGGCGGGCATCGTGAAAAGCCCGTTTGTTCTGGTGTTTGAAAAGATTGGTCTCCCCTGGGCGGCGGATATTTTTAACTTTGTTATCCTGACGGCCATCCTCTCGGCGGCTAATTCCGGCCTCTATGCCTCAGGGCGCATGCTGTGGTCATTGTCTAATGAAGGCACGCTGCCGCGCTGTTTTTCGCGCCTGACGCGGCGGGGTATTCCGCTGGTAGCGATTAGCGCCAGTATGCTGGGCGGTCTGCTGGCGCTGTTCTCCAGCGTGGTGGCGGCCGATACCGTTTATGTGGCGCTTTCCGCTATCTCCGGCTTTGCCGTGGTAGCGGTCTGGCTCAGCATCTGCGCATCCCATTACGCTTTCCGGCGTCAATACCTGCGCGAAGGGCGACCGCTCTCCGGGCTGCAATTTCGCGCGCCCTGGTTTCCGCTGACGCCGATTCTGGGTTTTGCGCTCTGTCTGCTGGCCTGTGTCGGGCTGGCTTTCGATCCGGAACAGCGCATCGCGCTATGGTGTGGTTTGCCTTTTGTGGCGATCTGCTATGGTGCTTACTGGCTAACAAAACGTAACAAGCGGGAAAGCGCTAAGGAAACGGAACATGCTATTTGATCCCATTGCCGATCTTCTCCAGCGTCGCGATACGCTGATTCTGGATGGCGCGCTGGCAACGGAGCTGGAGGCGCGTGGATGCCAGCTGGCCGATGCGCTGTGGTCAGCCAAAGTGCTAATGGAAGATCCACAGTTGATTTATCAGGTGCACTACGACTATTTTGCCGCCGGGGCGCAGTGCGCCATCACCGCCAGCTATCAGGCGACGCCGCAGGGCTTTGCCGCCCGCGGCCTGAGCGAGCTACAGTCACGCGAGCTGATTATCCGCAGCGCTGAGCTGGCTTTGCGTGCGCGCAACGACTACCTGGCGCAGCAACCGCAGGCGGCACCGCTGCTGGTGGCGGGATCGGTAGGGCCTTACGGCGCTTTTCTCGCCAACGGCGCGGAATATCGCGGCGACTATGCGTTGCCGCAAGAAGAGATGATGGCGTTTCATCGCCCGCGCGTCGAGGCGTTGGCCGGTTCCGGCATCGACCTGCTGGCCTGTGAAACGCTGCCTTCTTATGCCGAGCTTGAGGCGCTGGTGACGCTGCTGGCGGAATTCCCCACCATGCCTGCCTGGTTCTCGTTTACCCTGCGCGACAGTGAACATCTGTCCGACGGTACGCCGTTAACGGCGGTGTCAGCATTACTCAATGATTGTCCGCAGGCGGTGGCGCTGGGCATTAACTGCATCGCACTGGAAAAGGTGACGCCAGCGCTCGTTACGCTGCGCCGTTTAACGTCGAAGCCGCTACTGGTTTATCCCAATTCCGGCGAGCAGTACGATGCGGTCAGCAAAAGCTGGCACAGCGCCCCTGCGGGCTGTTCGTTGCAGGATAAGATGAGTGAATGGCTGCACGCAGGCGCGCAGATTATCGGCGGCTGCTGCCGTACCACGCCGCAGGATATCGCCGCGCTGGCGCGTGGCTGCCTCCATCAATAACGCTTTTTTCCCCTTCTGGTGCCTGGAAAGGAATTCGGGCACTAAGGAAAAGTGACGCGTTGCCGATTAAACTAGTACCAAACCGTAAAATTCAGGAAAGCGTATGAAACGCCTGTTACTGGCGCTGGCGGCGGCAACGCTGCTCAGCGGCTGCGCCACTATTGTCGGCTCGGAAACGCAAAGTGTGCGAATCGATTCGATTCCGCAGGGTGCAACCTTTGTCGTACAGGATGAAACCGGACGTGCGGTGGCGGAGGGGGTGACCCCAAAAACCGTGGTGCTGGAGAAGTCTAACGGCCGCTATTTCGGTAAGAAGAGCTATCTGGTGATGATGGAGCGTCCCGGTTACGTTCCGCTAACGCTGCCGTTAAGAGAGAAGGCGAACCTGTGGTATATCCTGGGTAATATTCCGTTGGGTGGCTTCCCTGGCTGGCTGCTGGTGGATCCTTTTTACGGCGGCATGTATAACATCGTCCCCGACCAGATCCAGCCGGTGATCAACCCGGTCGGCGCACGCGCCGGCTGATAAATCGCTAACGGTTGCAGCGTGCAGGTTTAACCCGCACGCTGCTTATCTTTTACTGGGCGGTGGGTTTTACCATCGCACCGGGATGGGTTTTATGCCTCTCCAGATACTGATGCTGGAAAATACACATGCGAATAGTGTTACGGTATTCACCATTAATAAAAAATTCGTGCCGCAGTACGCCTTCGATCTCAAAGCCCAGCTTGCTGTAAATATGGATCGCCTTTTCATTCTCCTGATCAACAATCAGGTAGAGTTTATACAGGTTCAGCACAGAAAAGCCGTAGTCCATTGCCAGCTTCGCCGCCTGACTCGCCAGCCCTTTGCCCTGGTGCAGGGGATCGATAATGATCTGGAACTCGGCGCGCCGATGCACATGATTGATCTCTACCAGCTCAACCAGTCCCACTTTTTCGCCGCCGTTTTCCACCACAAAGCGGCGCTCGCTCTGATCGTGAATATGTTTGTTATAGAGATCGGACAGCTCAACAAACGCCTCGTACGGCTCCTCGAACCAGTAACGCATCACGCTGGCGTTGTTATCCAGCTGATGTACAAAGTGCAGATCCTCCCGCTCAAGCGGACGTAATTTCACGCTCATACCCACATCCTGGTAAAAAAGTTTTTTTATTTTAACGTCGCGGCACGGCGCTAAGAAGGCAGCCCGTTATCATTCAGGCTGCCGGATAGTCAGCACACGCCAAAGTCGCCATCTTCATGATAAGGATTAACTGAACTGGCTGGTATCTCGATCTCTTTTTTATCCGCATCGTCAAGGCGGGCGCACCAGAGCATTTCGCCTTCGACGCGCATTACCTGCATTTTGGGGCCGCCGGTTTTGGCCTGGACGAAATCATCTTTCTGAAACATGTTGTCCCTCCCTCATTCTTTGTTAGTTACATTTTTTCTGCCGCCCGTCAGGCCCGCTGCACGTGGGTTAGCCCTGCATGACAAGGCAATAGCGCCGCCGCCAACAGGCGATACGCAGCGGGTTAACTATACTGATAGTACATTTCAGTAAAACCGGAGGAAAAATGACGATTCATAAGAAGGGTCAGGCACACTGGGAAGGCGATCTAAAACGCGGTAAAGGCACAGTCTCTACTGAAAGCGGCGCGCTGAGCCAGCAACCGTACGGTTTTAATACCCGCTTTGAAGATCAACCGGGCACTAACCCGGAAGAGCTGATTGGCGCAGCGCATGCCGCGTGCTTCTCAATGGCGCTCTCTATGATGCTGGGTCAGGCAGGCCATACGCCGCAGAGTATTGATACCACGGCGGATGTTTCGCTGGATAAGCAGGGCGAAGGCTTTGCTATCACCAAAATTGCTCTCGACAGCCATATTAAGCTACCAGGAATTGATAACGCCGCCTTTGATGAAATCATCAATAAGGCCAAAGCGGGCTGCCCGGTTTCACAGGTGCTGAACGCCGAAATCACCCTGAACTACAAGCTGGAAAACTAATCCTTTTCCCTGGCCGCGCCTGTATCCGCAGGGCGGCTGTTTTACCCTGCCATCCTGCACCAATCCCTGCTGTTACCCACGTTCTTTGAGAGCAAAAGCGTGTAGTTTTACTCGTCATCAGCGCAGAGATCGCTATACTGCCCGCTTTAAATGCCGCAAGGGTAAGGAATCATCGCGATGATAAATAATGACGTACTGCGTAGCCTGCGCTACATGCTAAAGCTCAACAATAATGACATGGTCGCGATCCTGGCGCTGGCCGATATGGCGATTCCCGTTGAGCAGATGGCCAGCTATATGCTGAAAGAGGAAGAAGAGGGCTTTGTTGTGTGTCCCGACGTGCTGATGAGCGGCTTCCTGAACGGCCTGATTTATCATAAGCGCGGCAAAGATGAGAGTATGACGCCGCTGAAAGTTGATCGCCGCATAAATAACAACATTATTCTTAAAAAGCTGCGCATCGCCTTCGCGTTGAAAACTGACGATATTCTGGACATTCTCACTTCTCAGCAATTCCGTATCTCTATGCCGGAAATTACCGCCATGATGCGGGCGCCGGATCACAAAAACTACCGCGAATGCGGCGATCAGTTTCTGCGTTATTTCCTGCGCGGCTTAACCGCACGCCAGCGTCCGGCTTCAGACGCCCGGTAAAAAGCGGCTCCAGCCCAGTTTCTTAAGGTTTCCCCGGTGATGATCGGGGAACAACGTTTTCCCCTCACTAAATCCGCCTCTTTACCTTTTGCTGTCACTCATCCGCTTCTCTCCAGACAATTCTGTAATACGCATTTACATCCGTAATGAAAATGATTAAATTTCTCATTCTCATTGTTGGCGGTGAAATGATTTTTTACGTATCCATTGGATCCGCTAAGCCGACAGGGATTGATATTGCGCCAGACATTTACTGGCTCAGGGAAAACTGCCTTAGCGTAGGCCTTATTCAGATTGAGAAAGCGCATACGGTCGGGCAAACGGAAAAATAAAAACTCTCGAAGGTAAAAAATGCGTCTGATTTCAGTTAATAACGGGGAAATCCGCCTTAGCGGAAACATGAAAGCCAAACGGACTATCACTTCTCTGGCCGCGTTGATCGCTATCGCGCTGCACGGCCACGCGGCGTATGCGGCTGTGCAGGAAGAGACGCTGGTGGTGGATGCCGCTGCCGAAAGCGAAGATAACCCAACGCAAAACGATTACAGCGTGCCGGTCACCCAGGCGGGCACCAAAATGACCTTAACCGCGCGTGATATTCCGCAATCGGTTAGCATTGTCAGCAAACAGCGCATGCAGGATCAGCAGATGCAGTCGCTGGGCGACGTATTAAAAAGCACCACCGGCGTATCGGAGAAAGTAGCCGATCTCGATCGCAAAACTTTCTATTCACGCGGGTTTATGATTGATAACTACCTGGTTGATGACATTCCAACCGTGTTTGAAGAGCGCTGGAACCTGAACGACGCCTCTTCCGATACCGCTATGTATGACCGTATCGAAGTAGTACGCGGCGCGACCGGCCTGATGAGCGGCACCGGCAACCCGTCAGCGTCGGTGAATATGATCCGTAAGCATGCCGACAGCCGCGAGTTTGTCGGCAATGTCTCCGCCAGCTACGGCAGCTGGGACAAACAGCGCTACGTGGTTGATCTCTCTGCGCCGTTAACCGAATCAGGCAACGTACGTGGACGCGTGGTGGCCGGTTATCAGGACAGAAACAGTTATATCGATAACTACAGCAACAACAGAAAATTCATTTATGGCGTGGTGGATGCGGATCTTACCGATTCCACCACCTTATCGGTGGGTTACGATTACCAGGAAGATAATGCCGACCGCCCAACCTGGGGTGGCTTACCGCGCTGGTATAGCGATGGCAGCCTGGTCAGCTACGATCGCAGCGACAATACCGCGCCTGACTGGGCCTATCGTAATACCGAATCCCGACGCGTATTCGCCACGCTGAAACAGCGCTTCGACAACGGCTGGCAGTTCACCCTGAACGGCACCCATGCGGAAACCAAACTCGACAGCAAGATGCTCTATCTTGATGGCTTCGTTGATAAAAACAGCGGACGTTTGGTCAGCCCTTACGCGAGTTCTCCTGGCTATGACGATCTTGTCGGCGGCACCGGCTATAACACCGGTACGCGCAAAGTGCATGCGCTTGACGCTTTTACCAGCGGCCCTTATCAGCTGTTTGGCCGTCAGCATGAGCTGATGACGGGCATAAGCTACAGCCGTCAAAACAACCGCTATTACAATGCCTACGATAACCTCTCACCGGAGGAAGTCGGCGATTACAACAACTGGAACAGCGGTTTCTCTGAAACTAACTGGGGTGCGCTAAGCCTGGCGCAGGCTGATACGGTGCATCAGAAGTCAGCCTATCTGGCGACGCGCATTTCGCTGGCCGATCCGCTGAACCTGATTGTGGGCGCGCGCTATACCAAGTGGAGCACCAGCACGCTGACCCAGGAGCTGGCGAAGAATCGCGTTACGCCATATGCAGGCCTGGTGTATGACATCAATGATACCTGGTCCGCTTACGCCAGCTATACCTCGATCTTTAATCCGCAGACCAATCGCGATATTAACGGCAGCTATCTGAATCCGGTCACCGGCAAAAACTATGAAACCGGGATCAAAGCGGACTGGCTGAACAGCCGTCTGACCACCTCGCTGGCGCTGTTCCGCATTGAGCAGGATAACGTCGCGCAGACTACCAATCAGATAATCCCGAACACCGCCAACGAGCAGGCTTATTACGCCGCGCAGGGCACGGTCAGCAAAGGTATTGAGTTTGAGATTAACGGCGCGGTCACCGATAACCTGCAAATGACTTTCGGCGCAACGCGCTACGTGGCGGAAGATGGCGACGGCAAAGCCGTGAATCCGATGCTGCCGCGCACCAGCCTGAAGCTGTTTGCCGCTTACAATGTGCCAGCCTTAAGAGAGCTAACGCTGGGCGGCGGCGTTAACTGGCAGACGCATGTCTGGCAGGATGTTGCCGCGCCGCAGGGCAACGGTAACTGGCGGGCAGAGCAGGGCAGCTATGCGCTGGTGGATCTGTTTGGTCGCTACCAGTTCACCAAACAGTTCTCGGTGCAGGCGAACCTGAATAACCTGTTTGATAAATCCTACGATACCAGCGTAAGCCAGTATCAGGTTTACGGCGCGCCGCGTAACTTCTCCGTTACAGCCAACTATAACTTCTAACCCAGACTGATGGCTCCGTACAGGAGCTATCGCTTTTCTGCCGCTCCTGAGCCAGGCCGATTCTGGCTCAGGAGCGGCTATTTATCCCTTCTGTGTTGCATCTCTCTACGCTGGCGGCAGCTCAACGTGCATACTTCGTTATCCGGCGAAGCATTCGCTCCGCGCCTGCGGCAAGCTGGCGTTTTCAATCAGAAGGAGCCGACCATGTTTGCCGTGATTTTTGAAGCCGAACCTTATCCATCCCAAAGACAGCGCTATCTTGATCTGGCAGCCGATCTTAAGCCGCTGCTCATGCATATCGATGGATTCATCGCTATCGAACGTTTTCAAAGCCTGACCCGGCCAGAGAGGATCTTATCTCTCTCCTGGTGGCGGGATGAAGAGGCGATTCTCGCCTGGCGGCGTCAGGAAGAACACCGGGCGGCGCAGCAGGCGGGGCGCGTTGATATTTTCAGCCATTACCGACTGCGGGTTGCGGCTGTAATGCGTGATTATGGTAAAAACGAGCGCGGGCAGGCGCCACAGCCGGAGAAGGAACCACATAATGGAGCTTGATTTCGCCACGCTGCTGCTGGCTGGTACAACCTTTCTGTTAGCTGGTCTGGTTAAGGGCGTAACCGGTATGGGCCTGCCGACGGTAGCGATGGGCGTGCTGGGATCGTTGCTTTCTCCGGCCACTGCCGCCGCGATGCTGCTGTTACCTTCATTTGTCACCAATATTTTCCAGCTAAGCGGCGGCGGTCATTGCGGCGCGCTTATCCGGCGACTGTGGCCAATGCAGTTAGCGATCGTTAGCGCCACACTGTTGAGTTGCGGATGGCTGGCTAAAGGGCAGAGTGATTATACGCAACTGGCATTAGGCGTGGCGCTGATGGTTTATGCGCTCTGGACGCTGACCGGGCGCAGCCTTACCGTTTCGCCGCGCGGTGAATCTCTTTTTTCGCTGCCGGTGGGCATCATGACCGGTCTGTTGACCGGTGCTACCGGCGTTTTTGTTATGCCCGCCGTGCCCTGGCTACAGGCGCTGGGGCTGGAAAAAGATGAGCTGGTGCAGGCGCTGGGGATCTCTTTCACCAGTTCGACGCTGGCTCTGGCCGCCGGGCTATGGTGGCATGGGGCATTGCCCTCTGCCTCTCTGGGCATATCAGGATTAGCGGTGATCCCGGCGCTGATCGGGTTGTTTGCCGGGCAGCGTTTGCGTCGCTTTATTTCTCCGGCAGTGTTTAAACGCTATTTTTTGATTTGCCTGCTGGCGTTGGGGCTTGAGATGGTGGTTCGGATCCTCTGAAATTAATGTATCAGCTCGCGTCACGGTAAAAGGTGAAAACAATATGGCATTACGCAGCGAAAAGAGTGCGGACACGCAGGATCTCTGTCAGCCGGAAGATCTGTTGGCAGCAACGGCGGCCATTATGGCAGATAAGTCGCGCGCCCGTATGCTATGCGTATTGATGGATGGACGCGCCTGGACGGCAACGGAACTGAGCGCCGCGGCGGATATCTCCCCCTCAACGGCCAGCGCTCATCTGGCGAAACTCACCGCGCAACGGTTTGTGGTTTGCCTGGCACAGGGAAGGCATCGCTATTACCGTTTAAGCAGCGTGGCCGTGGCCGATCTGTTAGAAAGGTTGATGGAAATCTCCTGGAGCGGCCAGGCCGCGCCGCGTATTACCACGCCCGATTATCTGCGCCGTGCCCGAACCTGTTATGACCATCTGGCCGGTGAGGTGGCGGTTAACCTGTACCAGGGGCTAACCGAGCGCGGCTGGCTCACGGTAGATGGCAACAGACTCACCGGGACAGGGAATAGAGAGCTGACAACATTGGGAGTGGCGATGCCGCCCTCTGGTTTGCGCCGAAAATTCAGCTGTGCCTGCCTGGACTGGAGCGAACGCCGTTACCATCTCGGCGGGGCGCTGGGCGCTGCCTTGCTCAGCTGGTTTGAACAGCAGCGCTGGATAGAAAAGGATGTTGGCAGCCGCTGCGTACATATCACTGCCAAAGGCGCAGCGGGCTTAAAGCGGCATTTCGGCGTTAATGCTGTTTAGCGCCGCAACTGCTGAGCGTTATGCTAACCTCGCCCCACGGTTACTTGCCTGCAAGCTGGCATCCATGATCCTGAATCTCTTCCGCTGAGACCCCAGTCGTCTGGGTTCCTGCGCCAGCTAACAGGATGAAATCCCCCGGTCCCCGGTTTACCAGCGCCGCTCCCGTATACGCCAGGCTTCCTTTTTCCTGCGCCACTTTGTCTGCTATCGATTTAAAAAGATTTTTACTGCTCAGCTCATTCAGGGTTACTTTTCTGTAATAGTAAGAATAAGGCGGGATAGTTAACTTTTTATCAGACCAGTCGCTGTTTATTTTACCCGGCGCTATATTTGAAAGGATCTCATTTGCCGCGTTGGATAAACAAGATATATGAATGTGAAGCTGGTCCTGGCTGCGGGCGTTGCTGGGGTTTATGGCTAAAGAAATAAAACGTTCCTGAACAGGTTGACCAAGACGCTCTGTTAAGAAGGTTCTGGCCTGCCATGCGTCATAAAGGTAATTTTGCTGGTTATCCTGTTGTAATTTAACATCCTCAATGCCACTAATCTTATCAGTTGGCAACAGAAGGTATTGATATTTATCACTATCCACCTTGTAGATGACAATTTTTTCATTCATGTCCACCAGGCTACATGGCTGGTAAGTATCGTTATTAAGATAGCCCGGTACGCAATGCTCATTCACCTTATTCCATAAAGCATTTCTGTCAGCGTAGGCGGCATGGGCAGTGAGCAGTAACGTCATCAGCGAAATCGATAAAGATATTAAACGTTTCATTGATTATTCACCCTGTATTTACTGACGTTAAGGTGGTCAGGCGGAACTACTCGCCTGGAATAACCCACATTTAATAAATTAACAGTACGATATGGCAACTATTTTTTGATAGGGCAGGGCGGCTCATTAGCGCGATGGAGGGTTATTATCAAACGTTGCAGCAATACCGTTACTTTTTCAAACGCCACCCGGCGCTTTCACCAGGAAAGCGACCGGGACAGGCCAGAGGCCAGACACTGGTTAATGCGATAAACTTTGTGCCGCCTCCTTAATCAGGGCTGCCACCTTCTCCGGCTGTGATGCATAGATGGCATGGCTGCCCTTTATTTCAACAAGGGTACTGTGAGCCCGTTTAGCCATATAACGCTCCAGTTCAGGATTAATGGCCCGATCCTCGGTAGCAACAACCGCCCAGCTTGGTTTGGTTCGCCAGGCCGGCGAGCCTGCCGGGGCGCTGAAGGCCGCCGCTGCAGGCATAACCTGAGATCGCGCCATCATGTCGGTCTGTTTTTTAGGTAAGTCAGCGGCAAAATCTGCCTGAAAATTTTCCGGTTTCAGATAGAGAAAGTGATCCGCTGTTTCAGCGACGGACTTACTGGCTGGCGGAATTTTACCGGCCAGGCTCAGCAGCGTCTCTCCTGTATCCGGCTCGAAGGCGGCTACATAAACCAGGCCTGCAACCGCAGGATCATTTCCCGCATCGCTGATGGTCATTCCTCCATAGCTGTGTCCCACCAGCAGCGTTTTACCGTGCTGCTGAGCCAGAATGCGCCGGGTTGCAGCCACATCATCAGCCAGAGAGGTTTGCGGTTCCTGCACGATGGAAACCTTATAGCCAGCGTTATCAAGAATGGTGGCCACCGGCCCCCAGCTAGAGCCATCAGCAAAAGCGCCATGCACCAGAACCACATTTTTTACCTGCTCAGCCAAAGCGTTCTGCGCGGAGACAGAGAGAACAACACTTAATGCCAGAGCAGCATAGGTTTTCTTCATCATAATCTTCTTCCTTAATCGCCTGATTTTTGAAAAATGGTGGTGACAGCACTGGCCTGTTGATCAGGCTGTGCTGCAGAGTGGGCATTCAGCTGCCCGCATGTTTATCAGCACGTCATAAAATCTGCTCTGACCGCTGCGGCAATCCTGGCTTAGGGCCGCGTAGTTCCTGCCCTGGGGTGAAAGGGCAGGTGGCTCTCTCTTATGAACAGGGAGGACGCCTCAACTTCAACAAGGAGGAAAAAATGCAGAAAGCTGTCACAGCAACGATATTGTCGGTTAGCGAGTAAACTGCCCGATAAGCAGGGCAGCCGTCTCTGCTGAGGATGTTGGATTCTGGCCGGTAATCAGCAGGCCATCGCTGACCACATAAGAGCTCCAGTCTTCACCTTTAGAGTAAATACCGCCTTTAGCGATCAGCTCATCTTCAACCAGGAAAGGAACAACATTCGTCAGCCCTACCGCCTCTTCCTCACTATTGGTAAATCCTGTGACTTTTTTCCCTTCCACCAGCGGCCTGCCGGCAGGCGTTTTCACATGACGCAGCACGCCTGGCGCATGACAGACAAGGGCAACCGGCTTGTTTGCGGCGATAAATGATTCAATCAGAGCGATTGAATGAGCATCCTCCGCCAGATCCCACAGCGGGCCGTGGCCTCCCGGATAAAAAACGGTGTCGTAATCCGCTTGCGATACGCTGTCAAGACGGATCGTCCCGGCCAGTTGGGCGGTAGCGTCTGCATCGGCTTCAAAGCGGCGGGTGAGTTCCGTCTGAAACATAGGCTCGTTGCTTTTTGGATCCAGCGGCGGGTTACCACCTTTTGGTGAGGCCAGAGTGATATCGGCACCGGCCTCTTTAAAGGCGTAGTAAGGCGCCGCCAGCTCTTCCAGCCAGAAACCTGTTTTACGTCCGGTATTGCCCAGTTGGTCATGTGAAGTCAGTACGATTAATACTTTCATGGTGTATCTCCTGATTTAGGATGGATAAGCTAACGTGTGTTAAGTAGACCGGTCGTCTTAAAAACTGACCTGAAAAAACGCCACGAAGGCGCTTTTTATCTGCCTGCCCGGGTTAAAGGGCAGGGTGAAGCAATTTCTGCGTGGCTGACAGGGCTGCATCAAACGGCTGTACATCACGCATAATTTTTACCATGACGCTGCTCCCGAGCCAGAGTTGATAGAGGCTTTGGGCCAGCTCTGCAGGATCGCCTTTTGTATCAAGCGAACCGTCAGCAAGACCTGCTTTTATCGCTCCCGCCAGATGCTGCGTAATGGCAGCAGTACCGCGCCTGAGCGATTCGCGCATCGCTTCCGATAAATCGGCAACCTCGGCACCAAGCTTGACCGCCAGACACTTTCCCTGACAATCTTCAAATGACTGGTTATTGCGCCACTGATGAAAATATTCCATTAACCGTTGCGCTGCCGTAAGGTCCTGTCGGGAAAAAAGCACGCTCATCTCCGACAAGTAGTCTTCAAAATAGTAGTCAAGCAACGCTTCACCAAAAGCTTCTTTTGAACTGAAATAGTTATAGAAAGAGCCTTTCGGGACAGAAGCCGCCGTCAGGATTTCATTCAATCCTACGGCAGAAAAACCTTTTGCGGCCATAATACGGTAGCCGGCATCAAGAATATTCTGTCGGGTTCCTGCATTTTTTTGTGCTGTGGTTTTGTTCATGAATTAACCTTAGACCTAATTAGACCGGTCGTCTACATAAATTTTACTTTTTTATTTTTAGCAGGCGAAAAGCTGGCACGCCAGCATGAGTATCAGGCATTCCGGCGCGTTCGGTCAGGCTTTGATTACCGTAACGCCTTTCGCGATAAAGGGCGACAGCAAATGCTCTGCGGTATTCTCTTCCACCACCATGGTATTAATCAGTGAAATATCGCCGATAACCCAGGCGGAAGCACTGTTCAATTTTTCCGGCGAGGCCAGCACGATGGTTTCCGCCGCCTTCTGTGAAAACGCGCGCTTGATGCATGACTCTTCATAGTCGCCGGTACTCAGTCCGGCATCGGCATGAATGCCGGTTACGCCCATAAAGAAAATATCCGCGCGCACGTTAGCGACATTTTCAATGGCTGCCGCGCCTACGGCAACCAGCGAATGTTTAAACAGCCGCCCGCCGATCATAATGACATCAATGAGCGGATGATCCGCCAGGCCAAGCGCAATGCTGGGGCTATGGGTAACCACGGTAATTTGCAGGCTGTGCGGTAAAAAAGTAATCAGCTCGGCGGTGGTGGTACCGCCGTCAATCATCACGACCTGCCCCGGCTCAATCAGCTCCGCTCCCCTTTTCGCAATAATACGCTTCGCATCCAGCCGCAGATTTTTACGTTCGGCAAAGGTTACGGTTGCGGCGGAGGCGGGCAGTGCCCCGCCGTGAACCCGCTGTAGCAGGCCTTCGGCAGAAAGCTCGCGTAAATCACGGCGGATGGTGTCCTCTGACACATTGAAGGCTTCGCTAAGATCTTTAGAGAGCACCTGTCCCTCAGCGGCGAGTTTTTGCAGGATAAGTTGTTTACGTTGCGACGTGAGCATCTGGCCTTTTTCCTGGTTGCACGAATTAACTTGAAAATGCATGTTTGTGCACGCTAATATGCCGATATTACCGACGGAGGAGCAATTATGCCAGCTAAACATGCAGAAGTGCGCATTCTTGACAGCAAAATCTTATCGGATGACTGGTATTTACTGAAAAAATATACCTTTGAGCTACAGCGCCGTGACGGCGAGTGGCAGCGGCAAAGCCGTGAGGTTTACGACCGGGGCAACGGAGCGGTGATCCTGCTTTATAACCGCAGCAGGCAAACCGTTATTTTGACGCGTCAGTTTCGTTTTCCCGTTTACGTTAACGATCATCCCGGCCTGTTGCTGGAAGCGCCAGCAGGATTACTGGATAATCTCGATCCTGAAAAGCGTATTAAAGCCGAAGCGGAAGAAGAGACCGGTTATAAAGTTGAACAGGTGCAAAAGGTATTTGAAGCCTTTATGAGTCCAGGGTCGGTCACGGAAAAACTTTATTTCTTTATCGCCGAGTATAACGCCGGGCAGCTTTCCGGCGCAGGCGGCGGCATTAAAGAGGAGGGCGAAGATATTGAAGTGATCGAAATGAATTTTCAGCAGGCAATGAAAGCAATTGATAACGGTGAAATAACAGATGCCAAAACCATTATGTTACTCCAGTATCTTGCCCTGAAGGGCATCATGTGAGGTGAATATGGCTGCAGAATTAATCCTTATTGCCGGACCGTACCGTAGCGGCACGCAGGGCGATGAAACCCTGATCGCCAGGAATCTTCATCGGCTGGAAGCGGCAGCGTTGCAGGTTTATCAACGTGGGCATGTTCCTGTTATTGGCGAGTGGCTTGCGCTTCCTTTAGCCAAAGCGGCGGGTTCAGAATATCTGGGTGATGAAATTAGTGAATCAATGCTTTATCCGGTAGCTCACCGCTTAATTGCACAATGCGATGCGATATATCGTATTGAAGGAGAGTCAAAGGGGGCGGATAAAGATATTGAAGTAGCAGAACAACGGGGCTTAAAGATCTATCGCTCCCTTGCAGAAATAGAACCGGTATAAAAACGTGCGCTGTTACCAACAGATCTCTCAGCCCTGCGCCGGGAAGGTACGTTTTTAAAAAAGCCGGTCTGTCAGGAAAGACTTTTTTACCCGGCTACCATCAGCCTCTATTTCGGATACAAACAGGTTTTTTATTTAAAGAGGATGCCACGCATCCTCTTTTTCCGCTTAGTGCGCCTGCAGGAACGCCAGCAGATCGTTGTTCAGCTGATCCTGATGCGTCACAGCAAAGCCATGCGGCCCATTCTCATAGACTTTCAGTTCGGCATTCGCGATCATTTCTGCCGCTACTTTACCGGTGGTTTCAAACGGCACCACCTGATCGTTGCTGCCGTGGATCACCAGTGTTGGCACATCAATTTTCGCCATATCTGGCCGGAAATCCGTTTCTGAGAAGGCGGTTACGCAGTCCAGCGTGCCTTTCAGCGATGCCAGCAGCGCAATATTCAATGTCTGTGTCAGCACGCCGTCTGAAACCGTTTGTCCGGCATTAATACCATAGAAAGTTGGGGAGAACTCGCTAATGAACTGGGCACGATCTTTAAGCAATGCGCCACGAATTTCGCTGAAAAGACTTAGATCAACGCCCTGCGGATAATCCTCCGCTTTCCCAAAAATTGGCGTAACCGCGCCCAGAAGCACCAGTCCCGCTACGCGTGAAGTGCCGTAACGGCTGATATAACGCGCCACATCGCCGCCGCCCATTGAGAAACCAACCAGCGTTACCTCTTGCAGATCGAGGCTGGTAATTAAATCGTTAATATCAGAGGCAAAGGTATCGTAATCGTAGCCCTGCCACGGTTGATCCGAGCGGCCAAAGCCCCGACGGTCAAAGGCAATAACGCGATAGCCGCGTTCGGCAAGAAAATTGAGCTGGCTATCCCACATATCCGCATCCAGCGGCCAACCGTGACTGAACAGTACCGGCTTACCTGTACCCCAGTCTTTGTAATAGATCCGGGTGCCATCCTGGGTTCTGAAAGTGCTCATAACAATCCTCATTTTGGTTATTTAACAAAAACGGACTCATGATCGTTTGCCAGGCGCGACCAGGTAACGAACGACGGGCAGCTTTCGCCGCGACAAGGCAGCTGGCTTACCTTCTGAATAGAAACGGTAAAGGCATGGGCGTCAACAGAATTGATGTAATAATCATTAGTCCGGAATAGATAACCAATTGATTTTAAGTGTTTACTTTACCGGGCTGGCCGTGAATTTTCAGGAAAATGCGTGATAAACAGTGGGAGTAACGCAAAATTGATCGCCGCAGCTTATCCATTTTCATCATGAAACAGGTTTAATTGATCTGCCGCAAGTTCAGTCTTTTCTTACTCTGCCAAATTATGGCGCAGAGGATGTTAAAAACCTTAGCAAGCGTGAGGAAATATTATGACAATGAAAATGGGCTTAGGTGGATTGTTGTTGGTGTGGTTGGTCTACGTAGGTTGGATGGTCAGTTATTACAGCAGCACCTTCAGTCTGTTCCAGTACTAAGGCAACAATGGCCTGCGCAAACAGGCCGTTTTGCTATTCCTTCCTCCCGGGCAGATGCGCATGTATCTCTTCTTCTGTTTCGGATCAAGAACGATCCGTAATACATTCAGCAAAAAATACCTGTACAGCTTTTGTTTTTTTGTATAGTTTAGCCTGCATCAACGCTAGCTTATTTTATAATCTGACCATGAGGCGCCAATGATGCCGCAGCAACGATGGACACCTGAAATCAACAAGGCACTTGCTCCGCGTTTTGAAATGGCAGATATGGATATCCCTACTCAGCAGGAAACGCTGGGACAGATCGTCGCTGATATTTTAAGAGCGGGACAGAGTGTTAATCGCAAAGCGATTTGCGCCAGGCTGCTAACGAAACTGGATGGCGTATCCAGCAAGGAAATGGAAATGCACTATCATGGGCTGTTGGCTCTGGTGCTGGGGCGAGAGTAATGTTCCGACTTAAGTGCGCTCTCCAGTCTGTTTTTTTGTATCAATAATCTGTTTTCACGCTATGTATAGCTGCAGTAAAACTCTCCTGATTCTGACGTAGTTGTTGCCGTAAGGAACAGCTGGCGTCTGAAAAGCGCACCCGGTTATTCCGTATCGCCTGAATAACCGGTTTCCTTTAACATCAGCACAGGAGAGAGTTTGGATAAAGACGATTTTAAGAATGTGCATGTAGCCCTTGGCGAAGCGGTGATGTCGATTCTGGACAGCCAGAGTGCTTTAAGTAATCACGCCATCATGGATAAATTACAGCAGCTTGCCAAAAGCGAGACTGATGAAGAAAAAGTCATGTCTTACCGGGAGGCAAGAAAAGCATTCAGACACATCCCGCGGTCAGTGACGGGGCTCCGTCGAAAAGACGCCGGCAACACTGACGCAAAAATGGTTAAAATTCCGCAGAACCGCCTGGTGCTCCGAAGAGCGCGTAGCGAGAATCGCGAGGATAGAGACTAAATAAAATACCGGCAGGCTGCATAGTAGCCTGCCGGTATTTTTTATTAACCGATTGGCTTTTTCCCTGCTGCCAGCGGCACCGCTGAATTTCCTGACAAAGATTTCCTGCTGGCGAAAAATGGATAAGGTGAATATCGGGCCTGGCACTCAGCCAGACGATTTAATCCTCCTGGCGGAATGAAAAATGCCAAAATCCGTAAACAGCGACTGGATAAATTTGCAGCGGGAGCCTGAAACCAGCATCGAAAGCGTACATGCGCATTTCTATGGTCATGCTTATGATCCGCACGATCATGATGAGATGCTGGTGGGCGTGACGCAAACGGGACTGCAGCGCTTTAACTGTCATCGTACGCTGCATACCAGCCGTCCCGGTCGGGTGATCCTGATTGAGCCGGGCGCGGTGCATGACGGCTACGCGCCAGTTTCAGAAGGCATTTGGTCAGTCACCCCATGCTTATCTGGTGCGGCTAGGTACCGCCCGCATGCTGTTAACGCAGGGATTCAATCCGGCAGAGGTGGCAGCTCAGGTAGGCTTTGCCGATCAACGCCACTTTGGCCGCTGGTTCCGGCGCGCCTACCGCATCACTCCAGCCCAGTATCAGCATCAGTGCACAAACGTTCTATATGCGCGGGCACCACGCCGATTCTTTACCGAAAAGCCATTGCATAGCCCAAACGTTCTATACGCGCGGGCACCACTTCTCTGATGATGGCTTCTGTTGCTAATCACCGGAGAGCCTGATTGATGTTTGATACCAAAGTCGCACTTATTGTTCGTCACGATCTGGCGATATGGCAGCGCCTGAACGTGGTGGCATTCCTTGCCAGCGGCGTGGCGTCTGCCGCGCCGGAGATGATGGGTGAACCCTATATTGATGCGCACGGCAATCGCTACGGCAATATGCTGGGCCAGCCGATGCTGATTTTTGAAGCCGATCTTAACGGCCTGCAGAGTGCCCATCGTAAAGGGCTGGAAAAAGAGCTAACGCTGATCCCCTATGTACATGCGATGTTTTCCACCGGGCATGATCATGCTAACCGCGAGGTTTTTCTGGCGGAGGATGCGGATAACCTGGATCTGGTTGGCCTGGCGCTACGCGGCCCTAAAAAGGCGGTAGATAAAGCGATAAAAGGGCTGGCGCTGCATAAGTAAGCCTGACGCGCAGACGGGTTAAAGCATCGCGGCGTTATCGCTGTTGGCAAACACTTATCGACAGCAGCCTAAAAATCAAAAGGCCGCAAAGGCGGCCTTTTATTAACAGGGATTAGGGCGTTATTCGCTGACTTTGTTTTTCAGATCGCTGGCGCCTTCTTTGGTCTTATTCCAGCCTTTCTCGGTGCCTTCTTTGGTAGCGTTCCAGCCTTTTTCGGTGCCTTCTTTGGTTTTATCCCATGCTTTCTGCGTACCTTCGCTGGCTTTGCTGCTCAGGTTATCGCTTTTCCCTTCTGCCGCATGCTCTGACTTCAGCTTCATCTCTTCGCCCTGATGCTGCGTCTGATGCAGCTTTTCTTTTGCGGTATGCGCGCCTTCATGCGCGGTAGCAACGGTGTCATCCGTAGCGTGGGTGGTTGCCGCAAAAACCGGAGAAGCCAGCAGCAGTGCAGATAGTGCCATGATTGTTTTTTTCATCTTTCCCTCACCAAATAAAGGTTATCAATCTAAAAGTATAGTTAACAATGGCACGATAAAGCGGTTTTCGCCTTCAGAATAACCTGTAAAAAACAGATCGCTGTTTCCTCAACGGTCATAAAAACAGGCACTGTTTACGCTGATCATCGCTTGCTGCTGGTGTCTTCTTTACCGTCCGACATCGCTTTGCTCATCCGGACATGCCACCAGCAGTTTCCGCAGCAGCGTTTCCAGTGCTTTTTGCTGCTCAGGGTTTAGCGTTGCAAGCAGCGTCTGCTGCGTGGCGGTATGTACATAAAGCGCCTGCTCAATCTGGTCTGCGCCATGCCGGGTAAGGCCCACCAGCATGCTTCTGCCATCGGCTGGATCGGCGATGCGCTCGATTAATCCCTCCTGTTCCAGCCTGCTCAGCCGGTTAGTCATGGCACCAGAGGTCACCAGCAATGATTTATACAGCTGCGTTGGTGTAAGGCGGTAAGGTTCCCCGGCTCGCCTGAGCGTGGCCAGCACGTCAAATTCGCCTTCACGGAAGCCGAACGATTCCAGCGCGTTGGCCCGAGCCTTGCTGAGATGCTTTAACAGACGGAGCATACGGCCAAAAATCTTCATCGAAGAGGTATCCAGCTCCGGCATTGTTTCTTCCCACTGCCTGATTACAAAATCAATATGGTCCTGCATTTCTCACCTGCTGATAGTAAAGAGTATTTGTCGATGAATGCGGCGCGGCTTTTATTATCTGGGTATCTATCTTAACGTTAAGATAAATATCCGGTGCGCTTTCTGCCGGGTTGGCACCTTCCCTTAAGCCCTGTAGAGAGGCCCGCTATGAAAAAATCATTATCACTTCCCGTTATATTTGCTCTGACCGCTTTTCTTGTCGGGCTGAATCTGCGACCTGTCCTCTCCGCCGTTGGGCCGCTTTTTTCCCAGCTAAATAGCGCATCCGGGCTATCGGGCATCCAGTTTAGTTTACTCACCACTTTGCCCGTTATCATGATGGGGCTGGCTGCGCTTGGCGGCCCCGAGCTGTTACGACGAACCGGTAGCGTGCGCGGCGTCGCCGCCGGGCTGGCACTGCTGGCATTGGCCTGCCTGTTGAGAAAGTTCAGTCTCTCCTCATCATGGCTAATCGCCACCGCCTTACTGGCTGGCAGCGGCATCGGCATCGTCCAGTCATTACTGCCTGCGCTGATTAAGCAGAATTATGCCAGGTATTCCGCTACGTTAATGTCGTTATTTTCAACCGGCATTATGGCCGGTGCCGCCGTCGCCGCAGCCACCGCAGCGCCAATGTCCAGCGCGATCGGTACGGCAAACACTTTTGCCGCTGCCGGCTTGCCGGTGCTGCTGGCGCTGGGCGTTTGGACGCTGCAGACCAGACGTTCCGCCGCGCTACCGATGATGCAAGGCTATCACGTTCGTCTGACAGGACGCGCATGGCTGTTAATGTTCTTTTTTGGCATCGGAACCGGTGCCTATACGCTGGTGCTGGCCTGGCTGCCGCCTCTTTATATTCAGGCTGGCTGGAGCGCCCGCAGCAGCGGTTATATCCTGGCAGGATTAACGCTGACGGAAGTTGTGGCAGGTTTTATGGTAACGGCGGTTGTCCACCGTTTCCCGGATCGGCGCGGGCTGCTGATTATGGTTCTGCTGTTACTGTTAGCCGGGCTGGTCAGTTTGATCGTTGCGCCTGGCACTACGCCGATTCTTTCAACGTTACTTCTTGGCGCAGGTATTGGCGCACTGTTTCCACTTTCGTTAACAGTTACGCTGGACCACGCCGCTACTCCGTCGGAAGCGGGACGTCTACTGGCCTTCGTGCAGGGCGGCGGCTATCTGCTGGCCGCTCTGATGCCTTTGATCGCGGGAGTGGTGCAGGATCATACTGATTCTTTGGCTACCGCCTGGGTCATTATGAGTGTCGGCGTTATCCTGTTGATCTTTATCGTATCTCATCTTCGTCCAGTTCTTCGTCCAGTGAGGAAATAACAACCTTGTCAGGAGATAAAGCAGAGCTGCCTCCGTCTGCCGGCAGGCCAAATATATAGTCATTGTGCTCGAGGGGCGACGAGCAGGCAGCTCTGCGATTAGCTGATTTATCAAGGCTATTAAACCGACGGCTAATGTTTCAGGAAAAAGCGAGTTTTTTATGAAGCGTTACAGACGGTCATTAATAAAATCGACACGGTACCATAACATTCTGGATAAAATAGAGACGCACTGGGTGAGTGTTTCAGGATACTCAATAATAACCGGCACTTTGTGGTAGCTTAATCATAATAAAATTCAGCATAAAACTCTATTGCAAGTACAATATTGGTGCCTGTTTTTTAAGATAGATAATCATGAGTGTTTTTTACGTTAGCCGTGGTTAGATCATTGATTATAAGGGGAATCCTGCGAAAACAGCTTGTTTAATTTATGTATGAGAGCACGCCCGTGCACTCAACCTGCACATTAGACATATGAAATTACGTTAAATATTTTTTACTGGCTTGACCTTGATAGATATTGCAAACATATTGAACTACTGAGTATTGTTCCTGATTTATATGAATATATAAGGTTAATTTTTAAAACCCCTAAAACATGAAAATGATATTGTCTCTTCCTCAAAATCAAGCCTGTACACTGGCAAGTTTTGCTATGTCAGCAGCAACTCTGATGTTTATAATGCATTTTCATCTGCTCGCTGGCGTTTTTTTTAGTTTTTTTATCTACAGCCTGCTTAGCTATAGTTCTAAAAAGCTAAAGAAATTTTTGCCTGAATCACTGGCTAAGCTTCTGGCGGTTTTAATTGTACTTTGTCTGTTAGGTATTGGTTTTTTTTACCTTTTGACTAAAGGGGTAAACTTTTTTTCATCGGGATTTCCATCCAGCAGTGAACTTATCAACTCTTTTTCAGAAATTTTGAAAAGCGCCGGGAGTACATTTCATCTTTTCTCTGATATGGATATCCCTGAGTCATTTGATGAGTTTAAATATGCTGCAATTAAATTAATAAAGTATCATATTTCTACTTTTGCACTGGTAGGAAAAAATGCATTGCATCTTGCTGCAACAGTGGTGATAGGTTTAATTATCGCTTTAATGATTTTTTTGCAGCATGATTCACCCCCGTATTTCCAGGCACCTTTAACTCAACAGCTATCAAATCGAGTAAGTAATTTTTACCTGGCGTTTAAGAATTTTTTCCATGCTCAGATCAAGATTTCCCTGTTAAATACTTTTTTTACAACCATATTTCTTTTCCTTGTTTTACCTGTTGTAGACATTGCTCTCCCCTATAAAAAAACCATTATTCTGGCCACCTTCTTTTTGGGCTTGCTCCCGGTAGTTGGCAACCTGATATCCAATACCATTATTACCTTTATTGCTTTATCAATATCATTGAAAGCGGCTCTGTTAAGTATTCTTTTTCTTATCATTATTCATAAGCTGGAATACCTTTTTAATGCTAATTTCCTGGGAAAGTCTTCAAAAGTTAACGTGTGGGAAATCATCCTTGCTATGGTTGTCCTGGAAACTGTATGGGGCATAGCGGGGGTTGTGGCAGCACCAGTTTTTTACTCTTACATCAAAACAGAACTTGCCCAACTAAAATTAGTTTAGAGTGTTTTATACAGCTAATGATGTAATGTGGCTAAAATGGCATTAATTAAATTTTGCTTTGGTACACTGCCATACAGGTTACATGGCAGTGTAAACCACAAAATGCCAGTTTGTTAAAACCTGAGCGCAAGTAAAGATATGTCAGTAGTGCTCTGTTTGTAATTAACGAAAATTACAAATATGATCATGCATTCTGCACAATGTAAAAAATCTTATAAGTTATTTTATCTGTTTCTTCCACATACTATTATAATTAGCATTCGTACAAAATAATGTGTTATGAGTAATTTTTTATTAACTAAATATTAAAAGGTGAAAAATGAGTATTTACGCGGTTAAAATCGATGATAACTTCCCTGATTTAAGTATTGTTAGAGAGATTAATGAAGAGGCATTTCCTGTCGATGAGCGTGTTCCTTTTGATAAGTTGATTTTAATGGCTCAGGAAGAGGGCATTAGCTTGTCTGCAGTTTATGATGGGAGTGATTTTATTGGATTTTATATGGTAATCTTTAATGAGGTGAACGCTTATCTGGCCTTTATTGCAATACGGAAGTCACAACGTTCAAAAGGCTACGGTGGCAAATTACTTCAATTCATTGCGTCGCAATACCCTGATAAAAAAATAATTTTGGATATTGAACGTGAGGATCCTCAGGCTACTAATTATGATCAAAGACTTGCCCGGCAAAAGTTTTATTTAAATAATGGGTTTTCCCTGACTGGATTTTTCTTTGATTATGCCAATGTAGAGTTTGAAATACTTGCTAATAAACCACTTTATGACCTGGATGATGCAGTACCATTACTGAATCACATGCGTTTGCTTACACTTAAATATGATATTGAAGAGTTCAAACCTGAAATTTATTCTATGCGTAATGCAAAGAAAAACTGAGTGTAATTTTCCTGGGCATCTGAATGATGCCCTTTTCCTTATTTTTGTTAATCGTTAATACGATTTCACGAAGTGAATCGCTTTCTTTAATATGTCTGACACAATAGCTATCTTGATTTTTTTGTGGGTAGTGATACACATAATAATCCAATAGCTATCAGCAATACGCCAGTAAAGCTGCTCCACCGAAAGGGCTCGTTAAATGATGGCAATAATATTGCTGCCAGCCAGACCAGAATGTAACTCAGGCTGAGTAACGGATAGAGCCGATTAAGTGGTAGATAGCGCATCGCCATCATCCAGGAAAGCATTGACATTGCATAAGCGCTCAGCCCGATGAACAGCAATAGCAACGGCTTAAGATGCGACAGCGTATCTAAATTTAGCAGCTCAATCAGAGATGGAATATCCTGCATCGCTGCGCGAAATAGCAGTTGTGCCAGTGAAACCAGCAGCACACTGAAAAGCGCAAGAACAATCCCTTTCATAAATGACTTCCCATCATCGCTACGCCCACGACGATAGCAAATGTGCCCATCCATTGCAGTAACGTATAGGTTTCGCGCCAGATTAACCGCGCGGCAATAGCCACCAGCACAAAGTTCAGGCTTAGCATCGGATAAGCGATGCTGACTGGCACCACGCGCAGTACCGCCAGCCATAGTAACATTGCAATGCCGAGCAGGAGAATGCTTGATACCAGCCACAGCATGAACCTTTTCTTATCGCGCTTTATACCGATGTGCGCTGCCTGTTTTTGGCATAACTGAGCAGCGCAGCTCAGGAAGCTAACCAGAAAAATAAGTATAAAATTCATGGTAACGAGTTATATCCATAATAGACCAGACGCCCCTGCTGATAGATATTATCTGGTGTCGGTAGATCCACATTCAGACCATCTTCACTTGCATTAAGCATCATTACCAGAGCAACCGGCCCGTGACGACGATGAGTACGCAACCAGTCAGTAAGTGCCTCTTTGGGGATATAGCGCTGTTGTGCATCGGGGTAGCTAAGGCCATACCTTATCTCCCCTTTATTATCATAAAAAGTGATGTCGCTACGTTGTAATTCCCATGCTATAGCACTGCCTATCCCAGGATTATCGGCTAACAGATAACGGCTTTGCGCGAGTTGATCGTGTATTGCGCTGATAAAGCTCTGTGGTTGCTTCGAATCGCGGATTTTTTGGGGAATGGCAAAACCGATTAAAAGCGCCAACATGAGTGGACAAAGTGCCGCCAATTGCCAACGATATTTACCCGGCCTGAGGCTAAGCCAGCCTGATACGGCCCAGAAGCCAAATGCCAAAACGCCGCATATTACGCGTAACGTTTCGCCACTGGCGTATATTTTTCGATGCACCAGTCCCCAGGGGGCAATAACTATCAGCAATACAACACTAGCAACCACACCAAAAAGAATATTAATCCAGCCATTCGCTTTGAAAGCTTTTATTACCTCTGTACTACCGCTGTGTGCATAATGCGACATCAGCAAGGCCAGCGGTGCGAAACACGGTAAAATATAGGTTGGTAATTTACCTTTAGCGATGCTGAAAAAGAGCAATGGCAGCAGTACCCAGCTCAGCAGATAGACTGCGCCCGCCTGCTGATCACGTTTGTCCCAGGCGCACTTCAGTGCGCCTGGCAACAGTGCCAGCCATGGCAAGCAACCGGCCAGCAATACAGGGAAATAATACCAAAAAGGCGCTTTGTGCTGCGCATCCTGATCAGCAAAACGCTGGATATGCTCTACCCAGAAAAAATAGTGCCAGAAATCCCCTTCCTGACGGTTAATCGCCATTGCCCAGGGCGCGCTCAAGAGGATTGCCACCGCGATTGTGAAGGGCCCCCAGCGCAGTAGTTCGCCAAATCGGCGCTGCCAGATTGCCCAGGGCATAATTGCCAGCACCGGCACTACAAGCGCCAGGAAACCTTTGGTCATAAAACCCAGGCCACATGCTGCTCCAAGCAGCAGGTAACCACATAAACGTTGCTGCACACTGATGGCCTGCGCTGCAAACCAATAGCTGCACATGGCCAGCACCAGCCACAGCAGCAGGATAGGATCAAGGACCGCATAAGTGCCGATGCCATATACCAGCAACGAAGTCAGAAAAATCACGCTGCCGGTTAGCGCGATTCTCCGACTGGCAAATATCTCTCTGCCAAGCCAGTAGATCAGGGCAGCGCTTAACAAAGTGCAGAAGATCGATCCTGCACGCACGCCAAAGTTAGTATGACCAAATAGCAACTGACCGATGTTATTAACCCAGTAGCCCAGAATGGGTTTTTCAAAATAACGCAGCTCGAAAAAATGCGGAACCGCCCAGTTTCCACTGCTAATCATTTCACGACTAATTTCCGCATAACGAATTTCGTCAGGCTGCCACAAGGCACGAAGTTCAATGGGAATGAGATAATAAAGCGCAAAAAGCGCAAAAAGCGCAAAAAAAAGCGTAGTTCTGGTACCTATACGCATCCAAAATTCCTTATTAAAATTAGCTCTGGCAGCCTAACCAGCCCTCTCGTCCCGGAATGTTTCCGCGCACGATGTTTCCTTCAGGAAGGGTGCTTAAATCGTTTGGCAGTAACTCGCTTAATGGACAGAAGCAAATGCCTAGCTTTTCTGCCCGCGTTAATAAATCGGCGAACGCAGGCAGGCCGATAATTCCTTCAACTTCGGCATGGATGGTGTATACCGGTAAGCCGTTTGCGGCCTGCATTTTTTCAAGGATAAAGTCGTTGAATCCGGCCGCGCTCACAGTCTGCCCTACAACTTCATCCCAGGTCGGCAACGTGACAGGAATCTGTACCGTACCCTGGCGGCCATCTGGTAGCCGTGGTAAAAACGGTCCAGTGCCGCGACAATCACTGTTATACCGGAAGTTAAATTGTTCTTTTGCTGCCAGTACACGCTCATCTGCTCGCCATCCTGCCACTGCTGAGCAAGTAATCTCTTCCCCAAGAAGATGTTCCAGAGCCTCTTTACCCAGTGCAATCTGTTCCAACATTTTTTTTTCTGACCAGACGCCCGCCCAGGTCTGCCAGGCGAAATGATCCCAGGCGTGTAGCCCGACTTCATGCTCTATTGCCGTAGCTCTGATGATATCGCTAAGGCCCTTACCGATTCTTCGTCCGGGCCAGGCGGTGCCTGCCAGTAAAATATCCCAGCCATAGAGTGATGCCGCGCGTGAGCGCAGCATTTTCCATAAGAAGCGCGGCTTCATGAGACGCCATAAATGACGCCCCATGTTGTCGGGCCCGACACTAAAAAAGAAACTGGCTTGTATCTGATGCTGACTAAACTGCTCCAGTAACGCCGCTACTCCATGTCTGGTTCCACGCCACGTATCCACATCTACGCGCAACCCAATTTTCTTCATGATTTATCCTGCTGCTCAACGGTGCGCAGGAAAAAATCCAGCGTATTATCGATGGTGGTATCCATCTTCACTGTCGGCACCCAATTTAGCAGGCGGAAGGCATTTTTAATGGACGGCTTGCGATGTTCTACGTCCTGATAGCCTTTGCCATAATAACTACTGCTCTCTACTTCACTGAAGCCAGCAAAAGGCGGAAAGCGATCTCGCAACGGATGGCGCTCAAAGCTCGCAAGCAGGCGTTCAGCCAGTTCTTTAATACTGGCTTCGTTTTCAGGGTTACCAATATTAACGATTTGACCGTCGCAGTTATTATGTTTGTTCTCAATAATGCGGAACAGCGCTTCAATACCGTCCTGGATATCAGTAAAGCAACGTTTCTGCGCGCCTCCATCAATCAACTTGATCGGCGTACCTTCCACCAGGTTGAGAATGAGCTGGGTAATGGCGCGCGAGCTACCGATACGTGCGGCATCCAGGGAATCAAGACGCGGTCCCATCCAGTTGAACGGACGGAACAGCGTGAAACGTAAGCCTTCTTTTTCACCGTAAGCCCAGATCACGCGGTCCAGAAGCTGTTTAGACACGGAATAGATCCAGCGCTGTTTATTAATCGGGCCGACCACGAGATTAGAGTGGTCTTCATCAAAATGTTTGTCGGTGCACATGCCGTACACTTCAGAAGTTGATGGAAAAATAATACGTTTTTTATATTTCACACAGTTACGTATGATTTTGAGGTTTTCTTCAAAATCCAGCTCAAACACGCGCAATGGATTACGGGTATATTCAATCGGCGTTGCAATTGCTACCAGCGGTAATATCACATCGCATTTCTTGATGTGATATTCGAGCCATTCAGAGTGAATGCTGATATCGCCCTCAACGAAGTGGAAGCGTGGTTGATCAAGGAAACGGCTAATAGCATCAGAACCGATATCAAGACCATAGACTTCAAAATTGTCATCCTGAAGCAGACGTTCGGTAAGATGATTACCAATGAAACCATTCACACCAAGAATCAACACGCGGGTACGACGTTGCACAGCTGATACCGGCTTTGAGTAAAGCAGCACACCCGGTACCATGCCCAGGCTTTGTGCCAGCTGACTGCCATTCATATATACGCCGTTTTCGATCTGGCCCGTGACGATTTCGAGGGCTCCTTCACCGCATGCGATGATAAAAGGATCAACGGACAGAACGGTGCCCGGTTTGGCCTGTTGCGGATTGCTGTGCACGCGCGCCTGCCAAACAACAAATTTTACTGAACCTACGAAAGCGAATGCACCCGGCCATGGGTCGGTGACAGCACGCACCAGATTATTAATTGACTGCGCTGATTGCTCCCATTCGATGCGGCCATCTTCAGGCGTACGACGTCCTACTACTGAAGCCTGGCTTTCATCCTGTGGTGTGGTGGAAATCTCACCGCGTTTCATTGCAGGTAAACTGTCATTAAGCAGCGTTTCTGCGCACCGCAGCATTTTGCGGTGTAACGTTAATGCATTGTCCTGCTGATCAATTGCAACACGCATCTGCGAGACAATCTCGCCTGCGTCGGCACGTTTTATCATGCGATGCAGCGTCACGCCGGTCTCGGTTTCTCCATTCACCAACGCCCAGTTGAGTGGTGCGCGTCCACGATATTTCGGTAGCAGTGAGCCGTGCAGATTAAAAGCACCAAATCGCGCGCTATTAAGAATTTCGTCGCTCAGCAGATTGCGATAATAGAATGAGAAAATATAATCTGGATTCATCTGCTTAATGCGATCTACCCACAGCGGGTGGTTTGCATCTTCCGGTGCATATACAGGTATGCCTTGCTCGGCAGCTAAACGCGCCACTGAACCAAAAAAATGATTCTCGGCCACTGTATCGGCGTGAGTGTAAATAGCTGTGATTTCAAAGCCAGCGGCTAACAGTGCGTTAATACCTACACAGCCCATGTCATGATAGGCAAAGACGATCGTTTTCATTGTTCAATTTCCTGTACAGAAGAAGCTTTTTGGTGCGGGTGGACAACACGTTGAATGAAGTAGCGTGGACGGGCGCGTACATCGTTATAGATTCGGCCAATGTATTCGCCGAGTAAGCCCATACCGATAAACTGAGCGCCGATAAAAATAAACAGCACTGCAAACAGCATAAAAACCCCGTCGCCGGCCCAGTCAGCCCCAAATAACAAACGCAACACAATCAGCACCAGCGAGAAAGCAAAACCGGACAGGGCAATCAGGCTGCCTACAATGCTTAACAGGCGCAACGGTGTGGTGGTCAGGCAAGTAACCAGGTCATACATCAGGTTAATCAGCTTCATAAAGCTGTACTTTGAATCACCATGCTCTCGCTCTGCATGCGCAACTGGAAGCTCAATGGTACGGCGTGCAAAGGTATTCGCGAGGATAGGGATAAAGGTGCTGCGTTCATGGCAATTAAGCATTGCATCAACGATATGACGACGATAGGCGCGTAACATACAGCCGTAGTCGCCCATCGCTTTGCCGGTGACGCGCTGAATTAATTGATTGATGGTGCGTGAGGCGCGGCGGCGGAACCATTTGTCCTGGCGATTCTGACGAACAGTGCCGACCACATCGTAGCCCTGTTGCGCGGCCTTAACCAAATTGGGAATCTCTTCCGGGGGATTTTGCAGATCGGCATCCAGGGTAATAATCAAATCACCAGAGGCATGACTAAAGCCAGCCATGATCGCTGAATGCTGACCGTAGTTGCGATTCAACAGAACACCCAGAATATGACTACCGGGCATATCAGCGGCATCGGCGATCATTTCGCCTGAGCGATCGCTACTGCCGTCATCAACCAGTAGGATTTCATAATCCAGCTTCAGTACAGCGCAGGCTTCATTCGTACGGCGCACCAGCTCAGGTAGGCTTTCCTGTTCGTTATATACAGGGATCACCACAGAAATTTTACGAATAGCTTTTTCTTCCAGCATTTCAGGCTCCAGCTAAAAGACGCAATGCACGGATAACGCGTTCAACATCTTCATCGTGCATATCCGGGAAAAGGGGGATTGAGCAGATGCGATCGCTATTCCATTCCGTATTAGGAAGGGAAAGATGCGGATAGCGTTCGCGGTAGTATTTGTGTGTATGGGCTGCACGGAAATGCAGGCCTGTGCCGATATCCTGTGCTTTTAGTGCTTCCATCAATGCATCACGGCTCAGGCCACACTGTGCTTCGTCAACCCGAATAATGAAAAGATGCCATGCGTGCTGATGCGGCCATGCAGGCTGCTCCAGCGGTAAGAATGGCGTATCGGCCAATTCAGTCAGATAGCGTTGGGCAATTTCAGCACGACGTGCGTTGAAAGCAGGCAGTTTCTGTAGTTGGACCAGCGCGATCGCCGCACTAATATCCGGCAAATTGTATTTGAATCCCGGCATGACGACTTCAGCTTGCGGCTTGCGGCCGTGAGTATGGCGATCATAGGCGTCTACACCCAACCCATGAAACTTTAGGCTGCGCATACGATCTGCCAGTTCAGCATCATCTGTAACAATCAGGCCACCTTCGGCACAGCTCATGTTTTTGATGGCGTGAAAAGAGAAGATTGCCGTTCCCTGATTGCCAATATGTTGTCCTTTGTAATAACAACCTGCTGCATGAGCTGCATCTTCAATCACTGGAATGCCGTGACGTGTGCCGACTGCACGGACTCCGTCCAGATCAGCGGGTGCGCCCGCATAATGCACCGGAATAATGGCGCGAGTGCGTGGTGTTATTGCTGCTTCAATCTGCTCTGGCGTCACCATTAAAGTGTGCCGATCAACATCAATCATTACCGGAGTGGCTCCGAGCAACGTGATGATATTAATCGTGGACACCCAAGTGAGAGAGGGCGTAATGACTTCATCGCCAGGTTTAATGCCTAGTGCGAGTAACGCAACATGCATACCTGCCGTAGCTGAGCTAACAGCAATAGCATGTTGATTGCCTGTCAACTCACAAAAAGCCTGCTCGAGTGCTGCATTTTTGGGTCCGGTTGTTATCCAGCCAGAATCAAAAACATCACGCACGGCAGCAATCTCACTTTCTCCAAACGAGGGACGTGAAAAAGGTAAAAAAGCCATATTATCCTTACCATTAATACAGAAGGTTGAGTGCGTTAAGTTAAATTTAATGCTAAAAAATAATATATTTACCTAACGTCACAACTGACGGCCGATATAGTGGGCTACAAAAAATAAACGCTAAATAAACAATTTATAAGAAAGATAGAAAGGGCACGCAAGGTGCCATTTAATTTTCATTTTGTAACATTTACACCGCGCTGGTAGTTACATTTTGCCGTCCCCTTTACGGGGTTTTATAAATACCCAATGGAAATCAATTGAGGTAATCCTTCGTTTTTGCCGTGAGTTTATAAAGTATATAAAATTCGTCGTCGTCTGCTGGCCGATGACCTTTCCAAAGAATATCTTCATTATTTTCGCTCGGAGAGGAGATAGAGGTCTGTAGCAATAACAGGCTGCAATTATGTTCCATACCATGCATCTCAACTCGCTTGGTTTTTATTCCCGTATAGTATTCAACCATGGCTCGCTGCGGCTCTCCCAGCCCTTTACTAACCAGGCATTCATTACCTTTAAGATAAGGCTTAAGGCTGAGGAAAACGTCAGAGTACCGTTTTGAGTAATCGATAGCCGGAAGACCGAGAGTCATAATGCAAGACCAGACCAGTGTAATTATGCAGAAAAAATAATAAGCATCAGGCATGTTCTTTTTTAGTCCTTGCATAAGTGCAAGACAAATAAACAACGTGGCAGCAAGAGCAGAAAAAATGAGGTTTGGATTAAACTCTGCGTTAAAACCCGGAAGATAATGGGTGACTACTTCTATAAACCAGGGGCAAGCCGACCCAAAAGCAAAGAGCAAGCCGATGGCCCATAAAACAAGCGCAAAAAAAACTGTCAGAATAATCACTGACGTGGATACTTTTTTCATGCGAAGATTTTTAGCTATGCCGGAAGCGATAATGGCAAGCGGAGGCAACATTGGAAGGGCATAAAGCTCTCGGGCGTCACTGGATGCTGAAAGTACGAAAAAGGTGATGATAAAATAAAGCAATGATGCTTTTAACCCGAATGAGTACATCTCATTCTTTTTTTTATACAAATAGTAAAATACTAAAGGAAGTGCAGGGAAAGCGTACCAGGGGAGGGTATACAGATAAAAGAAATGCCCCTTTTTAGGGCCAAGGTCGTTAGCGCCAAAGAAACGGCCAAGATTGTTATCCCATAACCAGGTAAGGAAAAGTTCTGGGGAACGTTGCCACAATGCATATAACCAAGGGGTAACTGCGCTTATGAAGATCAGAGAAGCCACAATAATCGCGATAAAGAAATCCTTTTTCCTGCATTGCTTAAATAAAAGCACAGCAAAAAAAACCGTTAACCCAAGGATCCCTGGTCCTAACAAGCCTTTGGCCAGAAAAGCAAACGCAGCGCCAATAGCAAGATATACTCCCCCAATTAAGCAACGTTTTTCTGAAGCAATTAATCCGAACAGCCCCAGGCTACAGCCGGCCAGCAGTGCAGTGTCGGTTATCATTTGATGAGAGCGAACGCATAGACCCAGACATGACAAAAATACAACTGCCGCCCATCTACCGTACCCTTTCTCAAATGTTAGCCTGGCTGCCCCGGTAATTGCTGAACATGTGATTATCATAAAAATTCCGGATGCCAGACGGGCAGCATCGGGAAGAGATAACAGAGGAGATAACAAATGAACCATTAACGCTGATATCACATAGTAAATGGGGGGCTTTTCCATGAATGGCTCCCCTGCGAGAGTGGGTACAACCCAGTCTCCAGTTTGATATATATGTAATATCAGGCCAAAAGAGTAGGCTTCGTCAGGTTTCCATGGCTCATGTCCAATAAGGCCGGGTAACATCCAGCAAATAAACAGGCCAATAAAATAAATAAGGTCAACATTACCAGAGGTTAATAACGATTTTTTATTTTCGTAGGTTTTTGTGAGTTTATTAAAGTTCTCAGTTATCATCAAAATAAGCTTATAAAATGGCAATGAGTTATACGCAAACCTGAGCTAAATGTAACCAACGCGGGTTCCAGCAGTTTTGCACGGACGTTAACGGGGTTTATAAAAACTAATCGTGCAAAAAAAAATACACAAATATTCTCTATAAATAATGTGTATCAGACGGTGTTTTTTGTTGCGTTTTAGTGTAATCGTGTAAATAAACAGTTGTTGTTTGGCATTCATTTATATAACTATTGGTATGTATATACTTCAACACATACATGTATAACGTAGGTCATATGAGGCTTGAACGATATTTTAAAAAACCTGTGGCTATCCTTTTTGGCTATCACGATATGGGCTGTGCCGGTTTGCAATCGCTGCTTGAAGCCGAATACAATGTTGTTGCTGTTTTTACGCATAGAAACAGTGATTCTGAAGAGATTTTTTTTGATTCAGTTGCCGGGCAAGCTGAAAAACTCAGTATCCCTGTTTTTTTTCCCGACAACGTTAATGAATCACAGTGCGTTGAATTAATAAAGCAACTTAAACCGGATTACCTGTTTACTTTATCTTACCGGCAAGAACTGACTGAAGAAATAACACAGGCTGCAACGTTTGGTGCTCATAATATCCATGCCTCGCTTTTACCTGCTTACCGAGGCCGCTCGCACTTGAACTGGGTCATCATTAATGGTGAGAAACATACCGGAGTAACCCTTCACAGGGTCACCCGTCAGAAAGACGCAGGTCCAATTTTAGCTCAAGCCAAAGTTACGATTGAAAAACATGATAATGCTTTGAGCTTGCATAAAAAACTTGTTCAGATGACCCGCGCACGATTACCTGAATGGTTACGGGGCTTGCAGCAGGGAACACTTATTGAGCGGATTCAGGATGAAAGGCTCGCCAGTTGTCCCGGAGCAAGGCAACCGGATGATGGCCTTATAAACTGGAAAAAATCTGCCATTGAAATCCATAATCTGATCCGTGGGATCACATATCCCTGGCCCGGTGCGTATACGATGGCGGGGAAAAAAAAGCTGATTATATGGGAAAGCTGTATTAAGGAATCTTTTTCTGAAAGTCAGCCAGGAACGATAATTTCTCTTGATCCGCTGTTAATAGCTTGTGGTGTAGGCGTGCTTGAAGTGAAACGAGGAATGTGTGGCGAAGTAAGGGACAGTGAGGCTGGCGCTATTGTCAGAGAGTTAAAAGCACACTGCGGTATGCTGCTTGTATAAGAGTCTTACGCCTCGTTAAGAATGAAAGTGTTTGCACTGCTCCCAAATATGTCTGTAAAATTTTTGCTTAACAGCCGCATCCAGGGTGCGGCATAAGATTCAGTTTGCTGCGGGTTGCGGTAAATTTAATGTAGCAGGCAATACTGTACACTCATTCTATTAAGTGTCTTACCCTGTGTTGAGTGCTGGCCAATAATAATGTAAGTTCTTTGATTTTAATTGTCTCATGATAGATGATGCAAACGATAATAATAATGGCTTAACGGGTTATCAAAATTAGACATCGATAGCTTTATTAAAACCTGGATTATATTAAATGCACGGCATAAGGGAATAATGTGGTGCAACGTAATATCCATCTATTTTACATGTAGAAATAAATTAGTAAGCGCTGCTTTAATAAAGCGATGCTTGTTTTTTAATTAATCTATTGTTCATTAATGGAAAAGAATATAAAATGCCACCAGAATTTTCTTTTTTATAGGTGACGCATTATCAGCAAGGCGTTGTCTCAGAGTAATATAAATCAGAAAGATAGGTGCTTTTTGCTGAGGTTATTATGTGCTTTTTCAAAATTAAATGACTGGTCCTGGAGTTCGTTATGAGCAGGAATAAAAAACGAGTATTACTTGCGGAAGACGATACTGGCATTGCAACGATAGTAGAAGCTTATCTCCGGCGTGAGGGTTTTGACGTCATCCATGCAATTGATGGCGAAGTCGCTGTGAAAATAGCGCAGCAAACTCTCCCTGATTTTGTGATACTTGATATAAAAATGCCCAAAAAAGATGGTTGGCATGTGCTGAAAGAAATCAGAAGCTTTAGCAACGCACCGATAATGATGCTGACTGCGCTGGATGCCGATATTGATAAGGTTTTGGCTCTGAAGACGGGAGCCGACGATTATCTGGTTAAACCGTTCAGCCCGGTAGAGCTTGTCGCGCGCGTACATGTGATTCTTAAGCGAATGACTTACCACAGCCACAGTGACGAATTAAAAGTTTATCGCTCTCAACATCTGACTATTAATCAGGCGACACATCAACTCTGGACAAATGAAGGACATAAAGAAATTTCAAAACTTATCACTTATACGGAGTTTAGAATTCTCCTGCATTTGATGCGTAATCCTAGTCGGGTCTTTACTCGTTACGAATTGATTGAGGCTTGTTTCTCTGACTCCGATGTCAGCGACAGAACGGTTGATAGTCATATCAGCAAGCTAAGAAAAAAACTTGAAACGGTAGGCATATCTCATGTTCCGGAAGGAATACGAGGTGTGGGTTATCGTCTGGGGGATTAAGCATGCATAAAAATTCATTGCAACACCGTATTTTCCAACTGCTTGCTATGCTCACTGTAATTGCAACAATATTACCTATCCCCGTGTATTATCTTTACGCTTTTTTTTTATCCATGATCCAATAGAAATCATTCCCGAACCCAGTGATTATTTGCCGATATTAATATCTACTTTATTAACGGTTTTTTTATCTTTTTTTATTTCGCTTAAGTTTGCAAAAAAGCTATTGCCTCCTATTACATCCATTGCAGCCTCTGCAAGACAAATTGCCCAGGGAAACCTTACCACAAGAGCTAAGGCAGGCACGTTCTGCCTTAATGAACTTGATCTATTGGTGCAGGATTTTAATCTGATGGCTGAACGTATGGAGATCATGACGAACGATATGAAGCTCTGGAACGCAGCTATTGCTCATGAGCTGAGAACCCCTGTGACGGTTCTTAAAGGCGGGCTTCAGGGAATAGCTGACGGAGTACTTAGCGCCGATCCTGATGTCATTGCTGCATTTATGAAAAATATTGATGGCCTGTCACGCTTAATTGATGATTTGCGGACGGTGAGTTTAGCAGATTCAAATCAGCTTACACTCTACAGAGAATGGGGCGATGTCAGTCAGGAAATAAATACTATCTTACAATCACTTGAGCCAAATTTTGCTAAGCGTGGGAAAAAGCTGGTTTACAAAATTTTGGTTAACAACTGTTACGCAGATCATGTACGACTCAGGCAGGCGATACTTGCATTACTCCATAATGCGCTTGATTACGCCAATGAAGGTGTTATCAGCATTCATTGTTGGATGGGTGGCGACAAGCTTTATATTACTGTCGAAGACGAGGGGCCAGGTATAGAAGCGGAATTGCGGCATACTATTTTTGAATCGTTTTATCGAATAGATCCTCTAAAACAAACTGCTCATGGTTCATCAGGCCTGGGGCTGTCAGTGGTACGGGCAATTGCCCAGGCTCATGGCGGGACGGTGAAATGTGAAGATAGTACACTTGGTGGAGCCCGATTTGTTTTGATCATTCCAACATAAAGATAAGGCCTGCAAAGCAGGCCTTTATTATCAGAATTGATAAGTGAGGCCCAGACCCGTTTGGTCATCGTGGGCGAGTCCAAGTTGGTTGTTGCTGCTGATGCGGTTAAGCTTATAGTCAGCATAAATGGACATGTTTTTGTTGAAATAATAGCTGATAGAAAAATCCCAGTAATGCAACAGATCCTGGTCCGCAGCTGGCCCTAAATCTTTTCCTTTGGAACGGAAATAACCTACGCCAGGCACGAAGCCGTTGTCAAAGGTATATTTAGCCACCAGCTCAAGGTTTTCTGACTTATTAGCATAACCGAGTGAACGGATCGGTGTAAGATTACGCGCCTGCGCATATGTACCTGCCAGGTAAGCGTGACCGTCATCGTATTTCAGGCCTACAGCCCAGATATCAGCATGTTTACCTTCACCCAGTAAAAGATTGTTCTGGGCTTCAGTGCGGCGTGAAGATGAATATGCGCCAAGAGCAGTAATATCGTATCCGAAATCATAACTTACAGATGCACCGTAGCCATCTCCATTTGAGCGCATAGGATCGCGGGAGTTGTTTGTGCTATCATTGTTCGCGCCCTGATACTGAAGAGCAAAATTCAGGCCATCAACCAAACCAAAGAAATTGTTATTCCGATAAGTTAAGAAACCATTACCACGGCCTGTCATAAAGTTATCGGTATAGCTGAAAGTCTCGTCATCAAAAATCACTGGCGTATCTGTAATCGCTGCGACGTCATAAATCACACCGTAGTTACGTCCATAATCCAGTGAGCCCCAGTTACCAAACTTCAGACCAGCAAAACCTAAACGCGTTTTGTTTCCATTCTGCGCATCGCGACCACTTTCTGAGTGATTAGCCTGAATATTGTACTCCCACTGACCATAGCCAGTAAGTTCATTGGTGATCTGGGTCTCACCCTTAAATCCAAAACGGATGTAGGTATTGTCACCATCAATAGATGAATTTTTGCTAAAATAATGACGAGCAACGGCCTTGCCGTAAACGTCAAGTTTATTGCCATCTTTATTATAGACTTCAGCAGCGTGTGCAACGGGCGCTAAAGCTGTACCAATGAATAACGCAACAATTGTTTTTTTCATAATTATGTCTCTGTGTAATTAAGCATCTGTCTGCCTTGTAATAAAATCCTTCAAGGCTGGATGTTATGTAACAGAGCTTTTTTAAGGGCTCAACTGAATTTTTTTAAGATGTTGCTGTCGTTGGCGCTAAATCATAAGGTTTAAGCTGTATATTTACATCTTTCGACATAAAAAATCGATTTGTGTTTTAAATCTAGATTTTTATTCTGGTTAAGGGGTGTTTTTAGATTTTTATCTTGCCATTACTGAATTGTAATTTTTTGAAATAACTGTTGTGATTGCGTGTAAATCAAAAGTATTGACTTCAAATAGTCTTTAAAAAAACTATAATCAATATTATTTACATGAGCATGGTTTCTTTAATTGGGTAGTCAAAACGATGTCAAACACAATAGAGCAACAAATTGCCCAGCATTTTGAACAGCTTGGTGAAGTAAAATGCTATGATATTACTCAACTCACTATTCTGGGGAGGGTGACAATGGATTCGTTATTGAATGGCGAATTACCTGATCACAGGCAAATTCTAAATCGGCTTGATGAATTAAAGTATACTTGTAGTTCTGCCTCTTTTAAAAAAAAGTGTGCTGAACTAATTGAGGAAATTGAATATCTCTGCCCCGGTATTGAATGTGAGTATTAGTCTGGGTTGGCGAAACACCTTCTGAGGTACCAATAATTTTCTTAAACTGAAGCGGCGCGATACGCCGCGAAAATCAGGCATTTTAAATTTCAATGAGAGATGTCTCATGGTTTTTCTACTCATTCTGGCGCTCCCGGACCGCACATTAAACCAGCCATCGCTCCGCCAGCAGCTCCTCCGGTAATGCCTGCCCCGTTAATAGCCAGCTGTCTCCTGGTTTTTGGAATCTTATAGCTCATTTATCGTTTTGCCAGATGATTTCATCTGCTCTGCTATTGCACGGCTCAGCGGGGTACTTCGCGATCTGACCCTATCCATTATCAGGTTGCGAGTTTCCTGTGCCTCACGTGCAGCCTGTTCCCATGTGATGAGGCCGAGATTAGCCCATGGTCTAAGGTCTTCAGCCATTTCTTTAATACGCTTCGAATATTCAAGACGTAAACGAGGATCTACTGAAAGCCGGGCCGCTGCCGCTGAAACATTCCCCGCCCACTTTATAGCGTGTACCTAAATGTGTACCAATTATCTTTGGATTCAGGCGGATCGGCTCGGAAGCTTACAGACACAAAAAAGCCCGCAGGGCTTGTGCCATGCGGGCTTTCAGGACTTCGTTAAATGGCTCTGGAACCATCAACCAAGAATTTGGTGGAGCTGGCGGGAGTTGAACCCGCGTCCGAAATTCCTACATCCTCGGTACTACATGCTTAGTCCAGTCTTTACATTCGCTTGTTAGCTGCGGACGGACACGCCACTAACAAACTAGCCTGATTAGTTTTAACGCTTCAACCCCAGGCAGGGTATCCACGCGATCTCTTTTAGGTTTGACCTCTCTTGATCCCCGTCCTAAGAGCGGAGGCTAGGGAGAGAGGGCTCTAAGCAGGTTATTAAGCTGCTAGTGCGTAGTTTTCGTCGTTTGCGACTATTTTTTTGCGGCTTTTAACGAGGCCAACCGCCCCTCGGCATGCACCTTGGGTTTCGCGAATCCCGTCGAATCCAGAATCAGCCCCAAGAATTAAAGAGTATAGCAAAAAACGTTTGGTCAATCCAGCGCTTAGCGATGGGCATTCTTCATAATGCGTGCTTTATCCAGCTGCCATTCGCGGCTTTTTACATCTTCACGCTTGTCATGCTGTTTCTTACCGCGCGCAACGCCAATTTTAATCTTGCACCAGGCGTTTTTCCAGTAGAGCGACAGCGCAACAACCGTATAGCCTTCGCGATTAACGCGGCCGTACAAGCTGTCCAGCTCGCGCTGATTTAGCAGCAGCTTACGGTTACGCGTAGGATCGCAGACAACATGGCTGGATGCGACCGACAACGGCTGAAAGGTGGCACCGAACAGATAAGCTTCACCGTCGCGCAGCAGAATATAGCTGTCGCTGATGTTGGCTTTACCGGCGCGTAGCGATTTAACTTCCCATCCTTGTAGCGCCATTCCCGCTTCGAACTCCTCTTCAATGAAGTATTCATGGCGGGCGCGTTTGTTAAGGGCAATAGTGGCAGAACCAGGTTTATGTGCTTTTTTCTTTGTCATAGTGCAACTTAGTTTACATCAGACCAGTGTTAATCGCATCCCCGGTCCCAAATTCGCCGGGAAAAAAAGCTATTCTAGCACGCCTTGCGACTTAGAGAATTTCTGTTTGGCTGTTGAAAATGCTATTATTTGTACGTTTTAGGAATCACAGGAAACGATATGGCCCAGATTAGCCGTTCTGCACTCGTGCCTTACAGTGCTGAACAAATGTACCAGTTAGTTAACGATGTTGATGCCTATCCGGAATTTTTGCCTGGTTGTTCGGGAAGCCGTGTGCTGTCCGCTTCCGAACAGGAGATGACGGCGTCGGTCGATGTTTCTAAAGCTGGTATCAGCAAAACGTTCGTGACGCATAACATGCTCACCAGTAATCAAAGCATCCGCATGCAGCTGGTGGATGGTCCGTTCCGTAAGCTAACCGGCGGCTGGACTTTTACCTCAATGGGTGACGATGCCTGTAAAGTTGAGCTCAATCTGGAGTTCGAATTTACTAACATGCTGGTTGAGCTGGCGTTTGGCCGTATCTTTAAAGAGCTGGCAAACAGTATGGTTCAGGCCTTTACCCAGCGTGCAAAAGAGGTTTACCGTGCCTGAGCTCACTGTTGAGGTAGTCTATGCGCTGCCGGAAAAACAGTATGTGCGCCAGGTAACGCTGGCAGAAGGCAGCAGCGTTGAACAGGCTATCCGCGCGTCCGGCTTACTGGAGTTGCGTCATGATATTGACCTGACGCAGAATAAAATTGGCATCTATAGCCGACCAGTAAAACTGCAGGACGAGGTTAACGATGGCGATCGCGTGGAAATTTATCGTCCGCTTATCGCCGATCCGAAAGAGCTGCGACGGCAGCGTGCTGAACGTTCGGCAAAAAAATAAAGGCGCTTTCAGCGCCTTTTTTTATGCCCGACAACAGGTTAGTTGTTAGCTTTGTTGCCGCTCAGGTTCGGTTTATTATCGATATTGGTCAGAACGCCGCTACTGTCGAAAGTCAGCGTCAGCGTTTGCTGGGTTACTTTTTCATGGCCAGGCTGCTGGCGGAATACGTAATACCAGGTATTGTTGCTGAATGGATCGCTCATCATCGGCGTACCCAGCGTATAGGCAACCTGCTGTTTGTTCATGCCCACGCGCAGCTTGGCAACGTCAGTGGTTGTGAGATAGTTACCCTGATTGATATCAGGACGGTAAACCACGCGCTCCAGAGTGGAACAGCCAGCAGTCATCATGAGAAGTAACACTGCAGCAGCAGTCAGCGTTTTACAGCGCATTTATACATTCCTTTTTTAGGCTCAACGCCTTTTAAACAGGCGAGTTTGGTGCCAGCACGGTCTGAACACAGCCTGCGATCAATGTGTTTCATTCAGGCGACAAGCTGTCGATGATAATAAACCTGACCGCAGTTGGAAACCTTTACAGAGCAAGCATATGACCGCAGGAATGTAAAAAAGTGCATATCAGGCCGCTAAAAGCTCTTTCGCATTCGCCAGCGTATTCCGCGTCACTTCGCTGCCGCCCAGCAAACGCGCCAGTTCCTGCAGGCGTGCACGCTTATCCAGCGGCTGCATGTGGGTTTCAGTCATCGCGCCGTCAGTCTCTTTGCTGACGAAGAAATGATGATGACCACAACCCGCCACCTGCGGCAGGTGCGTGACGCACATAACCTGCGTTGATTCGCCCAACTGACGCAACAGCTTGCCAACCACTGCGGCCGTCGGCCCGCTGATACCCACATCCACCTCATCGAAAATCAGCGCTGGCGTATCCATCTTACGGGCGGTGATAACCTGAATCGCCAGAGCAATACGTGACAACTCACCACCGGAAGCCACTTTAGCCAACGGCTGTAACGGCTGACCCGGGTTAGTGCTAACGCGAAAATCGATGCGATCCGCGCCCTCAGCGGTGAGTTGCTCAGGGTTGAACTGTACGGCAATAGTAAACTGACCGTGCGGCATTGAGAGCGCATGCATGCTCTCGGTAATCAGCTGAGTTAACTCTTGCGCGTAATGCGCGCGTTGCTCATGCAGCTTCTGTGCGCTGGCAAGTGCCGCCTGATGATGCTGCGTTACCGCCATGCTCAGCGTTTCCTGATCGCTCTCCTGCTGCGACAGCAGTTGTTCTTCGTCCAACAGTTGCTGATGGAAGGCCGGTAACGCCTCTGGTGCAACGTGATGCTTACGCGCCAGGCTTATCTGACGTGACAGACGCTGCTCCAGCTCATACAGCCGGTTGGGATCGAGATCAAGACGATCGCAGTAATGACGAAGCTCATCGCTTGCTTCACTAATCTGGATGGAGGCTTCTTCCAGCATGTTCAGCACGCCGCTCAGTTTTTCATCCATCGTGACCAGTTCGCCCATCATCTGACGTGCGGTATAGAGCAGGCTTTGCAAATTACTGTCGTCGCCATCGGCCAGCAAGTGAAGCGCCTGCTGGCTGGTGGAAAGCAGCTGCCCGCTGTTGGCGAGGCGTTTGTATTCCTCGTCAATCTGTTCGAACTCACCGGCGACTGGGGCAAACTCATTCAGCTCTTTTAGCTGATATTGCAACAGCTCGCGTCTTGCTTCGCGTTCCTGCATCTGCTGTTGATGCTGTGCCAGTGCGCGACAGCTCTGATGCCACTGACGGTAGTTGGCCGCCATGCTCTGCATCAGCAGCGGCTGATCGGCATAGGCGTCCAACAAAGATTTTTGATGTTCCGGTTTTAACAGCAGCTGGTGCGCATGCTGCCCATGAATCTGAATTAGCAGCTGGCCTAAATCGCGCAGCTGAGAGAGGGGCACTGCGGTGCCGTTGATAAAACCACGGGAGCGGCCATCGCTGCTGATTACGCGGCGCAGCAGGCACTCCTGGCCATCGTCCAGCTGATTTTCTTCCAGCCAGCGCAGGGCTGAAGGCGTATCTTTCAGATTAAAGCGGGCGCAGAGATCGGCACGATTAGCGCCCTGGCGCACCATATCCACTTCAGCACGGCCGCCCAGACAGAGGCCCAGCGCATCGATAGCAATGGATTTACCAGCACCGGTCTCCCCGGTAATCGCGGTCATGCCACGTTGAAAATCAATTTCCAGCTCGCGAACAATTGCAAAATTACTGATGGTGAGTTGGGCCAGCATATGTGCCTTCCTGTACATAAACACAGACATGGTTTTTCGTACAGTATAATCTGGTTTTATATACAGTAAAGCGGCACGTTGCGCTTTTTAAAATAATTTTTTCGACCAGCCGAGTTTAGAACTTAGCGTATTGAAATAGCTGTAGTTTTTTGGGTGGATCAAGTTGAGGTGATAGTCGCTACGGCGTACCAGCACATCTTCGCCTTCCTGGATAGGCAGCGCGATTTGACTGTCACAGCTGATCTCCAGATCGTTGCGCAGGTCGGAAAAACGCAGGCGGATGGTGCTGCTGCTGTTAATGACCAGCGGACGGGCGGAAAGGGTATGCGGAAACATTGGCACCAGTGCGATGGCATCCAACGATGGCGTTAAAATTGGGCCGCCAGCCGAAAGAGAGTAGGCGGTAGAGCCGGTAGGCGTAGAGATAATCAGCCCGTCAGAGCGCTGCGAGAACGCGAAGTTCTCATCGATATAAACCTCAAACTCAATCATATGCGCCACTTTGCCCGGATGCAGCACCACCTCATTAATTGCGGTGCCAATACGCGGCGCGCCTTCGCCACGACACACGCGCGCTTCTAGCAGAAAACGTTTTTCTGTGATGTATTCGCCGCGCAGCACATCATCCAGCTGCTGTTGCGCGTTATCGGGGTCCAGATCGGTGAGAAAGCCCAGATTGCCACGGTTGATGCCGATAACTTTTATATCGTAACGCGCCAGTACGCGCGCCGCGCCCAGCATATTGCCATCGCCGCCGACCACCACCGCCAGATCGGCGCGTTGACCAATTTCCGCCAGCGAGCCGGTTTGCACATGTTCCAGCGACAGCTCACGCGCAATTTGTTGTTCAACAATAACTTCGTAGCCTTTCTCGCTAAGCCAGCGCCAGAGCATTTCGTGAGTGGTCAGGGCGGTAGGATGACGGGGATGTCCGACGATGCCGATGCACTGGAAATGTTTGTTCATTATGCTGGTCTTCCTCATGAGGCAATTCTGCCCTGACATTGTGACTGGTTCCCTTGAAACCATTAATCTGATCCCCATAATAAGCGAACCAGCGAGATGAATGTGCAAAACGCGGAGAAATTCATGAGTAGTAAAGATCAGAAAGCACCAAACGAGCAAGTCTCAGACGAGATTGAAATGGAACAGCAGCAAAACGAGAGCGTGGAGACGGCAGAGTCTGAAGCAGACGTGGTGGATCCGCGTGATGAACGTATTGCTCAGCTTGAAGAGCAGCTGGCCGGATTACAGAACGGCGTACGTGATGCTCAGCTGCGTGCGCAGGCAGAGATTGAAAATATCCGCCGCCGTACCGAACTGGATGTGGAAAAAGCGCATAAGTTTGCGCTGGAAAAATTCGCTAATGAGCTGCTTCCGGTGATCGATAGCCTGGAGCGTGCGCTGGAAGTGGCGGATAAAACCAATCCAGACCTGAATGCGATGATCGAAGGTATCGAGCTGACGCTGAAGTCTCTGCTGGCTGCGGTACGTAAATTCGGCGTTGAGGTGGTAGGTGAAACCAATGTGCCGTTTAATCCCGATGTTCATCAGGCGATGTCGATGATGGAATCGGACGACGTTGCGCCGAACCACGTTATGATGGTGATGCAGCGCGGATATACCCTGAATGGTCGTTTGCTGCGCCCGGCGATGGTTGCCGTGGCGAAAGCCAAAGGCTAATTCTGCTCGCGCCGTGGCTCAGTCACGGCGCGGTTGTTTCAGGGAAGATGTGGCGTCCAGTCAATTGGCTTGTCGCCCTGCTGCGCCAGAATCTCATTGGTGCGGGAAAAGTGCCTGCAGCCAAAAAATCCCCGATGGGCAGAAAGCGGGGAGGGATGCGGTGCCTTCAGCACATGATGCCGTTGCGTATCAATAATACTGCCTTTCTTCTGCGCATGTGAGCCCCAGAGTAAAAACACCACGTTTTCACGCGTCTCGTTAATAACGGCAATCACCCGATCGGTAAAGGTTTCCCAGCCAAAACGCGCATGGGAATGCGCTTTGCCCGCCTCGACAGTTAATACCGTATTCAACAACAGCACGCCTTGCTTTGCCCAGCTCTCTAAAAAACCATGATTCGGACGCGTAAAGCCGGGAATATCCTGCTCCAGTTCTTTATACATATTCATTAATGAAGGCGGAACCGCAACGCCAGGCCTGACGCTAAATGCCAGACCGTGCGCCTGGTTAGGGCCGTGATAGGGATCCTGCCCTAAAATAACTACTTTTACATCGTTGAGTTCGGTCAGACGAAACGCGTTAAACACATCTTCTTTCGGCGGATAAACCGTAACGCCTGCCGCGCGCTCCTGTGCCACCATCTTCAGCGTTTCAATAAAATAGGGCTGCTCTTTTTCCGTTGCCAGCACATCATGCCAGGTTACTGCTTTATCCATGACGTTCTTCCTTCTTAAAGTAAAACAACAGAGTAGCGACTCTGCGCGCATGAGCAACCCCCAAAATAAATTGAAAATTTACAAAAATAATTTATTCGGGAAAATTGATTCAAAACAAAAATTTAGCTTTGTGCCAATTCTGGCACCAGGCATTTAATTGATTTGTATCAAAGTTGGTCGGGCAATGCATTGGTATATAAACAGACGGATGTTTTTTAAACGCAAATCTGACGCCGTCATGGCGTTGGCGTCATTACGCCTGGGAGGCAAATATGATTACAGGTATTCAAATTACAAAAACCAATAACAACGCACTGCTTAACTCGTTCTGGCTGCTGGATGATGAAAAGGCTGAAGCGCGTTGCGTCTGTGCAAAAGGCGATTACACCGAAGATCAGATTGTCCCGGTAAGCGATCTCGGACAGTTCGAGTATCGCGAAGTCCCGCTGGAAATGAAACCGCAGGTACGCGTGGAAGGCGGTCAGCATCTGAACGTTAACGTGCTGCGTCGTGAAACGCTGGAAGATGCGGTTAAGCATCCGGAAAAATATCCGCAGCTGACCATCCGCGTATCAGGTTATGCCGTACGTTTTAATTCTCTGACTCCTGAACAGCAACGTGATGTCATTACTCGTACTTTTACTGAGAGCCTGTAAGCTAAAAAGGTTCTGAAGATTGCAGGCGCGTTGAAAAAAGCAGCGCGCCAGAAAGGAGAAAAGAGATTCAGAAACAATAGTCTGTAAACGCTTATCGTTTAACGCCTGACAATCTTTAAGCTTTTTAACGGGTTGGCGTCAAAACTTGCGTACAGGCCCCGATTCCCTCGCTCAGCCTGAAAAAAAACCGCCAATTATCGGCGGTTTTTTGTTGCCCGGTGCAATTATTCAGCACCATCTTTATTCGTATCGCTACCGTTAGCGGCGGCAGGTTTGCGTCGCTTCCCGATATTTTTGCGGTCGCGGTGACGTACTTTAACGCGTGGCTTGTTCTCTTCTTCTTTTTTCTTCTCTTTCTCTTTACGCTTCGCCAGCACTTTCTTCGACGGCTTGCCTTTTAATTTCTGGCTGGGCGCGCGCGTGGCCGGGCGCAGCTCATCAATAGTGCGCGCTTTCAGCGGCTCACTGATGTAGCGGCTGATTTTCTCCAGCAGCAGATAATCGTGCGCTTCGACCAGCGACAGCGCCGTGCCTTTACGACCCGCGCGGCCGGTGCGACCAATACGGTGCAAATAGACATCCGCCGTGCGAGGCAGATCGAAGTTAAACACATGGCTAACGTCATCCACATCGATGCCGCGTGCGGCTATATCGGTGGCTACCAGTACATTAACCCGACCATCCATCAGACGCTTCAGCGCTTCGTTACGCTTTGCCTGCACCATCTCGCCTTCCAGATAGCTGGTCTGAATACCGGCTTCATGCAGCCAGCCGACCAGTTCATGCACACGCTCGCGCTTACGCACAAAGACGATAGAGCGGGTGGCTTCCGGCTGTTTCAGCAGATGCACCAGCAATTTGGTCTTATGGGCAACATCGTCTGCGCGGTAATACCATTGTTGGATCTTTTTACGTTCACGACGTGAAGGATCCGAATCGATTTCCACCGGCTCTTTGAGCAGACGTTCGGCGAAATCTTTAATGCCGTCGCCTTCCAGCGTGGCAGAAAAGAGCATGGTTTGCTTGCGCCAGCGCGTTTCCGCCGCGATAGTCTCGATGTCCTGCGCAAAACCCATGTCCAGCATGCGGTCCGCTTCGTCGAGGATCAGGATCTCTACCGCCCGACAGTCGAAGTTTTCTTCTTTAATGTATTGCAGCAGGCGTCCCGTGGTGGCTACCACGATATCCTGGTTTTCGCTGAACACTTCAGCGTGGTTCATATAGGCCACGCCGCCGGTAATGGTGGCGATGTCCAGCTGAGTATGCTTAGCCAGCTCCTGCGCCTGATCGGCAACCTGCATCGCCAGTTCGCGCGTCGGCGTCAGGATCAATACCCGTGGCGGACCAGATTTTTTACGCGGGAAATCCAGCAGATGTTGCAGCGCAGGCAAAAGATAAGCCGCCGTTTTCCCGGTCCCGGTTGGTGCTGAACCCAACACGTCGCGACCATCCAGCGCAGGGGGAATCGCTTCTGCCTGAATAGCGGTAGGGCGGGAAAAGCCTTTGTCCTGCAGGGCATCCAGCAGGCTTTCGTCAAGTTCGAGTTCGGAGAATGTGGTTGCGGTCATGTTCTACCTCAGTTTGGGGCGCTGATTATAGACAGATTAGCGACGATCTTCATCTGTTTGTCGGCAGTTTATCGCTTTTAACCCTTTCTTATTTCCCCTATGCTGGCACCGTTTTTGTCTTTGGTCCTGATTATGTCGCAATCAAAACGCCAGTTACGTGGCAACGGTTTTACTTTTAAACGCTTTTTTATCGCACACGATCGCTGTGCAATGAAAGTTGGCACCGACAGCATTTTGCTGGGCGCGTGGGCTCCGGTGGCGCAGGCTGCGCGTGTTCTGGATATCGGCAGCGGCAGCGGTCTGTTGGCATTAATGCTGGCGCAGCGCACCGCCGAAGCAGTAGCGATTGATGCCGTAGAGCTGGAGCCAGAGGCGGCAGCGCAGGCAGCCGAAAATGCTGCGCGTTCGCCCTGGGCGCAGCGTATTCATATCCATCAGGCTGATATTATTGATTGGGCAAAACGTCAGGAACAACGTTATTCGCTGATTGTCAGCAATCCGCCCTATTTTACGCCGGGGCCAGCCTGTGCTTCATCCGCACGGGATAAGGCGCGCGCCACGCATACCCTGAACCATGAAAGTTTATTGCAGTGCGCGGAAACGCTGATTGGCGAAGAGGGCTTCTTTTGCCTGGTATTGCCGGAAGAAGAGGGCAAGCGGTTCGTCAGCATGGCGCTGGCGCGTGGCTGGCATCTGCGTTTCCGTAATGATGTGGCGGAAAACAGCACACGACTGCCGCATCGCGTGCTGCTGGGGTTTTCGCCGGTTGCGGGAGAGCTGTTACAAGAGCACATGGTCATTCGCGGGCCAGACCAGCGTTACTCCCCGGCTTTCTGCAGCCTGACGCAGGACTTTTATCTGTTTATGTAACCCGGCGGCGTCAGGATCGTTGGGCCTGAATCCGGCAGTGTGGCGGGATAGTCGAGCGTAAAGTGCAGGCCCCGGCTCTCTTTACGCAGCATGGCGCTCTGGATAATCAGTTCGGCAACCTGCGCCAGGTTCCTTAGCTCCAGCAGGTTGTTCGAGATACGGAAATGGCGGTAATACTCTTCTATTTCCTGCTGGAGCAGAGCAATGCGGCGGCTGGCGCGCTCCAGGCGTTTGGTGGTGCGCACAATACCAACGTAATCCCACATAAACAGCCGCAGCTCATGCCAGTTGTGCTGGATCACGACCCGTTCGTCCGAATCGTCTACCTGGCTCTCATCCCATGCCGGTAGCCTGTCGATACGCGCAATATGCGACAGCGTACGCCCCATCTCTTCTGCGGCAGACCAGCCATATACCAGACACTCCAGCAGTGAGTTCGACGCCATGCGGTTAGCGCCATGTAAACCGGTATAGCTCACTTCTCCGATGGCGTAGAGGCCCGCCACATCGGTACGACCATGATGATCAACCATAACGCCGCCACAGGTGTAATGGGCCGCCGGCACAATCGGTATCGGCTCGCGGGTTAAATCAAAACCCAGCGAGCGGAGCTTCTCATCAATCATCGGAAAGTGAGCGCGAATAAAATCAGCGGGCTGATGGCTGATATCCAGATACATACATTCGGCACCAAGCCGTTTCATTTCATGATCGATCGCGCGCGCGACAATATCGCGCGGTGCCAGCTCGGCGCGCTCATCAAAATCAGGCATAAAACGGCTGCCGTCAGGACGGCGCAAATAAGCGCCTTCGCCACGCAGCGCCTCGGTTAATAAGAAATTGCGCGCCTGAGGATGATAGAGACAGGTCGGATGAAACTGGTTGAATTCCATATTGGCCACGCGGCAACCGGCACGCCAGGCCATAGCAACCCCATCGCCGGAGGCGACGTCAGGATTGGTGGTGTACTGGTAAACTTTGGCCGCGCCACCGGTGGCCAGCACCACGGCACGTGCGCTACAGGTTTCCACCTGCTCCCGATTACGATTCCAAATCCAGGCCCCCAGCACACGGCGTGGCCCGGACATGCCCAGCCGGTCAGAAAGAATAAGATCGACGGCATTCGTACGTTCCAGAATGCGAATATTGGGATGACTTAGCGCCTGGCTCACCAGCGTGGTCACCACTTCGCGCCCGGTGGCGTCCGCGCTGTGTAAAATGCGACGATGACTGTGACCGCCTTCGCGTGTCAGGTGATAACGTTCCTCGCCGTCAGGCTGGGTTTCTTTATCGAAGGCGACGCCATGTTTTATGAGCCACTCGACGCAGTGGCGCGCATTGCTGGCGATAAAATCCACCGCTTCGCGCTCGCACAGCCCGGCTCCGGCAATCAGCGTATCCTCTACGTGAGATTCGATGCTGTCCATCTCATCAAAAACGGCGGCAATACCGCCCTGTGCATAGAGACTTGAACCTTCGCTGACCGGCCCTTTACTTAACACGGTAACCTGTTGCGTCTCTGCCAGCCGCAGCGCCAATGACAAACCTGCCGCGCCGCTGCCAATAATCAACACATCGCACTGGTAATCAGAAATATCGCTCATGGTGTTTATTTTACTAAACAAGTGGTCATGCGAGCATAAGCGGAAAAAGCAGATTAAAAAAGAGATTAAACATGATGAAAGCACGATCTAAAGCAAAGTAACATTTGTTTTACCGCTGGCCTTATCGCTCTTTGCTTTGAAAAGTCTGAGAAATGGCTGTTTTAACGGTGATTTGTTTATTATGGCGAACAAGGTGCAATAATTATGCGTTATTGATGAAAATGTCATGCGCATCGGGTACTCTGCGGCTTACGTCAGATAGCCGGTTAATGATGAAAAACAGGTCGGCGCCGTGCGTTTCCTCAGCATATTTAAATATTTTGTTAGGTAAAAGTACCCGGTGACGCAACAAAAAAGTGGCTTAACTGAACTATTGTCTTATGACCGGCTCTAACGAAAGCTTGCTCATAAAGTTGAGTGATTGCTGGTGGTTCATTTATGCGTGGAGAATGATTTGAGGAGATATTACCTCGGATGAGCGAGCAATTAACGGATCAGATTCTCGTTGAACGGGTACAGAAAGGAGATCAGAAGTCATTCAATTTACTGGTCGTACGTTACCAGCATAAAGTGGCGAGCCTGGTTTCGCGCTACGTACCGTCAGGCGATGTACCCGATGTGGTACAAGAATCTTTTATTAAGGCTTATCGTGCGCTTGATTCATTTCGCGGCGATAGCGCGTTTTATACCTGGTTATACCGTATTGCCGTTAACACCGCGAAAAACTATCTGGTTGCTCAGGGGAGACGCCCGCCATCCAGCGATGTGGATGCGATGGAGGCTGAAAATTTTGAAAGCGCCGGGGCGCTGAAAGAAATTTCGAACCCTGAGAATCTAATGTTGTCTGATGAACTGAAACAGGTAGTGTTCCGTACCATTGAATCGCTCCCGGAAGATCTGCGTATGGCGATCACGCTGCGGGAGCTGGATGGTCTAAGCTATGAAGAGATAGCTGCCATCATGGATTGTCCGGTCGGCACCGTCCGCTCGCGTATTTTTCGCGCACGAGAGGCCATCGATAACAAAGTTCAACCACTTATCCAACGTTAGAAATAACGGATACAGGAAGGGTACTAAGGCATGCAGAAAGAAAAACTTTCCGCTTTAATGGATGGCGAAACTTTGGACAACGAAGTGATTTCCGCATTGTCTAAAGACGCTACGCTGCAACAAAGATGGGAAAGCTATCATCTTATCCGCGATACGTTGCGTGGTGACGTGGGCGAAACCGTGCATTTCGATATTGCCGCGCGCGTTGCCGCTGCTATCGAACAAGAGCCGGTGCGTAATATCACTACGCTTATCCCGGAAGCGCAGCCAGAACCTGCGCGCTGGGAAAAAATGCCTTTCTGGAAAAAAATGGGCCCGTGGGCTGCGCAAATTACCCAGGTTGGCATGGCGGCCTGTGTCTCTCTGGCGGTTATTGTTGGCGTACAGCATTATAACCAGCCGCAGGATGCCAGCCAGGGCTCAGAAGCGCCCGTATTTAATACGCTTCCAATGATGGGCAAGGCTTCACCGGTTAGCCTGGGCGTGCCTTCTGAAAGCTTTGACACCAACAGCGCCAGCCAGCAAGTGCAGGAGCAGCGTCGTCGGGTAAATGCCATGCTGCAGGATTACGAACTACAGCGTCGTTTACATACCGAACAGATGCAGTTTGATGCGAACGGCCCACAACAGGCGCAGGTTCAGGTTCCAGGAAATCAGTCGTTAGGAATACAGCAGCAGTAATGAAGCAGCTCTGGTGTGTCGTTAGCCTTTTGGCTGGCGGCCTGTTTTATCCGTCCGTCGCCCCGGCGCAGGAAACTGCATCCGGGGCGTTGTTACAACAGATGGAACAGGCCAGCCAATCTCTCAATTATGAACTCGCCTACATCACTGTCTCCCGGTTGGGTATTGAATCGTTACGCTATCGCCATGCGGTAATTGATAACAAGATTTATGCCCAGCTGTTGCAGATGGATGGGCCGCGTCGGGAAGTGATTCAGCGTGGCAAGGATATCAGCTACTTTGAACCGGGGCTGGAGCCTTTCTCGCTGCCCGGCTCGCATATCGTTGATGCGCTTCCCTCAGTGGTTTACGCCGATTTCAAACACTTAACCACCAGCTATGATTTTGTGCCCGTTGGGCGCACGCGTATTGCCGATCAGCTGTGCGAAGTGGTGCGCATTGTGGCGCGCGACGGTACGCGTTACAGCTACATTGTGTGGCTGGATAGCGAAACCCGGCTGCCGTTGCGTATCGATCTGCTCGATCGCGATGGTGAAACGCTGGAACAGTATCGCGTGGTCAGCTTTGCCGTTGATGAAGGCGTGCGCAATTTAATGCAGGGGCTGGAGAAGGCAGATTTGCCGCCGTCGCTCTCGGTGCCTGAAGCGCAAAAAGTCTCTTTCAACTGGCAGCCCGTCTGGTTGCCTGCTGGTATGAAAGAGGTGGCGCAAAGCCGACGTTCGCTGCCATCTATCAATAAGCTTGTGGAATCAAGGTTCTATTCAGACGGGCTATTTAGTTTTTCAATTAACGTCAGCCCGGCGGATAAAAACAGCACGACGCAGCTATTGCGTACTGGTCGTCGCACGGTGCAAACTGCTACCCGCAACAATACTGAAATTACCATTGTTGGCGAATTGCCGCCCTCTACGGCGAAGCGTATCGCCGACAGTATCAACTTAGGTACACAACGATGATGAGAGAATGGGCCACCGTAGTTGCGTGGCAGGATGGCATCGCCACGCTCCACTCGGAAGTGAAAACCACCTGTAACAGTTGTTCAGCGCGCAAAGGCTGCGGCAGCGCAATGCTGAACAAGCTGGGGCCAAAAAATGCGCACGTGATGCAGATTGCCAGTGAACAGCCGCTGCAGCCCGGTCAACGGGTTGAGTTAGGCATTCGTGAAAGCAGCCTGTTAAGCTCTGCGCTATTGGTTTATATGACGCCGTTGTTAGGGCTGTTTTTGCTGGCCGGGCTGTTTCAGATGCTGTTTCATACCGATCTGGCCGCAGCCTGTGGCGCGCTGTTAGGCGGAATCGGCGGCTTTATCGTAGCCAAAGGCGTTTCGATGCGCTTTGGCGAGGGCGAAGCTTTCCAGCCGGTGATCCTGAATATTATGTTGCCGCCCGATGCGCTTCGGGTTGAGCCAGAATCCCACTAAATGTCAGCCGGACGATGCATCTCGTTCGGCCAATGTTTTGCGCTTTTTTACACCTCCCTTACAGCAAATAGGCTATCATCCCGTTTTCCTTGCTTTATCTCCCGGCGCGATGATTCCACCACCCTGATATGTCGTGTACAATGCGCCATTCGGGCTGTCTCCGCCTGTGATATTCCACGCTCTCCTGAGGTTGCATCGCGAGAGTTTCAGCATTTGTAAGGCAGAATAACCTCCATAATGAAGCATATAAGAAACTTTTCGATCATCGCGCACATTGACCACGGTAAATCGACCTTATCAGATCGTTTGATCCAGATTTGCGGCGGCCTGGCCGATCGTGAAATGGCTGCGCAGGTTCTGGACTCAATGGATCTGGAGCGGGAACGCGGCATCACTATTAAAGCGCAGAGCGTGACGCTCGATTACAAAGCGCAAAACGGTGAAACTTACCAGCTCAATTTTATCGACACGCCAGGCCACGTTGACTTCTCCTATGAGGTCTCGCGTTCTCTTGCTGCCTGTGAAGGTGCGCTGCTGGTGGTTGATGCAGGGCAGGGCGTAGAAGCGCAAACGCTGGCTAACTGCTATACCGCCATCGAAATGGATCTGGAAGTGGTGCCGGTACTGAACAAAATTGACCTGCCAGCGGCCGACCCCGATCGCGCGGCGCAGGAAATTGAAGATATTGTTGGTATCGACGCCACGGATGCGGTGCGTTGCTCGGCCAAAACCGGCGTGGGCGTGCCGGAAGTGCTGGAGCGGCTGGTACGTGATATTCCGCCGCCGGAAGGCGACCCAAGCGCGCCGCTGCAGGCGCTGATCATCGACTCCTGGTTTGATAACTATCTGGGCGTTGTGTCGCTGGTGCGTATTAAAAACGGCACCCTGCGCAAGGGCGAGAAAATCAAGGTGATGAGTACCGGGCAGGTCTACAACGCTGACCGTCTGGGGATCTTTACGCCGAAGCGGGTGGATCGCGATGTGCTGAACTGCGGTGAAGTAGGCTGGCTGGTTTGCGCGATTAAAGATATCCTCGGCGCGCCGGTAGGCGATACCTTAACCGGTGCGAAACATACCGCGGAAAAAGCGCTGCCGGGCTTTAAGAAAGTGAAGCCGCAGGTTTATGCCGGTCTGTTCCCGATCAGCTCAGACGATTATGAAGCCTTCCGCGATGCGCTGGGCAAACTGAGTCTGAACGATGCCTCGCTGTTTTATGAGCCGGAAAGCTCAACGGCGCTCGGTTTTGGTTTCCGCTGCGGCTTCCTTGGCCTGCTGCATATGGAGATCATTCAGGAGCGTCTGGAGCGTGAATACGATCTTGACCTGATCACCACCGCGCCGACCGTGGTGTATGAGGTAGAAACCACCGGTGGTGAAACCGTTTATGTCGACAGCCCTTCCAAGCTGCCGCCGTTGAATAATATTAGCGAGCTGCGCGAGCCGATTGCCGAATGTCACATGCTGATGCCGCAAGAATATCTGGGCAACGTGATTACGCTGTGCGTTGAAAAACGCGGCGTACAAACCAATATGGTCTATCACGGTAATCAGGTTGCGCTGACCTATGAGATTCCGATGGCGGAAGTGGTGCTGGACTTTTTCGATCGTCTGAAATCCACTTCGCGCGGTTATGCGTCACTGGATTATAACTTCAAACGCTTCCAGGCCTCTGACATGGTGCGTGTAGACGTATTAATCAACGCCGAACGCGTTGATGCGCTGGCGCTGATTACCCACCGCGACAACTCGCAGTATCGTGGTCGTGAGCTGGTAGAAAAGATGAAAGATCTGATCCCGCGTCAGCAGTTTGATATTGCGATTCAGGCGGCGATCGGTAACCACATTATTGCCCGTTCGACAGTGAAACAGCTGCGTAAAAACGTTATCGCTAAATGCTACGGCGGCGACGTAAGTCGTAAGAAAAAGCTGTTGCAGAAGCAGAAAGAAGGTAAGAAACGCATGAAGCAGGTCGGTAACGTTGAGCTGCCGCAGGAAGCGTTCCTGGCCATTCTGCACGTGGGCAAAGACAGTAAATAAGGATATCTGATGGCTAATATGTTTGCCCTGATTCTGGCGATTGCGACGCTGGTTACCGGCATTATCTGGTGTATCGACAGGTTTAAGTGGGCACCAGCCCGCCGCGCGCAGCAGGCCCAGGCCCAGGCGCAAACCGGCAGTTCGCTGGATGATAAAACGCTGGCGAAAGTAGCGAAGCAGCCTGGCTGGGTAGAAACGGCAGCATCGGTGTTCCCGGTGCTGGCGGTGGTATTCGTGGTGCGCTCGTTTATTTACGAGCCGTTCCAGATCCCTTCCGGTTCAATGATGCCGACGCTGCTGATTGGCGATTTTATCGTGGTAGAGAAATTTGCCTACGGCATTAAAGATCCTATTACCCAAACCACGCTGATCCCGACCGGGCATCCAAAACGCGGTGATATCGCTGTGTTTAAATACCCTAAAGATCCGAGCCTGGATTACATCAAGCGCGTTATCGGCCTGCCTGGCGATCGCGTGACGTATGACGCTCTGAATAAAACGCTGACGGTGAACCCGGCTTGCGACAGCGGTAAATCGTGCGATAAAGCGCTGCCGGTTACCTACTCGGACGTAGCGCCCAGCAACTTTATCCAGACTTTCAGCGGCTTTGATGGTAATGAATCCGGTAACGGTTTCTGGCAGGTGCCGCAGGGCGAAACCATGCCCGGCGGCCTGCGTCTGGCGGCCCGTAAAGAGACATTGGGTGACGTAACCCACAATATTTTACTGGTAACAGAAGCGCAAAGTCAGGCCAGCATGTATTATCAGCAGCCGGGACAGCCGCAGGCGAGCTGGGTTGTGCCGGCAGGCCACTATTTTATGATGGGCGATAACCGTGATAACAGCGCTGACAGCCGTTACTGGGGGTTCGTACCAGAGAAAAACCTGGTTGGCAAAGCGACCGCGATCTGGATGAGCTTTGAAAAACAGGAGGGTGAATGGCCAACCGGCGTTCGCCTGAGTCGTATTGGCGGCATCCACTAAGGTTGCCGTGAGTAAAACGGATGGCTTCCCGCCTGCGGGAAGCCACTGCAAACGAAACTGTTTAGCGTTGACCGCTGTCAGCCCTGTTTCGTATGCAGCATAATTGACGCATTATTGAAATTGGTATCGCATGAATCCCATCCTCATTAACAAGCTCCAGCGAAAGCTGGGCTACACTTTTACTCATCAGGATCTACTGCAACAGGCATTAACCCACCGGAGTGCCAGCAGTAAGCACAACGAGCGTCTTGAGTTTCTTGGCGATTCCATCCTGAGCTTTGTTATTGCTAATGCGCTTTATCACCGCTTTCCCCGCGTGGATGAGGGCGATATGAGCCGCATGCGCGCAACGCTGGTAAGGGGAAACACCCTGGCGGAGATGGCGCGCGAATTTGATTTAGGCGAATGCCTGCGTCTGGGGCCTGGCGAGCTGAAAAGCGGCGGATTCCGTCGTGAATCGATCCTTGCCGATACCGTTGAAGCATTAATCGGCGGCGTGTTTCTCGACAGCGACATTCAGACCGTCGAGCAGCTGATTCTGAACTGGTATCAAAGCCGTCTGGATCAGATTAGCCCCGGCGACAAACAGAAAGATCCAAAAACGCGTCTGCAGGAGTATCTGCAGGGTCGTCATCTGCCGCTGCCCTCCTATCTGGTGGTGCAGGTGCGTGGCGAAGCGCACGATCAGGAATTTACCATTCACTGTCAGGTGAGCGGCATGGCGGATCCGGTGGTAGGCACCGGTTCCAGCCGTCGTAAAGCTGAACAGGCAGCGGCCGAACAGGCGCTGATTAAGTTAGGACTCGAATGAGCGAACAACAGATGCACTGCGGCTTTATTGCGATTGTCGGCCGCCCCAACGTTGGAAAATCCACGCTGCTGAACCAGTTACTGGGGCAGAAGGTTTCCATTACCTCGCGTAAACCGCAAACCACGCGCCATCGTATTATGGGCATCCATACCGAAGGCGCGTATCAGGCGATTTATGTGGATACGCCCGGCCTGCACATTGAAGAGAAGCGGGCTATCAACCGCCTGATGAACCGCGCCGCCAGTAGCTCAATTGGCGACGTAGAGCTGATCATCTTTGTGGTGGAAGGCACCCGCTGGACGGCGGATGATGAAATGGTTCTCAACAAGCTGAAAGAGAACAAAGTGCCGGTGCTGCTGGCCATCAATAAAGTCGATAACATTACCGATAAATCTATCCTGCTGCCGCACCTGAAATTCCTGAGCGAGCAGATGGAATTTATGGATATGGTGCCGATCTCCGCAGAAAGCGGTAAAAATGTCGATACCATTGCCAGTATCGTGCGCAAGCGCCTGCCGGTAGCCGATCATCACTTCCCGGAAGATTACATCACCGACCGCTCACAGCGTTTTATGGCGTCGGAAATTATCCGTGAAAAACTGATGCGTTTCCTGGGGGCCGAGCTGCCCTATTCGGTCACGGTTGAGATTGAGCGCTTTATCACCAACGAACGCGGCGGTTATGATATCAACGGCCTGATTCTGGTGGAGCGTGAAGGCCAGAAAAAGATGGTGATCGGTAATAAAGGCGCCAAAATCAAAACCATCGGTATTGAAGCGCGTAAGGATATGGAAGAGCTGTTCGAGATGAAAGTGCATCTTGAACTGTGGGTTAAAGTGAAGTCTGGCTGGGCAGATGACGAACGTGCGCTGCGTAGTCTGGGCTATGTTGACGATCTTTAATCACTGAATGGAAGGCTGGCAACGCGCTTTTGTCCTGCATGGGCGGCCCTGGAGCGAAACCAGCCTGATGCTGGATCTGTTTACCGAAAATCATGGTCGGGTGCGCGTTATTTCCAAAGGCGCGCGCGCTAAGCGCTCCCATCTCAAAGGGGCGCTACAGCCTTTCACGCCGCTGCTGGTTCGCTGGGGCGGTCGTGGTGAAGTGAAAACGCTGCGCAATGTAGAGGCGGTCTCGCTGGCTTTGCCCTTAAGCGGCACTACCCTGTACTGCGGCCTGTATGTTAACGAGCTGGTTGCGCGCGTGCTGGAGCATGAAACCCCCTTTCCCGAACTCTTCTTTGATTATCTTCACTGCATCCAGTCTCTGGCACAGGCCAACGGCAGCCCGGAACCGGCATTGCGTCAGTTTGAACTGGCGCTGCTCAGTCATTTAGGTTATGGCGTCGATTTTTTGCACTGTGCTGGCACAGGAGAAGAGATTGAAGATGGCATGACCTATAGCTATCGTGAAGAAAAAGGCTTTATTGCCAGCCTGGTCATTAATCAGCGCAGCTTTACCGGACGGCAGCTGCGCGCGCTCGCCGAGCGAAATTTTCCTGATGGCGATACGTTGCGAGCCGCAAAACGCTTTACGCGAATGGCGTTAAAACCCTGGCTGGGCGGCAAGCCGTTAAAAAGCCAGGAACTGTTCCGCCAGTTTATTCCCAAAAAGCGTGCTGAAACGCCGGATCGCCAGGAGTAAATACAGCGAGCGCCAGCGCGTTTCGCTGCCTGAATAACCGCAACATTCTGAGGATAGTCATGGCTGAGTTGTTATTAGGCATCAATATTGACCATATCGCTACCGTGCGTAACGCCCGCGGCACCCAATATCCCGATCCGGTTCAGGCAGCTTTTGTTGCCGAGCAGGCAGGCGCCGACGGCATTACTGTGCATCTGCGTGAGGACCGCCGCCATATTACCGATCGCGACGTGCGTCTGCTGCGACAGACCATTGAAACGCGCATGAACCTGGAGATGGCGGTCACGGAAGAGATGTTAGCCATCGCCTGTGAGCTAAAACCGCATTTCTGCTGTCTGGTGCCGGAAAAGCGTCAGGAAGTGACCACCGAAGGCGGTCTGGACGTGGCAGGTCAGCAGGCGAACGTTAGCGCGGCGGTAGAGCGTCTGAGCGCGGCGGGCATTCTGGTTTCCCTGTTTATTGATGCCGACGAGCGTCAGATTGATGCCGCTGTGGCGGCAGGCGCGCCTTATATCGAAATCCACACCGGCGCTTACGCCGAAGCGGAAGAGGGCAGCGCGCGTGATGCAGAACTGGCGCGGATTCGTCATGCGGCCAGCTATGCGGCGTCGAAAGGGTTGAAAGTCAACGCCGGTCATGGCTTAACCTACCATAACGTGCAGCCGATCGCCGCGCTGCCGGAAATGCATGAGCTGAATATCGGCCACGCTATTATTGGCCGTGCGCTGATGAGCGGCCTGGCAGATGCGGTAAAAGAGATGAAACAGCTGATGCGGGAAGCGCGCCGCTAATGGCTATTCTTGGACTGGGCACCGATATTGTTGAAATTGAGCGCATCGAAGGGGTCATCAGCCGTTCGGGCGATCGCCTGGCGCGCCGCGTGCTGAGTGAAAACGAGTGGCAGCAGTATCAGACGCACCAGCAGCCGGTGCGTTTTCTGGCTAAACGCTTTGCGGTAAAAGAAGCGGCGGCAAAAGCATTCGGCACAGGTATTCGCGGCGGCCTGGCGTTTAATCAGTTTGAAGTTTATAACGATGCGCTGGGTAAGCCGGAGCTACGCTTTTTTCAGCAGGCGGCTGAGCTGGCAACCCGGCTGGGGGTGCAAAACGTTCACGTCACGCTGGCTGATGAACGTCATTACGCCTGTGCAACGGTGATTATTGAAGGTTGAGGCGGCAACGCCTCATACTGCGTGGTGGATCAGCACAAATTTTTCCCACAGCTGCTCACGATTTTCCTGATGTGCCGGATCGGTCACGATAGTGTTATCGATCGGGCACACGCTCATGCAGGTCGGCGTATCGTAATGTCCTACGCACTCTGTGCAGAGCCAGGGATCAATCACATAAATTTCATCGCCCATCGAAATCGCCTGGTTAGGGCACTCCGGTTCGCACATATCGCAATTGATGCATTTTTTAGTAATCAGTAACGCCATGATGCTCCCGGTCCTGCCTGAATAACGTAAAGCGCGGTCATTATACGCTCGCTAACAGATCATACCAGTTTTTTTACCAGCGACTCGCTGTGACGAATATAGTCAGAGGCGCGTTCGGCATCCTGCTGTACCAGCGCCATAAACAGCAGATCGGTCAGCGCCAGCTGGGCCGAGGTAGAGGAGATTGCGGCGCTGCGCGTGCTCTGCTCTTCCGCCACGGTATATAAACAGTGGGTAGCGCACTGCTGCAACGTATTTGGCGTAAAACCGGTAAAGGCCAGCACATAAGCGCCCACGCGCACCGCCTCCTGCGCGGCGAGATTGATCTCACGTCGCTCTCCACTGTATGAGATAGCCAACAGCAAATCCCCGGCGCGTAGCGCCTGTACGCTGGCCAGCAGCGCATGCATATCCTGTTCGGCTACTGCGCTGATGCCGATTTTCATTAACTTCCATGAAAAATCTTTCGCCACCAGGCCCGATGCGCCCATGCCGACCAGCACAATGCGATCGGCGCGCTTGATAAGCGCCAGCGTTTCCAGCAGCTTATCTTCGCTGTTGATATCCAGCGTAGCGCGAATAGCGGAAACCTTTTCCGTAAACAGCTTTTCACCCACAACCTTCAGCGGATCGCCGCTCAGAATATGGTTATGTACCGTAATTGACTCTTTGGCCTGTAGCGATGCGCTTAGCGCCAGCTTAAGCGCCGGAAAACCTTTATAGCCCAGCTTTTGCGCAAATTTAACTACGCTGGACTGACTCACACCCGCTTCCTGCGCCAGTCGTGGCGAGCTGAGTTGGCAGGCATGTGCGGGCTGCGCCAGAAGATAATCGGCCAGCCGACGCTCATTCAACGCCAGCCCGGAATAGAGTTGACGGATGCGTAACAGGGCACTCATGGCAGACTCCTTCAGATTGATATTGCCAGCTAACAGAAGCAGGCCTGCACGCCGCCTTAGCTACTTACTTGCTGATGAATAAGCATAAAGCATTGTTTATGTAATTTTATAACGCGGATCAAAGCGGAAGCCAAATTACATTGCAATAGCGCTGCCGTTAGTCAGCGATGGCTGCTACTGTCTACACTAATGAATGCTGAAGCAAAAGGTTTATCGAAGGAGAGCGGTGTAATGGCGGATTCGCAACGACGGGTGGTATTTTTTGATCTGGATGGCACCTTACATCAACAGGATATGTTTGGCACCTTTATGCGTTATCTGCTGTGGCGACAACCGCTTAATTTGCTGTTGGTGGTACCGCTGCTGCCGGTGGTAGGTGCCGGTATGTTGCTAAAGGGGCGTGCGGCGCGCTGGCCAATGAGCCTGCTGCTATGGTCTATCACTTTTGGACACAGCGAAGCGGCGTTACAGCGTCGTGAGGAGAGCTTTGCCCGCTGGTTCCGTCAGCGGGTGGTGGCGTTTCCGGTAGTGCAGCAGCGATTAACCGATTATCTCAGCAGTGAGGATGCCGATGTCTGGCTGATCACCGGGTCGCCGCAGCCGCTGGTGGAAAAGGTCTATTACGACTCTGCCTTTCTGCCGCGCGTAAAGCTGATCGCCAGTCAAATGAAGCGAGGCTGGGGCGGACGTATTCTCAGCCTGCGCTGCCTGGGGCATGAGAAGGTTGTGCAGCTGGAAGAGCAGATCGGCACGCCGTTGCAGCTCTACAGCGGCTATAGCGACAGCAAGCAGGACAACCCACTGCTCTATTTTTGCCAGCACCGCTGGCGCGTGACGCCGCATGGCGAACTGCAACAGTTGGAATAATTTGGTCTGCTATCAGGTTTGGTTATAATGCCAGCCGCATTTTTCCGCTGGAGAGTACTGTGAGCGAAACAAGTGATGAATACTGGATGCGCTATGCGTTACAGCTGGCGCATCGGGCGCGTGAGCAGGGCGAAGTTCCGGTGGGAGCGGTGCTGGTACAGCATGATCAGGTGATTGGCGAAGGCTGGAACCGACCCATCGAACAGCACGATCCTACAGCGCACGCTGAAATGATGGCGTTGCGTCAGGGAGGTAAAGTGCTGGAAAACTATCGCCTGCTGGATACCACGCTATACGTCACGCTGGAGCCATGCATCATGTGTGCGGGCGCGATTGTTCATAGCCGCATTAGCCGACTGGTCTTTGGCGCCAGAGATGAAAAAACCGGCGCGGCCGGGTCGCTGGTAGATATATTGGGGCATCCGGGCATGAACCACCAGGTTAAGGTGGAGCATGGCGTACTGGCAGAGGAATGCGCCGCCACGCTCAGCGATTTTTTCCGCATGCGCCGTGCACAAAAACGTGCGCAGCGGCAGGCGCTGCGGGCAGCGCAGGCGAATCAGCCCTGAGACCGCTTTAATTCATGGCGATATCGGGCGCAACGGCCGGATAACCCGCACCCAAAGCCGCTTCCGCTGCTTTACGCTGGGCCAGCTTTTTTTCTTGCTCCTGCAGATAGCCCACCAGGCTAAGCTGATACTTGCGGATATTCTCCACGTAGTTATAGGCTTCGTGACCGCGTGCATAGCCGTAGGTGGTCTGACTGTAATAGCGTTTCTGGCTCAGCATCGGCAGCCGTAGCTTAACGTCTGCCCAGCTGTCAGGATTGCCGCCCTGTTTTTCAGTCAGCTTGCGCACATCCAGTATATGCGCGTAACCCATATTATAGGCTGCCAGCGCAAACCAGATACGCTCATCCTCCGGCACGGTAGAAGGAACCTTTTCCATCATGCGTTGCAGATATTCACTGCCGCCGCGAATGCTCTGTTCCGGATCGAGACGATCGCTCACCGCCAGGCTGTCAGCGGTGTTGCGGGTCAGCATCATCAGGCCGCGCACGCCGGTTGGCGAGGTCGCCTGCGGATTCCAGTGCGACTCCTGATAAGAGATTGCCGCCAGCAGCCGCCAGTCTATTTCTTTCGCATAGCGTTCAAACAACGGGCGGATACCGGGCAGAGTATCGTCAATCGCGCGCAGGAAGGTACGGGTATCCACATAGTCAAAAGCGCCAACGTGACCAAGATATTTCTCTTCCAGCCGCGCCATTGCGCCTTCCTCTTCCATCTGGCTAAAGAAGTCGAGCATCGCCGCATAGAGGCTGTCATCTTCTTCACGCTGCATATACCAGGTGACAGGCTCTTCATCGGTAATATCAAACGCCACCGCCAGCTGCGGATGAATACGTTGCAGCAGGCCGATAGTCACGGAATCGCCGATGGTATAATCCAGCTCGCCATCCGCTACTGCCTCCAGTAGCGCTTTCGGTCCCTGATCGGTGGAGATCGCCCAGTCCAGATCGGGATACTGGTTCTCTTTGACATTGCGTAGCGTGGACATATAGGCAGAGCCGGAAGCAACCGTGAGCCGCCCCTTCAGGTTGCCAAGATTCTTCGGGCGCGGCGTGCCGATGCGGTAAACCAGCTGCTGCGAGACGGAATAATAGCTGGGGCCGGTACGAAAGCGTGCCAGCCGTTCGCTGTTATAAATCAGCCCGGCAGCCAGCATATCGGCATCCCCGTCATCAAGGTCATCGAACAGGTCGTTCAGATTTTGCCGAACGGTAACCTGCAACGTCACCCCCAGATAATCGGCGAATCGCTTCGCCAGCTCATAATCCATTCCGGCCGGTGCGTTATTGACGGTGTAGTAAGTCAGCGGAGAATTAATGGTACTAATTCGTAACACTCCCCGCGATTTTATCTGCGCAATTTTATCCTGCGTCCCGCCGTACCACGGGATGGTTGGCCAAAGCGCTACTGCCAGCAGCACGGTGATCAACCCGATAAGCAGATAATTAATTTTCAGGCGTTTCAAATAGTTATCTCTCGGTGGCTCTAAGGCCTCTGTCTCTTTGGGCAGCGTTTGTTATCTATTAAATCCCAGAGCGTGGGGCATTTTGCGCAACAAAGCCGCACAGAGCAACTTTAATAGCAGGAATCGTGCAATTTTCAGGCTATTTCGCAGCGCGGAAATTTCAACGCAAACGGTTTCGTTACCGGCCCCGTTTCTTTATAATATCGTCCGTTTTCCCTGTTGCGCCCAAAGAAGCGCCCTCCGGCACTTCGAAGACGAGAGATCTTAATGATGGAAATTCTGCGTGGTTCGCCCGCTCTGTCGGCATTTCGTGTAAACAAACTGCTGACCCGTTTTCAGGACGCTCACCTGCCGGTGAGTGATATTTACGCCGAGTATGTCCATTTTGCCGATGTCAGCGCACCGCTGAACGCAGAAGAAAAATCCCGCCTGCAACGTCTGCTGAAATACGGTCCCTCTCTCGCCGAACATGCGCCACAAGGGCGTCTGCTGCTGGTAACGCCCCGTCCGGGCACCATTTCTCCCTGGTCTTCTAAAGCCACCGATATTGCCCATAATTGTGATTTACCGCAGGTGCGCCGTCTTGAGCGTGGGCTGGCCTTTTATGTGCAGGCGCCACAGCTAACGGAAGCACAGTGGCCGCAGCTGGCCGCGCTGCTGCATGACCGCATGATGGAAACGGTGTTTAGCGAGCTACAGGAAGCGGAAAAACTCTTTGTGCAGCAACAGCCGCAGCCGCTGCAAAGCGTTGATATTCTGACGCAAGGGCGTGCCGCGCTGGAGACGGCGAATCAGAAGCTGGGGCTGGCGTTAGCCGATGATGAAATCGACTATCTGCTGGCCGCGTTTAAAAAACTGGGGCGCAACCCGAACGATATCGAGCTTTATATGTTTGCTCAGGCTAACTCTGAGCATTGCCGCCATAAAATTTTCAATGCGGACTGGGTAATCGATGGCGTATCACAGCCGAAATCCCTGTTCAGGATGATCAAAAACACCTTCGCCGCCACGCCAGACTATGTGCTGTCAGCCTATAAAGATAACGCGGCGGTAATGGAAGGCTCGGCGGTGGGGCGCTTCTATGCGGATGCGCAGCAGGGCGTTTACGATTTCCATCAGGAGCCGACCCATATTCTGATGAAGGTAGAGACCCATAATCATCCCACGGCGATCTCGCCATGGCCGGGCGCGGCAACCGGCTCCGGCGGCGAAATTCGTGACGAAGGTGCTACAGGCCGGGGCGCTAAGCCAAAAGCGGGGCTGGTGGGCTTCTCGGTTTCTAACCTGCGTATTCCCGGCTTTGAACAGCCGTGGGAAGAAGATTTCGGCAAGCCGGATCGCATCGTTAGCGCGCTGGATATTATGACCGAAGGCCCGTTGGGCGGCGCGGCGTTCAATAATGAATTTGGTCGTCCGGCGCTGAACGGTTATTTCCGTACCTATGAAGAGCGCGTAAACAGCCATAACGGCACCGAGCTGCGTGGCTACCATAAGCCAATTATGCTGGCGGGCGGTATCGGTAATATCCGCGCCGATCACGTGCAGAAAGGCGAAATTACGGTTGGCGCGAAGCTGATCGTGCTGGGCGGGCCTGCGATGAATATTGGTCTGGGAGGCGGCGCGGCCTCGTCGATGACTTCCGGCCAGTCCGACGCCGATCTCGATTTTGCATCAGTGCAACGCGATAATCCGGAGATGGAGCGTCGCTGTCAGGAAGTTATTGACCGCTGCTGGCAGCTGGGCGAAGAGAACCCGATTCTGTTTATTCACGATGTCGGCGCGGGCGGCCTGTCGAACGCGATGCCGGAACTGGTCAGCGATGGTGGACGCGGCGGACGTTTCAACCTGCGTGATATTCTCAATGATGAGCCAGGCATGAGTCCGCTTGAAGTCTGGTGTAATGAATCGCAGGAGCGCTACGTGCTGGCGGTGGCGCCAGACAAGCTGGCGCTGTTCGATCGGTTGTGTCAGCGTGAACGCGCCCCTTACGCGGTGATTGGCGAAGCGACGGAAGAGCAGCATTTAACCCTTTCCGATAGCCACTTCGACAATCAGCCGATCGACATGCCGCTGGACGTCCTGCTGGGCAAAACGCCGAAGATGACGCGCGATGTCAGTCGTCAGCAGGCGCAGGGAGAAGCGCTGGTACGCGATGGCGTTACGCTGGAAGAGGCGGTTAAACGTGTTTTACATCTGCCGACCGTAGCGGAAAAAACCTTCCTGATTACCATTGGCGATCGCAGCGTAACCGGCATGGTGGCGCGCGACCAAATGGTAGGGCCGTGGCAGATCCCGGTCGCTAACTGTGCGGTTACTACCGCCAGCCTCGACAGCTATCATGGCGAAGCTTTCTCTATTGGCGAACGTGCGCCGGTCGCACTGCTGGACTTTGCTGCCTCGGCCCGTCTGGCGGTGGGAGAGGCGTTAACTAACCTGGCGGCAACTGACATTGGCGCGCTGAAACGCGTGAAGCTCTCGGCTAACTGGATGGCCGCAGCCGGGCACCCGGGCGAAGATGCAGGCCTCTACGATGCGGTAAAAGCTATCGGCGAAGAGCTTTGTCCGGCGCTGGAGCTGACGATCCCGGTAGGGAAAGACTCAATGTCGATGAAAACCCGCTGGCAGCAGGAAAATGAGCAGCGTGAAATGACCGCGCCGCTGTCGCTGGTGATCACCGCTTTTGCTCGCGTGGAAGATGTGCGCCGCACGGTAACGCCGCAGCTGCAGACGGCGGAAGATAACGCGCTGCTGCTTATCGATTTGGGTAAAGGGCAAAATGCTCTGGGCGCAACCGCTCTGGCGCAGGTGTATCGTCAGCTGGGCGATAAACCGGCCGACGTACGTGATGTTCAGCAGCTGGCAGGCTTTTTCAGTGCCATACAGGCGCTGGTGCAGGCCGGGAAACTGTTGGCTTATCATGACCGTTCTGACGGCGGCCTGCTGGTCACGCTGGCAGAGATGGCGTTTGCCGGCCACTGCGGGATCGAAGCGGATATCGCCACGCTGGGCGCGGATGCGCTGGCGGCGCTGTTTAATGAAGAGCTGGGCGCTGTGATTCAGGTCAGCGCGCAGGATCGCGCAGTGGTAGAAGCGCTGCTGAGCGAGCATGGCCTGAGCGACGGCGTTCACTATCTTGGCAAGGCGCTGCCGGGCGATCGTTTCGTGATCCACGCGGGCGATAAAGTGGTCTACAGCGAAAGCCGCTCTACGCTACGCGTCTGGTGGGCGGAAACCACCTGGCAGATGCAGCGTCTGCGTGATAACCCCAACTGTGCCGATCAGGAACATGAAGCGAAAAAGGATGATAACGATCCGGGCCTGAACGTTCATCTCACCTTTAAGCCACAGGAAGATATCGCGGCTCCCTTTATTGCCCGCGGTGCCCGGCCAAAAGTGGCCGTGCTGCGTGAGCAGGGCGTCAACTCGCATGTTGAGATGGCGGCAGCTTTCCATCGCGCCGGCTTTGATGCGGTGGATGTGCATATGAGCGATCTGCTGGCTGGCCGTATCGGCCTGGAAGAGATGCAGGCGCTGGTTGCCTGCGGCGGTTTCTCCTATGGCGACGTGCTGGGCGCTGGCGAAGGCTGGGCGAAATCAATTTTGTTCAACAGCCGCGTTCGCGATCAGTTCGAAACCTTCTTCCATCGCCCGCAAACGCTGGCGCTGGGGGTTTGTAACGGCTGTCAGATGATGTCTAACCTGCGTGAGCTGATCCCCGGCAGCGATCTCTGGCCGCGTTTTGTACGCAACCAGTCCGAGCGTTTTGAAGCGCGCTTCAGCCTGGTTGAAGTAGCGGCCAGCCCGTCGCTGTTGCTGGAAGGTATGACTGGCTCGCGTATGCCGATTGCCGTATCGCACGGTGAAGGCTTTGTCGAAGTGCGTGACGCTGCCCATCTTGCTGCACTGGAGGCAAAAGGCATCGTGGCGCTGCGTTTTGTCGATAACTATGGCAAGGTAACCGAAAACTATCCTGCTAACCCTAACGGCTCGCCAAACGGCATAACTGCAGTGACCAGTGAAAACGGCCGCGTCACTATTATGATGCCGCATCCGGAGCGCGTGTTCCGTACCGTGAGCAACTCCTGGCATCCAGCCGAATGGCATGAGGATGGCCCGTGGATGCGCATTTTCCGCAATGCGCGTAAACAGCTGGGATAATTTCTCATCCTGCTATCAACCGCACCGTTTTCGGTGCGGTTTTTTTGTTTTTAAGGGAGCGTTGCTAATCTGCGACAGTGAAGGGGATCGGGTGTCTCCAAAAGGAGACATTTAACTCCATGATATTTATAAAGTATTAATAATGGTACTCAGGCTGTTGCCAATAAGCGACAGAGGCGAGGGGCGATATTTAGGTTAAGTCGCTTTTCACCAATAGCTGCCACGGCAATCCCTTAATAATTAGCCAGTTATATAAATATTTCAAAGTTGGCACATTGTTTGCTAATATATCCGCAGTGGCTCATTCACCTCCTTATGACAGCCCTGCTAACGCGGTCAAGCGCTTCATAAAACGCCGAATGACGCACAAAACGGTGCCTGCCGTCCACGTACCGATAATAGTTCGCTTGCGACTTTATCAAACACCGGGCGCAACGTTGAGTTAGGCACCACCTAATTTTAATGCGGTGAATGTTCATCGCATCTGGAACGGCAGGGCTTCGGCTCTGCCGTTTTTATTTCTGCGGCCATTGCCGCGTTCCCGCTGGCTGCTTTTTGCTTCAGACTTTCCTCCCGCCGCGTTGTTGGTTAGCATCATTCTCACTTCAATAAGGATAATGCATGTGAAAACCTGGCGACTGTTTCCGCGTTCCCTGCGTCAGCTGGTGCTGATGGCGTTTTTACTGGTCTTGCTGCCGCTGCTGGTACTGGCATGGCAAGCCTGGGAAAGCCTTTCGGCGCTCAGCCAGCAGGCTGCCGATACTAATCGCACCACGCTAACCGACATCCGGCGCAGTGAGGCTATGGCACGCACCGCGCTGGAGCTGGAGCGCAGCTATCGTCAATATTGTGTTCTTGGCGATCCGATGCTGGCGCGGCTCTATCAAACCCAGCGCGTACGCTATTCTCAGATGCTGGATGCCCACGCTCAGGTGCTGCCCGACCTGCGCGCCTGGCACAGCCTGCGTCAGGCATTGTCCCGGCTGGAGCAATTGCACTGTCTGAACAGTAACCCGATCAGCGCTGCCACGGAGAGCCTGACAAGCTTTTCCAGCGCGAACGCGCAAATGGTACAGGCCACGCGTGAAACCGCTTTTTCGCGTGGCTTACAGCTGCAACGGGAGATCGCCGAGCGCGGACAGTTCTTTGGCTGGCAGGCGCTGCTGCTGTTTATGGTAACGCTGGGGCTGGTACTGTTGTTTACCCGCATGATTATCGGACCGGTAAAAAGAGTTGAAAGGATGATCAACCGGCTGGGCGAAGGCCGGCCGCTGGGCAATATGGTCGGCTTTAAAGGCCCGCGTGAAATCCGGGCGCTGGGCCAGCGCATTATGTGGCTGAGCGAACGGCTGGCATGGCTGGAATCACAGCGCCATGAGTTTTTACGCCATATCTCCCATGAGCTAAAAACGCCTCTGGCCAGCATGCGCGAAGGCACCGAGCTGTTGGCGGATGAGGTAGCGGGGCCGCTGACCGCCGATCAGAAAGAGGTGGTCGCCATTCTGGACGGCAGCAGCCGTCATTTGCAGCGCTTGATCGAGCAGCTGCTTGACTACAACCGCAAGCTGGCAGACAGTCCGCAGCCGCTGGAAACGGTAAACCTGGCGGAAATTATTCATAGCGTGGTTGACGCGCACGCGCTTCCGGCGCGCAGTAAACTGATGCAAACCGAGGTAGACCTGCAGGTTGCCACCTGTCGCGCGGAACCGATGCTGTTGATGCGGGTGATCGATAATCTCTATTCTAACGCTGTATATTACGGCAGTGAATCCGGTACCATTTGGCTGCGCAGCCAGAAGCACGGCAACCGGGTATGGATTGATGTTGCTAACACCGGCACGCCGATTCCGGTTGCAGAACAGGCAATGATCTTTGAGCCTTTTTTCCAGGGAAGCCAGCAGCGTAAGGGCGCGGTTAAAGGCAGCGGTCTGGGGTTGAGCATTGCCAAAGATTGCCTGCGGCGTATGCAGGGCGATCTGCAGCTAATCACCACGGATCAGGCTGATGTTTGCTTCCGTATTGAACTTAATTTGAGCGCCGGGAAATGATAGCCAATGACCATATTTACATTCTCTGCCGCACAAAGTTTTGGCCGTCCTCTGCTGTTGATGTCGGCCTTACTGGTTGCTGCCTGTCAGCAGCCCACACACAGCGTTTTACCCAATCAGGCTGCGACGCCGCCTGAACCAAAAATCAATATCGTTGATTATCTGGCGGTGGATTGCGCTCGCGTCTGGCACATTGATGACAGCAGCAGTATTAAAAATCCGCTCTACTGGATACGCGCCATTGATTGCGCAGCCAGGCTGTCGCCGGTACAGGCGCGGGCGGAGGCGCACGGCTGGCCCGCCACTAACTGGCAAAACAGCTTTAAGCAGGGGATCCTGCTGGATAACGGCAACGTTACGCCGGTTGAACGGCGTCAGTACGTAGAGCAGTTGGACAGTTTCAGCGTGGCTTATCCCGCCTCGGTTCGCCCGCTACTGCAGCTGTGGCGTAATAACCAGGCGTCCCAGCTGGATTTATCAGAAAGCCGGACGCGCTACCATCATCTGCAGCAGAGCAGCGACAGTCAGCTTGATGCGCTGCGGCAAAAGCAGCGCAGCCTGAATCGGGAGTTGATGGAGACGCGTCGCAAGCTGGAGACGCTGACCGATATTGAACGGCAGCTCTCGTCGCGTAAGTCGCCTGATGTCTCAGATAATAGTCATTCTGATGAGAGCGTGACATCTGCGCCGTCAGGTGAAAACAGCCATGAAAAAGAGGCGCAATAATGCCACGTAACTCTGCCCGTTTGCTGCTGGTTGATGACGATCCCGCGCTGCTAAAGCTATTGGGAATGCGTCTGACCAGCGAAGGTTTTCAGGTCACGACGGCCAGCAGCGGGCCAGACGCGCTGCGTCAGCTGAATAGAGAGAAGGTCGATCTGGTGATCAGCGACCTGCGTATGGATGAAATGGATGGTCTGGCGCTGTTTGGCGAAATTCAGAAGCTCCATCCTGGCCTGCCGGTGATTATCCTGACGGCGCACGGCTCGATACCTGAAGCGGTTTCAGCCACGCGCCAGGGCGTTTTCAGCTTTCTTACCAAGCCTGTGGATCGGGATGCGCTCTATAAGGCGATTGATGAAGCGATGTCCCATAGCGCGCCAGCCAGCAATGATGCCTGGCGCGAAGCGATCGTTACCCGCAGCCCGCTGATGCAGCGCCTGCTGGAACAGGCGCATATGGTGGCGCAATCTGACGTCAGCGTGCTGATTAACGGGCAAAGCGGTACCGGTAAAGAGGTGCTGGCGAAGGCGATTCATGCCGCCAGCCCGCGAGCCGGTAAACCTTTTATTGCCATTAACTGCGGCGCTTTGCCGGAACAGCTGCTGGAATCGGAGCTGTTTGGTCATGCCCGGGGCGCCTTTACCGGGGCGGTAAGCGCGCGTGAAGGATTGTTCCAGGCGGCTGAAGGCGGCACGCTATTTTTAGATGAAATCGGCGATATGCCGCAAACGTTGCAGGTTAAGCTGCTGCGCGTGCTGCAGGAACGGAAAGTACGGCCTTTGGGCAGCAACCGCGACCTGGACATTAACGTGCGCATTCTTTCCGCCACCCATCGTGATTTGCCGAAAGCGATGGAGAAGCAGGAGTTTCGCGAGGATCTGTTTTACCGCCTGAATGTGGTAAGCCTGAAAATCCCGGCGTTACATGAGCGTGCCGAGGATATTCCGCTGCTGGCGAATCATCTGTTGCGCCAGGCGGCAGAACGGCATAAACCCTTTGTCCGCAGCTTCTCAACCGATGCCATGAAGCGTCTGATGAGCGCCAGCTGGCCCGGCAACGTGCGTCAGCTGGTTAACGTTATTGAGCAGTGCGTGGCGTTGACCTCCGCGCCGGTAATTAGCGAGGCGCTGGTGGAGCAGGCGCTGGCGGGCGAAAACACGGTGCTGCCGACCTTTGTCGAGGCGCGTAATCAGTTTGAACTCAACTATCTGCGTAAGCTGCTGCAGATGACCAGAGGCAACGTTACCAACGCGGCGAGGCTGGCAGGACGCAATCGCACCGAGTTTTATAAGCTGCTGGCGCGTCACGAGCTGGATGCTAACGACTTCAAAGAGTTGTAGTTTTTAGTGCCGTTCACGCGGTCAGATATGTTAGCTTAGCCTGCGGAAACAGAGATCGTATCTACCGCACACAGTCTGAGTATTACCCGTCCGGCCACGGAGGGAGAGAAAAAGGGTCCGTTATGAAAAAGATTGACGCAATTATCAAACCGTTCAAGCTCGACGATGTTCGCGAGGCGCTGGCTGAAGTGGGCATTACCGGGATGACCGTGACTGAAGTAAAAGGCTTTGGTCGCCAGAAAGGGCATACGGAGCTTTATCGCGGCGCGGAGTATATGGTCGACTTTCTGCCGAAGGTAAAGATTGAAATCGTAGTGGCTGACGACATTGTCGATACCTGCGTCGATACCATTATGCAGACGGCGCAAACAGGCAAAATCGGCGACGGCAAAATCTTTGTCTACGATGTGGCGCGCGTGGTGCGTATTCGTACCGGTGAAGAAGATGAAGAGGCGATCTGATTCCACTGGCTGCTAACGTCCAGGCGAGCTGATTGCTTTCGCGCCTGGACGCCAGTGGAGTTTAAATCCGAACGCACTCTTTGCCAGCGCCTGGTCGGGGCTGGCTTTTCATCAGGCTAATGCCAGCGCGACGGCCGCTTCAGCATGAATTTGCGTGGTGTCGAACAGCGGAACCGTCGCATCCTGTTGATCGATAAGCAGCGTAATTTCCGTACAGCCCATAATAATGGCTTCCGCTCCCTGCGCGACCAGCTCTTCCATCACCGCGCGATATTTCTCTCGGGAAGCGGCATTAATATGGCCCAGGCACAGCTCCTGATAGATAACCTGATGCACGGTTTCGCGTCCGGCTTCATCCGGGATCACTACTTCAATGCCATAGTCGTTCTGCAGCCGCTGTTTATAAAATGCCTGCTCCATCGTAAAGCGGGTGCCTAACAGCCCGACTTTACCCATCCCGGCCGTTTTAATCGCTTCCGCCGTGGCGTCGGCAATATGCAGCAGCGGAAGAGTGCACGCCGAGGCGATTGCAGGTGCCACTTTATGCATGGTATTGGTACAGAGCACGATAAAATCAGCGCCCGCCGTCTGCAAAGCGTGGGCTGCTGCCGCAAGCTTTTCTCCTGCTTCCTGCCAGTTACCGGCCGCCTGCAGCTGCTCTATTTCATAAAAATCCACGCTATACATCACCAGCCTGGCAGAGTGCAAACCACCAAGCTGCGCGTTGATGCCTTCGTTGATAATTTTGTAATAGAGCGCCGTTGACTCCCAGCTCATCCCGCCCAACAAACCGATCGTTTTCATGCGTCACCTGCGTAAATACCCGGAATCAGCAATGAGCTTAAACCACTTTGTGCGGGCCAAACACCTCATAATGAATATGCTGATGGGGAACGCCGGCATCCAGCAGCTGACGCGCAATAAATTGCATAAAGCTTACCGGACCGCAAAGATAGTAGTGGCGATCTGTTTCAGCCAGCTCGGCGGCAACGGCAGAGAGATCTATTTTGCCCTGCGCGCTAAAGCGTCCGGCATCTTGCTCACGCGGTTTGCTGTACCAGACATGGCTGTTGAAATGCGGAAGCAACGCGCCGGTTTGCGCGACTTCATCAGCAAACGCATGGCGGGCACCGTTCTCTGCTGCATGAAGCCAGCTTACCGGTGCCTGGTGAGGCTGTTTGGCAAGGGCATGCAGCATCGCCAGCATCGGCGTTAAGCCGACGCCAGCTGAAATCAGGGTCACAGGTGTTGTCGCCTCGACCTGCAGGAAAAAGTCGCCGGCCGGCGCTGCCAGATTAACCACGTCGCCAACTTTTGCTTTCGCATGCAGCCAGCCGGAAACCGTACCCAGCGCTTCATGTTTTACGGCGATGCGATAGTCGCGACCATTTGGCGCATGGGTCAGAGAGTATTGCCGGATTTCATGGTTAGCGAAGTCAGGATCCTGCACATGCACGCCCAGATACTGGCCTGGGTTAAAATCCGCCACCGGTTCGCCATCTACCGGCGTCAGGGTAAAGCTTTTAATGACCTCGCTCTGCTGCTGAATAGCGCTGATACGGAAAGGCCGTGTGCCGCGCCAGCCGCCCGGTTTTTCCTCGTGATCATGATAAATTTCCTCTTCGCGCTGGATAAACACATTGGCCAGCACGCCATAGGCTTTGGCCCAGGCGTCCAGCACTTCCGGGCCAGGATTGAGCATTTCATCAATGGTGGCCAGCAGGTGTTTGCCCACAATCTGATACTGTTCCGGCTTAACGGAAAAACTGGTGTGTTTTTGCGCGATACGCTCTACGGCAGGCAGCAGAGCCGCCAGATTTTCAAGGTTAGCGCCATAAGCACAGATAGCGTCAAAAAGGGCCTGACGTTGATCGCCATTGCGCTGATTGCTCATATTAAACACATCTTTCAGTTCCGGGTTATGGGTAAACATCCGGTCATAAAAGTAAGCGGTTAGCGCAGGACCCGTTGCTGCCACAGCGGGCAGGGTGGATTTAACGGTGGCGATGGTTTGGGCATCAAGCATAATCACTCTCCAGTGAAATTTATAAATTGCATTTTAAATGCATGTTAATTGCTTTTGTCGTTATTTGTAAATAATCCTGGAAAAATAAAGGATGCTAACGTTAGCAATAATGAAAAACAGACAGGCGGCGACTGAATAACTGTCATGATAAAAGCAGGAAGGCAATCGGGCTGCAAACCTTGCCAGTGCTCAAGCCAATCGTTTGCGTAAAAAGCCGTTCACGAGGCTATGCTTCTACCTGCAAAACGGTTTACACTGTTGGCCTTCGCCCGTCAGGGCCATATAGTGCCGTTAAAAGTTAGCTGAGTCAGGAGATGCGGATGTTAAAGCGTGATATGAACATTGCCGATTACGATGCCGAGTTGTGGCAAGCAATGGAGCAAGAAAAGGTTCGTCAGGAAGAGCATATTGAACTGATTGCTTCAGAAAACTACACCAGCCCGCGCGTGATGCAGGCGCAAGGTTCACAGCTGACCAATAAATATGCCGAAGGCTATCCGGGCAAACGTTATTACGGCGGTTGTGAATATGTAGATATCGTTGAGCAACTGGCCATCGATCGCGCCAAAGCGCTGTTCGGCGCAGATTATGCCAACGTCCAGCCGCATTCTGGTTCACAGGCAAACTTTGCAGTCTATACCGCGCTGCTGCAGCCGGGCGATACCATTTTAGGTATGAACCTTGCACACGGCGGTCACCTGACGCACGGCTCTCCGGTAAACCTCTCTGGCAAACTGTATAACGTTGTACCTTACGGTATCGACGAAACGGGCAAAATCGATTATGACGAGCTGGCTTCGCTGGCACAGCAGCATAAGCCGAAGATGATCATTGGCGGCTTCTCCGCCTACTCTGGCGTATGCGACTGGGCAAAAATGCGTGAAATCGCCGACAGCGTTGGCGCTTACCTGTTTGTTGATATGGCACACGTTGCGGGTCTGATTGCCGCAGACGTTTATCCGAACCCGGTTCCGCATGCGCATATCGTTACCACCACCACCCATAAAACGCTGGCGGGTCCGCGCGGCGGCCTGATTCTGGCGAAGGGCGGCAACGAAGAACTGTATAAAAAGCTTAACTCTGCCGTTTTCCCAGGCGGACAGGGCGGCCCGCTGATGCACGTTATCGCGGGTAAAGCGGTGGCGCTGAAAGAAGCGATGGAGCCGGAGTTCCGGGTTTATCAGCAGCAGGTGGCGAAGAACGCCAAGGCGATGGTCGAAGTCTTCCTGGAACGTGGCTACAACGTGGTTTCCGGCGGCACCTACAACCATCTGTTCCTGCTGGATCTGGTGGATAAAAACCTTACCGGTAAAGAAGCCGATGCCGCGCTGGGCCGTGCGAACATCACCGTAAACAAAAACAGCGTGCCGAACGATCCCAAGAGCCCGTTTGTCACCTCTGGTATCCGTATCGGTACGCCGGCGGTCACCCGTCGCGGCTTTAAAGAAGCTGAAGTTCGCGAGCTGGCTGGCTGGATTGTAGATGTGCTGGATAACATCAACGATGAAGCGACCATCGAGCGCGTGAAGCAGAAAGTGCTGGAAGTTTGCGCTCGCTTCCCGGTTTACGCCTGAGAGTTTTCCTCTCGCTTTAGCTAAAAGCCCCGCCCCGTTGGCCGGGGCTTTTTATCCCCGCAGAAACCCTTAATTGCTTATCCTTCCACGATTTGCCAAAGTAAGCGCCTTATTGTCGGGGGATATATGACGGTCCGTTCAACATACTGGTTAGCACTCGGTTACTTCACCTACTTTTTTTGTTATGGCATCTATCTGCCTTTCTGGGCCGTATGGTTAAAAGGCAGCGGGCTGGATGCGGAAAAAATCGGTCTGCTGCTGGGGGCCGGAATGATTGCCCGCTTTGTTGGCAGCCTGCTTATCGCCTCACGAGTGCGCGATCCCTCACAGCTGGTGCTGGCGCTGCGTCTGCTGGCGCTGTTAACGCTGTTGTGCGCCGCCGGGTTCTGGCTGGGACAGCAGTGGCTGTGGCTGCTGCTGGTAATGATCGGCTTCAATCTGTTTTTCTCGCCGCTGGTGCCGCTCAGCGATGCGCTGGCCGCCACCTGGACGCGCCAAATCGCGCTGCCTTACGGGCCGGTAAGACTGTGGGGTTCGCTGGCGTTTGTCATCAGCTCGGCGCTGACCGGCGTGCTGATTACCGCCTGGAACAGCCAGGCGATCCTGGCGCTGTTAAGCGTGGGCATTGTGATGATGCTGGGTGGGATGCTACTGCGACCGGCAATAATGCCAGTGGGAGAAACTCGCGCCACGGAGAGCGCCGGGTGGACCGAATGGAAATCTCTGCTGCAGGAAAACAGCGTATGGCGTTTCCTGCTCTGCGTGACGCTGATGCAGGGCGCGCACGCCGCCTATTATGGCTTTAGCGCTATCTGGTGGCAGGAGGCGGGCTATTCCGCCAGCGTGGTTGGCTATTTGTGGTCGCTGGGCGTGGTGGCGGAAATTATCATTTTTGCGCTGAGCAATCGTCTGTTCCGCCGCTGGAGCGCGCGCGATCTGCTGCTGCTCTCCGGCATCTGCGCGCTGGTGCGCTGGAGCCTGATGGCCACGACCACCCAACTGCCATGGTTGATTGTCGCCCAGATCCTGCACTGCGGCAGTTTTACCGTTTGCCATCTGGCGGCAATGCGTTTTATCGCGGCGCGTCAGGGTGGGGAAGTGATTCGTCTGCAATCGGTTTATTCGGCGCTGGCGATGGGCGGCGGTATTGCGGTGATGACCATGGTGTGCGGCGTACTATTCCGCCATCTGCACGGTAATATCTTTTGGTTAATGGCGCTGCTGGTGCTGCCAGCGCTGTTTCTGCGTCCGCGCGTACAGGCCTCAGGATTCCAGCAATAGACGAATTCGCTGCTGCTGGTGAGCGGTTAACGGCAGCTCAGCATGAATGAAGGGTGGCGAATAGAGCGGTAGCGGGGCGGCATAAGGCGAGACCACCAGCGTCACGCCTTTCGGCGCTCCGTAACGCTGAAAGTCGCATGTTGATAAATATTTAATATTCAACGGCAACAGCGTGAGTTCCCGCAGCTGTTGCTCTAACTCCTTTTCCAGCGCAGCCTTATCGCCCGTCAACAGCAGCACCTGCTTCTCCTGCAAAGCGCTCTCCTGCATTAGCCAGGATCCGAAAATAACGGCGATCAGGCCCATCTCTTCTGTGGAAAAGCGGATGCCATAATGATTTTCAAAGGTTTCAACAGCGCTTTGCGTGGTACGCAGCAGGCGTGGATAGAGGCGGATAACCTCCTCAGAGAGGCTGTTATCGATACCGATCAAGAAATGGCAGCGGTCCAGCGCCTGAGCCAGATGCGTGTAGAGCTGGCTGCACAGCCCCTGTTCATTGCTGAAGCGCATGCCGGAAAGAGACTGAAAGCGCGCCATCAGCCGTTGGGTTTGCTCCATGAGTTCCCGTTCGCCCTGATGCGATAATCGCCCGGGGGAGGGCGCGTGGATCATACTGAACAGCAATGTATAGAAATCGATTTCGCTGGCGTCGGGTGCAAAGCGGCAGCGCCGCTGCCAGTGCTGAATCACCTCCTGTGCCGCCAGCCGCTCGGCTTTATTTACCAGCCAAAGCTGCTGACGGGCCGAAAAACTAGCCTGGCGCGCATGGCACAGCGAATATTGCATAAACAGCTGAAGAAACAGCCGATCGCGTGGGCTAAAGTTGCGTTGCAGGCGACCTGCACAGTGTTCAATCAGGGCCTGCAGGTTGCGCTCGTTATATAAAAGCTTTTCAATCTGACGCGCCTGCAGATGCTGGCGCAGTGCAGGCGTAAAATGACCTTCGATAAATACCGGAGAAACGCGCAGCGCCCGACGCAGCCAGTGCAGCAGGCAGAGGCGTCTGTCCAGCTCTTCGCCCTGCAGCAAAAATGTGCCGTCCTGCTGCTGTAAAATGGCGAGGCGGTGATAACGCTGGATCTCTTCATCGACCTCCGCTATATCTTGCCGGGCAAGCGGAGGATCTACATGATTGAGTTGGCACAGGCTATCCAGGGTCAGCAAGGGCTCGGGCAAATAGAGCATCAGCAGGAGATGACAACGACGCTGGGAACTGGAGAAGAGTGGTGCTGTAGTTGTAGCAGAACTCATCATGAATTTTCCGGTCAGTCATACCAAAAATAAGCATAGACAACCGGCGTGACAACAGATGCATGCCGACATATTTTTATCCAGACGTTAACCTGGCTCACAGAATTGCCGTACAGGAAGATGAATGACAGCGACCACCCTGATTAAACGCGCCGGTATTGGCTGCCTGACGCTACTCCTTTCGCCTTTAGCCTGGTCTCATCCGCACAGCTTTATTGCCATGCAAACCATGCCGGTGGTCAGTAATGATGCGCTGACCGGTTTAAAGATGGTCTGGACGATGGATGAGATCACCTCAGCGGATCTGCTATATGATGCCGGCGACGCCGAGCCCGGTTCACCGGTATGGAAAAAACTGGCGGCGGAAGTAATGGCTAACGTACTGGCACAGCACTATTTCACCGAGTTCTGGCATCGGGGCAAAGCGGTAAAGTTTGATAATCTGCCGCCATCTTACGCGCTGGCTCGCAACGGGGCGCAGGCGGTGCTGACATTTGTTTTGCCGCTGGCGCAGCCGCAGCCGTTGAAAGGCCAGACCTATACTTTTAGCTCTTTTGATCCCACCTATTTTGTCGATATGACCTGGAAGAATGCTCAGGCGTTAAGCCTGCCGGAACCGCTGGCGTCCCGCTGCAAAATGACGCTGCAAACGCCACAGCCGGATGCTGCGTTGAAAAATTTCGCCCTGTCGCTGGATAAAGCCGATGCGCCGCCGGAAAGCATGGACCTGGGCCGTCAGTTCGCTCAAACGGTAACGCTCTCATGTCAATGATTCTGCAACGCGATAACGCGCGCTGGCGCAGCCTGTGGCCGCTGTGGAGCGTACTGATGCTGGCGCTGCTGGGCGCGCTGGCCGCCTGGTGGTATTGGCCGCAGCTGCTGTGGCAAAGCGTTATCTGGCAAAAGGGTCTGCATCAGCAGATGATTGCTCTGTTGCAGCGAACGGCAGCGCATCCGCATCAGGCTGGGCTGGCCCTGCTGGGCTTTAGCCTGCTGTATGGCATTCTTCATGCCCTGGGGCCGGGACACGGTAAAGTGGTGATCGCCACCTTTCTCGCCACGCATCCTGTGCGCCTGAAAACCAGCCTGCGCCTGACGCTGGCCGCCGCGCTGGTGCAGGGGTTTGTGGCGGTAGCGCTGGTGACGTTGGTGTTAGTGATTCTGCAGGCCTCTTCCCGCCAGCTTCATCTCAGCAGCTACTGGCTGGAGAAGGGCAGCTATCTGCTGGTGGTCGGGCTTGGCGTCTGGCTGTGCTGGCGCGCGCTGCGTCAGTTGCGGCGTAACGGCGCGCTGCGCATTCAGCAGCTGCGTCCGCTTGATCATCAGCACGATGCGCACTGCGGCTGCGGTCACCAGAATCTGCCTGACGATCAGCAGCTGGCCCAGGCAACCAGCTGGAAAACGTCACTGCTGGTGGTACTGTCGATGGGGCTGCGCCCCTGTTCCGGCGCGATCATGATGCTGCTTTTTTCCCGGGTGATTGGCGTCTATGCATGGGGCGTGTTTAGCGCACTGGCGATGGCGCTGGGCACAGCGCTGACGGTCTCAATGATGGCGCTTTTGGTACACAGCTCGCGTACGCTGGCGATACGGCTGAACCGGCGCACTGCGCCTGCGCCCTGGCAACGCGTGGCGTTACAGAGCCTGGCGCTGGCAGGCGGTTTGCTGTTGATGACTGGCGGCGTCGTGCTGTGGCTCAGCGCGCAACCGGCGATTTCAGGCGGCCTGCGCGCGCTGCGCTGAAAAAAGATAAAAAAATGCCGCACCTTCCAGAAGAAGCGTGCGGCATTTCTCGCCAGCGTGAGATTAACGCTTCAGCGCATCGCTCAGCTCATCGCGCATGGAAGCCAGCATCGCTTTCACTACGCGCGGATTACCGGCAACGATATTACCAGAGGTCATAAAGCCATGATTACCGGTAAAGTCAGTTACCAGCGCGCCCGCTTCACGAGCAATCAGTTCGCCACCGGCGAAATCCCACGGCTTCAGGCCAATTTCAAAATAACCGTCAACGCGACCGGCAGCGACATAGCAGAGATCCAGCGCCGCTGAACCGGTACGACGGAAGTCCGCGCACTGGGTAAACAGCTTGCCAACCAGTTTCATATAGGTCGCAGCGTGCTGCTTCTGTTTGAACGGGAAGCCGGTTGCCAGAATGGTGCCGTCCAGATCGCGGGCATTGCTGCCACGCAGACGATAGCCGTTCAGCTGAGCGCCCTGGCCACGTACGGCGGAGAAGAGTTCGTTACGCATCGGATCGTAAACCACAGCCACTTCGGTGCGGCCTTTGATGCGCACAGCGATAGAGACCGCGAAATGCGGTAAGCGTTTAATAAAGTTGGTGGTGCCATCCAGCGGATCGATAATCCATTGTACATCCTGATCTTCTGCCGTCAGTTCACCACTCTCTTCACCGATAATAGTGTGCTGCGGATAAGATTTGCGAATCACCTCAATAATCAGGCGCTCGGCGTCGCGGTCAACATTGGTCACGAAATCGTTGCTGCCTTTCTGGCTAGCTTCAACGGCGTCCGGAGTTTCGTAATTTTTGGCGATTAAATTGCCGGCCTTGCGCGCAGCGCGCACGGCGATGTTGAGCATCGGATGCATCAGTATCTCTCACTGGATGTTAAAGAACGAGGAAAACGGCGCGGAGTATAGCAGGGAGATCGGAAAATGTCCTGCATTTATGTTAGCATCAACAAATTATCTCACCGACCTCCTTGAGTTATATGCTGCAAAATATTCGTATTGTGCTGGTGGAAACCTCTCACACTGGCAATATGGGTTCCGTCGCCCGCGCGATGAAAACTATGGGGCTGACTAACCTTTATCTGGTTAATCCGCTGGTTAAGCCTGATTCGCAGGCCATCTCGCTCGCCGCAGGGGCCAGCGATGTGATTGGCGATGCGGTAATTGTCGAATCGCTGGATGAAGCGATTGCCGGCTGTAGTCTGGTGGTCGGCACCAGCGCCCGTTCGCGTACGCTGCCCTGGCCGATGCTGGATGCGCGCGAGTGCGGCGTCAAATGTGTGGAAGAGGGCGCGCAGGCGCCGGTTGCCATCGTATTTGGTCGTGAACGCGTCGGCCTGACCAATGACGAACTGCAAAAATGTCACTATCACGTAGCGATCCCGGCTAACCCCGACTACAGCTCACTGAATCTGGCGATGGCCGTACAGATCCTGGCATATGAAGTGCGCATGGCTTTCCTGCAAAGCGATCGTGTAGAGCAGCCGCAGTATGAAGAGAGCCCCTATCCGCTTGTCGACGATCTGGAGCGCTTTTATCAGCATATGGAGCAGATGATGGTGACCAGCGGCTTTATTCGCCCGTCGAATCCGGGGCAGGTAATGAGCAAGCTGCGCCGCCTTTATACGCGTGCCCGCCCGGAGCGTGACGAGCTAAATATTCTGCGCGGCATGCTTGCCTCTTTTGAGAAAAAGCGCGGCGAAAATTAAGCATTGCCAGAGTACAAACGCAGCGGCTAATACTTGAGTGTTTTACCAGGTTAAATAGTTGACCAAAACACTCGGGAATGTCAGACTTGCGACCATCATATATCACTCCGAAACAGGGTATAACTGAGGGTCGCCAAGCTATGAGACTGACATCAAAAGGCCGTTACGCCGTTACTGCGATGCTTGACGTTGCACTGCACTCACATGAAGGGCCGGTGCCGCTGGCCGATATTTCAGAGCGCCAGGGGATCTCTCTCTCTTACCTTGAGCAGCTCTTTTCGCGCCTGCGTAAAAATGGCCTGGTGGCCAGCGTACGCGGACCGGGCGGTGGATATCTGCTGGGCAAAAGCGCGGCTGAAATTGCCGTTGGCGCGGTGATCACCGCTGTCGATGAGTCGGTTGACGCGACGCGCTGCCAGGGGAAAGAGGGCTGCCAGGGCGGTGAGCGCTGCCTGACGCACGTCCTGTGGCACGATTTAAGCGAGCGTATCAGCGATTTTCTCAACAACATTACGCTGGCTGAGCTGGTGAATAATAAAGAGATCCTTGATATAGCCGATCGTCAGAATAACGAAACGCGCCGTATGGCGAATGGCCGCACGCAGGAGACCATTAATATAAATCTGCGGGCCTGATAATTTTTGATTTGAAGCGATGTACGGAGCTTAAGAGCAATGAAATTACCGATTTACCTGGATTATTCCGCTACCACGCCGGCCGATCCGCGTGTGGCGGAAAAGATGATGCAGTATCTTACTCTGGACGGCACCTTCGGTAACCCGGCCTCCCGTTCCCACCGTTTTGGCTGGCAGTCGGAAGAGGCGGTTGATATTGCGCGCAACCAGGTCGCCGAGCTGGTAGGGGCTGACCCGCGTGAAATCGTGTTTACCTCTGGCGCGACCGAGTCTGACAACCTGGCTATCAAAGGCGCCGCCCAGTTTTATCAGAAAAAAGGCAAGCACATCATTACCAGCAAAACCGAACATAAAGCGGTGCTGGATACCTGTCGCCAGTTAGAGCGCGAAGGCTTTGAAGTGACTTATCTCGCGCCGCAGAGCAATGGCATTATTGATCTGCAGCAACTGGAAGCGGCGATGCGTGACGATACCGTTCTGGTTTCCATCATGCATGTTAATAACGAAATCGGCGTGGTGCAGGATATCGCGACCATCGGTGAAATGTGCCGTGCGCGCGGGATCATTTACCACGTTGATGCCACGCAAAGCGTTGGCAAACTGCCGATCGACCTCAGCCAGCTGAAAGTGGATCTGATGTCGTTCTCCGCGCACAAAATCTACGGTCCGAAAGGCATCGGCGCGCTTTACGTACGTCGCAAGCCGCGTATTCGTCTGGAAGCGCAAATCCACGGCGGCGGTCACGAACGCGGTATGCGTTCTGGTACTCTGCCGGTGCATCAGATTGTCGGCATGGGCGAAGCTTACCGTATCGCGAAACAAGAGATGGAAAGCGAAATGGCGCGCCTGCGCACGCTGCGTAACCGTCTGTGGGATGGCCTGAAAGATATCGAAGAAGTCTATCTTAACGGCGATCTGGAGCAGGGCGTACCGAACATTCTGAACGTCAGCTTCAACTATGTAGAAGGCGAGTCGCTGATCATGGCGCTGAAAGATCTGGCGGTTTCCTCTGGCTCCGCCTGTACTTCCGCCAGCCTGGAACCTTCTTACGTGCTGCGTGCGCTCGGTATGAGCGACGAGCTGGCACACAGTTCAATCCGTTTCTCCCTTGGCCGCTTCACGACTGAAGAAGAGATTGATTACACCATTGCACTGGTGCGCAAATCCATTGGCCGACTGCGCGAGCTTTCTCCACTGTGGGAAATGTTTAAAGCGGGCGTGGATTTGAACAGCATCGAATGGGCGCATCATTAATTTCAGGTTTCAGGAGAACAGATCATGGCTTACAGCGAAAAAGTAATCGATCATTACGAAAATCCACGCAACGTGGGATCTTTTGACAACAGCGATCCCTCTATCGGCAGCGGCATGGTCGGCGCACCGGCGTGCGGCGACGTTATGAAGCTGCAAATCAAGGTAAGCGACAGCGGCATTATTGAAGATGCGCGTTTCAAAACCTACGGTTGCGGTTCCGCTATCGCTTCCAGCTCGCTGATTACCGAATGGGTAAAAGGCAAGTCGCTTGATGAAGCCGCTGCGATTAAAAATACTCAGATCGCCGAAGAGCTGGAACTGCCGCCGGTGAAAATTCACTGCTCAATCCTGGCTGAAGACGCCATCAAGGCCGCCATCGCGGATTACAAGAGCAAGAAAGACGCACAGTAAGGGGGATTTATGTCTATTACCCTGAGCGACAGCGCGGCTTCCCGCGTAAGCAACTTTTTGCATAACCGTGGTAAAGGCTTTGGCTTACGTCTTGGCGTACGTACCTCTGGCTGTTCCGGCATGGCCTACGTGCTGGAATTTGTTGATGCGCCCCAGCCCGAAGATACCGTTTTCGAAGATAAAGGCGTTAACGTGGTTATCGATGCGAAAAGCCTGGTTTATCTCGATGGGACCGAGCTTGATTTCGTGAAGGAAGGCCTGAACGAAGGGTTCAGGTTCAATAACCCGAACATGAAAGATGAATGCGGCTGCGGAGAAAGCTTCAACGTTTAGCGTTGGCGCAGCAGCAGAATAAATCGCTCCGGGAACGGGGCGATTCTTTTTATGCATCCCTCTGTTATCAACTGAGTCTGCTATGGATTACTTCACTCTTTTTGGCCTGCCGCCCTCTTTTGAGATTGACACGGCAGAGCTCACCGCTCGTTTTCAGGCGCTGCAACGTCAGTTCCACCCCGATCGCTTCGCGTCACAGCCGGAGCGTGAACGCCTTCAGGCCTTACAGCAGGCCGCCACCATCAATCAAGGCTATCAGGCTCTGCGCCAGCCGCTGCCGCGCGCGGAATATCTGCTGTCGCTGCACGGTTTCGATATCAATAATGAACAGCATACGATGCGCGATACCGCCTTTCTGATGGAGCAGCTGGCGTTGCGGGAAGAGCTGGACGCGATAGAACAGGCGCCCGACGCCGAAGCGAAACTGCAAGCCTTTATGCAGCGGCTGGCAGCAATGATGCAGCAGCGCAGTCAGCAAATGCAGCAGGAACTGGCCGCTGCCCAGTGGGACGCGGCGGCAGATACGGTGCGCAAGCTGCGTTTTCTCGCTAAACTGCGCAGCCAGACAGAACAGCTGGAAGAGAAGCTGCTCGATTTCTAACCGGGAAAACTAACATGGCGTTATTACAAATTAGCGAGCCGGGTCTGAGTGCTGCCCCGCACCAGCGTCGTCTGGCCGTGGGAATCGATCTGGGCACCACTAACTCTTTGGTCGCCACCGTGCGCAGCGGACAGGCAGAAACCCTGCCCGATGCGCAGGGTCGTCACCTTTTGCCTTCGGTGGTGTGGTATCAGGCGCAGCAAAATTGCGTAGGATGGGAAGCGCGCCAGCAGGCGGCAACCGATCCGGTGAATACCATTAGTTCGGTTAAGCGTTTGATGGGCCGTTCGCTGGCCGATATTCAACAGCGTTATCCTCATCTTCCCTATCAACTGCTGCCCAGTGAAAACGGTCTGCCGATGATCCAGACGGCAGCGGGCATAGTGAATCCGGTACGCGTTTCTGCCGATATTCTGCAGGCGCTGGCCGAGCGTGCGCGTGAAAGCCTGCAGGGCGAGCTGGACGGCGTGGTAATTACCGTTCCCGCCTATTTCGATGATGCACAGCGTCAGGGGACCAAAGACGCCGCTCGTCTGGCGGGGTTAAAGGTGCTGCGTCTGCTGAACGAACCCACTGCGGCAGCGATCGCCTATGGCCTGGATTCAGGTCAGGAAGGGGTGATTGCGGTTTACGATCTCGGCGGCGGCACTTTCGATATTTCCGTGCTGCGCCTGAGCCGTGGCGTGTTTGAGGTGCTGGCGACCGGCGGCGATTCAGCGCTGGGCGGCGATGATTTCGACCATCTGCTGGCCGACTGGCTGCGTGAGCAGGCCGGGCTGCACGATCGTGGCGATCACAGCGTACAGCGGCAGCTGCTGGATAAGGCCATCGCCGCCAAAATCGCGCTGAGCGAACATGAGAGCGTTGCCGTAACGCTGGGCGAGTGGCAGGGCACGGTTACGCGCGCTGATTTCGATAACCTGATCGCCGGGCTGGTGAAGCGGACGCTGCTCTCCTGCCGCCGGGCGCTGAAAGATGCTGATGTCACGCCGGAAGAGGTGCTGGAAGTGGTGATGGTGGGCGGCTCGACGCGTGTCCCGCTGGTGCGTGAAAAGGTTGGCGAATTTTTTGGTCGTCAGCCGTTAACCACCATCGATCCGGATAAAGTGGTGGCCATCGGGGCGGCGATTCAGGCTGATATTCTGGCAGGTAACAAACCGGACAGCGATATGCTGCTGCTGGATGTGATCCCGCTCTCTTTAGGGCTGGAAACCATGGGCGGCCTGGTTGAGAAAATCATTCCGCGTAACACCACCATTCCGGTCGCGCGCGCCCAGGAATTTACCACCTTTAAAGATGGTCAAACGGCGATGAGCATGCATGTGCTGCAGGGCGAGCGTGAGCTGGTTGCCGATTGTCGTTCGCTGGCGCGTTTCGCGCTGCGCAATATTCCGGCCATGCCCGCTGGTGGTGCGCATATTCGTGTAACCTTTCAGGTGGATGCGGATGGGCTGCTGAGCGTGACTGCGATGGAAAAATCCACCGGCGTAGAAGCTTCGATTCAGGTTAAGCCCTCGTATGGACTGACCGAAAACGAAATTGCCAGCATGATTACCGACTCTATGGCCTATGCGCAGCAGGATGTGGCGGCGCGTAAGCTGGCCGAGCAGAAGGTTGAAGGCCTGCGGGTGCTGGAAAGCCTGGCCGGCGCGCTGGCGGAAGATGCCGCATTGCTGAGCGCAGATGAGTTACAGAAGATTCAACAGGCGCAGCAGCAGCTGCAGGAAACACTCCGCGCCGAAGAGGCCGATGCCATCAGCGCGGCGGTAAAACAACTTGATAAAGTAACCCAGGATTTTGCCGCCCGTCGTATGGACAACTCAGTCCGTCGCGCGCTGGCCGGTCATTCTGTGGATGAGGTTTGATCAATGCCGAAGATTGTCTTTTTACCCCATAAGGACCTGCTGCCGGAAGGCGGCGTATTTGACGCCGCACAGGGCGATACTATTCTTGACGTCGCGCTGCGCAACGGCATTGAGCTTGAGCATGCCTGTGAAAAATCCTGTGCCTGCACCACCTGCCACTGCATCGTGCGTGAAGGATTCGATTCACTGCCGGAAAGCAGCGAAGATGAAGATGATATGCTGGATAAAGCCTGGGGATTGGAGCCGGAAAGCCGTCTCAGCTGCCAGGCGCGCGTAACGGATGAAGACCTGGTAGTGGAGCTTCCACGCTATACCATCAACCACGCACGCGAACATTAATCATTACGCGGGCCGGCCTTAAAGCCGGCCCGTTTTCGTCTGAGGAGAAATTGTGGGACTGAAATGGACCGACAGCCGTGAAATCGGCGAAGCCTTGTACGATGCTTATCCTGATACCGACCCAAAAACGGTACGCTTTACCGATATGCATCAATGGATTTGTCAGCTGGAAGGGTTTGATGATAATCCTGATGCATCCAGTGAAAAAATTCTTGAAGCGATACTGCTGGTTTGGCTGGATGAGTTTGAGTAACTCCGGCAGCTTCATTCTCGTTTCAGAAAAATATAAAGGGACACAAAAATGACCACTGAAAAGATGAATATCGCGCTGTCGACCACGGCTGCGGATGCACGTTGGGGCGAAAAAGCGATCCTCAGCAGCAACCAGGAAGGAATGACGATCCACCTGAACGGCAGCGATGCGCTGGCAACCATTCAGCGCGCCGCGCGTAAAATTGACGGTCAGGGCATTCGCCATGTGACGTTGAGCGGCGACGGCTGGGATTTGGAAAAAAGCTGGGCGTTTTGGCAAGGCTATCGCGGACCAAAAGGCGAACGCAGCGTTGACTGGGCACCGCTCAGCGACAGCGATCGCCAGGAGCTGGAGCGCCGTCTGAACATCATCGACTGGGTACGCAATGTGATTAACCAGCCGGCTGAAGAGCTGGGCCCGGAGCAACTGGCGCGGCGCGCGGTTGATCTGATCAGCAAATATGCCGGCGATGCGGTGAGTTACCGTATCACCAAGGGTGAAGATCTGCGCGAGCAAAACTATATGGGTTTGCATACCGTGGGCCGTGGCTCGTCGCGCAGTCCGGTCCTGCTGGCGCTGGATTATAATCCGGGCGGTGACGAAAATACCCCGGTTTACGCCTGTCTGGTAGGCAAAGGCATTACCTTTGATACCGGCGGCTACAGCCTGAAGCAAAGCGCCTTTATGGACTCCATGAAGTCCGATATGGGCGGCGCAGCAACCGTTACCGGCGCGTTAGGGCTGGCGATTGCGCGCGGCCTGAAAAAACGCGTAAAACTCTATCTTTGCTGTGCAGACAATATGGTGAGCGGCAACGCTTTCCGCCTGGGCGATATTATTCGCTACCGCAACGGCAAAACCGTTGAGGTCATGAATACCGATGCGGAAGGGCGTCTGGTTCTGGCGGATGGCCTGATTGATGCCAGCCAGCAGCAGCCGGAGCTGCTTATTGATGCGGCTACGCTGACCGGCGCTGCAAAAACCGCACTGGGCAACGATTATCACGCGCTGTTTACCTTTGACGATCGGCTGGCGCAGGAGCTGTTAAACAGCGCCGCCAGCGAAAACGAAGCGTTCTGGCGTCTGCCGCTGGCGGAGTTCCATCGGACTCATCTGTCATCCAACTTTGCCGATCTGAACAATATTGCCGGTGCGGCACATACCGCAGGCGCAAGTACGGCCGCTGCGTTCCTGTCGCATTTTGTCAGTAACTATCAGCAGGGCTGGCTGCATATTGATTGTTCCGCTACCTATCGTAAAGGCGCGGTTGAACAGTGGGCAGCCGGTGCGACCGGGCTTGGCGTGCGCACCATCGCTAATCTGCTGCTGAAATAAGCGCCTGGGGCCAGCCTGGTTCTGGCCCCGTTAAACAAGACAGAAAGAGCATGAATCACATGGAAACAAACGCTAACGCACGTCTGGAAAAGGTGCTGGAACTGGCGGCGACCGAGCCTGCGCATCGGCCAGAGTTTTTTACCCTGCTGATGGAAGCCAGCGTTTGGGTGCCGGGCAGCAGCACTGATGAAAAGCTGGATGCCAGCACGCCGGTAGAGCTACAGCACTGGGAAAAGGAAGATGGCACCAGCGTGATTCCTTTTTTTACCTCCGAAGCGGCGATGGCGGAAGCGACAGAGGGCGAACAGTCTTATGTCATTCTGCCGGTACGCACGCTGTTTGAGATGACGCAGGGCGAAACGCTGTTTCTTAATCCCAAACTGCCAGCGGGGAAAGAGTTCTCTCCACGCGAGATTGCTCATCTGCTGGGGGAAGAGGGCGATGCGCTAAGCCAGCAAACGGTGCTGGAGGGCGGTACGCCGCTGCTGCTATCGGAAGTTGCCGAGCCGCCTGCGCAGATGATCGATTCTTTAACGCAGCTGTTAAGCAAATATAAGCAGGTGCGCCGGGCGTTTGTTGCGCATATCAAAGAGCAGGCAGACGATCGACCTAATCTGCTGATCGCTATTGAGGCGGATGAGGATATCGATAAGATCATTCGCGCTGTAGGGGCGGTCGCCACCGATACGGTGCTGGATGATGAACCGGTGGATATCTGCCAAATCGTCGAAGGCGAGAAGGGCATCAGCCATTTCTTCACGGCGCACATTACGCCGTTTTATGAACGACGCTGGGGAAGTTTCCTGCGTGAGTTCAAAGGCGGCCAGCGCATTATCTAAGTTGGCTTCGCCGCCGCGCAGAGCGTATAAATGATTAAAGGGTCGCCTGGCGACCCTTCTTTATTGTGGCGATGCCTTACCCCAGGCCGCGGCGCTTAGTGCGACGTGGCAACAGGCAGATCGTCGCGGCTGCCCCATTCGCTCCATGAACCGTCATACAGTTTAACCTCTTTGATACCCAGCGCTGCTAGCGCCAGGATAGCGACCGCCGCCGTGACGCCAGAACCGCAGCTGGCTACGATAGGCTGGGTTAAGTCTACGCCCTGACGCTGAAAAATGGCGCGTAGCTCCGCTTCCGGCTTCAGTTGACCGTTCATCACCAACTCACCCCAGGGGACATTCCTGCTGCCGGGGATATGGCCGCGACGCAGGCCTGGACGCGGCTCGTCAACTTCGCCTGCGAAGCGATTGGCCGGGCGCGCATCAATCAGCTGCGCGGTGCCTTCATGGCTGATCAACAGCACGTCAGTAACGCTTTTCACCAACTGCGGATCGTAGTGTGCTTCAAACTCCGCTTCCGGCAGATCGACATCGCCGGTTTGCAGCGCATAGCCAGCCTGCTTCCAGCCTGCCAGGCCGCCCGCCAGCAGTGAAACCCGTTCAACGCCGAAGGCGCGCAGCATCCACCAGGCGCGTGGCGCTGAAAACAGATTGCCCTCATCATATACCACCAGATGTTTTGTGCTGTCGATGCCCAGCTCTCGCATCGCCACCGCAAAAGTTTCCGGACGCGGCATCATATGTGGATAAGGGCTGTTACGATCGGAGAGCTGCTCAATATCAAAAAAAGGCGCATTGGGCAGGTGTCCCGCCGCGTATTCGGCATGCATATCCCGTAAGTGCTCCTGACCCGCAGGCGCCATACGCGCGTCGATAATCTGCAAATCTGCATCGTTCTGATGTTCAGCTAACCACTGAGCGGTTACAAAGAGAGCGGATGTCATAACAACCTCAATATCCAATGATGTGCTGTGAGTGTCGACGATCTCGCAGCCCAGCTCAAGGCCCAATCTTTGATGCTGCGTTCATGATTACAGATTCGGAAAAGCAGCCGCAAAAAGCGAAATATTTTTCCTCAGGGTTACATTTGTTTTGCGGCACTCGCCGCAATAACCTCTCTTCGTCACGATAAGCGCTTGCCAGAATTTGTAAACAGAGCAATAAGGTGCTGCGCAGGAAATTATTCAGGCTTGTTAAATTTTCTCTCTGTTCAGGCGATAATGCCGCTCTGATTTTACAAGGCACTTTTGCCATGGAGTAACTATGTCCCGGTTAAGGTATAAAGCTGGCGCCGCCTGGCTGCTGTCGCTAATGCTGCTGAGCGGCTGTGATGATAACAATTCCGATACGCCGTTGAAGGCCGCCGCCAGTCAACCAACGGCCACAGCCAGGAGCAGCGCAACTGAGCTTAGCGCTGAACAGCGGGCCGCACAGCAGGCGCGAGAGCAGGGCAAGCCGCTGCAGGTTATCGATATTTCAGAAGTGCAGCTCGACGGCGCCGGCACGCTGGTGGTGACCTTTTCCGTTTCGTTGAATGAGCAGCAAAACTTTAATCAATATGCTCATATCGCAGACAGCAAAAGCGGCGCACTGGAGGGCGGCTGGGAGCTTTCACCTAACCGTAAAGAGCTGCGTTTTCGTCATCTGGAACCAGCAAGAGAACTCAAGGTGCGTGTTGATAGCGGGCTGAAAGCCGCTAACGGCGCCACGCTGGAAAAAGCGGCGGAACAGATGCTGACCACGCGTGATATACAGCCGATGGTAGGGTTCGCCAGCCGTGGATCGCTGTTGCCGACGCGCATCACAACGGGGCTGCCGGTAATGGCGCTTAACGTCAATCAGGTGGATGTTGATTTCTTCCGCATTAAAATGGCCTCCCTGCCGGCGTTTATTGCCGACTGGCAGTATGGCAACAGCCTGCAAACCTGGCAGTCTGAATCGCTGCTGCAAAAGGCGGATCTGGTTTATACCGGACGTTTTGATTTGAACCCGGTACGCAATACGCGCGAACAGCTCCAGCTGCCGCTGGGGGATATTAAGCCGCTGTCGCAGCCAGGCGTCTATCTGGCCGTTATGAAGCAGGCGGGAACTTACAGCTACACCAATGCCGCTACGCTCTTCACGCTCAGCGATATTGGCCTCTCGCTGCATCAGTTCCCACAGCGAGTGGATCTCTTTAGCCAGCGGCTGGAGGATGGCGCGTCGCTGGATGGCGTGGCTCTGAGCATGCTGGATGAAAAAGGGCATATCTTAAGCCAGGCCACCACCGATGATCAGGGGCATGCGACACTGCCCTGGCAGGCCAAAGCGAAGTTGATCCTCGCAACCAAAAACGATCAAACGTCGCTGATCGATCTTAGTCGCCCGGCGCTGGATCTGGCGGAGTTTGCCGTTGCCGGGCCTGAAGGCTATGACAAACAGCTGTTTATTTTCGGGCCGCGCGATCTCTACCGCCCAGGCGAGACGCTGATCGCTAATGCGCTGATGCGCGACGCGGATGGCAAACCGCTGCCACCGCAGCCGGTAAAGTTAGATATTGTGAAGCCGGATGGTGACACGGCACGCACCCTGACCTGGCAGCCGGAAAACGGCCTGTGGCAGCTGCGTTATCCGTTACCAAAAGATGCGCCGACCGGGCGCTGGATGCTACGGGTGGATGCGGGCGATGGCCGTCCGCGTCAGTGGCCGTTTAGCGTCGAAGATTTTATGCCGGAGCGCATGGCGCTCAGCCTGACAGCCAGCGATCGGCCTGTATCACCAACCAGCGATATCAACTTTCACGTCAGCGGACGTTATCTGTATGGCGCGCCGGCTGCAGGCAATCGCCTGCAGGGGCAGCTGTTTTTGCGTCCCGATCGCGAAGCGGTGAAAAGCCTGCCTGGCTATCAGTTCGGCGATATTAATGAGCAGGGGCTGAAGCGCAATCTGGATGAAATCGATTTGACGCTGGATACGCAGGGCAAGGCGTCGGTCGCCGCGCCTGCCTCCTGGCAGGAAATAGCTTCGCCAGCTCGTCTTATTCTGCAGGCCAGCCTGCTGGAAAGCGGTGGGCGTCCGGTTACACGTCGCGTTAGCCAGGCGATCTGGCCTGCCGAGGTGCTGCCGGGCATCCGCCCATTATTTGCCAGTAAAGAGGTTTATGATTACCGCAACGACACCACCCTCATGCAGCCGGTTGTCGATGAGAACAGCAGCGCAGAATTCAGCATTGTGCTGGCTAATGCGCGCGGCGAAAAAATAACCGATCAGCAGGTTGAAGTACGGCTGATCCGTGAACGACGTGACTATTACTGGAGTTTCGCCGAAGGCGATGGCTGGCAGTCACGTTATGATCAAAAAGATCTGGTTGAAGAGACGCGCCAGATAACGCTTAGCGCTGAAGGCGAGGCCAGAGTCGCTTTCCCGGTAGAGTGGGGCTCATATCGAATCGAAGCGGTTGCGCCTGACAGTGAGCGCCGCAGTAGCATACGTTTTTGGGCAGGCTACAGCTGGCAGGATAATACTGATGGCACCGGCGCGGTGCGGCCCGATCAGGTGAAACTCAAGCTGGATAAAGCCAACTATCAGCCGGGCGACAGGGCGATGGTACAGATAGAAGCGCCTGCTGCAGGCAAAGGCTATCTGCTGGTGGAGTCAAGTGGCGGTCCGCTCTGGTGGCAAACAGTCGATGTACCTGCCGGGGGCATCCAGGTGGCGGTTCCTGTCGATAAGGCGTGGCGTCGTCACGACCTTTACTTCAGCGCGCTGGTTATTCGTCCCGGAGATAAAGCGCAGGGCATTACGCCGAAGCGCGCCGTAGGAATTTTACATTTACCGATGCAGGACGAGGCGCGCCGACTGAATCTGACGCTAACGGCGCCGCAAAAAATACGACCAAACCAAAACCTCACGATAAAGGTAAAGGCATCGAGCGCAGGCGGTGATATGCCGAAGCAGGTGCAGGTACTGTTGTCGGCTGTTGATAGCGGTGTATTGAACATTACTGACTATAAAACGCCCGATCCTTATGCTGCTTTTTTTGGACGTAAGCGCTATAACGCCGATCAGTATGATGTCTATGGACAGCTAATCGAAGGGCAGGGGCGGCTGGCCGCGTTGCGCTTCGGTGGAGATGGCGATGAAGGCGATCCTTTAAAGCGCGGCGGGCAACAGCCGGTTAATCATGTCAATATTCTGGCTACACAGCTTCAGCCGGTTACGCTGGATGCCAACGGCGAGGGCACCATTACGCTGCCGATACCGGAGTTTAACGGGGAGATGCGGCTGATGGCGCAGGCATGGAGCGAGGATCGCTTCGGCCAGAGTGAAAGCACCGTGGTGGTTGCCGCGCCGTTAATTACTCAAATGGCATCGCCGCGCTTTCTGGCTGGCGGAGACAGCAGCCGTCTGGCGCTGGATATCACCAACCTCACAGAAAGGCCGCAAACATTGACAGTTAACCTGCAGGCCAGTGGTCTGGTAACGCTGATGGATCCGTCGCCGCACCAGATAAGCCTGCGTCCGGGAGAGCGCACCACGCTATTGGTGCCGGTCAGTGCCGCAATGGGTTATGGCGAAGGCAGTATTGAGGCTCTTATTACAGGCGTGGAAATTCCGGGCGAAAATGTGGCACCGGGTAAAGGCCGTTGGGTCCTTGGCGTACGGCCCGCCTGGCCCGCAGAGACGCGCAGTTTTAACGCTGTTATACGCCCCGGGACGCCGTGGCAGTTGCCTGCTGAAAACTTCAGCGGACTGGAGCCTGCGACAGTACAGAGCCAGTTGGCGCTGAGTGGCCGTCCGCCACTTAACATTGCACGTTATATCAGCGAGCTTTATGCCTGGCCTTACGGTTGCCTGGAGCAAACTATTAGCGGTTTGTGGCCCTCGCTATACACCAATCATAAAGAGTTGACGGCCCTGGGCATTAAAAGCGGTAGCGATAGCGAGCGACACGCGGCGATTGAAACCGGGATTGATCGTATCGGCCAGATGCAGCGCTATAACGGCGGCTTTGGTTTATGGGGTAAGGAGAGCGCCGAAGAATTCTGGCTTACAGCCTATGCGATGGATTTCCTGACGCGCGCAGGCGAGCAGGGCTATCATCCTGATAAGACGATCCTGGCCAAAGGCAATGAGCGTCTGCTGCGCTACCTGCAGGATGGCAATCAAATAGAGGTGTATTACAGCAATGATGCTGCGGCAACGCGCTTTAACGTGCAGTCTTACGCTGCGCTGGTTCTGGCACGTCAGCAAAAAGCGCCGCTGGGGGCATTGCGTGCGCTGTATGAACAGCGAGCACAGGCAAAATCGGGCCTGGCGCTGGTGCAGCTGGGCGTGGCGCTGAAGCTGATGGGCGATACGCCACGCGCCAACGCGCTGCTGGACCAGGGCATACATAGCGTGCGTCCCGCCCATTTTTACTGGCTGGAAGATTACGGCAGCCCGTTGCGTGACAGTGCGCAAATTGTCACCCTGCTGCGCGAGTATCAGTTACTGCCGGAAGCGCAGGACAATTTAATTATTGCTCTGGCGCAACAGCTTAACGGGAAGCAGTGGCTATCGACGCAGGAAAACAATGCGCTATTTCTTGCAGCACATACGCTGGAGCAAGATGAAAGCACGGCGTGGCAGGTAAGGCTCAATGAGCAGGAGGCGCTGATTAGCGGCAATAAAACCCGCATTCTGCCGCCTGGCGAGTCGCTGCTTGATGCTGGGATAACGGTAAACAGCCTGAGCGAGGCCCCGGTATATGGCCGCCTGGAGGTAGTCGGCTACCCGCAGATCCCGCCGCCGGCGTCCAGTCATAACCTTGCTGTGCGTCGTGAATATCTCGATCTCAATGGCAACCCCTTGTCTCTGACAGCAGTGAAAAGTGGCCAACTGATATTGGTGCATCTCACCGTCTCGGCTACCGACCGTGTGCCGGATGCGCTGGTTACCGATCTGCTTCCTGCGGGGCTGGAGCTGGAGAATCAGAACCTTGCCAGCGCCAGCGCCAGCCTGGGCGAAAGCGCGGCGAACGTGCAGGAGTTGATGAATGATATGCAGCAGGTCAGCATTAAGCACATGGAGTTTCGTGACGATCGCTTTGTTGCCGCTATTGATGTGGACAACTACCGGCCCGCTCAACTGCTCTATTTAGCGCGAGCGGTTACGCCAGGTAACTATCAGGTTCCGGCGCCGCAGGTGGAATCGATGTATGTGCCGCAGTGGCGCGCAACCGGTGAAACGCCGGCGCGGCTGACGGTTCGCTAACTGAGCGCCCGGGTAAAACCGGGCGTTATTTTTTATGAAATCTCTTTTACGCCCCGTAAAAATTGTGCTGGCAGGTCTGTTTTTTCTGCTGGCCCTGCTGTGGATGGCGGATCGTTTGTTTCCTTTACCGTTGCAGCAGGCCGCACCTGCCCGCCTGGTGGTAGCAGAAGATGGCACCCCGCTATGGCGCTTCGCTGATAAAAACGGCATCTGGCGTTATCCGGTCACGCCGGAAGAAGTCTCGCCCTGGTATCTGCAGGCGCTGCTGACTTATGAAGATCGCTGGTTCTGGCATCATCCGGGCATCAATCCATTAGCGCTTTTACGGGCAGCCTGGCAGGATCTACGCGGTGGTGAGATCGTCTCTGGCGGCAGCACCCTTACCATGCAGGTTGCGCGGTTGATCGATCCACAGCCGCGAACCTTTGCTGGCAAACTGCATCAGGCCTGGCGTGCATTGCAGCTGGAATGGCATCTCTCCAAGCGCGAAATATTAACGCTCTATTTGAACCGCGCGCCCTTTGGTGGAACGCTGGAGGGCGTGGGAGCAGCCAGCTGGAGCTGGTTGGGTAAGTCGCCTGCAGCGCTCACGCGCGGCGAAGCGACGCTGTTGGCGGTATTGCCACAGGCGCCAAGCCGTTTACGCCCCGACCGCTGGCCTGAACGGGCACAGGCAGCACGCGATAAAGTGTTGTTACGTCTGGCAGACTATGGCGTTTGGCCACGGGCGGACGTTGAGGAAATAATGCAGGAGCCGGTGTGGCTTGCGCCGCGCCAGATGCCGCAGTTAGCGCCTTTGTTGGCGCGGCGGGTGTTGGCGTTATCAAAGCAGGGCAAAATCACCACCACCATCAATGCCTCGCTACAGCGGCAGATCGAAGCGTTAGCGCAGGGCTGGAAAGGATCGTTGCCGCCGCGTACCTCTATGGCGGTGCTGGTAGTGGATCATACTACGATGCAGGTGCGCGCCTGGATGGGTTCGGTCGATCTTAACGATGAGAGCCGCTTCGGTCATGTCGATATGATCGGCAGCGTACGATCGCCGGGATCGGTGCTGAAACCCTTTTTGTATGGGCTGGCGCTGGATGATGGCTTGATCGCCGCAGAGTCTTTGCTACAGGATGTGCCGCGCCGCTTTGGCGATTATCGACCCGGTAATTTTGATACCGGCTTTCATGGCCCGGTTAGCGCCAGCGAAGCGCTGGTTCGTTCGCTAAACCTGCCTGCGGTGCAGCTTCTGGAGGCTTATGGTCCGAAACGTCTGACTGCGGCGCTGCGTAATGCGGGCTTAACCCTGCGTTTTCCCGCTGCGGCAGAACCTAATCTGTCGCTGATTCTTGGCGGCACAGGTGCGCGCATGGAAGAGATTGTGGCGGCATATGGCGCTTTTGCCCGGCATGGCCAGGCGGCCCGTTTGCGTATGCTGGCCAGCGATCCCTTAATCGAACGGCCTTTGTTATCCCCTGGCGCGGCCTGGATTATACGACGCATTCTGGCGGGCGAAGCCCAGCCTCAGCCTGACGCCGCGTTGCCTGCGATAGCGCCGTTAGCCTGGAAAACCGGCACCAGCTATGGCTATCGTGACGCCTGGGCTATCGGGATCAATGCGCGTTATCTGATCGGGGTATGGGTTGGACGGCCTGATGGCACGCCGGTAGCCGGTCAGTTTGGTGCAGCAAGCGCTATTCCGGTTCTTAATCAGGTGCATCATCTGCTGATGGCCTCGCCGCAGCTGCGTGGGGCTGTGCTGCCTGCCGATCCGCGTCCCGCCAGCGTGAGTGCGTTAACGTTATGTTGGCCGGGCGGACAACCGTTGCCTGCAGGCGACAGCAACTGCCGTCAGCGACGACAAAGCTGGGTATTAAACGGCACCACGCCACCCACCCTGCTTGCCGACGGTCAGGAAGGGCTTTTCGGCCTGCAGCAAACCGTTTGGCTCAATGCGCAAGGAGAGCGGGTTGCAGCGGATTGCAGTGGCGCGCGGGCCCGGCGGGTAGCGCTTTGGCCCATGCCGCTGGAGCCGTGGCTGCTGCCCAACGAGCGGCGCGCGCAGCGTCTGCCGTTGCCCTCGGCCAGCTGTGCGCCAGCCCTGCAAAGTATCGCGCCGCCGCTACTCTTAACCGGCATACGGGATGGGCAGATTCTGCATCGTCTGCCGGGAAAATCTGAATTATCGCTGAGCGTAACCACACAGGGAGGAGAAGGTACGGCGCGATGGTGGTTTCTTAATGGTGAAGTACTGAGCGCTGCCGACGGCAGTTTGACGCAGCGGTTGGTATTTAATCGTACGGGGCAATATCAGCTCAGCGTGCTGGATGCTGCTGGCCAGGTCGCCGCCGTCTCTTTTACCGTGGAATAAATTACGGTAGGGTCAGAATGAGCATTAATGAAGCAGCAACGCGAAAAGGATCATACTTTTTCTATAAATTGCTGATTCTGAGATAGGCAAGCTGGCTCTGCGCCCCTATAATCGGCGCCGTTTTCACAGGCCGGTATCAATATATTCACAACCGGCTTAACCTGGAAGTTAAGACAGAGGTCAAAATGACAGTAGAACGTACCTTTTCCATCGTAAAACCCAACGCGGTGGCAAAAAACGTAATTGGTGCAATTTATAACCGTTTCGAAGCCGCTGGTTTCAAAATTGTTGCTGCAAAAATGCTGCACCTGACCAAGGAGCAGGCGGAAGGTTTTTATGCCGAGCATAAAGGCAAACCTTTCTTCGACGGTCTGGTTGAGTTCATGACCTCCGGTCCGATCGTTGTTTCCGTACTGGAAGGCGAAAACGCCGTTCAGCGTCACCGCGATCTGATGGGTGCAACCAACCCGGCTAACGCGCTGGCTGGTACGCTGCGTGCTGATTACGCTGACAGCTTCACTGAAAACGCCACGCACGGTTCTGACTCTCTGGAGTCTGCTGCACGTGAAATCGCGTTCTTTTTCGGTGAAAACGAGATTTGCCCGCGTACCCGTTAATCACGGATGCGCCTGACCGCACAATGACAGTTACAAATTAATTGTCAGGTTAACCGGTCGTGCAATAGCTTCACGCTACAGTTATTTGTACAATAATGCGCCCTCATGAGTTTACTCAGCGAGGGCGCTTCTTTTTTATCCCTAACCAGGGCCATAACGTGTAATAACGAGGCCAGAGAAAATTATGTCCGAACACATTGTGACGCCGTCGTCCGCATCTCCCGTTGTTGTTTCCCCCAAAAGCGAAAAAATCAATCTGCTCGATCTTAATCGTCAGCAGATGCGCGAGTTTTTCCTTTCCCTTGGCGAAAAACCTTTCCGTGCCGATCAGGTTATGAAATGGATGTATCACTACTGCTGTGATGATTTCGATGAAATGACCGACATCAATAAGGTGCTGCGCAATAAGCTCAAGCAGTTAACCGAAATCCGTGCGCCGGAAGTCGCTGAAGAAAAACGCTCTGCCGATGGCACGATTAAATGGGCGATTCGCGTTGGCGATCAGCTGGTGGAAACGGTCTATATCCCGGAAGACGACCGCGCTACGCTGTGCGTTTCTTCCCAGGTTGGTTGTGCGCTGGAGTGTAAATTCTGTTCAACCGCACAGCAGGGCTTTAACCGCAACCTGCGCGTTTCTGAAATCATTGGCCAGGTATGGCGCGCCGCGAAAATTATTGGTGCCGCTAAAGTCACCGGCCAGCGGCCGATTACTAACGTCGTGATGATGGGCATGGGCGAGCCGCTGCTTAACCTGAATAATGTTGTCCCGGCGATGGAAATTATGCTGGATGATTTCGGCTTTGGCCTCTCCAAGCGTCGTGTCACGCTCTCCACTTCTGGCGTAGTGCCTGCGCTGGATAAGCTGGGCGATGTGATCGACGTCGCGCTGGCGATTTCGCTGCATGCGCCGAACGATACCATTCGTGACGAGATCGTGCCGATCAATAAAAAATATAATATTGAGACCTTCCTGGCTGCGGTGCGCCGTTACCTGGAAAAATCCAATGCTAATCAGGGTCGCGTTACGATTGAATATGTCATGCTGGATCATATTAACGACAGCACCGATAACGCCCATGAGCTGGCAGAGCTGCTGAAGGATACTCCATGTAAGATTAACCTGATCCCATGGAACCCCTTCCCGGGCGCGCCTTATGGCCGTAGTTCGAATAGCCGCGTCGATCGCTTTGCGAAAGTGCTGATGGGCTATGGTTTTACCACCATCGTTCGTAAAACCCGTGGTGACGATATTGATGCCGCCTGTGGTCAGCTGGCCGGTGATGTTATTGACCGCACCAAGCGTACGCTGCGCAAGAAAATGGCCGGTGAACAAATATCTGTGAAGGCGCTCTGAAACCGGACAAGTAAAGCCTTTTTCAGGCGTTACAGGCTGCCTGCCTTGCTGAGTTTGGCGTAACATACCAGACTTCATCACACAGGGAGGCGGTATGCGTAAAGGATTACCCTGCCTGATAGTATTAGCGACGCTGATGCTGACGGGCTGCAACGGACAAAAACAGCCCGGCACCAGCGGACAAATTCGCCTGCAGTTGGGGCTGATTTACCTCTCGCAGGGGGAATTGTCGGCGGCGCGGCGCAATTTGCAGCGGGCGTTGCAGGATGCGCCAAAAGATTATCGGGTACTGCTGGCGATGGCGCGTCTCTGTCAGCAGGAAAATGATAGTGCAATGGCGCACCATTATTTCCGAATGGCGCTGAAAAACGCACCAAAAAATGGTTATGTACTTAACAATTACGGTGCGTTTCTTTGCGGTTTAGGGCAGTATGATGCGGCGCATCAACAATTTACTCTGGCTGCGGTGCAGGATTCTGCCGTAGCGAGGGCTGACAGTCAGGAACGCGCCGGTTATTGCTGGTTGCAGCAGAAGGAGTATGCATCTGCACGACAGATGCTCCTCCAGGCGCTGCAGAACGATCGGCACAAGGTGGATGCGTTACTGACTGAAGCTAAAAAGCATCTTGAAAAACATGAGCTTGAGCAAGCGCGGCTTTTGTTAGAGGTATATCATCACAGCGTGCCTGCGACAGCAGAAAGCCTGTGGTTGGAGATTCGTTTCGCTGCGCTGGAACAGCGGACCGTAGATAAAGCACGTTACGGTCAGCAACTGGCGCAAAATTTTCCACAATCGATACAGTACCAGCATTTTCTAGCTAATGAATACTGAAGCCACTCAAGATACAACAGCAGCAGCAAATTCCACAGGCACCCGCCTGCGCGCAGCCCGTGAGCAAATGGGGCTGACACAGCAAAACGTAGCTGAGCGCCTGTGCCTGAAACTTTCCACCGTGCGAAACATTGAAGAGGATAAAGCCCCCGCTGATTTAGCCTCAACCTTTTTACGTGGTTACATTCGCTCTTATGCGCGTCTGGTTCACGTGCCTGAAGAGGAGCTGCTGCCGATGATGGCGAAGCAGGCTCCGGTGCGTGCGGCAAAGGTCGAGCCGATGCAGAGCTTCTCGCTGGGCAAACGGCGTAAAAAACGTGACGGCTGGTTAATGATTTTTACCTGGCTGGTGGTTTTTGTCGTGGTGGGTTTGACCGGCGCCTGGTGGTGGCAGAACCATAAAGCCGCCCAGGACGATCTGGTCTCGCTCTCCGATCAGAGCAGTACCGCTGACGATAATAGCCAGTCGATTCCTTTAACCGACAGCGGCAGCATCGATAGTACGTCTCAGACAGCAACGCAACCTGAAAACCAGGGGACCAGCGTGCCGTTAAATGACGCCAACAATACCAGCAGCGCTGCGGCTAACACCGCCGCGCCCGGTACCAGCGCGCCAGCGCCGAATACCTCTGCGCCAGCTGCCGCAGCGCCTACGGCAACCGCCAGCGCTGATAACGCGAATGCTGTCGTTTCCCCAAGTCAGGCGCCAGTTACCGAGCCCGCGCCTGTAACGCATAACGCTTCCCCTTTACCAACCAGCAGCGCCAGCGTTAGCCCGCCCGCCGCTGATGCAAATACGGTCGTACTGGATTTTAATGCCGACTGCTGGCTGGAAGTGACCGATGCGGCAGGTAAAAAACTGTTCAGCGGAATGCAACGTAGTGGTGGTAAACTCAGCCTCTCCGGTACGGCGCCTTATCGTCTGAAAATTGGCGCACCGGCAGCGGTACAGGTTCACTACCAGGGCCAGCCCGTTGATTTAAGTCGTTTTATTCGTACCAACCAGGTTGCCCGCTTGACGCTTGGGGCGCAGTAAGCCCCGAGCGCTGCTTCGCGGCGATTATGGAGAAACAACATGCATAACGAAGCACCCATTATCCGTCGCAAATCAACGCGTATTTACGTCGGCAAGGTGCCAGTGGGTGACGGCGCACCTATCGCCGTACAATCCATGACCAATACGCGTACCACGGATGTGGAAGCGACGGTTAAACAAATTAAAGCGCTGGAGCGCGTTGGCGTTGATATCGTGCGGGTCTCAGTGCCCACGATGGACGCCGCAGAAGCCTTTAAGCTTATCAAGCAGCAGGTCAATGTTCCGCTGGTGGCGGATATTCACTTTGATTACCGTATTGCGCTGAAAGTAGCGGAGTATGGCGTTGACTGCCTGCGTATTAATCCCGGTAATATCGGCAACAATGAGCGTATCCGCCAGGTAGTGGAGTGCGCGCGCGAGCGTAATATCCCTATTCGTATCGGCGTGAACGCCGGCTCGCTTGAAAAAGATCTGCAGGAAAAGTATGGCGAGCCGACGCCTCAGGCGCTGCTTGAGTCAGCGATGCGTCATGTGGATCACCTTGATCGACTGAACTTCGATCAGTTTAAGGTGAGCGTTAAAGCCTCTGATGTTTTCCTGGCCGTCGAATCCTACCGTCTGCTGGCGAAGCAGATCGATCAGCCTTTGCATCTGGGTATCACCGAAGCGGGTGGCGCACGCGCTGGTGCAGTGAAATCAGCCATTGGCTTAGGGCTGCTGCTTTCAGAAGGCATCGGCGATACGCTGCGCATTTCGCTGGCGGCCGATCCGGTAGAAGAAGTTAAAGTTGGCTTCGATATTCTGAAGTCGCTACGCATTCGTACGCGCGGCATTAACTTTATCGCCTGCCCAACCTGTTCCCGCCAGGAGTTCGATGTTATCGGCACCGTTAACGCGCTGGAACAGCGGCTGGAAGATATTATCACGCCGATGGATGTATCGATTATCGGCTGTGTGGTAAATGGACCAGGCGAAGCGTTGGTTTCAACGCTGGGCGTAACCGGCAGCAACAAGAAAAGCGGCTTTTATGAAGATGGTGTGCGTCAGCGCGACCGTCTCGACAATGATGATATGATCGATCAGCTTGAGGCGCGAATTCGTGCCAAAGCAGCAATGCTTGATGAAACCCGCCGCATTAATGTGCAGCAGGTAGAAAAGTAACTGGCGGCGTCACGCTGGTGGCGCGCTGAATGAACCTGAACGGCTGCGCCGTACAGGTTTTTTCTGTTTTACGTTTTTGGTGTTATTACCAGAACGGCCAGGCAATATGTCTGGTGTAATTTACATATAGAGAGAAATGACGTGGCGAAGAACATCCAGGCCATCCGCGGCATGAACGACTATTTGCCGACAGACACCGTTGTCTGGCAGCGTATCGAAGGGATCCTTAAACAGGTGCTGGCCAGCTATGGCTACAGCGAAATTCGCCTGCCGATCGTAGAACATACGCCGTTGTTTAAGCGCGCTATCGGCGAAGTGACCGACGTGGTGGAAAAAGAGATGTACACCTTCGACGATCGCAACGGCGAAAGCCTGACGCTGCGCCCGGAAGGGACCGCAGGCTGCGTGCGAGCGGGTATTGAGCATGGCCTGCTCTATAACCAGGAGCAGCGTCTGTGGTACATGGGTCCCATGTTCCGCTATGAACGTCCGCAAAAAGGCCGCTATCGTCAGTTCCACCAGATCGGTGCTGAAGTCTTTGGCCTGCAGGGGCCGGATATTGATGCCGAACTGATTATGATGACCGCTCGCTGGTGGAAAGCGCTGGGAATTGCCGACCACGTCGCACTGGAGCTGAACTCTATTGGCTCGCTGGAAGCGCGCGCCAACTATCGCGAAGCGCTGGTAGCGTTCCTGGAGCAGCATAAAGAAAAGCTGGATGAAGATTGCAAACGTCGTATGTACAGCAATCCACTGCGCGTACTGGACAGTAAAAATCCAGAGGTGCAGGCGCTGTTAAACGATGCGCCTACGCTTGGCGATTATCTGGATGAAGAGTCGCGCGAGCATTTCACCGGCTTGTGTGCGCTGCTGGACAGCGTTGGTATCGCGTATACCGTCAACCAGCGTCTGGTGCGCGGCCTCGACTACTATAACCGCACAGTGTTTGAATGGGTAACCACCAGCCTGGGCGCGCAGGGCACGGTTTGTGCCGGTGGCCGTTATGACGGTCTGGTAGAGCAGCTGGGCGGTCGTGCTACGCCGGGCGTGGGTTTCGCCATGGGTATGGAACGTCTGGTGCTGCTGGTGCAGGCGGTAAACCCCGATTTTGAACCGTCTCGTATTGTTGATGTCTATGTTATCGCTTCAGGTCAGGGCGTGCAGTCTGCCGCCATGCAACTGGCTGAGCAGGTGCGTGATGCCGCGCCAGCGCTGAAACTCATGACCAACTTCGGCGGCGGTAATTTTAAGAAGCAGTTTGCCCGTGCCGATAAGTGGGGCGCTCGCGTTGCGCTGGTGCTGGGTGAAGACGAAGTAAAAGCCGGGCAGGTAGTGGTGAAAGACCTGCGCAGCGGCGAGCAACAAACGCTGGCGCAAAACGATGTCGCGGCGGCGTTAGTGACGCTGTTGTCATAAGCGCTTACGGCAGGAACAGTTAAGGAGAAGGATGGCGTGGAAGTTTACAGCAACGAAAACGAACAGGTGGACGCGCTCCGTCGTTTTTTTGCCAATAACGGCAAAGCATTAGCGGTTGGCGTGGTGCTGGGCATCGGTGCCCTGGCTGGCTGGCGTTACTGGAGCGGTCATGAAGATACCTCCGCACGTGAGGTGTCAGCGCATTACCAGCAGCTGACCAGCGCGCTGGATGGCAGCAAGCCGCAGACGTTGGAAGCGGTGGCAAAGTTTGCTAACGATAACAGCAATACCTATGGCGCACTGGCTTCGCTCGATTTAGCGAAGCAATACGTTGATAAAAATGAGCTGGCTAAAGCGGCTACGCAGCTTCAGAGTGGCATAAAACATACGCAGAACGCTAACCTGCAGGCGGTAATGAATCTGCGTCTGGCGCGAATTCAGCTGCAGCAAAAGCAGGCTGACGAGGCGCTGAAAACCCTGGACAGCATAAAAGGCGAAGGCTGGACGGCTATCATCGCGGATATTCGCGGTGAAGCGCTGCTAAGCAAGGGCGATAAACAAGGTGCCCGTGATGCCTGGAGTAAGGGGATCGATTCCGAAGCGTCACCGGCGCTGAAAGAAATGATGCAGATGAAAATGAATAACTTAGGTTAAGCCATTCAAGAGAGAGCGCATGGAATTACGTAAATACCTGCTGCCAGGGCTGATTTCAGTCACTTTACTCAGCGGTTGCTCGCTGTTTAGCGGCGAAGAAGATGTCGTCAAAATGGCCCCGTTGCCGAAAGTTGAAAACCAATTTGAGCCGCAGGAAGCGTGGAGCACCTCTGTCGGCGACGGCATTGGCGATTATTACTCAAACCTGCATCCCGCCTGGCAGGAAGGCACCGTTTATGCTGCCGACCGTTTTGGTATCGTTAAGGCGATGGATGCCAGTGACGGTAAAGAAAAATGGAAGATCAACCTTTCTACCGATAATGGTTTCTTCTCGAAGAATACGCCAGCCTTGCTGTCAGGCGGTATTACCGCAGCCGGCGAGCATATCTATATTGGCAGCGAACGCGCTCAGGTTTATGCGCTCAACAGCAGTGATGGTTCCATAGCCTGGCAGACAAAAGTCGCAGGCGAGGCGCTTTCTCGTCCGGTGGTGAGCGACGGTCTGATATTGGTTCATACCAGTAACGGCATGCTGCAGGGGCTGGATCAGAGCAGCGGCGTGGTAAAATGGACTGTTAACCTGGACATGCCAGCGCTGTCGCTGCGCGGCGAGTCTGCGCCAGCAACCGCCTTTGGCGGCGCGATTGTAGGCGGCGATAATGGTCGCGTTAGTGCCGTGATCCTTAATCAGGGTCAGATTATTTGGCAGCAGCGTATTTCTCAGCCGAGCGGCGCCACTGAAATCGATCGTCTGAGCGATGTTGATACGACGCCAGTGATCCTTAACGGTGTGGTGTATGCGCTTGCTTACAACGGCAACCTGACGGCGCTGGACCTGCGCTCCGGTCAGATCTTATGGAAACGTGAGATCGGCTCGGTGAAAGATTTCATTGTTGATGCAGGCCGTATCTATCTTGTCGATCAGGATGACCGCGTCGTGGCGCTTAACGCCGACGGCGGTGTCGCCATCTGGCGTCAGAGCGATCTACTGCACCGCAACCTGACTTCGCCGGTGCTCTATAACGGCTATATCGTGGTAGGGGACAGCGAAGGTTATCTGCACTGGCTGAATACTGATGATGGTCGTTTTGTGGCACAGCAGAAAGTTGACGGCTCCGGCTTCCAGACTGAGCCAGTAGTGGCCAGCGATAAGCTGCTGATCCAGGCCAAAAACGGAGAGGTTTATTCCATCACCCGTTAACCCCTGGCGGCTAACGTAACGCTGATTAACGGCTCCTGGCTTACAGGGGCCGTTTCGTTTTTTTGATGGCGTGTTATCCTTAGCGCCTTCAGCCTGATCGGGGCGGTTCTGACCGTATATACTAACCTGTTCAGGCTTCTGATTTTTCGTTTCGTAATGAGGCTTTATTTATGATACCTGTGGTCGCGCTGGTTGGGCGTCCTAACGTGGGCAAATCCACCCTGTTTAACCGTTTAACGCGCACCCGCGATGCGCTGGTGGCAGATTTCCCCGGTCTGACGCGCGATCGTAAATACGGGCGCGCCGAGGTAGAAGGACGTGAGTTCATCGTCATCGATACCGGCGGTATTGACGGCACCGAGGATGGCGTGGAAACGCGGATGGCGGAACAGTCGCTGTTAGCGATTGAAGAGGCGGACGTGGTGCTGTTCATGGTTGATGCCCGTGCTGGCCTGATGCCAGCCGATCAGGCTATTGCCAAACATCTGCGCTCGCGTGAGAAAGCAACCTTTCTGGTCGCCAACAAAACCGATGGGATGGATGCTGACAGCGCCGTGGTTGATTTTTATGCGCTGGGGCTGGGCGAGATTCACTCTATCGCTGCATCGCACGGACGCGGCGTCACCACGCTGCTGGAAACGGCGCTGCTGCCGTGGATGGACGAGGTCGTGCCGGCCGAACCGCTGACTGAAGAGCAAGAAAACGAAGCCTACTGGGCGGCGTTAGCGGCTAAAGAGAGCGGCGAAGATGAGGAAGAGGAAGAAGAGTTCGACCCAACGGGCCTGCCGGTAAAAATTGCCATTGTAGGTCGCCCCAACGTTGGTAAGTCAACGCTTACTAACCGCATCCTTGGTGAAGATCGCGTCGTGGTATATGACATGCCGGGCACCACGCGTGACAGTATCTATATTCCTATGGAACGTGACGATCGGGAATATATTCTGATCGACACCGCTGGCGTGCGTAAGCGCGGTAAAGTAACCGAGACGGTTGAAAAATTCTCGGTTATCAAGACGCTGCAGGCGATTGAAGATGCGAACGTTGTCTTGCTGGTTATTGACGCCCGTCAGGGGATTTCCGATCAGGATCTCTCACTGCTTGGCTTCATCCTGAATAGTGGGCGCTCACTGGTTATTGTGGTTAACAAGTGGGATGGCCTGTCGCAGGAGATCCGGGACGAAGTGAAAGAGACGCTCGACTTCCGTCTGGGCTTCATTGACTTCGCACGGGTTCACTTTATTTCTGCCCTGCACGGTAGTGGCGTTGGCAATCTGTTTGAATCCATCAATGAAGCCTACGATTGTTCTACGCGCCGCGTTGGTACCTCTATGCTGACGCGCATTATGAACATGGCTTCAGAAGATCATCAGCCGCCGCTGGTGCGTGGCCGTCGCGTTAAGCTGAAGTATGCGCATGCCGGTGGTTATAATCCGCCGATCGTGGTTATTCACGGTAACCAGGTGAAGGATTTGCCTGACTCCTATAAGCGTTACCTGATGAACTATTTCCGCCGTTCGCTGAACGTGATGGGAACGCCGATCCGTATTCAGTTTAAAGAGGGCGATAACCCCTTCGCCGGTAAACGTAACCTGCTGACGCCAAATCAGCAGCGTAAACGTAAGCGTCTGCTTTCGCACCTGAAAAAGAACAAGCGTTAATTGATACGGGGCTGCAAATGCAGCCCCGTATCATATTTATGACCTGTTCCAGGGATAATCTCTCTCTCCCCGGTTGTTCCAGGCATCGCGACCCGCATCATGCCACTGATTAGCCCAGGCGCTGTGCTGGTCGTAGTCCCAGTAATCATTTTCCCAGTAGCCGCCAGGACGGTTAGCGCCAGAAATCTGTTTTAGCTGTGCATTATTTAAGCACTTCATTTCAATTATCCTCTAATAGAATAGCTAGTTGAACTTTATTTTTTGTATCTCCCGATAAGCAATTAATTAATAAATCTGCGGTTAGTTTTTACTATTATTATTTTTTTAATGAGTTATTAAAAATAAACCATATTGCTCATTATTTGTTTTTTATCATTGATTTACTTATATTTTATCCAGCTATCACTGACGCCATGCAAATCTCACTGAAAAAGATTATTCTGGCATTAAGGCCTTGTGGTTTTTTCCCGACGGCAAAAAGTCGGATGCTTAATTTATATTCATTGTTAAGGAAAGGTTATGAAGCAACACTGTGACGCATGTGATTTCCCGCTAACCCTGACCGATAGCGATTTCTGCTGTGAGCGGTGCGGTGCGCACTATGTTCGCCAGGCACACTGTCCTGAATGCCATCAGCCGCTTCAGGTGTTGAAAGCCTGCGGTGCGACCGATTATTTCTGCACGCATGGGCACGGGCTTATTTCAAAGAAACGGGTCGAATTTTCCCGCTGAGTCGGTAAAGCTTTCACCGCTTTTACTCTGGCTGGCGGCCAGATGCGCAACTCTTCTTTTCCCTCCCGCTTTTCTCTCCGTCTGTTTGCAGTAAAAGTGCGAATTTTCGCACTATTGTTAAATATTTGTTTAAATCATTATGAACCAATTGGTACAATCCGCGCCGTTGGTCTATTTTCTTTTGAGTCGCGCAGTAAGCGTTGATGGTTAAGGAAGAAGATCTACTGGCGGGCGGATCGCCCGTTTCGGATTAACTCATTGTTATGGCTGCATAATAAATCACCGCGCCGGTCCGCATGCCGGGCAGATGACTTAATCATTATTGCTAAGCCTTGGTTCCACCAGGAGAGTTCTACTATGGTTCAAACAACTGCCCGCTCATCGAAAGGGCTGGGTATATGGTGCATTTTGCTGGGGCTGGTACTGCTGGCTACCGGGGGATTCTTTGCTATCGGCGGCGGTAAACTCGCCGTACTTGGCGGTAGCAAGTACTTCCTTATTGCTGGCATTGTCACCATTCTCTCTGCAATTCAGTTTTTCCGTCGCAAAACGTCAGCGGTGCTGCTGTTCGCGCTGGTGTTTGTCGGATCCTTGATTTGGGCACCGATTGATGGTGGCTTTGATTTCTGGCCGCTGGTTTCGCGCCTGATGGTGCCGACCGGCTTTATGATCCTTGCGTTGCTGACGTTACCGGCACTGCGCAAACATGAGAATAAACCCTCAGCCGCGAAAGCCGCTTATGGTGCCAGTGCCGTGCTGGTCGTTGCTATGCTGGCAACGCTGGTGCAGATGTTTCAGCCTCACCCTACGGTAGCTTTTGAAGGTCAACAGCTGCCGCTGGTGCCAGTCGATCAAAGTAAAGCGCAGAAAAACTGGGAGAACTACGGCAACACAGCGGGCGGAAGCCGCTTTGTGGCGCTGGATCAGATTACGCGTGACAACGTGAAAGATTTAAAAGTTGCCTGGACCTTCCACACCGGTGATGTACCGGATAGTCCGACCGGCAACGGCGCGGAAGATCAGCAAACGCCGCTGCAGGTAGGCAACCGTCTTTACATGTGTACGCCGCACAACAATGTGATTGCGGTCGATGCCGACAGCGGCAAGCAAATCTGGAAACATGAGGTTAACGCACAGGCCGAGGTGTGGAACCGCTGCCGTGGCCTGGCCTATTTTGATATTAATAAGCCTTTGCCTCAGCCAACAATGCCTGGCTCAACGCCGGTTACGCCGGTCTCTTTGCCAGCGGGTGATAGCTGCCAGCGCCGTATTTTGATGAACACCATCGACGCGCGCCTGATCGCGATCAACGCTGATAATGGCGAGCTTTGCCAGCAGTTTGGTGACAACGGCAGCGTTAATCTTAAAGCAGGACTTGGCGATGCGCAGGATCCTAAATATCAGCTGACCTCTGCGCCTACTCTGGCAGGGACTACCGTGGTTGTGGGCGGCCGCGTAGCGGATAACGTGCAGACCGATATGCCGGGCGGCGTACTGCGCGGTTTCGATGTGGTTACCGGTCAGATGCGTTGGGCATTCGATCCAGGCAATGAGCAGCCGAATGCGCCGCTGCAGCCGGGCCAGTCTTATGCCCGCAGCACGCCAAACTCCTGGGCGCCAATGTCATGGGATGCCGCGACCAATACCGTATTTATTCCAATGGGCAGCTCCTCCGTTGACCTGTGGGGTGCTAATCGTACGCCGCTGGATCATAAATATGGCGCGTCGATTCTGGCGCTTGATGCCACTACCGGCAAAGAGAAGTGGGTTTATCAAACGGTACATAACGACCTGTGGGATTTTGATATCCCCATGCAGCCGAGCCTGATTGATTTCCCGCAAAAAGATGGCAGCACCAAACCGGCGGTGGTTTTTGGCACCAAGGCCGGGCAGATTTTTGTGCTGGATCGCCTCACCGGTCAGCCGCTGACGAAAGTCGAAGAGCTGCCGATGAAGCAGGGCAATATCCCGAACGAGCAGTACACCAAAACGCAGCCGCACTCTACAGGCATGCCGCAAATCGGTGCGCAAACGCTGAAAGAGTCTGATATGTGGGGCGCAACGCCGTTCGATCAGCTGGTATGTCGTATCGCCTTTAAATCGATGCGTTATGACGGATTGTTCACCGTACCGGGTACCGATAAGTCACTCAGTTTCCCTGGCTCGCTGGGCGGCATGAACTGGGGCAGCCTCTCTACCGATCCCAACAATCACTATATCTTTGTTAATGATATGCGTTTGGGTCTGTGGGTACAGATGATCCCGGCCAACACCGATAAAATTGCACGCGGCAGCAACGGCGGCGAAGCAATCAATACCGGCATGGGTGCAGTACCGCTGAAAGGCACGCCGTATGCGGTTAATAAAAACCGCTTTATGTCGCCGCTGGGCATTCCCTGCCAGGCACCGCCGTTCGGTACGCTCTCTGCAATTGACCTGAAAACGCAGAAAATCGTTTGGCAGGTTCCGGTAGGCACCGTGCAGGATACCGGTCCGTTTGGCGTGAAAATGCGTATGCAGATGCCGATTGGTATGCCGACGCTGGGCGGTACGCTGGCCACGCAGGGCGGGTTAGTGTTTATCGCCGGTACGCAGGATTACTATCTGCGCGCCTTCGACAGCTCCACCGGTAAAGAGGTATGGAAAGCACGTCTGCCGGTCGGCAGTCAGGGCGGCCCCATGAGCTATGTCTCGCCGACTACCGGTAAGCAGTACATCCTGATTTCTGCGGGCGGCGCACGTCAGTCGCCGGATCGCGGCGATTATGTGATTGCTTACGCGCTGGATGACCAGATCGAGAAGAAATAATAAAAAGGCCCCGTAAGGGGCCTTTTTTATGGTCTTACTCGCCTTCTTTCCACAGCGCCTTGAGTTCCGGCGGCGCGAGGCTGTCAGGAATCACAATCACAATATCAGCAGAGTGATGCTGCGTATCGTAGCTGATTTGAATACGGTAATAATATTGATCGCCACGCCCGGCCTGTTGCTGCTTATCGGCCGGTTCCCCTAATGGTAAAGAGTGCCGCAAAATTTCGCAGACGCGCTCTTTTTGCGGATTGGCCAATTGCCCCAGCGCAATGCGCCGCTGACCGGCCAGTTTCGGTATATAAGCAAAACCGCCTTCGCGCGCCAGATCGATCACGGCGTCGTCGGTCAGTTCCGGTAACTCTTTCATGATAAAACGCCCGTTTCTTTCCACGCGTTCTCAATTGCCTGCGCCGTTGCCTTGTTAAAACGGTTTTGCGCATGGCGAATCGTGAACTGCGCAAAGGTGTTAAAATCAGCATCCTGCGGCAACTCTTTGTCGCAAACCGTATCGTACCAGGCGTGTCCCGCCAGCTCCCAGGCGTAGCCGCCCAGCGCTTTGGCTGCCAGATAAAATGCACGGTTTGGGATGCCAGAGTTAAGATGAACCCCGCCATTGTCTTCACGGGTTTTAATATAGTCGCGCATATGGCCCGGCTGCGGATCTTTGCCCAGCATGGGATCATCATAGGCGGTGCCCGGCTCGGCCATTGAGCGCAGCCCGCGTCCATTAATGCCCTCCGCCAGTAAACCTTCGCCAATAATCCAGTCGGCCTGATCCGCAGTTTGCTTGCGATGGAACTGTTTAACCAGCGATCCAAATACATCGGAGAGCGATTCATTCAGCGCGCCTGCCTGTTCGAAATAAATCAGACCCGCTTCGGTTTCTGTCACGCCATGCGCTAACTCATGCGCCACCACATCAATAGCAATGGTGAAGCGGTTAAAAATCTCGCCGTCGCCGTCGCCAAACACCATCTGCTGTCCGTTCCAGAAGGCGTTTTGATACTCTTTACCATAGTGCACCGTGCCCATCAGCGTTAGCCCCTGGTTATCCAGCGAGTTACGCTGATATGCCTGCCAGAAGAAATCATAGGTTACGCCCAAATAGTCCCAGGCTTCGGTAACAGCAATATCGTTATTGTCAGGCTGGCCTTCCTTACGCACCAGCGTACCGGGCAAGCTTTCTGTATTTTGCGCATCATAAATTTCACGATCCACATGACCGCCGACGGCGTTTTGCGGCGCTGTTGGCTTATGCCAGTTATGCGCCATCAGATGCTGAACATGCGTTAAGGTACGGCGGGCATAATCCTGCTGATGCCCCGATCCGTTATCAATAATTTTACGCAGAATATAGGGAGGAATAACTGAGCAAGCTGACGTACGAGGCATAATGGCTCTCCTTAGGCTGAAATAACCCTTATTGATTAAAGCGGTCCAGCTAAGTGTAGCTCAGATATGAAACGGATCTGCTTCTCGCTCCGACTGTTTATTTATTAAAAAATTTAATGTTATAAGCGATCGTCATAGAGCTGCGGATGATGGGTACTCAGCGCCGGTTCTATTTTATGTGCACTGAAACGCCGCACCGATTCTCGTACCGCCAGTTTTCCCTGTAATAACAGGTTGCAGGATGGAGCAGCGGGCCGCAGCAGTCGGCGCTGCAATAGCTGGATCGCCTCAAATCCCAGTTCATCGCGCGGTACCTGTACTGAGGTTAAAGGAACGTCATGGATCTCTGCCAGATTCGAACTGTCGGTGCTCATTACGGAGATATCATCAGGCACTGACAGGCCCAGTTTTTTTATCGCCGCCACTGCGCCCATCGCCATAAAATCGCCGCTGGCAAGGATCGCGCTGGGCCGATGGGTACGATCGGGCAGGGTGCTGAGCCAGCTGGTGACCGCCAGCTCCGCTTCCTCTGCGCCGAAACCGGCGGTAGTAACCAGATGCTGACCTGCGTCAAAAGTGAGATTTTGCCGCATCCATGCCTGACGAATCCCTGCCAGACGCAGCTCCATGGTAGCGCGCCGCAAACACTGCAAATTAAGGATATTGCGGTGCCCCTGTCGGAACAGATAACTGGCGGAAAATTCCCCGATGAGATGATGATCGGGGGAAACGCTGTCGAGGCGCATTTCACGATCGCTGCAGTTAATTAATACGCAGGGTTTATTCAGATCCGCCGCCAGCGAATGAATATGGGGATCGTCAATGCCAATAATCAGCGCCGCCTGCGTTTGCGCATGATTCATCCTTGCAACAAACAGCGCACTATCGCTCTGTTCTTCAGCCAGGCCGCAGGAGCTGATGCGCACCTCATACGGCCTCAGCGCTTCAATCACGCTCTGGATCACCTTGTAGTAAAAAATGTCCGTACGCACGGAAAACGCGCGCGGCGGCGCGAAGATGATCAGGTTGTTCAGCATCAGTCTTCCCTGCGACAAATCCTGCAAAATGCCGTACTGGCGGGCACAGGTCATGACCTTCTGGCGAGCACTATCGCTGGTATTGGCTTTTCCCGCCAGCACGCGTGAAACCGTGCTGATCGACAGTCCGGTTTGTCGGGCGATCAGGCTGATTTTTAACTTTCCATTCATTTTGTGATCCCCTTCAAATCAAGTGATGAAAATTTTTTCATGACGGGCAAATGGCGGATAGCTGCGGGCACAGGGGCGATCTCCATCAACAGACTGCTATCAATGAAAATCCTTGCAAAAAACATAGTTTCGCCCGGTAAACCTGCTGGTTAGTCTGCAACGGTATCCCTGTTGGTCAGGCGCGGAGCTTTACTATGCTGACGGTGCGCCAGGGAAATCAACTAATAATCATAGGGTTATGCGTTCTATGCGGCCATTTTGTGAAAGCCGTCGCATTGCACCGCTGTTGTAGCCTTCGATACCACAACTGAAGCGCCTGCGGGCGAGCCGCATAACAGGCGGCGAGGGAGAAACAGATGAGTATTGAAACAGAACAGGCAACCGCAACCCGTTCCGCCCCTAAATTCAAATCGCTGCGCTGGTGGATGCTGGCGCTATTTCTGCTGGGCATCACCATTAACTACATCACCCGTAATTCGCTGGGCATTCTGGCGCCGGAGCTGAAAGCCAGCCTGAATATGTCCACCGAACAGTACTCGTGGGTGGTGGCGGCATTCCAGCTCGCTTATACCCTGTTCCAGCCATTTTGCGGCTGGCTGATCGATGTGATTGGCCTGAAAACCGGCTTTATGATCTGCGCCATTATCTGGGCGCTGGTCTGTATGCTGCACGCCGGTGCGGGAAGCTGGGTACAGCTGGCGCTGCTGCGCTTTTTTATGGGCGGCGCTGAGGCGGCCGCTACGCCCGCTAACGCCCGTGCCATCGCCGACTGGTTTCCAAAAAAAGAGCGTCCCGTTGCCGCCGGTTGGGCTGGCGTCGGCTTTTCGATCGGCGCGATGCTGGCCCCGCCGATTATTGTTGTGACCCATCTGACGCTGGGCTGGCAGGGGGCTTTTCTGTTTTCCGGTGCGCTGGGCCTGGTATGGGTCGTGCTGTGGTGGCGCTTTTATCATGCGCCGCAGCAGCACCCGAATTTGAGCCAGCAGGAGCGGGATCTGATTCGCGAGGATAATGAGCCGGATCTGCCGAAGCTGCCATTTTTCACCTCGTTGGGCCGGCTCTGTCGCGATAAGAAATTTTATGGCATCGCGATCCCGGCCTTTCTTGCCGAGCCAGCCTGGGCGGTCTTTAGTTTTTGGGTGCCGCTCTATCTCGCCACCGAGCGCGGCATGGATCTCAAACAGATTGCATTGTTCGCCTGGCTGCCTTTTTTGGCGGCCGATATCGGCAGCGTCGCCAGCGGCTATCTCACCAGCCTGTATCGCAAATGGTTCGGCTTCCGGCGCATTAACTCAGTGATCGCCAGCTCCGTAACCGGCGCTTTTCTGATGCTCTCGCTAACGCTGGTTGCGGTAACCAAAGATCCGTTTCTGGCCATCGCGCTGATCTCGGTGGGCGGCTTCGGCCACCAGGTGATCTCCTGCATGCTGAGCGCCTTGGTGGTGGAATCATTCGATAAAAATCAGATGGCCACGGTTAACGGTATGCGTGGTTCCTGTGCCTGGATCGCCAGCTTCCTCTTTTCTCTGCTCATTGGTGCCGTTTCCGATACCGTCGGCTTCGGCCCGCTGTTTGTGGCGATGGGCTTTTTCGACCTGATTGGCGCGCTGTTCCTGATCGCTCTGCTGGCGGAGCGCAGCGCTAAAAAACGTTAAATGCTGGGGTGGATATGAAAACGTTAAAAAACTGGACGCTGGTGGGGGAGTATGCCGACAGGATCGAACTGCGGGTAGATGAACAGCATCTGTTCTACCTCTATGTGCTGGAAGAGTCGCTGTTTCGCATCCTGATCAAACGCCGTGGCGAACTGGCGCTGGATCGTACCTGGAGTATCGCGCCGGAAGAGGATGTGCCCTGGGAGGGACGCGATCGCCTGAGCGTGGAAGGCTTTAGCCTGCCGGGCTATCATCTGCAAATTCAGGATGAGCGGCTGCTTATCAGCAGCCAGAACCTGCGCGTGACGATCCATCAGCCGCTCTGGCTGCAGTGGGAATATCTTGATGCGGATAATCAGTGGCAATTACTCACCGAAGATCGCCGCACCAGCGCCTACTTATTAAACATACATGGCGATGGCATTGCGCACTATCAACGCCGTTTCGCCAACGATCGTTACTATGGGCTGGGTGAGAAGTCAGGCGATCTTGAGCGTAGCGGACGCCGCTTTGAGATGCGCAACCTTGATGCCATGGGCTATAACGCCGCCAGCACCGATCCGCTCTATAAACATATTCCCTTTACCATTACCCGTCATGGCGAGGTCAGCTTCGGGCTGTTTTACGATAATCTGAGTAGCTGCTGGATCGATCTTGGTAATGAGCTGGACAACTACCATCAGCCGTATCGACGTTATCAGGCAGAGGCGGGCGATCTCGATTATTACCTGTTTTTTGGCCCGCGGGTGCTGGATGTCACGAAAGCTTTTGTGCGGCTCACCGGGAAAACCTGTTTTGGCCCCAGGTGGAGCCTGGGTTACAGTGGCTCAACCATGCACTACACCGATGCGCCTGATGCGCAGCAGCAGCTACAGCAGTTTATCCAGCTCTGCCGTCAGCATGCGATTCCCTGCGACGCCTTTCAGCTCTCTTCCGGCTACACATCCATTGGCAACAAGCGTTACGTGTTTAACTGGAATCATGAAAAAGTGCCGCAGCCGCGTGCGCTGAGCCAGGCGTTTCATGATGCCGGGCTGCGTCTGGCAGCCAATATCAAGCCCTGCCTGCTGCAGGATCATCCGCTCTACGAAGACGTGGCGCAGCAGGGGCTGTTTATACGCGATTCAGAAAGCGCTGCGCCAGAGCGATCCTGCTTCTGGGATGATGAAGGTTCCCATCTTGATTTCACCAATCCGGCAACGATTCGCTGGTGGCAACAGGGTGTCACCAGCCAGCTGCTGGAGATGGGCATCGATGCTACCTGGAACGATAACAATGAATATGAGATTTGGGACGGCGAGGCGCGTTGTCACGGCTTTGGTCGTGCCGTGGCGATTAAACATATTCGCCCGGTGATGCCATTGCTGATGATGCGCGCCTCGCTGGAAGCGCAGCAGCGTTTTGCCCCGCAGCGACGGCCTTATCTGATTTCGCGCTCCGGCTGCGCCGGAATGCAGCGTTACGTGCAAACCTGGAGCGGCGACAACCGCACCAGCTGGCAGACGCTGCGTTACAACATCCGCATGGGATTAGGGATGAGCCTTTCCGGATTATATAACGTAGGGCACGATGTCGGCGGCTTTGCCGGCGACAGACCGGATGCGGAACTGTTTGTTCGCTGGGTACAAAACGGCGTGATGCATCCGCGCTTTACCATTCACTCCTGGAACGATGACGGCACGGTTAATGAGCCGTGGATGTATCCCGGCGTGACGGCGATAGTGCGTGAAGCGATCCGCCTGCGCTATCGCCTGTTACCTTACTTTTACACGCTGTTGTGGCAGGCCTGCGACTGCGACGAGCCGATGCTGCGGCCTGCCTTTCTCGATCATGAGCATGACGCACAAACCTGGCAGGAAAGTGATGATTTTCTTATCGGACGCGACCTGCTGGTGGCCAGCGTAGTAGAGCCTGGCCAGCGTCAGCGCGCAGTCTGGCTACCGGATAACCATGCGGGCTGGTACTGCTTCTGGAGTGGACAACGGTATGGCGGCGGGCAGTGGATCACGCTGGATGCGCCGCTGGAACGGCTGCCGCTGTTGGTGCGCGCCGGAGCAGGGTTGCCGTTGTCGCAGCGGATGGCGCACGTGGACGCGGCGGCGGATGACTGGCGCGAGCTGCGGCTGTTCCCGTTACTGGAAGGGCAGAGCGAAGGAATGATTTTCGAGGATGACGGCGAAAGCCATGGCTGGCGTCAGGGCAATGCGCTTTGGCTGCGCTGGCGCATCAGTTGTAGCACAACGCGCATTGAGCTGAATGTGGAGCGGGAGGGACACTATCAGCCCGCCTGGCGACGTTTAACTATTACGCTGCCGCCCGGTGAGCAGCGCCAGCTTTGGATTAACGGCGAGCTCACTTCAGCCTATCGTCTGTAGCAGACGGGTAATAGGGCATTCAGGCGCGTAATAGAGCGTTAGGCTTGCTTCTTACGCGCTTTTTTCAACGGCCTAATCGCTTTCACTTCGCTCTCTACCCATCCATCCTGCAGTCGGGTTTGCAACGTTTCGCCAGGCTGTATCTGTCGGGTCTTTTTAAGCACTTCGCCTTGTGGCGTTTGCGTCACGCTAAAGCCGCGCGCCAGCGTCGCCAGCGGGCTAGCGCCTTCCAGATGCGCCACCAGCACACCAAAATGTTGTTTCTCTGCACTCAGCCGCTGCTGCATCGCCTGCGTCAGGCGATAATGCCATTGCTGAAGCTGCTGCTGCGCCCGGTTGATATTGCGCTGTGGCTGCTGGGCCGTCAGGCGCTGCGTCAGACGATCCTGCTGACGCGAGGCGTTACGCAACTGTAGCTGCATCGCTTCGTCCAGCCGACGCTGCAGGCGGAACAGCGTGGTTTGCTGGCGCGCCAGCCGCAGCTGCGGATGCTGTTGCTGCAGACGATGCTGCAAGCGGGTAAAGGTGCGTTGCTGCTGGGCAAGATAGTAATCCATCGCCATCTCCAGCCGCGTCTGCTGCGACTGAAGCTGACGCAGCAACTCCACCTGATTGCGGCTAACGATTTCCGCCGCAGCAGAAGGAGTGGGCGCGCGCAGGTCGGCGACAAAATCGGCAATGGTCACGTCTGTTTCATGGCCTACGGCGCTGACAACTGGAATACCACTGGCAAAGATAGCGCGCGCCACACGCTCATCATTAAAGCACCATAAATCTTCCAGCGAGCCGCCGCCGCGTCCCACAATCAGCACGTCACACTCATTACGCAGGTTTGCCAGCTCAATGGCACGCACAATGGCGGCAGGCGCCTCGTTACCCTGTACCACCGTTGGATAGATGATTACCGGTAGCGAAGGATCGCGACGATGCAGCACACGCAGCACATCGTGCAGCGCCGCGCCGGTGGCAGAGGTTATCACTCCAACCTGTCGCGCCGGATCGGGCAGCGGTTGTTTATGCTGCTGCTCAAACAGGCCTTCTGCCGCCAGCCGCTGCTTTAACTGCTCAAATTGCTGTTGCAGCACTCCTTCACCAGCCGGATGCATGCTCTCCACAATCAGCTGATAATCGCCGCGTGGCTCATAGAGCGTGACCGTCGCGCGCACCAGCACCTGTTGACCATGCTGCGGACGAAAGCTCACGCGCCGGTTGCTGTTGCGGAACATCGCGCTGCGCACCTGAGCGGTATCGTCTTTGAGCGTAAAGTACCAGTGACCGGAAGCGGGCTGGGTAAAGTTGGAGATTTCTGCGCTGAGCCAGATATGCCCCATCTCGCCTTCCAGCAGCTGACGCACCGTGGTGTTAAGGCGGCTAACGGTAAAAATATTGGCGGAAGGAGGTAGCGACATGTGATAGGGATCAAATAATAAATCAGCGAGTTAATTAGCCGATACTACATGGCTGATACAGAGGATCAAGACATTTTCTGAAAAAAAGCTGGAGGCAACCGATTACGCCCTGTATAATGCCGCGGCAATATTTTATCTGTTCTCATTCACCCCAGGTTGAGATATTGCCATGCTACGAATCGCTAAAGAAGCACTCACTTTTGACGACGTTTTGCTCGTTCCTGCTCACTCTACTGTCCTGCCTAACACGGCCGATCTCAGTACCCAACTGACCAAAAAAATTCGTCTGAACATTCCAATGCTCTCTGCCGCTATGGATACCGTGACCGAAGCCGGTCTGGCTATCGCACTGGCGCAAGAAGGCGGGCTGGGCTTTATCCACAAAAATATGTCCATCGAGCGCCAGGCGGAAGAAGTGCGCAAGGTGAAGAAACATGAAAGCGGCGTGGTGACCGATCCACAAACCGTGCTGCCGACCACCACGCTGCGCGAAGTAAAAGAGCTGACCGAGCGTAATGGCTTTGCAGGTTATCCGGTGGTGAGTGATGATAACCGACTGGTTGGCATTATTACCGGTCGTGATGTGCGCTTCGTGACCGATCTGAACCTGCCGGTAACGGCGGTGATGACGCCGAAAGAGCGCCTGGTTACGGTGAAAGAGGGCGAGGCGCGTGAAGTCGTGCTGCAGAAAATGCACGAGAAGCGTGTCGAAAAAGCGCTGGTGGTGGATGAGAGTTTCCGTCTGCTGGGCATGATTACCGTAAAAGATTTTCAGAAGGCCGAGCGTAAGCCACTGGCCTGTAAAGATGAGCATGGTCGCCTGCGCGTTGGCGCGGCGGTAGGTGCCGGTGCCGGTAACGAAGAGCGCGTGGATGCGCTGGTTGCCGCAGGCGTTGACGTGCTGCTGATTGACTCTTCTCATGGTCATTCCGAAGGCGTGCTGCAGCGCATTCGCGAAACCCGCGCTAAATATCCCGATCTGCAAATCATCGGCGGCAACGTAGCCACCGGCGCGGGCGCTCGTGCGCTGGCTGAGGCGGGCGTAAGCGCGGTGAAAGTTGGTATCGGTCCGGGCTCTATCTGCACCACCCGTATCGTGACCGGCGTCGGCGTACCGCAGATCACCGCGGTTTCTGACGCGGTCGAAGCGCTGGAAGGCACCGGCGTGCCGGTTATTGCCGATGGCGGCATCCGTTTCTCCGGCGATATCGCCAAGGCGATCGCGGCTGGCGCCGCCTGCGTAATGGTGGGCTCTATGCTGGCCGGTACGGAAGAATCACCGGGCGAAATCGAACTTTATCAGGGCCGCGCGTTTAAATCCTATCGCGGCATGGGCTCGCTGGGCGCGATGTCTAAAGGCTCCTCTGACCGTTACTTCCAGAGCGACAACGCGGCGGATAAACTGGTGCCGGAAGGGATCGAAGGCCGCGTGGCTTATAAAGGTCGCCTGAAAGAGATCGTTCATCAGCAGATGGGTGGCCTGCGCTCCTGCATGGGGCTGACCGGCTGCGCCACCATTGAAGAGCTGCGTACCAAAGCTGAATTTGTTCGCATTAGCGGCGCGGGCATTTCGGAAAGTCACGTGCATGACGTGACCATTACGAAAGAGTCTCCGAACTACCGCATGGGATCGTAATCCCGAACTTTTCTCGCCCGGCCTCAGCCGGGCGCTTTTATTAAGTCTATCGCCCTGGAATTGCCTTAATGACGACGGAAAATATTCATAAGCACCGTATTTTAATCCTCGATTTTGGTTCACAGTACACCCAGCTGGTTGCACGCCGTGTGCGTGAGCTGGGCGTTTACTGTGAGCTTTGGGCGTGGGATGTTACTGAAGAGCAGATCCGTGGATTTAAGCCGAGCGGTATCATCCTCTCCGGCGGCCCGGAAAGCACTACCGAACTTAACAGCCCGCGCGCGCCGGAATATGTTTTCAACGCGGGCGTGCCGGTGCTGGGCGTTTGCTATGGCATGCAGACCATGGCAATGCAGCTGGGCGGTAAAGTAGAAGGCTCCAGCGAGCGCGAGTTCGGTTATGCGCAGGTGGAAGTCAGAACCGACAGCGCGCTAGTACGCGGCATCGAAGATTCCGTCAGCGCTGCTGGCCTGCCGCTGCTGGATGTCTGGATGAGCCACGGTGATAAGGTTACCGCGATCCCTTCTGACTTCGTGACCGTTGCCAGCACTGAGACCTGCCCGTTTGCCATTATGGCGAACGAAGAGAAGCGCTTTTATGGCGTGCAGTTCCATCCGGAAGTGACGCATACCCGCCAGGGCCTGCGCATGCTGGAGCGCTTTGTGCGTGACATTTGCGAATGTGAAGCGCTGTGGACGCCGGCAAAAATCATTGAAGATATCGTTGAGCGTCTGCGCGAGCAGGTAGGCAACGATAAAGTTATCCTTGGCCTTTCCGGCGGTGTTGATTCTTCCGTGACGGCGATGCTGTTGCATCGCGCCATTGGCGATCGTCTGACCTGCGTATTTGTCGATAACGGTTTGCTGCGTCTGAACGAGGCGGAGCAGGTAATGGACATGTTCGGCGATCATTTCGGCCTGAACATCATCCACGTACCGGCAGAAGCGCGCTTCCTGGATGCGCTGGCAGGCATTGATGAGCCGGAAGCCAAACGTAAAACCATCGGGCGCGTGTTTGTTGAAGTGTTTGATGAGCAGGCTACCCATCTTACCGACGTGAAATGGCTGGCGCAGGGCACCATCTACCCGGACGTAATCGAATCTGCCGCCTCTGCTACCGGCAAAGCGCATGTGATTAAATCGCACCACAATGTGGGCGGCCTGCCGAAAGAGATGAAGCTGGGGCTGGTTGAGCCGCTGAAAGAGCTGTTCAAAGATGAAGTGCGTAAGATTGGTCTGGAGCTGGGCCTGCCTTACGATATGCTTTATCGCCATCCGTTCCCGGGCCCGGGTCTGGGCGTGCGCGTGCTGGGCGAAGTGAAAAAAGAGTATTGCGATCTGCTGCGCCGCGCTGACGCCATCTTTATTGACGAGCTGCGTAAAGCCGACCTCTACAACAAGGTGAGCCAGGCCTTTACCGTGTTCCTGCCGGTACGCTCGGTAGGCGTGATGGGCGACGGTCGTAAATATGACTGGGTGGTATCACTGCGCGCAGTAGAAACCATCGATTTCATGACGGCCCACTGGGCGCATCTGCCGTATGAATTCCTTGGCCGCGTCTCTAACCGCATCATCAATGAAGTGAACGGTATCTCCCGTGTGGTTTACGATATTTCGGGTAAACCACCGGCTACGATCGAGTGGGAATGATTTAGTAGTGAGCAACCGGCACGACTAACCATTCAATATTATTTAAGCCCGCTTCCTTGCGGGCTTTTTTATTGCCAATATTAAACCTGATGTTTTGCAAGCAGATGCTCAGCTTGCTGAAGAGTTGAGTAAATTTTACCGTAAAATTTTGACGTCATGGGAGCTGAATTCCAGAGTCGCTCCAGTAATGAGAGGTAAAAATGAAGGAAGATTGAAAAGGGCGAAGTTTGTTTGCTCTTTTGGCAAATTAGTTAGCCGCATACACTACAGGCCTGGGACTTTATAAATCATGCAAATGGCATTAGCCGAAAAAAGTGACCCAACTGAATATTGCTAACACATTGAAGAGATTATTAAACCAGCAAAGGATCACCGTCACACTAAAAACAATGACCCTTGTCAGGATAATATTACCGCCCTATATGCGTAAGGCCACGCTGACGACAATTAAACCTCTTTCAGTTTTGCCGTGAAATGACGCAACACTTTAGGCTCGTAGGTAAAGGTTAAGCCTTTGATATTTTCTGCGTTTGCCTTCACCTGCTGAAAGGCTTCAATAATGAAATCCATGTGAGTTTGCGTGTAGGTGGCACGCGGGATCGTTAAACGCAGCAATTCGGCCGGGCAAGGGAGCTGTTTGCCGGTTTTCGGATCGCGGCCTAACAGGAAAGAACCAATCTCAACCGCCCTGATGCCCGCAACCTTATAAAGCTCACACGCCAGGGCCTGCGCCGGGAATTGCTCAGCCGGAATATGCGGTAATAATTTTCCTGCATCCACAAAGGCTGCGTGGCCGCCCGCCTGCTGGCAAACAACCCCAATCTCTTCCAGGCCATCGACTAAATACTGAACTTGCGCAATGCGGTAAGCCAGCCAGTCCTGGTTCATGCCATCATACAAACCCACCGCCAAACGCTCCATGGCGCCGCCTTCTAAGCCGCCGTAGGTTGGGAAGCCTTCCTGTACCACGCAAAGCGTTCTGCACTCGGTATAAACATCGAAATAGCTGTCATCTTTGACGCACAGCAGGCCGCCCATAGGCACCATCGCATCTTTTTTGGCCGACATGGCCAACATATCCGCATATTGATAAGTTTCACGGGTGATCTGTTCGATGCTCCAGTCTTTATATTGCGCTTCGCGCTGTTTGATAAAATAAGCATTCTCAGCAAAGCGTGCAGAGTCCATGACCACCGGAATATCATATTTCTTTGCAATGCTGTACATCGCTTTTAAATTTGCAAGGGAGACCGGTTGACCACCAGCGGAATTGCTGGTGATGGTCGCAACAATATAAGGCACGTTATTGGCACCGACTTCTTCAATGCCTGTTTCCAGCCCTTCAAGATCAAAGTTGCCTTTAAAATCGTAACGTATCGCGGTATCGAAAGCTTCTTTGATATATACGTTGCGAACGGTACAGCCATTAATTTGGCTATGGCCTTGTGTGGTATCAAAAAAATAGTTTGAGAACGCCACCATTTTGCTACGGTCCAGACCTTTTTCCTGCTCGCGTTTTTTAATCAGTACCGGAATATAGATCTGTTCAGCGCCACGCCCCTGATGGGTCGGAATAGTATGTTGATAACCAAAAATAGTTTTCACCGCCTCAGCTAATGCATAATAACTGCGGCTGCCGCTGTAGGCCTCATCACCGCGCAACATCGCCGCTTGCATATTTTGGGTAACCGCACCGGTACCGCTGTCAGTCAGTAAATCGATAAAGACATCTTCGCTATCAAGCAGAAAAGGGTTCATGCCCGATTTAATAATGGCTTCTTCACGGTATGCTTTTGTTGTACGTTTTACCGGTTCGATAACTCTGATGCGAAACGGTTCAGGCAGGTGTTTGAAATTTTCCATGACATCGTCCTCTAATATATTTAATTACAACGATCCCTGTGAAACGTCAGTTTGCTCTAGCCGTTGATTTGCCATATTTATAAAGGCAGGCGCAACCATTAACTCAAATGAGAAAATAGTGATAATGGCCGGGCCGCTATAAGCGACAAAATTCAGGCGGATCAAACAAAAAGATCACATGGAATCTGATTGATTTGTCTTTGCTGGAGATAAATGCAGAGGGAACTAAGGACGATGCTCGACAATTTTGTTGTCGATGTTAAACCACTTTGAGGTTACACATATATGTAAGATATTCATAATGTACTTATCCTCGGAAGACACAATGCTACAATATGGCACCAAAAAATTTTGTCTATTCGTCAATCAACTTAATGTGAATCGAATCACAACTAATTATTTCGAATCGTCACGGTTACAGCTAATCCCCAGAGTCATCCGGCAGAACATCGATCGCTCTGGAAAGTGCTCCTGACGACGCGTGTGTCAGCCAGGAGACTTGCCGTATATTAGGCGTTTTTCTGCAAAAGCTCTGTGACCATAAAGTCGATGAAAACGCGTAGCTTCGGTGCCAGGTGCTTGCTTGATGGCCAAAGCAGCCGAAAGGTGCCTTGATGCTCGATATGCTTGTCCAGTACCGAAACCAGCAGGCCTTGTTCGATAGCCTGCTGCACCATAAAGTCCGGCAGGCACGCGATTCCCAGACCTGCCACCGCCACGTCAATTAAGGCGGAGCAGGTGTTGCATACCATGGTTGTCGGTAGCATGAGTTCCGGTGCGTTTTCAGCGCGCTTCAGTGGCCAGGGTTCTCGTTTTCCACTGCTGGGAAACTTGTGATGCAAACAGGCGTGGCGTGTCAAATCGCAGGGAGCCTGGGGTATGCCATGCTTTGCCAGATAGTCGGGCGAGGCGACCAGCATCAACCGGTAGCTGCCTACCGGGCGAGACATAAGGCGTGAATCGGCCGGGTCGCCGGTACGCATTACCACATCGAAGCCTTCTTCAATTACATCCACCAAACGATCGGAAAAATCCACGTCCAGCTCAATAGCCGGATAGCGATGCATGAAAGCAGTAAGCGCGGGCATAACCAGCATTCCAACCAGCGGCAGACTAATGCGTAACCGACCCCGAGGCGCTTGCTGTGTCTCAGAGAGTTCCAGTTCGGCCGCTTCAACCTCGCACAGGATGCGTCGGCAGCGTTCAAGGAACAGCGTACCCTCGGCGGTCAGCGTAATACTACGGGTGTTACGGTGAAACAGGCGCACGCCCAGGCGCTCTTCCAGCCGGGATACGCTTTTGCCCACAGCTGATGAAGATACGCCGAGGAAACGCCCGGCTTCAGAAAAACTACGCGTTTCTGCCGCCTGTACAAAGAATGAAATGCCACTTAGAGGTTCCATTGTTGCGTCTGCCCAGGAATATTTGTCCGATATGTTTGGAACATTAGCATTATTGTCGTTAATCGGGAACGCCTGCACTATGCGGCTTACGTTCAACCGGTGCCGGTTCCGTGCTATTTGCGCCTGGCCGGTACCCTTTACAGGCAGATTTATGACAACTTCAACTGCAACCATCAACGTGCCCGCCGCACGGCTTCCCATCGCATCGCTACTGGCGCTGGCGCTGGCGGGCTTTATCACCATCCTGACCGAAGCTTTGCCTGCGGGGCTGCTGCCGCAGATCGGCGCTGGACTGAAAATCTCCCAGGCGCTGGCCGGGCAACTTGTCACCGTTTACGCCATTGGTTCGCTGATGGCGGCCATTCCACTGATCGCGGTTACTCAGAGCGTACGCCGCCGCCCGCTGCTGCTGTCGGCGATAGCGGGGTTTGTTGTTGCCAATACCGTGACGATGGTTTCCGACAGCTATTTCCTGACGATGGTGGCCCGTTTTCTGGCTGGCGTATCGGCCGGACTGTTATGGGCGCTACTGGCGGGTTATGCCGCGCGCATGGTGCCAGAGCACCAGAAGGGCCGAGCTATCGCCATTGCGATGGTGGGCGCGCCATTGGCGCTGTCGCTTGGCGTACCTGTGGGCACTTTCATCGGTAGCCTGGTTGACTGGCGCATGTGCTTCGGCATGATGAGCGGGCTGGCGCTGGCGTTGATGGTATGGGTACGCCTCAAGGTGCCGGATTTCTCCGGGCAGGCCGTGGGTAAGCGGCTCTCGCTAAGGCTTGTGTTTACCGTAGCCGGCGTGCGTCCGGTGCTTTTGGCGGTGCTGGCCTTCGTGCTGGCTCACAATATTCTCTATACCTACATCGCGCCGTTTTTAACGTCGGCAGGCATGGCAGAGCGGACGGATATGGTGCTGCTGGTGTTCGGCATTACCGCTTTGCTGGGCATCTGGATGATCGGCGTGCTGATTGATCGCTATCTGCGCGCGTTAACGCTGTGCAGTACCATTCTGTTCGGGCTATCCGCACTGGCTCTGGGTATAGCAAGCAATATCCCCGGCGTTGTGTATGCCGCTACGGCCGCCTGGGGCCTGGCTTTCGGCGGGGCAGGGGCTCTGTTCCAGACTGCGCTCGCAAAGACCGCTGGGGAAGCAGCCGATGTGGCGCAATCGATGCTGGTTACGGCGTGGAACATAGCGATTGCGGGCGGCGGCATTATCGGGGGAGTTTTACTGGATCGCATCGGCGTCCCGGCATTCCCGCCTGCGCTGCTGGTGTTGCTGATCTTAACGCTGGCCGTCGTCTGGGCGAGTAAGCGCCACGGCTTCACGCCTGCACAAAGATAAAACGCGCCAGAATTTTAACGCTGCGCCGCCAGTGCCGCCAGGCTCCCAAATATTCTCTGAGCCCGCATGAAGTGGGCTTTTTCGTCTGCTGTCAGCACGCTGCGTCAGCTTGAAAACGCCCGTGATCGTCCTAATATAGTTTCTGGTTTTTACGCCAATCCTTTATCCCTGATTTTTTCGCTTTGTTTGCATTTTCTGGAACCTTGTGGAGATTTCTACGATGAAGATTGCTCAGGTTGCTCCTTTGTATGAAGCTGTTCCGCCCAGACTGTACGGCGGCACCGAGCGGGTGGTGGCTCATCTGGCCAATGCGCTGGTGGCAGAGGGCCATGAAGTGACCTTATTCGCCTCCGCCGATACGCAAACCAGCGCCAGGCTGGTGCCCTGTCGGGATCAGGCGCTGCGTCTGGATCCGGCACCGCTAAAGTCCGATCTCGCCTGTCATCTGAGTATGTTGCATGACGTGTCCCGCCGCCGGGACGAATTCGATGTCATCCACTTCCATACCGACCTGCTTCACTTTCCTCTGTTTGAAGAGATGGCCGGACGCACTTTAACGACGCTGCACGGGCGGCTCGATCTGAAAGATCTTCCGGAAGCCTATCGACGCTGGCATCGTTATCCGCTGGTTTCTATTTCCCAGCATCAGCGTACACCGCTGCCTTTCGCCAACTGGTTCGCTACCGTACATCATGGCATGGATATCCCGGCGGTTACGCCAGGCGATGGCGGCTATCTGGCATTCCTTGGCCGTATCTCTCCTGAAAAAGGACCAGAGCGGGCTATCGCCATCGCAAGGCGCGCCGGGCTGCCGCTCAGGATCGCTGCCAAAGTTGATAACGCCGATCGGGAATATTTCGAGGGGTGCGTGAAGCCGCTGCTGGACGATCCGCTGATCGAGTTTATTGGCGAAATCAACGATGCAGAGAAGGGCCGCTTCCTCGCTGACGCGAAGGCGTTGTTGTTCCCGGTGGACTGGCCGGAGCCGTTCGGTCTGGTAATGATCGAAGCGATGGCCAGCGGCACGCCGGTTATTGCCTGGCGTTGCGGTTCGGTGCCGGAGGTAATTGATCACGGCGTTACCGGACTGATTGTTGATAACGAAGATGATGCTGTGGCGGCAATACGGGTGGCGGAGACACTCGATCGTGCGCGTATCCGCACGGTATATGAACAGCGTTTTTCAGCACGGGTGATGGCGCGTCGCTACCTGACACTGTATGAACAGCTGCTGGCTGCCACCGTGCCGGCTGCTGCTACTGCACAGAGGGCGGCGAATCATGGATGAGAGGGAGACAACCAGTATGCAGCATCATACCTCGGCCAGTTTGTTTGTACTTAAAGAGGGCGACCTTTTCCTGGTGGCGGACGCCCGGGGCGATATACTCGGCCAGCAGGACGGGTTATTTCACCATGACACGCGCATGTTGTCTGAGCTGCGGCTGACGCTGGGGGGAGTGCAGCCATCGCTGTTGTCCAGCGCCGTCAGTCAGGACAACGTATTCTTTACCGCCCATTTAACCAATCACCCGTTGCCGCAGGGCGTGGTGCATATTGAGCGCAAGCGTTTTCTGTGGCATGACAGGGTGTACGAGCGCATCCTGCTGAACAATCACAGCGATACGCCGGTGCAGGTGCCGCTAATGCTGACCTTCGCCGCTGATTTTCGCGATATGTTCGAGGTGCGCGGCCAGCAGCGCGAACAGCGAGGTCAACTGCGGCCGCTGCGGGTAGAGCAGCAGCGTGTGGAGATGGCCTATGAGGGACTGGACCATCAGTTGCGTACTACCTCGCTGAATTTCTCCCTGCCGCCGCGCCGTCTGGATGCGCACCGTGCCGAGTTTTTAATTGATATTGCCGGACATGGTTATCAGGAAGTCTATCTTGAAATCGGACCTGAACGCAGCACGCCCAGTCGGGAGCGTTACCGTCGCGCAGCCGCAGCCGCGCGACGCATGATGCGCCGCCGAAGCCGACGCGGCGCCCGTCTGCAGGCGTCGGGCCGGTTGTTCCAGGCCTGGTTGGACAAATCACGTATGGACCTGGCGCTGCTGACCACGGAGCTGGAGGAGGGGCCTTATCCCTATGCCGGTATCCCGTGGTTTTCTACGCCGTTCGGGCGAGACGCTATCATCACGGCATTGCAGACGCTGTGGCTCGATCCGGAGCTGGCGCGTGGTGTGCTGGCCTTTCTTGCCAAAAATCAGGCCGAGGAGGATTCCACCTTCCGCGATGCGCAGCCGGGTAAAATCATGCATGAAACCCGTAAAGGCGAAATGTCCGCCATTAACGAGCTGCCGTTTGGTCGCTATTACGGCGGGGTGGATACCACACCACTGTTTCTCATGCTGGCCGGGGCTTATGTCCAGCGTACCGGTGATGATGCCTTTATCACCACCATCTGGCCTGCACTGATGCGCGCTGCCAGCTGGCTGGAGCGGATGGTGGAAACCAGCCCGCGTGAGCTGGTGGAATATGCGCGCGGCGAAGTCAGCGGATTGCTTAATCAGGGCTGGAAGGACAGCCATGACTCGGTGTTTGATGAACAGGGCAATATGGTGCAGGGGCCGATAGCCCTGATTGAAGTACAGGGATACGCTTACCGCGCCTGGCTTGAAATGGCCGGGCTGGCGCGGCGGCGCGGGCTGGCTGAGCAGGCCGAGAAATGGGAACAGCGTGCTGATAAGCTGCGTCAGGCTGTGGAAACACGTTTCTGGCTTGAGGAGCGTCAGTTCTATGCGCTGGCGCTGGATGGCCAGGGCAATCCCTGTGGGGTTCGTGCTTCCAATGCCGGGCATTTGCTCTACTGCGGATTGCCAGCACCAGAGCGGGCGCAGGCCACAGGCAAACAACTGCTGTCGCGTACCTTTAACAGCGGCTGGGGGATCCGCACGCTGGCAGTAGAGGCAGCGCGTTATAACCCGATGTCGTATCACAATGGTTCGGTGTGGCCGCACGACGTAGCGCTATGCGCTGCGGGGCTGGCACGTTATGGCGAGCGGGACGGCGTGATGCACTTGCTTTCCAGCCTGTTTGAAGCCGCCGTTTACTTTGATATGCGCTTGCCTGAGCTGTTTTGCGGTTTTGAACGCGATCCCGGCGAAGCGCCGATCGCCTATCCGGTCGCCTGCCTGCCGCAGGCGTGGGCGTCAGGTTCCGTGTTTATGCTGATGCAGGCCTGTCTGGGCATAACGATTGATGGCCGCCGTGAAACGGTAACCGTTGAGCAGCCGAGGCTGCCGGTAGGCATTGATTGTTTGCAAATCAGGCGGCTGGCTGTCGGCGATTCGCTGTTGGATCTGACATTTCAGCGTCTTGGCGCGCAGGTGGTGGTTTCCGTGGAACAGCGACAGGGCAAGGCGGTGGTTAACGTCTCCCTGGGAGGTGAGGGCCAGCGATTAACCTGACAAATTGAAAACCTTACGGACCAGCCATTATTTCTGATATAACCTGGCGGAACGCTGGCTCAGCCACAGCCCGCGTTCCGCAAGGAGAAGCATTATATAGTGCTGGCCTGGCTTCAGGTTATTCCTCATAAGTACGCAACATTTCTGGTCCCCGTTTCGCTATCCACTCGATAAAGCTGCGATGTTTGACGCCTGCATGGTGATCCTGACGCCAAAGCAGGTGAACCGGTCGTGGCGAGGGCAAAGTATGTTCCAGTAATGAGATGAGCCTCCCGGCGGCAATATCTTCAGCCAGCAGCAGCCGCGGCTGAAAAATCATGCCAGCACCAGAAAGCGCTGCGCGTCTGAGCGCCTGGCCATCATTGCAGCTGAATGTGGCACTCTCTGGCCAGATTACGCTATCGCCGCTGCGCCAGGCGTTGCGTTTATTCCAGCTGGTGTAGCGCAGGCATCGATGCGACGCCAGGTCTTCCAGACTTTGTGGCGTGCCATATCGGGCCAGATACGCTGGCGCGGCGGCAATCACCATGTGGTAAACGCCAATGTGCTGGGCAACCAATGGCGTATCGCTCGACAAATTGCCAATGCGGAAAACAAAATCGAATCCTTCAGCGATTACATCAACAAAGCGGTCGCTCAGTTCCAGTTCAATATGTACATCGGGAAACTGCAGTTGGTATTCGCTACATAAAGAGGCGATGACGCAAGCACCCAGCGTGGTTGCCACGCTAATGCGCAAGCTTCCAGCCGGAAAACGGCGCAAACTTTCAATACGACTTTCAGCATTGTGCAAGGCGGCCATTACCTGCAGGCTCTCCTGATACCAGGCTTTACCGGCTTCCGTCAGGGTTTGACGCCGGGTATTGCGTTGCAGCAGTCTGGTTTGAAAGTACGCTTCCATCTGTGCGACCGCTTTGCCGGTCATTACGGCGGATATATCCAGTTGTTTTGCCGCTTCACTGAAGCTGCCGCTTTCAACAACCGCCACGAAAATTTCCATCCAGCGTAATTTATTCATGATTACTAACTTTTAGTTTTTAATGATTAAATTTTTGGCCCATTTTTCCCGTGATTGCAATCCATCAGTATGGAATCAGGCTAACTGTCGGGAGGATAAAATGAAAGTAATGGTAATTGGTGCCAGCGGTACCGTTGGACGGGCGGTGGTTGAAAATCTTGCACGGGATCATGACATCATTCGCGTTGGTAAAACCCAGGGCGATTACCGGGTAGATCTGACAGATGAGGCCAGCGTAGAGCGGTTATTTGCGCAGTGCGGCAAAGTTGACAGCGTGATCTCGGCAACCGGCGGCGTACATTTTGGTCCATTGAGTGATATGAGTAGTACGCAGTTTAATTCCGGGTTGCAGGATAAACTGATGGGACAAGTGCGGCTGGTACTGATTGGGCAGAATCATCTTAACCCCGGCGGATCCTTTACCCTGACAACCGGTATTCTTACCCAGCACCCTATTCGCACTGGCGTTAACGCGACGGCGGTTAATGCCGCGCTGGAAGGGTTTGTGCTTGCTGCGGCTAATGAACTGCAGGGATTACGGATCAACGCCGTCAGCCCAACAGTGCTAACCGAGGCGCTGGATAAATATGGGCCTTTCTTTCCTGGTTTTGAAAGCGCTGCTGCCAGTCGGGTGGCACTGGCTTATCGCCGCAGTCTGGAAGGCATTGATACCGGTAAAGTCTACCGCGTATGGTAAGAGACAAACGCGCCGCAGGGCGGTGCGTTTTTTTACTTAGCGTATTTCGGTGATGGCAGGATGAAAGCGTGGCGTAGATTTGTTGGCATAGCGCATAACGGAAAGATCGCTGAAAGGAATAGCCGGTGCTCTGCCAGATATCAGGTCTGCAAGCAATTGTCCCGAGCCGCACGCCATGGTCCAGCCCAGGGTACCATGACCCGTATTTAAAAAGAGATTTTCAAAACGCGTAGCGCCAACAACAGGTGTGCCATCCGGTGTCATAGGACGCAAACCTGTCCAGAAGGAGGCTCTGGAGAGATCCCCGCCATTAGGATAGAGATCGTTAACCACCATTTTCAGCGTTTCACGCCGTGCTTCCTTTAATTGAGTGTTAAAACCCACCACTTCCGCCATGCCGCCGACACGAATCCGGTCGTTAAAACGTGTCACTGCTATTTTATAGGTTTCATCCAGAATGGTTGAAGCTGGCGCGGCGGCTGGATCGGTCACAGGAATGGTCAGCGAATACCCCTTTAACGGATAAACTGGAATTGATACCAGTCCGTGCAACAACTGCGTAGAGTAAGAACCGCAAGCCACAATATAGCGATCGGCGCTCATTACCTGATTACCGCACCGTACGCCGAGAAGGCGATCGCTGTCTGTCAGAAGCTTATCAACGGTACAGTTATAAACAAAAGTCACGCCTGCCTCTTCAGCCATCTTCGCCAGCTGCTTTGTAAACATCTGGCAGTCGCCGGTTTCATCATTTGGCAGACGCAGGCCGCCAGTGAGTTTATGCGCCACGCTGGCCAACGCAGGCTCCACCTGCGCCAGCTGGCGTGATTCCAGCAATTGATAGGGGACGCCCGCGTCTTTCAGCACCGCAATATCCTGCGCGGCATGATCAAATTGCGCGGCGGTGCGAAACAGTTGTAGCGTGCCCCCCTGGCGTTCATCGTAGGCGATACCGGTTTCACGCCTTAGCGCACGCAGGCAGTCACGGCTGTATTCAGCGATACGCACCATGCGGGCTTTATTTTCCGCATAATTCTCATGGTTGCAGTTTTTTAGCATTTGCCACATCCAGCGCAGCTGGAACCGCGATCCATCCGGACGAATAGCCAGCGGCGCATGCCGCTGAAACATCCATTTTATCGCTTTGAGTGGGATACCGGGCGCAGCCCATGGCGTGGCATAGCCTGGAGAAATCTGTCCTGCGTTGCCTGCACTGGTTTCTTCTGCGGCGGCAGGCTGGCGATCGACTACGGTGACCTCATGTCCGGCTTTAGCGAGATACCAGGCGCTGGTAACGCCCACCACGCCGCCGCCCAAAATCAACACTTTCATTAGCGATTCTCCAAAACAGAAAGTCTGGCCTGCAGGTTAGTGGTTACTGGGAAAAGCAAACTGTGCTGCTTCCGGGCTTTGTTGTTTAGGCCAGCGCTGAGTAATGGTTTTACGCCGCGTATAGAAGCGTACGCCGTCAGGGCCATAAGCGTGCAGATCGCCAAACAATGAACGCTTCCAGCCGCCAAAGCTGTGAAAAGCCATCGGTACCGGTAACGGCACGTTAACGCCAACCATCCCTGCTTCAATCTCATTACCGAAGCGACGAGCCGCTTCACCGTCGCGGGTAAAGATGCAGGTGCCGTTGCCATATTCATGTTCGTTGATCAATGCGATGGCCTGTTCAAGAGAGGGAACGCGCACGACGCAAAGCACCGGCCCAAAAATCTCTTCCTGATAAATGCGCATCTCCGGCGTTACGTAGTCGAAAAGACAACCGCCAAAAAAGAAGCCGTTTTCATGATCTTTTATCCGTAATGCGCGACCATCCACAACTAATGTTGCACCTGCTGAAATCCCCTCTTCAACATAGCTTGCAACTTTATCGCGGTGCGCCGCGGTTACCAGCGGCCCCATGTCCAGGCCGCACTGCGTACCGGCACCTATTTTCAGTGCTGAGACTTTGGGGGCCAGTTTGCCAATCAATGCTTCCGCGACAGCATCGCCGATGCAAACCGCAACGGAAATCGCCATACAACGTTCACCGCAGGAGCCATAGGCCGCGCCCATTAACGCGCTGACAGCATTATCCAGATCGGCATCCGGCATTATAACCGCATGGTTTTTCGCACCACCCAGCGCCTGTACACGTTTTCCGCGTCGGGTTCCCTCGTGATAAATATATTCCGCGACTGGCGTAGAGCCAACGAAGCTGATGGCTTTTACATCCGGGCTGTCGAGCAGCGCATCAACGGCTTCTTTATCGCCGTTAACGACATTGAGTACGCCAGCCGGCAAGCCTGCCTGTTGAAACAACGAAGCGATCAGCAACGTAGAACTGGGATCGCGCTCGGAAGGCTTCAGGACAAAGGTATTGCCGCAGGCAATGGCCAGTGGATACATCCACAGCGGTACCATCGCCGGGAAATTGAAAGGAGTGATGCCTGCCACCACGCCGACGGCGTGGAAATCGCTCCATGTATCAATACCTGAACCGGCGTTACGGTTATATTCGCCTTTTAACAGTTCAGGCGCAGCGCAGGCATATTCGACGTTTTCAATACCACGTTTCAGCTCACCGGCGGCATCTTCCAGGGTTTTTCCGTGCTCTTCGCTAATCAGCGCCACAATCTCCTTTTCATGGGCTTCCAGCAATTGCCTGAAGCGGAATAACACCAGAGTGCGTTTCGCTGGAGGAAGATCGCGCCATGCAGGCAGAGCGGCTTTCGCAGCGGCAATCGCTGCCTGCACGGTAGCCGTGCTGGCCAGCTCTACCTGACGAATCGCTTCACCGGTAGCGGGATTAAAAACCTGGGCGGTACGGCCGTCAGGCTTACGTACCTCTCCATTAATCAAATGAGTAACTGTATTCATATAATGCTCCTTAATTAATGTGATGCAGCGCTTCGCCCACGGCGTCAAACAGGCGATCCAGCTCGGCTGGCTGCGTATTGAACATCGGACCAAATTGCAAGGTATCGCCGCCAAAACGGACATAGAACCCCGCTTTCCACAGCGCCATGCCAGCATCAAAAGGACGCACAGTGGCATCACCTTCGCGCGATGCCAGTTGAATAGCGCCAACCAGTCCGCAATTGCGAATATCAAGAACGTGCGGGCAGCCGCGCAGGCCGTGTAGGGTACGTTCAAAATGGGGAGCAAGTTCAGCAGACTGCGCAATCAGTGATTCGCTTTCCAGCAGATCGAGCGTGGCCAGCCCGGCGGCACAGGCGACCGGATGCGCGGAGTAGGTATAACCGTGACTAAATTCCACGGCATGTTCCGGCAGCGGCTGAGACATGAAAGTGTTATAGATTTCACTGCTGGCGACCACGCCACCAAGCGGGATCGCGCCATTGGTAACCTGTTTAGCGAAATTGAGAATATCAGGCGTGACGCCGAAATATTCTGCACCGGTCCACCGTCCCATGCGACCAAAACCCGTAATCACCTCATCAAATATCAGCAGAATGTTGTGCTGAGTACAGATTTCGCGCAGTCGTTGCAGATAGCCCTGCGGTGGAATAAGAGCACCTGCTGAGCCAGAAAGCGGCTCAACAATCAGGGCGGCAATGTTGGAGGCGTCATGCAGTTCAATCAGCTTGAGCATCTCGTCGGCCAGTACCACTCCGCCTGTTTCCGCCATGCCCGCGGTGAATGCCATATTGGGCTGCAATGTATGGGGGAGGTGGTCAACATCCATAAATTGACCGAACATTTTACGGTTGCCGCCAATGCCGCCGAGACTGGTGCCTGCAATATTTACTCCATGGTAACCACGCGCGCGGCCAATCAGTTTGGTTTTTGTCGGTTGACCTTTGGCTCGCCAGTAGGCGCGCGCCATTTTCACTGCCGTATCCGCCGATTCCGAGCCAGAACCGGTAAAAAAGACGTGATTCAAATCGCCCGGCATGCGTTGCGCAATGTTATCGGCCAGCTGGAAAGAGAGCGGATGACCGTACTGAAAACCGGGTGAGTAATCCAGCGTACCCAACTGCTTCGCTACCGCCGTCTGGATTTCGCTGCGTGTATGGCCTGCGCCGCAGGTCCATAGTCCTGACAGACTGTCAAAAATCTGACGTCCGGTATCATCGGTCAGCCAACGGCCTTGCGCGGCAACAATAAAACGTGGATCCCGATGAAAATTGCGATTAGCGCTAAAAGGCATCCAGTGCGCTTTTAAATTCAGTGCGGCGGTATTAACGGCTTCAGACATATTTTTTCCTCCCGACAGGTTCAGAAGGAGTGTGCATTTAAGTTATGGTTAAGTTAAATCTATTTAAACTAACCTTTAGTTACGGAATTGCTCACCTATATGAAAACTAAATCTCTGGCCCAGGTAACGGATTTTGATATCAAACTGCTGCGCATTTTTAAAACGGTAAGCGAATGCGGCAGCTTTTCGGCAGCGGAAGGTTTGTTGGGGATTACGCGATCGGCGGTCAGCCTGCATATGAGCGATCTGGAAAAACGACTGGGAATGCGCCTCTGTCAGCGCGGACGTGTCGGCTTTGCCTTAACCGATGAAGGTCGGGAAATATTGCGTCACAGCGAAACGCTGTTGGCAGCAATTGAGACATTCAGGCAGCAGGTCAATCAGTTACACAAGCAACTGCGCGGGGAATTTAACATTGGCATTATCAACAATCTGGTAACGCAGCCGATGATGCAAATTACCCAGGCGCTGGCTTTGCTGCGGGAAAAAGGGCCGGAAATTCGTATTAACCTCAGCATGTGTACCGCAGCTGAAATTGAACGCGGCCTAATGGATGGACGGCTGCATGTGGGCGCGCTGCCGCTGACGTCACCCATATCCGGGCTAGACTATACGCAGCTTTATGATGAAAAATCATACCTTTATTGCAGCAGCCAGCATCCGTTGTTTGCTTTGCAGGAAACGCCTGATGACAAGGAACTGGCACAATACGATGCCATTGCACCCAGTTTTCGCATGACGGCTGAAACTATTGGCATGCATCAAAGACTCAACTGTACCGCTACTGCCTCAGATCGAGAAGGTATCGCTTTCCTTATTCTTACCGGCCGTTTTATTGGTTTTCTGCCCGATCACTATGCGGCGCAGTGGGTTGGGAAAAATTTGATGCGCGCTATCAAACCGGAATTTTTTAACTTCAGCAGTAAAATTGCCATTGTCACCCGAAAGGGGCGACGTCCAAATACTATTCTCGACGTTTTCCTGCAGAACCTTGCTCGCTAAACCTGTTGAATTTGATTCTTTGAAACCGATCACATCAGGCAAGCGATCGGCTTCAAACTTTAACGATAAGTAAACCATATTGGTTGACTTTGTTAATTTTGTGCTTCTATTCTCCCTGTTATCACTGCATACAAATTTGTATACATGTGACGATGTATAAGCACCACCTAACTGTTCCTGTTCGCAACACTCACGCCTGAACGAGGTCTTTATGGTCCGTGTTTGTCTGTCAAATATTCAAAAGTTTTCCTGTCGTCTGGCGCTTGGTGCCTTGCTTTTTAGCACGATAACCGCAGCCCATTCCGCTGCCAATTACTGGCAGACTATCCAGAAAAAAGGCGTATTACGCTGTGGAGCCGCATCGGCTGCGCCTTATGTTATGCGCGATCCGAAAACGGGTCAGTACAGCGGTTATTTCGCTGAACTGTGTCGCGATTTCGGCCAGGATGTGTTGAAAGTAAAAGTGCAATTTGTAGATGCCAACTGGGATACGTTGGTTGCAGGATTACAGAGCGATAAATGGGATATGGCGATGGCGTTAAATCAGACGCCTGAAAGGGCGCTGGCAGTAGGCTTTTCCGCACCCGCGCAAGATTATCAGATATCGCTGCTGGTCAATAAAGACAACCCCAAACTCACTGGGGCAGGCGATAAAATCGCTGATTATGATAAGCCGGGCGTAATTTTCGCCGTTATGTCAGGAACGGCGCAAGATAAAGCGATTAGCGCCGTAGTTAAACAAGGCAAAATTATGCGTTTGCCGGGCAATGATGAAACGCGACTGGCACTGATGGCGCGCCGGGCTGATGTGTTGGTGGATGCCAGCGATACCAACCACCTGTTTGCGCTGGCCAATCCCGGCTGGGCTAAAGAAGTTTTACCGAAGCCGGCATTGGCTAAACAGGGTGTCTCTTTTGCTTTACCCCGCACCGTAACAGAAGCGGATATGAACGTTCTTAATATTTATCTGACGCAACGGCGTGCCACTGGTGAAATCGACGCACTGGTAAATAAAGCCTCAATGGAAGCAAACGCCGGTAAAACAGGCGCTAATTAAACCTGAAATTTATAACCCGTGTGCATTACGCACGCAGCGGAGGAATAACCATGAGTGCCTCAACCCATTTCGCGGCGGCGTCCGCTCGTCTGCAAGATGAGCAACCAATTTATATTAATGAATATCATAAAGGCAGCTTTATTCAGTTGGATAAAGTTTATAAGTCTTATGGTGAGCTGGTAGTGATGGATAATTTTGATCTCACCATGAAAAATGACGATCGGCTGGTAATAATTGGCCCAAGCGGGAGTGGTAAGAGTTCTTTGCTGCGTGTGTTAATGGGACTGGAAGGCATTCAGGGTGGAGAAATAAATTTTCAAAAACAGAGTTATATCATTGGTGATAAAAGCAAGCATGCCAAAATAGTTAATGCCGACATTCAGAAGAAAATTGGTATGGTGTTCCAACACTATACGCTATTTCCGCACCTCTCTATATTACAGAATCTTATTTTGGCACCGGTAAAGGTGCATAAAATAGAAAAGAAAACGGCGATTGAAAGGGCGCGTGCACTACTGGCTCGTTTTGGGCTGGAAAGTAAGCTCAACGCTTATCCCAGCCAGCTTTCCGGAGGGCAGAAGCAACGCGTGGCAATTGCACGCGCCCTGATGTTGGAGCCGGAACTGATGCTTTTCGATGAGGTCACTTCCGCGCTCGATCCTGAAATGGTGGTAGAAGTACAAAGCGTCATGATGCAGTTGGCAGAACAAAAAATGGCTATGATTATCGTCACACACGATATGCATTTTGCCCGTCACATTGCTTCTCGCGTCGTATTTTGTGCTAATGGGAAAATCGTTGAGCAAGGTCATCCCGATACGCTGTTTACCCGCCCAAAAGAAAAACGCACTCGTGAGTTTTTAGAAAAAGTGCTGCATTTAGATTAAAGAGGTGAAATATGGATTATCAGTTTGATTTTCATTTCTTACAAGGTAATGCAGGTGCGCTGTGGGACGGGTTAAAAGTAACGCTGGAATTAGCGTTGATTGCCAATGTTTTGGGGCTGGTGTTAGGTTTTATTCTCTGTCTCATGGCAATGAGCCCTGTTGCATTATTACGCTGGCCAACAAAGCTTTTTATTGAGTTTTTCCGCTGTACGCCAGTGTTACTGCAAATTGTCTGGTTTTATTACTGCGTCCCTATGCTATTTAACCTGTTTATTGATCCAATATATATGGGCTTTTTAGCGCTCGGCCTGAATCTAGCTGCTTTTAACGCTGAAGCCTATCGGGCGGGTGTGCAGGCGGTGCCGCGTGAGCATCATGACGCCAGCGTGGCGCTGGGGTTAAACCGGTTGCAGCAAACGCTGTATGTCGTGCTGCCGCAGGCGATCCGTAGCGCGCTGCCGGTACTGATGACCAACGGCATCTCGATTCTTCAGCAGAGTGCGCTGGTCGCCATCGTTGCCATCTCCGACCTGATGTACGTCGGCAAAAATATTGCCACGGAAACGTACCGTCCTCTGGAGATCTATTCGCTAATTGCGCTGATCTATTTCGCGTTATCGCTACCTATCTCGCGGCTGGTTTCCTTTATCGAGCGTCGTCAGGACGCAGTTACTGAACGTTAAGGGGCTGATTATGACGCTTGATTTCTCACAAGTTTTTTCTTACTGGCAGGTCCTGTTGCAGGGGCTGGGGCTTACGCTGGCTTTTACCCTAAGCTGCGCACTGTTAGGAAGCACGGCTGGTTTTGTTGTCAGCCTGCTGCGTATGTCGCCGCTGCGTCCCTTACGCTGGCTTATTACGCTCTATGTTGAATTTTTTCGCGGCACGCCGCTGCTGATACAGCTTTTCTGGGTCTTTTTCTGTTTTCCGGTGGTGTTTCACATCAATATCGCGCCCTGGGTGTGTGTGACCCTTTCGCTGGTGCTGTATATGACGGCAATAACCAGCGAAACCTTCCGTGGCGCATTGAAATCAATCGCTGGCGAACAACATGATGCCTGCGTGGCCCTGAGCCTGACTCCGGTGGTTAAGACTTTTTATGTCATCTTCCCCCAGGCCATGCTGCGCGCAATACCCACACTGCTCTCGAACGTTGTCAGTTTGTTTAAAGAGAGCGCGCTGATTTCATCGGTCGGCGTCGCGGATCTGATGTTTGTCGGTCAGAACATTTCCAACAGTACTGCGCGTCCGGTTGAGTTTTTGAGCGCCGTTGCGGTGATCTATTTCGTTGTGGCATTCCCCTTAACGCGCCTGGTTGGCGTGGTCGAGTCGCGTTTGTTACGGCGTTATGCCCTTTGAACAAAGAATAAATGGAGAAAAATATGCAACTGAAAGGTATTTTACCGGCCCTGGTGACACCGTTTAACGATGCTGGTGCGGTCGATCATGAGCAATTAGCCAATATTCTGGAGTATCAGTTGAACGCCGGTGTTAACGGCTTTGTGCCGCTGGGTTCAACGGGAGAGTATTATGCGCTGACTAATGAAGAGCGTCGTCAGGTATTGAAAACGGTGAAAACCGTAGTGGGCGATCGCGGCACCCTGATTGCCGGCGCAAACGGATCCTGTACACGCGAAGTCATGGAACAGGTAAAGCAGACGCTGGAGGCAGGTTACAACAACCTGCTGATTGCGCCGCCCTATTATGCGCTGCCCTCACAGGAAGAACTGATTGGCCATTACCGCGCCATTCTTGATGAATTCAGTGATATTAATCTGGTGCTTTATAACTACCCGGTCCGCACCAATGTTGAAGTGGGTTTCAAAGTACTGGACGCATTTAAAGATCATCCTCGGGTTGTAGGTATCAAAGAAAGTAGTGGTAGCGTACTGCGTGCTGTTGAAATTGGCGACGCTTATAAAGAGCACTATCAACTTTCCTGTGGTTCAGATGATGTTGCCTTTGACTTTTTTATCTGGGGTGCCAGCAGTTGGATTTGCGGGCCGGCTAACTGCTTCCCTAATCAAATTGTTGATTTTTATCGTAAGTTTAGCAGCGGCGATCTCAGCGGAGCCCAAAATGTCATGCGTTCTTTGTTCCCGGTTATGGTCAGTATGGAAGCGGGAAAATTTATTCAGAAGGTAAAGTATGGCTGTGAGTTGGCTGGCTTTAAGGCGGGTAATGCACGTATGCCGCTACAGCCGTTGACCACGGAAGAGAAAGCAGAGTTTCGTAAGGTTTTTGAAGCTTCTCAGGGATAAAACCAACAGTACATGCAGGTTTCAGGCGTCAGGGACGACGCCACAGACTATTTAGCATTGAATCGCGCCGCTTTGTCGGCCGTCTACATTGAGTGACAACTATGTCAAAACAGCAGATTCAGCAGAATTCAGTCGTTATTGGCGGCGGTATCGTTGGCGTCTGTTGCGCCCTCTATCTGCAAAAAGAGGGACACCAGGTCTGGCTTATCGATCCGGCTAAGCCGGGCGACAGTACGGCAAAGTGGAGCTGTGGTCAGATGGCGGTTAGTGAAATTATTCCCCTGTCAAAACCTGGTATTTTAAAACGTATTCCGGGCTGGCTGCTGGATCAAAAGGGACCGTTGGCGTTACGTCCTGCCGCCGTTCCGACCATTTTACCCTGGTTTTTACGCTTTGTTGCAAATGCCCGCCACAGCCGGATCGATGCTATCGCGCAGGCGATGGCGACTCTGACGCACGAAGTTTACCGCGATTATGCGCCATTACTGGCAATGTGCCCGGATAAAAGTTTGATGGGGCAGCGTCCGGTGATAGAAGTATTCGATACGCTGCGTGGACTGGAAGCCGAGCGCAAGCATCTGCAACTGCGTGAAACATTAGGCTTTTATACTGAAAACCTGAATGCCTCTGATATTGCGGAGCTTGAACCGGCGCTGGCCGGGAAGTTTTCCCATGGTCTGCTGTTTCCTGACTGGCGCGCCGTTAGCGATACCAGAGGCTTTATCGCGGCGCTAACCGAAGCTTTTATTCGCCAGGGCGGCATACGAATTGAGACTGAAGCCGCCTCGCTGCTTGAAACAGAGCAGCAGGCGAACGGCGTTAAGCTGCGTGATGGCCGTATCCTGCCAGCGCAACATGTGGTGATTGCCGCGGGAACCGGCTCGCGTCATTTTTTTCGTCAGTTGGGCGTTCGTGTTCCGCTTACCGGTATTTCAGGCTATCAAACCCTGCTGCCACAGCCGGATGTCGAGTTTCGTCATTCGGTGATTTATGCTGATGGCGGCTTCTGCTTTACACCAATGACGCGCGGGCTGCAAATCGGCGGCACGATTGAATTCGCCGGACCGAATGCTAAACCGGACTTCCGCCGCGCTGACATCATCCTGCAGAAAGCGCGCCAGCTGGTACCGCAACTGAATATCGCGGCAAAAGAGGTTGGCGTCGGCCATCGTCCCTTCCTGCCCGATACCAAACCCATTATTGATCGTTCGCGCCGTCTGAAAAATGTGCTGATGGCCTTTGGTCACGGCCAGTTGGGGCTGACTCTGGGGGCCACCACCGGTCGGCTTATTGCTGACCTCGCCGTACAACGTCCCACTGCTCAGGATCTGAGCCCGTTCAGCGCTTACCGTTTTATGGAAGGAGAACATGCATGAATTTTACCAACCGTTTGTTTATCAATGGAGAATGGGTGATACCGGTTAAAGGTGGCAGCTTCGATACCATCGATCCGGCACACGAAGTGGCAATTGCCCAGGTGGCTGCTGCCACGAAAGAAGATGTGGAGCTTGCGGTACAGGCAGCGCGTCGGGCTTTTGACGAAGGCGAATGGCCCAGTCTGAGCGGTAAATCTCGGGCCGATTATCTTCGCCGTATAGCCAGTCTGATTCGGGATAAACAGCAGATGCTGGCAGAGTTGGAAGTGCGTGATAACGGTAAACCACTGCCGGAAGCGCTCTGGGATATTGGCGATGCCGCCGGTTGTTTCGATTTTTACGCCGACCTGGCGGAAAAGCTGGACGAGTGTCAGGAGGAAACCGTAGCGCTTTCTGACGATCGTTTTAGTTCTGTGGCGCGTAAAGAACCGGTTGGAGTGTGTGGCGCGATTATTCCCTGGAACTTCCCTATGCTGATGGCGGCATGGAAAGTCGCGCCGGCATTGGCAGCGGGCTGTACGGTCGTGCTGAAACCTTCTGAGGTAACGCCGTTAACTGCTTTGCAACTGGCGGATATTGCGCGTGAGGCGGAGCTGCCGCCTGGCGTACTGAATGTGATTACCGGCTTTGGTGCCGAGGCGGGCGCGCCGTTAACTGAACATCCCGGCGTTGATAAGCTGGCGTTTACCGGCAGCGTACCGACCGGTCGCAGGATTATGCAGGCGGCAGCGGCAGAGATTAAAAATGTTAGCCTTGAGCTCGGTGGTAAATCTGCATTTATCGTGTTTGATGATAGCGATATTGAGAAGGCGGTAGAGTGGATACTGTTCGGCATTTTCTGGAATAAAGGCGAAGTCTGTTCCGCAACATCACGCGTGCTGGTACAGCGCGGCCTGTATAATGCGCTATTGCTCCGACTGGTGCAGGAAGCTGAAAAAATTCGCATTGGCAACGGTATGGAACAGGATGTACTGCTTGGGCCATTAGTTAATGCGGCGCAGTATGAAAAGGTACAGCAGGCTATTAACCGGGGCCTGGAGCAGGGCGCAACGCTGCTGAGCGGTGGGAAACGCCCGAAAGAAAAGAAAAAAGGCTTTTTCCTTCAGCCGACCATTTTTACTGATGTAGCGGAAGAGAGCGATCTCTGGCGCGAAGAGATTTTCGGCCCGGTAGTATGTATACGTCCGTTTGATGATGAAGCGGAGGCGCTGGCTTCAGCCAACCGTTCACGCTTTGGGCTGGCTGCTGCCGTAATGTCTTCCGACCTGGTGCGCGCTGAACGCGTCGCACGCAAATTGCGTGCCGGCATCGTCTGGATCAATTGTTCACAGCCCACTTTTACTGAAGCACCATGGGGCGGTTACAAGCAGAGCGGCATTGGACGCGAGCTGGGTGAGTGGGGGCTTAATAACTATTTAGAGATCAAACAGATCACTCGCTATGATAGTCAGGAGCCCTGGGGCTGGTATTTGAAATAAGAGAGAATGCGATGCGCTGGAAAAAAACGTTACAGCTGATTGATGTCCATTGCGAAGGCGAAATCGGCAAAGTCATTACCTCGGGCGTGATTGATATCCAGGGCGCGACCATGCTCGATAAAATGAATTACATCAACGAAGTTGATGACAGCCTGCGGCGTATGGTTACTCTGGAACCACGCGGTTGTTTGCAGATGTCCGTAAATTTGCTTCTGCCCCCGACCGTACCGGGCGCTCATGCCGGTTTTATTGTATTACAGGCAGATAAGGCGCATCCCATGTCTGGCAGCAACTGTATCTGCGTGGTGACCGCACTGCTTGAAACCGGCATGATCGCTATGCAGGAACCTGAAACAACCGTGGTACTGGATACGCCCGCCGGTCTGGTAACCGCTGTGGCGACATGTTCAGACGGACGCTGCCTTAGCGTTTCCCTGGATATGGTGCCTGCCTTTGTGGAGCAACTGGACCATGAGTTTACGATCCCTGGTTTCGGCACCATTACGGCGGACATCGCTTTTGGCGGGGTTTACTACGCTCTGATCGACGTCGAGCAAATTCAGCTATCGATATCGCCCGATAATGCACGTGCGCTGGCCAGCTATGGCGTGGAGTTCCGGCATTATATCAATCAACAGATTCAGGTTCGTCATCCTTTATTGCCTTTAATCAATGAGATAGCCTATGTAATGTTTCGTCATCGTGTTGATGAAAAGACCTGGCAGACCTGTACTACGTTACCACCGGGGCGCGTTGATCGTTCGCCATGCGGGACCGGCAGCTCAGCTAACCTTTCAACGCTCGATGCTCGTGGCCAGGTTGAAATAGGCGATCAGCTGACTTCCCGTTCCACTATTAATGGTGAATTCAGGGTGGAGCTGCGAGGCCGCACGCAGGTCGGCGATAAGCTGGCCGTGTTACCGCGTGTGACGGGGCGCGCCTGGGTTTATGGCATTCAACAACTGGGTATCGATCCTGACGATCCGCTATCCGCTGGCTTTATGCTAAGCGATACCTGGGGTCCTGCGTTATGCTGATAAGTCTGTAATATCATAGCGCTCACCAGGCGTGATACAGGGAATTTAATGATGAGCAAACAAAACAGTAGCGAAGAAAGTACCGGACGTCGTCATGCCGGGCGCTATATTTATGAAGAGCTGCGCAAACAAATTTTGACGCTGCAACTTAAACATGGCGAGCAGCTGGATGAAATTTCGCTGGCGACGACGTTTGGCCTGTCGCGCTCTCCGGTGCGCGATGCCATGGCGCGGCTGGTTAGCGAAGGGCTGGTAACCATTCTTCCAAACCGTACAGCCATTGTTACGCCGTTTGAAATTGAAGAGTTTCCTCATTACATCACCGCATTAGATCTGATGCAGCGTGCGGTAACGCGGCTGGCCGCGACACATCGTAATGATGAAGATATAGCCAGAATCGAGGCGGCCAATGAAATATACATGGAGAAAGTCTACAAGGGCGAATTCAGCGCGATGGCTGAAAAAAATAAGGAGTTTCATCTGGCTATTGCCGCTGCAGCGCGTAACAGTTATCTGGCCAACTACTATGAAAAACTGCTCTCTGAAGGCCAGCGGATTCAGCATCTGCAGTTCGACTTTATGACACGTCAGGATACACCGCTAAAGCTGGGACGCGATCATGATGAGTTGATTGCCGCAATCAAAGCCGGAGATGCTGAAACTGCCGATCGGGTTGCTCATGAGCATACTATGCTGTTTCAGAACCGCTTCCTGACCTTTATGCAGCGTAACTTACTGAGCGATATGGAACTACAATATTAATCCCGATGTTGGTGCCCTATTAGCTGAGCGCCGCGACGATCCGAAATTTTATCGCGCTGGCTTTCGACCCAGATGTTGCGCCTTATTGATAACGTAGATTGTTGTGATTAACGCATCATGGGTCGTTACCTGACAACAAGGAGATGAATATGCACCACCTGTCCGGGAAAGTCATTCTGGTTACTGGCGCCACGAAAGGCATAGGCCGTGAAATTGTCAAAGCGCTACATGCTGAAGGCGCGATGGTGATTGGTCATTACGGTCACGATCGCCAGAGTGCAGTGCAGCTGGCTGAACAGTACCCTCAACGTCTCCAGTTTGTACAACAGGATCTGTCGCAGCCCGATGCCGCAGAGAAACTCTGGAATGAAGCACTGAAATGCTGCGAAAAGATCGATGTTCTGGTGAATAACGCGGGAGTATATAGCGCATCCCCGCTTGCAGACGCCGCTGCCTGGGACGACGGCTGGCAGGTGAATCTACAAGTAAATTTGCGTACGCCTGCGGATCTATGCCGACTGGCGATTGAACACTACTCCCAACGCGGCGGTGGCATCATTATTAATATGGCCAGCCGCTCTTCTCACCGTGGTGACGGACCAGACCATCTGGCTTATGGTGCAGCAAAAGGCGGTCTGTTGGCGCTAACCAAAGGTATTGCGCGAGGGTACGGTCAGCAGAACGTTTTGGCCTATGCGCTGGCACCGGGATGGGTACGCACCGCCATGGCAGAAGAACATATTGCGCAAATAGGAGAGGAAGCGGCTACCGCCAACCTGCCTTTGGGAGAAGTGACGCCGCCCTCCGATGTCGCAGCGATGATCGCTTTTCTGGCGAGCGGACGATGCCGACATGCCACCGGTTCGACCATTGACATTACCGGGGCTGACTATGTGCGCTAACATACCGAACTGGCGAGTCGCGCGTTACCTGCCATTGAAATGAAGCCTGTGCATTAAGCGCAAAATTTCCCTGCCATCATCTCTCGCGCCGATATAATTACAATCGGCGCTTTTCCCATGCCTGAATAATGTCCTTATTTTTCTACCCACCGTGTGCCCGTCTGCCGATATTTTCACCGGATTGAGACGAAAATTAACCTTTGCATAATAATACTCAGAATCATTTTAACAAATACACGTATGTGTTCACGATTGTTAACTTTTTGTTGACTTCCCAAAGTTGGGATCTTTATCATCCCACCCGCTGTTGTGTACAAGATTGAATACATAAGTAGGGTTTTCTTTTTGGCTCTATTCAACGTTTCAATCGTTACGGTACACAACGGAAACCATGCAGAAAGCATCAGTTTGATAGATACGTTCCTGGCTGCTTCTAATCGTCTGTTTAGCCTGCAGGCTGGTGTAAGGAATTTATTGAAGCGGCTTTATGTATGGGCAAGGGAATGGTTCAGGTGGTTTGGAAATGATTGGTTAATACCAATTTTCGAAATCGGAAGAGAAAAATTTTAATTTGATTGGGAAGATGTTGTGAATACAGGCAACCCGGGGAAAGCGGGGCAAAGGTGGCTGGCTATTGTAGGAATTATTTCCGCCTTAGCCGGGATCTATTTTGTAGTAGGTGGTATCTGGTTGGCATGGCTTGGAGGAAGCTGGTACTTCCTGTTAGCCGGGCTGATGTTGCTGGGAAGTGGTGTAGCCATTTTCCGTCGGAAATTAGCCGGTGCCGTATTATTCGCGCTGACTCTACTGTTTACCGCGGTATGGGCGTTATGGGATGTCGGCCTGGCGTTTTGGCCGCTCTTCTCGCGTCTGTTTGCATTAAGTGCTGGCGCGGTAGTTATTGCTTTTAGCGTGGTGCCTTTGCTTACCGACAACCGAAAGGTGAAGTTGTGGGCACGCAGCCTGGGCTCGGTTATGCTGGTAGGTGTTGTCTGGACCTTTATCAGTTCGTTTCAACCCAAGAACATTATCAGGAATGCAGACGAGATCGCGTCACTGCCTGTGCCAGATGATGCGAGCACGGATAAAGAGCCGGCGAACTGGAACACCTGGTCCGGTGACAATCACGGCTCCCGTTTTTCAGCGCTCAGTGATATCACGCCAGAAAACGTCAAGGATCTGAAGGTCGCCTGGACTGCCCATACGGGCGAGGCTGTGGTTCCCGGCACCGGTGATGCTGCCGATCAGAATACGCCGCTGCAAATCGGCGACAGTCTTTACGTCTGTACCGCCTATACCTCGTTGATCTCTTATGACATCGATAGCGGCAAAGAAAAGTGGCGTTATACCGCAGGCCGCGGTAATTCAAAGTATCAGCGCTGCCGTGGCGTTGCATATTTTGATGCGACTACTTCGAAAGATGTAACCAGCACAACCGGTGAGCCGCTTGATGCTTCCATCAGCCCGCAGCGTATCTTCTTCCCAACCGGCGATGGCCGACTGGTTGCCATTGATGCGCACACAGGCAAACCCGCAGCTAACTTTGGCGATAACGGCGTTATCGACCTCAAAGTCGGTATGGGCGAAGTTAAGCCGGGATATTACCAGCAGTCTTCAGCACCACTGGTTGCCGGGAATCTGGTTATTGTCGGCGGTCGTGTTATCGACAACTTCGAAACGGGCGAACCGCCTGGCGTAGTACGTGCCTATGACGCGGTCACCGGTAAACTGGTTTGGGCATGGGATCCGGGCAATCCGGCAGTTACGCGTGAGCCGCTTTCACCGGAAGGCTATACTCGCGGCACGCCGAACGTTTGGGTAGCCATGTCGTATGACGCTGAACTGGGAATGGTTTATTTACCTACCGGCAATGCGACGCCAGATTTCTATGCTGGCGAGCGAACCGCGCTGGATGACAAATATGGTTCATCTGTTGTGGCATTGAATGTGGCCACCGGCCGTCCAGTCTGGTCATTCCAGACAGTGCATCATGATCTATGGGACTTTGATGTTACGGGACAGCCTCTGCTGTACGACATTCCTAACGATGACGGTTCAGTAACACCTGCGCTGGCGGAAGTCTCTAAAACCGGCATGATCTATCTGTTGGATCGTCGTAACGGTAAACCTCTCGCCGACATTAAAGAACTTCCTGTACCGCAAGGAAATGCACCCGGCGAGCGTTATTCACCTACACAGCCTTACTCCACCGGTATGCCGGGCATCGGCAATGAGGTGTTGACTGAGTCTGATATGTGGGGCGCTACCCCGTTTGACCAGTTGATTTGCCGCATTCGCTTCAAATCAAGCCGTTATGACGGCATTTTCACGCCACCGGGATTAGATACTGCGATTCAATATCCGGGCTCGCTGGGTGGCATGAACTGGGGCGGTGTCTCGGTTGATCCCACGACCAACCTGATGTACGTGAACGATCTACGTTTAGGCTTGTATCACTATCTGGTGCCGGCTAAAGATATTCCGCCGGGGCTGGGTAGCAGTGAAGAAATGGGTATCGTAGTGCAAAAAGGTTTGCCATACGGCTCTATGCGTCAGCGCTTCATGTCGCCTTTGGGCGTACCTTGCCAGGCACCACCTTTTGGTACACTTTCGGCGATCAATCTTAAAACACACAAGCTGGTCTGGCAGGTTCCTGTTGGCACGGTACAAGACACCGGCCCGTTGGGGATCCCTGTCGGCCTGAAAATGCCGCTTGGCATGCCGACCCTTGGCCCATCGCTGGCAACACGTTCAGGATTGATTTTCTTCGCCGGAACCCAGGATTTCTATCTGCGCGCCTTCAACAGCCGCACCGGCGAAGAGGTTTGGAAATCAAGGCTGCCTGTAGGTACGCAGAGCGGTCCTATTACCTATCGATCGAAGAAAACCGGCAAGCAATATGTGGTTATCTTTGCTGGCGGTTCGCCGCATTCACCGAAAACCGGGGATGATATTATCGCCTATAGTCTGCCTTGATCTGCATGCTCGTTAGCTTTTGTCGGTGACTGAGCAGGATAAACCCGCTTTAGGCATCGGCTTTAATTAGCGCTAAAAAGCTAAGCCCGCATTATGCGGGCTTTTTTTTGTCCCTCATTCACCGGCCCGGTGTCCTTGTTAATCCAGGGCAAGAGCATTTCACCTTTATCCGTGCCTGTTGATTAATACACCGGCTGCGACGCCACTGTTGTCAGTGTTTTTCGCACAAAGCGAGCTTGTGTCGTGCCGGATTTCATTACAGAAATATTAAGCAAATCAGCCAGTGCAGGACACTGGCTTTATAATTAAGCGCTGAAGAAGCTTATTATCTACGCTTCCGGTTCGGCGTTAGTTCAGCAGGCAACAGCTAATTTGCGAATCTTACCTAACTGGCGCGTCTGGGAAAACTGAGTGCACAACGGTCATTCAGGCTGCTCCAGCACCATCGGCCTGAGCCGTTTTTTAATCCGCCAAAAGTAAAATGCGGTCAGGATCGCCAGCCATACCAGCCCGGCGATCAGTGCCAGGCGGGTTTCCGCCACCGCACCCAGCACGCCAATGACCAGCAGCATAAACAGCAGCGTGATCGCGGGTGCGACCGGCCAGAACGGCACAGGAAAGCGAATCTCCTGTCGCTGCTGCGCGGATAAGCTGCGGCGCATGGCAAAGTGGGAAAGCAGAATCATCAGCCATACCCAAATTGTGGCGAAGGCCGCCAGCGAGGCGATCAGCACGAACACCTGTTCAGGGATTAAGTAGTTAAGTACTACCGCAGCCAGCAACGCTACCGTCAACACCACCACCGTCATCCAGGGCACGCCGTTACTGGCGATACGCAGAAAGCTTTTTGGCGCCATGCCTTCTTTCGCCATACCGTACATCATGCGCCCGGCACCAAAAATATCGCTGTTAATCGCCGAGATGGTAGCGCTAATCACAATGATGTTCAGCACGCTGGCGGCGGCAGGCAGCCCCAGACCATCAAAAATCAATACAAACGGGCTGCCCTGTTGTCCGATGCTGTTCCACGGGAAAATCGCCATCAGGATAAACAGCGTGCAGACGTAAAACAGGATGATGCGTAAGGGAATGGTATTAATCGCCTGGGGAATGACTTTTTGCGGATCGCGTGCCTCCGCTGCGGTAATACCGATGATTTCGATGCCGCCAAAAGCAAACATTACGATACCAAGCGAGGCGATGACGCCGCCCAATCCATCCGGCGCAAAGCCGCCGTGCGACCAGAGATTTTCCACGCCGGTAGCGGGAAAACTGTGGCCGAAACCAAACAGGATCACACCTGCGCCAGCGATAATCATGGCAAAGATAGCGGCGACTTTAATCAGCGACAGCCAAAACTCCATCTCTCCAAATACCCGTACGTGGCACAGGTTCAGGGCACCGATAAAGCAGATAATGCTCAATACCCAGATCCAGCGCGGCACGTCAGGATACCAAAGCCCCATGTAGACGCCGAATGCGGTTACATCCGCCAGGCAAACGATGATCATCTCAAAGGTATAGGTCCAGCCGGTGATAAAGCCCGCCAGCGGCCCTAAATAGTGACGCGCATAGCTGCTAAAAGAACCGGAGATAGGATGGCGCACCGCCATTTCACCCAGCGCACGCATAACGATAAATACCGCCGCGCCGCCAGCCAGGTAGGCCAGCAGCACGGCAGGCCCCGCCAGTTGAATAGCGGCGGCGGAACCATAAAACAGCCCGGTTCCAATAGCGGAACCCAGCGCAATAAAGCGGATGTGGCGCGCACTGAGTCCGCGCAGCAGATGTGTCGTAGGTTGTTGCATATCAAGGCTCTGAAAAGAGTGGAATATGCGCATGGCTGCCGGGAGCGTTTCCCGGCAGAGCAGAGAACAACAATTACTGATAGCTGGGCAGTACGGCAGGCAGCAGCGTCGTCAGATGACGAGCGCTCAACAGCTCAGCGGCGCGCTCGATATCCGGCGCAAAGAAACGGTCCTGGGTATAGTGAGTAACCTGCTCGCGCAGGATATGACGCGCTTTCTCCAGCGCAGGGCTGGTTTTTAGCCCCTCACGTAAGTCAACGCCCTGGCAGGCGGCGAGCCACTCCACGGCAATCACGCCGCGCGTATTGGCAGCCATTTCCCACAGTCGCCGTCCGGCGGCGGGTGCCATAGAGACGTGATCTTCCTGATTGGCGGAGGTGGGCAGGCTGTCCACGCTGTGCGGGTGCGCCAGCGCTTTGTTCTCGCTAGCCAGCGCAGCGGCGGTCACCTGCGCAATCATAAAGCCTGAATTAACACCGCCGTTTTTAACCAGGAAAGGCGGCAGCTGCGACATGTGTTTATCCATCATCAGCGCCACGCGCCGCTCGGCAAGCGAACCTATCTCGGCGATCGCCAGCGCAATATTATCCGCCGCCATTGCCACCGGCTCGGCGTGGAAATTGCCGCCCGATATCACTTCGTTTTCATCAGCGAACACCAGCGGGTTATCAGATACCGCGTTAGCCTCGATCAATAACACCTCCGCCGCCTGGCGAAGCTGCGTCAGACAGGCACCCATCACCTGCGGCTGACAGCGCAGCGAATAGGGATCCTGAACCTTGTCGCAGTTTTGATGCGATTTAGCGATCTCGCTGCTGTCGGTTAACAGATGACGGAACAGCGCCGCCGTATCAATTTGCCCCCGCTGGCCGCGCGCTTCATGAATGCGTGAATCGAACGGACGGCGCGAGCCAAGCACCGCCTCGGTGGTTAACGCGCCGCATACCACCGCAGATGCGAACAGATCTTCCGCTTCAAACAGACCGCGCAATGCAAAGGCGGTAGAGGTCTGGGTGCCGTTAAGCAGCGCCAGCCCCTCTTTAGCGGCCAGTGTAATCGGCTCCAGCCCGGCCTTTTTCAACGCTTCTGCCGCCGGTAACCACTCTCCCTGATAACGCGCTTTGCCTTCGCCAAGCAGCGTCAGCGACATATGTGCCAGCGGCGCGAGGTCGCCCGATGCGCCCACCGACCCTTTGGCAGGGATTAATGGAAAAACCTGCGCATTCACCAGCGCTATCAGCGCCTGAATCACACTGAGACGAATGCCGGAAAAACCGCGTGCCAGGCTGTTAATTTTCAGCACCATCATCAGGCGAACCAGACTATCGTCCAGCGGTTCGCCAATGCCTGCCGCATGGGAAAGCACCAGCGAGCGCTGAAGATTTTCCAGATCTTCCGCCGGGATGCGGGTCTGGGCCAGCAGGCCAAAACCGGTATTGATGCCGTAGGCGGTGCGGCCTTCAGCCAGAATGGTGTTAACGCTGTTTACGCTGTTATTGATAGCCGGAATAGCGCGCTCATCCAGTTCGATATGGACGGGATGGCTGTATATCTCACGTAACTGAGCAAGCGTAAGCGTACCGGGATGAAGAGTGAGGTTCATATCAGCGTTTCTCCTGAGTAGCGGCGATCATCGGCAGGTTAAGGTGTTGTTCTACCGCGCAGTTGATAGCGATGTCATAACCGGCATCGGCATGGCGCATCACGCCGGTCGCCGGATCGTTATGCAGCACGCGAGCGATGCGGGCCGCCGCGTCGTCGCTGCCGTCGCACACAATCACCATCCCGGCATGCTGAGAAAAGCCCATGCCCACGCCGCCGCCATGATGCAGAGAAACCCAGGTCGCGCCGCTGGCGGTATTAAGCAGCGCATTCAGCAGCGGCCAGTCAGAGACGGCGTCTGAACCATCGCGCATCGCTTCGGTTTCGCGGTTAGGGCTGGCTACCGATCCCGAATCCAGATGGTCGCGGCCGATAACGATGGGCGCAGAAACCTCACCGCTGCGTACCATTTCGTTAAACGCCAGGCCCAGCTTCTGTCGCCACTCCAGGCCTACCCAGCAAATGCGCGCGGGCAGTCCCTGGAAGCTGATGCGCTCGCGCGCCATATCCAGCCAGTGGTGCAGATGTTTATCATCTTTAATAAGCTCTTTAACTTTAGCGTCGGTTTTATAGATATCCTGCGGATCGCCGGAAAGCGCCGCCCAGCGGAAGGGACCAATGCCACGGCAGAACAGCGGACGAATATAGGCAGGCACAAAACCAGGAAAATCAAAAGCGTTTGCCACACCCATCTCTTTTGCCATCTGGCGAATGTTATTGCCGTAATCGAAAACCGGAACGCCCATCTCTTTAAACGCCAGCATCGCGCGGACATGGTCGGCCATAGAACGTTTCGCCGACTCGGTCACCGCCTGCGGCTCGGTCTGCGCCCGACGCTGGTACTCTTCCCAGTGCCAGCCCTTCGGCAGGTAACCGTGCAGCGGATCGTGCGCGCTGGTCTGGTCGGTAACCATATCCGGACGCACGCCGCGTTTCACCAGCTCCGGCAGGATCTCCGCCGCGTTAGCGCACAGCGCAACAGAAACCGCCCGGCCTTCCGCAGTGTATTTCCTGATACGGTTGAGCGCGTCATCAAGTGAATCGGCCTGCTCATCGACATAACGCGTACGCAGGCGGAAATCGATACGGCTTTGCTGGCATTCAATATTCAGCGAGCAGGCGCCTGCCAGCGTCGCCGCCATCGGCTGCGCGCCGCCCATTCCGCCCAGACCTGCGGTCAGGATCCAGCGTCCTTTCAGATCGCCGTTGTAATGCTGACGTCCCGCTTCAACAAAGGTTTCATAGGTGCCCTGAACGATGCCCTGACTGCCGATATAGATCCAGCTTCCGGCGGTCATCTGGCCATACATGGCTAGCCCTTTGGCATCCAGCTCATTGAAATGCTCCCAGGTGGCCCAGTGTGGCACCAGGTTGGAGTTGGCAATCAATACGCGCGGGGCATTTTCGTGCGTTTTAAAAACCCCGACCGGCTTACCGGACTGAATCAACAGCGTTTCGTCGTCTTCCAGCTTTTTAAGCGCGGCGACAATGGCATCAAAGCACTCCCAGTCGCGTGCCGCACGGCCAATGCCGCCATATACCACCAGCTCATGCGGATTTTCCGCCACGTCCGGATCGAGGTTATTCATCAACATACGTAGCGGCGCTTCGGTGAACCAGCTTTTGGCATTAAGCGTGGTTCCGCGTGGGGCGCGAATTTCCTGCGCGCGGTATTTGCTTTGCGACATCGCGGTTAACTCCTGATGGTTGCATGAAAAAATTATCTGCTTCGGCGAAGCGAATCAGAGAGAGAATGCAAACACATATACTTGTATATACAAATGTGCGCAAGCCGATATTTAACAATTAAGACACAATTAAAACTTTTAAAAATCAAACGGATATGAATAAGAGGAAAGGGCGCCCGCCAGCAGTTAATGATTTTTTCTGTTATTTATCAATGGGTAAATGAGGTAGGATATTTTAGAAAAATTTGCGTTAGCTATCACGGATTTCACAGCGCTTTTACATAAATTTCGCCGGCAACGTTGACCGGCATTAGGACATAAAGTGACCCTGTAAACGATAGCGTGAACCGGGGAATAAAAGGCGGGCATGGGAAACAATGTGCTGCGTTGACCAGGTGCGACGATGGATCAGCAGGCAAGGTTCGCTATCGTCAATCTGCAGCAGCATCTGCTCTTCAGGCGTTGATTTTACCGCCTCGACAATATGCTCACCTTCGGTAAGCGGCGCGACCAGAGAGAGATAAGCATGCGGGGTGGTGGCGGTAAAATCCTGTTGCAGGTAATGCGGGGCAACCATTGCGTTAACGCAACGATCTTCAATCTGCACTGGCACGTCGTTTTCAAAATGAACCATCACTGAATGGAAAACCGGCGTGCCTTCCTCCACGTCCAGCGCGGCTGCCTGGGTAAAATCAGCCTTGATCTGTTCAAGTTTCAGCACCTCACAGCGGTGCTGATGATGACGTGCGGTAATTTCATCAGCGATGCTACGAATTTCAAACAGCGCCGACTGGCCTTTGGGTTCCGCCACAAAGGTGCCAACGCCCTGCAGACGCACCAGCAGGCCTTCATCGGTGAGTTCCCGCAGCGCGCGGTTGATCGTCATTCGGCTGAAGCCAAACTGCGCCACCAGTTCCGCTTCCGAAGGGATGCGATCGTGAGGACGCCAGACGCCAGCGCTGATTTGTTTACTGATGGCCTGTTTGACCTTCGCGTACAAGGGCACGGGCGCGCTGGCGGCGGTAGACCGGGATCGGGATAAAAACATGCGATATTCCTTGCGGCTGCCTGGCTGATGGCAATAAGTATACCCAATTCCATCCCGGATTCAGTAATTTATCCCCACCAGCGCGCGACCTGCCAGGCGATGCGCGCCGCCACGCTTGCCCCTTGCCCGTCCCGATCGCGCGCAGGGTTAAACTCCACCAGATCCACCGCCTGGAGTTTGCCGCTGCGGCAAATGGCTGCCAGCAACTGCAACAATATTGCGCAGGGAACGCCGAGCGCGGCAGGGGCAGAGACCGCCGGCATTTCCCAGGCGGGCAGTACATCTAAATCGATGGTGAGATAGATGCGATCAAGATCCGCCATAAACTGCTCAAGCTGCGCAATGGCCTCTGTCGGCGCGCTCAGACAGTGTAAATCCTCTACGATCGTCACATGACGACAGGCTGCCTCATCAAGCAACGCCTGCGTATTGGCCGCCATGCTTAAGCCGCAGCAGGCGTAACGAAAGTCGCGCTGTTGCGTTTCGCAATAGCGCGCCAGCTGACGAAACGGTGTGCCTGAGGTGGCCTGCGGCGCATGGCGTAAATCCAGATGCGCATCCAGATTGATTATGCCCACCTTTTCCTGCGGGAAGGCATCCAGCACTCCCAGGCCATGCCCCAGAGCGGTTTCATGGCCGCCGCCCAGCACCAACGTGCGTTTCCCGGCGCGTTGACAGGCGAGTACCGCTTCGCGCAACGCCTGCTGCGCCTGTTCCAGGTTATCCTGTTCGACAAAAATATCGCCGCAGTCTGCCAGTCGCGTATGTTCCGCATGGCTGGCCAGATTGGCCAGGGCGCGACGCAGTATAGCGGGTGCCTGAGCAGCGCCGGTTCGTCCGTGGTTGCGTCTTACCCCTTCATCGCAGGCGAATCCCAGCAGCGCAATATCGCCGGGTAGCTGTTCAGGGCAAAACGTTGTGCTGCAGATAATGGTCTGGAACAGACGCAGGGCGTTAGCTGCCTCTCCGCTATCGTCGCGACCCTGCCAGACCTCAGCAGAGGTGGGACGCCACTGTTTCATAATGCGCTCCCGTGCGTAATTTGACCGCGAAAGACCCGTGCATAAAGCGGATTGCGGCCCGGCTCGTAAACCATTTCCACCGGCTGCTCCGCCTCCCAGATGGCAAGATCGGCGATAAAGCCCGCTTTAAGCTGACCGTGCGTATGCTGTCGGCCCAGCGCCTGAGCCGCATGACGCGTTACGCCCGACCAGGCTTCTTCCGGCGTCAGGCCGAACTGAACGCAGGCCATGTTCATAGATAAATGCAGACTGGCGAAAGGGCTGGTGCCAGGATTGTAATCGGTGGCTACCGCGATCGGCACCTGATGGCGGCGCAGCATTTCTACCGGCGGACGCTGGCTTTCCCGCAGGAAATAAAATGCGCCTGGTAACAGTACCGCTACCGTATTACTGGCGCGCATCGCCCGCACGCCTTGCTCATCCAGATATTCCAGATGATCTGCCGACAGCCCCTGATAGCGGCTCACCAGCTGCGCGCCATCCAGCAACGAGAGCTGCTCAACGTGGCCTTTAACCGGAATACCGTAACGCTGTGCGGCAGCAAATACCCGCTCGCACTGTTGCGGCGTGAAGCCCACGCTTTCACAAAACACATCGACCGCTTCAAACAGGCCTTCTTGCCACAGCTGTGGCAGCAGGGTTTCACAAATCAGGCTGATCCAGGCATCTTTATCGTGACGATATTCAGCGGGCGCCGCATGGGCGGCGAGCAGCGTCGGGCTGATGTCCACCGGATGCTGAGCCGCCAGCTGGCGCGCCACCCGCAGCATTTTCGCTTCATCTTCCAGCGTAAGCCCGTAGCCAGATTTAATTTCCAGCGTGGTTACCCCTTCATTCATCAGCCGCTGCAGCCGTGCGGTAGCCAGCTTCAGCAGCTCACTTTCCGGGGCCTGACGGGTTGCGGCAACCGTGGCGTTAATTCCTCCGCCCTGGGCGCTGATTTGTTGATAGGAGACGCCGTTCATCCGCTGTTCCCATTCAGCGGCGCGGTTGCCGGCAAACACTAAATGGGTATGGCAGTCGATTAAGCCTGGGGTGACCAGCCGCCCCTGAAGGTCGTGAACCGTACCACCAGAGGCGGTGGACGCCGGTAAAATAGCCAAAATATGGCCGTCGCGAATAACCAGATCGTGATTATCCAGCAATCCATAAGGCGTTTGACGATCGGGATCGAACGTTGCCAGACGGGCATTGCGCCAGACAACATCGTGAGCAGCAAGAAGCACGGTTTACCTTCCACTTGTCATGGGTTGTCTATACATTTATTTTCACCTACAACAAATTGTCAACAAAACCCGGCGATAATGTTGGCGATTTGTGAGGGGCAGCGGCCAATGCTCTTATGACTGAAAGAAAGAGGAGGCAGAAAAAAGGCCTGCGGTAAACCGAAGGCCTGTCAGTGAGAAGTGATGCCGGGCTGTTTCAGTGCAGCAAAAACAGCGTTGCCAGACCGAGGAAAATAAAGAAGCCGCCGGTGTCGGTCAGCGCGGTAATCATCACGCTGGAGCCAATGGCCGGATCGCGGTTGAGTTTGGTCATGACCAACGGGATCAGCACGCCGACCATCGCCGCCAGCAGCAGGTTAAGGACCATCGCCAGCATCATCACGCCGCCCAGCGCCAGGTTGTCATACATCAGCCAGGTGATGCCGCCCATGATGCTGCCCCAGAAGAGGCCATTGATGAGCGCCACGCCCAGCTCACGCATAAAAAGAAAATTAAAGTTCCCAGGCTCGACCTGATGCAGCGCCAGCGCGCGCACGATCATGGTAATCGTCTGGTTGCCGGTATTACCACCGATACCCGCCACAATCGGCATCAGCGTCGCCAGCGCCACCAGTTGCGAAATTGTCTCTTCGAACAGGCCAATCACCCGGGAAGCGATGAACGCCGTGCAAAGATTCACCGCCAGCCAGGTCCAGCGGGTGCGCACCGCCTTTTTTACCGGCGCAAAAACCTCTTCTTCCTGGCTCAGGCCGCCCATTTTACGGATATTGCTTTCGTTCTCTTCATTTACCAGGTCGATAATATCTTCAATTGTCACGCGGCCAATCAGCTTGCCCTGCGCATCAATCACCGCGGCGGAAATCAGGTTATAGCGTTCAAAAGCGCCAGCGGCATCTTCCGCCTTATCATCCAGACGAAAAGTATTGGGGCGATCGTTCATCACTGAAGAAACCGGCGTGTCGGGCTGGTTCAGCAAAATATCGGTAAGCGGCAGCTCACCCAGTAGCACATTGTTTTTATCGGTGATAAACAGCTTATCGGTGCCTTCCGGGATGGCGCGCCGGCGTCGTAAAAAGCGCTGCACCGTCGCCAGATCGACATCGGCGCGTACGGTAATGAAGTTAAAGTCCATGATGCGACCAACGCGATCGCGGTCGAAATGCACCACGTTCAGTACGCGGGCGCGCAGCGTTGGGTCCAGCGTGGTAAGCAGCCGTCCGGTGAGATCGCGCGGCAGATATTTCGCCAGATAAGCCTGATCGTCAATATCCAGCGGCGCAATGGCCTGCAGAATATCTTTATCGCTCATGACTTCAGTCAGGCTTTCCCAGACGGTTTCCGACGCCTCTACCAGCACCTGACCGCGACGGTCGTTATCCACCAGCTGCCACAGCGCCTGGCGCTCCTCTTCCGGCAGGGCTTCAAGAATATCGGCAATATCCGCCGCATGCAGCAGGGCAAGATCCTGGCGCAGGCTGTCAATATGCCTCGACAGTTCTGCCGACAACGGCGAGTGCTCCTGCGGCTGCAGTAGGCTTTCTATCAGTTCCGGCTCATTAAGTAAAAGTGTCAGAATACGGCTGCGGGTATCGGCGAGCTGCCGGGCTTGAGATTGGGCTTGGGATACAGACATAAAAATTCCCTTGTGTCCGGAAGCATGGGCATAAGCCCGCTGTTTTCTACAGGCATGAAGAGAGGGTAAGTTGTCTCAGTTAAGGCAACTTAACGCTCGCGTCATTACTCTTTATTGACGGGCTGAATTGTCATGGGCACCCCGGCATTGGTTTTTTTATCCTGATGATGCTGAAACGCGCCGGGCAAAACAAACAACAAACGACCAATCAATATGATAAAGCTGATTAACAACACAATGCGGGTCATGCGGCCAGTTTTACGCCGTTTTCGCAATGAGGTAATGCTGTTCACGCAGGGACTCCTGTAGCTGGCCCGGAGGCGGTGAGACAATTTAGGCACAGCGTTACCGTCAGGTCAATGTCGTGCTATCAGCCGGTTCAGGAAAACTAACCGATATAATCGGTCTGTGAGCTAAACAACGGGCGGACTAAAGCGGTTTTAATAAGAATGTTTGACGTATATCAAGCCTGAAAGCCTGCCGGAACTTAGTATGAGAGCGGTTTTGCTTGAGGCAGCATTCGCTGCGCGCTTTATCATTCCGAAGGGGCCGTTTTGTTTACCGGATATAACCTGTCATCGCTTAGTCAATTCCGACGCTGCTGGTGGGGCGTCCCGTTATGGCTGGCATTATTGCTGATGCCGCTTTCCAGCGCTTTATCGGTCAAGCTGCTGCTGCCAGACGGTCCGGTTTATCTGCTGTTTTTACCGGTGACGTTAACGGTGGCGTTGCTGATGGTGTTTGACTGGGCGGCACTGCCCGGCATTACGCTGGCGCTTTTATGGCATTATTTAATGATTTTTTCGCCAGGGCCCGCGCTGATCACCTGCATCCTGTTTGTTAGCGCAATCAGCATCTGCTGGCTGGGCTACCGCATCTGGGCTGGACGCAGATGGGGGGCGACGCCCGGTACGCAAGGGCTGGGCATAATGCGGCTGTTCTGGATCGGCTTTCTTCTGCCGACGCTGCTGGTATTTTTGCTGCAAACGATGGTAACGATGAAAGTTATCCCCGTGGCCCTCTCGATTTTTAACCGCAATCCGTTGACGTTACGCACGCTGATCAACTATCAGGCCATCCTGATATCCTGTGTGGCGATCCTGCCGCTTTACTATATGGCGATCCGCTGTTTTCGCCATACGCGCTACTTTTCCCGTCAGGTTAACCTGTTGCGCCAGCAGATCGCGGAAAGCGTGAGCGCTGTAGAAATCAGGGGCTGGCTGATTTTGCTGACGTCGCTGCTTATCCTGTTGATGTTAATGAATCGCGAGCTGCATAACCAGGCAATCAGAGACTTTGCCTTGCTGCTGCTGCTGCCCGTCATGCTATGGGCATCGGCGCGCTTCGGCTATCTCATCTCCGCGCTGGCATGGTCGCTGGTGCTGATTTTACTCTATCAATTTCGTACCCAGCCCGAACTGTCGCTGCACTTGGCCCTCAATACCACTAATCTGCTGATATGGTCGTTAATTCTGTACTTTATTGGCGTCAACGGTGTGCGCCAGCGCAGGCTGATTAAGAAATCACGCGAGGCGGCGCTGGTGGATCCGGTGGTGGATCTGCCGAATCTGCGTGCGCTCAAAGCGATGCTGGCGCAGCAGGCTTCCTCCACGCTCTGTTTTTTACGCATTCCCGATCTCGATCGCCTTAGCCGAACCTGGGGGCTGGATCTGCGCGTTGAATATAAGCGTCGGCTGGCGGCGTATCTACAGCCATTGTTGCAGCCCAAAGAGGTGATTTACCATTTGCCTGGCTTTGCGCTGGCGCTGCGTCTGGACAAAGCCACCTATGAAACGCGCATTGAACAGATAAGCAGCCGCATCGAACGCTACAGTTTGCGCTGGCAGGGATTGCCGTTACAGCCCGATATCGGCATCAGCTTTTGTCATATAGTGCCGCCGGTAAGTAATTTGCCAGGGCTGCTGGGACAGCTTAGTGAAATGGCTGAAATTTCTCTGCGTAGCCATCAGCCGGAAAACTTGCAGCAGGACAACATTACCGCTCAGCGCCTGGTGAAAGAAAAGCTGGCGCTGCTGGATGAAGTTCAGCAGGCGCTGGATAACGAGCGCTTTGTGATGATGGCGCAGCGTATTGAGGGCTTACGCGGCGATGATTACCATGAGCTGCTGCTGAGGCTGGTGAATACGCAGGGAGAACAGCTGGCGCCTGAGCATTTTTTACCGATAGTGCAGGAGTTTGGTCTGACATGGGAAATGGATCGCTGGGTATTAAATCATGCGCTGAGCTTTATCGATAGCAGCCGGACGCGTTTGCCGGCGATGCGTTTTGCTATCAATATTCATGCCGCCAGCCTTTATCGTCCGCACTTTGTCAGCGAGCTGGAGCAGTTGCTTAAGCAGCATCAGGTTGAGCCGTGGCAACTGATTCTGGAAATCAGCGAGGCCGCCGGAAACAGGCACTTTTCAGCAGGCTATCGCACCATTAATTCCCTGCGTCGGTTGGGATGCCGCATTGCGATTGATAACTTCGGCGCGGGCTATGCCAGCTACCTGCAGTTGAAAACCCTGCAGGCTGATATGCTGAAAATTGACGGTAGCTTTATCCAGAATATGCTGCACAGCCCGCTGGACTATCAAATTATTGAATCTATCTGCCGCGTCGCCCGGCTGAAGCGGATGCAGATCGTGGCGGAGTGCGTTGAATCAGATGCGGTCGCGGCTGCGCTGCGCGGGCTGGGCATCGACTATTTACAGGGCTTCGCCATCAGTGAGCCGCAGCCGCTAACCACGCTGATAGAGAGCTGATTATTCTGCCGGCGCCTTTTTTGCCAGCAGCGTGGCGAATCGCAGGCTAATGCGGTTGCCGTTCTCATCCGTTCTGTGCAGCTGACCAACATGCTCGTTATATTTAATAATCTGCCATTGGCGGTAGTAGTGGCTCAATTCACCTGATTTAAAGGTGAAAGGGAAGGGGATCGGGCAGGGATAATCGTCTGTATCCATCGCGGCGACAATCAGGTTATAGCCGTTTTTGACGGTGCTGGCCTGCATATCGGCAATCAGCTGCGGAATGGTTTCCGGCTGTAAAAACATCATCACGACGGTGGAAAGAATAAAATCATACGCGCCGTTAAAACGTACGCTGTTGAGATCGGTAACCTGCGTTTCAATGCCGCCGATCGCTTCGGCAACAATGATCTGGTTCAGCCGCTCAATGCTTTGCGGATTTTTATCCCAGGCGGTGACCTCAAACCCTTTCATATTCAGCCACAGGCTGTTGCGTCCGCTGCCGCAGCCTACATCCAGCGCTTTGCCTGGCGTCAGGAAAGGTAACGCCGCCACCACTTCGGAGTGCGTGGCGGTAAGCTGATATTTTTCAGTAAAATAGTTATCCGGACGTATCGTCATCTTCTTTTTTCTGGTTGATGCGGGCGGAGGAAGCGCCGCCCGAATTCGCCGGCGTGCGTTACGCCTCTTCTTCTATCACTAGCTTCCAGCCGGTAACATCCTCCCAGTACGCCTGCTCACGCTCTAAATCGAGCTGGACCAGCGTATTCTGGCTGAAGTATCCGGCCGGGAAGCGCAGCGTCCAGTGCCCTTCGTTGGTGGTCAATGTCAGCCGCTCCGGGCGATTGGTCGCCTGGCGCTGATTATTCAGCAGCGTGCCAAGACGCAGCAAAAACACCAGCGGCAGGATCTGTTTCTTTTTAAACAGCGTAAAACGCGGCAGATCGTCACTCTTGATCGCTTTACGGTGATAGCGTACCAGCGTAGCCAGCAGCAGCTGTTGATCCTGATTAAAACCGGGCAGGTTGGTGTTTTGCAGGATATAGGCCGAGTGGCGCTGCATACCGCTGTGGTTGATGGTTAAGCCAACTTCGTGCAGCAGTGCCGCCCACTGCAGCAGCGATGCGAGCTGAGGATTAGCCAGTCGGGGATTTTGATCGCGCCACTGTTGCCAGAGTTCATCGGTGGTTTCCAGCACGCGTCGCGCCTGATCGCTGTCGATATTGTAATGATTCGCCAGGCTCTGTGCGGTACGGCTACGAATATCCTGATGGCGGAAGCGGCCTTCCATCTCATACAGCACCCCTTCGCGCAGGGCGCCGTCGGAAAGACGCAGCTCGCGGATCGCCAGCGCATCAAATACGCCGCAAAGGATGGCCAGACCCGGCACAAATACCGCTTTCCGCTCTTCCGACAGGCCAGGCAGGCTCAGCGCGGCGAAGGATTTGTGCTTCATCACTTCGTCATACAGCCTTTCCAGCCGCTCCGGCGTCACCTGTTTCTCTTTTTCGCCCATCGCCTGCAGCACTTCGCAAGCAGCCTTGATGGTGCCGGAAGCGCCCAGCGCGTATTGCCAGCCGAGCAGCCGATATTGCCAGGCCAGCGTTTCCAGTTTTTGCGCCGCAGCCAGACGCGCGCGGCGGAAATTTTCCTGACTAATCACACCGCCGGGAAAATAGAGATTGGCGAAGCTGACGCAGCCCATACGGCGGCTCTCTACCAGCTTGGGTTCAAAATCTTCCCCGATTACCAGCTCGGTAGAGCCGCCGCCGATATCAATCACCAGCTTGCGGCCTTTTTCCGGCTGCGTATGCTCAACGCCCATAAAAATCAGGCGCGCCTCTTCATGACCAGAGATCACTTCAATCGGGTAGGGGATCACTTCCGCCGCGCGCCGCAGAAAATCTTCTGCATTAACCGCCTGGCGTAGCGTATGCGTACCGACAATGGTCACGTTCGAGGCGCTGAAGCCTTGCAGACGCTCGGCAAACAGCGCCAGACAGCTAAGTCCGCGCTGGATAGCCTCTTCGCTCAGCACGTTATCCGCGCCCAGCCCGTCCGCCAGGTGCACGCGCTGTTTCAGACGGCCCAGCACCTGCATTGCGCCATCCACCACGCGGGCAATGACCATGTGAAAGCTATTGGAACCGAGGTCAATAGCGGCAAATTCTTGCGGTCGTGGCATATTCTTATGGGATATCGGCATAGTGAGTTATTCAGGTTGTTCCAGAGATTTGATGTATTCGTAAATGGCCTGCTGCGCTCGCACCTTACGGCGGTTTCCACGCGGCACATAACGGTTACTCAGTTCTTTATCAATAATGCGGGCTTTTACAGTATCACTTAACAGGATGGCAATAATATCCAGCACGCGCTGTTTCAGAACAGGATCAAGGATGGCCACCGCCACTTCAATGCGGTAATCGATATTGCGCGTCATCCAGTCGGCGGAAGAGAGAAAGACTTTTTTATCACCGCCGTTATCAAAAATATAAACGCGATCGTGCTCCAGATAGCGGTCAACAATGCTGGTTACGCGAATATTGTCGCTGATCCCGTCAAGATTAGGGATCAGTGAACACATGCCGCGCACCAGCAGATTCACTTTCACGCCCACGCTGGAAGCGGTATACAAACGATCCACCAGACCTTTATCAACCAGGTTATTCACTTTCAGTGTAATCCCTGCCGGGATACCCTGCTGCGCGTTGGCAATTTCTTCATCAATCAGTTGATAGAGCATGCGGCGCGAGTTCTGCGGCGACACCATCAGATAATCAAAGCTTACCGGGCGATAGGGGTTTTCAATAAAGTTAAATACCCGGCGTACCTCATTGGTGATACGCGCATCGGCGGTAAGCAGGGAGTAGTCGGTATAAATGCGCGCGGTTTTTTCATTGAAATTACCGGTGCCGATATGGGCATAGCGCACAATTTCATCGCCTTCACGGCGCGAAATCAGGAACAGCTTGGCGTGAATTTTCAGGCCCGGCGCCGAGAAGATCACATGCACGCCCGCTTCGGTGAGGCGCTTGGCCCAGTGAATATTGGCCTCTTCATCAAAACGCGCCTGCAGCTCTACCACCACCGTCACTTTTTTGCCGTTATAGGCGGCGTGGATCATCGCATCAATAATGCGTGAGTTCTTCGCTACGCGATAAATATTGATCTTAATCGCCAGCACACTGGGATCGAATGACGCCTGACGCAGCAGCTCCAGCACATGTTCAAAGGTGTGGTAAGGATAATAAAGCAGCACGTCATGATTACGGATCGCATCGAAACCGTTGCGAAAGCCGTCGAACCAGATATGCCGTAGCTGCGGCATCGGCTTGTTCACCAGATTGGTTTTGCCCACGTTCGGAAAGCTGATGAAATCTTTGAAATTATGATAACGCCCACCCGGGACGATAGAGTCGTAATTAGAGATATTCAGCTTATTACGCAGCAGCTCAACCATCGCATTGGGCATATCGCGCTGATAAACAAAGCGCACAGGCTCGGCGGTAAGACGCTGTTTGAGGCTGGAGGACATCAGTTCCAGCAGGCTCGATTCCATTTCGGTAACCAGATCGTACTCGGCGTCACGCGTCATTTTCATGGAGTAGGCGTTAAGCGCGTCGTAGTCAAAAAAGCCTTTGAAAATATCGTCCAGGCAGTAACGCAAAATGTTATCCAACAGGATCATCGGCTTGCGGCGGCGTGGCGACTCTGCAGGCAGATTAACAAAGCGTGGCACTTTATCAGAGGGGATTTCCAGCAGGGCATAGCGGATATCTTCGCCGCGAATAATCTCCACCGCCAGATAGGTGTAATCATCCTTCAGGAACTCAATCAGATCGGTATCGTGATTTATCAGAATCGGCGTCACATGCTGGCGCAGCTCATGCTTAAAGTAGTGACGCAGCCAGCTTTGCTGATTAGGCGACAGCTGCCGTTCGTTAATCAGGAAGATCTGATTACGCGCCATCTCCAGCAGCAGATCGTTATATAAACCATCGAACTCCTGATCGGCCCGCAGGACGCGCTGCTGAATTTTCTTTAGCAGATGACGCGGCGTGTTGGGTGACCCCTGTTCCTCGCCAATCAAAATGCGCCGCTTCAGGTCGGCAAAGCGCACCTTATAAAACTCTTCCAGGTTATTCGAATAAATGCCCAGAAAGCGCATGCGCTCGATCAGCGGGTTAGTCTTGTCTGCGGCTTCCTGCAGTACGCGTTCATTAAAGGATAACCAGCTCAGTTCTTTTTCTATGTAAAGCTTTTCCTGACCCATTATGGCTCCGTTGTGCTGATTTGAGACGAGGGTATCCAGTTTCCGATTTCATTATGGCGAGAGTATGGCAGCAATGTCTAACCTCAATGGTTGTCATATCAGAGAGCTACGGGCAACATAGCGGCTTCAATACAAGGAATCCGCAGGCACGATGATCGATAACCATATTCCCGTCAACTACAGCAACCGTACCCGGCGTTATGTTGACCGCCTGACCGCGCGTGCGATCGCTGCCTGTGGCGTCAGCGTGCTGCTGGTCATGATGCTGCTGTTTGTCTGGCTGCTGTGGGTAGTAATGCCACTGTTTGCCACGCCGTCCATGCAGGCGGGGCCGTCGCAGCCCGTGCTTTCGGCACAGCCTGCCGTCGCGCTGGGTGTTAATCAGGGCTGGGGCTGGCGTATCGATAGCCAGGGCGAAGGCCGCTTTTTTCCGCTGAACGGCGCTGCGCCCGAGCCATCTTTACAGCTGGCACGCGGGCCGGTAGTAAGCGCGGCGACCGCCGATAACAGCAGCCTACTGCTGTTACAGCCCGATGGCAATTTCCGACTGGTCCAACCTGACTTTAGCGCGGCGGACGCGATGCCGAACTGGAAGTTTCCGCTGGGCGATGGCGTTTTTGACAGCGGCGGCAGTGGCTTTACCCTGGCGGCCCTGGCAGCCAGCGGCGCGCAGCAGTGGCTGGCGGCGCTCAGCGATGGGCAGCATATCCGGCTGCTGCGCTTACAGGCCGGGCAGCCGATGCAGAGCGATATGCTGGCCAGCGGGCCAGTTAATCAGCTGTTACTGACGCCCAACGGCTCGTTGCTGTTTGCCACCAGCGAGCACAGCTTACGCGTCTGGCAGATAAACGGCCAACAGGTCACGCTACGCGATACCTTTCCGCTGACGCATCCACCGCGCCAGATGGCTTTGCTGAGCGGCGGGCGTTCGCTGTTGCTGGCTGACGAACGCGGCATCAGCCAGTGGTTTGATGTTGCCGATGAGCGAGGTGTACATCTGCATCGTATCCGCGATTTTGCTGGCGCGCGCGCGCAGCAACAGCTGATTACCGAGCCACAGCGCCGGGTGTTTGCCACCATCAGCGCCGCTGGCGAACTTCAGATGTTCGCCAGCAAGCGAGAGGGCGTTTTTTTTCGCCACGCGCTGGGCGAGGGCGTACAGCAGGCGCAATTTGCGCCGTCGGGCGATGGGTTGCTGATCGAACGCACTGACGGCTGGCAATACTGGCGCATCGACAATCCCTGGCCCGATATCAGCCTGAAAAACCTGTGGCAAAAAGTCTGGTATGAAAACTATCCGCAGCCGGACTGGGTCTGGCAATCGACGGCGGTTGACGATCCTTATCAGGCGAAATTCAGTCTGGTGCCGATGGTGGCGGGTACGCTGAAGGCGGCTGCGTTGGCGATGCTGTTTGCCACGCCGCTGGCGCTGGCCGCGGCTATCTACACCGCCTGGTTTATGTCGCCGGCGCTACGTCGCTGGATCAAACCGGCGATGGAGATGATGGGCGCGCTGCCCAGCGTGGTGGTTGGCCTGTTCGCCAGCCTGTGGCTGGCGCCGCAGATTGCCGCCCGGCTTTCCGGCGTGCTGCTATTGCCTATTGCCCTGGCGGCGACATTGCTGCTGTGTGGGCCATTACTGAAGCGTCTGCCGTCGCGCTGGCGGCTGCTGGATGCGCCGGGGCGCGAGGTTTGGCTGCTGGTGCCGCTGCTGCTGCTGGTAAGTGCGCTCTCGCTGTGGCTGATGCCGCTGGCTGATACCGCGCTATGGGGCAAACCGCTGGCGGAGCGGCTGCCGGGCGGCTACGAGCAGCGTAACCTCCTGATCGCCGCGTTGGCGATGGGCTTTGCACTGGTGCCGCTGATTTTTACCCTGGCGGAAGATGCCATTTTCAGCGTTCCGGCTGCGCTGGGGCAGGGGTCGCTGGCGCTGGGTGCCACGGCGTGGCAAACCCTGTCACGCGTGATTTTGCCCAGCGCTGCCTCGGGAATTTTTGCCGCATTGATGATTGGCTTTGGTCGGGCGGTAGGAGAAACCATGATTGTATTGATGGCCACCGGCAATACGCCGGTGACCGAAGGCGGCCTGTTTCACGGCGTGCGTGCGCTTTCCGCCAATATTGCCGTTGAGATGCCGGAAGCGGCGGCAGGCAGCGCGCATTATCGCATCCTGTTTCTCAGCGCGCTGGTGCTGTTGGTGTTTACGCTGATATTGAATACGCTGGCGGAAGTGGTGCGACAGCGCTTGCGTCGTCGTTATGGTCAGCATGAGGGGCAGGGATGAGTGCGCTAACGCAAAACGATCGCTGGCGCTGGCTGACGGCAGGCGCAGTAACCTTTAGCCTGCTGGCGTTTCTGCTGCTGTTACTGCTGCTGGCCTGGCAGGGGCTGCGCCATTTTTGGCCGCAGCCGGTTACACTGTTTACGCTGGCCCAGCCCGCCGCCGGAGAGGCGCAGCTGTTGGGCGAAGTGGTGAGTACCCAGCGCCTGTCGCGTCAGCAGCTGATTGATGCCGGTCTGCCGCAGGCGCAGCAGTTGCCGGAGCAGGTTACGCGCTACTTAATTAAAACCGGTAACCGCGACGTCTCCGCCTCTGATTTCCGCACGCTGCTGGAAAGTGATATTCAGCGCCGCGAACAGCCGCCGGAGGTGCTGGTGCTACAGCGGCGCGTGGGCGGCGATGCGCTGGGCTGGTTTGCCGGTCTCTATGAGAATCAGCAGCCGCTTACGGCGCAGAATATGCAACGCGCCCTGCAGGAGCGCCTGCAGCAAACGCATCAGTTGCTGGAGCAGGCTGAGCGCATCCGCCGTCATGAAATGGCGCATATCACGGCGCAGCTTGAGGCACTGGAAACCGAAGCGTTAGAGCTGAAGGCCAGCGGCAATGATAATGAGCAGAAAAGATCGATGCTGATGGCGAATCGTGTGGAACTGCAGCGGCAGTTTGTGGGGCAGGCGGAGCGGCGTGCTTCACTGTTACAGGAGAGCGCGCGTAATACGCTGATGCTGCGTGATGCGAACGGCCAGCTGCACCGCATTCCCCTGGCGCAAATCCGTGACGCCTGGTATCCCAACGCCATGACGCTTGTTCAAAAATGGCAGCACTTTTTGCAGCAGCTGTGGCATTTCGTTGCCGTTTCGTCGGATGATTCCCCGGGCGAGGGCAGTGCTTTCCCGGCTATTTTCGGCACTGTGCTGATGGTGTTGTTGATGTCGGTGGTGGTGATGCCGCTGGGGGTGGTGGCCGCCGTCTGGCTGCATGAGTATGCCGATCGGCATGCGTTAACCCGGCTGGTGCGTATTGCGGTGGTTAACCTGGCGGGCGTACCGTCGATTGTTTATGGCGTGTTTGGTCTTGGGTTTTACGTCTGGCTGATTGGCGGCACGATTGATCAGCTTTTTTACGCGACATCACTGCCTAATCCGACCTTTGGTACGCCGGGTCTGCTGTGGGCGTCGCTAACGCTGGCATTGTTGACCTTGCCGGTGGTGATTGTTGCGACCGAAGAGGGACTGTCGCGCATTCCTGCCAGCCTGCGCCACGGCTCGCTGGCGCTGGGCGCGACCCGCGCGGAAACGCTGTGGCACGTTACCCTGCCGCTGGCGCTGCCCGCCATGCTAACCGGATTGATTCTCGCCGTGGCACGTGCGGCGGGCGAAACGGCACCGCTGATGCTGGTGGGCGTGGTGAAAATGGCCCCGGAACTACCGGTAGACGGCGTTTTCCCTTACCTGCATCTTGATCGTAAGTTTATGCATCTGGGCTTTCAGATTTACGATCTGGCATTTCAAAGTCCCAACGCCGAGGCCGATCGTCCGTTGGTATATGCCACGGCGTTGCTGCTGGTGACCATTATTCTTGGCTTAAATCTTACGGCGATGGCCTTACGCCATCGTCTGCGCGAGCGTTACCGCTCGCTGGTGCAATAACGGTGAGGACCATGACCGCTGAAATCGACACTGCGCTAACCATCAATAATCTTTCGCTGTGGTATGGCGACAAACAGGCGCTGGATACCGTTAGCCTGCAGATCCCGAAAAATCGCATTACCGCTCTTATTGGCCCTTCTGGCTGTGGTAAATCCACGCTGCTGCGCTGCCTTAACCGCATGAACGATGTGATTGATAACTGTCGCGTTGAGGGCGAGGTTCTGCTCGATCGGCGTAATATCCTCGAGCGCGGCGGCGATCTCTCGGCGCTGCGGCGGCGCGTCGGCATGGTTTTTCAGCGACCCAATCCGTTCCCCAAATCGATTTATGAAAATGTGGTTTACGGTTTACGTCTGCAAGGCGTGCGCGATCGACGTATTTTAAACGAGGCGGTGGAGCGGGCGCTGCGCGCTGCGGCGCTGTGGCCTGAGGTGAAGGATAGCCTGCGGCAAAATGCGCTGACGCTCTCCAGCGGCCAGCAGCAGCGGCTGGTGATTGCGCGCGCCATTGCTATTGAGCCGGAAGTGCTGCTGCTGGACGAGCCGACGTCTGCGCTGGACCCGATCTCCACGCTGGTGATTGAAGAGCTAATGACCACGCTGAAGCAGCATTTCACGCTGATTCTGGTAACGCATAACATGCAGCAGGCGGCACGCGTCTCTGACTACACCGCTTTTATGCACCAGGGAAAGATGGTGGAGTTTGCTGATACCGATACGCTGTTTACCACGCCACGACAGCGACGCACCGAGGATTATATAACCGGGCGTTTTGGCTGAAAAAGAACAGAGCCAGCAGGCTGGCTCTGGAAGATGATTTACGCACGCAAGGCGCAAGAAACTAATCGCCCGCGTAGCCCTGGGGCGGAAGTGGGTTGCCATCAAGCCAGGCGGTGTTATCACGCATCACTAAGCGGCCCTCAACGAACCAGTTAATTACCAGCGGATAGATCGCATGTTCTTGATGCTGTACGCGCGCGGTGACCTCTTCTTCGCTGTCGCCGCTGAACACCGGCACGCTGGCCTGTAGAATCACCGGGCCGCCGTCCAGCTGGTCAGTAACAAAATGCACCGAAGTACCATGTTCGCTGTCGCCGTTGGCGATGGCCTGGCGGTGCGTATGCAAGCCCGGATATTTTGGCAGCAGAGAAGGGTGGATATTCAGCAGTCGATCCTGATAGCGCGCGACAAAAACCGGGCTAAGGATACGCATATAGCCCGCCAGCACGACCAGATCGGGCGCATATGCATCGATTTCGCGGATCAGCTGGCGATCAAAATCTTCACGGCTTTCATAAGCGGATGCGGAAAGCGCATGGGCGGCAACGCCCGCGCTGCGGGCGCGCTCAAGGCCAAACGCGTTGGCCTTATTACTGAAAACCGCCGCCACGCGAGCGTTGATCCGGCCCTGCTGACAGGCATCGAGAATCGCCTGCAAATTACTGCCGTTACCCGATATCAGCACGACCAGCCGTTTCATTTGATAACCACACGCTCTTCTGCGTCAGAGGCGCTAATCACGCCAATTTTCCACGCCTGTTCGCCTGCGGCGTTCATCAGCTCAACCGCTTTATCCGCTTCAGCAGCGCTTACCGCAATCACCATGCCGACGCCGCAGTTAAAGGTGCGGTACATCTCATGACGACTGACGTTGCCCGCCTGCTGCAGCCAGTTAAAGACTGCCGGCCATTGCCAGCTGGCTTCATCAATCACTGCCTGAGTGTTTTCCGGCAGCACGCGCGGAATATTTTCCCAGAAGCCGCCACCGGTGAGGTGGGCGATGGCATGCACATCGATCTGCTCAATCAGGTTAAGAATATTTTTAACGTAGATGCGCGTCGGTGCCAGCAGATGATCGGCCAGCGGCTTGCCGTCGAGCTGTTTGCTTAACGGATCGGTCTGGCTGACTTCAAGAATTTTGCGTACCAGGGAGTAGCCGTTAGAGTGCGGGCCGCTGGAAGCGAGGGCGATCAGCACGTCGCCATCCTGCACTTTGCTGCCGTCAATGATTTCTGACTTTTCCACCACGCCGACGCAAAAACCTGCCACATCGTAATCTTCACCGTGGTACATGCCTGGCATCTCTGCGGTTTCACCGCCAACCAGCGCGCAGCCCGACTGTAGACACCCTTCAGCGATCCCGCTGATAACGGCGGAAGCGGTATCGACATCCAGCTTGCCGGTGGCGTAGTAATCAAGGAAGAACAGCGGTTCAGCGCCCTGGACCACCAGATCGTTAACGCACATGGCGACCAGATCGATGCCGATGGTGTCGTGGCGCTGCAGATCCATCGCCAGACGCAGCTTGGTGCCGACGCCGTCAGTGCCGGAAACCAGCACCGGCTCGCGATATTTTTGCGGCAGCGCACAAAGCGCGCCGAAACCGCCGAGGCCACCCATTACTTCCGGACGACGGGTCTTTTTCACCACGCCTTTAATACGATCGACTAACGCGTTGCCTGCATCAATATCAACGCCGGCGTCTTTATAGCTGAGAGAGGTCTTGTCGGTCAAAGCGGTTTCCCCACGCGGTTTTGCGGTTTGAATTAAAGCGGCGCAATTCTAACAGCGCAGGCAAACGTTTGCGAGACCAGCGTTGCAGATTCTTTATTTTAGATGATGCTTAACAGAGCGCGGAGGTTTTGCTGTTTATTGCCCGATCGCATATGGCGCAGCAGGCAAAAGGCGGTATAATCCGGCGATTTTTTTTTCCGCTCAACACTCCGGGAGTACAACAATGAAGATCGTGGAAGTCAAACACCCGCTCGTCAAACATAAACTGGGCCTGATGCGTGAGCAAGACATTAGCACCAAGCGCTTTCGCGAACTGGCATCTGAAGTGGGGAGTTTGCTGACCTACGAAGCCACCGCCGATCTGGAAACAGAGAAAGTAACCATTGAAGGCTGGAATGGTCCGGTAGAAATCGACCAGATCAAAGGCAAGAAAATCACCGTTGTCCCGATTCTGCGTGCCGGTCTCGGCATGATGGAAGGGGTGCTGGAGCATGTGCCAAGCGCGCGCATCAGCGTGGTAGGCGTTTATCGTGATGAAGAGACGCTGGAGCCGGTACCTTATTTCCAGAAGCTGGTTTCTAACATCGAAGAGCGCATGGCGTTGGTAGTCGATCCCATGCTGGCCACCGGCGGCTCAATGATTGCGACGATCGATCTGCTGAAAAAAGCGGGCTGTAACTCAATCAAGGTGCTGGTATTAGTGGCTGCGCCGGAAGGTATCGCCGCGCTGGAAAAAGCGCACCCGGACGTTGAGCTCTATACCGCCTCTATCGATCGCGGCCTGAACGAGAAAGGCTACATTATCCCCGGTCTTGGTGACGCGGGCGATAAGATTTTCGGAACCAAATAACGATTCAGCCGACCGCAGAGTCGGCTTTTTTCTGCCAAAAAACAGCCCAGAGGGATACTCCATGACTCGTCGCGCGATTGGCGTTAGCGAACGCCCACCGCTACTGCAAACGATACCGCTCAGTTTTCAGCATCTGTTCGCGATGTTTGGCGCTACGGTGCTGGTGCCGGTTCTGTTTCATATCAATCCGGCTACGGTGTTGTTGTTTAACGGCGTCGGTACCTTGCTCTATCTCTTTATCTGTAAAGGAAAAATTCCCGCCTACTTAGGCTCCAGCTTTGCTTTTATCTCGCCGGTGCTGCTACTGCTGCCGCTTGGTTATGAGGTGGCGCTGGGCGGTTTTATCCTGTGCGGCGTGCTGTTTTGTCTGGTGGCGCTGATTGTGAAAAAAGCCGGCACCGGCTGGCTGGATGTGATGTTTCCTCCGGCAGCGATGGGCGCGATTGTCGCCGTTATCGGGCTTGAGCTGGCGGGTGTTGCAGCAAATATGGCCGGCCTGCTACCTGCCAGCGGCGCGACGGTCGATAGCACTGCGGTAACCATTTCGCTGGTGACGCTGGCGGTCACCGTGTTTGGTTCGGTGCTGTTTCGCGGTTTTCTCGCCATCATTCCAATTCTGATCGGCGTACTGGCAGGCTATCTGCTGTCGTGGGCGATGGGCATTGTAGACTGGAGCGGAGTAGAGGCTGCTCCGTGGTTCGCGCTGCCGACTTTTTATACGCCGCGCTTCGAATGGTATGCGATGCTGACGATTATCCCGGCTGCGCTGGTGGTTATCGCCGAGCATATCGGGCATCTGGTGGTCACGGCGAATATCGTGAAAAAAGATCTGATTCGCGATCCAGGGCTGCATCGCTCAATGTTCGCCAACGGTTTCTCAACCATTATTTCCGGCTTTTTCGGCTCAACGCCGAACACCACTTACGGTGAGAATATCGGGGTGATGGCAATTACCCGCGTGTACAGTACCTGGGTTATCGGCGGCGCGGCGATTATCGCTATTCTGCTCTCCTGCATCGGCAAGCTGGCAGCGGCAATTCAGGCGATTCCGGTGCCGGTAATGGGTGGGGTTTCGCTACTGCTGTATGGCGTAATCGGCGCATCCGGTATTCGCGTACTGATTGAATCAAAAGTGGACTATAACAAGGCGCAGAACCTGATCCTGACCTCGGTGATTTTGATTATCGGCGTTAGCGGGGCGAAGGTACATATCGGCGCGGCTGAACTGAAAGGTATGGCGCTGGCAACGATAGTTGGCGTGGCGCTGAGCCTGATTTTTAAAGTGATTAACGTGCTGCGCCCGGAAGAAGTCATTCTGGACGCGCCGGATAAATCGCCGGAGTAAAATCCACAAGCAGAAAAGGCGCCTCAGGGCGCCTTTTCTATCGCTGCTGCCGATGCCACGGCTCTCATTCAGCGACCTGGAAAAAATCGCATTCTGAATGCCAAACCAGCCCAGCAGGCTGATAGCGATAATCAGACCTGTCAGCACTGAACCCAGACGGCCTTTATCATGAAAAGGGGCCGTGAGAGTTTCAGATAAACTGAATGCTTTTTTCAGGCAGGCGATAAGGAATATAACTATCAAGCTGTGCGTGAAAACAATATTCTTCTAACTGAGCAAGAGAATGTACATCCGCTTTTTGATAGATGTTATAAATACGCTTTTGAATGGTTTTACGGTTGGCATTATATATTTTGGCTATCTCCTTAACGGAAAGTCGCTGCAGCATAAAAAAATAATATCCAGCTCCGACTGGTTAAATAAGTCACTGGAAACGTCGGTGATTAACACGCTGGGTTTCTGCTGATTAATATATTTATGTGGCGTCAGGTAAACTTTACCGAACCAGTAATGGGTTTCGATTACTGTGGTTTGGCCGCGCGTTCTCGCCTCTTTTTCCGCCTACAACATCAGCTGACGGCCAAAGCCACGGGCGTGATAATCATCACTCACCCAGAGATATTGCACCTCCAGTCCGCCCCACCAGGTGCAGGCGACCAGACCGCCGGCATTATCGTTCAGTTCAATGCATGAACCGCCAAATAAAATAAAGATTTTTTAGTGAGTAAGACATTTTACTGATTGCCAACATCAGGAAATTTCATTTTCTTTTACCGCAGAGACGGCCCGCAATGCTGTGGGGCAGCCTAATGCTGCGATTTCATTTCATGTGAAAAGATGTGTTAAACTACTGCGGTTTTTAGCCCGTTCACGCTTGAGGTGCTTCTGAACACGCCGGCACAACTTTCACTGCCACTCTATTTACCGGATGACGAAACTTTCGCCAGTTTCTGGCCGGGAGAAAATTCGTCCCTGCTGGCTGCACTGAAAGGCGCTTTAGCGCAGGAACATGGCAGTTATCTCTATTTCTGGTCACGCCAGGGTGGCGGACGCAGCCATCTGCTACATGCCGCCTGTGCTGAAATGTCAACGCGCGGCGATGCCGTTGGCTATGTTCCGCTTGATAAACGTACCTGGTTCGTGCCGGAAGTCCTGGATGGCATGGAACAGCTTGCGCTGGTTTGCATCGATAATATCGAATGCATTGCCGGAGAAGATGAGTGGGAGATGGCGATCTTCGATCTCTATAACCGCATTCTGGAAACCGGAAAAACGCGTCTGCTGATCACCGGCGATCGCCCGCCGCGCCAGCTTAATCTTAAGCTGCCAGATCTCGCTTCACGCCTCGACTGGGGCCAAATCTATAAATTACAGCCGCTCTCGGATGAGGATAAGTTGCAGGCGCTACAGCTACGCGCCAGCCTGCGAGGTTTCGAGCTGCCGGAAGATGTGGGGCGTTTTCTGCTAAAGCGACTGGATCGTGAGATGCGTACGCTGTTTACCACGCTGGATCGTCTCGATCGGGCTTCCATTAGCGCCCAGCGTAAGCTCACTATTCCGTTTGTGAAGGAAATTCTGGCGCTGTAGGGTGATTAACGCCCTTTTTGGTATTGCCGGAAGCGCAGCTGTAGCTGACGCAGCTGATCGATACGGGCGTCATAGCGCGCCTGCGTCAAACTGCCCAGCGTCACCTGCGCGCTGGCGCTGCTCAGCGTGGTGATCGCCTGATCTAACTGACCGGTTAACGCCAGCCCCTCTGCACGCGCCGACAGCTCCTCATCACGTCGGTTTTGTGCCGCCGACGCCTGCGCCAGCAGATCCCAACCGTTAGTATCGTCAGGATGCGCCCAGGTATAGCGATTCAGGATGCGGCTGGCTGCCACAGGCTGTTTGGCCTCCAGGAGCGCATTCGCCAGGTTAAGCTGTAACACCGGGTCGTTACTGCTGGCTTTCTGCGCCATCAGACGCTTTACTGCCGCTTGCGGCTGATTCAGGCCTAAATCAATATCGGTCATGATATCCAGATACCAGACGTTGCCAGGATCTTTTGCCAGTAGCGGCTCGATAATCTTCTTTGCATTAGCAAAGCTTTTGGCTTCCAGGAACAACAGCGCTCTGCCGTATTGCGCAGCCTGCTGCTGACGTGCATTGCCTTTCGACCACTCTTCCAGCAAATCTTCGCCCAGCTGATTCTGCCCGGTAGCATACATGCCCAGCGCGCGGGCTTTCGCCATGTAGTAATCCTGCGAAGACTGCACCACTACCGGACGCATCTGGCTGGCCCGATTACGGGCATCGGCCAGACGGCTGTCCGGCAGCGGGTGCGTCAGCAGAATTTCCGGCGGCTTAAAGGCGAAACGGGACTGATCCGCCAGCTTCTGTAAAAAATTGGGCATCGCCTGCGGATCGAAACCAGCACGCTGCAAAACCTGAATACCGATCCGATCCGCTTCCTGTTCGTTGTTCTGCGTAAATGAGATCACCCCCTGCCGCGTACCCGCCAGAGTACCGGCTAAACCCGCCATACCCGCCTGTGGATTAGCCATTGCCAGCAGAATTGAACCCAGCGCACCCACCCAGGTGAGCGGGGCGTTACGCTGCTGCTCTTCCATCGCACGCGCCAGATGACGCTGAGTCACGTGCGAAATTTCGTGCGCTAATACCGAGGCGAGCTGACTTTCATTGTCGCTGGTACGGAACAGGGCTGAATGCAGCACAACGTTACCGCCAAAGAAGGCGAAGGCGTTTATTTCATCATTGCGGATCAGGTAGAAATAAAAAGGCGTGCGCACTGAATTGGCGTGCGCGACCAGCCGCACGCCAAGCTGATTAATGTACTGGTTAAGCAGGGGATCGTTGATCAGCGGTGCGCTGGCCCGCAGCTGGCGGACGTAAAAATCGCCCATTTGCAGTTCCTGATTGATCGATAACGTACCGCCTGCGGTGGTGCCAATATCGGGAAGCGTATCAGCGACGTCGGCCTGGGAAGGAAGCACGTTGCCAGCCAGCAGCGTGATCATGAGTGAAGCGATCACAGTTTTCTTCAAGCGATTAAACATACATCTTCCCCAGGGCAAAGAGTAACGTTTCGACCGATCCCGGTCCTGATAGTTCATATACCAGCGCAGCAGCCACGCTCAGGGCGTTATCTTAGCGAGGTAAACTGCATAATGAAATGGCTGTTTAAGCCTGATGCCATAAGGGAAAAACAGTGAGTCAGGTCACGGCGGAAGTTCAAAGTTGTGTAAACTTATTCAGAGAAACTGAAAGTGGCATGAGATTTGATTAAGCATCTTCTGAAAATCAGCTGTTGATAATGTAGAGGGATTTTTAAAATCGTTAATAACACTGATGGTATGGTTAAAAACGGTCTCTGCTGTGGATTTTAGAATGGTCTTGTTGATAGGTTTATTTCAAAAAAAAAGGATGAGATTAAGGTCCAGGGATAATTAAAGAAAGCGCACCATTGCCTGTTTTTCTTTGTTTGTTTTCTGTTTTGTATCGGATCGCTTTGAGGGGGCTTCTTGTAAGGTAATTCTTAAGACTCCGTTCCGGGGATTAAATGGCATTAATTAACGAAAAATAAAGAAAACAACGATGATTGTTGTGGGTTATTTTTTCTTGTTGAAAGTACTTCGATAATGTCGCTGCGTAACCTGTATTTCCCTGCTAAGACTCTGTGATATAGATAAAAAAGGCCGCTAAGAGATAGAGGTGGAGATTCCCTCCTGGCGCCGCTGAATATTCATCGGAGAGCAAAAAAAATGCGTTATGCAGTTAAGGTTTTTTTGTTGGCTTCTCTGCCAGACGCAGGCGGGGCGGGAGTTTATTTAGCGGCAGGGTTCAGCAATAAAATTATGTGGCAAATAAAACGCAGTAACAGATCGCGAGCGTCTCTCGGATGAGATATTTCTTATCTTATCGAAGGGCGCTTGTTCGCCTGAAAATCGGGAAAAGGTTCTGCTGCAAATATAATACTTTCAGTTTTCTATGACTAACATCCTCTTTTAAAGGAGTGCTTTTTTATGCGTCCCGTAACTTATATCGTCGTGGCGGCTCTGGCCGGTTTTGTCGGCGGTAATGTGCTTCAGGCACCACAGCTCTATGACAAAGTCACTAACCATATCGCTAACAGCAAAAGCGAGCCGGAAGGCTTCTGGTCAACGCCAGCTATCGCTAACTATGGCAAAATTCATTACGTGGATACGCCCGCTTATAATCCGCGTAATGATGCTAACCTCAGCAATAAGATCGTCTTTCAGCTTAATAAAAACGACGGTGACATCAAGGATCCGCACCTGGGCCTGGAGCGCGTCGCGCGCGTTGTTAACCTCTATTATGCGGCAGGTATTCCGCTGAATAAGCTTAACTTTGTGGTATCAATGAACGGCGATGCCGTGATTGCCGGGCTGAATAATGAAGAATTCCATAAAGCTTACGGTATCGATAACCCCAATCTTAAGTTGATCAGCGAGCTGGAAAAGGCGGGCGTAAAAGTCACGGTTTGCGATCAGTCGGTGGCCTTCCATCATATTGATCGTGAGTGGATTGATAAATCAGTGACCCATACTATTTCCAGCGGGACAACCGTTGCCACGCTGCAAAATCAGGGTTATGCGCTGTTAATGCTCTGATTATATATCTTTTTCTCTCTCTGTTGCGCTATCCAAAATGACACCGCCAGTGGCGGTGTCATTTTTTGCATTTTCACCCAGCTTATTCCTTTCCTGCTGCTCAGGCTTACTTACCAAACTAAGAAAAATCTTAATAAACTGCGCTGAGTCGTTTTTCTGTCTGCTCAATCCATGTACAATTGAGACGTGCATCTCACCAGGGCACCTGTAGCACGATAAGTATTGATAATAAAAGCACCACAAGGCGCAAAAGAAATGATAAACACAATGGAGGCGAATCCATGTTAAGGCTGCCAAGGCCGAAAACGGATTTGCGGACGCTTATTACCCTGCTGGCTGTGGCCAGTATCGTTATTACCCTTGCTAATTCCTTGTACGCCGCCTGGCGCGTTCAGCGTGAACAACTGATCACTAATACGCTGGAGGCGAACCGGGTTTATGCTGCCAAACTGGCTGCCTCGACCGGGCAGTTTTTTCAGCAGGCTCAGTCACAGCTGGCCTGGAGCGCTACCGAGCTTAGCGAGCGCTTTGATGATGAAGCGCTGTTACAGAAAGAGGTTGAGCGTCTTCGGCAGCAAACCAACAGCTTTAATTCGGTGGTGGTTGTTGATGCCGCCGGTTGGGTGCGCGCAATCTCACCTGAGTCGTTGACGTTGAAGGGCACGCAGTTGCATACCGACAGCGCGCGTGAAGCGCTGGCGCGGCGCACCGCGTTGATTGGGCAGCCCAGCCTTTCGGCGGCAAATAACCTGATCGTGTTTGTTTCCCGCCCGGTTTGGTCTGCGGCCGGCAGCTACCTTGGGTACATTGGCGGCACCATTTACCTGAAGCGTAAAAGCATTCTGCATGAACTGCTGCTTAGTCAGTTTTACCGTGACGGAACGCAACTTTATGTGCTGGATCGCAATAACCGCGTGCTTTATCACCAGAATGGTCAGATGGTTGGGAAGAAAATTGCGCCGCTGCTGCATCAGGATGCGATCGCCTATGCCAGCAGCGGCTATCAGGAAGTTACCGATGAGCGGGGCGTGCCAATGCTGGCGGGCTACGCGCACGTGCCGGACTCCGACTGGACTATTCTGGTGCTCAAGCAAACCAGCGTGACGCTGGCACCGCTTAGCAGCCTGTTGTTTCAGGTCATACAGCATTCGCTGCCGCTGGCGCTGATAACCCTGGCAGCAGCCTGGCTGCTGGCGCGGCTGATCGCCATGCCGCTGTGGCAGCTGGCGCGTAAAGCGGGCCAAATGGATGAGCAGGATGCCGCCATGGAAATTAGCCGTATCCGCTCCTGGTATTTTGAAGCATCGCAAATCAAGCGGGCACTGCTTTCCGGTATCGGGCTAATGCAAACCAAGATCGGCCAGCTGAAATCTGAGGCGCAAACCGATCCGCTGACGCAGTTGCTTAACCGCCGTGGCCTGCAGGCGGTGCTGGACTACCTTGCCACCACGCGCCAGCCTTTTGCCGTGCTGGCGCTCGACATCGATCATTTCAAGCAGGTTAATGATACCTGGGGACATGGTGCTGGCGACCGGGTTATCCAGCAGGTGGCGCAACAACTGAAAAGCTATGCACGGCAAACGGACGTAGCCTGCCGCAGCGGCGGTGAAGAGTTTTTAATGATCCTGCCGGGAGTCGATCATGACACGGCGATGAAGATGGCGGAACGCTTACGCCAGGCGACGCAGCGTCAGGCGATCGATCCGGTTGGTGAGGTGACGCTGTCGATTGGGGTCAGCTGCTGGTTATCCGATCGCGAGGCGATTTCATCCTGTTTCCGGCGCGCCGATGAGGCGTTGTATCGCGCTAAGCGCGGCGGTAGAAACCGTGTGATTGCCGCAGCGGCGCAATCAGAGAACGAGACGCCGCTCTATGAAAGCTAACGCTTAAGGTTGTTCTGTTTTCTGCCGCGCATTTCAGTACAATCGTCAGCCTTGTTGATACGGGAAGGATACGCCGTGCTGGCTCTTTTGATTCAATGGTATCGCCGTCGCTTTAGCGATCCGGAGGCGATTGCCCTGCTGGTAATATTGCTGGCAGCTTTTTTTATCCTGTTTTTTTTCAGTGACTTGCTGGCGCCGCTGCTGGTGGCGCTGGTAATGGCTTATCTGCTGGAGTGGCCTACAGTGCGTCTGGAGCGGCTGGGCTGTTCCCGCAGCTGGGCCACCACCATTGTGCTGGCGTTCTTTGTAGGCATTCTGTTGCTTTTTGTGCTGGTGGTCGCGCCGGTTGCCTGGCAGCAGGGCATCCATTTAGTGCGTGACATGCCGAATATGCTGAATAAGCTTTATACCTTCTCTGCCGGACTGCCGGCACGGTTTCCGGCGCTGGCCGATGCCGGTATCGTTGATATTGTGATCGAGAATTTGCGAAGCCGACTGTCAGGCGTTGGCGAGTCAGTAGTGAAATATTCGCTGGCTTCGCTGGTGGGCTTGATGACGCTGGCAATCTATCTGGTGCTGGTGCCGCTAATGCTCTTTTTCCTGCTAAAGGATAAGCAGCAGATGCTGAATGCGGTGCGCCGTGTGCTGCCGCGCAATCGCGGTCTGGCGGGGCAGGTCTGGAGCGAGATGAATCAGCAGATCACCAACTATATTCGCGGCAAAGTGCTGGAAATGGTGGTGGTCGGTGTCGCGACCTGGATCGCTTTTCTGGTGCTGGGGCTGAATTACGCGCTGCTGCTGGCGGTATTGGTTGGGCTGTCGGTGCTGATCCCTTATATCGGTGCGCTGGCGGTTACCCTGCCGGTGATCTGCGTGGGGCTTTTTCAGTGGGGGCTGGGCAGCGATTTCTGGACGATGATCATTGTCTATCTGGTTATCCAGGCGCTGGATGGCAACGTGCTGGTGCCGGTGCTCTTCTCCGAAGCGGTAAATTTACATCCGCTGGTGATTATTCTTGCGGTGGTGATTTTCGGCGGGCTGTGGGGCTTCTGGGGCGTGTTTTTTGCCATTCCGCTGGCGACGCTTATCAAAGCGGTGGTCCATGCCTGGCCTGAGGATACTTCAGGCGGTGAGTTTCAGTAAGGTTGTGTGGCGTCGTTGACGCCACGCGTTTTCTCAGACTGATTTCAGATATGCCATCACAATATCGTAGTGATTGCTGGTTTTAAAATCATCGAAAACCTTCTCAACATAGCCGTTGGCATCAATCAAAAAGCTGATGCGGTGAATGCCGTCGTAGGTTTTCCCCATAAAGGTTTTCTCTCCCCAGACGCCAAACTGTTGGCTGACTTCATGGTTTTCATCCGAGAGCAGCGTAAAATTTAACAGCTCTTTTTCGGCGAAACGAGACAGCTTTTCCGGCTTATCGGTACTGATACCCAAAACCTCTACGCCCGCTTTTTTAAATTCATCCATATTGTCACGCAGGCCGCACGCCTGAATGGTGCAACCGGGCGTCATCGCTTTGGGATAGAAATAGACCAAAACGCGCTGTCCCTGGAAGTCGGTTAAATTTACTTGTTCGCCGTCCTGATCGGGCAAACTAAATTTCGGTGCGATATCACCGGCTTTCAGTGGATTCATCACTCATCTCCATTTTTTCATCATGCTGCGGATAATTGACCACGCTAATAGTGCCTTGCGCATGAAGTTCTGTACATAGGGCGTGAAACGCCTGCTCGATTAATGTCGCGTCCCGGTGCGCCGGGCTGTGAGCCGTAATTTGAATATAGAGCAAGGGTGGCTGATGTTCTTGCGTTAACTGAGTGCGCGAAACCAGTTCTGCGATATTCATCTGGTGTGAATCAAAGAGATCGGTAAAGCGTTCGATAATATGCGGCGAGTCGTTGACTTCCACCTGCACCCAAACGGTTTCCGGCATCGGCGGTCGGCGGCTGGCATTGGTGCGCTTCATTACAATCAGCAGCTCCATCTCGGCACCTTTCAGCGGCAGCGTAGACTCAATTAAGGTAATCGCGTTCCAACTGCCGGAAAGCAGCATGATAAAGGTAAACTCTTCACCCAGCATGGCCAGGCGGCTGTCTTCGATATTACAGCCGCAGCTGCTGACGTGACGAGTAATGGCATTGACGATCCCAGGACGATCGACGCCCAACGCCGTAATAACTAAAAAGTGTTGCGGTGTTTGCGGCAAAATAACTTTTCCTGTGGGGTAAGCTGATAAGTAATGGTAATAACCCGTAGGTAAACATAAAAAATACCCTCTGCCAAGCGCTCCCGGCCCCTGGTCGCTTGCTTTTCCCCGCCGGTCAAACGTACCATGAAGTACTTGTTTGTCGAGGGGATGGCCAATGTTCACGGGAAGTATTGTTGCGCTCGTTACGCCAATGGATGACAAAGGTAATGTCTGCCGTGCGAGCCTGAAAAAACTGATTGATTATCATGTCGAGAGCGGAACATCCGCCATCGTTTCTGTGGGAACCACCGGCGAATCCGCGACGCTTAGCCATGATGAGCACGGCGATGTGGTGATGATGACGCTTGACCTGGCCGACGGTCGTATTCCGGTGATTGCCGGAACCGGCGCGAATGCTACCGCAGAAGGCATCTCTCTGACCAAACGCTTTGAAAATAGTGGCGTTATCGGCTGTCTTACCGTAACGCCTTATTACAACCGCCCAACGCAGGAAGGGCTGTATCAGCACTTTAAAGCGATCGCAGAAAGTACCGATCTGCCACAAATGCTGTATAACGTACCCTCGCGCACCGGTTGCGATATGCTGCCTGAAACGGTGGCGCGCCTGGCGAAAATCAAAAATATTATCGGGATCAAAGAGGCAACCGGGAACTTATCCCGCGTCAGCCAGATCCAAGAGCTGGTTGATGATGAGTTCGTGCTGGTTAGCGGCGATGACGCTACCGCACTGGACTTTATGCAGCTGGGCGGCCACGGTGTGATTTCCGTTACGGCAAATATCGCCGCACGTGAAATGGTTGAACTGTGTCGGCTGGCGCGCGAAGGCAACTTCGCCGAGGCGCGTCATCTAAACCAGCGCCTGATGCATCTGCATCAGAAATTGTTTGTTGAATCTAATCCTGTTCCGGTGAAATGGGCCGCGAAAAAACTGGGATTAATCGCGACCGATACCCTGCGCCTGCCAATGGTTCCGTTATCCGCGGCGGCGTGTCCGGTTGTGGAGCAGGCGCTGAAAAATGCGGGTCTGCTGTAATTTAGGGAGAGTTAATGGCTTATTCAGTAAAAAAGTCCACGGTTGCGACTATCGTTGGGCTATCCACGGTGATGCTGCTGGCAGGATGTTCCAACGATCAGCGCTATAAGCGTCAGGTCAGCGGAGATGAAACATACCTGCAGGCGGCTGAGCTGCAGGATTTACGCGCGCCGGCAGGAATGATTCTGCCGCTGCAAAATGGAGATTACGACGTGCCGCGCGCCAACGCGAACGGCGCGATGGGCAAACAGTTGGACATTCGTCCGCCCGCTCAGCCGCTGGCGCTGATGAACGGCGCACGTGCGCAGTTTAGCGGTAATACCGGCGTGTTGATGATGGAGAACAGCCGCAGCGGTTCAATCTGGTCACAGGTGGTCAATGTGGTGCAGTCTTACCACTTCCCGATCGCCGCGCGTCAGGATGCCAGCCAGCAACTGACCACCGACTGGGTGGAGTGGAACCGTGCGGATGAAGACAACCAGTACCGTGGCCGCTATCAGATCAGTGTGCAGCAGCAAGGGTATCAGCAGGCGCTGACCGTAAAACTGCTGCAGCTGCAGCAGGCGGGTAAAGATATTACTTCGCCAACGCAGATCCAGCGTTATACCGCGCAGATGCTGAACGACATCAGCACCGGTCTGGATAAGATGGATACTGCCGCACAGGATGCTGCAGCTAACCGCAGCGCCGCACAGATTGATGTGCAGAGCGGCGCGGATGATACCGGCTTGCCGAACCTGATTCTGCGTGCGCCGTTTAATGTCACCTGGCAGCGTTTGCCGGCGGCGTTGAAGCGTATCGGCATGGAAGTGACCGACAGCAACCGTTCGCAGGGCAGCATGGCGGTTACCTATAACGCGCCGGGCGACAGCACCTGGGATGAAATCGGTGCTAAAGATCCGCAGTTGCCGAACGGCGATTATAAGCTGCAGGTCGGCGACCTCGATAACCGCAGCAGTCTGCAGTTTATCGATCCGAAAGGCCACGTACTGACGCAGTCGCAAAACGACGCGCTGGTGGCGGTCTTTCAGGCAGCCCTGAGCCAGTAAAAAAAAGGCCGGAAAACTCCGGCCTTTTTTATTGAATTTTGGCATAATGTCGCGCCACGACGTAAACGATTGCGTCGTGTGGTTATGACCATTCACACTTTTCCCAGTTTGGAGTTTATCAAGATGCAAAAGCTAGCTGAGTTGTATCGCGGCAAAGCGAAAACCGTTTACAGCACCGAAAACCCGGATCTGTTGGTACTCGAATTCCGCAATGATACGTCAGCAGGAGACGGCGCACGTATTGAACAGTTTGATCGCAAAGGAATGGTAAACAACAAGTTTAACTATTTCATCATGCGTAAGCTGGAAGAGGCGGGCATTCCAACCCAGATGGAAGCGCTGCTCTCAGATAACGAAGCGCTGGTAAAAAAACTGGAGATGGTGCCGGTTGAATGCGTTATCCGTAACCGCGCGGCAGGTTCGCTGGTGAAACGTTTGGGCGTGGAGGAGGGGATCGTCCTCAATCCCCCGCTGTTCGATCTGTTTTTGAAAGATGATGCCAAACACGATCCGATGGTCAACGAATCCTACTGCGAGACTTTTGGCTGGGTAAATAAAGAGAATCTGGTGCGCATGCGTGAGCTGACCTACAAGGCTAACGAGGTGCTCAGCAAACTGTTTGACGATGCCGGTCTGATCCTGGTGGACTTCAAGCTGGAGTTCGGTCTCTACAAAGGCGAAGTCACGCTGGGCGATGAATTTTCACCAGACGGCGCCCGCCTGTGGGACAAGCAGACCATGAACAAAATGGATAAAGATCGCTTTCGCCAGAGCCTGGGCGGCGTGATCGAAGCTTACGAAGAAGTGGCACAGCGTCTGGGCGTTAAGCTCGACTAAACTTCCTGCCCGTGGCCGACGCGCATGTGCCGTCGGCCTGGTTCCCCAACATTGTTCCCCTCCGCTTTTTCCGTTACCCTTCCATTCCGCGTGCCGCCTGCTGGTTATTCAGCGCCGTCGCGACTAGAATTTGCCGTATTCGCCAGGAATCAGTAACAGGGGAAAGTCATGCGTTGGCAAGGGCGTCGCGAAAGCGACAATGTAGAAGATCGTCGGAATCAGTCTCCCACCGTGGGCTTCGGACGCATGCGCATTCCGCGTGGTAAAGGCGGGGTTATCCTGCTGGTGGTGGTGATAATTGCCAGTTATTACGGCTATGATTTGTCCCCATTGCTTACCGGCGGCGGGTCGGTTACTCAGCAAAGCCAAACGCAGCGTATCAGTCCGCAGGATGATGAAGCGGCAAAGTTTACCTCGGTGATCCTCGCCACAACGGAAGATACCTGGCAAAAACTCTTTACCCAGATGGGCAAAGAGTATCAGCCGCCGCATCTGGTTATGTACCGCAACGCTACGCGTACCGGCTGTGGCACCGGACAATCGGTGATGGGCCCGTTTTATTGCCCGGCGGATAGCACCGTTTATATCGATCTCTCTTTTTATGATGAACTGAAAAACAAGCTGGGTGCCGGGGGCGACTTCGCGCAGGGCTATGTTATTGCGCATGAGGTAGGTCATCACGTGCAGAAACTGTTGGGTATTGAACCGAAAGTACGCCAGATGCAGCAGGGCGCCTCACAAAGCCAGGTGAATCAGCTGTCGGTGAAACTGGAGCTACAGGCGGATTGCTTTGCAGGCGTCTGGGGCCACTATATGCAGCAGCAGCAGATTCTGGAGCCGGGCGACCTGCAGGAAGCGCTGAATGCGGCCGAAGCGATTGGCGACGATCGGCTCCAGCAGCAGAGCCAGGGACGCGTCACCCCGGACAGCTTTACCCACGGCACCTCGGAACAGCGTTACAGCTGGTTTAAACAAGGCTTTGATTCTGGCAATCCGGGCCGATGCGATACGTTCGCCGCCGCTAAATAAAGATGCTGTTATCCGTTACCGCTGAGATGCAGCGTACCGGCATTCGGCGGCTGGCGGTGCTTGCTGGCGATCCTGACTGGTGTGACGAGCAGGCGCAGCAATGGCAACAGGCGCTGGCGGGAGACTGGCTTTTTCTTAGTGACGATCCGCAGTTGCCCAACAGCGTTGCGCCTTCAGCGCTGCGCAATCTTTTAGGGCAAGAATTCCGCCATGCCATCTTTGATGCCCGTCAGGGATTTCACAGTGAATCCTTTGCTGCGCTGGCGGGCACGCTCAGCGCCGGGAGCTGGCTGCTGCTGCTGACGCCGGCCTGGAAGACGTGGTCCCTGCATCCTGACAGCGACTCGCTACGCTGGAGCGAAAGCGACATACCCATTGCCACGCCCCATTTTATTCATCATTTACAGCGCCAGCTTTATGCGGATCAACAGGTGTTGCTGCATCAGCAGCATCAGCCCTGCCGCATGCCAACCTCTTTATCGCTATCTTCGTGGCAGCCCGCCGGGTTAGAGCAGCAGCAGCGGCTGCTCAGCCACCTTTTGCAGGCGCCGCCCGGCATCTCTGTGTTGACTGCCGCCCGAGGACGCGGGAAGTCGGCGCTGGCTGGCATGCTGATGCAGCGTTGGCCGGGACGTTGTCTGGTTACCGCGCCAGCGAAAGTCTCGACAGAGGTGCTGGCCCGTTTTGCCGGTGAACGTTTCGCCTTTATCGCACCCGATGCGCTGCTGGCCAGCGCGGAGCCGCAGCAGGCTGACTGGCTGATTATTGACGAGGCGGCGGCTATTCCGGCACCGTTGCTGCAGCGTCTGATAACGCGCTTTCCGCGCGTATTATTAACCACCACCGTACAGGGCTATGAAGGCACCGGACGCGGCTTTTTGCTGAAATTCTGCGCCGCATTGCCGCAGGCGCGTTTTTATCAGCTGGATGAGCCGCTACGCTGGCGTCAGGGCGATCCGCTGGAAAGCCTGGTCAATGCTGCGCTGCTGCTGGATGAGGCGCAAGGCACGACGCACAGCGCGACAGATAAGGGATTAACGATCGCCGGGTGTGAACAGCAGGATGGGCCGCGTCTGCTGGCGCTCTATCGGCTGTTAACCAGCGCGCATTATCGCACCACGCCGCTTGATTTACGCCGCCTGATGGATGCGCCAGGGCAACAATTTATTGCTGCGGAAAGCGCTTGCAGAGAGGTCTGCGGAGCGGCATGGCTGGTGGCGGAAGGAGGGCTTACCGCTGCGCTGGCCTGGCAGGTATGGGCCGGGCTGCGGCGTCCGCGTGGCAATCTGGTCGCGCAGTCTCTGGCCGCTCATGCCGGTTTTCCGCAGGCCGCACAGCTGCGATCGCAGCGCATCAGCCGTATTGCCGTTGCGCCGGGCCTGCGACGGCAGCAGGTGGGCAGCCGAATGGTTGAGTTTGCCCGCCAGCAGGCGCAGGGGCTGGACTATCTTTCAGTGAGTTTTGGTTTTACTGAGGAGCTGTGGCACTTTTGGCAGCGCTGCGGTTTTACCCTGGCGCGTATCGCTACGCAGCGCGAGGCGAGCAGCGGCTGCTATAGCGTAATGGCTATTCTGCCGTTGAGCGAGGCTGGGGAGCTGCTGAGCCAGCAGGCGGAGCAGCAGCTGGCGCGCGATCTTTTCTGGCTGCAGCCGTTAATTGATGAGCCGATTCCGCTGGCAATCGCAAGTCAGCCGTCGTTGAATGAGGCGGACTGGCTGGCGCTGGCTGGTTTTGCTTTTGCCCATCGGCCTTTCGAGGTTAGCCTGCCGGCGCTGGGGCGTCTGCTGCTGGCTGGCGAAAGCAGCGAGCTGGCGCTCTGGCACGCCATTATCCAGCGCAGGCCGCTGGGCGACATCTGCCGCGATCTGGGCCTGAGCGGACGCAAGGCGCTGCTGGGCAGATGGCGCGTTGAGGCTCAACAGCTGATGCGGCAGCTGGATGCTGAACGCTGTAAAAATGCCCAGCGCACGCTTTCCACACTGAGATAAATCCACGCTAATTTTCCTTTCCAGACCTGCTTTCGCTGTAAACGTCTTATAGTTAATAGCGAGGAGGATGTTATGAAACTTAACCATTTTGTTGTGCAAAGTCCGTCTGCTCCCCCAACGCAGCTGTTTCTGCTTTATCATGCCGCTGGCGATAACCCGGTCTCAATGGGACAGATTGGCAGTTGGTTTGCAGAAGTCTTTCCGCAGGCGCTGGTGGTGAGTATTGGCGGGCCTGAAGCAGGTGGTCCCGCGCCAGGCCGCCAGTGGTACAGTGAAAGCGCGTTGCAGGATGTCAGCCTGCAGCAACAGGTCGATGAGGTCATGCCCCAGTTTTTGCAGTCGGTGCAAGAGTGGCAGCAGCTTAGCGGCGTACAGCCTGAGGCGACGGCGCTGATCGGTTTTTCGCAGGGCAGCGTAATGGTGCTGGAGAGCAGCAAGGTGCAGCCAGCGATGGCGGGCAGGATCGTGGCCTTTAGCGGTCGTTATGCCAGCCTGCCGGAACAGGCCAGCGTCAAGACCACGATTCATTTGATTCATGGCGAAAATGATGAGGTTTATCAGGCTGAACTGGCGCAGCAGGCGGCGGAGCGTCTGACCTCGCTGGGTGGAGATGTGACGCTGGATATTGTGGAAGATCTACCGCACGCCATCGATCAGCGCAGCATGAACCTGGCATTGGATCATCTGCGTTATACCGTGCCGCGCCGCTATTTTGAAGAGGCGCTCAGCAGCGGTAAGCCTGGCGATGACGTGGTAACTTTTATGTAATCATGCAACAGCAAAAGGGCAGCGCTCGCTGCTGCCCCCGGACTATTTCTTTTTCGGCCAGTCGTCTTCATCATCCCACTTATCGTTAAAGTCACGATGTGGCGGCAGATCGGGCTTATTCGCCATAAATTTTTTGTGGTCGATGCGCTTCAGATCTTTATAAACGTTGACCATGACGCCAACCAGCAACAGGATCACAATGATCCACCAGTAATCTTTTACCCATTCCATGATTTTTCCTCCTGAAGAACGCTTATGCGATCAGCTGCTCCATGATGCGTTGATACATACGGCTCAGCAGTTGCAGATCGGATGCCTTCACGCACTCATTGATTTTATGAATGGTGGCATTAACCGGTCCCAGTTCCACTACCTGAGCGCCCATACGGGCAATAAAACGCCCATCGGACGTACCGCCGGTGGTCTGTAGCTCAGGCCTGGTTTCAGTATAGTGTTCAACTGCGTTGATTACCGCATCCACCAACTGGCCGCGTGTGGTCAGGAACGGTTGCCCGGAGAGTTTCCATTCAAGGGAATAGCGCAGCTGATGGCGATCCAGCAGGTCGGCAACGCGCTGGCGAATATCTGCATCGGTCAGTTCGGTGCTGAAGCGGAAGTTAAACTGCACAAACAGCTCGCCGGGGATCACGTTATTGCTGCCGGTTCCGGCCTGGACGTTGGCGATCTGCATACTGGTTGGCGGGAAAAATTCGTTGCCCCGATCCCATTCGGTGGCGACAAGTTCATTCAGTGCGGGCAGGGCGCGATGTACCGGATTATCCGCCAGATGGGGATAGGCAACGTGTCCTTGTACGCCATGAAGGGTCAGGTTAGCGGTTATTGAGCCGCGACGGCCGTTTTTCACCACGTCGCCCACCTGGACCGTACTGGAGGGCTCGCCAACCAGACAGTAATCCAGGCGCTCATTACGCGCCATCAGGTGTTCAACCACCTTTACCGTACCGTGGGTAGCGTTGGCTTCCTCATCGGAGGTGATCAGAAACGCCAGACGCCCGCGATGCTGAGGGTGGGCGGCGACAAAACGCTCCGCAGCCACCACCATGGCCGCCAGCGAGCCTTTCATATCGGCAGCGCCGCGACCAAACAGCATGCCATCGCGAATGGTGGGTTCAAACGGCGGATTGATCCAGCGGCTGGTATCGCCGGGCGGCACCACATCAGTATGACCGGCAAAGGCCAGCGTTTCGCCCTGACCGCGCCAGGCCCAGAAATTCTGCGTATCGGCAATATTGATGGGTTCAACGGTGAAGCCAATCGCCTGCAGACGCTCAATCATTAGCGCCTGACATCCGGCATCATCAGGACTCAGCGAAGGGCGACGAATAAGCTGCTGCGCCAGCTCAATAACCGGACAAAACATACTATGACTTCTCCTGAATAAACTGCTGGTAGTGATTTTCATTAAAACCCAGCAGCATAGATCCGTCTGCCGCAGTGAGCAATGGACGTTTGATCAGCGCCGGTTGCTCCAGCATTAACGCTTTTGCCGCTTCCGCGTTATCGATCGTTGCTTTTTCCTCTGCAGAGAGTTTGCGCCAGGTGGTACCGCGCGTATTTAACAGCGCCTGCCAGCCGAGCGTATCGATAAAACTTTGTAACAGGTCGCTGTTTAATCCATCCACCCGATAGTCATGGTAATGATAATCAACGGGCTGGCTGTCGAGAAAGCGACGCGCTTTTTTGATAGTGTCGCAGTTTTTGATGCCGTAAATCTTAAACATAATTTTTGGTGCTCTTAAATGCTGTCTGTATTGCAGAATAGGTAGCAGGTCTCAAAGCAGTAACGACAACCGGACCGCCAAAAAAAATGCTTTATCCGATCAGCTACAGATTTTTGTCATAAACATGATTGTAACGATAAAGTCAGAATCATTCAGCCGTTACGCACTCGTCATGCTTTTTCATACCTGACTGGACGCCCTAACAGTAAAGGCCGAAACGGCTCAGAGTGTCTTACTGTTTTTGTAACCATCGCCATAATATCAAAGCCATAGCGCTGACTGCTGCACCGGCCAGGCATACTGCATGCCAGCCCCAGAGGGCATAAAATTGCGTAGCGATGATCGCCCCTGATGCGCTGCCCAGAGAATAAAAACACATATAGGCACCGACAACGCGGCTTTGTGCATCAGGCCTGGCGGCAAATATCAGGCTCTGGTTAGTTACGTGAACTGCCTGGACCGCGAAGTCCAGCAGGATGACCCCCAGCACCAGTAGTACCAGGCAAGTTTCGGCAAAAGCGATGGGCAGCCAGGAAAACGTTAACAGTGCCAGCGCTATGCCAGTGGTGCGATGCCCCATGCCCCGGTCAGCCCACAAGCCGGCTTTAGAGGCAGCCAGGGCACCCGCGATGCCAGCCAGTCCAAAGAGTCCAATTTGGGTATAAGAAAGCGAACGCTCACTTAGCGGCAATACCATTGATGTCCAGAACATGCTGAAGGCAGCAAAAATAAGCAGGGCAAAAACGCTTCTGACTCTCAGCGTGGCGTCAGCGACAAACAGCCTGATTAGCGACAGCATGAGTGTACGATAAGATGCTTTAAGTGGCGCAAGCGGGGTAGCAGGAATCGCTTTACCAAGCACGGCGGCCATGATCAGCATCAGACATGCTGAACTAAGGTAGACGGCTCGCCGCAATGTCATCGCCAGCGGGTCATTAAGCAATAAAGGTATTGATCAGGTGGCTGACTTTGATTTTACTCTGCTGTGTAATGAACAGATTATTCCCGCAGATAAATAAAAAGGCCTCTGCTGGTAAAAGGCCTTTACTATATTCTTCACCGGCTACGGAACAGGGCGGCTTTACTTTCTCAGGCGGTAAATATCTGAAAAGTATAAATAGCCTTTCTTATCATATTGCTCTGTAAGGCGTTTTTTCTCCGAGTCAGTTAACACATTACCTTCGAGAAGTGTTTTAATAAAGGCTTCCCGTACATGGACTTCCATATACCAGTCGCCCGTGTAGCAATTCTTCCAGGCTCCTTTGTCAATATCTGTCACTTTGTAGGAGGGGTTAATATGAAAAAAGAAAAAGAAATTGCAAATAATAAAGATGATACAGCAGACGCTATATTCGATATTTCCGAATGAATCAGAATAGAGTAACAGGCTCATGGTTAACACGAACAGAAAACACATTAACCCATAAAGGCCCGGATAGAGTTTGATAAAGGAAACGTCAAAGTAGGGCCGATCGTTTCGGTTTTCTTCCCGGTTGATTTTGTCTAACTCTTCCTGCAAAAGAGTGTTAAGTTCATTGTTCATCGCTTAAGCCTTGTAAATATCGTCGTATTAATGATTAATTATTTCAGTGCGTTAACATCTAAACCCATATTAAATGGGTTACAGCAATATCTTTTTCGCGTTTTAAACGCCTCTTGATGCTCATACTAAATGGCCATACTGGCGAAATGGAGTGGATCTGAGAGCATTTCAGCCAGCGTTTTAAGATTATCTTCACATTGCAGACGGGTTTTAGCGCCGCCAAGACATAAGCGCAGCGCCTCAGGAGGATTATTGTCGGTGCAAAAGGCAACGCCAGAGACAACGCTCATTCCCTGCTCGCGTAATTTAGCGGCCACGTCTGAAGAGTGAGAATTAATCATTTTTGGCAGTGGCAACCACAGATGATAACCATTTATATCAGCACGGTAGTTCAGGCCCGCAAGATAAACCGCCGCCATTTTTTGACGTACCTTCGCTTCTGCCCGTATTGCCGCTAACATTCGCTCAGCCGTGCCGTCATTGATCCACTGACGTGCCAGCGCATTGGTCAGCGGACTCGACATGACCGTTAAAGCCCGAAGCACACCGGAGAGCAACTGTGTTGATTGCTTATCGGGCCCTTTGACGAAGGCAATGCGCAGACCGGGTCCAAAACATTTAGACATGCCGGTAATGTACCAGGTTAATTCCGGCATCAGTTCAGCAAAGGCTGGAATACGATTTTCCATCAGAGCGGCATAGGCATCGTCTTCAATCACTGAAATATTGTAACGGCGACAAATTTCAGCCAGCGCCATTCTGCGTCCGGCAGGAATGGTAATGGTCGTGGGGTTATGGAGCGTTGGATTAACGTAAAAAGCACTGATACCGCCTGTTTTACACAGCGCTTCAAAAGCGAAAGGATCGGGGCCTTCACTGTCACAGACTACCGCTTTTAATCTAACGTTAAGCTGGCTGGCGATCGCTTTTATTCCCGGATAAACCAGATTGCTTACGCAAACAGCGCCATTTTTACGCTTAAAAAGCGTAAGCAGGCCCACAAGAACGCTGTGTATACCCGGACAAACCAGGATTTCCGCCTCATTTTTTAATTTTAGTTGATGGCCTATCCAGTGCATCGCGGCTGCTTTGTCTTCAGCGGTGCCGCCAAAATCCTGATAACGCATCAGGCTCATCATATCGCTGCTATTGAAAAGAGTGAGCGCGCCGTTTCGTATCGCCTCCTCAATAGCGGGTCCTTCCGGCTCTACGGGCGCATTCATAGTCATTTCATAGATGCTGACCGCTGTGGGTGAAGACGGCGAGGCTTTACTGCGAATAAAGCTGCCTAAGCCAGGACGGGAATCTATCAGCCCCCGGCGGCGCGCTTCAGCATAGGCGCGCGTCACGGTTGTATAGTTAAGGCCAAGGACAGGAGCCAGTTCACGCAGCGGCGGTAACCGACAGCCTGACGGTAATTCGCCACTGTTAATCCCTTCCGCAATAAAATCAGCGATAAGCAGGTAAGCCGGACGTTGAGAGTGCTGCTGAAGCTGGGATGACCAGCGAGTAAAAAGTGAGGTAATCATCTTCCTGCTTATATGGATAGTGAGTGCACCTGTATTGATACCATAAAGAAAATCAATATGAAACTTGATTGCATCATTGATTGCATGGTTTTATGCACAGTGCATTGAGGTGAGAACGTGGAAAGAGCTTGTTACTGTGAAAACTTTTTTATATCAGGTAACTAGCAGCAGCTGCTTGGTCTGATAAAAGTATGCGTCTGAAAAGAGTTCAATAACAATCTGATTGATTGCATCAGAGTGATGACTATCAGGCAACGTAATGGAAGGGCAGCAAATGCAAATGATTAACGGCCACGAATTTGTCAGCAGATGCGCTTCAAATTAAAGCGTATGGCAAATAACGGTGGCTGGTTTAATTGAATCCGCCCCAAATTACGCAGGGGCTGTTTGTCGTTTACTCATCGCTGCTCTTTAAGGTACTTGCAGAGCACAGATCATGAATCCAAAAAAGTTAACAAGTTGCAAAATGTACCTGTGTCATAAAAAAGACTCTGTTTTATAAAGTACATGTATGATTATTCTGAGCATAAAGCCAATCATGATAATGGAGATCAAATGAAAGCATTAACTCTTAGAGCGCCTGGTGGGCTGGAAAATATTACCGTATCGGATATCCCGGACCCAGGTAAACCCGGTAAAGGTGAAATCCGGGTCGCTATCATGGCCGGATCTCTGAATTTTCACGATTTAGCGGTTGCTGGCGGACAATGGCCCACAGCGGATGGAAGAATATTGCTTTCTGACGGTGCAGGGATCGTAGAAGAAGTGGGAGAGGGCGTGGAAGCGTTTAACGTTGGCGATCATGTTGTCTCAACATTTTTCCCGCTCTGGTCAGCAGGCAAACCTGTGCCGGCAGTTGGCGGCTTCGCCCATACGCCAGGTGACGGTATTGATGGCATGGCCTGTGAATATGTGGTCCGTGCGGAGGGGGCATTTACCCGTGCTCCAGCAGGCTGGAGTCATATTGAGTCAGCAACCATCACCACTTCTGGCCTGACCGCCTGGAGAGCGCTGATTACCGATGGCAATCTTAAGGCGGGAGAAACCGTCCTGGTTCAGGGAACCGGCGGGGTATCTATCGCGGCGCTGCAGATTGCTAAAGCAATGGGCGCAAAAGTCATTGCCACCTCATCATCTGATGAGAAGCTTGCCCGGGTAAAACAGCTCGGCGCTGATGAAACCATTAACTACAGAACCACGCCCGAGTGGGGAGATAAAGTGCTGGAACTGACCAATGGTTTTGGTGTGGACCATGTGGTTGAAGTGGGCGGACCGGCAACCCTTAATGAATCGCTTAAGTCAGTGAAGGTGGGCGGCCATATTGCACAAATTGGCATTCTCTCCGGGAATGAAGCTGCAGTGCCTGTGGTTACTCTGCTGAGTAAACAGGTTCACCTTAAAGGTCTGATTGTGGCCAGCCGTCAGGATCAGCTGGATTTTGTCAGGGCGCTGGAAGTTATGGAGCAGAAGCCGGTTATTGACCGCATCTTCAAATATGAAGAGCTCAGCAAAGCCTTTGCCTGGCAACAGAGCGGTGCTCATTTGGGTAAAATTTGTCTTGAGTGGTGATAAACCATAAGGCGCTGGTGACAGCGCCTTCACCCTGAAACGCCGAGGATAAATGATGGCGTTGGCTGAACTCTTGATTCTCCCCGGTTGTGATAAATCATAGAGCCTGAAATATATTTATTCTGTGCAGGTAAGATTGTAATGTAAATATGCTTTACTGCTGCTGATAAATTATTGCCGGACCCTTGATAGTTAACAAATATATTTCCATAAAGTTTAGCCTGCCTGAAAAATAAAAGCTGCGCTTCATAGGGTAAAAGCTGGCTTCTCTGGCAGACCGGCACCGCGTTCAGGCAGTTTTCTGGACAATCTAACATCGACTACCCGCGATAAGCCTGATCATGACAACGCGAAAGTGAAACCTGTCAGCCAACCGCTCTGGCGTTGCGCTTTAACCTCCTCTGACCATCGCAAGTTTTTCCAGGCTCTTTTTCTCTCGCCTTACAATTAATAGCTATATATAACAATTACCTGGATGCTGGTGGCGACTTCAAAGACCTACCTTGATGAAAGCGATGAAACCTCAGGAACGATATTATTAATTATTGCAGGACGTTATTAATTTTGCTGAAGTGTGAGTCAGCTATCATTTTTTGAAATTGATTTGGTTTTTAGGAGCTATTCCCATAGTAATTTTGAAAACATCGATTCCTTTGCTGCAAAAACGAGCGTAATATAGACTTTAATAAGAAGAGAGGTAGATATGATTGACACTGAACTGGGGAACTGGAAAGACTTTATTGACGCGATGTTACGCAAGTAATAATGCCTGATAAAGAGAAGCGTAACGAACTCACTATTCGTTTTAGCATCTGAAATTCCATAAAAATAAATAAGGCAGCCGGTTTACCGGCTGCCTTTATTATTTATGCGTGTTTAATGCATAATTACTGTTTACTTTTGTTCAGCGGTGCGGGTGATTAATGGAAAACGCCGTCTGATTAATACAAAAAACAACGGCACAAAGAAGATCGCCAGCAGCGTCGCAGAAATCATACCGCCCATTACGCCGGTGCCTACCGCATGCTGACTGCCGGAGCCGGCACCATTGCTGATCGCCATTGGCAATACGCCAAAAACAAATGCCAGCGAGGTCATCAGAATCGGCCGCAGACGCTGACGGCACGCTTCCAGCGTTGATTCAATCAGATCGCCGCCACGGCTGTTGATGTCATTGGCAAACTCCACGATCAAAATGGCGTTTTTTGCCGACAGACCAATCACCGTCAATAGCCCCACCTGAAAATAGACATCATTTTCCAGCCCGCGCGCCCATGTGGCCACCAGCGCGCCTACCACGCCAAGCGGCACCACCAGCATTACGGCAAACGGAATCGACCAGCTCTCATACAGAGCCGCCAGGCAGAGGAACACCACCAGCAGAGAAATCGCATACAGCGCCGGCGCCTGCGAACCCGATAGCCGTTCCTGTAGCGATGCGCCGGTCCACTGCAAACCCACGCCGAGCGGCAGTTGTTTCACCAACTCTTCCATTGCATCCATCGCCGTACCGGTACTAACGCCAGGCGCGGCTTCACCTACAATCTCCAGCGACGAATAGCCGTTATAGCGTTCCAGACGCGGCGAACCGGTTTCCCATGCGGTTTTCGCAAAGGCGCTAAACGGCACCATGCCGCCCTCGCTGTTGCGTACATACCATTTATTAATATCATCCGGCAGCATGCGATATTTTGCCGCCGCCTGAACATAAACTTTTTTCACTCGCCCGCGATCAAGGAAGTCATTGACATAGGTTGAGCCCCAGCCGGTGGTCAGCGTGCTGTTAATATCATCAATGGAGACGCCCAGCGCCTGCGCTTTGCGCTGATCGATATCGATACGCAGCTGCGGACTGTCGTCGAGGCCGTTATGCCGCACGCGCGCCAGGCGCGGATCGCGGTCAGCCTTCGCCAGCAGCTGATCACGCATCTCCATCAGCTTAGCGTGACCAATACCGGCGTGATCCTGCAGTTCCATATCAAAACCGGCGGCGCTACCCATCCCGGTAATCGCTGGCGGACTGCTGGCGATGACCCTCGCTTCCTGAATTTTGCGGAAAGCTTTTGTCGCCCTTTCAATAATGGCGAAAGAGGAGCGATCGGCATCTGAGCGTTCTTCCCAGTTCTTCAGGCGTACAAACAGGCGCGCTACGTTCTGCCCGTTGCCGCCTGGCCCTGAACCAACGGTGGCAAATACCGATTCGATATTCTCTTTCTCATGGGTCAGATAGTAGTTTTCGACTTTTTCCACCACCTTCAGCGTTTGCTGCTGAGTCGAGCCCGGCGGTAGCTGAACCTGAGTGGTAAAAATGCCGCGATCTTCCAGCGGCAGGAAAGAGGAGGGCAGACGTAAAAAAAGCAGGGCCATCACGGCAATAATCGCCAGATAGAGCAGCAGCCAGCGTCCTGCCTGGCGCAGCAGCTTTGCCACGCCGCGCTCATAACGGTCGGTATTGCGCGTAAACATACGGTTAAACCAGCCGAAAAAGCCGCGCCGCTGTTGATGTCCAGCCGCTATCGGCTTCAGCAGCGAGGCGCAAAGCGCAGGCGTAAGAATCATCGCCACCAGCACCGACAGTACCATTGCCGAAACCACGGTAATAGAGAACTGCCGATAAATAGCGCCTACGGTGCCGCCAAAAAATGCCATCGGCACAAACACCGCAGAGAGCACCAGGGTGATACCCACCAGCGCGCCCTGAATTTGCCCCATCGATTTACGCGTCGCGTCGCGTGGCGATAACCCTTCCTCAATCATGATGCGCTCGACGTTTTCCACCACCACAATCGCATCATCCACCAGCAGCCCGATCGCCAGTACCATCGCGAACATAGTGAGCGTATTAATACTGAACCCGCAGGCGTACAGAACGGAGAACGTGCCCAGCAATACCACCGGCACCGCAATGGTGGGAATAAGCGTGGCGCGGAAGTTCTGCATAAACAGATACATTACTAAAAATACCAGCAGCACCGCTTCCAGCAGAGTTTTCACCACATCACGAATCGAAGCGGTAACAAACGGCGTGGTCTCATAGGCGATTTTCGCTTCCAGGCCATGCGGGAAATAAGGGGAAAGCTCAGCAATACGCGCCCGTACCAGCTGGTCGGTTTCCAGTTCATTGGCACCGGAAGCAAGCTTAATGCCGAGCCCTGACGCAGGCATACCGTTATAGCGGCTGAGGTAATCATATTTTTCTGCCCCCAGCGCCACCTCGGCGACATCGCCCAGCGTGACCACCGAGCCATCATGATTGGTGCGCAGCGTAATGGCTTTAAATTGCTCTGGTGTTTGCAGCAGAGACTGGGAATTCACCGTGGCGTTTAACGCCTGATTATCCACCGACGGGGTGCCGCCGACCTGACCCACGGCAACCTGACTATTTTGCGATTCAATGGCGCTCACCACGTCGCTGGTGGTTAACGCATAGTTAATCAGCTTGTTCGGATCGAGCCAGATACGCATCGCATACTGTGTGCCGTAGGCATCCACCTGACCCACGCCGCTAATACGGCTGAGCGGATCCTGAATATTACTCGCTACATAGTCCGCTATATCCTGCTTATCCATGCTGCCGTCGGTAGAGACAAAAGCAAACATCAGGATATTACTGTCGCCGGTTTTATTTACCGTCACGCCCTGCTGCTGGACATCCTGCGGCAGCTTACGCAGCGCGGATTGCAGCTGGTTTTGCACCTGCTGGCGCGCTTCGTCAGGATCGGTACCGGCGGAAAAGGTCAGCGTAATGGTGGCCTGGCCGGTGTTGCTGCTTTGCGATGACATATACATCAGGTTATCGATGCCGGTCATGCTTTGTTCGATAATCTGCGTTACCGTATTTTCCAGCGTTTCTGCTGATGCGCCGGGATAGTTAGCGGTAATACGCACGTTGGGCGGCGCCAGGTCAGGGTATTGTTCTATCGGCAATGATTTTATTGCCAGCGCGCCGGTCAGGCAGATCATTATCGCCAACACCCAGGCAAAGATTGGGCGGTCAATGAAAAAATTCGCCATTGAAGCGGCACTCCTCAATACGATGTCATCAATTGGGAAAAGCAGCCGGTCGCGTTGGCGTCGCAACCAGCAACAGGGCACGCTTTGTATATCGATTCAGTGCGGTTGCATGCCAAATCACTTTACGCGCCCACCCACAGAGAAACGTGGAGGAAAAGAGAAGAAAGTGTAAATTATCGTGCCGAAAAGCGCCTTTGATGAAAAAAAGCCTAGCTATGTTTATTTTCCAGCCACAGCACGGTGGCGGCGACGCGTGAGCGCACATCCAGCTTACGCAGGAAATTACGGATATGCACCTTTACCGTCTCCTCGGAAATATGCAGGGCGAGGGCGATCTCTTTATTCGAGAGCCCGCGTGCCACCTCCTGCAAAACATCCAGCTCACGTTCTGTTAACGTCTGGAACGGATTGGCGCTGTGGCCGCGCGTCGCCAGATAGTCGCGCACGATGCGGCTGTAGACGTTTTGACCCTGCGCGCCTTCGGTAATTTGCTGTAACAGCAGTTCCGGTTCGCTGTCTTTAAGCAGATAGCCGTCTGCGCCCGCATCCAGCATAGCGTAAATATCGCTGCGGGCATCAGAAACGGTTAACACCAGAATACGCGCTGCGACCCCTTCATTGCGCAGCGCCTTCAGGGTATCAAGGCCGGACATGCCCTTCATATGTAAATCCAGCAGGATCACATCGGGAGAGAGGCGGCGAGCTTCAGCCAGCGCTTCGGTGCCATTATTGGCTTCGGCTACCACGTCAAAACTGCTGTTTAACTCCAGCAACTGACGAATTCCCCGGCGCATCAGTGGATGATCGTCGACCAGCATCACGGTAAAATGTCGGTTGTTCATAATACTCCCCGGACCAGACCGCCAGCAGTGGCTGGCTGAGTAAAAAAGAATAACGAGGGCGATTAATTCGCCACCGTTTCAGTTGTTTGTGAAGGAAAAAGTAACAGCAACCGCGTTCCCTGCTGCGGCGTGGTATCCAGCTGTAAGCTACCGCCCAGGCGCTGTGCCCGTTCATGCATAATCGTCAGTCCATAATGACCCGCTGGCTCCTCAACGGTGCTCAGCCCGCAGCCATCGTCACTAATAACAATTTGATATTCGCCGTTTTCCTGCGTGTCGCAGCTTACCTTAATCTGTCTGGCGTTCGCATGGCGGATGGCATTCAACACCGCCTCGCGGACAATCTGTAATACATGCACCTGCTGCTGAGCCGTAAGCGCATCAAAGCCAGGGGAACAGTGCAGATCGATCTCAGCGCTGGTTTGCTGTTTTAGCGGAGTCAGCATCGCCTGCAACGCGGCAGGCAGACAGGCTTCGTCCACCGACAGGCGAAAGGTATTCAGTAGTTCGCGGAGTTGGCGATAGGCTTCTGCCAGCCCTTGATCGACGTCGCTGACGATCTGCTGCGCTGGCTGCTGATCGGCATTCATGTTGCGCTTCAGTAAGGTTAGCTGAATACGCAGGTAGGAGAGCGCCTGCGCCAGCGAATCGTGCAGCTCGCGGGCGATAGTGGCGCGCTCTTCCATCAACAGTAGCTGCTGCTGCTGTTTCTGCGCCTGATGGATCCAGATAGCGCGCGACAGCAAATTGCCAACGCTTTGCATCAGCGGCGCAGAGGTTTCCCTGGTGCCTTCCTGCCAGCGCATCTCGCCGCCCGGTTGATTTTCCTGTTGTAGCGTCAGTCGCTGCCAGTTTTTATCCGGTTGCGGCGTTCCCAGCGCAATCTGCCAGTTTTCCCCGGCATCTAATGTCAGCGCGTTCAGGCCGGCACGGGTAAAAACGATCTCCATGACCTGTGTAATGGTTGGATGACCAAGACTGCTTACGGCCAGCGCCTGTGACGCCTCGTATAAAATGGTCATGGTCTGGTGCGCAGCCATCAGATCCGCCGTGCGCGCCTTAACGGTGTTTTCCAGCTCGCTGTAATGACGCTCCAGCTCGCCGGACATGCGATTAAAGGTATTTGCCAGCAGGCCCAGTTCATTTGCTAATGTTGTATCCAGCGTTGGGTAGTTAAAATTACCCTGTTGGATATAGCGGCTGGCGGTGACCAGTTGGTTCAGTGGTTTGACGACCTGTCGGCGCGTCAGGCGGATAGTCCAGAATGCCAGCGCTACGATGGCGATAAAACCCAGCGCGCTGGTCAACGCCACCAGCTGCATTTTACGTTCCGCATAGCGTTGCAGATCGTAAACAAAGCGATCGATTTCACTGACATAATGCGCCACATGTTGCGAATAGCGGGTAGGATCGCTGCTGGTTAAATCTGCCCGCAGCAGGGGCCAGGATAACTGGAGCTGCTGATAACGATTACGCACGTTTTGCGGCACGTAGAACCGGTTCAGATGTTGCAGTACCGGCGCATTCAACGACTGCTGATAGTAACGCAGATGCGCTTCCAGTTCGGGAGAGCGCCTGTCAAGATCCCAGGCAAGGCGATAGCTTTGCATTCGCAGTGAGCCAGCAATATTAATCATTTCCGCATCGCGCAGGCTGCCGGACAGGGTCAGTAACGCCAGGCTGGTGGAGAGCACCGAAAGAATAACGATGCCGGCCAGCGCACGCGCAATAGAACTGGTAACGGAGCGTTTCAGCATAAGAAAACTTAACCCAGAAAAGAGGGTGGCAATAATAGCCCGAAACCTGCGCGTGCGCAGCGGTGTTAAGTCAAATTAAGCGCAGGTAGTGCGGTTATCCATTCTGTTTATTCACCAGCTGGCTGTCAGGCCCGCGGAAAGTGCGCCGCCATTCACTTGGGCTGATAGCAAATTTAGCTTTAAAACGCTGACGAAAGGAAACCGGCGACTGAAAGCCTGCCATGGAGGCAATTTTTTCCACGCTGTGATCGGTGGACTCCAGCAACTCCTGACTGCGCTGAAGGCGCTCTCTGTTAAGCCAGTCGCCAGGGGTTAATCCGGTAGCAGAAAAGAAATGCCGGGTAAGGGTGCGACGGCTCATATTGGCGAACCTGGCCAGAGCATCAAGTTTATGCGGTTTATCCAGATGACGGCGCAGGTGATCTATCAGTTCATTAATGGTGTTATCGCGCGTGGTTTCGGGTACCGGACGGGCAATATATTGCGCCTGGCCGCCTTCGCGGTAGGGCGGCGTCACCATCCTGCGCGCAATTTTGTTAGCCAGAGCGCTGCCATAACGCTCGCGGACAATATACAGACAGCAGTCGATGCCGGCGGCCGTCCCCGCAGAGGTAATCAAACGCCGATCGTTAATATAAAGCGCATTGGTATCAAGATATACATTTGGAAAGCGCTGCGTAAAGTCGCGTTCATATTCCCAATGGGTCGCAGCCCGCCGATTTTCCAGCAGGCCGGCGTAGGCAAGAACATAGGTTCCCAGACATAATCCCACTATCTCAGCGCCCCGGAGCCAGGCGGCCGTTAACGCATCAAGTAACACTTGCGCAGGCTTTTCTTCGGGATGGCTCCAGAAAGGAACGATGATAATATCTGCCGTTTCTAGCAATTCCAGCCCGTTTTTCACCCTGATCATCAGGCCGCTATCTGACGGCAGCATACCGGGCCTTTCAGCACAGATCTGCAAATCAAAGCGATCCGGCTCAGGCATTGCCTGACCGAAAATAATACACGGAACGGAAAAGTGAAATGAACTGACGCCAGCGGTGGCAATAACGGCAACTGTTGGAGTGGTCAAAAATTACCTCCCGATTCAAACAAAGAGGATATGCCGTAGCCATTACGGCTATCCCTGTTTTATGATGCGGCGTCAGGCCATTGTCCGGTATGTTTTAATAGGCCGGATGGGCTGGATTCAGAACACCAGCGTTTCGCCATCTTCCGGGATCCGTACGCTCTGCTCAATGCTCTGCTGATGCGCATATTCACGTATCTCAGCACGTGTCAGTACACAGTGATTAATCGCCTCCAGATGCGAAGCGACGATCGTCGCATGGGGCAGAATCTGATGGGTACGCAGAACGTCCTCTTTCCCCATGATAATAGCGCCGTAGCCATCCACCTGCGCAAAGCCAGCGTTGAGAACCACGACATCAGGCTGCCACGTCTGCAACGTATCCACATAAGGCTTAACCCAAATGGTATCACCCGCAATATAGAGCGTTTTTTCGCTATTGTGACGCAACACCAGGCCGCAGGCATCGCCGAGCATAGCCGCCATTTCAGGATTAGCATAGGCTTCATCGCTGCCATGCTGACCATCGGTTTTAATGATAGTGATGTCAGCAAAGCTATTCTCATCCTGCAATACGCGAACTTCAGTGAACCCCTGCGAACGGATAAGCGCGGCATCATTTTCATGCTGAACGAAGATCGGCATGTCGTTGGGTATAGCGTGTTGAGCTGCCTCATCCCAGTGATCCAGATGGGTATGGGTAACGATAACGGCGTCAACCTTCAACAGTTCATCAATGGCGACCGGTAGCTCAACAAGCGGATTACGTCGATGTGAGCGCGCTGTGCCGGGAAAACCAGGCCAGGCTTCCTTGTCAGCTAAAACCGGATCGATAAGAAAGCGGCTTCCTGCGTAATCAAGGCGTAATGTTGCGTTGCGTATTTGGGTCAGTTTCATGTTTTGCTCCAGATGATTTTGCACTCGCGGTATCGGTAGCGCCCGCCGAATAAGGCATGCATGCCTGAAATGCTAACGTGCCATCACTATAAGAGCAGGGCGCTCAGCCAGGTGAGTAGCCTGAATGTCAAATATCGATGGAATTGGGTCAATTACCGTTTTCTGCCTCTTCACGCCGATACTTTTATCCGTGTTACAAAAATGACAAAAAGGGTAAAAATTTTCACCATGGGAGTTTTGCTTCCCATTAACAGAAAGGTTAGGATTCATCGCCGTAAATTCGCTGTGTCGCCACATTAAAAGACCCAGATCTATAGCGGATTTATTCCTTCAGCTCTTTATAACGCAATCGTTTGTTTATTAAGGGGCGAAGAGAGCTGAGCGGACAGGCGCTCCTTTATCGGACAGGACAACAGGATAGGCAATGAAAGCAACCAAGAAAACGGCGGCGGATCAACGCGCTGCCAGAAGACGCTGGCTGAATTCACATGATGCTGGTTACGACAAGGCGATGGGTAACCGTCAGGTACAGATGATCGCCATCGGCGGCGCAATAGGAACCGGTCTGTTTCTCGGCGCGGGCGCGCGCTTACAGGCTGCAGGTCCGGCGCTGGCGCTGGTTTATCTCGTTTGCGGTATTTTTTCCTTCTTTATTTTGCGTGCGCTTGGCGAACTGGTGCTGCATCGTCCCTCCAGCGGCAGCTTTGTTTCCTATGCGCGCGAGTTTTTAGGTGAAAAGGCTTCTTACGTTGCTGGCTGGATGTACTTTGTTAACTGGGCGATGACCGGTATCGTGGACATTACCGCCGTAGCACTCTATATGCACTACTGGGGCGCGTTTGGTGATGTGCCGCAGTGGATGTTTGCGCTGGGTGCATTGGTTATTGTCGGCTCGATGAATCTGATCGGCGTGAAATGGTTTGCTGAGATGGAGTTCTGGTTTGCGCTGGTAAAAGTGCTGGCCATTATGATTTTCCTGGTGGTGGGCGTGGTGTTCCTGGGCAGCGGTAAACCGCTGGATGGCAATACCACTGGCTTCCATTTGATCACAGATAACGGCGGCATGTTCCCACATGGGCTGTTGCCAGCACTGGTTCTGGTGCAGGGCGTGGTTTTCGCTTTTGCCTCGATAGAGCTGGTGGGGATTGCGGCAGGGGAATGTAAAGAGCCGAAGAAAGTGCTGCCGAAAGCGATTAACAGCGTGATCTGGCGTATTGGCCTGTTTTATGTCGGCTCCGTGACGCTGCTGGTGCTGCTGCTGCCGTGGAATGCTTATCAGGCCGGACAAAGCCCGTTTGTGACTTTCTTCTCAAAGCTGGGCGTGCCTTATATCGGCAGTATCATGAATATTGTGGTACTGAGTGCGGCGCTTTCCAGCCTGAACTCTGGCCTTTATGCCACCGGACGCGTTTTGCGTTCAATGGCGATGGGCGGTTCTGCGCCGCAGGTTCTGTCAAAAATGAGCGGCCAGCAGGTGCCTTACGCCGGTATTCTGGTTACCATCGGCGTTTATATAGTGGGCGTTGCGCTGAACTATTATGTTCCGTCACAGGTGTTTGAAATCGTACTTAACATCGCCTCGCTGGGTATTCTTTCGACCTGGGCATTTATTATTGTCTGCCAGATGCGTCTGCGTAAGGCGATCAAGGAAGGCAGGGCCGATGACGTTAGCTTTAAGCTACCAGGCGCGCCGGTGACATCATGGCTGACGCTGCTGTTTCTGGTGAGTGTGCTGGTGCTGATGGCGTTTGACTACCCTAACGGAACCTATACCGTGGCTTCTCTGCCGCTGCTCGCCGTGGTGCTGGTTTTGGGGTGGTTTGGCGTGCGTAAGCGCGTCCATGCGGTTGCCATGACCGAGCATGAGCAGGCTCATGACGATGCGCAGCCAGCCGCGCCGTTAAAAGAAAACCCTTCTAAATAAGAGTCTGGCGGCGGACGATCAACCAGTCGTCCGCCGCGTCTTAACTTCCCATCTTATGTTGTAAATACCAGACCGCCGCTTCTACCCGCGACTTTAGCTGCAGCTTCTTTAACAGATGTTTAACATGCACTTTTACCGTGCTCTCGGTGATATTGAGTTTACGGGCGATAGTTTTATTCGGGAGCCCACGCGCGATTTGTCGCAAAATATCCTGCTCCCTTCGGGTAAGCTGCTGCAGATCGCGTCGAGTCGCAGGCGGCGTTTCGCGCAGACTGCTAATCAGAACCGAAGTCAGAGTCTCGCTTAAGACCAGTTGGCCCGCAGCGGCCTGATGCAGTGAGGTCAGCAGCGCTTCGGGTTCCATATCTTTCAGCAGATAACCATCTGCGCCACGCTTTAGCGCGCTAACCACATCTTCTTCATCGTTTGAAACGGTAAACACGACGATCCGGCCCGAAAGATCGATACGGCGCAAGAGATCGAGCGTTTCCAACCCGTTAATCCCCGGCATATTCAAATCAAGTAAAATTAAATCAGGATCGAGCTGCTCGGCCAGTGCCAGACCCTGTTCGCCATTGCCTGCTTCGGCGATCACCTTTAACTGCGAATCCAGGCTAATCAACTGCTTAACGCCGTTACGCAACATCGGATGATCGTCGATCAACAGGATAGTGGCGGCGTCATCGTGGATAGTCATACAGGCTCCGGTTAATCATGGTGTTGTCAGCATCTGCAACGCTGCATAAGACATAACGAAAGCCGGTTTCAGTGAAAACAGCACTGTCGCCAGCTATTTTTCATTATTCTTAAAAGATGTTTTATACCTATAAATAGGTAGCAAAAGTAAATGCAAAGGAGATTAAAATCTTTAACGGTAGCGATTCTTGTTTTTTAATTATCTGTTTTTATTAAAGTTGTTTTCAGGGCAAACACTACTCATTTAGTGGTTAAGACACAATTGCTGCCTGAAATTAATTGCCGCCCCGTTGATTTATGTCAACTCCGCACCGCTAACGACCAGGCAGGATGTGCGCAGTTCTCATTTCATCATCGGGGTTATTATGTCAAATTTAGCCACGCCGTCAGAAAAAAAAGCATCAGGTGCCGTTATCCAAAACTGGCAGCCGGAAGATGCAGAATTCTGGCAGCAGAGCGGTAAACGTATTGCAAGCCGTAACTTATGGATTTCTGTTTTTTGCCTGTTGTTGGCATTCTGCGTCTGGATGCTGTTTAGCACCGTTGCCGTTAACTTAAATAAAGTTGGCTTTAACTTTACAACCGATCAGCTTTTTCTGTTGACTGCTTTACCTTCCGTTTCTGGCGCGCTGCTGCGTGTGCCTTACTCTTTCGTTATTCCTCTGTTTGGCGGTCGCCGCTGGACTGCTTTCAGCACCGGCTTTCTGCTGATCCCCTGTTTGTGGCTCGGTTTTGCCGTACAAAATCCACAAACGCCTTTTGCGGTGTTTGTTCTGATCTCCCTGCTTTGCGGCTTTGCCGGCGCAAACTTCGCTTCAAGTATGGGCAATATCAGTTTCTTTTATCCAAAAGCGCAGCAGGGCGGCGCGCTGGGCATTAACGGCGGCCTGGGCAATCTGGGCGTAAGCGTCATGCAGCTGCTGGCGCCTCTGGCCATCTCAATGGCGATTTTTGGCTATTTTGGCCAGGGACAGGTGACCAGCGACGGCGACCATATGTGGTTGGAAAATGCCGCCTGGATTTGGGTGCCGCTGTTGTTTATCGCCACGCTTGCCGCCTGGTTCGGTATGAACGATCTCGCCGCGTCTAAAGCCTCTCTGCGTCAACAGCTGCCGGTATTAAAACGCGCGCACCTGTGGGGGCTGAGCCTGCTTTATCTGGCTACCTTCGGTTCATTTATCGGGTTCTCCGCTGGTTTCGCCATGCTGTCAAAAACGCAGTTTCCAGAGATCGTGATCATGAAGTACGCCTTCTTTGGTCCGCTGCTGGGCGCGCTGGCTCGTTCTGCGGGCGGGGTGATTTCTGACCGCTTTGGCGGCGTTCGCGTCACGCTAATTAACTTTATCGTGATGGCGTTATTTACCGGATTGCTGTTTCTGTCGCTGCCAGTAGAGGGAGAGGGCGGTTCGTTCCCGCTGTTCTTCGGCATCTTTATGGTGCTGTTCTTAACCGCAGGTTTGGGTAGCGGTTCCACCTATCAAATGATAGCGGTGATCTTCCGTAAAATTACCTGGGATAGCGTAAAAGCACGCGGCGGTAGCGATCAGCAGGCGCAGCAGGAAGCGGTGACCGATACGGCAGCCGCGCTGGGCTTTATTTCCGCCATCGGCGCGGCAGGCGGCTTCTTTATTCCGCAAACCTTCGGTATTTCACTGGCGATGACCGGTTCACCGGCTGGCGCGATGAAAATCTTCCTGGCGTTCTATGTGGTTTGCATTTTGATCACCTGGTTAGTCTACGGTCGCAAGGCTGCGCGCTAATCGCCAAAACCGGCTTTTGTCATACCGACAAAGCCGGTTTTTTTCATTGTTCCTTACGCGCCGTACTCCTAAATAGCTGGTAGCCGCAGAAACCCGAAGTACTGGCTATGCCGCATGAAATTTATCCATTCAAATTATGAGGTTAGCACTGGGCAGGAGTTACTACTTAAGGAGTAAAGAGGGCGCAGGCGGGAACCGCTTCGCCGTGCTGACTTGATCGCAATCAAGCGGCCAGCGTTATCAGCTCAGTAGGCTGATACCCACACCATACGCAATGTCGTTTAGCCATTTATAACAACACCGAGCCTTCAGGAGAATTCCGGATGAGCAAATTTCTGGATCGGTTTCGCTATTTTAAACAACTAGCCGAACCCTTTGCTGGTCAACACGGCCAGACACTTAATACTAACCGGGACTGGGAAGATGGTTACCGCAGCCGCTGGCAGCATGACAAAATCGTGCGTTCTACGCACGGCGTCAACTGCACCGGTTCATGTAGCTGGAAGATCTATGTCAAAAACGGACTGGTCACCTGGGAAACGCAGCAGACTGACTATCCGCGCACTCGTCCGGATCTGCCTAACCATGAGCCACGCGGTTGCCCACGCGGCGCCAGCTACTCATGGTATTTATATAGTGCCAATCGCCTGAAATATCCACTTATGCGCAAGCGGCTAGTGAAATTATGGCGCGAAGCCAAAGCGCGGCACAGCGATCCGGTTGATGCCTGGGGCTCTATCATCAACGATCCTGAAAAAGCGAAAAGTTATAAAGTGGCGCGTGGACGCGGTGGATTTGTGCGTTCCAGCTGGCAGGAAGTCAATGAGCTTATCGCCGCTGCGAACGTGTACACCGCAAAAACCTTTGGGCCAGACCGTATTATTGGTTTCTCACCAATTCCGGCAATGTCTATGGTCTCTTACGCCGCTGGCGCGCGTTATCTGTCGCTGATTGGCGGTACCTGCCTGAGTTTCTACGACTGGTACTGCGACTTGCCGCCCGCTTCGCCAATGACCTGGGGCGAGCAGACCGACGTACCAGAATCCGCCGACTGGTATAACTCTTCCTATATTATCGCCTGGGGTTCCAACGTACCGCAGACGCGTACGCCGGATGCCCACTTCTTCACTGAAGTACGCTACAAAGGCACCAAAACCGTGGCGGTGACGCCGGACTATGCGGAAGTCGCCAAGCTGTGCGATCTCTGGCTAAACCCGAAACAGGGCACCGACAGCGCAATGGCGCTGGCGATGGGCCATGTGATGCTGAAAGAGTTCCATCTCGATCGCGAAGTGCCCTATTTCCGTGATTATGTGCGTCGCTATACCGATATGCCGATGCTGGTGATGCTGGAACCACGTGAAGGCGGCTATTACGCGGCGGGTCGTATGCTGCGCGCCAGCGATCTGGTGGATAACCTCGGCCAGGAAAATAACCCGGAATGGAAAACCATCGCGCTTGATAGCCTGAGCGGTGAACTGGTAGCGCCGCTGGGCTCTATCGGCTATCGCTGGGGCGAAGAGGGCAAATGGAACCTTGAAGCGCGTGAAGGCGGTTCGCAGCGGGATGTTGAGCTACAGCTGAGCCTGCTGGGCAGCCACGATGAGGTGGCGAAGGTCGGCTTCCCTTACTTCGGCGGTATCGAAAGCGAACATTTCAACAGCGTGGCGCTGGATGAAATCCTGCTGCATAAACTGCCGGTTAAACGCCTGAAACTGGCCGACGGCAGCGAAGCGCTGGTGACCAGCGTTTACGATCTGACGCTGGCTAACTATGGCCTTGATCGTGGTCTGGATGATGCTAACTGCGCCACCAGTTACGATGAGATCAAAGCTTATACTCCGGGCTGGGCAGAGAAAATCACCGGCGTATCCCGCGAGCAGATTATCCGTATCGCACGCGAGTTCGCGCAAAACGCGGAAAAAACCCATGGTCGTTCCATGATCATTGTCGGTGCCGGTATGAATCACTGGTTCCATATGGATATGAACTATCGCGGGCTGATCAATATGCTGGTGTTCTGCGGCTGCGTCGGACAGAGCGGCGGCGGCTGGGCGCACTATGTGGGCCAGGAAAAACTGCGTCCGCAAACCGGCTGGACACCGCTGGCATTTGGTCTGGACTGGCAACGTCCGCCACGCCATATGAACGGCACCTCTTTCTTCTATAACCACTCCAGCCAGTGGCGTCATGAAACGGTGGAAACCGCCACTCTGCTCTCACCGCTGGCGGATAAATCGCGTTTCCAGGGCAGCCTGATCGATTTTAACGTGCGCGCCGAACGTATGGGCTGGCTGCCGTCTGCGCCGCAGCTCTCTGTTAACCCGCTGCATATCGCGGCCAAAGCGCAGGCTGCTGGTCAGACGCCGATCGACTATACCGTTGACAGCCTGAAACAGGGCTCGTTGCGCTTTGCGGCAGAGCAGCCGGATAATCCGCAGAACTTCCCGCGTAACCTGTTTGTCTGGCGTTCCAACCTGCTGGGCTCTTCCGGTAAAGGCCATGAATACATGCTGAAGTACCTGCTGGGTACGGAAAATGGCATTCAGGGCAAAGACCTGGGCGAGCAGGGCAGCGTCAAGCCGCAGGAAGTGGAATGGCAGGATAACGGTGGTGAAGGCAAACTGGATCTGGTGGTAACGCTCGATTTCCGTATGTCCAGCACCTGCCTCTACTCCGATATCGTGCTGCCGACGGCAACCTGGTATGAAAAAGACGACATGAATACCTCGGATATGCATCCGTTTATTCATCCGCTTTCGGCCGCTGTCGATCCCGCCTGGGAAGCGAAGAGCGACTGGGAAATTTACAAAGGCATTGCCAAAAGCTTCTCGGAAGTTTGTCACGGCCACCTCGGCAAAGAAACCGATGTGGTGACCCTGCCGATGCAGCATGACTCTGCCGCAGAACTGGCGCAGCCGTTCGGCGTGAAAGAGTGGAAAAAAGGCGAGTGCGATCTTATCCCGGGTAAAACCGCGCCGCATATCATCACCGTTGAACGTGATTATCCGGCCACCTGGGAACGCTTCACCTCCATTGGACCCTTGATGGATAAGCTGGGCAACGGCGGTAAAGGCATCAGCTGGAACACCGATACAGAAATCGAGCTGCTGAAAAAGCTTAATTACGTTAAGCATGAAGGGCCGGCAGCGGGCCGTCCGATGATTGACAGCGCAATTGACGCGGCGGAAATGATTCTGACACTGGCGCCGGAAACCAACGGACAGGTCGCGGTAAAAGCCTGGGGCGCGCTGAGCAAAATCACCGGTCGTGACCATACGCATCTGGCGCTGAATAAGGAAGATGAAAAAATCCGCTTCCGCGATATTCAGGCGCAGCCGCGTAAAATCATCTCCAGCCCGACCTGGTCTGGCCTGGAAGATGAGCATGTCTCTTATAACGCCTGTTACACCAATATCCATGAGCTGATTCCGTTCCGTACGCTGAGCGGTCGTCAACAGCTTTATCAGGATCATGAATGGATGCGCGCTTTCGGTGAAAGCCTGCTGGTTTACCGTCCGCCGGTAGATACGCGAGCCGTGCAGCCGCTGCTGAATAAAAAGCCGAACGGCAACCCGGAAAAAGCGCTGAATTTCCTGACGCCACACCAGAAATGGGGCATTCACTCAACCTACAGCGACAATCTGTTGATGCTGACGTTGTCGCGCGGCGGACCGATTGTCTGGATGAGCGAGGAAGATGCCAAAGATCTGGGTATTGAAGACAACGACTGGATCGAAGCCTTTAACGCCAACGGCTCTCTGACCGCGCGTGCCGTGGTTAGCCAGCGCGTCCCTGCCGGTATGACCATGATGTATCACGCGCAGGAACGTATCGTGAATATTCCGGGGGCGGAAATCACCGGTCAGCGCGGCGGTATTCATAACTCAGTAACGCGCGTTTACCCGAAACCGACCCATATGATTGGCGGTTATGCGCAGCTGGCCTACGGCTTCAACTATTACGGTACCGTAGGTTCGAATCGTGATGAGTTTGTGGTGGTAAGAAAAATGAACAATGTCAATTGGTTAGATGGCGAAGGCAACGACGAGTGCCAGGGTTCCCGCCAGGAGGCTCAGCAATGAAAATTCGTTCGCAAGTCGGTATGGTGTTAAACCTCGACAAATGCATCGGCTGCCATACCTGTTCGGTAACCTGTAAAAACGTCTGGACCAGCCGCGAAGGCATGGAGTATGCCTGGTTTAACAACGTAGAAAGCAAACCGGGCGTTGGCTATCCCCGCGCCTGGGAAGATCAGGAAAAATGGAAAGGCGGCTGGATCCGTAAAATCAACGGTCAGCTACAGCCGCGCATGGGCAGCCGCGTCGGCCTGTTGTCTAAAATTTTCGCCAACCCGGATGTCCCGGCGCTGGATGATTACTACGAGCCGTTCGATTTTGATTATCAGCATCTGCACAATGCCCCTGCTGGCAAGCATCAGCCGATCGCGCGTCCGCGCTCGCTGATTACCGGCCAGCGCATGAAAAAAATCGAAGGTGGCCCGAACTGGGAAGAGATCCTTGGCGGCGAATTTTCTAAACGCTCCCAGGATAAAAACTTCGATAACATCCAGAAAGAGATGTACGGACAGTTCGAAAACACCTTCATGATGTATCTGCCGCGCCTGTGCGAACACTGCCTGAATCCGGCCTGTGTCGCCACCTGCCCAAGCGGCGCCATCTATAAGCGTGGGGAAGATGGCATTGTGCTGATCGATCAGGACAAATGCCGCGGCTGGCGTATGTGTCTGACCGGCTGCCCATATAAAAAAATCTACTTCAACTGGAAAAGCGGTAAATCAGAAAAATGTATTTTCTGCTATCCGCGTATCGAAGCGGGCCAGCCGACCGTGTGCTCCGAAACCTGCGTAGGCCGCATTCGCTATTTAGGCGTGCTGCTGTATGACGCAGATCGTATCGAGCAGGCCGCAGCGGTGGAGAACGAGCAGGATCTCTATCAAAGCCAGCTGGACGTTTTCCTCGATCCGCACGATCCGACTGTTATCGCACAGGCGCTAAAAGATGGCATCCCGCAAAGTGTGATCGACGCAGCGCAGAAATCGCCGGTTTATAAAATGGCCATGGACTGGAAGCTGGCGCTGCCGCTGCATCCTGAATACCGCACGCTGCCGATGGTGTGGTATGTGCCGCCTTTATCGCCGATTCAGTCAGCTGCCGATGCGGGCGTGCTGGATCAACAGGGCGTGCTGCCAAACGTAGAAAGCCTGCGTATTCCGGTGCAGTATCTGGCTAATCTGCTGACCGCAGGCGATACCGCGCCGGTGTTGCTGGCGCTGAAACGTATGCTGGCGATGCGTCACTACAAGCGTGCGGAAAGCGTGGACGGCGTGGTGGATACCAGCGCGCTGGAGCAGGTAGGTCTCACAGAGGCGCAGGCTCAGGAAATGTACCGCTATCTGGCGATCGCCAACTATGAAGATCGCTTTGTAGTGCCTTCCAGCCACCGCGAGCTGGCGCGTGAGGCCTTCCCGGAAAGCAAAGGCTGCGGCTTTAGCTTCGGTGATGGCTGCCACGGCAGCGACAGCAAATTTAACCTGTTTAATACCCGTCGCATTGATGCGGTTGATATTACACGCAAAACCGGGAATCGGGAGGATGCCTCATGATGGCGCTAAGAATTATTGGTCGCCTGTTGGATTATCCCGATCGGGCGTTATTCGAGCATCAGCAGGAGCTGGAGGAGGCGCTGGCCTCCGCCAGCGAGCTAAATGAGCAACTGCGTGCGCAACTGCTGGCCGTGGTGTGCGATTTCAGCGCCCGACCGCTGCTCGATCTGCAGGCTGATTACTGTGAACTGTTCGATCGTGGACGCGCTACCTCACTGCTGCTGTTTGAGCATGTTCACGGCGAATCCCGCGATCGCGGTCAGGCGATGGTCGATTTGATGGAACAGTATCGTGCTGCCGGACTGGCGCTGGACAGTCGTGAACTGCCAGATTTCCTGCCGCTTTACCTGGAATATCTCAGCAGCCGTAGCCCTGAGGAGGCGCGTGAAGGATTAGTGGACGTTGCGCCGATTCTGGCATTGCTGAGTGCGCGACTGCGCCAGCGCAATAGCCGCTGGGCCGATCTGCTTGACGTGCTGCTGGCGCTCTCTGACAGCGACGTCGCTGCCGATGCGCTGGAGACACAGGTGGCACAGGAGGCGCGCGACGATACGCCGCAGGCGCTGGATGCGGTCTGGGAAGAGGAACAAATCCGCTTCCTGGGTGAACAGGGCTGCGCCTCAGCACAGCAGGAAGCGCATCAGCGCCGCTTTGCCGGTGCCGTTGCGCCACAGTATCTGGACGTGGCGCAAGCCACCACAGGAATGACAGGACGCTGATCATGCAATTCTTGAATCTGTTTTTCTTTAATATCTATCCTTATCTGGCCGGGACGGTTTTTCTGGTCGGCAGTTGGTTGCGTTACGACTACGGGCAATACAGCTGGCGCGCAGGCTCCAGCCAGATGCTGGATAAAAAGGGGATGCGCCTGGCATCTAACCTGTTTCATATCGGCATTATCGGCATCTTCTTTGGTCATCTGGTCGGCATGTTGACGCCGCACTGGATGTACGAATCTTTCCTGCCGATCGCCGTGAAGCAGCAACTGGCGATGGTGGCTGGCGGCATCTGCGGCGCGATGACGCTGATAGGCGGCGGTCTGTTGCTGAAACGCCGTCTGACCAATCCGCGCGTGCGCGCTACCAGCAGCACCGGCGATATTCTGATCCTGACGTTGCTGGTAGCTCAGGCAACGCTTGGCCTGCTGACGATTCCTTTCTCTGCTCACCATATGGATGGCAGCGAAATGATGAAGCTGGTTGGCTGGGCACAGGCCATAGTCACGTTCCATGCGGGTGCGGCAGCGCATCTGGAAGGCGTGGCGCTGATCTATAAAGTTCATATGGTGCTGGGCATGACGCTGTTCCTGTTGTTCCCGTTCTGCCGTCTGGTGCATATCTGGAGCGCGCCGGTAGAGTATCTGACCCGTCGTTATCAGCTGGTGCGTAACCGCCACTGATGGCTTCAGCCGCAGGTCTTCTGGCCTGCGGCATCTTCTCCATTCCCCAGTACAGAGACAGTTTCCCGTTATCCCTGACGCAATTCGGATAGTTTTCTCGTTGCGGCAGTTTTATGATTGCAGGCTCCCTGTTTATTTTCGGAGCCGCTATGCCTGCCCATATCAAGCTGATCAAAGATAAGCTGCTGTCAGAAAATTGGTTTGTCCTGCGTAACTATACCTATGAACTCACTACCAGTAGCGGTGAGACGATACGCCACAAGCGGGAAGTTTACGATCGCGGCAATGGCGCCACCATTCTGCTTTATAACCGCGAAAAGAACAGCGTGGTTCTGATCCGACAGTTCCGTATGGCTACTTTTGTTAATGGCAATGAGAATGGCATGCTGATCGAAACCTGCGCCGGGCTGCTTGATGATGATTCGCCGGAAGACTGCATTCGCAAAGAAGCAATTGAAGAGACCGGCTACGCCGTTGGCAAAGTAGAGAAGCTGTTTGAGGCTTATATGTCGCCGGGCGGCGTAACAGAGCTACTACATTTTTTTGCCGCTGAGTATGATGAATCACAGCGGGATAATGCGGGTGGCGGCGTGGAAGATGAATCAATTGAAGTGCTGGAGCTGCCTTTTCCACAGGCGCTGGCAATGATTAAAAACGGTGAAATTCGCGACGGCAAAACCATCATGCTGTTGCAGTACGCGCAGCAGGCTGGCTGGCTGCACGCCTGAGGCGCCGATGCTTACCAGGCGAGGGTTTTGCCCTGGCCTTGCAAAATTTTCTGGCTCAATTCGTTCCATTTTCTATGCCGAATGTTCCTGTAGCCAGGCTAACGCATCGCTACAAAGCCGCTGCGTCTGGCTTCAGCATATAATTAAACAGAGGAGGTGCTGCTCGTTCTCATTGTTGGCTGGCGAAAAGTAACTTCATATTCTAAATGCGGCACGGCGGTAATTTTGACTCCCTGATAAGGACTGGTTAATAACCGCGCCGCCATGGCGACGTTGTAAATTCCTTTTTCATCTGCGTCAGATTGCGAAGAATAGTTCCTGTGACATCCGGCATAATTTAACCAGCCTGGCATCCAGCTATTGAGATTTAATTCCTCAATATTTGCGGCTGACCCTTAGCAGGTAAAAAAATGCCTGCGGTGTAATAAAAACCCAAGAAAGCGGGGTTGCAAAATATGCCCTGAGAAAAAATTAAGGTATACAAAAGCGTAACGGCCAAATAACGGATATGATGCTTAATTGCTATGTAAATAAAATATGGCATATCACTTTTATGTGGCATACATCACAAAAATTCTTGTTCTTTCACTCTTCCGGCATTCAGTGATGCCATACCCGCGTTTCTTGCCAGCAAAATCAGTGTGACTGATGATGACCTCTTGTAAGGATATGACCGTTTGCAGAGATGATTGAAGAGTCCGAGAAATCCGATTGAGATAAACAGAGCGGCACAGGATGATAAATCGTAACGTTAGGTTATCACCCTGGTTTGTTCCCCGGTTGCAGGCCTGTTTTCTTGTATAACCAGAGAAAGGCATGTTGAACCGCTGTCGTTGCGCTATCATCAATGAACTAATTTAGGGATTGGGTTATTAAATGCCTTACTGGATGAAATCGCTGTTGTTGCCTTTCCTTTTCATTGCCAGCGTGCAGGCGGCTCCGTTACAGAAAATATTTACCGACTGGCAGATTACCTGTAATAACCTTAATTATTGTGTGGCACGAAATATCACCGGCGAAAATGGACTGGTAATGACGCTTTCTCGCTATGCGGGCGTCAACGATCGTCCCATATTGCGTATTGATTATGGTAATCGTTATACCGGTGATTTAAAGGGCGCGGCGTTGCAGGATAACCTGCTGCTCGATCAGAAGCGTCTGCGTCCTGACTTCAAACACTGGACGGTGGAACCGCATCACCTGGTGACCAGTCATCCCATCGCTATCGATGAATTTCTCACGCAAATCATGGATGCTGATAATATCCAGCTTACATGGCGGCCCCAGTCCGCAATTTCACTGCATGGGCTTAAGGCGGCGCTGCTGCTAATGGATGATGTCCAGGGCCGCGTCGGTAGCCTGAGCGCCTGGGTAAAGCGCGGCAGCCGCAGCGTGTGGGATGTGCCGCCCGAACCGGCAGCGCCAGTAATGCGTCTTTCGGAGCGTCCCGCGACGCCCTTAACGCGTGAAGAAACCACCGGCCTGATCGATTACGGAACCTGGCGTGTAAGCGCCGATGAGTGTTCGCTGGACCCGATGCGCCGCGAAGTCAGCGTGGCCCCACTCACTGACAGCAAGGCTCTGCTGCTGGTGAGCTGTGAAATGGGGGCCTACAACATGATTGATTTGGCCTTTGAAGTCACCCGCACCCAGCCCTGGCTATCACGTCGCCTGACGCTGTCGTTGCCTTTTGCACCGCCGGGCCGCAATGACAGGCTGCTGGAGATAATTAATGCAGAGTATGATGCGGCTAATGCACAACTTTTTACCTATGCAAAAGGGCGTGGGCTGGGCGATTGCGGTATTGCTACCCGCTGGCAGTTTAACGGTCAGGAATTTGCGCTGGCTGAGTATGCCGAAGAGGGAACCTGTGACGCCTGGCATGGCAGTGACGAATGGCCCACCCTGTGGGTGAGCCAGCGTCCGTCACCGCCCTGAGCGGCGGCGCTATTATCCGCCGCTACCTTAACGAATTTCCTGTACCCTGATTGGCGAGCCTTGCTGGTTGCCTGCCAGTTCGGTCAATAGATCATTTACCCCATCGCTCATGGCGCGGAAGCGCGTCAAACTGGTACGGGTCACTACCACAAATACGCCAACATTGTACTGCGGGATCATCGCCATATAGGTGATAAAGCCGCCGCCGCCGCCGGTTTTTTGCATAATGCCGGGATGACCGTTTTCAGGTGCCATATAGACCCAGCCCATACCCAGCGCCGCAGCTTTACCTGGCACATCCATACCTTCTACTTTGGTCAACTGGCTGCGCTGATAGATCAGCGTTTGCAGACGATCGATTTGCGGCGTGCGCGTATTGATATCGGAATTCAAAAATTGCTGCATCCAGCGGCCCATATCCTCCGGCGTTGAATAGACACCGCCGCTGCCAATGGCTGCCAGCGTATTGATGCAGGGGCTGGCGCCGCGCTCCGGCACCATCAGGCGTTTGCACTGGTCTGGTGAAGGAGTGAACGTGGTGTCTTTCATGCCTAATGGTCGGGTAATCAACTGACGAAACAGCGCCGGATAAGGCGTGCCTGCCGCGCGGGAGAGCGCATCCGCCAGTAAATCATAGGCGATGTTAGAGTAGGCGGCGCGTACGCCTGGCGGTGTATTCAGCTGCGCCTGCCGTAGCCAACTCCAGCGATCGGCTTTTGTCGGCCAGACAAATACCGGGCGTCCCGCTTTGCCGCCGGGCTGTTCACGCGGCAGCCCGCTGGTATGGGTAGCAAGATGGATCAGACGCATCGGCTGTCCGGCATAGTCAGGCACGCGCGAGCCGGGCGGTGCGTACTTAGCCAAAGGATCGTCAAGCCTGACCTGTCCCCGTTCCGCCATTTTAAGCATCACTTCACTGGTCATCAGTTTGCTTATCGAGGCAATACGGATTAACGAATCTTTTTGCGGGCGCGTCTCGTTGCCGGGGCGGGTCTCGCCGAAGCTGGCAAAAACTCGCTGATTACCATCAATAGCGACCAGCGCCATGCCGGTAGCGGCGCTGCCATAAAAAATATGCTCAGCATAACGATCGACAATTTGTGAAGCCAGAAGCGGGTCGGGCGAAGACTGCGCCTGGCCGCGCAGCGGCAGCGTGGCAAACAGTGCAGCCAGCAAATAAAAACGAGTTTTCAACGGAGGCAGATCCATCAAGGTTTAGCGGAAGGTAAATGATATTACCCTGAATAATCCGGGTTGCAGCAAGGCGGCGACACAGTGAATCCCGGATGTTTACACCCGTAAATGACCGGGGGAGTGAAGAAAGCCAGCGCATCTGCAACCTGAAATATGACGGGTATAGTAATCGTTTTCTCAATAACGGAAAGGGGGGAACCGAAGAAATTTTTCCTCTCTGCGAAGCGTCAGGATCGTGGCGATAGCAGCGGAAGCGCAGGCAACAGAGAGCTTTGCAACCAGGAGATCGCAGGCTGCATCCGCATTAACGGCTTCATGGAGCCGCCTCGCTGTTTTTGAACCGTTAATAGAAACGGCGGAAGATGCTTTCCGTTGTGTACTCGGTATGGCCATCTCGATAGTGCCTGATTATCAACGGGCGATTCTCTTTGGATATACAGTTGGCTGCGGTATTCATCTCTTCAAAACATCGCAAATCACTGTCTTGATCGGTGCCGGAATCTTTTTTGTAATGGGTGTTGTAAATATATATAGAGTAAACATTTTCTTTGAAGTTTACCTGATTGAATATGTCGTTACGATGCCTCTCCCACCATCTTATTTTTCCTTTTTTAGTCCAGGGGAAATGCTCAACAACTATTACTATTATATGTTCAGAAGTATGATGGATGCCAATAACTCTGGTTGGGTAATACAGGTGGTAGCCAGCAGTTATAAAAAGCAATGACAGGAAAAAAATAATAATTCTTTTCATTTTTTTAAGGTGCCTTGAATTTTTGTGACAGAACTAGTTTCAGTAAAGAACGGATGGAAACCATACCCCTCCCATCGTTGTAATACAAACCAAATGCGAAATATACGAAAGTTACGGTAGAAAGCATTGCTTATATCTGCGGTATCTAAACCAAAATGGTCCTGAAAATTAAATCTTATTTTTGCTGTAAAATTATTCCCTTTAGATTCAATCGAATCAAGATAAATGTGTGTAGACCAGATGTCATGAACGGTAATGCCTAAACTATTGAACCTATCTAAAAACCCATTAAATTTTGGAAGTCTTATTTCATTAATATCTTTTTTTATCCCATCAAAAGATATATTAACTGTGCCGTTTTTGGTTGCCACACTATATTGAGATAATATAGTACTAATTAATTCAACGGCTTGCTTCATAGAACTATGTTCCGCCATCGCCTGGTCCAGCAGCGGGTCACTGAAAACCGCGCCGTTGCCATACTGCATATGCGTAATCATGGTGCGCGCCAGGCTTTTATAATCACCATAAAATGAAAACATATCTGACAGATCGCGAAACTCATTAAACAGAATGCGGGCGCTTTCTTTACGGTTAGGGTGGTTAAAGGGATCGATACGCGTAGAGATATCACGCAGATGATATTGCTGGCGCAGCACCTCAGCGGAGAGATCGCCATACAGCATATCGGGCGCACCGTAGTCGTCCATTTTATGCTGGGTGGCAAAAAGCAGGCAGGGCAGTTTTATGGCTGGTGATAATAAATTATCTGTCATTGCCAAGTTCCTTTTAACAACCTTACCAAACAAGCCGCCGCAAAAAGGCGGCGGCAGATAATTAACGCTACAGTTCTTTATTTTCTTTGATATTCCAGCCGGCCGCGATTTCTGCGCCTCTGCCACTTTTTTCCGTCTGTTCCCAGTACGTCATATTTGTAGTGATTAAAAATGCTGAAGAAAACGCTGAAAGAAGTTTTCGGTTTGATATTCGGTATGGCCGTCACGATAATGGTGAATAACCAAGGGTTGATTCTCTTTTGATATGCAATTAGCTTCGGTATTCATATCATCAAAACAGAGCAGGTCACTGTCCTGATCAGTGCCGGAATCCTTTTTATAATGGGTGTTATAAATATATATTGAATAAATGCTTTCATTAAATTTTAACTGTTTGAAAATTTCTTCACGATGCTTCTCCCACCACCTGATTTTTCCTTTTTTAGTCCAGGGGAAATATTCAACAACTAATGCTATTGAATGTTTTGAAGTGTGGTGAATGTCAATAATTCTTGCTGGATAGCAGAGTCGATAAAAAATGACGGCGAACGCCAGGGAAATAAGAAGAAAAGCAATTTTTCTCATTTTTTTAAATCACCTTGAAATTTTGCAACGAAATTGAACTCTGTAAGGAATGGACGGAAGCCATAGCCTTGCCATCTTTGCAAGATAAACCAAATGCGGAATATACGGAAATTACGGTAAAAAGTATTGCTGATATCCGTAGTATCTAAGCCAAAATGGTCCTGGAATTTAAACCTTACGGTGGCAAAAAAACGATTTCCTTCGACTTTGAATGAGTCAAGATAAATATGCGTTGCCCATATATCATGAACAGTGATCCCCAGGCTGTTAAAACTATCCTGAAGATTATTAAATTTAGGTAACTTAGTTTGACTAATTTGCTTTAATATATCCTCAACGGGGATATCTATAATACCTTCTTTCGTGACCATATTATATTGTGTGAACCGTTCAGACAAAAAATTAAGAAACGTTTTCATAGAACTATGTTCCGCCATCGCCTGGTCCAGTAGCGGATCACTGAAAACCGCGCCGTTGCCATACTGCATATGCGTAATCATGGTGCGCGCCAGGCTTTTATAATCACCATAAAATGAAAACATATCTGACAGATCGCGAAACTCCTTAAACAGAATGCGGGCGCTTTCTTTACGGTTAGGGTGGTTAAAGGGATCGATACGCGTAGAGATATCACGCAGATGATATTGCTGGCGCAGCACCTCAGCGGAGAGATCGCCATACAGCATATCGGGCGCACCGTAGTCGTCCATTTTATGCTGGGTGGCAAAAAGCAGGCAGGGCAGTTTTATGGCTGGTGATAATAAATTATCTGTCATGGCTAAGTTCCTTTTAACAACCTTACCAAACAAGCCGCCGCAAAAAGGCGGCGGCAGATAACTAACGCTACAGTTCTTTATTTTCTTTGATATTCCAGCCGGCCGCGATTTCTGCGCCTCTGCCACCTTTTTCCGTCTGTTCCCAGTACTGCTGGCGCACCCTGGCTGCCTGGAAACTATAGGTCATGCCAACCTGTTCATTGCCGCTGGTGCCGTTATAAGTGAGGTTAGTTAACAGCACTTCCTCCAGGGTAATGCGCATATATTCAATCTGCGGATCGCCGGCTTTGCAGGCAGAAAGCTCGACCTTATTGATATGTCTGCCGCTGGAAAGGTAGCGTAAAATCGCTGGCGTCGACCGATCAATCAACGCATTAGCCGTGAGGTCGCGCCAGGTAACCTTACCAGCGCCACCCCCTCCACCCGTTTGCATATTGCCCGGCTGACTGGCCCCCCAGTTGAAACCAGAGAGCGTGATCCACCCTTTATGATTGGCATCCTTTGCTTCTCCCTCTATACCTTCGATTTTTAAAAAAAGATCGATGCTCATCCTTAACTCCTGTGTTTGTGGTTAGTAACGGTTAATCACTTCCTGACCTCATATTTGTAGTGATTAAAAATGACGAAGAAAACGCTGAAAGAAGTTTTCGGTTTCATACTCGGTATGCCCATCAGGATAATGCCATATCAGTAGAGGGCGGTTTTCTTTGGATACGCAGTTAACGTCGCCGGGCATATCCTTAAAACAGAGCAGATCGCTATCCTGGTCGGTGCCGGAATCTTTTTTATATTCCGTTTGCAAAAAAAGGATAATGTGATTTTCGGGAGAATTAATAAATGGGTGCTTTTCTTGCAATTGGCGTTGATGTTGTTTCCACCAGGATATTTTGCCGACTCTTGTTAGTGGGAAGTTTTTTACAATCACAACCGCTAACGTTTTGCCTGGCTTATGTACGCCAATGATTTCTACCGGTAACAGTGCCTGATATAGTATAAATAGCAGGATGGCTGATAATGTAATAAGCGAAATTTTATATTTTATCATAGCGGCCTACACTTTTTTCTGTTACTAACACTATCTCACTAATGAATGGTTTGAACGGCTTATTATTGATGTGTTGAAGATAGAACCATATCCTGAAAATACGAAACTGCCGATAAAAATTATTGCTTATATCTTCTGCATCCAAACCAAAGTGATCCTGAATATGGTATTTTATTACTGCGGTAAAACTATCCTTTTTAATCAATAAGTCTTTCAGGGTAATATGAGTTGCCCAAGTGTCGTGTATCGTGATGCCTAAACCATTAAACCGGTCGGTAAAGTTGTCAAATCTGGGCAGAAGAGATTTCATTATTGAATCAGTTAAAACTTTACGTGCTGGCTCAGGTAACACTTGTCTGTTCCAGTCAATGTAATTTTGAAGGGTTTTTAAAATGTTATTAAGTGAACTCTGCATAGAACTATGCTCCGCCATTGCCTGATCCAGCAGCGGATCACTGAAAACCGCGCCGTTGCCATACTGCATATGCGTGATCATGGTGCGCGCCAGGCTTTTATAATCACCATAAAATGAAAACATATCTGACAGATCGCGAAACTCATCAAACAGAATGCGGGCGCACTCTTCACGGTTAGGGTGGGTATAGGGATCGATGCGCGTGGAGATATCGCGCAGATGATATTGCTGGCGCAGTACCTCAGCGGAGAGGTCGCCATACAGCATATCAGGCGCACCGTAATCATCCATTTTATGCTGGGTGGCGAAAAGCAGGCAGGGCAGTTTTATGGCTGGAAATATCATGGTCTCGGTCATCGCTAAGCTCCTTCTAATTACGATCCTTAGCGGGAAGGGTAGTGCACTCCTAAAAATGAAAGAAGATGAAATAAATAAATTTGTGAGGTATGCTGGGTTATTTTAATGGTTAGAAAGCCAGAAGGTTATATTAATAGTTAAGCAATTAACGCTTTATAATTAGATGCTCGATTTATTCTTGTGGAGTTGTTTTATTCTGTGTGCCGCTTTTATTAATAGCTCAATGCGGTGCTGCATAAATAATGTTATTAACTTATCCAGAGCGCGCATCAGGAAAGAGGTGGGCGGGGTTTCTTATTCTCAGAGAAATGACATGCATAAAAAAGCACGCCCGATGGCGTGCTTTTTTCTCTGTTTACCTGTTAATGCGGTTTCAACAGTGCTTCGGCATGGCTAACGATGTTTTCAACGGTAAAGCCGAACTCAGCGAACAGCTTATCGGCTGGCGCGGATTCACCAAAGGTGGTCATGCCAACAATCGCTCCGTTCAGGCCAACATACTTGTACCAGTAGTCAGCGATGCCTGCCTCTACCGCCACGCGAGCGGTAACAGTGGAAGGCAGCACCGATTCACGGTAAGCCACATCCTGTTTATCAAACAGGTCGGTTGATGGCATAGAAACCACACGTACTTTATGTCCGGCACGCGTCAATTTCTCCGCCGCGCCCAGGGTAATCTCCACTTCAGAACCGGTGGCGATCAGGATCACTTCTGGCGTGCCTTCGCTGTCGCGCAGAATATAGCCGCCACGAGAGATATCTGCCAGCTGCTGCGGCGTGCGCTCCGGCTGCATCAGGTTCTGACGCGACAGAATCAGCGCGGTCGGGCCGTTATGACGCTCAATCGCATGTTTCCACGCCACGGCAGTTTCTACCTGATCGCAAGGACGCCAGGTGCTCATATTCGGTGTCAGACGCAGGCTGGCTAACTGCTCAACTGGCTGATGGGTTGGGCCATCTTCACCCAGTCCGATAGAGTCATGGGTATAAACCATGATCTGGCGTGCTTTCATCAGCGCTGCCATACGTGCCGCGTTACGCGCATATTCTACAAACATCAGGAAGGTGGCGGTATAAGGTACAAAACCGCCATGATGCGCGATGCCGTTGGCAATGGCTGTCATGCCAAATTCACGAACGCCGTAGTGAATATAGTTACCCGCCGGATCATCTTTAATCGATTTCGAGCCTGACCAAATTGTCAGGTTGCTGGGTGCCAGATCCGCAGAGCCGCCAAGGAATTCCGGCAGCAGTTTACCGTAGGCTTCCAGCGCATTCTGTGATGCTTTACGGCTGGCGATTTTATTGGCATTAGCCTGTAGCTGTTCGATAAACTTCTGTGTTTCCTGCTGCCAGTTTTCCGGCATGCCACCGGTCATACGGCGTGTATATTCCGCAGCCAGCTCCGGGAAGGCGGCTTTATAAGCGGCAAATTTCTCGTTCCAGGCTTTTTCATGCTGTTCGCCTGTCTGTCGGGCATCCCACTGCTGATAAATATCCTGTGGAATTTCAAACGGCGCATGATTCCAGCCCAGCTGTTTACGCGTTAGCGCGATCTCGTCATCGCCCAGCGGCGCGCCGTGCGCATCTTCTTTACCCGCTTTGTTCGGCGAACCGAAACCGATAATGGTACGGCAAATAATCAGAGAGGGCTTATCGGTAACGCTCTGCGCCTCTTTGATCGCTGCAGCAACCGCGTCAGGATCGTGACCGTCAATGTCGCCAACCACATGCCAGTTGTAGGCTTCAAAGCGTTTTGCCGTATCATCGGTAAACCAGCCTTCGGTTTCACCATCAATAGAAATGCCGTTATGGTCATAGAAACCGATCAGCTTGCCAAGGCCCAGGGTTCCCGCCAGTGAACAAACCTCATGCGAAATACCTTCCATCAGACAGCCGTCGCCCATAAAAACATAGGTGAAGTGATCGACAATCTCATGCTGAGGGCGGTTAAACTGCGCAGCCAGCGTGCGCTCGGCAATTGCCAGACCTACCGCGTTAGCCAGCCCCTGGCCCAGCGGACCGGTAGTGGTTTCCACGCCAGGCGTATACCCAATCTCCGGGTGGCCCGGGGTTTTGGAATGCAGCTGACGGAAGTTTTTCAATTCCTCAATCGGCAGATCGTAGCCGCTCAGATGCAGCAGACTATATAACAGCATAGAGCCGTGACCGTTAGAGAGAATAAAGCGGTCGCGGTCAGCCCAGGCGGGGTTGGTCGGATTATGCTTCAGGAAATCGCGCCACAGCACTTCGGCAATATCCGCCATGCCCATCGGCGCACCTGGATGGCCTGATTTTGCTTTTTGTACCGCGTCCATGCTGAGCGCACGAATCGCATTCGCCAGTTCTCTACGTGAGGACATGTTTTTCTCCCTTGAAGGAAAGTAGAGGGGATGAAAATGGGGCGAAAATTCGCCCCTGAATCAAACCGTTATGCGGCTGTTACAGCCGTGCGGCCAGCGTCTCTTCCAGCTTAATCTGGTCAGCGGCAAACTGACGGATGCCTTCAGACAGTTTTTCCACTGCCATCGGATCCTGGTTATGTTCCCAACGGAACTCTGTTTCAGTAAGCGGTGACGGCTCGTGGAAGCCCTGCGTTGATGGCGTCAGCTTGCGTTCTACCGGCGCGTCGCTGGACTGCAGCTCTTGCAGCAGGTTCGGAGAAATAGTCAGGCGATCGCAGCCCGCCAGCGCCAGAATCTGCTCGGTTTTACGGAAGCTTGCGCCCATGATGATGGTTTTATAACGATGCGATTTATAATATTCGTAAATCGCCCGTACCGATTTCACGCCTGGATCTTCATCCACATTGTAAGGGTCCAGCGGCTGGCGGCTGTTATACCAGTCATAAATACGGCCCACGAACGGGGAGATCAGGAAAACGCCTGCTTCGGCACAGGCGCGCGCCTGGGCAAAAGAGAACAGCAGCGTCAGGTTACAGTTGATGCCGTTTTTCTCCAGCTCTTCCGCTGCACGGATACCTTCCCAGGTGGAAGCCAGCTTGATCAGAATGCGTGAGCGGTCGATGCCGTGATCTTCATACATTCTTACCAGCTTTTCCGCTTTGGTGACGCACATGCCACGATCGAAGGAGAGGCGCGCATCCACTTCGGTCGAAACACGGCCCGGCACGCTTTTCAAAATTTCCATGCCGAGGTTCACAGCAACTTTGTCGCTGGCGTTGATAATCTGGGTTTCTTTGCTGCCGCCCTGTTTTTTCGCGTAGTCGATCGCGTCATCAATCAGGTGCTTATAGGATTCGAGGCCAGCGGCTTTCAGGATCAGAGACGGATTGGTGGTAGCGTCTTCAGGGTGATAATTACGAATGGATTCAATATCGCCGCTGTCCGCCACAACGGTAGTGAATTGTTTCAGTGCATCTAGCTGATTCATCTCTTAGCTCCTTGATAACCGAAGGGTAGTGCAAATTTAATCATGGCTGTCAGGCCTTGCCTGCCAGGCCCGGTCCTTTAATACAGACGAACCACATTGCACCAGCTGCTCTCATGTGGAAATGCGTTTTCTCTGATTGTTGCAATGGGCTCATTCAATAGCGAGAGCCGCGCCAGTTGTGATGCGGCCTGGCGGTGCGTAAGACCATGCCGATGCTTGATCGCCACGGGCAGAATGCCACGACAATAAAGCATGAACTTGATAACCCGTTCCTGTTGCGTCAGGTAAGACACCGCCGGGAACGCTTCTGCTGCCCAGGCTAAAACAGCATGCAGGCCACTAAAAAGCATAGCAGAAGTAAAAAATATCGTGTCTGAGTCCAGTTCTTCCACTATACGTTCAGGCGCAGATAGTCATTCTTTGGCGCACCTCAAGTTTTTTCGCCGCAGCACGCTCCTATACTGCTCAGCTGATGCTTTTTCACGCGTTATCAACCCGAAGGAACCGATGATGGACGATCAACTCAAGCAGAGCGCGCTCGATTTTCACCAATATCCGCAGCCAGGAAAAATACAGGTTTCTCCCACCAAGCCGCTGGCAACGCAGCGCGATCTGGCGCTGGCCTATTCACCGGGCGTGGCCGCACCCTGTCTGGAAATTGCGCAAGATCCGCTGGCCGCGCATAAATATACCGCACGCGGCAACCTGGTTGCTGTGATCTCTAACGGCACGGCGGTACTCGGGCTGGGCAATATCGGTGCGCTGGCAGGTAAGCCGGTGATGGAGGGCAAAGGCGTCCTGTTTAAGAAGTTCGCTGGCATTGATGTGTTTGATATTGAAGTCGATGAACAGGATCCCGATCGGTTGATTAATGTCATTGCCGCGCTTGAACCGACTTTCGGCGGCATCAATCTGGAGGATATCAAGGCACCTGAATGCTTTTATATTGAGAAAGCGCTGCGCGAACGCATGAAGATACCGGTGTTTCATGACGATCAGCACGGTACGGCGATTATCTGTACCGCTGCGGTGCTGAACGGGCTGCGCATCGTGAAGAAAAATATTTCCGATGTGCGGCTGGTGGTTTCCGGTGCGGGTGCTTCCGCTATCGCCTGTATGAATTTGCTGGTGGAGCTGGGGCTGCAGCGACGTAATATCATTGTGTGTGATTCAAAAGGGGTGATCTACCAGGGCCGCGACGAGAAGATGGCGGAAACCAAAGCGGCCTATGCCATTGCCGATAACGGGATGCGTCGGCTGGATGAGGCGATTGCTGGTGCCGATATTTTCCTGGGTTGCTCCGGACCGAAGGTGCTGACGCCCGAGATGGTTAAAGAGATGGCGCCTGATCCGCTGATTCTGGCGTTGGCCAACCCGGAACCGGAAATTCTGCCGCCGCTGGCGAAAGCGGTGCGTCCGGATGCGATTATCTGTACTGGCCGCTCCGATTACCCTAATCAGGTAAACAATGTTCTCTGCTTTCCGTTTATTTTTCGCGGCGCGCTGGACGTGGGCGCGACGGCCATTAATGAAGCGATGAAGCTGGCGGCGGTGCATGCCATAGCCGAACTGGCGCTGGCGGAGCAGAGCGAGGTGGTGGCGTCCGCCTATGGCGATGAGGAGCTGTCGTTCGGCCCCGACTATTTGATCCCTAAACCTTTTGATCCGCGCCTTATTGTGCAGATTGCGCCTGCGGTAGCGAAAGCGGCAATGGAATCGGGTGTGGCGACCCGGCCCATTAACGACTTCGATGCCTATCGTGAAAAGCTGACCGAATTTGTTTATAAAACCAATCTGTTTATGAAGCCGGTGTTTGCCCAGGCGCGTAAAGAGCCGAAGCGGGTGGTGCTGGCGGAGGGCGAAGAGGCGCGCGTACTGCATGCCACCCAGGAGCTGGTCACGCTGGGGCTGGCAAAGCCGATTCTTATCGGCCGGCCCAACGTTATTGAGATGCGCCTGCAAAAGCTGGGTTTAAAAATCGAGGCGGGTAAAGATTTTGAAGTGGTGAACAATGAGTCCGATCCACGCTTTAAAGCCTACTGGAGAGAATACCATCAGATGATGAAGCGGCGCGGCGTCTCGCCCGAACAGGCGCAGCGCGCGGTTATTGGCAATCCCACGCTGATCGGGGCGATTATGGTGCACCGTGGCGAAGCGGACGCCATGATCTGCGGCACCATCGGCGATTATCAGGAGCACTATACGATCGTTGAGCGGGTGTTTGGTTTTCGACCCGGTATTAACGTGGCGGGAGCAATGAATGCGCTGCTGCTGCCCAGCGGTAATACCTTTATTGCCGATACCTACGTTAACGAAGATCCCACACCGGAACAGCTGGCTGAGTTAACCATTATGGCGGCGGAAACGGTGCGGCGCTTTGGTATCGAGCCCAAAGTGGCGCTGCTGTCGCACTCCAGTTTTGGCACCTCCGACGCACCTGCGGCGCGTAAAATGCGTGAGACGCTGGCGCTGGTTAATGCACGCGTGCCGGAGCTGGAAATTGATGGCGAAATGCACGGTGATGCCGCGCTGGTGGAAAGCATTCGCCAGGATTTAATGCCGGACAGCCCGTTAAAAGGTTCTGCTAACGTGTTGATTATGCCAAACGTTGAGGCGGCGCGTATCAGCTATAACCTGCTGCGCGTTTCCTGTTCGGAAGGGGTAACCGTTGGACCGGTACTCATGGGTATCGCAAAGCCGGTTCATGTGCTGACGCGCATCTCATCGGTGCGGCGCATCGTGAATATGGTGGCGCTGGCGGTAGTAGAAGCGCAAACGCAGCCGCTGTAGCTGTGGGCAGTTACTCTACAGACGTTTTCTAAACCGGAAGCACAGGGAGTACAGGCGAACTGCCAACGCTCACTTCGCACATGACCAATAACGTGTCTGCACAGAATGGTTAAAAACGCCGGTAAGGTGTAAGTCACCACTGTACAGCGACACCTGAGCCTGAAGCACTGGGAGTGCAGGCAGAAGAGTAAAGCGTCCCGCGCCAGGGATGGCGCGGGCCGAGCTGTCAGGGATGACGTTTTTTGCGTCTTTACGATCGGCCTGCACTCCCTGTGCAGGCACCGCGCTACCAGCCCGGTGTACTTCAGCGGGCACCGCACTACCAGTGCGGTTTAATCCTGAAACTCCCGCACCCCTGCCGCTGTTTTACTCCGGCAGCCACGCCTTTACCGGCAGAAAATCACTGTACAGCGCTGCCTCCGGCGAGCCAGGCTGTGGCTGATAATCATATTCCCAGCGCACCAGCGGCGGCATAGACATCAGAATCGATTCGGTACGGCCACCGGTCTGCAAACCAAACAGCGTGCCGCGATCCCAAACCAGGTTAAATTCCACATAGCGCCCACGACGATAAAGCTGAAACTCACGCTCACGCTCGCCCCACGGCATGCCTTTGCGACGCTGCACAATAGGCAAATAGCCATCAAGAAAACCCCGGCCCACCGCCTGCGTAAAGGCGAAGCTGCGTTCAAAATCAGGCGTGTTCAGATCATCAAAAAACAGCCCGCCGATACCACGCTGCTCATTGCGATGCTTCAGGTAAAAATAGTCATCACACCATTTCTTATAACGGGCATAAACATCCCCACCAAACGGCTGACACAGATCGAAAGCGGTTTGATGCCAGTGAATCGCATCCTCTTCAAAGCCATAAAACGGCGTTAAATCAAAGCCGCCGCCAAACCACCAGACCGGATCGGCCCCCGGTTTTTCCGCAATAAAAAAGCGCACGTTGGCATGGCTGGTCGGGATATAGGGGTTTTCCGGATGGATCACCAGAGAAACGCCCAGCGCCTCAAAGCTGCGTCCAGCCAGTTCGGGACGATGCGCAGTGGCGGAGGCGGGCATCTGGTCGCCATGCACATGGGAAAAATTCACCCCCGCCTGCTCAAACACTGCGCCCTGACGCAGCACGCGGCTCCGGCCGCCGCCGCCGCCAACGCGCGTCCAGCTATCCTCCTGAAACTGCGCGCCGCCGTCTGCCAGTTCCAGTTGTTGACAGATCTCATCCTGTAACGCCTGCAGAAAGGCTTTTACCTGTTCAATATTGGGAGCATTCATATTCGCTTCGCTATGTCATAAAAAGGCCATCTTCTGGCCTTTTGCTTCAGGGTGAAGAGTATACCTAACCCGGTCGTTGATTGCGGCGGTCAAATTCCACAAAAAAGCTAACGATGCCGTCGGCAATGGCGCGGGCAATCTTTTGCCGAAAAGCCGTGGTGCCCAGCAGACGCTCTTCCGCCGGATTGGTAATAAAAGAGGTTTCAACCAGCACTGAGGGGATCGACGGGGATTTCAACACGGCAAAGGCGGCCTGCTCGGTGTGCTGGCTGTGCAAATGATGAACCGGACGAATCTGCTGAAGAATATGGCTGCCAAGCGTCAGGCTGTTCTTGATGGTATCTGTCTGAACCAGATCAAACAGGACCTGTTGCAGATAAGGATTGTCGCTTTGTACCTTAACGCCGCCCACTTTATCCGCCGCATTCTCTTTTTCCGACAGATAACGCGCCATCGCGCTGCTCGCCCCACGGTTCGACAGGGCAAACACCGATGCGCCGTTAGCGGTTGGGCTGGTAAAACCGTCGGCGTGAATAGACATAAAGAGATCGGCCCCATGCTGATGCGCGATCTCTACCCGCTCGGCCAGCGGAATAAAATGGTCGCTGTCGCGCGTCAGACGCACCTCAATATGATTGTGCTGGCTCAGCTGCTCGCGCACGTGATGCGCAATCTCCAACACAATATGTTTCTCTTCGCTGCCTTCCTGACCCACCGCGCCGGAATCAATGCCGCCATGACCGGGATCGAGCATCACGATTTTTTTGCCGCTGGCCGGGCGAGACGCTTTGGCCTCAGGGCGCGGCATTGTCGACAGCGTGGCCTGTTCGCTTTTCGCCAGCGCCCGCACGGAGGGTAACAGGGCCAGAGCGGCTCCGGAAAACAGCAGCTTGCGGCGGGAAGTTAACGGTGAGAATTTTTTCATGGCGGCGTCCAGTGTTAAAATAACGTTATAACATGACAGCCCAGGGGCTTCGACAGGCAAGCTGTTTCAGCCTTTTACTATTTATTTCAGCTAAATAAGCAGCAGCCGTGAATTTTTTTGCCGCCTGATGCGCTACGAGGGTTGCGCCAGGGAAAGAATGCGTGATAATCAGCGAATTGTAAGTAACTCTGAGAAAATTCCATGGAAATCCGCGCATTCCGCCAGGAAGACTTTGAAGAAGTCATTACGCTTTGGGAGCGATGCGATCTGCTTCGCCCCTGGAACGATCCGGAAATGGACATTGAGCGTAAGCTAAATCACGATCCCGATCTCTTTCTGGTGGCGGTGGTCGGCGGTGAAATTGTCGGCACCTTGATGGGCGGCTACGACGGCCATCGCGGCTCCGTCTATTATCTTGGCGTGCATCCTGATTATCGTGGACGCGGCTTTGCCAACGCGTTGCTTAACCGGCTGGAGAAAAAACTGATTGCGCGCGGCTGTCCGAAAATCAATCTCATCGTACGTGAAGAGAACGACGCGGTTATTGGCTTTTATGAAAAGCTCGATTATGAAATGCAAGACGCTGTCTGCCTGGGCAAACGACTGATTGAAGATCGTGAGTATTAACCTTGCCGGGCCGCATGGTTGCGGCTGTAGACTGTGTGCATGATGCTTTTCACCCCTGATGACTACGACAGTAAAGGTCAGCTGCGTCTGCCGCTGACCTTTTGGCTTATTCTGCTGTTACAGGCGCGTACCTGGGCGCTGTTTATTATGGCTGGCGCATCACGTCAGCAGGGTGCCGAACTGCTGGAGCTCTTTTATCCTGACAGAAACATCTTCTGGATGGGCATGGCGCTGGGGATCCCCGCCGCCGTCGGGCTACTGCTTACCGGCTATCGACAACGCTGGCCTAAGCTCTGGCGAGCCTGGCGTTGGGCACTGTGCGCTACCTTGCTGCTGAACCTGCTGCTGGTGCTGTGGCAGAGTGGGCAGGAGAGCGATATCTCGCTGTTCGCGCTGTGGCTGCCGGCGCTGTTTGACCTGTCAGCGCTGCTCTGGCTACTGCTTAGTCGTCGCCTGAAAGCCTGCTTTAATGTGCAGCTCAATCAGACGGAATAAAACTTTTTGCGCTTATGCGACTCCAACCCCACTGAAAAAGGTTGCGTAATCACTACAGGAGCTGCAATGAAATCACTACGTCCGGCATTGATCGTCGCTACGTTACTACTGGCGGGCTGTGCCAGTCACGGCTCGAACAGCAACGAAGCAAGCTGGTGGAATCCAATCGACTGGTCATGGTCTACGCTATGGCCCGGCAACTGGTTTGGCTCCTCGCTGACGGTAACCGAACAGGGCGTTGGCGCAATCAATGGCGCTACGCCACTGCAGGAAAGCGCCCTTAACGCGGGCCTGAATGGTGACTATCGGTTGCGGCAGGGCATGCGTAGCGAGCAGGGCAGCGTGGTCAGTTTCTGGCAGGCGCTGACCGATAACGAGGTGAAGTTGACGTTCAGCGGCAAAGATACAGTGAGCCGCATAGAGGTAACGGATCGCGATATCGCCAGCGCCGACGGCACCCGCATTGGCGATGTATTCAGCGATCATTATCAAAAAGCCTTTGGCCATTGTCAGGCCGCCAGTGGGGAAACGGCTCCCGCAGTGCTGTGCCAGGCACCGGGCAACCAGCATATCAGCTATATCTATCAGGGAAAATGGGCGGGTCCACAGGGGCTGATCCCGCCGGATGATGTGCTAAAAAGCTGGCAGGTGAGTAAAATTATCTGGCAACGTTAAGTAAACCCAGAACGGCGGGCGCAACGCCCGCCAGGGGAATCACTGAACCGGGATCAACAATGGTACAGAACGCTAACTGAAAGAACTGTGCAACAGGTTATGCGCGATGGTTTTTGCATGCTGTTTTCAGCGATTTATTCATCAGTCAGCGTGAATATATGTACAAGCTCAACCCCTGCCGCTATTTTCCGGTATGATAATTGCCCTGTTTCGACCCGTTTCATTCCGGAGTAGCACTGCATGTCCCCGCATCAGAGCGGCATTTTGCCCGAAAATAATCGTTTTGCCATTTGGCTGGAAGCCGTGGTTCAGGACGACCTGAACAGGATTCGCCAGGGGGTAAAAACCTTCCATCATCAGTTAATCCAGCTGCAGGCGCGCTATCCCGATGCGGCGCTGGGCGCGACCCTTGCTTTTGGCAACGCGCTCTGGCGCGATCTACAGCCTGGAGACAGTGCGCCGGAGCTGAAGGATTTTCAGCCGCTGGGCAAAAATATGGCACCTGCGACTCAACGCGACCTGCTGGTTCATATTCAATCCCTGCGTCATGATATTAACTTTACCCTGGCCCAGGCGGCCCTGACGGCTTTTGGCCCGGCGGTACGCATTGAAGAAGAGACGCACGGTTTCCGCTGGACGGAAGATCGCGATCTTTCTGGCTTCGTTGATGGCACTGAAAACCCGAAGGGAGAGATGCGTCAACAGGTAGCGATTATCGCCAACGGGGCTGACGCCGGTGGCAGCTATGTGTTTACCCAGCGCTGGGAGCATAATTTATCGCAGTTGCAACGTCTGCCGGTTGCAAAACAGGAGCAAATCATTGGGCGTACCAGGCTGAGCAATGAAGAGCTGGAAGGCGATGCGCGTCCTGCAACATCGCACGTTAGCCGCGTTGACTTGAAAGAAAACGGGCAGGGATTAAAAATCCTGCGCCAGAGCCTGCCTTACGGCACCGCCAGCGGCACTAACGGCCTCTATTTTATCGCTTACTGCGCCACGCTCTACAATATTGAACAGCAGCTGTTAAGTATGTTTGGCGAGCGTGACGGCAAGTATGACGCCATGCTGCGCTTTACTAAACCGGTCAGCGGCGCGTGGTGGTTTGCGCCTTCTCTTGAGACGCTACTGGCGCTGTAAATAACGGACGATACCGGCCTGGTATCGCCCGATCTACTCTGCCGTACCGCTGTTTTTCAGCTTTGCTGTATTGCCGTTAAGCTTTGCCGTGCGCTTATGCTTTTTTCTACTTTTAAAGCAGCAAAAGATATATAAAACCGTTACAGCTTTGCCCTGAGTTATAAATACACTGAGCATACGGTGATGTGAGCCGGATCAATACTCAGGGTGTGAAATGACCTTTCCCGTAGCGAAAAAGTTACTCGGCGGCGCGGCGCTCTCTTTGCTGTTGGCCGCGAACGTGCAGGCAACCGAGCTGTTAAACAGCTCTTATGATGTGTCACGTGAACTCTTTACGGCGCTGAATGCTCCTTTTATCCAGCAGTGGGATGAAAAGCACCCGAACGATAAGCTTACTATTCGCCAGTCACATGCCGGATCGTCGAAACAGGCGTTGGCGATCCTTCAGGGCCTGAAGGCGGATGTGGTCACTTATAACCAGGTCACCGATGTACAAATCCTGCACGATCGCGGTCGTTTGCTGCCTGCCGACTGGCAATCGCGTCTGCCGAACCACAGCTCGCCATTCTATTCCACCATGGCGTTTCTGGTGCGCAAGGGCAATCCAAAGCAAATTCATGACTGGAACGATCTGATCCGCAGCGACGTTAAGCTGATTTTCCCTAATCCAAAAACGTCCGGCAACGGCCGCTATACCTGGCTGGCGGCATGGGGAGCGGCAGATAAAGCCAACAATGGCGACCGCGCTAAAACCACCCAGTTTATGACTCAACTGCTGAAAAATGTCGAAGTGATGGATACCGGCGGACGTGGCGCAACCACCACGTTCGTTGAGCGTGGCCTGGGCGACGTACTGATCAGCTTTGAATCAGAAGTGAACAATATTCGTAACCAGTATGCGCAAGCAGGTTACGAAGTAGTGGTGCCGAAAACCGATATTCTCGCCGAGTTCCCGGTGGCGTGGCTGGATAAAAACGTGGCTCAGAATCATAGCGAGGCAGCGGCGAAAGCCTACCTCAATTATCTCTACACGCCAGCGGCGCAGCAGATAATGACCAAATTCTATTATCGGGTGAATAACCCTCAAATGATGCAGCAGGCGAACTTCCCGCAAACCGAGCTGTTCCGTGTGGAAGATCGCTTTGGCAGCTGGGAAAAGATCATGAAAACCCACTTCGCCAGCGGTGGCGAGCTGGATAAGCTGTTAGCGGCGGGGCGTGGTTAATGTTTGTAGCAAGTAGTAAACGCGTACTTCCTGGCTTTGGCATTAGCCTCGGCAGCAGCCTGTTTTTCACCTGCCTGATCCTGCTGTTGCCGATGAGCGCCTTGATTATGCAACTGGCGCAAATGTCGCTGGCGCAATACTGGGAAGTCATTACTAATCCGCAGGTGGTAGCGGCTTACAAAATAACGCTGATCTCGGCGGCGGTGGCCTCGCTGTTTAATGCCTTCTTCGGCATGCTGATGGCCTGGATTTTAACCCGCTACCGCTTTCCCGGCCGCAGTGTGTTGGATGGGTTAATGGATCTGCCTTTCGCGCTGCCAACGGCCGTAGCGGGACTGACGCTGGCCGGGCTGTTTTCGGTGAACGGCTGGTATGGTCAGTGGCTGGCGCAGTTTGATATCAAGGTTTCCTATACCTGGCTGGGAATTGCCGTGGCGATGGCTTTTACCAGCATCCCCTTTGTGGTGCGTACCGTTCAGCCGGTACTGGAAGAGCTGGGTCCGGAATATGAAGAGGCGGCGCAAACCCTGGGCGCGACGCCCTGGCAAAGTTTCCGCCGCGTGGTGCTGCCGGAAGTAGCACCGGCATTAATGGCCGGTACGGCGCTCTCCTTTACCCGCAGTCTGGGTGAGTTTGGCGCGATTATTTTTATTGCCGGTAATATCGCCTGGAAGACGGAAGTCACTTCGCTGATGATTTTTATTCGTCTGCAGGAGTTCGATTACCCCGCAGCCAGTGCGATTGCTTCCGTTATTCTGGCCGCTTCGCTGCTGCTGCTGTTCGCTATCAATACGTTACAGAGCCGCTTTGGCCGTCGTCTTGGAGGTCATTAATGGCTGATATCACCCAACTGAATGGCGTTGAGCGTCCGCGCATTAACTGGGGTAAATGGCTGCTGATTGCTGTTGGCGTGCTGGTCTCTTTTCTGTTGCTGGTGGTGCCGCTGATCGCCATTTTTACCGAGGCGCTGGCACAGGGGCTGGGCGCGGTGCTGAGTAACCTCAGCGATAGCGATATGCTGCATGCTATCTGGCTCACAGTGCTGGTGGCATTGATTACCGTACCGGTTAACCTGGTTTTCGGTACGCTGCTTGCCTGGCTGGTGACCCGTTTTACCTTCCCGGGGCGCCAGTTACTGCTGACGCTGTTCGATATTCCGTTTGCGGTCTCGCCGGTGGTGGCTGGCCTGATTTATTTGCTGTTCTGGGGCGTAAACGGGCCCGCGGGCGGCTGGCTGGATGAACACCATATACAGCTGATGTTCTCCTGGCCGGGCATCGTGATGGCAACAATCTTTGTCACTTGCCCATTTGTGGTGCGTGAGCTGGTACCGGTGATGCTTAGTCAGGGCAGTCATGAAGATGAAGCCGCAGTACTGCTGGGCGCTTCCGGCTGGCAGATGTTTCGCCGCGTGACGTTGCCCAATATCCGTTGGGCGCTGTTGTATGGCGTGGTGCTGACCAATGCCCGCGCGATCGGTGAATTTGGTGCGGTCTCAGTGGTTTCGGGAGCGATTCGCGGCGAGACCTATACCTTGCCGCTACAGGTTGAGTTACTGCATCAGGATTACAACAGCGTGGGCGCGTTTACCGCCGCCGCGCTGCTGACTCTGATGGCGATAGTGACGCTGTTTCTGAAAAGCGCGCTGCAATGGCGATTAGAGAACCAGCAGAAGCGTTTACAGCAGGAGGAAAATCATGAGCATTGAGATTAAGCAGATTAATAAATCGTTTGGCCGTACGCGGGTGCTCAATGACATCTCGCTGGATATCTCTTCTGGTCAAATGGTGGCGCTGCTGGGGCCGTCCGGCTCCGGGAAAACCACGCTGCTGCGCATTATCGCCGGTCTGGAACATCAAAACAGCGGACAGATCCGCTTTCATGATAAAGATGTCAGCCATGTACATGCGCGCGATCGCCAGGTTGGATTTGTTTTTCAGCACTATGCGCTGTTCCGTCACATGACCGTGTTCGACAACATTGCTTTTGGCCTGACGGTGCTGCCACGTCGCGAACGTCCGTCAGCGGCGGCGATCAAGCAGAAGGTCACGCAGCTGCTGGAAATGGTGCAGCTGGGACATCTGGCAACCCGTTTTCCGGCCCAGCTTTCCGGCGGTCAGAAACAGCGTGTGGCGCTGGCGCGCGCGCTGGCGGTCGAGCCGCAGATTCTGTTGCTGGATGAACCTTTTGGCGCGCTGGACGCGCAGGTGCGTAAAGAACTGCGTCGCTGGCTGCGTCAGCTGCATGAAGAACTGAAATTTACCAGCGTGTTTGTAACTCACGATCAGGAAGAGGCGATGGAAGTTGCCGATCGGGTGGTGGTCATGAGCCAGGGTAATATCGAGCAGGTCGGTACGCCGGATGATGTGTGGCGCGAACCGGCCAACCGTTTTGTGCTGGAGTTCCTTGGCGAAGTGAACCGCTTTGATGCTGAGGTTCATGGCTCTCATTTCCATGTGGGCGCGCATCACTGGCCGCTGGGCTATACGCCAGCGCATCAGGGTGCGGTTGAGCTGTTCCTGCGTCCCTGGGAAATTGATGCGGCGCGCCAGGGTAGCCTGGAAACCCCTTTGCCGGTTCAGATTCTGGAAGTCAGCCCGCGTGGGCACTTCTGGCAGTTGCTGGTCCAACCCGCTGGCTGGCAGGCTGAGCCTTTTAGCCTGGTGTTTGATGGTGAACAGGCGGCCCCGCAGCGCGGCGAGCGCCTCTACGTTGGCCTGCAGCAGGCGCGTCTCTATCAGGGCAACACGCCGCTGCGTGCGGTTGCCTTTGCCGAAAGCGCCTGATATTTTCTAACTCCACATATTTTATTTGGGCGGGATTTTCCCGCCCTGTTATTTTGCCTGCCGGGAAAACATCGTGACGACTCTGGAAACCACCATCGGCAATACGCCGCTGATTAAACTGCAGCGCCTGACGCCTGCCAACGGCAGCGAAATCTGGCTGAAGCTGGAGGGCAACAACCCTGCCGGATCTGTGAAGGATCGTGCCGCGCTGTCGATGATCCAGCGCGCTGAGCAACGTGGTGAAATCGCTCCCGGCGATCAATTGATCGAAGCGACCAGCGGCAATACCGGTATTGCGCTGGCGATGATCGCTGCGATGAAAGGTTACCGTCTGAAGCTGCTCATGCCGGATAATATGAGCCAGGAACGGCAGGCAGCGATGCGCGCCTACGGGGCTGAACTGGTGTTGGTTAGCCGTGAACAGGGCATGGAAGGGGCACGCGATCTGGCTCTGGCAATGGCGGAACGTGGTGAGGGCAAAGTACTGGATCAGTTTAATAATCCTGATAATCCACTGGGTCACTATGCCACTACCGGCCCGGAAATCTGGCAGCAGAGCGGCGGACGCATCACGCATTTTGTTTCCAGTATGGGCACCACCGGCACGATAACCGGCGTTGGCCGTTACCTGAAAGAGCAAAATCCGCAGGTACAAATTGTGGGGCTGCAGCCGCAGGAGGGCAGCAGTATTCCCGGCATTCGCCGATGGCCTGCTGCCTATATGCCGGGTATCTGGCGCCCGGAGTTGATTGACCGCATTATCGATATGGGGCAGGGCGAAGCGGAAGAGACCATGCGCCAACTGGCGCGGCGTGAAGGAATTTTCTGCGGCGTTAGCTCTGGCGGCGCGGCGGCGGGCGCGATTCGCATCGCTACGGAAAATCCAGGTCGCATAGTGGTCGCGATCGTTTGCGATCGCGGCGACCGTTACCTCTCGACCGGCGTTTATCAATAACGCGCCCCGCAAAGAGCGACAGGCCCACGGCGCGAGCCTCTCCTGCGGTTTTGTAACAAAAGGGTCAGCTATTCGCGCTCCAGCGCATGAATTGGGTCGAGCCGGGCAGCCCGCCTTGCCGGGAAAAAGCCGAAGATCACACCGATCAGACTGGAGCAGATAAAAGCCGCCACGATTGAGAAGGGCGAGTAGATCATGCTGAAACTGCTGGTGGTCTGCGCCAGAATGATGCCTGGCACCAGCGACAATAGCACGCCGATAATACCGCCGGTCAGGCAGACCAGCACCGCTTCAATCAAAAACTGCTGCATAATATCGCTGGCGCGCGCGCCTACCGCCATGCGCACGCCGATTTCACGGGTACGCTCAGTCACTGAAACCAGCATAATATTCATCACCCCGATGCCGCCCACCAGCAGTGAAATCAGCGCAATCATCGCTACCAGCAGCGTCATGGTATCGGTGGTGCGCTCAATGGTTTGCCGAATGCTGTCGGTATTAAGGATAAAAAAATCTTTGCCATTGTGGCGCTGCGTCAGCAGGCGGGTAACGCCCTGTTCCGCCAGATCCAGATCAACGTTATCACGCACTCGTACGGTAATGCCGCTGAGCCACGTCTGCCCAACCATGCGCTTCATCACCGTGGTGTAGGGCACCCACAGATTCAGATTGCTGTCATTGCCGAAACTGCTTTGATGGGTAGCGACGCCGATAATGCGCACCGGCATATTGCCGAGGATCACAACCTGGCCCAGCGGATTTTCACCGTGAGGGAAGAGCCTTTTTAGGGTATTTTCATCAATCACCGCATCCTGCGCCAGGCTGTCTACACCCTGACGATCGAAGGCCATTCCCTGCGTCACATGATAGCCACGTACAGCAAAAAACTGTTCGCCAACGCCGTTTACCATTACCGATAGCGCCTGATTGCGATATTTCAGCGTGGTACTGGTTGAAAGCGAAGGGGTCACGCTGTGCACATAAGGCTGGTAAGCCAGCGCATCGGCATCGCTGGCGCGCAGCGTCTGAATGGCGGAGGAGTTCATATCGCCAAAATCATTGCCGGGAAAAATATCCAGCGTGCTGGTGCCCATTAAGCTGATTTCTTGCAGGATTTTTTGCTGCGATCCTTTACCCAACGCCACAACCGCCACCACCGAGGCGATACCGATAATTATGCCCAGCATCGTCAGGAACGTGCGTAAGCGCTGCGACATCATGGAGACCAGCGCCATACGAAATGCTTCGGTCAGCCGATCGCGCGCGGCGCGCCAGGCGTTACCCTCTGCGCGCCGGGTCATTTGCCGTGAGCCAGCGTCAGGCGCCTGACGCTGGCTGTCGCTGAGAATTTCGCCATCGCGTATTTCAATAATCCGCTGTGCGTGCTGTGCAATCTGCATATCGTGCGTCACGATAACAATGGTATGCCCTTGCTGATGCAGGTCATGCAGGATGCGCATTACCTCTTCACCGCTGTGGCTATCAAGCGCCCCGGTCGGCTCATCGGCCAGGATCACTTCGCCGCCGTTCATCAGGGCGCGCGCAATACTGACACGCTGCTGCTGTCCGCCCGAAAGCTGACCCGGTCGATAATGCAGACGCTCGCCAAGGCCAAGACGCGTCAGCAGAGCAGCGGCCCGTTCACGCCGCGCCTGCACCGCCTGACCGGCGTAGATAGCGGGCATCTCGGCATTACCCAGTGCCGTGAGTTCGCTTAGCAGGTGATAGCGCTGGAAGATAAAGCCGAAATGCTCGCGCCGCAGCGCCGCCAGCGCATCGTTATCCAGCGCCGAAACGGCGCGATTGGCAATCAGATATTCACCGGCGCTGGCTTTATCCAGGCAGCCGAGAATATTCATTAACGTTGATTTGCCAGAGCCGGACTGCCCTACAATGGCAACAAATTCGCCTGAATCGATGGACAGATTAATATTACGCAGCACCTGCACCTGCTGTTCGCCATTCTGAAAAGAACGGCAGATATCATTAAGCTGTAGCAGCGCCATTATTGTGGCCCCATTTCGCCCGAGGGCGCGTCAGCCGTGTTGCGCTGGCCCAGTATCACTTTCTCGCCGGGCTTCAGGCCGGAAACAATTTCCGCTTCGACATTATCATTCAACCCCACCTCAACCTGTCGGCGCGTGACCTGCTGACTGGCATCCAGTACCTGTACCGATGTTTTACCGTCAATGTTATCCAGCGCGGTCGCGGGGATCACCACGGCATTTTTGCGCTCGCCCAGCACAATATGCACCTCCGCCGACATAGAGATGCGCAGGCGATGCTGCGGATTGGGCACGTCAAACAGACCATAATAATAGATGGCGGTTTTATTGCTGGAGCTACTGGAAGAGCTGGTCAGGCTACTGCTGGAGCTGTCGTTATTAATCGAGTCTGGTGCCGGTTCGATGGCGCGTAGCGTGCCCTCATAGCGTTTATGCGGCTCGCCGAGAATGGTAAACCAGACTTTCATGCCCGGTTCCACCTTGATAACGTCCGCTTCAGAAATCTGCGCCTTTACCGTCATGGTGTCGAGGTTGGCGACTTTGATTAGCGTTGGCGCGCTTTGTACGGCGTTAACCGTTTGTCCTTCTTCAACCGGTACCGAAACAACCGTGCCGTCTATCGGTGACACGATACGGGTATAGCCAAGGTTCACCTGGGCGGTATTCACTTCAATTTGCGCCTGAACGATCTGTGCATCCAGCGCGCGGATCTCCGCTTCGGTAGCGATCAGCCTGGCCTGCGCATCGTCATACTCCGCTTTCGCCGTAAGGTTTCTGGCCAGCATCACCTGCTGACGGGCAAAGGTTGCCCGATAGTTGCTGAGCTGGGCCTGCTTAGCTGCTCGCTGCGCTTCAATATTTTTTAAGGCCGCCTGCGCGTTTTGTAGCGCGTTTTGCTGCGTCATACTGTCAATTTCCGCCACCAGCTGCCCCTGTTTGACCTCATCGCCCAGTTCGACCCGCAACCGTTTGATCTGACCTGAAGCCTGCGCGCCGACGCTAACCAGTTTGCTGGCGGTGAGCGTGCCGTCTGCCAGCACCGCCTGTTGCAGCGGGCGCTGTTCCGCCGTAGCGGTCAAAAATTCTGCGGGTTTCTGCCGCTGATGCAGTAACGCCCAGGTGATAACAACAGCAATGATGATAAATAACAGCAGTAAAAATCCTTTACGGCTGAACAAAGTGCGACTTAATGCCATGACCAATATCCCTGGTACGAAGAAAACACTGGTATAGCCTAAAAGGCTGCCACAATAAAGTGAAACAGCAGCGCAATCAGGCAAGAATATCTGTAAGGATTGAGTAAATTCTGCTGCGTACTGTTCCGCTTGAGGTCAAAATAACGCCAACCGATTATGAGAGTGTATGCATGAAAATTCTGTTAGTTGACGATGACCTGGAGCTGGGCACGATGCTCAGTGAATATTTAATGGGCGAGGGCTTTCATGCCTCGCTGGTGCTTACCGGTCAGGCCGGAATTAATAGTGCGCTGTCCGGTGACTTTCAGGCGATGATTTTAGATATCATGCTGCCAGATATGAGTGGTATTGACGTGCTGCGTCAGGTACGACAAAGCAGTCGTATCCCGGTGATTATGCTAACGGCAAAAGGGGATAATATCGATCGGGTTATCGGGCTTGAAATGGGCGCAGATGACTATGTTCCCAAGCCCTGCTATCCCCGTGAGCTGGTGGCACGCCTGCGGGCCGTGCTGCGTCGCTTTGATGAGCTGCCTGCCCAGCAGGAGAAAAAAGAGGTGGTACGCTGGGGCGATCTGACGCTTAATCCGGCTACGCGTATCAGCGAATGGAAAAACAAGCCTTTCGACCTGACCGCTTCCGAATTCAATCTGCTTGATTTGCTGCTGCGATCGCCCGATCGGGTAGTGACAAAAGATGAGTTGTCAGAGAAAGGGCTGGGGCGTCCGCGCGAAGCCTACGATCGCAGCGTGGATGTGCATATCAGCAATATCCGGCAAAAACTATCCAGCCTGGCTGGCGAGGCGATCAATATTGAAACCGTACGCAGCATCGGTTATCGCATTCGATGAGGAACCGTTTTCGAGGCCGTCTGTTCTGGAAAATCCTGTTTGGTTTCCTGCTGGTGTTTTTTCTGATTAGCCAACTACTGTGGCTGGGGTTCACCCTGTATGGCAAGCATCGCGAGCCGCCAGAACATATTGCTACGCGGCGTATTGTTAATCTTCAGATGGCTTCAGCCGTTTCGGTATTGCAGCACGGCGGTCTGCCAGCGCTGGATAATATGATGTCGGACTGGTCGCCCGGCGATCGTCGCTTTTTCTCCGTCACGCTTATGCCAACGCCGCCGCAGGAGATTTCGCGTCATCAGCTCAATCTTTCACTGCCGGGTAGCGGCTTCCCCGATCAGGTTATTGAGTGGGTGACCGGCGCAGATGGCCAGCAGTACCAGCTACGCTATGACGTAAAAGGGCTACGCGAAGACAGCGAGATGGGCAGACCGCCGCGTAAGATCCTGAATATTCCAGAACCGGTGTTCTGGTTTGCCGGGGTAATGGGGCTGCTGTTCAGCTCTTTGCTGGCATGGAACCTGACGCGGCCGATGCGTCAATTACGTCTGGGCTTTACCCGCGTATCCAATGGCGATCTTTCCGTACGTCTTTACCCGCAGATGCGTCGTCGCCACGACGAGTTTTCCGTCGTCGCCCATGACTTTGATGCGATGGTTGAACGCCTTGCTGTGCTGGTGAAGGCGCGTGAAGAGCTACTGCACGATATTTCGCATGAGCTGCGCTCGCCGCTGGCACGGCTGCAACTGGCGACCGGCCTGGCACGTCAGACGCCGGAGTCGGTTAACACCTCTCTCGATCGCATTGATGAAGAGGCGCGGCGGCTGGATAAGATGATTGGCGAGCTGCTGACGCTGTCCCGGGCCGAAAATGAAAAGATGCCTGATGAGCAATATTTCGATCTACACGGTCTGCTGGAAACGGTCGTTAATGATGCACGCTATGAGGCGCAGTTGCCTGGCGTAGATATTACGCTGGAAGTTGGGGAAAACGTCGACTATACGGTGAAAGGCAACGCTGAACTGATACGCCGTGCGGTAGAAAATGTGGTGCGTAACGCGCTGCGCTATTCGGTGCGAGGGCAGGTGGTCAAAGTGAGCCTGCGGCCTGACGGCCACTGGCTAAGCATTCGTGTGAGCGATAGCGGACCTGGCGTGGATGCCGATAAGCTCTCCAGTATTTTTGATCCCTTTGTGCGTGTCAATTCCCCTATGCAGGGCAAAGGTTACGGTTTGGGGTTATCTATCGTACGTAAGGTGGTGCTGGCGCATTATGGTGAGGTACAGGCATTCAACGGGCGTAACGGTGGATTAGAAATGATTATTCGTCTGCCGCACTGGGAAAACTAGCTTAGCACTGCATTATGATATAAAAACGGCACCCGCAGGTGCCGTTTTAGTCAGCATGAAAACCGTTATTTTTTAATACGAATCACCGGTGTTTCGCCAACAATAACCTGACCGGTCAGCTTGGTCAGCTCTTTGATCTCATCCATATTGGAGATCACGACTGGCGTCAGGGTCGATTTCGCTTTCTCTTCCAGCAGCGGCAGGTCAAACTCAATAACCACATCGCCTTTCTTCACTTTCTGGCCTTCTTCCGCGATGCGTTTAAAGCCTTCGCCTTTTAGCTCCACGGTATCGATACCGAAGTGAACGAACAGCTCAATGCCACTATCGGATTCGATAGAGAACGCATGGTTGGTTTCGAAAATTTTGCCGATAGTGCCATCAACCGGAGCAACCATTTTATTGCCTGCCGGTTTAATCGCGATGCCATCGCCGACAATTTTCTCCGCAAATACTACGTCTGGCACGTCTTCGATATTTACGATCTCACCAGACAGCGGGGCGACGATCTCAATGGTGCCAGATGCGCTTTCTGTTTTATCGCCAAAAAGTTTGGATAAAAAACCCATGATCTTCTCCTAAGCAGTAATGTTGGGCCAGCGTATCGCGGAATCAGCAGAGTGTTTTTTCTTCAATGAACTTGTTGACCAGGTTCATCAACTCTTCCGCGGTCGGTTGAGCCAGAGCCTGCTCTGCTAATGCCTTCGCATCTTCGAAGTTCGTGTTACGAATGATCTTCTTGATGCGCGGGATAGAAATGGCACTCATGCTGAATTCATCCAGCCCCATTCCCAATAACAGTAGTGTAGCACGTTCATCACCGGCCAGCTCACCACACATGCCGGTCCACTTGCCTTCGGCGTGAGAAGCATCAATAACCTGCTTAATCAGGCCAAGCACTGACGGCGTCATTGGGTTATAAAGATGCGAAATCAGTTCGTTACCGCGATCGACCGCCAGAGTATACTGCGTCAGATCGTTTGTCCCAATACTAAAGAAGTCGACCTCTTTCGCCAGGTGGCGAGCGATAACGGCTGAGGCTGGCGTTTCCACCATAATACCGACTTCAATGGTTTCGTCGAAAGCTTTGCCTTCTTCACGCAGCTGGGCTTTTAACATCTCCAGCTCTGCTTTCAGGAAGCGCACTTCTTCCACGGAAATGATCATCGGGAACATAATGCGCAGCTTGCCGAACGCGGAGGCGCGCAGAATCGCACGCAGCTGTGCATGCAGAATTTCTTTGCGATCCATAGCGATACGGATAGCACGCCAGCCAAGGAACGGGTTCTCTTCTTTCGGCAGGTTCATGTACGGCAGATCTTTATCACCGCCAATGTCCATGGTACGGACAATCACTGCCTGAGAGCCCATGGCTTCGGCAACGGCTTTGTAAGCCTGGAACTGCTCTTCTTCAGTGGGCAGCGCATCGCGATCCATAAACAGGAACTCGGTACGATACAGGCCAACACACTCTGCGCCGTTACGCTCAGCGCCCGGAATATCACGCACGGTGCCGATGTTGGCACCCACTTCTACCTGATGTCCATCCAGCGTGATCGCTGGCAGATCTTTCAGTTTAGCGAGTTCATTTTTCTCGCTCAGATATTGATGCTGTACTGCCTTCAGCTCTTCGATGACTTCAGCAGTCGGGTTAACATAAACTTTATTGTTAACACCATCCAGAATCACATAATCATCGTTCTTAACGCGACTGGTGACGTCACCGGTGCCGACAATGGCAGGCAGCTCAAGGGAGCGCGCCATAATAGACGTATGTGAAGTACGACCGCCAAGATCGGTAATGAAGCCCAGCACTTTTTTCAAATTCAGTTGTGCGGTTTCGGACGGCGTCAAATCTTTAGCAACCAGAATCACTTCGTCTTTGATCGCGCTCAGATCCACAATGTGCAGACCAAGAATATTCTGCAGCAGACGCTTACCGATATCGCGTACGTCGGCAGCACGTTCTTTCAGATATTCATCATCCAGCTCTTCCAGTGCTTTAGCCTGACCTTCAATGACGCTATGAGTTGCGGCATCGGCCGTGGCCATTTCATCTTTAATCAGGCTGATGATGTCCTGTTCCAGCTCTTCATCTTCCAGCAACATAATGTGGCCTTCGAAGATGGCTTCTTTTTCTTCGCCAAAAGTCTCGCCAGCTTTAATTTTTATAGCTTCAAGCTGTGTAGCGGCTTTACCACGACCTTCAAGAAAGCGAGCAACTTCCTGATCAACCTGATCGGCAGAAATTTTCTTCCGGTTGATAACGATTTCATCTTCCTTCAGCAAAAGTGCTTTGCCGAAAGCGATACCCGGTGATGCTAAAATGCCTGAAATCATAACCCTACCTTTATTATAACGATGCCTACCAGGCGAAACGAGGTGCCAGGATCCTGCGGAACCGTACTTTACGGATGCAACAACGCGGACATAATGTCCGCGATCAATATGTTTGCACTCAGTTGCCTGATGAAACGGTTTTTCGTCGGCTGGACGATTACTCGAGTTCAGCCATCAGTTTAACCAGATGCTCAACAGCCTGCTGTTCATCTTCACCTTCAGCGGACAGCGTCACCACGGTGCCCTGAGTCAGGCCCAGAGTCTGCAGCTTGAACAGGCTTTTCGCACTGGCAGATTTACCATTAGACGTCACGGTGATTTCTGAGGCAAAAGCTTTTGCTTCTTTAACAAACTGAGCAGCCGGACGAGTATGCAGGCCATTAGGTGCGGTGATGGTAACTTCTTGCTGGAACATTATATTTCCCCAACTTAATTAGGTTTGGTGTTTTGTCTCTAAAGTCTAGCCTGGCGGCGAAACTTTAGCCTGTGTAGGTCGCGCTGGTTCGAGTACGGGACTCACCAAAAAATGCGCAATTAAGGCATGAGAGCGGACGGGGCAAAAAAACGGGGGTTTTCGCTTCGCTGCTCTACTCCTCATTATGCCGCGTGTTGCGCTATTCCGCCAAATCAGTAAATCGATTCAGCTTGATCCAGTTCAAAGCGCTATTAATTTTGCGCTTCGAAATAATTGTCAGCTTAAATACCAGAGCTACCAGAGTGAATCAATGACAGGGGTGGTAAAAATTTGAAGTGGTCCACAAAAAAGCACCCCGAAAGGCGCTTTTTGCAACAATGCCGGCACTCTGGCACTACTATTGCAATTCTTTTTCCGTAAAAAGATCGGCAAACAGGGCGGTACTCAGATAACGCTCGCCGGAAGAGGGCAGGATTACCACAATATTTTTATTGGCGTAAGCTTCGTCTTCCTGCAACTTAAGCGCGGCGGCCACGGCTGCGCCGGAAGAGATGCCGGCCAAAATGCCTTCTTCATCCATCAGACGTCGGGCAGTGGAAATTGCCTCTTCATTTGTGATGGCCACAACCTGATCCACCAGACTGAGATCCAGGTTACCCGGAATAAAGCCAGCGCCGATGCCCTGAATTTTATGCGGACCGGGTTTAACTTCTTGCCCGGCCAACGTTTGAGCGATAACCGGTGAGTCGGTGGGTTCAACCGCCACGGCGATCAGATCTTTTTTGCCTTTGGTATTTTTGATGAAGCGGGTAACGCCGGTCAGCGTGCCGCCGGTGCCAACGCCGGAAATAAAGACATCAATCTGGCCATCGGTATCTTCCCAGATTTCAGGACCGGTGGTTTTCTCATGAATTTCCGGGTTAGCCGGATTGCTAAACTGCTGCAGCATCAGGAACTTGTCTGGATTGCTGGCTACGATCTCTTCTGCTTTAGCGATAGCGCCTTTCATGCCTTTTGCGCCTTCGGTTAATACCAGGCTGGCACCCAGCGCTTTCAGCAGCTTACGGCGTTCAACGGACATGGTTTCCGGCATGGTCAGCGTCAGCTTATAGCCGCGTGCGGCCGCAACGTAGGCCAGAGCGATCCCGGTATTGCCGCTGGTAGGCTCCACCAGCTCCACGCCGGGTTTCAGGATCCCGCGCTTTTCAGCGTCCCATATCATATTGGCACCGATACGGCATTTGACGCTAAAGCTGGGATTGCGCGACTCAACCTTCGCCAGAATGCGTCCATTGCCGATGCGGTTCAGACGAACCAGCGGCGTATGACCGATTGTCAAAGAGTTGTCTTCATAAATCTTACTCATAGCCCGTCCTTAACTGTATGAATTTCAGGGAACCGTCAGAGCATACCTTTTCCAGTTTCGCAAGGAAGGAAGGAAATAGTATATGTATATGTTTAGCTGAAATAAGCCCTGACGAAAATGCATAAGATGGGTTTTATGCAACGATCAGCGGTTCTTAACCTGCTTAATCTTTGCTTAACGACGCTCATGTATACCTAACTGGTTACGATAACGATCAACCCACATCGCCGTCGCACCACAGACCGCGACGGGCATAATCGCCAGGTTAAGTAGCGGGATCATGGTAAACAGGCTTACCAGCGCGCCAAACTGCATATTAGCGGTTTTGTGCTGGCGCAGCGCACCAAGCATGCTCTGAAAACTGACCTTATGATTATCAAAAGGATAGTCACAGTACTGAATAGCCAGCATCCAGGCGCTGAACAGAAACCACAATACCGGCGCAACGGTTTGGCCGAAACCAGGAATAAAGTAAAGCATCAGCAATCCCAACGCGCGCGGCAAATACCAGGCAAACTTCTGCCATTCGCGTTTCATGATGCGCGGAATATCTTTTACCAGCGCCAGCCAGCCGCTGTCGGGCAGCGGGTGTCCGGTAAGTCGGCCTTCAAGCTGTTCCGCCAGCAGACCGCAAAAGGGCGCGGCGACCCAGTTCGCAATAGTAGAAAAAAAGTAGCTAAACACCAGCACGATCGAGAGCACCGTAAGCGGCCAGAGCAGATAGCTTAACCATTGCAGCCAGTCAGGCACATGCGACATCAGCCGGGGGATCCATTCATTAAGCCGATAAAACAGCCAGGTAAAAGCGCCGCCGAGCAGAATAATATTGATCAGTAAGGGGATAACAACGAAACGGCGAATGCCCGGCAGGCGGATCAATTTCCAGCCCTGAGCGAAGTAGTGAATACCATTGTAAGACGTGGGTTGAACCGTAGCCATCGACAGTTTTTCTCCTCTGTTTGGCAGGCCAGGCTATCATAACCTGGGTTTTTTCTCTTACCAGCCGCCTTTTGGCTGAAAAAACAGCAAAAAATCGGGATAGCTCTATCTTATTTGTCAGAAAAGCCGGTGCAGACTTGCACTTGTTTAGCGGGACAAATACAGTTAGAGGATAAAGTTTGCCGTGGTGGCAAGGTATTGGAACAACAGAGAATACAATGATGCAGGATTTGCGTCTGATATTAATCGTTGTTGGTGCGATCGCCATAATAGCGCTGCTGCTTCACGGGCTGTGGACCAGCCGTAAAGAGCGCTCATCTGTGTTTCGCGATCGCCCGCACAAGCGTTTAAAGCAGGATCAAGAAGATAACCTGACCGAAGAGGACACCCAGGGTGTAGGTGACGTTCGGGTCCGACGAACGCCGACAAAATCTTCACATAATGAACCTTCTTTTGATGGGTTTACCGCAGAAGACGAAGAGCCTGCGCCACGTCCTGCTGCGCGTAAGCCGCAACCGACGCCTACGGCGGTGCCTGTTGTTCCCCAGCCGGAACGCGATCCGCTGTTTGATGCCGAGCCTTCCGCTGCGGTTGACGATGACGCTTTCGAGCCGCGTCCGCAAAGCGAGCGGCAGCCTGCCGTTTCACGTACGCAACAGCCTGCGCCTGCGCGTCCGGTTGAAACGCCGTTACAGCAGCCTGCCGATCCTTTACTGGATGATGAACCGCAGTGGCAGGATGATAATGAACCGGTAATGAATGTTGAAAGCGATGCGCCTGCAGCCGCAGAGCCTGTGTCGCAATCGCGTGAAGAAGCGCGTCGCAAAGAGACGGTGCTGGTGCTGCATGTCGCTGCTCATGCTGGCGGCGAGCTGAACGGCGAAAGCCTGCTGCAGGGCATTTTGCAGGCCGGGTTCCAGTTTGGCGAAATGAACATCTTCCATCGTCATTTAAGTCCGGCCGGAAGCGGCCCGGTGCTGTTCAGTCTGGCCAATATGGTGAAGCCGGGATCGTTCAATCCTGATGCCATGTCAGACTTTTCAACGCCAGGCGTTTCTATGTTTATGATGGTGCCTTCCTATGGCGATCCGCATCAAAACTTTAAGTTAATGCTGCAGTCAGCGCAGCGCATCGCTGACGATGTTGGCGGCGTGGTGCTGGATGATGAGCGTCGGATGATGACGCCGCAAAAACTGGAAACCTATAAGGCGCGTATTCGCGACGTAGTTGAGGCGAACGCCTGATAGCCGGTTCCCGCTTTGTTCCCCTGAACCCCCGCTTGCCGGGGGTTTTCTTTCTCTGATGGTGCGTTATGGAATCCGTACAAGAAAAAATCACCGAGCTGCGAACCACGCTTCGTCATCATGAATATCTCTATCATGTTCTGGATGCGCCGGAAGTTCCCGATGCGGAATATGACCGCCTGATGCGCGAGCTGCGGGCGCTGGAAGAGCAGCATCCCGATTTAATCACGCCTGATTCACCCACCCAACGCGTGGGCGCCGCGCCGTTAACCGCTTTTGAACAGGTACGTCATGAAGTGCCGATGCTGTCGCTGGATAACGTTTTCGACGAGGCGGGCTATCTGGCGTTCAATAAGCGCGTGCAGGATCGGCTGAAGAGCAGCGATGATATTACTTTTTGCTGCGAGCTAAAGCTGGATGGCCTTGCCGTGAGTTTGCTGTATGAAAATGGCCTGCTGGTGCGTGCCGCTACCCGTGGTGATGGAACGACCGGTGAAAATATCACGGCCAATGTGCGCACCATCCGCGCGATTCCGCTGCGTCTTAAAGGCGATAATATTCCGGCACGGCTGGAAGTGCGTGGCGAAGTGTTTATGAATCAGGTGGGATTCGAGAAGCTAAACGATGAAGCGCGCCGCACCGGCGGCAAAATTTTTGCTAACCCGCGTAATGCGGCAGCGGGCTCGCTGCGCCAGCTTGATCCCCGGATTACCGCCAGGCGTCCGCTGACCTTCTTCTGCTACGGCATTGGTCTGGTAGAAGGTGGAGAGTTGCCGCACAGCCACTGGGAACGCTTGCAGCAGTTTAAAGCCTGGGGACTCCCGGTCAGCGATCGTATTCGTCTTCATCACCGCGCTGATGAAGTACTGGATTTTTATCATCAGGTAGAGCGTGATCGTCCTCAACTTGGCTTTGATATTGATGGCGTGGTTATCAAGGTGGATTCGCAGGAGCTACAGGAACGTCTGGGCTTTGTGGCGCGCGCGCCACGCTGGGCGATTGCGTTTAAATTCCCGGCGCAGGAGCAACTTACCCGCGTACGTGACGTGGAGTTTCAGGTGGGTCGTACCGGCGCGATTACGCCGGTAGCGCGTCTGGAGCCGGTACAGGTTGCAGGCGTTATGGTCAGCAACGCAACGTTGCATAACGCCGATGAGATCGCGCGTCTTGGCCTGCGAATTGGCGATCGCGTGGTTATTCGCCGTGCGGGTGATGTGATACCGCAGGTGGTTAATGTGGTGGAGTCAGAGCGCCCTGACGATACGCGAGAAATTACTTTCCCCAGTCACTGCCCGGTTTGCGGTTCGGACGTAGAGCGAGTGGAAGGCGAGGCGGTAACGCGCTGTACCGGCGGCCTGATTTGCGGCGCGCAGCGTAAAGAGGCGCTGAAGCATTTTGTCTCGCGTCGTGCGATGGATGTCGAGGGCATGGGCGATAAAATCATCGATCAGCTGGTGGAAAAAGAGTATGTGAAAACGCCCGCCGATCTGTTCCGCCTCAGCGCCGGTCTGCTGACCGGTCTGGAGCGCATGGGACCGAAATCGGCGCAAAATATTGTCGATGCGCTTAATAAGGCGAAAGCCACGACCTTGCCGCGTTTTCTTTATGCGTTAGGCATTCGTGAAGTTGGCGAAGCGACGGCGGTGAACCTGGCGAATCATTTCGGCTCGCTGGAAAAGATTATGGATGCCGATCTGGATGCGCTGATTGCCGTGCAGGATGTGGGCAAGATTGTCGCTTCCCACGTGCGGAACTTTATGGAAGAAGAGAGCAACCGTGAAGTTATCCGCCAGCTGGTTGAGGATATTGGCATCCACTGGCCAGAAATTACCCTGGTGAATGTCGAAGCGCTGGACAATCCATTTGCCGGTAAAACCCTGGTGCTAACCGGCTCGCTGAGTATTATGTCGCGCGATGAGGCGAAAGAGCGTTTAACGGCGCTGGGCGCCAAAGTCAGCGGCAGCGTATCAAAGAAAACCGATTTGGTGATCGCGGGCGAAGCGGCAGGTTCCAAGCTGGCTAAGGCACAGGAGTTGGGAATCGAGGTCATTGATGAAGCGGAAATGATCCGTCTGCTGGACAGCCAGAATGGATAAACAGCAGTTGATCGATATCGCCAATACCGTGATGCCTTTCGGTAAATATCAGGGACGCGTATTGATCGATCTGCCTGAACCTTATCTGCTGTGGTTCGCCCGCAAGGGCGAATTTCCGGCAGGGCAGTTGGGTGAGCTGATGCAGCTGACGCTGGCGATCAAGATTGAAGGACTGGAAGGGCTGGTGAAGCCGCTTAAGCGTTAAGCCTGAGACGCGCCGTCAGCGACGGCGCGTCTGGTTTACTTTTGAGATCCCATCATGTCTTTGCCCGTTGGCTCGCTGGCCTGAAGCTCGGCTTCGTTTTTCTTTTTATAGCGCTGGGCGATAAACGAACACACCATAAGCTGTACCTGATGAAACACCATCAGCGGCAACACGATAATACCCACGGCGGCGGCAGGAAACAGAATATTTGCCATAGGTACGCCGTTCGCCAGGCTCTTTTTCGAGCCGCAGAACAGAATAGTAATCTCATCCGCCCGCTTAAAGCCGAACAGCCGCGCCGCCAGCAAATTTACTATTAGCACAATCGCCAACAGCAGTACGCTTCCCGCCAGGATCCATAGCAGAGTGATTACGCCCACCCGATGCCAGATTCCGTTAACCACCGCTTCACTAAAGGCAGAATAGACCACCAGCAAAATTGAAGCCTGATCGGTTTTGCCAATCAGGCTGCGATGGCGTTCAACCCAGCCGCCAATCCAGCGACGCGACAGGTGTCCCAGCACAAAAGGCACCAGCAGCTGCAGCATGATGCGACCAATTTGCTCCAGGCCGTTGCCCGGCATCTCGCTATGAATATTCATTACCAGATTGACTAACAGCGGGGAGATAAACACGCCGAGCAGGCTGGAAGCAGAGGCGCTGCAGACGGCAGCCGCAACGTTGCCGCCCGCCATTGAAGTAAAGGCGATAGCGGACTGAACCGTGGCCGGCAAAATACAAAGATAAATGAAGCCGGTATAAATTTCGTTGCTGAGATTAACCGGATGCCACCACACCAGCAGCAGGCCCAGAATCGGAAAGAGCACAAAGGTGCTGAACATAATCCACAGATGCAGCCGCCAGTGGCTGCTGCCGGCAATGATCTTTTCCCGCGAAAGTTTGGCGCCGTGCATAAAAAACAGCAGCGCAATCGCGGCGGTAGTCAGCCATTCAAAAAAAGCAACAAAGCCGCCTTTTGCCGGTAAAAAGGTTGCCAGTAATACGACAATCAGCAATTTGACCATCATCGGGTCGAGACGCAAAACTCGCATTGTTAAATCCAGATTAAAATTCGATGGTCTATTGTGGGCTAGCCGGGTTTAGAAATAAAATTGATTTATTGCATCCATTGATGAATAAAACAGATGAATTATACGTTACGTCAACTGCGGGTGTTTGTGGCCGTCGCGCAGCATGGCAGCTTTAGCCAGGCAGGGCAGGTGATCGGTCTTAGCCAGTCGGCAGTGAGCCATAGCATTAAAGAGCTGGAAGCGGAGATGGGGATTCGTCTGCTGGACCGTACCACACGCGAAGTGCTCCTTACCAGCGCCGGACAGCTTCTGGCTAATCGCCTTGAACGTCTGCTGGAAGAGCTGAATACCACGTTGCTTGATGCGCGCAGCTTTGGGCAACAGCGCAGCGGCACGGTGCGGGTAGCAGCCAGCCAGACTATTTCTGCCCACTTGATGCCGCAGTGTCTGGCCGCCAGTCAGCTTAATTATCCTGAAATCAAGGTCATGTTACGTGACCGGCCACAGCAGTGGGTTATTCAAAGCGTGCGTGATGCTGAAGTGGATTTCGGCATTGTGGTTGGCCCGTTGACCGCAGGCGAGTTTACATCGCAGCCCATTCTTGATGAGCCTTTCCTGCTGCTGTGCCGACAGGATGATGAACTGGCGCAGGTTAAAGAGCTTCACTGGCGAATGCTGAGCGGGCGTCCCCTGGTGTTGCAGGATTATGCTTCCGGCAGCCGGGTATTGATTGATGAAGCGCTCAGGCAACAGCAAGTGCAGGCAGAGATTGTTCAGGAAATTGGTCACCCTACCACGCTTTATCCCATGGTTGAGGCGGGGATCGGGATCAGTATTCTGCCAGCGCTGGCGCTGCCCTTGCCTGCGGGACGACCATTGATGGTCCGCAGACTCCTGCCGGAGATTAATCGTACGCTGATGCTGATTCGGCGGAAAAACCGCTCTCTGACACCCGCCGCCGAAGCTATCTGGCAGGAAGTGCGTCAGCAGGCGATGCTGCTGACGCAACAGCGGCAAAGCATGCCCGCTTTTTAGATATAGACGTTAATTTGATTCTCTGCGGTAGGGCGATTCACCCCATCAGCCACTTTCGGGTCGCTCGGGTTGCCTGAGCTGTTGCTGTTCTGCTGTTTCTTTGCCGCTTCTTCAGCCTGTTGACGCTGTAGCTGAGCCAGCTGAGCTTGCAGCATTTCTATCTGACCCTGGATCTGCTCCTGCTGTTTCTGTTTTTCTTCTGCGGAAGAGTCTGAGTTAGTCACATCTTTCAGCTGCTGCTGCAACTTAGTAATCTGGTTAGTCAGACGAGAAATTTGCGATGATACATCGCTATCGCTATCGCTACCGCTGCTGGAACTGCTGGCGCCGCTGCTCTGGCTAACGCCTGGCGTGGAAATAGCAATAGTTGTCACGATCCTCTCCTTTTTAATAGATCAATATATCTATCGGTCAATTTTTGGAATGACTTAACCTAAAAGAGCGTAAAAAAATCGTTAAGAAAGTGAAAAGGTTGCCGATTTTGCATAGCAAAAAGGCGCCTTTAGGGCGCCTTTCTACATTGGTGGGTCGTGCAGGATTCGAACCTGCGACCAATTGATTAAAAGTCAACTGCTCTACCAACTGAGCTAACGACCCGATGGTGGGTGATGACGGGCTCGAACCGCCGACCCCCTCCTTGTAAGGGAGGTGCTCTACCAACTGAGCTAATCACCCATTTTCGGTGCGACAAAGTATAAAAGATGGTGGGTGATGACGGGCTCGAACCGCCGACCCCCTCCTTGTAAGGGAGGTGCTCTACCAACTGAGCTAATCACCCATCTTTTATCATCTGTCTTACACTGCGGGCCATCTTAGAGATGGTGGGTGATGACGGGTTCGAACCGCCGACCCCCTCCTTGTAAGGGAGGTGCTCTACCAACTGAGCTAATCACCCCCGCTGTGTGGAGTCGCATTATAGGGAGAGTTCGCAACGAGTCAACGCTTTTTAAAACGAAAATGTTTGTTCGTCTTAAAATTAGGCAGCGTGTCGCGCTTTTAGCCGAAACCGCCTTCCGGATGCATGAAAATTCAGCAGCATGCCGCATCAACGCCGGGTTAGCCGTTGAGGAATCAGGGGCAGGTGATAGAATATGCGCACTTAAACACTGCATGAAAATCATCTTTTCTGTCATTCCGCAGAAAATCTGCGCACTAAGGCAAGCTCAATGAAAATCAAAACCCGTTTCGCGCCCAGTCCGACCGGCTATTTGCACGTTGGCGGCGCTCGTACCGCACTCTACTCCTGGCTGTTTGCTCGTAATCACGGCGGTGAATTTGTCCTGCGCATTGAAGATACCGATCTGGAGCGCTCCACGCAGCAGGCGATCGATGCCATTATGGATGGCATGAACTGGCTGAATCTGGACTGGGATGAGGGTCCGTATTATCAGACCAAACGTTTCGATCGCTACAATGCAGTGATTGACGAGATGCTGGAAGCGGGGACGGCCTATAAATGCTATTGCTCTAAAGAACGCCTGGAGCAGCTGCGCGAAACGCAAATGGCGAATGGCGAAAAGCCACGCTACGATGGCCGCTGCCGTGACAGCCATGAACATCATGCTGATAATGAACCGCATGTTGTGCGCTTCCGTAACCCACAGGAAGGTTCTGTGGTGTTTGACGATCAGATCCGTGGTCCGATTGAGTTCAGTAACCAGGAGTTGGACGATCTGATTATCCGTCGTACCGATGGGTCGCCGACCTACAACTTCTGTGTTGTGATTGATGACTGGGATATGGGCATCACCCATGTCATCCGTGGTGAAGACCATATCAATAACACGCCGCGTCAGATTAATATCCTGCAGGCGATCGGCGCGCAGGTGCCGGTTTACGCGCACGTCTCCATGATCCTCGGCGACGATGGTAAAAAACTCTCCAAGCGTCACGGCGCGGTAGGCGTAATGCAGTACCGTGACGACGGTTATCTGCCGGAAGCGCTACTCAACTATCTGGTGCGTCTGGGCTGGTCCCACGGCGATCAGGAGATCTTCTCGATTGAAGAGATGAAACAGCTGTTTTCACTGGATGCGGTAAGCAAGTCCGCCAGCGCTTTCAATACTGAGAAGCTGCAGTGGCTAAACCACCACTATATTAATAGCCTGGCACCGGAATATGTCGCTACGCATTTACAATGGCACATTGAGCAGGCGCAAATTGATACCCGTACCGGTCCTGAACTGGCGCAGCTGGTGAAATTACTGGGCGAACGTTGTAAGACACTGAAAGAAATGGCTGCCAGCTGCCGCTATTTCTATGAAGAGTTCGAGACCTTTGATGCCGATGCGGCGAAAAAGCATCTGCGTCCGGTTGCGCGTCAGCCGCTGGAAGTGGTGCGTGATAAACTGGCAGCAATCAGCGACTGGACGGCAGAAAACGTTCACCATGCTATTCAGTCCACGGCGGACGAGCTGGAAGTAGGCATGGGGAAAGTGGGCATGCCGCTGCGCGTAGCGGTAACCGGAGCAGGGCAGTCACCGGCGCTGGACGTGACGGTGCAGGCGATTGGCCGCTCGCGTGCGGTAGCGCGTATTGAAAAAGCGCTGGCCTTTATCAGCGAACGTGAAGCGCAGGGCTAAATCCTCCTTGCGGCAGATAAAAAAACCGGAAGCATGCTTCCGGTTTTTTTTACTTGCTTTCAATCCCCAGCCGTTGAAGAAGCCCTGTGACGCCTTCACGCAGCAACAATTTCTGCAGGTTTTCCTGTTCCTGCAAAGTCATCTGCTGAACAAAAGAAGTCAGCAGCGCGGGCAGCGTATTGGATCTTACCAGGTAAGTCCCGGCCGGCTCCGCAGCGTGGCGGGTATCATCCAAAAAGGCCGTTACCCTTTCGTCAATTTTAACCACGCGCGCTTTACCACCTTGTACGCCGGGCTTGGGTTTCGTTATCCAGTGCTCGCGCTTAATCCATTTATTGATTGTCTGACGCGTATAGCCTGTCCGTTGGGCAAGCTCTTCCGGCGTTAACCATTCCTCTTTCACGTTTCATTCCCTGTAAACTTAAGCAACAGGCGAATATATTACATGAAAACGTCATGCGATTAACTAACGAGGATCACTAACAGGGAAGGTTATATCCTCTGCCCGCAGGCAGAGGACAAACAAGATTAGCGCGGGGTAGTGGCGCTTTCTACAGCTGGACGGAAGGCGAGGAAATAGGCGAGGCCGACAAAAATCGCACCGCCAACGCCATTGCCAAGAAAGACCGCAATAAAGTTCGGCAGGTATTCAGCCCAGCTAAGATGACCCGCGAAGATTGCCGCAGGAATAATAAACATGTTGGCAACCACGTGCTGAAAGCCGATAGCAACAAAAGCCATTACCGGGAACCAGGCACCAAAGATTTTACCCACCATATCTTTACTGGCGAAGGCCAGCCAGACGGCAAGACAAACCAGCCAGTTACAACCGATGCCAGAGATAAAGGCGTGCATGAAATCGGCATTGACTTTTGCCGTGGCGATCGCAACGGTTTTATTCAGGTAATCGCCTTCTGTCATGCCAAGCAGATGACCAAAGAACCAGGCAACGGCCACGCTGCCGATGAAGTTAGCGATGGTGATCCAGAACCAGTTACGCAGCACGCTGAGGCCGCTTACCTGACGGGCAAACCAGGCAATAGGCATCGTCATCATGTTGCCGGTCAGCAGTTCGCCGCCCGCAAGAATAGTGAGGATCAGGCCAACCGGAAAGACCGCAGCGCCAAGGAAGCCGCCGAAGGAACCCCAGTCTGCTGGCAGTTTATTAATCACATGGAGATCAAGCAGAAAGCCGGTGGCAATAAATGCACCAGCCATAAAGCCTAGGATCAACAGCGACGGAATAGAAAGACGACTTTTTGCCACGCCAGACTGAATAGCAATGGCAGCGATTTCTTTAGGTGAATGCAAGGACATAGTAGCTCTGGTGTTAGTCAAAGAATAATGATGGTTTTCGCTTCTCGTCGGCGGCAGAAGGCAGCCAGAGCGGACTCGATAAACCAATAAATTAATTAGCGCGCGAAGTTTTGCATAGCAAATTAACAATAACAAGTACCTTTTCATAAAGACATTAACGCAAAATTAACAACAAAACGGGCGTGATCAGGACCAGCCAGTAATAAATCTTTCCCCAACGCCAACCTGCGCGATAGCTCACAGCCAGAAGCGTGTTTTAAGGGAGATTATCTGGTAGCTGACACACCTGATGCTGACGAGGTTTAATTTCGTTTGACGTCTTTTTCAGCGATCAAACACAGATTTTGAATTTGCCGTTGACACCCTGGAGGCGGTTTCATATCATGCGCTCCGTCAACACGACACGATTATCCGGTATGGGGCTATAGCTCAGCTGGGAGAGCGCTTGCATGGCATGCAAGAGGTCAGCGGTTCGATCCCGCTTAGCTCCACCAAATCTTATCCCAACAGGTTTGGTAACGGTAATCATTTGATGTGGGGGTATAGCTCAGCTGGGAGAGCGCTTGCATGGCATGCAAGAGGTCAGCGGTTCGATCCCGCTTATCTCCACCATTTTCCTTTCGATTTTATCTTCTTATTATTTCCCGTTAGTTACTGTCTGCTTATCTGCCCAGAAGTACATTATTAAGCCTGTTATCCACGGGTATAAAAAAACCGGGCCAGGCCCGGTTTTTTAACGTAACGGCGGCGATCAGGAGAGCACCAGACCCGCAATAGACGCTGACAGCACGCTGACCAGCGTAGAGCCATACAGCAGCTTCAGGCCGAAGCGGGAAACCACGTTGCCCTGTTCTTCATGCAAACCCTTGATCGCACCGGCAACGATGCCGATAGATGAGAAGTTAGCAAAAGAGACCAGAAACACGGAAAGGATGCCTTCACCGCGCGGAGAGAGCTGTCCGGCGATTTTTTGCAGATCCATCATGGCCACGAACTCATTGGAAACCAGCTTGGTCGCCATGATGCTGCCAACCTGCAGCGCTTCGCTGGAAGGTACGCCCATCACCCAGGCGAAGGGGAAGAACACATAGCCCAGCACGCCCTGGAAACTGATGCCGAAAATCGCATCAAACAGTGCGTTAATCCCGGCAATAATGGCAATAAAGCCAATCAGCATCGCCGCAACGATAATCGCCACGCGGAAACCAGCAAGGATATATTCGCCCAGCATTTCAAAGAAGCTCTGGCCTTTATGCAGATCGCTTAGCTGTAAATCTTCTTCGCTATCAACGCGATAGGGGTTGATCAATGACAGCACAATAAAGGTACTGAACATATTCAGCACCAGCGCGGCCACCACATACTGCGGCTGCAGCATGGTCATATACGCCCCCACGATAGACATGGAGACGGTAGACATCGCGGTTGCGGCCATGGTGTACATCCGGCGCTGCGACATCTGCCCAAGGATATCCTTATAGGCGATAAAGTTTTCTGACTGTCCCAAAATCAGTGAGCTCACCGCGTTAAAGGATTCCAGCTTGCCCATGCCGTTGACTTTCGACAGTACCGTGCCGATAGCGCGAATAACGATGGGCAGAATGCGGAAGTGCTGCAGGATACCAATCAGGGCGGAGATAAAGACGATAGGGCAGAGAACATTAAGGAAGAAGAACGCCAGACCTTTATCATTCATCCCACCGAATACGAAGTTGGTCCCTTCAGCAGCGTATTTCAGCAGATAATCAAACAGGCCGGCAAAGCCTTTCACGAATCCCAGGCCAGCTTCTGAATTGAGGAAGAACCAGGCAAGCAGAACCTCAATTACCAGTAGCTGTATGATAAAACGGACGCGGATATTTTTACGATCGCGGCTAACCAGCAAGGCCAGTAACGCAACCACCACCAGCGCCAGAACAAAATGCAAAATGCGGGACATGTATGCTCCAAATTTGAGGCAGATTATATTTCGCTGCGTATTCTATGTAACACCGGGCGTAAAAACGAGATCAACTCCACAATATAACAATTGCCTATAGCAACTTGCGTCAGAAAAGGCATCCCGATCACAACTGTAACACCGATTAAAAAAACCACATCTGCATTGTTAACATTTTTGGGATGACCTACAGTTAGTGGGTTGATGCTTGTTAAACAGTCGGCTATTGTGAATACAGATATAGCATTTGCTATACTTTATAGCGCGAGCTATCACAACGATAACGACAACCTTGTTTTACCTTGCCTTACGTCCCTTTACGCTGTAAGGGTGACATAACTTTTAGACAGGATAATGACTATGTTAGAAAGCCGCACCGCGGAACGAGCAGCACGCGGAGCCCGTAAGATAAAGCTGGCTTTGCTGGGGCCGGCCTTTATTGCGGCCATTGGTTATATTGATCCTGGTAACTTTGCCACTAATATTCAGGCGGGCGCTTCTTACGGCTATAAGCTGCTGTGGGTAGTGGTCTGGGCCAATATTATGGCGACCATTATTCAGCTGATGTCCGCCAAGCTGGGCATCGCCACCGGCAAAAATCTTGCTGAGCATATCCGCGATCGCTTTCCGCGTCCGGCGGTATGGTTTTATTGGGTGCAGGCGGAAATTATCGCTATGGCCACCGATCTGGCTGAGTTTATCGGCGCTGCGCTCGGCTTTAAGATGCTGCTGGGGATCTCGCTGTTGCAGGGAGCAGTGCTTACCGGCGTCGCGACCTTTTTGATTTTAATGCTGCAAAGCCGTGGTCAAAAGCCGCTGGAGCTGGTTATTGGTGGGCTGCTGCTGTTTGTTGCTGCGGCTTATATTGTTGAGCTGTTCTTCTCCCAGCCGCAAATGAGCGAGCTGGCGCGCGGAATGGCCGTGCCTTCGCTGCCCACGGCTGATGCGGTATTTCTTGCGGCGGGCGTGCTGGGCGCAACCATTATGCCGCACGTGATTTATCTGCACTCTTCACTGACGCAAAACGGCGGACGCGGCAGCTCGCGCAGCGAACGTTACTCTTCCACCAAGCTGGATGTGGCGATCGCCATGACCATTGCTGGCTTTGTGAATCTGGCAATGATGGCCACGGCGGCGGCGGCTTTCCATTTTAATGGGCATGCCGGCGTAGCGGATCTCGATCAGGCCTATCTGACGCTGAAGCCGTTGTTAAGCGATGCTGCTGCATTCGTCTTCGGCCTAAGCCTGGTGGCGGCGGGGCTCTCCTCCACGGTTGTCGGCACGCTGGCGGGGCAGGTGGTGATGCAGGGCTTTATTCACTTTTATATCCCGCTGTGGCTGCGCCGGACGATTACTATGCTGCCCTCTTTTGTGGTCATCATGGCGGGCTGGGATCCTACACGTATTCTGGTAATGAGTCAGGTGCTGTTAAGCTTTGGTATCGCGCTGGCGCTGGTACCGCTGCTGGTGTTTACCGGCAAGAAAGAGCTGATGGGAGATATGACTAATTCACGTATCATGCAAACCGTGGGCTGGGTGATTGTCGCGCTGGTGGTTACGCTGAATATTTACCTACTGGTCGGAGAAGCGTTGGGTCTTGGTTGAAACTAAGCGCCGTTAATACGGCGCCTGGTATTTTCTGGATCGGACATCGACTTTACCGCACAGCCACGGCCAGCGGCTTAAGCGCACGGGCGCTTAATCGCGATGATGTTTTTCCCACTGGCGATACTCGTGCTCACGATGTTTTTCCCACCGTCGGTGATCGCGTTCACGGTGTTTTTCCCATTTACGGTGTTCGCGTTCACGAGCGCGCTCATGATGTCGCCATTCCCGTTCCCGCTGCCATTGCTGGCGCTCCCATTCGCGATGACGTCGCCATTGCTCATGACGCCACCAGCGGCCCTGCTGCCACTCATAACGGTCATGCCACCAGCGACCGTCGCGCCAGTGTCCGCCATCCCAGTATTGACCCTGGCGATCGCGATCGCCCAATTGCAACGTCACGCCCGGAGCCAGAGTAATTGTGGCGCCATCTGCCTGTGCTGTGTGTGTAGCTAAAGGGGACAAGGTTGCCAACAAAGCGGCAAAAATAATGGCACGTTTCATGTTTCTCCTTATCAGTGCGCAAGCAGCAGCACTGTGGTGCCAGCATATAAAGAAAGCTCAGGCATAACATCGGCGCATTTCTGAAAAAGTTAAGGATAATCTGAATTGAGATTTTTCTGGCTGCGCCGGGGCAGCCAGAGGAGGGTCTAACGCAGCACGCGCTCGATATCCTGCAGGTCCTCTGCGCTCAGAGGGCTTTGCTGTAGCATCTGTACCGCATCGTCGATTTGGCTGGTTTTGCTGGCGCCAATCAATACGCTGGTCATGGCTGGCTGACGCAGTACCCAGGCCAGCGCCATTTGCGCCAGTTTCTGTCCACGGCGCTGCACAATAGCGTTGAGCTGCTGCACCTTTTCCATTTTATCTGTGGTCAGCTGTTCAGCATTCAAAAAGCGGCTGCCGCTGGCGGCACGGGAATCTTCCGGTACGCCTTGCAGATAACGATCGGTCAGCACGCCGCCCGCCAGCGGTGAAAAGGCGATACAGCCTACGCCCTCGCGCTGTAGCGTATCCAGCAGACCTTCTTCCGGCTTACGCTCAAACATCGAATACTTTGGCTGATGAATCAGGCACGGCGTCCCCAGCTCGCGCAAAATTTTAATCGCTTCTGCCGCCCGCTCGGCGGGATAGTTAGAGATCGCGGCATACAGCGCTTTGCCCTGACGCACCACTTGATCCAGCGCCATCATAGTCTCTTCCAGCGGCGTTTCCGGATCGGGACGGTGGTGATAAAAAATATCGACATACTCCAGTCCCATACGCTTCAGGCTTTGATCAAGGCTGGCGATCAGATATTTACGCGAACCCCAGTCGCCGTATGGCCCATCCCACATGGTGTAGCCTGCTTTGGTCGAGATAATCAGCTCATCGCGCCAGGCGTGAAAATCTTCCCGCAGGATGCGGCCAAAATTTTCCTCGGCGGAACCCGGCGGCGGACCGTAATTATTGGCGAGGTCAAAATGTGTAATGCCGGCGTCAAAAGCGTGACGCAGCAGAGCACGGCTATTGTCCACGCGCGTGCTGTCGCCAAAGTTATGCCACAGGCCGAGGGAAATAGCGGGCAGCTTAAGACCGCTGCGGCCAGAACGGCGATATTCCATCTGCTGATAGCGCTCAGCGGCGGGTTGATAGTACATGGCGATTCCCTGAAGAAAGCAGAGGTTAAACAGGAAGCTTAGTAGTGTATACGTTTACACAAAGCGAAAGCCGCGGGGCGGATCGCAATTACAGAAAAATTTGCAGGCGTAACGCCCGCTTGCCACGCCGCGCCTGAAGATAACAATATCGTATGTCGACGTGGCAGCAGAATAATCGATACTGAAATGACCTGATTACGCAAGGAGTCTGCTATGTCTGGCTTAACGGTAAGTGATTATCTGCTACAGCGTCTGAATGAAATCGGTATCGATCACCTGTTTGGCGTGCCGGGAGATTTTAACCTGGTGTTTCTCGATCGGGTTATCGCCCATCCACGGCTGGCATGGGTGGGCTGCGCCAATGAGCTGAACGCGGCTTACGCCGCAGACGGCTATGCCCGCAGTCGTCGCGCAGGTGCATTGCTGACAACCTTTGGCGTCGGTGAACTTAGCGCCATTAACGGCATTGCGGGCAGCTACGCGGAATATGTGCCGGTGATCCATATTGTTGGTGCGCCTTCTTTATCGGCGCAGCAGCGCGGCGATCTTATTCATCATTCACTGGGCGACGGCGATTTCAGCCATTTTTTGCGTATGCAGCGCGAGGTAACGGTAGCACAGGCGACGCTTACCGCCGAGAACGCCTGCGCGGAGATCGATCGGGTTATGCGCGAAGCGCTGACGCAACGACGACCAGGCTATTTACTGTTGCCGGTCGATGTCGCAGGCGCGCCGGCTTGCGCGCCCGGGCAGCCGTTAACTCTTCAGACGCAGCCCGATGACCAGGCGCTGCAGGCTTTTCGCTGTGCGGCGGAAACGCTGCTTTCAGGCGCGCGCAGCGTATCGCTGCTGGCAGATTTTTTGGCCGACCGTTTTGGCGTACAGCAGCAGCTGGCGTACTGGCTGGAGGCGGTTCCGCTGCCGCACGCCACGCTGCTGATGGGAAAAGGGGTACTGGATGAGCAGCGTGCAGGCTTTGCCGGAACCTACGCCGGGGAGGGGTGCGCTGACGGGACGCGGCGGGTGATTGAGCAGGCGGATGTTATTATTACTGTCGGCGTACGCTTCACGGATACCATTACGGTTGGCTTTACCCAGCAAATCGGGACGGCAAAAAACATCGACGTACAGCCTTTTAGCGTCACGGTCGCCGGGCAGAGATTCGATTCGCTGCCGATGTCTACGGTCATTGAAGAACTCCGGCTGCTCTGCCAGCGTTACGCCGCACGCTGGACGCTGGATCATTGTCAGCCCGCGCCGCTGGCAGCAAGTGACCAGCCGGGTCTGACGCAAAATGCGTTCTGGCAGGCGATACAGGCATTTCTGCAGCCGGGAGATCTACTGGTGGCGGAGCAGGGCACCGCGGCGTTTGGCGCAGCGGCGTTGCGTCTGCCTACGGGTGCGAAGCTGGTGGTGCAGCCGCTCTGGGGATCTATCGGCTATACTTTGCCAGCGGCCTTTGGCGCCCAGACCGCAGAGCCTGAGCGGCGAGTCATCCTGCTTATTGGCGATGGGTCGGCGCAGTTAACGGTACAGGAGCTGAGCTCGATGATGCGCGATAACCTGAAGCCGCTGATTTTTGTATTAAATAATGGCGGCTATACCGTTGAGCGTGCCATTAACGGCGCCAGTCAGCGCTATAACGATATTGCCGACTGGAACTGGACGCAAATACCGCAGGCGTTGAGCACCGCGTGTCCGGCGCAAAGCTGGCGCGTACTGGAGACGGTACAGCTTACCGAAGTCCTGAAGCTGATTGCCGACGCGCGCCGACTTTCCCTGGTTGAAGTGGTGCTGCCACGTCTGGATATGCCGCCTTTACTGCAGCAGGTCTCCGCCTCGCTGCATCAGCGTAATTCAGCACAGTGATTTCAGAAAGATGGTGCTGTTCAGCACGGACTTTCACGGTTATGGTAACGGGCAATTTGGCAAAGCGCTTTCGTTTTGATGAGCGTTGTTGTTTTACCGGGGGAAATTTATAGTGTCCCGTAGTGAATTGACATAAGCGGAGCAGCAGAATAATGACTAAATACGCTTTGGTGGGTGACGTTGGCGGTACCAACGCGCGCCTGGCGCTGTGTGAAGTAGAAACCGGCCTGATTTCTCAGGTAACGACATATTCCACTTCAGAGCATCATGGTCTGGAAGAGGTGATTCGTCTGTTTCTGGAAGAGCAGCAGCAGGATGTAAAAGATGGTTGTATCGCCATCGCCTGCCCGATTACCGAAGACTGGGTAGAAATGACCAATCACGACTGGGCGTTCTCTACCAAAGCGCTGAAAGCCAACCTGGCATTTGATCATCTGGAAATCATTAACGATTTTACCGCAGTCTCTATGGCGATCCCGATGCTGACTGAAGAGCATGTTATTCAGTTTGGCGGCGGCGCAGCGGTAAAAGATAAGCCTATCGCCGTGTATGGCGCGGGCACCGGGCTGGGCGTGGCGCATCTGGTGCATGTCGATCGCCGCTGGGTTAGCCTGCCAGGCGAGGGCGGACACGTTGATTTCGCTCCAAACAGCGTGGAAGAAGATCTGATCCTGCGCGTGCTGCGTGAAGAGCTGGGCCACGTTTCAGCTGAGCGCGTATTGTCTGGTGCCGGTCTGGTTAACCTCTATCGCGCCATTGTTAAATCTGATAAGCGCGAGCCGGAAAACCTGAAGCCAAAAGATGTTTCCGAGCGAGCGCTGGCCGATAGCTGTATCGACTGTCGACGCGCACTGTCGCTGTTCTGCGTCATTATGGGACGCTTCGGCGGTAATCTGGCGCTTACCCTGGGGACTTTCGGCGGCGTGTATATTGCTGGCGGTATCGTGCCGCGCTTCCTTGAGTTCTTTAAAGCCTCCGGCTTCCGCGCCGCGTTTGAAGACAAGGGCCGCTTCCGTGATTACGTGCATGATATTCCGGTCTATATGATCAAGCACGATCAGCCAGGACTGCTGGGCGCAGGCGCGCATCTGCGCCAGACGCTGGGACGCGTACTCTAATTTCACAACATTCATGGTTAGCCTGCATGTGCGCAGGCTAATCATCCGCGCGCTGATCCTACCCCGAACATGCTTACAAACGCATTAGCTGGCGAAAGGCTTTTACTTTGCTGCGGCTCACCGGCACCTGAAAATCCAGATCGCGCAGTCGCAAAAGATAGGTGTTATTAAACCAGGGTTCGATTTCACGGATCTTGTTCAGATTTACGCAGTAGGAGCGATGGCAGCGGAAAAACTGGCTTTCCGGCAGTCGGTTACAAAACTCGCTAATCGCCACCGACATCACATACTCCTCGCGACGCGTATAGACGAAAGTCAGCTTTTCATGCGCTTCCAGATAGTAGATTTCATTGATATCCGTAACGATAATCCGTTCATCCCTGATCAGATTGACGGTTTGCGCCACCGGGCGCAGCGATGAGGTTTCCGGTGCGGCGGGCTGCTGCTGTTGCCAGTGCGCTTCCAGCTTTTGCAGCATGCTGACAATGCGCGATTCGTGGTAGGGTTTAAGAATGTAGTCAAACGCGTCCAGCTCAAACGCCTGTACCGCATGCTCTTTCCAGGCGGTAATAAAAACAATTTGCGGTTTATGGGCAAACTTGCTGATGTTCTGCGCCAGCAGAACGCCATCCAGCGAGGGGATATTGATATCCAGAAAGATCACGTCCACTTCGTTGTGCTGCAGAAATTTCAGCACGTCGAGGCCGTCATCAAAGCAGGCTGCAATATCGATATGGCTGTGCTGCTTAATCATCCAGCTCAGCTCCTGCTGCGCCAAAAACTCATCTTCCACAATGATGGCTTTCACTTACTACTCTCCTTCAGGCCGTCAGCGACAGCGTTTTTTCCGGCAGTTTTTCACCGTTCTTGCTGATGAAAAACACGATTTCCGTGCCCGGATGCAGCTGTGTAATCTGTAGCCCGCCGCCGTACAGCAGCTTAACGCGATGATGTACGTTCAGCAGGCCAATCTTATTGCCCGGCATTTCATTACGCTGCACGCGCGCGATAACCTCATCGCTGATGCCGTTTCCGGTATCGCGTACCGCAATCCGCACCCGATCGCCAACATCTTCTACCGACAGCGTCACCACGCCCTTACCACGGCAGGGCTGAATGCCATGTACGATAGCGTTTTCCACCAGCGGCTGGATCAGCAGGCTGGGAAGGGTACAGTTTATCTCTTCGTCGATGTGATAAATCATCGTCAGCTTATCGCCAAAGCGCGCCTGTTCAATGGCGATATAATCCTTCACCTGATACAGCTCTTTTTTAATATCGATGGGCTCGTCATCATTCAGCTCAAGGTTGTAACGCAAATAGCGCGACAGATTAATAATCAGCTGGCGCGCAGTATCGGGATTAAGCCGGATAGAAGAGGAGATCGCGTTCAGCGCGTTAAACAGGAAATGCGGATTAATTTTGCTTTGCAGCGCGCGCAGTTCCGCCTTGTTCGCCATTTCACGCAACTGCTCGGTGCGCGACACCTCCAGTTGAGTAGAGATAATTTGCGACAGGCCGACCGCCATCTCCTTAAGTGACCAGGTAATGCGATGCGCATGACGATAATAGATTTTCAGCGTGCCGGTGACTTCACCTTTCTCCCACAGCGGGATCACAATCATTGAGTGAATATCGCGCGTGCGATAGGCCTCATCGTTGTTTTTAATAATGATTTTACCGTAGTTAATCGCCTGGCGCGTGGTGGGGCTCAGGCCATCATCGCCCTGACGATAGTGCTGTTCGCCGTAGCCGACATAGGCCAGGATTTGATGCTTATTGGTCATCGCGACGGCATCGGCGTTGATATCGTTGCGGATGATCTCACAGACCTGACGCAGCGAGTCGCTGTTTACCTGGCGGAACAGCGGCAGAGTTTTATTGGCAATATCCAGCGCCAGCTTGGCGTGACGTGCGGCAACCGCCTCTTTCTCTCCCTCAACGCTTTGTACCAGCAGCACAATCAGGCCGATACTGACCGCGCCCAGAATCATCGGAATTGAAATCTCAGAGACGATCTCCAGGCCCAGCGCTGACGGCTTCGCCCAGAGAATAATCAGCAGCATGGTCAGCGATTCGCACAGCATGCCGCCAAGAATACCGAGCCGCCAGCGCTGCGCTTTCGGCACTTTCAGGTTAATCCAGCCGGAGACCATGCCAGCAATAATGCTGGTAATCAAACAGGGCACCGAAGAGACGCCGTGAATATCGATTAAAAAACGATGCAGCCCGGCGATAATCCCGGTGGCGATGCCCACCCATGGGCCAAATAGTATGCCGCCGGACATCACGGCGATAGTACGCACGTTCAGCAGGGAACCTTCAACATTCACCGCCGACCAGGTACTGAACAGGGCAAACAGCGAGAAGATCGCGGTGACCGCCAGCAGCTCCTGGCGAGAGTGCTCATCTTTCTGCAAAAGCTGGCGGAAATGGCGCGTGCGCGTCAAAAAGAACAGGCAAATCAGCATTAAAGCGGCGCGGTCGAACACCGCAAGCAGCATATCGAATATAGATTGCACAGGCATCTCGTGGCGTAATGAAGAAGTAACATCATAAAAAATGTGGCCATACGGCGCCACGATCTTCGCATGTTCCGCCAGCCGGCTCGACAAAAAGTTTATTTTTGCTGGCCTGTCGACAAGGGGAGCGCCGCCAGGCTATGTTCATTATTCGACCACATCAGTGGTCAGCGTCGCTCGGACGGTCCGGGCGCTTACGTATATTCTGAGGATGCTATGGCTGATAACAGCTCGTCTCGTCGTTTTTCGCGTATCGAACGTCTCCCCCCTTACGTTTTTAACATTACCGCTGAGCTGAAAATGGCTGCGCGTCGGCGCGGCGAAGATATTATCGATTTCAGCATGGGCAACCCCGATGGCGCGACGCCGCCGCACATCGTCGAAAAGCTATGTCAGGTGGCACAGCGTGACGATACGCACGGCTACTCCACCTCGCGCGGTATTCCGCGTCTGCGTCGGGCGATCTCTCGCTGGTACGCTGACCGTTATGAGGTGGAGATCGATCCCGAATCGGAAGCGATTGTTACCATCGGTTCGAAAGAGGGGCTGGCGCATCTGATGCTGGCGACGCTTGATCATGGCGATACCGTACTGGTGCCCAACCCCAGCTACCCCATTCATATTTACGGCGCGGTGATCGCTGGCGCGCAGGTGCGCTCGGTGCCGCTGGTGGCTGGCGTGGACTTTTTTAACGAGCTGGAAAGGGCGATCCGCGAAAGTTATCCCAAGCCGAAAATGATGATCCTCGGTTTCCCATCAAATCCTACCGCGCAGTGTGTCGAGCTTGATTTCTTTGAGCGGGTGATTGCGCTGGCGAAGCAGTACAACGTACTGGTGATCCACGATCTGGCCTACGCCGACATCGTTTACGACGGCTGGAAAGCGCCCTCTATTATGCAGGTACCAGGTGCGCGCGACGTGGCGGTTGAGTTTTTTACGCTGTCAAAAAGCTACAACATGGCGGGCTGGCGCATCGGTTTTATGGTGGGTAATAAAGAGCTGGTGAACGCGCTGGCGCGTATCAAAAGCTATCACGATTACGGCACCTTTACGCCGCTGCAGGTGGCGGCCATCGCCGCGCTGGAAGGCGATCAGCAGTGCGTGCGCGATATTGCACAGCAGTATAAACGCCGCCGCGACGTGCTGGTAAAAGGGCTGCATGAGGCAGGCTGGATGGTTGAGATGCCCAGGGCTTCCATGTACGTCTGGGCCAAAATTCCCGATCGCTATGCGGAGCTGGGATCGCTGGAGTTTGCCAAACGGCTATTGCAGGAGGCGAAAGTTTGCGTCTCGCCGGGTATTGGTTTCGGCGACTATGGCGATACGCATGTGCGCTTTGCGCTGATTGAGAATTGCGATCGTATTCGTCAGGCGGTGCGGGGAATTAAAGCGATGTTTCGTGCCGATGGCATTTTGCCGGGCAATGGAAAAAGCGACCTCTGAAAGCAAATCGGGCGACGCATAACGTCGCCCCTATTTTCGCACGCTTACAGCATTAGCATGAAGGTACCAACCCAGACTAACAGGAAAAAAGAGATTCCCATCAACGCGTATTTCACCTGACAACTCCTCTGAGCGGTTATGTCGGTGGCGATCCCAGGCCTGCATAACGCGAACAGAATAAAAACAAGGCGCGCTTTCTTTAGTACGACGCCTTTGCTCCGGTTAGTTCTGAATAACTCAGAACGGGATCGCGCGCTAATTTACGCGGATTCGATCACAAAATAAATAGGCATGCTCCGAGCCGTAGCCCGAAAAGCTTGCCGTTACTTCACTTTAATTTCCGGGATCACCGACATGCCTACCCGCAGATGCGCCAGGTTAGGCTGATCGGCATCCAGAACGATTTTAACCGGCAGACGCTGGACCACCTTGGTGAAATTTCCCGTGGCGTTATCTGCGGCAATGGCGGAAAAAGTCGCGCCGGTTGCGGGCGCGATGCTGTCGACGTGACCATGGAACTGCTGGCCGGGCAGCGCATCAACGGTAATCGCTACCGGCTGGCCGGGTTGCACCTTATCCAGCTGGGTTTCCAGATAATTCGCGACAATATAGCTTTGCTCCAGCGGCACCAGCGCCAGCAGGCGACTGCCGGCAGAAACATACGCGCCCTGACGCAGCGCGCGCTGACCCACCATGCCGCTTACCGGCGCCACAATACGTGTATAAGAGAGATTCAGCTGCGCCTGATCGACTGCCGCCTGAGCGGCAGCAATATCGGCCTCCGCCTGTTTCTGGCTGGCCAGTAAAATTGCCGTTTCTTTCTCTGCTGCCACTACCGCAGCCCGATTTTGCTCAACCTGAGCGGCGGCAGATCGCATGGTAGAGCTGGCCTTCTGTTGCTCGTCGGCGGTGGCGGTGCCGCTTTGCAACAGACGACGATAGCGCTCGGCGTTTTGCCCGGCGTAGCTTAAGGTCGCCTGGCTGGCGTTCACCGCCGCCTTTTGCTGGGCAATCACCGCCTGCTGCTGCTCCCGCTGGGCAACAATACTGGCAAGCTTCGCCTCGCTTAGCTGTAGGTTCGCTCTGGCGCTCTCCAGCGCAACGCGGTAGTCGCGGTCATCCAGCGTGGCGAGCAGTTCGCCCGCTTTCACCCGCTGATTATCACGCACCATCACCTGACTGATATAGCCAGAAATTTTCGGCGCAACTAACGTATAGTCCGCGGTGACCCATGCGTCATCAGTGCGATAGTCGGCCCGCATCATGCTGGACCAGATAAAGAAGGCAATAGCCAGTAAGACAATCAACAGTACCGCCAACAGGCCGGTACGTTTAGCAGGTGTTAAAGACATCGTTAAATTCCCGGTTTTGTTATAACAGGTTGTTGTAATAGCGTTTGCGGCGGCCAGACACGCTTCGGCAGCCAGGCGGTCAGCAGGATCAGCAGCAGCGCAAAAGCGATCAGCAACAGATAGCTGTCGCTGATGCTTAATATCTGCGCCTGATGCTTAACCAGCGTGGAGAAGTGGGCGATATTTTCCGTGGAGCTGATGCTGCCGTCCGGCAATAGCGGTACGGAGGCACTGGCTTCTGCAGACGAACCGGCACGCAGCAGCCAGCTGCGGTTGGCAGCGCCGTCCAGTAAAATATGTGAATGAAACTGCTCGCGATGGCTGAGAAACCACTCCACCAGCGTACCGGCCGCGATGCTGGAAAATCCGCGCACGGTATTAAACATTGCTGAAGCAAACGGGCCTTCCGGCGGCAGCACCACCGATGTGGCGCTCATTAACACCGGCAAAATCATCATGGGCTGGCCAAAGGCCTGCATCATCTGGATCAGCCAAAAGTTCTGGCGCGCCCAGTCACCGGTAAGCTGCGAGCCCATCACACAGGAGCCTGCCATCAGCAGGGCGCCGCATGAGAGCACCCAGCGGCAGTCGATCCAGCGCAGATTAAGCAGCATGGCGATAAACGGAGCGATCAGCAGCTGCGGCGCGCCAATCATCAGCGCTAACGGCGCAAACTGTGCGGTGCGAAAACCGTCTACCTGAGAAAAGTATGCCGAAGGCAGCGCCGATCCGGAGAGGGCCAGCAGCAGCACGCCCGTCAGCGTAAGCAAACCGTGCGTCAGATTAGGACGTGACAGCATTTGCAGGCGGAACAGCGGCAGCGGATGAAACCACTCATTAATCAGAAAAACCGTCAGCAGCGCCACGCTCGCCAGCAACATAGCGCAGATCAGCGGCGAGCTGAGCCAGTCGAGACGTTCTCCGTGGCTTAACGCCAGGATTAGCAGCGCAATGCCGCTACAGCCGGTGAGCATGCCAAACAGATCCATCTGTCGAAAACGCTCAACCCGCACAGGATCCTGCGGGAGCCCCCAGCCAATCAGCACCATAGCGATCAGCATAGCCGGAATAATTTGCCAGAAAACAAAGGCCCAGCCCACGCTGTCGGTCCAGAAAGCGGCCAGGGTAGCGGCCATATTGGGGCCAAAGGTGGCGGTTAATGCATAGGCGCTCAGTCCGTAAAGCTTTAGCGGCGGCGGCAGAAAGCGCAGCGCGACCGTCATCAGCAATGGCGGCAATGCGCCACCAAAAATTCCCTGCAGCACGCGCAGCGTCAGGAACAGCGGATAGTGCGTGACAAAAGGCAGCAGCGCCGCCATCAGCCCAAAACCGAACGCTACGCCAAGCGCGAAGCGACGCAGCGATAACGTAACGGCAAACCAGGGCGCGATCATCATTGCGGCGACTTCTGCCGCCTGATAGCCAGCAATAAGCCAGCTTCCCCGATCGTAACTGATGCCCAGCGCGGCGCGAATATCGGCCAGAGCCATATCGGTGACGCGATCGTTAAGCCCGGAAGCAAGGGCAGCAATCAGCACCCCGACCAGCCCCAGCGCCAGACGCAGGGTAAAAGGATGGGGAGCCGGTGCAGCGGCAGGCTGACCGTTCATAGCAGGTACTCCATAGCGTTTTTATTATGGTGTGGTGTATTGTGATGCGATACAGCGAGCGCGCATCTTACATGCCGATTAGATGTATTGCAATGTGATACAGGCTGGGAAGGTGGCATGAAATGCGCTACAGTATCGATGCCCTTCATGGAAAGAGAACAGCATGTTCATGTCTGAAAAACCGTACCATCGTGATGATGAGAAAACGGGCGGCATCCAGGTGATTGCACGCGCAGCGAAAATCCTTAACGCTCTGGGAGAACAGCCGGGCGGTATGAGTTTGGGAGAAATTGCTCAGGCGGTGGATCTCCCTCGTTCAACGGTACAGCGTATTGTGGCGGCGCTGGACGCGGCCCAAATGGTACGCAGCCACGGCGCAGGCGGCGTGCGGCTCGGGCCAGCGCTGCTGCGTTTGATCTCCAGCGTTCATACGGATGTCGTGGAAGTGGCGCGTCCTTTGCTGCAGGCGCTGAGCGATGCCACCGGAGAAACCGTTTCGCTGGCGCGCGCCAGCGGCACCCAGCTGGCAATTGTGCATTTTATCGTTGCCGATCGTGAACTGCGCGTTGTACCAAGGATGGGGCTTAATCTGCCTCTGTACAGTACTTCGGGCGGCCGTGCCCTGCTGGCGCTGGAGAGCGATGAAGATGTCCGGGCGCTGGTTGGCGATTCCTGGGATGCTATTACCGAAAACACCATTAAAACCTTGCCGGAGCTGCTGCGGCAGTTAAAAGAGATCCGCCAGAGCGGCGTCTCTTTCGATCGTGGTGAAACCCTGGAAGGGATCTCTACGATGGGCGTTGCGCTGGATACCTTGCTGGGACGCTTTGCCGTTTCGCTGCTGGTGCCGGCGGCGCGCTTTCACAGGAATGAGGCGTTCTATCGTGATGAAATACTAAGATGTAAGGAAGCGATGACGCGTGAAATTGGCAAACATCTGGCGCATGACTGAGGAATAAACAGAATGACAACCTTGCTGGTCGCAATAGATAACTCGGATCACTCACGTAAAGTCGTCTCCCTGGCAACGGAGCAGGCGCGAGCGTTAAAAGCGCAGGTGATGGTACTGTGCTGCATCGATCCGGCCTATGCCACCTGCGGCGAGCCGCTGGATATTACGGCTGGCGAAGATCCGGCTGACTTCGGCGCGGCGCTGGATGAGCAAAACACCGCAGAGCTGGTGATTCGCCATGCGCTGGCACAGCTGCTGGGAGCAGGAATCGTTGCGCGCGGTCGCGTGGTGGCGGGCGAATCGGCGGAGACCATTGTGGCGCAGGCCGCCGTGCTGGATGCCCAAATGATTATTATGGGGCGTCGCCATCTTTCGCCGTTTAATCGTCTGCTGAAAGGTTCCGTGAGCGCAGCGGTTATTGAGCGTGCGCCTTGTCCGGTACTGGTAGACGTTCGCGCGCAGTAACGGGATCGGTAGAAAACTTTGCAGCATTCTCTTTCTGTGCGCGTTCTGTTGCTGGCGAGGGTGCCATCGCACTTCCTGACAGGTAAACGCTCAGCGTTGTGCGTATGATGCTCAGCGCTAACGCCGGATAATCCACAAAAAAAAGCCCGCTTCAGGCGGGCATTCGTAGTTAACTTATTATTATCTATCGTAAAAAACCTGGTGTATAGCACAGATATCATGGCATCTGTAGAGATAATCGCATTTAACAGTCAGCAGCTCTAAACGTTAAATTGAATCGATTCAATAGGTAAAACCATCAATCCACCGCTGCGCTTTAAGCAGCATTCCGATTGTGCCTTTATGGCTGCCTGTTAAGATGCCGCACCAGCATAAGGAAGAATTATGAAAAGCAAAATTTACGGCGTTTTGGCGCTGTTTTTATTAGCAGGCTGTACGGCCAGCAAACCAGGCGCGTTCGAACGAGTGGATGAAGATCTTGTTTCACATACGGTGCAGTATCGCTATCACCCGAAAAAAGTGGATAAAGATGCGTTGAAGCTTGATGTGACCAACTATTGCCACGCTCAGGGCTTTGATTTGGTTGAATCATTACCTCCGCAGGATAGCCATGTGCCGGGATTAACCACGGTCTGGTATCAATGTAATTTCGCTTTAAAAAGCTAAAAAAGAAAAGGGCGAGAATATTCTCGCCCAACTTTTCCTACCTTATTTTTATTATATTGCTGTGTGCAGGCTTTGCCCGCCAGGTATGTTGCTGTGACCTACCCGTTTAGAATTTTTTTTACCATCCTCGATGATGATGGCGCCAGCCCTTATGATGGCCGTTATCGTGCTGCCAGCCCTTATGATGCCCGCGATCGTGAGCAATGATACATCCGCTTAGCATGCTGACAATCGCCAGTACAGAAGCGCTTTTTATCATTATTTGCATGATCAATTCTCTTATTGCCTTTAATGCCGTTCACTATAAAAGCTAAAAGTGAAGGAATAACGGCACTAATGTAGAGTTTAATATTTAAATATTTATAAATGTTTCAATGCAATTAAGAGTAGAGTAAAAGGGCCGCGCAAAAATATAGGAATGGGCTGAATGGAAAGCAATAATAGCAGGAATTATCCTAAACGCAACCCCTCATCTATATTCTCATTCTCATTTGCCGTCCAGGTGATTAGTTTTTCCCTGGCCATTTTTTCAAAGGGAGAAATATTTACCTTGCCGGGCCGATAACAAGTGAAAATATTAAAGCATTGCCCAGGAAATAACTGGCGATCCTGAAGAAGGATTCTGGATAAATATACAGGTAAATAATTAATAAAGTGCTTAATCCGGGCGCTATAGCTTTATCTGTATGGATCGCCATGATAAGAGTGGAGGCAGCCCGGCGCGTAGCTGCAAAATGTTTTACTGATATCCACAGGTGATGACCACGCATGGCGAAAGCCTGAAACCGTGATTATTTTGCCTGGCGGGTAAACCCCGACACGGCAATTTCCGCTACAGTTTATGCACCAAATGCGTAGCGAAAAGGAGCCATAATGAACTGGCAGGTAGAGCGCGTTTTACCCATTGAGGCCGAATTGGGCGAATGCCCGCTCTGGTCAACCGCAGAGCAGGCGCTGTGGTTTGTTGATATTCTGGCCCCGGCGATTCATCGCTTTGATCCAAAAAGCGGCGAACACCGGGTATTCCCACAGCAGGAAGAGGTGGGCTGTATCGGTTTGCGCCGTGAAGGCGGCCTGGTAGCGGCGTTGCGCAGCGGCGTCTGGTTTATTGACGCACAGGGAAAGCCGGAGCGTAAAATAGCTGATAATCCAGGTGAAGCGAGTAAAAGCCGCTTTAATGACGGGCGCGTCGATCCCTTTGGCCGTTTCTGGTGCGGCAGTTTGTGGGAGCCTCAGGATCGTAACGGCGCGAAGCTCTGCCGTCTCGATAAAGATCTACAGCTGCATGTGATCGATGAGGATATCAAAGTCTCTAACGGTCTGGCTTTCTCCCCCGATCGTCGCTGGATGTATCACAGCGACACGGCGAACCATGTGATCTGGCGCTATTCGCTTGATGCTGAAACCGGCGAGAACGGCAAGCGCGAGCTGTTCCGGCGTTTTAGCGATGGGCTAATGCCGGATGGGGCGGCGGTAGATGAAGAAGGTTTTTACTGGTCGGCGATGTTTGATGGCGGACGTATCGTGCGCATCGATCCAAATACCGCAGAGATGGTAGATGAAATTCCACTACCGGTGCGCTGGCCGACGATGGTCGCCTTTGGCGGCGAGGATTTGAAAACGCTCTATATCACATCCAGTCGGGAAAACCGTAGCGCAGAAGAACTGGCGCAGTATCCATGGTCCGGAAGCCTATTCGCGGTGCGGATGCCGGTTGCTGGTCTGCCTGAACCCTTGTTTGGTTAAAAGACACCGGACGGCCTGTAGCGCGTCCGGTGTCTGAATAACAGCCTGCCGGGTGCCCTGATGGCTTACCCGGCAGCAGTATCAACCGCGTTGCAAAACCTGCTGCATGCTGCGCTCCCGATGCGGTATACGAATCATCAACGACATCACCAGTGAGATAACCAGCAGCGTCATAATCAGGCTGAACGTCACGGTAAAACCGCCAAACAGCGAAGCGATAAGCGAACCCAGCACGCTGCCGATACCAAAACCCAGGTAAATGACGCCGTAATTTTTCGTCAAATTATTAAGACCAAAGAAATCACTGACCAGGGAAGGGTACACGGTAATGGTGCCGCCGAAGCTAAAGGCGATGCAGGCAACGGAAATAAAGAAAGTGGTTTCGTTCATCTGAGTAAACAGCAGGATAGCCATGCCTGCCAGTGAAACGACCTGCGCCAGTGTAATAACCCGGATGCGGGCAATTTTATCTGACAGCACGCCTAAGATCAGACGACCGCTCAGGTTGGCGATAGCGATAATCGTCACCGCACTGGCTGCGGTTTGCGTACTGAGATGCACCATACCCTCGCCGATATCTTTCGCTACGCCAATCACATACAGGCCGCTCATGCAGGCCGTCAAAAACATCAGCGCCAGCATCCAGTACTGCGGCATACGCATTGATTGCGCCAGGCTGAAATCGCGCGCGGCGGCCTCGCCGTTCTTGTTTTGAGAAACCTGCTGCTGCGGCGCATCCTTCATCAGCAATGCGCCTAAAATCACCATGCTCATGGCGAGGGCACCCCAGATTAAAAAGGTATTTTCCAGCGTGAAATGCGCCAGCAGGCTGCTGCAGATAAATTTAAAGCCGAGGCTGCCCAGTCCGTAAGCGCCGATAGCGCAGGCGGAGATAACGCCTTTGCGTTCCGGGAACCATTTTACGCAGTTCGATAATGTCATCAGATAGCCTGCGCCATCCGCCAGACCAACCAGCACGCCTGCGCTCAGCCACAGCATCAGCAGAGAATTGGCCTGCGCCGTAAGATAAAAGCCCAATGCCAACAGCAGACCGGCGCCGATAGCAACATTGCGCACGCCAAAACGCTCCTGTAGCTTGCCGGCTACCGATGACGAGAGCGCCAGCCCGAGACTGAGTAAACCAAACGAGAAGGCGACCTGGCTAACCGGCGCATCCAGTTTTTGCGATAGCTGACCGTTAAACAGGCTCCAGGTATAAACAGAGCCGAGTGCAAATTGAGTAATGATGGTACCGAGTAGCGTTAGCCAGCGAACTGAATCTGGAACGGACGAGAGGTTTGCTCTGCTCATTATCTTCTCCCTGAGAGAATGCCTTAATTAGCCTGATAATAGAGCCGGTGCATCTTACTACGGGGAAAATTGCCGTGAACAGCCATGCGTAAGGAATAAAGTGCCTGTTTCACGGTATGAACGGCATTGCATTAATTAATAAGAAGAAGGCTGGCGAGCAAAGGGAGGTTAAAACCAGGGCTCAGAGGTGAAACTTTGGTAAATATTTTGCTAAACAAGGAGAATATATTATTGCAATCGCGATCGTATCGCAATTTGTTTGGTTTATCTGACCGATCTGTTTAACGCAGCATTAAGCCGGTCCAGATAAAACTGTCGCAGCGCCTGATCTAACTGCTGGCGACGTGCATCCGGATAAGAAGCGAGCCAGCTATCAACAAAAGGCTTACAGAGAAGAAAAGCATGATTAACGATCGCCTCTGGCGCTTCGTTGCTGCCCATCTGCGGCAAAATATGGCCATTAAGGCAGTCGGTCATCGGATTAACATGCGTTAGCGGGTTAGCTAAGGTTGCCGGCATAACGTTAACCAGCAGACTAAATAACAGCGCGCCACGGGCAATAAACCGCATAATTTCTCTCCTGACAGGCATTTTTTCCGTGAAAATACCGTTAAATCGCAAGCAAACTTCAATAAGCGTTGCAATATATTTCCTCTCGGGAAAATTTATACCGGAAACTATTATTTGTGCCAGACTTAGTTTTTACATAAAAGGAGGAAATATGAAAGACCGAGCATATGAATCCACTGCCAAAGAGGACGAAGTCTGTTGTCTTATCGGTCGTGCTGTTATTGAACTGAGTGACGCCAGTCAGCCATTAAACAAATCGACCCTCTCGCTCAAGCTGCTCTCTATGGCAGACAGTGAAAGCGATGATGACCGGGTTCTACTCTACTGGCTGGCAAGGAAAGCGCTCAACCAGCCGCATCAGGTAGTAAACCTGAGCGCCTTCCGTCAGGCGCGTTAAGCTAAACCGGCAGGCATGGAGGCCTGCCATGGGTTCAGAGGTATAAGAAAGGCGCTCATCTGTCCGGCTCTGTTTATTGTGCGGTGAAAAGCGCTGGGATTGTTTTTATTTAGTGTTAATTAGACTCATCAGGCGATAGTGGTTTTTATCGCGAATTTACACTGGCAACATGTGAAATATCTTCAGACTAATAATTTTTTTATATAATTTATTAAAATGGATATGTTTAACTTCAAGGCTGTGCTGATATCTGAGATGTTTATAATAGGCACTTCTCTTATTTTACTGCCACGAAAATTTATAATTTATCTTCAGCGAAAACGGTACGCCGCTAAACACTTAGTGTGACTGAGCGCTTAATGCCTGCAGTGCCCAATAGTTGAACATCTAAAATAGCTGGCGACTTACCATGATTGCGGTAGCAAAACAAAAAACAGATGGGTAATAAGTGATGGTAAATCAAACGGGAGTTCTGGTTGCGCCTGCCAGGATTTTGCGAGCGTAAGTGAAGTTAACAAACGCTGAGATGGCGTCCCCTGCAGGAATCGAACCTACAACTAGCCCTTAGGAGGGGCTCGTTATATCCATTTAACTAAGGGGACAGCGGCGGGCAGTATAGCGCAATTTGTTCACCAGATTAACCACTTACCCGCCTGACTGCTTATTCTGTCAGCAATTTTGTCATTTACGCTGGTTTTTCTGCGCTTTCTCCCCCTGCTGCGCCTGCTTTTTCTGTTTCGCTTTTGCCTGCGCTTTTTGTTCAGCGCTCATATCGTTGCGGATTTGCGCATGACTGATCAGCGCGAAAATGAAGGTGCCGCCGATAATATTGCCTGCCAGCGTCGGTATCGCGAAGGGCCAGATAAACGCCTGCCACGGCAGCTCGCCGGTAAACACCAGATAGCAAACCTCTACCGAACCCACCACAATATGCGCAAGGTCCCCCAGCGCCACCAGCCAGGTCATCAGAATAATCACCAGGATCTTGGCGGCGCCTGCGGAAGGGAACATCCAGACCATGGTGGCGATAATCCAGCCGGCAATAATGGCGTTAGCGAACATCGCTGTTGGCGAATTCTCCATCACTTTTTCACTGATATGCGTAAAGGCAAGACGCGTGGCATCATCAAAAATTGGCATATGGGCAAAGGCCAATGCAACCAAACCCGTGCCGATCAGGTTCCCCAGCAGCACCATGCCCCAAAGACGTAGCAGCAGTAGAAAATTACTGCCGCTCGGTTTATGCATTATTGGCAGTACGGCAGTAACGGTGTTTTCCGTAAACAGTTGCTGGCGCGCCATAATGACAATAATAAAGCCGAAGGTATAACCCAGGTTCTCCAGCAAAAATCCCCCTGGAATATCGCCCAAGTGTACCTGAAAAATACCTTTGGCCATTAGCGAAGCGCCCATGGAAAGGCCGGCGGCGATGGCAGACCACAGCAGCGCTATGCTGTCGCGTTCCAGCTCTTTCTCACCCTCCTGACGGATCTGTTCATGAATCGCCGCCGCGCCTGAGGGCAGTTGCTCTTCATCAACCTCAATCTCTTCTCCCTGATCCTTTTCCTCGCTTTCCACTTCCGGTTCATCGTTCTTATGTTGTGACGTCATAATTCACCCTGCGTTATTAACCAGTGATTTAAGCGTAGCCAGTTTTCAGGTAAGTAAAATGTGACCTGATTTTAGAATAAAAGTAACAAACCTTTAATATCGTGTTTTTTTTCAACAAAAGAGCTATCTTCTGCAGCTTATCTATTCATATCAGTACTTTCTAAACGCAAGCACGGACTTCGGCCGAATACTGACTTATGTTATTATCGCGGCCCGATTCAATAGCGCGAACGATTCCTTTTATGTTGGAAGTCACCAGCCTGACCTGCATTCGCGATGACCGTATTTTATTCAGCGACCTTAATTTCACGGTGAATAGCGGCGACATCGTGCAGATTGAAGGGCCTAACGGCGCGGGTAAGACCTCACTGTTACGTTTACTGGCGGGCTTGAGCCGTGCAGAAGAGGGCGAGGTGCGTTGGCAGGGAGAGCGTCTTCAGCAGCAGCGCGAGCAATGGCAACGCGATCTGTTGTTCCTTGGGCATCAGCCTGGCGTGAAAAATGTTCTGTCGCCGCTGGAAAATCTCACCTTTTATCATGCCGAATGTGATGACGAGCAGTGTTTCGCCGCGCTTGAAGCAGTAGATCTGACGGGATTTGAAGAGATAGCAGTAGCGCAGCTGTCGGCGGGCCAGCAACGGCGCGTTGCGCTGGCGCGGCTGTGGTTAAGTCAGGCGCCGGTGTGGATTTTGGATGAGCCTTTAACGGCGATTGATGTTAATGGCGTCGAAAAGTTAATGACGCTGTTTGTGCAGCATGCGCAACGGGGCGGCATGGTGATTCTTACCACCCATCAGCCGCTGCCTGATGCAGCCTGGCCACTAAGAAAAATTAGCCTGACGGCAGGAGAACGCATCTGATGTTATGGCGCGTGATAAGCCGCGAGCTGCGCATCGCCTTTCGCAGCGGGGCGGAAATCATTAACCCGCTGTGGTTCTTTTTGATTGTGATTACGCTATTCCCGTTGGGGATTGGGCCTGAGCCGCAGCTGCTGGCGCGTATTGCGCCGGGCGTGGCGTGGGTCGCCGCCTTGCTCTCATCGCTGCTGGCTCTGGAGCGGCTGTTCCGGGATGACTTTAACGATGGCTCTCTGGAACAGCTGTTGCTGCTGCCGACGCCGCTGCCAGTGACGGTGCTGGGAAAAGTGATCGCGCACTGGCTGATCACCGGCCTGCCGCTGTTGCTGTTGTCGCCGCTGGCCGCGCTGCTGCTGTCGCTTGATTTTAACGGCTGGCGTGCGCTGGCACTGACATTGTTACTCGGTACGCCGGTGTTGAGCCTGCTTGGGGCGATCGGCGTGGCGTTAACCGTGGGCCTGCGCCGGGGAGGCGTACTGCTTAGCCTGTTGGTATTGCCACTGGCGGTGCCGGTGCTGATTTTCGCCAGTGCCGCCATTGATGCCGCCAGCATGGGGCTGCCCATCAGTGGTTATCTGGCGATTCTGGGGGCCATGCTGGCGGCCAGTCTCTGCCTGGCACCGTTTGCGACAGCGGCCGCGTTACGTATCAGCCTGCACTAAGACAGGCTATGAATTTATATTTTTACCGTGAGCAATAACAATGTGGAAATGGATACATCAGCTGGCGAAGCCCGAACGGCTTTATCAGTTTAGTGGTCGTTTAGTGCCGGGATTTGCACTGCTGGCGACCGTGGCGCTATTTATTGGCTGGAGCTGGGGATTTGGTTTCGCGCCGGCAGATTATCAGCAGGGAGAGAGCTATCGCATTATCTATATCCATGTGCCTGCCGCTATCTGGTCGATGGGCATCTACAGCGCAATGGCCGTTGCCGCTTTTACCGGTCTGGTATGGCAGATGAAGATGGCCGATTTAGCCGCAGCCGCTATGGCGCCGGTTGGTGCAATTTTTACCTTCATCGCGCTGATTACCGGAGCGGCCTGGGGGAAACCAATGTGGGGCACCTGGTGGATCTGGGACGCGCGGCTAACGTCAGAGCTGGTGCTGCTGTTCCTCTATATGGGCGTTATCGCACTGTATAACGCTTTTGATGACCGGCGTCTTGCCGGACGCGCCGCCAGTATTTTGATTCTGGTGGGCGTAGTAAATATCCCCATTATTCATTTCTCCGTACAGTGGTGGAATACCCTGCATCAGGGTTCCTCAGGCATGTTACAGCAGGCGATTGCGCCTGAGATGCGCGTGCCGCTGCGCTGGTCGATTATCGGTTATCTGCTGCTGTTTATTACCCTGACGCTGATGCGGCTGCGCAATTTGATCTTACTGACCGAGCGTCATCGTCCCTGGGTCGCCGCACTGGTGAATAAGGGAGGGCGATCCGCATGAAGCCTGCATTTTCTTCCTGGCACGCTTTCCTGGCTATGGGCGGCTACGGCTTTTATGTCTGGCTGGCGGTGAGCGTCACGCTACTGTCACTGGCCGCGCTGGCAGGACATACCTTATGGCAACGTCGTCAGCTGTTAAAAAGCGTCCGACAATATCAGGCGCGTGAACGCCGCATCAGGGCGGCAAAAATGAAACGGGCCGCCAGCGAAGCGGCAGGAGAGTGATGTGAATACCCGTCGTAAAAACCGCCTTTATGTGGTCGTGACGATTCTGACTGGCCTGGGCCTGGCAACGGCATTAGTGATGTATGCGCTGCGCGCTAATATTGACCTGTTCTATACCCCCAGCGAAATTCTCTATGGCAAAGGCGAAGCGCATACGCTGCCTGAACCCGGTCAGCGGCTGCGCGTTGGCGGTATGGTGATGCCCGGCAGCGTTAAGCGGGATGAAAAAACGCTGCGCGTCTCTTTTAAGCTGTATGACGCCAACGGCGTGGTTAACGTTAGCTATGAAGGCATCCTGCCCGATCTGTTCCGCGAAGGGCAGGGCGTGGTGGCGCAGGGCGAATTGCAGGGGGGCAATTTGATCCAGGCAAAAGAAGTGCTGGCGAAGCATGATGAAAAATATACTCCGCCGGAAATCAGCGATGCGATGAAGAAAAACCATCACGGAACCGTGGCGGCAGCGCAGCCGCAAGGTGATCGCTCATGATGCCAGAAATCGGTCATTTCTTGCTCTGTCTGGGGCTGACGCTGGCGCTGCTGTTGAGTCTCTATCCGCTATGGGGCGCAGCGCGCCAGGACAGCAGGTTAATGGGGCTGGCGCGACCGCTCGCCGTTGGCCTGTTCTTCTGCGTGGCTGGCAGCTTTCTGCTGCTGGTGCATGCCTTTGTGGTTAATGACTTTACTGTTGCCTATGTGGTCAGCAATTCTAATAGCCAGTTACCGCTGTATTACCGCATCGCTGCCACCTGGGGAGCGCATGAGGGATCGCTGCTGCTGTGGGTATTGATGCTTAGCGGCTGGACGCTGGCGGTGGCGATATTTAGCCGCGCCATGCCACAGGATGCAATCGCGCGCGTGCTGGCGGTTATGGGCATGATTAACTTCGGCTTTTTGCTGTTTATCATTTTTACGTCCAACCCATTTGCCCGTACCTTGCCGGACTATCCCATTGACGGCCACGATCTGAATCCGATGCTGCAGGATATCGGTCTGATTTTCCATCCGCCGCTGCTCTATATGGGGTACGTTGGCTTTTCAGTGGCCTTTGCGTTCGCTATCGCTTCGCTGATGGCGGGGCGGCTGGATACGGCCTGGGCGCGCTGGTCGCGGCCCTGGACACTGGCGGCCTGGCTGTTCCTGACCATCGGTATCGTGTTGGGTTCCGCCTGGGCCTACTACGAACTGGGCTGGGGCGGCTGGTGGTTTTGGGATCCGGTGGAAAACGCCTCCGTTATGCCGTGGCTGGTGGGCACCGCATTGATCCACTCGCTGGCGGTAACGGAAAAGCGCGGTGCCTTTAAAGCCTGGACCGTACTGCTGGCGATCGCAGCCTTCTCCCTCAGCCTGCTGGGAACATTTCTGGTGCGCTCCGGCGTGCTGGTTTCGGTGCATGCTTTTGCCTCCGATCCGGCTCGCGGCATGTTTATCCTCGCGTTTCTGGTGATCGTTATCGGCAGTTCGCTGTTGCTGTATGCGGTAAAAGGCGGGCAGGTGCGCAGCAGGGTGCAAAACGATTTCTGGTCACGCGAGTCATTCCTGTTGGGCAACAACGTATTGTTGATGGCTGGCATGCTGGTGGTGCTGCTGGGAACCCTGCTGCCGCTGGTGCACAAGCAACTGGGGCTGGGCACTATCTCGGTGGGCGAACCCTTTTTTAATACCATGTTCACCTGGCTGATGGCGCCTTTTGCGCTGTTGCTGGGCATCGGCCCGCTGGTACGCTGGCGACGCGATGAACCGCAAAAGCTCTGGAAGCGGCTGGCGCTGGCGCTGTTGATCACGCTGCTGCTGTCAATCATCCTGCCGTGGCGGATGCAGGATCGTATCGAGGCGATGACGGTAGTAGGCCTGATAATGGCGCTGTGGGTGATTATTCTCACGCTGCTGGAGCTGCACGAGCGCGCCACGCATCGTCATACTCTGCTACGTGGCATCCGGCATCTCTCCCGCAGCCACTGGGGCATGGTGCTGGGGCATCTGGGCGTTGCGGTTACGGTGATCGGCATCGCCTTTAGCCAGAATTACAGCATTGAGCGCGACGTACGCATGAAGGCGGGCGACAGCGTGGATATTCATCATTATCACTTTGTTTTTCGCGACGTACGTGAACTCAACGGCCCTAACTACAGCGGCGGAGCGGCAATCATTGAGGTGACGCGTGACGGCAGGCCGGAAGCGACGCTGCGGGCGGAAAAGCGCTACTACAGCGTGGCGCGCAGCATGATGACCGAAGCGGCGATTGATGGCGGCCTGACGCGCGATCTCTACGCCGCGCTTGGCGAGGAGCTGGATGACGGCTCCTGGGCGGTGCGTATTTATTACAAACCTTTTGTGCGCTGGATATGGTACGGCGGCCTGTTTATGGCCTTCGGCGGCCTGCTTTGCCTGCTGGATCCGCGTTATCGCAGCCGTAAAAAAGCGCAGCGGGAGGAGGCATGAACAATAAACTTTTTTATATTCCGCTGATCCTGTTTTTGCTGCTGGCGCTGGCGCTAATGTGGCAGCTAACGCGCAACGCTGAAGGCGACGATCCGACGCGGCTGGAGTCGGCGCTGATCGGTAAGCCGGTGCCGTTGTTTAAGCTGGAGTCGCTTGAGCGTCCGGGACAGGTTTACGATCAGGCGGCACTGGCGGACGGCAAACCGCTGCTGCTGAACGTCTGGGCAACCTGGTGCCCTACCTGCCGCGCCGAGCATCAGTATCTGAACAGGCTGGCAGAGCAGGGCGTGCGGGTGGTCGGTCTGAATTACAAGGATGACCGCGCAAAAGCGGTGAACTGGTTAAACACGCTGGGAAATCCTTATGCGCTGAGCCTGTATGACGGCAGCGGCATGCTTGGGCTGGATCTGGGGGTATATGGCGCGCCGGAAACCTTCCTGATTGATGGTCAGGGCATTATTCGCTATCGCCATGCGGGCGATCTCAACGCACAGATCTGGCAGCGGGAAGTCGCGCCGCTGTGGCAAAAATATAGCAGGGAGGCGGTACAATGAAGCAGCTATTCATGTTGCTGGCGGGGCTGTTGTTCAGCCTGAACGCGCTGGCAGCGATTGAAACCTGGCAATTTGATTCTGCCGCGCAGGAGCAGCAGTACCGTGAGCTGACCGCCTCGCTGCGTTGCCCAAAATGCCAAAATAATAGCATTGCCGATTCGAATGCGATGATCGCAGCAGATATGCGCCTGAAGGTCTATCAGCTGTTGAAGCAGGGCCAGGATAAGCATCAGATTACGCAGTATATGATCGACCGCTACGGCAATTTCGTTACCTACCAACCGCCGGTTACGCCATCAACGCTGATCCTGTGGGCCGGTCCATTGCTGTTTATTATCGCGGGGGCGCTGGTGATTTTTCTACGCAGCCGTCGTCAGCCGGACGCCGACGAGCAACTGAATGCGGGCGATCAACAGCGCCTCGACGCGCTGCTGAAAGATCACAGGAAATCGTCATGACTCTTTTCTGGATAGTGCTTACCGCTCTGCTACTGGCCGGGTTGCTATTACTGTTAACCGCTGGCTGGCGCGGTGACCGTCAGTCGCCGGTGGACCGCGATACGTTAAATAAAATGTTCTACCAGCAGCGCCTGAATGAGCTGGAGCAGGATGAGGCACAGGGCGTGATCGCCGCCCGTCAGCCGATGGTGCAGGAGCTACAGCAAACGTTGCTGACCGATATTCCTTGCTCTTCTTTATGCACACCGGCGCATCCGCTAAGTCGCTGGGTGCTGCTGCCCGGCGCGCTGTTGCTGGTGGTGGTTAGCCTGGGATGTTATCTGAAAACCGGCGATCTGCCGGGCCTGATCGTCTGGCATCAGGTGCAGGATGATTATCCCGCGCTGCGCGCGCGTTTGCTGGATCCGCAGGCGCAGCCGCTAACGCCGGAGGAGCTGGCGCGTCTGGGGCTGGGGTTGCGCACGGCGCTGCAGCAGGATGGCAGTAAGCTGCATGACTGGCTTATGCTGGGGCGCATCGGCATGGTGTTAAATAACCGCGATACGGCCGTTGAGGCGTTTCAGCGCGCATTACAGCTGGCGCCGAATAACGAAGAGGTAAAACTCAGCTATGCTGAAGTGCTGACCCGCTCCAGCGATCCGCAGGATAACCGTGAAGCGCAGGCGATGCTCAACGTTATGCAACAGCAGGATCCGGCGAATATGCGTCTGCTGAGTCTGATTGCCTTTAATGCTTTTCAGCAGCAAGAGTACATACAGGCGATTAACGTCTGGCAAACCATGCTGAGGCAGTTACCGATCAGCGATCCGCGTACAGAGCAGGTGCAGCGAAGTATCCAGCAGGCGAAAACGGCCGCCGGACTGCACACCAGCGAGCTTTCACTCACTATCACGCTGGCAGATGCTGTAGAAAAAATGTTACCGCCGGGCGGAGTCATGTATATTTCTGTTTCCGACGGTGTTTCACCGGTTCCGGTGGCAGTAAAAAAGCTGCCGCGGAGTCATTTTCCGCTATCGCTGACGCTGGATGACAGCAATGCCATGATGCCGGAACGTCTGCTTTCGGCGCTGCATCAGGTGCAAGTTCGCGTGCGTATCGCGCGTGACGGCAGCGCAACTCCCCGGCCAGGCGACTGGTTCGGCGAGAGTGCGTTAACGCCTTTTGATGGTCATCAGCATCTTGCTGTTGAGATTAATCAGCAGCAGCCCTGAAGCGGTAAGCAATTAATTATACAGGGAGAAAATTATGAACTTCCGCCTGACGGGGTTGGCGCTGGCCAGCATTTTGTTAGCAGGCTGCGCCAGTTCACAGCATAACGACGAACCGCAGGGGCGTTCCGATCCGCTGGAAGGTTTTAACCGCACGATGTTTGATTTCAACTACAACGTGCTGGATCCTTATGTGCTGCGCCCGGTAGCGGTCGCCTGGCGCGACTATGTGCCGGTTCCGGCGCGTACCGGCGTCAGTAATTTCCTTGGTAACCTGAGTGAGCCGGCAGCAATGGTGAACTCATTCCTGCGCGGCGATCCCTATCGCGGTATGGTGCACTTTAACCGCTTCTTCCTGAATACCGTGCTGGGTCTGGGGGGCTTTATCGATGTTGCCGGCATGGCGAATGATAAGCTGGCGCGTGAAGAGCCGCCGCGCTTTGGCGGTACGCTGGGTACCTGGGGCGTCGGCTACGGGCCATATGTGGTGCTGCCTGGCTATGGCAGTTTTACGCCGCGTGAGAATGGCGGTGATTATCTTGATACGCTTTATCCGGTATTGAGCTGGCTGAGTTGGCCGATGACTGCCGGAAAATGGGTGCTGGAAGGGGTAGAAACGCGGGCACAGCTGCTGGATTCCGATGCGATTTTGCGTAATACCCGCGATCCTTACGCATTCGTGCGTAACGCTTACTTCCAGCGTCACGACTTCCTTGCCCACGGTGGCAAGCTGAAGCCGCAGGAGAACCCTAACGCGCAGGCGATTCAGGGCGATCTGGATGAGATCGACGCTGAGTAAAGATAAATAAAAAAGCGGGGTGAACCCCGCTTTTTTATGGCGTGACTGGCGCAGGCCGCTTTACTTTTCTGCCCGGACGCCCTGCGCCTTGATACAGGTGCATCAATAAGGCGGGAGACCCCCGCCTTTTCACCTTGATTAAATCAATAAGCAATCAGAAGCGATAGTTAAAGCTGGCGCCGTACAGCCATGCCTTGCCTTCTGAGCTAAATTCGTAAGGCGTGATCGTACCGTTGCGTGCGGTCGCCACTGGATCGATGCCTTCACGCACGGTAACTTTCTGTCCGTGCATATAAGAAACGCCTACATCTACCGACGCGTTCTCATTAAAGGCGTATGAGGCACCCGCGCTCAGCCACAGGCGATCCTGATCCGGAATCGAGATAGAACGCTTATCAGCCGGAACCGGGCTGTCATCAAAGGCGATACCGGTGCGGAACGTCCAGTGCTCGTCATAGAACCAGGTGGTACCGAGCGCAATACGGTAAGCATCGCGATAGCTTTCATCTTTATAGAAAAGCTGCTGACCATTGTTGCCGGTGGCCCTCAGCTCCTGGAACTGACTCCAGCTGGTGTAGGCCAGGCTATAGTGCACCGCCCACTGCGGAGCAACTTTATGATAGCCTGAGACTTCCCACATTTCCGGCAGGTTCAGGGTCAGCGCACCCGGAATGGTGCTGCCGCTGGTGCCGTAAGGCAGATCCAGTCCTGCTCCACCGATAATGGGGTTTAACTGCGAAGGAATGGCGCTTTTGTAATCGCCGTTAAAATCGATTTTTACTTCGGAACGGTAGGTCAGGCCGAAGCGGTTATCATCATCCACTTCATATAAAATACCGGCGTTCCAGCCATAGCCCCATTCATCGCCTTTCAGGTGCGCAATTTGCGTATCCGCCGCGGCGGCTGGCAAACCCACAGCCGGGAGCAGGCCGCCAAGTTCGCCCATATAGCGTTCGATTTTCGCCCGCGCATAAACCGCATTGAATCCCACGCCGAAGCTGAAATGCTCATCCATGCGCCATGCGGTGCTGAGATTAAGATTCGTGGTCAGCAAATCGGTTTTACCGCCGAATGCGCCGCCCGCGTAATCATTATTAAATTCGGTAGCCAGACCGTAATTTGTGGTTGCGGAAGCGCCCACCCACCACTGGTCATTAATGGGTTGCACATAATGAATATTGGGCACCCATTGCGTTGGGGCAATATTATTCGCACGCAGGCTATTACCCGCGCCGCTATCGCCATCAATATTAACATCGGGATCGATAAATACCGCGCCAACAGAAAACATTGGGCGATCCATTAATGCCATCGTCGCTGGGTTACGGCTGGCAGAGGCTGCCGTGTCGCCCATTGCCCCTTCGCCTGAATAAGAGCGACCCAAACCGATTGAAGAAAATTCATTGAGCTGAAAGCCCGCTGCATAAAGATTTGAGGAAGCGATTGCGACTGCTACTGCTAAAGCTGACTTTGCACACAGGTTTTTATGGTTCATGACCACAACCTCATTATGTGATTTTTATAAAATCTGTTACATCAAGTAACAAGGAGCCGGGGATTTTAGGGGCTGAAATACAACGGACAAATCAGACCAGTGCGCACAGTATAGGTCTGACCTGTGTCTATGTTGCAATCTTGTTCTTTAAATATTTCAAATGTGATCGATAAAATAAGATCTCCTTAACAAAAAAAGGCGTTTTCCTGAATCGAAGTGTGCTTAATCCTGCGTCAGATCAATATTATTCGTGATTGCGTTCACACAAGTTAGTGCAGATAAAAAGGCGGGGTAAAATAACCTGCAGTTAAAATTGACTGTATAAAAGCATGCCAGGAGAGAGCGATGAGTGATGCTTTAAATAAATGTAGCGCTAACGAAACAGCAGCCTGCTGCTGCGTTGATGTCGGCACCGTAATGGATAACAGCGATTGTACCGCCTCGTGGTCACGCCTGTTTGAGAATCGTCAGCAGGCCGAAGCGATGCTGGCTTCGCTTACAGAAAAAGCGCGTGGCGTTGAATCTGAACCTTGTGTTATCACCCCGATCTTCACTGAGCAGCCTGATGGTGTGCGTCTGGATGTGGATTTTACCTTTAGCTGCCAGGCGGAAACCCTCATCTTCCAGCTCGGCCTGCGCTAACTCCTGCCTGTCGGCGCAGGAAACGGCGCCGATTTTCCTTGCCCGCAATGCCGGTGCTCGTGCCGGTTTCATCTTTTCGGCAACTGTGTTGCTGCTCTCATTTTCTCGCCGCGCCGCTGGCACGCTTAAACAAACTGTTTACACTGTGCAGGTCTGACCTCTTTGGCAATGATGCTGCGGTCGCGGTTAACAGGTGAGAATAATGAGCAGAGCGCTTCCTTTGCTGACGCGTCAGGGCGATCGCATCGCCATTACCCACGGACTTCGCACTCCCTTTGCCCGACAGGCGACGGCGCTGCACGGCATTCCGGCAGTGGAGCTGGGAAGGATGGTGGTTAGCGAACTCATGGCCCGGAGCGAAATCCCGGCAGAGATCATTGAACAGCTGGTTTTCGGACAGGTCATTCAGATGCCTGAAGCGCCCAATATTGCGCGCGAAATTGTATTAAGCAGCGGTCTCAACGTTCAGACCGACGCCTACAGCGTCAGCCGCGCCTGCGCCACCAGTTTTCAGGCGGTGGCTAACCTGGCGGAAAGCCTGCTGGCCGGTAGCGTCAGCGCCGGTATCGCCGGCGGAGCCGACTCCTCATCGGTTTTACCGATTGGCGTCAGTAAAAAACTGGGCAGGACGCTGGTCGACCTCACTAAAGCCCGCACCCTGAGCAAAAAACTCAGGCTGTTTAGCCAGCTGCGTCCGCGAGACCTGTTACCGGTGCCACCTGCGGTAGCGGAGTATTCTACCGGCCTACGCATGGGCGATACCGCTGAACAGATGGCGAAAACGCATGGCATCAGCCGCGAGCAGCAGGATGCGCTGGCGCACCGTTCCCATCAGCGCGCAGCGCAGGCCTGGCGGGAAGGTAAGTTAACGGATGAAGTGATGACAACCTGGGTGCCGCCATGGCGCGCAGCGCTTCAGCAGGACAATAACGTACGTGAAAACAGCGCCGTTGAGGATTATGCCCGGCTGCGTCCCGCCTTTGACCGTCAGCATGGCAGCGTGACGGCGGCCAACAGCACACCGCTTACCGACGGCGCCGCTGCGGTGATCCTGATGACCGAATCGCGCGCGCGCGAACTGGGGATAACGCCGCTGGGTTATCTGCGTAGCTACGCCTTTACCGCTACCGATGTCTGGCAGGATATGCTGCTGGGGCCTTCATATGCCTCGCCGCTGGCACTGGATCGTGCGGGCGTCGCGCTAAACGATCTTACGCTGATTGATATGCATGAGGCATTTGCTGCGCAAACGCTGGCTAATCTGAAAGTATTTCGCGACGAGCGTTTTGCCCGCGAGGTGCTTAATCGTCCCCAGGCGCTGGGGGAAGTGGACCAGGAGAAATTTAATGTTCTCGGTGGCTCTATCGCCTATGGACATCCTTTTGCCGCAACCGGCGCGCGTATGATTACGCAAACGCTGAACGAACTGCGGCGGCGCGGTGGCGGTCTCGGTCTGGTTACCGCCTGTGCGGCTGGCGGGCTGGGTGCGGCAATGGTACTGGAGGTTGAATAAGGTCATGGAACAGCAATCCGCATTTCATCTGAGCATGCGCAGCGACAATATCGGCATCATCGTTATTGATGTCCCCGATGAAAAAATGAATACCCTGAAGGCAGCGTTTATTGAACAAATTCGGGCGGTGATAACTCAGGCGCGGCAAAACCCGACGCTGGCCGGACTGGTGTTTATTTCCGGCAAGCCGGATTCCTTCATTGCCGGCGCGGATATCAGCATGATCGATCGGTGCCACAGCGCCGATGAGGCACGCAAACTGGCCGAGCAGGGGCAGCGTGTGATGTCAGAGATTGCCGCGCTGCCGGTGCCGGTTGTTGCCGCGATCCACGGCGCCTGCCTTGGCGGTGGACTGGAACTGGCGCTGGCGTGCGATCGGCGTGTTTGTACGCTGGATGATAAAACCCGGCTTGGATTACCGGAAATACAGCTGGGCCTGCTGCCTGGTAGCGGCGGCACGCAACGCCTGCCGCGTTTGATTGGCGCATCCCAGGCGTTGAATTTGATTCTTACCGGTAAAACCCTGCGGGCAAAGCAGGCGCTGAAGCTGGGGCTGGTTGATGAGGCGGTACCGCACAGCATTCTGCTGGAAACGGCAGTTAAGCTGGCGCTGAAAGGCAAAAGCGCGCGTCGTCAGTTGCCACTGCGTGAGCGTTTGCTGAACGGACCGGCGGGGCGCGCCATTCTGTTTCAGCTGGCGGCACGCCAGAGCGAGGCGAAAACGCACGGTAACTATCCGGCTACGCGACGTATCCTGGAAGCGGTAAGAACCGGGCTGGAGCAGGGGATGCGGGCCGGTCATGAAACCGAAGCGCTTGCCTTTGGCGAACTCACCATGACCGCGCAGTCCGCCGCGTTGCGCCAGTTGTTTTTTGCCAACACCGCGCTGAAAAAAGAGTATGACGCCGAATCCGTCACGTTACGCAGTATTGGCGTACTGGGCGGCGGGTTGATGGGCGGCGGTATCGCCGCCGTTACCGCAACCAAAGCGAAACTGCCGGTGCGTATTAAAGATGTCAGCGTGGAGGGAATTAACCATGCGATGAAATATAGCTGGGAGCTGCTGAGTAAAAAGGTCCGGCGGCGCCAAATTAACGCCGCCGAACGCCAACGTCAGATGGCGCTGATTACCGGCAGCATCGACTATCGCGGCTTTAGTCAGCGCGATCTGATTATCGAAGCGGTGTTTGAAGATCTCAGCTTAAAGCAGCAGATGGTGGCGGAAGTAGAACAGCATTGCGCGCCTGATACGGTTTTCGCCTCGAACACCTCCTCTTTGCCGATAGCCCGCATCGCCGCGCTGGCGCAGCGTCCGGAAAATGTTATCGGCCTGCACTACTTCAGCCCGGTAGAAAAAATGCCGCTGGTGGAAGTGATACCGCATCAAACCACCTCCGCCCGTACCATTGCCACCACCGTGGCGCTGGCAAAGCGGCAGGGAAAAACAGCGATTGTGGTAGCCGACCGCCCTGGTTTTTACGTTAACCGCATTCTGGCGCCCTATATAAATGAAGCCATGCGCTGTGTGCTGGAAGGCGAGCCTATTGAAGCGGTAGACAAGGCGCTGATTAAATTTGGCTTCCCGGTGGGGCCGGTACAGCTACTGGATGAGGTCGGTATCGATGTCGGCACTAAAATTCTGCCGATTCTGGAACAGGAATATGGCATGCGTTTCGCCGCGCCGGAAGCCTTCGCCGCCGTGCTCAACGATAACCGCAAAGGGCGTAAGAACGGGCGCGGTTTCTATCGTTATCAGGGCGGAAAAAAACGCCCCGATAAAACCATTTACTCTCTGCTGCATATTCAGCCGCAGCATCGGCTGGACGGTGCGCTGATTGCTCAGCGCTGCGTAATGATGATGTTGAATGAGGCGGCACGCTGTCTGGAAGAGGGGATCATCCGCAGCCCGCGCGACGGCGATCTGGGCGCGGTGTTCGGCATCGGCTTTCCTCCTTTCCTGGGCGGTCCTTACCGCTATATGGATAGCCTGGGGATCGCCAATGTGGTTAATACATTAGCCAGCCTGATGCATCAGTACGGCGATCGTTTTTCTCCCTGCGAAGCGCTTCGCCAACGCGCCGAGCGCGGGGAACACTTTTACAATTCATTACCAGAAGTTAATACCCACAATGATTCAGCGGCTTAGGCAGGGTGCAATTTCATTGTGTTGAGTGGCAGATCCCGACAATAGCTCGTTTAATAAACAATCGGTTGACTATACTCAAGGCATTAGGTTACAACACAGCGTTCATTCGCAGAATGAAGCGTCGGACAGCCTGATGATCTGACGATTTTGTTAAACAACAGCGGTGCTTTATGCAAGTTTTTATCATGCGTCACGGCGACGCTGCACTTGAGGCAGCCAGTGATTCGGTTAGGCCTCTTACCCATTGTGGTTGTGATGAATCACGCCAGATGGCGAGCTGGCTAAACAGCCAGACTCTGGATATTGAACGGGTGCTGGTCAGTCCCTACCTGCGGGCAGAGCAGACGCTGGCAACAGTACGTGAAGCCCTGCGGCTGCCGCAGGAGCAGGAAGTCTTACCTGAGCTGACGCCGGGCGGCGATCCGGCGCTGGTGGCCTGCTATCTACAGACTCTGGCGAAAGAGGGCGTGAAATCGGTGCTGGTTATTTCGCATCTTCCCCTGGTGGGCTATCTGGTCTCGGAGCTTTGTCCGCAGGAGCCACCGCCGATGTTTGCTACCTCGGCCATTGCCTGCATCGATTTTGATGCCGAAAAAAGCGAAGGCATTTTAAAGTGGCAGGTTAGCCCCTCTAAGCTGGCAAAAGCGATGTAATCCTCTCGGCCGTCAGGGTAACTCTGGCGGTTGCCACTCTTCTACTTCAATCAGCACCAGCAAGGCCGCATCGCCCCCAAAGGCTTTAGGTGCCTGATGAAACGCCATCACAAAAGGATGCTGTGCCAGCCACAGCGGTGTTTGCTGCTTCAGGACATGCTTGCCGTGACCGTGCATCACGCTGGCGCAAAAGATATGTTCGCGCCGGCAGGCGGCGATCAGCGCGCCCAGTTCCTGTTTGGCCTGCTGCTGCGTTAACCCATGCAGATCGAGAAAAATTTCCGGCGTATAGTCGCCGCGCCGCAGTTTTTTTAATTCATAGTGGCTGACATCACTGCGCACATAGCGTACCGGACCTTGCTCTGCCAGCAGCGGCTGAAACTCATCTGAGAAATAGTGGCTGTTATCCGCCTGTTCCGACAGCTGACGCTTCAGCGAAACTTCTGCTTTTTTACGCACCGGCTTATGCACCAGGGTATCCTGCTTTAGCTTGCGGGTGCCGGTCATCAGCTGACGAAACAGCGCTTTATCATCATCGCTGAGCTGCTCTTTTTTCTTCATAATCTTCAATTATCTGCTGGTTGAAAGTCGCAGGCTGCACGGCCTGTGGGCTACGATAACCCGCATTGTAAACAAAAGTCAGCTTTTTCACCTCGCCGCGCTGAATTCTTGCCCGCTTCATGGCAAACTACCCGCCGTAATTACGGAACGGCCTGTGGAGGGCAACGTGGACAAAATTTTCGTCGATGAGGCAGTGAATGAACTGCATACCATTCAGGACATGCTGCGCTGGGCGGTAAGCCGTTTTGCCGCCGCCAATATCTGGTACGGCCACGGCACGGATAATCCCTGGGACGAAGCTGTTCAGCTGGTTCTGCCTACCCTTTACCTGCCGCTGGATATTCCTGAGGAGATGCGCAACGCGCGCCTGACCTCCAGTGAGCGCCACCGTATCGTTGAGCGCGTTATCCGCCGTGTTAACGAACGGATACCGGTGGCCTACCTCACCAATAAATCCTGGTTTTGCGGTCATGAGTTTTATGTTGATGAGCGCGTGCTGGTGCCGCGTTCGCCAATTGGTGAGCTGATCAATAGCCGTTTCGCCGGACTGGTAAATCGCGCGCCGCAGCATATTCTGGATATGTGTACCGGGAGCGGCTGTATCGCTATCGCCTGCGCCTACGCTTTTCCGGAGGCGGAAGTGGATGCAGTGGATCTCTCAATCGATGCGCTGGCGGTTGCCGAGCAGAATATTGACGAGCACGGTATGATTCATCAGGTTACGCCAATCCGCTCCGACCTGTTCCGCGACCTGCCCAGGCTGCAGTACGATCTGATTGTCACCAATCCGCCCTATGTTGATGCGGATGATATGGATGACCTGCCCAACGAGTACCGGCATGAGCCGGAGCTGGGGCTGGCAGCAGGCAGCGATGGTCTGAAGCTGGTGCGGCGCATCCTCGCCTGCGCGCCAGACTATTTGCAGGAGGATGGCGTGCTGATTTGCGAAGTAGGCAACAGCATGGTGCATATGATGGAGCAGTATCCTGACGTGCCCTTTACCTGGCTGGAGTTTGATAACGGCGGCGACGGTGTGTTTATGCTGACCCGTCAGCAAATTATCGACGCACAGCATCATTTCAAATTCTTCAAAGATTAATCGCACAATAACGGAGCCGAGATGGCAGGCAACACGATTGGACAGATTTTTCGCGTCACCACCTTTGGTGAGTCGCATGGCATTGCGCTGGGCTGTATCGTTGACGGCGTACCGCCAGGTATTCCGCTAACCGAAGCGGATTTACAGCGGGATCTTGACCGGCGACGCCCGGGCACCTCGCGTTATACCACCCAGCGGCGTGAACCGGATCAGGTACGCATTCTGTCCGGCGTGTTTGAAGGCGTCACCACCGGCACCAGTATTGGGTTACTGATTGAAAATACCGATCACCGATCGCAGGATTACGGCGCAATCAAAGATCTGTTTCGTCCGGGCCATGCCGATTACACCTACGAGCAAAAGTATGGCCTGCGTGACTATCGCGGCGGCGGGCGCTCTTCCGCACGCGAAACGGCGATGCGCGTTGCAGCTGGTGCTATTGCGAAAAAATATTTGCAGATGAAGTTTGGCGTTCAGGTGCGGGGCTATCTGGCGCAGATTGGCGATGTTGCCTGCGAGCTGAAAGACTGGGATCAGGTTGAGCAAAACCCCTTCTTCTGTCCCGATCCCGACAAGCTGGAAGCACTGGACGAGCTGATGCGGGCGCTGAAGAAAGAGGGCGACTCGATTGGCGCGAAAGTGACAGTCGTGGCGGAAAATGTGCCGGTCGGCCTTGGCGAGCCGGTATTTGACCGTCTGGATGCGGATCTGGCCCACGCGCTGATGAGCATCAATGCGGTGAAAGGGATTGAGATCGGCGACGGTTTTGCCGTGGTGAATCAGCGTGGCAGTCAGCATCGCGATGAGATCCGCGCCAGCGGCTTCCAGAGCAACCACGCGGGCGGCATTCTCGGCGGCATCAGCAGCGGCCAGGCGGTGATTGCCCATCTGGCGATGAAGCCCACCTCCAGCATTACCGTGCCGGGTAAAACCATCACCCGCACGGGTGATGAGGTGGAGATGATCACCAAAGGGCGTCACGATCCCTGCGTAGGGATCCGTGCGGTGCCGATCGCGGAAGCAATGATGGCGATCGTGCTGATGGATCATCTGCTGCGCCACCGTGCGCAGTGCGCTGACGTTTCTACCACCATTCCTCGCTGGTAATGATGAAAAAAACGCTTCTTATGCTGGGCGCGCTGCTGTTCAGCGCGTCGACGCTGGCGGCCACGCCGTGGCAGCGCATTACTTCGCCGATCCCCGGCTCGCCGCAGGCGATTGGCGCATTCGCCAACGGATGTGTTATCGGCGCACAGCCGCTGCCGCTGAATAATCCCGCTTATCAGGTAATGCGCCCGGATCAGCGACGCTATTTTGGTCATCCTGACCTGATCCTGTTTATCCAGCGCCTGACGACTCAGGTCCATAATCTGGGGCTGGGGCAGGTGCTGATTGGCGATATGGGCATGGCGGCGGGCGGGCGCTTCAGCAGCGGTCATGCCAGCCATCAGAGCGGGCTGGATGTTGATATCTGGCTGCAGCTACCGAAAAAACGCTGGACGCCGCAGATGCTATTGAAGCCGCAACCGCTTGATTTGGTGAGCGCCGACGGTAAGCGCGTCGTGGCGCGTCACTGGAAGCCGGAGATCGGTAGCCTGATTAAACTGGCAGCGAAAGATGAGCAGGTCACGCGCATTTTTGTCAATCCGGCGATCAAAAAGCAGCTCTGCGCTGATGCCGGTAGCGATCGCGACTGGCTGCGCAAGGTGCGCCCGTGGTTTGCCCACCGTGCCCATATGCATGTCCGCCTGCGTTGTCCGCCGGATAGCCTGGAGTGTCAGGATCAGGCGCCGCCGCCGCCGGGCGATGGCTGCGATGCCGAGCTGGAAAGCTGGTTTTTGCCGAAAAAACCAGGCAGCGGAGCGCCAGTGAAGCGTGAACCGCCGCCGCTGCCGCCATCCTGTCAGGCGCTGCTGGATAAACATTTACTTTAGGACCTTACATGGACTGGTTGGTTGTCACGCCGCAGATGATAGCGGTGCTGTTTTTTGTCGCTATGCTGGCTTCGTTTATCGATTCAATTGCTGGCGGCGGCGGCCTGCTTACCGTGCCTGCGCTGCTGTCAGCCGGGCTAACGCCTGCTCAGGTGCTGGCGACCAACAAACTGCAGGCGGTTGGCGGTTCTTTCTCCGCCAGCCTCTATTTTGTCCGACGCGGCGCGGTATTGCTGCGTGAGCACCGTCTGAATATCGCGATGACCTTTATCGGCGCGGTCTGCGGCACGCTGCTGGTGCAGCATGTGCGCTCCGACTTTTTGCGTCAGGTATTGCCGCTGCTGATTATCGGTATTGGCCTTTACTTTCTGCTAATGCCGCGCTTAGGCGAAGAAGATCGGCAGCGCCGCCTGTACGGCCTACCGTTTGCGCTGGTGGCGGGCGGCACGGTTGGTTTTTACGATGGCTTTTTCGGGCCGGGGGCCGGCTCTTTTTATGCGTTGGCTTTCGTGACGCTGGCCGGTTTCAATCTGGCCAAATCCACCGCGCATGCCAAAGTCCTCAATTTCACCTCTAACTTCGCCAGCCTGCTGTTTTTTATCATGGGCGGCAAAGTGGTGTGGGGTGTGGGGCTGGTGATGCTGCTGGGTTCAATTTGCGGCGCGCGTCTGGGCGCGCGGATGGTGCTGTCGCGCGGACAGAAGCTGATCCGTCCGATGGTAGTAATTGTTTCGGTGGTGATGAGCAGCAAGCTGCTGTATGAAGATTACGGCGCTGCCATTGGTCGCTGGCTCACGCACCTTTTTGGATAATGCTCGTCAATGCGCATGCATAATGCGACAATTTGCGCGTTTTTTTTAGCAGACATATAAGTATATGAACACAACGCACCACTATCAGGACCTGATTAGCGTATTCGATCGCTGTTTCCAGGATGATTTTCAGACGCGTCTAATTAAAGGCGACGATGAACCGATTTATCTTCCGGCGGATGAAACGTCACCCTGGCATCGCGTGGTGTTTGCGCATGGTTATTACGCCAGCGCGCTGCATGAGATATCTCACTGGTGTATTGCCGGTGCCGAGCGTCGCAAGCTGGTTGATTTTGGTTACTGGTATTGCCCCGATGGACGTGACGCCGCCACGCAAAATCAGTTTGAATCCGTTGAGATTAAACCGCAGGCGCTGGAGTGGATGTTCAGCGTCGCGGCGGGCTTTCCCTTCAACGTAAGTTGTGACAATCTCAATGGCGATCATGAGCCGGATCGCATTGCGTTTCAGCGTAAGGTTTATGCTCAGGTAATGCACTATCTTGAAAACGGTATTCCGGCGCGCCCGGCCCGTTTTATCGCTGAACTACAGCGTTTTTATCACACGCCCCCGCTGACGGCGGCGCAGTTTCCCTGGCCGGAAGATCTGCGCTGAACGGAGGCGCGACATAATGAGGAATTGAGATGATCGCAGAATTTGAAACGCGTATTTTGGCCCTGATTGACGATATGGTCGAGCATGCCAGCGATGATGAGCTATTTGCCAGTGGCTACCTGCGCGGTCACCTCACTCTGGCGGTAGTGGAGCTGGAAAAGAGCGGCGAACATACTGCAGAGGCGCTACAGATCCAGGTGCAAAACAGCCTGCAAAACGCTATTGCCGCCGGTGAACTCTCGCCGCGCGATCAGGCGCTGGTGATCGGCATGTGGGATAATCTGTTTTTGCAGGCGCGCCAGCCCGCCTAGTTTTATTAAAAAAACGGCGAAGAGTAACTGACCTTATACCGTGACTGCACGGGGAGGCCAGGCCGATCGTAAAGACGTAAAAAACGTCATCCCTGACAGCTCGGCCCGCGCCTTCCCTGGCGTGGGACGCTTTACTCTTCTGCCGGGCCTCCCCGCGCTGTGGGTGCGGAGTGAGAGTAAAAAGCGGCCCGCAGGCCGCTTTTTACATTTCCTGTACGTACAAACTGCCGTCAGCTCACCGGCTTGCCTTTCAGTAGTTTTCGCACCCAGTAACGATTGGGGTTAAGGGCCGCCAGCGTATCGCGATCCAGCGGTATCGGCTCATCGCACAACTGCGCCGCCAGCACTTCAGCCGCCAGCGGGCCGCTGCATAAACCGCGTGAGCCCAGCGCGCCCAGCACAAACAATCCCGACCATGTTGGAGCAGGCGTTATCTCTGCCAGCGCGTCGCGCTGCTGCGGCAGATTGGCATAGCACGCTAAAAGCGACTCGTAATCCGGCAGATTGCCCGCCATCGGTAAGTGATCGCGTGTTGCGCAGCGCACGCCGTTGCGGGCCTCACCGGCGCTCACGTCCACCGCTTCCGTCCACTCACTTGCGGGCAGACAGTGCCGTAGCCGCTGACGGTTCTCCTGCTGATCCTCTTCACGATAATGCACCGAGGTATCGCCACGATGATAGCTGGCACCAATGCAGTGGGTATTAAACTGCGGGCTGACCGGCGTCAGATAACCTTCATAACACAACACCTGCCTGAGTTCGGTTAAACCGGGCGCGGTTGGAATATGGCTCACCTGGCCGCTAACCGGATAGACCGGCAGCTTAGCGCTTTGCGCCAGCGCGCTAATGGCATGACCATTCGCCAGCACCAGGTTCTGATGCTGCTGATCCGGCGCGTCGGCAAACCGTAGCCGCCAGCCGTTATCCGTTTTTTCCAGCTGCTCTAAGCGATGTTGCCAGTGAACCTGTAGTCCCTGCTGCTGAGCCAGCGTAAACAGCGCCGTGGTGAGCTCTGCCGGGGCCAGCCAGCCGCCAGCAGGATAATGAATGCCGCCGCAGCCGAGCGACACGCCTGCAAGCTGTTCGGCTTGCCCGACATCCACGCCCTGCGCCAGAGCTTCAGGCAGCCCCATTGCCAGCATATGCTGAATTTTATCGTGACTCTTTTGATCCCACGCCAGCTGCGTTACGCCGCACCAGTCATGGGCAAAAGCCACCGGCAGGCTGTCATAGAGCCGCCGCGCAAAGCTGAAGGCGGCGGGGAAAAACTGAGCCAGCGCCGGATCGTGCTGGTTAAGCAGTGGATAGAGCGCGCCCTGACGGTTGCCGGAGGCGTTTTGCGCCGGCGCATCGTCAGCACAGTAGAGCGTAACCCGTTTGCCACGGCGCAGCAGCGCCAGCGCCAGCAGTATGCTGGCGATACCGCCGCCGATAAGAGCAATCTCCTCGCCAGTGGCAGGAGTGCGCGCATACCAGGGAGCGGAACGGGGCAGAGCAGGCGCATCAGCCAGCGTACCGCACAGCATTTCACGTTTATGACCAAAACCTTTACGCCTGGTCACTGCAAAGCCCGCTTGTTGCAGTCCACGCCGCACAAAACCAGCGGCGGTAAAGGTGGCGAAGCTGCCGTCAGCGCGCGCCAGTCGCGCCATCGCCTCAAACAGCGCGGGCGTCCACATCTCTGGGTTTTTAGAGGGCGCAAAGCCATCAAGAAACCAGGCATCCACGCTACGCAGCAGGCTGTCATCAAAATGATGAATAAGCGTATTAACATCGCCGAACCAGAGATCCAGCGTGACGCGTCCGCCATCCAACAGCAAACGATGGCATCCAGGTAGCGCCAATGGCCACTGCTGACGCAGTTGTGCAGCATATGGCTCCAGTTCTGGCCAGCTTCTGTGGGCGGCCGCGAGGTCCTGCTGAGTCAGCGGAAACTTCTCCATGCTGATAAAGTGCAGGCGCTGCAAAGTTGCCTGCGGGCGCGCCTGATGAAAGCGATCAAAAGCGCGCCACAGCGTCAAAAAATTAAGGCCGGTGCCAAAACCGGTCTCTGCGGCAATAAATAAGGCGCGTGAATGCGTGGCAAAGCGGGCGGGCAGATTATTGCCGCCCAGAAAGACATACTGGGTCTCTTCCAGACCGTTCTGGTTAGAAAAATAGACGTCGTCAAATTCTCGGGATACAGGTGTACCCTGATCGTTCCAGTCCAGTTTTGCATGTTCTATCGGAATGTTTTTCAACGGGAATGGCTCACTTATCAGGCAGTGCCGCGATTTTAGCGAGAGCGGTCACATCACGCAAATTTACACAACTATTTTGCTGATCGGACTTGTTCGGCGTACAAGTGTAAGCTAGAGTGCCTGCTAAAACCTAATTATGATGATGGAAGAGGTATTTGATGAAACGTGCAGTGATTACTGGCCTGGGAATCGTTTCCAGCATTGGCAACAACCAGGAAGAAGTCCTGGCATCTCTGCGTGAAGGTCGCTCTGGCATTACCTTCTCTCAAGAGATGAAAGATTCCGGCATGCGTAGTCACGTCTGGGGTAACGTTAAGCTTGATACCACCGGCCTCATCGATCGCAAAATCGTGCGTTTTATGAGTGATGCGTCCATTTATGCCTATCTTTCAATGGCTGAAGCGATTAAAGACGCTGGGCTGAGCGACGAAACCTACCAAAATAATCCGCGTGTGGGCCTGATTGCCGGTTCCGGCGGCGGTTCTCCGCGTTTCCAGGTGTTTGGCGCTGATGCTATGCGTAGCCCGCGCGGCCTGAAAGCAGTGGGTCCATATGTAGTAACCAAAGCGATGGCTTCTGGCGTTTCTGCCTGCCTGGCGACGCCGTTCAAAATCCACGGCGTTAACTACTCCATTAGCTCCGCCTGCGCCACTTCCGCGCACTGTATCGGTAACGCGGTAGAGCAGATCCAGTTGGGTAAACAGGATATCGTTTTTGCCGGCGGCGGCGAAGAGCTGTGCTGGGAAATGGCCTGTGAGTTTGATGCCATGGGCGCGCTTTCTACCCGTTATAACGACACGCCAGAAAAAGCGTCCCGTACTTATGATGCCAACCGTGACGGCTTTGTTATCGCTGGCGGCGGCGGTATGGTTGTAGTTGAAGAGCTGGAACATGCGCTGGCGCGTGGCGCGCATATCTACGCAGAGATCGTGGGCTACGGCGCAACCTCCGACGGCGCTGATATGGTTGCCCCGTCAGGCGAAGGCGCAGTGCGCTGCATGAAAATGGCGACGCAGGGCGTGGATACCCCTATCGACTATATCAATACCCACGGCACCTCAACGCCGGTTGGCGATGCGAAAGAACTGGGTGCGATTCGTGAAGTGTTTGGCGAGAACCAGCCGGCCATTTCCGCAACCAAAGCCATGACCGGTCACTCGCTGGGTGCCGCAGGCGTACAGGAAGCGATCTACACCCTGCTGATGCTGGAGCACGGTTTTATCGCGCCAAGCATTAACGTGGAAGAGCTGGATCCGGTGGCGGAAGGAATGAACATCGTTACCACGCCAACCGAACGTCAACTGACCACGGTGATGTCCAACAGCTTCGGCTTTGGCGGCACCAACGCAACGCTGACGCTGCGTAAATATCAGTAATCGTTTAATGAAAAGCCCGGCGAAAGCCGGGCTTTTTTGTATCTGCAATCTGCTATCGTCATGATATTGCGTAAACTCTCACGTTACCAACGCATTCAGACCAGTGCTCTGCTGGCGTGATGGACGCGGTAACTGACCTGCGTCCGCAATATTCAGGAGATACATGACGAATGTCCGAGACGACAATCAATTCATCTTCCCGGAGTACGGCTTTAGTTGCCTGCACCTCCTTCGCGGTATTTTTAACCTATTTGACCGCAGGCCTGGCGCTGCCGGTTATTCCGCTGTTTGTACATCAGGAGCTGGGTTACAGCAATCTCATGGTCGGCGTGGCGGTGGGTATCCAGTTTTTCGCCACGCTGTTGACGCGTGGACTGGCCGGCAAGCGGGCCGATCGCCACGGCGCAAAAATCACTACCCAGCAGGGCATGATGGCAATCGCGTTGGTTGGCGTCGCCTATTTGCTGGCGGCTCAGCTGGCGCTGCCAGCGGCAGGGAAATTCGCGCTGCTGGCGCTGGGACGACTGCTGTTAGGGTTTGGCGAAAGCCTGCTGTTGACCGGCAACATGACCTGGGGACTGGGGCTGGTCGGGCCGAAGCGCTCCGGCCTTGTAATGTCCTGGAACGGCATGGCCATCTATGGCGCGCTGGCGGCTGGCGCGCCGCTGGGGCTGTGGATCCATGCGCACTGGGGGTTTAGCGGGCTGGGCATCGTTGCGCTTGTCCTGCCGCTGCTGGCACTGGGGTTGAACAGCAGGATCCGGGCGGTTCCAACCCAGAGCGGCGAACGCCCATCGCTGTGGCGCGTGGTGGGGCAAATTCTGTCACCGGGCAGCGCGCTGGCGCTGCAGGGCGTGGGTTTTGCAGTCATTGGCACCTTTACTTCGCTATGGTTTGCAGAGCGTCACTGGGGCAATGCGGGTTTTGCTCTGAGCGCCTTTGGCGGTGCTTTTGTATTGATGCGCATCTTTTTTGGCAACTTGCCTGACCGTTTGGGCGGCGTGCGCGTTGCGGTAGCTTCACTGGCCATTGAGGCGGCTGGACTGGTGCTGCTGGGATTTTCATTCAACGGCTGGATGGCGCTGGCGGGCGCGGCGCTGACCGGCTGCGGCTGTTCGCTGGTCTTCCCGGCGTTGGGCGTGGAAGTGGTGAAACGCGTAGCGCCGCAGGTGCGAGGCACGGCGCTGGGCGGATTCGCTGCCTTTCAGGATGTGGCCTACGGCATCAGCGGACCGCTGACCGGCCTGCTGGCGACCTCGCTGGGGTATGGCTCGGTTTATTTTGCCGCTGCCGCATGTGCTTTGCTTGGCCTGCTGCTGTCGCTGTTAATGGTGCGTCAGGTAAAAACACCATCCGCACCATAATAGCGTTTATCATTACTGGCGGGCATAGATTCAGAACAGGCCCGCCAGCCGGTTCACGCCGCTGATGATTTCCGCGCGCTCCAGCGCGGAAAACCCCAGCAGCCAGCCCTGCTGTTCCGGCATATCGTTGAGCCAGCAGGGTGCCAGACGCGGTAACAGCAGCTGTTGCGCCGCCGCTCGTGCGGTCAGCTCAGCTTCATTCCCTTTACGCAGTAAAACCGTCATCTGCAGTCCGCCACGGCAGGGCAGCACCTCCAGCTGGTCGGGCAACAGCTCGGCAAGCCGTTCCTGCAGCAGATCACGCCGGCTGTGATAAAGCTGGCGCATCAGCCGCAGATGCGCTGCGTAATGGCCCTGCTCAATAAAGGCTGCGGTCACCGCCTGCGGCAGCTGTGCGCTGTGCCCATCTATCACGCTTCGTAAACGGATCAGCGGCGTCACCAGCGGCTCAGGCACCACCATCCATGCCAGACGCAGCGAAGGGAACAGCGATTTGGAAAAGGTGCCAAGATAGATGGTGCGCTGTGGCGCCAGTCCCTGCATGGCGGGCATCGGCTGCGCGTCGTACCAGAATTCGCTGTCGTAATCATCTTCGATAATCCAGCTTTGCCGCTTTTCCGCCAGCGCCAGCCACGCCAGCCGACGTTCAAGGCTAAGCGCCGGGCCAATGGGATATTGATGCGAGGGCGTCAGATAGATAAGCCGTGGCGTACCGTCGCCGGGTATGGCTCCCTGCTCATCAACCGCTATGCCAGTCACGCGCGCGCCTGCACTATGAAAAGCGTGGCGTGCCCCGGGATAGCCCGGATTTTCCATCCACACCTCTTCGCCGCTGTCGAGCAGTAGCAGCGCCAGCATCTGTAATGCCTGCTGTGAGCTGGTTAACACCAGCAGCTGCTCAGGCTCACAGCGCACGCCGCGCGCCTGAGCCAGCCAGGTGCTTAATGCCTGACGCAGCGGCAGCCAGCCTTGTGGATCGCCATAACGCATCAGGGTGTTGCCATGCACTCTTTGCTGGCGAGCGGTGAGCCTGCGCCACAGCTCGTGAGGAAATGCGCGCAGTTCCGGCGAGCCAGCGGCAAAAGCGTGAGGAAAGGGCGGATCCTGGCAGCCTCCGCTGGCGATGACCGTTGCCGCTCGTGCTGAAGGGGTAAAGGGCAACGCGGCGGCGGATCTGCTGGCAGCGGGAGCGCGCACCGTAATAGCGACAAACGTTCCCTGGCCGGTTTTGCGATGCAGATAGCCTTCGCTTTCCAGTTGGCCGTAGGCGGCCTCTGTCGTTACCCGTGACAGTTTTAGCTCAGCGGCCAATAAACGCGAAGAGGGCAGACGGCTTCCTGCTGGCAGACTGCCTTCGCTAATGGTCTGACGCAGCGCGCCGCAGAGCCGGTCACGCCGGGTCGCGCCCGTTTGGGTAGCATAAAGCATGGAGATACGTGCGCTAAGCGAGGCCATAATGGGTCTTATCAGCAAAGAATAATCGGTATCAGTCATCATACCGAAGAGCCGCTATGATGGCAGAAAAACCAACGGAGAAAAAACATGTCAATCACTTCCAGCGTTCTGGCTTTCCCCCCACCTGAAGCGGAGGCCAGCGCAGCCTGGCTGGCGCATAAACTGGCGTATTATGCGGATGCATGGGACGTAGCTGAAGACTTAGCCAATGGTGTAACGGAGATCGTGGTAATAGATGCGCGTTCAGCGCAGGCGTGGCAGGCCGGGCATATCTGCGGCGCAGTGAATTTTCCCCATCGCGATATGACGCCGGAGAGTCTGGCGCGCCTCGATCGCAGCAAGGTCTATATCACCTACTGCGATGGCATCGGCTGCAATGGTTCGACTAAGGCGGCGTGGAAACTGGCCAGCGCCGGGCTGCGGGTAAAGGAGCTGATCGGCGGACTCGATTTTTGGCGTCGCGACCAGCATCCGGTTGTTACAGGAGATAGCCCTGGCGAATGGCCGCAACAGGCTACGGCGCGTGACTGCGGCTGTTAATTAAAACAGCAGCCAAAGCAGGCCAATAACCAGCAGCACTATCAGCGCAGCCAGAGCAGGCCGGTTCGCCAGCGGCTGCAGCGGCGCCGGAAGCCAGGGAACCAGCGGGTTATAGATGGGTTGCGGATTAATATCGCTGGCTACGCGCGGCGTCTCGCTGTCGCTAATGCGCTCGGCGCGACGGGAAAACAGCAGGTTTAGCAGATCCTGCGCCTGCGCGGTAGTCAGAATGGTCTGCGGCGTCGCCTGGAAATTTTGCAGGCTGTACGTTTCTAACATCTGCTGTTCAGCGTTATCCAGCGGATGCTTCAGCGCGGCCTCCAGCATATGCAGCGTCGGGGCATGCTGCTGGCTCAGTGTCTGACGAACCTGCAAATATTGCGTCAGCAGCGGAAAGTGGCGTAACGGGATAGGATCGCCGCTTTTCAGACCGACCAGCTTCAGGGTCGATGACCAGACCGTTGAGGGCTGCTCGCCGGTTGCGGCCGCCAGTTTGACCACTTGTTGATTCAGCGTCTGATGTTCTGCAGGCAGCAGCGAGCGATCGCTGTTGCGCGTTAATTGCGGCTGCGGAATGGTCATTTGACCGTTCTGCAACATGGTCAGCACCTGACGTAGCTGATCCTGCGACAGCGAACTGAGCACCGTATGACCAAAATGCTGGCGGATAAAATCGCTAACGGCCTGGCGATTATTGCCCTGCGGCAGCAGCTCGGTCAGCTGGTGTAACAGTTGGCGGGTCGCGTGATTATTTTGTACCTGCGTAAGCCTGCCATTAAGGAAGTTTTCCGCAGCGGGGAAGTGGCGCGACTGCAACTCGGCATCGTTTTTCACTCCCACCTCGCGGCGTAATCCCGCCCACAGCTCAGGCGCTTTCAGGGTACTGAGCGACATAATGCGCACCACCAGCCTTTCCAGCGTAGTGCGCTGGCCAGGAGAAAGCGGTTGCTCGCCGGGCGTGCCGCCGCTGCGCGGGGCCTGGCCGGATACGCCGGGTACAGTAGTACGATCGCCCTGGGGCGCGCCGGGGCCAGTAAGAGGTTGCATGGCGGAATCCTTAAAACGGCAGGTCAATATCCGGGGCGCGCCGGAAAAGTAGAATAGTCGGCTATGATACCAATCCTGGCGCGGAAAATGTAGGGAATCAGGTGGGATAATTCATTACCGGCGGCGTTTATTACGGGCCGATGCGGGGAAGTCGCAGCACCGGCCCGATTTAGCGCGGAAAAAGCGTACAATCTTAGCGCGTCAGGCCGCTGGATCGTTAGCCGCACGCTGAGCGGCGGTCAGCGGTATGCGCAGGCGCTGCGCCACAATCACGCCAAGCAGCGTAATGCCGCCGCCGATAAAATGATAGCTTTGCAGGGTTTCATGCAAAAACAGCACGGCAATTATCGCAGTAAATATCGGCACCAGATTCATGAAAATGCTGGTGGTGCTGGCACCCATGCGCAGTACACCCTGGATCCAGAGGAACGGCGCGATAATCGAGGCGGGAATACCGGCAAACAGCACCAGCGGGATATTCTGGGCGTTCAGGCTGATATCCGGCGCACGTAAAAAACCGGGAAGTAGCAACAGTACACCGAAGAAAATCTGCATATAGAGGCTTTGCCAGCCCGGCAGGGTAAGCGCCCAACGCCGGGTCAGGACACCATAGAGTGCGTACGAGGTTGAGGCGGCAAACATCATGAGTTCGCCTTTGCCCATGCCGTGCGTCAGCAGCTGAGCCGGGTTCCCCTGGCTTACCAGCCAGGTCAGCCCGCCGAATGAAAGCAGGCTTCCCAGCAGAATTCCCAGCGTCGGCGCAACACGCAGAATAACCACGCTTAACAGTACCGTCAGCAGCGGGATCAGCGCGTTCAGGATGCCCATAAACAGAGCAGTCACGCTGTGCGCTGCGTAATAGGTCAGACACTGGTACAGCACCATACCCAACAGGCCAAGCACCAGCAGCTTCCACCATACCTGCGCCACCTCACGACGGTTGCGCCAGACGGCAGGCAGCACAAAGGGCGTTAGCGCCAGCAGCGCCAGCAGCCAGCGATAAAGGGAGATGGCCGCCGGATCGATAGCGCCAGCGGAAAGCTTGCTGACAATGGCGTTAACCGACCAGATCAGCACCGCAAACAGGGGAAATAAAAAGCTCATAATGGTTTCAACGTCTTTGAATCAATAGTGGACAGTGTACGCTTGTCCGTTTTCAGACAGATAGTTAATATCAGACAAAATGTATCACTGACCGGACAGACAGGCGTTCGGCGCAGCCGGGAGAAAAGATGGTTCAGCTTGTTTATCAGGAACCCGCCTTTGCCAGCGATTTCCGTTTCTTCCTGCGTTATGAGCAAACCAATGCCCGTACGGAATATTTGCCGCACGCGCACCGCTGGGGGCAACTAATTTTTGTCGAAGGGAACGTATTGCAGATAGAGGTGGAGGGCAAACGTCTGCTGACGCCCGCCGCGTTCCCGGTCTGGATCCCGCCTGAGCATCAACATGCCAGCTATAACCATAAGCATACCCGGCTACTGACCTTTAATATCGCTGTGGAACGCTGCGTCGGCATGCCGCAGCAGGCTTGTCTGATCCAAAGCGGTCCGATCGTTAAGGCGATTATGGCCGATTTTGCCGCGCGGCAGCTGCATATACCGCAGATCACGGCTGATTTACGCCTCTGCGAAGTGGTGCTGGATCAACTGTTGCAGGCGCCAGTGCAGGAGAGCTATCTGCCGCGCTCCGATGATAAATATCTGGCGCCGGTGCTGCAGGCGCTGGAAAACTATCCCGGTGATAACCGTACGCTGGCGCAGTGGGCGAAGCAGGTCTATACCACCGAGCGTACGCTGGCGCGGCGCTGCCAGGCTCAGTTGGGGATGACTTTTAGCGAGTGGCGACAGCGGCTGCGATTCCTGCAGGCAATTTCGCTGCTGGAGCAGGGGATGCAGGTGCAGGATATTGCGCTGGAACTGGGCTACAGTTCCTCTTCCGCGCTGATCGTTATGTTTCAGCAGCAGGCGGGCACCACGCCGGAACGCTACCGGGCGCGTGGACGGCACGTCGCGGCATGAATTCCCTGTCTGGATATGGCAACATAACCGCCAATTTTTCAGCTGATGCAGGAAAGCCGTTGTGAAAATTCTGGTAGATGAAAATATGCCTTATGCCCGTGAGCTATTTAGCCGCACCGGGGAAGTGGTTGCGGTACCTGGTCGGCCCGTTCCCACCGAGGCACTGAACGATGCGGATGCGCTGATGGTACGCTCGGTCACCAAGGTGAATGAGGCGCTGCTGGGCGGCAAAGGGATAAAGTTTGTTGGCACCGCCACGGCAGGCACCGATCATGTCGATGAGGATTTTCTGGCGCGCGCCGGGATTGGCTTTTCCGCTGCGCCCGGCTGCAACGCCATCGCCGTAGTGGAATACGTTTTTTCTGCACTGCTGATGCTGGCGGAACGCGATGGCTTTCAGCTAAGCGATCGCACCGTGGGGATTGTGGGCGTCGGCAACGTTGGCGGGCGTCTGCAAAAACGGCTCGAAGCGCTGGGCATTAAGACGCTGCTGTGCGATCCGCCACGTGCCGATCGCGGCGACGCGGGTGAGTTTCATTCACTGGAGAAGCTGGTGGCGGAAGCGGATGTGCTGACCTTCCATACGCCGCTGCATAAAGCGGGGCCTTATCAGACGCTGCACCTGGCCGATGAAACGCTGCTGCAGGCGTTGCAGCCGGACTCGATTTTAATCAATGCCTGCCGTGGATCGGTGGTGGATAACGCCGCCTTGCTGCGGGTGCTGCAGCAGCGTCGCGATTTAAGCGTGGTGCTGGATGTGTGGGAACCGGAGCCGGATCTGAACGTGGCGCTGCTGGAGCGGGTAGATATCGGCACTCCGCATATTGCTGGCTATACGCTGGAAGGAAAAGCGCGCGGCACCACGCAGGTATTTGAAGCCTGGACGCGCTTTATCGGTCAGGCGCAGCAGGTGGCGCTGGAGACGCTGCTGCCTGCGCCAGAGTTTGACCGCATTACGCTGCGCGGCCCGCTGGATCAGCCAACGCTAAAACGTCTGGCGCATCTGGTGTATGATGTGCGCCGCGATGATGCGCCGCTGAGAAAAGTCGCAGGCCAGCCCGGTGAATTTGATCGCCTGCGCAAGCAATATCTGGAACGACGCGAATGGTCATCGCTGCGGGTTGAGTGTGATAACGCTGACGCGGCGGCGCTGCTGCAAAAGCTGGGCTTTAATGCGGTCCATCAGCCAGCATAACCCTTATTATTTCGCCTGCGCTTATCGCAGGGGAATAATCTGAATCAACGGGCGGTGAATATCACCGCCTTCTGTTTTTATGTCATTGTCTGGAGTAAACCAACATGTCTGACGGCTGGAATATTGCGCTTTTAGGCGCGACAGGCGCAGTAGGGAACGCTTTACTGGAGTTGCTGGCCGAACGCCAGTTCCCGGTTGGTGAAATGTATTTGTTGGCAAGCGAGCGTAGCGCTGGAGAAAGCGTACGGTTTGCCGGGCACTCTTTGCGCGTTCAGGACGCCAGTGAATTTGACTGGTCGCAGGCGCAGCTGGCCTTTTTTGTGGCCGGTCGCGATGCGTCGGCGCGCTACGCAGAGGAAGCGGCCAGCGCAGGTTGTCTGGTGATTGACAGCAGCGATCTGTTTGCGCTGGAACCGGATGTGCCGCTGGTGGTGCCGGATGTGAATCCTCAGGTGCTGGCGGACTACCGTAACCGCAATATCATTAGCGTTGCGGACAGCCTGACCAGTCAGCTGCTGAGCGCCATCAAGCCGCTTACCGATCAGGCCGGTCTGGGCCGTCTGCAGGTGACTAATCTGCTGTCGGTATCGGCGCACGGCAAGGCGGCGGTAGATTCGCTGGCGGGCGAAAGTGCGCGTCTGCTGAACGGCCTGCCAGCCGAAGAGCATCACTTTGGCCGTCAGTTAGCGTTTAACCTGTTGCCGCAGTTGCCGGACAACACCGGCAGCGTGGAAAGCGAACGTCGTCTGGTTGAGCAGGTGCGTAAAGTGCTGCAGGACGAAGGATTACCGATCGCGGTCAGCAGCGTGCAGGCGCCGGTGTTTTACGGCAATGCGCAGATTGTGCATCTGGAAAGCCTGCGTCCGCTTTCAGCGGAAGAGGCGCGCGATGAGCTGTCGCGCATCGATGAGATTGTGTTGTCGGATGAAAACAACTATCCGACTCAGGTAACGGATGCCTCAGATAATGCCAATCTCAATGTGGGTTGTCTGCGTAACGATTACGGTATCCCGGAACTGCTGCAGTTCTGGTCGGTGGCCGATAACGTGCGCTTCGGCGGCGCGCTGATGGCGATAAAAACTGCTGAAAAGCTGGTACAGGAGTATCTGTACTAATGACGCAGGCGGTTAACCCGGGCGTCAGTAAACTGGCGCTCGGTATTGAATATGACGGCAGCCGTTATTATGGCTGGCAGCGACAGCAGGAAGTGCGCAGCGTGCAGGCACGTCTGGAGCAGGCACTGTCGCAGGTGGCAAACCATGACGTTACGGTATTTTGTGCCGGACGTACCGATGCGGGCGTACACGGCACCGGCCAGGTGGTGCATTTTGAAACCACGTCGGTGCGGAAAGACGCCGCCTGGACGTTGGGCGTCAACGCTAATTTGCCGGACGATATTGCTGTGCGGTGGGTAAAAGCGGTGCCGGACGAATTTCATGCGCGCTTTAGCGCAACGGCGCGGCGTTATCGCTATGTGATTTATAATCACCGGCTGCGTCCGGCGATTTTGCACGGTGGCGTAACGCATTTTCATCTGCCGCTGGATGTGGAAAAAATGCACCGCGCCGGGCAGTGTTTGTTGGGCGAAAACGACTTTACCTCGTTTCGTGCGGTGCAGTGCCAGTCGCGCACGCCCTGGCGTAATGTGATGCACCTTAACGTCAGCCGCCACGGCGGTTATGTGGTGGTAGATATCAAGGCCAACGCGTTTGTCCATCATATGGTGCGCAATATCGTTGGCAGTTTGCTGGAGATCGGCTGCGGCAATCAGCCTGAAGGCTGGATGGCTGAGCTGCTGGCGGCCAAAGATCGTAAGCTGGCCGCCGCAACGGCCAAAGCGGAGGGACTTTATCTGGTCGCCGTTGATTACCCGGCGCATTTTGCTTTACCCCGGCCCCCGATGGGGCCGCTGTTTCTCGAAGATTAACTTTCAGGCGCTGCCGCTCACTAAGGAAGAGTTATGGATCTAATCCATTTTGTTGTTGATTTTATCCTGCATATTGATGTCCATATGGCCGAGCTGGTGGCGCAGTATGGCATGTGGGTATACGCCATTCTGTTTCTGATTTTGTTTTGCGAAACCGGACTGGTGGTGACGCCGTTTTTACCCGGCGATTCGCTGCTGTTTGTTGCAGGCGCGCTGGCGGCGCTGCCGGATAACGATCTCAACGTGCATGTTATGGTAACGCTGCTGGTGATCGCTGCGGTGCTGGGCGATGCGGTTAACTACACTATTGGGCGGCTGTTTGGCGCACGGCTCTTCAGCAATCCCAACTCGCGTATTTTCCGCCGCAGCTATCTGGATAAAACCCACGCTTTTTACGAGCGTCACGGCGGAAAAACCATTATTCTTGCGCGCTTCGTGCCGATCGTCCGCACCTTTGCGCCGTTCGTCGCGGGCATGGGACATATGTCTTATCGCCATTTCGCGCTGTTTAACGTAGCCGGCGCGCTGCTGTGGGTGCTGTTGTTCTCTTATGCGGGCTACTTCTTTGGCGCGCTGCCGATGGTTCAGGAAAATCTGAAGCTGTTGATTGTGGCGATCATCGTGGTATCGATACTGCCGGGCGTGGTGGAAGTGTGGCGTCATCGCCGTGCGGCCCGCCAGCAAAAACAGCCTTAAGCTATCGGCGCTAACGGGTATGACCAGATTTTTATCCACAGCGCGTAATGGTTATGGTTTAATGAGCGACATTTATGGTCTGCTGAAGACGGCTTCAGCAGCAACAAGAAAAACTGGTCTCACCAGGTTCAAACAGAAAGGTCATCAATGAGCTGGATTGAACGAATTCTCAATAAGAGCACAATTACCCCGTCGCGCAGAGCAAACATTCCTGAAGGGGTCTGGACAAAATGCGACAGCTGCGGGCAGGTGCTTTACCGTGCCGAGCTGGAGCGCAACCTGGAAGTTTGCCCAAAATGCGACCATCACATGCGTATGCATGCGCGCGAGCGCCTGCACAGCCTGTTAGATCAGGGCACGCTGGTTGAGTTGGGTAGCGAACTGGAACCGAAAGACGTTCTCAAGTTCCGCGACTCCAAAAAGTATAAGGATCGCCTGGCTGCGGCGCAGAAAGAAACTGAAGAGAAAGACGCGCTGATCGTCATGAAGGGCACGCTGCACAGCATGCCAATTGTGGCCGCTGCGTTTGAATTCTCCTTTATGGGCGGCTCAATGGGCTCCGTCGTCGGCGCGCGCTTTGTCCGTGCCGTAGAGCAGGCGCTGGAAGATAACTGCCCGCTGATCTGTTTCTCCGCCAGTGGCGGCGCCCGTATGCAGGAAGCGCTGATGTCGCTGATGCAGATGGCGAAAACCAGTGCAGCGCTGGCGAAAATGCGTGAGCGCGGTCTGCCTTATATTTCTGTATTAACCGACCCGACCATGGGCGGCGTTTCCGCCAGTTTCGCCATGCTGGGCGACCTGAACGTGGCGGAGCCGAAAGCGCTGATTGGTTTTGCCGGCCCGCGCGTGATTGAGCAGACGGTACGTGAAAAACTGCCGCCGGGCTTCCAGCGCAGCGAGTTCCTGATTGAAAAAGGCGCGATCGATATGATTATCCGCCGTCCGGAAATGCGCTATAAACTGGCGAGCCTGCTGGCGAAAATGCAGAATCTGCCTGCGCCGCTGCCCGATCACGTTGATCAGCCGGACGAGCCGAAATCGGAAAGCCAAGAGGCCTGACAGATGATGGAAAGGCGTCTTTCACGACGCCTTTCACCAATGAACCGTAACCTTGTGAACGGGATCCATGGAAAATCTTCACCTTCCTCAAGCCACGTCGCCTCTGGCCGCGTGGCTTTATTATCTTGAGCGTCTGCATACGCAGGCCATCGATCTCGGTCTGACGCGCGTTGAACGCGTAGCCCGTACGCTCGATCTGTTAAAACCCGCCCCCTGTGTGTTTACCGTTGCCGGCACTAACGGCAAAGGCACCACCTGCCGCACCCTGGAGACGCTGCTGATAGCCGCCGGTTATCGCGTTGGCGTTTACAGCTCGCCGCATCTGCTGCGCTATACCGAGCGGGTGCGTATTCAGGGCGATGAACTGCCGGAAACGGCGCATACCGCCAGCTTTGCGGCGATTGAAGCAGGGCGCGGCGAAACCTCGCTGACCTATTTTGAGTTCAGTACGCTCTCGGCGCTGCAGCTGTTTAAACAGGCGGCGCTGGACGTGGTGATTCTGGAAGTGGGACTGGGTGGTCGCCTTGATGCCACCAATATCGTGGATGCGGACGTGGCGGTGATCACCAGTATCGCGCTGGACCATACCGACTGGCTGGGACCGGATCGTGAAAGCATTGGCCGTGAAAAGGCGGGCGTTTTCCGCGCAGGCAAACCTGCCGTGGTCGGCGAGCCTGACATGCCGCAGAGTATCGCCCAGGTGGCGCAGGAAAAAGGCGCGCAGCTGCTGCAGCTGGACCGCGACTGGCGCTGGCAATCGCAGGAGAGCGGCTGGCGTTTTTGCAATGCCAGCATAACGCTGGAAAATCTGCCACTGCCGCAGGTGCCGCTGCCTAACGCGGCCACCGCACTGGCGGCACTGAGCGCCTCTGGCCTGCACGTCAGCGAAGCGATTATTCGTCAGCATCTGGATAAAGCGGTGCTGCCGGGACGCTTCCAGACCGTGGCACAGCAGCCGCAGGTGATTCTGGACGTGGCGCACAATCCACATGCAGCAGGTTATCTGGCCGCACGACTGGCGCAGCTGCCAAAAGCGGGGCAGGTGCATGCGGTAGTGGGCATGCTGCATGATAAAGATATTGCCGGTACGTTGGCATCTCTGGCACTGCAGGTTGATTGCTGGTATTTAGCGCCGCTGGAAGGCCCGCGCGGTGCCAGCGCAGAGCAGCTAATGGCCGAGCTACAAACGGATCGGGCAATCGCCTTTGGTTCTGTTACCGAAGCATGGCAGGCCGCCATGCAGCAGGCAGCTGTACAGGATATTGTGCTGGTATGTGGATCATTCCATACCGTGGCACAGGTCATGGAAGCGATGGAAACGGAGAAGGGCAGTGGCAAGTAAGTTTCAGAACCGTTTAGTCGGCACGGTTATTCTGGTCGCCGTTGGCGTCATTGTATTGCCGGGCCTGCTTGACGGGAAAAAAAAGCATTATAAAGAGGAATTTGCAGCGATCCCGCTGGTGCCGAAACCGGACGATCAGCAGGATAGCGATATGGTGCCGCCGGTCACGCAGTCGCTGCCATCCCAGCCGCCAGAAGGCGCTGGCGCGGCGATCGGAGGCGACAGTAATCGTCCGCAGCAGACGGGCGATAACGGCGCTGCGATACCGCAGCCCAACAGCGAACCATCGGTAGTCGCGCCGCCGCCGGTGGTGCAGTCGCCGCCACAAGTGAAAACAGAGCGACCGAAGCCGGTTGAGCAACCGAAACCGAAGCCTAAGCCAGTAGAAACGCCGAAGCCGAAACCGGTAGAGACGCCAAAGCCGGTGGAAACGCCGAAACCGGCAGAGCAAACGGCCCCGACAGGGCAAGCCTGGATGGTACAGCTGGGCGCGCTGAAAAATGCTGCCAAGGTGAATGAGATTGTGGCGCAGCTGCGTCTCTCCGGCTATCGTGCCTGGACCGTGCCGTCAACGCCGGTACAGGGGCAGATTACCCGCATCTACGTTGGTCCGGATGCCTCAAAGGCTAAAATGCAGGCTGCGGTAGGCGAACTGAAAAGTATCTCTGGCCTGAGCGGCGTGGTTAAACCTTACAGCGCACGCTAAAGAGCCCGCGCAGCAGTGGATCCCCGCACGGGGATTGCCGCTGCGCCTGCTCCCGCTGCGGTTTTTTTATTCGCTTTTTTATTTTTATGGGATGGGGAAAACGCTACGCAAACGTTTTCTTTTTCTGTTAGAATGCGCCCCGAACTGGATGCAGGGGCACTGTCGCTGGAAGAGTTCATGGTCTGGATAGATTACGTCATCATTGGGATTGTTGGTTTTTCTGCTCTTGTCAGCCTGATTCGTGGGTTTGTTCGGGAAGCTTTATCTCTTATCACCTGGGGATGCGCATTCTTTGTTGCCAGTCATTACTATCCCTTCCTTGCTGTCTGGTTCACCGGATTTGACGATCAGCTGGTGCGCAACGGTATTGCCATCGCCGTTCTCTTTATTGCTACCCTGATTGTCGGAGCAATAGTGAACTATGTGATTGGCTCGCTGGTCGAAAAAACGGGTTTGTCGGGAACCGACAGAGTACTGGGGGTCTGCTTCGGGGCACTGCGTGGCGTGCTGATCGTTTCAGCGATGCTGTTCTTCCTCGATACCTTTACCGGCTTTTCCAAAAGCCCGGACTGGCAGCAGTCTCAGCTGATCCCTGAGTTCAGTTACATCATCAGATGGTTTTTTGACTATCTGCAAAGCACGTCGAGTTTTTTACCCCGGTAATCGCGCCGGGTGTGCGGCCAATGAGGATATGACAACATGTGCGGTATTGTCGGTATCACCGGTTTTATGCCGGTCAACCAGTCGATTTATGACGCGTTAACGGTGCTCCAGCACCGTGGGCAGGATGCCGCAGGCATTTGTACCATCGATGCGCTGAACTGTTTCCGTCTGCGCAAAGCCAACGGGCTGGTCAACGATGTGTTCGAAGCTCGCCATATGCAGCGTTTGCAGGGCAATATGGGCATCGGTCATGTGCGTTATCCTACCGCCGGTAGCTCCAGCGCGTCCGAAGCGCAGCCTTTCTACGTCAACTCCCCGTACGGTATTACCCTGGCCCACAACGGTAACCTGACCAATGCGCACGAGCTGCGTAAGCAACTGTTTGAAAGCGGCCGCCGTCATGTGAATACCACCTCGGATTCAGAAATTCTGCTGAATATTTTTGCGCAGGAGCTGGATCGCTGCCCGCATCACCCGCTGGAAGCAGATGATATTTTCTCTGCCGTTGCCGCCGTACATCAGCATGTGCGCGGTGCCTACGCCTGCGTGGCAATGATTATCGGTCACGGCATGGTCGCCTTCCGCGATCCTAACGGTATCCGTCCGCTGGTGATGGGCAAGCGTGAGCTGGCTGAAGGTCGCACTGAATATATGGTGGCTTCGGAAAGCGTGGCGCTGGATACGCTGGGCTTTGAGTTTCTGCGCGACGTCGCGCCGGGCGAAGCGGTGTATATCACCGTTAACGGTCAGCTCTATACCCGCCAGTGTGCTGAAAATCCGTGTAATAACCCATGCCTGTTTGAATATGTCTATTTTGCTCGCCCGGACTCTTTCCTGGATAAGATTTCGGTCTACAGCGCCCGTGTACGCATGGGCACCAAGCTTGGCGCGAAAATCGCCCGCGAATGGGAAGACCTGGATATTGACGTGGTGATCCCAATACCGGAAACCTCCACTGACGTGGCGCTGGAAATCGCTCGCATCCTTGATAAGCCTTACCGTCAGGGCTTTGTAAAAAACCGCTATGTTGGCCGTACCTTTATCATGCCGGGTCAGCAGCTGCGTCGTAACGCGGTGCGCCGTAAACTGAATGCCAACCGTGCTGAGTTCCGCGATAAGAATGTGCTGTTGGTGGATGATTCCATTGTGCGCGGCACCACGTCAGAACAGATCATTGAGATGGCGCGTGAAGCGGGCGCGAAAAAGGTCTATCTGGCCTCTGCCGCACCGGAAATCCGTTTTCCGAACGTTTATGGCATCGATATGCCGAGCGCTACGGAACTGATTGCACACGGTCGTGAGGTGGAAGAGATCCGCCAACTGATTAAAGCCGATGCGCTGATTTTCCAGGATCTTAATGATTTGATCGAAGCGGTACGTGAAGAAAACCCGGATATTGAGCAGTTTGAATGCTCGGTCTTTAACGGTATCTACGTCACGAAAGATGTCGATCTGCAATATCTGGAGTATCTGCAATCGCTACGTAATGACGATGCCAAAGCGCTGGCGCGTCAGAACGAGGTGGAAAGCCTCGAAATGCACAACGAAGGTTAAACTTCTTTGCGGGCCGGTTCTCCGGCCCGCAGCTTTTCTGTTACAGACGACAATGCTCGTCAACAGCCCGATTGCTGCCTCCATCTGTACCTCATCGTTGTTTATCTCCTGCTTGTTTATCGCTTTCGCCGGTTTTTAGGGCAGGTTGAGCCGTATCGTTAAAGGCGACAGGCAGCAAACCTGAGCTGTTGAGCCTGCCTCTGATTTCCACTATTCCTTTCTTTAACCGTGATTACGAGCCGGGATACTCGCTCCGTTAAGAAAATACACATAGATTTTATTAATTAGTTTTGTGGGTTACATTACCTTGCTGGATATTCCTGCATGGTAGTATTAGTCTGTAGATAAAACATAATTACAGCCACTGCGTAAACCCATTGTCAATAACAGCAGTTATCTAACCATATTGAGTTATTAAAACTCAAAGCGGCTTTTTTGTAATAATAAAATATCCATTTAATAACTTAAGGTAAATTTTAATTCCGGGTTTATTTTTAATGTGTTTTCCCGAGCAAATAAAAAGAGACGAATATCTCTAAATGGCACAGCAGTCTTTTATTTAAATGTGCTCAGTCACAGGTCAGGAAATTTCAAACTATAAGAAAAAGATATGGGTTAAATAAATATGGTGCCGTCAGGCTGTAATTTTTCTTACCTGAGTCATAAAATTAAAATTTTTAATTACAAAGTGAAAGTATTACTTTTGCTAATATCGATAACATCATAATAATAAAATGTTATTTAGTTAACTGCTTGATATTTACAGTTAAAAGATAAAGTGACGCCTCATTTAGCTAATAAGTTGGCTGATTTGAATACCTGTCCAGACAATAAGGGCTTTGATTTAACTTATTGTTATATATATTCTTTATCTATTATGCTTGTTAATTTTAGTTTAAAGTAAAATAAAGTAAAGCAAAGTAAGTATCCAGAAGTGATCGGAAGCTTTCTATCATAAATTACTGTATTATATTGCTTTATTACAATATGCAGTAAATCAGCCATTTTATTAAGACTATTGCGCCTCATGTAAAAAGAATATATATATTTCCCGTCGAATAAATTTGTTTATTCAGACTTGATTATGTTTTTTAAAGGGAACTACATTCTTAACATTACTGTTCTTTGACTTCGGCTTTTCCGGGTCGATTATTTTTGAGCAAGCAGTCTTAAAAAAGAATGTACCAGGGAATTGATAGTAGAAGCGCCTTGCACCTGATAACAGGTATCAAAGTACCATCTACCTAATAATAGGTATAAACCATATCTGATGCCAGATAACTGGCATTTCGGGCAACTCCTTTTAAATTTAATGCCAGGTGTTTATATTATGACTCAATATGCTTCTCCTTCATCAAATATCATTCGTTCACTACTTCAGTATACACATTCTCTGTCTGTTTATGCCGAGGACATGCCCTATGCGTTAAAGGCTGAAATCTCTGAGCTCAACCTGAATACCGGTAACATGAGCCTGGAAGTGGAGTATGGCGGCTCGAATATTGAAAAATATCTGACCAGTGACGGATTGATCTTTGATATCGAAACGTTGAAAGGGTCTCCCACCACTGAACGGGAAACCTATAGTCTTAGTAATATCCCTGCCAAACTGCACAAGACGAACAGCATGTTGTATCGTCTTGATTTTCAACTCCCTGATACCATTTTCGCTAATGATGACGAAGGCACCCTTCGTGTGCCCTTTATTCTTGGTATGCAGGCCCGTGCCCATGTTGAAGTTTATCCGCATGAACTTAACGTCCCAGGCAGGCTGCGTGAGTTATCCGTCAACTGCTGTATGGTTGAGGTGGATCTGGTCGACAGTATTGCGCTTGACGTAGGCCTGGAGATCCCCGGCATTACGCTGGAGTTTCCCAATGGCGAAAGCTTTTTTGCCGAAGGCAGGGTTCGTCATATCCGACCCTTCGGCAATCACGGTTATGCTGCGGTTTATTTTAACTTTATCAATCTTTCATCGTCTCAGTTACAGACGCTGTTTCACTTTGTAAATGAAGCAGAGAGAGAAGCTTCTTACCGCATCGGTATGAGCGGTAAATTGATTTTCAAGTCTCCTCTGTTTATTCCCGGTCATAAGGAATTAAAGATGTTAAAACTGGCAGCGATAGAGCGTGAGAAACGCGCGCGCCATATTCCGATGGAGAGTGATGTCATTAACGTGGCGCACCAGCTCCAGGCCGGGTTGATGTATCTTAAGTCCCGGAGTCAGTTCTCAATTGATGTCTTTTATGGCTGTGCCGATAGCATACTCAGCCTGGTGAGACGAGACCGTAAAGCTTTTCTCTATGCCCTGTCGGTATTATGGAATAAGCCAGAATGGGTCAGACATGCTGTGCAGGTTGCCGGTAAACTGGCTGATATGCTGCTGCTGCGTAACCCGCATCATCCCCAGGTGCGCGAAGCTGTGCTGGGTGCGCTCATGCACACTATGGGCAAACCCCTGTTAATGAGCGCCAGTCTGCCGTCCCTGAAACTGTCGATGAATCCCGCTCAGAAGGAAATTCTTCGCGGGCATGTGCAAGAGCTTATCAGAAAACTGCCGGAATCAGGTTGGATGCCCGGCCCGGTTTGCCGCGATGTGATTGAAAATGCTAATGAACGTCTGGACGGCACGGGTTATCCGGCAGGCAAACGTGGGGAGCAGCTTTCGGAGCTATCGCGACTGGTCTCGGTGATTAAGGCGATCAACAAGTTAGAGCACGCGCGTAATGATATTCCGGCTCACTCACCGCTGGAGGCTTACCGCCAGATAAATGAAGCGGGAAGCGCCTATGAAAAAGCCGCGCTTATTGAATATGTTCAACTCTACGGACCATCGCCGATTGGAAGCCTGGCCAAATACGCTGGGGGTTTTCTGGCATGGGTGATGGATACTGACAGTAAGGGCGCTCCTGCTAAAATACATGTTATCAAGGATCTCCGTTTTCCTGATTCCAATATCAGCAGTGTGATTTCGCAAAGTGATATTTCACAAATTGGTAAGTTGGAAAAAATCGTTACGCCTGCAGATTCTGGTGTCACGCCGCCGGTTTACTAATGATGCTGCTTTATCGCGATTATTGATTGATGGGCTGCCAGAGAGTTATGTATATCGAAGCAGCCTGTGTAAATTATCGCTGGCAAAAAGATTTTGCCATTTTCTCCAGCAATGGGGTTTGCCAGCAAGTTAACTCACGCCCTGTAAAGCAATACCGTCTGACGCGGTTTACCTCACAGCATTGGCTTTAAGGGTGTTCAATTACATGAAAACCTTCGTCTGCGCCGGGTTCGACAAAATAACGCGTTATCTGGTGAAACTGTTCATCCGTTGCTGAAAAATCATGCTAACCTGCAGCGTTGCGTGCGTGTAAGCGGGACTTACAGACTTCGTCAGCAACTTTGAGATAGTGCAGACAATGCTCAGCACCAGATTCTGTAATGATACTCATCATCCAGTCACGGTTTGCCAGCGTATTTGCCGGAAAATCTAAAACAACGCTTACTCCCGCCTCAAGTAATGAAACCAGGTGTGGTTTCATTGCATTTCTGAGTTTTAGTGAATACTGAACATAATCTGCTACAGAGTGCATTTCATCAGCATAGAGTGCCGCCAACCATCGATCTTCGCTAATCAACACTGTACCGGGCGAAGCTGCTAATTTTGCCGAAAGCGTGGATTTACCTGACGCGATCTTGCCACATAAAAGATGTAGCGTCGCTTTTTTGGGCTGGGTAACGGTGGTCATGCTTTACCTCACTAGACAGGGATGTGTTGTAGAACGCTGAGCAGCTTTGATGATTTTCTGAAACTGCGGACACTGCATATGGCTGGGCGCGCTACAGTTCGCCACGTGACGTAGCCCGTCGCGTACTTTTGCCAGACGCTTAATCGTGTTATCAATTTCCTCTGCTTTCGCCATCAGCTGTTCGCGCTGGATTGCATAGCCTTTAGGGTTAACAACCTCAGCTATTTCATCCAGCGTAAAACCTGCCAGTCTTCCTAAAGCCACCAACGCCAGCGTTTGTATGACTTCTGCCTGGTACTGTCGCCGTAATCCTTTTCTGCCTGTCGGCGTAATGAGTCCTTTCTTTTCATAAAACCGCAGCGCAGAAGGTGATACGCCCGATATTTTTACCACCTCTGCAATATCTAACGCTTTCATTTCAGGTCCTGTTTTTCTGTTGACTTGAAGTCAGCTTCAGGTTGCACAATGCCGCACAGCTTAACATTTCAACATAAAAGGGGGCGGTAAAGATGGAAAATCTCGTATTAGATGTCATCGCTACAGGGATTGGCGCGACAGCAGTAATGGATGTATGGGGATTTTCGCAGCGGCGTTTTTTTTCTGTCCCGTCGCTGGATTATGCGCTGGTGGGCAGGGCTTTGCTGTGGCTGCGGCACGGAAAATGGGTTCACTGTCCGATTATGTCGACGCCACCGCATAAGGGAGAAAAATTAGTTGGCTGGCTGATTCACTACGTTACGGGAATCGTGTTTGCGGCGCTGTTGATAATGCTAACGGGCAAAACGTGGCTGTATCAGCCGACGCTTGCGCCTGCATTGTTGACCGGCATGCTGACGCTTTGTTTTCCGTTTTTTATTATGCAACCAATGTTGGGTTTTGGCATTGCCGCCGCGAAAACAGCTTCGCCAGCCAGGGCGCGCCTGCGCAGCCTGATGACCCACCTGGTGTTTGGCATGGGCCTCTATTTTACGGCGCTGGTTCTAAGCTGGCTGAAGTGAAAACGTTATTCTCAGCCAATAAATCTTTCCAGCGATAATCACAGGAACCGTTGTAGTTGATTTATTAATTTCATGAAAATCATAGGTTTTTATGGTTGAAGCTGCTGACAGGATGTGCGATTTTTATCCTGTGTTTCCATCATAAGGATATGATGCATGAGCTTCAGCCTGCCTGGAACCGATCTTTATTACCTGCCACGTGACGATTTGGCCCCGGAAAAATATGAGGAAATTATTTCTCCTTATTCCGCCTGGTGGCATATCGACAGCAAATACGTTTTTGATGACCGTCCAACGTTGGGATTTCAGCTGATTAATATGTATCAGCGCGACGTTAACGGTTATACCAACCAGCTGCCGCCGCACGGGCCGCGGGAGCGGGAAAAGCTGCGAAGAATGCTCTTCAGCGGCGAGGTGGTGATGCTCGGCGGGTCTTCTGTCACAAAGGGGGAGTTGTTTTATATTGATGAGCATGGCGAACTGATTTGCCGCAACCCTCTGGCGTATAAGTTTGACGGGGCGCGGGATATTATCCGTGAGTATAAGCGGTCGGTTGCCCGCCGCGACTACAGCAGGAGGGGCGGAAAACCACGTCCCACGGTGTTACCTGCCCGGCAGGCGAAGGTAAAGCAGTCCGCGCCGTTGAACATCATCAACAGCAAAACCGCCGGACGGCTGCTGGCGGCAGGCGGGATGTATAACGGTAATCCCGACGGTTTCAGACAGACCGCAGAACAGCTCGGAGGCGATGCGCTCGCCGGTTATCAGCAGATGATGTCTGACGAGGTCAAAGGCCTGCTTATCGCAGGCGCTTCTGTTGCAGCTGCTTTCGGTATGGGTCATTTAGGTGCAAGCAGTAAAATTTTTGAACTAAGAAGCTTACATGTTCTTGGAAAGGTTGAGGGAGAATACTCAATGATAAAGCCAGGACCGTTACCTAATGATATCGCCGGGACATTTTCTGGTGGCATATACAAAGAAATAATATTATCAACCGATACGACATTCTTTCGGGGTGGCGTAGCCAATAGGCCATTGGGCCAGTTTTTCGGATATGAACAACCTCAAGGCATACTACAAACCCGCATAGATAAAGCCTTGTTACCCAGGTGGCCTAACGGTAATAAATCACCCCTTGATAGCTATCATAAAATACAAATCCCTGCGGGAACCAGGGTGTATGTGGGTGAGGTTGGATATCAGAATGCCCTTTATTCGGGCGGTACGGAACAAGTGTTAATAATGGAGCCGTGGGAAATTCCTGGCGTTAAAGTACTGAGCAGCGGAGGTTTAAAATGAAGCATGAGATACGAAAAATCATTACTGATATTGCCTGTATACTCTCATCCAATGATGAGCTTTCATGGGCGAAAGAATTTGAAAATTTAGGCTCGGCGCTTGATATGGACTACGAGTCATCGCTTAGATCGCTGAAGGCGCTATATGGCGGCATGGGATCATTTAACGATCTTGTTCTTCATAAAGAGGGTATACCTTTGCTTTATGAAAATAGAAAGCTTAATAACTTACGCCGCAAACTCTACAATCAGCTTGAATTAGCTACCGCATCATGACGTTGCTTAGCATAAAACTAACAGGGGTTCCCATAGCGGCAAGCCCCGTCAAAAACTTAATGCTCTACCGGCGGAGGCAACAGCAGGATCGGGAGCAGTCCGAGCAGAATCGCCACCGATGCCGTCAGCAGCACACCATCAATTGATGTGAAGCGCAGGAGCAGGCTTCCCGCCAGCGCACCTGAGCCAATCGCCACATTGAAAATAGCGACATAAATTGCCGAAGCGGCCTGCGCGGCAGCGCCAGCCAGCCGTAACAGCCACGTTTGAAAGCCGACAAAAATCACCGCAATGCCTGTTCCCCAGCCCAACAGCAGTAATCCAGTTACAGCCGGATGCCGCTGTAAAGGCAATATGGCTAACAGCGCAACGGCGGCAGCCGCCATGATTAGTGCTGCAATCGCCAGACCTTTCAAATGACGATCGATAAGCTTACCCGCCAGCACATTGCCAACAATACCCGCCAGTCCGAATACCAACAGCAGCATGCTTACCAGCGGGGCAGGCAACTGTAAGGTTTCTGACAACAAGGGTTCTATCCAGGTAAAGGCTGCAAAATGCGCGGTAATCACACAGGCAGTGGCGAGATAAAGCTGTAAAAAAGTGCGCTGCGTTAAGAGCGCTGACAGTGCACGCAGCCCGATCGGAGATGTCGCCCGCAGAGGTGGAACGCTGCAGGCGATAACGCAGGCGGTTAACAGAGCAATCACGGCAACAATAATAAAGGCGCTGCGCCATCCCGCCACGTTCGCCAGAAAATTAGCCAGTGGCACGCTTGCCACACTGGCAGCGGAAACCCCGCCAAAAATAATTGCGGTCGCTAATCCAAAGCGGGCAGGCGGAACCAACTGGGCGGCAACGGTGCCGATCAATGCCCAAAAAGCACCATGAGCCAGCGCGCCAGTGATGCGTGCCGCCAGCAGCAGATTGAAAGAACTGGCCCAGGCGACGGCAAGGCAGGATGCTGCCAATACCAGCATCATGCCGGTCAGCAGCATGTGGCGCGGAACGCGCTGCGGCAAAGCCCCGGAAAGCAGTGCGGCTACCGCTGCTACCCAGGCATAGGCCGTGACGATGATCCCGGTCCCGGCCTGAGACTGGTTAAAATCCTGCGCCAGCGCCGAGAGCAGGCCGATCGGGGCCAGTTCGCTGGTCACAATAGTAAAAGCGCTAATGCCCAGCGCCACCACGGCCAGCCAGCTACGCCAGCTCTGAATGGCTGGCTTCTCAAGAATTGCGGTTCTGCTCATATCTGGTTCCTTTTCTTAAGTTGCTTACGCATCAAGACCTTTCATGCCTTCTGCGGTATAACGTTCGCCAGCTACCGGTAATGCCGTCACCGCCTCCCGTAATGCCGTTAGTTCTTGCGGGCTTAACGTTACCTTGAGCGCCGCCGCATTCTCCTGCAAATGCAGGCGATTACAGGTGCCGGGAATGGGAATAATGTCTTCTCCCTGCGCCAGCAGCCAGGCAAGGGTAATCTGGGCGGCGGTACACGCTTTTTCTGTCGCCAACGCAGCGATCACTTCAGCAAGCGGCTGGTTCCTGGCGATATTTTCCGGCTGAAAACGGGGCAGGCTGGCGCGGAAATCGCCGGGCACAAAGGTTGTCGTTGGCTGAAAGCGACCGGTTAAAAAGCCGCGCCCAAGCGGAGAGTAGGCCACCAGTCCGATACCCAGCTCCCGGCAGGTCGGCAGCACAGCGTTTTCTACCTCGCGTGTCCAGAGTGAATATTCCGTTTGAAGTGCCGCCACCGGATGAACCGCATGCGCCCGTTTTAGCGTGGCTGCACTAACTTCGCACAGGCCGATATGGGCAATTTTTCCTTCACGTACCAGCTGTGCCAGCGTTTCCATTGTCTCTTCCACCGGCGTTGCGCTATCCAGACGGTGAACGTAATAGAGATCGATCTGCTCAATGCCCAAACGTCGCAGCGAAGCTTCACAGCTGCGGCGGGCATAGTCCGCGCTGTTATCGATATGGCGACGGTATTCCCCCGGCTGGCGCACAATGCCGAACTTGGTCGCAATTTTTATCTGTTGCCGCCGGGAGGCCAGAAAGCGACCAATGATCTCTTCGTTGTGATAAGGACCATACATATCTGCCGTATCAAAGAAGTTAATTCCGCTATCCAGCGCCTGTTCCAGTACGCGCAGCGAGGCAGCGTCATCGCGCGGCCCGTAGAATTCGCTCATTCCCATGCAGCCCAGGCCCAGTGCAGAAACCTGCAGATTTTTTGTCAGCTGTCGTTGTTGCATTTTTGCTCCTCCTGTTGGTTGCAGGAAGTATCTGCTTTTCTCTATTGGCGAAGTAGCGTTAAAATCGGCGTTCCGTTTTCCATTTTTGAAAAACAAAATGTACGCCTCTATTCACTGGGATGATGCCCGGATATTTCTTGCCGTTGCCCGCAGCGGCACCTTAAGTCGTGCTGCAGATGAACTGCGCATCGGGATCGCCACGCTGTCGCGCCGTCTGGATCGGCTTGAAACCGCGCTGGGCGTACCGCTTTTCAGCCGCCATCAGACCGGCTATCGTCTGACCGATGATGGCGAAGCGCTGCTGGAACGGGCTGAAGCGCTGGAACATGCCGCACTTGCTTTTGGCGAGGCGGCGCAAACCCAGGGCAAGGTGGCGGGAGTGGTAAGGCTGGCGACGGCGGAAAATCTGGCAAACCCGCTGATTATCCCTTCGCTGGGGGCGCTTTTCTCGCAGCATCCTGAACTGCGGGTGGAGGTCATCAGCGGCCTGGAAACGGTGAATCTGCACCGCCGCGATGCCGATTTGGCAGTACGCATGGTGCGCCCTGAAGCGGGTAATTTAACGATAAAACGCGTAGGCACGCTGGGCTTCGGCCTGTACGGGTCAGCCTCTTATCTGACCACCCGGCGCTTCGATAAAGAGAACGCCGCTTTCGAGCATGATGATTTTATTGGCTGGGCGGAAACGCATCATCATCTGCCTGCAGCAAAATGGCTTTTACGTACCTTGCGCGGGCGTCCCTGTCGGCTGGAAACCAATACGCTGGCGGCACAGCTTTCCGCCGCCGTTGCCGGGATGGGGTTAGCGCTGCTGCCTCATTTTCTGGCGCAGCGGGCAGGGTTGCATTGTCTGCTGGCGGAGCCGGGCGTTGAGCAGCCGGTGTGGCTGGTAATGCATGCCGATCTGGCGCATTCGCGTCGGGTCAGAGTGGTAGCCGATCACCTTATTCATCTTTTTGCTGCACAGGCAGAGGTGCTAAAGGGCGTCGCGTTAACGGTTTGATTGTAATCTTGTGGGCGGGCGTCCAAACTTAACCTCCCACCAATAAGGAAAGTATTTTCATGAAAAGAGTGATCGTTGGCATTTCCGGCGCCAGCGGCGTCATTTACGGCGTTCGCATGTTACAGCTTTTAAAGCCGCTGCCGGAAATTGAAACGCACCTGGTGATGAGCAATGCCGCCCGCCAAACGCTGGCGCTGGAGACAGATTTTACCCTGCGCGAAGTTCAGGGATTTGCCGATGTGGTGCATGATGTGCGTGATATCGCTGCCAGCATCTCTTCCGGTTCGTTTAAAACCGCAGGGATGGCGATTTTACCCTGTTCGATGAAAACGCTCTCCGGCATCGTTAACAGCTATAGCGATGGGCTGCTGACGCGAGCCGCCGACGTGGTACTGAAAGAGCGTCGACGCCTTGTGTTGTGCGTGCGGGAAACGCCGCTGCATCTGGGACATCTGCGGATGATGACCGCTGCCGCCGAGCTGGGCGCCGTTGTGATGCCGCCGGTGCCAGCCTTTTATCATCGCCCGCAGAGCCTGATGGAGGTAGTCGATCAAACGCTGAATCGCGTACTCGATCAGTTTGATATTACTCTGCCGGAAGATCTGTTCACGCGCTGGCAGGGTGCATAACCTCACATAAAATGTTCTGTTTTGGTGCATTAATCCGGCCTGGATCACTTTTCGTGCAGGTCATGCACCAAAACGTAACAATGTCGCTTTTTCCTCTTTTCAAGCCTGCTATATTTCATTCACAAACGAAGCGCTTATGTCCGTTTTTTGCTGCCGTGAAGGCCAGACGTCATTCATGCCGCAGCATTGTAAACTGGCATGAAAAGTGCAGTTTCCTGAAAGCAAACCTGTCACATCTCACATAACTATAAGCTCTTCACTTGAGGATAACCCATGAAAAAGCGAGTTTTGGCTCTCTCTTTGCTGCTGGCTTTCGCAGGCACTGTCGGCGCTGCCGTACCGAAAACGCTGCGTATCGGTAACGATCCCACCTATCCGCCGTTTGAATCGAAAAATGCGCAGGGCGAGCTGGTCGGTTTTGATATCGATCTGGCCAATGAGATCTGCAAACGTATTGAGGCTCGCTGTACCTATGTGGAGAGCGATTTTGATGCGCTGATCCCCTCGCTGAAGGCGAAGAAAATTGATTTTATTATCTCTTCGCTCTCTATCACTGAAAAGCGTCAGCAGGAGATCGCCTTCTCTGACAAGCTTTATGCCGCTAACTCGCGGCTGGTAGCGCCAAAAGGCGCAAAACTGGAGCCAACGCCGGAGTCGTTAAAAGGGAAAAATATCGGCCTGCTGCAGGGCACCACCCAGGAAACCTATGCGAATCAGTACTGGCGTCCGAAAGGCGTTACCATCACGCCTTACGCTAATCAGGATCTGGTCTATCAGGATCTGAATGCGGGCCGCATCGATGCCGCTTTCCAGGATGAAGTGCAGGCGAGCGAAGGCTTTCTGAAACAGCCGGTGGGCAAAGATTACGCCTTTGCCGGTCCGGCAGTAAAAGATGACAAAATCTTTGGCGTCGGCACCGGTATCGGGCTGCGCAAAGAAGATAGCGAACTGAAGGCGGCCATTGATAAAGCCTTTGCTGAAATGCGCAAAGATGGCACCTATGACAAGATCGCGAAAAAGTATTTTGATTTTAACGTTTACGGTAATTAATCGCCGACCGTTATGGCCGCTTGCTTAGCGCGAGCGGCATTTTGTTTCTTCTGTTACGCCAGGATTTCGTTGATGCTGTATGGCTATTCTGAAGTTATCTTGCGCGGCGCGCTGGTGACGCTGGAGCTGGCGCTCAGCTCGGTATTGCTCGCGGTGATTTTAGGTCTGGTGGGCGCTGGCGCACGCCTGTCGCGCCATCGTCCGCTGGCGCTGCTGTCTGAGGCTTATACCACGCTGATACGCGGCGTGCCCGATCTGGTGTTGATGCTGCTGATCTTTTATGGTCTGCAGATCGCACTCAACCAAATTACCACCATGCTGGGGATCGCGCAGTTTGATATCGATCCGATGGCGGCCGGGGTGATCACTCTCGGCTTCATCTATGGTGCCTATTTTACCGAAACCTTCCGTGGCGCTTTTATGGCGGTACCGAAAGGGCAGATAGAAGCGGCAACCGCCTTTGGCTTTACCGGCTCGCAGGTATTTCGCCGCATTCTTTTCCCTTCCATGATGCGTTTTGCGCTGCCCGGCATCGGCAACAACTGGCAGGTGGTGCTGAAAGCCACGGCGCTGGTTTCGTTGCTGGGGCTGGAGGATGTGGTAAAAGCGACCCAGCTGGCTGGCAAAAGCACCTGGCAGCCGTTCTGGTTCGCCCTTGTCGCCGGCATTATCTATCTGCTGTTCACTACCTTATCAAACGGCGTACTGTGGTGGCTGGAGCGTCGCTATTCCGTTGGCGTGAAGAAGGCCGAGCTATGATCGAGATTTTACAGGAATACTGGAAAGCGCTGCTCTGGACCGACGGCTATCGCTTCACCGGCGTGGCAATTACGCTGTGGCTGTTAATCCTTTCGGTGACCGTCGGCGGTGCCCTGGCGGTGCTGCTGGCTATCGCGCGCGTTTCGCCAAACAGAGCGGTGCGCGCGCCGGTATGGTTTTTTACGTATATTTTTCGCGGCACGCCGCTCTATGTGCAACTGCTGATCATCTATTCCGGCATGTATACGCTGGAAGTGGTCAAGGGATCGGAGCTGCTCAGCGCCTTTTTCCGCAGCGGACTGAACTGTACGCTGCTGGCTTTTACGCTGAATACCTGCGCTTACACCACCGAGATTTTTGCTGGTGCGATTCGCTCCGTCCCGCATGGAGAAATTGAGGCGGCGCGCGCCTATGGTTTCTCTACTTTTAAGCTCTATCGCTGCATTATTCTGCCTGCGGCGCTGCGTATCGCACTGCCTGCCTACAGCAATGAAGTGATCTTAATGCTGCACTCAACGGCGCTGGCCTTTACCGCCACCGTTCCCGATCTGCTGAAAATCGCGCGTGATATCAATGCCGCAACCTATCAGCCGTTTACCGCCTTTGGCATTGCGGCAGTGATCTATTTAGTGATTTCGTACGTGCTGATTAGCCTGTTCCGCAAGGCGGAAAAACGCTGGCTGGCGCACCTTAAACCTTCATCGTCCCACTGAGTATGACTATGGCTGAAAATAAACTCAACGTTACCGAACTGCACAAACGCTATGGTGAGCATGAGGTGTTAAAAGGCGTATCGCTCCAGGCAAACGCCGGTGATGTGATTACCATTATCGGATCGTCCGGCTCCGGGAAAAGCACCTTCCTGCGCTGTATAAACTTTCTGGAAAAGCCCAGCGAAGGATCGATTGCGGTCAATAACCAGCCTATAAAGCTGGTGCGTGACGGTGACGGGCAGCTGAAAGTCGCCAATAAAGAGCAGCTGCGCCTGCTGCGTACGCGTCTCACCATGGTATTTCAGCACTTTAATCTCTGGAACCATATGACGGTGCTGGAGAATGTCATGGAAGCGCCGATTCAGGTGCTGGGATTGAGCAAGACCGAGGCGCGGGAACGCGCGCTGCGCTATCTCAATAAGGTGGGCATTGACGAGCGCGCTCAGGCGAAGTATCCGGTCAACCTCTCCGGCGGTCAGCAACAGCGCGTTTCCATTGCCCGTGCGCTGGCGATGGAGCCGGATGTGCTGCTGTTTGATGAGCCAACCTCAGCGCTTGATCCTGAACTGGTGGGCGAAGTGCTGCGCATTATGCAGAAGCTGGCGGAAGAGGGGAAAACCATGGTAGTGGTCACGCACGAAATGGAGTTTGCCCGCCATGTCTCCAGCCACGTTATTTTTCTGCATCAGGGCAAAATAGAAGAGGAAGGGCCGCCAGAGACGCTTTTCAGCCAACCGAAAAGCGCGCGTCTCCAGCAGTTTCTTTCCGGCGTGCTGAAATAGCCTGGCAGGGGCGTTATAAGCGGATAGCTCTGCGCCGGTCAGCCGTTTTTTATCAGGGTGTTTATATGACGTCGGCCAGCGCCTTATCCAGCTCATACCAGCGGAAGCGGAAGCCGGATGCCTCCAGCCGCTGGGGCAACACATGCTGTCCGCCCAGCACCAGCACCGAGGATTCCCCCATCAGCAGCTTTATTGCGCTGGCCGGCGTGCGTATCAGAGCCGGGCGATGCATCACCTTACCCAGCGTGGCGGCAAACTGTTCGTTGCGTACCGCATACGGCGCAACCATATTGAAAGGCCCCTGCAACGGATGGTCCAGCAGCCAGAGAATGCCGCTCAGCATATCCTCCAGGTGGATCCACGGCAGAAACTGACGTCCGTTGCCGATGGGACCGCCGAGGCCCAGCAGAAAGGGTTTTTTCATCTGCGCCAGCGCGCCGCCCTCTTTTGCCAGTACGACGCCGGTGCGCAGCAGGCAAACGCGGGTACGATCGCTGGCGGCGGTCATCGCCAGCGCTTCCCAGCGGGCGCAAAGCTGATGGGTAAACTCATCGTGACCGCTATCCTCTTCGGTTAATACTGACTCGCCAGCATTGCCATAATAACCGGTGGCCGAACCGGAAATCAGTACTGCAGGCGGCTCGCTGCTGGCGTTGATTAATGAGGCCAGCCGCTCGGTGATTTGCCAGCGGCTTTCACACAGCAGCTGCTTGTGCTGTGGCGTCCAGCGTTTGCTGGCAATGGGCTCGCCGGCAAGGTTGATCACCGCATCGATGCCGTTGAGATCGCGCTGTTGATTAAGCCCGGACCAGATACTGACCTGCGGGCCAAGCAGATCGCGCGCCGCCTCGACGTTACGCGTTACTACGCTGACGCGATCGCCACGCGCCAGCAGATGCGTCACCAGATGACGCCCAATCAGGCCGGTAGCGCCGGTAATTAATATTTGCATGCCAGGCCTCATCCCTGTTTTATCACTCTTTATTCAGCATAGAAGAGAACCTTTACAGTGGTGCTATTATCGATTGGCCAAATATACCGATCGTTAACTCGCAGGAGAGAACCGCATGCAATACCCTACAATTAAGCTGTGGTCAGATGCTCATTGCTACAGTCCCTGGGTGATGTCCGTTTATGTCGCCCTGAGGGAAAAAGCACTACCTTTTACGCTACAGCGAGTCGATCTGGCACATGCCGCACATCTGACCAAAGAGTATGCGGCCATTTCGCTGACCCGCCGCGTTCCTGCGTTGGCGCTGGATAGTCTGTATCTCAGCGAATCCTCAGCGATTATTGAATATCTGGAAGAGTGTTTTCCTGCGCCCGACTATGAACGTCTCTATCCACACGATCGCGAGAAACGCGCCCGTGCGCGCGAACTGCAGGCGTGGCTGCGCAGCGATTTTATGCCGCTCCGTCAGGAACGCCCTACAGAAGTTATCTTTGCCGGTGAAAAATATTCACCGCTTAGCGAGGAAGCGCGCCAGAGCGCCGCTAAACTTATCGAAGGCGCGCAACGTTTGCTGAGCGCAGGGCAACAGAACCTGTTTGGCGAATGGTCTATTGCTGATACCGACCTGGCTATTATGCTGAATCGTCTGGCTTTGCATGGTGATGAATTGCCGGAAAATCTGGCGCAATACGCCTGGTTTCAGTGGCAGCGCGCCTCGGTTCAGCTGTGGCTGGGAGAGTCGGTTAAAAAAGGCTAATCGCCCGGCTTGCGTCCGGCAGGCGAAGCCTTTAAGTTATGGCGGTTTGCGTCAACGTAACGCAAAACCTGTGGGAAATATCATCGCGCAATGGGCGCCAGAACGAAAAGGGTTACTGATGGTGGAGCAAGGTCAGGATGCCGGCACTGAATGGGTAGATATCGTTAACGAAGATAACGAAGTTATCGCTCAGTCCAGCCGTGCCCAGATGCGGGCACAACATTTGCGTCATCGCGCTACCTATATAGTGGTGCACGACGGCATGGGTAATATTCTGGTGCAGCGCCGAACGGAAACGAAAGATTTTCTGCCCGGCATGCTGGATGCGTGCGCAGGCGGCGTGGTGCAAAGCGGGGAAGGGTATCTGGAGTCTGCACGTCGTGAGGCGGAAGAGGAGTTGGGTATCGCTGCCGTGCCGTTCGCCGAACATGGTCAGTTCTATTTTGAAGATGAACACTGCCGCGTCTGGGGCGCGCTGTTCAGCTGCGTTTCTCACGGCCCGTTTGCCATGCAGCCGGAAGAAGTGGTTGAGGTTTTCTGGCTGACCCCGGAGGAGATCACCGCCCGCTGTGATGAATTCACCTCCGATTCGCTGAAGGCGCTATCGCTGTGGCTCAGCCGCAACGCCAATAACGAACCGGCCAGGCAGGAAAAACAGGTCAAGGCGGAATAATTCCTCAGCAGCTATCCCGCAAACATAAACTGGAAGCGATCGGTTGCCGATCGCTCCACTCCTCATGGTTTAAACGCGCCAGCAGTACGCGTCCCGCCTCGATACCAATTTTGCGATGCGGCACCGCGATGGTGGTTAACGGCGGCTGACAAACGCGGCTGACATCGCTGTCGCCAAAACCCACCACCGCCAGCTCGTCCGGCACTTTGATCCGTCGGCGCTGGCATTCATACAGCGCACCGCAGGCCAACTCGTCGGAAACGCAGACCAGCGCGTCCAGTTCTGGCCACGCCAGTAAAAATTCCGGTAGCTGAGAGGCGCCGGTGGAAAAATTAGGCGGAAGCGCCGCGTTGATCACGCGATGGGGCGATAAATGATGGCGCAGCATCGCTTTATACCAGCCCTGCAGATGCTGCTGAAAAATCCACTGTTCCTGATTAGCGCAGAGCATGCCGATATTCTGGTAACCGCGCTGGATAAGCATGTCGGTGAGTTCGTACATTGCGGCAACGTTATCAATGCCAATATTCATATCAACAGGATCGGCGCGTATTGCGCCTATTTCCATCACCGGGATCGCGGCGTTGTGCAGCCAGTGGCGCACGGTATCGCTGTGCTCAACGCTCAACAAAACTGCGGCGGCAATATTGGAAGCGAGTAGCGTTTCCAGCAGCTTCTCTTCCTGTTCAAGACGATGGCGCGATTCCGCCAGCATAATCTGATATCCGGCAGGCTGTAGCGCCTGTTGCAGCCCGGCAAACATCTCCGGGCAGCCCGCCTCGGCAAGGTTGGGCACCACCATGGCGATGGTTCTGGATGAGGCTGATGCCAACGCGCTGGCGGCAAGATTGGGCATATATCCCAGCGTCTGCACCGCAGCGTCAATTTTTTCACGTAATTTATCGGAAACCTGTTCAGGCGTACGTAACGCACGGGATACGGTCATGGTGCCCACACCGGCAAGCTGAGCCACATCAGCAAGCGTGACTTTACCGGTACTGCGCCGTTTTCGGGTTAGAGACATACACATTCCTGCTGACCAGACGCTGAGTGTCTTCCTTCGCTTCACATAGCAGAGAGTATACGCCTTAAGCCTCTTTGCTTACTGTGAATTCCTGCCAGGATTACGCTTTGATAGCGCTATCACAATTTTGCATGATACTTTTTGGTAGCGCTATCTTTGTGATTATTATCACGGTTAACAATTGTTGCCTTGCATAAAGTTTGTTCATCTTGTGCTAAACGGCGGAACAGAAAAGTGCTTAAACAATGGCTGCATGACGCCACCATCAGGCTACAGGAGAGCGTAGAAGCATGGCCGCAGACGCTGGAACTCGCGGCCAGGCCGTTGCTGGAGGCCGGAGTCATCACACCCAATTACGTTACGGCAATGATTGAGCAGCATCGCCAGCTGGGACCTTATTATGTGCTGGCACCCGGGCTGGCGATGCCGCATGCCAGACCGGAAGAGGGAGCAAAAGGATTAGGGCTATCGCTGCTCAAGCTAAAACGCGGCGTAGCCTTTAAGTCTGAAGCCTTTGACCCGGTAGATCTGATAGTAATGCTCGCGGCGCCTGATAAACATAGCCATATTGAAATGATATCTGCGCTGGCGGAATTGTTTTCCAGCGATAAGGATATGGAACAATTACATCAGGCGAAAAGCGTGGAGGATATTAAAAAGATTATCGAACGCTTCTGAATTCACTTCGCATTTCGATTTTAAATACATTACGCGCCAGCGTGGTGGGGGCCTCTCTACTCAAAAAGGTGGTAAACATGAAAATCATGGCTATTTGCGGTTCCGGTCTTGGCAGCAGTTTTATGATCGAAATGAATATTAAAAAAGTACTGAAAAAACTAAGCAGAGAGGCGGAGGTAGAGCATGCCGATCTCTCTTCCGCAACGCCTGACGCGGCAGACCTGTTTGTTATGGCAAAGGATATCGCCGCCAGCGCCAGCGTGCCGGAAAGCAAGCTGGTGGTGATTAAGAACATTATCGATATCAATGAACTGGAAACGCAGCTGCGCGCCTGGTTCGACAAACAATAATCACAAAACATCAAAATTCAGGGTGCAGCAAGGCGGCAACCGAACGCTTCTTATGTTTTTAATCGGGTATATAACGCCAGCCAGGAAAAAGCAGCCTGAAAAATAAAATCTCTATAGCGAGGTGGATATGTTTATCCGGGAAACGCTGAATTTTATCGTTGATATTCTTAAAGTGCCCTCGGTGCTGGTGGGTTTAATTGCCTTAATTGGTTTGGTGGCACAGAAAAAGTCTTTTTCTGACGTTGTTAAGGGCACAATTAAAACTATTCTCGGCTTTATTGTGTTGGGCGGCGGCGCAACGGTGCTGGTCGGGTCATTAAATCCGCTGGGCGGTATGTTTGAACACGCCTTTAATATCCAGGGTATTATTCCCAATAACGAGGCCATTGTCTCTATTGCACTGGAAAAATATGGTGCCTCTACCGCGCTGATAATGGCATTCGGGATGGTGGCGAATATTATTGTCGCGCGCTTTACACGGCTGAAATATATTTTCCTGACCGGACATCACACTTTTTATATGGCCTGTATGATCAGCGTGATCCTGACCGTAGCCGGGTTCGGAGACGTTGGCCTGGTGTTTACCGGCTCGTTGATTTTAGGCCTGGTTATGGCCTTTTTCCCGGCGCTGGCGCAGCGTTATATGAAACGTATTACCGGCAGTGATGATATTGCGTTCGGTCATTTCGGCACGCTTGGCTACGTGCTTTCCGGCTGGATCGGCAGCAAGTGCGGTAAAGGCTCCCGATCCACCGAAGAGATGAACCTGCCGAAAAACCTCAGCTTCCTGCGCGATAGCTCAATTTCCATCTCTCTGACCATGATGATTATTTATCTGATTATGGCGGTAAGCGCGGGCAGAGAATATGTTGAAAGCCAGTTCAGCGGCGGTCAGCACTATCTGGTGTACGCCATTATCATGGCGATTACCTTCGCGGCGGGCGTGTTTATCATCCTGCAGGGCGTGCGTCTGATCCTGGCGGAAATCGTTCCGGCTTTTACCGGATTTTCGGAAAAGCTGGTGCCGAATGCGCGTCCTGCGCTGGACTGTCCGGTTGTCTATCCCTACGCCCCTAATGCGGTACTGATTGGCTTTCTGTTCAGCTTCCTTGGCGGTTTGGTGGGGTTATTTCTGTTGGGGCAGCTCAAACTGGTACTGATCTTACCAGGCGTGGTGCCGCACTTCTTTACCGGCGCGACGGCTGGCGTGTTTGGTAACGCCACCGGCGGACGGCGCGGGGCAATGGTTGGCGCATTCGCTAACGGGCTGCTGATTACCTTTCTGCCGGTTTTGCTGCTGCCGGTACTGGGCGCGATAGGCTTTGCCAATACCACCTTCTCAGACGCTGATTTTGGCGTAATCGGGATTGTGCTGGGTAATCTGGCGCGCTATCTGCCGCCGTTGGCCATTACGGGACTGGTAGTGGCGTTGTTCGTGCTGCTGGTGGCCTACAACCTGATGGCAAAAAACAGATCTGCGGACGGTAAGCCGCAGGAAAATAGCGGGGCTAAATCATGAATGTACAGGAAGTCACACAGCTGGCGCGCAATATTCGCATCGCCACGCTTAAATCTCTGACGCAGCTGGGTTTCGGTCATTATGGCGGCAGTATGTCGGTAGTGGAAACGCTGGCGGTATTGTACGGCGCGGTAATGAAAATCGACCCGGCAGATCCAGACTGGCCGGAGCGGGACTATTTTGTTCTGTCGAAAGGGCACGCCGGCCCGGCGTTATACAGCACATTAGCCATTAAAGGTTATTTTCCTGTTGAAGCGTTAAACACGCTAAACCAGAACGGCACCCGGCTTCCCAGTCACCCGGACCGACTGAAAACGCGCGGCGTTGATGCTACAACCGGCTCGCTGGGACAGGGGATCTCCATTGCCGGTGGCATGGCGCTGTCGCATAAGCTGGCGGGACGGTCAAATCGGGTGTTTTGCATCGTTGGTGACGGTGAGCTGAATGAAGGCCAGTGCTGGGAGGCATTTCAGTTTATCGCCCATCACCGCCTGAATAACCTGACGATATTTATCGACTGGAACAAACAGCAACTTGACGGCGAGCTGGACGAGATCATTTGCGCGTTTGACCTTGAAGGAAAATTCCGTGCCTTTGGCTTTGATGTGGTAACGGTAAAAGGCGATGACGTCGCCGGATTGCTGGAGCAGGTTCAGCCAGTTCCGGCTGCGGATGCCCGCCCACGCGTGGTGATCCTCGACAGTATTAAAGGGCAGGGCGTGCCCTGCCTCGAGCAGTTAAGTAACTCTCATCATCTGCGGCTGACGGATGAGATGAAACAGACGCTCCGGGAAACCATTCACCAACTGGAGGCGGCACATGATTAAGATTGCACCTGCAGGACAAAACGACGCGCCCGAGATGCGTAAGGTATATGCCAGCTTCGTAACGAAACAGATTGCGGCGGGAAGCTCTATTATCGCCCTTGAGGCGGATCTGATGAGTTCAATGGCGATGGATAGCGTGGCGCGGGCCTGGCCGCAGCAGGTTATCAACTGCGGCATCATGGAGGCCAATGTTATAGGCATTGCCGCAGGGCTGTCGCTGACGGGACGAAAGCCTTTCGTACACACTTTTACTGCTTTTGCCAGCCGTCGCTGCTTTGACCAGTTATTTATGGCGCTGGATTACGCACGTAATAATGTGAAGGTCATTGCATCGGATGCCGGCATCACCGCCTGCCACAACGGCGGCACGCATATGTCGTTTGAGGATATGGGCATTGTGCGCGGGCTGGCCCATTCGGTGGTGCTGGAGGTCACAGACGCAGTAATGTTTGACGATCTGCTGCATCAGCTTATCGATTTGGACGGTTTTTATTGGGTGCGTACCATCCGCAAACAGGCACCCGCCGTATATGCGCCAGGCTCAACGTTTACTATCGGCAAGGGCAATGTGTTACGTGATGGCGAAGATATTACCCTGATCGCCAACGGTATTATGGTAACAGAAGCGCTGGAGGCGGCGCGGCAGCTGGAGCAGGAAGGCATCAGCGCCGCAGTGATCGATATGTTTACTCTAAAACCTGTGGATCGCATGCTGATAAAAAACTATGCCGGTAAAACCGGGCGTATTGTGACCTGTGAAAACCACAGTATCCATAACGGGCTGGGTTCGGCAGTAGCGGAAGTGCTGGTAGAAACCTGTCCGGTGCCGATGCGGCGCGTTGGCGTGAAGGAGCGCTACGGTCAGGTAGGCACGCAGGCGTTTTTACAACAGGAATATGGCCTGACGGCGCAGGATATTGTTTTAGCCGCGCGTGAACTGCTCTAATAAAAAAGGCGGGAGAGTCTCCCGCCTTTTTACTCACTGAGGGTATTTAATCGCGTTTTGTAGGACGCTGATTGCTCAGTACCTGACGCGGCTGAGTACGACGACCGACCATACCCATGACGCCTGCCAGAATCGCTTCGATAATCAGCATAAAGAAGGCGAACCAGCTGGCTTTAGCGGTTGCTTCTGCAGCTTTATCCGCAGTTTCACGCGCTTTCTGTTCTGCCTGCTGTTTTAGCTCATTATATTTCTGACGCGCCTGCTGATAGGTTTGTTCCGTTTGAGTAACAATCTGTTCAGCTTCGGCATCAGATTTACCGGTACGTGCCTGAATAATATTTTTCAGTGCCTCACGGTCGGCAGCCTGTAACGTGTCCTGATTACTGTTAATTACGCCTTTAATCCAGTTAGCAATATCCGTATCGGCATTCTGTGGATTATTTGCCGTGGCCTGCGCCTGATTCTGCGCACTGTTTGCCGCATTTTGCGCATCGTTTTGCAGGTTTTCCGGCTGCAGCTCAGGTTTACCCGTCTGACGCAGCGTGGTTTCTAATTCATTCTGCAAGTCATCGAGATTAATACCGCTTTCCTGCAGCTTATCACGCGCCATTTGCGTTGCCTGTGGAGCGACGGCGCTAATGCTGCTGCCGATCGCGCTCAGGCCGGCACCCATCACGTTCATGGCGCCGCTCATAGCGGAGTTAACCAGCATAATAGCCAGCCACAGACTAAACAGGGTATTCACGCCGAACATTAACAGACCATGCAGCATGCCTTCACGCTGCGCCAGACGTCCGCTAACCCAGGCACCCACGGCGATGGATACCAGCATGCTAAGGCCGGTCCAGATGGCCGCGCCGGTGCCGATGCCGTCCATCGGATTTTGCTCTTTCATCGGATCGATACTGGATGTGCCGATCGCCATTCCCAATAGCGATAATAATAAATGGACTAATACCGCAGCGATAACGCCGGCAAAGATAGCGCTCCATGAAATGCGCTTCAGCGGTACACCATTCACCGGTTCCACCCAGGCCGTATCGTGCCGGTTGCGGAGATGCTCAGGATGTTCACTCATAATATTTACTCCCTATGTTTATCTTTTAACCCGTTGCCACAGTATTAATTTTTCAACGTGCGTGAAAAATTTCGACACCTCTGTTTCAGGTAATTTAAGGCTAGTTAGGGAATGCGGATTTGACCAAAATAATTTCACAAATTGCGTAGAAAAATAAACGCGTCGGTTGCCGCTTCGCTTATTTTTTCTGGCGTCTCGCTTGTTATTTTATAATTCACGCGTTTGTCAATGCGCTTATTTATTACGTTTTAACTGGCAAATACAGTCACAACAAACATTGTGTCGGCAGGGCCTTTTATTAAGAGAAAAAAGAAAGAAAGGAGGGCTGGGAATTTGCAAAGATAGCCGTGTTAACAGCGGGAAATAAAAAGGCGGCCCGCAGGCCGCCTGTAATCAGCAGGCAAAATTAGTTTTGCTTTGCTTCCGCCTGTGCAGCCTGGATCGCGGTCAGAGCGATGGTATAAACAATATCATCAACCAGTGCGCCACGTGACAGATCGTTAACCGGCTTACGCATGCCTTGCAGCATCGGTCCGATGGAGATCAGATCTGCTGAACGCTGTACCGCTTTATAAGTGGTATTACCGGTGTTCAGATCCGGGAAAATAAATACCGTAGCGCGACCCGCTACCTGAGAGTTTGGCGCTTTTGATTTCGCTACATCTTCCATAATTGCTGCGTCATACTGCAGCGGACCATCGATCACCAGATCGGGACGTTTTTCCTGCGCAATACGCGTTGCTTCGCGCACTTTTTCAACGTCGCTACCCGCGCCGGAGTTGCCGGTAGAGTAGGAGATCATCGCGACGCGCGGCTCAATGCCGAATGCCGCTGCGGAATCCGCCGACTGGATAGCAATTTCCGCCAGCTGTTCAGAGGTTGGATCCGGATTAATGGCACAGTCGCCATAAACCAGAACCTGTTCCGGCAGCAGCATAAAGAACACGGAAGAGACCAGCGAGCTGTTAGGGGCGGTTTTAATCAGCTGCAGCGGCGGACGAATGGTGTTGGCGGTAGTATGTACCGCGCCGGAAACCAGGCCATCCACTTCGTCACGTTCCAGCATCATGGTGCCCAGCACCACGTTATCTTCCAGCTGCTCCTGCGCAACAACTTCGGTCATGCCTTTGTTTTTGCGCAGTTCAACCAGGCGCGCCACATAATTGGCACGGGCCACTTCCGGATCGATAATCTCAATACCTTTGCCCAGTTCGACGCCCTGCGCCGCGGCGACACGCTGAATTTCATCCGGGTTGCCTAACAGCACGCAATGCGCAATGCCGCGCTCGGCGCAAATGGCGGCAGCCTTAACGGTACGCGGTTCATCGCCTTCCGGCAGCACAATGCGTTTGCCCGCTTTACGCGCCAGCTCGGTGAGCTGATAACGGAAGGCTGGCGGTGAAAGACGACGGCTGCGCTCAGAGGTGGCGGTCAGAGATTCAATCCAGTCGCTGCTGATATGGCTGGCAACGTACTCCTGAACTTTTTCGATGCGCTGCGTATCGTCGCTGGGCACTTCCAGATTAAAGCTTTGCAGGCTAAGAGAGGTTTGCCAGGTATTGGTTTCAACCATAAACACCGGCAGGCCGGTCTGGAAGGCGCGTGCACAGAGTTTGTAAATACGGTCATCAATTTCATAGCCGCCGGTCAGCAGGATCGCACCGATTTCAACGCCGTTCATGGCAGCCAGACAGGCTGCAACCAGCACATCAGGACGATCGGCGGAGGTCACCAGCAGCGAGCCAGGGCGGAAATGTTCCAGCATATGCGGCAGGCTACGGGCGCAGAAGGTCACTGATTTTACGCGACGCGTCTGGATTTCACCTTCATTGATTACGCGCGCGTTCAGGTGACGGCACATATCAATCGCGCGGGTGGCGATCAGATCAAAACTCCAGGGAATGCAGCCCAGCACCGGCAGCGGGCTGTTGGCAAACAGCTGGCTCGGATCGATATTCGCCACGCTGGCTTTCGTGGAGTCATCAAAAATTTCTGACAGATCCGGGCGAGTACGGCCCTGTTCATCGACCGGCGCGTTGAGTTTGTTGATGATGACGCCGGTAATGTTTTTGTTCTTACTGCCGCCAAAGCTGCTCTGCGTAACTTCGATACGCTCTTTCAGCTGTGCCGGTGAATCGTTGCCCAGCGCGGTCACAAAGATAATTTCCGCATTCAGGGTTTTCGCGATCTCATAGTTAAGCGCGCTGGCGAACTGATGTTTACGCGTTGGCACCAGGCCTTCCACCAGCACCACTTCCGCGTCCTGGGTATTGGCGTGGTAGCGAGCAATGATCTCTTCCATCAGCACGTCCTGCTGGTTAGAACCCAGCAGCGATTCCACGCGTGACATCTGCAGCGGCTCAGCGGCAGGAATGGAGGAGTTTTTACGAATAATGGTGGTGGTCTGGTCAGGCGTATTGCCACCGGCGCGGGGCTGCGCGATGGGTTTGAACACGCTGAGGCGAACCCCTTTGCGCTCCATCGCACGAATAACGCCGAGGCTGACGCTGGTCAACCCGACGCTGGTGCCGGTAGGGATAAGCATTATGGTACGTGACACAGTAAACCTCTCAGGTATTTCAGGCTGTCAAAACAACTCCGCCAGCCTGAGCTGACGGAGAAAGTCTTATGCGGTAAGGCGCGCAGCGTCGCGGGCGATAACCAACTCTTCATTGGTGGGGATAACCAATGCCGGACGGGTGCCTTCTTTGTTAATAAAGCCTTCCTGCCCGAAGCGCGCCGCCAGGTTGCGCTCGTGATCCACCTCGAAGCCCAGCAGCGCCAGTTTTGCCAGCGACAGCTCGCGTACCATGGCCGCATTCTCACCGATACCGCCGGTAAACACCACGGCATCCAGGCGGCCATCCATCATCGCGCTGTAGGAACCGATATATTTAGCCAGACGATGACAGAAAACGTTCATCGCGCGTTTCGCATCTTCTTTGGTGGTGTAATTTTCTTCTACGTAGCGGCAGTCGCTGGTTACGCCGGTCAGACCCAGCAGGCCGGACTCTTTGGTCAGCAGCTTATTGATGGCATCAATATTCATGCCCAGCGTATCGTGCAGGAAGAAAATAATCGCCGGATCGATATCGCCGCTGCGTGTACCCATTACCAGGCCTTCCAGCGGGGTCAGACCCATAGAGGTATCCACGCACTTGCCGTTGCGGATCGCGGAGACGGAAGCGCCGTTGCCGAGGTGACAGGTAATGACATTCAGCTCTTCCACCGGCTTATTCAGCATGCGGGCAGCTTCAATCGACACATAATAGTGGCTGGTGCCATGAGCGCCATAGCGACGAACGCCATGTTCTTTATAAAGATTATAAGGCAGGGCATAGAGGTAAGACTCTTCCGGCATTGTCTGATGGAAAGCAGTATCAAAAACCGCTACGTTTTTATCAGAAAGGTGCGGGAAGTTTTTCAGCGCTTCATCAATGCCGATCAGGTGCGCCGGGTTATGCAGCGGAGCAAAAGAGGAGGCGTCTTTAATGCTTTGCACCACTTTATCGTCAATCAGCACTGACTGGGTCAGTTTTTCCCCGCCATGAACAATACGATGACCGATTGCAGCAATTTGTGCCGATAGCTCTGGTTTTTGTGCCAGAATGTTTTTAACAATGAAGTTCAGGGCTTCGCTGTGGGCTGCGCCCGCACCCAGCTCAGCTTCCTGTTTAGCGCCGTCCAGTTTCCATTTAATGCGCGCTTCAGGCAAATGGAAGCATTCGGCCAGACCTGACAGATACTCTTTACCGTCCGCCGGGTTGAGGATGGCAAACTTAAGAGATGAGCTACCGCAGTTCAGAACCAGTACTAACTTACTCGACATGGAAGTACCTATTTGTCAAAAGTGGCTAAAAAAAAAGCAATCAGCCTATCATCGTAGTGTATGAAAGCTGGTACATTAATGATTATCATCATACTGCCAGCAAAAAGTTATCCGACAGCAAAAAAAGACGGTAATTTTACGTAAAATTTTGAAATTTGTGTCGCCTTCGATGGCTTCACCTCAAAATAATAAAGATTATTGCCTTTGGCGGCGCTGATAACGCGCTCAGAATAACGGCAGTCTCTGGTAAAAACAAAATTTTTTGAAGGTTGTCACACAAAGTTGTTTCGTTGTTTAAATTTTTTAAATCTTGCAAAAGAAGTTGAGGTGAGCCATGGCAAATGAATCCAGCGTCGGTTGGTTTAAAACATTCCAGCTTGGACAGCACTACATGAAAACATGGCCGAACGATAAACGCCTCGCGCCGGTTTTTCCGGAGAACCGTATCAGCAGCGCCACGCGCTTTGCGATCCGCTTTATGCCACCGCTGGCGATTTTCACGCTCAGCTGGCAAATTGCCCTGGGTGGACAGCTGGGACCGGCGGTCGCGACCGCACTGTTTGCCTGTAGCCTGCCGATGCAGGGGCTGTGGTGGTTAGGACGCCGTTCTGTAACGCCGCTGCCGCCCACGCTGCTGAACTGGTTTCATGAGGTGCGTGAGAAATTGCAGCAGGCCGGGCAGTCGATCGCGCCTGTGGAAGGAAAACCCACCTATCAGGCGCTGGCAGATCTGCTTAAACGCGCTTTCCGTCAGTTGGATAACACTTTCCTTGACGATCTCTGAATAAGTTTCGGGTTGCCAGAGAATTTTTCAATGGCAACCCGGCTTAAATCAAAGAAAGGCTGGCTTGTGATACCGCCTTTTTATGTGTCGTGCGATTCTTGAACATCCTTTTACTGTGCCTGATACAGGAGATGACGATGGACATGACGCATGCGCAGCGCTTAATTCTTTCTAACCAATACAAACTGATGACCCTGCTCGATCCTGATAACGGCGAGCGCTATCGCCGCCTGCAAACTATCATTGAACGCGGTTACAGCCTGCAGATGCGTGAGTTAGATCGCGAATTTGGCGAACTGGGCGAAGCGGTTTGCCGCACCATCATCAATATTATGGAAATGCATCATGCACTGCGGATATCCTGGGAAAACCTGAAGGAGCGCGCTGCTATTGACGAGCGTCGGTTACAGTTTTTGGGGTTCGATGCGGCAACCGAAGCGCGCTATCTGGGATATGTGCGTTTTATGGTTAACGTAGAAGGACGCTATACCCATTTCGATGCCGGTACGCACGGCTTTAATGCCCAGACGCCCATGTGGGACAAATATCAACGCATGCTGGCCGTCTGGCAAACCTGCCCGCGCCAGTATCATCTCTGCGCCACAGAGATTGCGCAAATCATCAACGCCTGAGAAGGAAACGCGAGTGAAGTGTAAAGGTTTTTTGGTTGATTTAGACGGCACGCTGGTCGATTCTTTGCCGGCGGTGGAACGCGCCTGGAGTAACTGGGGCAAGCGTCACGGCATCGACGCGGATGAGATCCTCGATTTTATCCACGGCAAACAGGCTATCACTTCACTGCGTCACTTTATGCGCGGCTGCAGCGAAGAGGAAATCCAGCAGGAATTTCAGCTACTGGAAAAAACCGAAGCTGAAGATACGGAAGGCGTAACGGCGCTGCCGGGCGCCCGTGAACTACTGGAGCATTTAAACGCGCTGACCATTCCCTGGGCGATCGTGACTTCTGGGTCGGTACCGGTCGCCTCCGCGCGGCGGCAGGCGGCAGGACTGCCATTGCCAACCCATTTTGTCACCGCCGAGCGGGTTAAAAACGGCAAACCTGAACCAGATGCTTACCTGTTAGGCGCAGAGCTGCTAGGCCTGGCGCCTGCTGACTGCGTGGTGGTGGAGGATGCTCCCGCCGGTATTCTTTCCGGCCTTGCCGCCGGCTGTGCGGTGATTGCCGTGAACGCGCCTGCCGATACGCCGCGCCTGGCGGAAACCGCTCTGCAGTTGACCACGCTCACGGCGCTGCGCATCACCAAAGAGGATGACGGAACAATCACGGTGCTAACCCAGGCTTGATTGATTTAACCCCGCTACCGCGGGGTTTATTTTATGGCATGCTGCGCGCATTCAGGATTGGTGACACGGAAAGGGCTGTGAATAGTCAACTTCTTTGGGTGATTAGCCTGCTGGCAATAACCGTCTGGCTGTTTGCGTCCGGCAGGCTGCGTATGGATGTCGTTGCGCTGCTGGTGATTATCGCTTTTGTGCTTAGCGGTACGTTGACGCTGCAGGAAGCGACCATCGGCTTTAGCGATCCCAACGTGATTTTAATTGCCGCGCTGTTTGTCATTGGTGAAGGGCTGGTGCGCACCGGCGTAGCGCTGCAGACCGGTGAATGGCTAATGAAAATTGCCGGCAACAGCGAAAGTAAAATGATTTTCTGGCTGATGCTGACCGTGGCGGCGTTAGGCGCGTTTATGAGTTCTACCGGCGTGGTGGCTATCTTTATTCCCGTGGTGCTGAGCGTAGCGGCGAAGATTGGCTCATCGCCCGCGCGGCTTATGATGCCGCTTAGCGTGGCGGGGTTGATTAGCGGCATGATGACGTTGGTGGCTACACCGCCCAATCTGGTAGTGAATAGTGAACTTCAACGTGAAGGGCTGGAGGGCTTTAGCTTTTTTGCCGTTACGCCTGTGGGGATAACGGTGCTGGCGCTGGGCATCGGCTATATGCTGTTAGCTCGCTACTGGCTGGCTGATTCATCTGCGGAATCACCCTCATCTGCCGCACCGCGCCGCCGCAATTTCCGCGATCTGATTCGGGAATATCGGCTTAGCGGTCGCGCCCGTCGTCTGGCAATCCGCACCGGTTCGCCGCTGGTGGGCTATCGCCTTGACGATCTCAGACTGCGAGAAAAATATGGCGCAAATGTGGTTGGCCTGGAGCGCTGGCGCAAGTTTCGACGCGTGATGGTTACGGTAACGGGCGAAACAACCTTTCGCAGCGGAGACGTCTTGCTGATTGATATGTCGGCAGCCGAGATCGATCTACGGCAGTTTTGCAGTGAACAGTTGCTGGAACCGTTAATTTTACGCGGCGACTATTTTTCCGATCGTGCGCGTGATGTCGGTATGGCTGAGGCCGCCCTGGTTCCCGATTCAGAACTGGCAGGCAAAAGCGTACGCGAGCTGGGTTTCCGTCAGCGCTATGGGCTAAGCGTGATCGGTATTCGACGTCGCAACAGCCTGGTGGAAGGCACGCTGGCGGATACTGTGCTGGAGGTGGGGGATATTTTGCTGGTTATCGGTGACTGGCGGCGTATTCAGCAGCTACAGCAGCAGAAACGGGATCTGTTGCTGCTGGCGCTGCCTGCAGAGATTGATGAGGCGGTCCCGGCGCACAGTCAGGCACCGCATGCGTTATTCTCCCTGTCGCTGATGGTGGCGATGATGATTACCGATGTGATTCCCGGCCCGATTGCGGCAATTATCGCCTGTTTACTGATGGGGAAATTTCGCTGCATCGATATGGAGAGCGCCTATAAAGCCATTCACTGGCCGGGACTCATTCTGATTGCCGGCATGATGCCTTTTGCGCTGGCGTTGCAAAAAACCGGTGGCGTGGCGCTGATTGTGCAGGGATTGATGGATATTGCTGGCGGCAGAAGCCCGCATATTATGCTGCTCTGCCTGTTTATACTCTGTGCCAGCATTGGACTGTTTATCTCCAATACGGCCACCGCCGTGCTGATGGCGCCGATTGGCGTAGCGGCGGCGCAGCAGATGGGCGTATCGCCTTATCCTTTCACGATGATTATCGCTATCGCTGCCTCCGCCGCCTTTATGACGCCGGTCTCTTCCCCGGTTAATACGCTGGTTTTAGGGCCGGGCGGTTATCGCTTCGCTGATTTCGTTAAAATTGGCGTTCCCTTTACCCTGGTAGTGATGGTGGTTAGCGTCCTGCTGGTTCCCTTGCTGTTTCCGTTCTGATTTACAGCGGCGTATCCTGCGATATTTCATCCAGCGAAAGGTTAAAACTGGGCACAAACACGGCGATAAAATAGTCCATTTCTTCGCTGCGACGCCGCTCAAGCGTTTTTTCCAGGCGCGACAAGGCCCGGCGGAACTCATTATTTCCGGCTGAAAGCTCTTCAAGGCATTTCAGATAGGCGCATAGCGCATCGGCCTGCTTGATTATAGCCGTTTCCTCTTCGCTCTGCTGCTGTTCATCCAGCAGCGGACGCCACGCATCCTGCAGCTCGGCAGGAAGCATTTCAATCAGCTTCTGGCGGGCGATCTCTTCAATTTTTTTATATTCATGGGCAATCTGCGCATTGTAATACTTAACCGGCGTCGGCAAATCGCCGGTCAGCACCTCGCTGGCATCATGATAGAGCGCAATCAGCGCAATGCGTTCCGCGTTAAGATTACCGTTGAACATGCTGTTTTTTATCAGCGCCAGCGCATGCGCAACCATCGCGACCTGTAGGCTATGCTCAGAGACATTTTCCGTTCGCACGTTGCGCATCAACGGCCAGCGATTGATCAGTTTAAGGCGGGAAAGATGGGCAAAGAAATGGCTCTGCTTCATTGAAAAGGTTTCTCCTCTGTACACTGCGGAAACCGGCATTTCCGGTCTCCACAGCAACAGTATCGCCTTTTCATTCTCTGCGCTACAGCAGGCAGAGCTGAGGGCGGTTACTGGCGATAGCCCTCCAGGAAACGGCCAAATTTGCCGATGGCCATCTCCAGATCGTCAACGCGCGGCAGAGTCACGATGCGGACATGATCCGGCCACGGCCAGTTGAAAGCCGATCCCTGTACCAGTAGCACTTTTTCCTGTAGCAGAAAATCCAGCACCATTTTTTGGTCGTCGTGCAGGTTGAATTTTTTCGCATCGATACGCGGGAACATATAGAGCGCGCCCTGCGGCTTGACGCAGGTTACGCCAGGGATGTCATTAATCAGTTCCCAGGCGCGCTGGCGCTGCTCGTAGAGACGTCCGCCCGGCATGATAAATTCGCTGATGCTCTGGTAGCCGCCCAGCGCTGTCTGAATAGCGTGTTGCGCCGGGACGTTGGCGCAAAGGCGCATAGACGCCAGCATCTCCAGCCCTTCAATATAGCCTTTGGCATGTTTTTTCGGGCCGTTAAGCACCATCCAACCCTGACGGAATCCCGCAACGCGATAGGTTTTTGACAGACCGTTAAAGGTTACGGTAAGCAAGTCGGGCGCCAGTGCGGCGATAGAGTGATGCTGCGCGGCGTCATAAAGGATTTTGTCGTAAATTTCATCGGCAAAAATAATCAGATTATGTTCGCGGGCAATTTCCACAATCTCCAGCAGCAGCTCTTTGCTGTAGACGGCGCCGGTAGGGTTATTCGGGTTGATAATCACAATACCGCGGGTACGCGGCGTAATTTTGCTGCGAATATCGGCCAGATCCGGAAACCAACCGGCGGATTCATCGCACAGATAATGAACCGCTTTACCGCTGGAAAGGGAAACCGCAGCGGTCCACAGCGGATAGTCCGGCGCAGGCACCAGCATCTCATCGCCGCTGTTTAACAACGCCTGCATTGACTGAACAATCAATTCAGATACGCCGTTACCGATATAAATATCTTCTACGGTAACGTCGCGCATATTGCGCGCCTGGTAATGTTGCATGATAGCTTTGCGCGCCGAATAGAGCCCTTTTGAATCACAATATCCCTGAGCGCCAGGCAGGTTACGAATAACATCGACCAGAATCTCATCCGGGGCTTCAAAGCCAAACGGAGCGGGATTGCCAATATTTAATTTCAGAACCTTGTTGCCTTCTTCTTCAAGGCGTTTGGCCTCTTTTAACACCGGACCGCGGATGTCATAACAAACATTATCCAGCTTTGACGATTTTTCGATTGTTGAATTCATTACATGCGCCTTTACTGACAGAACTGCGTTCCTGCCGTGGAAATAAACCCGCTCAATTTACTCTTCTGCTCCTGCGATTTGAAGGGCAAGGCTGGCTTTTGGCGCAACTGAAAGGCAATAAGGAGCTGGCTGGTATGCAACGTCAGGCAACCTTGATTAGCTGGATTAAAAAACCAAAATTTTTCTTAAATCCAGCATAAAGCACCAGGGTGCTCTCCTGACTGTAAAAATCTCTTCACGGTATGCGAGCTGGATCAGAAAAAGAAACAAATTAAGATAAAAAAAGTAGATTGATGCGGAGTGAAACAGTTAAATTTTACTACTTAAAGTGCCGATAACCTGAAAGGGGTATAATGATTAAACGGGTTGGATACTTTTCTGCTGTTTTGCCATCAAGCACCCCATTGCGCTTCAGGATGCTTTTCAGCCAGCGAGCCGTTAAAAACAATCGTTAAAAAAAAGCTCAATAATGCTAAAACCGCGCTTTATTGATAAGAAAAATGCGATTGGGGCTTAAAAATTAGACGTCGTTGTGGCAGGATATCCATCAACGGGCTTTGTGATAAAACAAACACGCCTGACTGTAGCCAGAATTAAAACGGCGGCAGTAAAGGTTAAGTCCGGCGATTTATTGGTTTTTTTGCGTTGCGCAGTTTTGCAAACGCAGTATGTAGAAATTATGAACCAGCGGCCCCGTAGTTAACTTGCCTGAAGTTGGCGCGGTTTCCATCACTAAGCAGGGCGCATTTTGCGTCTACTGTTGCAGCGCTCCGGCGCTGAGTATTTGGTCATTAAATACCGGCGGCACTGGCTGGTCTGTATGCATTCCTCCAGCGGTATTATGAAAAGCAGCTTTTCTTTTTGCAGTGTTGAGCTGTCGCTTCCGGCTTATCGGAGACGTCATTGTTGCCATCTTAAATCTCCGTTTGACATTTGATCGGCGGGAGTAACACCAGGGTAGTTGTTCTTAAAAACTTATAAGTGAAGAAAAATATGACTAATGCAAATCGTCCGATACTTAATCTCGATCTCGATCTGCTGAGAACTTTCGTTGCAGTAGCAGATCTCAACACCTTCGCCGCCGCCGCCGCTGCCGTATGCAGAACGCAATCAGCTGTTAGCCAGCAGATGCAGCGTCTGGAGCAGCTGGTAGGCAAAGAACTTTTTGCCCGTCATGGCCGTAATAAGCTGCTGACCGAGCATGGCATTCAGCTGCTCGGCTATGCCCGTAAAATTTTACGTTTCAACGATGAAGCCTGTACCTCGCTGATGTACAGCAACGTCCAGGGCGTACTGACTATCGGCGCGTCGGACGATACGTCAGATACCATTCTGCCGTTCTTGCTGAACCGCGTGACCTCTGTCTACCCGAAACTGGCGATTGATGTACGCGTGAAGCGCAATCCGTTTATGATGGAAATGCTCAACCAGGGCGAAGTTGACCTGGTAGTGACCACCTCCAGTCCGGGTTCCTTTACTCATCAGGTGCTGCGCACTTCGCCAACACTGTGGTACTGCGCTGCGGATTATATTTTCCAGCGCGGCGAAGCGATCCCATTGGTGCTGCTGGACGAGCCAAGTCCGTATCGCGATATGGCGATCGACCATCTGAATGAAGCTGGCATTCCGTGGCGCATCTCTTACGTGGCCTCTACGCTGGCTGCGGTTCGCGCCGCCGTGAAAGCGGGCCTGGGCGTGACCGCACGTCCGGTAGAAATGATGAGCCCGGAACTGCGCGTAATGGGCGCGGCTGAAGGCCTGCCAGTGCTGCCGGATACGCAATACCTGCTGTGCCGCAATCCGGACAGTGAAAACGAACTGGCGTTGGCTATTTTCAACGCCATGGAATCCAGCAACGACCCATACAATCTGTCCTTAACAGGGCAGGGTGATGCAATGTTGCTGGATGATGAAGAATAAGTATAAAAATGAGACGTTTTCTCATTTAGAATGTGATTTCTGATTCTAAACTGTTAAAAAAAGGCCTCTTAGCTCGGTAACGATCTAAGAGGCCTTTTTGTTGTTCTTTTTGCTGCTATTTTTGCCCTTTCCTGGCAACTTTCTTTGTGATGCTTCCTGCCATAATGAAACGCGATTTTAAAACGTAATGTTTCTTGTTGTAATCAGCCTTTGTTGCGCATTTGCCTAAAAATTACCCACCTGAATTGTCTGTTATTTTATCAAAAAGGGCAAAAGTGTGTCCTGGATCAAAAAAATAACCCCGCAAAGGGGCAGGAAATCTGCCGTTTTCCTGTCAAAATATGTTTGTTAAATGCACGATCCAACCGTGCAAATACCCACTACACTTAATTTACATTCTCAAACTGACACGATTTAGCTTAATTATTACGCATCATATGTTAATAAAATGCTGCAGCTGTAAATTAACGTGTGGATACTTTTGCCAAAGTTGACAAAAGGTTATAGAAAGGGGTAAAAAACCCCATTAAATTGCTGCTTATAGGTTAATGACAGCATAATTTATAAGGTTTTTCATCCTTCCCTTGAATTAATGTGGTGTGTTCTTCGCTATCGGCATCGCAGGACGCTAAACGCCACTTTTGATGAGTAAGCAGAGAGTATGTCAACAACCACAGAAGTTATCGCTCATCACTGGGCATTCGCTGTTTTTATCGTTGTCGCTTTTGGGCTATGTCTCTTTATGCTGGCTGGTGGCTGGCTGTTAGGCGGTCGCGCCCGCGCACGTAATAAAAACACTCCCTTTGAATCAGGTATCGATCCGGTTGGCAGCACGCATTTGCGCCTTTCTGCCAAGTTCTACCTGGTGGCTATGTTCTTCGTTATCTTCGACGTAGAAGCCCTGTTTTTATATGCATGGGCGACTTCTATCCGCGAAAGCGGGTGGGTCGGCTTTGTTGAAGCCACAATTTTCATTTTGGTGCTGTTGGCTGGTCTGGTTTATCTGGTGCGTATTGGTGCGCTGGATTGGGCGCCTGCGCGTCGTCGCGTAGACGTTGACACTGGTAAGGTCACTAACACCAACCCTCAAAAGCAGTAACAGCGAGGCATTAAGATGGACTATACGCTCACCCGCATAGACCCCAACGGTGAGAACGACCGTTATCCCCTGCAGAAACAGGAGATCGTTTCCGACCCTCTGGAGCAGCATGTCCACCGCAGCGTTTATATGGGCAAGTTGGAAAACGCACTGCATGACATGGTGAACTGGGGTCGTAAGAACTCTCTGTGGCCGTTTAACTTCGGCCTCTCCTGTTGTTATGTCGAAATGACCACCTCTTTTACCTCGGTGCATGACGTCGCCCGCTTTGGTTCCGAAGTTATTCGAGCCTCTCCGCGTCAGGCTGACTTCATGGTGGTAGCCGGTACGCCATTTACCAAAATGGCCCCGGTTATTCAGCGTTTGTACGATCAGATGCTGGAGCCGAAATGGGTGATTTCCATGGGGGCTTGCGCTAACTCAGGCGGCATGTATGACATCTATTCAGTGGTGCAGGGCGTTGATAAGTTCCTGCCGGTGGATGTGTATATCCCTGGCTGCCCGCCGCGCCCGGAAGCCTATATGCAGGCGCTGCTGCTGTTGCAGGAATCCATTGGTAAAGAACGTCGTCCGCTCTCCTGGGTCGTTGGCGATCAGGGCGTTTATCGCGCCAATATGCAGTCCGAGCGTGAAAGGAAGCGCGGCGATCGCATTGCGGTAACGAACCTGCGTACCCCGGACGAAATTTAAATCAACAATTTATGGATGGGGCCTGACACGCAGCGCAATAATACGACCAACCAACGCGCGCACCTCATCCTGACACCAACGACTTCGTGCCTGTTTTCAGGCCAATGGTGAGTAACGTATGACAGATTTGACCACGCAAGATTTCGCTCAGCCTGCATGGCAAACCCGGGATCACCTGGATGATCCGGTGATCGGCGAGTTGCGTAACCGTTTTGGGCCGGATGCCTTTACCGTTCAGGCGACGCGAACCGGCATTCCTGTGGTTTGGGTGAAGCGTGAACAGCTGCTGGAGATTACGGAATTCCTGCGCAAGCTGCCAAAGCCCTATGTGATGCTGTATGACCTGCATGGCATGGATGAGCGCCTGCGTACCCACCGTAACGGGCTGCCCGCTGCGGATTTTTCCGTTTTCTACCATCTGCTTTCTATTGAGCGCAACAGCGACATTATGCTCAAGGTGGCCTTGTCTGAAAATGACATGCATCTGCCAACCATCACTAAAATTTTTCCTAACGCCAACTGGTATGAGCGTGAAACCTGGGAAATGTTTGGCGTCACCTTTGACGGGCATCCTCATCTGACGCGCATCATGATGCCGTCGACCTGGGAAGGGCACCCGCTGCGCAAAGACTATCCGGCGCGTGCGACAGAATTCAATCCTTTTGAGCTGACTAAACAGAAAGAGGATCTGGAGATGGAAGCGCTGCGTTTCAAGCCGGAAGATTGGGGCATGAAGCGTGGCACCGAAAACGAGGACTTTATGTTCCTCAACCTCGGTCCGAACCACCCATCGGCGCACGGTGCATTCCGCATCGTCATGCAGCTGGATGGTGAAGAGATCGTCGACTGTGTGCCTGATATCGGTTACCACCATCGCGGCGCAGAAAAAATGGGTGAGCGCCAGTCCTGGCACAGCTACATCCCTTACACCGACCGCGTGGAATATCTGGGCGGCTGCGTTAACGAAATGCCTTACGTGCTGGCGGTTGAAAAGCTGGCGGGCATCGTGGTGCCGGATCGCGTTAATGTCATTCGCGTGATGCTCTCTGAGTTGTTCCGCATCAACAGCCATCTGCTTTATATCTCTACGTTTATTCAGGACGTCGGTGCCATGTCACCGGTGTTCTTTGCTTTTACCGACCGCCAGAAAATTTATGACGTTGTGGAGGCTATTACTGGCTTCCGTATGCATCCCGCCTGGTTCCGTATCGGCGGCGTCGCACACGATCTTCCGAAAGGCTGGGAACGTCTGCTGCGTGAATTCCTCGACTGGATGCCGAAGCGCCTGAAGGAATATGAAACCGTGGCGCTGAAAAACAGCGTGCTGGTAGGTCGTGCTAAAGGCGTTGCCGCTTATGGTAAAGATGAAGCGCTGGCCTGGGGCACCACCGGTGCTGGTCTGCGCGCTACCGGCATCGACTTTGACGTGCGTAAATGGCGTCCCTATTCCGGCTATGAGAATTTCGATTTCGAAATTCCGGTAGGTGATGGCGTCAGCGATGCTTATACCCGTGTGATGCTGAAGATGGAAGAGATGCGTCAGAGCCTGCGTATTCTGGAGCAGTGCCTGAACAACATGCCGGCCGGGCCGTTTAAAGCCGATCATCCGCTGACCACGCCGCCGCCGAAAGAGCGTACGCTGCAGCATATTGAAACCCTGATTACCCACTTCCTGCAGGTCTCCTGGGGACCGGTAATGCCTGCGAACGAATCGTTCCAGATGATCGAAGCGACCAAGGGGATCAACAGCTACTACCTGACCAGCGACGGCAGTACCGTAAGCTATCGCACGCGTATTCGTACGCCAAGCTTCCCGCACCTGCAGCAGATCCCATCAGTGATCCGTGGCAGCCTGGTATCCGATCTGGTCGTTTACCTGGGTAGTATCGATTTTGTTATGTCAGACGTGGACCGCTAATTATGCACGATCAAAAAATTGCTATCGAAACGATCGACCCGACCGAGGTCTTTGAGCTGAGTGCAGCAGAACGCGACGCGATTGAGCATGAAAAACACCATTATGAAGATGCACGCGCAGCCTCAATTGAAGCGCTGAAAATCGTGCAGAAACAACGCGGCTGGGTGCCGGATGGTGCCATTAATGCCATTGCTGAAGTGTTAGGTATTCCCGCCAGCGATGTTGAAGGAGTTGCTACCTTTTACAGCCAGATTTTCCGTCAGCCGGTTGGCCGCCACGTGATCCGCTATTGCGACAGCGTGGTTTGTCATATCACCGGTTATCAGGGCATTCAGGCGGCGCTAGAACAGTCGCTGAACATCAAACCGGGCCAGACCACCACGGATGGCCGCTTTACGCTGCTGCCAACCTGCTGCCTGGGTAACTGTGATAAAGGCCCGACCATGATGGTGGATGAAGATACGCACGTTCACCTGACGCCGGAAAACATTCCATCGTTACTGGAGCAGTATCAATGACAAGAAAAGAGATCATTCGTACTGCGGAAACCCATCCGCTGACCTGGCGTATGCGTGACGACAAGCAGCCGGTGTGGTTTGACGAATACCGTAGCAAAAATGGCTATGCCGGTGCGGAAAAAGCGCTGAAAGGCCTGGCACCTGACGAAATCGTCGCGATAGTTAAAGACTCCGGCCTGAAAGGGCGCGGCGGCGCAGGCTTCTCCACCGGTCTGAAATGGAGCCTGATGCCGAAAGATGAGTCGATGAATATCCGTTACCTGCTCTGTAACGCCGATGAGATGGAGCCGGGTACCTATAAAGACCGCCTGCTGATGGAGCAAATGCCGCACCAGCTGGTGGAGGGGATGCTGATCAGCGCTTTTGCGCTGAAAGCGTACCGTGGATATATCTTCCTGCGCGGTGAATATATTGAGGCGGCGGTACATCTGCGTCGCGCCATCGCCGAGGCTACCGAAGCGGGCTTCCTGGGTAAAAATATTCTTGGCACCGGCTTTGATTTCGAACTGATCGTTCATACCGGCGCTGGCCGCTATATCTGCGGCGAAGAGACGGCGTTGATTAACTCACTGGAAGGACGTCGCGCCAACCCGCGTTCCAAGCCGCCATTCCCGGCCTCTGCCGGTGCCTGGGGCAAGCCGACCTGCGTTAATAACGTGGAAACCCTCTCTAACGTGCCGGCCATTCTGGCTAACGGCGTGGAGTGGTACAAGGGGCTGTCGAAGAGTGAAGATGCCGGTACCAAAATGATGGGCTTCTCCGGTCGGGTAAAAAACCCGGGCGTCTGGGAGCTGCCTTTCGGCATCACGGCGCGTGAAATTCTGGAAGATTATGCGGGCGGCATGCGTGACGGGCTGAAGTTTAAAGCCTGGCAGCCGGGCGGCGCAGGCACAGACTTCCTGACCGAACAGCATCTGGATCTGCCAATGGAATTTGCCAGCATCGGCAAAGCAGGCAGCCGACTGGGTACCGCGCTGGCGATGGCTGTGGATCACGAAATCAATATGGTTTCGCTGGTGCGCAACCTGGAAGAGTTTTTTGCCCGTGAATCGTGCGGCTGGTGTACGCCATGTCGCGACGGCCTGCCGTGGAGCGTGAAAATTCTGCGCGCCCTGGAGCAGGGCAAAGGGCAGCCGGGAGATATCGAAACGCTGCTGCAGCTTTGTCGTCAGCTGGGCCCAGGTAAAACATTTTGTGCGCATGCACCCGGCGCTGTAGAGCCATTACAAAGCGCGATCAAATACTTCCGTGAAGAGTTTGAAGCCGGTATCGCGCCGCAGGTGTTTGGTAATACGCGTGCCATTAACGGCATTCAGCCAAACCTGCTGAAAGCGCGCTGGTAAAACAGAGCAGCAACGGAAAAGGTGCGCACCGCTTACCCAAAGCATTTCGGATTGCGGCAAGGCGGCAACTGAATGAAACCCGCAAGCTTACACAAGTAAGTGAGCGCGGTGAGTGAAGGCAGCCAACACCGCTGCGGCCTGAAAGGTGAAGGGTAAGAAGAATTGTGTTTAACGCTCGGTGATGCCGAGCCTTACGGAAGCATGTTCACTATGGCTACAATTCATGTAGACGGTAAAGAATATGAGGTAGATGGAGCGGACAACCTGCTACAGGCGTGTCTCTCTCTTGGCCTGGATATTCCTTATTTTTGCTGGCATCCGGCGCTGGGAAGCGTGGGTGCCTGCCGCCAGTGCGCGGTAAAGCAATACCAAAACGCTGAAGATACGCGCGGTCGCCTCGTCATGTCCTGCATGACGCCTGCTGCCGACGGTACCTTTATTTCTATCGACGATGGCGAAGCGAAAGAGTTCCGTGAAAGCGTGGTCGAGTGGCTGATGACCAACCACCCACACGATTGTCCGGTATGTGAGGAGGGCGGCAACTGTCATCTGCAGGATATGACGGTGATGACCGGCCACAGCTTCCGTCGCTATCGTTTCACCAAGCGTACCCATCGCAATCAGGATTTGGGGCCGTTTATCTCTCATGAGATGAACCGCTGTATCGCCTGTTACCGCTGCGTGCGTTACTACAAAGATTATGCAGACGGCAAAGATCTGGGCGTATATGGCGCGCATGACAACGTCTATTTTGGTCGCCCGGAAGATGGCACGCTGGAAAGCGAATTCTCTGGTAACCTGGTAGAGATCTGCCCGACCGGCGTGTTCACTGATAAAACCCACTCCGAACGCTATAACCGTAAATGGGATATGCAGTTTGCGCCCAGCATCTGCCAGCAGTGCAGCGTCGGCTGTAACACCAGCCCGGGCGAGCGCTATGGTGAGCTGCGCCGTATTGAAAACCGTTATAACGGCAGCGTGAATCACTATTTCCTTTGTGACCGTGGCCGTTTTGGCTATGGCTACGTTAATCGCAAAGATCGCCCGCGTCAGCCGATGCAGCGTCGCGGCAACGACTGGGTAGCGCTGAATGCTGAGCAGGCGATGCAGGGCGCGGCGGATATTCTGCGTCAGGCGAAAAAAGTGATCGGTATTGGCTCACCGCGTGCCAGCGTAGAAAGCAACTTTGCGCTGCGTGAACTGGTTGGCGCGGCTAACTTCTCAACCGGCATGCCCGCTGGCGAGCAGGCGCGTCTGGAGCTGATGTTGAAAGTGCTGCGTGAAGGCGGTATCCATACGCCCGCGCTACGTGAGATTGAAAGCTACGATGCGGTGCTGGTGCTGGGCGAAGATCTGACCCAAACCGGCGCGCGCGTAGCGCTCTCCGTACGTCAGGCGGTGAAAGGCAAAGCTCGCGAAATGGCGGCGGCGCAGAAAGTAGCCGACTGGCAAATCGCGGCGATCATGAACATTGGTCAGCACGCGAAACATCCGCTGTTTGTCACCAACGTTGATGAAACCCGTCTGGATGATATCGCTGCCTGGAGCTACCGCGCGCCGGTGGAAGATCAGGCGCGTCTCGGTTTCGCTATCGCCCACGCGCTGGACGCAAGTGCGCCGGCAGTAAGCGATTTCGACAGCAGCCTGAACGGTAAACTTGACGTTATTGTCCAGGCGCTGGCCGGGGCGAAGAAACCGCTGATTATCTCTGGTACACATTCTGGCAGTGAGGCGATGATCGAGGCGGCGGCTAACGTCGCTAAAGCGCTGAAAGGGCGCGGTGCCGATGTCGGCATTACGCTGCTGGCTTCCGCAGCGAACAGCGTGGGCCTTGGCATGATCGGTGGCAATACGCTGGAGGATGCGCTGGCGCAGCTGGAAAACGGCAGCGCCGACGCGGTGGTGATTCTGGAAAACGATCTTTATCGTCATGCGCCGAAAGCGAAAGTGGATGCCGCACTGCGCAACGCCGACAGCATTATCGTGGTCGATCATCAGCGCACGGCAACCATGGAAAAAGCCGGTCTGATTCTGTCAGGCGCCAGCTTTGCTGAGAGCGATGGCACGCTGATAAACCAGGAGGGCCGCGCTCAGCGCTTCTTCCAGGTTTACGATCCCTCTTACTACGACTCAACGGTAGTGATGCTGGAAAGCTGGCGCTGGCTGCACTCGCTGCACAGCGCGCTGGAAAGCCGTCACGTTGACTGGACGCAGCTGGATCATGTGATTGATGCCGTGGTTGTGGCGCTGCCGCAGCTGAAAGGCATTAAAGATGCCGCGCCAGATGCCTCATTCCGTATTCGTGGTCAGAAACTGTCGCGTTCGCCACATCGTTCCAGCGGACGTACCGCCGCGCGCGCTAATATCAGCGTGCATGAGCCGCGTCAGCCGCAGGATATGGACACCATGTTCTCCTTCTCTATGGAAGGGAACAACCAGCCCAGCGCGCCGCGCTCTGAGATTCCTTTCGCCTGGGCGCCAGGCTGGAACTCACCGCAGGCGTGGAACAAGTTCCAGGATGAAGTGGGCGGCAAACTGCGTAACGGCGATCCTGGCGTGCGTCTGTTTGAAGCCACGACAGAACAACTGGAGTGGTTTACCCAGGTGCCAACCGCCTTTGCCCGCAACGGCGGCTGGCGTGTTGCGCCTTACTACAATCTGTTCGGCAGCGAAGAGATGACGCAGCGCGCGCCGGTTATTCAGCAGCGTATGCCGCAGGCCGCTCTGGTAATTAACCCGGCCGATGCCGCTCAGCTTGGCGTTAACGTCGGTACAGCAGTGGAGTTCAACTGCTCCGGTGAAACGCTGCGCCTGCCTGTGCGCTTTTCTGACGCACTGCAGGCAGGGCAGGTAGGTTTACCGTTGGGCATGCCGGGCGTACCGCCGTTCCTGTCGGGCGCGACTATTGAGACTCTGCGGGAGGCAGCACAATGAGCTGGTTGACGCCGGACGTTATCGATATCTTGCTGGGCATTCTCAAGGCGATTGTCATCCTGCTGGTGGTGGTCTCCTGCGGTGCCTTTATGAGCTTCGCCGAGCGCCGTCTGCTGGGCCTGTTCCAGAACCGCTACGGGCCTAACCGTGTCGGCTGGGGCGGCTCGCTGCAGTTGGTGGCGGATATGATCAAAATGTTCTTTAAAGAGGACTGGATCCCGCCGTTCACGGATCGCTTTATTTTTACGCTGGCTCCGGTCATCGCCTTCGTTTCACTGCTGTTAGCATTCGCCATTGTGCCGGTCAGTCCGACATGGATGGTGACCGACCTTAACATCGGGCTGCTGTTCTTCCTGATGATGGCGGGTCTGGCGGTTTACGCGGTGCTGTTCGCCGGTTGGGCGAGTAACAACAAATACTCCCTGCTGGGCGCAATGCGTGCCTCTGCACAGACGTTGAGCTACGAGGTGTTTCTCGGGTTGTCGCTGATGGGCGTGGTGGCGCAGGCCGGTTCGTTCAATATGAACGACATCGTTAATAACCAGGCGCATCTGTGGAACATTATTCCGCAGTTCTTTGGCTTCCTGACCTTCTGTATTGCTGGCGTAGCGGTGTGCCACCGTCATCCGTTTGACCAGCCGGAAGCGGAGCAGGAGCTGGCAGATGGTTACCACATCGAATATTCCGGTATGAAATTCGGTCTGTTCTTCGTGGGCGAATATGTGGCGATTACCACGGTTTCCGCGCTGATTGTTACGCTGTTTTTTGGCGGCTGGCATGGACCATGGCTGCCGCCCTTCATCTGGTTCGCCATTAAAACCGCGTTCTTTATGATGATGTTTATTCTGATTCGTGCTGCGCTGCCGCGTCCGCGCTATGACCAGGTAATGTCCTTCGGCTGGAAAGTATGTCTGCCGTTGACGCTGTTGAACCTGCTGGCTACCGCCGCAGTGATTCTGTACAACGCGCAGTAAAGGGGTTGTAACCATGACATTAAAAGACATTATTGTCGGTTTCGGCACCCAGGTACGCAGTATCTGGTTGATGGGCCTGCATGCCTTCGCGAAGCGTGAAACGCAGATGTATCCGGAGGAGCCGGTTTATCTGCCGCCCCGCTATCGTGGCCGTATTGTACTGACGCGCGATCCCGATGGGGCAGAGCGTTGCGTTGCGTGCAACCTGTGCGCCGTCGCCTGTCCGGTCAGCTGTATTTCGCTGCAGAAAGCGGAGACGGTGGATGGTCGCTGGTATCCGGAATTTTTCCGCATCAACTTTTCACGCTGCATTTTCTGCGGCATGTGCGAAGAGGCTTGCCCGACCACGGCGATTCAGCTCACGCCCGATTTCGAGCTGGGCGAGTTCAAGCGTCAGGATCTGGTGTACGAGAAAGAAGACCTGCTGATTTCAGGGCCGGGCAAATACCCGGAATACAACTTCTACCGTATGGCAGGCATGGCGATCGAAGGGAAAGACAAGGGCGAAGCGGAAAACGAAGCCAAACCCATCGACGTCAAAGGCTTGTTACCTTAAGGAGCCCGGCATGGAATTTGCGTTTTATCTTTGTGGTCTGGTGGCGGTGTTAACCACGCTACGCGTGATTACCCACACCAACCCGGTACATGCGTTGCTGTACCTGATTGTTTCGCTGCTGGCGGTTGCTGGCGTCTTCTTTTCGCTTGGCGCCTACTTTGCTGGCGCGCTGGAGATCATCGTTTACGCCGGGGCCATTATGGTGCTGTTCGTCTTCGTGGTGATGATGCTTAACCTTGGCAAGTCGGTTGAGGAGCAGGAGCGCCAGTGGCTGCAGCCTTCGCTGTGGATTGGTCCAGGGCTGGTGTCGCTGCTGCTGTTGGCGGTAATGGTGTACGCCATTATGAGCGCCAATGACCAGGGCATCGACGGCACCGTAATCGATGCGAAAGCGGTCGGTATCAGCCTGTTCGGGCCTTATGTACTGGCCGTTGAGCTGGCCTCTATGCTGCTACTGGCAGGTCTGGTGGTTGCGTTCCATATCGGACGTGAAGATCGTCAGGGCGAAGTGCTTAGCAACCGCGTCAGCGATGCAGCGGTTGCGAAAACAAAGGAGGAACGCGCATGATCCCTCTACAACATGGACTGATTCTGGCAGCCATATTGTTTGTCCTCGGACTCACGTCGCTGGTGCTGCGTCGTAATCTGCTTTTTATGTTAATCGGTCTGGAAATCATGATTAACGCCTCGGCTCTGGCGTTAGTGGTGGCGGGAAGCTACTGGGGGCAAGCAGATGGTCAGGTGATGTATATCCTGGCGATCAGCCTTGCCGCAGCGGAGGCCAGCATTGGTCTGGCGCTGTTGCTGCAGCTCTACCGCCGTCGTCAAACCCTGAACATTGACACAGTGAGCGAGATGCGCGGATGAATCTTCTTTACTTAACCATACTGCTTCCGCTGATCGGCTTTTTGCTGCTGGCGTTTTCTCGTGGCCGCTGGTCAGAAAACCTGTCTGCTACCGTTGGCGTGGGTTCAATCGGACTGACCGCGCTGGTCACTGCCTGGGTTGGCATCGATTTCTTTAACCATGATCGTACGCTGTTTACCCAGGCGTTGTGGACCTGGATGCATGTCGGTAACTTTAATATCGGCGTAACCCTGACGCTGGATGGTCTCTCCCTGACCATGCTGTCGGTGGTAACCGGCGTCGGCTTCTTTATTCACATGTTCGCCTCATGGTATATGCGTGGGGAAGAGGGCTATTCGCGCTTCTTCGCCTATACCAACCTGTTTATCGCCAGCATGGTGGTTCTGGTGCTGGCCGATAACCTGTTGCTGATGTATCTCGGCTGGGAAGGCGTGGGCCTCTGTTCTTATCTGCTGATTGGTTTCTATTACACCAATCCGGATAACGGCAAGGCGGCGATGAAGGCGTTTATCATTACCCGCGTGGGTGATGTATTCCTCGCCTTTGCGCTGTTCATTCTCTATAACGAGCTGGGCACGCTGAACTTCCGCGAAATGGTCGAGCTGGCACCAGCGCACTTCGCTGCTGATAACCATATGCTGCAGTGGGCTACGCTGATGCTGTTGGGCGGCGCGGTCGGTAAATCGGCGCAGCTGCCGTTGCAGACCTGGCTTGCTGATGCGATGGCGGGTCCGACGCCGGTTTCGGCGTTGATCCACGCGGCGACCATGGTGACCGCGGGCGTTTATCTGATCGCCCGTACGCATGGGCTGTTCCTGATGACGCCGGAAGTACTGCATCTGGTGGGTATCGTTGGTGCGGTGACGCTGGTGCTGGCAGGTTTTGCGGCGCTGGTACAGACCGATATCAAACGCGTCCTGGCCTATTCCACCATGAGCCAGATCGGTTATATGTTCCTGGCGCTGGGCGTTCAGGCATGGGATGCCGCTATTTTCCACCTGATGACCCACGCCTTCTTTAAAGCGCTGCTGTTCCTTTCTTCTGGTTCGGTAATTCTGGCCTGCCACCATGAGCAGAACATTTTCAAAATGGGCGGCCTGCGTAAAAGCATTCCGCTGGTTTATGTCTGCTTCCTGGTGGGTGGTGCGGCACTGGCTGCGCTGCCGCTGGTTACCGCTGGCTTCTACAGTAAGGATGAGATCCTGTTCGGCGCACTGGCGAACGGTCATGTCAATCTGATGGTTGCCGGTTTAGTCGGTGCTTTCCTGACCTCGATTTACACCTTCCGCATGATCTTTATCGTGTTTCACGGTGAAGAGAAAATTCATGCGCATGCAGGCAAAGGGATCACGCATCATCTGCCTCTTATCGTGCTGCTGGTTCTTTCCACCTTTATTGGCGCGCTGATTACGCCGCCGCTGGCTGGCGTACTGCCTGCCAGCGAACATGGCGAAGCGGGTAAAATGGGGCTGGAAATTGCTTCGGGCGTGGTGGCCATCGTCGGCATTCTGATTGCCGCCTGGCTCTGGCTCGGCAAGCGTACGCTGGTTACCAGCGTGGCGCGCAGCGCTCCGGGGCGTTTCTTCGGCACCTGGTGGTTCGCCGCATGGGGCTTCGACTGGCTGTATGACAAAATTTTCGTTAAGCCTTATTTAGGCATCGCCTGGCTGCTGTCACGCGATCCGCTGAATATGCTGCTGAATACGCCGGCTCTGGTATCACGCCTGGCGAATAAAGGGCTGGCGGTAAGCGAAAATGGTTATCTGCGCTGGTACGTCGCTTCCATGAGCATCGGTGCCGTTGTGGTGCTGGCGTTGCTGCTGGTGATGTAAGGTTAGTGAGCGGGAGGCGGCGTTGCTGCCTTCCACCCGATAAGCTTGTGAAAAAACCTGAGGTTGGGCTGACCGGTTATCTTTGTCGGCGGCTCATGCAGGACTAGAAAAGGGACCGTAACCGCCATGTTATTACCTTGGCTAATTGTTATCCCATTTGTTGGCGGCTTTCTGTGCTGGCTCGCTGAGCGCTTAGGCGCGAAGACGCCGCGCTGGATCGCGCTGATTACAATGGGCTTGACGCTGGCGCTTTCACTGCAGCTCTGGTTGCAGGGAGGCTATTCACTGACCCAGGCAGCAGGTTTGCCGCAGTGGCAATCTGAGTTCTCCGTTCCCTGGATCCCGCGCTTCGGCATCGCTTTCCACCTTGCACTGGATGGCCTGTCGCTGCTGATGGTGGTGCTGACTGGCCTGCTGGGCCTGATGGCAGTGCTCTGTTCCTGGAATGAAATTGAGAAATATCAGGGCTTTTTCCACCTCAATCTGATGTGGATCCTCGGTGGCGTTATTGGCGTATTCCTTGCCATCGATATGTTCCTGTTCTTCTTTTTCTGGGAAATGATGCTGGTGCCGATGTACTTCCTCATCGCGCTCTGGGGTCATAAGGCATCAGACGGGAAAACCCGTATCACTGCCGCCACCAAATTCTTCATTTATACCCAGTCCTCTGGCCTGGTAATGTTGATTGCGATTCTTGGCCTGGTGTTTGTGCATTACCGCGCGACCGGCGTCTGGACATTCAACTATGAAGAGTTGCTGCACACTCCAATGTCACGTGGCGTGGAATATCTGCTGATGCTCGGCTTCTTTATCGCCTTTGCAGTAAAAATGCCGGTAGTGCCGCTACACGGCTGGTTGCCGGATGCGCACAGCCAGGCGCCAACTGCCGGTTCCGTGGACCTGGCCGGGATCCTGCTCAAAACCGCCGCTTACGGTCTGCTGCGCTTTAGCCTGCCGCTGTTCCCGAACGCGTCGGCGGAGTTTGCGCCTGTTGCAATGTGGCTGGGGATTATCGGTATTTTCTATGGCGCATGGATGGCGTTCTCGCAAACCGATATCAAACGTCTGATCGCCTACACCTCGATTTCCCATATGGGCTTCGTGCTGATCGCCATCTATACCGGCAACCAGCTCGCTTTCCAGGGCGCGGTGGTGCAGATGATTGCGCATGGCCTGTCAGCTGCGGCGCTGTTTATCCTGTGCGGCCAGCTTTATGAGCGCCTGCATACGCGTGATATGCGTGAGATGGGCGGCCTGTGGTCACGCCTGAAGTGGATACCGGGTCTGTCGCTGTTCTTTGCGGTGGCCAACCTTGGCATGCCGGGCACCGGTAACTTTGCTGGCGAATTTATGATTCTGACCGGCAGTTTCCAGGTGGTGCCGACGATTATCGTTATCGCGACTTTTGGTCTGGTGTTTGCTTCTGTTTACTCGCTGATCATGATGCAACGCGCCTATTATGGTGCGCCAAAGTCGGAAACGCCGCTGCGCGGCATGTCCGCACGTGAGTTCATCATGATTATGGTGTTGGTGGTTCTGCTGGTGCTGCTTGGAGTCTATCCACAGCCGATCCTGGACACCTCACACGCTGCAATGAGCAACATTCAGCAGTGGTTTACCGCTTCAATTTCAACTACAAGGCCGTAATTCGCCATGACAATAACTCCTCAACAACTGATCGCGCTGTTGCCGCTGTTGATCGTCGGATTGACGGTGGTGGTTGTGATGCTGTCCATTGCGTGGCGACGCAACCATTTTGCCAATGCGACGCTGACCGTGATTGGCCTTAACCTGGCGCTGTTGTCACTTTGGTTTGTGGGCCAGGCAGGACCGATGGACGTCACGCCGCTGCTGCGCGTTGATGGTTTCTCGATGTTCTATACCGGGATGGTGATGCTGGCGAGTCTGGCCACCTGTACCTTCGCCTATCCGTGGCTGCAGGGCTTCAGCGATAACTGCGACGAGTTCTATCTGCTGGTGCTGATTGCCGCGCTGGGCGGCGTGGTGCTGGCAAGCGCTAACCATATGGCTTCGCTGTTTATCGGCGTGGAACTGCTGTCGTTGCCGCTGTTTGGCCTGATTGGCTACGCTTTCCGTCAGAAACGTTCGCTGGAAGCGGCGCTGAAATATACCATCCTGTCGGCAGCGGCCTCATCCTTCCTGCTGTTTGGTATTGCGCTGGTGTATGCCGATGCCGGTAGCCTGAGCTTTGTGGAACTGGGTAAAAACCTGAGTGACACCGTGCTGCATCAGCCGCTGCTGCTGCTGGGTCTTGGCATGATGATTGTCGGTCTGGGCTTTAAACTGTCGCTGGTGCCGTTCCATCTCTGGACGCCAGACGTGTATCAGGGCGCGCCTGCTCCGGTCTCCACTTTCCTGGCGACCGCCAGCAAGATCGCCATTTTTGGCGCGCTGATGCGTCTGTTTATGTATGCTCCGGCTACCGATAGCGAAGCGGTGCGCAACGTGCTGGCGATTATCGCTGTGGTTTCCATCCTGTTTGGTAACCTGCTGGCGATCAGTCAGAGTAATATCAAGCGTCTGTTGGGTTACTCCTCTATCTCGCATCTGGGTTATTTACTGGTTGCGCTGATTGCGGTGCAGTCTCATCAGATGTCACTGGAAACCGCCGGTGTTTATCTGGCTGGCTACCTGTTCAGTAGCATCGGTGCCTTTGGCGTAGTGAGCCTGATGTCCAGCCCGTATCGTGGTCCGGATGCCGACTCGCTTTACTCCTATCGCGGCCTGTTCTGGCATCGTCCGGTACTGTCAGCAGTGATGACAGTAATGATGCTGTCGCTGGCCGGTATTCCAATGACGTTGGGCTTTATTGGTAAGTTCTATGTGATTGCGCTGGGCGTTAGCGCCTCGCTGTGGTGGCTGACCGGTGCGGTGGTATTAGGCAGCGCCATTGGCCTTTATTACTATCTGCGCGTTACCGTTAGCCTCTATCTTAGCCCGCCTGAGCTGCATACGCGCGATACGCCAGCTAACTGGGCGTTTACCGCGGGCGGCATCGTGGTGCTGATTTCCGCCATTCTGGTTCTGCTGCTGGGCGTTTACCCACAGCCGCTTATCAGCCTGGTACAGATGGCGCAGCCGCTGATGTAAGTCAGCCGATAAAGAGAAAGCCCTGTAGCGATACAGGGCTTTTTTTTTGGCATCAGAAATGATATTGCAGGCCAGCGGTCAGGCTGTAATTTTTATGACTCACGCCGCCGCCTCCCTTCTCGCTATAATCATAGGTCTGTTGGTCATAATCAATTATCTGCATTTGCCCGCGACTTTGCCGGTAATCTTCCCAACTTAGCGCTGCCAGCACTTTTAACTGTGGTGAAAGATAATAGCCTGCATCCATGCTGGCGGCCCAGTAATCACTACGGCGGGTTTTGACGCGAAAGGTATTATAATCGGTGTAATGCTCGTCATTATCGTGTGCGTTGGTAAACGGGGAATATTTAATCAGCGCGTTAAGCTCCAGTTTTTTATAACGATACTGTCCGGCGATGCCGAGCCAGGGCGCGGAAAAACGCTGCTGATAAGCGGCGGCACGCTCATCACGGGAAAAACGGCCGATATCGGCACCGTTATCATAGATATAACTGCCGCCCTGTGCCTGCCAGCTGATCCGCGTCTGCTGATAACCCAACGCTGCGCCAAGCTTATATTCCGGTTGCTGTAGCAGCCAGCCGGTAATGCTGACGGCAAACTGATTAGCATAGTTAAGACGGGCAGCAGGCCAGGTAGACCAGTCGCTCCAGTGCGACTGGTTATCAACCATCCAGTCATAGTCATCCATCTGTGCGCTGCCCCGCGCCAGGGTTGTCCAGCCGCTAAGCGCCAGGCTAAGTTGCGGCGCAATCTCCCAGTCGAGATGGCCACGAATAACCGCTGCGTTCTTTATTTTCCAGTTCAGCTCGCTATTTTTATGCCCTTCGTCGTAAACGTATTCGTTGGATTTGCCACCGAGCCAGCCAGTCGCCAGTGTAAATGTTACCGGATAAGAGGGGAGACTGTTGGCGATCGCCAGCGGGCTCATTAGCCACAGCGTCAAAGGGAGCGTTCCGTTGCAAAGCGCTTTTATCGATTTCATCTTCAACCTCCTGTTGATATAAAAGCGCAGGCATTTTTCCATGATTTTTAAAACGATGCCGGTTTTTTAAGCATCGATTGAGGTTATATTAAACCGGCATAACGCGCATTATTAGCAGGCAAAATTGATGTTTGATGGCGACATGTGGCTAAAACCAAGGGGAAAGCAGGCGTATGGAGTTAACCTGGTACGATTTGCATCATAGTGAACTAAACGTTCAGCAACTGCATGACATTCTGGCTCTGCGTAATCGCGTTTTTATCGTCGAGCAGCAGTGCGCGTATGAAGATATCGATGGGCAGGATTTAGCGCGTGATAACCGCCATATTTTTGCGCTGGGCGAAGGAAGAATACTGGCTTGCGCACGTATTTTGACGCCAGAAAATGCCAACAGCCCGGTAAAGATTGGGCGCGTGATTGTTACCAGCGAAGCGCGGGGATTACAGCTCGGCTATCGCCTGATGGAAAGGGTTCTGGAAAGCTGTGAGCAGTACTGGCCTGAACGTCAGCAGTTTCTTTCGGCGCAGGCGCATCTACAGCGCTTTTACGCATGCATGGGTTTTAAGCCGCAGGGCGAGGTCTATCTGGAAGATAATATTCCGCATATCGATATGATGAAGTAATACGTAACAGGCGGAGCGCAATGCTCCGCCTGTTATTTAGCCTACCGTCATCTGGCGGTCATCAACATATTTCCGCTGGTCCGGCGGTGGCGGGAAATATTGATAAAGCCAGGTTTCACTCAGCGTTTCATCGTTGGTGCGCAGGAACATGCGCATATCGACCGGATCAACAGCATCGCTGGTGGGATACCAGTCAAACAGGATGCGATAGCCGTTTAGCGGCTCAACATACAGAATCTCTACCTGCTTAATGGTGCCGGCAGAGACGGTAATCACCGGCTCGATGCCTTTTGCCGCGGCATTTTTCAGATCGCCATCAACAAAATCAACGGCAAAACGACGACACCAGACATCCGGGAAATGCTCGCCAGGTGCCCAGCCTTCGGGGAAGCCGCCAATGCCGGAACGGGTTGCCTCTACGCGCGCCAGTTCGCTGCGTACCGGCGGCAGGCCGCTCCAGTAAAGCTTGTACTGGAAAGAGAGTTCGCTACCGGCTTTAACCGGCTGCTCCGGCTGCCAGAAACAGACCACGTTATCCAGCGTTTCGCCGGTGGTAGGGATCTCCATCAAATTGATGGCGCCCTTACCCCATTTGCCGATCGGCTCCACCCACAGGCTGGGGCGCTTGTCATACCAGCCAATCACATCCTGATAATCTTCAAAATCATGATTCAACTGCAACAGGCCAAAGCCCCGCGGGTTCTCATCATCGTAAGCGTTAAACTGCAGCTTGCGCGGGTTATTCAGCGGACGGGCAATCCATTCCCCTTTACCGGTCCACATCGCCAGACGGTCGGAATCATGGATTTGCGGATGATAGGTGTTGCACATACGACGTTCGCTGTTGCCGCAGCTGAACATACTGGTCATTGGGGAGATCCCCAGTTGACGAATATCTTTGCGGGCATACAGGTGGTTTTCCACCTCCATCACCACGCGCTTCGGCTCACAGTGGATAACAAACTTATAGGCACCGGTCAGGCTGGCACCATCAAGCAGGGCGTAAACGGTAAAGGTGGTGTCATCCGCTTTTGGCGTTTCAAACCAGAAGGCGACGAAATCGGGAAACTCTTCCTGTCCGTTGCTAAAGGTGTTTACCGCCACGCCGCGCGCCGACAGGCCATACTGGTAGGTTTCATCCACCGCACGGAAATAGCTGGCTCCCAGGAAAGAGACGATATCGCGCCGCGCCAGCTCCGGCTTTTTAAACGCGCGGAAACCGGCAAAGCCAAGATCGGTTTTACCTTCCAGCTGTTTGGTATCGACACTGGTGTTCTGGTAGTTAAACAGCTCCGGGCGGAAGTGAATCTCACGCGCTTCGCGGCTGCTTTTATCGACAGAGAACATGCGAATACGGCGTTTAAAACCCATGCCGACGTGGAAAAACTGCACGTCCAGCTGCCGGTTATCGATATCGTTCCAGAGAGAGTGATTCGCATCATACTGGATGGCGTTATAAGCCTGCGGCGTCATGGTCGCCAGCGTATCCGGCAACGGGCCTGGCGCGCCGCCCCAGGGCTTTTGCGCCAGCGCGGCGGCTTTTTTCTTTAGCACCTCAAAGTCAAAGCGCGTCGCAGTGCCGTCAGCGATGCCATCTTCTGCCCAGGCGGACTGAGCAAATAGCGTGGATAAGCCAGACATGCCGCTAACCGCAGCGAATGCCATTGAGGTTTTCATAAACATTCTTCGATTCATGCCAGAAACGCTTTCCTTATGCTGAACGAGTTTGTAGTGATCGAGCTTCTGCACCCATTTGCTTTCCCAGGATGAGCCTGGGGTACAGTCAGCTACGACAGACGCAGGCGGCAAAAATTCGGTTAACAGGAATTTATCAGATTAATCATATAAACCAACGAATTTCCGCCAGCCCTGTCAGTAAATTCCTAAACGTCTGTTCAGGCAGGGATGTAAAAAGTGTCTATAGTTAGTGGACATTCATGTGTTTTACACGGAGGAAGAAAATGGCTGTATCAACTGACTCGCAAGAAAAGCGCGATCCGCAAGTAACGGATAAGCCTCAGGTAGCCGGTGAACCACAGGAAACGCGCCTGGATGATGATCTCACGCTGCTTACCGAAACGCTGGAAGAGGTACTGAAATCCTCCGGCGATCCGGCCGATCAGAAATACCTTGAGCTAAAAGAGAAGGCGGAACAGGCGTTGCACGGGGTGAAAACGCGCGTCAGCGCGGCGTCCGATTCCTACTACTACCGTGCCAAACAGGTAGCCTGTCGTGCCGATGGCTACGTTCATGAAAAACCCTGGCAGGGTATTGGTATCGGCGCAGCTGCGGGCCTGATCCTCGGCCTGCTGCTGGCGCGTCGCTAAGCGTTCTGTAGCAAACAGCCTCTGACCAACCGGGAAGAGGCTGGTTTTTCCTCTTTTCCGCCGTGCAATCCTCTGCGTTTACCCGACTCTTCTCAGCCTGAACCGCGACAAAACGTGGTGCGAACTGTTCTGCATCAAAATCCCTTGTCACTCTCCCTTTTACACTAGCTACCTCTTTATGATTATGGAGGTGTTCGTGTATTCGCTTCCTGCCGCGTATAGCGCGTTGCTCACTGAGCTGGCAAAAATCAACAGCAGAGGAGCGGGCTGTCGCGCGTTAACCGTTTCCCTTGCGTCCGGCGAGGATTCCCTGTCCTGGCTTTGTGCCCAGCCGTACCGGCCCCAGCTCTGGTGGCAGCACCGCAACGGCCATGAGCAGGTTGCGCTTTGCGGAGCCATCCGCTGTTACCAGACGCTGTATCAGGCTGAACAGGCGTGTCGCGCTTTGCCCGGGAACTGGCGGATCTGGGGCAGCAACCGTTTTGCCGCCACTGACAGCTTTTTCTTTCTACCGCGGCTAATGTGGCAGCAGGACAGCCGTGGTGAACGGCTGACGCTGTTTGTTCAAAGCGATCATAACCTGCAGGAGGATGCGCAGGTTGCCGTACGCTTCCTGCATGGGTTGCGCGTGCCGCAGCCGTTGCCATTAATACGTGGGCAGCTGCAACAGAGCCAGTGTGAGCCGGAACAGGCGGAGTGGAGCCAGCGAGTAAACTCGGCGTTAGCGACAATTGCCGCCGGAGAGCTGGAAAAAGTGGTGCTGGCACGCACGATGGACCTGCTATGGGATCGTCCGTTGCCGCCGGAGGCATTGCTGGCGGCCAGCCGGCGCGCCAATCCGCACTGTTATCAGTTTATGCTGCGCTTTGCAGACGACAGCGCGCTGGTCTGCGCCTCGCCGGAGCGGCTCTGGCTGCGGCAGCAAAATACGCTGCTGACTGAGGCGCTGGCGGGCACGGTGGCGCGCGATATCGATCCCATACTTGCCCTGCAGCAGGCGCAGTGGCTGCTGCAGGACGCCAAAAATCAGCATGAAAACGCAATGGTCATGGAAGATATCTGTTCCCGGCTACAGGAAATAGTCAGCGAACTGGAGGTCATGCCGGTAGAGCTGGTACGCCTGCGCAATCTTCAGCATTTACGACGACGCATCCACGGCAAATTACGCAGCCGCAGCGACGCGCGCATTTTACAGCGCCTGCAACCCACGGCGGCGGTAGCTGGCCTGCCGCGCACGGCGGCATACGCCTTTCTACAGCGCCATGAAGCGCTGAATCGTGACTGGTACGCCGGTTCCACTGGTTTTATCTCCCGACAAAAAAGCGAATTCTGCGTCACGCTGCGCTGTGCGCTGGTCCAGGGGCCGCGAGTGCGACTGTATGGCGGCGCGGGGATCGTCGCCGGTTCCGATGCGCAACAGGAATGGCAGGAAACAGAAAACAAAATGGCGGCGCTGGCAGCACTGCTGCCCACCCGCGCGGCACCACTACAACCCCGCCTGACCGGGAAGCCGCCAGTGGCGCATTCCGCCTGAATTCATCCGCATGGCGAAGGAAAGCTCGCTGCATCGTCGGACGACGTCATGATACTAAGGGGAGAGTATGTCTGACAGTAGCTTTAACCGCCGTTGGGCGCAGGTGATTATTGAGGTATTGGCGCGTCATCAGGTGCGTCATATCTGTATCGCGCCAGGCTCACGTTCTGCGCCGCTCACGCTGGCGGCAGCCAAATCTGCATTGACCTGCCATACCCATTTTGATGAACGCGGGTTGGGCTTTTTAGCACTTGGCCTGGCGAAAGGCTCGCGTACCCCCGTGGCGCTGATAGTGACCTCGGGCACTGCCGTAGCGAATCTGCTGCCCGCCGTTATTGAGGCGCAGTTAACCGGTGAGCGGCTGATTGTACTGAGCGCCGATCGACCACCGGAATTGATTAACTGCGGCGCTAATCAGGCGATTACCCAGCCAGGCATATTTTCTCATTTTGCCCACCGCTGCGATTTACCGCGGCCAACGCCTGAAATTGACGCCCGCTGGCTGGCGGCGGCGCTGGATGAAGCGATTGCCGCAGCCAGTACGGGCGCGCTGCACGTTAACTGTCCCTTTGCTGAGCCGCTCTATGGCACAGAGGATAACGCCTGGCGCGAATGGCTGGCGTCGCTGGATGCATGGATGCAGCAATCGATCCCGTGGGTGACCCACAGCGCGCCGGAAAACCATGCGCAGCAGAGCGACTGGCCAGCCTGGCGGCAAAAACGCGGCGTGGTTATCGCAGGCAAAATGCACCCGGAACAGGGCGCGGCGGTGGCACGGTGGGCGGCCACGCTGGGCTGGCCGCTGCTGGCAGATATTCAATCGCAAACCGGCCAGCCGCTGCCCTGTGCGGATTTGTGGCTGAGCAGCCCGCAGGCGCAGCAGCAATTAAATCAGGCGGAGCTGGTAGTGCAGTTTGGCACCAGTCTGATTAGCAAACGGCTCTTGCAGTGGCAGCAGCAGGCGCGCCCGCAGCAGTGGTGGCTTATCGATGCGCTGCCGGGGCGGCGCGATCCTGCCAGCCAGCCGGGGCGACGTATCGTCAGTGAGATCGGCAGCTGGATTAATGCGCATCCGGCAGTAGCCGCTACGCCCTGGGTACCTGAGCTGGCCACGCTGGCCGCATCCATTCAGCGCCAGGCCAGTGCGGTCGTGGAAAATGAGCCAGAGACACTGCTGGCGCACCGGCTGGCGGAATTACTGCCGCCGGATGGCGCGCTGTTTCTTGGTAACAGCCTGCTGGTACGACTGACAGATGCGTTAGCGCAGTTGCCGGTTGGCTACCCGGTTTACTGCAATCGCGGCGCCAGCGGGATCGATGGCCTGATAGCAACCTTAAGCGGCATCCAGCGCGCTCAGGCGCGTCCGGTGCTGGCACTGCTGGGCGATATCTCCGCCCTGTATGATTTGAACAGTCTGGCGCTGCTGCGTCAGCTTGCCGCGCCGCTGGTGCTGGTGGTGGTTAACAACAACGGCGGCCGCATTTTCTCTCTGTTGCCGACGCCGGTCAGCGAGCGCGAGCGTTTTTTCACTTTGCCGCAGTCGGTCAGCTTTGCTCCGGCAGCGCAGATGTTCGGCCTTGATTATCAGCATGTTGCCGCCTGGGCGCCGCTACAACAGGCCGTTAAACAGGGTTTTATGCAGCAGGGCGGCACGCTGGTGGAGTTCAGCGTAGCGCCCGATAGCGGTGCGGAGACCTTTGCCCGCCTGGTGGCGATGGGAGCAGCGCTATGATCCTGCACGCCCGCTGGCAGGGACATCGGCGCAGCAGCAAGCCAACTCTGGTTTGGCTGCATGGTTTCCTGGGCACCCTGCATGACTGGCTGCCGGTACAGCAGGCGTTTATCGACTGGCCGATGCTGAGCATCGATCTGCCCGGACACGGCGGCTCCTGCGGGCAGCGCGTCAGCGGCTTTGATGAACTCAGCGAGCGCATCGGCGCTACGCTGCGTCATTACCAGATTCAACATTACTGGCTCATCGGCTATTCCCTCGGCGGACGCGTGGCGATGTATTACGCCTGCCGCGCAGCGCTGCCTGGGCTATGCGGGCTGGTGGTGGAGGCGGGGCATCCGGGGCTGACCGATGAACAACAGCGTGGGGCGCGCGCTGCGCGCGATACCTTGTGGATAAGCCGTTTCCGCCAGCTGCCGCTGCCTGACGCGCTACAGGTCTGGTATCGGCAGCCGCTCTTTAACGAGCTGACCGAGCAACAGCGCAACGCGCTGGTCAGGCACCGTAGCACGGGCGACGGCCCTTCGCTGGCGGCAATGCTGCACGCCACTTCATTAAGCAAGCAGCCTGATTTGCTGCCGGAACTTCAGCAGCTGAGCGTGCCTTTCAGCTATCTGTGCGGTGAATGGGACAATAAATTTATTCAGCTCGCCATGCAGGCGCGTCTGCCGCTGCACACCATCCCGGCTGCCGGACACAATGCCCATCGTGCCAGTCCTGCCGCCTTTAGCGATCGGTTGACGCAACTGCTGCGTCAACCTGTCTGAATTCTGGAGAACTTTATGCTTTATCCCGATGAACAACAGCTTACCGCGCCGGTTGAATGGCATGACTGCAGCGGTGAATTCAGCGATATCCGCTATCACAAATCGCCGGAGGGCATAGCCAAAATTACCATTAACCGGCCACAGGTGCGCAATGCCTTTCGACCGCTGACGGTACAGGAGATGATGCTGGCGCTGCAGGATGCGCGTTATGACGAAGGGATCGGCGTCATTATTCTTACCGGCGAAGGTGAACAGGCTTTCTGCGCCGGCGGCGATCAGAAAGTGCGTGGTGATTACGGCGGCTATCAGGATGACGGCGGCGTGCATCATCTTAACGTGCTCGACTTTCAACGCCAGATCCGCAACTGCCCGAAGCCGGTGGTAGCAATGGTGGCGGGTTATGCGGTTGGCGGCGGGCACGTGCTGCATATGCTCTGCGATCTCACCATCGCAGCGGACAATGCGCGCTTCGGACAAACCGGGCCGAAAGTCGGCTCCTTTGATGGCGGCTGGGGCGCATCCTACATGGCGCGCATTGTTGGGCAGAAAAAAGCGCGTGAGATCTGGTTCCTGTGCCGCATGTACGATGCACAGCAGGCGCTGGCGATGGGGCTGGTGAATCATGTGGTGCCGCTGACGCAGTTAGAGCCGGAAACGGTGCGCTGGTGCCGCGAAATGTTGCATAACAGCCCGATGGCGCTGCGCTGTCTGAAAGCGGCGCTGAACGCCGACTGCGATGGTCAGGCAGGGCTGCAGGAACTGGCTGGCAATGCCACCATGCTGTTTTATATGACCGAAGAGGGACAGGAAGGGCGCAACGCTTTTAACCAGAAGCGTCAGCCCGATTTCAGTCAGTTCAGGCGTAACCCCTGATGCGTCAGGCGAAGCTGTGGCGTTATGCCATTCCCATGGAAAGCGGCGTGGTATTGCGCGATCGTCGTTTGACGCAGCGGCAAGGGCTGCTGGTGATGCTGCAACAGCAGGATCGGCAGGGCTGGGGCGAAATCGCGCCGCTGCCGGGATTCAGCCGCGAAACGCTGGAGCAGGCGCAGCAGGCCTGCGTAGCCTGGCTGACACAGTGGCTTGCCGCACGGCCGGTTGATGAAAGCCTGCTGCCTTCGGTGGCTTTTGGCCTGAGCTGTGCCCGCGCAGAGCTGGCGGAGGAGCTGCCGTTAGCGGGTATCTGGCGCAGCGCGCAGCTGTGTCACGGCGATCCCGATGCGCTGCTGTTACAGCTTGAGGAGCAGGAAACGCCCTGTGCCAAAATGAAAGTCGGACTGTATGAAGCGGTACGCGACGGCCTGCAGGTCAGCCTGCTGCTGGAAGCGTTGCCCGCTCTGCAGCTGCGCCTGGACGCCAACCGCAGCTGGACGCTGGAAAAAGCGCGGCAGTTTGCCCGCTGCCTGACGCCGTCACAGCGTGCGCGTATCGCCTTTATTGAAGAACCCTGCCGTACACCTGCCGAAAGCCTGGCGTTTGCCGCCGAATGGGGAATAGCGATCGCCTGGGATGAGAGCCTGCGTGAACCGGGCTTTCAGTTACAGGCTGCGCCGGGGCTGGCTGCGCTGGTGATCAAGCCCACGTTAACCGGCTCGCTGGCGCGTATTCAGCAGCAAATCCACGAGGCGCAGCGGCTGGGGTTACAGGTGATTATCAGCTCGGCGCTGGAGTCCAGCCTGGGACTGACGCAGCTGGCGCGGCTGGCGCACTGGCTAACGCCACAGTCGCTGCCGGGGCTGGATACCTTAACGTTGATGCGTCAGCAGCTGGTGCGATGCTGGCCTGGCTGCATGCTGCCCTTACAGGATCGGGAAACGTGGACGCGCATTTATTAAATGATTTTCCATGGCGCGTGCGGGCGCAAACCCTGCCTGCGGCAATCGCGCTGCAGGCAGGCAAAGAGCAGCTAAGCTGGCAGGCGCTGGCAGAGCGGCTGGAGCGGCTCTGTAGCGGTTTTCAGCAGCAGGGCGTGACGTGCGGATCGCTGGTGGCGCTACGTGGTAATAACAGCCTGTCGCTATTGCTGGCCTGGCTGGCATTATTGCAGGCTGGCGCGCGGGTATTACCGCTTAATCCGCAGCTGCCGTCAGTGACGCTGCTGCCGTTGCTGCGCATGTTGCTTCCTGACTTCATGCTGGATCTGGCCGAGCCGTTGTCTGACGTTATGCCGGTTGCAACACAGCCTCTTACTTTTCCGACGGCGCATTGGTTAAACCAGACGCCGCCGCTGGCGACAACAATGCAGGTTTTATGGCGGCCCGATGCTATCGCCACGCTGACGCTCACCTCTGGTTCCACTGGCCTGCCGAAGGCGGCGGCGCACACGTTTCAGGCGCTGCTGCTCAGCGCGGCGGGGGTGAATCAGCTAATGAATTTCAACGCTGCCGAAAGCTGGCTGCTGTCGCTGCCGCTGTATCATGTCTCCGGGCAGGGGATCGTCTGGCGCTGGCTGCTGGCGGGCGCCTGCCTGGTGCTACCCGTATCGCCTTTGTCGCAGGCGCTTAGCGGATGCAGTTTTGCATCGCTGGTGCCAACCCAGCTATGGCGTCTTCTCCGGGAGCCTGAGCGGCCTGCGGGGTTAAGGGCGGTACTGCTCGGCGGCGCTGCGATCCCTGCTGATTTAGTCACGCGCGCACAAGCCACAGGCATCGGCTGCTGGTGTGGTTATGGCCTGACGGAAAGCGCCGCCACGGTATGTGGCAAGCGGGCGGACAACCGGGCTGGCGTCGGCAGGGCGTTAAACGGGCGTGAGATAGCGATTGTTGATGACGAAATCTGGATCCGTGGCGCAACCTTAGCCAGCGGCTACTGGTGCGATGGACAACTGTGGCCGCTGACAAATGAGCAGGGCTGGTTTGCCACTGGCGATTTGGGGCGCTGGCATCAGGACGAACTGCAGGTGTTGGGCAGAAAAGACAATCTGTTTTTCAGCGGCGGCGAGGCGGTACAGCCGGAAGCGATAGAAAGCCTGCTGATGCAGCATCCCGCCGTGATGCAGGCGGTTATTCTGCCGCAGCCGGATGAAGAGTGGGGGGCAAGGCCGGTTGCGCTGCTGACGCTGGCAGCGGATGAAAAGATGGAAAACATCGCCGCCTGGGCACGCACGCAGCTGGCCAGCTTTCAACGCCCCTTCCGCTGGCTGCAGCTACCGGAAGACCTTGCACAGGGCGGTATTAAATTATCACGTCAGCAGCTGGCGCAGTGGCTGCAGGCCCGGTAGCAGGAGAGTGGAAGCTGATGATATGGCTCTCTGTGAAAACGGCCGGGAGTAGTGTTATGGTGTTTTGACCTTTCATTGCAGGCGAAAACAGATGTTATTTCATCACTTACGTATCGCGCGACCGGTAACAGATCTCAGGCAGAGCAGCGACATGTATTGCCGTGGGTTGGGGCTACAGGAAATCGGCGAATTTACCAACCATGAAGGCTTTAGCGGATGTATGCTTGGTCGTTATGACTTGCCCTGGCACCTGGAATTTACTCTGTGCCATGACCATCCTGTTATGCCTGCGCCCTCGGCAGAGGATCTTCTGGTTTTGTATATTCCGGAAAGGGAAGCGTGGACGGCAGCCTGTAATCAAATGGAGCAGGCGGGTTTTACCCGAACCTGTGCTTTTAACCCGTACTGGGAGAATAAAGGTATCACTTTTCAGGACAAGGATGGCTACCGTGTGGTTTTGCAAAACAGCCGATGGGCGGCTTCCTGAATTGTTATTGATAACAAAATCAGGATAGCAGCGCTTTTAGAGAGAGGGCGATAAGCAGCAGCCCGCCAGTGATATTCACAGATTTTTTCAGCATTAACGGATCGATTTTACGGACAGAAAAAATTAGCGCTCTGCTGACTAGCAGCAGCCAGGCGACCATTACCACAACGTGTAGCGAAGCCAGCACCAGATAATCGCTGATATTCCCCTGTCTGCCGGCAAACTGGGAGACCACCGTCAGATAAAACAGGATGGCCTTGGGATTCAGCACGTTGGCCAGCCAGGCTTTTTTTAACGTCACGGGATTTGCTGCATGATCGAAAGAAAACGTATGCGCTGAAAGGCCGCTACGGATCAGCTGAATGCCCAACCAGAGAAGATAAGCGGTGCCGGCAATTTTCAGCATGTTGAAAAATGCAGGCGAAGCGACCATCGCCGTGATACCCAATCCGATTAAAACGGCGTGCGTATAAATACCCAGTGTCGTTCCGAGCAGAGTAGAGCACAGTCCGCGACGGCCACCTGCCAGCGCACTGTTAATAGCCAGCGTAAAGCTTGCGCCAGGCGAAAGCGCCACGGGTAACAGGGCTGGCAGAAAGCCGATTAGATTGATGTTCATTAACCCTGAATATTAGGTGACGCTCTTACCGCTGACCAGCCGCTAACAGGCAATAAAAAAGCCCAACCTTGCGGTTGGGCTGTAAACGGTTGATTCAGTACCAGGAAAATGCAGGCTTACCCCTGCAGCGCCCGCAGCGCATTTTCCACCCCGGCACCATAGGCTTCGTCTACCTCACGGAACAGCGCAATCTGACGCTGCTGAATAAACTCTGGTATCTGCACCAGTTCACCGGCGATACGCTTAAACATACGCTGATGCTCTTCTTCGCTCAGCAGATTAAACAGCGCACGCGGCTGGCTAAAGTAGTCATCATCTTCACGGTGGTTCCAGTGATCGGCTGCGCCTTCCAGCGACAGTGGCGGCTCGCTGAAGTCTGGCTGCTCCTGGAACACACCAAAGCTGTTGGGTTCATAGGTCGCCCCATTGCCGCTGTTGCCGTCCACGCGCATTGCGCCGTCGCGGTGATAGCTATGGAACGGGCATTTCGGCGCGTTCACCGGGATCTGGTGGTGGTTCACGCCCAGACGATAGCGATGCGCATCGCCATAGGAGAACAGACGGCCCTGCAGCATGCGGTCCGGCGAGAAGCCGATGCCGGGCACCACGTTAGCCGGGCTCATTGCAACCTGCTCAACCTCGGCGAAATAGTTGTCCGGGTTACGGTTCAGCTCGAACTCGCCCACTTCAATCAGCGGGTAGTCGGCGTGCGGCCAGACCTTGGTTAAATCAAACGGGTTGTACGGTGTCTGTGACGCCTCTTGCTCTGGCATAACCTGTACGTAAAATTTCCAGCGCGGAAAATCACCGCGTTCGATCGATTCAAACAGATCGCGCTGCGAGCTTTCACGATCGCGGGCGATCAGCTGCGCGGCTTCCTCATCCATCAGGTTTTCCACGCCCTGCTGGCAACGCATATGGAATTTCACCCAGAAACGTTCCTGCTGGTCATTGATAAAGCTGTAGGTGTGACTGCCAAAACCATGAATGTGGCGGTAAGAACGCGGCAGACCACGATCGCTAAAGTCGATAGTCAACTGATGCAGCGCTTCCGGCAGATGCGAGAAAAAGTCCCATTTGTAGGTGGGGTTGCGCAGGTTAGTTCGTGGATCGCGTTTAACCACATGGTTAAGATCCGGGAATTTCAGCGGATCGCGCAGATAGAAAACCGGCGTATTGTTGCCAACCAGATCCCAGTTGCCTTCCTCGGTATAAAATTTCATGGAAAAGCCGCGAATGTCACGCTCGGCATCAGCGCCGCCGCGTTCACCGGCAACCGTAGAGAAACGGATGAAAAGATCGGTTTTTTTACCCACTTCTGAGAAGAGTTTTGCTCGGCTAAAACGGGTAATATCCTGCGTTACGGTAAAGGTGCCGTAAGCGCCTGAGCCTTTGGCATGCATGCGACGTTCCGGGATCACTTCACGATCGAAATGCGCCAGCTTTTCCAGCAGCCAGACATCCTGCAACAGCAGCGGGCCACGACGTCCGGCAGACATAGAGTTATTGTTATGGGCAACCGGCGCGCCTGAAGCGGTAGTAAGACCTTTTTTATTCATATGGCAATTCTCTATCGGTGTGATTGTCAAAGGTTTAACCGAGGTAAAACCCGTTATTAATTGGATAAACCTATTGTTTCCGCTATTTTGCTGCTAAGCCGCTGTGCTGACAATCAGGCAAAAGCTATCACTGCTATCTCTGAAACGCTCTCATCTCCGATATTTTCGTTGTATTCACTGACGTGCCTTCCTACAGTAAAAGCCTTAACCAAACGAGGGACGTGACGTGATTAGAGTGGAAATGCTCTCAACGGGCGATGAAGTGCTGCACGGCCAGATTATCGATACCAATGCCGCGTGGCTGGCTGATACCCTGTTTCAGCAGGGCTTGCCAATGACCAGCCGCGCCACCGTCGGCGACAGCCTCTCCGCGCTGGTGGAAGCACTGACCGAGCGCAGCCGCATTGCGGATGTGCTGATTGTTAATGGCGGCCTCGGCCCGACCAGCGATGATTTAAGCGCGCAGGCGGCAGCAAACGCCTGTGGCGTACAGCTGGAACTGCAGCCTGCCTGGCTGGAAAAAATCGAGGCTTTTTTTGCCAGCCGTGGACGGCCAATGGCAGCCAGCAATCGCAAGCAGGCGGAGATCCCTGCTGGCAGCGAACTGATTGATAACCCGGTAGGCACCGCCTGCGGCTTTGCCGTCACGCTCAATGATTGCTGGATCTTCTTTACGCCCGGCGTGCCGTCAGAATTTAAAGTGATGGTGGAACAGCAAATTCTGCCGCGCCTGAAAGCGCGCTTTGCACTGCCGGAGCCGCCGCTCTGTTTACGTCTGACTACCTTTGGGCGCGGCGAGAGCGATCTGGCGGCGGAGCTGGAGCCGCTGCCGCTGCCGAAAGGCGTGGTCATGGGCTATCGCTCCTCTGCGCCGATTATCGAAATCAAACTCACCGGCCCGGCCGCGCAGCGGGTAGCAATGGAGCAGGTTTGGCAGCAGGTGCGTCTGCAACTGGCGGAATGCACCTTGTTTGAAGGCACGCAGGGGCTACCGGCGCTGCTGGCGCAGCAGCTAAACGCGCGGCAGCTGACACTCACCGTCAGCGAACGGTTCAGCGCGGGCCTGCTGCAGTGGCAGCTCCTTTCCGGCGGCGTGGCGTGCCGGGCTGGTGAAGTGCTGCCTGACGGAGAAGAGACGCTTTCACAGCTGGCGCAGCGGGCGCAGGCGCGGGCAAAGGCGCAGCAGGCGTCGCTGGCGCTGCTGGTAGGATCGTTGCAGGATGAGCAGCTCGGTTTTGCGCTGCACACGCCGGATGGCACGTATGGTCAGCAGGTGAAGTTTAATAACCAGCGTCACACGGTCAAAACGCGTCAGGAGCTGGTGGCGATGATGGCGATGAATATGCTGCGTCGCTGGCTGCACGGCATGGATGTCTCTACCGGGCATGGCTGGGTTGATGTGGTGGAAACGCTAAAAGCGTAATGGGAAACGCAAAAGCCCAACCGATGGTTGGGCTTGAAGGCAGTAACGCTACAGCTCTATCTCGATATCACCGTTGGCTTTACAACAGCAGGGCAGAATTTCGCCCTGCTGAATAAAGGCCAGCGGCTGACCGGCGTAACTCACTTCCCCTTTAATCAGGCGGGTGCGGCAGGAGCCGCAGTAGCCTTCACGACACTGATATTCCACGCAGATATTATGCGCTTCCAGCGCCGCCAGCAGAGAAGGGTGCTCGTCGGTATATTCAAGCTGCGCACCGGAGATGCACAGCGTGATTCGCTTCCCGGCCATGATTACAGCTGGAAGTCGTCGAAGTCGTTTTCGCCTACTTCGGAGTCGATCTGACCAACCAGGTAGGAGCTGACTTCTACCTCCTGCGGCGCAACCTGCACGTTATCAGAGACCAGCCAGGCGTTAATCCACGGAATCGGGTTTGAACGCGTCTGGAACGGCAGATCCAGACCCACCGCCTGCATACGAATATTGGTGATGTACTCAATATACTGGCAGAGGATATCTTTATTCAGGCCGATCATCGAGCCGTCACGGAACAGATATTCCGCCCACTCTTTTTCCTGCACGGCGGCCAGCTTAAACAGATCGTAGCACTCCTGGCGGCACTCCTGCGCAATCTCAGCCATTTCCGGATCGTCTTCGCCGCTGCGCATCAGGTTCAGCATATGCTGGGTGCCGGTCAGGTGCAGCGCTTCATCGCGGGCGATCAGGCGGATAATTTTCGCATTGCCTTCCATCAGCTCGCGCTCGGCAAAGGCAAAAGAGCAGGCAAAGCTGACATAAAAGCGGATCGCTTCCAGCGCGTTAACGCTCATCAGGCAGAGATAAAGCTGTTTTTTCAGCGCGCGCAGGTTAACGGTTACGGTTTTGCCGTTGACCTGATGGGTGCCTTCGCCCAGCAGATGCCAGTAGCTGGTCATCTCGATCAGATCGTCATAGTAGCCGGAAATATCGCTGGCGCGCTTCAGGATCTGTTCGTTGGTAACGATGTCATCAAACACCAGCGCCGGATCGTTAACGATATTACGAATAATATGCGTGTAGGAGCGTGAGTGAATGGTTTCTGAGAAGGCCCAGGTTTCTACCCAGGTTTCCAGTTCCGGGATCGAAATCAGCGGCAGCAGCGCCACGTTCGGGCTACGGCCCTGGATGGAATCCAGCAGCGTCTGATATTTCAGGTTGCTGATGAAGATATGTTTTTCATGATCCGGCAGCGCCTGGAAATCGATGCGGTCGCGTGATACGTCAACCTCTTCCGGACGCCAGAAGAAGGAGAGCTGCTTTTCAATCAGCTTTTCAAAAATGTCATATTTTTGCTGATCGTAGCGCGCAACGTTGACCGACTGGCCGAAAAACATCGGCTCCAGCAGCTGATCGTTTTTATTCTGAGAAAAAGTGGTGTAAGCCATAGTTGATTCCACATGCTAACGGGACAGGCTGGCCTTGCCGCACAGGGCGAGGCGCTGACAGCCGTTTTGACCGTGCATCGCACGGCCTGCCATGTTGCGGCCACGTCGCCAACGTGGCCAAAAGAAGCGTCATGGCCGGAGAGGTGCCGGCCAGACCCGATTAAATTTTACAGGCGCCGCTTTCACAGCCGTCATCCTGAATGGATGGGGCGATGTCGTCCTGCGCATCTTCCGCACCGTCACGGGTGTTCTGATAGTAAAGCGTTTTGACACCGAACTTATAGGCGGTCAGCAGATCTTTTAACAGCTGCTTCATCGGCACTTTACTGTTGGCAAAGCGTGACGGATCGTAGTTGGTATTGGCAGAAATCGCCTGATCGATAAATTTCTGCATGACGCCGACCAGCTGCAGATAGCCATCATTGTTTGGCATTTCCCACAGCAGTTCATAGCTATCTTTCAGACGCTCGTACTCTGGCACCACCTGACGCAGAATGCCGTCTTTAGAAGCTTTAATGCTGATATGACCGCGCGGCGGCTCGATACCGTTGGTGGCGTTTGAAATCTGCGAAGAGGTTTCAGACGGCATCAGTGCAGACAGCGTGGAGTTACGCAGGCCGTGCGTTTTGATCGACTCACGCAGCGTATCCCAGTCAAGATGCAGCGGCTCGTTGCAGATGGCATCCAGATCTTTCTTATAGGTATCGATCGGCAGAACACCCTGCGCATAGGTGGTTTCATTGAACCACGGGCAGGCGCCCTGTTCTTTTGCCAGCTCGTTAGAGGCTTTCAGCAGGTAATACTGAATGGCTTCAAAGGTCTGATGCGTCAGGTTGTTAGCGCTGCCGTCGGAATAGCGCACGCCATGCTTCGCCAGATAGTAGGCGAAGTTAATCACGCCGATACCCAACGTACGACGACCCATTGCGCCACGCTTCGCGGCCGGAATCGGGTAATCCTGATAGTCAAGCAGGGCGTCCAGCGCGCGCACCGCCAGCGTCGCCAGCTCTTCCAGATCCTCCAGGCTGTTAATGGCGCCCAGGTTGAAGGCCGAAAGCGTACAGAGCGCAATTTCGCCATTCTCGTCATTGACATCCAGCAACGGCTTGGTCGGCAGCGCGATTTCCAGGCACAGGTTGGACTGGCGTACCGGGGCAATCGACGGATCGAACGGACTGTGGGTGTTGCAGTGATCGACGTTCTGAATATAGATACGGCCGGTTGAGGCGCGTTCCTGCATCATCAGCGAGAAGAGATCGACCGCTTTCACGCGTTGCTTGCGGATGCTGTCGTCCTGCTCATATTTAGTGTACAGGCGCTCAAACTCATCCTGATCGGCAAAGAACGCATCATACAGGCCCGGTACGTCAGAAGGGCTGAACAGCGTAATATCCTGACCTTTCAGCAGGCGCTGATACATCAGCTTGTTGATCTGTACGCCGTAGTCCATGTGACGAACGCGGTTGCCTTCCACGCCACGGTTGTTTTTCAGCACCAGCAGGCTTTCTACTTCCAGATGCCACATCGGGTAGAACAGCGTAGCCGCACCGCCGCGCACGCCGCCCTGCGAACAGGATTTCACCGCAGTCTGGAAATGCTTATAGAACGGGATACAACCGGTATGGAACGCCTCGCCGCCGCGAATCGGACTGCCCAACGCGCGAATACGACCCGCATTAATACCGATACCGGCACGCTGGGAAACATATTTCACAATGGCGCTGGAGGTGGCGTTAATGGAATCCAGGCTATCGCCGCACTCGATCAGCACGCAGGAGCTGAACTGACGAGTCGGGGTGCGAACGCCAGACATGATCGGCGTCGGCAATGAAATCTTAAAGGTGGATACCGCGTCATAGAAACGCTTGATGTAATCCAGACGGGTTTCACGCGGATAGTTAGAGAACAGGCAGGCCGCTACCAGAATATAGAGGAACTGGGCGCTCTCATAGATATCGCCGCTGACGCGGTTCTGCACCAGATATTTGCCTTCCAGCTGTTTGACTGCCGCGTAGGAGAAGTTCATATCGCGCCAATGGTCGATAAAGCCGTCCATCTGCTCAAACTCTTCGCGGCTGTAGTCTTCCAGCAGATGACGATCGTATTTGCCCATATCGACCATGCGCACCACCTGGTCGTAGAGCGCTGGCGGCTCAAACTGACCGTAGGCTTTTTTACGCAGGTGGAAAATCGCCAGGCGTGCGGCCATATACTGATAATCTGGCGCGTCACGCGAGATCAGATCGGCGGCGGCTTTGATAACAGTCTCGTGAATATCGGAGGTTTTAATGCCGTCGTAGAACTGGATGTGGGAACGCAGCTCAACCTGAGAAACGGAAACATTTTGCAGGCCTTCCGCAGCCCAGTCGAGAACCCGGTGGATTTTGTCCAGATTGATGCGCTCTTTGCGGCCATCGCGTTTAGTGACGAGCAGACTCTGATTCATGTCGCGTTATACCTGTCCGTGAAAAAATATCCCCCGTTTATACACAGCTTGCTCTTTGTGAGTAACTCTGTGGATAAACACTATATATAGGGGGTGAGGAGTAAATGAACAACAAGATGGTGAGTATTCTAGTAATTAATCGCATCTTAACAAGCCTTGATTTTCGCGTAAAAATCGTGATCGGTGGGTAAGTAATTTCCTAAGTCCACGTTTCATAAGGCGCGCAGCGGATGTCAATCCTTTGAAAAAAAAACGTTAGAATTTGATCGAGCGCCTGGTTCTTGTTCAGCAGGCAAAAATTCCTTTTTTTTTCTGCAAAAAACGTCTACGCGCTGTAGCAAAAACAGTCAAATGCAGAGCAGGCCTGGTCTGCTTTATCTCTGGCGTTTTACGGTTGCCTGAAAAGAGAGAAACCAAATAAAAATTTCAAGTGAAAAGCTGGGCGTTTTTTCAGCGTGTGACATATCTCGCTAAATCAAAAATATTTTCTTAACAATACTCATGTTTATCAGCTTTGCCGCCCACTTTTTCCTGTCGTGTTCTTTTCGTAAAAGGCTGATTAAAAATAAAAAAATTCCTTAGCCTCCTTTCTGCCCCTCCTGCCATAAGCGTTACGGCGCTTATGAATAGCTCATTAACGTGATTTTAATGCGGCGTTAATCACATTATTCCGCTCGTTATAAATATATAAAAAAGCACTTCATTTAAAATGAAACAGCGGTTTAATAATATAAAGGCCGACATATCATGATAAGAAAATCAATACCTCTGGGAACCAATAAGAAAATCACGCTGGGTCATCAACTGGCCTACGGCGGCGGAAATCTGCTGGGCAGTGGAGCTTTAGCCATCGCGGGCGCCTGGCTACTCTATTTTTACACCACCTTTTGCGGGCTCTCTTTGCTGGAGGCCTCGTTTATTTTTTCCGTCGCCAGCATTATTGATGCCATCAGTAACCCCATAATGGGCTATCTCACCGATAACTTTGGTAATACCTGGCTCGGTAAGCGGTTTGGCCGTCGGCGCTTTTTTCTGTTAATCGGCGCGCCGCTGATGGTGTTTTATCCGCTGCTGTGGGTTGAAGGCTTTGGCTTTTGGTATTACCTGACCACCTACGTTATTTTTGAGCTGATTTATACCTCCGTCATGGTGCCCTATGAAACGCTGGCTACCGAAATGACGGATGACTTTACCCTGCGCTCCAAGCTCACCGGTTATAAAGCCATCTTTGGTAAGATTGCTAATTTCCTCGCGGCGTTAATTCCGGGCCAGTTTATTCTGCTGTATGGCAAAGAATCGGCGCAGCCGTTTCTTTATACCGGTATTACCTACGGCGCTATTCTGTTTATTGCGGTGGGCCTGCTTTATTGGTTTAGCTGGGAGCGCAAAGACAACGGCATAAAAGAGTTACGCCAGAAGCAGTCTCTCTGGAAAACCCTGACCGCGCTGGCGCGTGATATGCAGTCCACTTTCTATCTGCGCGTATTCCGCAAACATTTAGGCATGTACCTGTTCGGCTTTGGCGCGGAGTGGCTGTTCGCTTCGGTATTTACCTATTATGTGGTGTTTGTGCTGCTGTACGATCCGGCTATCCTTGCCGGGCTGAACAGCCTGAACGCCATTTTGCAGCTCTGTTCCACGGCGATTTTTATCGCGCTCTGCGTGAAGCGCGGTTTCAGTAAGCCTTATATCTGGGCGCTGAGCATTGTGATTTTCGCTGTCTGCTGCTATTCCCTGCTGCACTTTTTCAACCTGCCGCCGCAAACTGCGACCGTGGCTATCATTGCGATCACCGTTATTTTCGGCCTCGGCACCGGCGGCGTCTATTACATTCCGTGGACGGTGTATACCTTCCTGGCGGATGTCGACGAGGTCTTTACCGGCCGCCGTCGTGAAGGCATTTACGCCGGGGCAATGACCTTCTCCGGTAAAATCATGCGCTCAATTATTGTGTTTGTGATGGGGGCAATCCTTAGCTATTACGGCTTCCAGTCTAAATCTCATACCCAGCCAGAAACGGCGATGCATGCCATTTCCTGGGTCTTCTTCGGCGGTGTGATTGGCCTGGCTCTTATCGCCATTATTTTCAGCCGACAGATGCTACTCAACCGTAAAACGCATCTGGTGGTGCTGGAAGAGGTGGCGCGCATTAAAGCTGGCGGCGCACAGAGCGATATCAAACCGGAAGTACGGGAAGTTATCGAGGCGCTGGTAGGCTATCCCTATGAGCAGTGCTGGGGCCGTAGCGCTATCTGCCAGAAAATGAAACTGGCCCCGCTGGTCACGGAGAATACGCCGGAGCCGAAACAGGCCCCTCAGGCATAAAAACCCCCACGTTAAATGGCTTTTAAGGCCCATCCTTCGGGTGGGCCAGGATACCTGCGCCTCAAGGAAACAAAATGTACAAAGCTTGTTTATGGTTAGTTATTGCCAGCAATGGCGCGGCCGCAGCTTTGCCGCAAACCGCTTCGCTGGAGTGGCACGCGATTACCTTTGGTCAGTCAACCGACGTTAATTTCGCCACCAATGTTCTGCCGGAAAAGGTGGGCCTGAATCAGGTGAGCTTTGCCGATGGCAGCCGCGCAGGCGCAAAAGGCGAAAGATTGCATTTGCCCGCTATCCTGGAAAGTCGCGGCGGTAAAATTGGCAACAGCCATGATGGATTGACCTTCTATTATACCCGCCTGCCAGCCAGCGCCAACATGCAGCTGGAAGCTGAAATCAGCGTTGACCAGTTCGGACCCGAAAACGGCGCGTTACCGGCGGGTCAGGAGGGGGCAGGACTGCTGGTGCGGGATACGCTCGGCAAAGCACGCCGCGATCCGGTACAGGCTGGTTACGAAGAGTTTCCCGCCGCCGCCAATATGGTGATGAATGCGATCGTTGCTGCCCAAAAGCGTTCGCATCACCAGGTAGAGGCGACGCTCATTTCCCGTAATGGCGTCACCCAGCCGTGGGGCAATACCGGCGTAGAGATCAAACGTCAGTCTTACCAGCCCAGGATCGATCTCAGCCAGACGCCGCGTTTTCGACTGCGTCTGGCACGCACTGATACCGGCTTTAGCGCCGCATGGGCACCAGCAGGCAGTGATAACTGGCAAAGCCAACAGACGGGAGATGCGGAGCGGATAAGGGTACTGGAGCCAGACGCCTATTATGTGGGCTTTTTCGCCTCACGTAACGCCCGCATTACCGTACACAGCGCCAGCCTGACGCTTAGCGAGCATCGGGCCCAGACGCATCAGCCGTTTGTCAGTCCACAACCGCCGGTAAGCGTTGAAATAGCCTCAGCGGCTGTTTCTGCCACCGCGCGCTATCAGTTTCAGCTGCGTAGCAGCGATGACGGGCAGTTAACGGTAAGCAGTAATGGCATTGTGCATCTGCAGGATCGCCCGCTAAAAGCGGGAGAAATGGTGAGCCTGCCGCTGTCGCTTAGTGCCAACGCCACCCGTATCGATTACCGGCTGGAAACCCGGCATGGCGAGGTAGTGCAGGATAATCTGACCGTTACGCGGCAGCACGTTGCGGATGCCAGCCGCCTCTACGCTTCCCCGCAGGGTAACGCGCAGAATGACGGCAGCCAGCAGCACCCGCTTGATGTCGCGACGGCGGCAGCACTGTTATCACCCGGCGGTACGCTATGGCTGGCACCGGGCGACTACCCATTAACGACGCTGGCAGCAGCCAGCAGCGGCAGCAGGGATCAACTTAAAAAGCTCAGGCCGCTGACAGGAAAGGTGGTTTTTCATGGATTAAATCTCCCGGCCAGCTATTGGGATATTGAACATATCGAGGTAACCGACAAGAGTTTCAATATATCCGGCAGCCATAATCAGATCCGTCAGGTTATCGCCCATCATGCGGATGATACCGGGATTTGGGTCGCCTCGCCGCCAGGTGTGGGGAGGGCGTTGTGGGCCAGTCATAACCTGATTGCTCACGCAGAATCCTGGGGAAATCAGGATGCTGGCCGCATCAATGCGGATGGATTTGCGGTAAAAATGCGTGTGGGTGAGGGAAACCGGCTGGTAGCCTGCTTTGCGCATGATAATGCTGATGACGGTTTTGATCTGTTCAACAAGATTGAAGATGGTGCCAACGGCGCGGTCAGCATTGAGCATAGCGTGGCGTTACGCAATACCAATAATGGTTTCAAGCTCGGCGGTGAAGGGATCCCGGTTGCGCATCGCATAACCAACAGCGTAGCGATAGAAAATGGCATGGATGGATTCACCGACAATTTTAATCCTGGCATGCTGGTGGTGAAAAATAATATCGCCGTAGATAACCATCGTTTTAATTTTATCTTCCGCGCCGGACCTTATACGCAACCCAAAAAACAGGGTCAGTTCGCCGGAAATCTGTCACTGCGAAATAATGCAGTGAAATATGCCGATGTGGTAACAGGAAGCATTGAAAAAGATAATGATTTTTTATTAAGCGAAAAATAACGCCTCGAACTTAATAAAATAATAAAAAACCTCTGTATCAATACTGATGGGATCAAGCAATGAATAAACAGACTTTAATGTGCTGCGGATTACTGCTGGCTTCAACACAGACCGCGGCGGTAACTATCGATGTACGTCATGAATGGCTGGATGACAGCAAAGCCCATAAGGATCGCATCGCCGTATCGCATCGCTTTGATAATGGTATTGGCTTTGGCCTGGAAGCAAAGTGGAGATCGGGAGGCGATAATAAAAACAAAGCCTTTCGCGATATGGTGAGTAACGGCACTGAAAGTACGCTCAACTATCAGTATCGTCCGATCAAAGAGTGGTTTGTACAGCCGGGCTTTACCCTGGAATCTTCGGAAGAAAGGAGTATTTATAAGCCCTTTTTAATGACCGGCTATGCGTTTGCTAACGGTATCTATATTAACGGCCGCTACCGCTATGAATACACCCGTGAGAGCGAGACTGATAAAGAGGATATGAAAACCAACCGCGGTGAAATATGGTTAGGTTACGACTTTACTGACTGGAAAGTGGAATATAACTATATCTACAAACACAGCGATCAGATCCGTTTTAATAATAAAAAATGGGACTACGAGCAAAACATAAAGGCATTATGGAAATTTAATAAAAGCTGGGCGCCTTATATTGAGGTCGGTGATATCAGCGTGCGTAAAACCACCGATGAACGCCAGACGCGACTGCGTATTGGTCTGCAATATAAGTTCTGATGCAGCGAGAAACCGTGAAAGCGCCGTCGGGCAACCCGACGGCGTATGCTTAACCCAGTCGAGCTTTGATCTTCGCGATCATCGCCGCCGTGGAGATGCCATAGCGATCGTGCAGCGTTGGCAGGGCACCGGCGTCCAGAAACGCATCGGGCAGGTTGATGGTATCGAAGTCCGCATGGACGCCTTTACGCAGCAGCAATGAGGCGACCGCTTCGCTGAGCCCGCCGACGGCGCTGTGGTTTTCGGCAGTCATCACCAGGCGTCCTGGCTTAGCCGCCTGCGCCAGGATCGTTTCTTCATCCAGCGGCTTGATGGTCGGCGAATGCAGCACTGCCACGCTGATATTCTCTTTGCGCAGTTGCTCCGCTACCGCCAGCGCGCGCATCGTCATAATGCCGGAGGTAATCAGCAATACATCGCGACCCTCTTCCAGCAGCCTGGCTTTGCCTATTTCAAACTGATAATCATATTTATCCAGCACTACCGGCACCTTACCGCGCAGCAGCCGCAGATAAACCGGCCCATTATGCGCAGCCATAGCTGGCACCGCCTGCTCTATGTCCAGCGCATCGCAGGGATCAATGATGGTCATGCCGGGCACGCCGCGCATAATCGCCATATCTTCGGTGGCCTGATGGCTGGGTCCGTAGCCGGTGGTCAGGCCAGGCAGGGCAGCGGCGATTTTGACATTAAGATGCTCTTCGGCAATCACCTGATGAATAAAATCGTAGGCGCGACGCGTCGCAAAGACCGCATAAGTCGTAACGAACGGCACAAAGCCCTCTTTCGCCATGCCACCCGCCGCGCCCATCAATAGCTGCTCGGCCATGCCCATTTGAAAGAAGCGCGTCGGAAAGGCCTGAGCGAAAATATGCAAATCGGTATATTTCGCCAGGTCCGCTGTCATTCCAACGATATCCTGACGCTGGCGCGCCAGTTCGACCAGCGCGTGACCAAAAGGCGCTGAACGGGTTTCCTGGCCTTCATCCGCGATAGAGGCGATCATCGCAGAGGTGGTCAAACGGGGTTTGGTTGACGTTTGCGACATTATGCGACTCCTTGTGGTTGCGTATCTAATATGGCCAGCGCTTTTTGCCATTCGTCAGCATCAACGCGGATAAAGTGATTTTTGTCGCGTGCCTCAAGGAAAGGCACGCCTTTGCCCATCAGGGTGTCGCAGATAATGACGCGTGGCACGGCTTCAGAATGATTTTTTGCGTTATCAAACGCGGTGATGACCTGTTTCAGATCGTTGCCATCTACGCGTTGTACATACCAGCCGAAAGATGCCCACTTATCCTGCAGCGGCTCAAAACCGAGGATTTTTTGTGAGTTGCCGTCCGCCTGCTGACGATTGACATCAATCACGTTAATCAGATTAGAGAGCTGATAATGCGCTGCGGACATCGCCGCTTCCCAGGTCGAACCTTCATCCAGTTCGCCATCGGACATGGAATTGATGACCAGAGCAGGATTCTGTTTCTGTTTCAGGCCCAGCGCCATGCCAACGGCAATGCTTAATCCCTGTCCCAACGAGCCGCCGGAGATCTCCATGCCGGGCGTATAGGTCGCCATGCCGGACATCGGCAGACGGCTGTCGTCCGAGCCATAGGTTTCCAGCTCGCTTTCAGGGATGATGCCTGCTTCGATCAGCGCGGCGTAATAGGCGATAGCGTAATGTCCGTGCGAGAGCAGAAAGCGATCGCGGCCTTCCCACTCAGGCTCCTGAGGTCGAATATTCATGGTGTGACAGAAAGCGGTTGCCAGTACGTCTGCAATGCCCAGCGCCTGGCCAATATAGCCCTGACCCTGTACTTCACCCATGCGCAGGGCATAGCGGCGAATACGCCACGCCGCCGCAGCAACTTTTTGTAGTTCAGTTTGTGACATAGTGAATTCCCCTGCGGTGTATTAATGGATCAGCATTCCGCCGTTCACGTCGAGCGTGATACCGGTGGAGTAAGCGGAAAGGGGACTGGCGAGGAACAGCGCTGCGCCAGCGATATCTGCCGCTTCGCCAAGGCGGTTCAGAGGAATACCAGCCAGAATTGACTGGCGCATCTCATCGGAAAGTTTGCCAGCGGTGATATCGGTTTGGATCAGGCCGGGCGTGATGGCGTTAACGCGAATATTATCTGGCCCCAGTTCGCGCGCCATTGCTTTCATCAGCCCCAGCACGCCCGCTTTAGCGGCGCTATAGTGCGGCCCACCGAAAATACCGCCACCGCGCTGAGCGGAAACGGAAGAGATACACACAATGCTGCCTGATTGCTGGCTACGCATAGTGGGGATCACCGCCTGCGACATCAGCAGCGTACCGCGCAGGCTGACGTCCAGCACCGCGTCGTAGTTCTCGCGCTTGATATCCATTAACTTAATCGGCTGCGTGATCCCGGCGTTATTGACCAGTATGTCAATACGGCCATAAGCACCCAGCACCTGCTCAATTGCCGCGTTAACCTGCTGCTCGCAGGCAACGTTGGCGGCAAGGCCAAGATGACCAGCACCCAACTGCCGGGCTGCCGTTGCGCTGGCTTCAGCGTCGAGATCGATAATCACCACTTTTGCGCCCTGGCTGGCAAAAAGTTTGGCGGTGGCAAAACCCAGACCGCGTACCGAGGCCGCGCCGGTAATCACGGCGACTTTATCTTGTAATAACATAATTAACTCCATTCAGAAGCGTAATAACGCGTGAGTTATTCCGGCTCATCCAGCAGGCAAATAAGCACCAGCCCTATCGCTGCACAGATACCGAAATAAGTGAATACCGCATTGAAGCTGCCGGTTTTATCCAGTAAAAATCCGGCCACCATAGGAGAAACAAAACCGCCTAAATTACCGCCGCTGTTAATAATGGAGGCGGCGATGGGGTAAGTTTTACTGTCGGCAACCGCCATGCCGTAGGCGGTAAACGCAGGCCAGCCGATATTAAGGCACAGCCCGACAAAAAACAGGCCGAGGCAAATAGTGAAGGTATCACCGGAAATACGCAGCATCACCAGCATCATAATAACGGTGGTAATAGCGGTGAACATCATGGTGGGTTTACGGCGTTTTCCCAGTAGTTTGTCAGAAATATATCCGCCGCCGATGGCACCAATTAATCCGCCCAGGCAGGGCATGGTGGCGACAAAACCCATATTTAGGAAGGTAAAGCCTTTTTCCTGTACTAAGTAGAGCGGTATCCAGGTCAGTAACCCATAAAGCACGCTGACCATCATAAAATAAGCGAGGAAATCACCGATGATATTTTTAGATTTGAACAGATCTTTAGCGCGGCTAATCGGCTCCAGTTTTTTTACCCGAATAAGGCGATCGAGTAAGGCGAATTTAGGATGCATAACTAAGTTCGTTCGCGCCTGATTACCTTGTTGGTTATCCGCATGGATAATATCCAGCTCGCCCTGTGAAACAAAACGGCTCTCCTCCGGCCGGGTTTTCACCAGCAGATACCAGGCAACAGCGATAAACATACCAGGAATAGCGAAAGAGAAAAATACCCAGCGCCAGCCGTAATCGAGCGCAATCCAGACTGCCAGTGGCGGCACAATAATCGGCGCAAACATCGTGGCGGCAATAAACACGCCGGTAGCCGTAGCCTTCTCTTTGGCGGGAAACCAGTTATTAATGGTAGAGGCGAGGCCAACCGGACAGGGGCCTTCGCTCAGGCCCAGGCCCAGCCGGATCCATTTTAATGCCAATACCGATGAAGCGGTGCCCATCAGCCAGGTAAAAAATGAAAAGCCAAAAATTGATAGCGCTACGACGCCGCGAATGCCTTTTTTCGCCATAAAAAAACCGGCGGGAATCTGGCTTATGGCGTAACCCAGGAAAAACATACTGGCAATTGCGCCAGCCTCGAAATTATTAATGTGGAATTCTTCGATAATAAAAGGCAGCACTGCGCCAATATTGGTTCTGTCTGCATAATTAACGGCATAGACAATAAATATCAGCGCAAGCACAATAAAGCGGTAACGTGTCTGCCGACTTTGCGTCAACGGCACAGCGTCTGTTTTTAACATAGGGTAGCCTCTTAAATAAATGGCGTCGGAAATAGTTTTAAATGCATTTTTTATAGAGCTCGATTAAATAAGATAGGTTGACTATATGCATTAAAAATTAAATGGGAAGTTAAAAAACTTCATTTGTGGATGAGAAAAATTTGATTCGTGAGAGAAGTCATAAAGGAACGTCGAATTTTTAGCAGAGAATTCCTGAGGTAAGTCAACAGTAAAAATAGATAATTGCAAACGTTGTCACATTTGTCAGCCAGAAAAAACAACGGGGTCAGTGAGTAAAATGGGGTCTGTTTATTGTTTAACGAGCCGTTGCACGATAAAATTTCCCATTGCGCAAATGATGATCTTCAGGAGCATAACGTGACCGTCAGCAAAAAGAATATTCTGCCGTTACCTTCATTAAAGAATATCCTGGCTTTTATTGAGGTCGCCAATACCGGGAGCCTGAATAGCGCAGCAGAAAATTTAAACGTTACCGCCTCTGCTGTCAGCCATCAGATCGCCGCGCTGGAAAGTTTTTTAGGCAAGAAGTTGTTTACCCGCAACGGCAAAGGCGTGGTGTTGACGCTCACGGGAGAGGTCTATTTGAAAGAGATTGCCGGGCCGCTGACCCTTATCGGGCGGGCCACGGAAAAGGCCATTCATGATATTCATCATGAGCACCTGCGGGTTCACTCTTCGCCCAGCTTTGGGCTGCTCTGGCTGATGAAGCGTCTGGACAAGTTCAGGCAGGCGCATCCTGATATTCAGCTCAACTTGACCTGTTCCTATGAAAACCTGCAGTTTGCGCGCGATAACCTGGATATTGATATTCGTCACGGGCTGGCCGAATGGCCAACGCTTAATGTCAAAACCATTAAAAATGAAAAAATGGTGGTGTTGGCCTCGCCAGAATATCTGGCACGTCATCCGATAACGCACCCCGAACAGCTGGTTGTTAACGAGTTAATTAATTCGGAAATCACCTTAATTGGCTGGGACGTCTGGTTTTCATGGCATGGCGTAGAATATAAAAATAAAAATTTTGTCTTTAGCTTCGACCGCTCCTATATGAGTTTTGAAGCGGCCTGCATGAATATGGGATTTATTCTGGAGAGCGATCTGCTGGCGCAGGAATATATTCAGGCTGGGAAGCTGAAACCGGTATTTAACGACAGCTTCGCCATGCCGGTAAGTGCGCATCATTTAGTGTACCCGCACGTCAGTGAAAAAAAGGAAAAAATGCAACGTTTTCTGGGCTGGCTGGAGCATGAGCTGCAGGCCAGCGGTTTTCACCTGTAGCCGTGCGGGCGGCTAACCGGGCGCGGGGGAGCGCCCGTTTACGCTGGCCTGTCTCCGGCCAAATGGCCGATCAGTTCTCGCCGTGGCGCGTATGCAGCATGTAGTTGACGTCAACGCCAGGGGCAAGACGGAAGCTGTCACGCAGCGGATTGTAGTGCAGGCCGATAATGTGTTTTTCGCGCAGTGGGGTTTCATCTACCCAGTGCAGCAGCTCCGCTGGGCGAATAAATTTCTTCGCATCATGCGTGCCGCGCGGCACCATGCGCAGCACATACTCCGCGCCAACCACCGCCATCAGCCAGGATTTTGCATTGCGGTTAATGGTAGAGAAAAATACGTCGCCGCCCGGTTTGACCAGCTGAGCGCAGGCCAGCACCACCGAGCGCGGATCTGGCACATGCTCCAGCATCTCCATACAGGTAACCACATCATAGCTGCCAGCATACTGGTCTGCGTGATCTTCCACCGTCTGCTGTATGTAATCGACCTTTACGCCGCTCTCCAGCGCATGCAGACGCGCAACTTCCAGCGGCTCCGCACCCATATCCAGGCCGGTCACCTGCGCACCTTCACGCGCCATGCTTTCAGCGAGAATACCGCCGCCGCAGCCCACATCCAGCACTTTTTTGCCGAACAGGCCGCCCGCGTGCTGGGCAATATAGCCAAGGCGCAGCGGATTAATGCGGTGCAGTGGCTTAAATTCACCCTCCAGATCCCACCAGCGTGATGCCACCGCTTCAAATTTGGCGATTTCAGCCTGATCCACATTGTTCATCTGCGCTCTCGCATTCATCTTTTTCTACTCCTGACAAAGTTTCCCGGAGTATACATCTTCTCGCAGCAATCAGCACGGCACGCCAAAGGGGAAAGCGCGCTTAAAACGCTGCTTTCCGTTCACCGACAGGTTGCAATGTGATATACTTTCGCACCTTTAAATCCGGGATAAATGTAGAGGGATAGCGGCTCCATGAGCGACCTTGCCAGAGAAATCACACCGGTTAATATCGAAGAAGAACTGAAGAGCTCTTACCTCGATTACGCCATGTCGGTCATCGTTGGCCGTGCATTACCAGATGTTCGCGATGGCCTGAAACCTGTCCATCGCCGCGTGCTTTTTGCCATGAGCGTGCTGGGGAACGACTGGAACAAACCTTACAAAAAATCTGCCCGTGTCGTTGGCGACGTCATCGGTAAATATCACCCGCACGGCGACTCTGCCGTTTATGACACCATTGTGCGTATGGCACAGCCGTTTTCGCTGCGTTATATGCTGGTGGATGGGCAGGGCAACTTCGGTTCCATTGACGGCGACTCCGCCGCAGCGATGCGTTACACCGAAGTGCGCATGTCAAAAATCGCCCACGAACTGTTGGCGGATCTGGATAAAGAGACCGTGGATTTTGTGCCGAACTACGACGGCACTGAACAGATTCCGGAAGTGTTGCCCACCAAAGTACCTAACCTGCTGGTCAACGGGTCTTCCGGTATCGCGGTTGGTATGGCGACTAACATTCCGCCGCACAACCTTACCGAAGTGATTAACGGCTGTCTGGCCTACATCGACGATGAAAATATCAGCGTCGAAGGGCTGATGGAGCATATCCCGGGACCGGATTTCCCTACTGCCGCCATCATCAACGGTCGTCGCGGTATCGAAGAAGCCTATCGCACCGGTCGCGGCAAAATCTATATCCGCGCCCGTGGTGAGGTGGAAACCGATGCCAAAACCGGACGTGAAACCATCGTGATTCACGAAATTCCCTATCAGGTCAACAAAGCGCGCCTGATCGAGAAAATCGCTGAACTGGTGAAAGACAAGCGTATCGAAGGCATCAGCGCGCTGCGTGACGAGTCTGACAAAGACGGTATGCGTATCGTGGTTGAGGTGAAGCGCGATGCGGTAGCGGAAGTGGTGTTGAATAACCTCTATTCGCTGACGCAGCTGCAGGTCTCTTTCGGCATCAATATGGTGGCGCTGCATCAGGGCCAGCCGAAAATTATGGCGCTGAAGGATATTCTTCAGGCTTTCGTGCGTCATCGCCGTGAAGTCGTCACGCGTCGTACCATTTTCGAACTGCGTAAGGCTCGCGACCGCGCGCATATCCTTGAAGGTCTGGCGATTGCGCTGGCGAATATCGATCCGATTATTGAGCTTATCCGCCGTGCGCCAACGCCGGCCGAAGCGAAAGCCGGGCTGATTGCGCAGGCGTGGGAGCTGGGTCATGTTTCCGCCATGCTGGAGCGTGCGGGCGATAATGCTGCACGTCCGGAGTGGCTGGAAGAGCAGTTTGGTATTCGCGATGGTCGCTACTATCTGACCGAGCAGCAGGCGCAGGCTATTCTGGATTTACGTCTGCAGAAGCTGACCGGTCTGGAACATGAGAAGCTGCTGGACGAATACAAAGAGCTGCTGGAACAGATTGCCGAGCTGATCCATATTCTGGAAAGCGCCGATCGCCTGATGGAAGTGATCCGTGAAGAGCTGGAAGCCATTCGCGATCAGTTTGGTGACCAGCGTCGTACCGAAATCACTGCGAACAGCGCCGATATTAATATCGAAGATCTGATCAATCAGGAAGATGTCGTGGTTACCCTGTCACATCAGGGCTACGTGAAGTATCAGCCGCTTTCCGATTACGAAGCACAGCGTCGCGGCGGCAAAGGTAAATCGGCAGCACGTATCAAGGAAGAGGACTTTATCGATCGCCTGCTGGTGGCGAATACCCACGATACCATTCTCTGCTTCTCCAGCCGTGGCCGACTCTACTGGATGAAAGTCTATCAGCTGCCGGAAGCGAGCCGTGGCGCACGTGGACGTCCTATCGTCAACCTGCTGCCGCTGGAAGCCAACGAGCGTATTACCGCCATTCTGCCGGTGCGTGAATATACCGAAGGCACCAATATCTTTATGGCGACCGCCAGCGGCACCGTGAAGAAAACCTCGCTGACCGAGTTCAGCCGTCCGCGCAGCGCCGGTATTATCGCCGTCAACCTGCGTGAAGATGATGAGCTGATCGGCGTGGCGCTGACCGATGGCAGCAACGAAGCGATGCTGTTCTCTGCCGCCGGTAAAGTGGTGCGCTTCTCCGAGCAGGCCGTGCGCGCCATGGGCCGTACCGCTTCCGGCGTCCGCGGCATCAAGCTGGCGGAAGGGGATCGCGTGGTCTCGCTGATTGTGCCGCGTGAAGAGGGCGCAATTCTGACGGTAACGCAGAACGGCTACGGTAAACGCACCGCAAACAGCGAATACCCGACCAAATCGCGTGCGACGCAGGGCGTTATCTCGATCAAAGTCACCGATCGCAACGGGCCGGTTATCGGCGCGGTGCAGGTCGAAGACAGCGATCAGATCATGATGATCACCGATGCCGGAACCCTGGTGCGCACCCGCGTATCGGAAGTCAGCATTGTTGGTCGTAACACCCAGGGCGTGATCCTGATCCGTACCGCAGCGGATGAAAACGTGGTTGGCCTGCAGCGCGTTGCTGAGCCAGTGGAAGAAGAAGAGCTGGATGCCATCGATGGCAGCGTCGCTGAAGGGGAGGACGATATCGCCCCGGAAGTAGAAAATGATGATGATATTCCGGACGGCGAAGAAGAGTAATCGCCCGCTTGCTGTTTTGTCGTAGTGGGTTAATCCATCACGCGATAAAAATTATCACAGCAAGCGCTACATATAACGGGCCAGGCAGCTGCTGGCCCGTTTTTTTCGCCTTCAATCCTGGCCGGATACGGCTCAAAGACGTAAAAGTTTTCAGGCAATCTTTCTGAAATAGTCAGGCAGCCGGACTCACACTATTGGCAGAGACGCTGCAAGAGCTGGGTGCGTTCGCCACGTAAAAATATGAGAGGAAGAGGCGAGAAGTGCCGTTGGTTATGAGATCGGCACCGCCCTGTAAGCGAGCCTAAGGCGGCCAGTAAATCGGTGAATCAGGTTGCGATTGCCGGTTATGCGATGGCGATACGCGATGAGAGAGGATATTTAGTCTGAACAGCGAGGCGGAATGCGGCTAACGTCTGGCTTTTTTCGCCATCTGCCGCTACTGTAGCGGGATCAAAAAATTTTAATTATTGTCGGCGGTTGCGCCGGGGCTTTCCCTTGAAATATCTCGTTTCGTTTCGCACAACGCTAAGGATTTCCCGCTACCTGTTTCGCGCGCTGGCGCTGATGCTCTGGTCGCTGGGGGCGCTGTTAACGGCGTTCTACGTTATCAGCATTTTGCATGAGCAAGAAGCGCAGGTGCGTCAGGAGTTTACGCTTAACTATGACCAGGCGCAGTGGTACGTGCGTCACTCCGCTGATATTACTCGCCAGCTAAAATATATTGCCGAGAACCGACTGAACAACAGCGCCAACGGCACAGACGTGCTGAACGGCGTTTTTCCTGGCAAAGTCACGCTGCCGCAGTTTTCTCCGCTGGTCGCCAATTCAAACTGTTCCGCCATGAGCAACACCTGGCGCAGCTCGCTGGAATCACTCAGCTATTTTCTGAACTACTGGAAAACCAATTTCGCCTCCGCCTATGAGCTGAACCGGGTGTTTTTTATCGGCGGCGAAGGGCTGTGTATGGCCGATTTTGGTATCGGCAACGGTTCGGTGGATCGCGAGCGCACGGTAAAAACCCTGAACGAGCGCATTTTGCGCTATCGCAACAGCAGCACGGACGAGCGCAAAAGCAGCCTCTATTGGGTAAGCAATAACGGGCAGCCTGGCGTCGGCTATTTCTATATGATTACGCCCATTTATATCGCCAACAAGCTGGAGGCGCTGCTGGGCATTGAGCAAAATATCCGTCTGGATGATTTTGTCACGCCGGGCAGCCTGCCGGTCACCGCCACGCTGGTGAATGAGGCCAATCAGCCGGTGCTCTCCTCCAACCGGGGACGCGTCGCGTTCTCGCTTGATGAGGTGCCTGATAAGAAAGCCTGGTTTGGCTATGTTGATAACTATAAACAGCTGGTGCTGAAGAAGACTCTGCATCCTTCTAATTTAAGCATTATCTATTCAGTGCCGACCGATGTGCTGGTGGATCGGCTTAAGCTGTTAATGATTAATGCCATCCTGTTGAATTTGATCAGCGCGGTTATTCTCTTTACCCTGGCCTGGCTGTTTGAACGCCGGATGTTCCTGCCGGCAGAGGAAAATGCGCACCGGCTGGAAGAGCATGAGCAGTTTAACCGGAAAATTGTGGCTTCTGCGCCGGTTGGCATCTGTATTCTGCGCACCCGTGATGGCACCAATATTCTGAGTAATGAGCTGGCACATAACTATCTCACCATGCTGACGCAGGAAGATCGCCAGAAGCTAACGGAAATCATCAGCGGCCAGCAGGTTAACTTTGTCGATCTGCTCACCGGCAGCAATACCAATCTGCAGATCAGTTTCGTGCATTCACGCTATCGTAATGAAAACGTAGCGATTTGCGTGCTGGTGGACGTTAGCGCGCGCGTGAAAATGGAAGAGTCGCTGCAGGAGATGGCGCAGGCGGCCGAGCAGGCCAGTCAGTCTAAATCAATGTTCCTGGCAACCGTCAGCCATGAGCTGCGTACGCCGCTGTATGGGATTATCGGCAATCTGGATCTGCTGCAAACCAAACAGCTGCCGAAAGGGGTGGATTCGCTGGTGACAGCGATGAACAACTCCTCCAGCCTGCTGCTGAAAATCATTAGCGACATCCTCGACTTCTCTAAAATTGAGTCGGAACAGCTGCAAATCGAGCCGCGTCCTTTTGCGCCACGTGAGATCATTACGCATATCACCGCCAACTATTTATCGTTGGTGGTGAAAAAGCGTCTGACGCTTTACTGCTTTATTGAATATGACGTGCCGGTTGCGCTGGATGGCGATCCGATGCGCCTGCAGCAGGTGATTTCCAACCTGCTCAACAACGCCATTAAATTTACCCATACCGGCTGCATTATTCTCCATGCCTATGTTCGCGAGGGTTACCTGGCGGTGCGCGTACGTGATACCGGTGTCGGCATCGCCAACAAAGAGATCACCCGGCTGTTCGATCCGTTCTTTCAGGTGGGAACCGGGGTGCAGCGTAATTTTCAGGGAACCGGCCTTGGGCTGGCAATCTGTGAAAAGCTGATCAATATGATGGATGGCGACATTGAAGTGGAATCTGAACCGGGCATGGGCAGTCAGTTTATTGTGCGTATCCCGCTCTACAACAGTCAGGTGATGGCGCCGGTGTTGCATGAAGGTCTGGAAGATAAGCAGATCTGGCTGGCGCTGCGTAACGATGCCCTGGCTGCCTTTATGACGCGGCTGTTGCAGGCGCACGGGATTCAGGTGAAGCGCCTTAACGACCAGCAATGGCGGGCGGATGATGTGATTATTACTGATTACGACTTCCAGCCAGAACAGCCGGTGCGCGCGATCATCCTGTTTGACGGCGCGCACATTGACGTGCCGTATGAGGTCAAACCCGGACGCTGGATCCACAGCACCGCGATGCCGCATGAACTGCCAGCGTTGCTGGGCAAAATTTACAGCGTGCTGGTTGAAGTGCCGGATGGTCTGGCATCGTTGCCGGTGCCGGAGCAGCCAGGCGTGGATAATCACGATATCCTGATTCTGGTGGTGGACGACCATCCTATCAACCGTATGCTGCTTTCCGATCAGCTTAGTTCGCTGGGCTATCGGGTGAAAACGGCGCAGGACGGCGTGGATGCGCTTAATGTGATTAGCCGCAGCGAAATCGATATTGTGCTGACCGACGTCAATATGCCGAATATGGATGGTTATCGTCTGACGCAGCGCTTACGCCAGCTGGGACAAACGTTCCCGATTATTGGCGTTACCGCCAACGCGCTGGCGGAAGAGAAGCAGCGCTGTATGGAGGCGGGCATGGATAACTGTTTATCGAAGCCAGTTACGCTCGATACGTTAAAAACCTCGCTGGCGATTTATGCCGAGCGCGTCAGAAAAGTGCGCGGCGTATAGGTCGTGAGGCATTCGCAATGTAAAAATGACGGAATGGATTCACTTGCTGATTTGCGCCATGTACGAATCGTTGGCCCTGGTAACGCAGCCAATAAACAGGAAACGCTGTTGATGTTTACCATGACGGTAGCAGAGCTTCATTCATAACGCGTCTTCCGTGACGCGTTATGGCGGCTTACTCTTTGTCCATCGGGGCGGTAGTGCTGACCGAAGAGAGATAGTTCAGCAGCGCAATATCGTTATCAACGCCCAGTTTCATCATTGCTGATTTTTTCTGGCTGCTGATGGTTTTGATACTGCGGTTCAGCTTCTTGGCGATCTCGGTCACCAGGAAGCCTTCAGCGAACAGGCGCAATACTTCACTCTCTTTCGGCGACAGGCGTTTGTCACCGTAGCCGCCGGCGCTGATTTTCTCCAGCAGCTTGGCCACGCTTTCCGGGGTATATTTCTTCCCTTTCTGCAGTGCTGCCAGCGCTTTCGGCAGGTCGGTCGGCGCACCCTGTTTCAGTACGATGCCTTCGATATCCAGGTCCAGCACGGCGCTGAGAATTGCCGGGTTATTGTTCATGGTCAGAACGATAATCGACAGATCCGGATAGTGACGTTTGATATATTTGATCAGCGTAATGCCGTCGCCATATTTTTCGCCAGGCATGGAGAGATCGGTGATCAGGACGTTGGCGTCCAGTTTGGAAAGGCTGTTAATCAATGCTGTCGAGTCTTCAAACTCACCAACTACGTTGACCCATTCAATCTGTTCAAGAGATTTACGAATGCCAAACAGAACAATTGGATGGTCATCGGCAATAATTACGTTCAAATTATTCATCTTATTGGTTACCTTGCTGCAGCAGTTGATTGACGTAAGCGTCAATGTCACTGGTGGTATTTTTGATGTTTAAATCGTCACTCGCTTTAATGTGCTGTTCCAGCTGTTCACAAAGCTCCTTGCCGGGTACCAGATTAAGCATGGCAAATACCCCTTTCAGGCGATGCGCTGTCTGAGCAAGCGTCGCGTAATCCCTGTTCGACGCCTCAGTATACAGTCTCTGTACATCTTCCGGTACTGTCTCGACAAATAGCTGGTAGTACCCCCCGCTGATAAGCGGAACGGCTTCCTCTTCTTCATCTTCTCCGGCAGGCGACATATCCTGAGATAGCTGTTTCTCAATTAGCTGTAACAGCGCATCCTGCAACGCGCTACTCAGGTTAAAGTTAACCCGATACTGCTGTTCATTCAGGACGGTAAAGCCCAGTTCATTATCCGTCAGCAACAACGACCAGCCGGAAAGCCGCGCCGGATCGTCAGTGATCAGGATATCGTGCGTTTGGCCGGCAAAACGTTCATCCGGCGTAATGCACTTCGCACCCCAGTTTTCTAACTGATGGGTGACGATTTTGCGAATGTCATCGACTGCGATGTCGATAAGCATAATGACATCTTCCAGCAGCTTCTCTTCCTGCTGCTGTTGATGTTCCGGCGGCACATGCAACAAAATGCTGTAGCGCGTGCCGATATCTGGCCGGGCCAGAATCTCCAGATGACCGCCCATCTGTTTGCACAGCTGACGGCACAGGAAAAAGGCGAGGCCGGAAGCCTGCCCAAAACGATCCTCAGTGGTTTCACCAAGGAACGGGAAATCATTATTGCCCAGTTCATCGCGCGTCAGACCCGCGCCGGTATCCACAATCTGAATATTCAAACGATCGGGACGATCGGCAGGGGACTCGACCTCCAGCGTTATCTTGCCCCAGCTGGTGGTGGTAAGCGAATAGTGAAGCAGGGTGGCCAGCACCTTATAAATAGCGCGACTATCGCCAAAGCGCATCTCATCGCTGTTAAGGTGGTTGCGTACCAGCAGCGTCAATCCTTTACGGCGTGACAGCGGCAGCAGTTCCAGCGTCAGTTCATCCAGCAGAGATTGCAGATTAAATGAGGCAGCATCCGGAGCCCAGTCATGGGTTTCCAGTCGGTTCAGCAGCACAATATCATCCACCAGACGGGCCAGCGCCTGGCTATTTTCCAGCGCGTCGTGCGCATGGTCATCGTCGCTGGTTTCGCTGAGCGTTTGCAACTGAGCCACAACCTGCTGCAGCGGACGATGCAGCGCATGTCCAAGATTCTGCATCAGCTGTTGACGCAGTTGATGATTACGATCCAGCACCTGCTGCGCCTTCTGCAATTTTTTATTCACCAGCAGCTCGCGATCCTGATCGCGCATCAGAAACAGCTGCGTATGTGGCGAATGATGGCTGCGGGCATGGCGAATCTCATACACTTCGTTATTAACCGTCGCCTGCAGCACGCCCTGATGCTGATCGGACATATTAACGATCTTCTGCAGGTTTAGATGCGGCAGCAGGTGTTCGGCGATTTTGTTGCTGATAATGGTGCGATTGCTGGCGAAGTCATAAACCAGCAGGCCAACCGGCAGGCTGCTGACGATCTCCTCGTTAAGCATACGCAGCGCATCCAGCTCGGCGCTCTGATTTTCTCCCGGACGCAGCGACTGTTGGCGTAGCAAAAATAAGCCGGCCAGCGACATTAACAGCAACAGCAGGTTGGCCATCAGCGGCCACATCAAATTGCGCAGCGTATCTAAAGCAAGCGTACTCAGCGGGATGCGATAAATCAGCTGCTGCGGCGTGCTGGGCAGCGAAGCTGCAATCTCTATGTTGGGATTATTGAGCGTGATGCGGGTATTTTGTAACTCATCTTCGTTATCCGTGCTGCTGCTCAGAACGACATCCTGCTTAAGCTGGAAATTTTCCAGCGGCATATTATGCGGGATAAGATCGTTAATCGGCATATCGAACGCAACCACGGTAGCCAGATGGCCGGGCTGATTAAAGGTAGTGCGCACGGTAAAATAGTGATCGTTTTGCCAGGCGAAACGGCGCAGCGGCGAGAAGCTTTCGCGCTCATCCAGCGCGTTAGCCTGCTGCAGCATCTCTGCACGCCGCGCATCAACGATATTGCTGATGGCGCTCTCTTTATAGCGCGTCGCCATATCTTTCAGCGGCAGGGTAGAGATCAAAATCAGGCTATTATCCTGCCCATTAAGAAAATACATCGACCAGGTGCTGTTTTCCGCACCCCAAAGGGTATCCAGGTAATTCGACATGCGCAGCGTCATATCCAGCGTGCTGCTGTCGTGCGAGCCGAAGATCAGCGCCTCGGTTTTACGCCGCATCTTTTCCAGATAGTAGACGTCAGGACGCAGCCGGGTTTCCTGCAGGCTGGCAGAGGGAGTACTTCCGGCCGCGCTGGCCGCCAGGTTCTCATAAATCTGCCAGGTCGCAAAGCGATAGGTATCGATGCGTTTTTGCACCGAGCGGGTAATATCCGCCATGGCATAGCGTTTTTCCATCAGCCAGGTATTAACCGCGTTATGGACCATAAAGCCCAGCGCCAGCAACAGCAGCAGAATAAACATCACGAAAAAACGCGTAACGTTGCTGGAAGATAAAGGAAACTTGTACATCATGATGAAAGGGGGTACCTGACCATTTAACGTGTTACCAGCCGTGCGCTGGCAGCAACTGCCACCAAAAGAACCACGATGGCAGCAAACGCGGTCACCAGGCCAAAGCCGTGAGCCACAAAACCGATTAACGCCGGACCTGCCAGAATACCGGCATAACCGATGGTTGTCATGGCGGAAACCGCCATATTTACCGGCATCACAGTTTGACGCCCGGCGGCGCTGAACAGGATCGGTACCGTATTAGCCGCGCCAAAGCCAATCAGTAAAAACGACAGCAGCGCAATTGTCACGTTATCAACGCTAATCAGCAGCAGCACGCCCAGCGCGGCGCAAAGACAGCCGCCCGCCAGTACCAGACGATTACTGAAGCGGTTAACGATCCGGTCGCCGGTCAAACGACCAATACTCATGGCGATGGAAAAGACCGCGTAGCCCAGCCCGGCCTGTGCGGCGGGCATTTTGCGTTCCTGCGTCAGCAGCAGGGCGCTCCAGTCCAGCACTGCGCCTTCGGTAAGAAACAGAATAAAACAGAGCACACCGAGGAACAGCACCCAGCCGCGCGGCACCACAAACAAGGGGGTATCCTGCTGATGCATCCGTTCCGTCAGCATCCCGCGCTGGCTGGCCAGCAGTAGCAGAAGCAGCAACAGCAGCATCGCCAGCACCGCCTGTAGCGGCGACAATCCCAGCCACAGCAGCGCGCTGACCAGCCCCGCGCCTGCGATCCCGCCGATGCTATAAAAACCGTGAAAACCGGACATCATGGTGCGCTCAGCTGCTTTCTCAACTTCTACAGCCTGAATATTCATCGCTACGTCCAGGGTGCCTATTGCGGCACCGAACAGCATCAGCGCCAGCGCCAGCGTGACGGGAGAGGAGAGCGTCGCCATAAAAGGCAACATCAGCATCACAATCAGGGATGAGCAGACGATCACGCGCTTGCAGCCCTGTTTGCCCACCAGCGATCCGGTCAGCGGCATGGCGATCAACGAGCCAAGGCCGAGAAACAGCAGCAGGCCGCCCAGTGCCGCATCGCTAACGTCCAGGCGCGATTTGGCAAATGGCACCAGCGGTGCCCAGGTTGAAACGCCGATGCCCGCAATCAGAAAAATGATCCGCGTGGCCAGCTGCACGGTCGGCTGGCTTTTCCGTGTCTGTTCAACATCCGCTGAGGTCATTGGTCAGTATCCATGATGCGCAAAGGGGTTCCTTTTTAACACAAAATCAACCGGCAGAGCAGCGTTTCATCGGGAGATGGCGGCTACAGCTATTCTGCGCCAGCAAGGTTATTAAACGATAAAATGGAGGTTGTTAATCAGTTTTCGCCGCCGGAGCGCTTTTTCAGGAAAGTTCCTGGCTAAAAGTGGCAAAATCAGGCGCGTCACTTTGCCATAAGTCAAATTAAGGATAATGGCATTTCTGCGAAAACACCTGTTAAAGATGAAGGAAAACTGCGCCGAGGGTAGCAGAACCCCAGACGGCAGATTGTAGCAGTGTTCCCCCTGTCGCAGGATTTGCCGCATACAGACACGATCGCTTTCCTCAGGCTGCGCTTGTACTCAACAACGGGGCCGACGCGCCCCGTTTTTTACCGGTCGCCCAACGAAGCCCGCTTATTTCACACGACGTTGCCGATTTATTCAGCGTCGCCGCATTTTTCACCTACAGCTAAAGAGCGCGGGAAGCGCTGATTGAGGTAGTCGGCTACGCCAGAAACTACATTTTAGCCCCTAGGTTAATTCCTAAATATTCCCGCTGCGTAACAGTCAAAGGCGGCACAGTGTTAAGCGGCACCTCAGCTTAACAAGGACAGCGGCGCTTCGCGTGCAGACAGCGTGATATCAAGGGATTAGCCAGCACGCATGTAATAAAAGTAAAATTGCGCTGCCCCATTTTGGTGCCATCGATTAATTTTATTAATCGATAAGATAAATTGATAAAGATGCTGTTCTTACCTGTTTTCTTTATATCTGGTCGCACATGACGGTAACAAACCGTTTTTAGATAATGTTTCATTGCCTGGTTATTGGGCTGATTCAGCTCTGGTGCGCGCCAACCCTCCCTTTCAGGTTTTGAAAGGATAAATAAAGCTGTGCATTCATCCCGGCCGCGGGGTGCGTCTGTCCACGGCAATTTTTCATCTGGCGCCACAGGAGATTTATTATGGCCAACACCATCGATCGTCAGCGGCTTGCCGCTGCGCTTCCTTTTTCTGACGCTACCCTGGTGACCAGTCTCGCGGCTGAAACGGATACCGCCTCGCCGCGCGTGGCGACGACATCCTTATCCAGCCATCAACAGGCTGACGCCCCGACGCGCGCGGCGGCAGCGGACGAGACGATCACCATCAACCCGATCTCCATCGATAACACCATCGGCTATTACGAGCATGGCAACGCCACCGTGGTGTCCGGCTATGTGCGCCAGGGCAATCCAGGCGACACCGTTACCGTCACCCTGCATGGCAAAAGCTACAGCGGCACGCTGGGCAATGATGCGATGTGGTACGTTACCGTGCCGGAAAGCGATATCGCGCAAATCCCCAACGGCAAAGTGACCGTTAACGCCTCTCATATCGACAGTACGGGCGTGGCGCACGAGGCCACCAGCCAGATTAACCTGCTGGCGGGCACCGCAAGTCCGTCAGTGCCGACGCTGTTTCTTAACAAGGTGACCGGCGACGATGTGCTGAGCGCCATCGAACGCGGCGGCGATCTGCTGATTTCCGGTTGGGGCCGCAATATCGGCGAAGGGTATGAGGTCACGGTAACGCTGAACGGCCATCAGTATCACGCCACCACCACCAAAGACAGCCGCTGGACCATCAGCGTGCCGCAGGAAGATGTGCAGGCGCTGCCGGAAGGAAAGATTACGCTGCTGGCTTCGCTCGGCCATGAGGCGCGCGTCGCAGAGGTGGCGAAAACCCTGACGCTGAATAACGAGGGCGCGGGCAAGGCGTCGCCGTCGCTGGAGATTGATACCGTATCCGCAGATGACACCATTAGCCTCTATGAAATCGGCGCCACAACTTTCCTTACCGGCCATGCCAGCAACATTCCGGCAGGCAGTCGCATTAAGCTGACCATTGCGGATAAAGTCTTTTATGGCGAAGTGACCAGCGACGGCGTCTGGAGCGTCAAAGTTGGACAGCTGTATAACGCCAAAAACGCCAATTCCACCCATGCGGTCGTCAGCTGGCAGGACAGCGTCGGCAATGAGGTGGCCGCCAGCCGCGAAATCCATCTGGTGCCTTCAAGCTACCCTTATAAATATCCGATGGCGTTTCAGATCGATACCATCAGCATTGACGGCAAGGTCGATGCGCAGGAAGGGCACAGCGATCTGATTATCACCGGCTCGAAATTCTCCGGTGAAAACCTTGGCTTCGGCGAGACAGTTTACGTCACGCTTAACGGCAAAACCTATACCGGCGTGGTGGAAGGCGGCAATTATGATAACCACTGGCAGATTACCGTGCCCGCCAGGGATGTACAGGCGCTGCCGCCCGGCAGCTATACGGTGATCGCCTCGATTAACGCTACGCTGAACACGGGCGAAAGCGTGAACAGCACCCAGACCAAGACTTTTACCGTAATGGACCCTGATCTGGCGTTTAATCCGATCTCAGTCAACAACGCCATCACGAATAATGAGCACGGCAACGCTACGGTCATTTCCGGCTACGCGTATCAGGGAATGCCAGGCGACACCGTGTTGATCACTCTGCATGGGAAAACCTACAGCGGTACGCTGGGTAACGACGGTATGTGGGCCGTCACCGTGCCGGAAAGCGATATCGCTGCCATTCCCGGCGGCAAAGTGACGGTCACCGCCGATCATACCGACAGCGCGGGCGTGGATCATCACGTCAGCACGCAGTTTACGTTGACCAACAGCAGCAATAAGGTACCGACGCTGGCGGTGAATAAAGTCACCGGCGATGACGTGCTGAGCGCCGTCGAGCGCGGCGGCGAACTGCTGATTTCCGGCTGGGGCCGCTATATCGACAGCGGACATGAGGTGCAGGTGATGCTGAACGGCCACACCTACAGCACCAAAACCACCACCGACAGCCGCTGGGTGATTACCGTGCCGAAGGAAGATGTACAGGCGCTGCCGGACGGCCAGATTACGCTGATCGCCACCGTGTTCTACGGTGGGGCGAAGGAAGTGGCGCAGGTGGCGAAAACCCTGACGCTGAACCATAACGGCGAAGGTAACGAAACGCCGGTGTTAACCATCGATACGATTTCCGGCGACAACAACGTGGATGGCGGTGAAATCGCGGCGCCTTTCTATATTACCGGCCATGCCACCGGCATTCCGGCGGACAGTACGGTGAAATTGACCGCCGGGGACAAGGTGTTTTTCGGCACCGTTACCAGCGAGGGCGTCTGGAGCGTCAATGTTCCCGATCTGTTTAGCGTCAAAAACGGCACCACGACCCATATTACCATCAGCTACCAGGATCAGGACGGCAATCAGTTTGCCGCTACGCGCGCGATTAAAACGGCGGCGGGCAGCTATCCCTATCATTATCCCATGACGTTTGAATTTGATCCGATCAGCGGCGACAACCATCTCAGCGGCGCGGAAAAGCATAGCGATCTGATTATCAGTTCCTCCCGCTCCTCCGGCGAGGGACTGGGCATTGGCTCAACGGTGTACGTTACGCTGAACGGCAAAACCTACACCTCTGTCGTTGAGGCGGGCAAAGATGGGCAGGGCTACGATAACCACTGGCAGGTCACTGTGCCCGCTAGCGACGTAGAGGCGCTTAAGCCCGGCAGTTATACCGTCGTCGCCATGATGAGCGACTGGCTGAGCTGGAGCGGTTCGAATGTGACCCAGGTGCAGGCGAAGATTATTACCGTGGATGCCGATGGCGCGGTGACCTTTAGCGATGTTCAGTCGACGCAGAGTCATGACGCCTCCGACGCGCTGGCCATGCACGCGGCAACGTTGACCGCCACGGAAACCGTGGGCGTTGACGATGGCGCCCAGCCGCTGGATACGGCGTCGCTCGGTCTGCACAGCGCCAGCCAGCCCTCGCTTGCCGCGCTGGTGGATCGCTTAACCGCCACCGATGCTGACGCCCAGACCAGAACAGATACGCAGGCAACCACCGGCGCCGAAACGTCTGTGCACGGCGTGGAATCGGCGAAGCCAGCAGCTCATGTGGAAGCGTCTGCGTATGACGGGCAAACGGCGCAGTCAGTCGCTGACGGCGAAACCGCCGCACAGGGCGTGGGCGTGGCAAAGGCAACCGCTGGCGCAGAAATCTTAGGCCATAATGAGGAAACGGCGCTGCCGCCCGCTCCGGCGGATATGTGGCACGGCGTGACCGCTGTCGGCTACAGCGCGACGCAAAGCGAGGATGCCGCTCACCATGCGCCGACGACGGAAAATGCGCTGGCCGAGCTGCTGCAACAGCAGCATTTACAGCCGGTAGTCTGATAACAATGTTTAGTTCATTTTAATATTCAAGCAATGTTACAAAGTTGTTTTTTAATGACTTAGGCGGCCTTGTGCTGCCTTTGTCCTTTAGCAGGCGCCTTTATACCTGTTAGTGAGAATGTGATTTATACCGCAAAATAGCTGACGGCAAAATTACGCAACTGATTAATAAAATGAATGGAATTCGGTAATGATTCATGATGTTATTTTACCGGATATGAGTATCGCACGAGGGAACGGCTCCTGCCTCACGCGTACGAATAATAAAAAGGTTGATCGAGCTGCATGCGTAAACTCCTTATTTCTCTTTGCCTGAGCGCCGCGTGGGGCTGCGTGGGGCATGTCGCCTGGGCGGCCTCAGAGCCGAAAGCTGAATTTAACTGGCGTGCCGCACCTACCGAGGAGCGCATCGCCACGCTTACGCTACGTGAAGCGATTCTGCGCGCTTTCGCCCGTAATCCACAAATTGCCCAGGCCGCTGCACAGATCAACGTGGGCGAGGCGGAGCTGGACGCCGCCAAAAGCGCCTGGTATCCGCAGATTTCCCTGCAGGCGACCGGCGGACGATCGAATCAGACCAACTCCTCCGGCAGCCTGAACAATACCGCCTCCGGTGGCGTGATGCTTAGCCAGCTACTGTATGACTTTGGGCGTACCGGCGGAGCGATCGATGAGCAGCATGCGCTTTCTGACGCCTACCGTTTTGCCCTGTTCGATACCATGACAACCGTTGCCGCCGATACGCTGCAGACCTACCTGGAGGTGAAGCGCTATCAGGCGCTGGTGGTGTCTGCACGAAAAAATATCGCCTCACTGGAGCATGTGCGCGACATCGCCAGACTGCGTGCCGATGCTGGCCTGAATTCGCAGTCTGACGTGCTGCAGGCGGGCACGCGTCTGGCCGGAATGCGCGCCACGCTGGAGCAGTATCGTGCTCAGCAGCGTTCGGCGCAGGCGCAGCTTACGGTACTCACCGGCGTCATCTCCGATAACCTGCCAGAGCTGCCGGAATCGCTGTTACAGCAGCAGGTAACGCTGGACCGTATCGCCTATGAGAAAAGCGCCGCGGTGCGCAGCGCGCAGGCCAGGCAGCAGGCGGCCCGCGAGCGGGTTAACCAGGCGGCATCGAATCACTGGCCCACGGTTAAAGTGGAGGCGGGACGTACCCGCTATGAAAACGACAACCGATCTTACTGGGATGATGAACTGCAGCTACGGGTAGAAGCGCCTCTTTATCAGGGGGGGCTGGTCGATGCCCGCACCCGCTCCGCTGAGGCGGCGCGTCAGGCGGCGCAGGCGGAAATCCAGCGCGCCAAGCTCGATATTAACCAGAACGCCTCCACCGCCTACGCCGACATGATCGGCGCGCAGCAGCGTCAGCAGGCGGGAGAAGTACAGCTGGAAAGCGCAGAGCACACCCGCTCGGTTTATGCGGACGAGTACCGGCTCAGCAAGCGCAGCCTCAACGATCTGCTCAGCGTCGAGCAGGATGTGTTTCAGGCTGACAGCATGCGCATCACCGCGCTGTATGACGGCTGGAATGCCACGGTGCGCTATGCGGCAGCGGTGGACAATCTGCTGGATATGATGGGCATCGATCGCGAAAAGCAGAGCGGCGAGCGTCTGCCTTCACTGAATTAGCAAGCAGGTAACAGAGATGAATAAGGCAGCGACTATGACCACCTCTACCGATAACTGGATCGCGGCGATGCTGCGGGTTGCCGCCCGCTTCGGCAAGCCCGCCGATGGTAAAACGCTGCGTCAGCAGATGCGCTGGTTTGAGCATCTGCCGTCTGATAAACAGCTGGAGCGTCTGGCAGGGCTGCTGGGCCTGCATCTCAGCATGACGCCGCGTGAAAAGTTACGCTGGCGACAGGAGGTGACGCCGGTGATCCTGCTGCTGGATAACGGCAGCGTGGCAGTGGTCGAGGCGATCGATGCTGAAGGACGCGCGCACTACTGGCTGAGCGATGGCGGCGATGTGGTGCGTGAAAGCGATCTGACGGAGCTGCTGGCGCAAAGTCAGCAGCAGGTGGCGGTGCCCGGCGTGGCGGCGCGCGCACGCGATGCGCGCATTGATGAGTTTGTGCAGCCGTATGAGGAGCACTGGTTCTGGAAAAACTTTCGCGGCATGGGACGGCGCATCGCTGAAATCTCTCTCGCCTCGGTGGTGGGTAATGTGCTGGCGCTGGCGGGCATCCTGTTTTCGATGCAGGTTTATGACCGCGTGATCCCGGCGCAGTCGGAGCCGACGCTGTGGGTGCTATTTGCCGGCGTGCTGATCGCCGCTGCGATTGAATACCTGATCCGTCTGATGCGTACCCAGGTCTCCGATCTGATGGGCAAACGCATCGACCTCAAGATCTCTTCCATGCTGTTTGCGCGAGCGATGAATATTCGTAACGAAGCGCGTCCGAAATCCACCGGTTCTTTTATCTCGCAGCTGCGTGAGATCGATCAGGTACGCGAGCTGTTGACCTCCACCACCGTTGGCGCGGCGGCGGACCTGCCGTTTGTTATTCTGTTCCTGTTTATCATGGGGTTTATCGGCGGTCCGCTGGTGATCATTCCGCTGCTGGCGATCCCGCTGATTGTGATCCCGGGCCTGCTGGTGCAGATCCCGATGGCAAAACTGGCGAAGGAAGGGATGCGCGAAGGAGCGCTGCGTAATGCGGTGCTGGTGGAAACCATTGAGGGCGTAGAGGATATCAAAGCGCTACAGGCGGAACCCTATTTCCAGCGCCAGTGGGAGCAGACGCATGAAGTGAGCGCCGCTATCGGCATGAAACAGCGACTGTGGGGAGCGAGACTCACCGGCTGGGCCTCATCGGTACAGCAGCTGACCTACGCGAGCATGCTGGTATACGGTACCTATCTGGTGCTGGCGGGCGATATCACCACCGGCACGCTGGTCGCCAGCAGCCTGCTCTCCTCACGCACCATTGCGCCGCTGATGCAGCTGACGATGATTTTCTCACGCTGGCAACATGCCAAAAGCGCGATGAAAGGGCTGGATGAGCTGCTGAAAAAGCCGCTCGATCAGCCGGAAGAGGGCGAGATGGCGCACTGTCCGACACTGGCCGGTCATTACGATCTGCGTAACGTGCAGTACACCTACGATGAAGAAAATGTCAAAAATGTGCTGAACATCGGGCAGCTGCAGATCAAGCCAGGCGAGCGCATCGCGCTGCTGGGCAAAGTTGGCGCCGGAAAATCGACGCTGCTAAAGCTGCTGGCGGGACAGGCGAAAGCGACGCAGGGCAAGGTGATTGTTGATGGCGTGGATATCAGTGGTATCGATCCGGTTGATTTGCGGCGTCAGCTGGGCTGGCTGTCGCAGGACTCCCGGCTGTTTTTTGGCACCCTGCGGCAAAACCTGATGCTGGGCAATCCGCATGCCAGCGAACAGGAGATGCTGCAGGCGCTGCGCGTCAGCGGCGCACTGAGCCTGGTGCAGCAGGATGCCGCCAGCCTGGATCGTATTATTAACGAGGGTGGCCGCGGTCTCTCCGGCGGTCAGCGCCAGATGGTGCTTATCAGCCGTATGATCCTGCGTCAGCCGCAGGTGGTGCTGCTGGATGAACCCACCGCCTCGATGGATGAACAACTGGAAGAACATGTGATCCGGCAAATGAAAAGCTGGCTAAGCGGGCGCACGCTGGTATTGGTAACCCATCGTCCGGCGCTGTTAAAGCTGGTGGACAGGATTGTGGTGATGGACAACGGTCGTATTGTCGCAGATGGCCCGCGCGATGATATTTTGCGTAGCGCCAGCGCGGCGAAGCCAACCAAAGGAGATGCCGCATGACGCAGGTTACGGTTGATCGCCAGTTAAAAACCCATGAACGCCGCACCTCGCTGATTATCTGGCTGTGCAGCGCCGCGCTGGTGATCTTTTTGGTCTGGGCGCATTTCGCTATTCTCGATGAAGTCACGGTGGGCACCGGCAAAGTGACGCCCTCCAGCCGGGCGCAGGTAATTGAGAGCCTTGACGGCGGTATCGTTAATCAGCTGAACGTGCATGAAGGGGATATTGTCAGTAAAGGGCAGGTTCTGGCGCGGCTTGATCCAACCCGCTTTCAGTCCAATTTTGGCGAGGCGCAGTCGAAAGTACGCACTCTGCGTGCCTCAGCGGAACGATTACGCGCCGAGCTCACCGGCGAGCCGCTGCAGTTTAGCGAGCAAACGCTGCGTGAGCCGGAACTGGTAGCGCGTGAAACGCAGCTCTATGAGTCACGACGCCGTAATTTACTGGAAACCGTCAACAACCTGCAACAGTCGCTGAAGCTGGTGCAGGAAGAGTTACGCATGACCGCGCCGCTGGTGGCGAAGGGCGCGGCGGGCGAGGTGGAAGTGATTCGTCTGCGTCGGCAGGTGAGCGAACTGCGCGGCAAAATCGACGAAGCGCGTAACGAATATGCGGTGCGCGCGCGCGAAGAACAGGTCAAAAATAATGCCGAGCTGGACGCCCAGCTACAGGGATTGACCGGCAAAGAGGATCAGCTGACGCGTGCCACGCTGTTATCCCCGGTGCGCGGCATCGTAAAAGATATACAGGTGACCACGGTTGGAGGCGTGTTGCAGCCGGGCGGTAAATTGATGGAGATTGTGCCGCTGGAGGATCAGCTACTGATTGAAACCCGCATTAACCCGCGAGATATCGCCTATATTCGGCCTGGCCTGCCTGCCGTAGTGAAAATTACCGCCTACGATTCTTCAATTTATGGCGATCTGGATGGCGAAGTGGAAACGGTTTCCCCGGATACCCTCCAGGATGAGGTAAAGCGCGATCAGTATTATTATCGCGTTTATGTGCGCACGCAAAAAGCGGAGTTGACTAACCGCGCTGGCCGTAAATTTCCAATTCTGCCAGGCATGGTCGCCAATGTAGAGATAAAAACCGGTCAAAAATCAGTAATGGATTATTTAATTAAACCGCTAAATAAAATTAACGAAGCGATGCGTGAACGCTAAGCGCCGTAGCTTGTTTTTTGTGACAACAATGCGAAAAATAATAGGTTTAAATAATAACCCAGACGAATCTCTCAAAGTTTACTCTTTTCCCGTTTTATAATATGCGCGCTGTTAAAAAGTAAAGCGTGTGTATCAGGTTAAATAAATACAGGAAACAGGTTAATGGATGTTTTAACGCAAAAAAATGATGACGGTATTGTTATTACGCTGCACAAACCAGGCGGTGAAGGTAAAAAACCGGTTATCGTTTTATGTCATGGGTTCTGCGGCATTCGAGAAATTCTGCTGCCAGCGTTTGCCGAGGCCTTTGTCGGGGCCGGTTTCGCGGCTATTACCTTTGATTACCGTGGATTTGGCGACAGTGACGGTGAGCGGGGCCGCCTGATCCCGGCAATGCAGATTGCCGACATTCTTTCCGTGGTGCGCTGGGCTCAGCAGCAGCCAGAGCTTGATGCACAACGCATCGGTCTCTGGGGAACCTCTTTTGGCGGATGCCATGTCTTTGGCGCGGCGGCGGAAGCGTCAGAAATTAAATGTATTGTCAGCCAGTTGGCCTTTGCCGATGGTGAAGCGATCGTTAGCGGCCAAATGGATGAGCAAGAGAAAAACGCCTTTATTGCCACACTGGATAAAATGGCTGAAAAGCAGAAAAATAGCGGTAAAGAGATGATGGTGAGCGTCAACCGCGTATTAAGCGATGCCGAATCCAAAGCCTTTTTTGAAGAGAATCGGGCGCTTTATCCAAAGATGGATATTAAAATCCCGTTCCTGACGGTGCGCGAAACATTACAATATAAACCAGCTCTTTCTGCCGCTCAGGTCACATGCCCTTCGCTGGTGGTGATTGCCGAAAATGATACCGTTAATCCACCAGAGCAGGGCCGCGCTTTATTTGCCGCCATTGGTGCTCAGGAGAAGAAACTGTATGAGCAGGCCGATGCCCGTCATTACGATATCTATACCGGCGCACATTTCCAGCAGGTTATTCGCGTTCAGACAGAGTGGTTTAAAAAATATTTGTAACTGAGCAGGAGGCGGATAACCGCCAATCATCAGCTGGCGCGTTTGCAGTAGGGCGCTGGTTAAAAATTGATAAAAAAAGCCGGACAGTTAATGTCCGGCAGAATATAAGGGTAAAACAGCTCATTCAGGGTGAATGAAGGTAATAATGAAATAAAATGATGATAGCGGGATCTATTTTATAACCCTCAATAAGAAATTTTTTATCATTCAGTGCTGATATCATGGTTATTTTTAACTCTCTGATAACCTGTAATAAAGATATTTCTTATCAAATAGTGCTTAATTTTTTAACGCTATGTGCTGTTTAAAAGTTCCACGTAATTTACATTTACCGATAAAAATAAAATATATAGAAACAGTTTTGGAAAATTAGTAGCATTTTCTTTATGGATTATTACTTCTGGCGATTGAACAATGAGCTGTCGACCGAAAAATAAACGCTCGACAAGCAGTGGCAATTATAAGGCACATAACCAGAGGGTAATAAAAATGAAACGTCATATTCTCTCCCTGATGGTCCCGGCGCTGTTAGTAGCAGGCTCCGCAGGCGCAGCAGAGATCTATAATAAAGACGGCAATAAACTTGACCTGTTCGGCAAAGTGGACGGTCTGCACTATTTCTCTGACAACGACGGCAGCGACGGCGACCAATCTTATTTGCGTTTCGGTTTTAAAGGCGAAACCCAAATCTCTGAGCAGCTGACCGGCTATGGTCAGTGGGAGTATCAGGTTGCTCTGAACCATTCCGAAAACGAAGGCACCGAAGATTCTTATACGCGTGTTGGCTTTGCCGGTATCAAATTTGGTGACGCAGGTTCGTTCGACTACGGTCGTAACTACGGCGTGGCTTATGACATCGGCGCATGGACCGATGTCCTGCCGGAGTTCGGCGGCGATACCTACGGCGCAGACAACTTTATGTTCCAGCGCGCTAACGGCGTAGCTACTTACCGTAACAACAACTTCTTCGGCCTGGTTGACGGCTGGAACTTTGCCGTACAGTACCAGGGCAAAAATGACAGCAACCCGGAAGAAGCTGGCAGCCGTAAAGCTGTGGCGCAGAACGGCGATGGCTGGGGCCTGAGCACCACTTACGACCTGGGCAACGGCCTGGGGCTGGGTGCGGCAATGTTCCAGTCTGACCGTACTAACTACCAGAACAGCGGTGCGATTCTGGGCAACGGCGACAAAGCGGAAGCGTATACCGGCGGCCTCAAATATGACGCAAACAACATCTACCTGGCGGCGATGTACACCCGTTCTTATAACGCTACCCGTTTCGGCGACGACGATCAGGCAGCCTACGGTTTTGCTGATAAAGCAGACAACTGGGAACTGGTTGCGCAGTATCAGTTCGACTTCGGTCTGCGTCCGTCCCTGGCTTATGTGACCTCTCGCGGTAAAGATATCCAGGGTTACGGCAAGCAGAACCTGAAAAAGTATATCGACGTAGGCGCGACTTACTACTTCAACAAAAACATGTCTACCTATGTTGATTATCAGATCAACCTGCTGGATGACAACGCGTTTACCGACGCAGCTGGTATCAACACCGATGACGTAGTGGCGCTGGGCCTGGTTTATCAGTTCTAATCATTCCCGCTTTCTGCAAGGCGACGCTCAGCGTCGCCTTTTTTACGCCTCGCTTTAGAGGGGCAGAACCCTCACTGTTTTGCGCGCCGGGCACCATTTTCAGCGCATCTCCCCACATACCTTCAAACCCTGTGCCGCCAGGCGTAAAGCTGCAACAGGCCAGAAGGCAGTATATCCACTGTTGGCGCGAGCCTGCATAGTGCATACGCATTTCCCCTAATAGCGTTAACCTGCCTGAATAAAGCACATCTCGTGCCATCTTTGTTTTGCCCGTTAATCCGGATTTAAGGCACATTTGTCAACATCGCCTGAGCAGAAATGGGGCAAAATGTGCCGCCACGGTGCGTCGTGCGTAGTGCCGCCTCGCCGAACAATACAACGACAGATGAAGATGAAAGCAATGAAAAAAAGAGCGCTGGCAGCGGTAATGCTGCTGGGATTGCTGGCGACGGGCTGTGAACGGCAGCAGACGCCGACGGATAACGGGCTGGTGCTGACAGGTAAAACCATGGGAACCCAGTGGCGCGTTAGCCTGGCGGGCGTGTCAGCAGACCGACAAGAGGAGCTGCGTGCGAAAATTCAGCAGCAGCTGGACAGGGATGACCACGAGCTGTCAACGTGGAAAAAGGACTCCGTACTGTCGCGCTTTAACCAATCTCATGACCTCAGTCCGCAACCTATTAGCCAGGAGATGGCCAATATCGTCACAGTGTCGCTGCGTATTGGCAGGTTAACCCAGGGCGCGATGGATATTACCGTGGGGCCGCTGGTTAATCTGTGGGGTTTTGGTCCGGATAAACAGCCATTGCATACGCCGTCGCAGGCGGAGATCAATGCGGCGAAAGCGTTGACCGGCCTGCAACATTTGCAGGTGATTGAACGCGCCGACGGTGCTTATCTGCAGAAAGATTTGCCGGGGCTGTATGTCGATCTCTCTACCATGGGAGAGGGCTTCGCTACCGATCATCTGGCGCGCCTGATGGAAAAGGAGGGCATCCATAACTATCTGGTCTCGGTTGGCGGCGCAGTGCTGACGCGTGGCCGTAACACTGCGGGCAAAACCTGGCGGGTGGCGATTCAGAAGCCGACCGATCGTGAGAACGCTGTGCAGGCGCTGGTCAATTTACAGGGGCACGGCATCAGCACGTCAGGCAGCTACCGCAACTATTACGAGCTGGACGGCAGACGTATTTCCCACGTCATCGATCCGCAAAGCGGTCAGCCCATTGAACACCGTCTGGTCTCTGCGACCGTTATCGCCACTACCGCGCTGGAAGCGGACGGCTGGGATACCGGCCTGATGGTGCTGGGCACTGAAAAAGCCAAAGCGCTGGCGCTGCGGGAAAAGCTGGCGGTCTATCTGATTACCAAAGATAAAGAGGGTTTCAGCAGCTGGATGTCGCCACAGTTTCGCGCATTTATGTTGCAGGGCGCCTCTGCGTCCCGTTAGCATGCAACAAGGTTTACGGCGGAAAGCGGAGCGGCAATGTTAGATCTGTTTAGTGAAGAAGCCCCCTGGGCTGAGCCTCTGGCAGAGGGTGCGGTTATTCTGCGACGGCGTGCCCGCGAGCAGGCGGCCAGCCTGTTGGCGCAGATTGAAGAGGTAGCGCAGAGTAACCCTTTCCATCATCGCATTACGCCGGGCGGTCACCGCATGTCGGTGGCGATGACCAACTGTGGCGATCTCGGCTGGTCGAGCGATGCGCGCGGCTATCAGTATACCGGTGAAGATAATGAAACCGGACGCCGCTGGCCGCCGATGCCGCAGACGTTTCGTTTGCTGGCACAGGCGTGCGCGCAGGAGGCGGGCTTTAGCCATTTTCAGCCTGACGCCTGCCTGATTAACCGCTATGAACCGGGTGCAAAACTGTCGCTTCATCAGGATAAGGATGAAAAGGATCTGCGACAGCCCATCGTCTCGGTGTCTCTTGGTCTGCCGGCGGTGTTTCAGTTTGGTGGCTTTGAACGCGGCGATGCCGTTCAGCGTGTAATGCTGGAACATGGCGACGTAGTGGTATGGGGTGGCGCCTCACGGCTGCGTTTTCACGGTATCCTGCCGGTAAAAGCGGGCATTCATCCTCTGGCGGGCGCGTTCCGTTACAACCTGACTTTCCGCTGCGCGCGCTGAGGTTAGATCTGTATTATTCTGATTGAGAATTATTATTGCTATCGATTAGCTTCTCATTAAACTGCAGGCTGCTTTGTTTTTTATCAGGATGCAGTTATGGAGTTGCTCTCCGTCGTTTATAAACAGTACCGCTGGCCGTTTATTGCGATAATTGTGCTTAATCTGCTCAGTGCGGCGCTGGGTATCGGCATTATTGCTTACATTAACCGCGAGCTGATTGTCAGTATCAATGCTTCAATGGCGGTTCTGCCAACTTTTCTTGGCCTGTTGCTGCTGCTGATGGCGGTCACGCTGGCCTCACAGCTGGCGCTGACGCTGCTGGGACATCACTTTGTCTGGAAGCTGCGCGGTCAGTTTATCAAGCGTATCCTCGATACGCATATTCAACGTATTGAACAGATCGGCAGCGCACAGTTACTGGCGGGGCTCACCAGCGATGTGCGCAATATCACCATCGCCTTTGTGCGTCTGCCGGAGCTGATCCAGGGGATTATTCTGACCATCGGCTCGGCGGCTTATCTTGCCTGGCTGTCACCGGGGATGCTGGCAGTAACGGCAATCTGGGTTGCGGTGACCATTATCGGCGGCTGGTTGCTGGTTTCGCGTGTTTACAGCCATATGGCGAAGCTGCGCGAGACGGAAGATCGTCTCTATGCCGATTACCAGACAGTGATAGATGGCCGCAAAGAGTTGGCGCTGAACCGCACGCGCGCGCAGCAGATTTATGACACCGTTTATCAGGAAAATGCCAACGCTTACCGGCACCATATCGTGCGTGCCGATACCTTTCATCTCAGCGCGGTTAACTGGTCGAACATTATGATGCTGGGTGCGATCGGTATGGTGTTCTTTATGGCCAACGGTCTGGGATGGGCGAATACCGCCGTCGCCGCGACCTACTCTCTGATGCTGCTGTTTTTACGCACGCCGCTGCTGCAGGCGGTTGGTGCACTGCCAACGCTGTTAAGCGCCCAGGTGGCTTTTAATAAGCTGCGGAGCTTTCAGCTGGCGGAGTGGCACGAGCATTTCTCAACCACCTCCGCTGTCGCCGACTGGCAAACGCTGGAGTTGCGTGACCTGGTTTTCCATTATGGCGATAACGGTTTCAGCGTTGGGCCGATCAACCTGACGCTGAAGCGCGGCGAACTGGTATTTTTGATTGGCGGCAATGGCAGCGGAAAATCGACGCTGGCGATGTTGCTGACCGGTCTCTATCAGCCGGTTTCCGGCACCATTCTGCTTGATGGTGAAGCGGTAACGGATATTGAGCGTTACCGCCATCTCTTCTCTGCGGTTTTCACCGACGTCCATCTGTTTGATCGTCTTATCGGTCCTGACGCGCAGCCGGCCAGCCCGGTGCTGGTGCAACAGTGGCTGGAACGACTGAAAATGCAGGACAAGCTAAAACTGGATGGAAACAGGGTAGTGAACCTGCAGCTGTCGAAAGGGCAGAGCAAGCGTCTGGCGTTGCTGCTGGCAGCGGCGGAGCAGCGTGATATTCTGCTGCTGGATGAGTGGGCCGCCGATCAGGATCCCCATTTCCGCCGGGTTTTCTATCGTGAACTCTTGCCCTGGCTACAGCAAAGCGGCAAAACCGTTTTCGCCATCAGCCACGACGATCACTATTTTATCCATGCCGATCGGCTGCTGGAGATGCGCGAAGGGGAGCTGTACGAGTTAACAGGTAGTGAGAGAGAGAAGGCGACGCTGGATGCAGTTCAGCGCACCGATACCGGGCGTTAGGCGTGTACCGTAAGCCGGGGTATGCGAACGCAACCCCGGCCGAGTGTTGTCAGTCATTTGGCGGGATAGCGAAACCTTTTACCGACAGCACGAAGTGATGCTGAGAGCGGGTAATTTTTGCTCCACGCTCGCACCAGTGGCTGGCAAGATGGAAGAAATCATCGCTGTCTATCTCCCAGTCCAGCTCCACCTTGTTAACGCCTGAATGCAGCAGGGCTTCAGTATCCTGTATGTTTTTTGCTTTAACAGCCGCCATAGCCTGATTCCCGTTTCGTTAAGGTGGCAACAGGCTAGGAAAGATTTGTGACAATAATGTGAAGGTTTTATTAAGTTAAACCGCTTTGTGACAGGGCGCAGCATTTATCCGGCCCTGATTAACTGAAGGCTACCGGATAAAATCGCGATACTTTTCCTGATTTTCTACCAGCGGAAGGGGGAATTGTTCCTTACACAGAGGAACGGCTTTTAATATCCTTTCTCGCTTCCAGATATCCTTCCCTTCTGACATCACAGCCTGAATATGCTCCAGATTATTTAGTTGAGGCACATCATATTCAGTATGAGAGATACTCGACATTTTTTCTGCAATCCGCTCCGGATGCATTAACCAGGAGAAATGCCAGCCGGCATCAGGGATAATGCGGGTGCGGTATTTAAGATAATTCCATTTAAACCATCGCTGGTGAATAGGTGAGCGTTTCACATTACGGAAATCTTCTGGTTTGCCGTTAAAAAAGCGTTGCAGCGTCCTGAAAGTGGTCATTTTGGCTAAGGTACATTTTCGCGGCGAGCCATCAGCGTTGAACACCTGAAGATTAAATTGATAGTTATAAAAATTAAGATGTAAAACTGTACAGAGCGCGCGTTTATTAAAATGTTGTAAAGCCGCAGGTGAAATAATTTCATCAACATCAGAGATAATAATGATGTCTTCATCGTTTGCCTGCGCCAGACCTGCCATCAAATGGTTACGCGTACGTCGTTCATTCTCCCAGGCATCCTCGTGGGGCACCTCATCGAATACCACATAAATAATCTTATCGGCCCATTTTTGAAAGCGGGAAATATCAAAGTTAAGTTTTTTTTTCTTGCCGGTAAAAGTGTGGGTAGATTCAACAATGACAAATTTATCAATATGAGGAGCCAGGACGTTGAGTCGTAACTCCAGCAGCATATCTTCGTCATAATAAAGAAAACAATCGTAAATCATAAAGAATGACCCTGAAACGCGCATAACTGTATGTGTTGATATAGCTAATGATGACATTCCTGCATTTTTTTAACAAGAGATTGTAAGTTTACTGAAATATATGTCGCAGCATCTGGTGTTAGGCACAGCGTGCTTTGCACGCTGTTTGGTGAAAACCAGGCCAGCCTCAGGCCTTCGGCTGGCATCAAATATTGTTCCGATCAGACGCGGAAAGTATCCACCATACCCCGTAAGGCATGAACCTGCTCCGCCAGCGACTGCGACGCGGTGCTGGACTCTTCAACCAGCGCGGCGTTGCTCTGCGTGACACCATCCATCTGACCTACCGCGACGCTGATCTGGGAGATCCCCTGCATCTGTTCTTTTGAAGCGAGCGCGATTTCATCCATCGCACTGGCCAGTTCGCTGACCATAGTGACCACGCTCATAATGCTGGCCGCAGTGCCGTCAGCAACCGTGACCCCTTGATCCACCAGTGTTACCGCCTCTTCGATAAGCCCTTTGATATCTCTTGCCGCCGTGGCGCTGCGCTGCGCCAGGGTGCGCACTTCGCCAGCGACTACCGCAAAACCGCGTCCCTGCTCGCCAGCGCGCGCTGCCTCAACGGCAGCATTCAGCGCCAGAATGTTGGTCTGGAACGCAATACCTTCAATGGTGCTGGTAATGTCCCTTACCTTCGCCGCGCTGAGAGAGATATCAGCCATGGTTTTGTTCATCTTGCGCACGCTCTCTTCCCCGTTACGGGCCAGAGTAGCGGTATCACGCGCCGACCCTGCCGTATGGCTGGCACCTGCCGTGTTGCTTTTCACCGTTGCTGTGAGCTGCTCCATGCTGGCAGCGGTTTCCTGCAGAGCGGCAGCCTGCTGCTCGGTACGTGCAGAAAGCTCGGTATTGCCGCGCGCGATTTCATCCGAGGCGAGTGAAACGGAAGCGGAGGCATCTTTAATCTGTGTGACCATCTCGCTCAGGCGCGTTTGCATACGCAACAGCGAGGCCAGCAGGCTGGTGGTATCGCCCGAACGCAACGACATGGTGGAGGTAAGATCGCCGTCTGCGATGGCCGCTGCCAGCGTCTGCGCCTGCGCCGGTTCACCGCCTAACTGTCGCATCAGGCTCCGTACGGTTATAAAACCTGTTGCCGCCGCCAACGCTATCGACACTGCTACCAGCACGCTCAGGAAAATAAAGGTACGCGTGATTTCGTCGCTGCTATCCGTAACCGCATTGCGGGCGTTTTGCATTTGCACATTGGTCATGATGTTTAGCGCGTCGAGCAACTTATTTTGCGCCGGACGCGTTACGGTCATCAGGTAGGTGGTTGTCTCCTGCTGCAGGTTTTGCAAGCCGAGCTGTCCCGCTTTTTCATAGGCGTTAAATGCCGCCTCTTCATTATCCAGCACCTTGCGGAAGGCATCGCGTCCTGCCGACGTCGAATCAATTTTCATTATCTGCGACAGTTCTTCGCGATTATGAATGTAAAGCTGCTTTTGCTTCTGCAGACGCTCCCACTCCGGCTGCATTGCCTTTGGATCACTCAGCAGCGCCAGGTTGCGAACGGCAATAGCCATATCCCGAATGCTGCCGCGCATATCAAGGATCAGCTGATATTTTTTCATCTTAACGTTCACCGTATCGTCCATGCCTTCCCGAGCATTAGTCAGGGCATGCAGCGCTACGCCAGCGCAAAGAACTAACAGTAAGATAAGCAGGCCATATCCAGCCGCAAGTCGGGTCGATAATTTCATGAGGGTTTACCTGGATGATTAATGAACGTTGTTACTATCGGCCTGCGGTAAAAAGTTTATAGATCCCCTCATTAAAGAAATTAATAAGCGAATGATTGCTCAGGGAAAATATTTCGTTGCGCAAAGAAAATACGTAACCATAGAGAGATATCGAACCTGTCAAACAGGTGTTTCGCAGTGTATTGAGTCAGCCAGGGCGGATTTAACGGTACTTTTTGGGCACCAGTTTAAGCATTATGTATACAGCCAGTAGTGTCAGGCCAATATAGATGCCTCGTTCTGTCCAGGTCTCAAAATGGAAAAACCAGTAGGCGCACAGGAATACGAGCAATCCACCGATTAGTGAACCAGCGTAATGCAGGAGTATGCGAATAGCGGTCTCGTGTTTTGCATCATTTTTGTTTGAGTTCATTATCTACCGCATCGAGAATTCGGTTAAAGGCTGGCGTTCCGTTAGTCCATTTCACATGTAACGCTTCTACAAAGGGTTGCAAAGCTGGCTCAAGTAAAAAATAAAGTAAATCATAATTGTGAGCTCGTAGAGCTTTATAAACCTCAGGAGCGTAATTTTGAAGCCGTAGGGACGTATAAATACTGCGTTCCGCCATTCCTCCGGCCAGTAATACATTACCAACGACACTACCACGTATGCCGACAAAAAAGCCTGAATTTTGTGCAATAGCTTGTGCTAATCGTCCAGAAATCAGCGTATTAGTCGTGGCTCTGCCCGCAATGGAAAACAGTGTTTTACTGTAGATACTGTTCTGTTTTTCTTGCGGGACATATTGATTAAAAGCCTCAAACACGATCTCAATGGTTTTAATGAAATTATGATTCTTCAAAATGCCATAGCGAATCGCTGTCACTATCCTGATGCGTTCGGTTTCCCGAATATACCGTGAGTCAGTATCTATAAAGCCATATGCCAGATAACCAATATCTTTTGGTACTGAAAGCACGCCATTCCAGAAGCCGAAAGCTGAATCGGGTGAGATGAGTATTTTTACTATACGCTGCGCTATTTCCCTGTAGTTGCTCATACCTTAATTCCTTTCAGGTAGATAAAAATCAAACTGAATTTATCAGATTTTTAAGGCCAGAAAAATATAAACGAAAGGATGTGTGAGTTAACAGGGCGGTATAGGGTCCTGAAAACTACCTGTGCAGAAATTTACCCTGCAATATCAGAATGCTGCTGGGCTTCTGCCGTCCGGTATTTTCAGGAAGAAAAAAACCAGCCGGTTAGGGCTGGTTTTTTAGGGAATTTGGTCGGCACGAGAGGATTTGAACCTCCGACCCCTGACACCCCATGACAGTGCGCTACCAGGCTGCGCTACGTGCCGATATGTGGACGCTATACTACCTGGAATCTCGCTAAATGCAAGACGCCGGCTTTCTAACTGCTTTATTAATAATCAGTTAGCGATAAAGCGTTTCTCGTCTGTCAGCACTTGCAGCAGCAGTGCCAACTGCGGCTTATGATCCTTCAATTGCTGACCTTCGCGGTTATAAGCCTGATAGCTGCCGTTAGCATCCAGCACCAGCGTAATTTGCGACGTGGTGACAATGAGCCGATCGTTATCCGCACTGGTAACCCAGTCATGGCGACGTCTGGCAGCAAACAGATCCTCTCCCTGCGAATACTCCGCAGGGGGCGTGCTGACATGCAGCAGGCGCTGCATTAACGTCGTCATAACATCCTGATGATCGGTCAGCTTGTTGATGGTTTGCGCTGGCGTATTCGGCCAGTGGATCAGCAACGGAACCTGCAGGGCAGGGCGGGCATCATTACTCTGCTGAGCATGCAACGTAACGGCCTGCTGAGCGGTGATCACCACCACGGTATTATCCAACAGTCCTTTTTGCTGCAGCGTGGCTAATACCTGACCGATCTCGCTATCAATTTCTTTGGCGTTACGGCTATAGCGCTGCGCGCGCTGTTTAGCGCCATCCGGCAGATCGCTCAGCCCGGTATAGGAAATCCATGAGAACCACGGCGCGCGGCCTGACGGCAGCGAACCGAGCCAGCGCTGCCATTGCCCGGTAGTCTGACTGTTGGGCTGATCGCCTGCCAACGGCAGAGAAAAATCAGCCAGCAGCGCCTGACGATAAAGCGGCGAGCTGAAACCATCAGAGGCAAACAAGCCAAACTGATAGCCTTGCTGACTTAGCGCATTAATAAAGGCAGAAGGGATACGCGAGGCCAGTACCCCATCCATATAGCTGGGAGAAATGCCGTAAAACAGGCCAAACAGGCCGCTATCCGGCGAGCTGCCCGCAGTAAAATGCTGGTTGAAACGTACGTTCTCTTCCCCGAAGCGCGTCAGGTTAGGCAGCGTCTTAGGTAGAGAAGCCTGATTAAGACCGTCAACAGTAATCACCAGCAGATTTTGACCGGAGCCGCCGTCGCTAAAGCGAATATCGCTCAGCGGATAAGCCACAGAAACCGCTTCCGGATTGCCCTGCTGCATCAGACGGCGTTGATATTCCTGTGCATCCAGTAAGCCATGCTTTTCCAGAAAACGGCGGGCGGTCATCGGATAAGAGAGCGGCAAGTTAGCGCGCTGCATGGTGATCGGGCGATAGAAGTTGGCGTCTGCCCAGATATAAAGCAGGTGGCTGGCAAAAAAGGCGCTAATAAACAGCGCGGCCAGCGGCTTGCCAAAGCTGCGGCGGTTAAGGCTACGCAGCTTTTGCCAGCTCCAGGTGGCGAACAGCATCTGCACCAGAAAAATAGCCGGCACGCTGATAAACATCAGCTGCCAGTCTCGCGCCATTTCGCTTTGATCCGGGTTAACGACCAGCTCCCAGACCACCGGATTCAGGTGAAGATGGAAACGGTTAAACACGGTACTGTCAACCAGCAGCAGCGTAAGCCCGGCGGTGGCGACAATAGCGGATAAAAAGCGCAGCAAACGCTGCGACATCACCACAAATGTGAGGGGAAAGATCAGCAGCAGATAGGCCGCAAAAACAATGAAGCTGAAGTGGCCGATCCAACTGGTAAACGCGTAAACGCGCCCCGCCAGTGAACCGGGCCAGTCAGCAACCAGCAGATAACGGCTGCCCAGCAGGGTAGCAAAAATGATATTAAACAACGCGAACCAGTGCCCCCAGCTAATCATCTGGGAGACTTTTTCACGGTAGCGTTGCCGATTGGTAACCATATTTGCGGTCAGATCATCACATTAATGGGCTTTATCTTCGCGCACTGAGGCTTGCAGCGCATCAGCGAAGGAACGGGCCAGCGCACGACGCTGTGCAGGCGCTACGCTGGTATTGATTAAGTTGGTGACCATGTTTCCCAGCACCATCAGGGAAAGATCGGTTGGTGCCTGGTTTGATTCCAGCACCTGCACCAGCTGCGCGAGGATCTGCTCCACGCGTTCGTCACTATAACGGGATGATTGTGGCATAACCTTAACTAATACGTATTGAAAAGGCGGTATCTTACCGTAAGCACGCCTTTTTTTCTGCACTTTTATCGTGTCCGTAGCGTTAAACTTCGGCAACGCTTCCGGATGATGAAGTCGCCAGTTGATCGCAAGGGCTCGGGGTGTTTGAATACGCGCCTGAAGCTTAAAGGAGAGTCTAACATGAGTCTGGATATCGACCAGATTGCCCTGCATCAGTTGATCAAACGTGATGAGCAAACGCTGGAACTGGTGCTGCGTGATAGCCTGCTGCCCGCCACCCAGGCCGTGTCGGAACTGGTGGAAGAGCTGCACCGGATCTACAGCGCGAAAAGCAAAGCGTTTGGCCTGTTTAACGCCGAGAGCGAACTGGCGCAAACCCTGCGGGAATGCCGCGATGGCCAGCAGGATTTTCTGGCCTTCAGCCGGGCCGCGACCGGACGGCTGCGCGATGAACTGGCAAAATATCCTTTTGCCGAAGGCGGCATTGTACTGTTTTGCCACTACCGCTATCTGGCGGTGGAGTATTTATTGATCGCCGTACTGAACAGTCAAAGCAGCATGCGCGTTAATGAGCAGCTTGATATCAGCAGCGTTCACTACCTGGATATTAACCACGCCGATATCGTTGCGCGCATTGATTTAACCGAATGGGAAACGAATCCGGAATCCACGCGTTATTTGACCTTCCTGCGCGGGCGCGTCGGGCGTAAGGTCGCTGATTTCTTCATGGATTTTCTGGGAGCCAGCGTAGGGCTGGATACCAAAGCGCAGAACCGGGGATTACTGCAGGCGGTGGACGACTACTGTGCCGAATCCAGCCTGGATAAAGCCGAGCGGCAAAACTATCGCCAGCAGGTCTACAGCTACTGTAACGAACAGCTGCAGGCGGGCGAAGAGATTGCCATTGAAGAGCTGGCGCGCGAGTTGCCGCCGCTGGGGGAAAAGAACTTTCAGCAGTTTACTAAGGAGCAGGGATACGAACTGGAAGAGAGCTTCCCGGCAGATCGCACTACGCTGCGTCAGCTGACCAAATTTGCCGGCCGCGGCGGTGGGCTAACCATCAATTTTGATGCCATGCTGCTGGGCGAGCGTATCTTCTGGGATCCGGCGACCGATACCCTGACCATCAAGGGCACGCCGCCAAATCTGCGCGATCAGCTGCAGCGTCGCACTGGCGGGCAGTAAACGCGAGCGCGTGGGTTACTGCCCGCGCGCAGGCATAAAAAAACGCCGCAGATGCGGCGTTTTTTTTGGGTCCGAAACGCGATTAAACGCGAACGAAGTCCATGTGGTGCAGTTTTGGCTTGAACGGGTGACGCTGTACAGCCTGCACTTTAACTTTGGTCTCTTTACCATCGACAACCAGAACCAGTTCGTCGGTGTAGAAGCCAGGCTTAGCCTGCAGGTTCAGCACAGAGTCGTGATCCAGTTCGATAGAAACTGCTGCTTCCTTGCCACCATAGATGATAGCCGGGAATTTGTTAGCAGCACGCAGGCGGCGGCTCGCACCCTTACCCTGCTCTTTACGTTCAGTTGCTTTGATAGTTAACATGGTAACTCTCTTTAATAAATGATCCTGCTACAGGCGACCCAGCAGCAGGTTGGATTGTTCAGCTCTTGTCAGACAAAAGCGCGCGGCATTATAGCGATGTTTAGCCGCCGGGGCAAACGGAAGTGCTGAAGCCTGCGCGCCTGGCGCAGCTCATTAGCGCAGCTCATTAGCGCGGCGATAGCGGCCCTGATAATCGAATACCTTTTCCCGCACCTGCCAGAACTGCCCGCGTGCGCGTGCCACGACAAAGTCGGGATGACGCAGCAGTGGCTGCAGCGCGACCACGTCACGGGCGCTTTGCCAGCCGAGCGGTACGCCAGGCGCGCGCTGATGCGGCCGCATAAACAGTTGCTCAAAGGCAGTGCGCTGGGCCGACGTTTGTAGGCGGAAGCGTTCGCTAACGCTGGTGCCATCCTCATCGTAATAGGTGGCCTTCAGCCATTCACCTTTATCGTCACGGCCCGCCTCAAGCGTCATGCCGCCGCAGCGTAACACCAGCGCATCCTTGAGCTTCAGCGCGGCTTTCAGCATATCATCGGGATCGACCAGCACCGCATCGCACTCATGGCAGCGGCGCGCGGCAATATCATTTTCCGCGTTGCAGTGCGGACAGCTTTTAAAGCGAAAACGATAGTCGCACTGTTCACGATTCCCTTCGTCATCCTCCAGCACGCCCTGGCAGCGGCGACCAAAGTGCTCGATCAAGGTGCCGTCAGCGGTGGTTTTGCCCCAGAAAGTATTGGCGAAGCCGCAGGCCGGGCAAAATACCTGCACCGGCTGGTTATCGCTCTGACCTTTCGGCGCGCCCACTTCCGGCGTAAAAAGATCGTGCGGGTTACCGGCATAATCCAGAATCAGGCAGTCGCTCTTTCCTTCACACAGACGCAGTCCACGCCCCACAATCTGCTGGTAGAGGCTGATCGATTCGGTAGGACGCAAAATCGCGATCAGGTCGACATGCGGCGCGTCAAAGCCGGTGGTTAACACCGCGACATTAACCAGATATTTGATCTGCTGCTGTTTGAACGCATTGATTAGCGCATCGCGCTCCGGCCCTGGCGTGTCGGCGCTGACCAGCGCTTTACCTTCCGGCAGCAGCGACAGCACCTCTTTGGCATGTTCAACGGTGGCGGCAAAAATCATTACGCCTTTACGCTCGGCGGAAAATTCTACGATCTGGCTAATAATATGCGGCGTAATACGCTGCTGCTGTTTTAGCTCGCGGTTAAGATCGGCTTCGGCAAACAGGCCGTTACCCTGGGCGCTCAGGCGGCTGAAATCGTACTGCACCACCGGCATATCCAGGCGTTCCGGCGGCACCAGAAAGCCATGCTTGATCATATAACGCAGCGGCAGTTCATAAATGCAGTCATGGAACAGGGCGCGCTCGTCGCCGCGCACCATGCCATGATAGTGAAACCGATAGATCCAGCCTTTGCCGAGACGATAGGGCGTTGCGGTCAGCCCCAGCAGCCGCAACTGAGGATTATGCTGACGCAGATGCGTAAGGATCTGCTGGTACTGGCTGTTTTCATCGTCGCCGATGCGATGACACTCATCGACAATCAGCAGCGAAAAGGCGCTGTCGAACAGCGGCAGATTACGCGCCACCGACTGAACGCTGCCAAATACCACTTTGCTTTTACTCTCTTTGCGCGCCAGTCCGGCAGCGAAAATATCCGCTTCCAGCCCCAGCGCCAGATATTTGCTGTGGTTTTGCGCCACCAGCTCTTTAACGTGAGCCAGCACCAGCACGCGTCCGCGCGCCAGCCGCGCCAGTTCGGCAATCACCAGACTTTTACCGGCGCCGGTGGGCAGCACGATAACCGCAGGCTGTTGGGAGCGGCGGAAGTGGTTAAGCGTGGCTTCAACCGCTTCCTGTTGATAAGGACGCAGAGTAAACGACATGAGCAGAATTGATTTTGGAAACCGGCCCATATTATGCCATGAAAGCGGGTGAAACGGCATTTCACTCTGTCCGCTGCTGACAACTCCAGGTATACTTAGCGCTCTTAATGCGCCGCAGGCGTATCTCTCCAGGTCAGACAACAGGCATCAAAACAGTAATGCGACTTGATAAATTTCTTTCTCAACAACTGGAAGTTAGCCGGGCCATCGCCGCACGGGAACTGCGGGCCAAACGCGTAACGGTAGACGGCGAAATTGTACGCGACGGCGCATTTAAAGTGCTGCCGGAACACCAGGTAGAATATGAAGGTAATCTGCTCCAGCTTCAGGTCGGGCCGCGCTATTTTATGCTGAACAAACCGCAGGGCTATGTCTGCTCTACCGACGATCCCGATCATCCTACCATTCTCTATTTTATTGAGGAGCCGACCGCATGGAAACTGCATGCGGCAGGGCGTCTTGATATTGACACCACCGGGCTGGTGCTGCTCACCGATGACGGCCAGTGGTCGCATCGCATTACCTCGCCGCGTCACCATTGTGAAAAAACGTATCGGGTCACGCTGGAGCATCCGCTACGGGAAGATACCGCGCAGCTGTTTGCTGAGGGCGTGCAGCTGCATGGAGAAAAAACGCTGACTAAACCGGCCACGCTGGAGGTGCTTAGCGAAACAGAGGTGCGTCTGACCATCAGCGAAGGGCGCTATCACCAGGTAAAACGTATGTTTGCCGCGATAGGCAACCATGTGGTGGCGCTGCATCGTGAGCGCATCGGCGAGATTACGCTGGATGACGATCTGGAGCCGGGCGAATACCGCCCGCTGACCGAGGAAGAGGTCGCCAGCGTCGGCGCGCCGCGTTAACCATGACATCTGTGGCATAAGCTGACAAAAGGAGCAGAGGTTGCGTAAGGAAAAAAATTCCTCGATCGGGCTGGTGATTATCCTTGGCCTGCTGGCGATGTTAATGCCTTTATCGATCGATATGTATTTGCCAGCGATGCCGCAGATCGCCAGGGAATTTGGCGTGTCCGCCGGCAGCGTACAGATGACGCTTAACGTCTATATCCTGGGCTTTGCGCTGGGACAGCTGGTATATGGCCCGCTGGCGGACAGTTATGGCCGCAAGCCGGTGATCACCATCGGCACGCTGATTTTTGCGCTGGCTGCGGCCGCCTGTGCCCTGTCACAAAGCATTGAGCAGCTGATTAATATGCGGTTTCTGCACGGCCTTTCGGCGGCAGCGGCCAGTGTGGTAATTAACGCGCTTATGCGTGACGCTTTCTCGAAAGAGGAGTTTTCACGCATGATGTCGTTTGTCATGCTGGTAACCACCATTGCGCCGCTGCTGGCACCGATTATCGGCGGCTGGCTGCTGGTGCTGTGGAGCTGGCATGCGATTTTCTGGAGTCTGTCGCTGGCGGCGCTGGCGGTCACGGTAATGGTCGCGACGCAAATTCGCGAAACGCTACCAAAAGAGCAGCGCCAGCGCTTTCATTTACGCACCACGCTACGCAATTTTCTGTCGCTGTTTCGCCATAAGCGCGCCTTTAGCTACATGATGGCCAGCGGCTTCTCGTTTGCCGGGCTGTTTTCATTTCTTAACGCCGGGCCGTTTGTTTATATCGAAGTTAACCATGTCTCGCCGCAGAACTTTGGCTACTACTTTGGGTTAAACGTAGTGTTCCTGTTTATTATGACGCTGATTAACAGCCGCTCGGTGCGCCGCTTTGGTGCGCTGGCAATGTTTCGATTTGGCCTGCTGATCCAGTTTGCTATGGGCATCTGGCTGCTGGTGGTCAGCGCGTTCGATCTCGGTTTTCTGCCGCTGGTGTTTGGCGTGGCGCTGTTTATCGGCTGTGTGGCGATGGTTTCCTCTAACGCGATGGCGGTAATTCTGGATGAGTTTCCTCATATTGCCGGCACCGCATCGTCGCTGGCAGGCACGCTGCGCTTTGGTGTGGGCGCGTTGGTAGGCGCACTGCTCTCTATGGCTAATTTTACCACCGCCTGGCCGATGGTATGGTCAATAGCCTTATGCGCCACCTGTTCGCTGCTGCTGTTTAGCTATGCCAGCCGCGCGCATAAGCACACGCAGGCAAGTTAACGTTCTTCGCCCTGGCAAAAGTGCGGTTTGTTGATTATATGTAAAAGTATAGGCGTGTAAAAGTTACAGGGATGAAGCAAAAGTGGTTGTGCCTGTTTCCCGAACGCGGTACATATAGCAGCAAAATGAGAGCTACCTCTCAAAATGCCGTAACAATAAAATGCTCGCTACGCGCTTTTGCCATCTGGTCAGGCTGTGATCGGAGGCAGCGAACCGCGAGCATCAGGTGCCCTGGGGATTGCATTTGAACACTTTACAATTGTCGATTGTACATCGCTTACCACAAAGCTACCGTTGGGCTGCCGGAATGGCTGGCGGGGCGATAGAACTGAATACGCTGGCGGCCGATGACGATTTGATTGGTTTGCGGCTGCTTAGCCATGATGGTGCGCCCGCCTGGGAAGTGATGCAGAAAATGCGCGCCATGCTGGCGGAAATCCAGGTGGAATGTGCCATTGTCGAGTGGCAAGGCGAGCCCTGTCTGTTTGTGCAGCGCAGCGATGAAAGCGCTGCCACGGTACGCCTGAAAAATCAGGGCGTGGCGATTGCCGAAACCTTTACCGCTCAGTCGCTTTGATTCGGTCACTCCGGTCATTTGGCTAGCTATCGGCCAGATAGTGATACTGATAAGGCGCTGCGGTGCCTCTGCTAATCCGCCGTTTGCGCCAGCGTTAACAATTGCCTCGTATATTCCTGCTGCGGTGCGGCAAAAACCGCAGCGCAATCTCCCTGCTCAACCACTTCGCCCTGACGCAAAACCACCACCTGATGGCACAGCGAACGCACCACCTGCAAATCGTGGCTGATAAAAATGTAGGCCAGGCGATGCTCTTGCTGCAGCTTTTTTAACAGCTCCAGGATCTGCTTCTGCACCGAGCGATCCAGCGAGGAGGTTGGCTCATCGAGGATCACCAGTTCAGGTTGCAGGATCAAGGCGCGGGCGATAGCAATGCGCTGACGCTGACCGCCGGAAAATTCCGCCGGATAACGATGTCGGGTAGCGGGATCGAGCCCGACCTCCTGCATTACCTGAATTACCTGCTCTTCACGCTGCTGCGCCGTAAGCGCCGGACGATGTACCTGTAAACCTTCTTCAATAATCTGCACCACGTTCAGGCGTGGGTTCAGCGAAGAGTTAGGATCCTGAAAAACCACCTGTAGCCGGGGCCGCCAGGGCAGCATTTGCCGACGGCTAAGATGCTGTAGCGGCTGACCTGCAAAGTTAATCTCGCCCTGCGAGGCGATGAGCCGCAGCAGCGCCAGACCGGTTGTGCTTTTCCCGGAGCCAGATTCGCCCACCAGCCCCAGGCTTTCTCCGGGCCGCAGGGTAAAGCTGAGGTTCTTTAATGCCTGATATTGATGCGTGGTACGGCGCAGCAGCCCGCGTTTTACTGCAAAAGCCACCTGCAACTGATTCACCTGCAGAAGCGCGGGCTGGCTTTGGTCAACCGGTGCGGGACGTCCGGTCGGCTCCGCATCGATCAGCTTACGCGTATAGGGATGCTGCGGCGTCGCAAACAGCCGATCGCAGCGATTATGCTCTACACCTTTACCGTTTTGCATCACGCTGACGCTATCGGCCAGTTGGCGAACAATGTTCAGGTTATGAGTAATAAACAGCAGGCCCATATTCAGCTCGCGCTTCAGCTCTTTCAGCAGCGTGAGGATCTGCGCCTGCACCGTGACATCCAGCGCGGTGGTTGGCTCATCGGCGATCAATAAATCTGGCTGGGTCAGCAGCGCCATCGCAATCATAACGCGCTGACGCTCGCCACCGGAAAGCTGATGCGGATAGTCAGCCAGGCGCGCACGCGCGTTACGGATGCCAACCCGATCAAGACAGCTTAGCATTTCAGCGCGCGCCGCCTCGCGTCGCATGCCCCGATGCAGCGACAGCACCTCATACAGCTGTTTTTCCAGAGTATGCAATGGGTTAAGCGACACCATCGGTTCCTGAAAAATCATGGCCATGCGGTTGCCGCGCAGCCGCTGTAGCGTGCGTTCATCGGCGCGCAGCAGATCCTGCCCTTCGAACAGGATCTCACCCTGCGGCCAGACCACCGGCGGTGACGGCAGCAGACGCATCACTGAAAGCGCGGTAACGCTTTTGCCGGAGCCAGATTCGCCGACCAGCGCCAGCGTTTCGCCCGCTTCGACCCTAAGCGAAAGGTCATCCACCACGCGTTGCTCGGTAGCGCCGTGGCGAAAAGCGATGCTGAGATGATTGATGCTAAGCAGGGGAAAAGACATATCAGGAGACCTTAGCGGGATCGAATGCGTCACGTACCGCTTCGCCGATAAAAATCAGCAGCGACAGTAAAATAGCCAGAGTAAAGAAGCCCGCCAGACCGAGCCAGGGCGCCTGCAGATTGTTTTTCCCCTGCAGCAGCAGCTCGCCGAGCGAAGGAGAGCCGAGCGGCAGGCCAAAGCCCAGGAAATCGAGCGAGGTTAAGGTAGTGATTGAACCACACAAAATAAACGGCAGCCAGGTCAGGGTCGCGACCATCGCATTGGGTAAAATATGGCGCAGCATAATCCGGCTGTCGCTGACGCCCAGCGCGGTTGCCGCCCGAATATAGTCAAAGTTGCGTGTGCGCAAGAACTCGGCGCGCACCACGCCGACCAGGCTCATCCAGCCAAATGCCACGGTAATTGCCAGCAACCACCAGAAGCCGGGCTGGACAACGCTGGAAAGCAGAATAATCAAAAACAGTGTCGGCATACCGGACCAGATTTCAATAATACGTTGACCAAACAGATCCACTTTGCCGCCAAAATAGCCCTGCATCGCGCCCACCGTAATGCCGATAACGCTGGAAATCAGCGTCAGCATCAGGCCAAACAGCAGAGAAATGCGCGTGCCGTACAAAATGCGCGCCAGCACATCGCCGCCGTTGGCGTCGGTACCCAGCCAGTTTTGCGTAGAGGGCGGAGAAGGGAAGGGGACTTTCGTGGCAAAATTAATGGTGTCGTCATCAAAGCGGATCGGCGCCCACAGCGCCCAACCATCCTGCGTCAGACGCTGTTTCAGCCACGGATCCTGATAATCTGCGGCGGTAGCAAAAGGACCACCGAAATCGCTTTCGCTATAGTTAAACAGCAGCGGGGCATACCAGCGATCCTGATAATGCACCAATAGCGGCTTGTCGTTAGCCAGCAGTTCCGCGCCCAGACATAGTATAAAGATCAGCGCAAACAGCCACAGCGACCAGTAGCCGCGACGATTTTGCCTGAAGCGCTGCCAGCGCGCCTGGTTTACCGGACTTAAACGGCTCATTATCGTCCCTCAAAGTCGATGCGAGGATCGACCAGCGTATAGGTAATATCGCTTAAGATATTGAGCAGCAGGCCGATCAGGGTAAAAATATACAGCGTACCAAACATCACCGGATAGTCGCGCTGGATGGTGGCGTCATAGCCCAGCAGGCCCAGACCGTTAAGTGAAAACATGACTTCAATCAGCAGCGAGCCGGTGAAAAACATGCTGATAAATGTGGCGGGGAAACCGGCGATAACCAACAGCATGGCGTTGCGAAATACATGCCGGTAGAGAATTTTGTTTTCATCCAGCCCTTTTGCACGCGCGGTCACCACATACTGTTTACGTATCTCATCCAGAAAGGAGTTTTTTGTCAGCATAGTTAAGGTGGCGAAGCCGCCGATTACCGTCGCCACTACCGGCAGCGTAATATGCCAAAAGTAGTCAGCGATCTTTTCATACCAGGGCAGCGTAGCAAACTGCGGCGACGTCAGGCCGCGCAGCGGAAACCAGTCCAGATAACTGCCGCCGGCAAACAGCACAATCAGCATGATGCCAAACAGAAAGGCGGGGATCGCATAACCAATGATAATCAGGGTGCTGCTCCAGACATCAAAGGCGCTGCCGTTGCGTACCGCTTTTTTAATACCCAGCGGAATCGACACCAGATAAATAATCAAAGTACTCCACAGGCCAAGCGATATCGACACCGGCAGGCTCTCTTTAATCATCTGGATCACCGAGGCGCTGCGGAAAAGACTGTCGCCGAAATCAAAGCGAATATAGTCCCACAACAGGTTGAAATAGCGCTCGTGTAGCGGTTTATCGAAACCGTAACGTTTGGTGATCTCGGCGATGACTTCAGGATCGAGGCCGCGCGAGCCGCGATACTGACTATCGCCCGGCGAGCTGTTAAGTATTGCCCGGCTGCTTTCCGCGCCATCGCTGCCGGGCAAACCGGTGGTCTGACCAAACTGCGCGTTAGCCAGCGCCTGTTCTACCGGGCCGCCGGGCGCAATCTGCACAATAAAAAAATTCAGCGTAATGATCGCCCACAGCGTGGGGATAATCAGCAGTAAACGACGAATCAAATAAGCGCCCAAATTGACTCCTTAACGCCGCTGGGCCGGCAATTTTTCAGCCTTGTTCACATCGTACCACCAGTTCTCCAGCCCGACGGAAAAGGCGGGCGTTACTGTGGGATGTGAAAATTTATTCCACCAGGCGTAGCGGTCACTGGCACCATACCACATCGGGATCATGTAATAGTTCCACAGCAGGATGCGGTCCAGCGCGCGCCCTAACGGCAGCAGCGCTGCCTTATCGCCCTGATGCGCCAGAATACGATCGATTAACGCATCCAGCACCGGACTTTTTACCCGTGGCCGGTTCCAGCTGGAATCGATAAATGGCGACTGCCAGAGCTGGCTAAGGCTGCTGTTTGGCCAGGGCGTGGCGTAATACAGCCCTGGCGTCATATCATAATCACCACCTCGCAGCCGCCGTAAATATTGCGAGCTGTCGACCCGGCGAATATCTACGGTAATGCCTAAACGCTTAAGACTGTGCTGGAAGGGGAGCACCCAGGCGATATTACCACCGCTCGGCAGCAGCAGTTCAAAACGAAACGGCTGTCCGGCGCTGTTAACCAACTGCTGATTTTTAAGCTGCCAGCCCGCCTGCTTCAGCAGCGCCAGCGCTTTGAGCAAGTTGGCGCGATCGTAGCCGCTGCCGTCGCTGCGCGGCGGCTGATAACGCTCGCTGAATACCTCATCCGGAATTTGGCCTTTATACGGCGCGAGGATCGCCAGTTCCGCAGCATCCGGGTAGCCGCGTGCGGCATATTCGGTATTCTGGAAATAGCTGCTGCTGCGTAAATAGGCACCATAAAACAGCGCCTTGTTCATCCATTCGAAATCAAAGGCCAGCGTTAACGCCTGACGCACCCGACGGTCACTGAACAGCGGCTTTTCATTATTAAATGCCAGCCAGGCCGTATCGGTGGTGACCTGATTCGGTCGCGCCTCTTTCACGATCTGTTGCTGCTCGAAACTGCTGCCACGGTACTGGGTCGCCCAGTTCTTGGCCGAGCCTTCAGCGCGGAAATCTGAGGCGCCCGCTTTAAAGGCCTCAAAGGCGACATTGTCATCCAGGTAATAGTCGTAGCGGATGGTATCGAAATTAAAGCGGCCTTTGTTTACCGGCAGATCGGCGGCCCAGTAATCTTTAACACGCGAATAGGTAATATACTGGCCAATTTTATAGGCGCTGATACGGTAGGGGCCGCTGGAGAGCGGCGGATAGCCCAGCGGCTCGTTGAATTTACGCGACTGCCAGAATTTCTCCGACAGCACCACCATGTTAAACAGCCCCAGCATCTGGCTTTTATCCGCTTTCGGCAGCTCAATGCGTACCGTCAGCCGTGAAATCGCTTTTACCGTAACGCCTTTATAGACCAGACGAAATGAGGTTACGCCTTCGGTCATAAACTTTTCAAAGGTAAAGGCGACATCCTGCGCGGTAATCGGCGAACCATCATGAAAGCGGGCGCGGGGATTGAGTGTGATCTCCGCCCACTTAAAATCGGCGGGATAGCGTGCATACTCTGCAATCAGTGGATAGTAGCTGCCGAGCTCATCGTCAGAGGTGGCGAACAGCCGATCGTACAGCGTAATGGTTCCTTCACCGGGATAGCCGCGAGAGGCAAAGCGGTTGAAGTTATCGTAATTACCTATCACCGCCAGGGTAATTTTACCGCCTTTCGGCGCAGCCGGATTAGCGTAATCATAATGGGTAAAATTTGCGTCATATTTTGGCTCGCCCAGCTCGGCGAAAGCGTGGCCTTCCTGAATGACTTCGGCCCACGCAGCAGGCGCTGCGCCAATAGCAAGAGCCAGTATAAGCAGACGAAGTAACATTAAATCGGTTATCTCCCGAACAAACAGGCGGCGCGGTGGCCGCCGTCAAGAACCAGCGGGCTAAGCATCGGCTCGATCGGCCTGCTGCTTTTGCAAATATTGGATAAGCTGCTCAGGCGGTAACGGGCGGCTAAACAGATAACCCTGCATATGGGTCACGCCGCGCTTAATCAGCCAGGCGGCCTGCTCCTCCGTCTCTACGCCTTCGGCAACGGTTTTCAAGTTTAGCTTACGCGCCAGCGTCAATACCGCATCCAGTACTGGTGAAGTAACCGTTTCCATGCCGATACTTTGCACGAAACCACGATCGATTTTCAAATAGTCAAAGCTGAATTTCTCCAGATAGATCAGCGCGCTATGACCGGTGCCAAAATCATCAATCGCGATGGTGATCTGCTGTTCGTGCAGCCAGTCAAATACTGCCGCCGCCTTTTGCCCGGCAACCATGGTGCGTTCGGTTATTTCAAATACGTAATCAAAATGCGCAGGCGGCATGCTGGCAATCCACTCGTTCACATCCTGGCGAAAGCCTGGGGCAGAGAGATGCCCCGGCGCAATATTCAGCCCCATCGTAGCACCCGGTGGGAGATGGCAGCAAAGCAGCCGGGCATCCTGCGCGACCAGCCTGAACAGATGGCGCGTCAGCGGGACGATCATATTCTGGCTTTCGGCATAGGTGATAAAGGCATCAGGCGGAATAGGGCCGGTTACCGGATGCGTCCAGCGTAGCAGAGCTTCCAGCCCGTAGACGCGACCGGATGCCGCTTCGATCAACGGCTGATAAACCACGTGAAACTCATTACGTTTAATGCCCAGCAAAATCTCTTTGCCGGGGCGCAGACGCACTGAAAAGAGTAGCCAGCTGACCGACGCCACTATCACCGCCAGCAGCAGGCCAGCCAGTAACACGAAAGCGATATCGCGTACCGAGAGTTCTTCACCGTACAGATAGAAGGTCAACGCGTAACCCGGCACGCTAAACTGACGCAGGGCGGTAGCGGGCAGCGCCATGCGCGGAATTAGCTTATTACTCCAGGTGAGCAGCGCCTTATCGCCTGATACGATTGCCAGTCCATCCAGGCTCTCCTGGCTCGCTGCCAGCAACAGCAAAGGCGTCATATTAACATCCAGCGTGGCGAGTATACCTTGACTGGCAACACTGGGATGCTGTAGCCACAGCAAAATCGCAGGCTGATGGGGAAGCATGGGCGTGCCGCCGACCAACGCAACATCATATGGACGCGACAGCACCAGCGAGGAGGAAAAATTACGCACCGGTAGCAGAAAAGCGCCGGTAGCCGATGAACACCAGGCCTGACCGTCGCGCACCAGCATGATAGTGCGAATATCGTTGATAAAGGCTGCGCGCGAGGTAAGTATGCTACTGACGCGCTGACAGCTATCGTTAGTATACTTAAGTAGCGGCAGCAGATTTTTCTGCAGATTATTAAACAAATTCTGCATATAAACCTTGCTGGCATTGGCCAGCCGATCATGTTGCTGCGCCCGCTTGTGCTGAATAATAAACAGAGTAGCGGTGCTAAAAATAAGAAAGAAAATGAGACCCGCAACGGTACTGATCCAGGCTATCCGGCGCGGATGATCCGCTTGGCGCTTTATAACTTTGGACAATGGCATTGGGCATAATCTCCCGCTTTAGCCTTTTTTATAGTGAGAATTAGTACAGCCAGTATCTGGTAATAAGAAACGGAGAATATAACGAGTGAGGCTGTATGTCTTGCTATTCTGGAGTAAAGGTTTTTAGCAGGGCATTTTTTCCAAAAGCTGTGTATTCAGGGCGAAAAAAACGCTGCCGGGGCAGCGTTTTTAATTGCTCATTAATATCAAACTTCAGGGAGAAGAATTAACTTTGTGTTCGGCTCAATACGCGTCGTGCTTCGCGATAACGATTTTTCCAGTATGAATCGTTGAGACTGGAGATCATGACACCGCTGCTGGTCGAAGCATGGACAAAATTGTCGTTGCCCAGGTAAATCCCTACGTGGCGGCCGGTAGAGCCCGCCCGGAACAGCACCAGATCGCCAGGACGCAGCTTGGTACGCGCCACCTCACGGCCAGTATCTTTTTGCTCTGAAGTTGAGCGCGGCAGATCAAGACCGAATTGTTCACGGAAAGTGAGTTGTACAAATGCGGAACAATCAATGCCACGTTTAGTGGTACCGCCTAAACGATAACGCACGCCTTTCCAGTCGGCATATTGTTCCAGAATGCGCGATTTAATATCGACATTCTGCACCATTTGTTCAAATTCATCCTGAGACGCTTGAAGTAAAAAACCATTCTGGTTATTCACTGCATGGGTCTCAGTTTGCGCATTTTGTCCGTGATGACCACTACATGCTGAGAGTAATGTCGCCAGCGCGACAGCAGGGATTACCCGCAAGATATATCTCAGAAACGGTTGAGATTTGACCATTGTGTTTATTATCCCTTGAAGTCCTTACGACCGGAGGTCGCTGATTAATGAGCAAAACGGCACGAGATTAAATACTCCCAGCACATAAGACAATTTCTGAATCTTTAAAATGTGTGAATACGCACATTTTTTATTTACAGAAGCGTACATTACGTACGACTTTTGCCTGGCTGTGGCTGAGGTTAACCGATTGCAAGCCGCATGGCGAGTGGTTTTACGCACTTTTTTATAGGTTTTTTTGATGTGAAATCAATACATAACCATTTGGCTACTTTATCGACAACTTTGTGCAAATAATGGCGGGATTAAAGGGGCTTTAACCGGTCAATTTATCGGATAGCGGCATTTTTCAGAAAAAACAGGCTGGACAAGCAGGGCCGCCCGCCAATATTCAGGCCGGGCGGTCATCACTATTTCTTTTACGTCGCTAATTAGCAGACTCATTACCAGGAAATAAAAAAGCCCCGTCGGCAATAACCAGACGGGGCTTTTCACGGTTTCGACACGCGCAGGCAAAAGGTTAGCGCGGCAAACCGGGTTTATATTTGCCGGGCAGGGTGCGCCAGAGCCAGTTAACCAGCGCATCGCTGGCCGGCGTTATCAGCCACCAGCTCAACCCAACCAGCACCACCGAGAGCGAACCTACCGCAACATCGGTAAACCAGTGCGCGCCCGCCATAATGCGCGGCAGCGAAAACAGCACCACAATAACCAGCGCAATGGCAAAAGCCCTTTTGCCAAAGTAGCGCAGCATAAAGCAGGCAAAGATCATCAGCATCATGCCGTGATCGCCCGGGAAGCTGTCTTTGGAGGCATCCTTGGCAGGAATGCCAGTCAGCTCGCTTACACGATAAGCCTGCTCAAAAAACAGCGTCGGGCTGCTGTGTTTTACCGGCAGCAGATGGCCGAGCTGGTTGAGCACCACCGCCGTCAACAGCATGCAGATACCGATCGCCAGCATACGGCGACGCTCTTGCGGCGTTTCACGCAGCCAGTACGACCAGTACAGCAGGCCCATCGCCAGCAGCGATACCGCATCAAAGCCGCGATAATTAGTGATCGCCAGCAATAAGGCAAACGCATGACTGGTGGCCATATGCTGGTTAAACCAGAGAAAAATCGCGCTGTCGATGCTGAACCAGGCACCGTGATGTTCAGGCACGAACCAGGATAAAAACAGCGCCACCCCAAGTAAGTTCAGCAGCAGAATAATCGCCAAACGTTTTGCGTTCATAGGGAACTCACAGCAAAGGTCAAAAATAGCGACATAGCCTAGGTATTATCGCTTAAACGGAGCTTCAACAACTCGCTTTGTAGCTGATTCCAGTCCGCTTCACTGTCGTGAATAATTTCGATCCGGCTATCCGGCGGCGGCGCCTGGCGCGTCTCGATATGGAAATCGGCACCCTGACGATTAATGCTGACCGCGCCTTCAGCGATGCGCATAACCCCTTTAACGCGGGTCACCGGAGCCAGGCGCGCCCACTCAAGAATGCCGATGGTATCGAACAGCGTATCGCTGTCAAAAGCCCAGCCGCAGGCGTAATAGCCCTGGCCCTGATTAAAGGCGCGACGCCAGCGCGCATTGCGATCGAGACGTAGCGCTGAGAGCCCTGAACCAGGGTGACTATGCTGATGCGCCTCGCTCTGCGGCAGCGTACGCAGATTACGGCGCGGTTGCGCCAACAGCGCCGGATCGATGCGGCCATACTCGGTGGAGACCAGCAGGCGACCTGCCAGCGCCTCCGCCTGCCACTGCGCCAGTGCCTGTCGATCTTCTTCCTGCCAGCGATCCTGCTTGTTGGCGATGATAATATCCGCCGCGGCCAGCTGATCGCGGAAATTTTCATTGGTCCATACGCGCGCATCGCTTAGCTGACGCGGATCCAGCAGCGCCAGCGAAGCCTGAAGCGTCAGCCAGGGCTGGTAAACTTCGGCGCTCAGCATATCCAGGATCTGTTTGGGATGACCCAGACCGGTGGGTTCGATCAGCAGGCGATCAAGCTGATGCTGACGTAGCAACATATTAAGCCCTACCTGCATGGGCAGACCATTAACGCAGCACATGCAGCCGCCGGGGATCTCTTTTAATACCGCGCCGCTTTCGGCCAGCAGCGCGCCATCGATACCGATTTCACCAAACTCATTTACCAGGATGGCCCAGTTTTCGCCTTCTGGTTTCTGCGCCAGCAGATGCAGCAGCGTGGTAGTTTTGCCGCTGCCAAGAAACCCGGTAATCAGGTTGACCTGGATCATGGAGATCTCCTTTTATTGATTAATTCGCCTTCTGCTGCTGCTGCAAACTAACGAAATGCCGTTAATGATATATTTAACCGGCAATAAACCATCAGGGGCGCGATAATCATGAAATACCGCATCGGCTTGACCTTAATATTAACGCTGTTATCTCTTTCTGCTCACAGCAGCGGAACCCTTATGTTTCATGGCGGCCTGGAGGAGCCAGGCTGCAATATCGCAGTAGCGCAGGGCACATTAAACAGCGAGTGTTATCGTCAGGGTCAATGGTTGCGTCAGTCTCAGCCGTTAGCGCACCTTACCCGCAGCGATCTGGCGGAGAAAAGTGTGCAAGCCCAGCTTATCTGGCTGGATAACCAGCAGCAGCGGGGACTGATTATCGTCAGCTATCAGTAATAACCAAATGTTATAATGTAACATTTGGTTTGGTGAAAGACAGAGCGGAATTTTAGTCAGCGCGACCCATATAGCGGCGCTCCGCAATATGAATACGGATTTTGTCGCCGTTACTAAGATATTCCGGCACCTGAATAGATAATCCGGTTGCCATCACGGCGGGTTTGGTACGTGCGCTGGCTGAAGCGCCTTTAATGCCTGGCGAAGTATCCACAATTTCCATATCAACGGTCTGCGGCAACTCAAGCGCCAGCACCTGACCATCCATCGTCAGCACTTGCATACCCGGCATCCCGCCTTCAGGAATGAACAGCAGCTCTTCTTCGATTTGCTCTTTTTTCAGGATGTAAGGGGTGTAGTCCTCTTCATCCATAAACACATATTCATCGCCATCGACATAAGAAAAGGTTACCGAGCGGCGAACCAGAGAGATAGCGTCAACGATATCGTCGCCTTTAAAACGTTCTTCTACTTTCATACCGGTACGAATATCGGTAAAACGCATTTTATATAAAGTTGAGGCGCCGCGTGCGCTGGGGCTTTGAATATCAATGTCTTTAACCAGCAGCAGCTTGCCGTTCCAGGTCACGGCCATACCGCGTTTAATTTCGTTAGCTTTTGGCATCTACATTCTCTCTGCATCGTATAGTTAAGAATCGCGACAAAGTACTCCCGGCCAGCAGAACAGGCAAGATCCCGCAGCGATTTTTAACGAGTCAGATAGCAATTCATGAAACGGGCTGCTATTGTCGCGAGGTTTTCAGCGGGGGAATGTTATGGAATGTCGTAGCGGTTGTGGGGCCTGTTGTACAGCGCCGTCCATCTCATCACCCATTCCCGGCATGCCGCAGGGCAAGCCGGCCAATACGCCCTGTATTCAGCTGGATGCCCAACAGCGCTGTAAAATATTCGGCTCGCCGCTGCGCCCTAAAGTCTGCGCTGGTTTGCAGCCTTCCGCTGAAATGTGCGGCTCCTCCCGTGAGCAGGCGCTTACCTGGCTGTTAACACTGGAAGCAGCCACTGCCCCCTGAAAATATCCCTGCCTGTTCGCCTTTCCTGTGGTCTTTTACCGCCTCTTATTCTTATCAGCTGATGCTTGCTGAAGCTGAACGATGAAGCACCTTTGCCGTCAGCGCTATTTTCAGCTTTGCAGCAGAATTATTCTGAAAACGTAAATGAAATGTGCGTTGCTTCAAAAATATGCTACGTGGATTCAGACATAACTTGCGTGTCAACGCTACTCTGTACCAAACTGATTGAAACGTTTCAGCGTTATCTCGCAAGTAAAGTTGGCATGGGGTAACGCTTTTTTTCTCAATACAGCTGAAACGATTCAATTTCGGCAGGAGAGGAGAACTATGTTCCAGCTCGATATCAAGGCTATCCATCCAGGGCAGACAGCCAGTAATAAAGAAGAGGCCATTCGCCAGGTCGCCGCAGCGCTGACTGCCGCAGGCAATGTAGGCGAAGGGTATGTCAACGGCATGCTGGCCCGCGAACAACAAACTTCAACTTATCTGGGCAACGGCATTGCAATCCCTCACGGCACCACCGACACCCGCGACCTGGTTAAGCAGACCGGCGTGCAGGTGTTTCAGTTTCCGCAAGGCATTGTCTGGGGCGACGATCAAACCGCGTATGTGGTAATCGGTATCGCCGCCCGTTCCGACGAGCATCTGGCGCTGCTGCGTCAGCTTACCCATGTGCTGAGCGATGATGATGTTGCCGCGCAATTAAGAACCACCAGCTCTGCCGAAGAACTGCGCAGCCTGCTGATGGGTGAAAAGCAGGGCAGCGAATTCAAATTTGATACCTCGCTGATTGCCGTTGATGTCAACGCCAGCGATTTAATGACGCTACAGGCGCTCAATGCGGGCCGACTGCAGCAGGCGGGTGCGGTTGATGCACGTTTTGTCGCGCAGGTTATTGGCGCGAAGCCGCTGAACCTTGGCCAGGGCATCTGGCTGAACGACAGCACCGAAGGCAATCTGGGCAGCGCCGTAGCGGTCAGCCGCGTCGCACAGCCTGTTGTTGTTGATGGTGAAACCGCAGCGATGCTGGTGACCGTGGCGGTGGCTGATGATAAGCCGCTGCAGGTGCTTAACTATCTCAGCGATCTGCTGCTGAAAAATAAAGCGGAGCGTCTGCTGAAAGCGGATGCCGCTGGCGTGCTGGCGCTGTTAACCAGCGAAGTGGATGAACAGGCGGAAGTGCTGACGGCGGAATTTATTATCCGCAACGAACATGGTTTGCATGCCCGACCAGGCACCGCGCTGGTCAGCGTGATCAAGCAATTCAACTGTGATGTCACGATCACCAACCTTGACGGCAGCGGTAAGCCAGCCAATGGTCGCAGCCTGATGAAGGTAGTGGCGCTGGGTGTGAAAAAAGGACATCGCCTGCGCTTTACCGCCAGCGGTGAAGATGCGCAGCAGGCGCTGAATGCGATTGAAGAGGCCATTAACAGCGGCCTTGGCGAGGGGGCAGCATGAGCAGACGCGTTGCAACCATCACGCTAAATCCGGCCTATGACCTGGTGGGATATTGCCCGGAAATTGAGCGTGGTGAAGTTAACCTGGTGAAAACCACCGGGCTGCATGCCGCCGGCAAAGGCATTAACGTGGCGAAAGTGCTGAAGGATCTGGGCATTGATGTCACCGTTGGCGGTTTTCTGGGTAAAGAGAATCAGGACGGCTTCCAGCATCTGTTTAGCGAACTGGGTATCGCCAACCGTTTCCATGTGGTGCCGGGCCGCACGCGTATCAACGTTAAGCTTACCGAGAAAGATGGCGAAGTCACCGACCTGAACTTTTCCGGTTTTGACGTGAGCGCGCAGGACTGGGAGCGTTTCACCACTGATTCCCTGACCTGGCTTGGACAGTTCGATATGGTTTGCGTTAGCGGCAGCCTGCCGGCTGGCGTTGCGCCGGAAGCCTTTACCCGCTGGATGAGCGATCTGCGTGCCCAGTGTCCCTGCATTATTTTTGACAGCAGCCGCGAAGCGCTGGTGGCAGGACTGAAAGCTGCGCCCTGGCTGGTGAAACCAAACCGCCGCGAGCTGGAGATCTGGGCCGGACGCAAGCTGCCCACGCTTGAAGATGTTATTGAAGCTGCGCATGCGCTGCGCGAGCAGGGCATTGCTCATGTGGTGATTTCGCTGGGTGCGGAAGGCGCGCTGTGGGTCAACGCCTCCGGCGAGTGGATCGCCAAACCACCGGCCTGTGAGGTGGTCAGCACCGTGGGTGCAGGCGACTCCATGGTAGGCGGGCTGATCTACGGCCTGCTGATGCGCGAATCAAGCGAACATACGCTGCGCCTGGCGACAGCGGTTGCCGCGCTGGCGGTCAGCCAAAGCAATGTGGGCGTTACCGATCGTACTCAGTTGGCCGCGATGATGGCGCGCGTCGACCTGAAACCCTTTAACTGACAGCAGGAGAGGTAGAATGAAAACGCTGCTGATTACAGATCCTTCGCTGGGGCTGGCCTCCGGTTATATGGCAAAACAACTTATCACGGCGGCGGCGGGCAATGCTGGCCTGACGCTGGTGGAAAATCCTGCTGATGCTGAACTGGTGATTGCGCTGGGCAGCAAGATGCCTGCTGACAGTGCGCTGAACGGCAAAGCGGTATGGCTGGGCGAGGCGGCGCAGGCGGTACGCGATCCGCAGGCTTTCCTTGCGCGCGCCAAAGCAGAAGCAAAACCCTGGCAGGCTCCGGCTGTGGAACCGATTGCGGCTCCGGCGGCAACCGCCGACGCCGCTGCGACAGGCGCAAAACGCATTGTGGCGATCACCGCCTGTCCAACCGGCGTAGCGCATACCTTTATGGCTGCCGAAGCGATTGAAACCGAAGCGAAAAAACGCGGCTGGTGGGTAAAAGTGGAAACACGCGGTTCGGTTGGGGCGGGTAACCCAATTACCCCGCAGGAAATCGCCGATGCCGATCTGGTGATCGTGGCGGCAGATATCGAAGTGGATCTGGCGAAATTTGCCGGTAAGCCGATGTACCGCACCTCTACCGGCCTGGCGCTGAAGAAAACCGCGCAGGAGTTTGACAAGGCGCTGGCTGAAGCGCGGCCTTATCAGCCGAAAGGCAATCAGTCGGGCGCGTCCAGCGACGGCGAGCAGAAAGAGCGCGCCGGGGCCTATCGTCACCTGTTGACCGGCGTTTCCTATATGCTGCCGATGGTCGTGGCGGGCGGTCTGTCAATTGCGCTTTCCTTTGCTTTTGGTATTACCGCGTTTAAAGAGCAGGGCACGCTGGCGGCGGCGCTGATGCAGATTGGCGGCGGCACCGCTTTTGCGCTGATGGTACCGGTGCTGGCAGGCTTCATCGCTTTCTCTATCGCTGACCGTCCGGGCCTGACGCCGGGTTTGATTGGCGGGATGCTGGCCAGTTCAATTAACGCCGGTTTCCTTGGCGGGATTATTGCCGGTTTTATTGCGGGTTATGCCGCCAAATTCCTGAGCAGCAAAGTAAAGCTGCCGCAGAGTATGGAAGCGCTGAAACCGATTTTGATTATTCCGCTGGTAGCAAGCCTGATTACCGGCCTGCTGATGATTTACGTGGTGGGTACGCCGGTCGCGAAAATCATGGAAGGTCTGACGCACTGGCTGGGCAATATGGGCACAGCGAATGCGGTGCTGCTGGGCGCAATCCTTGGCGGTATGATGTGTGCTGATATGGGCGGGCCGATTAACAAAGTCGCCTATGCCTTTGGTGTGGGATTGCTGAGTTCGCAAACCTATGCGCCGATGGCGGCAATTATGGCTGCCGGTATGGTGCCACCGCTGGCGATGGGCGTTGCGACGCTGCTGGCGCGCCGGAAATTCAACAAGGGTCAGCAGGAGGGCGGTAAAGCGGCGCTGGTGCTGGGGCTGTGCTTTATTTCCGAAGGGGCTATTCCGTTTGCCGCTCGCGATCCAATGCGCGTTCTGCCGTGCTGTATCATTGGCGGCGCGGTGACGGGTGCCATCTCCATGATGGTAGGCGCAAAACTGATGGCGCCGCACGGCGGTCTGTTTGTGCTGTTGATCCCGGGCGCGATCACCCCGGTGCTGGGTTATCTGCTGGCGATTGCGGTAGGTACGTTGCTGGCTGGCGTCTCTTATGCGGTGCTGAAGCGCCCTGAAGCTGAGCTGGTAAAAGCCTGATTAACCGGTTCACGTTGTTAAAAAGCCAGCCTTCGGGCTGGCTTTTTTTATAGCGCCTGCATTCAAAGTGTGGGAGTGCCTTCAGAAGCAAGCTGCTGCGACTTCAGCCAGGCGATCTCATCTTTCCAGATATCGGGATTAATGGTTTCCAGGATCAGCGGAATATGGTCAAAGCGGCTATCTTTCATCAGCCAGCTAAACACGGTTTTGCCAATATTGCCTTCACCCAGGCTGTGATGCCGATCGACGCGGCTGGCATAGGCGCTTTTCGCATCGTTCAGATGCATACCGCGCAGATACTGAAAGCCCACAATGCGTTCAAACTCGGCGAAAGTCGCCTCGCAGTCCGCTTCGGTGCGCAGGTCGTAGCCGCCAGCAAACGCATGACAGGTATCAATACAGACACCAACGCGCGACTTATCTTCTACCCGATCGATAATCGCCGCCAGATGTTCAAAGCGATAGCCCAGATTACTGCCCTGGCCTGCCGTGTTTTCAATCACTGCGGTAACGCCGGTGGTTTTATCCAGCGCAATATTCACCGACTCAGCAATACGCTGCAGACACGCATCTTCGTCAATCTGGCTGAGGTGGCTGCCGGGATGGAAGTTAAGCAGGGACAGCCCCAGCTGTTCGCAACGTTGCAGCTCATCGATAAAGGCGTGGCGGGATTTCTCCAGCGGCTCTTCCTGCGGATGACCGAGATTAATTAAAAAGCTGTCATGCGGCAGGATTTGACCGCTGCTATAGCCGTACTTTTCGCAGGCGCTGCGAAAGGCGTCGATGGTCGCAGTGGATAACGGCGCTGCCCGCCACTGCCGCTGGTTTTTGGTAAACAGCGCAAAAGCGGTTGCCTCCAGTTCATGAGCGCGTAACACCGCCTGTTCCACACCGCCCGCCGCACTGACATGCGCGCCAATAAATTTCATGCTGTTCTCCTGTTAATGGCCTGCCTGAGCAGGCAGGCCATGATAACTGATGCGCCTATGGCATGAAATGGTGAACCAGCAGGTTAATGGCACCGCCGCCCAGCAGTAGCCAGATAAACAGCATCAGGCCCAACAGCAGCGGGCGCATGCCTGCCTGTTTAATCGCGCTCAGGCGCGTCGTCAGCCCCAGGGCAGCCATCGCCATCGCCAGCAGCAGCGTATCGAGCTGGTTAATAAACGTAATCCAGCCAGCAGGCAGCAGATGGAAGGAGTTAAACAGCGTCACCGCAATAAACATCAGGGCAAACCAGGGAAACGGCACGGCGCTTCGCTGCGTCGAAGAGTGCGGGCTCTGGCGCTGGATCCAGGCGGAGAGCAGCAGCAGAAACGGTGCCAGCATCATGACTCGCAGCATTTTGGCGATGACCGCTGCGTTTTCCGCCTCCGGGCCGATCGCGTGGCCCGCCGCAACCACCTGCGCCACCTCATGCACCGTCGAACCGGTATAAATGCCGAACTGCGTCATGGTCAGCGCAGGAAACAGCTGCTGCGCCAGCGGCCAGAGCAGCGGCCAGATAAAAATTGCCAGCGTGCCGAACAGCACTACGGTAGCGATCGCCACCGCCACCTTTGCCGCCTGCGCTTTGACCACCGGTTCGGTTGCCAGCACGGCAGCAGCACCGCAGATGCTGCTGCCTGCGCCGATCAGCCAGCAGCTCTCGCGATCCAGCCCCAGCCAGCGACGGCCAAGCCAGCAGGCCAGCAGAAAGGTTGAGCTTAGCGTCAGCGCATCAATAACGATGCCGCTGATGCCGACGCCTGCAATCTGCTGGAAGGTAAGACGAAAACCGTACAGGATAATCCCCAGCCGTAGCAGACGCTGTTTCGCCAGCAGCACGCCGCTATCGCACACAGCGTGAAGATGCGGATAAAGGGTATTGCCCAACAGCATGCCCATAACGATCGCCAGCGTCAGCCCGCTCAGACCCAGCGCGGCAAAGGAAGGCTGATTGCCCAGCGTCAGCGCAGCGGCAGCCATCAGGCCGGTCAGCAGCAGCCCAGGTAAAAAACGTGCTGGACGATAGTGCGGTTTTGTCAGGGTTAACTCAGCCATATGCAGATTCCTTTTTTCCTGTAAGGCAAGTGTGCGCCGCGCCTGGCTTAAAAGTGAAATTGATTATATATTTATTATCAATCGGAATAAGTAATATAGGCGGAGGTGAAAGTGCTGTTTAATCGTCTACGTCGCTGGGTGCGGCTTATTAAAAAAGATGCGCTTACGCTATGGTTCGCCTGTCGCGACCCTCATGCGCCTCTGTGGTTAAAGCTTTTTACCGGGGGGCTGGCGGTTTATGCGGTTAGCCCCATCGACCTGATCCCTGATGTAATGCCCATTGTGGGATGGCTGGATGATGCGGTTATCGTACCGTCGGGTGTGATGCTGCTGTTGCGCCTGATGCCAACGCAGGTACGCGCCCGCAGCGAGGCCAACGCTGAGCTACGCCAGCGGCAGGGTAAAAAAATGATGAGCAGCAGCCTTATTATTTTGCTGCTGTTTTGGCTGGCGCTGCTGATGTGGGGCGTCAGGCATTTTGTGACGTAAAGGACAATCGATGCATATTACGCTGCGTCAAATAGAAGTCTTTACCGAGGTGCTGAAAAGCGGTTCTACTACCCAGGCTTCACAGCAACTGGCGCTTTCGCAGTCGGCGGTCAGCGCGGCGCTGGCCGACCTGGAGGGGCAGCTGGGCGTGCAGCTATTCGATCGCGTGGGCAAGCGGCTGGTGGTAAACGAACATGGCCGTCTGCTCTATCCACGCGCGGTAGGGCTGCTGGAGCAGGCGACCGATATTGAACAGCTGTTTCGCGAAGACAACGGCGCGATTAGGCTGTACGCCAGCAGCACCATTGGCAACTACCTGTTGCCGGGAATGCTTGCCGCCTGGCGACGCGACTATCCGCAGCTGCCGCTGGAGCTGAGCGTGGGCAACAGTCAGGATGTGATCAATGCGGTGGCCGATTTTCGCGTGGATCTTGGGCTGATAGAAGGGCCCTGCCACCTCAGCGACATCATCAGCGAACCCTGGCTGCAGGATGAGCTGGTGGTGTTTGCCGCGCCTGATACGCCGTTGCGCCAGCAGCCGGTCACGCTGGAGAGCCTGGCCGCTGCGCCCTGGATCCTGCGTGAGCACGGCTCGGGCACGCGTGAAATCGTGGATTATCTGCTGCTCTCGCACCTGCCGCATTTTCAGCTGGCGCTGGAGCTGGGCAATTCTGAGGCGATCAAGCATGCGGTACGGCACGGGATGGGCATTAGCTGCCTATCGCGGCGGGTGATTGCCGAACAGCTGGAAACGGGCTCGCTGGTGGAAATCAAGGTGCCGTTGCCAACGTTGTCGCGTACACTTTATCGTATCCATCATCGGCAGAAGCATATCTCCAAGGCGCTGAGCCGCTTTCTGAGCTATTGCCGGGAGTAAGCAACGGGCACGGCTAATAATCCAACGCGGATCATGAAGGTAACTTATAACGCAGGGTTATCACTATACTTGACCCGATGAGTTGCTACAATCGCGCCTCTTTTCACCCCATTTACAGCGTTTAAATATGGTTCAGGATAAAAAAACAACACAACCACCTGGGTTGCAGCGTGCGCTAAAAGCGCGCCATCTGACAATGATCGCTATCGGCGGATCTATCGGCACCGGGCTGTTTGTCGCCTCTGGCGCGACGATCTCGCAGGCGGGGCCTGGCGGTGCGCTGCTCTCCTATGCGCTTATCGGGCTGATGGTTTACTTTTTGATGACCAGTCTCGGCGAACTGGCGGCGTTTATGCCGGTTTCCGGCTCTTTCTCCACCTATGGTGCCAAATATGTCGAAGAAGGGTTTGGCTTCGCGCTTGGCTGGAACTACTGGTACAACTGGGCGGTTACCATCGCCGTTGACCTGGTGGCATCACAGCTGGTGATGAGTTACTGGTTCCCGGATACGCCGGGCTGGATCTGGAGCGCACTGTTCCTCGGCCTGATGTTCCTGCTGAACTATATTTCGGTAAAAGGCTTTGGCGAGGCGGAATACTGGTTCTCACTGATCAAAGTCACCACCGTGATTATCTTTATCATTATCGGCGTGCTGATGATGATTGGTATTCTGCGCGGCGGAGAGAGCGCTGGCTGGCAAAACTGGCAGATTGGCGAAGCACCTTTCGCTGGCGGTTTTTCGGCAATGATTGGCGTGGCGATGATTGTCGGCTTCTCTTTCCAGGGGACTGAACTGATTGGTATCGCGGCGGGCGAGTCGGAAGATCCGGCAAAAAATATTCCGCGCGCGGTACGTCAGGTGTTCTGGCGTATCCTGCTGTTTTATATCTTCGCCATTCTGATTATCAGCCTGATTATTCCTTACACCGATCCCAGCCTGCTGCGTAACGATGTAAAAGATATCAGCGTTAGTCCGTTTACGCTGGTGTTCCAGCATGCCGGTCTGCTGTCGGCGGCGGCGGTTATGAACGCGGTGATCCTGACGGCGGTGCTGTCGGCGGGCAACTCCGGGATGTACGCCTCGACGCGCATGCTGTTTACCCTTGCCAGCGAAGGCAAAGCGCCGCGTATTTTCGCTAAGCTGTCGAAAAACGGCGTGCCGCGTAACGCGCTCTATGCCACCACCGTGGTAGCGGCGCTCTGCTTCCTGACCTCAAAATTTGGTAACCAGCAGGTTTACCTGTGGCTGCTGAATACTTCCGGGATGACTGGCTTTATCGCCTGGCTGGGCATTGCCATCAGCCACTATCGCTTCCGTCGCGGCTACGTGGCGCAGGGACATAAGCTGGAAGACCTGCCTTACCTGTCCGGTTTCTTCCCGCTGGGGCCGATTTTCGCCTTTGTGCTCTGTTTGATTATTACACTCGGTCAGAACTATCAGGCTTTCCTGGCGGACACCATTGACTGGTACGGCGTGGCTGCTACCTATATCGGCATTCCGCTGTTCCTGATCATCTGGTTTGGCTACAAGCTGGTACGCCGCAGCCGTTTCGTACGCTATCGCGATATGGAATTTCCACGCTTCGGTGAATAACGGTTAATGCCGGGCAAATAAAATAAAGGCGCGACGAAAGTTGCGCCTTTTTGTTATCTGGTACGATGCCACAAATTGCATTGATAACCATTATCGTTTGTTTTATTGTTCCAGCCCTTACCGTTGGGCCTGCGGCCAGCGGCGGAGCAGGGCGGCGCGCAAACTTTATTGCGGCTCCACTAACGCAAGGGACACAGCCCGCCCGCGCCGGAAATAACGGACATTGACAGGATTTAACATGAGTGTGACACCCGAATCCGCCCACTATGCCAGCGCTAAACCGCCTGAGCAGGTGATGGGACGCTACCGCCAGCTGTTACGGCACCGCCTGATGATGATGGGCCTGTTGCTGCTGGCTATTCTGGCCTCGCTAATCGTCGATTTTACCCTTGGCCCTTCCGGCCTGACGCTGGAGACACTCTGGCATACTTTGCTGCAGCCGGAGAGCGTAGATGCCGGAACACGAGTCATCGTGTGGGAAATCCGTCTGCCCTATGCACTGATGGCAGTGGTGGTGGGCCTGGCGCTTGGCCTGGCCGGTGCGGAAATGCAAACCATCCTGAATAATCCGCTGGCCAGCCCGTTTACGCTGGGCGTTTCATCCGCAGCGGCGTTCGGTGCCGCGCTGGCCATTATTCTCGGCATCGGCATTCCCGGTATTCCCGATCAGTGGTTTATCTCCGGCAACGCTTTTGTCTTTGCGCTGTTTGCTGCGCTGATGCTGGATGGCGTCACGCGCTGGACGCGGGTTGCCACCTCCGGCGTGGTGCTGTTTGGTATTGCGCTGGTGTTTACCTTTAATGCTCTGGTCTCCATGCTGCAGTTTATAGCCAGCGAAGATACGTTGCAGGGGCTGGTGTTCTGGACCATGGGCAGCCTGGCGCGCGCCTCCTGGGAAAAGCTGGGTATTTTAAGCGCGGCGGTGCTGCTGCTGCTGCCGTTCTCCCTGATGAGTTCATGGAAGCTGACCGCGCTGCGCCTTGGTGAAGATCGCGCTATCAGCTTTGGCATCGACGTGCGTCGTCTGCGTCTCGGCACGCTGCTGCGTATCAGTATCCTTTCGGCGCTGGCGGTGGCTTTTGTCGGACCGATCGGCTTTATTGGCCTGGTTGCGCCGCATATCTCCCGGCTGATATTCGGTGAAGATCACCGCTTCTATCTGCCTGCCAGCGCGCTGACCGGCGCGCTGGTGCTGTCGATGGCCTCTGTGGCTTCCAAAAACCTGATCCCGGGCATCATTATTCCGGTCGGCATCGTTACGTCGCTGGTCGGCGTGCCGTTTTTCCTGACCATTATTCTGCGTCATCGGGGGAATGTCTGATGGAAGGCTTACAGATCCGTGCGTTTCACACTGGCTATCCGAAACGTAAAGTCATTGAAAACCTCAACGTTCCCCGACTGCCGCGCGGCAAAATCACCGTGCTGCTGGGGCCAAACGGCTGCGGTAAATCAACGTTGCTGCGTTCCCTGGCTGGCCTGAATCAGGCCCAGGGCGAACTCTGGCTTAACGGTGAAGAGTTAATGGCGCTGCCGTTTGCGCGCCGTGCGGAAAAAGTGGTTTATCTGCCGCAGTCGCTGCCGGCGGGCGTGCATTTACATGTGCTGGAATCCATTATTGTTGCTCAGCGCGCCTCCGGAGGTTACGGCGCCAGCGCAGCCAGCGAAGCGGAAGTCATGGCGTTGCTGGAACAGTTGGGTATTGCGCATCTGGCATTAAGCTATCTTGATCAGCTTTCCGGCGGGCAAAAACAGCTGGTGGGATTAGCGCAATCATTAATTCGACGTCCGCAGCTGTTATTGCTGGACGAACCGCTAAGCGCGCTCGATTTAAATTATCAGTTTCACGTAATGGATTTAGTGCGGCGGGAAACCCGGCTGCGAAATATTGTTACCCTGGTTGTGGTTCACGACATTAATATTGCGCTGCGCCATGCAGAGCATGTATTGATGCTGCAGCAGGGCAGGTTAATTGCTGATGGTGAACCGGAAACGGTCATTACTGCGGAAAGCCTGGCCAAAGTATATGGCGTGCGTGGCCGCATTGAGCGCTGCTCACAGGGTTCGCCGCAGGTACTTATTGACGGACTGGTAGCGGAACCCGGCCTGTAAGCCATCCAGCCCTTATTTAAAGCGCTAACACAACGGCGAATAAATAAGGGCTGGGTTCAGCGAATAGGCAAGGGAACAGTTAATAACGTCCTGTTGACTGTGGTCGCGCCCGGAGCGCAGGACCATGCGCCCACGAACAACCTGTTTACTTACCTGCTGGCATACCGATCTGCTGGGCAGATTTTAGGTGCTGCTCGACAACCGGCGTGTGCGCGTCGGCCAGGGCCTTCACATCCGGATCCTTGATCTTCATGGCGTCACTCTGCAGCGTCGACAGCACCATCTTGTGGTCTTTGATGCCGGCGTTTTCCATATACATCTTGTCAAATGCGTCGCCGCTCTGCTTTTCCAGCATGGCGGCTATGGCCTTGTGGCTGGCGTCCGGCTCAGTTGGCAGTGTCACGCCCTTTTGTTGGGCGACCGCCTGTACTTTGGTCAAGGCACCGCCGTGGTCGTCGACCATCTGCTGAGCAAATTCTTTGACTTCACTGCCCTGAGCCTTGCTCAGCGCGATCTTGGCGGCGGCGATTTCATTGATATTGGCCTGCGCCATGTCCTTCAACGCTTTTTCGTCGCCGGAGCTGAGCCCGGCACGCGAGCCGGTCTGGCCTGCGGCGTCATTCTGCACGGCGCTCGTTGGCGTCTGAGCTTGCACGCCGACCGTGCTGAACATAACTGCTACTGCCGATACGGCCAGCAGCCCTTTCAAGGTTTTACTCTTTAGCATTTTGCTCTCCGGGTGGTCATGGGTAAGGTTGGTGTCAGGCCATTAACCGTGCGTAGCCTCGTATGTAAATTACAACTGCAATAGTCAGTATAGTGGATTAACGATTTAAGGCAGCAGATTGAGTTATGGACCTTCACGGAAGATTAGGCGTGGCATATGTGCCGGAGCGCCGCGCGCCTGAGAGTGGCCGATATGCAATGCACCTGTTTCTCTGTGCTCAGAGACAGACTATTGAACACGGTATGATTCAGCCGCGATGATAAGGGTTATACCCAAGATGGACGCCGCTACTGTCTGGGGATGTACTGTAGGTTCTGCAGGAATAAGGGCGGCCTGCGCCGCCCCTGGTTTTATGCCAACAGATGCTGCGCATGAAAGCGCAGGTGATCCTCAACAAACGAGGAAATAAAGAAATAGCTGTGATCGTAACCCGGCTGAATACGCAGCGTCAGCGGCCAGCCTTTCTGCTGCGCGATCGCCTCCAGCTGCTCTGGCTGTAGCTGATCGGCCAGGAACTGATCGCTGTCGCCCTGATCGATCAGCAACGGCAGCTGCTGCTGCGCCTGCTGCATTAGCCAGCAGCTGTCATATTGCCGCCACTGCTCACGATCTTCACCTAAGTAGGCGTTAAAGGCTTTCTGACCCCAAGGCACCGAGCAGGGATTAACGATCGGGGCGAACGCAGAAGCTGAGGCAAATTTTTGCGGATTACGTAGCGCCAGCATCAGCGCGCCGTGACCGCCCATCGAATGCCCCATCACCGCCTGACGATCGCTTACCTTAAAGCTTGCGGCAATCAACGCCGGCAGCTCCTCGTTAACGTAATCGTACATATGAAAATTCTGCCGCCAGGGTTCCTGCGTTGCATTCAGATAGAAACCCGCGCCCTGTCCCAGGTCGTAAGCTGCATCGTTCGGCACCTCATCACCACGTGGGCTGGTATCGGGCATCACCAGTACCAGGCCCAGCTCCGCCGCCACACGCTGCGCGCCTGACTTCACGGAAAAGTTTTCATCAGTGCAGGTCAGGCCCGCCAGGCACCAGACCACCGGTGGCGGCGCATCGCCCTGCGGACCTGGCAAAAAAATGCCGAAGGTCATGTTGCAGCCCAGCACCGACGAGTGGTGCCGCCAGCGCTGCTGCCAGCCGCCAAACAGGCGATGTTCTTCCAGTAATTCCAGCGTCGTTGGCATGATGGCTCCCGTTTATTTACTGAAATGCACCACGGAGCGGATCGATTTGCCTTCATGCATCAGCTCGAACGCTTCATTGATCTCCTCCAGCGGCATGGTGTGGGTAATAAAATCGTTTAGCTGGAATTTACCGTCAAGGTAATCCTGCACGATACCCGGCAGCTGCGAACGACCTTTTACGCCGCCAAAGGCGGAGCCGCGCCAGACGCGTCCGGTCACCAGCTGGAAAGGACGGGTAGAGATCTCTTCGCCCGCGCCCGCAACGCCGATAATTACCGACTCACCCCAGCCTTTATGGCAGCACTCCAGCGCTGAACGCATTACGTTAACGTTACCGATACATTCGAACGAGTAATCTACGCCGCCGTCAGTCATCTCAACGATCACTTCCTGAATCGGCTTATCGTAATCTTTCGGGTTAACCAGATCGGTGGCACCCAGCTTGCGTGCCAGATCGAATTTGCTGGTATTGATGTCGATGCCGATAATACGGCCCGCTTTCGCCATCTTCGCACCAATGATCGCCGACAGGCCAATGCCGCCCAGACCGAAAATAGCAACAGTGTCGCCTTCTTTGACTTTAGCGGTGTTCATTACCGCACCCATACCGGTAGTGACGCCGCAGCCCAGCAGACAGACTTCTTCCAGCGGCGCTTCTTTGCTGATTTTAGCCAGCGAGATTTCCGGCACGACGGTGTATTCAGAGAAGGTTGAGGTGCCCATGTAGTGGAAAATCGGCTTGCCGTCTTTAAAGAAACGGGTGGTGCCGTCCGGCATCAGGCCTTTACCCTGAGTGGTACGAATCGCCTGGCAGAGGTTAGTTTTGCCGGACAGGCAGAACTTACATTTGCCACATTCCGGCGTGTAGAGCGGGATCACATGATCGCCGACTTCAACGCTGGTGACGCCTTCGCCTACCGCTTCCACAATACCGCCGCCTTCGTGGCCGAGGATTGCCGGGAATACGCCTTCAGGATCCTTGCCCGACAGTGTGTAAGCATCGGTATGACAAACGCCGGTGGCGACAATACGCACCAGGACTTCACCTTTCTGCGGCGGCATCAAATCCACTTCTTCAATTTTCAGCGGTTCGCCTGCGGCCCAGGCAACGGCGGCACGGGTTTTAATCATTTCCATTTATCAGCTCCAAAGGATGCATCAGTTCATCGTTAACGGGTTTGTCGTCAAACTGTTCAATAATCAGATATTTCAGCGCTTCCACATTCGGGGTAAACGCATCACGCCGCCAGATTAGCCAGGTGGCGGTATCAGAAAACTTAGGCGGCAGCACATGCGCCTGAACCCGCTCGCGGGCAGGCATCTGCGCCAGCACCGACTGCGGGATCAGCGCCACGCCAGCACCGCTGGCAACGCAGGCCATCATGGCGTGATAGGACTGGATCTCCATAACATTATGCGGTTGCACGCCATCTTCGCGAAACCACTCTTCCAGCCGCAGGCGATAGGAACAACTGCTGCGAAAGGCGAAAACCGTATCGCTGCTGGCGTCCACCGCGCTGCGGATCGGCTCATGGCCAGCGCTGGAAATCAGTATCATCTGTTCACGAAAGGCAATGCAGCCGTTCAGCTCTTCATAATTCACCGGCCCGTCAACCAGCGCTGCCGCAAGGGTTCCTTCGCGCACGCGATCGATAATCTCGCCAGAAGTGCCGGTGATCAGCGAAAGCGCCACCGCCGGATAACGCTGATGATAAGCCGCCAGCAGGTTCGGCAGGCGCGTGGCGGCAGTGCTCTCCATTGAACCAAGGGCGAAATTGCCCCCCGGCTCGCCGTTGCGCGCCATGCTCAGCGCCTCTTCGCTCAGCGTCAAAATTTTTTGGGCGTAGCTCAGGAAATTATGGCCCATCGGCGACAAACGCAGGCGTTGTTTTTCACGAATAAACAGGTCAACGCCGATCTCCTGCTCAAGCTGACGCAGGCGCGTGGTCAGGTTAGAGGGCACACGATGCAGCTGTTCAGCGGCGCGCGCCACCGAACCGGTTTCTGCAACCAGGCAGAACATACGTAACTGGACTAAATCCATCTGTTCTCTTACCGTAATCAACTTGGTTATAAATATTCACTTTTCGTGAGTTTAAACGTCGCGCATCATGGGCGCAACCGTTGATTACAAAAGATGATATGGCTTATGCAGAATCGGGGCGCTCAGACAGGGGCAGGGCGCATTGCGCTCAGTGCGCTGCTGTCCTTGGTGGTGGCGATGGGCATCGGGCGTTTTGCTTTTACGCCGCAGGTGCCGCTGATGATTGCCGGGCATCAGCTAACGTTAACCAGCGCCAGTCTGGTGGCGGCGCTTAACTATCTGGGCTATCTCTGTGGCTCCTTTGATGCGATGCGCGCCCGTCAGCGCGTGGAGTGGCGGCTGCAGGCGGGCGTCTGGGGCGCGGTGGTGCTGACGCTGCTTTCGGCATGGCTGAACGATCCCTGGCTACATGGCGCGCTGCGCTTTCTTATCGGCTGGGCCAGCGGCTGGGCGATGGTGCTGGTAGCGGCATGGTGCGGCGAGCAGTTGCAAAAGCAGGGCAGACCGGCGCTGCTGGCGATGGTTTTTGCCGGGCCGGGTATCGGTATTTTCCTTAGCGGCATGCTGGCAGTGCTGTTGAATCACTACCATCTCTCGGCGGCTGGCGCATGGCTGGCCTACGGCACGCTGGCGCTGCTGCTGGTTGCGCCGATTGCGATCAACCTGCCGCGCCGGGGCGAGCTGCACCAGCCAGAAACGGCCCCCGCGCCGCTGGTACTGAACGGCAACCTTAAGCGGCTGGTCTGGAGCTACAGCCTGGCAGGCTTCGGCTATATCCTGCCTGCCACCTTTCTCTCCCAGCTGGCAGTTACTCGCTTCCCACACAGTCTGTTCGCCCAGTTTGTCTGGCCGATTTTTGGCGGGGCGGCAGTGGCAGGTATTGTGCCTGGCATTGTGACCCGACAATTGGCTGGCTCTCATACCCGACTGGCGATAGCGCTATGGGCGCAGGCGCTGGGAGTGTTTATCGGCGGACTGATGCCGGGCATCGGCGGTTTGCTGCTGGGCGCGCTGCTGACGGGCGGCGGTTTCCTTTGCGTGGTGCAGCTTACGCTGCAGTATGGTCGTGAGCTGGCTCCGCAGCATGCGCGCTATCTGGCAGGATTGCTGACCACCGGCTACGCCATTGGCCAACTGACCGGGCCGATGCTCTCCTCGCTTTCCAGCCTGTTTCTGCATCGCCTCGACCCCGCGTTATATGTTGCTGGCGCGGCGCTGCTGGTGGCTGGCGCTCTGGTGTGGCGACGCGCTGCATGAAGCAATTTCAGTGGTGATTACGTGTATTCACTGGATAAACCGGGCGGAGTGCTTCAGAATACGCCCTCAGATTATTACCCCGATAACGACCACGCTGGCGATTATCGGCTGTTACACCTGCTGGAGAAACATTACATGGCGACGTTAAGTCATGAAGCTGCTCTGGTTCACGACGCGCTGGTCGCGCGTGGACTGGAAACCCCGTTACGTGCGCCCGTACGTGAAATGGATGACGAAACGCGTAAGCGGCTGATTGCCGGGCATATGACTGAAATCATGCAGCTGCTCAATCTTGATTTAGAAGATGACAGCCTGATGGAAACCCCACACCGCATCGCCAAGATGTATGTTAATGAAATTTTCTCTGGTCTGGATTACGCGAACTTTCCCAAAATCACCCTTATTGAAAATAAAATGAAGGTGGATGAGATGGTGACCGTGCGGGACATTACCCTAACCAGCACCTGTGAGCATCATTTTGTGATTATTGATGGTCAGGCGACCGTTGCCTATATTCCCAAAGATAAGGTGATTGGTCTGTCAAAAATCAACCGCATCGTTCAGTTCTTTGCCCAGCGTCCGCAGGTCCAGGAACGTTTGACGCAGCAGGTACTGATTGCGTTGCAGACGCTGCTCGGCACCAATAACGTAGCGGTATCGATTGACGCGGTGCACTACTGCGTTAAGGCGCGCGGCATTCGCGATGCCAACAGCGCTACCACCACAACATCGCTGGGCGGCCTGTTCAAGTCCAGTCAGAACACGCGCCAGGAATTTTTACGTGCGGTGCGTCATAACTAATCTCCTCTGACGGCAGAGGGAAGCGCAGCAGGAACGGGCATGCAACGAAATATCACGCTGGATTTTATTCGTGGTCTCGCCATTCTCGGTATCCTGCTGCTGAATATCAGCGGCTTCGGCCTGCCTTCCGCCGCTTACCTGAACCCTGCCTGGCACGGTCAGCCCTCTCTGAGCGATGCGCTTAGCTGGGCGGCGCTCGATCTGCTGGCGCAAAGTAAATTCCTTACGCTGTTTGCCCTGCTGTTCGGCGCGGGCCTGCAAATGCTGTTGCCGCGCGGCAAACGCTGGCTTCAGGCACGCTTAAGCTGGCTGGTGATCTTCGGGTTTATTCACGCTCTTTTCCTCTGGGAAGGGGATATTCTTCTCGCCTACGGCATTATCGGCCTGATTGCCTGGCGAATGATCCGCGATGTTCCTTCCACGCGCTCGTTGTTTAACACCGGCGTGATGCTTTATCTGGTCGGCGTTGGCGTACTGCTGCTGTTTGGCCTGATTTCCTCGCCGGAACCGGCGCGCTCCTGGCTGCCCGGCGCGGCGGATATACAGTATGAAACTTTCTGGAAGCTAAACGGCGGCTGGAATGCGGTGCAAAACCGCCTCGATCATCTCTCATCCATGCTGCTGGCGCTGGGCGCGCAGTATGGCTGGCAGCTGGCGGGGCTGATGATGATCGGCGGTGCGCTGATGCGCAATGGCTGGTTGCAGGGGGCGTTTAGTCGTCGTCACTATCGCCGCACGGCAGCGATCTTATTAGGCCTCGGCTGGCTGATTCAACTGCCGGCGACGCTGTTACAGTGGCAGCTGGACTGGGCGTTTCGCTGGTCAGCGTTTTACCTGCAGGCGCCGCGCGACCTGGCCGCGCCGCTGATTAGCCTTGGCTATGCAGCGCTTTGCTTCGGCTTCTGGCCTCAGCTGGCCAGGTTGAAAATCACCCAGCCGATCTGCTGCGTAGGCCGGATGGCGTTAACTAACTATCTGCTGCAAACCCTGATTTGTACCACGCTGTTCTACCATCTGGGCCTGTTTATGCACTTCGACCGGCTGCAGCTGTTGATGCTGGTGCCGCTGGTCTGGCTGGCAAATCTGCTGTTTTCCACGCTGTGGCTGCGCCGGTTTCGTCAGGGACCGCTGGAGTGGTTATGGCGTAAGCTTACCGCGTTGGCAGCAGGCAAACCGCTGAACAGCGCCCGCCCTGGACAATGACGCCTGTCACAATTGTTACAAAATTGTATGTAACCGTTTTCATGAGTGTGACCTGTTTCACGTAGCCCGTCGCGGTTGCCTGCCAGAATAGCCGCCAGCAATCCCAGTTGGCAGGTACATCATGCAGCATATCTTCCTTATTTCAGGTCACTCATCATGATAACTATTCGTGATGTCGCGCGTCTGGCGGGCGTCTCCGTCGCAACAGTCTCGCGCGTGCTGAATAACAGCAGCGCGGTAACAGCTGAAACCCGTGACGCTGTGCAGCAGGCGGTGGATACCCTGGGCTATCGGCCAAATGCGAATGCGCAAGCGCTGGCCACGCAGGTTAGCGATACCATCGGCGTGGTGGTGATGGATGTTTCCGATCCCTTTTTCGGTGCGCTGGTAAAAGCAGTGGATAGCGTGGCGCAGCGGGTGCAAAAACATGTGCTCATCAGCAACTCCTGGCATCAGGAACAGGAAGAGCGCCACGCCATTGAAGTATTAATCCGTCAACGCTGCAACGCGCTGGTGGTGCATTCCAAATCTCTTTCCGATGCCGAGCTGGGCAACTTTATGGATCAGGTGCCGGGCATGGTGCTGGTCAACCGTATCGTACCCGGCTATGAATATCGCTGCGTCGGGCTGGATAACGTAAGCGGGGCGCTCATGGCGACGCGTATGCTGCTACAGCAGGGCCATACGCGTATTGGCTATCTCGGCTCCAGCCATGCGATTGAGGATGAGGAACAGCGTCGGGCGGGCTGGCTGCAGGCGCTGCGCGAGCAGGGCATTACGCCGCCGGACGTCTGGATCGGCAGCGGCGAGCCGGACATGCAGGGCGGGGAGGCGGCCATGGTTGAGCTGCTGGGGCGCAATGTGCGGCTTACGGCGCTATTTACCTATAACGACAGCATGGCTACCGGCGCGCTGACCGCGTTAAAAGATAACGGTATTCTGGTGCCGCAGCATATCTCTATTATCGGCTTCGATGATATTCCGGTGTCGCGCTATACCGATCCGCAGCTGACCACTATCCGTTATCCCATTGTATCTATGGCAAAACTGGCTACGGAGCTGGCATTAAAAGGCGCAGTCGGCGAACTGGATACCAGCGCCCGACACTTTTTTATGCCAACGCTGGTGCGGCGTCATTCAGTGGCCGCCCGGCAAAATGTGGGGCCGGTCACTCTTTCAAACGATTCCGCCATGTAACCGTTTTCAATCTGTGAGTAAATTCACAGTTAATTAACATACGCCTCTCTATGATAGCAGCGACTTAACGGCGATGAAACATTATGTAACGGTTTTAGCCTGCAGGCTGAACTGCTCTACAGCGTGCCGCGCAACAGTTTGGCATTACTTTCCAGGAAGCGTTACCGATTAAGGAAGTCAGGTTTTGTGTCAGCAATCCATCGGCTTTGCGTAACGTTTAGTTAACTACCCGCCCAGGCCGATTTTTTCACTGAGTATCCGCACACCTTCATCTGCTGGATGGAGGGTTTGGATGTAGAACGACCCCTGTAAAAACCGGAGATACTAATATTATGAATAAGAAGGTTTTCACCCTCACAGCCCTGGTTGCCAGCATGATGTTTGGTGCAACGGCGCACGCAGCAGATACCCGTATTGGCGTGACCATCTATAAATATGACGATAACTTTATGTCGATGGTGCGTAAGGATCTGGAAAAAGATGCGCAGGCTGCCGGTGGCGTCCAACTGCTGATGAATGACTCGCAGAATGACCAGTCAAAACAGAATGATCAGATTGACGTGCTGCTGGCAAAAGGGGTTAAAGCGCTGGCAATCAACCTGGTTGACCCGGCAGCGGCAGGCGTAGTGATTGATAAAGCGCGCAGCAACGACGTACCGGTGGTGTTCTTTAACAAAGAACCGAGCGCCAAAGTGCTGGCTGGCTATGACAAAGCGTATTATGTCGGTACCGATTCTAAAGAGTCTGGCGTGATCCAGGGGCAGCTGATTGAGAAGCACTGGAAAGCGACGCCGGCATGGGATCTGAATAAAGATGGTCAGATTCAGTTCGTGCTGCTGAAAGGCGAACCGGGTCACCCGGATGCGGAAGCACGTACCAAATACGTGATCGAGACGCTGAATAAAGACGGTATCAAAACGCAGCAGCTGGCGATGGATACCGCGATGTGGGACACCGCTCAGGCAAAAGACAAAGTTGACGCCTGGCTCTCTGGCCCTAACGCCAACAAAATCGAAGTAGTGATCGCTAACAACGATGCGATGGCGATGGGCGCGGTAGAAGCGCTGAAGGCGCACAATAAATCTTCCATTCCGGTATTCGGCGTCGATGCGCTGCCGGAAGCGCTGGCAATGGTGAAATCGGGTGCAATGGCCGGTACGGTACTGAACGACGGTGCCAACCAGGCGAAAGCCACCTTTGAACTGGCGAAAAATCTGGCGGCTGGCAAACCGGCTGCTGAAGGCACCAACTTTAAGCTGGAAAATAAAATCGTACGTATTCCTTACGTTGCGGTAGATAAAGAAAACCTTGCTCAATTCAGTAAATAAACGAAGTCGGGCACAGCGATAGCTGTGCCCTTTTTTGCCAGACGCAGATATATTTAGCCAGGTAAATTATGGCCAGTGAAAAAACAGCACAGCATGAATATTTGCTGGAGATGACTAATGTCAATAAGTCATTTCCCGGCGTAAAGGCTTTAGATAATGTCAATCTAAAAGTCCGGCCGCATTCCGTTCACGCGCTGATGGGAGAGAATGGCGCGGGGAAATCGACCTTATTAAAATGCCTGTTTGGTATTTACAGTAAGGACAGCGGCAGCATTGTTTTTCAGGGTAAAGAGGTTAATTTCCAGAGCGCGAAAGAGGCGCTGGAAAATGGCGTATCCATGGTGCATCAGGAATTAAACCTGGTGCTGCAGCGTTCGGTAATGGACAACATGTGGCTGGGGCGTTATCCGCGCAAAGGCATATTTGTCGATCACGATAAAATGTATCGCGATACCAAGGCCATTTTTGATGAGCTGGATATTGATATCGATCCGCGCGACAAAGTAGCGCTGCTTTCCGTTTCGCAAATGCAGATGGTGGAAATTGCCAAAGCATTTTCCTATGACGCTAAAATCGTGATTATGGATGAGCCTACCTCTTCTCTGACTGAGAAAGAAGTTAATCATCTGTTTACCATTATTCGTAAGCTAAAAGATCGTGGCTGCGGCATTGTTTATATCTCACATAAGATGGAAGAGATATTTCAGCTTTGCGATGAAATTACCATTCTGCGCGACGGCCAGTGGATCAATACCCAGCCGCTGGAAGGGCTGGATATGGATAAGATCATCGCCATGATGGTAGGACGCTCTCTGAATCAGCGTTTCCCCGATAAAACCAACGTGCCGGGCGAAGTGATTCTGGAAGTGCGCAATCTGACCTCGCTACGTCAGCCTTCGATCCGTGATGTTTCCTTCGATCTGCATAAAGGGGAGATCCTTGGCATTGCCGGTCTGGTGGGCGCCAAGCGTACCGATATCGTAGAGACGCTGTTTGGCATTCGCGAAAAGTCGGGCGGCACCATTAAGCTGCACGGCAAGGCGATCAATAATCACAGCGCCAATGAGGCGATTAACCACGGCTTTGCGCTGGTTACCGAAGAGCGTCGATCCACCGGGATTTACGCCTACCTGGATATTGGCTTTAACTCGTTAATTTCTAATATTCGTCAGTATAAAAACCGCTTCGGCCTGCTGGATAACAGCCGTATGAAAAGCGATACCCAGTGGGTGATTGATTCCATGCGGGTAAAAACGCCGGGACATCATACCTCAATAGGCTCGCTTTCCGGTGGTAACCAGCAGAAAGTGATTATTGGCCGCTGGCTGCTTACCCAGCCGGAAATATTAATGCTGGATGAACCAACGCGCGGCATAGACGTTGGCGCAAAGTTTGAAATTTATCAGCTTATTTCCGAGCTGGCGAAGAAAGATAAAGGCATCATTATTATCTCTTCTGAAATGCCGGAGCTGTTGGGAATTACTGACCGGATCCTGGTAATGAGTAACGGTCTCGTTGCCGGTATTGTCGAAACCAAAAATACCACGCAGAACGAAATATTACGTTTAGCGTCGTTACACCTTTAATGATGTAAGGGCTGTTACCATGAAAGCTACAACTAAAAAGAATGCGCTGACCTGGTTAAAAGAGGGCGGCATTTATATGGTATTGCTGGTGCTGCTGGCAATTATTATCTTCCAGGATCCCACTTTTCTCAGCTTAATGAACCTGAGTAATATTCTGACTCAGTCTTCGGTGCGTATTATTATCGCGCTGGGCGTGGCTGGATTGATTGTTACCCAGGGCACTGACCTTTCCGCCGGACGACAGGTTGGGCTGGCGGCGGTGGTAGCGGCAACGCTGCTGCAGTCGATGGAAAACGCCAATAAAGTGTTCCCTGACATGGCTACCTTACCGATCCCGCTGGTGATTCTGGTGGTCTGTGTGGTGGGCGGCCTGATTGGTCTGGTTAACGGCATCATTATCGCTTATCTGAAAGTGACGCCGTTTATCACCACGCTGGGCACCATGATTATCGTCTACGGCATTAACTCGCTCTATTACGATTACGTGGGCGCTTCGCCGATTGCCGGATTTGACGCGAGCTTCTCTACCTTTACCCAGGGCTTTCTGCGTTTTGGCGATTTTAAACTCTCTTACATCACGTTCTACGCCATTATCGCTATTGTGTTTGTCTGGATCCTGTGGAACAAAACGCGCTTCGGCAAAAACATTTTTGCCATTGGCGGCAACCCGGAAGCGGCAAGAGTTTCCGGCGTTAACGTTCCTCTTAACCTGATCCTGATTTATGCGCTGTCCGGCGTGTTCTATGCCTTCGGCGGGTTGCTGGAAGCGGGCCGTATCGGCAGCGCCACCAACAACCTTGGCTTTATGTACGAACTGGATGCCATCGCGGCGTGCGTGGTGGGCGGCGTCTCCTTTGCCGGCGGCGTCGGTACCGTAGCGGGCGTGGTGACCGGGGTACTGATCTTTACCGTTATCAACTACGGTCTGACCTATATCGGCGTTAACCCTTACTGGCAGTACATTATCAAGGGCGGCATTATCATTTTCGCCGTGGCGCTAGACTCACTGAAATATTCGCGTAAAAAATAAGCACCAAGGCGGCGGTGAAAACCGCCGCCTGTGATGTTATAGGTTAATTTTATTCACCTGATACCATCTTTATAGCTATTAGCAATCAGCGGAATACAGGCAGCTGGCTTTTTTTGAACATGCTATTGCCTGGAGAAAGATAAGTAATAAGCATTAATGTGATTAAATAAAACAAATTAAAACGGCGATGTTTTAATTTAATTAAATAATTAAAGCCACGCTGGAAACAATTTGTATATTTTTAGTGAGAGTAAGTTTTTATTCCGTTTGCCAGAATAGGCGGCACATACTTGTGCTACGGTACTCCCCCTAAATGAAGTGGTTCACAAAAAGCGCGGTTTTGTTTTCATGCAAAACGTCTCTCGCCGCGTTTCTGGCTTTATCGATTGCGCTTCTCCTTAACTTTGAAAAACCTGCCTGGGCAGTAACAACGGTTTTTGTTACTTCGCAGTTATATGCCGCTTCCACGCTGTCAAAATCGGTGTTTCGCCTGTTGGGAACGCTGCTTGGCGGTTTCTTTATTTTATTGATTTATCCCGAAACGGTGCAGTCACCGCTGTTTTTCAGCTTTAGCGTTTCGTTATGGGTGTCCGTTTGTCTCTATCTGTCGCTGAAAGATCGTACGCCTAAAAGCTATATTTTTATGCTGGCTGGATACAGCGCGGCTATTATGGGATTTCCTGATGTCAGCTCGCCCTATGCCATTACCGGGACGGTGATTTCACGCCTTGAAGAGATTACGTTGGGTATCGTCTGTAGTTCGCTGATTCACCGACTGATACTGCCTGTTCCCATGCATCATCTGCTAAGCCAGAGCGTAAACAACTGGTATAAAACGGCACAGAAACTCTGTAATGATTTAATTGCCCATACCTCAGGACGCCGTTCGCCTGAGCGGGAAGATATCCTGATTGGCATGGCGAACTATCCACTGAATGTTGAAACGCTTCTCACCCACTGTATCTATGATGGCGAGGCCGCGCGCAACGTGATCAGGCTGGTCAGCGTACAGTACAAGCATTTAACCTGGCTGTTGCCAACGCTGACCGCGATTGAAACCCGGCTCACGCTGCTGGCCGAACTGAAAATCCCGTTTCCGCCGTGCGTGACGCATGTTTTTCAACACTTCCTCTTATGGCTTAATTTTGATGTTTCCCGCAATACGGCAGTGATACAGCACCTGCTTGCGGAATGTCAGACTTCCCTGCAACAAGCGTGGCGTGAAGGAAACATCAGCACGGAGGAGATTTTACTCTTTACCGGGCTACTGGAGCGGCTGGGGAATTTTGTCCGCATTGATGACGCCTGGCACAATGTGACCGCCCGTGCAGCGGATCTCTACAGCAGCAGCGATGCCGTTTTGTCTAAAAGCAGCACGAATATGCGGCATACCGACCAGCGCCTGTTGCTGCTTTCGGCCGTAACCGCGTTTATGGCGACCTTTCTTTCCTCGCTGTTCTGGATAGGCAGCGGCTGGGCTGACGGAGCGAATGCGCCGCTGATGGCAGCAATCACCAGCTCTTTTTTTGCCAGCATCGATTCTCCGGTCACGCCCATGCGGCTGTTTATTAAAGGCGTGGTAATTGCGCTGCTGATCAGTCTGTTTTATATCGCGGTGCTGATACCGCAGGCCAATACGTTACAGGCGCTGATCATCTGCCTGTTTCCCGGACTGTTCGTGCTGGGTCTGGTACTGGCCCGGCCTGCCACCAATTTGATAGGGCTGAGCGTGGCCATTCAGCTGCCCGGCTTTATTGGGCTTAGCCATCACTATGTGCCCAATTTGATTGCGACGCTGAATGCCGGTATTTCTACTCTGGCCGGCATCATCATTGCCGTGGCGCTTTCTGCCATTATCAGAAACAGGCGGCCTTCCTGGATCGCCCGGCGCGCGTTTTCCATGGGAATAAGGGATCTGCTGGGGTTCATTAAAGCGGTGGAAAGGAACTCTTCTTCTCTGCTGATGCGCCAGCATTTTATTATCCGCATGCTCGACCGGGTCAATATCATTCTGCCGCGCAGACAGCTCGATCCTGATGCTGAGCTAAGTGCGGCAGGCGATCTGATCGCTGAAACCTGGATTGGCGCTAACTGCTATGACTTTTACGCGCGCTATCACACGGAGCTGCAACAGCATCGGATTGACAGCAGCCAGATGTTTCACGAGCTGAGCCTCTATCTGCGGCGCAAAATAAAGGCGTTACAGACCCAGCCGCATCAGGATTTACTGGATGAACTGAATCAGTTACTGAAAAAGCTGGAGACGCTTTCGCTTACCTGCCCGGCGACCTTTGCGGCCATGGTGCATCTGTTCAATATCCGCGTCTCGCTTTATCCGCAGCAGCGCTGGCTCTGAGTCTCATTCGCTACTCAATAGCAAGGCGGCGTTATAAGAGGCGACAGAGAAGCCGCTACTTCTTCTGTCGCTTTTGCTCCAGCTCCAGCAGCTGTTCCGGCGTCACCGCCGGATAGCTCTGCGCATCCTGCGGCACTTCATGCACCGCCGGGATTGGGATCAGCGGGCCAAGAAAACGCGGCTCACGCTTCATAATATAGAGATCGGCCAGCGCGCCAAGACGGGCGGCCACTTCACGCGCGCGAACCGTTAACATATTTTTCGGCGAGGGCACCGCGTAGCACTGCGCCTGGATGCCCATATGCAGCGCGATAAACAGCGCACGTTCGCAGTGGAAGCGTTGGGTAATAATAATAAAATCGTTGGTATCAAACACTTTGCGGGTGCGCACAATCGAATCGAGAGTACGAAATCCGGCATAATCCAGTACGATATCGCCAGGATTGACGCCAGCGGCGATCAGATCGCGACGCATGGTCATCGGCTCGTTGTAGCTCTGCTGCGCGTTATCGCCGCTGAGCAGCAGATAGTTAACCTTGCCGCTGTTATAGGCATTGATTGCGCCCCGGATGCGGTAGTAGTAGTACTGGTTCTGTACGCCGGTACGATAATATTTGGCGGTGCCCAGCACCACACCCACCTGACGATGCGGCAACGAGGTCAGATCTTCATAAATCCACGGGGCCGTTTTCCATGCAATCCAGCGATCGAGGCCGAGCGCGGTCAGGATCATCAACAGCAGGATGATAATCAGACCATATGTCATGCGTTTCAACATGTTCGGCATTGCTCAGGATGGGGCGGAAAGAATGTCTCAAGGCTACTTGAGGCGTTAACGTGAAGCAAGCGCGCGCCGGTCGGGCGCGGCTTTTTTAAACAATCTCCGCCGTTGCTCGGGTGGAGAGGGTGTCGCTTAAATCGAGGTGCGACGATAGTTACGATACTGCGGCATCCAGAAATTATTGGCAATCGCCCGGGAGAGCACATCTTCCGAGGTGACAACCGCCACGCCCGCCAGCTGCGCCGCCTTGCCTACCGCCATCGCGATCACTTTGGATACGCCCTGAATATCTTTGATTTCCGGCAGCACCGGCCCTTCGCCTTCATTTACCAGCGGCGAGCAGTCTGCCAGCGCGCGGCTGGCCGCCATCAGCATGCTGTCGGTTACGCGCGTTGCGCCAGAGGCGATCACGCCCAAACCTATGCCCGGGAAAATATAGGAGTTGTTGCACTGGGCAATAGGATAGGTTTTGCCCTGCCAGGTTACCGGCGCAAATGGGCTGCCGGTCGCAACCAGCGCCGCGCCATCGGTCCAGCTGAGCAGGTCGGCTGGCGTGGCTTCTACCCGGGAGGTTGGGTTAGAAAGGGGCATCACGATCGGACGCGCGCAATGTTTATGCATCTCGCGGATAATTTCTTCGCTGAACAGACCCGGCTGGCCCGATACGCCAATCAAAATATCTGGTTTGGCATTGCGCACTACATCCATCAGCGAGATGGCGTCGCTGGGCAGATTCCAGTCGCTAAGGTTTTCGCTTTTCTGTACCAGCTTGCTCTGGAAGCTGAGCAGGTTAGGCAACTTATCGGTCAGCAGGCCAAAGCGGTCCACCATAAAGACTTTGGCGCGCGCTTCTTCATCGCTCAAACCTTCCGATTTCATCTGGGCGATAATCTGTTCGGCGATGCCGCAACCTGCGGAACCCGCGCCGAGGAATACCACGTTTTGATCGCGCAGGCGATTGCCCGCAGCACGGCTGGCGGCGATCAGTGTGCCAAGCGTTACTGCGGCGGTGCCCTGAATATCATCGTTGAAACAGCAAAGCTGATCGCGATAGCGCTCCAGCAACGGCATTGCGTTCTTCTGGGCGAAATCTTCAAACTGCAGCAGCACGTTCGGCCAGCGGCTGCGCACCGCCTGAATAAATTCATCGACAAAGCGGTCATACTCTTCGCCGGTAATACGCGGATGACGCCAGCCCATATAGAGCGGATCGTTCAGCAACTGCTGATTATTGGTGCCGACATCCAGCACCACCGGCAGGGTGTAAGCCGGGCTGATGCCGCCGCAGGCGGTATAGAGCGACAGTTTACCGATCGGAATGCCCATGCCACCGATACCCTGATCGCCAAGACCCAGAATACGTTCGCCGTCGGTGACCACGATCACCTTCACATTCTGTTTGGTGGCGTTCTGCAGCATATCTTCAATGCTGGCGCGATTGGGGTAGGAGATAAACAGCCCGCGCGCGCGACGGTAGATCTCGGAGAAATGCTCGCAGGCAGCCCCTACCGTCGGGGTATAAATAATCGGCATCATCTCTTCCAGATGATTGTCGAGCAGGCGATAGAACAGCGTTTCGTTAGTGTCCTGAATGTTGCGCAGGTAGACGTGCTTATCGTTATTGTTTTTAAAATCCTGAAACTGACGCCAGGCACGCTCCGCCTGTTCCTCAATGGTTTCCACTGTTTCCGGCAGCAGGCCGTTAAGGTTAAAGTCGTTGCGCTCTTCAATGGTAAAGGCGCTGCCTTTGTTGAGTAGTGGAAATTCCAGCAGAATGGGACCAGCGTAGGGAATATAAAGCGGACGTTTACTCTCGTAATCGAGTTCCATGCAGTGTTTGCTCCGGTTACAGGCACGTTCTCTTTGGGGAAGTGGCCCGTGTTTTTATCACGATAAGGGGTGCCACGATCCTAAGAAAATTCTCGCAGAAGTACAGCTTTTGTTAACTTTCGATAACAAAAGCTGACACTTTGCGCCAGGCGTTACGCTTTTTTTAGCGTAACGGTATGAAGCGTACCGCAGCCCAGCGCCTGAAGGGTGGCGGCGGTGGCGGGCTGCTGCTGCAATTGCGCATCGGGCAGTTCCGCCAGTACGGCGCGGACGATCTGCTGGCAGCTTTCGCCATGCATATTCAGCAGGATCAGCGCCGCCTGTAGCGGAGGCAGGCTGGGGTTAAAGGCCGCATTTTCAATATATCCGCCGTGATAAATTGCGCCGCTGGCGCTTTCCAGCGCAATGCCGCTATGCGCCTGGCTGTAGGGGGCATGGCTGCGGTTGGCCGCCGCGATGGCCGCCTGAGCCAGCGCATCTCCTGTGGGCGCATAGCCGTGATCAACCTCATCCATCACCAGGGTGGAGATATGCAGATCTCGTGGGCCAAAGGAGTCCGGCAGATAGTCGCCCAGCGTCGCCACCGGGCGGCCAGGTAAACTGATACGCAGCGCCGTGCCGCTGTTCAGTTCGTTCATAAACTGGCGGCAGTGGCCGCAGGGCGTGTAGTTGACCGTGATCGTTTGCAGGCCGCTTTCGCCACGTAGCCAGGCGTGGGTTACCGCGCTCTGCTCCGCATGCACCGTCTGCTGCATAGTGGCACCGGCAAATTCCATATTAGCACCAAAATACCAGTGCCCGCTGTTGCCGCGCGCAACGGCGCCGACGTTAAAGTGCGACAGCGGCGTAACGGCGCAGGCAGCAGCCAGCGGCAGCAGCGCCAGTGCTAAAGCGTCTGCATCCATGCCGCTCCGCTGACATAAAGAATCGACCTGGTCGGGTGTTAAAAAGGCGGCAAAATCTTCAGCGTCAAGGATGGGAAGAAGGGCGGTCTGAAGTTCAGCCGCTAAGTCGGCAAAGGCCGGACGAAAACGTGGATGCATTGCATGCCTCTTATAAAAGGGATATCCCAAAATTGTAAAGCACCGACAACGGGTTATATGTGATCTGTGTCGCTACGGCAATGCAATGTATGAAATGAAATTACAATTTGCGCGATCTCTCGCAACTTTTAGCCAAAAAGGGCGAGCAACACAGGAAAAAGAAACGGTGCCAGCAACGAGGTAATGATGCCGCAGATTACCAGCGCCAGCGAACTGAATGCCCCTTCCTGATAGTCCATTTCGGCGCAGCGTGCCGTGCCAAGCGCATGCGACGCGTTGCCGATCGCCAGTCCGCGTGAGGCTTTGGTTTTAATTCGCATCAGGTTAAGCAGCATGTGGCCAAATACCGCGCCCAGTACGCCTGCAATCAGTACACAGATAGCACTAATCGCCGGAATGCCATGCAGTGAGGCGGAAACTGCCATCGCAATCGGCGTGGTGACCGATTTCGGCATAATGGTGGCGGCAATTTCCGGCGTTGCGCCAAGCCACAGGGCGATAGCGGTGCCGGAGACCATGGCGGTAATGCTGCCAATAAAACAGACGCCGATAATCGATTTCCAGCGGGCGCGAATTTGATGGATTTGCTCATAGAGCGGCAGGGCCAGCGCGACCACGGAAGGCTGCAACAGACTATTCAGGATCTCGCTGCCCTGGAAGTAGCGCGCGTAGGGCATATTGATCAGCAACAGCAGGGGAATGATCACCGCCATTGAGATCAGCAGCGGATTAAACAGGGAAATTTTTACCCGCGCCGCCAGCCAGCGGGCAGAAAAAAACACCGCCAGGGTCAGCGGCAGCGACCACCACATATCACTCATTTTTATTTTCCCCCACGATGGGCTTGCTGTGCAGGCGATGCGAGCTGTAGCCGACAACCATTAATACCAGCAGGGTGCTGAGCACACAGGAAACCATAATCGGGCCGAACTGAGCGGTGAGGATATCGGTGTAGTTCATCACGCCGACGCTGATCGGTACAAACAGCAGTGCCATGTAACGGATGATCAGATAACAGCCAGGCTTCACCCATTTTACCGGGACAATCTGAAATCCCAGCAGCAAAAAGAGGATCAGCATGCCGATGATACTGCCGGGGATCACGATAGGCAGCAGGGATGAAATACCGATACCGGCATAGAGACAGAGATAAATAATGATGAAGGCGCGCAGATAGCGCCAGCAGGCAGACAGCACAACTGACATGGCAGACTCCTGTGGTTAGCGCTGATAATCATACGCTGAAACCCCTTTTCGTGCTACCGGTCACGTTTATCTGTAAGAGCGATGAAGGAGTAAAGCGGCCTGCGGCATAACATCCGCAGGCCAGGCTGTCAGGGGGCGTCTTTACCATTGGCCGGAACGTCCGTCGCCGGCACCGGACCCGGTTTTAACGCTCCCCATCAAGGAGTTTTATTTTACCGGCATGCCCGGCTGAGCGCCGTCCGCGCCGAGAATAAACAGATCTTTACCACCCGGGCCTGCCGACAGCACCATGCCTTCCGATACGCCAAAGCGCATTTTACGCGGGGCCAGGTTAGCCACGATAATGGTATGACGCCCCACCAGCACCGACGGATCCGGGTAAGCGGCGCGAATACCGGAGAAGATCTGGCGCATTTCACCACCCACATCCAGCTCCAGACGCAGCAGCTTATCGGAACCTTCAACCAGCTCGGCGGTTTTAATCAACGCCACGCGCATATCCACTTTGGCAAAATCGTCGATGGTAATGGTGTCAGCGATGGGATCGTCCGCCAGCGGGCCGGAGACCGCTGGTTTTGCGGCGGCAGCGGCATCTTCTTTTGATGCTTCGATCAGCGCGTTTACCTTCGGCATTTCGATACGGCTGTAAAGGGCTTTAAACGTGGCAACCTCATGATCCAGCAGCGGCGTAGCGATCGCATCCCACTGCAGTTCAGTTTTCAGGAAGCTTTCCGCGCGCTCACTTAACGATGGCAGTACCGGCTTCAGCCAGGTCATCAGCACGCGGAACAGATTAATGCCCATGGTGCAGATCGCCTGCAGATCGGCATCGCGGCCCTCCTGCTTCGCCACCACCCACGGTGCCTGTTCATCAACATAGCGGTTAGCCACGTCCGCCAGCGCCATGATTTCACGGATCGCTCGGCCATATTCGCGGCTGAGCCAGGCATCGCCAATGCTGTCAGCGGCATCGGTAAAGGTCTTATACAGCGCCGGATCTGCCAGATGGTCTGCCAGCTTGCCGCCGAAACGTTTGGCGATAAAGCCAGCGTTGCGTGAAGCCAGGTTAACCACTTTATTGACGATATCGGCATTAACGCGCTGGACAAAATCCTCCAGGTTAAGGTCAATATCATCGATGCGTGAAGAGAGCTTGGCCGCATAGTAATAGCGCAGGCTGTCGGCATCCAGATGCTCAAGCCAGGTGCTGGCCTTGATAAAGGTGCCGCGCGATTTAGACATCTTGGCGCCGTTTACCGTCACGTAGCCATGAACAAACAGGTTGTTCGGCTTACGGAAATTGCTGCCTTCCAGCATGGCTGGCCAGAACAGGCTGTGGAAGTAAACAATATCCTTACCGATAAAGTGATACAGCTCGGTAGTGGAGTCTTTCTGCCAGTATTCGTCAAAGTTCAGATCGCCACGCTTATCGCACAGGTTCCTGAACGAGCCCATATAGCCGATCGGCGCATCCAGCCAGACATAAAAATATTTACCCGGCGCGCCCGGGATCTCAAAGCCGAAATAGGGCGCATCGCGGGAGATATCCCACTGTTGCAGACCCGATTCAAACCACTCCTGCATTTTATTTGCTACCTGCTCCTGCAACGCGCCGGAGCGAGTCCAGGCCTGCAGCATTTCGCTGAAGGAGGGCAGATCGAAGAAGAAATGCTCAGAATCACGCATCACCGGCGTCGCGCCGGAAATCACCGATTTCGGATCGATCAGCTCGGTCGGGCTATAGGTTGCGCCGCACACTTCGCAGTTATCACCATACTGGTCGGCCGATTTACATTTCGGGCAGGTGCCTTTTACAAAGCGATCCGGCAGAAACATGCCTTTTTCCGGATCGAATAACTGCGAAATAGTACGATTTTTAATAAACCCGTTCTCTTTCAGACGGGTATAAATCAGCTCCGACAGCTCGCGGTTCTCATCGCTGTGCGTGGAGTGATAGTTGTCGTAGCTGATGTTAAAGCCAGCGAAATCTTTCTGATGCGCCTGACTCATCTCAGCAATCATCTGCTCAGGCGTAATTCCCATCTGCTGTGCTTTCAGCATAATCGGGGTGCCGTGCGCGTCGTCGGCACAAATGAACCAAACCTGATTGCCGCGCATTCGCTGGTAACGGACCCAAATATCAGCCTGAATGTGCTCCAGCATATGGCCGAGATGGATAGGGCCATTAGCGTACGGCAGAGCGCACGTTACCATTATTTTTTTCGCGACTTGAGTCATAGCGGGACTTATTTCTTCTGGTTAAAAAGGGCTTTAGATGGTAACCGAAAGCCCGACCTGACGTAAACAAAGGGATTTCGCGCGCTGTCAGGCAAATACGATTTGTACGGGCTTCTGGTATGCTTAGAAACATCAACTTATGCCCGGAAAAGGCTGGTTGTCGAAACAGGCGACCAGCCCGGACATAAAACAACCCGAACACAAGGAGAAGGGATGAGTTCACACTCCCAGAGGGCCTTAGCGCCCGACACGCTGCGCGCCATGACCGCAGGCGTATTAAAAACCTTTACCCATCCGACGCTGAAGCATAACCTCACCGCGCTGAAAGCGCTGAACCATGTCGCGTTGATGGACAACAAGCTGCATATTGAAATCAAAATGCCCTTTGCCTGGGGCAGCGGTTTTGAAGCGTTACAGGAGCAAACCAGCGCCGATCTGCTGCGTATTACCGGCGCGCAGGCGATCGACTGGCGTTTAAGCCATGATGTCGCCACTCTGAAGCGGGTAAAAAACCAGCCGGGCGTTAACGGTGTGAAAAATATTATTGCCGTTAGCTCAGGTAAAGGCGGCGTAGGCAAATCCAGTACCGCAGTAAACATGGCGCTGGCGCTGGCGGCGGAAGGCGCACGCGTCGGTCTTCTGGATGCTGATATTTACGGCCCATCGGTGCCGACCATGCTGGGCACCGAAGATCAGCGTCCCTCTTCACCGGACGGCAAGCATATGGCACCGATTATGGTGCATGGCCTGGCCACCAACTCAATCGGCTATCTGGTTACCGAAGATAACGCGATGGTATGGCGCGGCCCGATGGCCAGCAAAGCGCTGATGCAGCTGCTTAATGAAACCCTGTGGCCAGATCTGGATTACCTGGTGCTGGATATGCCGCCGGGCACTGGCGATATTCAACTGACGCTGGCGCAAAACGTGCCGGTGACCGGCGCGGTAGTGGTAACGACGCCGCAGGATGTGGCATTGATCGATGCCCGCAAAGGGATTGTGATGTTTGAAAAGGTTGACGTGCCGGTGCTGGGCGTGGTGGAAAATATGAGCATGCATATTTGCAGCAACTGCGGCCATCATGAAGCGATTTTCGGCAGCGGCGGAGCAGAGATGCTGGCGGAAAAATATCATACCCGCCTGCTGGGCCAGCTGCCGCTGCATATTACGCTGCGTGAAGATCTTGATGCCGGTCAGCCCACAGTGATCCGCCGACCGGAGAGTGAATTTGCCGAGATCTATCGTCAACTGGCGGGCGCGGTGGCAGCTGAGCTTTACTGGCAGGGAGAGGTTATCCCTGGCGACATCGCTTTCCGCGCCCTGTAACCGTTACAGCGCCTGGAGATAGAGTTCCCGTACCTGCTCACGCGTGGCAGGGCGGGGATTCGCGGGCGCGCAGGGATCGGCCAGCGCTTTATCCAGCCAGCCTTCGATATCGTTTTCATTAATGCCCAGCTGGCGGAAGCCGGAAGGGATGCCAACCTGTGCTGCCAGCTGGCGCAGCGCCTGAATCGCGGCATGGCTGGCAGCCTCATCGTCCATAGCGGAAGTATCGACCCCCAGCGCAACGGCAATACGGGCGAAACGGGCCACGCTGGCGGAGCGGTTAAAGGCCGCCACTACCGGCAGTAAAATTGCGTTGCAGACGCCATGCGGAAGATTGTGAGTAGCGCCCGGCTGATGGGCCAGCGCATGCACCAGACCCAATCCGGCGCTGTTAAAAGCCATGCCTGCCAGATACTGCGCGCAGGCCATCATTTCGCGCGCCTCGCGATTGTCTCCTTCCTCAACTGCGATCGGCAGCCAGCGGCGGATAAGAGCCATCGCTTCCAGCGCTGAAGGATCGGTGAGAACATGCGCACCCAGCGAAACATAGGCTTCCAGCGCATGCGTCAGCGCATCCATACCGGTTGCAGCGGTGACATCAGGCGGAATGCCCAGCATCACCGCCGGATCGTCAACGGCAATATCAGGGATCAGGTGAGTATCGATAATAACCTGCTTAATTTGACGATCGCTGTCGGTGATCACCGCATTGCTGGTGGCTTCGGCGGCGGTACCGGCGGTGGTATTAATCGCCACCAATGGCACGCCGGGCTGACGCACTTTGCCAACGCCCGCGTAATCCACCGCGCGGCCCGGATTGGCGGTGAGAATTTTAATGGCTTTGGCGGTATCAATCGGGCTGCCGCCGCCAAAGGCGATCAGAAAATCGCACTGCTGCTCACGAAAGGCGGCAATACCGGCCTGCACCTGTTGTTCTGTGGGATTGGGCGCGACGCCGGTAAACAGGGCATAAGGAATCGCCTGTTGATCCAGGCTTTGGGTCAGGCTGCGGGTTAAACCCAGCTGCGCCAGCTGCGCGTCGGTCACAATCAGCGCCTTGCCCCAGTTTTTTTGCGTCAGCAGGCGCGCCATATCGGCAATGGCTTCATAGCCATGCAGGCTGATGCCCGGTAATGCCAGTTGAAAACTCATGTTTATCTCCATCAAGATCTGAAACCTGCCTGCGCCGGAACCCGCAGCGCAATCGGCAGCCTGAAAATGCGTCTTTCGATTGATAGAGATAAAACTAACGAAGCAAGTCTGGGGAAACCTTTCCGTTACGGTCACCGGCTCAGGCAATCTGGCACTGGCAGTAAGAAACGATGCAGAGAGTTCACGCTTTTAGGGGGTTAAATAAAATAATCAAATATTATCAATAGGTTAAATCATGCCTGCTGTTGTGCGTAGCGCAGTCGGGTCGCTTTACGATAGTGCATCAGCAGGTAGCGTCCATGTTCGCTTTCCCCCTCAGAAACGATTTGCCAGCCATGATGCAGATAAAATTGCTGGGCCGATTTATTTTCCAGCAGGCACTTCAGTGCGCCGGTAGAGGTAAAGCGCGCCTGAATTGCCTGGAGCAGCGCACTACCGACGCCGCGTCCCTGATACTGGGGATCGATAAACAGGCTATGCAGAAAATTGTCATTTTCCAGCCAGGCAGCAAAACCCAGCCGGTGCCCTTCCTCTTCGGCAACCAGCACCTTTTCGCCTAACACCACCTGGTCAAAATCTTCCAGCTGCCAGCCCTCGGGATCAAGCCATGTCCAGTTTGCTTTACGCGAGGCAAGGAACAGCGTGCGCAAAAAAGGGCGGTCAGCTTCGGTAAAAGGTCGTATATGCATGCGTTCTCCTTATGCACCGTGCGAGATCAACAGATGTTAATAAAATTAGCATGATTAATGGCGGGTGGATGGAGCGGGGGGGAAGAAAGGCTTGTATCAGGTAAAACCGCCCCGGCTTCGGGGCGGCAGCGCAAACACCAATCAGACCACGCCGGACGGCATGGCGTGCGCTGTGTTGGGAGGCGCATCGCCCTGATACTTTTCAATCTCCAGCAGTGCCATATGGCCACAGTTGCCCTGCGCCAGCATAGAGGTACCGATATCAACGGTGAGGCAGTTTACGTTGCCGTTGCGACACAGCGTACCGGGCTGGGCGGGCTCGGCGGGATCGTACCAGGCACCTTCGCTGATACGCACCACGCCAGGACGGATATCTTCGGTAACCAGTGCGCCGACCAGAATCTGCCCGCGCGCGTTAAAGGCGCGCACCAGATCGCCGCTGCGAATTCCGCGCCGCGCGGCATCCTGCGGATTGATAAGGATCTCCTCGCGATTGGCAACCGCGTGCTTCTTGCGCAGCGGGGTATTATCCAGCTGTGAATGGAGCCGCAGGGCCGGATGCGCTGTGTTAAGCGACAGCGGCCAGCGTTCAGCCAGCGGGCTACCGTGCCACTCCTGCGGCGGTAGCCAGCCCGGTAGTCCCGGACAATCCGCGTACTGCATCGCAGCGATGCGCTGTGAGAAAATTTCAATCTTGCCGGAAGGCGTACCCAGCGGATTAAGCAGCGGGTCGGCGCGAAAATCGGCGAAGCGTACCCACTGTTTGTTAGCTTCAGGAACAGGAAAACGGATATAGCTGTTTGACTGCCAGAACATATCAAAAGGCGGCAGCGCCACGCCTGCGGTACGCGCCTGGCCTTTCATATTATCGTACATCGATTTCAGCCACAGCATCTCGTCCCGGCCTTCGGTAAAGGCCTGCTCCACGCCGAGGCGCGCCGCGATCGCCCGAAATATATCGAAGTCATTGCGAGCCTGATGCTGTGGCGCAACGCACTGGCGCATCGGGAAAACATACAGCTGGGAGTAGTCGCCGCCCATATCGAGATCGTTGCGTTCATAGCTGGTGGTGCAGGGCAACACAATATCAGCGTGCCTGGCGGTCGCGGTCCAGTAAGGCTCCTGCACCACAATGGTTTCCGGCCGCCGCCACGCCTGCAGCAGATAATTGGTATCCTGATGATGATGAAAAGGGTTGCCGCCAGCAACATAGACCATTTTTACATCCGGATACGTCACCTGACGGCCGTTAAAATCAATTGTCTTGCCGGGGTTCGCCAGACAGTCGGCGATGCGTGCCACCGGAATCGGTGCGGGGGCGTTTTTGGGCGCGTCACCTGCGCTGATGCCGGAAATAATGCCGCCGCGCGCCGTGGGGCTGCCGCCGGAAGAGTAGTGATAGCTAAAGCCGAAGCCGCCGCCGGGCAGGCCAATCTGACCCAGCATCGCAGCCAGAGTAACCAGCAGCCAGTGCGGCTGTTCGCCATGGTGCTGACGCTGAATGCCCCAGCCAGCCATGATCATGGTGCGCTTTTGCGCCATATCACGCGCCAGCTGGCGGATGGTTTCCGCTTCAACGCCGCAGATTGTGCTGGCCCATTGCGCATTTTTCACCACCCCGTCATCTTCACCCAGCAGACTGGCGCGGAAGCGATCGAATCCCACGGTGTAACGTTTCAGGAAGGCCTCATCATGCAGCTGTTCGCTGAGCAAAGTATGGGCAATGCCCAGCATCATTGCGCTATCGGTATAGGCATGCGGCGCGATCCACTCGGCATTCAGCGCTTTTGCCCCTGGCTGGCGAATCGGATCGATGGCGATCGTCCTGACGCCTTTTTTCGCCAGTTGGGCAAAGCCCTCCAGACCCATATGATCCGGCACGTTCCAGCTGTTTTTCAGCGTGGTTTGAGGATTACAGCCCCACAAAATCACCAGCTCGCTATGCTCCAGCACGTTGGGCCAACTGGTTTGCTGCTCGTAAACCTCCATAGAGCCGACCACGTGCGACATAATTACCTGGGCTGCGCCGGTGGAGTAGTCGCCGCTGTAGCTGAGAAAGCCGCCGCACAGGTTCATTAAACGCTGTAGCAGGGCGCGGCAGTTGTGCAGCATACCGGTGCTTTTCCAGCCGTAAGAGCCAGCGTAAATAGCGGAAGGGCCGTAATCCTGCTGCAGTCGCTTAATTTCCGTGCTCACCAGCGCGATCGCTTTTTCCCAGCTGACTGCAACCCACTTATCGCGCCCGCGTCGTTCAGGATGGCTGCCAGGTCCGTTTTCCAGCCAGCTTTTACGTACCATGGGTGTTTTGATGCGGTTAGGCGCATAAACCTGCCAGGGCGCCATCGCTATTAGCTCATTTGGCGCCGGATCGTCCGAAACCGGCTGTACGCCAATCATCCGATCATTTTCGATAATCGCTTCGAAAGCGCCCCAGTGCGCGGCGGTAAGGATGCCTTTTTGCGCCGGACGCAGGGCGGTAAACTGTGGCAGTGCCTGACCAATCGCTTTAGCCAGTGCGGTTTTACTGTAACCGAAATGCAGTGCGCTGGTGGCCAGCAGGCCGCCGCCCGCCTGTAAAAAGCGTCGGCGTGACCAGCCGGAGGTGAGATTTTTTTTCATTTTTCACGTCCCTCTCTGTTGTTCATATCGCTGGCGTGCTTCTGCGCATACTGGGTCAGCAGGCGCAGCTGCTCCTGATCCAGCGAGGTGCGCGGTGCCATGCCTTTCATCACGCCAATCCATTGGTTCGCGTTGTAGTGATCCAACGCGGTCAGACCGTGGCAGCCGGTACAGTTGGCGGACATCAGTCCGGCGGCGTACTGCCAGATTTTCTGCTGGTCATCAATCAGGGCTTTTTGCGGCAGCCAGAAGGTAAGCGAAACCTGATTCCACTGCTGGCCGGTTTCGCTGTCGGTCTGCCTGTTCAGCACGACCACCTGCGCGGCGGCACGCTCATCCAGCACCGCGCTCATAATGCGTTTTCCCGGCGCGGCATAGATGGCACCGGGCACATTCTGCTGCTGCCAGCCGTTAAGACGCGCCTGCAGCTGTTCGCCGTTGCGCTCTACCACGGTGATTTCGCTGGAAGGGAACAGGGTGCCGTGAGTCTGGTCAGATTTGGGGTCAAGACGGAACGGCTGCGTGGCGACGGCATAGAGGCGTGTCGCCTGAGCCGGGGTATGGGCGGCGGCGTTCAACAGCTGCGTGGCACCGCTGGCATTGCTGGCACGCATGTCCGGCAGAATATGCGCGACGCCGCGATGGCAGTCGATACAGGTTTGACCGTCACGGATGGCGACGGGATGCGCTTTACGCGCCTCCGGGCGCTGAGCCAGCACATCCATCGCATCAAAGCTATGACAGCTACGGCAGGTTGCTGAGTCGTTGGCTTTCATGGTTTTCCAGACCGATTCCGCCATCGTGAGTTTATGGGCGTTATATTTCTCCTCACTATCGATCTTGCCGCTGATTTCGCCGACTACATCCTTTAACGCCCCCATTTTTGTCAGCATATAATCCACCGGCTGGGGCGGAACATGGCAATCAGCGCACCCGGCTCGGATGCCCGCCGGGTTTTGAAAATGAATGCTGCCCTGATATTCCGCCAGCGGACGTTGCATGCTGTGGCATGAAACGCAAAACTCGCTGTCGCTGGTTTTATGCATTATCGTGACGCTGCCGGCTAATACCGCAACACCCACTATCGCTCCCAGCAGCAACAGCCCCATAATTCGCCAGCTTTTAAGCCACGCGAAGCGTAAAAAGCGCCTGTTCCTCGCCATGTAACCTCCTGGTTTATAATTATTTATTTAATGAACGTTGCGTCCGTTAAAAAAACATACCTGTATACCTCTATATGGGTAGTTGCAGGTTGTGCGGTATCAAAAAAGGGGGGGTTCAACGGAATCAATAGTGGAAAGCGTGACGGCGCTGGCGAATGCACAACGCTGCGCATTTTCTTAGTTACAACATACTAAAGGGAGAGATAAACATGCCAGGGGCGGCAACGGTGATGCCATCATGCAAAAACGTTTGGGCCTGCTGTTCAGGCCCAAACGGTACAAAGGTAATTGATACAGCATTGGCACAGGATACCAAAGGTGTTACTGCCCTAAATCCCGCAGCTTTTTACCGGCCATCAGGTTCTTCTCGATATGTTCCAGCGTGACGTTTTTCGTTTCAGGGATCAGCCAGAAAGTGATCGCGATAAACACCAGATTAAAACCGGTATAGAGCCAGAACGTGCCCGCAGCGCCAATCACATCCAGCAGCGTCAGGAACGTTGCGCCAATGATCATGTTAGCCACCCAGTTAGTGGTGGTAGAGCAGGTGATACCAAAATCACGGCATTTCAGCGGCTGAATCTCTGAGCAGAGGATCCAGACCACCGGTGCGGCGCTCATGGCATAACCCGCGATGCACATCATGGTCATTCCCACCGACAGCCAGGAGAGGCCGGGAGTGATATCGCCTTTGCCAGCCTGCATCAGGCAGTAGCCCAGCACCAGCGTGGCAAACGCCATCACCGAAAAGCCAATCTTCAGCACCGGTTTCCTGCCCGCTTTATCCACGGTAAACACTGCAATCAGCGTAGCCAGCATAAAGGTTAATCCAACTACTACCGTCGCCATCATCTGCTGTTGCGTATTGCTGAAGCCCGCCATTTTGAAAATTTGCGGTGCGTAATACATGATGATGTTCATGCCGGTAAATTGCTGCATCGCCTGCAGCAGCATGCCCAGAAACACCGCCCGGCGTACGTTGCTGTTGCGTTTGAACAGCGTCCAGCCGCCCTGTTTCATCTGCAGGCTTTGACGGATCTCATTCAGTTCGGCGCGGGCTTTATCGGAGGTATCGCGCAGCATACGCAACACTTCTTCCGCCTCGATATGTAAGCCTTTCGCCGCCAGCCAGCGCGGGCTGTTTGGCAGGAAAATCACCAGGCCGAATAACAGCACCGCCGGGAGCGCCAGAATACCCAGCATGGCGCGCCAGTTGCCGCTGTAGCTCAGCGCAGTATCGGAAAGAAACGCCAGCAGAATGCCGAAGGTGATCATCAACTGATACATGCTGATCATTTTTCCGCGAATATTTTCGCTGGCCATTTCAGAAAGATAGAGCGGGGCGGTGTAAGAGGCGATGCCTACCGCTACGCCCAACACCACGCGCGCCCCCAGCAGCACTTCAAGGCTATCGGCAAAAGCGGACCCCAGTGAGCCAAGGATAAATAATACTGCGCCTGCCATCAGGCTATATTTGCGCCCCAGACGTGAAGAGACCCAACCGTTACAGATGGCACCCAGCGCCGCGCCGAGCATCATGCTGCTGACCACCCACTCCTGCTGGTGGCTGGTCAGGGAAAAATGGTCGGTAATAAAAGGTAAAGCCCCGGCAATCACGCCGATGTCCAGCCCGAACAGCAGGCCAGCCAGCGCGGCGGAAACAGAGATAAACAGATTCATACGACGCACTTTGCGTCTGTGCATATCATCTATATCTAAATTACTGTTAACGTAAGACATTTACCGCTCCAGATTTATTTACTGCACCATAGGGCAACATACAAAATTCTTTGCGGCGGGCGTGATGTTAAATGGTCCATAGAGATGGATATTCTTGCTGGTGGGGGGAGTTTTGTGATGCAGATCTCGCTCCATGTCACAGATATTTTCTTTTCGTTGCATCAGCTCACAACAATTTTCCACATCGCTCACGAATAACGCAGTCTGGCTTTTTACCCTTTTTTTGATTAGGTTCAGCATTAACTACGGCTGTTTCGTGTTAGCCTGGATAAATGCATCAATAAAAGGCAGAAATGAAGATGAAAATGAAAGCAATATTGCTTAGTGCGCTCTGTATCACGGTATCAGCGTGCGCGCAGCAGCCGAAGAAAGCGGAGGGGCATCCTCAGTTGGAAAGCGTCGCGCCTTATCCGGCTGCGGAAAAAGGCCAGGTCCGGCAGGTCATCTGGCTGCCGCAGCAGCAAAACGAAGAGTTGTATAAAGTAGAACTGCTGATCGGTAAAACGCTGGAAGTAGACTGTAACCAACATCTGATGGGCGCGCAGATAGAGCAGCAGACGCTGAACGGTTGGAGTTACAACTATTATGTGGTTAAAAACCTGACCCCTCCGGCCTCTACGCGGATGGCCTGTATCAATAGCAGCAAACATCAGGCATTTGTTACCGCCAATATCGGCGCCCACAGCCTGCAACGCTATAACAGCAAGCTACCGATTGTGGTTTATACGCCAGCCGACGTTCAGGTGAAATATCGCCTGTGGCAGGCGGATAGCGCCGTCAGCGACGCGGTTACGCAATAATCAGGTTTGGCGGTGAGCGATCGGCACGCCGCCCTGACAATGGGGTGAATATGAAAAAAAGTATCATGCTGCTGACTGCACTGGCGGTAACAGGGTGCAGCCACCAATCAGTGCCGCAGAAGGGGCAACCGCTGATTGGCATGCCAAATCCCGCCTCGGCTTACTGCATTAAGCAGGGGGGCACGCTGGAAAGGGTGCAAACCGCAGAAGGCGAGAAGAGCTATTGTCGTTTACCGGGCGGCGAGCGCATTGAAGAATGGACGCTGTTTCGGCGCGACCATCCGTAACAACAGCGGCAAGGAGGTCTGTGCTGACCCCCTTGCCGCGCTGTTCAAAACGCTTTGCATATTACCCCGCAACGCCGGTTATTTACACTTTCTCAACGCCATCAGAAATTTTCAGTAAATTAGGAATTTTCTTTTACGTATTACCAATCCATGATTACCATTAATTCTTTTTTATCGCTGAATATATGGATTTGTAATGCGTCATGCTCGCCTTCTTCTACCGCTGATTCTGACCCTGGCTGCCTGTAGCAGCAAACCGACGCCGACCCCGCCGCAAAGCGGCAACCCTTTTCTGGGAGAAGGTGGATTTTTACTTAAGCCCGCACACGAAATTCATCCGTTAAGCGGTGATTTTGCCGGTAATCCGGAGACCGAACGCTTTATCGATAAAATGGTGCGGGAGCATGGTTTTAATCGCCAACAACTGCACGATGTGCTGGCGCAAACAAAACGCCTGGGCTGGGTGCTGCGCCTTATGGATCGCCAGGCGCCGACGCCCGGTTATCAGCCGCCTTCCGGGCCGAACGGCGCATGGATTCGTTACCGCAATAAATTCATTACGCCAGATAACGTACAGAACGGCGTGGTCTTCTGGAATCAGTATCAGGATGCGCTACAGCGCGCGCAGCGGGAATATGGCGTTCCGCCGGAAATCATTGTTGGCATTATTGGTGTGGAAACACGCTGGGGCCGCGTCATGGGTAAAACGCGCATTATCGATGCGCTGGCTACGCTTGCATTTGCCTATCCTCGTCGGGCGGAGTTTTTCAGCAGCGAACTGGAAACCTTTTTGCTGATGGCGCGTAAAGAACAGCAGGATCCGCTCGATCTGCGTGGTTCCTATGCGGGTGCGATGGGCTATGGGCAATTTATGCCCTCTTCTGAAAAACAGTATGCGGTCGATTTTAACGGCGACGGACATATCAACCTTTGGGATCCGGTTGATGCCATTGGCAGCGTAGCAAACTATTTCAAACAGCACGGCTGGCAGCCGGGTAAAACCGTTGCGGTACCGGCCAGCGGTCAGGCGCCGGGGCTGGAGAATGGCTTTAAGACCCGCTACAGCCTGTCCAGCCTGGCGGCAGCGGGACTGCGTCCACAAGCCGCTATTAACGGTAATCCGCAGGTGAGCCTGCTGCGTTTTGATATGGGGAAATCTTATCAGTACTGGTACGGCCTGCCGAACTTCTATGTGATCACCCGCTATAACCACAGTAATCACTATGCGATGGCGGTATGGCAACTGGGTGAAGCGGTAGGCCTGGCGCGCCAGTAAGGCGGAAAGCTTAAGTATCTTGCCTGCCGGACGAATTATTTCCCGGCAGGCGAGGGACATCGCGTCTGTTTTCTTTTTCCGCTCCTGCTGGAATTCTATAGGCTATATGACCTGGCGGCGGAGCATTCTGCTGGAGCTGGGAACAGTGATAAAACAATAGCGTTTAAGGAAGGGATTTTATGGATGGTTCATGTCTGTGTGGCAGCGTAGGGTTTAGATTAGTTGTCCCGCCAAAGGCATTTTATCGCTGTCACTGTTCACTCTGTCGCAAGCAAACGGGAGTTGGCTTTAATCTGGCCACGCTGGTTAAGCTGGAAAACTTTGCCTGGATAAAGGGTGAGGGCGCGATCAAAAGCTGGACAAAACCAGGCGGTTACCGCACCGATTTTTGTTCGGCGTGTGGCTCAACGGTTCCTAATGTCTTAAGGGGAATGCCTTACGTATGGATCCCTGTGGGCTTGCTGGATGAGGATGCAAATATTCCCTGCATCGCTGATTACTGCACGGATGATGCAAAGTCCTGGGATACAACCCGTTCAACGGTGAATCACAGCGGCCCGGTAGCGTCACTGGATGCTCTTTTACGGTTGCTTGAGGTATAGGCAGGAGAGGATGCGGCGTAACGCGTAGCACACCCGCGCTTTTCGCCGCTGACCGCCATTTATTGTTTAGTGCCCTGAAAACCAACCCGATATCAATAGAAGAGTTGCATCGCAACACGGCGTTGCGGGTTTAATCCTGATGCGACTTCCGCTGTGAGCAATTCTCTCAGACGGGGCTGAATGACCTTACCTTCGGCGATTTGAAAGCCAAGCGAGGCGTAAAAAGGAGCATTAAATGGCGCATAGCGATCGGTTGTCAGCGAGGCACCCGTTAAGCCACGCCGCTTCCCTTCTGAAAGCAGCGCATTCATTAATTGTCGGCCAATCCCCTGACGCTGCCAGATTGGATGGACATCAGCTTCGGCGATATGCAGCCAGTTATCAACAATAAAGGCACCGGCGAACCCGACCGGAATTTCTCCCGGAATAAAGGCAGCGAGCAGCAACCCTTCATGCAATAGCTTGCTGAATTCTTCCATACTGCCTGCGGCAGGCGATCCGGCAACGGCACCTTCGCTGCGTAACGTTTCAAACGATGCTAATTCAATAGCTTGTAGCGCGGCTAAGTGCTCAGCTCGCGCAGATCCGATCAATATATTCATGACATGAGGGCAGCCTGGCATCCTGTGATATCACTATCTGGCACAGCCGGATAGCCCGTTGCAGTTTGTGGTTTCGTTACAGATCCCGGTGAATAAAATAGTGTCAGGCCCATGGTTGTTCTCGCATTAGTTAGTGATTTTTCACAGACTGCGGCAAGTATCATTTATGCCTCTTCCTGTACTGATTTTAAAACTTGTTTCTCCTTGTTCCCACTGGCATTATCCTTAACAGGTCTGAACAAGACGCTAATCACAACCTATTGATTTTAAATGACTCGGGGTGCCCTTCTTTGTGAAGGCTGAGAAATACCCGTATTACCTGATCTGGATAATGCCAGCGTAGGGAAGTCAGATGCCTGGTCGGCATTGCTTCCTGAACGTCGGCCAGGAGCATTATGAAACAGCCTGATCTGCCTGATAACGCGCTTGTTGCGCACACACTCTCCCTGTTCCGCCAGCGCGCGCCGCTGATCCACTGCATGACTAACGATGTGGTGCAATCCTTTACTGCTAACGTCTTGCTGGCGCTGCACGCCTCGCCCGCGATGGTTATCGATGCCGAAGAAGCCGCGCAGTTTAGCGCTATCGCCGATGCGCTGCTGATTAATGTCGGGACGCTGACCCAGTCGCGTGCCGCAGCCATGCTGGCAGCAGTCAACGCCGCTAACGCAGCCGACACGCCCTGGACGCTCGATCCAGTAGCAGTAGGGGCGCTGCGCTTGCGTAGCGAATTCTGCCAGCAACTGCTGACGCTGCGGCCCGCAGCGATTCGTGGCAACGCCTCTGAAATTCTCGCGCTGGCGCTACAGCAGGGCGGCGGACGCGGCGTGGATACGCAGCACTCGACGGAATCAGCGCTTTCTGCTGCCCAGCAGCTGGCCCGGCGCTATGCCACCATCGTTGCCATTACCGGCGAGGTGGATTACGTCACCGATGGCGAGCGCACGCTGTGCATTCCAGGCGGCTCATCGCTGATGACGCGCGTGGTTGGCACCGGCTGCGCGCTTTCGGCGGTGGTGGCTGGCTTTGCGGCGTTGCCGGGCGATCGGCTGCTGCATGTTGCCAGCGCCTGCCGGATTATCTCCTGCGTCGGCGCTCAGGCAGCAGCTTCAACAAGCGGGCCGGGCAGTTTTATCCCGGCCTTTCTTGACGGACTCTGGAACCTGAATGAGGAGGCGCTGGCATGATCCGCATCAACGCATTAACCATTGCCGGTACCGATCCCAGCGGCGGCGCAGGTATCCAGGCCGATCTGAAAACCTTTTCTGCGTTGGGCGCTTATGGCACCAGCGTAATCACGGCGCTGGTAGCGCAAAATACTTGCGGCGTGCAGTCGGTTTACCGTATCGAACCTGACTTTGTCGCCGCACAGCTGGATTCAGTATTAAGCGATGTGCGTATTGATAGCGCCAAAATCGGCATGCTGGCGGAGAGTGATATTGTCGAAGCGGTAGCAGAAAGGCTTCGCCACGCCGCAATTCCCTGGGTAGTGCTGGATACGGTGATGCTGGCGAAAAGCGGCGATGCGCTGTTGTCGCCGCAGGCGGTCGAGACATTGCGCCAGCAGTTGTTGCCGCAGGTGTCGTTGATTACGCCTAACCTGCCAGAGGCGGCGGCGCTGCTGGAAACGCATCACGCGCGTAATGAGGCGGAAATGAAGCAGCAGGGCAGAGCGCTGCTGGCGCTGGGCTGCGAGGCGGTGCTGATCAAGGGCGGGCACCTCAGCGATGCCGAAAGCCCGGACTGGCTGTTTACCCGTGAAGGCGAGCAACGTTTTACTGCGCCGCGCATCGCCACGCGTAATACGCACGGTACCGGCTGTACGCTCTCTTCGGCGCTGGCTGCCCTACGCCCGCGTCATAATGACTGGGCCACTACGATTGCAGCGGCTAAAAGCTGGCTACAGGGCGCGCTGGAACAGGCTGATACGCTACAGGTAGGAAAGGGCATCGGGCCTGTGCACCATTTTTATCGCTGGTGGTAGGCGTAACGTAAAATTTACCCGCGAATATTTCTGAAAAATGGAGTCAGCAGTTTGCGTTAGTGAGGGAAACGAGGTCAGTCTGTGCCGGGTCGTCGGGCGGTGGGAACCCTGCCCGATCAGTCAAGCCTCGCCTCAACCTTACAGGAGCAAACATGACGGACATCGTACAGTTATTGGGCAAAGAAGCAGACAGCCTTTTGCAACATCGCTGCATGACCATTCCAGCGGAAAGCCTTTACCTTCCGGGCGCGGATTATATCGATCGGGTGATGATTGATAACAATCGTCCTCCTGCGGTGCTGCGCAATATGCAGACGTTGTACAATTCCGGGCGATTGGCGGGCACCGGCTATCTTTCTATTCTGCCGGTCGATCAGGGCGTGGAGCACTCCGCCGGTGCCTCTTTTGCCGCCAATCCGCGCTATTTCGATCCGAAAAACATTGTTGAGCTGGCTATTGAGGCGGGCTGTAACTGCGTGGCCTCAACCTATGGCGTGCTGGCATCGGTATCGCGCCGCTATGCGCATAAAATCCCGTTTATGGTAAAGCTGAACCATAACGAAACCCTGAGCTATCCGGCACAGTATGATCAAACCCTCTACGCCAGCGTTGAGCAGGCGTTTAATCTGGGCGCGGTAGCGGTGGGCGCCACTATTTATTTTGGCTCTGAACAGTCTCGCCGTCAGATTGAAGAGGTTTCCGCCGCCTTTGAGCGTGCACATGAGCTGGGAATGGTAACCGTGCTTTGGGCCTATCTGCGCAATAACGCCTTTAAAAAAGAGGGCGTGGATTATCACGTTAGCGCCGACCTTTCCGGTCAGGCCAACCATCTCGCCGCCACCATTGGTGCAGATATCGTAAAACAGAAAATGGCGGAGAATAACGGCGGCTACAATATGGTGAAATTTGGTCACACCGATGAACGCGTTTACAGCAAACTCACCAGTGAAAACCCGATTGATCTGGTGCGCTATCAGCTGGCTAACTGCTATATGGGCCGTGCCGGGTTGATTAACTCAGGCGGCGCATCGGCGGGCGAGACCGATATCGCTGAATCGATTCGTACAGCGGTGATCAATAAACGCGCAGGCGGCATGGGCCTGATTCTGGGCCGCAAGGCGTTTAAGAAATCGATGAAGGATGGCGTGGCGTTAATCAATGCCGTGCAGGATGTCTATTTAGCTAACGACATTACTGTCGCCTGATTGCTGGCCGGGCGGCCTGGAGCCGCCCGGCCAGCCGTTAAACCTGCTCAAACCATTCGCTGTTCTGCTCGGCGATAGGCGTAATAGAGAAAATCATCTCCTGCAGATGTCGACGCATTGCCTGTTCAGCGCCGTCGGCATCTTTATTGCGCAACGTGCTGAGGATCTCCTCATGCTGTTCAATCAGACTCTCCGGCGGCGAAACTTTGCTGAGCGTTAGAAAGCGCACGCGGTCCATGGTGGCTTTGATATTTTCTACCGTCTCCCACGCCAGCTCACAGTGAATACTTTGTGCAATCAGCAGATGAAATTCATCGTCCAGCATTAAAAAAGCCTGTACGTCATGGCGCTGCGCCGCCATTTTTTGCAGCTGAAGGTTATGTTCCAATGCCATTAACGCTGCGGGCGCCGCTTCCATTGCTGCCCGACGCACCACGGCAATCTCTACCGCTTCGCGAATAAAGCGGCCATCTGCCACGCGCTGAGCGGAAATTTTACGGACAAAGGTGCCGCGCTGCGGCAGGATTTGTACCAGTCCAGCCTCCGCCAGTTTGATAAAGGCTTCCCGCACCGGCTGACGTGACACGTTAAAACGTGAAGAGACCTCTTTTTCTGACAGCAGTGAACCAGGGTGAATGACGCAGGTGACAATATCCTGACGCAAAAAGCGATAAATCTGCTGGTTAACCGGCTCGTTAGCGGTAATGGTGTAGGCTATTGACATACGACAACTTTCCTGGACAGCTGGACGCGAAAGCCTTCAGTCTAAACAGCCCGTTAGCTCCGCGCCAGCCCTTTTGTCAAAGGAACAATTAATAGCTTGCGATAAGCTGCTTAACCGTTTCTTTCGCCCCGGATTTCAGTAGTTGCTGATAAAAATCCAGCACCCGCGTGGTGAACTGCTCATTAGCCGGCAAGTCGTCGCCAAATACTTTCTGTAGCGAGAGCAGGGCAGCAATACGCGCTTCGCCTTCAGCACTTTCACTGACGCGCTGTGCCAGCGTCTCTTTTAACGGATCGTTAATTTCAATCGCATTGCCCTGTTCATCAACGCCGCCGACATAGCGGATCCAGCCCGCCACGCCCAGCGCCAGCAGATCGAAACGGCTGTTATGCGCCAGATGCCAGCGGATGCTGTCAAGCCAGCGCTGCGGCAGCTTTTGCGTACCGTCAGAGGCGATTTGCCAGGTGCGATGCTTGATGGCGCGGTTTTGATAGCGCGCAATCAGCGAATCGGCGTAGGCGACCAGGTCCACATTTTGGGTACGCAGGGTTGGGGCCTGTTCCGCCAGCATCAGCGTGCGGGCGGCACGCAGGAAATTTTCATCTTCCATACAGTCGCTGATGTGTTGATAGCCTGCCAGGTAGCCGAGATAAGCCAGAAAGGAGTGGCTGCCGTTAAGCATACGCAGCTTCATCTCCTCGAACGGCAGCACATCCTCTACCAGTTCTGCGCCAGCCTTTTCCCAGGCAGGGCGACCATTAACGAAATTATCTTCAATCACCCACTGGAAAAAGGGTTCGCACTGCACGGCAACCGGATCGTAGCAGCCCAGCTTTTCGCCCAGCGTATCCAGCGCTTCCTGGGTCATTGCCGGAACAATGCGATCCACCATGGTAGAGGGAAAGGTCAGATGATGACGAATATAGTCTGCCAGTCCGGCATCCTGTTTCTCTGCCAGCTGTAACACCACATTGCGCGTGACATGACCGTTTTCCGGCATATTATCGCAAGACATCACGCTGAAAGGCGGCAGATCGCGTTCGCGGCGGCGCTTCACGGCAGCCAGAATCACGCCGGGCAGCGACTGGGGCGCATCGGGGTGGGCGATATCGTGCTGGATAACGGGATGCTCAAGGTTAAGCTGGCCGGTGGCGGGATGGTGGCAGTAGCCTTTTTCGGTCACGGTCATTGAGACGATAGCGATATCTGGCTGACACATCGCCTCAATCACCGCGTCGATTCCATCGGTACGCGCATTTACGGCAGCGGTAATCACTCCTACCGCACGTGATGTTTTACCGCTGTCCGCCATCTCCGTCACGGTGTACAGATGATCCTGCTGACGCAGCGATTCCACCAGCGTGCCGGTGCTGTGGAGATTGATCTCGCACTCGATATAACCCCAGTCGCTCTGCTGCTCCCGCGCCAGCCGGTCAGCGCATACTGCCTGATGGGCGCGATGAAAAGCGCCAAAACCGATATGCAGAATGCGTGCGCGCAGCCGGGAACGATCGTAATCGGGAACCAAAACATCGTCTGCCAGTGTCTCAACGGATAGCATGAGAAAATCCTTCTTACTTAACGTAAAAGGCGCGCCATGCGCGCCGGAAGTGGTTATACAGAAACAGGTTTGTTGGTGGCTTTCGGGCTTTTGATCACAAACAGCACCAGCATCGCGCCTAACGCGGCAATCACGCCCGCCAGCACAAAGGCGCTGTCAAATTTGCCGGTATGCTGCACAATAAAACCGGTAACGATCGGGCCGATAATCCCGGACAGGCTGCCAATCAGATGGATAAAGCCGCTAATGCCGCCGACACGGCTTTTATGCACTACATCCTGAATAATCGCCCAGTAGATCGCGCCGGTGATATACAGGAAGAAGATAGAGACCGACATCAGCAATACCGCAGAAGTTACCCCTTCTACCGTACCGGCCAGCGCCACACAAAGGGCAGCGGCGAGTAACGAGACCACCAGCACAATTTTTCGCGACAGCAGCAGACGACCGGTGATGTTGAAAATCTTATCGGAGATCCAGCCGCCCAGCGCCAGACCGACAAAACCCACAATCCAGGGGATAACGGTGGTCATGCTCATCGATTTGATGTCCAGGTTGTGCGCCTGCACCAGATAAGCCGGGAACCAGCTCAGGAAGAAGAACAAAATGTAGTTGTAGCAAAAGAAGGCGAAGGCGGTAACCAGGATAATCGGCTGACGCAGATAGTAGCCCAGTCCGTGCGCTGCCTGATCCAGCTCCGGCTCGTCGCCCGGCTGTGCCTCTTTGAGTTTATCGATTAATGCGTGTTCCTCGGCGGAAACACGTTTACTGCGCGCCGGATTATCCGCAGCAATGAAAAACCACACCACCATCCAGACGATGCCAATCGAACAGATAATGATAAACGCCGGTCGCCAGCCGAACGCCAGCGCCAGATAGCCGATAATCGGTCCGGCTACTGCGCCGCCCAGCGGCGAACCGGCGCTCAGAAAGCCCATCGCGGTGGCCGCCTGTTTTTTCGGGAACCAGCCGTTAATTGCCTTGTTGGCGGAGGCGCAGATCGGGCCTTCTGCCATACCGAACAGCACGCGCAGGATCAGCATCGACCAAAAGCCGGTCGCAATGGCGGTCAGGCCACAGAACAGCGACCACATGCCAACAGCGATGCCCAGCACCAGCGTCGGGCCATATTTATCGGTGGCGAGGCCGCCAATAAAGTTAAACAGGGCATAACCGAAAAAGAAGCTGCCGAAAATCATGCCGAACTGCTCGGCGTTCAGCATCAAATCTTTTTCAATCATCGGTACGGTGAGGGAAAGCGCTACGCGATCGAGGTAATTGATCATGTAGACCAGAAACAGCAGAAGTACTATGGTCCAACGTAAATTCTTGAACATGGTATCTCCGTAATCGTTTGATAATTATAATAATTTACGGGAGGGCGACAGCGTCGCCCAACCCCTGGCTTATTCAACAGATAAAATAACTTTGCAGCAGGTACGCGGATCTTTTTCAAACAGGGTCATGGCTTGTTCAACCTCGGCAAGCGGGAAATAGTGCGTAACCAGCTTCTCTGGCTGGATAGCGCCGCGCTCAATCCATTCAATGACCTGCGGGAAACGATGGCTGTTTAAGCGCGAGGTAAACAGCGACAGTTCTTTACTGGTCAGGCTTTGCTGCGTTAGCGTGCAGGGTTCGGCAGAGAAACCAAGCAGGCCGATACGTGCCGCCGGTGAGGCCAGCGCCGCCGCTTCCGCCAGAATCGATGGATGGCAGGCGGCGTCAATAATCAGCGTCGGCTGTACGCCTTCCAGCTGGGCCGCCAGCGGCACCTCGCTGTTATTAAAGACCACATCCGCGCCGCTTTGTTGCGCTAACGCCAGCCGCTCCGGCAGACGATCCACCACCAGCACCTGCCGCACGCCATACACGCCTTTTAACACCTGGATCGCCGTCAGGCCCATTGGACCCGCGCCATAGACCAGCGCAACGTCCTGCGCGGTGGGCTGCAAAAAGGCGGTGATATTGGCGGCAATGGTAAAGGGCTCAATCAGGCTGGCCAGCTTATCGGGAATGGCATCCGGCACGCGGTAAGCATTGCGGGCTGGCGCAACGGCATATTCGCTAAAGCCGCCGTCGCGATGCACGCCAATCACCTGTAGCTCACGGCAGACGTTCGGGCGGCCCACCGAGCAGGGATAGCAGTGGCCGCAGCTCACTACCGGATCGACCGCCACGCGTTCGCCGATGCGAGCGGCATCAACGCCTGCGCCGACGGCGTCGATCACGCCAAAAAATTCATGACCGATAACGCGCGGATAGCGCGCAAAAGGGTTATGGCCGTGCCAGATATGCACATCTGAACCGCAAATGCTGGCGTAGCGCACTTTTACCCGTACTTCGCCTGCGGCTGGTTCCGGTAATGCGCGCTGTTGTAGCTGCAGTTCGCCGGGTTGTTGGATAACCACGCTTTTCATCATCATTTCCTTACCAGTTCCACAGGGTGCCGTCTTCAAGGCGGGCGACCGGCAAATAGGCGGGCTCATAGGGATATTTCGCTGCCAGCTTTTCATCAAACTCAATGCCCAGGCCTGGCTTATCGCCCGGATGCATATAGCCGTTATCGAAGGTCCAGCTGTGCGGGAAGACTTCCAGCATCTGCTCGGAGTAACCCATATATTCCTGTACGCCAAAGTTCGGTACCCAGAGATCGAAATGCAGCGCCGCAGCCATGCAGATCGGCGACAGATCGGACGGGCCGTGCGATCCGGTGCGAACCTGATACAGCGAGGCAAAATCAGCGATGCGGCGCATGCCGGTGATGCCGCCCGCATGGGTAATGGTGGTGCGGATATAGTCGATCAGCTGCTCTTCAATCAGCTGTTTGCAATCCCAGATGCTGTTAAATACTTCGCCCACGGCAATTGGCGTAACGGTATGCTGGCGGATCAGGCGGAAGCACTCCTGGTTTTCTGCCGGAGTAGGATCTTCCATCCAGAACAGTCGGTAATCTTCGATGCGCTTGCCAAAGCGTGCCGCTTCGATCGGCGTCAGGCGATGGTGCATGTCATGCAGCAGGTGCTCATCGAAGCCAAAGCGTTCACGCACGGCAGCGAACAGTTTTGGCGTAAAATCGAGATACTTTTCGCTCGACCAGAGCTGCTCTTCCGGCCAGTCGCCTTTAGTGGCGGGTTCATAGGCCATGCCTTTGCCTTTTGCCATGCCGTAGGTGGTTTTCATGCCCGGCACGCCGCACTGCACGCGAATCGCCTTAAAGCCCATCTCTTTATGACGCGCATAGTCATCCAGCACTTCATCAATACTGTGGCCGGTGGTGTGGCAGTAGACCATAACGCCGGTACGCGATGCGCCGCCCAGCAGCTGATAGAGCGGCATGTTGGCGGCTTTGGCTTTGATATCCCACAGCGCCATATCAACGGCGGAAATCGCGGACATCGTGACCGGGCCGCGTCGCCAGTAGGCGCCTTTATAAAAGAACTGCCAGATATCTTCGATTTGATGCGCGTCGCGGCCAATCAGCTGCGGACAGATATGATCTTTCAGATAGGAAGCGACCGGCAGCTCGCGTCCGTTGAGCGTGGCATCGCCAATGCCAGTGATCCCTTGATCGGTGGTAATTTTCAGCGTGACAAAATTCCTGCCCGGGCAGGTAACAAAGACTTCAGCGTTAACGATTTTCATTCTTCTGACCTTGATAGCGACTTCGGATGAACGAAATCTAAGCGCTGTTGTACTACCATACAAGTAGAGATGGGCAGGAGTTCGATCGCGATCACACTGTTTCGCGCTGTCAGGTTGTGTTGTAAAGAATATGTTTAACCCACCGTCTAACAGGCCAGAAACAAGGGCATCGGGTATGATTGGAAGCAGCGAAGAGAGAGGGTAACTGCCTGGTAGCTAAAACATTTTAGCCGCAGGCAGAAAAGTTATGTCAGGCGATAAGTTCACATTGCGGCGGTAAACGGCAAGTCAGCGCTCCGGCGATGACCTCAATATGAAACTCAGTGCCGCTGAGTGGCTCGCCGTCGAGGTTAAAAGTCATCTCGTTGGGTGAAGAGATCTTCAGCCACGGCAGCGAAGCGGAAATGATATTCGGATTCTGTTCATCGCTGGTTAAAGAGTGCAGCAGCGTGGAAAGCAGCTCTTGTGAATTGACGATACTCAGATCCAGTAAGCCATCGTTAATAAATGCCCGTGGACAAAGACGCTGGCCGCCGCCTGCCTGGCGTCCATTGCCGACGCCGATCGCCAGCGCATCGCCATTCCAGGAGAAATCGGGACCGCTGATGGCGCAGCTGTCCGCCTTTAACGCATCCATGCGCATCAAACCATGAATAAAATAGGAGACGCCGCCCAAAGCAGATTTCAGCTTTTCCGGCGTTTCGGTGGTGATACGCGTGCCGAAACCGCCAGTGGCCATGTTAATGAAATAGCGATCCTGATTAACGCGCGCCAGATCGATATTGACGGTTTCTCCCGCAATCGCCAGCCGCAGCGCGGCCTCGGGATCTTCAGGGATACCGGCGCTGGTCGCGAAGTCATTGGCGGTGCCCAACGGTAAAATCCCTAAAACCGGCCGGGAAGAGGATGCAATCTTGATCAGGCTGTTCGCCAGTTCATTAATGGTGCCGTCGCCGCCGCCCGCCACCACGGTCGTGGCATGCAGGGCAATAGCTTCCTGCAGATAACGCTCGCTGTCGCCTGTTTCCCAGGTTACGCGCACTTCAATAGGATAACCTTCAGCGCGTAGCGTAGCGATCGCCGTACGCAGCGCCTCGTTTCCCGCCCCTTTTCCATTCAGGATCACCAGTGTCAAAGCCTGTTTTTCCATGCTATTTCCCTTGGCAGCAAATATTGTAGTAAGAGTGACATCAAAACAACGCACCTGCGCAGGGGCCTGAATCCTCCATGCGTTGAGTCGCTCACTCATCTTTGTCAGACTGTTTTTATAGCACAGAAGCGGGAAAAAGCTGTGCGTACGGGGGGGCTTTAAGAGCAACACGCAAAGAAAAACCCGCGCGGGGGAGCCGGGCGGGCGAATGAGGTGGTTCCTGGTATAGACTGCCGTTTCTTTTTGCTCGTTTTAGCAAGCGCGATGTTATCGACAAACCGCGCCGGCTAATGTGATCAAATTCTAAAAACTGTTATGGCGGATCATTAATTTGCGCTGGAGGCGTTCGCCTCCGCGTGCGGATTACGCGTAGTGGTGCCGTTAAGATTGCGCATCAGCAGAGCAAAGTTCAAATCTACCTCCTCCGGTACCGGCAGCCAGACCATATGGCCATTGCCCGGTGCAACCTCAGCCGACTGACCTTTACTGTTTTCCAGCGCCGTCAGCGTAAAGTGCAGGTTACCGGCGGGGGTCATCAGCTCCAGGCTGTCGCCCACGGAGAACTTATTTTTCACGTCAACCTGCGCCAGCGCGCCGCGTCGTTCGCCGGTAAACTCGCCGACAAACTGCTGACGCTCAGAGATCGAATAGCCATAATCGTAGTTTTGATAGCTGTCATGGGTATGGCGGCGCAGGAAACCTTCGGTGTAACCGCGATGCGCCAGGCCTTCCAGCGTAGTGAGCAGCGAGGGATCGAACGGCTTGCCAGCAGCAGCGTCGTCGATAGCGCGACGATAAACCTGGGCGGTACGGGCGCAGTAGTAAAATGATTTGGTGCGTCCTTCGATCTTCAGCGAGTGCACACCCATCCGCGTCAGGCGCTCCACGTGCGCCACGGCACGCAGATCTTTGGAATTCATGATATAGGTGCCGTGCTCATCTTCGAACGCGGTCATATATTCGCCGGGCCGCATCGCCTCTTCAATCATAAACACTTTATCGGTCGGCTGACCGGCACCGAGCGTCGGGGTGACATCCTGCACCGGAATCGGCTCATACTGATGTACAATATTGCCGATCTCATCCTCTTTGCCTTCCTGAACCTTGTACTCCCAGCGGCAGGCGTTGGTGCAGGTGCCCTGGTTGGGGTCGCGCTTGTTGATATAACCAGAAAGCAGGCAGCGCCCGGAATAGGCCATGCAAAGCGCACCATGCACAAAGATCTCCAGCTCCATTTCCGGCACCTGCTGGCGGATCTCTTCAATCTCTTCCAGCGACAGCTCGCGGGACAAAATAACGCGCGACAGCCCCATCTGTTGCCAGAATTTCACCGTCGCCCAGTTAACCGCGTTGGCCTGAACCGACAGATGGATCGGCATCGCGGGGAACGCATCGCGCACCATCATGATCAGGCCGGGATCGGACATAATCAGCGCGTCCGGCTGCATATCAATCACCGGCTGGAGATCGCGGATAAAGGTTTTCAGCTTGGCGTTATGCGGGGCGATGTTCACAACCACATAAAATTTTTTACCCAGCGCGTGCGCTTCCTGAATACCCAGCGCCAGATTGTGATGGTTAAATTCGTTGTTGCGCACCCGCAGGCTGTAGCGTGGCTGACCGGCATACACGGCGTCTGCGCCATAGGCAAAGGCGTAGCGCATATTTTTCAGCGTACCGGCCGGAGAAAGGAGTTCCGGTTTAAACATAATATTCTCAGTCTGATGTCAGGTCAGATATTGCTGACGGGCACAGCAAAAATTGATGGCCCGTTAAAAGGTGAGAAATTCTAAGCGGCTGAAGCAGCGATGTAAATTGCGCTAGATCAAGCGACACGCATCCGCCTCCCAGCGGTAGCCCATGCCGTAGACGGCGCGAATAAAGGGCTGATCGGCGTCCAGCGCCTCCAGCTTGCGGCGCAGGTTTTTGATATGGCTGTCGATGGTACGATCGGTGACCACGCGATAATCGTCATAAAGGTGGTTTAACAGCTGCTCGCGCGAAAAGACTTTACCCGGTTCCTGCGCCAGCGTTTTCAGCAGACGAAACTCGGCGGGCGTCAGATCGAGCGCTTTTCCCGCCCAGCTGGCCTGAAAACGCGCTTCATTTACCAGCAGCGGCGACGGCGGTGCGGTATCTTCCAGGCTGCGCTGACAGCGACGCAGAATCGTTTTTACGCGCGCCACCACTTCACGCGGGCTGAAGGGCTTACAGATATAATCATCCGCGCCAATCTCCAGCCCCAGCAGGCGATCGATCTCTTCGATTTTTGCGGTAACCATTACAACCGGCAGATCGGAAAAGCGGCGTAGCTCACGACAGACGGAAAGGCCATCCAGCCCGGGCAGCATCAAATCCAGCAGGATCAGGTCCGGCGGCGTTTGTTTTACAAAAGCAAGAACCTCGTCGCCACGTGCCAGATGATGGGTGCGGTAGCTGGCCGCCTGCAGATAGTCGATCATCAGCTGAGCGATCTTTGGTTCATCTTCCACAATCAGGATAAGGGGCATGTTAAATTCGGTCATGGCTGGCTATTCAGGATTTATCGTGCGGCAATTCTACCCTGATTTGCAGTCCACCTAAATCAGAGTGATCCGCCGACATCGTACCGCCATGCGCTTCGACAATATTGCGGCAGATCGCCAGACCCAGCCCTGAGCCGCCGCTGGCGCGATTGCGGGAGCCTTCGGTGCGGTAAAAACGCTCAAATATTTGTTCCCGTTGCGCGTCAGCAACGCCCGGCGCGGAATCATCAATCAGCAGCTGCCAGCGATCCGTTGTGCTTTGCAGCGTCATTTTTACCGTTCCTCCCGCATCGGTGTAACGCAGGCTGTTTTCCAGCAGATTGGTAAACAGCTGGATCAGCCGATCGGGGTCGCCAAAAAAGGGTGCCTGCTCCACCAGCGACAGTTGCAGCCTTAAAGCATGACTGGCGTAGCGGGCATAGAAGTTACCGGCGACCAGCTCCAGCAACGCCGCCAGGTCGGTTGAGCTTTTGCGATAGGCAAGGGCGCCTTCATCCGACAGTGACAGCTGATGGAGATCGTCGACCAGCTTGGTGAGCGTGGCGACCTCCATCAGCAGCGAAGTGACCGCTTCAGGCGTCAGTTTACGCACGCCATCCTGCATCGCCTCCAGCTCGCCGCGCAGGATCGCCAGCGGCGTACGCAGCTCGTGGGAAATATCTGCCATAAAGGCGCGCCGCATGCTTTCGTTTTTTTCCAGAGAGCTGGCAAGACGGTTAAAATCCTGCGCCAGTCGCCCCAGCTCATCCTGACTGCTTACCGCCACCCGACTGGTAAAATGACCTGCTGCCAGCTGGTGGGTGCCAGCAACCAGCCGCCTGACCGGAGCCAGCAGCCCACGCGACATCAGCCAGGTCACCGCCGCCGCCAGCAGCGTTGAGAGTCCAACAATCAGCCAGCTGGTTCGCCGCTGCTGCTGATCGAAATTAATATCGGCGCTGCGCGTCAGGCGCTCCGGCGGCGATCCGATTACCCAGCCGACAACATGCCCGCTGTCGGTATTAATGGCGCGGCGGATCCCCTCCTGCGGCACCGGTGAGCGCGGGCCGATCAGCACATGATAGCGCTGGTCGATAATCCAGAACTGGGTGCGCCAGCCATGCGGCGGCAGATGATTACTGGTATCTGGATTCTGCTCCAGCGAGCGCAGAATAGAGAACACCAGCCGGTTATTGTTGCGCAAAAAATCCCAGTTGCCGTGCTGCTGATACTGATCTGCCAGCGCCTCGCTCAGCAGCGTCAGCCGCTGTTCATTGCCGCGCTTGATGTAATCGATAAAGCCGTGCTCAAAACTCAGGCGGACGCCCCAGTGCATGGTGATCAGCACCAGCATGCAGGTAGAAAAAATAGCGCAAAACAGCTTCGCGCTGATGCCAAAACGCAATTTACCCATTAACGCGACGATCTCCCGCGGCCCAGCGCCGCATTCTTACTTGATGCTTTTGGTACGCGCCAGAAAACCAGCGCTGGCAGCGCGATCACCAGCGCCACGCAAATCCAGGTATAGATAAAGGTTTCATGGGCCATTTCGCTGTCGATAGCGGCGTGATGACCAAAAGCGCCCAACAGCAGGCCAGCAATGGTGACGCCAATACTCATCGCCAGCTGCATAATCATCGACAGCAGGCTGTTGCCGCTGGAGGCGAGATTATCTGGCAGCTCTTTTAACGTCAGCGTATTCATTGAGGAGAAGCGAATAGCATTTACCATCCCCTGGAAAAACAGCACGATCGGCAGCGCCCAGATCCAGCCCATCAGCGCCACCAGCGGAAACAGCAATACCACGCCCGCCAGCGCCAGGGTGGAGCCTACCAGCACATTACGGTAGCCAAAGCGGTTAACGATCTGCACCACGATGCGCTTCATGCCCATATTGCCCAGCACCATCGGGATCATCATCAGACCTGCATGAAACGGACTGTAGCCCATGCCAAGCTGCAAAAACAGCGGGGTAAGAAATGGCAACATCCCACTGCCGATACGTCCGGTCAGGCTGCCCAGCAGGCCGATTGAGTAGGTGCGGTTGTCGAACAGCGTCAGGCTGAACAGCGCGTTATCATTAGCCCGCGCATGCATCAGATAGAACAGCAGCGAGAAGACGCCCGCCAGAATCAACAGCCCCAGCGCCAGCGGCGAATTGCCGGATCCGTGTTGCCCGTCCAGCGCCAGCGTCAATGTCGCCATGCCCGCCGCCAGCAGCAGAAAACCGGAAAAGTCGAAGCGGCGCGTCTGCATAGAGTAGTTAGGCATCAGCATAATGGTCGCCAGCGCCCCCAGAATCCCCACCGGCAGGTTAATCAGGAAAATCCAGTGCCAGCTGGCATACTCCACCAGCACGCCGCCCAGCGCCGGGCCAACCAGTGGGCCAATCTGCCCCGGCAGCGTGACAAAGGTCATGGCCGCCATATATTGCTCACGCGGCACGATTTTCATTACCGTCAGGCGGCCCACCGGCACCAGCATCGCGCCGCCGAAGCCCTGCAACACGCGGGCCAGCACCAGCTGATTCAGGGTTCCCGCCAGCGCACAAAACAGCGAACCGAGGCTAAACAGCACGATAGCGGCAAAAAAGATGTTGCGCACGCCAAAGCGGTCCGCCAGCCAGCCGCTGAGCGGCAGCGTTACCGCCACCGTCAGCACATAGGAAACCACCACCGAATGCATCTGGAGCGGATCGACCCCTAAATCGCGCGCCATTGTGGGCAGGGCGGTATTCACAATGGTGGTATCCAGCGTCTGCATAAAAAAGCCAATGGCAACGATCCACAGCTGCCAGCGTACCGATGCAGATTGTGCATTCTTCATAGTTCGCCCCGGTTATGTCTTAAGCCTGGCGGCCGGTTAACCGGCGACCGCCAGCGGTTTTTTCTGTCGCCGCAGCTTGTCCATATAGAGATAAACCACCGGCGTGGTATAGAGCGTTAACAGCTGGCTCATTACCAGCCCGCCAACAATGGTAATGCCGAGCGGCTGACGCAGCTCCGCGCCGTCGCCGCTGGTCAGTACCAGCGGCAGCGCGCCCAGCAGGGCGGCCAGCGTGGTCATCACTATCGGACGAAAGCGCAGCAGTGACGCCTGGAAGATTGCTTCGCGTGCGCTCATGCTGCTGTTGCGCTGCGCCTCCAGCGCAAAGTCCACCATCATGATGGCATTCTTCTTTACGATGCCAATCAGCAGCATAATGCCGATCAGCGCAATCAGGCTAAAGGGCGCGCCGAAAAGCTCCAGCGCCAGCAGCGCGCCAACGCCCGCCGAGGGCAGCGTAGAGAGAATGGTCAGCGGATGCACATAGCTCTCATACAGGATGCCCAGCACAATATAGACGGTAGCGATCGCCGCAAGGATCAGCCACAGCTGGCTGTTCTGCGTCTCTTTAAACACCTGTGCGGTACCGGCAAAGCTGCCGCGCACGCTGGAAGGCACGCCCAGCGCGGTAATGGTGCGCTCAATCGCCTCTGACGCCTGCGACAGCGAAACGCCTTCCGGCAGGTTAAAGGCGATGGTAGACGCTGCCGACAGTCCCTGATGATTCACCGAGAGCGGCGCATTGGCGGGTTGCCAGCGGGCAAACCACGACAGCGGAATGGGCTTGCCGTCGCTGTTGATCAAAAACATCTGATCCAGCGCACTGATATCCTGGGTATAGCGCGGATCCACTTCCATGACCACTTTGTACTGATTAAGCGGCTGATAAATGGTGGAGATCTGGCGCTGCCCAAAAGCGTTGTTCAGCAGGGCGTTAGCGTCGGAAACATCAATGCCCAGCCGCGCCATGCTTTGCCGATCGTAAGTCAGCGCCATTTCTGCGCCTTTGTCCTGCTGGTCGGAACTCACGTCCGCCAGCTCCGGCAGCTTGCTGAACGCCGCACGAATTTTCGGCTCCCAGTTGCGCAGGTCGCTTAAATTATCTGACAGCAGCGTGTATTGATAGCTGGCGTTGGCCTCTCGTCCGCCAACGCGAATATCCTGCACCGGCATCAGAAACAGGCTGGCACCCGGCTCCTTCGCCAGCTTGACGCGTAGCCGGGCAATCACCTGTTGGGCGCTTTCAGTACGCTCGGAGAGCGGCTTCAGTGAGATAAACATCGAGCCGCTGTTGGTGCGCGAACCGCCGGTAAAACCGGTTACGTTATCCACCGCCGGATCCTGACGAATGATCTGCATAAATTCCGCCAGCTTGCCGCGCATTGCCTGGAAAGAGATACTCTGATCGGCAGAGATAAAGCCCATCAGGCGGCCAGTGTCCTGTTCAGGGAAAAAGGTTTTTGGAATGGTGATATAGAGATATACCGTCAGACCGATGGTGGCCAGCAGCAGCAGCAACGTCCAGCGCGCCCGCTCCAGCACCCAGTGCAGTGAGCGGCCATAGCCGCGTTGCAGGCCCAGCAGCAGGCGGTTAAAACCTCGGGTGCGTGGCTGGCTGCCAGCCCGTTTCGCCTTCAACAGCCAGGCGCACATCATCGGCGTCAGGGTGATAGAAATCACCAGCGAGATCATAATCGCTACCGACAGGGTGACGGCAAATTCGCGGAACAGCCGTCCCACCAGCCCGCCCATCAGCAGTAGCGGAATAAATACCGCCACCAGCGAGATGCTCATCGACAGTACGGTAAAGCCCACTTCGCGTACGCCTTGCAGCGCCGCCTGCAAGGGTTTCATTCCCGCTTCGATATGGCGGGAAATATTCTCCAGCACTACGATAGCGTCATCTACTACAAAACCGGTGGCAATGGTGAGCGCCATCAGCGACAGGTTGTTGAGACTGAATCCGCACAGGTACATAGCGGCAAAGGTGCCAATCAGCGAGACCGGCACCGCCACCGCCGGAATCAGGGTCGCGCGACCAGAGCGCAGGAACAGAAACACCACCAGAATCACCAGCGCCACGGCAATCACCAGCGATTGTTCTACCTCTTCCAGCGAGGCGCGAATGGTCGGTGAGCGATCCTGTGCCACCGCCAGATTAATGGCGGCGGGAATAATTTCATGCAGCTCCGGCAGCTCGGCGCGAATGCGGTCAACGGTCTGGATCACGTTGGCGTCAGCGGTTTTGCGGATCACCAACAGCACCGCCGGTTTAGCGTTGGTCATCCCGGCGTTGCGCACATCCTGCACCGAGTCGGTAACCGTGGCGACATCCGCCAGGCGCACCGCTGCGCCATTGTTGTAATGCACCACCAGCGGCTGATATTCCGCTGCGGTTTTCAGCTCATCATTGGTTCTGAGCTGCCAGCGCTCTCCAGTGTTTTCCACCGCCCCCTGCGGACGGCGCACATTGGCGTTGGCGATCGCCTGGCGCACCGCATCCAGCGAAACGCCTTGATTAAACAACGCCTGTGGATTCAGCTGTACCCGCACCGCTGGCAGCGAGCTGCCGCCAACGGTCACGTCGCCAACCCCTTCAATCTGCGCCAGCTTTTGCGCCAGCTGCGTCGAGGCGTAGTCATACATCTGACCGGGCGTCCAGTCATCGGAGGTCAGCGTCATAATCATGATCGGCGCATCGGACGGGTTCGCCTTGCGCCAGCTGGGACGGGCTGGCATCCCGCTGGGCAACAGACTTTGCGCGGCGTTGATCGCCGCCTGCACATCACGCGCCGCGCCGTTAATATCGCGATCGTAGTCAAACACCATAATGATGCGCGTACTGCCCAGCGAACTGGTGGAGGTCATTTCACTGACGCCAGCAATGCGCCCCAGCGAACGCTCCAGCGGCGTCGCTACCGATGACGCCATGGTTTCCGGCGACGCGCCCGGCAGCGAAGCGCTAATCATAATCACCGGGAAATCAACCTGCGGCAGCGGCGACACCGGCAGCAGGCGAAAGCCAAGTATGCCGACCAGCGCAATCGCCAGCGTTAACAGCGTGGTGGCGACCGGTCGGTAGATAAACAGCGCAAAAAACTTCACGACTGCGCCTCCCCGCGCTGCAAACGGCGACGCGTATAGTGCGCCAGGCGATCGAACAGCAGGTAAATCACCGGCGTGGTGAACAGCGTCAACACCTGGCTGAGGATCAGCCCGCCGACCATGGCAATGCCGAGCGGACGACGCAGTTCAGCGCCGACGCCGGTGCTCAGCATCAGCGGCAACGCGCCCAGCAGCGCCGCCAGCGTGGTCATCAGTATGGGACGAAAGCGCAGCAAACAGGCCTGATAGATGGCGTCATAGGGCGTTTTACCCTGTTCGCGCTCGGCGGCAAGCGCGAAATCGATCATCATGATGGCGTTTTTCTTCACGATACCGATCAGCAGAATAATGCCGATGATGGCAATAATATCCAGCTCGTGACCGCTCAACAGCAGCGCCAGCAGCGCGCCTACACCGGCGGTGGGCAGGGTAGAGAGGATGGTGATAGGATGGATAAAGCTCTCATACAGCACGCCAAGCACGATATACATCGCCACGATGGCGGCCACAATCAGCCATACCGTGCTGCCCAGCGCCGCCTGAAACGCCAGCGTGCTGCCCTGAAAGCGGGTCATGATTTCCGACGGCATCGCCAGATCTTTTTCCGCCGCGCTAATCGCCTGTACCGCTTCGCCCAGCGAATAACCGCTGTTGAGGTTGAACGAGAAGGTGGTTGACGGGAACTGATCGAGGTGGTTAATCGTCAGCGCGCCATGCTGCTGCTCAACCCGGGCAATGGTGCTGAGCGGCACCGTGCCGCCGTCGCTGGTAGCGATGCGGATAGCCTCCAGCGCCTGCAGCCCAGGCGCGTTTTGCGTATCCTGCTCCAGCACCACGCGATACTGATTGGCCTGGGTGTAAATGGTGGAAATCAGCCGCTGGCCGAACGCGTTATACAGCGCATTATCAATATCGCTCATGCTGATGCCGAGGCGGCTGGCGCTGTCGCGGTCGACTTTAACATACGCCTCCAGCCCCTGATCCTGCCAGTCGCTGCTGACATCCTTCAGCTGCGGCAGCGTACGCAGGCGCGCCAACAGCTGCGGCACCCACTGGCTTAACGACGCCAGCGAGCCGGTTTGCAGCGTAAACTGATACTGCGTGCGGCTCAGCTGGGTATCGATAGTTAAATCCTGCACCGGCTGCAGCCACAGCGTGACGCCCGGCACGCGCGCTACCGCGCTTTGCAGACGCTCAATCACCGCCGGAATACGATCGTCACGCTCATCCAGCGGCTTCAGGTTAATCTGGACGCGTGCGCTGTTCAGTGCCGGATTGGTGCCATCAACGCCGACGAATGAGGTGACGCTCTGCACCGCCGGATCGCGCTCAATAATCGAGGCGACATCGCGCGTGCGCTGCGCCATGCTGCTGTAAGAGACGCTTTGCGGTGCCTGCAGCGTACCCTGAATAATGCCGTTATCCTGTAGCGGGAAGAAGCCTTTGGGTATGAACATCCACAGCAGCAGCGTCAGGACCAGCGTACCCAACGCCACGCCCAGCGTGAGCCACGGATGGTTTAACACGCGGGTCAGCAAGCGACCATAAACGGCGATAATACGTTCGAACATCGCTTCGCTGGCGCGGGAAAAGCGGTTCTGACGGCGCAGCGATTCCGCATTTAGCATACGTGCGCACATCATCGGCGTGAGCGTCAGCGAGACAATAGCGGAAATCAATATTGCCACCGCCAGCGTAACGGCAAACTCGCGGAACAGACGTCCGACGATATCGCCCATAAACAGCAGCGGGATCAGCACAGCAATCAGTGAGAAGGTGAGGGAGATAATGGTAAAGCCAATCTCACCAGCCCCTTTCAGCGTGGCGGCCAGTGGCTTTTCCCCCTGCTCGATATAGCGGGATATGTTCTCGATCACCACTATCGCATCGTCCACCACAAAACCAGTGGCGATGGTGAGCGCCATCAGCGTCAGGTTATTCACTGAGAAGCCGAGCAGCCAGAGCACCGCAAAGGTGCCGATCAATGATAGCGGCACCGCTACCGCCGGAATAATGGTGGCGGGGACGTTGCGCAGAAACAGGTAAATAATCATCACCACCAGCGCCAGCGCCAGCAGCAGCTCCAGCTGCACATCATGCACCGAGGCGCGGATATTGGTGGTACGGTCGGAAAGTAATTTTACTTCGACCGATTTCGGCAGCGAGGCGGTCAGTTCAGGCAGCAGGCTACGAATATTGTCGGCGGTCGCGATGATATTCGCTCCCGGCTGGCGCTGAACGTTAAGCACAATCGCCTGCTGCCGGTTGGCCCATGCGCCGAGCCAGCTGTTTTCCGCACCCTGTTCAACGGTAGCGACATCGCCCAGCCGCACCGGCGCGTTATTGCTGTAGGTGATAATCAGCTGACGATAATCTTCCGCCGACTGCATCTGGTCGTTGGCCGACAAGGTAATTGAGCGCTCTGGTCCGTCAAGGCTGCCTTTCGCTGAGTTAACGTTGGCGTTGGCGATAGCGGTACGTACCGTTTCGCTGTCAAGACCGAGTGCCGCCAGCGCCTGCGCATTCATTTTTACACGCACTGCCGGACGCTGCCCGCCCGACAGCGTAACCAGCCCCACGCCGCTAACCTGGGAGATTTTCTGGGCGATACGGGTTTCCACCATATCCTGCACCTGCGTCATCGGCATGCTGGTGGTGGTCACCGCCAGTGTCATAATCGGCGGATCGGCGGGGTTGACCTTACTGTAAACCGGCGGATTGGGTAAATCATCCGGCAGCAGGTTGGTGGCGGAGTTAATTGCCGCCTGCACTTCCTGCTCAGCGACATCCAGCGGCAGCGTAAGCTGAAACTGTAAAGTCACAACCGAAGCACCACCGGAACTCTGCGACGACATCTGCTGCAGCCCGGACATCTGTCCGAACTGACGCTCCAGCGGCGCGGTAATGGCGGAGGTGACCACATCGGGGCTGGCGCCAGGATAAAGCGTGACCACCTGAATGGTGGGGTAATCCACTTCCGGGAGCGCGGAAACCGGCAAAAAGCGATAGCCCAGAATACCGGCCAGCAGAATAGCGACCATTAACAGCGTGGTGGCGACCGGTCGCAGAATAAAGTGGCGCGATGGGCCGCCGGTGGCATTAGGAGGTAAAACCTGCATCAAGCGCGATCTCCTTTTGCGCGCGCGGGCTGAGTGGCTTTATCGCTGGCCAGCGGCGTTGTTTGCGGCGCTACCACCTCTACTTTTGCCCCTTCCGTCAGGCGATCCAGCCCGTCGGTGACCACCCGTTCGCCAGCATCCAGCCCGGCGCTGATAACCACTTTTTCGCTATCCTGTAGCCCTGGCTTGACGCTTTTCTTACTCACCTGGTTCTCGCTGTTGATGACCCAGACGAAATTGCCTTCGCTGCCCATCTGCAACGCGGCAACGGGAATTACCACTGCGTCATGCAGCGTATTGACCTTCAGGCGCGCATTCACAAACTGATTGGGAAACAGACGGTCATCCTCGTTGCTGAAACGGGCCTTCAGCTTGATGGTACCGGTGGTGGTATCAATCTGGTTATCCAGACTAAGCAGCTCGCCCTGCGTCAGCATGGTGCTGTTACTGCGATCCCAGGCCTCTACAATCAGCGGCTGGCCCGCTTTCTGCGCCTGTAAAATTGGCTGAATGTTATTTTCCGGCAGGGTGAACAGCACATCGATCGGGTGCGTTTGCGTCAGCACCACCAGCCCGGTGCTGTCACCGCTGGTGATATAGTTGCCGACATCGACCTGCTTCAGGCCGACGCGACCGGCAATCGGCGCGGTAATGCGGCTGTAGGTGAGATTAAGTTCGGCGCTGGCGACGCTGCCTTCGTCCGCCTTGATGGTGCCCTGGGTTTCACTGACCAGCGACCGCTGGGTATCCAGCTCCTGCTGAGAGACCAGGCTGCTCTTCGCCAGTTTTTGATAGCGCGCCAGATCGCGCTGGGCGTTAGCCAGCGTTGCCTTATCACGCGCCAGCTGTCCCTGCGCCTGTGCCAGCGCCACCTGATAAGGACGTGGATCGATCTCCGCCAGCAGCTGACCCGCCTCGACCTGTTGCCCTTCCTGAAAATGAATCGCCATCAGCTGGCCGTCAACGCGGCTGCGCACCGTCACCGTATTGGCGGCGGTGACGGTGCCCAGACCAGAAAAGTATTGCGGTACGCTTTGCGTCTGCGCGGTGGCGGCCTGTACCGGCGCCAGCGGCATGTTACGCCTGCCGTTTTTGCCGCGCGGCTGCTGTTGGGAGGCGTTTGTGGTGCTGCCGCCATCACCTTTAGGCCATAAAAAATAACCGGCAACGGCGACCAGCGCGACAAGGATCAATAACAGAATTTTTTTAGATATAGAGCGTGAGGCATTCATTGCTGTTTATTGCTCTCCGGCAGTGTAATCAATAGTTCCAGGCGGGACAGTCAGGCTATTCCCGCAAAGTTAACCAGTGTAGTTACCAAACAGGATAAAAAAATGAAGGAAATAAGAATATCTGTAAGGCAGCCGTAAGGCTGACGTAAGTATCCGCAATCTCATCAGATGAGACAAATCAGAGCAGGGCATCAGAAACTGATACAGAAGCACAGATGTTTGCTACGCTCATCAACAGGTTGGCAATACATTAATTCAGGAGAACAATGATGAACCAGATTGAAACCCGTCAGCTTGGGCGCAGTGGCATTGAAGTTCCTACGCTTACCTTTGGCGGCAACGTTTTTGGCTGGACCGTGGACCAGGATACCTCTTTCTCACTGCTGGATGCGCTGGTGGAAAAAGGGCTGTGGTTCATTGATACCGCTGATGTTTATTCACGCTGGGCACCGGGCAACCAGGGGGGAGAATCGGAAACCATCATTGGCAACTGGCTGAAAAAAAGCGGCAAACGCGACAAAATTGTGCTGGCTACCAAAGTGGGCATGGAGCTGTCGCCGGAGAAAACCGGACTGTCAGCCAACTATATTCGGCAGGCGGTGGAAGATTCGCTGCGTCGTCTGCAAACCGACTATATCGATCTTTATCAGGCGCATCGCGATGACGATCAAACCCCACTGGAGGAGACGTTAAAAGCGTTCGACGATCTGATCCGGGAAGGTAAAGTGCGTGCGATCGGCGCCTCTAACTATTCAGCGGATCGTCTCACACAGGCGCTGAAGATCAGCGAAGAAAATGGCCTGGCGCGTTATGAGACCCTGCAACCGGAGTATAACCTCTACGATCGCCAGGAATATGAAAGCGGTCTGGAGCAGGTTGCCACTGAAAATGACATCGGTGTGATCAATTACTATTCGCTGGCCAGCGGCTTTCTGAGCGGCAAATATCGTCGTCCGGAGGATGCCAGCAAGAGCAAGCGCGGGCAGGGCGTGGTAGAGAAATACCTTAACGAGCGTGGGCTGCGTATTTTGCAGGCGCTGGACGAGGTATCTCAGGCGCGCGGCATTACCCCAACGCAGGTCGCGCTGGCGTGGCAGATTGTCCGTCCGGGGATCACTGCTCCCATCGTTAGCGCCACGTCGCTGGAGCAGTTAAATGAGCTGGTGAAAGCAGCCCAGCTACGGCTGAATCTGGATGAAGTGGAAAAGATCACGCAGGCCAGCCGCTATTAAGCCAGCCTGATAAAAATGCGCCTGCGGGCGCTTTTTTTATGCGGCTGCCTGGCCATTAGCCTATTATTGAACAAAAAAGCGGTTGGCTTTGCGCATTGAGCGATATCGCTCCGCGTAAAAAATCAGCACGCCCAATGCGCTACCGATAAGCAACAGCAGCAGTAACGCCGGTAAGGCTTCGCCGTAACAGACGCGCCAGAGCGAAGCGCCTGTAACCATCACTGCCAGACAAACCATCGCTCCGGTATAGCGATAAAGCAGCATCAGCAGCAGAGCAAAAGCGAGATACTGTTGAAAACTGAGATTCCACAGGCTCACGATAAATGTATCCATACTTTAATTACGGGGCTGAAATGCTAACATGCGCGCGCCAGGAAACCGCGTTAATTGTTTTAAAGCATCGTCAGGCAAACATAATTTGCGCCCAGCGAGCCAGCCCGGCGGTGACCGAGCCGAAATCATCGCCGGAGGCCAGCGGAATGGCAGGCAGCTGCTGCTGCAGCGCCTGACGCAACAGCGGCGAGCGGGCGCTGCCGCCGGTCAGGTAGATCATATCTGGCGTGGTGCCGCTGGTTTCCAGCGCCAGCCTGACCTGCTCCTGGATACGATCCAGCGGCGCGGCGATGGCCGCTTCCAGCCCTTTGCTGGCGATATCCGTGCGTAATCCGGCTTCGATAAACGCCAGCGCTGCGCTGGTTTCAGCCCGGTCGGAAAGGGCGATTTTGCTCTCTTCCGCCGCCCGCACCAGGCGATAGCTAAGGCGCTGCTGCCAGACTTTCAGCAGGCGCTGCACCTTTTCCGGCTGACGCGCATCGCGTATCAGATCCTGTAACAGTTTGCGGCAGGCGGCTGAATAAAAGTCGCTTTGCGCCGGAACGTCGTTGATCGCCACCGCGTTCCACCAGGGCAGGGCGGGCAGGGCGGTGCCTTTTTGCGTTTCTCCGCCCAGCCCCAGCAGCGGCATCAGCTCTTTATAAGCCAGCGCAATATCCAGATCGTTACCACCAACGCGGCAGCCGCTGTGCCCTAACAGGCTGCTGGTGCGATCGGCGCGATTGTGCCATTGCGGACCCATCAGCAGCATACTGCAGTCGGTGGTGCCCCCGCCGATATCCACCACCAGCACCCGCTTTTCTTCCTGCAGCGTGGCTTCAAAATCGAGCCCCGCCGCCACCGGTTCAAACTGAAAGATCACATCACGGAAACCGGCGCGGCTGGCAGCTCGCGCCAGAATGCCCTGAGCCTGACGGTTCGCCTCGTCGCCGCCTAATCCCTGAAAGTTAACCGGTCGACCAATCACCGCCTGATCGATGGATCCGCTCAGCTGCTGTTCTGCGGTTTGGCGAATATGCAGCATCATGGCGCACACCAGATCTTCAAACAGGGCGATCTGCTGCGGCTTCAAGCCGTTGGCACCGAGAAAGGATTTGGGCGATTTAACAAACCAGACCTCTTCAGAGTCGGTCATATACTGCGACAGCGCATCAAGACCAAAGTGGATGCTGCCGGGGGTTACTTCAATATCTTCATCGCGGTTAAAGGCGATGGCGCGCCGCAGCAGCGCCTGATTTTCCGCTTCCGGCGTCGGCACCTGATGATGGCGAAAGAGCCATTCGCTGATCGCTTCGCGCGTCGGCCCGCACAGCATTGAGGGCAGATAAGGAGAATCCTTTTCCAGTTTAAGCAGCCGCGGCGCGCCATTTTCTACCACGGCCACGGAACAGTTAGCCGTTCCGTAATCAAAACCGATAAACATAAAGATCCCCCTTAAGAAAAAAGGGGGTGACTTTACCCGAGCCGATCGGCACTGGCAAATGTTTCACACGTTGCAAATTGCCCTGTGCTCATCGGCTGGCTATTTAATGGCGAAAAAGCTGTTTTCCAGCAGCGTGTTTAACGGCACGCAGCTGCTGAGCGCATCGCCCCAAACGCCATCAATGCCGATACTGTTCAGCGTTGACAACGCCATCGCCAGGTCCACCGGCCCGGCAACGGTAGCGATGTTCAGCCGCTGCGCCTGTCCGTGAATAATAGAAACCAGCATCTCGTCCATCAGATTAAAATGCACGTTGGCAGTAAGGTCGGGAGACAGCTGTATAAAATCGATCTGTTCATGGGCAATCTGCTTAAAGAGATCCAGGTTGCGGCCAAAATCACGCAGCAGGATACGGCAACCCTGCTGACGCAGATGCTGCAGGACAGGACGCAACGCCTCGCTATGCTGTAACAGCGCGCAGGTTTCCAGACTCATAATTAACGCATCACCATGCAGCGGACTGGCGTCAAGGTGGCTGAAAAGCGTCTTCTGCCATGCCACGTTCATCAAGCCTTCGACTGTCAGCGGCAACACGATTTGTAACCCTTTCCGGGCGATGCCCGGCGCGTAAAGAGAGAAAAAACTCTCAATCAGCGCGTGATCCAACGCCAGACGCCGCGTGTCATTTGGTAACGCGGCGCGATAGTCAGTGATATCGGCTTCATGCCCCTGTGCGTTGGTGAGTCGGGGTTGCAAAAGATGAAAACTGGCGGTTTGTGTCTTGCCAGGGGCCGATACCGACCAGGCCTGCCAACGTAGCGGCTTATCAGGAGGTGTGGCCTGCTCTTTAAATGTAAGCGTAACCGGCGTCGCTGGCTGGGGCCGGGTTTCATACACGGTCAGTTGACCGCGTCCGTTGTGCTTGGCGTTGTAACAGGCCAAATCCGCCTGCGCCAGCACCTCGCTGCTCTGACAGTTATCCCCATTAATCAACGTTAGTCCGGCGCTGGCACCAATGCGGTAGAGCTTGCTTTCCCATAAAAAGCGGTAGTCATTAATGGCGTTGACAATATCCTGCGCCACCTGACGGGCCGCGCTTATTCCACAGTCGGCTATCAACAGGCCGAACTCATCGCCGCCAAGACGAGCCAGAAAATCGTTGCTACGCAGCCGGTGCGTCATTAATTCGGCCAGCTCAGTGAGCAGCGCGTCACCTGCCGCATGCCCGGCGCTGTCATTGACCGCTTTAAAACGATCGAGATCGATAAACACCAGAACGTGCTGTTGTTGCCTTTCGCTGGCGGAGAGCAGCAGCCGTTTAAGCTGGTGGTCAAAACTGGCCCGATTAGGTAGCCGCGTTAGCGTATCGTGTGAAGCGCTGTAATGCAGACGTTTCAGCATTTCACGCGATTCGCTTACATCCTGCATCACCATAACGCTGCCGATGTTTTTTCCCGTCACTGTTTTCAGCGGCGTCAGGCTGTACTGAATAGCGAAATGTTCGCCGGAAGCGTTATGCAACACCAGATCGCGATCGGGATCGTTCATGGTGCCGGGAAGGTTACAGCACAGAATATCCTCTACTTCCGGGCCGCGCGCGCCGTGGGTAATGCGCAAAATATCACCCAGCGATTTTCCTGCCGCCTGCTCCTGCGTCCAGCCGCTCATCTGTTCGGCGACCGGGTTCATAAACGTCACGCGCATCTCTTCATCGGTGCTGATTACCGCTTCGCCGATGGCGTCCAGCGTAATCAACATCTGCTCTTTTTCACGGTACAGCGCTTCGGTCAGCAGGCGCAGTTCGGTAATGTCCTGGTTAATGCCCAGCAGCCGCGCAATTTTTCCCTCGGCGTTGCGCTGGCTCTCCGCCTGCGTGCGGATAAAGCGCAGGCCGTTGCGGGTAGTAATCCGGCACTCCATGCTGAAAGGGATGTCATCCTCCAGCGCGCGCCGTACCGCCTCTTGCGCGAGGGGACGATCTTCCGGTAGCAGGCGGCTGAGCCAAAACGCATAGGTAGGACGCAAGGTTGGCTCCAGCTCATAAATAGTATACATGCGTCGGTCCCAGCTCATTTCATTGCGCATGACATCCCATTCCCAGACGCCGATGCCGCCCGCTTCATTAGCCAGCGTAATGCGCTCCATTAGCCGTCGGTTCGTCTCTTCGCTGGCGCGGATATGTTTTTTCTCTTCGCGGAAGGCGTGCATCACCATCGTCATCATGTGACTGGGGATCAAAATCAGCAGAAGCGGCAGCCAGGGCGCGGTGATCATAAATGAAGAATTGAACGCCGGCATGCTGACCAAACCCAGCACCAGCATCAGCGATATCAGCGAGACGTTGGCGAAAAAAACTAAAAATGCGGCGAGGCGCGGCAGACGTACCGCAACCCAAAACAGAATCACCATGACAAAAGTAAAGGGCCAGGGTAAAAAGCGCAGCGCCAGAAAGCTCATAAGCAATGAAGCGGCCAGGGCGATCAGCGTTGCCAACAGTACGTCCTGCTGCACCTGCAGACGCAGGTAGCGCGGCTGCCACAGCAGACAGATTGGGCCGAGCGCCAGCATGCCGATAACTTCTGATAATACCCAGACAGTAAAAAAGCGCAGGGTAGGCGTGCCGCCAGAAAAGTGGGACCACCAGAGCGCGACAAGCCCGCTGGCTAACGGCACCAGCATCCCCGCCGTAACCACTATCTTCAACCAGCTCATCAGCGAATCGAGCGCGGATTCAGGCTTGATCAACAGGCGCAGCAGGTAGCCGCCCAGCAGGCTTTGCAGCAGATTGATAAAGGCAAAAGAGAACAGCGGCCAGTGCGGCCCCAAAACCATAATATGCGCGCCCAGCGTACCGGCCAGGCAGGCCAGCAACAGCAGTGCCTGCTGGCGGCCACGGCTGCGAAAAACCACCGCCGTCATCAGCGCCGAAGCATACCAGATGGGCGAAATAGCATTATCGAGCACCCTCAGCGTCAGGCAAAACAGCGAGGCGATAAAGCAGATCAGGCCCAGCAGCAGAGCGGGCCTGAAAGAAGATAACGTGCTGTGCGCGGGCGAAATAGTATGGGTTGTCATTCACGGGTCCGGCGAGCCTGCCCGCAAAAGCGCGAGCAGGCGTTATATCACTTTGGTGATGCTAGCACAGGATGTTAAAACCAACCCGATGGCAACCGCTGAAATAGCCAGTTTATTCAAACGATTGATAGCCTGGCTGCCGCTGTTTTAGCAGATCCGCGCGTGTCCAGGGCTTTTCCAGCCCGGCAAGATCAGCAGAGAGGTGTGCAAGAAAGTTTTGCGTAGGGGCGATGCGTCCGTGACCAATAAGCACCAGCGGCAGCAGCAGCGCGGCGCTGACCTGCGGCAGGGAGAAGCCTTTCAGCTGCGTATTGCGCTGATTGATCAGGAATAGCGTGCTGAGCGTAAAGCCGATCAGCAAACCGCTGGCGACTTCGCTTTTCGAATGCGCGAGCAGCACCAGGCGTGAAGCGCCCACCAATAGCGGCACCATATAGCCAATTGTCACCGCCACGCCGCGCCAGAATGCGGGCAGCCGACCTGACAGCAGCCAGAGCATAACCGGCCAGAGAGTGGCTGACATCGCGCTGTGTCCGCTAAAGCCGGTGAAGTTAAAGCGGGCGCTACCGATGCCGAACCCCATAAACAGGATTTTCGACACGCTGACGATCAGTCCCGCTAGCCCAAAGGCCAACAGCCAAAACCAGACCGTGCGCCGATCGCTGCTTTTCCAGGGCAGGATCAGCGCGATAAGAATTGCTGTGGGGATCAGCAACATGCTGTCGCCAAAATAGGTAATCGTTCTCCAGGACATAGCCAACCTTTCTGTTATGAGTATGCTTCTCGCCAACTGGCGAGAAGGGGCGTCGCTACGCTGCCACGAAAAGTGAGAGCTGGATCGCGCGTAGCAGTTTATCGGTGAAATGGGGGCGCGCCAAAGGAGAAAGTCTGAAAAGCGGGCATTCCGTGCAGCGCTTCATCGCCCGGCGACGGGCAAGCTGCTTTTTTCTGGCATCAAACCGGCGATCTCCCTATAATTGCCGCCAGTTAATCCTCTCAATATCTGACTGAACGCTAAGGATGATGTTTCGACATCGCCTGGTGCCACGTCACACAGTTATCAGGTCTTTAATTTTATGACTGACAAGTCCCATCAATGCGTCATTGTAGGTATCGCAGGCGCATCCGCATCAGGAAAAAGTTTAATTGCCAGCACGCTGTATCGTGAAATCCGCGAACAGGTCGGCGATGAGCATATCGGCGTGATTCCTGAAGACAGTTATTACAAAGACCAAAGCCACCTCACTATGGAAGAGCGGATTAAAACGAACTATGACCATCCCAGCGCGATGGATCATGATTTGCTGCTGCATCATCTTCAGGCCCTGAAAGCGGGCCAGCATATTGAATTGCCGGTTTACAGCTACGTTGAACATACCCGCACGCAGGAAACCATTCATCTCAAACCGAAAAAGGTCATTATTCTCGAAGGGATCCTGCTGTTAACCGATGCCCGCCTGCGCGAAGAGATGAATTTCTCCATTTTTGTCGATACCCCGCTGGATATCTGCCTGATGCGTCGTATGAAGCGCGACGTGAACGAACGCGGCCGCTCAATGGATTCGGTAATGGCGCAGTATCAAAAAACCGTGCGTCCGATGTTCCTGCAGTTTATTGAACCCTCCAAGCAGTACGCCGATATCATCGTGCCGCGCGGGGGTAAAAACCGCATTGCCATCGATATTCTGAAAGCGAAAATCAATCAATTCTTTGAGTAAGCGCGTCAGCCCGAAGAAAAAGGAGTAAACGGCGATGAGATTATGCGATCGCGATATTGAAGCCTGGCTTGATAACGGCAAGCTGGCGATTACGCCGCGCCCGCCAGTAGAGCGCATCAACGGCGCAACCGTGGACGTGCGGTTGGGCAATCAGTTTCGTACTTTTCGTGGGCATACTGCAGCCTATATCGACTTAAGCGGCCCTAAACATGAGGTCAGCGCGGCACTGGATCGCGTGATGAGCGATGAGATTGTGCTGCCGGAGGGTGAGGCGTTTTATCTGCATCCGGGCGAGCTGGCGCTGGCCGTGACCCTGGAATCGGTCACGCTGCCTGACGATTTGGTCGGCTGGCTTGATGGTCGTTCATCGCTGGCGCGTCTGGGTTTAATGGTGCATGTGACCGCGCACCGCATCGATCCCGGCTGGCAGGGCCGTATCGTACTGGAGTTCTATAATTCAGGTAAGCTGCCGTTGGCCTTGCGTCCCGGTATGCTGATCGGTGCGCTAAGCTTTGAACCTTTGTCTGGTCCCGCCGCCCGCCCATATAACCGTCGTGAAGATGCTAAATACAAAGGGCAGCAGGGCGCGGACGCCAGTCGGATCGATAAAGACTAACTGCCTGAACAGGGGATGGGATGAGACGATTAATTACCACGCTGGCTATTTTATTCGTCGTGATTGTAGCGGGCATGACAGCGCTGGTACTGTTGGTTAACCCCAACGATTTTCGCAACTATATGGTGCAGCAGGTTGAACAGCGTAGCGGCTATCAACTGCGCCTGGAGGGCGATTTGCGCTGGCATGTCTGGCCGCAGCTTAGCATCCTTGCCGGACGTATGTCGGTTACCGCCCCTGGCGCACAGCAGCCGATGGTGATGGCTGAAAACATGCGGCTTGATGTCCATCTCTTTCCTTTACTGTCGCATCAGCTCAGCGTTAAGCAGGTCATGCTGAAGAGCGCAGTGATCCGCCTGACGCCGGAGAGCGAAGCTCAACAGCCAGCCGATGCGCCGGTAGGGCCGACGGACTCAACGCCGCCGGAACCGGTAAAAGGCTGGACTTTCGATATCAGTCATCTCGAAGTGGCTGACAGCCTGTTAATCTGGCGTCAGCCGCAGGGAGAAGAGATTAACTTTCGCGATCTTAATCTCTCCCTGACGCAGGACAGCCGCCGTGAGGCGAGGCTGTCACTGGCGACGCGGGTTAGCCGCGATCAGCGTGAGCTGCAGCTGTCGCTGGATGGCGAGATGAATGTGGCCAATTATCCGCAGCGCGTAAGTGGTACGGTGAAGTCGCTGAGCTGGCAGCTACAGGGACCGGGTCTGCCTGCAACGGGATTGCAGGGCAAAGGCAGCCTGCAGGCGGAGTGGCTGAATGACAGCCAGCGTTTTTCATTGCAAAACGTGGCGCTGACATTGGGTGACAGCCAGCTGAACGGCGCTATCAGCGGCAAGCTTGGCAACGCGCCGGCGGTCACGATTGATATGCGCTCGCCGCATCTCGATCTGGATGCGCTTTCCGGCCTGAATTCGCCAACCAGCGCTTCGCCTGGCATGTCTGTCGCCACCGCCTTTAGCCGCGCGCCGGTGATCGCCGAACCCACCCGTTACGATCATCCCCTGAACAGTCTGAATGCAGCGCTGAAGCTTCAGGTCGATACGTTGCGCTGGCGTGGCATGGATATGCAGCAGGTAGCGCTGGATGCGCAAAATCATCAGGGTAACATAGCGCTTAATACGCTGAACGGACGGGTAGGCGAGGGCACTTTCTCGTTACCGGGCACCTTAAATCTGCATCAGCAGTCGGTTGCGGTGGCGCTGCGTCCGGCGCTGCAGAATATTGCATTAGCGCCGTTGCTGCAGGCGTTTGCTCTGCCGCCAACGCTGGATGGCCAGCTGACATTAACCGGTAACATGAGTGGAGAGGGACTGAGCGTTGTTGATTTTCATCGGCGCTGGCGCGGCGAAGCCGAAGTAGCACTGGATTCAGCTCGCATTATCGGCATGAATTTTCAGCAACTGGTCCAGCGGGCCGTGGCCCGTAACAGCGATCGGGTCAGCAGCGGAGATGAAACGGGCAACAGTAACGAAACCCGCCTTGATAAGCTGCAGGCACAGGCAACCTTAAAAGATGGCCTTATTACGCTTAAAAACCTACAGGGCGGGGCTTCCGGCTTCCGTCTGGGCGGCGCGGGTGAGATAGATATGCTGCGTCGTCAGTGCGATATTCATTTTGGCGTGCAGGTTACCAGTGGCTGGAAAGGGGATAATGACCTTATCGCCACACTGCAACAGACGGCGGTTCCGCTGCATATCTACGGCGGCTGGGATAATCTGCAATACAACCTGAAAGTGGATCAGCTGCTGCGTCAGAAGCTTGAGAGTCAAATCAAATCGCGCCTGGATGAGTGGTCACAGCGTAATCAGAAAAATGTGACGCCGGAAAAAGCGCCGCAATAGTCGCTCTGGCGCAGGAATCGCCTGATATCCTGCGCCTGGCGCTCTCCTCAGCGGTAACGCGTTATGGCTGTTTACGCCTCGGTATCCGACTCGCGCTGAGCAAACGGAATAATCTGCACCTTATGCACGCGATGGCTTTCCACTTCTAAAGTGCGAATAAGCCAGTCGCCGATCTGCAGCTCTTCGCCCGCCTGAGGAATATGCTGCAGCTGATCCATCAGCAGACCGGCAATGGTGTGATAATCGCGCTTTTCGTTTAGCGGCAGGTCGATATACATCTCCAGATCTTCCAGCGGCATATGGCCATTGGCTATCCAGCTGCCATCCTCTTTCTGACGAATATCATAGCGCGCGTCCAGCTCGTCGCTTTCATTTGGTAAATTACCGGCAATGGTTTCCATGATGTCGCTCAGGGTCACCACGCCCTCCACCGAACCAAACTCATCCACCACAAAGGCGAAATGGGTGCGCGCGCTACGGAACTGCTCCAGCGCCAGCAGCAGCGTAAGCTGTTCCGGGAAAATTAGCGGCTGACGAATCAAAGCGCGCAGGTCGAGAGAGTTATGATGCAGCGACTGATGCAGAAGATCGATAATATGCACCACTCCCAGCGGCTCGCTGCCGTTTTCGGTAATTAAGATCCTGGTATGCTGATTACGGTCCAGCTGCGCCATTATCTTTTGCGGGCTATTACTCAGGTCAATATGTTCGATATCGTGACGCGAGGTCATAATACTGCTGACGCTGCGTTGCGCCATGCTCATAACCCGCACGACCATCTGGCGTTCCTGTTTATTAAAGACCGCGTGCTCATCGGCCTCTCCCACCAGCGAAGCGGTCTCCGCATCCAGCTCCGCTTCGGCGTGCTGACCGCGCAGCAGATGCAGTACCGCTTCGGCGGTGCGTTTGCGCAGCGGTATGGTCGATGAAAGAAAGCGACGGCGATTGAACTGCGACAGCTGATTAAGACATTCAATTAAGATAGAGAAGCCAATAGCAGCATAGAGATAGCCTTTGGGAATATGGAAGCCAAACCCTTCAGCAATCAGGCTAAAGCCAATCATCAGCAAGAAGCTCAGGCAAAGAATCACAATGGTTGGGTGGCCGTTAACAAAGCGGGTTAACGGTTTGCTGGCAAGGATCATCAGGCAGATGGCGATAGCCACCGCAGCCATCATCACTGGCAGGTGATCCACCATCCCAACGGCAGTGATAACCGCATCCAGTGAGAAAACGGCATCCAGCACGACAATCTGCGCCACCACCGGCCAGAAGCGCGCGCCATGCTTCTGTGGATTCTCATCACTGTCGCGTCCCTCCAGTCGCTCATTGAGCTCCATAGTGGCCTTAAACAGCAGGAATAATCCGCCGATCAGCATAATCACATCGCGGGTGCTAAAAGTGTGACTGAATAGCGTCAACAGCGGGCGCGTAAGCCCGGTTAACCATGCGATCGAGGTCAGTAGCGCCATGCGCATAAGCAACGCCAACAGCAGCCCGGTAACGCGGGCGCGATCGCGCTGCGCGGCAGGCAGCTTTTCCGCCAGGATGGCAATAAAGATCAAATTATCGATACCCAGCACCAGTTCAAGCACAATTAATGTAACCAGTCCGGCCCAGATTGATGGATCTGCGATCCATTCCATACCCTGTTTCACCTTTTATTGTTTATTTTGCTGAGCGATGATGGAATCTGAATAATGAAAACGCAATATTACCTGAGATAAATCCTAAACAAAAAAAGCGCAAGCCTTAATGTGCGCCTGATAGGCATATATTAGCACTCAAGCTTATTGGGATTTTACGGGGGCAGAGAGAGGTAATTATTAACATCTGCTGCAGAAATAAACGCCATCTGGTTGCATTATGTAATAAAAGTTATTATCAAGCCGGAATTATCTGGAAAAAAAAGAAAGGCGCTGTCGGGGTAACTTACTGAAAATTAACCATTATTTTTTATATTCTTTAGTCTTATTCTGAAAGTGCTATGGATCTGCTTTCCTGTGCTTGTCACAACCAGTCAATAGTATAAAAATCTAGCCATAACTTATGTGATCGGACCGAGATAATTGATGCGGCTCTTTTGCTGCGCTCAGATAAATGAGTAATCCCTTTGGCTTAATGTAGCTTATAAGAGCTAACCGATCCCTGCGCCTCAAATAGCACTGTTTCTGATTTAACAGCATTGGTAGCTGAAAGCCAGGGGCGGTAGCGTGCTTAAACTCTGGCTGTTGGGTTCAAATATGCCCGTCAAGAGTAATGTATAAATTTCTGTTGTTTTAAGACTAATGCTAAATAAATACGACAGAATAACTGATGCCATCATAAAACCTGATTCAGGCCTTAATGCCGGCATTACAGGACGAATTAATACCGATACGGTCAGTAAGCTGACCATTAATGGTCGAACTGCAGGACAGCGGGCCGCCTCTGTTTTTACCGGGCGTTGACAGAGTGGCTTTCGCAGCAGGGACATTTATGCATAAAACGAGGGGCAAACATCTCATGACGGAACAGCAATAGTTAGAGCAGATTGGTCGTGAATTGACGTTTATTCATGAACTTTTTTTTGCGGCGACACACACCGCTTTAGACAATAAATCAGCAATAGTGATGATAATTCAATGATGAAAACGAAACTAAAGTTGGCTCCGTTACTGGTGTCAATCTCACTTATCAGTGGCTGTACCGTAGTCCCAGGGCAAAATGTTTCTACCAGCGGTAAAGATGTTATCAAGCAGCAGGACGCTGATTATGACATCAACAAAATGGTTAACGTCTTTCCTCTTACCCCGATGTTGGTCGAGCAGCTGCGCAGAAAACCTATTGTTGCCCAGCCGAACCCGCAGCTCGATCGTGAGCTGGCTAACTATGAGTATCGTATCGGCGTAGGCGATGTGTTGAGCGTTACCGTTTGGGATCACCCGGAGCTGACGACTCCAGCCGGCCAGTACCGCAGCGCCAGCGACACCGGTAACTGGGTCCATTCAGATGGCACCATCTATTATCCTTACATCGGTAAGGTAAAGGTCGCCGGTAAAACCATCCAGCAAGTGCGCAGCGAGCTGCAGAGTCGTCTGGCCAGCTATATTGAAAGCCCGCAGGTTGATGTAAATATCGCGGCTTTCCGTTCGCAAAAGGTCTACGTCACCGGCGAAGTCGGTACCTCTGGTAAACAGGAAATCACCAATATCCCGTTGACCGTCCTGGATGCGATTAACACCGCAGGCGGTCTCTCCGCAGACGCCGACTGGCGTAACGTGGTGCTGACCCACAATGGCCGTGAACAACGTATTTCTCTGCAGGCGCTGATGCAGAACGGCGATTTGACGCAAAACCGCCTGCTCTATCCGGGCGATATTCTGTACGTGCCGCGCAATGACGAACTGAAAATCTTTGTCATGGGCGAAGTGAACCGCCAGCAGACGTTGAAAATGGATCGCAGCGGCATGACGCTGACGGAAGCACTGGGCAATGCGGAAGGGCTGAACCAGGATGTCTCTAACGCCACCGGCGTGTTTGTTATTCGTCCGAACCGCGAACAGGGCGGCAAGGTTGCGAATATCTATCAGCTTAATACTGCTGATGCGACCGCGATGGTACTGGGCACGGAATTCCAGCTGCAGCCGTATGACATCGTCTACGTGACCGCAACACCGCTTACCCGCTGGAACCGCGTCATCAATCAGTTGCTGCCTACCATCAACAGTGTTCGCTACAGCATCAACTCAGCGAGAGATATCAAAAACTGGTGATGAATATGTTTAATTCAATTCTCATTGTCTGCGTGGGCAATATCTGCCGTTCGCCAACTGGCGAACGATTACTAAAACGCTACTGCCCGGATGTGAAAGTTGAATCAGCAGGATTAGGCGCGCTGGTGAACTATCCAGCAGATGAAAACGCCATCAAGGTGGCAGAGCAACACGATCTCTCGCTGGAAGGGCACCGCGCCCGCAAAATCACTTCAGCCATGTGCAGAGAAAACGATCTGATCCTGGTGATGGAAAAACAGCATATCAATGACATCAGTAATATCGCCCCGGAAGTTCGCGGCAAAACCATGCTGTTTGGTCATTGGTGCGCAGGTCGTGAAATCCCGGATCCATATCGAAAAAGTATAGAGGCTTTTGAATCTGTATACCTTTTATTGGATGACGCCGCTCAGAAATGGGCCCACGCATTAAATCGATAATCAGGCATAATAATGGTCAACAAAAAATCAGATAGCTCGCAGAAAATTGCAGATGCCAAAGATGAAATCGATGTAGCCCGTTTATACGGTTCAATTATCGATCATCGCTGGCTCATTATTGGCGTAACCGCACTATTCGCAGTAATAGGTATTATCTACTCCATCCTCGCCACCCCGGTTTATCGGGCCGATGCGCTGGTACAGGTTGAACAAAACCAGGGCAGCCTGGTGATGACTCAACTCTCCAATCTGATGCCGGATACCAAACCGGCTTCAGATGCGCAGATTGGTCTGATCATGTCCCGGATGGTGCTGGGTAAAACCATCGAAGATCTTAACCTGCAAACCACCGTCGCGCCGAAATATCTGCCGGTTGTGGGTGCTGGCTGGGCGCGCCTGATGGGCAACGACGATAAAAAACTCGCCGTTTCTCGTCTGGAATTGCCGCCGGAACTGATCGGTCAGAAGCTTGAGCTGGTTATCGGTGAGAACCACACCTTTACCCTCTCTGGCGAAGACGGTGAACTGGTAAAAGGCAAAGTAGGCCAGTATGTAGGGCAGGGCAAAGTAAAAATCCTCGTCTCTGACACCAATGCCGGGCCGGGCGACGCCTTTGTTGTGCAGAAAAATGGCTATCTGCCGACCTACAATGATTTGGTAGGCCGTCTGAGCGTGGTGGATCAGGGCAAAGATACCGGCGTGCTGGCATTAACCCTGAACGGTTCCGATCCGCAGTTGACGCAGGATACGCTGCGCGCCATTACGGAAAACTATCTGCTGCAAAACGTTGAACGTAAATCTGAGGAAGCGCAAAAGAGCCTCGATTTTATTCAACGTCAGCTGCCGCAGGTGCGTCAGAAGCTGGATGATGCTGAGAACAAACTGAACGCGTTCCGTCAGCAAAACGATTCAGTGGATCTGACGCTGGAAGCCAAGTCGATGCTGGATACCATGGTTAATGTGGATAACCAGCTGAACGAACTGACTTTCCGTGAGGCGGAAATCTCCAAGCTCTATACCAAAGAGCACCCGGCCTATCGCACGCTGTTGGAAAAGCGTAAGACGCTGCGGGATGAGAAAAAATCGCTGGAGGGTAAAGTTTCAGCCCTGCCGCGCACTCAGCAAGAAATTATTCGTCTGACGCGTGATGTCGATGCAGGCCAGGCGGTGTTCATGCAGCTGCTGAACAAGCAGCAAGAGCTGAGCATCAACAAAGCCAGCACCGTGGGTAACGTACGTATCGTTGACCCGGCACTGGTGCTGAACAAGCCGATCGCTCCGCGCTCTGCCATTATCATCGCCGTTTCTCTGGTGCTGGGCCTGCTGGCTTCCACCATCTACGTGCTGATGAAAACCATTCTGATTCGTGGCATCGAGAGCCCGGAGCAGCTGGAAAACAGCGGCATCAACGTATACGCCAGTATTCCTATCTCTGAATGGCAGCAGCAACGCGATCGTAAGCTGGCGATGCTGGGCAAAGATAAGGGCAAAAAAGCGATACGCGGCGGTGAGTTGCTGGCGCTGGCAAACCCAACGGATCTGGCGGTTGAAGCGGTACGTAGTCTGCGTACTACCATGCACTTCGCTATGCTGGATGCGCCTAACAATATCGTCATGATCTCCGGTAGCAGCCCGGATATCGGTAAAACCTTTATCAGCACTAACCTGGCCGCCGTGGTTGCACAGTCAGGCCAGCGCGTACTGTTTATCGATGGCGATATGCGTAAAGGCTATTCGCACGAGCTGTTTAATACCGATAACCGTCACGGTCTGTCTGACCTGCTGTCAAATCAGGCAACGCTGCAGCAGGCGATTCGACCCACTAACGTCAGCGGGCTGGACTTTATTCCGCGCGGTCAGCTGCCGCCTAACCCGTCTGAACTGCTGATGAGTCAGAAGTTTATCGACCTGATGGCCAACGTGCAGAAGCAGTACGATATCGTGATTATCGATACCCCGCCGATTCTGGCGGTGACCGATGCGGCCATTATCGGTATGCAGGCCGGCACCAGTATGGTGGTGGCAGGATTTGAGAAATCCACGGTGAAAGAGATTGAAGTCAGCGTTCGTCGCTTTGAGCAGAACGGTATTGAGATTAAAGGCGCCATTCTGAACCTGGTGGTGAAAAAAGCTGCCAGCGCCTACGGTTATGGCTATTACCACTATAGCTACGAATCGACCAAGCCGTAAAACGAGAGTGCCAGCCGTTCGCGGCTGGCCTTTTAAGGTTTTTAAAACGAATCACATTGAGACTGATGTTATGACTGAGTCTACGCCTTTAATCAGCGTTGTTATTCCCACCTATAATCGTGCCGACATCATTTTAAAAACCCTAAACAGCGTTTTAAATCAAACCTGGCGTAACATCGAAGTGTTCGTGGTGGATGATGCTTCCACGGATAATACCGCTGAGGTCATGGCGGGCGTTAAAGATGAGCGCGTACATTTTATTCAGCTGGCGCAAAACAGCAGCGGCACGCGTCCGCGCAATGAAGGAATTGAGCGCAGCAGCGGTGAGTTTATCGCCTTGCTCGATTCCGACGATGAGTGGGTGCCAGAGAAGCTGGAAAAACAACTGGCCTATTTACGCCAGCAGCCGGGTAAAAACCGCGTTTGCATGACGGCTAAATATAATAAGCGTCCTGAGGGCATGCACCTGCGACGGAATAAAGACCTGAAAAAATATTCCTCGATCATGGAGTTCCTGCTGCTGGGCAACGATTTTCAAACCAGTACGCTACTGCTTGACGCCGCGATAGCCAAACAAACGCAGTTTGATCCTACGCTGCGTAAACATCAGGACTGGGATTTCGCCCTGCGTCTGCAGGAGAGGGGAGCCAGCTTTTTTTATCTCGACCTGCCGCTGACCATTTATGACGATTCGGACTCTACCGCGCGTATCTCTTCCGACGGTAAACGCGATAAATCGTTAATCTGGCTGGAGAGCATTAAAAAGCGCGTACCCAGCTATATCTGGTTCGGCTTCTACGCAAAGATTATTGCCGACAGTTATTTGCTCTCTAATGAAAAATCGAAAGGCGTGGCTATCTATTTAAAGCTGCTGCTGTCGAGAAAAATTAAATTCAGCCATTTTATGGCGATGATGAATGAAAGATTTAAAAAGTTAGCCACTATTACCGCGAAACGTTTTGTTCCGGGGAAGTGATTTAAAACAGCAATTGGAATGGCGAAAATACAATGAAATTTTTATCGATGAAGATAGGTATAAGAAAGAATCGCTATCTCTATTTCGATCCACATATGACCTTTATGCTGTTCTTATTTATGATGTTGATGATGGTGGGAGTGGCGTTAGTAAAAGAGTCGGTGATGAAACCGTACTTCTTTTCAGACCAAATCACCATCTTTAGCTTTATGAAGTTTACCTATAGCTTCGGCCCCGGAAACTCCTACGGCAGCACAGCTTACTTTTATAAACTGTTGGGATTTGAACAAAGCTCGATTGTATTTGCGCTGATTTCAGCCATTCTCATCATCAGCACCTTTGTATTTATTTTCATCAAGGTGCGCGGTGGTTCGATGAATATATTTGATATCGGCGTGTTCTTGTTTTTCTGCTTTTCTTCAATGATTAACCTGACGTGGCAGAGTAAAGACTTTATCGTATTTTTGATGATGATGCCGTTGCTCATCACCTTTGCGAATCGTACTGCCGGGCTATTAATATGGACCTGCTTTGCTCTGTTCTACGCCTATTATTTCAGGACATACTGGTTCCTGTTTTTAATAGAGTTTTATGCCCTGCTGTTAATGTCGCGTTATGTCCATAAAGGAAAGTGGATATTTATTTTATGTCTGCTTTCGCTGCTGGTACTGGCGCTTGGCTTCCAGTATGGTTTAGGCATTGACGTAGATAATTTCCGTAATGAAGTGAATGAACACCGACTGGAGAGAGAAGGTGACGGTAGCAATACCCTGATTCGTCCCTGGTTCCCGGCCGGTAATCCGTTATTTGGCTGGTTAAACGTTAGTCTGACGTGGATAACATTCTTTTTCCCGTTCCCACTGATTTTAATGTTGTCACCTTATTATGTGGTTATTTCTACCTTTATTATTTTGATGTTCAGAAGAATCTGGCAAACGCTTCATGCCGCCCTGCAGGACAGAACCTATCCGCTGGTTGTGGTGTTTGCGCTGGCGATTATTTCCTACACGGTTATTCAGAGCCTGTTTGAACCAGATTATGGCAGCTACCTGCGTCACCTGTCGCCATTCTATCCATTAATGTTTTACGTCTATTTAAGTTTTGGGAAATTCAAAAAGGAAGAGTAAATGAAAATCCTCCATGCTGCAGAGACAATAAAAGGTGGCGTTGCCACAGTTTTAAAACAACTCGTTGCGGCACAACAGGATGAGAAGAACAGTTATCAAATCCAGTGCCTGATCCCGGCGGATCAGGCCGGAGAACTGGATACGGCACATGCAGAAAACGTCGTGAAATGGCAACGTAAGGGCCGGTCGGTCGGCGCGCTGTTTTCATTTGCCGCTGCGTTTTGCCGCACGGTAATCAAATTCAAGCCCGACGTGGTGCATCTTCACAGTTCCTTTGCCGGCGTTATTGGCCGTGCCTGTTTGCTGTTGCTGTGGCCTGTTGTTCGTCCGAAAGTGGTTTACTGCCCGCATGCATTTAGCTTCCTGATGCAGACCAGTAACGGTAAGAAAAAGATCTATTCCTTTATCGAAAAAGCGTTGCTGCCAATGACGGACGCCATTATTTGCGTCAGTCAGTATGAAGCTGACCAGGCAAAGGCGCACGGCATTAGCGCTGATAAGCTGGTAGTGATTCATAACGGCGTGGCTGAACGGCAGATCGTCAAGGCGGATACGCTAGCCGATCCGCGTATTAACGTGCTGTTTGTTGGGCGTTTTGATTACCAGAAAGGCTACGATATTTTACTGGATGCCATGAAGCGTAATCAAAATCCCAATATTCACCTGACGTTGATTGGCGACAGCGTACACAGCGCCGAGAAAATTGAAAAGCTGCCGGGGGCGGAGTATACCGGCTGGCTTAAAGCCAGCCAGATGGAACCTTATTTTATCGCGGCGGATGTGCTGGTCATTCCCAGCCGTTGGGAAGGGTTCGCGATGGTGCCGCTGGAGGCAATGAGCTATTCAGTGCCAATTATTGCCAGTGATGCAACTTCACTGCCGGAAGTGGTAATTAATAATGAAACGGGTTATCTGTTTAAAAACGGTGACTCTGACTCCTTACTTTCTGTACTAAACCGCCTGGATAAATCTGATTTGAGGGAGAAGGGGCGAAAAGGAAATCAATTATTTACCAATAACTTTACTTCGCAGGCTATGATAGCCAAAACGCATGGTTTATATGCCGACATACTGAAACGTTGAACACCAATTAACTAGCGAGGTCTAAGACATGTCTTCAATCATGCATGAATTAGGCAGGGATGATAATAAAATGATGACGGCGAGTGGATTTCGTACCCGTACTAACGCGTCGATTATTTCCATAATACAGCGTTTTTCTGACATTTTTGTGATGTTTACCGGGCTGTATATTTTAGCACGCATTGAATCCCAGTCTTTTTCATCATCCTGGTGGCTACTTTCACTTACCGCTCTGGCATTATTCCAGATGATTGGCGGTATTACTGATTTTTATCGCTCCTGGCGCGGTGTGAGTTTCGCCCACGAGCTACAGCTTATTTTGCAAAACTGGGCATTAAGTATTTTGATTACTGCAGGCGTGATGTCGTTCGTCAGCGATCTGGATCTTAATTTTAAAGCTTATTTGTTGTGGTTTGGGATTGTGGCGATCGGTTTTATCGCCTGCCGTCTGGCAATTCGCTATTTTGCCCGTATTATTCGCAAGCTGGGATACAATACGCGCAATGTCGCCATCGTCGGAAATATGCCCATTGGCGTTTCACTTGCTAATAGTTTCATTAACGCACCCTGGATGGGTATGAACGTTGTCGGGCTTTATTCTGACGTTGCTAATGAATCTCGTAGTGATGCTGGCAATATCAACTACTGCGGCAATCTTGAGCAGCTGTTGGTTGATGCCCGGGAAGGGAAACTGGATAAAATTTATATCGCCATGGCGATGTCAGAAGAAATGGCGATCCGCGAGCTGGTGAACAAACTTTCTGACACCACCTGTTCGGTAATGCTTATCCCGGATATTTTCACCTTTAATATTCTTCAGTCGCGCACCGAAGAAATTAATGGCGTGCCGGTGGTGCCGCTGTTTGAAACGCCAATGAACGGCATCAATATGGTGTTGAAGCGTATCGAAGATATCGTGGTTTCTTCCTGTATTCTGTTGTTTATCTCTCCTGCGCTGTTGACCATTGCCGCGCTGGTGAAATTCACCTCGCCGGGCCCGGTGATTTTCCGCCAGGTGCGTTATGGCATGGACGGTAAGCCGATTAAAGTGTGGAAGTTCCGCTCAATGTCGGTGATGGAGAATGGCGATACGGTTACCCAGGCCACGAAAGGCGATGCGCGTATTACACCTATTGGTCGTATTTTACGCTCGACGTCGCTGGATGAGCTGCCGCAGTTCATCAATGTATTAAAAGGCGATATGTCTATTGTTGGGCCGCGTCCGCATGCCGTTGCTCATAATGAACAATATCGCTCGATTATTCAGGGCTATATGCTGCGCCATAAGGTGAAACCAGGCATTACCGGCTGGGCACAAATTAATGGCTGGCGTGGTGAGACCGATACGCTGGAAAAAATGGAAAAACGTGTTGAGTTCGATCTGCAGTACATCCGTGACTGGAGCCTGTGGCTTGATATGCGCATTATTTTTCTGACTCTCTTTAAAGGCTTTATCAGTAAAACAGCTTATTAAAAAATACTTGTTTAATTTTCAACAGTAAATAAAAGCAGGCTGGTTTACTCTTGCAGGTAAGCCAGCAAAGCGATACATTGATTTTCTGACAGGATAGCAGGATTTTAATCTATATTTAGCGAAACAGCGTTAAGGCAAGGAATGTGCCGCTCGTCATTTTTGGCGACGCTGAATGAGCTTTACGATTATATTTGCTTAAAAAATAAGGAGGTGCCATCTTTAACGAAGATGGGTTATCTCCTTTTTTTTAGGTATTTAGCTATCGTAGACAGAGGTGGCAATGAAAATCTCTTTTTTTGTTTATACTTTTCCGGTGCCTTCAGAAACATTTGTAATAAACCAGATAACCTATTTTATAGAAAGAGGATTTGATGTCGAAATAATTGCGGTGCTGCCTGGACCGGCAATTGAAGAATTTGCAAAGAAAGATCGCTATGCGCTGTTGCAAAAAACGCACTATTTATTATCTGCTGAAGAAAATAAAACCAGCGCTCGCGCCATGAGTCGTTTGAAAACCATTGTGAAAGGATTGGTGCAGGCAAAATTCAATGTGCTGCCAGCCCTTAACTACAAAAAGTATGGCTACAGCTCCAAAAATCTCTCTCTGCCGGCGATTATTGCCGCTAATAAACAGAGTTATCATGCCGATCTGTTTATCGCACATTTCGGCACCGCTGGCGTACTGGCAAATAAGCTACGTAAATTTGGCGTCCTGAAAGGCGAGCTGGCAACAATCTTTCACGGCTACGATATTTCCACTCACCGTATTCTGGAAACCTACGCAGAGGATTACAGAGAGCTGTTTCAGGACAGTAAATTTATTCTGCCTATTAGCCGACTATGGGCGGAACGCATTCGCTCATTGGGCGGCGATGCGACCAAAACGCATATTATGCGCGTCGGTATTGATACTGAAGATTTCGACTTTTCACCACTGACCCAGATTGGCGAGCCGATCCGCCTGCTGACGATTGCCCGTTTGACCGATAAAAAGGGCATTTTCACCTCCCTGGAAGCATGCCGCATCCTGAAAGAAGGCGGTTATTCCTTTATCTACAATGTGCTGGGCAACGGCCCGCAGCGCGATGAGGTTGAGCAGACCATCGCCCGTTACGGTCTGCAGGACCATGTCATTCTGCACGGTTTCCAGTCGCCGCAGGTGATTAACCAGTTTCTGCGTGAATCAGATGTTTTTATGCTGCCTTCGCAAACGGCGGAAGACGGTGATATGGAAGGGGTGCCGGTGGCATTGATGGAAGCGATGGCGCGTGGAATTCCAGTAGTTTCTACCTGGCACAGCGGCATTCCTGAATTGGTTGAAGATGGCAAGAATGGCTGGCTGATTAAAGAAAAGGATGCCGCTGCGTTGGCTGATGTCATCGCTAAAATCGCGGATGAAAAACCTGATTTGATGCCGATGCTTAAGGCGGCACGTTACAAGGTTGAGCAAGAGTTCGATAAGAAAAAATCTTATGACAGCCTAATCGCATTAATTAGCGGGCAACAGCCTGCATGAGTGTGGCGCTGATGTCAGATAAAAAATTGAGTAAGAGAGATCGTGCGATGTCTACTGAAGCTTTAGTAAGTGTACTGATCCCAGTCTATAACTGCGAAAAGTTTATCGAGAAAACGCTGCTTTCGATTATTAACCAGAGTTATAAAAATCTCGAAATCGTTATTATCGATGATTGCTCAACGGATAATACGTTCGCGCTGGTAGAGGCGGTACGCGATAATCATCCAGACGTGCGCTTTGTTCTTCAGCAGAATCAGCCTAATCTTGGCGTTTCTGCAACCCGTAATCGGCTGGTTGCCGCCGCCAGCGGCGACTATATTGCCTTCCTGGATTCCGATGATTATCTGGAAAGCAATATGATCGCTTTACTGGTCAATACGCTGGAAAAAAAGCAGGCAGATGTTTCTCAGTGTCTCTATTTTTATGAAAGCGAAGACGGCAGCAGTAAAAAAGTCACTAACCGCTTTGCGCCTGCCGGTACGCTGACCGGCAAGCAGGCATTAATTGCTATGCTGGAAGGGGAGATCCCCGGCTTTCTCTGGAATAAGCTCTTTAAACGCGAGCTGTTTGATGGTATCACCTTCGATGAAAAGAAGATCATTTTCGAAGATTACGAAGTGCTGATTCTTATCTTTAATAAGAATATGACTATGTCCTTCACCGCAGAGCCCCTTTACCATTACATCCAACGGCCTCAATCGCTGACCAAAAAGTCCTGGGATAAAGCAACCATGCGTTTAGATTACCTGCCTCTGACTGACCAGCTGACGGGCAGCGTATGGAAAAATAAGGAAGAACATAAAATTTTCCTGCGTCATAAATATTCTGTTATTGCGCGCGTCGCATTTATGGCCGTTTCACGTGCCGTAAGCTTTTCCGCTGCGGTACAGGCGATTAAAAAATGCCGTTCGCATCTCTCATTTCGTGAGTTTTACTCTGTATCCCCTACGTTAAATAAAAAAATAAATATCCTTAATGTCATGCTGTTTGCATCACCGTATACGCTGGTTCTGTTGGGGCGCATGGGTAAGCATATTCTGAAAAAAGGATAAATTCCCCCGCTTTAAAAAAGGGAAAGATCGCCATTAATGGCGTTCGATTAACCTTTTAACGTTTTTAATCATTGGTGGTTATTTAGGAGAGAAGAGTGAAAGTTCATTATTATAAAACTGCCGCAGGTAACTTTGGTGACGATTTAAACGAATGGCTGTGGCACGATTTATTACCAGGGGTATTTGATGAGAATGAAGAATGCCGCTTTGCCGGTATTGGGACTATTATCAGCTCTGCGTTGCCCCCCGCTAAAAAATGGATCGTTTTCAGCAGCGGCGTCGGCTATGGCGTCCCACCAGCCAACTTTGGCGACGAAAGCTGGAATATTCTGAGTGTACGCGGCCCGCTGACTGCACACGTGCTGGGTCTGCCAAAAGAAAAAGCGATTACTGATGGCGCGGCGTTATTAAGTACGCTGGCGGAATTCCAGCCGGTACCGGAAGCCGAGCGCAAAGGCGTTATTTTTATTCCTCATCATGACGCGTTAAAAACAGGTCAGTGGGAAGAAGCCTGTCGCCGCGCGGGCGTCGAATACATCAGCCCACAGGGTGATGCTAAAACCATTATTAACCGTATTCGTCACGCCAGGCTGATCCTGGCTGACGCTATGCACGCCGCGATTATTGCCGATGCGATGCGTGTGCCGTGGGTGCCGCTGGTTAGCTCCAGCCAGATCAACACCTTTAAATGGCTCGACTGGACGCAGACGATTAATCAGCATTATCAGCCGCTGGTGCTGGGCAGCAGCTCCTTCCGTGAATCTATGCGTGACAGAACGCTGGCGCTGTACGGTGAGAACTATCACCTGAAAAATGCCGACGTTGATTACGCCATTAAAGAATTTATTCGCGTACGCAAGCAGAAAAGTACCGCCTGGTGGCCGCGCTACCTGAAATATACGCGCTACTTCTCCCATGAGGTGCCGGATCGCCTGTTTACCGGCGCAGAGACGCGCTTCAATATGAAATGGAACGATCGCTATATCGACCAGGCGGCGGCGAAACTGCGTCAGGCGGCCCAGCTTAGCGGCCAGCGCAGCGACGACAAAGTGTTTTATGAGAACGTGGAAAAATTGCAGGAGCGTTTGCGCCAGGTTGAAGTCATTGCCCGCGCGTAACGCTGAAACCTTCCACTAATCAGGACATTACAGTGAGAAAACAGTCAGATAAACCCACGCCAAAAGGCAGCGTCGCTTCCGGCGCCGTTTGGTCAATCCTCGATAACGTGGCGGCGCAGGGTATCACTTTTGTTATCTTCCTGGTGCTGGCGCGCTTACTCGATCCGCATCTCTATGGCATGCTCAGCGTGTCCATATTGATTACCCAGCTGTTCAGGACGGTCATATTTGAAAGTATCGCGACATCGATCATTCGTAAGCATGAACCGACCGACGAAGACTTTAATACCGCCTTTTTAAGCTGCTGTATGTTTGCGGTTCCGGCGTTTCTCATTGTCTTCTTCTCGGCCAACATGCTGGAAAATATGATGGATGTTCCAGGGCTGGCCGATGTGATTCGCGGCACCAGCGTGATTATTCTGGTCAGCGGCCTGAGTAAAACACATGAGGCCTGGTTGACGCATCGACTGCTGTTCCGTTCGCTGGCGATTCGTTCCATTACCTCCATTGGGCTAGGCGGCATTGTCGGCGTTTATCTGGCATGGAAAGGCATGGGGATCACCAGTCTGGTCATGCAGCAGGTGGTGACCTCGGTTGTGGCGACCATTACGTTGTGGCTGGCCACGCCGTGGAAACCGCGCCTGAAATTCTCCGTTGCGTCGTTTAAAGAGTCGATGCGCTTTTCCCGCCACGTAGCGCTCAGCGGCGTGACCAACTTCGCTAACCAGAACAGTGATATTTTCTTTATTACTTACTATCTGGGCAGCGCAGCAGCTGGGGTCTATTCCGCAGGCAAACGTATCGTGAACACGCTGAATACGGTAATGGCTACCGCGCTGATGCGCGTTTCGCTACCGGCGTTTTCGCGGGTGAAAAATCAGCTAGATGAGTTTAAATCTCACTATCTGAACGCCACCTTTTTTACCATTTTGCTTACTGCGCCAGCCTTTATCGGCCTGTGCTACCTGTCGCATGATGTCACCTGGCTGCTGTTAGGGCAGAAGTGGATGGAGTCGGTGCCGGTTATGCAGATTGTCAGCGCGACCGGCTTTATCGTCTCTATTGGCTACTATAACCATACGGTGATGTTTGCCCGCGATCGCCCGGACTGGCAGTCGCGCCTGACGCTGCTCTACGCAGTGACCAATATCACTATTTTCTTTATCTTTGTCCGTTACGGGCTGGTAGCGATGGCGCTTTCCTACTCGTTGCGCACACTGCTGCTCTATCCGGTTTCGGCCTGGTGCGCGCTCACGTTGCTGAATGTAACCTGGAAAGAGTATCTGGCGCAGATTGCTAGCCCGATCATCGGTTCGCTGGTGATGTGTCTGGGCCTGTTTGCAATGGATCGTCTGCTGCATTTGCAAACCGGCTGGGAAAAACTGGTGCTGGATATTATTGCGGGCGCCGTTATTTATGGCCTGTACGTGATGATGTTTATTCCTCGCCATAAGCTAGCGATATTTTCTCATGCCATAGCGATGATTAAGAATCGTAAAAAACCGGCCTGACCTTAAGAAAAAAGCCTCAGCGCCAGCGCTGAGGCTTTTTTTTATCCGCATCTGAACACCACGTTCTATGGGCGTGGTCATCAACGGGTTTTGGCTCTGCCTTATTGTCTTTGGACTTAAATCTCACAGGACGGGCAGAGACTTCTTTTTAAGGGGTTTAGTACGCCCTTCCAGGGCGTAATCAATGCCGCCTTCATAGAAGGCGGATTTTTACGCCGGCTTCACCTGTTTCTGCGTTGCCAGGTTCAGCCACGGTGCTTCAGGATTATTACCCAGCGCCACCCACACCGAATTATTATTAACCGAGACATTTTTCCCGGCATATTTATTACGCTGGTTCAGCTGTGATTTTTCTGATGTGAGCTGATCGCTGCTGTAGGTAAAGTTGCTTCTGATGCCAATATTGTTTTGTACCGTCCAGGCAATATCGGGCGAGCTGCCGTTACTATACGCGACGGGCATCTCGTTGCCGGAAATGACGCTATTGTCGCTAATCGTCAGTGACCGGCTAATGCCGCTCAGGTTAGCGAAGCGTCCTTCGCCGCTAACCTGCGTATTTTTAATACTCAGATTATCCAGGTTCGGCAGCTTAAATGCCGTGCTGACATTAAGGTAAGTGTCGCCGTTAACGTTGATAGTGCCGCCTTTACCACGCGCCATCTCTAATCCAATACCCTGACCGTTCAGCTCGTGATAGTTGTTGTTGCTGGAAATAAATACGTCAGGATTCGAAGTAATCAGCGCAGCTCTGGCAAATCCGCGCGTATCCAGATTATTAATGCGGAAGCGCTTCGGCTGATTCAGGTAAAGCGCAGTATTGGTACGAGCGCCTTCGTTAATCATGCTGCCTGACAGCGTTACGTCATGATCGCCGGTTTGGGTTGCAATGGCGAAGCCGTAGGCTTTGGTACCTTTGGCAATCAGTACGGTGCTGTCGATATTTACGCCTTCGTTGAAATTGACCACGGCGATCGCCGCTTTGATAGGCCGCCAGGCGTTGCCGTTCAGTATATCCGGGCTGTTGCTGTAACGAATGGTGTTCTTAACGTTGATATTTTTGCACTGAATATAGGCTTCGCCCCACCAGGTAGCGCCGCCCATGGAGATATTCCCGATCGAGATACCGCCATTGATGTTTTCCATTGCGAAATGACGACGGAAGCTGCCCTTCGCCATATTGTTCGCCATGATGATGTCTTTGTGATCGAAATCGCGCACATGCTTGCGTGCGCCCGGCAGCCCCTCAGCATGGAATGCCAGGCGAGCATCCTCGCCAGCCTTACAGTAGGCATGGTTGCCGGTCATGATCGTGCCGGAGCCCCAGATGGTTACCGCATCGCCACGATCCTCACCCAGTTTAGAATGCAGATCGCGCATACCTGTTCCGGCGCCCAGGCACTCTAAAAACCAGTTGTTAGTGATTTTGGTGCCGTAAGCGCCAAAGCTGGCCGGGGCGATAACCGACTGCAGCATACGATAAAAATAGCAGTTAGAGACTTCACAATAGTTCGCGGAAATCATAATTCCGCCCTGGCGACCGCCGGTTTCGCTTTTTAATAGCATAGGATTATCTAATACTATGCCATGAATTTGCGTCGCGTCAGCTTTCAATACCAGCAAAAATTCATTACCCATATTTGCCAGTGGCGTAATAATACCATTGCCACGCCCTTCAATTATTTGGTTTTTTACCGTGAGCGTAATGGATTTATTTATACTGACTGGTGTATCAATAGTAAGGTATTTCTTATCCTCAACCAGCTGTTGCAAAGCAGCGTAATTATCAACCGGGCCGTTGCTGCGATGAATATCATTACGAATTTTAGCCCATGAGGTGGACGCGTGATCGAGGATAATGCCCGGCGCGCCATTGATTTTACCGGCAACGCTATCCGGCGCTGGTGCCGACGGCGTGGAGGCAGGGGCCGCATTGGCGCGCGTCAGGCTACCGAGCGTGCCGATGGCAGCGGCCGAAGCCAGAATTTTTGTTAACGCCTTACGTCGCGAGTGGATACGTTCTTCACTGGCTTTTTCATTAATGCTCATCTCTGACCCTTTTAAGAATGACAACGCCAGGTTTCATTATTCATTTAAGCCAGATAATTGGAAGATGTAATATTTAAAATCAGATAAAAGAAAACGCTTTTTTACACTTGCGTTAAGCGCCGGAAATTTTATCAGATTAATCTCAGCGAATAATGCTTGCTGTAATAAAATAAGTTGATTAGGGCAGGAGAGATTTATTGTTGTTCAGGGTTTTTCCGGCTGCATTTGATTTATTCGACAGAGATGCACCAGATCTTTTAATTCTTTGTTTCTTTAACACTATTGCTGATGAAAATTTTCAGAATAAGATTATACTTAACGATTGCTTGTTTATTGCATAATCGCTGAATGTCTTCACATCATTATATGGAAAAAATATGACCAAGCTTAAAGCAGTTATCCCCGTTGCGGGTCTCGGTATGCATATGCTCCCTGCTACAAAAGCCATTCCTAAAGAGATGCTGCCTATCGTAGATAAGCCGATGATTCAATACATTGTTGATGAAATCGTCAGGTCCGGCATCAAGGAAATCGTTCTGGTCACGCATGCGTCAAAGAACGCGGTAGAAAACCATTTTGATACCACTTATGAGCTTGAAGCGCTGCTGGAACAGCGAGTGAAGCGTCAACTGCTGAGTGAAGTACAATCCATTTGTCCGCCGGGCGTGACCATCATGAACGTTCGTCAGGCGCAACCGCTGGGCCTTGGCCACTCGGTACTTTGTGCGCGTCCTATGATCGGCGATAATCCTTTTGTTGTTGTGCTGCCCGATGTCATTATGGATGAGTCTACCGCTGACCACCTGCGCTATAATCTCGCCGCAATGGTTGCGCGCTTTGAAGATACCGGCCACAGCCAGGTGCTGGCGAAGCATATGCCGGGCGCCGACCTGTCAGAATATTCAGTGATTTCTACGCAAGAACCGCTGGAAAATGAAGGCAGCGTCAGCACCATTACCGGTTTTGTTGAAAAGCCTGAGCATCCGGAAACGCTGCATTCTGACCTGGCCGCAGTGGGCCGTTACGTTCTGTCTGCGGATATCTGGGCTGAGCTTGAGAAAACCGAGCCGGGTGCCTGGGGCCGTATTCAGTTAACGGACGCCATCGCCAGCCTGAGCCAGAAACAGCCGGTTGATGCCTGCCTGATGACAGGTGACAGCTTCGACTGCGGTCGTAAAATGGGCTACATGCAGGCGTTTGTCAGCTATGGCCTGCGCAGCAAGCAGCAGGGCGCGGCCTTCCGCGAAACCATTAAACAATTGTTGGCAAAATAATTCCTCACAATGACACGCCGCGCCTTTGCGCGGCATTAAAGGAGTGCACATGGCTATTTTGGTAACGGGCGGAGCGGGATACATCGGCTCTCATACGGTGCTGGCGCTGTTGCAGCGCGGTGACGACGTTGTGGTAATGGACAACCTCAGTAATGCTTCGCGGGAATCGATTAATCGCGTAGAAAAACTGGCCGGAAAGAAAGCCACTTTTGTTGAGGGTGATATTCTGGATCGCGCCTGCCTGCGCGACATTTTTGCCAGCAATAGCATTAGTGCCGTTATCCATTTCGCCGGACTGAAAGCCGTAGGCGAATCGACCCGCAAACCGCTGGAATATTATGAAAATAACGTTTCGGGTACGGTAGTGCTGCTGGAAGAGATGCGTAACGCCAACATTTATAACTTCATCTTCAGTTCTTCCGCCACGGTTTATGGCGCTAACGCGCCGGTGCCTTACGTTGAGACGACTCCTATTGGCGGCACGACCAGCCCTTACGGCACCTCAAAACTGATGGTTGAACAGATCATGCAGGATTACGCCAAAGCGGACAGCCAGTTTAAGGCGATCGCGCTGCGCTACTTCAATCCGGTAGGTGCTCATGAGTCTGGCGAAATCGGTGAAGATCCTAACGGCATTCCTAACAACCTGCTGCCCTACATTGCCCAGGTAGCGATCGGCCGTCTTGATAAGCTCGGCATTTTCGGTGCTGACTATCCCACGGAAGATGGTACCGGCGTGCGTGACTACATTCACGTGGTCGATCTGGCGGAAGGCCATTTAAAAGCGCTGGATCACCTGGAACAGTTGCAGGGCTATAAAGCTTATAACCTGGGTGCTGGCAAAGGTTACTCGGTGATGGAGATGGTGAAGGCGTTCGAAAAAGCCTCCGGCAAGCCGGTTCCTTTTGACATTAAACCGCGCCGCGATGGCGACTTAGCCGCCTTCTGGGCTGACGCTACGCTGGCTGATAAAGAGTTGAACTGGCGTGTAACGCGCGGTATCGATGAGATGATGCGCGATACCTGGAACTGGCAGTCAAAAAATCCTAACGGCTACCGTTAAGGGTAAGTTGCTCTTATGATTTATTGTCGGCTGTTACGCTTTTACGATTCAGTTAAAAGCGTGGCGCAGAGCAAAACGTATTAATGAATATCGATGGCTTCTGGAAACAGGGGCCATTTCTGTTTCAGGTGTGAGTTAAACCGTTGCTAAACGGCATGAGTATTAGTAGAGAAGGTTAATGGATAAAATAGCATCACAAAGCGTGTCACAGCGGTAATAGCCTGAGCCTTATCAGGGGATGTGCGGCAAGCTGATATTTTGAGCGCTTTGTTTGCAAAGCAAACAATCAATGCATTCTTTAGTTGAAAGCCAATAACTCAACAGGTAAACAGGACATTTTGTGCTTGTCTGTACGCGACGATAGTACGAGAATCGTAAACTATTAGCGCAGGGTTACAGTGCATTCTGATGGCGTTGCGAGAAAAAATTACCCTATTGCTCACACAGGCTATGCTTGTTTGAGCCCTGAGCCGCGAAGCGTCTGGTTGCTTAAAGCCAGGGGCGGTAGCGTGGGCATTTTCAGGTCACTGTGGTCAATTTCAATACTGGTGCAAACATGCAAGAAATCGTGCTCGTTTTTCTGGGAGCGCTGGCGCTACTTTTTATCTCTCGCAAGATTGCCAAAAAAGTAGGGTTAGTAGATAAACCTAACGCGCGGAAACATCATAACGGCCATATTCCGCTGGTCGGCGGGGTATCAGTTTATCTTTCCCTATGGATTATTTACGTTATGCAGCCTGACTGGCTGCCTGACTTCAGCATTTATATGGTTTGCGCCACGCTGCTTATTGTTGTCGGCGTGCTGGATGACAAACTTGACCTTCCCGTAATGCCGCGCATGGCATTACAGGCGCTGGTAGCCAGCATCATGATGTACAACGGTCTCTACCTCTATTCTTTAGGGAACATCCTGTTTGGCTACGAGCTGGTTTTAGGCATTATCGGCTATGCGGTCACGCTGCTGGCGGTAGTGGGTGCAATTAATGCTTTTAATATGGTTGACGGCATTGATGGCCTGCTCGGGGCACTTTCCTCGGTAACCTTTGGCGCGCTGGCTGTGGTGTTCTGGATGGGCGAGCGGGATAATATGGCGCTGTGGTGCCTGTGTCTGATGGTCGCCTGTTTGCCTTATATTCTGCTGAACCTCGGCATCCCGTGGGGCGGCAAGTTTAAAGTCTTTATGGGTGATGCCGGCAGTACGCTGATTGGCTTTACCGTGATCTGGTTACTGATCATTGCCACCCAGGGTGAAGATGCGGTGATGCGACCGGTCACTGCGCTCTGGCTGATCGCCGTTCCCCTGATGGACATGCTGCGCGTGATGATCGCGCGTATCAGAAGAGGGGACAGCCCGTTCAAGCCGGACCGGGAGCATTTGCACCATGTGTTACTGCGGGTGGGGTTTAGCGGGCATGGTACACTGAGTGTTATGCTACTTTGCTCAATCTTATTTATTTCATTAGGACTAGGTTTACAGGCTTTTCGAGTTGAAGAGTTCTGGCAGCTAATTTTCTTTTTCACAATGTTTATAGTATTTAGTTTTAATATAAAAGTTATAGGAAAGCTTAAGCCCGCTTTTAATAAAAATTATGCTGTTAAGTAAAAAAACGCTTTCCAACTACTGCAAATAAATTAAATAAATATTTGATAATGCTAATAATACGGGTTGGGTAGTTTAAGATAGGTATGATAATTATTACTTTCCTGATTGTTTGTCAGGCTATAGCAGGCAGATGTTTTAATGTTGATATACAAAAGATTTTTAAATATTGCTTTGCGTGCATTGACGTTAGTCAGTCGTTTTCTCTTCATATTCTTTTTGGCCCGGTTTTTACAACCGTCTGCATTAGGTGAATATGGCCTTATTACGGCAACAGTAGGTTACGCTCTTTATTTTGTTGGTCTTGATTTTTATATATTTACCACACGAGAGCTACTTAAAAGTCCAGTGGAGCGATGGGGCGGGTTTATTAAAAATCAAGCTGCCCTGTCATTTGTTTTATATGTTATTTTATTGTTTCTATTAACTGGTTGTTATCTTTTTGGCGTGATTACGCTTGAGCAAGCGAGCTGGTTCTTCTTTATCCTTCTATTCGAACATGTCAATCAAGAGCTATCACGCATATTTGTAGCAATTAATAACCAGAATTTGGCTAGTGTTTTGCTTTTCCTTAGGCAGGGGCTTTGGGCCATTATCGTTGTCATAGTGATGGCTGCTTTTCCTGCCACCAGAAATCTGACTACAGTTCTGACGTTATGGGCTTTATCTGGTGTATTGACATTTGCCCTCGGTGTTATACATCTAAAAAAGATTGGCATGGGTGGATGGCAAAACCAAATTGACCTAAAATGGATTAAACTGGGCGTAAAAACTAGCGGTATATTTCTTTTAGCAACGTTATCAATAAGAGGAACTCAAACTCTTGACCGCTTCTGGATCCAATCAATGAATGGTTTGGATGTAGTTGGCGCTTATGTTCTTTTTGCAGGAATGACCAGTGCATTAATGGCCTTTCTGGATGCTGGTGTGTTTACGTACAGTTACCCAATGCTCATTAAGCTTAGTAACGAAGGCGAAGAAAGACTATTTCGGCAACATCTTTTTAAGATGGCAGGAGCTACAATTATTTTTATTTTGTTTTTTGTGGTTATCAGCCTGATTGTTATGCCTTATCTATTAGCTTGGACAGGGAAAGTATTATATTTTGATTATGTTGTAATATATAAATGGCTGTTAGTTGCAACAGTGCTTAATGCTCTGGGCATGATTCCTCATTATGCGCTATATGCCAGGCATTTTGATAAGCCTATTATTTATAGCCACTTAAGTTCAGTGCCTGTATTTATATTGAGTACATGGATTTTAAGTCAATGGAATCATATTGTTGCTGTGCCCGCTGGTTTAGTTTTCTCTTTTTTATTTATTTTAATCTGGAAGACTGTAGCTTATTACATCGTAAAAAAAAGCCACAAATAACCAAGGATTAGCATTTGATTAGATTTTTGTTGATGAATCCGATGAAGATGTCGCTCGGATATGCAAATTCTTGTGTTAAAAGACAGTAACGCTCAGCAAGAAGTTTGATACTTTGTAAGATATTTAAACTTTAATCTGTGCGTCTAAGGGATTCAATAAATTTAAAATATTAGGTTTCTATATGATTAGATATGGTCAACAAGATATTACACAAGCCGATATAGATGCAGTCGTTGAGGTTTTACACTCAGTAAATTTGACGCAGGGGCCCGCTATAACGCGTTTTGAAGAGTCCGTACTAGCATACTGTGGTGCTAAACATGCTTTTGCTGTAAACAGCGCCACCTCCGCGCTTCATATTGCTTGTCTTGCTTTAGGACTAGGGGAAGGTGACTGGCTATGGACAACACCAAACACCTTTGTTGCTTCTGCTAACTGCGCCTTATATTGCGGAGCTAAAGTTGATTTTGTGGATATCGATCCGCGTACTTATAATCTTTGCCCACAAGAATTAGAAAAAAAACTAATAAAAGCAGAAAAAGAAGGCCGTCTTCCTAAGGTTGTAGTCCCGGTACATCTTTGCGGACAACCTTGTGATATGCGTGCTATTAAATCTCTTTCCGATCGTTATGGTTTCCGCATCATTGAAGATGCTTCTCACGCTATCGGCGGACGTTACCGTGATGAACCAGTTGGGAATTGCCGTTACAGTGACATTACTATTTTTAGTTTTCATCCAGTCAAGATTATCACAACTGCAGAGGGTGGGATGGCGGTGACCAATGATGACCAATTGGCCACACAACTCGGTTTGCTACGTAGCCATGGTATTACGCGAGATCCTGAACTAATGACTAAACCAATGGACGGACCTTGGTATTATCAGCAAGTCGCGTTGGGTTATAATTATCGCATGACAGATATTCAGGCTGCTTTGGGTGTAAGCCAAATGACCCGCCTGAGTGAATATGTGGCTCGCCGTCATGAAATCGCCGCCAGTTATAATAATCTATTATCCGATTTGCCGATTACTTTGCCTTGGCAACATCCTGATAGTTATTCTGGTTTGCATCTGTATGTTATACGCTTACAATTGGATAAAATTAAGACGACACATTTAGACGTATTTAATTATATGCGAAGCAAGGATATTATTGTTAATCTACATTATATTCCCATACACACTCAACCCTATTACGAAAAAATGGGTTTTAAAGCGGGAGATTTCCCTGAAGCAGAAAAGTACTATCAGGAAGCCATTAGCATACCAATGTATCCTACTATGACTGATGCCCAGCAAAATGAAGTTGTGGATGTTCTTAGAGCGGCGCTGCAGCAATGAAAGTAGCGATAATACCGGCACGAGGGGGAAGCAAGCGTATCCCCCGAAAAAATATCCGGGACTTTTGTGGGATGCCAATGATTGCGCATTCCATTAAAATCGCAGCAGAAAGCAAACTTTTCGACTTGATTCTGGTTTCTACTGACGATAACGAAATCGCTGATACGGCCGTTCGTTACGGAGCGAAGGTGCCTTTTATGCGTCCCGATGAACTTTCTGATGATTTTACCGGCACCGTTCCGGTTATTGCACATGCGGTTGATTGGTTGATTCAGCAGGGGCATGAAGTATCTTCAGCCTGCTGTATTTATGCCACGGCTCCTTTTATCCAATCTGAAGATTTAGAGGCTGGACTGGAGCTACTACAGCAAAAAAAGACTGATTATGCTTTCTCAGTAACCAGTTACGCTTTTCCTGTTCAGCGCGCAATAAAAATTGAATCAAGTGGAGAGATCGCAATGTTTTATCCTGAGCTTTACAGTACGCGATCTCAGGATCTTACAGAAGCCTGGCACGATGCAGGGCAGTTTTATTGGGGCACCACGGAAGCATGGTTATCACAAAAACCTATTTTCTTGAGCCGTGCAGCACCGGTAATTTTACCGCGCAAGCGCGTTCAGGATATTGATACGCCTGAAGATTGGGAATGTGCTGAGCAGCTCTATTATTTATTAAAGGGTAATAGGAAATGTTCAAAGGAAAAATAGTCTTTTTCCGCACGGACGCTTCTCTAAATATAGGCACTGGACATGTCATGCGCTGTTTGACATTAGCAAACGCGCTTGCTTCGTTAGGCGCGAAATGTCAGTTTATTACCCGGGCACATGAAGGTAATATCGCTAGCCATATTGAAGCAACAGGCTTTACCTGCCATCTATTGCCTATAGCTAATTCTGCCGTTAGCCAGGGAAAAGAAGACTATGCGCGGTGGCTTGGCTGTAGTCAGCAGCAGGATGCAATAGAAACGTTAGCAATAATAAACGAAAGTAAACCTGACTGGTTAATAGTTGATCACTATGCGCTGGATGAAAATTGGGAGCTGTTGATAAAAAAAGCGGTCACTAATCTGATGGTGATTGACGATTTAGCTAACCGAAAACATCAATGCGAGCTCTTACTTGATCAGAATCTTGGACGTAGCGATGAAGATTATCAGTCGCTTGTTCCTACACATTGTCAGAGACTTTATGGACCGCAGTATGCGTTACTGCGACCTGAATTTTCGCTACAGCGAGAAGCGAGTCTGGCAAAGCGTAAAAACGGAAAATGTGAATCTGTCCTGATTACTTTAGGCGGAGTGGATAAGGATAATATTACCGGCCAGGTGCTTAACGCGTTAATGCATAGTAACTTGCCATTATCTTGCCATATCAATGTCGTGATGGGTGCTTCGGCGCCAGGTATCGCTCAGGTTAAACAAGCCGCTGAACAATTGCCCTGGAAAACTAACGTATTAGTTGGCGTGAATGATATGGCCAATTTAATGGCCGAAAGCGATTTAGCGATCGGCGCGGCGGGCTCTACGGCATGGGAGCGGTGTGCGTTAGGCCTACCGACGATTATGATTGTTATTGCTGATAATCAATATGTCATTGCCAAACATCTTGAAGAGCAAAAAGCGTGCGTAGTTATCTGGCATCCTCAGCAAATTAGCGTCGCCATACCTTCTTTACTTGATGAACTTATATCCGATAAAAAGACTTTACCTCATATGGCGCGAATATGTGCGGATATTACGGATGGGGCTGGCGTCCGTAGAGTCATTAAAGCAATGAGTGAAAACAATGGGTAAGCAAGATAACTTAAAAAGCCAACGCCTGCGTAAAATGGCTTTGTCTGATTTGGAAATGGTTCTGGCATGGCGTAATCATGACCATATTCGCTTGATGATGTTTTCAACCGAACTGATTAGCCTTGAAACCCATAAAACCTGGTTTGAAAAAGCGTCTGTCGATCCAAACCGTCATCTCCTCATCTACGAAGATGAAGGCGAAGCGAGAGGGTTTGTACAGCTGGCTTGCCAGGAAGACAGCGGTATAAGCGAATGGGGTTTTTACACCGATCCTGCTGCACCTAAAGGAACCGGAAAGAGAATGGCAAAAGCGATTATGCCGTATGCTTTTCAACATCTGAATATTCATAAAATATGTGGGCAGGTGCTAGGTTTTAACCAACGATCCTTACGTTATCACCAACAGCTGGGTTTTAAGCTGGAAGGAATACTGCGGGAACAGCATTATGATGGCCAGGCTTATCACGACGTGATGTGTTTTGGATTATTAAGAACAGACTGGATTGGTAATTAAGGAACAAGGTAATGAGCAAGTTTCCATTTTTAAACATTGCGGGTCGTCGAATTGCAGTAGATGAGCCACCTTATATCATTGCTGAATTATCGGCCAATCATAACGGAAAAATCGAAAATGCTTTGCGTCTGATTGAAGAAGCAAAGATTGCTGGCGCGGACGCTATAAAGTTACAAACCTATACAGCAGATACCATTACGCTGAATAGTGATAGCGAAGATTTCCAGATACACGGTGGCCTGTGGAACGGTAAAACTCTCTATAATTTATATAAAGAAGCTGCAATGCCCTGGGAATGGCATAGTGTTCTTTTTGAGCATGCCCGCAAGCAAGATATTACTATTTTCAGCTCTCCGTTTGATAATACCGCTGTTGATTTATTAGAGGATCTTAACGCACCTGCGTATAAAATAGCCTCATTTGAAGCTATTGATCTCCCTTTGATTCGCTATGTAGCCAGCACGGGTAAGCCAATGATCATTTCAACGGGCATGGCGGATGCGGAAGAGATACAGGAAGCCATTGAGGCGGCCAAAGCGGGTGGATGTAAAGAGCTGGCTATTTTACATTGTGTTAGCGGCTACCCCGCCCCAGCTGAAGATTATAACTTGCGAACCGTTAAAGATATGATGGACCGCTTTGGCCTGGTAACGGGGCTATCGGATCATACCATTGACAATACCACCGCTATTACCAGCGTAGCGTTAGGAGCTGCAATCATTGAAAAGCATTTTACACTGAACCGTGCTGGCGGTGGACCTGATGACAGCTTCTCACTTGAACCACCAGAGATGAAAGCCCTTTGTGATGGCGCGAAAACCGCATGGGCTGCTTTAGGTCAGGTAGACTATGGGCGAAAATCGAGCGAGCAGGGAAATGTTAAATTCCGCCGCTCACTCTATTTTGTGAAAGATATGGCCTGTGGGGATGTAATAACAACGGCTTCGATTCGCAGCGTGCGTCCAGGCTTTGGTTTGCCTCCAAAATATTTTGATCAGATTATCGGCAAGTCAGTGAAAAGCAATATCAAGGCAAATACGCCTGTTACTGTAGAATCAATAAATGAGTTCAAGCTCTAATGAATGTTTTACTTTTATCAAATAATGCACCTAACTACTTTTATTTTTTCAATCATTTGGCCCAATTGATCCATAAAGATGGAGCCGAAGTTACTGTTGCTGTAGATAGCGAAATATCTAGGGAAAATAATAAGATAAACGCCCTCGGCTTTCCTGTTTATGAGTTTTCAAGCTTCTTTCGTTCTCATAAAACAGATCACGATATATTGGCACGTTACTCTGAGTACAACCTGAATAGTACGTTGTTATCAGATTATGAGCGTGCTCAGGTTTATCGTATCTGGGGTGAAAAAGATGATGAATATTTTAATAGGTTAAAAAGCGCTTTGCTAACCTTTTGGGAAAAAATATTTGATGAAAGAAAAATAGATATCGTTCTTTACGAGAATGTTTCAAATACATTCTCTCATTTGGCATGGTTAGTCGCACAAAGAAAAGGGAAACGTTATATCGGAATAGGTGGTTCAAGGCTTCCAGGTCGCTTTTCAATTTCTTCCGATCCCCTTAATGATTCACGAACTTCTTTATTTTTTTCAGCTATAAAAAACAGTGAGGTTTTGGTCCCTGACACTGTTAAGGATTGGGCTGAAAATTATCTAGCTAATATCGAAAATATAGTGCCTGACTATATGAAAATAAACGGTCTTGATAATGTTAAGATCGTGAGCCGCTACTTTAATACAGAAAAAATAAAATTATTCTTAAGATTAATAAAACATCGAAAAGATGAAAGTTACTATTCTTTTCAGGCCGGAAATCCTGTAAAAACATATATGAACCTTTTTAGCCGCAATCTGATGAGGAAAATAAAAACTAAGCGCCTTAAGAAGTATTATGATGAAAGCAGATGTAACGAATCTTTTTTACTTTACCCTATGCATTTTCATCCTGAATCTTCAACCTCCATCCTTGCAGGGACTTATTTAGATGAGTATGAAGTTATAAGAAATATTGCGTTCAATCTTCCGGAAGGGATGAAGCTCTATGTAAAAGATCATATGAGCGCCTGGGGATATCCCTCCATAGAGTTCTATAAAAAACTTAAAAAGCTTCCTAATGTTAGAGTTCTTTCGCCAAATGAGGCAACGAAACAGCTAATTAAAAGATCGCGAGCAGTTATCACTTTAACTAGCACAGTGGGTTATGAAGCTCTGCTTTTAGGGAAAAAGGTTTTCCTTTATGGAGAGGTTTTTTATAATTTCCATAGGAATGTTGTTAAAATTAAATCCCCTGCAGATTTATTTAATATATTAAATGAAAACTTAAAGGACGAAGTCATTGTTTCTAAAAAGTACACCTTAGATTTCTTGGCTGCTTGTTACTTAGCGACATATCCTGGGTCATTAAATCTAATGCTTAAAGACGAAAATGCACGGAGAAAAGCTGAAGAGATATATAATAAAGTAATTAAAGAAATCATCTTTTCTGACCTTGACGCTATTAAGAATAAAAAATTATGGCTATAAAGATTTCAAACTTATTTTTAATACTTCCATTGCCTGTGATTTTTTTTATTATGGGCTATATGGAAAATATGGGATTCTTTAGCGAAGCTATAGCATTGGAATCTATAATTATTCCATTGTCTCTTGTTTTATTAGTAATCTATTGCTATAAGTCTTCACCTGCCTTTCTTTTTACTAGTGGGATGACATTTTATTATCACATCGGTATGTGCATCAGCCTTTTAATGATTACCTCAGGTGTGCATATGATAGAAATTAATAAGGTGGGGGATGGTAACGGTTCTGCTTTTATTATGCTCTCTTTTTTTATATTCTCGCTGGGTATATCAAAGAGCAGTTTTGAATTAACGTTGAAGAAAAGTTATAATAAATATGTTCCTCGATTATCACTGAAAATAGTTAGCGCAGCATTATTAATTGTCATTACCGTTGTATTGATTTTAGGGCTTTTTATTCTCCTTGTTTATTCAGGACCCGTACTTAAAGGTGTAAACAGGGTAGAGTTTTGGGAGTCAATGAAATCCACAGGATTAAGTTTTTTCCCGACTTTAGTAATGCAAAGTTTTTATTTTGTAGTATTCTACTGTCTTTATAAAAAGCAAAGTAAAAAAAGATACCACAAAGCGCTTCTATTCGTTGGGCTTTATATCATAACCACAATTTTAATATTAGGTCAAAAGTTTAGTGCATTTATAATTTATATCACTGTCTTTATGTCGCTTCTGCCATCTTTTGTTAATAATCTTAAATTTAATATCAGATATTTATTATTAGTTGTTTTTTTATGTGCAATACTTATATGTATAATTGTTTTATCATATGTAATGCAAGGGCGTGATGGTTCGTTTATATTTGTTAGGGCCGCCTTACAGGGGCAACTTATGTGGAGTGCGTTTAATGGAAACTTTCCTGGTTTAATTGATTTAAATATAAGTTGTTTTATCGGATGTGATGGCTTTGCAAATGGTAAAGAATATATCTCTTTTAAATATCTACCTGTTGCTACTTACATCCATTATATGAATACTGGTACAGAGCTTTCAGGATTTGCTCCCGCGCTTCAACTGTTGACATTAGGTATCATACCGACGTTGATCCTACAAACAATAGTCTCTAGTTTACTGGGTTTTTTGCAGGCCAGAATGGTGATCTATAATTCCCAACGAAATTTTATTATGGGGTTCCTTCTTTTCAAGTTATCTTTTACTGTTTTTTTGATATGGTATGTTATTATGTTCACCGCATTCACAGGTGGTATATTAACTGTCCTTGCAATTGTTTTTTATATAATGCTTTGTAAGTCTACCTACAGGAATAAATCGCTTGAAACATCAACGCATGCTGCTTAATGCCAGCAATTTACATGTCGGCGGTGGCGTTCAGGTGGCAACATCCGTTATAAGTGAACTAAGTCTATTCGCAGATTTGCCAGCAACTCTCACCGTTTGGGCCTCAACAGAAGTTGATGCCAATCTTAAATCATTGGAGTGTGACCTTTCTTCACTGCCTGAATATGAAGTTGTCGATACCTATGGGTTAAAAGCCATATTTTCTCCGGCGATTGCAAAAACAAGAAGTTTCGATCGGGTTTTTACCATTTTTGGTCCTCTATATAGCCTATTTAGCAAAAACTTTAATATTGTAGGGTTTGCACAGCCATGGATCATTTATCCAAATAATGAAATCTCTAAAGGTTTGTCATTTTGGAGACGAATCACAACTCGGCTCAAATTTACGACTCAGTCTTTTTTTTTCCGCAAAAGCGATCTTGTTATTGTTGAACTTGAACATGTTGCGAAGGGTTTGCAAGAAAAAGGCATTGCTGGAACCAATAATATAAATATAATTTATAATTGTATCAACTCTATCTATTTTGATGAAACAAAATGGAAAGAATTACCTATAAATTATAATGAAAATAAAATCAAGCTTGGATTTGTTGGAAGGAATTATAAGCATAAAAATACCCAATTATTTCCTGCTATAGTTAGCAACTTGTTAGAGAAACATAATATAGAAGCTGAGTGTTATGTGACTTTCAATGAAGATGAATGGCAGGCTTGTTCGGATGAATTTAAAAAAAATGTAACAAACATTGGGGTTTTAAGCATTGCGCAGTGTCCATCTTTTTATAAATCAATGGATGCTATTATCTTCCCAAGCCTTTTAGAGTGTTTTTCTGCCACCCCTCTGGAAGCCATGGTTATGAGCAAGCCTCTCTTTGCCTCCGATCGCCCATTTAATCATGATATATGTAAAGATTACGCAATATATTTCGATCCATTAAATGCGGAAGATGCAGCAAATAAAATTGCCAATTATTTTTTAAGAAATCGAGATTCCCCAGAAAGTATTCAGATTCTGGATGAGGCTCGCCAGCACGCATTGGGCTTTCCTAATGCTAAAGAGCGAGCAAAACAATACCTTCAATATCTTATAGCTGGTAATTAGTAGTTTTTTTAGGAGATAGTCATGTTTAAAGGTAAGACTCTTTTAATTACCGGTGGGACCGGGTCGTTTGGTAATGCTGTTTTAAATCGTTTTTTGGATACGGATATTGGCGAGATTCGCATATTTAGTCGAGATGAAAAAAAACAAGACGATATGCGCAAGAAATATAACAACGGCAAGCTTAAATTTTATTTGGGTGATGTCCGTGATGAAAACAGCATTGCTGCTGCTATGCGCGGCGTGGATTATGTGTTTCATGCGGCGGCGCTAAAACAGGTGCCTTCATGCGAGTTCCACCCGATGCAGGCGGTACGCACCAACGTGCTGGGCACGGAAAATGTGCTTAACTGTGCTATTGCTGCTGGGGTTAAACGTGTAATTTGTCTGAGTACTGATAAAGCCGTCTATCCCATTAACGCCATGGGCATCAGTAAAGCAATGATGGAAAAAGTCATGGTGGCCGCCAGCCGTAATCTGGAAGGCACCGAAACCGTGATTTGTGGGACTCGTTACGGTAATGTCATGGCGTCGCGTGGCTCTGTGATTCCGCTCTTTGTTCGGCAAATTCAGGAAGATAAGCCGATCACCATTACCGAACCGACTATGACGCGCTTTATGATGACCCTTTCAGACGCTGTCGATTTGGTTCTTTATGCATTTGAACATGGTAAGAATGGCGATATTTTTGTGCAGAAAGCTCCAGCAGCCACGGTTGAGACCTTGGCTAAGGCGTTGCTTGAATTGATGAACAAGCCTGACCATCAAATCAATATTATCGGCTCTCGACATGGTGAGAAACTGTATGAATCCCTGTTAGGCAAAGAAGAGCGTGCCTGCGCAGAAGATATGGGAGATTACTTCCGCGTACCGGCAGATTCGCGCGATCTCAACTATGCAAAATACGTTGAACAGGGCGAGCAGCGTTTAACGGAAGCATTATGTGGAGAAGAGTACAATTCTCATAATACTCATCGTCTCGACGTTGAAGGCATGAAAAAACTTCTGCTTAAGCTTAACTTTATGAAGAAAATTGCATGTGGCGAACATGCCGATCCGGAGGAGTAAGCAGTGAAAGTCCTGATCACAGGTGCTGATGGCTTCATAGGGAAAAATCTTTGTTTACGTTTGGCAGAGTACAGCAGCGTTGAGGTTGTCAGTTTTACTCGCCGCAACGAAAAACATGAGCTGCCGTTACTGTTACAGGGCGTGGATTTTGTTTATCACCTTGCGGGTGTCAATCGCCCGCAAAATCCAGATGAGTTTATTGATGGTAATTCGGAGCTAACGCGTATTCTTTGTGACGGAATTGCTTCAGTTGCCAGAACTTCAGGTCGAAAAATACCTCTTCTGTTAACTTCCTCTATCCATGCTGCTAAAGATACGCCCTATGGTAACAGCAAGCGTATCGCTGAAGATTATGTGGTCAAAATAGCCAGAGATTACGATATCCCAATCTATATATGCCGTTTGCCGGGAGTATTTGGTAAATGGGCTCGACCTAATTATAATTCGGTTGTAGCGACCTTTTGTTATAACGTTGCGCATAACTTACCAATTAATATTGATAATCCCGATTATGCTATCTCGCTGGTTTATATCGATGATGTTATCAATGTCTTTTCTAAACTGTTAAATGATGACGCCAGTACCGTGGGCGATGACAATTTCCTGAAAGTTACGCCTGTATACGAAATTACGGTAGGTCAGTTAGCCACTGCTATTCAAGGGTTTAAAACAAGTCGCGATAGCCTAATAATGGATAGGGTAGGCTCTGGTTTGACTCGCGCCTTATATTCTACCTTTATTAGTTATATTCCGACCAAAGATTTTTCATATTCAATACCGGAATATAAAGACCCGCGTGGGTCATTTGTGGAGGTAATCAAAACCCGGGATTCTGGCCAGTTTTCCTATTTTACTGCTCATCCCGGCGTAACACGTGGTGGGCATTATCATCATACTAAAACTGAAAAGTTCCTGGTAATAAAAGGGACTGCACGGTTTAGGTTTCGTCACATGCTCACAAATGAAAGTTATGAGCTGGTAACAAGCGAAGCTAGAACCGAAATTGTCGAAACGATTCCCGGTTGGTCACATGATGTGACTAACATTGGTGAAGAAGAGCTAGTTGCTCTAGTTTGGGCAAATGAAAATTTCGACAGAAACAATCCTGATACTATTGCCAGCACGTTATAAGAGATGTTTATGAAAAAATTAAAAATCGTTTCCGTCGTCGGCACCCGGCCTGAAATTATTCGTCTGTCTCGCGTTCTGGCAAAGCTTGATCTCTACTGTGATCATATCATTGTACATACCGGTCAAAATTACGATTACGAATTAAATGAAGTCTTTTTTAACGATCTGGGCGTACGAAAACCTGATTTCTTTTTGAATGCCGCTGGTAAAAGCGCTGCGGAAACGATCGGTCAGGTTATTATTAAGGTTGATGAAGTTTTAGCTAGTGTTCAGCCTGAAGCGATGCTGGTATTGGGGGATACTAACTCCTGTATCTCTGCTTTACCGGCTAAACGCCGTAAAATTCCTGTTTTTCATATGGAAGCTGGAAACCGTTGTTTTGATCAACGGGTGCCAGAAGAAACCAACCGACGTATTGTTGACCATACCGCGGATGTTAATCTGACCTACAGCGATATCGCGCGCGATTATCTGTTAGCTGAAGGTTTGCCTGCCGACAGGATTATCAAAACCGGCAGCCCGATGTATGAAGTGCTAACGCATTATATGCCGCAGATTGATGCTTCTGACGTGCTTACCCGTTTAAATCTTACTGCAGGTGAGTTCTTTGTGGTTAGTGCTCACCGCGAAGAAAACGTTGATTCGCCGAAACAGCTGGCCAAACTGGCGGAGACATTGAATACGGTAGCTGAACAATATAACCTGCCGGTTATCGTCTCCACACACCCGCGAACTCGTCACCGCATTGAAGAAAATGGCATTACTTTCCATGCCAATATTCAGTTGCTGAAACCGTTAGGGTTCCACGACTATAACCATCTGCAGAAAAATGCCCGCGCAGTGCTTTCTGATAGCGGCACCATCACGGAAGAATCTTCTATCATGAACTTCCCGGCGCTGAATATCCGTGAAGCGCATGAGCGTCCGGAAGGGTTTGAAGAAGCCTCGGTAATGATGGTCGGACTGGAAACCAACCGCGTACTGCAGGCGCTGGATATTCTCGCGTCACAGCCACGGGGTGAAGAGCGTCTTTTACGTCAGGTAGCGGATTACAGTATGCCGAATGTCTCTGACAAAGTGGTCAGGATTGTGCATTCCTATACTGACTATATTAAGCGGGTTGTCTGGAAACAGTATTAATGAATCTGGTTTTAATCATTGATGATTATTTACCCCATAGTACGCGTGTTGGGGCAAAGATGTTCCACGAGTTAGCCGTTGAGCTTCGTCTTCGTGGACATCGCATTACGGTTATTACACCTGATTTTCGCCAAAAAGCCGCGTTATCGTTTGATGAGATCGACGGCATTACTGTGTGGCGTTTTAAAAGCGGACCCATTAAAGATGTGGGAAAAATCTGCCGCGCCAGTAATGAAACGCTGCTTTCATACCGAGCGTGGGGTGCAATAAGTCATCTGGTTAAACCAGAAACCTTTGATGGCATTATCTACTATTCGCCGTCTATATTTTGGGGGCGTTTGGTGAAGCATATTAAGCAGCGCTGCCGCTGCCCGGCCTATTTAGTGCTACGCGATCTTTTCCCGCAATGGGTAATAGATGCCGGCATAATGAAAGAAAGGTCGCCGATCGCAAAATATTTTCGTTATTTTGAGCGCGACGCTTACCGCCAGGCGACACGCATCGGTCTGATGTCTGATAAAAATCTGCAGCTGTTTCGCTCACTGCACCCAAACTACCCCTGCGAGGTGTTACGCAACTGGGCAGATTTGCAGCCGGTTAAAAAAGCGAGCGCGGACTACCTCTCTGTGCGGCAGCGGCTAGGATTGCAGGATAAAGTCATCTATTTCTACGGCGGCAATATCGGTCACGCGCAGGATATGGCGAATTTAATGCGCCTGGCTCGCAGTATGCAGCAGGAAGAAAAGGCCCATTTTCTTTTTATTGGCCAGGGCGATGAAGTTCAATTAATTAATCAGCTGGCGCAGCAATGGGGGCTAAATAACTTCAGTTATTTATCTTCGGTCAGTCAGGATGAGTTTCGACATATTCTTGCCGATGTTGATATTGGTCTGTTTTCGCTTTCTGCGCAACATACGGCGCATAATTTCCCGGGTAAATTATTGGGCTATATGGTTGAGTCATTACCCATTTTGGGCAGCGTTAATCAGGGTAACGATCTGCAGGATATTATCAATCAACATAACGCCGGATTTATTCATATTAATGGCGAAGATGAGAAACTGCTTTCATCGGCTAAAGCGCTTTATCATGATATTAACTTGCGCAGAAAAATGGGGCGCAGCGCCTATACATTATTGTGCGAAGAATTTTCTGTTACCTCCGTCGCGCAATTAATTGAAAAAAGTTTTGAGGATTATCATGCGTCTGTTTGATAAGAAAATGATAATGGATTTATATCAGGAAGCAGAAAGGTCGGAACGTAAACGTTCACATCTTCTGTTACATAAATCTCATAGCGAGACGGTGCAGCGTTTGCTGATCGCACTGGTAGAAGGCAGTTTTGTTGAGCCGCATTACCATGAACTGGCGAACCAGTGGGAAATGTTTATTGTTATGCGCGGGCAGCTAAGAATAAAACTGTATGACAAACAGGGAAACGTGGTTAACGATTTTATCGCGGGGCCTGAATTACCCGTTTCGGTGGTTGAATTCCAGCCGGGTGATATTCACAGCGTGGAATGTATTTCTGAACAGGCATTAATGATGGAAATTAAAGAGGGTCCGTTCAACCCTGAATTTGCTAAGGCCTTTCCGAAATGGCAGGCTGTTTGATATGTTTAAGCAATTAATGCAATTATTTTAAGAATTAACCTGTTTAGCGTTTGAACAGTCATATAGGATATCGCACCAATCGCTATTATCCGGCGCTAATAGTGGGTTAATATCGCGAATACTTTAAGCTGCTGAATCGCAGTGAACACACCTGACAGGAGTAAATAATGTCCAAGCAACAGATCGGCGTTGTAGGTATGGCGGTGATGGGCCGTAACCTGGCACTCAACATTGAGAGCCGCGGCTACACTGTATCCATCTTTAACCGTTCTCGTGAAAAAACAGATGAAGTTATCGCCGAAAACCCGGGCAAAAAACTCGCGCCTTACTACAGCATTGAAGAGTTCGTTGACTCGCTGGAAAAACCGCGTCGTATCCTGCTGATGGTGCAGGCGGGCGAAGCGACCGACAAAACTATCGCTTCACTGACTCCGCATCTGGATAAAGGCGACATTCTGATCGATGGCGGTAACACCTTCTATAAAGACACCATTCGTCGTAACAAAGAACTTTCTGAGCAAGGCTTTAACTTTATCGGTACCGGCGTGTCCGGTGGCGAAGAGGGCGCGCTGAAAGGGCCTTCCATTATGCCTGGCGGTCAGAAAGAAGCTTACGAACTGGTTGCGCCGATTCTGGATAAAATCGCTGCACGTGCTGAAGGCGAGCCTTGCGTAACCTATATCGGTCCGGACGGTGCAGGTCATTATGTGAAAATGGTGCATAACGGCATCGAATATGGCGATATGCAGCTTATTGCCGAAGCTTACTCCCTGCTGAAAAATGCGCTGGGCCTGAGCAACGAAGACCTGGCGAAAACCTTCAGCGAATGGAACGAAGGCGAGCTGAGCAGCTACCTGATCGACATTACCAAAGATATCTTCACCAAAAAAGATGAAGAGGGTAACTACCTGGTTGATGTAATCCTGGATGAAGCCGCGAACAAAGGCACCGGTAAATGGACCAGCCAGAGCTCGCTGGATCTGGGCGAGCCGCTCTCTCTGATCACCGAGTCTGTATTCGCACGTTACCTCTCCTCGCTGAAAAACCAACGCGTTGCTGCCTCTAAAGTTCTGAGCGGCCCGACTGCCCAGGCGTTCAGCGGCGATAAAGCTGAGTTCGTTGAGAAGGTGCGTCGTGCGCTTTATCTGGGCAAAATCGTCTCTTATGCGCAAGGCTTCTCTCAGCTGAAAGCCGCGTCTGATGAAAACAACTGGGATCTGAACTACGGCGAAATCGCGAAAATCTTCCGTGCTGGCTGCATCATCCGTGCGCAGTTCCTGCAGAAGATTACCGATGCCTATAAAGATACTCCGGACATCGCGAACCTGCTGCTGGCGCCTTACTTCAAAAATATCGCTGATGAATATCAGCAGGCACTGCGCGACGTGGTCGCTTATGCGGTGCAGAACGGTATCCCAACGCCAACCTTCTCAGCCGCTATTGCCTACTATGACAGCTATCGCTCTGCAGTATTGCCGGCGAACCTGATCCAGGCGCAGCGTGACTACTTTGGTGCACATACCTACAAACGTATCGACAAAGACGGCGTGTTCCATACTGAATGGCTGGACTAATTCCGTTTTGCCTAAAAAACCTCCCATTGGGAGGTTTTTTATTGATTTCAGATAACTCTTTACCGTTCCTTTTGCTATTGTTTTCTTCCTGGCGTTTATCATTCCGCTTTTCATTTAATAAGTTGGGCATACCAGAAACATGAACCAAGAAAATAAGACAACTACGGATCAGTCTTTACTTCGTCAGACCTTTTACAATAATGATGATGAGCTTGACCTGCTGGATGTTGTGGCTCAGCTGTGGAATGGTAAAAAGATCATTATCGCCACCGTGATTCTGTTTCTGTTACTGGCGATCGCGTATCTCTTTTTTGCGAAAGAGAAATGGACATCAGAAGCGATCATTACTCAGCCCAGCGCGGGCCAGGTAGCAAACTATAACGCCGCGCTTAACGTGCTCTATTCCCAGTATCCTCAGGATAAACCTGGCGTTGCGGATCTTCAGCGTCAGCTGTTTAACCGCTTTAACGCTTCTATCACTGCGCTTTCCGGCGCGCTGCAGAACCTGGATGCGCCGCTGGATTTAAAAGTCGGCCCGGTTAACGCAGGCCAGAATGACCCGTTAAGCGTTAAGTTTACCGCGCAGACCGCGAAAGAGGCTCAGGCGCAGGTAACGCATTTTATAAAGCTGGTGAATAGCGAAGTGGTAGATGATTACGGCAACGATATCAAGCGTAATATGGCTGTTAAAACCCGCGAGTTAACTGACTCGCTGACTTCGCAGATGAAGGTGGCGGAAGATAAAAAACAGCAGCGTATCGAAGCATTAAAACAGGCGTTGAAAGTAGCCGAAGGGGCCGGTATTACTTCATCGCAGCTGACCCAGGCGGAATTCTTATCGGATGATACGCTCTATCTGCTTGGGACGAAGGCGCTCTCCTCATCAATTGCCAACGAAGCGACTAAGCCGTTGCCGCTGGACGATAGTTATTATGCTACCCAGCGTGCGCTGCGCTTGATTAAGGATCTGAAAATCCAGGTCGATAACCTGCAGTCGTTCCGCTATATCATGGAACCTGATTTACCTATGCGTCGCGACAGCCCGAAAAAGGGCCTGACGCTGGTGCTGGCGGTGCTGTTAGGCGGGATTGTCGGCTCGGCGGTGGTGCTGGGGCGCAATATGGCTTCAGCTTACCGACAGCGTAAATAGTCTTTCTGATAAAAAAACCGGCCTGCAGGCCGGTTTTTTGTTTTACGCCTTATGACGCGCGCGCAGGTTATTAATAATCGCGCTCAGGTCGAGGTTCTGATCCTGTAACAGCACCAGCAGGTGATAGAGCAGGTCAGAGGCTTCGTTGGTTAGCTCATAACGATCGTTAACCGTAGCGGCCAGCGCGGTCTCGACGCCTTCTTCTCCCACTTTTTGTGCGATGCGCTTGGTGCCGCTGGCGTATAGCTTAGCGGTGTAAGAGCTGTCGGGATCGGCCTGCTTGCGTTCAGCCAGCAGCTGTTCCAGCTGATAGAGAAATGTCCAGTCCGGGGCGGCAGGAGAGAAACAGCTGGTGGTGCCAAGGTGGCAGGTGGGGCCAATGGGATTCGCCAGCACCAGCAGCGTATCGTTATCGCAGTCGGGCGTGATGCTGACCACATTCAGGAAATGACCAGAGGTCTCGCCTTTGGTCCACAGGCGCTGTTTGGTGCGCGACCAGAGGGTGACTTTCTGCTCGCGCAGGGTTTTCTCCAGCGCTTCCGGGTTCATATAGCCGTGCATTAATACTTCGCCGGAAACCTGATGTTGGACTATCACCGGCATCATGCCGCCGGTTTTTTCCCAGTCCAGTTGGGAAAGCTGCTGTTCTGTTAACACGGGCGAATCTCCACACCTTGTTCAATCAGAAACCGTTTCAGGTCGCCGATATTGATAATCTGCTTATGAAATACCGAAGCGGCCAGCGCACCATCGACGTTAGCATCACGAAAGGCTTCCAGAAAATGCGTCATGGTGCCTGCGCCGCCAGAGGCGATAAGCGGCACTTTGCATACCTCACGCACTTTTTGTAGCTGAACCATATCATAGCCGTTACGCACGCCGTCCTGGTTCATCATGTTCAGGACGATTTCGCCAGCGCCGCGCTTTTGTACTTCCTCTACCCACTCCAGCGTCTCCCACCCGGTCACCCGGGTGCGCTTTTCATCGCCGGTATATTGATTAACGTGATATTTGCCGCTCTGTTCGTCATACCAGGTATCGATGCCCACTACCATGCACTGCACGCCAAAGCGGTCCGCCAGCCGTGTAATCAGTTCAGGATCGGCCAGTGCCGGAGAGTTAATTGAGATCTTGTCGGCACCAAATGAGAGAATTTGTGCGGCGTCTTCGGCGCTTTTAATGCCACCGGCAACGCAGAACGGAATATCGATCACTTCCGCTACGCGCGCCACCCAGCTTTTATCCACCACGCGGCCATCGCTGGAAGCGGTGATATCGTAAAAAACCAGTTCATCAGCGCCTTCCTCAGCATAGCGCTGCGCCAGCGGCACAATGTCGCCGATGATTTCGTGATTGCGAAACTGCACGCCTTTAACCACCTGGCCATCGCGCACATCAAGACAGGGAATTATCCGTTTTGCCAGCATGTAATGGCCTCCGAAACCGTGAATTTATCTTCCAGCAAAGCACGCCCAACGATCACGCCCTGCGCGCCGCTGCCGCGCAGGGCAGCGATATCAGCCAGCGAGCCGATGCCGCCGGAAGACTGAAAAGCCACCTGCGGGAAACGTGCGGACACTTCCTGATAGAGCGAGACGTTCGAGCCGCTCAGCGTGCCGTCGCGTGAAATATCGGTGCATAACACATGTTGCAGCCCAAAAGGCAGAAACTGCTCAATAACCTGTTCCAGGGTGACGCCAGCCGCTTCCTGCCAGCCGCTGATCGCCACCTCTTTGCGGTTAGCGGCGTCAATACGCACATCCAGCGCCAGCACAATGGCCTGCGGGCCAAATTCGCTGAACCAGCGCTGCACGTCTTCCGGCTGTTTCACCGCCGTCGAACCCACCACGACGCGCGAGGCACCCGCCTCCAGCAGCGCAGCGACATCATCACGGCTGCGAATGCCGCCGCCGACCTGTACCGGTACCTCAACGCCCGCCAGCAACTGTTTTAACAGCGTAAGCTGGCGCGCCGCCGGATCCTTCGCGCCGGTTAAATCGACCAGGTGCAGCAGCTGCGCGCCCTGGTGCTGATAATCCTGCAAACGCGGCAACGGATCGCTTCCGTAATCGCGCTGCTGGCCGTAATCTCCCTGATGCAGACGCACCACTTTGCCATCAATCAAATCTAACGCCGGGATAATCATCCTTACATCTCCAGGAAGTTTTTCAGCAGCTGCGCGCCCGCTTTGCCGGAACGCTCAGGATGGAACTGGACGCCGTAGAAATTATCTTTCTGTACCGCAGCGGTAAAAGGCTGACCATAGTCACACTGGGCGATGGTATAAGGGTTAACCGGCATCGCATAACTGTGGACGAAATAAAACCAGCTGTTATCTTCAATGCCACGGAACAGATGCTCGCCCGCTTTCGGCGTGACGCGGTTCCAGCCCATATGCGGTAGCGGCAGACCCTGGTCTTTCATCAGATCTACCGGCTGGTCAATAATCCCTAAGGTTTTTACACCGCCGTTTTCATCGCTGCCGCTGCCGAGCAGCTGCATTCCCAGACAGATACCTAAAGTAGGCTGCGTGCAGGCTTTAATCAGATCCACCAGATCACGTTCGTGTAGCTGATCCATAGCCGCCCGGGCCGTGCCGACACCCGGCAGGAAAAGCTTGTCTGCCTGCAGAACAATATCCGCCTCGCGGCTAACCTGCGGCTGATAGCCCAGGCGTTGAATGGCTGCTTTTACCGACGAGAGGTTGGCGCAGCCGGTATCCAGGATCACCACGTTCATTACAGCACTCCTTTCGAACTCGGCAGGGTGTTGCCTTCTACACGAATCGCCTGGCGCAGCGTGCGGCCAAAAGCTTTAAACAGGCTTTCTACACGATGATGATCGTTTTTGCCTTTGGTTTTCAGATGCAGCGTGCTGGCCATAGAGTAGGAGAGAGAGCGGAAAAAGTGCTCAACCATCTCAGTGCTGAGATCGCCGACGCGCTGATAGTTAAACTCCGCCTTGAACTCCAGATGCGGACGGCCGGAAATATCCAGCGCGCAGCGCGCCAGGCACTCATCCATCGGCAGCACGAAGCCAAAGCGCCCGATGCCGCGCTTGTCACCCAGCGCTTTCAGCAGCGCCTCGCCCAGCGCCAGGCCGGTATCCTCTACCGTGTGGTGATCGTCGATATACAGGTCGCCTTTTACCTCAACGTTCATACGCAGGCCGCCATGCGTAGCGATCTGATCCAGCATATGATCGAAGAAGCCAACGCCGGTGTTGATTTTGCTGCCGCCTTCGCGATCCAGCCAGACTTCGATTTCAATCTGCGTCTCTTTGGTATTGCGGTTCACCTTCGCGTAGCGATCGCGCTGCGTCAGTTTTTGACTGATGGCGTTCCAGTTCAGACCGTCCTGGCTGTAGCGTAATCCCTGAATACCCATGTTCTGCGCCAGTTCGATATCGGTGGCGCGATCGCCGATCACATAGCTGTGCGCCTTATCCAGCGCGCCTTCTGCCAGCCAGGCTTCCACCATTTGGGTTTTTGGCTTACGGCAGTCGCAGTTATCCGCTGGTAGATGCGGACAGATCAGTACATCGGTAAAGCGCACGCCCTGCGAGTTAAAAATCTGCATCATCAGGTTGTGCGGACCGTCAAAGTCAGCCTGCGGGAAACTGGCAGTGCCAAGGCCATCCTGGTTGGTGATCATTACCAACTGGTAACCGGCTTTCTGCAACGCCAGCAGCGCCGGGATCACATCAGGTTCAAAGGCCAGCTTCTCCATGCGATCCACCTGAAAATCCTGCGGGGGTTCGCTGATAAGGGTGCCGTCGCGATCGATAAAAAGGGTTTTCTGACTCATGCTTGCTCCACAATGCCGGCGGCGCCGGGTAAGGCTTGCAGTGCGGCGATCAGGCGCTCGCACTCATTTCGGGTACCGATGGAAATGCGCAGGCATCCGGCGAGCCCCGGGTTTTTGTTCTGGTCCCGCAGAATAATGCCCTGATCCCACAGCGATTTAAATATCGTCGGAGAGTCAGTAAAGCGCACCAGAATATAGTTGGTTTCGCTGGGAAACACCTGTTCCACACAGGAAAGCCTGGTCAGAGCGGTCGCCAGCCAGGCGCGGTTAGTATTTAGCTCAACCACATGCTGTCGCATCAGCGTAATGCCGTCGTCGCTCAACGCCTGCGCGGCGATATCGGCTACCGGCGTTGAGAGCGGGTAGGGCGCAATCACCTTCAGTAGCAGCTCGATGACCGCCGCGTTGGCCAGCGTAAAGCCGCAGCGCAGTCCCGCCAGCGCAAAGGCTTTCGACAGGGTGCGCAATACCACCAGATGCGGGTACTCTGCAATCCAGCCTGCCAGCGTCGCCTGGGGGCAAAATTCGATGTAGGCCTCGTCTGCCACCACCAGCGCTTTGCCGCGCGTCATCTCCAGCAGCTGACGAATTGCCTCCGGGTCAATCAGGTTGCCGGTGGGATTATTCGGGCTGCACATATAGATCAGCTTTACGCCATCCAGCGCAGCGGCGATCGCAGGCAGGTTCAGCTGCCAGTTATCCAGCGCCGGCACGGTGCGGTACTCCACGCCGATAGTTTCGGCACTAACGCTGTACATGCCGTAAGTGGGCGGGCAGAACAGAATAGCGTCCTGGCCTGGCTCGCAGAAAGCCCGGATCAGCAGTTCAATACCTTCATCCGCGCCACGGCTCACCAGCACCTGATCCGGCGTCACGCCAGCATAGGCGGCGTAACGCCGGATCACCTGCTCTGGCTGACACTCCGGATAGCGATTCAGCGTGTTTTGCGACATTTCAAACGGGACCGGCAGCGGATATTCGTTGGCGTTCAGCCAGACGTCACCGTTGCCGCCGAGACGACGCGCCGACTGATAGGGCGTCAGCGCACGCACGTTAGCGCGCGCTAATTCAGCAATATTCAGGCTCATGCTTGCTCCTTTAGCGCGGCGACCCGCAGCGTGACAGCATTTTTATGGGCGATAAGCTGCTCGGCGGCAGCCAGCGTCTCAATGGTTGGGGCCAGATTCAGGAAACCCTGCGGCGTTAGCTCCTGTACCGTCATGCGCTTTTGAAAATCAGCGAGACCGAGGCTGGAGCAGGTGGCGGTATAGCCGTAGGTCGGCAATACGTGGTTGGTGCCGGAAGCGTAATCACCTGCCGATTCCGGTGACCAGTCGCCGAGAAACACCGAACCGGCGCTGGTGATCTGATCCACCAGCTCGCGCGGCTGGCGCGTCTGGATAATCAAGTGCTCTGGCCCGTAGCGGTTGGAAATCTCCACGCACTGTTGCAGATCGCGGGCAACGATCAGTCGGCTGCTGGCTAATGCCTGACGCGCGGTGGCCGCGCGCGGCAGCTGTTCCAGCTGTGCTTCCACCGCTTCTGCTACCGCCTGTGCCAGGCGGCGCGACGGCGTCAGCAGGATCACCTGTGAATCGGGACCATGTTCCGCCTGCGACAGCAAATCAGAAGCAACAAAAGCGGGCGTGGCATCATCATCGGCAATCACCAGTACCTCAGAGGGGCCTGCAGGCATATCGATCGCAGCGCCATCCAGACGCTGACTGACCTGGCGCTTGGCTTCGGTCACCCAGGCATTGCCGGGGCCAAAAATTTTATCTACTTTCGGAACCGATTCGGTGCCGAAGGCGAGGGCGGCAATCGCCTGCGCGCCGCCGACCTGAAAAACTTCTTCTACGCCACACAGCTGCGCGGCATACAGGATCTCATCGGCAATCGGCGGCGGCGAGCAGAGCACCACGCGTGCGCAGCCAGCAATGCGTGCCGGCGTTGCCAGCATCAGTACCGTAGAGAACAGCGGCGCTGAACCGCCAGGAATATAGAGACCCACTGAGCGGATCGGGCGCGTTACCTGCTGACAGCGCACGCCCGGCTGGGTTTCAATATCTACCGCAGGCAGCTGCTGGGCGCGGTGAAAGGTTTCGATGTTCGCTACCGCCACCGCCATCGCCTGCTTTACGTTATCGTCAAGCCGTGCAGCCGCTTCGGCAATCTGAGCCGCGCTAACGCGCAGTTCATCAACCTGAGTTTTATCAAAGGCGGCGCTATATTCACGCAGCGCGGCATCGCCCGCTTCGCTGACGCGGGCAAGGATCGAGCGCACCGTTTGCGTAATGTTATCGGAAGCAGAAATCGCAGGGCGCATCAGCAGCGCCTGCTGCTGCGCCTCGTCGCACTGCTGCCAGTCTGTAAGCGTGTCAAAGCGGCTCATGGCATTACTCCATCATCTTCTCAATTGGCAACACCAGAATGGAACTGGCGCCCAGCGCCTTTAATTTTTCCATGGTTTCCCAGAACAGCGTCTCACTGCTGACCATGTGCATCGCCAGGCGGCTTTGGTCGCCTGCCAGCGGCAGCACCGTTGGACGTTCAGCACCTGGCAGCAGCGCAATCACCTCTTCCAGCCGGTCGCTTGGCGCATGCAGCATAATGTATTTTGATTCACGCGCTTTGATCACGCCCTGGATACGCGTCATCAGCTTATCCACCAGCTCCTGTTTCGCCGCTGACAGCTCGCCGTCGCGCTGGATCAGCACCGCTTTCGAGCGATAAATCACTTCCACTTCACGCAGGCCATTGGCCTCCAGCGTGGCGCCGGTAGAAACCAGATCGCAGATCGCATCGGCCAGACCCGCGCGCGGCGCGACTTCAACGGAGCCATTTAGCAGGCAGGATTTAAAAGCGACGCCTTGTTTATCAAGATACTGCTTCAGCAGATGAGGATAGGAGGTGGCAATACGCGTATTTTGCAGACACTGGACGCCGGTATACTCCTCATCTACCGGCATCGCCAGCGACAGACGGCAGCCGCCAAAATCAAGGCGACGCAGAGTAAAGTAGCGCGGGTCTTCACCTTGCGCACGGCGGGTCAGCAACTCTTCTTCCAGCACATTTTCGCCAATGATGCCGAGATCCACTACGCCATCCATCACCAGGCCGGGGATATCATCATCACGCACGCGCAAAATATCGATTGGCATGTTTTCAGCGAAGGCGATCAGACGCTGTTGCTGCAGGTTAATTTTAATGCCGCAGCGCGCCAGAAGCTCGCGTGACTCATCGCTTAAACGGCCAGATTTTTGCATAGCTATGCGTAAACGGGTGTTATCTAACATCTCTCCAGTCCTCTTCTCATTTATCCTGTCTGTTGCAGTCCGCCAAAAAAAAGCCCCCGGAAGAGGATCTTCCGGGGGCCATTTGCGTTCTGCACCACTGGAAGATCCTAAACGTCTTCCAGCACACATCGCCTGAAAGACTAGTCAGGATGATGGTGGTGATGATGGTTGAACTGAACGCGTGTCATAATTTCTCTGCATGTATATTCATTTGCCTGCTGATTAACCTAGCGGAGATAGCGCACATTGGCAACCGTTTTTTCGCCAGGCAGAGAAATCTCTTTTTGTGCGAAGATTGTCACGCGCGAAGGCGTGACGTAGCCTTATTGTTAATCAAGCTGAAGGGGCAGGAGCAGAAATGAAAAAGGTCGCGATTGTAGGTCTGGGATGGCTGGGTATGCCGCTGGCAACGGCGTTAACGGCGCGCGGCTGGCAGGTGAGCGGCAGCAAAACCACACCGGATGGCGTCGAGGCGGCGCGCATGTGCGGGATCGCCTGCTGTGAGCTGCGGCTGACTCCGGAACTGGCGTGCGATGCCGATGAGCTGGAGGCGCTGCTGTCGGTAGATGCGCTGGTGGTGACCTTGCCAGCCAGCCGTACGGCAGAGGGCGGCGAAAATTATCAGCGTGCGGTGCAAAACCTGGTCGACAGCGCGCTGGCGTTTAACGTGCCGCGCATTATCTTTACCAGTTCCACCTCAGTTTACGGCAACGGCGCGGGCGTGATGAAAGAGCATAGCCCGTTGCAGCCGGTTACCGTTGCCGGAAAGACACTGGCGGAGCTGGAAAACTGGCTGCACGATCTGCCGGGTACCTCGGTCGATATTTTGCGGCTGGCCGGTCTGGTCGGGCCGCAGCGTCATCCGGGACGCTTTCTTGCTGGTAAAACTGATGTGCCGGATGGTGAACTTGGCGTGAATCTGGTGCATGTGGATGATGTGGTAGCGGCAATTACGCTGCTGCTGCAAACGCCAAAAGGCGGCCATATCTATAACCTTAGCGCTCCGGCGCATCCGGCCCGTGAGCAATTCTATCGCGCAGCCGCCCAGCAGCTGGGATTAACGCCGCCAACCTTTGCCGCTGCCGGTAATAAACAAGGCAAAATTGTCGATGGCAGTAAAATTTGCGACGAACTGGGATTTGAGTATCGTTACCCCGATCCGGCCACCATGCCGTTGGGTTAACGCAGCGGCAATTAGACACCAAGCCGATCGCGCAGTGCATACCAGGCGGCACCGACGGCGGTCAGCGGCACTTTAAAACGTCGACCGCCGGGGAAGGGCAGATGCGGCAGGCGGGCGAATGCGTCAAAGCGTTCGGCGTCGCCGCGTAGCGTTTCCGCCACCAGCTTGCCCGCCAGATGGGTAAAGGTAACACCGTGTCCACTGTCGCCCTGAATGTAATAAACCTGCTTATCCAGCCGTCCCAGCTGCGGCATCCGCGACAGCGTCAGTAAAAAGTTGCCGCTCCAGCAATGGCTTAGCTTAACGTTTTGCAACTGAGGAAAGGTTTTCAGCAGCTTCGGACGGATCAGCGCGGCGATATCCTGCGGTTCACGTGCGCCATAAATCACGCCGCCGCCGTACAGCAGGCGGTTGTCGGCGGTTAAGCGGAAATAGTCCAGCAGATAGTTACAATCCTCAACGCAGTAATTGTCCGGCAGCAGCGCCAGCGCCTGATCCGCGCTGAGCGGTTCGGTGGTGACAATCTGCGAGCCGCAGGGCATGCTTTTACGGCTCAGACGCGGCTCCAGCTCCGGTGCCAGATAGGCGTTACCGGCAAAAATCACAAATTTAGCGCTGACGTCGCCACGTGCGGTTTTAACGATATTGGGCGTGCCGTAGGTTACTTTTTCCACCGCCGACTGTTCATAAATCCGGCCGCCGTGACGACGTATCGCTTCTGCTTCGCCCAGCGCCAGGTTTAACGGATGCAGATGGCCGCCGCGCCGATCCAGCAGCCCACCGACATAACGCTCGGTGCCAATGGCGCGTCGGATGCCGCGCTCATCCAGTAGCTCAAGCTGATGGTTGCCGTAGCGCTCCCATAGCTGCTGCTGCGTGCGCAGATGCTGCATCTGACGCGCATTCAGCGCGGCGAAAATGCCGCCGGGTCGGTAATCGCAGTCAATGGCGTAGCGGTCGATGCGATCGCGAATAATATCGGCACCTTCGAACATCATACTGCCCAGCATGCGCGCCGCGTCGGTGCCGTAGCGCTGCTCAATCACATCAATATCGCGGCTGTAAGAGTTCACCACTTGTCCGCCGTTGCGCCCGCTGGCGCCGTAGCCGACGCTCTCCGCCTCCAGCACTACCACCTCATAGCCCGCCTCGGTTAAAAACAGCGCCGAAGAGAGACCGGTAAATCCGGCACCGATAATACACACATCGCACTGTACCGAGCCATCCAGCTGCGGCCAGGGCTGATGCGAATTAGCCGTTGCGGCGTAATAGCTATCCACATGATTCACGGCGGTCTCCTCTGGCTCTCAGAAGTTAGCGGGCGTATGGGCGCTGACAATACGACAGACCCGATTCGAGGTATTACTAAAACTGTGCGGCTGACCGGTATCAATAATATAACTTTGCCCGGCATGCAGCTGGTAGCGCTGCCCGTTAATAGTCAGCGTGATTTCACCCTCCAGCAGCGTGCCGGTTTCCTCGCCGGGATGACGAATTTTTTCACCGGTCGTGGCACCTGGCTGGTAGGTTTCCAGCAGCATTGCCAGATTATGGCGGAGGCTGCCGTTATGGATAAGCTTCAGGGAGACGCCCTGGCTGCCAATATCGATCAGCTCATCCTGCTCAATCACCATTTTCGGCGGGCTATTTTTTACCGCCTCTGAAAAAAATTCTGACAGCGACAGCCCGTAAACCGTCAGCAGCTTTTGCAGCGTACTGACAGCAGGGCTGACTTTATCCTGTTCAATGGTGCTGATGGCACTGTGGGTCAGCCCGGCGAGCTCAGCAACTCGCCGCTGCGACAAACCTAACTCTTGCCGGATTTGAGACAGACGTCGTCCGGGGGCGAGAGTGGCTTCGTTCATAGCCGTTTTTCCTTGCGATATTGATGACAGGCGCTGATAAATGCCTCAAACAGCCGGGATGAGGCGCAGGAATGCTGGTGTTGCCACTCCGGATGCCACTGTACGCCAATGGCAAACGGGTGTTCGGGAACAGAGACCGCTTCAATCACGCCATCCTCTGCGATCGCCTCCGGCCATAACCGTGGGCCCGGATCTTTGATGCCCTGTTTATGCAGCGAATTAACCTGTAGCGGTGCGTCGCTGCCCAGCAGACGCGCCAGCTGGCCGTCTGGCGTTAGCGCAATATGATGCGCTGGCGCATACTGCTCAGCCAGCGGTGCGTCAGTGTCGGCATAATGCAGCACCTTTTCATCCGGCAACTGACGGTTGAGCGTGCCGCCTGCGGCTACAGCCAGCTCCTGCATGCCGCGGCAAATGGCCAACAACGGCAGCCGCAGCGCCAGCGCCTGTGGGATCAGCTGCATCGCCAGTTCGTCACGCCCCGGATCGCTCTCTTCTTCTTCACCTGCCGCGCCATAGCGCCAGGGTTCAATATTGCTGGGACTGCCCGGCAATAGCAGGCCGTCAAACAACGGCAGCGTACGCTGAGAGATTATCTCGCCCAGCCCTGGCCGGTGGGGCAGCGCGATAACCACACCGCCGGCATCCATAATCGCATCGAGATATTTTTGATAGAGAACCCAGCCTGGATGCCCATCCTTTACTGTGTGGCACATCACTACGCCGATAAGCGGATTGTCTATTATTCTTTCCACATCGTTGGTCTCCGGCTGGCAATTATTTCTGACAAAACCGCTTAGAGCCTATGCTGTTTCCTGACCTCCTTGCGGGGCGCTGGCGGGCGGGTTAAGCGCGTACAGGCTTTTTATGACCTGCCTGTCTGTTTACAATCTAGACAGGCTTTGTTCAATATTCAAACCACTCTGTAACATTTGCACACTTTTTGTCTTATGACTATGTTCTAAATATGGCCGTTATTTTGAGCAGTACGCACAACCCTTCTAAAACGGTAAATGGCGGGTGGGATCATGACAAACCTGGTAGAAGTAGAAGACTTCACAAGACATAGTGAAGAGATGCGAACCAGCGCGTTCCAGAATGAGGTAAAAACCTATCTGGAACGCCATCCTGAAACGCAATATGTCGACATTCTCCTCAATGATTTGAACGGTATTTTTCGCGGTAAACGTATCCCGATAGGCAGCCTGGCGAAACTGGAAAAGGGCTGTTACTTCCCGGCCTCCGTGTTTGCGATGGATATTCTGGGCAATACCGTCGAGCAGGCTGGTTTAGGCCAGGCGCTGGGCGAGCCGGATAATATCTGTACGCCTGTTGAGGGCACGCTGGTTCCTTCCGCTTCCGATCCCGACCGCATAGCACAACTGCTGCTGACCATGCGTAATCAAGATGGCACTCCCTTTGACGTTGAACCCCGTAATGTTTTAAACAATCTCTGGCAGCGCTTGCGCAACCGGGGACTGTTTCCGGTGGTAGCGGTAGAGCTGGAGTTCTATCTGGTCGATAAACAACGCGACCACGACGGTTTTATTCAACCGCCCTGTACGCCCGGCAGCGATGAGCGCAGCATGCAAAGCCAGGTCTATTCCGTGGATAATCTTGACCATTTCGCCCAGGTTCTGGGGGATATTGACCGGCTGGCGCAGCTGCAGGGCATTCCTGGCGATGGCGCGCTGGCGGAAGCCTCGCCGGGCCAGTTTGAAATCAATCTGCGGCATACGCGCAACGTGCTGAGCGCCTGCGATCATGCGCTTCAGCTCAAACGCCTGATTCGCCAGGTGGCGGAAAACCACGGCATGACCGCCACCTTTATGGCGAAACCTTATGAAGAGTATGCGGGCAGCGGTATGCATGTGCATGTCAGCATGCTGGACGCTGCCGACCATAACGCCTTTGCCTGCGATGACGGCAGCGATTCGCCACTGCTGAAGCGGGCGCTGGCCGGGATGATCGATCTGATGCCTGCCTCGATGGCGCTGCTGGCACCCAACGTGAATGCTTACCGCCGCTTCTGCCCGGAATCCTGGGTACCGCTGCAGGCGTCATGGGGACATAACAACCGCACCGTCGCGCTGCGCATTCCCTGTGGCGACATTGAAAACCGCCGCGTTGAATATCGCGTTGCCGGCGCTGATGCCAATCCCTGGCTGGTGATGTCAGCGATTTTCGCTGGCATTCTGCACGGGCTGGATAATGCACTGCCGCTTCCGGCAGCGGTGACCGGCAACGGTCATGAAGCAGTGGGCACGCCGCTCCCGGTGCGGCAGAGCGAAGCACTGGATCTGTTTGCCCGTAGCCGCACGCTGCAGGATCTGTTGGGCGAACGCTTTAGCTTTGTCTGGCACTGCTGCAAACATCATGAGCTGATGCAGTTTGAACGGCTGATTACCGCAACTGAAATTGACTGGATGTTAAAAAACGCCTGAGGTGGTGATAATGCAAACCAATCAACAGTGGCAGGCGCGGCGCGAGGCAGCGGTTACGCCCGGCGTGGGGAACTCTCTTCAGGTCTATATCGCTAAAGCGCGCAACGCGGAGCTGTGGGATGTGGAAGGGCGGCGCTATATCGATTTTGCCTCGGGCATTGCGGTATTAAACACCGGTCATAATCATCCAGACGTTATGCGCGCGGTACAGGCGCAGCTGGAATGCTTTACCCATCCCTGCTTTCAGGTTACGCCTTACGGCAGCTATGTCGAGCTGGCGGAGAAGCTGAATGCGCTGGTGCCGATTGCCGAACCCACGCAAACGCTGCTGATGTCAACCGGCGCGGAAGCCGTGGAAAACGCCATCAAGGTAGCGCGTATCGCCACCGGTCGCGCCGGGATAATCGCTTTTCGCGGCGGCTTTCATGGGCGCACGCTATTGGGCATGGCGCTGACCGGTAAAGTGCAGCCCTATAAAAAAGGCTACGGTCCTTTTCCGGGCGGTATCTTCCATGCGCCTTATCCCATCAGCTATTTAGGCATCAGTGAAAGCCAGGCGCTGGGCGCGCTGCAGGGGATTTTTGCGGCCGACGTTTCTCCGGATGATGTGGCGGCCATTATTATTGAACCCGTACAGGGCGAGGGCGGTTTTTATGCCGCATCGCCCAACTTTATGCGCCAGCTGCGTCATCTTTGCGATGAGCATGGCATTGTGCTGATCGCTGACGAGATCCAGAGCGGCTTCTGTCGTACCGGCAAAACCTTTGCCATCGAACACAGTGGCGTGGAGCCTGACTTAATCACCATGGCGAAAAGCCTGGCTGGCGGTTTCCCGCTGTCGGCGGTGGTGGGTCGTGCTTCACTGATGCAAAAAGCGCAGGCGGGCGGGCTGGGTGGCACCTATGCCGGTTCGCCAATGGGGGTTGCTGCGGCGCTGGCGGTGGTGGAGATCATTGAACGCGAGCAGCTTAACCTGCGTGCGCAGCAGCAGGGCGAGCAGGTGGTAGCCTTTCTGCAGCAGCTGGCGGCGCAGTATGACTGTATCGGCGATATCCGTCATCAGGGGGCGATGATCGCCATGGAACTGGTGGAAGAGGGCGATGCGCAGCGTCCGGCGAAGGCGCTGACCCAGGCGCTGGTGCAGGAAGCGGGACGTCAGGGGCTGGTGCTGCTGGCGTGTGGCGTGCGCGCCAATGTAATTCGTTTTCTTATTCCCCTAACGGCTGAAAAAGAAATTGTATCTGAAGGTCTCAACATCTTGTCATCCTCCCTCCGGGTAGTGCAGAATATGCGCCCTGCAAAATAGACAGATAACCGGCGCTTCAGGCGTCGGTTATTTTTTTGCATTTAATCAGGCTCATTCATAAAAGAGGCCGGCCTACGTGCCGGATAGATACACGTAACACGTTCACCGTGTGGTTTAAAGGAAAACAAGATGGGGCAACTCGTTAACTTCTCACTGGCTTTCGCTGGTGTTCGACTCCGTGATGATTATGGCGCAACCGGCAGCCTTGCCAACGCTTCTTCCCTCACGCCTCTGAAGACTCTTTCTCGCATAGCGCGAAGTTTCCCTGTGGTCCGCCTCAATCAGGCCGCCGCTATGGGGGGACTAAACCATGACGCATAATACGCATACCGCACAGCCGCGCACGCAGCTGAAAAAAACACTGACCTTATTACCGGTGGTGATGATTGGTCTGGCCTATATGCAGCCGATGACGCTGTTCGATACGTTCGGTATCGTATCCGGCCTGACTGAGGGTCACGTTGCCACCGCTTACGCTTTTGCGTTGATTGCCATTCTGTTTACTGCGCTGAGCTACGGTAAGCTGGTACGCCGCTTCCCATCGGCGGGTTCCGCATACACCTATGCGCAGAAAACCATTAGCCCGCACGTTGGCTTTATGGTTGGCTGGTCATCGCTGCTTGATTATCTGTTTATGCCGATGATCAACATCCTGCTGGCGAAAATTTATTTTGAAGCGCTGGTGCCGGATCTGCCTTCATGGATTTTCGTCGTGCTGCTGGTGGGCTTTATGACGTTGACGAACCTGCGCGGCATCAAAACCGTAGCAAACTTCAACAGCCTGATTGTGGTGCTGCAGGTCGCGGTAATAATCGCGCTGATGGCGATGGTGATTTACGGCGTTGCGCACGGTGAAGGCGCGGGCACGCTGGTGAGCAGCCGTCCGTTCTGGTCGGAGAATGCTCATGTGGTGCCGATGATCACCGGTGCGACTATTCTTTGCTTCTCGTTCCTGGGCTTTGACGGTATCAGCTCGCTTTCAGAAGAGACCAAAGATGCAGAGCGCGTGATCCCGAAAGCAATTTTCCTGACGGCGCTGGTAGGCGGCATCATCTTTATCGTGGTCTCTTACTTCTTGCAGCTCTATTTCCCGGACATTTCGCGCTTTAAAGATCCTGACGCCTCGCAGCCGGAGATCATGCTTTACGTGGCGGGTAAAACCTTCCAGTTCGGCATCCTGATTTTCTCCTGCATTACGGTGCTGGCTTCCGGTATGGCGGCGCACGCGGGCGTAAGCCGTCTAATGTACGTGATGGGGCGCGACGGCGTGTTCCCGGAGCGTTTCTTCGGCTACGTACATCCCAGGTGGCGTACCCCGGCGCTGAACGTGCTGCTGGTTGGCGCTATCGCGCTACTGGCGATCCGCTTTGACCTGGTAACGGCCACGGCGCTGATTAACTTTGGTGCGCTGGTTGCCTTTACCTTCGTAAACCTGTCGGTCATCGCGCAGTTCTGGCTCCGTGAAAAGCGCCGTTATACGCTGAAGGACAATATCAACTTCCTGCTGCTGCCGCTGTGCGGTGCGCTGACAGTAGGCGCGCTTTGGGTGAACCTCGAAGAGAGTTCAATGGTGCTGGGGCTGATTTGGGCTGCGGTCGGGATTATTTATCTCGCCGTCGTCACCCGCAGCTTCCGTAATCCGGTGCCGCAGTACAGCGAAGAATCACTCTGATTCGCCGCGATTAATCGCTACCGGCATCAAAATGTTAAGGCCAGACCACTGTCTGGCCTTTTTTGTGGCTGACTATCGAATGGCGTTGCGCGATAGTCTGGCGCAAGCGCGATGCGGGGCGGCCTTCAGGGCGGAGGGACTCAGACAAAATCCCTTGTAACCGGTCGCATGCCTGGTTACCCTGCGCCAGCAATATCTGCCTGAATCAATGGAGTTGGCAATGTTTAAAAAAGTAGTGGTAAGCAGCGGTCTTGCGCTGATGCTGGCAACGGGAGCAGCGCAGGCTATCGAAGGCAGCGTTGATGTGGGTGAACATTACACCAACCTGAACGTTGGACTGGGAACCACTTCCCCTGGCCTGAGCCTGTCCGGCAACTGGATGCGCAGCGATCATGACGGCAACGTTTCGGGCCTGCGTCTGGGTTATAACGTGGAAATTGGTTCTGTTTTCCTGACGCCTGGCATCAAAGCCATGTGGATCGATCCGGAAGATGGTAAAAGTGGCTTTGCCGCCGCCGTAGGCGCTGGTATCAGCCTGCCGGTCACGAAGATGATCGGCCTGTACGGCGAATATTACTATTCACCGGAATCCTTTACCGATCATCTCGACAGCTATCAGGAAGCCTCTGGCGGCATCAGCTTTACACCGATTTCGCTGCTGAACGTGCGGGTTGGCTATAAATATGCCGAAATGAACAACAAAGGCGATCGCAAAGATAACGTGCTGGCTGACGGCCCATATATTGGCGCTTCACTGCGCTTCTGATGCCTTGCGCAAGACAAAAAGCCGTCCCGCAGGACGGCTTTTTTATGAGACCAGTTCACGCGCGTAGTCATACAGCGCTTTCAGTTGCGTTAACTTCTCATTATCGCCGTCGTGTAGGTTAGCCAGCGACTCCAGCTCCAGCAGGAAAGATTCAATGCGTTCGCTGTTTAAGGCTTCGCGGCGGTGCTGCAGCCAGCGCTGCTGCTCGCTGTCATCGAGCGTGCCCGGGAAATTACGTGCACGATAGCGAAACAGCAGCGGGGCGATGCGTGCATCGTTAAAGGTCAGATCGAGCGCCGGCAGGTTAGCGGGTGCCGTTTGCTGAATAATGTTCATTGCCGCTTTGTCGGCATCGCTGAAAAAGCCGTTATAGAGCTGGGCATCAACATCCGGCGAAGGGGTAAAAGGTTCCGCCTCGGCATACAGGGCAACCACTTTTTCACGGATCTCTGCATGCTGGCGCAGCACCGCCAGATTATTCAGGCAGTGCTGGCGATCGATGCCAAGCCGACTGGCATCTTCCGGGCGCAGCGTGTTAGCAGGTGCCAGCACCGGACATTTATTGATATGCACCAGTTTAATCGGCACCGCAGCAGCATCACCCAGCTGCTGACGCGGAGTGTAGAGGCGTTCGCGTAGTGCGTCGGCATCCAGCTCCAGCAGCGGCGTGATATCACCCGCCAGATCGCAAACGATCAGGGCATTGCGATTTTCCGGGTGCCAGGCCAGCGGCGCAATCCAGCTGGTATTCCCGCGCAGTGCGCCGAACATGCCAGAGATATGCATCAGCGGTTTCATCTGTGGAATATCAATCAGCGTATTGATTTTCTGCTTTGTGCGATGGCTGAAGAGGAAATCAAACAGCTTCGGCTGTTTGGTTTTCACCAGCTTCGCCATAGCAATGGTGGCATAAACATCTGACATCGCATCGTGCGCCTGAGTGTGTTCCACGCCGTTGGCCTGCGTTAGCTGCTCCAGTTTAAAGCTCGGTAATCCATCCTCATTTTCTGGCCAGACAATACCTTCCGGACGCAGCGCATAGCAGGCGCGCATCACATCCAGCAGATCCCAGCGCGAATTACCGTTCTGCCAGCTCCAGGCATAGGGATCGTAGAAATTGCGATAGAAGAGATTGCGCGTGACTTCATCATCGAAGCGCACGTTGTTATAGCCCACCACGCAGGTATTTTCGACGGTGAAAATCTCATGAATACGCCGGGCGAATTCCGCTTCCTTAACACCGCGCGCCCGCGCCAGCTGCGGCGTAATCCCGGTGATCATTACCGCTTCCGGCTGCGGCAGGTAATCATCGGCGGGCTGGCAATAAAACACTTCCGGCTCGCCAATAATATTGAAATCCATATCGGTGCGGATGCCGGCAAACTGCGCTGGTCGATCCAGCGCCGGGCTTTTACCAAAGGTTTCATAGTCATGAAAGAGAAAGGTCGGTTGCGCGCGTTCGTTGGCCAAAATGTTATCCATTGACTGCTGAGTGGTAATGTTCGTTACATGGTAAACCATATTCCGGTTCATCAGAACCGCCAGATAGCGATGCTGTTGAGGCGCGTAGTTTGGCGCTCTTTTTACCTATAAGTTTGGGTGGTTCTCTCTCAACATAGCGCGTTGAGTTTCTATTAATTTTGCCAGAGTTTCGCAGGTTTCCCATACTTTTTCAGTACCGATGCGATCACAGGATCCCCATCGCTCAGTGGCGGTGTCGTAATAAAGCGTATCGGTATTATTACTGCCAATAACAATGCGCCCCTGCATGCCCTCGCATTCGAAACCTTGTGTATTCAACACATCATTAAATTTGAGTAATCCGGGTTCATCGTCATCGGTCGTCAGGCCGTAGAAAATATGACCATCAGCGAATAATCCATTACTAATGCATAATAATACGCCATATTGCTGCCAAAATTTGGCCTGCTGCGCTGCAATTCCTCGACCAAAATCGTGTGAGGGGATCTTACCCGTATAAGGAGGACTAATCTCATAACCCATGTTTTTACTCAAAAAAGTAAACTCATGTCCAGCTAATGCTAACCCGCTCAATTTTTCCTTCATGGATAAATTACTCCCTTAGGAACTGGCCATAAAACTGTTTTACGGTCGCCTGGTGCCAGGCCACGGCTGATGGCATTTTGAGTAGTTGTAAAAATAGAATGTTCTATTTTATTTCTGATTAATATCAGGTTCGAAAAATCGTTTGTTCCGTTATCGTCCAGAGGAAGCTTATGATGGACACTAAACCCATTTGGTATCTGTCCAGCCCGTAGGATCTTTCGTTGTGGTGCATCCAAACGGTTAATAATATCTGGATGCTCGGCAATGTTTTTTGCAAACTCTCGTCTGACACTATTATTGAATGAATTCCTTAACGTTCTCTGAACCGCGCTGCTTCTTTTGACATAATTGATTTTTACCACATCAATGTTTTGCAGTAACATTCGGTTTCCTTTATAGCGTCCCAGATAGCTTTCCAGTTTTTTAATTCGATAATAGAGCCCGGGTGTACTCCAGTCCGGGCAGCAGTAAACAAAGCACTTAATGCAATTAGCGATCCTGCAGTCTGCTCATTTAGCACCTGGTCAAATTCTTTCGTGGCATCTCCGCCTGGCTTACGTGCGGTATCAGCAAACATTTCTGGGTTCTGATGATAAATCCCGCCTGTCGCCAGCAGTCTTCCGGCGGCTTTGCTGTTGATAGTGCTGAACGGCGCGGGCTGTTTTTTCGTTAGCCGGGCAGGTAACGCAGTAGGGTGCGGTTTACCGCCCCGTTTGCTATATTCGCGGCGAGCAACCGATCGGTTATATTCACGGATAATATCCTGCGCCCCGTCAAACTTAAACGCCAGTGGGTCGCGGCAAATCAGTTCGCCGTGCTCATTAATATAAAACAGCGCGCCTTTTGTCACAGAAAACCCGCCGAGCCTCATGGGTAAATAATTTCACACGCCACGAAAAGAGATAATAACCTGATAATGGTTTTTTTAATCTGTTTTTAGTTGAAAAGGTTACTCATATCGTTAACAACCAGATATAAATTATTTTGCTGCATGCAGGGTATATTCCAGCATCCTGGCCGAGACGCGCTTTATGCTTATCGACATTAAATACAAGCTATTCGCAAGACGATCGCTGGCGACATAATATGTTGATGCCTTCTGAAATATTAAAGCCCCCGATAATAGCGGAGGCTTTTTATCACTTAGTCGTTTAATCAGCGCAGAGCGCCGGATGTTTCTACCGGCACCGCGCAGGGTTCCATCTCAATGGGAATGCTTTTATATGCCGGGATGCCGCTGGCGGTATCATGGCTGTCAAGTGGGACCATCACGTTGGCTTCCGGATAGTAGGCGCCCGCTGAGCCGCCTGCCATATCCAGCACCACGATAGTCAGATTATCCATACGGCGCTCGGTGCGTTTGCCATCGGGATCCAGCGCAATGATATTTACCCTGTCGCCCACCCGCAGCTGACGTTTTTCCGCCTCGTCCGCATTGATAAACAGCACATCGCGCCGTCCGGTCACGCCGCGATAGCGATCGTTCAGGCCATACAGCGTGGTGTTGTACTGATCGTGGCTGCGCAACGTCGTCAGCACCAGGTCGTGACATTTCAGCGAGCGCGGATCCTCATTAATTCCTTCCATAACCTTGAACTGCGCCCGGCCTGAGGGCGTGTCCCATTCCCGTTCGGAGGCTGCATTGCGCAGACGGAAGCCGCCTGGCTGCAGAATACGACGGTTGTAATCTTTGAAAGCGGGGAAAACGGCTTCAATTGCCGCGCGGATAAAGCTGTAATCCCCGATCATCTGATCCCAGTTGACTTTGGTATGAGGCAATGTCGCCTTAGCCAGCCCCGCGACAATTGCCGGCTCTGATTTTAGCCAGGGCGAAGCGGGCTTTAACATACCGCGCGAGGCATGAACCATCGACATGGAATCTTCTACGGTAATGCTTTGTTCCCCGGACGCCTGCACATCCAGCTCGGTACGGCCCAGTACCGGCAAAATGTAATTATGCTTGCCTAACAGCAGATGTGAACGGTTTAATTTAGTGGCCATATGCACCACCAGATCCAACTTACGCATCGCGTCAAAAGTCACGTTGGGATCGGACATCGCCTCCGCCAGGTTACCGCCGAGGCAGAGCAGCGCTTTTGCTTTGCCATCGCGCATTGCCTGTATGGCAGCGACTGCGCCATGACCATGATGCTGCGGCGGCTTGAAACCGAACACTTTCTCAATACTGTCGAGCAGTTCCTGCGAGGGAATTTCAGTAATGCCTACGGTGCGGTCACCCTGTACATTGGAATGACCGCGCAGCGGACAGATGCCGGCACCACGCTTGCCGATATTGCCGCGCATCAGCAGCAGATTAGCAATTTGCTGTACGTTCTGGGTGCCGTACTGATGCTGAGTGATGCCCATGCCGTAACAAATAATGGTTTTTTCTGATGTGGCATACAGGCGGGCAATGTTCAGGATCTCCTTATAATCCATACCGGAAACCTTCAGGATATGCGGCCATTCGGTCGCTTCCAGATCCTGCTTCAGCGCTTCAAAGCCTTCCGTGTGTTCGCGGATAAATTCCTCATCAATAACGCCTGGCTGGCCCTGTTTTAGCGCCCGCTCATGCATCGCCAGCAGCGCTTTCATCACGCCTTTTAACATTGCTGCATCGCCGCCGACACGGACTTTATAGTAGGTGGAGGCCAGCGCGGTTGAGCCGAGCGACAGCATCTCAATTGGGCTTTGCGGCGACGTAAAGCGCTCCAGCCCACGCTCGCGCAGCGGGTTAATCGCCACAATAGTCGCGCCGCGTTTAGAGACTTCGCGCAGCGTTCCCAGCATACGCGGATGATTGGTACCGGGATTATGGCCGATGCAGAGCACCAGATCGCAATGATCGAAATCTTCCAGCTCAACCGTGCCTTTGCCGACGCCAATCGACTGCGGCAGGCCAACGCTGGTGGGCTCATGACACATGTTCGAGCAGTCCGGGAAGTTATTGGTGCCATATTCCCGCGCAAACAGCTGATAGAGAAAAGCCGCCTCGTTGGAAGCACGCCCGGAAGTGTAAAATTCGACGCTGTCCGGATCGCTATAGCTTTGCAATCTCTCACCTATTTCACGAAACGCAGTTTCCCACTCAATGGGCTGATAGGTATCGCTGGCGGCATCATATTTCATGGGATGCGTCAGGCGGCCTTCGCCCTCCAGTTCAAATGCGTTGCGCTGCCACAGTTCACTTACCGTATGCGCGGCAAAAAATTCCGGCGTAGTGCGTTTACTGGTGGCTTCCCAGGAGACGGCTTTAGCGCCATTTTCACAAAACTCAAAAGATGAGGCGTGACGTGGATCGGGCCAGGCGCAGCCGGGGCAGTCGAAGCCTTGCGGTTGGTTGACTTTAAACAGCGCGATAACATCCTGCTTCACTGACATCTGTCCGCGCAATGCATCGGCAACGGCCTTAAGCGCGCCCCAGCCGCCAGCCGATCCACCGTAGGGAGCAATACCAATAGTGCGATTTTTATGTTTCATCATTCTCTGTGTTCTGTTGTGGAACGGTGACTAAAGAATAGAACACGTCGCCAAAGCAGCTGAAAAACCGGGCGCTAATTGCTTTCGAAATATTACAAAGGCCACAGGAAAGAAAGAGGCGATAAATTGCGTAATGATTAAAGTGTGCTAAACATTAAGAGTAAATATCTGAACAGGAGGTTATGATGAAAAAGACAGCATTATTAGCATTTGCATTTGCCGCAGCCCTGCCATTAGCGGGATGTTCCAGCAGCAACTACACCATCCATACTAACGATGGACGGACAATTGTCAGTGATGGCAAACCCAAAGAGGACAATGCTACCGGCTTGATTAAGTATAAAGACGCCAACGGAAATGAGCAGCAGATCAACCGTTCTGACGTTAAATCAATGACCGAAATCCCGCACTAATTTCCTCAGCAAATGTGAATCAGGTGAGCCACCGTCAGGTGGCTTTTTTATTATTGAAGGTCAGGGGCTAATGGGGACGAATAATATGCCGCAGAAAAACGGCGCAATAACCCGCAAATGGGCCGATGCTAAATACATAATTATTTGCAATTTATTCAGAAAAATCACCGCTTAATCCCGTACAACAACGCCCTGGTTAAATTCATGTTTTGATTGAGGGTGTTCCGTTGAAAAGGCGTCAGTTTGCAACTCTTACCGGTTTTCTGTTTTTAGCATTTCAGGCCCATGCGGCTTCCATCTCTTTTCCGCTTACGCCGCCGTCGGTGGATGCTGCATCCTGGGTGTTAATGGACGCTACCACCGGGCAGATACTGACCGAAGGCAATGCTGATCAACAGCGCAATCCTGCCAGTCTGACCAAGCTGATGACCGGCTATGTGGTCGATCGCGCTATCGATCAGCACCGCATCAGCCGGGACGATAAGGTGACTATTGGTCAGGATGCGTGGGGCGCCGGAAATCCGGTATTTAAAGGATCTTCGCTGATGTTCCTCAAGCCGGGCGAACAGGTTACGGTACGCGATCTGAGTCGTGGCGTGATCATCGATTCCGGCAACGATGCCTGCGTCGCGCTGGCCGATCATGTTGCCGGTAGCCAGGACGCCTTTGTCAAAATGATGAATGACTATGCGGCGAAGCTGGGGCTGACGCACACCCATTTTGAAACCGTTCACGGACTGGATGCGCCAGGCCAGCATACCACCGCCCGCGATCTGGCCGTGCTTTCGCGCGCCATCATCAACGGCGAGCCCGATTTCTATCAGATGTACAGCGAGAAATCGCTTACCTGGAACGGCATCACTCAGCAGAACCGTAACGGGCTGCTGTGGGATAAAAACCTGCATGTCGATGGCCTGAAAACCGGTCATACCGAAAGCGCCGGTTTTAACCTGATCGCCTCCAGCCTGGAGGGCCGTCACCGGCTGATCGCCGTCATCATGGGCGGTAAAAGCGCTAAAGGCCGTGAAGAGCAGGCGCGGAAACTGCTGATTTGGGGCAACAGTAATTTTGATACCGTGCAGCTGTTTCATGCTGGCAAAGCACTGGGCAAAGAGACCGTGTGGTATGGCAACCCGCATCAGGTAGAAGTAGGCGCCGCCGAGGATATTTATCTGTCGGTACCGCGTAGCGCGATAGAGAGCATCAAAGCGAAATATGTTATCGATCGCAAAGATCTTGATGCGCCGCTAAAACAGGGCGAGAAGGTCGGCATGATTCAGGTGATCGACAAAGATCAGGTGCTGGCCAGCTATCCGCTAATGACATTGAATAAGGTGGAAGAGGGCGGTATCGTGACCAAAATCAGTGATTATCTCAAGCAGAAATTTTAACCGGCAGGCAGAGGCGAGCTCTCGCCTCTGCCGTGTTTTGTTAATGCTAAATCCGCCTGTTTTCCTTTTCACGTTTTTCCTTTGTCATTCCTCTTGACCCTGACGCCACGTCAGCCTTTATCCTTGGTTAACGTTGAGCAAGGAGAGAGTCATGTTATTGCAGGCAGGTGAACTGGCCCGACGCACGGGCGTAACGGTACGTACGCTGCACTATTACCACAGCATCGGGCTGCTGGTGCCGTCGGCGCGCAGCGAGGCGGGCTATCGACTGTACAACCGTGACGATATTCGTCGTCTGCATCAGATTCAGGCGTTGAAACGCCTTGGCGTGCCGCTGGCGGAAATCGATCCGCTGCTGAGCGATGGCGCACTCTCTTTACCGCAGGTGCTGACTCAACAGATAGAGGCGCTCGATCGCCAGCTGACACAGATGCAACAGCTGCGGCAGCGGCTGGGGCAGCTATATCAGCAGCTCTCCCGGGGCGGCGAACCCGAGCTGACGGACTGGCTAACAACGTTAGAGATGATGACCATGTACGATAACTATTTTACGGCGGAAGAGTTAACGCAGCTGCCTTTTTACCAGGCGGATGCGCAGCGAGAGGCGGAGTGGCAGCAGCTGGTACAAAAGCTGCTGGAGCTACAGGACAACGGCATTGCGCCGCAGGAGCCGGAGGCTCAGGCGCTGGCTCGTCGCTGGATGCAGATGCTGGAGCGCGATACCGCACATAATCCCGCTTTCCTGCAGCGTCTGACCACCATGCATCTCAATGAACCAGCGATGCAGCAGCAAACCGGGATCACCCCTGCGATGCTGGATTACGTTACGCGCGCCTTCGCGGAAAGCAAGCTGGCTATTTTCCAGCGCTATCTTGATGAACAGGAGTACGCTTTTGTACGGGCGCACTACTTTGATCGCATGCAGGAGTGGCCAGCGTTGATTAGCCGACTGCGCGAAGCGATGATGCGCGGCGTCGCGCCGGAAGCAGAGGAGGCGCGGGCGCTCGGTGCGCACTGGCTGGCGCTGTTTCGCTCTTATGCCAGCGATAACCCACAGACGCAAAATAAAATCCGTCAGGCGATGCAGCAGGAGCCGCAGCTGATGGAAGGGACCTGGCTTACGCCCGATCTGCTGCAATATTTGCAGGCGGCAGTAACGGCTCATATGGCACCGGGCACAGAGCGGTAATAACGGTACGCACCTGACGCGATCTACCGCGTCGGGTGTATCAATATGTCATCTGCTGCGTTAATCACTCTTTTCCTTAATGTAAAATGAAGTTAAACATCAGCAAAATATAGACGAAAGTCTCATCCTGATGGTGTCGCCAGGTTATGATAACCTTCCGTTTTTCATTACCCTGGAGACTATGCTTGCGCCCCGATAAGCCGCTTTCAACCGTTGAATTCAGCGTTTACCGACATTACCGTATCGTCCATGGTGTTCGCATTGCGCTGGGCTTTGTTTTGACGTTCTTGCTGGTGCGCCTGAGCGAAATTCCGGAGGGAAGCTGGCCGCTGATTACGCTGGTGGTAGTGATGGGGCCGGTCTCCGCGTGGGGGAACGTTTTTCCGCGCGCGCTTCAGCGGATTGGCGGCACCTTTTTTGGCTCGATATCGGGGCTGATTGCCCTGAAGCTGGAGCTGATTTCACTGCCGGTAATGCTGGCGTGGTGTACGGTAGTGATGTTTATCTGCGGCTACCTGACGCTGGGCAGGCGGCCTTATATGGCACTGTTGATTGGCATTACGCTGGCGGTGGTCTGCGGCGCGCCAGCGGGTGACATGACCACGGCTCTGTGGCGCAGCGGCGACGTGATTCTCGGCTCGCTGCTGGCGCTGCTGTTTACCAGTATCTGGCCACAAAAAGCCTATATTCACTGGCGCATTAAGCTCTCTGATTCGCTGTCAGCAATGGCGAAAATTTATCATGCCGGCTTTTCACCGAACCTGGTGGATAAGCCGCGTCTCGATAAACCTTTACAGCGGGTATTAAGCGATGTGGTGCGTATGCGTTCGTTGCTGGAACCTGCCAGCAAAGAGACGCGTATTCCGAAATCGGTGCTGGAAGGGATCCAAACCACTAACCGCAATATTCTCTGTACCCTCGAGCTGCAAATCAATGCCTGGTGGTCTTCCCGTGCCAGCCATCTGATTTTGCTGAATGCATCCACCTTACGTCGTACGCAGCAGATGACGGAAAATACCTTTAACGCATTGGCGGAAATGTTGATTAAAGGCAACGCCGATCGGGTCGCGGCCAATCATCATGAGCTGGCGGAGATCGTGCGCGAATTGCGGCAGCTGATTGCGGAAAATGACCGCGATCGGCTGGTGGAAACGCCGATTCATGGCTATGTCTGGCTGAGCCTGGAGCTGGCGAAACAGCTGGAACGGCTGTCGGATTTGATTCGGCTGGCCATGCGTAAATAATCGTTTCGACAATCGAAGCTGTGGCTGCGCAAGATTTCGCGCTAAAATGTCCCACAGTCCGAATTTAAATGTGAAAATTGCCATCGGCCCAGGCGAGCCGCTAAGCTGAAGGCTACGACAATACCGCCTGTTCAGGCAGGCCTAATGAAAGGTGTCAACATGGAAAATGCAAAGCAATCATTTCAGGACGTGCTTGAGTTCGTGCGCATGAACCGTCGCAAGAACAAACTACAGCGCGAAATTCACGATGTGGAAAAGAAAATTCGTGACAACCAGAAACGTGTGCTGCTGCTGGATAACCTGAGCGAATACATTAAACCGGGCATGAGCGTTGAAGCGATTCAGGAGATCATCGCCAGCATGCGCAGCGACTATGAAGATCGCGTGGATGAATACATCATCAAAAATGCCGATCTGTCAAAAGAGCGTCGTGAGCTCTCTAAAAAACTCAAGTCCATGGGCGTTCATAAAGTACCGGGACAGAATCAGTAATCTCTGCGGTCAGCGGTTGTGCTGACCCATGTTTATCGGGCCGCGTTGCGGCCCGTTTTTATTTTTTCTCCTGCCAGCCTTATTTTGCCGCCAGCTTCAACGATGGCAGATCAGATGCCAGATTCTCTTCTCTGTGCTTTTTTCTGCCGGTTGGTCAATAGTGCAGCGCTGTTTGTCAGCCAGGCTGATATGCAGCGGCCACTTTAGATGATAAATATCCATTGAGATGACGCCGCCTGCGGAGAGTACGCCCCGGTTACGATTGTCCGCATCATACAGAATGGCACCAAACGGCAGTGGCTGTCCGCTGGTTTGGGTAATACGCGCATAGTGTTGCTGCTGATGCGAGGCGCTAAGTTCCACCGCCACAATCGCCCCTTCACGCGGCACCAGACGATGCACCACTTCATCAAGCTTAATGGTACGAATGTGTCGCCTATCCAGCGTGGGCGCTAATTCATTGTAGTAATAGGGCACCAGGCTCGGCACCACTGCATTTCCCCAGCGGTCGGTCGCGACATGCTGTGCGTTTTCTATCCTGACGTCGGCAATATGTGGTGTATGAACGATCGCAGCACTTTCACTCAGGTACTGACCCAGCGTTATGCCATGCGAATGCAGTACTACCGAGCCGCGTGCGCCCGCCTGCCATTGCTCCGTTGAACGGCCACGCGACCATGCGGCACGGGCTACCCCCTGGCTGGAAGTGTAGTTGGCCGAGGCATCATAATGATATTCAGATCCGCTTTTAGCCGCGCCCAGGCTGTAAGCGAGATTTCTCTCTTCGCCCATCTGTCCCGTCAAAGAGAGATGGCTGCTATGGCTGTTGCCGCTGCTATGACTCATATCAAGATAGTGGTTTCGCTCTCTTCCCAGAGGAAGGCTGATACTCACTGAGAGATAATTTTCAGCAGCATGTCCCGCTGAATAGCGGCGTGACCAGGAAGTAAGCAGCGTAGCATGCCTGATATTGAAATTAAGGTTGGTCTGCCAGTTACGATAACGCCTGCCGAGCCAGTCAATTTCCTGATTGTAATTCAGTGCCAGATTCATCCCTTTAATGTTCTGGCTGAGCTGCACGCTATATTTATTGCGATAGCCGCTCGCCAGCCCGGTACTCACCGCGCGCGGAGAGTAGCCAAACTCCTGATAGTAAGGATTAAAGCGGTGCGTGGCGGAAGCATAAAGATAGCTGTCGGTCAGCGGCAGAAAACGGCTCAGGCCCAGCTGTAATTGTCTACCGGTACGCTGTTGCTGATAGCGTGTGGTTTGACTTTGATTAAACAGCACATTGACGCCGCCCAGCCAGCGTACGTTAGCGCCCATCCCGATAGCAACATTGCGGTAATCAGCGGCATACTGCACGCCGTTCAACAGCGTAAAGGTATTGTTCAGCCCATATAACAACGTGCCTTCCAGCAGGCGCTGTGCGTTATGCTGTCGGCTTTCGCCAAGGTTTAAGGTATAGCGCAGGCTATGTGACGGTAGCTGAAAGCTGTTGGTATTGAACGGCTGGGTAAAGTGCTGCCGTTTCCCGCTGGCTTCGATAATCGTCACGTCAATATCACCCGCCGAGGAAGAAACGGGGACATCATTGATATTAAAGGCGCCGGGGGGAATTTGCCGGGTGGCGATCACATAGCCGTTCTGTTTAACAATAACCGTGGCGTTCGAACTAACGGAACCTATGATGGCAGGCACATAGCTGCGTTCGGTGTTTGAAAACATCGCCATATTGGTCATCAGCGAGACGCCACGCAGCGTGGTTCCCTGAAACAGGCTGCCGCTGGTATAAAAGTCGCCAACGGTTAGCGTACTGCGCAGACGGTCAATATCATAAGCCAGCCAGCTACTGCTGCTTTGATAACGTGCATGCGCCATCCCAGGCGCAGAAAAATAGCCATCATTGCGCAGGCGAAAGCCAAAAAGATTAACGCCGCTGCTCAGGTTGCCATAAATATCGTTGCTGACGCTGCTGCTTTGATAACGCTGCGCGGAGAGGTCGTAATTGACAAAAGCGGCGTTTATACCGTTATCCCACCGCCAGCCAGGCGCGATATCATACAGGTTCGGTTTGCTCCAGGCCTGTTGAGGCAGCGTTAACATCAGCCTGTTTTCGCTCAGATCAATATCAAATTTGGCATCATGTACCCAGGCGGAAAGAAAGTTTTCTGCCTGAGGGCAGCGGTCAATGTGAACGCCCCATTCCTGTAAATCACGACAGGCGAACAGCGGCTCGCTACGACCATGATAGAGACGAAACACAACATCCTGCTCTGCCACTTCCTGATCGTTAATTAAAATTTTAAAAGAGTACTTCCCGGGCAGGATATCGCTGTCGCCGTTAAATATTTCCGCATCTTGTCGATTGACCTGTGTTTGATTCTCCAGCAGTGATAAATCGAACTTCTCTTCGGCCTTCAATGATGCTGCGCCCATGCAGCCCAGACAAACAACAAATAGTAGCGTTGTAGCAGGTTTATTTACGGCGCTCATAACTTTAAGCCAGAGAGAACAGCCATGGCCTGAGCCATGGCTGATTTTTAGCAGGATGATAACGAGAATTAACGATATTCCGTTACGAAAGTAACGTCGGCACTTACGTCACCGCCGGTGATATTGTTGCTAAGGCGCGCATAGCGCACTTTCATATTAATATTGTCATCGCCTTTATTAAGGTTATTAATGCGGCTGCCATCCAGTTCTTGATTAGGCGCCAGGACTTCATTATTGTAAAAAACTTCCAGGCCAACACCGCTGGTATTATTGCTGGCATTTCTTAATGCCTTGGGTTGATTTTCATCAGCAGATGCCTTCATAACCAGTTTTATATGGTTACCTAAATTTTGATCTTCACAATTAACATGAATTTCAAAATCACGGGAGCCATTTTCAATGCTATCGCCAATGGCTACCTTGTCAAAGGCACTGGCACCAACAGTTTCCAGCGTAATATTCTGGTCGGCAGGAACAATGGCACAGGTTGGTTCATTAACATGACCGTTAAAATGTACCACGCTGCCTTCACCTTCCGCAAAAGCGGCAGAAGAGGTCACCATTAATAAGCCCAAAGAAACTGTTTTTAATTTATTCACTTTTCTTTCCTTTTTTAATATTAACCAACAAGTAGTAAACAACATCTTCGACACCAATCGAAAACGTTAAATATCTGGATGTCAGGAGAAATTATAATTTGACATGTACCGGCATACTGATATCACCATAATCATTAATAATACGGTAATTAATATCAGAAGCGCCGTGATAGCCTTTTATTAACATTGTTGAGTGGGGCGAAACCATGTCGGCATCCAGCGCATGCGCCGTGTCGTTTCCTTCCCAGACTTTGCTAAAGGTTACATAATAGGGCGTTGGATTATAAACCTGTAATTTTCCTGCGGCTTTTTTCCACGTCAACTTTTTATATTGATTGCCCATCTCAGGCGATACCGCAGCAGGGCGATATAATATTTTAACCTTTGTCAGCATCACTAATATCAGCTGCGAGCCGCTTTTCTCTTCAACTTTAGGGATCTCTTTAACATTGAGCCGATAAAGTTGCTCCTGTGGTTGTTCAGCAAGAGAAGAGTCGATAGCCTCTATATGCAAGGCAACTTTCTGATGTGCTTTGATTTTTACCAGCGGCGGCTGTACAAATAGCGCTTCCTGCACACCGTTATTATCAGTGGTAATCCAGCTTTGTATGAGATAATCACGGTCTGTAGGGTTATCTACTTTTACTACCCCCATTCCGCCTTCATTAGCGCTCAGCACTACTCGATTCTGATCAAGTATTAACGATGCCTGTGCCTGGCCGCTAACAAGCATCATTAACAATAGTGAAACGCTTCCCTGGCATATGACGTTGCCTGCACGCCATAATCTGAATCCCTTTAACATTGCGTTAAGGTTCATGCTTTTTTACCAATAAATATAACGTTGCTATAACGCTAAGAATTATCTGATAGGTCTTTCAAGGAGCCGTAGATTAATTATTTTTACAGTGCCATGTCAAATTGATGATAAAAGTAAATCCTCATTACAGAGGATGGTTATTTTATTTACGAAGTAATATAACCTGCCTTACATCTACGGCTCTAATAAGTAAAAAAGGAATATTAAATCTGTTTTTTATAATAAAAATAGATTTTTTGTTGGAGTGCGGAAAAATTATTAATATTGGTTATAGATTATTATTAAAAAAAACGGCCGCAATGGGAAGTTCTTGACCCGTCTATGAAAGGATTTAACGACAAGTGCTTTATAACGAATGAGCCTTTTAGCACACACTTAACGCCTGAGCGCTATTTTATGCTGCCTTTCAGCACTTGAGATGCTTTTTTAAGATTTAAATCCCGCCATGAAGATAAATCAAGTTTTTAAATTTATAATTGCATTTTCCTTTTGTGGAGGTTTTTTTGACTTAACTAAAATTAAACATCAGAAATTTTGCTAATAGATCATTTTGTGGCTTCCGGTCAGCATGTATGACCAAAAAATCACCTCTGGCACGAAAAAAGCCTTATAACAGTCACTTTATGGCGGCATAGCTTTATGGCGTAGGTACAGGGATGTATTGAGATAAGTGGAAAATGTACAGAACGATGTAAGTTGTTTCGAGGCAGGAAAGGGAGTGAAAAGTATTCGGAGCTGGAAAGCAAAAGAGCAGACGCCTGGCGTCTGCTTTTTCTGAATTTGGCTCCTCTGACTGGACTCGAACCAGTGACATACGGATTAACAGTCCGCCGTTCTACCGACTGAACTACAGAGGAATCGTGTGAACGGGGCGCATAATATCGAGGGCGTTAGCGCTTGTCAAAGCCTGATTCGCAAAAAGCGATTGAATGCTGAAGAAAACAGCAATGCGAGGTTATCCTGCTCTGTTAAGCGCCGTGCCGATGTGCGTAAAGGTGACTATGGTTATGGAGGCGGTTTAACAGCAAGGCGAAAGGAGAAACCATGAGGCAGACAGAATATCTGGTACGGCAGCGGCTGACATTGACCACGGCCCAGCGCAAACAGAGCGTGAAGGCCATAGCCGAAGGCAAACTTGAGCTGGCTGAGCCGGATAGCCGACGCGCGCAGCGTTATGCTTTCCAGCGCATGCTGGAGAGGACGGCAATCATCGGCCCGGAAGCGGATTTTTTACCCACCGGCTTTTTACTGCAGGGTGCTGAACGGGCCAAAGCAGTGGCGCTGGTACGGGAAGATGGCGTCCCGAAAGGCACCGGTTTTCTCACGGGGGCCGGACTGTTTGTTACCTGCTTTCACGTATTACCGGATCGCCAGCGCGCCGCTGGCTATAGCGTGGAGTTCGGCTACTGGCTGAATGAGCAGGATAACAGCGCTGCAACCGCTATTTACTCGCTGGATGCCGATAGTTTCTGGCTAACCAGCCCGGAGGATGAGCTCGATTGTACGCTGGTTGCGCTGGGTGAACAGCGCACGGGCGATGCCGATGCGGCGCTGCCTGGCCAGATAATGCTTAGCGATCGACCCGATAAACACCGGCTGGGCATGGCGGTAAATATCCTTCAGCATCCTGCAGGCGCGGCGCAGCAGGTGGCGCTACGTGATAACTATTTGCTGGCGCGTGGGGAAGAGGGCAGCGCGGCGGCAAATGTCCTGCATTACACGGCGGATACTGAAGAAGGCTCTTCCGGCGCGCCGGTTTTTAACGATAGCTGGGAGTTGGTGGCGCTTCATCACGGTGCGGCACAGGACGAAAGCGGCACCCTGATTAATGAGGGCATTCGTGTCAGCGCCCTGGTGGACTGGTTAAAAGCAGAGGCGGTAAAGCTGGAACCCTTAGCGCGTCAGCGGTTGATTGCAGCACTACGCGGCGAACGCGCGCTGACGCTCACAGAACTGGCACGCGCCGCGCCAGATGCGAATTATGCTAACCGTAACGGCTATCAGGCAGATTTTTTAACCGATCACGCGGTGCCGCTGGCACAGATCCTGACGCCAAGAGCGGCGGAAATCGCCCCGCTGCGATCCGGCGCGACCGGCACCGAGGCGATTCTGGATTACCAGAACTTTTCGCTGGCCCTCTGTGCCGAGCGACGCATCGCTTTTCTTACCGCCACCAATATTGATGGCGCGCGCTATATCAACATCAATCGCGACAGTGGTCAGCCCTCGCTGCTGGCAGAAGGCGACAGCTGGTATGAGGATAGCCGCATCGACAGCCGCTATTATTTGGTTCAGTCTTTTTATCGCGAATTCAGCCGCTGGTTCGATCGCGGCCATCTGACCCGTCGCAGCGATCCAACCTGGGGAACGCCGCAGGAGGCGATCCGCGCCAATAAAGATACCTTTCATTTTACTAACTGTTCACCGCAGCATTTTCGTTTTAATCAGAGCCTGCAGTACTGGCAGGGCGTAGAGCGTTATATTCTGGAATATGGCGTACTGCAGAGTAAAAAGCAGATTACAGTGCTCACCGGCCCGGTCCTTGACGATCAGTGGCGACAATATGGTGAGGCGAAGGTGCCGCTGATGTACTGGAAAGTGGTATTACGCATCGGTAATGAAGGAGAGCCGCAGGCCACGGCGCTACTGGTTAGCCAGGCGAATCTGCTGGATGAGCCACGGCGAGTCATTGCCACCGCGCAGCAGGATAAGGTGCCACAGGTTGATGAGTTTCGGATTACGGTGAGTGGGCTGGAAAGCCTGACCGGGCTGGATTTCTCGGCTTTTCGCGCCTGGGATAGCTGGCAGCCATCGCCAGGGGTGCGTGCCGATCCATTACCGGCGGCGCTGATAATGTCATGGCGCGATCTGCTCTGATATAACGCTGACTATTTAACTTGTTAAGCAGGCTGGCGACAGAGACCAGCCTGCTGTTTTCTCAGAAAAGCGGCATTAAGCCGGCGCATCACAGCGGCGTAAATAGCGCAGCGTGGCGGTGACGGCCAGTTGTCGATTGCGTTTAATACTTTCCGCTTCACTGTTATCGGGAGTGAACAGCGCATTAAAGGTATAGCGGTTTGAAACATGATGAACGCATATGCTGCTGATCAGCCGGTGTACATCAATGGTATTCACGTCACGATGAAACAGGCCTGCCTGCTGTCCACGCGTCAAAATATCCTCCAGCAAATCCAGCGCGCTACGGTTAAGCGCTTTGATGCGCGGCGACTGGCTGATATAACGGCCTCGCAGCAGGTTTTCACTACAGACCAGACGCATGAAATCAGCATGCGTAGCGTGATAATCAAAGCTTTCCTCTACTAACCGGATAATCGCCTCTTCCGGCGGCAGTTCGCGTAAATTCAGGCCGGTTTCATGTTCGCGGATCTGCTGATAAACCTGCTCCAGCACTGCAAGATAGAGGTTTTCTTTATTGTTGAAATGGTAGACCACCATACGTTTGGTGGTTTGCGCGTTATCTGCAATCTGCTCCAGGCGCGCGCCCTGCATGCCATATTCGGCAAAGGCTTTTAGCGCGCCTTCAAGAATACGTTTTTTCAGTCCTTCAGGATCGTTTTTGCGTTTTGCCTGTTCAACCATATTGGGGCAATTCCCGTTAATTAAGCCGTTGGCAGGGTAACGTGTTGATCCGTTAAACACAACGCCAGCGCCCAGGCTGGAAAACATCCGCCACGAAAGCCATTTTTATCTGCCTGAAACCGTCGCCGATGCAGCGCTGATTATTTAACTCATGCCAGATGTGACTCACTTATTATTGGTCTCAATAAAAAGCCAGTAAAACTTTTAAAGCAGCAGCCTGTTTTTTTATTCAATGGCTTAAATCAGCTTTTTGCAAAGCATATGAACCACAAGATGCCAGTTAAAATCAGACCCCTAATGTTAATAATTCTTATTTTGGACGCGAGTCTATTTCTTTATTCAGCAGAGCTCCTATGATTAAGCCGGTTAAACCAGGGTATTAAAAAAGAGCGCTGAACGCTCTATACCAAAAATAGTATAACAGGTAGGGTGCTATGTCTTTTGTTACCAATATCGATCCGAATAACGTTCCACGCTTATTAGAAAACATTGAAAATCAGGGTTATGCCGTACTGGAAAATGTGGTCACCGATGAAGGGCTTGCAAAATTTCGTGCCTGGATTGACGAGGTAAGCGCAGAGGCGGGAAAGGGATATCATGCGATTTTCGGCGATGTGGAAAAAATTGATCACACGCCGCTGGCCCGGCTTAGTGAAGACGCTGACTTTCGACAACTTATGCAGCGGATGGCGGAAAAGTCGCTGGCGCGCCGGTTAGCCGATCAAAATATTCTGGCCGTACTGCGCTGTGTACAGGGAGAAAGCGGTAAAAAGAAATCCAACTCTTTTCATTATGATGCCAGCGTCATTACCGCACTGCTGCCGATTGAAATCCCGCAGGAAGGGAAGGCGCGCGGGGATTTGCTTTTGTTTCCTAACCTGCGGCCTTTTCGCTCCAGCGTAATATTCAACGTGCTGGAAAAGAGCCTGATGCAAAACAGATTATCGCGTTATCTGTTAATGAAAGCGATCAAGCACCGGTTGGTCAAACCCATGACGCTCTACTTAAAGCCGGGCAACATCTACTTCTTTCACGGTTATCGCACCTTTCATGCTAATGGTCCGTGCGATCCTGCCTTTCGACGCGCGACGGCGCTGTTTCATTTTGGCGATCCGCATCATGGCAGCACGCTGACCCGCTCGATCGTGAGGGTGAACCGACTGCTGGCAAAGTAGCACTGATGAGGTTGCGATGAATAAATAAACAGAGAACCCATCTGCCGATGGCGAAAAGTTGGTGAATGATGGTGGCTAAACAGGGATATCAAGTATCCGCTTCAGCAAGCAAGCACAGAATGCAAAAAGCCCGCTCAGGTTTCCCTGAGCGGGCTTCTCTAAATATGGCTCCTCTGACTGGACTCGAACCAGTGACATACGGATTAACAGTCCGCCGTTCTACCGACTGAACTACAGAGGAATCGTGTGAACGAGGCGAATATTACCTGGCACCCATCTGAATGTCAAAGCCTCTCCCGCCTTTCCCCGTGCGTTTGCTGGCAAAACCAGCAATAAGCTGCCATTTGCTGCTTTTCTAATCTGCCGGGTAGATCTCAATTTAAACGCTTTTCCCGGCTGTTGTTAGAGGCATGTCAAATTTTTGTTATCTGGTAATTTTAAAACGGGCGTTTCGATGCTTTCATTATGAAAATTTCAATAGAAGTTATTATGAAACAAACGAACTGTTTCAATGCATGAGGGTTGTTACCAGGGCTCAATAAACGGTTTTTTACAATAATTAAGATAAAAATCAAGGATTTGAAAAGGGGAGGTGTAAACAGAAAAAGCGCGACAGTTATAAGGTTTTATCTCTTTTCGAAGCTGGAAACCCTGGTGATGTTGTGTGAATGTAAAAAATATTTTTCATTCGAGGTAACGGCCCGCCAGCGCAACTTAACGATTCAAAGGGTGAACTATGAAGATGAAAAAAGCGATTGTTGCTTCTGTTATTGCCTGCCTGCTGCCTGCGGCAGTGCTGGCGAAAGATATTCAGCTGGGCATATCAATGGCGCTGTTTGATGACAATTTTCTGACCATTTTGCGTACCGCCATGCAGAAAGAGATGGATAAAAATCAGGTGCAAGGCCAGATGGAAGATGCCAAAGGCGACGTGGCGCAGCAGCTGCAACAGGTGCAGAACTTTATTGGTCAGGGCGTTGACGCAATTATCGTGAATCCGGTCGATACCAACGCAGTAAAACCGATTATGGATCAGGCCAGTAAAGCAGGCATTCCGCTGATCTTTGTTAACCGGCGTCCTCAGGCGGCGCTGACTGACAAAATGGCCTATGTGGGATCGGATTCTGAACTGGCGGGCCGCCTGCAAATGGAAGCACTAGCGAAAGCGATGAATCAAAAAGGCAACGTCGCTATTTTAATGGGCGATCTGGCCAACGAAGCCACCCGCGACCGTACCAAAGGTGTTGAGGCGGTTGTGGCTAAATATCCGCAGATCAAAATCGTTCAGAAGCAAACTGCCAAATTTATGCGTAATGAGGCGGTGGATGTGGTCAGCAACTGGATGACCGCAGGCGATCAAATTGACGCTATCGCATCCAATAATGACGAAATGGCTATCGGCGCGCTGATGGCGTTGGGTAAAAGTAGCAAAGTGCTGATTGCCGGTGTGGACGGCACGCCGGATGCGCTGCAGCAGATCAAAAACGGCAGAATGGTTGCTACCGTTTTCCAGGATGCCAAAGGGCAGGGCGAAGGTGCCGTTCAGACAGCTATCAAGCTGGTGAATGGCGAAAAAGTTCAGAAAAGCGTGATGATTCCCTACCAGCTGATTACCAAAGAGAATTATCAACAGTTTGTCAGCCGTAACCAAAAATAACTCTTTCCGTTCGCCCGCCGCCCGTTATGCGGGCCGCTGGCAGGCGACCTGTCGTACGGAGGTAAAACATGACGGCTTATGCGCTGGAAGCTGAAGGCATCAGTAAATTTTTTCCAGGGGTGAAAGCGCTGGATAACGTCTCGCTGCGCGTCAGGCCCGGCACGGTACATGCGCTGATGGGAGAAAACGGCGCGGGGAAATCCACGCTGATGAAATGCCTGATTGGGATCTATCGTCCCGACCAGGGTGTTATCCGTATCAAAGGCGAGCCGGTGCAGTTTCAGGATACGCTGGATGCGCTACGTTCCGGTATCTCAATGATTCATCAGGAACTTAATTTGGTGCCATGGATGACGGTAGCCGAAAATATCTGGCTGGGACGTGAGCCGGTAAAGTTTGGCCTGGTGAATCATCGCCAGCTGAATCAGCAAACCGCGGAGCTACTAAGCAAGCTTAATATTCGTCTGCCGGCGGATCGCATGGTGGGAGAGTTAAGCATTGCCAGTCAGCAGATGGTGGAAATTGCCAAAGCGGTCTCGTGGAACGCCGATATTGTGATTATGGATGAGCCAACCTCGGCATTGACTGAAGGTGAAGTCGCGCATCTGTTTACCATCATTCGCGATCTGCGGGCGCAGGGAAAAGCAATTGTTTATATCAGCCATAAAATGGATGAAATCTTTGCCATCACCGATGAGGTCAGCGTATTTCGCGACGGCAGCTGGGTAGGCAGCGACCGGACCGACAGCTATACCCGCCAGTCATTGATCACCCAGATGGTGGGCCGCGAACTGACCCAGTTGTTCCCTAAATTCAACAACGCCATCGGCGAAGAGGTGCTAACGGTGCGCCATCTGTCGCGCCAGGATGCGTTTGAAGATGTCAGCTTTAGCGTACGGCGTGGTGAAATCCTTGGCGTTGCCGGGCTGGTGGGGGCCGGACGCAGCGAAGTAATGGAAACCCTGTTTGGCATGGCATCTGCCGACAGCGGGGAAGTATTGATTGACGGCGTGCCGGTCACCATCGACTCGCCCTCAACGGCGATCGAGAAGGGCATGGCGTTTCTGACTGAGGATCGTAAAAAATCCGGTCTGTTTCTGGTGTTGTCGGTGCTGGAGAATATGAGCATCGTAAATATGCCGGAATACAGCAGCAAAGGCGGCTTCGTCAGCCATGTGCAAATGGCGCAGGATTGTATGGAGCAGATCCGGCGGCTCAATATTAAAACTCCCACAATGGATCAGATCATCAATAACCTCAGCGGCGGCAATCAGCAGAAAGTGTTGATTGCACGCTGGCTGCTGGCGCAGCCAAAAATCCTGATTCTGGATGAGCCGACGCGCGGCATTGATGTCGGCGCGAAAGCAGAGATCTATCGATTGATCAGTGAGCTGGCCAACCGTGGCGTGGCGGTGATTATGGTGTCGTCAGAGCTGCCGGAGATCCTGGGCATGAGCGACCGGGTGATGGTGATGCACGAAGGGCGGATAACCGGCATCCTCGATAAAGAAGAGGCCGATCAGGAAACCATTATGTCGCTGGCATCCGAGTGAAGCGAGAGGAAGATTATGAGCAACGTGAAAATGAGTACTCAACAACCGCGCGCATCGCGTCAGCCGCTGTTCAGCCAGCTGCAGGGCAAGCTGCCAAAAGATACCGGCATTTTTATTGTGATGCTCGGCATCGCATTGATTTTTGAAGTGGCAGGCTGGTATGTGCGCGATCAATCTTTTTTGTTGAACACCAATCGTCTGGTGCTGATTGTACTGCAGGTGGCGATTATCGGCATTATTGCCGTTGGCGTAACGCAGGTGATCATCACCACCGGCATCGATCTCTCTTCCGGTTCGCTGATAGCGTTAACGGCGGTGGTGGCGGCCAGCCTGGCGCAAACCTCGGACAGTCTGTCGCCGATGTTTCCTTCGCTGGTTGACCTGCCTGCCGTGGTGCCGATTGTTGCCGGGATTGGGGTGGGTATCCTGTGCGGTTTGATTAACGGTGTACTGATAACCCGCACCGGTATTCCGCCTTTTATCGCCACGCTGGGCATGATGGTATCCGCCCGTGGGCTGGCGCAGTATTACACGCAGGGCAACCCTATCAGCTTTCTGTCTGATGGTTTTACCGCCATCGGTCAGGGCGCGATGCCGGTCGTGATCTTTCTGGTGGTGGCGGTGATATTTCACATTGCGCTGAAACATACGCGCTACGGCAAATATGTTTACGCTATCGGCGGCAATATGACCTCGGCGCGCGTTTCTGGAATTAACGTTAATAAGTATCTGGTGATCGTGTATACCATTGCCGGCGGGCTGGCCGGACTGGCGGGCGTTGTGCTGGCGGCACGCGTCAGTACCGGGCAGTCGAGCATGGGCATGTCTTATGAACTGGATGCTATCGCGGCGGCGGTAATTGGCGGCAGCAGCCTGATGGGCGGTGTTGGTCGCATTACCGGCACGCTGATCGGCGCGGTCATTCTCGGGCTGATTAAAAGCGGATTTACCTTTGTAGGCGTGGATGCCTATATACAGGATATTATTAAAGGCATCATTATTGTTGCTGCGGTCTCTATCGATATGCACCGTAATCGCAAAAAGCGGTAAGACGTTTTATTACAGATAATCTATTAACAGGGTAATGCTCATCGTAATTGTGCGAAATAATAGTGCGAGCTGATTTGAGTTTTTGACTTAATGAAGTTGATTTTCATAACGCATAAACTGATGATTGATCGCGTTTATAGTGGATTGTCAATAAGCCTATTAAGTTTGCGCTGCTATTATTTTCGTTGCATAAGTCAGGCAGGTGAATAATGAGCGTCGTTTCATTATTTTTCTGCCTGAATAGCGATAATGGTGGTGAGGAAATAATAGCGTTGCATTAATAAAAGAGAAGCAATATACAAAAACGATTGGTCAATGAAAAACAACAACAGAACACCAACGCCCCATGATGCTACCTTCCGTCAGTTTTTGTCACAGCCTGAAATTGCGCGTGATTTTATGGAGCTGCATCTTCCGCCTGCGTTGCGCGCCATTTGCAACCTCAGCACGTTGAAGCTGGAGTCAGGATCCTTTGTAGAAAGTGACCTGCGCCAGTATTTCAGTGACGTACTTTATAGCCTGCAAACCTCCGCAGGTGATGGCTACATTCATGTATTGATCGAGCACCAGTCGTCGCCGGATAAACATATGGCGTTTCGCCTGTTGCGTTACGCCGTAGCGGCGATGCAGCGCCATATCGAAGCGGGTCATAAAAAGCTACCGCTGGTGATACCGGTGCTTTTTTATGTTGGCAAACGCAGCCCTTATCCCTATTCAACACGCTGGCTGAATGAATTTGATAACCCTGACCTGGCTGGCAAGCTTTACAGCGGTGCTTTTCCGCTGGTGGATGTCACTGTGATCCCTGACGATGAAATCATGAAACATCGCAGCATGGCAGCACTCACATTATTGCAGAAGCATATTCATCAGCGTGATATTGCCACCCTGACAGATCGTCTGGTCACGCTACTGATGGCCGATTATCTTTCTTCACCGCAGGTAATGGTGCTGATACAATATTTAATACAGGCAGGTGAGTCTGCCGACTCCGAAGCTTTTGTTCGCGAACTGGCACTGCGTGTGCCGCAACACGGGGACGCACTTATGACCATCGCCCAACAGCTTGAACAGCAAGGTATTAAGAAAGGTATTGAGAAGGGTATCCAGCTCGGTCGACAGCAGGGCCGAAATGAAGGCAAATTAGAAGTTGCCCGCAGCCTGCTAAAAATGGGAATGCCTCGTGAGTCAGTGCGGGAGGCGACCGGTTTAACCGAGGATGACCTGGCCCAGCTTCACCATTAATTGCTTTCCTACTGTTTTATCGCCTGGCCGGGCCTTCACTAAATAAGCACCGGCCATGCAATATTCCGTTCAGACTTATTCCGCTATAGCGATTAAATCCTTCTCTGACTATCGCCATAGCTGGCGCGATGCGCCAGCTGCAGGTTTACAGACCTGCTCAGCGGTGCCAGAGCGGAAAGGCGCCAAACACCACTCCGCCCACCAACAGCGCCATACTTACCACAATCCCCCACTTAATTGAAAAGCGCTGATGGTCGCCAATATCCACCTTCGCCAGCCCAACCAGCAGATAAATTGATGGCACCAGCGGGCTGAGCAGATGGAAAGGTTGACCGATAATCGAAGCGCGTGCGATCTCCTCGGCACTGATACCGTAGCCTGCGGCGGTCTGGGCGATCACCGGCAGGATGCCAAAATAGAACGCATCGTTAGACATAAAGAAAGTAAACGGCAGGCTGATTACTGCGGTAAACACCGCCAGATAAGGGCCAAAGCTGTGAGGGATCACCGCCAGCAGGCTCTTCGCCATAGCGTCCACCATGCCAGTACCGGATAAAATTCCGGTAAACACCCCGGCAGCGAAAATCAACGCGGTCACTGCCAGCACATTAGCGGCGTGCGCACCGATGCGCTCTTTTTGCTGCTCCAGCGAGGGATAATTAAGCATCACCCCGATGGCGAATGCCAGCATAAACAGAATATGAATGGGCATCAGTCCCACGACCAGCAGCACCAGCAGCGTGGTGGTAAGGATAAAATTGGGCCAGAACATTTTAGGGCGTCGGTTAGCCTCACAATCCTCTGCATCGCCCAGCCCCAGGCTGATATTTTCCAGATGATGACTTTCCATCGTCATGATGCCCAGCCGCCGACGTTCGCGCAGACCGAACAGCACCGCCATTCCCACCAGGGTAAAACAGCCCAGCAGCATCGCCGGGATCATGGGAATAAAAATATCCAGCGCATCAATACGCAGCGCTGCTGCCGCGCGAGCGGTTGGACCGCCCCAGGGCGACAGGTTCATAATGCCGCTGGCCAGATTAATTAAACAGAGCATCGGCAGCACATTCATCCCCAACCGATGATACAGCGGCAGGAATGCCGCGACGGCAATCATATAGGTTGTGGAGCTGTCACCATCCAGCGAAACCAGCAGCGTCAGCACAGCCGTGCCAACCAGCACCTTTAATGGATCGCCGCGTACAATTTTTAAAATCAGCCGCACCAGCGGATCAAATAGTCCGGCATCAATCATCAAACCAAAATAGAGGATGGAAAAAGTTAGCATCACGCCGGTAGGGGCCAGCGTTTTGACGCCGTTAAGCATCATTTCGCCCAGTCCGTGCCAGAAACCGCCTACCAGCGCAAAAAAAGTAGGAACAATAATCAGCGCAATCAGCGCCGACATTCGCCTGGTCATGATCAGATACATGAAGCAGATCACCATCGAAAAACCCAGCACAGTCAGCAAAATACTTTCCTTCTAAAAATTAAGGAGACAGCAGGCGTACTACCGCTTATCTCTGGTGGTGAGAGGTTATAGTATGACGTCACGTTATCTATCTTTTACAAAGGGCACATAAAAGTTAATGAAGTGATAATTTCATTTGGGATAACCTGCTGTTTTTACGATTTTTTTGTGAATTAAGGTAATAACAAAAATTTTACATTTGCCATAAGTGAAAAGGGGAACAGTGACAGAGTTCATGTTTCGACCGGTATGAAAGCAGGTTTTTGTGATGAAGATCGAAAGAGTAGCGGCGCAGCGCTTATAAAAAGTTTCTCTTATCGCCTGCACAGTACAAACGCAGCCGCTGCACGCTTCTGGTGCGACAGACCATTAACCTGCCGGGCTGGCGACATAAATTTAGCCGTTTAACTCGTTTGGGGTAATCAGATTCTCTTATTTTATCGTGGGTTAGCGATGCCGCATTTTGACCGCGATGAAAACTGGCCTGCATATTGCAATCCATGGCTTACAGCCGCGATGCGCGCCTGAGCTGGTAACAACATTCGGTAACCCCGACGGAGGCAACATGAACTTAAGACGGCTTAAATACTTCGTAAAAATTGTCGATATTGGCAGTCTGACTCAGGCGGCGGAAGTGCTGCATATTGCGCAGCCTGCGTTGAGTCAGCAGGTGGCCACGCTGGAAAATGAACTGGACCAACAGCTGTTGATCCGTACCAAACGTGGCGTAACGCCCACCGAGGCCGGAAAAATTCTGTATGCCCATGCGCGAACCATTTTACGTCAGTGTGAACAGGCGCAAATGGCAGTGATCAATGCCGGACAAACGCTGAACGGTCAGGTCTCTATCGGTCTTGCGCCGGGCACCGCTGCTTCTTCGCTAACCATGCCGCTGCTGCAAACGGTGCGTGAAGAGTATCCGGAAATCCTGGTTTACCTGCATGAAAACAGCGGCTCTTCGCTTCATGAAAAAGTGATAAACGGACAGCTCGATATGGCGGTATTATATGACCGCACGCCGCTGGCGGGCATTACCAGCACGCCGCTGATGAAAGAAGAGCTTTATTTGGTAGGGGCCTGCGATGCGCCTGGCGGCATGGTGGATCTGGCTCAGGTAGCGCAGATGAACCTCTTTTTGCCGCGTGATTACAGCGCGGTGCGTAAACGGGTCGATGAAGCTTTTTCATTACGACGCCTCAGCGCGCGTATCATTGGTGAAATTGAATCGCTTGCCACCCTGAGCGCCGCCGTTTCCAGCGGTATGGGCGCAACGGTGCTGCCGGAGTCGGCGGCACGGGCCCTGGTTAGCGCGACTAACGGCTGGATGGCGCGTATTAATTCACCTTCGCTTAATCTACCGCTATCGCTCAATATCTCTTCGCGTCTGCCGCTATCGCCTTCCGCTCAGGCGGTGAAAAATATCCTGCTGACTCTGCTGAACAAGCCCGTTGCGGAAGAGCGTGAGCTGATGCTGGTGGGTTAGATCATCTTTGATCACGGACAGGCTGGTTAATCATTACTGGTCGTCCGCCTTTATCTCATAAATGCATAATAATCCGTTTTTTATTATTTGTAGCTATCAATAAGCCTGCTTAACATTAAGGCAGCATTGAACGCCAGATAAGGAGAAACGGTTTGAACTTTCAACAGCTTAAAATTATCCGTGAAGCCGCACGCTGTGAGTTTAACCTGACGGAGGTGGCGAATACGCTTTTTACCTCACAGTCTGGCGTCAGCCGCCATATACGCGATTTAGAAGATGAATTGGGTGTAGATATCTTTATCCGTCGCGGCAAACGGCTGCTGGGCATGACCGAGCCGGGCAAAGCGCTGCTGGCTATCGCTGAGCGCATTCTCGATGAAGCGAGTCGGGTACGACGGCTGGCGGATCTCTTTACCAACGAAACCAGCGGTGTCCTGACCATAGCCACTACCCATACACAGGCGCGCTACAGCCTGCCAAAAGTGATCAAAGCTTTTCGCGCGCTCTGGCCGCAGGTGCGGCTGGAGCTGAATCAGGGATCGCCGCAGGAAATAGTAGCGATGGTTGCTGCTGGCGAAGCGGACATCGGTATCGCCAGCGAGCAGCTGGTTAATCAGTCGGCGCTGGCGGCCTTTCCGTGGTTTAGCTGGCATCATGCGCTGCTGGTGCCAAAAGGACATGAGCTGGGGCAGGAGCAGGAGCTTACTCTGGCGGCGCTCAGCCGCTATCCCCTGATTACCTATCGGCAGGGGATTACCGGACGCTCGCGTGTCGATCGCGCCTTTCAGGCTGCGGGGCTGAAACCGGACATTATCCTCAGCGCGCAAGACTCCGACGTCGTGAAAACTTATGTTGATCTGGGGCTTGGCGTAGGGATCCTTGCCGATCAGGCATGCCAGCTGGATACGCAATCAGCGCTGACGCGGCTTGATGCGCGCCATCTCTTTGAGGCCAGCACCGTGTGGCTGGCGCTAAAGCGCGGGCAACTGCAGCGCAATTATGTCTGGCAGTTTCTTGAGTTATGCAGCGCCAACCTGTCGCTGGAGGAGATGAAACGTCAGGCGCTTAGCGTTCAGGAAGAGGAGCCAGCGATCGACTTTCAGATTTAATCTCTTTGTCCCGTGTATTGCAGATCGTAAAAGCAGCGGCTAATGTCGCTATTTTTGCAGGGGCGAGGATGATTAAGTTACGGGCAATGACGCCGCACGATCTGGACGACTGTGTGGCGCTCACGCAGGAAGTTAAGTGGCCACATCGTCTTGCCGACTGGCAACTAATGCTGCAACTGGGCGAAGGCGTAATAGCGGAACAGCAGGGGCGTGTGGTCGGCAGCACGCTGTTCTGGCGCTGGGGCGCGGAGCGCGCCTCGTTGGGCGTGATCATTGTCGCAGGTCAGCTGCGCGGTCAGGGCATCGGTAAGGCGCTGTTACACTATACGTTGCAGCAGCTGGAGGGCTGGCAGCTGCATCTGCACGCTACCGCCGCCGGCGCGCCTCTCTATCGTCAGATGGGATTTGTCGCCTCGGGCGACGTGATTCAGTATCAAACGTCAGCGTTGACGCCGCCGCCCGCCAGCGGGCTGGTACAGATGGCGCGGCAGAGCGATCTTCCGGCGCTGGCGCAGCTTGACTGGCAGGCAAACGGCTTTCAGCGGCTACCGTTGCTACAGCAGCTATTCCAGAGCGGTGCCAGCATCACGCTGCTGCGTCAGCAAACGGTGCCGCTGGGCTTTGCTGTTACCCGCCGTTTCGGGCATGGCTATGTGATCGGCCCGGTCATCGCACCTGACAGGCAAATGGCGCAACAGCTGATTATTGAAGCGATGCAGCCACTGGCTGGCGCTTTTGTGCGTATTGACAGCCGTCGCGAGGCAGGACTGGGCTCGTGGCTACAAACCCTTGGTTTACAACCGGTAGATAATCCGTTGCGCATGGTGCGCGGCAGCGAGTGGCAGCCGCAGGGGATGACGGCCTGGAGTTTGATGAGTCAGGCGATGGGCTAAACGCGGCGGTTGTGTTTTGAACAGGTCAGCTATGCTTAAAGTCTGTGTAATCTGAGAGGGAGAAACAGACAATGGCAATGAAGACCAGCGATTTTTTTGTAGCGCGCCTGAAGGCATGGGGCGTTACGCGAATTTACGGTTACCCCGGCGATGGCATTAATGGGGTGCTGGGCGCGATTCAGCGAGTAAATAAAGCGGGCGCCGGCATTGAGTTTATTCAGGTACGCCATGAAGAGATGGCGGCATTTATGGCTGCAGGCCATGCCAAATTTACCGGCGAACTGGGCGTTTGCCTCTCTACCGGCGGCCCTGGCGCCACGCATCTGCTGACCGGTCTGTATGATGCAAAAATGGACCACGCGCCGGTGCTGGCGATTTCCGGCCAGGCGGAAACCACCTCTCGCGGCTCCAACTATCAACAGGAGCTGAATCTCGATCGCGTGTTTTCTGACGTTGCTAATTTTGTGCAGGAGGCGGCGGCCCCGGCGCAGGTGCGCCATCTGGTCGATCGTGGCGTGCGTATTGCGAAAGCGCAAAACGGCGTGGCGGTGCTGATTTTGCCGAAAGACCTACAGGACGAGCCGTGGCAGGAGCCGCAGCATGCGCACGGCTTTACCCATTCCGGCCCAGGCTATCAACGACCAAAAGTGGTGCCTTATGAGGATGATTTGCAACGTGCTGCAGAAATCCTCAACGCCGGTAAAAAAGTTGCGATTCTGATTGGTTCCGGCGCACGCGGCGCGGCCGTAGAGGTGGTGCAGGCGGCGAATGTGCTGGGTGCGGGCGTGGCGAAAGCGCTGCTGGGCAAAGATGTGTTGCCGGATGACGCGCCGTTTGTGACCGGCTCTATCGGCCTGTTGGGCACCAAACCCTCTTCAGAGATGATGAAAAACTGCGACACGCTATTAATGATCGGCAGCGGCTTTCCGTGGACAGAGTTTTTGCCAGAAGAGGGCAAAGCGCGAGCGGTACAGATTGATATCGATCCTTCAATGCTTGGCCTGCGCTATCCCTGCGAGGTGAATCTGCATGGCGATGCGGCGGAAACGTTACGTGCGCTGCTGCCGCTGCTGCAACATAAAGCAGACCGCAGCTGGCAGGAGAATATCGCCCGTCAGGTACAGGAGTGGTGGCAGGTGATGGAAGAGAGGGCAATGGCACCCGCGAAACCCGTTAACCCGCAGCGCGTGGTATGGGAAATGTCGCCTCTGCTGCCTGACGATGCCATTGTTACCTCAGATTCCGGCTCCTGTGCCAACTGGTTCGCTCGCGATTATCGGGTCAAACAGGGACAGCGCGCCACGCTTTCCGGCGGCCTGGCCTGCATGGGCGCGGCGGTGCCGTATGCGATTGCCGCCAAGTTTGCTTTTCCGCATCAGCCGGTGGTGGCGCTGGTGGGCGACGGCGCGATGCAGATGAATAATATGGCGGAGCTTATCACTATCCAGAAATACTGGCAGGGCTGGGGCGATGCACGGCTGATTGTCTGCGTGTTTAATAACCAGGATCTTAATCAGGTGACCTGGGAGCAGCGGGTGATGGAAGGCAATCCACGCTTTGAGGCCAGCCAGGATATTCCCAATGTGCACTACGCTGCCTTTGCTGAGATGCTCGGCCTGAAGGGCATTTTTGTCGACGACCCGGAAAAGCTCAGTGCCGCCTGGCAGGAAGCGCTAAGCAGCGACCGACCGGTAGTGCTGGAAGTGAAGACCGATCCGGAAGTAGCGCCGCTGCCACCGCATATTACCTTTAAACAGGCGAAAGCCTTTATGACCTCAATGTTAAAGGGCGATCGCGGCGCTGCGCAGGTGATTGGCGATACCGCCAGCCAGTTGCTGAACGAAGTGTTGCCCACTAAAAAGAGATAACCTGAGCGGCGTGGCAAGGCGTTTGTAAAACCGCCGCTCCTGGCTTATGTTTACGAAAAATCAAAGGTTAACCTCTCTTCAACGGGCGAGGCTGTCAGGAACATATCCGTGAGTTAACGGAGTTTCCTGCTTCGCCCGATCGCACATAAGGAAAACAGCATGACAACTGAAACGCGCCCGGTGTGGTTTATTACCGGCTGCTCTACCGGTTTTGGCCGTGAGCTGGCGAAGCAGGCGATTGAACGTGGATTTAACGTGGTGGTTACCGCCCGCGATGTGCAAAAAGTTGCGGACCTGGTGCCGGGTAAAGAACAGCAGACGTTGGCGCTGGCGCTTGATGTCACCGACAGCGCCAATATTGATGGTGCGGTTAAGGCAACGCTGGAGAAGTTTGGCACCATTGATGTGCTGGTAAATAATGCAGGTTATGGCTATCAGTCATCGGTTGAAGAGGGCGTTGAAGAAGAGATCCGCGCGCAGTTTGATGCTAACGTTTTTGGTCTGTTCGCCATGACGCGTGCGGTGCTCCCGGCTATGCGCAAGGCGCGGCGCGGGCATATTATTAATATTACCTCGGTGGCGGGCCTGATTGGTTTTCCTGGCTCCGGCTACTATGCCGCCAGCAAGCATGCGGTAGAAGGCTGGTCCGATGCGCTGGCGGTTGAGGGTGAGCCGCTGGGCATCAAGGTTACCTGCGTTGAGCCGGGGCCATTCCGCACCGACTGGGCGGGGCGCTCATTGCATCAGACAGAAAACCGTATCGATGATTATGCGGAAACCGCTGGTGCGCGCATGAAAAATACCGCAGGCTACAGTGGCCAACAGCCGGGCGATCCGGCGCGCGCCGCCGCCGTAATGATGGCGATTACTGAAAATGCTCATCCGCCGCGCCATCTGGTGATGGGAGCGTTTGGCTTTGAGGCGGTCACTAATAAACTCCGTGAGCGGCTGGCGCAGATTGAAGCGTGGCGAGAAACCTCACTTGGCACCGACTTCCCGGCGTAAAGCCCAGCTCAGCCACAGCATAGCGGAACAAGCCGCCTCGCCCTGAAACTATTGTCAGCGGTTTAAGGGTGAGGCATTTATCCTGCTTTACGCTTTTCCAGCATCAGAGCAATTTGTTCAGACGGCACAGCCTGGCTAAACAGATAGCCCTGTAGCTGGTTGCAGCCCGCCTCAGCCAGTGCCAGCATCTGCCCGTTTGTTTCTACGCCTTCTGCCGTAACCGTCAGGCCCATGGCATGACCAAGTCGGACGACAGATTCAATAATCGCCGTTGAGTTCTCCGCCACGCCCAGCGACTGGGTAAAGGAGCGGTCAATTTTGATTTTATCCACCGGGAAATTGCTTAAGTAGTTCAGGCTGGAGTAGCCGGTGCCGAAATCATCCAGCGCGATGCGGAAGCCGGCCTCACGCAGGGCAATGATAATGGCGCGAGCCTCTGGCTCATTATCAATCAGTACGCCCTCGGTAATCTCCAGTTCAAGAGCGCGGGGATTAGCGCCTTCCATCTGCACGATATCTTTAACACGCTGTACAAACCCGGCGGCGCGAAACTGCAGCGGCGAGACATTAACGGCGATTGTCAGCGTTGGCCAGCGTAGAGAAACCCGGCACGCTTCGCGCAGCACCCATTCGCCGATTTGTAAAATTAATCCGGTTTCTTCGGCAATAGGAATAAACTCTGACGGCGCGATAAACCCGCGCTGCGCGTGCTTCCAGCGCAGCAAGGCTTCAAATCCTAAAATTCGTTCGCCCTTCACGTCCATTAAGGGCTGGTACCAGACCTCCAGCCCCTGTTTCTGCTGCAGCGCATGACGCAGATCGGCTGCAATCTGCTGACGTGTTTGTACCGATTCGTCCATGGCACGCGCGAAATGGCGATACTGCGCACGCCCCTCGTTTTTCGCCTCGTACAGCGCAATATCTGCTTTGCGCATCAGCTCCTGACGATCCAGCCCGTCCTGCGGTGCGACCGTGATGCCGATACTGACGCCAATCCAGGCTTCACTGCCCAGCAGTTTATAAGGCTTCGCCAGCGCATCGAGAATTTCCTGACACAGCACATCAATTGCGCTGAGATCCTGAATATCCTCCATCACAATAACGAACTCATCGCCGCCTATGCGTCCAACGGTATCATTGTCGCGCAATAGCGCAGCAAGGCGATGTGAAACCTCAATGATTAAATCGTCACCGGCATGGTGGCCATAGGTGTCGTTGATATTTTTAAAGCGGTCGAGATCCAGCAGCAGCAGCGCCGCCTGGCTGCGGTTACGCGTCGCACGCGCCAGTGCCTGCGTCAGCCGATCGTCAATCAGCGCGCGGTTGGGGAGGCCGGTAAGCACATCATGAAATGCCAGATGCTGCGCCTGGGCTTCGCTGGCGCCCAGACGTAATATCGACTGAGCCAGACCCAGCTGCATGCGCCAAAGGCGATACATCATCACAATACAAACCACAGTGGTAACCAGCAGTAACGCGCCGATCAACGGCATCAACATTTTTACTATCTCACTGCCCGGTTGTTCTGGTCGCCAGGCAAAATAGCCAGCGGAAAAGCCGAGACGCGAGGTAAGCTGAAAGCGTGCCTGATCGGCAGGCGCGGGGCGATCGCCAATATAGTGCAAACCATCAATCAGGCTGCGCTGGGCCAGCGCATTGAGAAAACCATCGTCAAGATATTTAATGCTAATAATCCTGAAGCCACTGTTATTCCCTTCCGTACTAATATTACTGATGGCTACCAGTGCCGCCCGCTCACCAATTTTCACATAGTCAACCAAATCCTGAATGCCCAGTTCATGCTGGCGTGCCAGCCAGGGTGACAGCGCAGGTTCAAATTTGCTCCAGTAGGAGGCCTCACTGCGCTTTCCGTTTTGCCAGCCATACGGTGCCTGATCCTGCGGATCAAGAACAAAGATGTCCTGATGCCCAAACATCTCATATAGCCAGATGCCGATATTATCGTCCAGCCAGAGCGTATCCTTACCGGGCTGCTGCAGATACTGGACCAGAGGCAGCCAGTTGCTCAGGCTGTGTAACTGGCGTAAATGTTCGGTCATGCTCTGAGAAAACGCGGTTTTAACGATATTTTCCTGCTGTACCAGCGCCTCGTGGTTATTGTGTTTTGCCGTCCATACCAGGCTGAAGCTGGCTGCGCACCAGGTAATGAACAAGACCGCTGCTAATGGCAAAACCACTTCACGAATAAACTCGCGTCGAAAAGTGTCTGGTAGTTGATCTTTATTAAACATTTTTCCACTCATGCCACTGTTCTCTGATAGTTAATTGTGACAGATAAAATAGATTTTGCTCCATATGGATACTGGCGAAGCGGCAAATCTAACGTTTTGATCTAACATTAGGAGTGAATGATATTTTTATTAATGATGTTAATCAGTGGCAGGGTGGGTAGCCAGACTTAACACAAATTCATCATGCTGCCACCGCCGCGTAACCCGTCTGTCATTTAGCTGCGGCAAAGTAGCCATCATGCTGTACCTAACGGAGAAGAATATGAGTTTACTGGCGAGCTTAAACCGCCCTGTAGTAGCCACGCAGCCTGTGCTGCGCAGAATTTTAAAAGCCATGAACGAAGCTGGCGTAGCCGTCACGCTGCCCTGCGCTCAGCGTTGGGCAGGTCTCTCACCTGCGGCAACGGCGCTGTTGATGACCCTGAGCGAAGCGGATACTCCGCTGTGGCTGGATGAATATCTGGATACACCTGAGTTGCGCGATGCTCTGTACCAGGCCGGAAGCGCGCCGCTGAGCCATACCCAGTCTGCTGCCCTGGCGTTGCTGCACAGCGATAGCAACCCTGACCTGCATGCCATTGCAGCGGCGGGTGCCACGGTGATCCTGGAGGTTCCGGCACTTAACGGCGGCCTGACGCTGCGCCTGCGTGGGCCAGGCATTCAGGAGCGCCGCGCCGTCGCGCCGCAGCTGCCGCCACAGGTGATCGCATTTTTGCGTGAGTGGCCGCTAAACGGGCAGGGCATTAATTTGATGCTGACCTGTGGCGATATGGTCATGGTGCTGCCGCGCAGCGCGCAGGTTGCTGTCTGTTAATGACTGATGATTCAGTATCTGCGCTGATGCGCAGACCGTTACGGTTAGCACTATTCTGGTGCGGTGCGGTTTTATGGTGCCCTTTTACAGTGCGGAGGCGCATAAAAAGCAACCCGGAATAGCGCCGTGGTTGAAAACACGAGGTAGCTGCTGTGGCATAGCTCTTGCTAATCAGGAATGCTCTTATTCCTTTTATTTTGGCAAGAGAAACTTCACGCAAGTGACGACGTTAACGCTACGAGAGAAGCAGCATGCTGGAAAAACTATTTCAACTAAAAGCACACCACACCACGGTGCGTACCGAAGTGCTGGCCGGTATCACCACCTTCCTGGCAATGGCCTACATTTTGTTTGTTAACCCTACGATCCTTAGCGCCGCCGGGATGGATAAGGGCGCAGTTTTCGTTGCCACCTGTCTGGCGGCAGCAATTGGCTCGCTGCTGATGGGGCTGATTGCTAACTATCCTATCGCACTGGCGCCGGGGATGGGGCTGAACGCTTTTTTCACCTATACCGTGGTACTGCATATGGGCTACACCTGGCAAATCGCGCTGGGTGCGGTGTTTCTGTCGGCGCTGATTTTCTTCGCCTTATCAATTTTTAAAATTCGTGAATGGATTATTACCAGCATTCCGCTGCCGCTACGTTCCGGTATCGCGGCAGGAATCGGACTGTTTTTGGCCATTATCGCGCTGCAAAGTGCGGGCATAGTGATTGCCAATCCAGCGACGCTGGTGGGGCTGGGAGATTTAACCAAACCTGGCCCGCTGCTGGCGATGCTGGGTTTTATTATTATTGTGGTGCTGGAGGCGCGGCGCGTAACCGGCGCGGTGCTGATCGGCATTCTGGTGGTCACTTTTATCTCAATAGGGCTTGGTCTGTCGCCTTTTGCCGGAGTCTTCTCCGCACCGCCCTCTATCGCGCCCACCTTTTTGCAGCTGGATATCAAAGGCGCGCTGGATATTTCTCTGGTCAGCGTGATTTTTGCCTTCTTGTTTGTGGATGTATTTGATAACTCCGGCACGCTGATTGGCGTTACCAAACGCGCCGGCCTGGCGGATGAGCAGGGCAATATCCCGAAAATGGGCAAAGCGCTGGTTGCCGACAGCGCCGCCGCGCTGTTTGGTTCGCTATTGGGTACCTCTACCACCACCAGCTACATCGAATCCGCCGCAGGCGTCAGCGCGGGCGGCCGAACCGGACTCACGGCGATTGTTGTGGCCTTCCTGTTTGTTCTTAGCCTGTTCTTTTCGCCGCTCGCCTCCAGCGTGCCAGCATACGCGACCGCGCCTGCGTTGCTTTTTATCGCAGTATTAATGACGGCCGGACTGGCTGAAATCGACTGGAAAGATATCACTACCGCTGCGCCGGTCACCGTAACCGCCCTGACCATGCCTTTGACCTATTCCATCGCTAATGGCATCGCCTTTGGTTTTATAACCTGGACGCTGGTGAAGCTGTTAAGCGGCCGCCGTCATGAGTTGAACGCAGCGCTGATTGTACTTTCGCTGCTGTTCGTGATTAAGCTGGGCTGGCTGAGCGCCTGATTCTCCGGGCCGTCTACGGTGGCGGCCCTTGCTTTGCTGCGCCCGCTTTCTGACATGATCCTGTATGCCACGCATTAGCGATTTTTATCGCTTTACTCCACCTGCAAATCCCAAAAGAATTTGATTTAAATCAGGAAAATCCGTGCTGATAAATGAGAGATTTCAGCAAATAGCGTTTTCGTGCTATATTTCACTCTAAGCTGTAATTTATTAACTTAATGAGGCACTGAAGCAGGTCATTTTACTTACTGACACAGTGAAAAATTATGCTGAAAGGTAGTAAGACATTCTCATCACACTTCTTCGTCACTGGTTTTATCTCGCCGATAGTCACTTGCGAAACCCACTGGTGTAGCGAGCTGTAGCCCCGTTTACTCTTCTGTGACCATACGCGTATTCCGCGTGCCGGTATTCTGGCTCAGGCTGCTTACCGGAAGAATGGTTAACACTTTCATAAAAAGTTTTTTTATGCAGATTTTTACTGTAGGGCGCATTTTTAGCCGCTTTAGCAGTAAGTAGTTATGTTTTTACCATCTTGAGGGTTTAAAGATGAAATATTGGTTTTTTTTGGCAGTTTCTATTGTTGCAGAAGTATCGGGTACGCTCTCTATGAAGTATGCCAGTCTGTACGGCGGCATGCTGGGACATCTGATGATGTATGTCATGATCACACTTTCCTATATTGCGTTATCACTGGCGATAAAACGTATTGCGCTTGGCGTGGCCTATGCGCTGTGGGAAGGCGTTGGCGTATTGCTGATTACGCTCTGTAGCGTCACCCTGTTCGCTGAATCGCTGCCGCTGATAAAGGGGCTTGGCCTGATGGTATTGATTGCCGGTATCCTGTTATTGCACGGTGGTACCGACAAAGCTGGCAAACGTAAAGATGAAAAAGGAGAGTTGCATGCAGCCGCTTAATGGATGGCATATCGCCTTTTTAATGCTGGCGGTGGTACTGGAAATCACTGCGAATATTTTCCTTAAATACTCGGATGGTTTTCGCAAACCACTGCCAGGGCTCCTGTCACTGCTGATGGTAATGGGCGCTTTCAGCGCTCTGGCGCAGGCGGTGAAGGGCATCGATCTGGCGGTCGCCTATGCGCTATGGGGCGGCTTTGGCGTCATCGCAACGCTGGCGGCAGGATGGATCCTGTTTAAACAGCGTTTGCGTCTGCGCGGCTGGGTTGGTCTGTCGCTGCTGCTGGTGGGCATGGTGATGATCAAGCTGGCATAATTTCGGCATACTAAAAAAGACGCCCGCAGGCGTCTTTTTTATGCATATTTAGCGGAAAGGCGGCTCGTTAAAGGTACGTAGCTTGCGTGAGTGCAGCTTATCGCCCTCGGCGCGCAGCAGCTCCACCGCCCGGATGCCAATTTGCAGATGCTCGGAAATGGCACCCTCATAAAAGCGGTTAGCCTGACCGGGCAGTTTAATCTCGCCATGCAGCGGTTTATCGGAAACGCACAGCATGGTGCCGTAGGGCACGCGGAACCGATAGCCCTGCGCGGCGATGGTGGCGCTTTCCATATCCACCGCCACGGCACGGCTGAGATTAAAGCGCAGCGCCGAGGCTGAATAGCGCAGCTCCCAGTTACGATCGTCGGTGGTAACCACTGTACCGGTACGCAGCCGCATTTTTACCTCTTCGCCCGGCATTCCACTGATCTCTTTGGTAGCGTCATACAGTGCGCGCTGCACCTCGGCAATGCTGGGAATAGGAATATCCGGCGGCAACACCGCATCCAGTACGTGATCGTCGCGCAGATAGGCATGCGCCAAGACATAATCGCCAATTTGCTGACTTTCCCGCAGGCCGCCACAGTGGCCAATCATCAGCCAGGCGTGCGGACGCAATACCGCAAGATGATCGCAAATGGTTTTCGCATTTGATGGCCCCACGCCAATATTTACCAGCGTAATACCACGCTGGTTTGGCGAGATCAGGTGCCAGGCGGGCATTTGATGCTTTTTCCACGCCAGGTCGGAGAGGGCGGCTTCAGCATTCTCCGTTTCCTGAGTAATCAGCGCGCCGCCAGCGCAGGAGAGTGCCGTATAGGGACTGTTCTCATCTTTAATCTGCTCGCAGGCCCAACGTACAAATTCATCCACATAGCGCGTGTAGTTGGTAAACAGGACAAAAGGTTGAAAATGTTCCGGCGGCGTGCCGGTATAGTGCCGCAGACGCGCCAGCGAGAAATCGGTACGCAGCGCGTCAAAGTGGCTCAGGGGGAAAATGCTGGTGGTGTTGAAAATGCCGTCTGCCGTTTCATCGCCAATATTCGCCAGATCGGTGGTAGGGAAATGTTTCGCTAGCGCGCTGCTCATCGTGCGGTCCAGCCCAAAGTCGGAGCCGTCAATCACGTAAGGGAAGGGGATCTCCTGGCGCGACGGGCCAACTTCTATCGTGACCTCATAATCACGTTCGATAATCGCCAGCTGTTCGCGCAGATAGTGACGCAGCAGCTGCGGGCGAGTGATCGTGGTGGCATAGCTTCCGGCGTGGCTGAAGCGTCCCCAGGCCCGGCTGCGGTTTTTCTGCGGCGAGGTGCCGTCCCAACTGATACGCAGCTCCGGATAAACAAACAGCCCGTTGGCACGCGCCTGCGGATCCGGCAGCGTGCCCTCTTCAACAAAGGCTTTAATGGCGTCACGCAGGGCACTCACCGCCTGGTAATAGAGCGCATCCAGTTGCTCCAGCGCCTGCGCCGTATTCAGTCCATTAGCGAAATGGTCGTTAGCCATTTTTTCTCCTCAGGTTTTCAGCTTTGCATTGCACTATAGCTTAGAACCATTCCGCCCGAGTCGTTAGTCCGCTAACATTTTCTCCAGCGTAATCGGCAGATCGCGGATGCGTTTGCCGGTGGCGTGAAACACCGCATTGCTGATGGCGGCCGCCACGCCGACAATGCCCAGTTCGCCGACCGCTTTGCCGCCCAACGCGCTGGCCTGATAGTCAGGTTCGCCGACGTTGATCACTTCCATATCCGGAATATCGGCGTTCACCGCTACCAGATAGTCCGCCAGGCTGGCGTTAAGCACGCGGCCATTATCGTCATCGAGCAAGCCTTCCTCCAGCAGCGCCTGACCAATCCCCATCACCATCGCGCCGATCCACTGGCTTTCCGCCAGTTTCGGGTTATACAGGCGACCACTGTCGAAAGCGCCCACGATGCGGCGAACCCGGATAGTGCCGAAATCTTCATCAACCGCCACTTCGACAAAAATAGCGCTCCAGCTATGGGCAGAAAAGCCGCCGGAAGTGGGCGGGATCATCTTTGACGAGGTGCGGTCAGCGGCATCGCGATCTTGCTGTGTGGCGTCAGAAGGAAAGGTATCCGCCTGCACTTCCAGCGTTTCCTTTCCGGCGACGCGCAGCAGCTCGGTAAAGCTCAGGCTGCTGCCCGGCTGGCTGAACAGGCGTAGCTGACCTTCCGCCAGCATCACATCCTCGCGTCTGGCCCCGAACAGCGGCGATTCAGCGCTGCCGAGCGCCAGCGTAATCAGCTCTTCACGCAGCTTAAGTGCGGTTTTGTATACTGCGGCGGTCAGGAGATTCGCCAACTGCGAGCCGCCAGCCACCGGCGCGCGCGGCAGGCTGGTGTCGCCTAAAAGCACGCTGATCTGTTCTGACGGCACGCTCAGCACGTCGGCGGCGGTTTGCGCCAGGATGGTATAGGTGCCGGTGCCAATATCGGCACCGCTGCTGCGCACTTCCAGCGTGCCATCCTGACGCAGCGTGATCCCTGCTTCGCCCGGTGTACGCCGCACCGGATAGCTGCCGGAAGCCATACCCCAGCCAATACGCTGTCGACCTTCACGCAGGGTGCCTGGCTCCGGCGGGCGCTGCGACCAGCCAAACGCCTGCGCGCCGGCGGAATAGGCTTCACGCAGCCGACGTGAGCTCCACGGCAGGTTAGCCTGCGGATCTTCTTCCGCATAGTTACGCAGACGTAATTCCAGCGGGTCAAGTTTCAGCGCATACGCCAGTTCATCCATTGCCACTTCCAGCGCCCAGCTGCTGGGGTTTTCGCCCGGAGCACGCATCCAGCCGGGATTCACGGTATTGACCGGCACCAGGCTATGACGTGAATGAAAATTTGGTACCGTGTACATCAGGGCAGTAACCGAGTTACAGGGTTCAAGATGCGTATCTTCACGGGCGGTTTCGTTCCAGCTTTTATGTACAATCGCCTGTAGCTTGCCGTTACTGTTGGCCGCCAGCGTCAGCTGCTGATGAGTGCGGGGGCGTCCGCCGAAGCCGGTGAAGGTTTGCCCGCGCGTCAGCACCAGCTTGACCGGCCGGCCCAGCGCGCGCGAGGCGGCGCAGGCCAGCGCTGAGTGAGGCTGAATGCCACCTTTCGAACCGAAACCGCCGCCGGTAAAGGGCGAAAGCACGCGGACTTTATCAATATCGATCCCCATCCACTGCGACACCACGCTACGCGCACCGCCGACCCACTGGCTTGGCTCCCATAAGGTCAGTTCACCATCGCGCCAGTCAGCGATGCAGCCGTGCAGCTCTATCGGCAGATTATATTCGCGCGGCGTGGTATAGGTGCCGCTAATCGAGACGCTCGCCTGCTGAATTGCCTGCCGGGCGTCGCCCCAGTCAACGTTTAAATCCTCCACCGGTTTTGGCTGAGCAAGCGGGTCATCCGGATGAATAATCGCTGGTTGCGTAACGTAATCAATGTGAATGCTGGCCGCTGCGGCTTTCGCCTGTTCCAGCGTTTCAGCAACCACCAGCGCCACATGCTGCCCGTTCCAGCGTACGCGCGGGCTTTGCAGCGGGACAAAAGATTGCGCCGCCGCGCCGCCGCTGGCGAAGGTGGCAGCAGGATGAATGGTCAACCCGCTTTCATGGGTGTAAACCGCCAGCACGCCCGGCATTTGCCGTGCTTTTACGCTATCGATATGGCTGATTTCCCCTTCGGCAATGGAAGACTGTACCACCACCGCATGACACAGATTATCTACCGGGTGATCAACAGCGTAGCGCGCCAGCCCCTGAATTTTCAGCTTGCCGTCAGCGCGATCGCGGCGAGCGCCCAGCCCCTGAAGTGCGTGAGCCGCGCTGTCGGGATTATGCCGTTTGATGGTCTCGCTCATGCTATGCCTCCCGCATTCAGCAACGCCCGTACGATAACGCGCGGCGCCAGCGTAATTTTATAACCGTTGTGCGCCAGCGCGCTGGCCTCCTGCATCGCCAGCGGCGCCAGGTCACGCAATTGCTGCTCGTTAAAAGGTTTGCCACGCAACGCCTGTTCCAGCGCACGAAGCCGCCAGGGCCTGGTGGCGACGCCGCCCAGCGCGATGCGTACCTCGCGCAGCGTAACGCCATCCTCTTCCAGTTCCAGCCCGACGGCGGCGCTAGCGGCAGCGAACTCATAAGAGCTGCGGTCGCGTACTTTCAGATAGTGTGAACGCTGCAGCGCGGCGGTTACCGGAATCTCAACGGCGGTAATTATTTCACCGGCGTGTAAATCCTGCTCCTGGTCGGGACGATCGCCTGGCAGCAGTAAAAACTCTTCAACGGTGACGCGGCGTTCGCTGCCATCCACCGCCTGAAGCTGCAGTGTGGCATCGAACGCGGTTAGCGCCACCGCCAGATCGCCGGGATAGACGGCAACACAATGTTCGCTGTTGCCCAATACGGCATGATTACGATTCATACCGGTACGGGCGGCGCAGCCGGAGCCGGGATGACGTTTATTACAGTTTTGGTAGCCGTGCGCATCGCGAAAATAGCTGCAGCGCGTACGTTGCATGATGTTGCCACCGATGGTCGCCATATTGCGCAGTTGGGCGGAGGCGGCGCTGGTGAGGCTTTGGATCACGGCGGGCGCAATGTTTTGCAATGCTTCGTGTTGCGCGACCTGACTCATTTTGCACAGGCTGCCGATGCGAATAACGTTTTCTTCCAGCTCAATCGCTGACATCCCCGCCAGGGAGGTAATATCGATCAGGCGATCGGGCTGCTCGACATCGCATTTCATCAGATCGATCAGGGTGGTGCCGCCCGCCAGGAGACGGCTGCCCGGCACGCTGGTGGCGGCCGTCGCGCTGGCAATATCTTCGGCGCGTAGATAATCAAACTCTCTCATGCCGTTTGCTCCTGTTGTAGCTGCTGCGCCGCTTCGCGCACCGCCGCGACAATAAAGGGATAAGCGCCACAGCGGCAGATATTGCCGCTCATATATTCGCGGATTTCATCGTCGCTGTTGGCATGGCCTTCATTAATACAGGCCACGGCGGACATAATCTGTCCCGGCGTGCAGTAGCCGCACTGGAAGGCATCGTGACGTAAAAAGGCTGCCTGCACCGCATGCAGCGTTTCATCCGCTCCAGCCAGCCCTTCGATGGTGGTGATCTCATGGCCTTCCGCCTGCGCCGCCAGCGTCAGACAGCTTAATACCCGTTCGCCGTCGATATGTACGGTACAGGCGCCACACTGGCCGTGATCGCAGCCTTTTTTTGCTCCCGGCAGATCGGCGTGTTCACGCAGAGCATCGAGAAGGGTTACACGCGCGTCAAGCGCCAGAGGGTGTTCATTTCCGTTGATGCGCAGGCGCATTACTCGTTGCTGAGCCATAGCGGTCTCCCGTAACAGGATAAGGGGATGGCAGCGCCTGGCAGCACTGCCCACATTGCGTTTATCAAAAAATGCAGCACGGACCGCTACGATGACGGCCCTTAATCAGGTAACCGGGTAAGTGTAGACGTTATAAGCAGGTAACGAGGCGTGGCAGGCTAAGCAGGGGAAGCGGCAGGCAGCGCTGCCGCCAACAACGGACGTGCCTTAATGGATCATATGGCTATGGGTAGGCGCGCCGGTTTGCAGCAGCACCAACAGCTGTGAGAGCGGGTTACTAAGAATAAACTGATGGCAGCCGGTGTTAGCCATGAGTTGAGACATTGCCACCGCCAGGTTTGCCAGCGCGGTTTCCGGCGGCAAATTTTGCTGCTGTAGCAGCGCGAGCAACTCCTGAACGGAGTCCTGATTAGCCGCCGCCACCATTTTTTGCGGCTGCTGAGAGAGGGTTTCATCGCACGGTTTCATTCGCCAGGCTCCCGATAATCAAGTTTCAGACAATCCTGAACGCTATATATTGGCCGATTCAGGAATTTCAAGCTTAAAAACGCAGCAGTTATTCGCCAAATTTAAGCGCTGCGTGCCTTCTGACAGAAACCGCTATGCGTTCGCGGCGCAATATCGACTATTCTGACCTGACGCTATGTATCAAACCGATCCAGGGAGAAACAAAATGAGTGAAGTTATCGCTATTGTCGCCACCGTGATCCCAAAAGCAGGCGAAGCGGAAGTGGTTGAGCAGGCGCTGCGCACCGTGGAGCGCGACGTGCAGGGCGAGCCGGGCTGCCAGCAATATCAGCTGCACCAGGATCTGGATAATCCGCAGCACTTTGTGCTGCTGGAGCGCTGGGAATCTGAAGCGCATCTGCAACAGCACAGCGAAGCCGCGCCGTTCCTGCGTTTGATGGAAACTATCGAAGGTCGTGCTGAACTGCAGATAACGAAACTGAAAGTGTTGGCCTGATGCCGTAAGGTGCTGAATGCCACAAGCCCGCCAGGGGGAACCTGAGCGGGCTTTTTTCTGGCGAGCTGAGGCGGTTGGCCGCAGCCGGGCGCGCGGTTAACGCCTGCGCATCTGGCGGCAGAGCAGGATTAATATGCCCGCGCTACAGAACGGAAACAGCGCCAGCAGCAGCCAGGGCGTAATCGCTTCTGTTGAGGGCGTCAGCGCGCGGTCCAGCAGGCCGCCAAAAAGAAAGTTGCCAGCCAGCACCGCGCAACCGCCCGCGCTGGCAAGCGCGCCGTAGTGGGCACCGAGCGTCGTCTCCTCAGCAAAACGGGGGATAAAATCTTTCGCGGCGGGCACCAGTAACATCTGCCCAAAGGTCAGCAGCGTGACGAAGCAGGCCGCAGGCAACAAACGCAACCAGCCTGCAGACGGCTCATGCGCCGCAAAAAGCGCCACGCTCAGAAAAGAGGCTGACACCAGAACAAAGCCTGTCGGCAGGCTCCATGCAGGCCCGATAACCCGTGCAAAACGCGCCAGAGGAAGCTGTAAGGTGATGACCAACAATGAAGCCAGCATAAACAGCGGCCCCAAATCTTTCTCATTGCCCCCGGCGCGCTGAATTTCCACCGGCAGCGCCAGATAGAGTTGGTTGTAACTCAACAACCAGGAGCTGTATGCAATAATGAACACCACAAACCGTGGCTGACGGAGTACGCCCCACCAGGCCGTCCGCTGCTGAGAGGGTGGCTTTGTCTCGCTGCGCGGCAGACAAACAGAAAGAACGATTAACGCCAGCAAAAAAATAGCGGCCCCGGCAAACGCAACCAAACGGAAACCCAGCCCGGTAAACAGTGCCCCCAATACCGGGCCAAGCACGGCGCCCAGCTCGCCGCAGACGGCAAAAAGAGCAAACCATTCGGCGCGGCTGCGTTTACCGCTGGCCTCGCTTTGCTGGCCTGCTTTAGCGAGGAGCGCCTCAATAGAGGGCGAGAATAACGCCCCGCCAATGCCGGTGAGACAGGCACCAAGAACGATCGGCCACAGGGTGTGACCAAACGCCAGTAACAGATATCCCGCGATGCGGATAAAGCAGCCCCAAAGAATAACAACGCGCGCGCCAAACCGATCTGACAGCGCACCGCCTACGATAAACATGCCCTGCTGGGAGAAAGTGCGTAGTCCAAGCACCAGCCCAATCGCGCCGCCGGAGAGCAGCATATCGTCACGTAAAAACAGCGCCAGAAAAGGCACCACGGCGTAGAAGCCAATATTGAAAACAAACTGGCTACCTAATAAAACCGGCGGCCAGACGTGCGTTACCGGCCTCTGAAAAGGCAAAAACATGAAAATAGCCTGACGTTACGAGATGTAGTGGATATGTTTTTTGCCGTGATAGGGAGAGATTTCAATCCTGGTTTCCACCTGAAATACCTCCCACAGCAGTGACTCGGTCAGCACCTGCTGCGGCGTCCCTCTGGCGACCACCTTGCCTTTTTGCATAACGATCAGCGCATCGCAAAACATCGCCGCATGGTTAAGATCGTGAATAGCCACGATGCTTGTTACTCCCAGCTCGGTGATAAGCTTCATTAACTGTATCTGGTGATGAATATCCAGATGGTTGGTCGGCTCGTCCAACAGGATTTCGCCAGGCGTTTGCGCCAGCGCTCTGGCGATATGCACTCTCTGGCGTTCGCCGCCGGACAGACTCTGCCATCCCCGATCGCTATATTTCAGCATATCCACTTTTTGCAGCGCTTCAGTCACGATCTCATCATCGCGCGGGTTCCAGCTGGAAAAAGGGGAGTGATGCGGAATGCGGCCCAGTTTAACCACGTCCCGCACGCGCATGTTTGCTTCTGTGGCGCCATGCTGTTCAACAAAGGCGATACGGCGAGCCAGCTGTTTTTTAGCGATATGACGGATGTTTTTACCATCCAGCATCACCGTGCCGGAATGCGGGCGACGAATGCCGGCAAGAAGGCGCAACAGGGAAGACTTACCTGAGCCATTGGGACCAAGCAGCCCCACGGTTTCGCCTGAAGAGACCGTGAGCGAAACATCGTCTACGATAACCTTCTTGCCCACCTTCCAGGTGACATTTTCAGCAGAGATGCTCATTACTTGTTCCTTGAACGATAAATAATAATGGCAAAGAACGGCACGCCGACCAGTGCTGTCACGACTCCCACAGGCAGACTTTGCGGCGCGATCAGCATTCGCGAGGCGATATCCGCCAGCACCATCAGGATGGCGCCCGCCAGCGCGCTGGCGATCAACAGGGTTCGATGTAACGGGCCAAAAAAGAAACGCATAACATGCGGAACCACCAGCCCGACAAAACCAATAGATCCGGCCATGCTGACTATGGTGGCGGTGATCAGCGCGGTGGTGGTAAACAGAGTGAGCCGTACCCAGGCAACAGGAATGCCAAGCGAAAGCGCGGCATCGTCACCAAAGGTAAAGGCATCGAGCGCGCGCGAGTAGTAGAGACAGATAGCCAGGCCTACCAGAACTACACACAGCGCCAGCTGGAACTCAGGCCACCTTACACCGCTGAAACTGCCGAGCAGCCAGAACATCACGTCGCGCGCCTGCTGAGCGCTGGCGGAGGTGCTGATGGTATAGGCGGTAATGGCGTTAAAAAGCTGCGACGCGGCTACGCCTGCGAGAATGGTTCGTTCGTTACCGCCGCGTGCGCCGTTGGTCAAAAAGGCGACAAAAGCAAAGGCGGCGAATGCGCCAGCAAACGCGCCAGCTGAAAGCGTGACGGCACCGGAGCCGATACCCAACACCACGACGGAGACCGCACCGGTTGATGCGCCCGCTGAAACGCCCAGTACATAAGGCTCGGCAAGAGCATTTTTCAGCAGGCTTTGCAGTACAGCGCCACAGATAGCCAGTCCCGCGCCGCAGCAGACGGCAACCAGCGCCCGGCTCAGGCGAAAGTCCCAAATAACGCTTTCGTGGATACGATTCAGCGGCACATGGGTTAATCCGGCTTTATTACCCAGCGCATATAATACGCTCTCAAGCGGAATGGCCAGTTCGCCAACGCTAACACCCAGCGCAATCACCACAATCAACAGCACCACGGAGAGTAGACACGACAGGGAGAGAAACATCCCCCGCCGAGCTTGTTGCACAACATCGGCCATTACTGAATATCCATCTTTCTGAGCTGTTCGCCAATTTGTTCAGCGCCATACAGCGTGCGGATGGTGGGATTCATCGCCTGACCATCCATAATGACGATATGACCTTTTTTCACGGCCTCAAGCTGGCTGACGGTGGGATCGCTTTTCAGGAATTTAATTTTTTCTTCTGCGTTATCGAGCGCCCAGCGGTTGCGATCGAGAGTAGAAACCACAATCACATCCGGGTTAGCGGCAATGATGCTTTCCCAGCCAACGGTGGGCCACTCTGCTTCAGCGTTGATCGCATTATGACCGCCCAACACATTAGCGATAAATCCCGAGGCGCTGTTTTTACCGCCCACGTAAGCGTCAGCTGAAGGGGATGAACTGGAAAACCAGAACACAAACGAGAGGTCTTTTTTACTTTTACTGAATTCCTGACGTAAATCTATTTCACGTTTTTTGAAATCGGCAATTAAGGCCTGACCACGCGCCTCAACGTTAAAAATTTTCGCAAAATCTTCTATCTCCTGATAGAGATAGCTCATATCCCACAGCTGCTGGCGGCTGCCGTACATATCACCGATGGCTTTTTTCGTGGCGCACATGCCCGGCGACATATAGCTGTTTACGCCGATAGTGGCGAGATCCTCGCGCCTGGCTACTTTGCTTTCTGGTCCCATTAACAGGGGAAGCTGCGCCGCGACAAAGTCAGGGTTTTGCGCAAGAACAGATTCCAGAGTAGGGATTTCAACGGTTAACGTTTTAACGTTGCTGTTTTTTTCTGCTAATTCCGGCAGGACTTTCGAAGGCCAGAAGGCACTTGCCACCATCCTGTCTTGCAGGCCCAGCAGCAGTAAAATCTCAGCGGTGTTTTGCCCTAATGCCACAACGCGTTCAGGCGCGGCGTTAAAGGTTTCTTTATAACCGCAATTTTCAATTGTCAGAGGGTAAGTGGTTGCAAATACAGAACTGACCGAGGCAAACATTAATCCTGCTGCGCAGATGACTCTCTTCATTTCACGCTACCCTTCATAAAAATTATTGCTGTATTTTCAGTTATTAAAGCTAAAGTGAAATGATAATGAAAATTATTACTAAAGCGAGAACTTTTTATACCTGAGGTTTATTATCAATTTGGGGAAATATCTGTTTGCTGCCGTTGGCTGTTGCGCTTCAAATACATGCCGATAAGCAACTTCAGGTTAGCTTTTTACCTGCGAAGCCGGTTTTAACGTTTTTATCTTTGATAACGATCGGCGGTCAGAAGCAGTGTTGCAGAGGTGTGGCAAGAGACTGAAAAGCAAAAAGCCCGCTCGAAAGCAGGCTTTTCTGAATTTGGCTCCTCTGACTGGACTCGAACCAGTGACATACGGATTAACAGTCCGCCGTTCTACCGACTGAACTACAGAGGAATCGTGTGAACGGGGCGCATATTACTGATTTTCCCCATGATGTCAAAACCCTTTTTTCACCCTGCGGTACTGTTTGCGGAAAGCATAATCAGTTTGCTGTAATAACCAGCAAAAATGGCCGTAGTTGATGCTTTTTCCGGCGATCAGGGCGCTGGCTGCTGGCAAAATTTGGCGTATGATCCCGGCAGGATGAAAGCGCGCTGAGTGGGGCAGCGGTGAAAACTGAAGTTGTAATAAAGCGTTAAACCGTAACGGAAAGATTTTGCATAATTGCTAACCATTGCCCATCATCATTATTCTCACCTCCATTAAAGTCATCGGGTCGATCTTGCAAACTTTACTCGTCAAACTGCGACGCGCCATTGAAGGCACGGCGTGGTATCCCAAACGGCGTTCTTATCGGGTGCTGTTCTGGCGTGAAATCACGCCGCTGGCGGTGCCCATTTTTATCGAAAATCTCTGCGTACTGCTGATGGGCGTGCTGAGCACCTTCCTTGTTAGTTGGCTGGGCAAAGAGGCGATGGCGGGCGTTGGGCTGGCCGACAGCTTCAATATGGTGGTGATCTCCTTTTTTGCGGCAGTGGATTTAGGGACAACGGTAGTGGTGGCGTTCAGCCTCGGCAAGCGTGACGGGGAGCGTGCCCGGGCGGCGACCCGGCAGTCGCTGGCGCTGATGACGGTGTTGTCTCTGCTGCTGGTAGGCGTGATCGAATTCTATGGTCACGTGATTATTGATGGCATCGCAGGCCGCGCCTCGCCGGAGGTAAAAGCGCTGGCGCTGAGCTATCTGCAAATGTCGGCATGGAGCTACCCGGCTGCGGCCATCACGCTCATCGGCAGCGGCGCGCTGCGCGGAGCGGGCAATACCAAAATCCCGATGTTGATCAACGGCGGGATGAATATCCTTAATATCGTTATCAGTGGCGTGCTGATTTATGGCTGCTTCTCATGGGAAGGGCTGGGTTTTATCGGCGCAGGACTGGGGCTGACCATCACGCGCTATATCGGCGCAATTGGTATCATTGTGGTGCTGATGGTGGGCTTTACCCCGGCGTTACGCATTCCGCTGCGCAGCTATTTTAGCCGCTGGAACAGCAAGATCCTGATGGAGGTATTAGGCATTGGCGTCCCCGCCAGTATTGAATCCGTGCTGTTTAACGGCGGTAAGCTGTTGACGCAGGTGTTTGTGGCCGGAATGGGCACCAGCGAAATTGCCGGTAACTTTATCGCCTTTTCTATTGCTTCATTGATTAACCTGCCGGGCAACGCGCTCGGGTCCGCATCGACCATTATTGTGGGAACGCGGCTGGGCAAAAATCAGATTGGTCAGGCCACGCGCCAGCTAAAATATATTTTCTGGCTGGCGACCTTTGGCTTGTGCGTGCTGGCCTTCCTTTCCGTGCCTTTTGCCGGACTGCTGGCGCGTTTTTATACCAGCGATGCGGATGTTATTGAAGTTGTGAAACATCTGGTCTGGCTGAATGCCGCCTGTATGCCGATTTGGGCCGCTTCATGGGTATTACCGGCCGGGCTGAAAGGCGCACGCGATGCGCGTTACACCATGTATGTCTCTATGCTCAGCATGTGGGGCGCGCGCGTGGTCGCCGGTTATCTGTTGGGGATTGTGTTGGGAATGGGGGTTGTGGGCGTCTGGCTGGGGATGTTCCTTGACTGGCTGGTGCGCGGCATCTTCTTCTGGCGACGCTTGATCAGCGGCAAATGGCTGCAAAAATATCGACCAGTGGCTGACTCAAAACGGATATTGAGTAAGAGATAGCGCAGCAAGGCGACGGCCAGAGCGCGCGTGCAGCGATAATGCGTTATAAATGCTCGCTTAAGTCGGGCTATTGATGCCAGTAAAAAGCCCTGCGTTGCAGGGCTTTTTTATAGGCGAAGAAAGCGTGCCGTTTACTCCAGCGATGACAGCATATGGCGTTGCGCCTGCCAGCGTGCTGCCGTTTTTTCCGCATCGTGAATTTTAAAGGTAACGCCGGTCGCGACTTCAGCGTAGTCAGAGCGATGCACCATGATATTGCCGATATCGATCTCAAATACTGCGAGGTTCAGATCGGTCTCGTTTTCGGCAATCTGAATCGCGCGCCCACGCATCTCAATAATGCCTTTGTCATAGGCAAGCGCCACCGAAAGACGTCCATCGCGCCGCAGATTTTCGGTGGTGTGAGAATCGGGCCACAGGGCAACACGTAATGTCTGACGATCAATGGCGAACACTTCGCCCAGGCTAAGCTGAGCGGCATGCGGCCAGCCATCGGCATCAACGGTAGAGAGACGAACAGCCTCGTTCACCGCCTGCGGCTTGATTTCGCCGCGCAGCCGGTTAAACACTGCTTCGGGTAATTCCACAATTGGTTCGGGACGGGTGTAAACCTCGCTTTCACTTTCCATGATGCCTCCATAAGGGTTTTGCAACGTAACCCACAGTATAGACGGTTGCGGTAGAGGCGCGCAGTGCGGCTCAGCGGGCTTTTTGCTGTTCTCCGCTATGTTTTTCCCTGGCTTATCTTGCCGCGTAGCCTCTTATTGCGTTTAAAAATAGTTTTCTCTTCAAACTGTTACGTTACGTAACCGCCCTTGCGTTTTTGTGACGGCTGCTACACTTAGTGCTGGTTACCGGTAACGATTCAGCGCCCTTTTCCACAGGCAAAAGGCCTGTTTTTATCAGGCGACTTTGCTTTTTATAAGAGGAAAAAACGTATGACAAACCGTCCACAACATCCGCAACAGGCACAACAGCAAAACTGGCCTGGCAGCTTTCTGGAGATGCAGCCAAAGCCGGACCATGGTGAAACCCGCTATCAGGGTTCTGGCCGTCTGAAAGGTAAAACTGCGCTTATTACCGGCGGTGATTCCGGCATCGGTCGCGCTGTTGCCATCGCCTATGCCCGCGAAGGGGCAGATGTGGTGATCTCCTATCTGGATGAACACGAAGATGCCAAAGATACGGCGAAACTGGTTGAGGAAGCGGGACAGAAAGCACTGCTGATTGCAGGCGATATCACCCAGGCCGATCACTGCCGCAGCATTGTGGCGCAGACGGCGCAAGCGTTCGGCAAAATTGATATCGTGGTGAATAATGCGGCTTATCAGATGACGCGCAATGCGCTGGATGAGATCGACGACGAAGAATTCGACCGCACCATGAAAACCAATCTCTATGCGATGTTCTACATCTGCAAGGCGGCAGTACCGTATATGCCGTCCGGCGGGTCGATTATCAATACGGCGTCAGTGAACGCCGATCAGCCGAAGCCGAAACTGCTTGCCTATTCTGCCACCAAAGCGGCAATCGTTAACTTCTCCGGCAGCCTGGCGGCGCTGCTGGCTGATAAAGGCATTCGTGCCAATGCTGTTGCGCCTGGCCCTGTCTGGACGCCGCTGATCCCTGCCACCATGCCGCCTGAACAGGTAGAAAGCTTCGGTGGAGAAGTGCCGTTGCAGCGTATGGGACAGCCTGCTGAACTGGCTTCGACTTACGTGATGCTGGCCAGCGATGAAGCAAGCTACATCTCCGGCGCAACCATCGCCGTTACCGGCGGCGTCGCGGTTATCTAACTTTGCGCAAGGGGGAGCGATGAAGGCTTATCCTTTAAAGCTGACGACGCCGTTAGCCACGCATATCTTCGGCGGTCAGCGCATCAGGCAACAGTTGGGAAAAGCGGATCTGCCCGATACGCGGATTGCCGAAACCTGGGAAATCAGTGACGTAGACGGCATGATCGCCTCGGTAACCAATGGCGAGCTGGCAGGCAGCAGCCTGCGCGAACTGACCCTGCGTTATCCTGATGAGATGGTTGCTCCGGGCTGGCGTGGCCCGCATTTCCCGCTGCTGAGCAAGTTTATTGACGGAACCGGCATGCTGCCGGTTCACTTACACGCCAATGACGAACTGGCGCAGCGCCTGGAACAGCAGCCAAACGGCAAAACCGAAGCCTGGCATATCCTCTGGGCGGCACCGGATGCCACCTGTCTGTTGGGCGTGCGCGAAGGCATTGACAATGCGCGTCTAAAGGCCGCTTTGCTGGCGGAAGATTACGATGCGGTAATGTATCGGGTGCCGGTAAAAACGGGCGATACCTTTTACGTGCCTGGCGGCATGTTACACAGTTTTGGCCCTGACACATTGATCTATGAAATCGAACAGACATCGGATATCCAGCAGCACGCTATGCCGTGGCGGATGGAAGATGGCTCACGCCTGAGTCAGCAGGAGTGGGAGAAAAATATCGATGCGCTGCTGCAGGAGCTGCGTCCAGAGCTGCGTTGTCAGCCGCAGGCCGGGCTGGCGTTGCAAACGCAGCATCTGACGCGGCTTTTCTGCTGTGCCGGTCCCTATTTTGCGCTGGAGCGCTGGCGGTTCAGCCAGTCGCAAAGCTTCAGCTTTAACAGTGCGCGTATTCTTTCCAATCTGGGCGACCCTTTAACGGTTGAGGCAAACGGCATCAGCGTTAGCATCGGGCGTGCCGAATCGCTGCTGCTGCCTGCTGCGCTGGATAAAGTGACCTTACATACTGCCGGTGAAGTTCTGATCGGTTACGTGCCGGATCTCGTTTCTGAAGTGCTACAGCCGCTGCGGCAGGCGGGTTACAGCGAACAAGCGATCGCGGCTTTAGGCGACATTCATCAGGCAATGTGTCAGGAGGAATGATGCTTCCTTACAGTAGTCAGGGGCAGGGCGAGACCACACTGGTGCTGATGCATTATCTGGGCGGCTCGCACCGAACCTGGTTTCCCACTCTGCCTTATCTGGATCGTCATTACCGCTGTGTGGCATTGAACACGCCAGGCTTTGGCGATGCGGCGGAGGTGAAGGGCTATGACGTGGATTCCATGGTGCGCCAGGTAGATGAAACCCTGCGTGGTCTGGGATTAAACAAGGTGATCCTGGCAGGTCATTCCATGACCGGGAAAGTTGCGCTGGCTTTAGCCGCGCGGCGGCCCGCTTATCTGCAGAAACTGGTGCTGGTTGCGCCGTCGCCGCCGGGACCGCAGCCGATGAGCGACGAGGACCGGGAGGCGCAGGCCAGCTATCAGGGCACACGTCAGGAAGCGGAGAAATTTGTCGACGGCTCCTGTTCCGCGCGTCTGCCCGACCCGCTACGCGAAGTGGCGATTGCCGATGCGCAGAGCGCCAGCCTGGCGGCCTGGCACGCCTGGCCGCTATCCGGCAGCCGGGAAGAGTGGCGTGAACGCATTGGTCGTATCGATATTCCGGCGCTGCTGGTGCTGGGAAGCGAGGACAGAAACGTACCTGGCATTGATGCGCAGCGGGAAATGATGCAAACGCATCTGCCGCAGGGAAAGCTGGAAGTTATCGAAGGGGCAGGACACCTGATGCCGATGCAGACGCCGCAGGCACTGGCCGAGCGCATCCTGCGATTTGCGGATTGCTAAGCGTCAAAGCGGGCCTGGACAATTGCGGGCACTGTTAAAAAGGGCGTCAGGCGGGTAATTACGCATGAATGATGAAAAAAGGGGAAGCAGCTGCTTCCCCAAAGGAGGTTACCCTCTGTCCTCTATTTTAATCTTTTAATACTTTTACCGTATAACGGCCATCTTCCTGTCGGTAAGCGCCGTGAATGTCCGTTTCAAAGCCGGGATAGTGAGAACCGATTTCACACAGCAGCTGCAGGAATTCCAGCACCGGCAGTGTTTCATCAGTGATCATTTCACCCGGCATAATCAGCGGTACGCCCGGAGGATACGGAAGGATCATATTGGCGCTGACCCGACCCACCATCTCTTCCAGATACACTTCCTCGACTTCACCGTGCAGCTCTTTCTGGAAAGCCTGGTAAGGCGTTAATACCATCGCCGGCAAATTTTCAAAGGCGCGATACATCAGATCCGGCAGATTATGGCGCTGGATTAGCTGGTGAATATTCGCGGCCAGCTCCTGAATACGCATATCTTTATAGAAGTCTGGCGCTTCCCGCCACAGGGAAGGCAGGATATTTTTCACCCGCAGGTTGAGGTCAAAGGCGCGTTTGAAGTCGGTTAAGGCGCGCAGCAGGCTGAGCGCTTTGGTTTTATCGATACCGATGCTGAACAGGAACAGCAGGTTATACGGGCCGGTTTTCTCTACCACGATCCCCTGCTGGTCCAGGTATTTCGCTACAAGGCTGGCTGGAATACCAAAGTCGCTCATCTGACCATTTTTATCCATACCCGGCGTCAGGATGGTAACTTTGATCGGGTCAAGGTACATGTGGTCGTTATCGATATCTTTAAAGCCATGCCATGCGCTGTCTGAGCGCAGCGGCCAGCATTCCGCCTCGGCAATATGTTCCGGCTGCCACACATCATAGAACCAGCCTTCAGATTCCGCATTCAGGCGTTTGATCTCTTTACGGAAACGCAGTGCGCGCTCAATGGATTCGCCAATCAGACGTTTACCGGCGTTACCGCGCATCATCGCGGCGGCGGTTTCCGTAGAGGCCACGATGCCGTAGTGCGGCGAAGTGGTGGTATGCATCATATAGGCTTCGTTAAAGGTCTCCTCATTAACATCGCCTTTTACATGAATCATTGAGGCCTGAGAAAATGCTGCCAGCAGTTTATGGGTAGACTGCGTTTCATAAATCACTTTCCCTTCTACCCGACCGCCGCTCATACCGCTTTTGCCAGTATAAATAGGGTGGAAATTGGTATAAGGCACCCAGGCGGAGTCAAAATGAATCGATTTTACATCCAGCGTTTTCTTGATGTAGTCGGTGTTATACAGCAATCCATCGTATGTGGAATTGGTAATAACCGCATGTGTCGGCCAGCTGGCGTTCGGCGTCGCTTTAACACGTTTGGCGATAGTCTCATGCTGGAACTCACTTTGCGGGATGCCGCCGAGAATACCGTAAGCGTTGCGGGTTGGGCGGAAATAGATGGGCGTTACATCGCTCATCATCATCAGGTGAGTCAGTGATTTATGGCAGTTGCGATCAATCAGAATGGTGCTGCCCGCCGGGGCGGAGTACATACCAACAATTTTATTCGCGGTTGAAGTGCCGTTGGTCACCATGTAGCTGCGCTCAGCGTTGAACACGCGGGCAATATACTCTTCAGCTTCTTTATGCGGGCCGGTGTGGTCAAGCAGCGAACCCAGCTCCGAGACAGAAATTGAGATATCTGATTTCATGGTGTTCGCGCCATAGAAATCATAAAACAGGCTACCTACCGGGCTTTTCTGGAAAGCGGTACCGCCCATATGACCAGGCGTACAGAAGGTATATTTTCCTTCGCGCACATAGTTGAACAGGGCGCGGGTCAGCGGTGGCAGGATGGTATTAACATACTCATCGGTGCTCTGTTTGATTTTGTTAGCGATATCTTCCGCAGCACCAAGCGTATATTCAAAGAAACGTACCTGCATACGCAGATCGCTAAGGCTGACATCCAGCGATGAATGGGTATTAGCAAAAGCGTAAATCGGAAGATGCTCGTTGAGTTTATTAATCTCTTTGCACAGATCCAGACTGTATTTATCCCAGTCAAAAATGACGCCACACAGGCGGGCATTGTTTTCGATCAGTTTCAGCAAATCTTCGCGGTCGTTAGGGTAGACCAGTTTAAAATTAATGGCTTCCAGAGCGCGATGGAGTTCACGGATAGGTTCTTCTTTAAAGAAGGCACCCATGTGATTCATGATTGCAATAACGTTCATAAAGTTATCTCCAGGTGTAAGATGCCCTTCCCGAGCCGGTTAGCAGGAATGGAAGGGCAAATTTTGAATATCAGGAATGCGGAATCAGATGGTCGTGCGGGTTGTCGTCATGCGCATGCTGGCGGCGGTGCAGCTTACCGGCGTAAAACATCAGAATGATCAGGCTGACGATAAAGGTTCCGCTCAGTTCGAATGAGCCAGCGCCCATTAGCGCGATAAAGCAGAACAGGCAACCCATCACTGAGGCGATCAGGCTGAGAAGATTACGCAGCGTCACCCCTTCAAAACGAATCAAGTCAACGCAGGAGTAGAAGTAAGGCAGCATGGTCAACAGTACGGCGATGCCGGTGAGCTGAGCGAACAGGTCTGCAGCGCTGCTGCCGCCGGAACTTAACAGGGTAATAAGCACCATCAGGGCGGTCATTTTACAGCTGGCCAGCAGCAGGCCTTTTTTCGGTACGCCGTTTTTATCCAGTTCGCCATACACCGCCGGGAAGTTACCATCGTTGGCGGCGCGTACCCCGGCCTGGCCTACCAGCATCATCCAGGAACCGAGCGAGGTCAGACAAGCGAGGGTAGTAAAGGCAGATACCACCGGCGTCGCCCAGCTACCTAAAATGGTTGAAGCGCTGACGGCAAAAGGTGCGCCTGATGCAGCGATTTCACTGGCCGGATACATCCCGGAAATCACCTGGGTTGCAGCGATATAGATGATGCCGGCAATACCGGTTCCCAAAATGGTTGCCAGCGGCACGGTACGCTGCGGGTTTTTCACCATACCGGAGCTAACGGCAGCGGATTCGACGCCGACAAAGGCCCACAGGCACAGAAGAATACTGTTAATAACGGCATGTGTATCTGTGGTATTTGAGGTATTCCAGTTGGCATGATAAGTGGCAATATCAAACCAGTGCCATCCCACTACCGCCGTGAGCACCACCGGAATCAACACCATAAACAAACCAATGGTGGTTAAACGGCTTACCCAGCTTCCGCCCAGCATATTAACAAAAGTAAATAGCCAGACGGCGGCAATACAGGCAATGCCTGCCGGAACCGGATTATGCAATACCGGAAAGAAAGTTGATAAATAAGAGATAGCGGTAATGCCGATGGCTAAATTACCTATCCAGTTGGCATGGTAATAAAGAACCCCAGTCTGGAAACCAAAGGCTGGAGATAATTCTCCGGCGTAGGCAATAGGGCCGCCCTGCTGCGGGTTTTTTGTTGCCAGACGTGCATACACATAGGCAAGCGACATAGCACCCAGAAGTGATATTACCCACCCCCAGATAGCGATGCCGCCAATAGAGGCGAGGGTTGAGGGAAGTAAAGCAACACCACTCCCCATCATATTACCGGCTACAACACCGGTGCAGGCCAGAAGGCCAATTTTTTTTGCAGAGGCCATTATTTGTCTCCTGAATTAATTTTAAATAGCTCAGGTGAATAAGTGTTGCTGGCTTACCTGAACTGTTGACAGGAGATTAAGGGCAGGCCGAGGTAAATACATACGAAAGAAGTGAATTAAATATAAATATGCAGGGACAGAAATTTTACTTTTAACATGAAAAGTCATAGTAGGGTCAAGAAAAGATAAACATCCTTATTTTTCAATAAGTTGATTTGTTTTCCTTGAGTTAAGTGATGTTAAAAAATGCTATATTCAGGTTAAATTGAGAAGGGGTTTTTATGATGGCGAGAGGAGCCGATGAATAATTTTATCCATCGGCTGAATGAAATTTACTTTTCCTGGGTGAAATTGTTCAGGTAAGGGGCAACTTCCGCCAGTGAAGTCTGGAAAATAGTGTTCCTGATCCAGTATAAAATGTTATCGCCGGGACGGAGATTGAAGGCGGTAATATAAGCATCTGCGGCCAGTCTCTTTTGCCCCTGCATCTCATAGACCTTGCCCAGCAAAACATAATTAAGCCAGGACATCTCCAACTCAATGCTCTTGTTAATTTGCTGTGCTGCGAGATCTATTTTTCCGCGATTCAGTAGCGCGATGGTATTAATCTGAAAGTAAATAGCTTCATCTTTAATCTCTGGCAGCTTTTCCAGCTGAGAAATTTTTTGCTGTAATAGGGCTAACTGCGGATCGTCAAACGGTTGCCCGGTATGTCGTAAAATATCTACCAGCGCTTTTTCGGCCTGCGCAAAGAAATAGTCGGGATTACTGTTAATCAGCTCGTCCAGAATATCACTGGCCCGGGTCAGGGAATCAGGATCGCCTTTCAGTAATAAGCTATGCGCCTCATAATATTGCTGCAGCGCCTCACTCTGTTTTGGCAGCATGATATTCAGGCTCCGCTGCGTTTTTTCTGACCAGGGCTGTTGTAAAGCTTGCGAAAGGCTTTTCAGTAAATCGTGCTGGATCGCCAGTTGGTTATCGTGGGTAATAAAATAACGGCGATCGAGCATAACCGAGCTATCGGCATTATCTACCAGCCGTACCGCCATAAAGCACTGCTGTTCACGATAATGGCGCTGGTTGACGAATTCGATGGTTAAGATTTTGCCTGCGCTGGTGGGGCCCCGGTAGCGGTAGTCCGTCTGGTTATGCACCATATAGGTCGAGTAGGTATTAAAGAGATTGGTAATCTGATCGGCGATGCCCATCATATAGGTGCTCTGGCGCGTCCAGCTGGTACAGGTAGGGCGACCGCTAAACTGAATATCGATATCACGCGGGTTAATGATCCCTTTGCTGACAGAGGTTGGCGACGAGGTTGGCGAAGAGAATGGACCCACCACCAGCAACGCAACTCCGCAAGCCACAGAGAGGATAAATGCCAGCCATACCCAGATGCGATACGGTGAGCGCGCCTGGCTTCCGGAGGCAAGCGCTGGCGCAGATCGCTGTTCGGGCTGCGAAACGGCGGGAGGAGAGGCGCTGGCGTATGCAACGCTTTGCGGCTGAAGGGGTTCACCCTCGTTGAGTGAGGCGATCTCGCTTTCAGCGCTTAACCAGCTGACTGAGGCGGCCAAACGGTAGCCGCGCTTGGGCACGGTGACAATATACTCCGGGCTTTCCTCTTCTTCTTCATGCCTGAGACATTTACGTAGCTCAGAAATGCTTTGGGTCACCACATGGTTAGTTACGATGTTACGTTTCCAGACATTATCGATCAACTCATCGCGGCTTAACACTTCATCTGGATGCTGGGCAAAGTAAAGCAGCAGATCAACCAGTCGTGGCTCGAGCGTTAAGCTGTGTCCCGGACGATTTATTTGATTTATTGATGGCGAAACATGCCATTCACCAACAAGGAAATCGGGCTGTTGCATAGTAAAAACCGGCAGAGTAAAGCCTTATCTTAACACAGACCCGTTGCGCCCCGTTGCTAACCGTAGTGAGCGGCACGTTGGTCTGCGGCATGCTGCGTGAGCAAACCCACGTTAAGAAAAGAAAGCAGCTATCGCTTTTGGGAAAAGAGGGCAGGAAAGAAGCGTGCATCGATCAAGGGGCCCAGAGGCTGCTTAGCGAACCACAGCGTAAACCACAGATATAAAAAAACCTGACGGCGAGAGTATGCGGTCAGGCTTTTTTAACGTTCAACGAATGCCTTCTGTGTTAAAGCAGATAAAGCGCTCATTGAGCAAAAATATGGCTCCTCTGACTGGACTCGAACCAGTGACATACGGATTAACAGTCCGCCGTTCTACCGACTGAACTACAGAGGAATCGGTTAAGTGGCGCGAATATTACCGTTAGCTTACCGCACTGTCAACAGCAAAAAAACTATTACTATTCAGTTGGCTAGCTTTAAAGCAATTCTTGCCGGTACCTCGCTTTATCCGGTTACCACTACAGGCTGCAGACGAGCCTGCGGGTCCTGGCGGTAAAAATGGGTCATACGCTGATAAAAGGCAGGAAAACGCTGCGCCAAAAGCTCAGGCGCGCTGAAGAAATATTCCGACAGCACGGCAAAGCACTCTGCGGGATCGGAAGCAGCATAGGCATCAATGCTGGCGGCGCTTTCACCAACCAGATCGATCTCTTCCTGAATCGATTCCATCGCCGCATGCAGATCCTGCTCCCAGGGGGCCACTTCGCGTAGCGGAATAGGTGGTACGCCGTTGGTAAAGCCGCTGCCGCGCGCATCCAGCTTATGCGCGACCTCATGAATAATCAGGTTGAATCCGCTCAGATCGAACGAATCCTGAATATCGAGCCAGTTCAGAATAATCGGTCCCTGTTGCCAGCTCTGTCCCGACTGCACGCTGCGATCGTTGTGAACCAGCCCATCCTCATCCTGCCAGCTCTCTTCTGACACAAAAGGAGCGGGATAGATTAACACTTCATGAAATCCATCCAGCCACTCCAGCCCCAGCTTTAATACTGGCAGGCAAAATAGCAGGGCGATACGCGCGCTGTGCAATGCATCCAGCTGCAGCTCGGCCAACGGAACGAGCCGCTTTTGATGCAAAAAGCGTTGCGCCAGCTGAATCAGCGCTTGCTCTTCATCAGGATGTAATGAAGCAAAGATCGGCACCGCCAGCGCCTGTTCCCAGGGAAGAGGCGTCGGTAAGACCTTTTCTTTCCATGGCCATTTGATCATCGCAATATTCACTCTGCGCAACGTTATTCACGGCGTACCATGCCGCAGCATGACGTTTCACGCAACCGCTGAACGCGCTAAAGCGGCGCAACGTCACAGCCTGACTGCTCAGGCACGGCGAAACTCAATCACCCAAACCCACGGGTTGACCTCCCAGCTGGTGCCGCCGTACTGTTTTTCCCACGCTTTACGATAAGCCTCTTTCGGTGCGATAGATTCGCTGTTCATCGTAAAAAAGTGGTTTAAAAAGTGTGAGTCGGTTTGCACGCCTTCCGCCATCACGTCGTCATCGCTGATATCCTGGATGCGCTCAGCACGCACGTTGGTAATCAACAAATCGATACGGCTGGCCCAACGGGGCATATGGATCCCGGTCTGCCAGCCAAAGGTTTCGCTTTCCTGATCGTGCTGCAGGCCCAGTTCCCTGCTGTCGGCGCGATACTGACAATATTTTGCCTGACGAAAACTGCCCGGCGACCGTTCATACGCCTGTAGCTGTTCTGCTGGCACTATCGGGCCACGCCAGGTTTCACGTACCCAGAGCCGATCGCCCGGCTGGCCGTAAGGGCACTGATAACTCAGGTTAGCCATACTCATCATTTTTTTGCCGTGCAAGTAGTTACCTGTTACATCAACAACGTAGCAACCTTCATGATTATCTTGTCCCGGGCCGAAAGGCTGAGACTTCATAATTCGCCGGGTTTGAGTTTGCTGGCCAGCCAACAGAGCGCGTACACGTTGTTCAGAGAACAGAATTGGCCTTTCTTTCATGTCTACCTCGTTGTTCTTCTTTTCTTAACTTCCCGGTAATGCTGTTTGGAACAGACAATAGGATAAATCCTAACATTACTGATGATAAAAGGGGCGTTCATTTCAATATTTATTCATGAGAACATCTTATGAAATGGGCCGCTTTACTGCAAAAGGTCTGTTTGCCCGGATAGCGTCTGGAAACATTACCGAGTGTGTTGAAAGATATTCGCGTCTCATTGATTTATTGTATATTTTTACAGTGTCTTAACCGCCAGTAAAGCAATTAGCCATTCTTTCATGGAATGAGTTTGGCTTAAGCGATGACCGCTTCAATATGGCACAAGCTGGTCGGACATGCAGTAGGCTTGTTGTCTGATTTATTGCTAAATCATTAACGTTTATAATATTTAAAGATTTATTTTTGCCAGATGAAACGTGATGACTGTTGCAATTGTGTTGTTATTTTGTAATGGGAGCACTATAACTTGATGTAGATCGCATTTTAAAAAGTGGCTTTACATGAATTGCAATGCTGGCCTGCATCATCAGGCTGTCATATAAGAACGGTATATCCGCAGAAGGAGCAGGCTGCTCCTGTTCCCGCATACTGTCCTGCCATTTGCACCTCTGCTTATAATAAAAAGGAGAAGATGATGTCTTTGACTCTCTGGCAATCCCGCTTTGAAAACTGGCTGCATGCCAGCTGGCCGCAGGACGATAAAGCTCATGATATTGCGCATCTGCGGCGTGTCTGGCAAAGCGCACAGCGCATTATGCAGGGCACTGACGCCGATCCGCTGGTGGTAATGACCGCCTGTTATTTTCACGATGTGGTGAATTTGCCGAAAAATCATCCGCAGCGGCATCTGGCATCCAGCAAGGCGGCAGTAGAAACCCGCCGTATCCTGAATGAAGATTTTCCTGATTTCCCCGTTGAGCTGCATAACCCTGTTGCACATGCGGTGCAGGCGCACAGTTTCAGCGCCGGTATCAAACCGGAAACGCTGGAAGCGCGCATCGTTCAGGATGCGGATCGGCTGGAGTCATTAGGCGCGATTGGCCTGGCGCGGGTATTTTATACCTCCGGCGCATTAGGCCGGGCGCTGTTTGACAGCGAAGATCCTCTGGGGCGCGATCGTCAACTGGACGACACCAGCTGGACTCTGGATCATTTCCAAAAGAAACTGCTGCGGCTGCCCGATACCATGCAAACCGCAGAGGGCAAGCGGCTGGCCCGACACAACGTTGCCTTTCTGGTGACCTATATGGCCAAGCTGTGCGCAGAGCTACAGGGAGACCTGGTTTCGCTGGATGAATCCGTGTTGCGTGACTTCACTCCGGCGTTGGGCGAATATTAAATTTTTGTGACAGTCTGTTAAATTCCCGGCTGTTCAGCTACGTTGACCCAAACAACCAGGAGAAATGGTATGACTGACACGGTTAGCTTAACTATTAAAATTGATCCGAACCTAAAAGAAACCTTGAAAACGCTGGCGCTGGAAAACCAGCTGTCGCTGAGCCAGGAAGTGAGCCAGCGCTTACAGGCCAGCTTATTGACCCAGCCGCATCCGGCAATTGATAACCAGCATACCCAGGAAATTGATGCTCAGGAAACGGCAGGGCAGGAAGAAGAGGACGCGCCACAGCTAACCAGCAGCGAGCTGAAACAAATTCGCACGCTGCTGAAAAAAAGCAAAAAGAAGAAATAACTACAGACTGAACTGGCGCACGCTGGCAGAAAGACGCTGCGCCTGTTCGATCAAAATTTGAGAGGCGCTGGCGCTTTGTTGCGACAGCGCTTCATTTTGTTCTACCTGTTGCGCCATTCTTGAAATCTCCGCCGCAATCTTACCAACGCGCTCGCTTTGTGCCGTCGCATTCTGTTCCAGCTCCGCCAGCAGTACCACAACCCCGGATACTTCCTTACGAATCTGATCGTAGAGCGCTTCCAGCGCCTGCACGCGTTCAGAGCCGGTTGAGATATGCTGATGCGTATGTTGGATCCGCCGATCGATTTCACGCGTGGAATGACTGCTCTGATTCGAGAGCAAGCCAATCTCTTTCGCGACGATGGAAAAACCGCGACCATACGCGCCGGCATGGGCCGATTCAATGGCGGCGTTCAGCGCCAGCATCCGCGTCTGGAGCGATAACCCTTCCAGCAGACTGACAATGCCTGAAATTTCACCTGAAGCCAGCACGATATCGCGCATGTGCGTATCCACCTGACTCACCATTTCGCCGCAGCGCTGGGTCAGCGTATCGGTGTGTTGCACCTGTCGGGTAGCGTGTTGGGTAAAGCGGCTGCTGCTTTCTACTTCCTCCGCCATACGTGTCAGACGCGCAGAGATATGGGCAAAGGCGCTGCTCTGTTGCTGATTACTGTTATTCAGCGTATCGCTGTGCTGTACGATCCCTTCGGCGCTCTGCATAACCGCATCGGCAATGCCGTTTATCTCGCTGACAATATGCTGCAAACCCTGCTGCATTTGCCGCATGGCCTGCCACAAACGTTGCATCTCATGCGATTGTCGCCCCGACTCCGATAAGGGCTGCGTCAGATTACCGGTGGCAATATGCTTCAGCTCGATGGTAGCCTGGGTCAGCGGTTGCAGAACGCCGCGCAGCAACAGCCCTCCCGCCACCACCAGCATCGCTAACAAAAGCAGAGAAAAGAACAAGAGCAGATTGCGGCTGTCGGTCAGCGAACGCAGCGTGGTCTGATTGGTGGCGCTGGCCTGCCGATCGGCCTGGGCCAGGGTGGCGCGCCACGCCTCGCTAAACTGCTGCTGAAAAGCCTCCATCGGCACCATAAAAAAACCGTCGATACTGTTATCGCTCAGGCTTTTTAACTGCTCCTGCAGACCGCTTGCCAGCTGATGAAAACTTTGCGCCAGCGGGCTATCAGGCGGTGCGCCGTAACGGGTAAAGGCTTGCTGCGCCTGGGTAAGGGCCTCTGCTGCGCTGGCTGCCAGTGGTTTCCAGCTATCCACCGATCCGGTCTCCTTGTCCTGCATAAACCAGATGCCGGCACGATGGCTGTTATCGCTGGCCGTCAGCAGCGCAACGCGGGCATTTTCCAGCAGCGCCTGGCGTTGATGCAGCTGCTGCGCGATTTCTACTGAAGTATGGGTATGGCTGACAGAGCGGGTCAGGATCAGTACGCTGGCGCACTGAAGCAGGCAGAACAGACCCAAGAAAAGCCAGAATGCCGCGCTAAGGCTGAATAAAAACTCAGGCAAACGAAAACGTAAAGGGCGCACCAGGCGCAGCGGAAGCACTGAAAGTAGCGACATAATCCTTTCCATAAAAATAAAAAGGAGTATTGGCGCGACTGATGTCAATTTTGTGACAGCGGCAGCGCCAGGAGTAGTTTTAGTAGTTCTGCTGGTATTAAGACAAATCTGAGGAGAATAGCGCGGCGTTAGCTTTCATCATCACCGTAATAGACCACGCCCAGCTTGATTAATGGACGGCCCTGCGATTTACGATGCAAATTGCTGTCGCGCAGCGAGTAAACGCAGCCGCAATATTCCTGCTGATAAAAACGTTCGCGCTTGCTGATTTCTATCATTCGCGCCGAGCCGCCTTTTTTACGCCAGTTGTAGTCCCAGTAAGTCATACCCTGATAAGGGGCCGCCGCACGCTCTCCGCAGTCGTTGATTTGCTGCATATTCTTCCAGCGGGAAATGCCCAATGAGCTGGAAATGACCGGGAAGCCATGCTCCCAGGCATACAGCGCGGTGCGTTCAAAACGCATATCAAAGCACATGGTGCAGCGCACACCACGTTCCGGCTCCCATTCCATGCCTTTGGCACGCTCAAACCAGTTATCGGTGTCGTAATCGGCATCGACAAAAGGCACGCCATGTTTTTCCGCAAAGCGGATATTTTCCTCTTTGCGCAGCAGATACTCTTTCTGCGGATGAATATTGGGATTGTAAAAGAAAATGGTGTAATCGATGCCGGAAGCGTGTAGCGCTTCCATCACTTCGCCGGAGCAGGGCGCGCAGCAGGAGTGTAATAAAAGCTTGTTAGCGCCGTTGGGTAATGACAGCTGCGGTCGTTCAGTTTCGCTCATTTCAGCTCTCCTGATGTTTTATTGCGGCCAGTTTAGGGGCCAGGCGCTGTGTTGTCACCCCGAAGGGGTTTAAAAAGCAATAATGCTAATCAATGGAGCGCTGGGTCAAACAGGTGATACACTTGCGGCACTTTTTCCTAAAACAGCAGAGTTATGAGCGAATTTGACCAGGTAGCGCTTCAGCTGGCTCAGCAGGCGCAGGCCGACGAACAGCGGAAACGAATGGAAGATAGTCAGTTGCTGCTGCAGGTGCTGGAGGTTTACGATCGAAAAACCGTAGCGACCTGTCTGCGTCAGCTAAATCAACATGAATGGACGCGCGAATCGCTCAGCCGCTGGCTGGCTGGTAAGAGCAGCCAGCGTGCGCTTACTGCGGCAGAAGTGGCTCTGTTGCAGCAGATGCTGCCAGCGCCGCCTGCGCATCATCCCAACTACGCGTTTCGTTTTATCGATCTGTTTGCCGGTATCGGCGGCATTCGCAGCGGCTTTGAAGCCATTGGCGGGCAGTGCGTATTTACCAGCGAGTGGAATAAACATGCGGTGCGCACCTATAAAGCCAACTGGTATTGCGATGAACAGCAGCATCGCTTTAATCAGGATATTCGGGATGTCACGCTAAGCCAGCACGCCGATGTTGATGAGCAAACGGCGTGGGAGCATATCAATCAGCAGATCCCCGATCATGACGTGCTGCTGGCGGGTTTTCCCTGTCAGCCGTTTTCGCTGGCGGGCGTATCAAAGAAAAATGCTCTGGGACGTGCGCACGGCTTTGCCTGTGAGGCTCAGGGCACGCTGTTTTTCGACGTTGCGCGCATTATCGCCGCCAAAAAGCCGGCGATTTTCGTGCTGGAAAATGTGAAAAACCTGAAAAGCCATGACCAGGGCAAAACTTTCCGCATCATTATGCAGACGCTGGATGAGCTGGGTTATGAGGTAGCGGATGCCGACGCGCCGCCGGGGCCGGACCCGAAAATTATCGATGGTCAGCATTTTCTGCCGCAGCACCGTGAACGTATCGTGCTGGTGGGCTTTCGCCGTGAGCTGGGATTAAAGCCGGGCTTCACCCTGCGCGATATTTCCCGTTTTTGGCCGCAGCAGCGGCGTACGCTGGCAGAGCTGCTGGAGCCGCAGGTAGATGAGAAATATATTCTGACGCCGACGCTGTGGAAATATCTCTATAACTACGCGCGCAAACATCAGGCGAAGGGCAACGGTTTCGGCTTTGGCCTGTTCGATCCCGCCAGTACGCAGGGTGTGGTGCGTACGCTTTCGGCACGCTATTACAAAGATGGCTCGGAAATTCTTATCGATCGCGGCTGGGATCGCGCGCTTGGCGAAAAAGAGTTTGATAACCCGGAGAACCAGCAGCGTCGTCCACGGCGTCTGACGCCGCGCGAGTGCGCACGCCTCATGGGTTTTGAAACGCCCGGCGGCAAGAAATTCCGTATTCCGGTATCGGATACTCAAGCCTATCGTCAGTTTGGTAATTCAGTTATCGTGCCGGTGTTCGCAGCGGTAGCAAAACTGCTGCAGCCGTGGATAGCGGAAGCGGTCAGTAAACGCTGACGCAAGCCGCGGATGCCTGCTAAAGCGCCTGCCGCTGGAGCAGGCGGGCGGCTGCTGGCTTAGCCCGGTAACAGCTCATAGCTGATACGCACGCCGTTTTTTACCTTGATTTTACGCAGCGTCAGCTCACCAATCGCTCCGCTATGGGGAACGTGCGTGCCGCCACAGGCAAAAGGACGATAGTTGCCAATGGTTACGATGCGGATCTGCGGCTGCTGGGGGATTTTTTCCGCCAGTTCCGGACGCAGGGTGGCGATATCGTTAAAGTTGCTTTCAGTAACAGCGATCGGCAAAGCGGCGGCCAGCGCTGCGTTTATCTGTTGCTGCGCCTGCTGTAAAAAAGTTTGCGCATCCTGATGCAGTTCTCCCTGAAATTCAACGTAAGCGCCGGGTAAAAAGTGATGGCCTTTATCGGGAATTAAATCGGGCTGCATTGTTTCAACCACGTGGGAAATGAGATGACCTGCGCTGTGCGAACGCGAAGCCAGTAGGCGAAATTCAGCATCAATAGCCAGCGTTACCGATTCACCCGCTCTCGGCGCGCCAGGTAGTGCCGCAATATAATGACGCACGCTGCCGTCACGCATCAGCGCCAACGGTGAATCATACGATTGCCCGCCCAATGTCAGCGTGCCGCGATCGGACATTTGTCCACCGCCCTGCGGATAAAATGGCGTGCGGTCGGTCGCGAGCCAGGTACCTTTTTCATCTGTTCCCCAGGCGATAAGCTGCGCTTCGCAACGTGTGGCTGCAGGTTCGGTACGATAAAGCAGGTCAGTCATGAAAGCTCCCGATAATCAGCTATGAAGAATATATCTTGCCATTTCGCATGTATGCTGGCTTGTAAATTATTGCAGTACGCAGGCGGTTTGCTGGTTTTTGCCATCGGCGCATACACTGTTTATAAAGCAAAAAGGAGAACATTATGGCTGATGTGCATTCGGCTGCTGTGCGCAGCAAGAATATGCGCGCAATCCGCACGCGTGATACTGCTATTGAACAACGTCTGGGCGCATTGCTGACGGATCGCGGTTTTCAGTTTCGTGTACAGGATAAAAATCTGGCCGGGCGGCCCGATTTTGTGCTGGATGAGGCGCGAGCGATAATTTTTGTGCATGGCTGCTTCTGGCACCATCATCACTGTTATCTTTTCAAGGTGCCCTCTACCCGCACCGCTTTCTGGATGGGGAAAATCGGCAGTAATGTCGAGCGTGACCGACGCCATATTGCGCAATTAACGCAGCAGCAGTGGAAGGTGTTAGTGGTATGGGAATGCGCGCTGCGCGGAAAGCTAAAACTGGATGATGAGGCGATGGTGAGTCGCCTTGAAGAGTGGATCCTGGCCAGCGACAGCAATGCCGCGATCGATCATCAGGGAATGCATCCGCTGATGCTGGCAGCTGGGCCGGATCGTGCTGCCCCTGGCTTTCCAGCGCCGGGGGCAAGCTAAAGCCAGAGGTTTACTGAGCGTTCTGGGAGACGGTAATCTTAATTTCTTCCATACTGGCGGCAGTTTGCTGCAAAGAGGCGGCTTGTGACTCGGTGCGCGAGGACAAATCATCATTTCCGACCGCGATGTTATTTGTGTTTTGCTCGATATGGGCAGCAGAACGTTGCACCGATGAGATCATAGCGATCAAAGCATTTTTCATCTTATTCATTTCGGCGAAAAGCAACCCGAACTCATTTTTGTCTTCACAGGGAACAGGCACCAGCAAGTTACCCTTGCCGATCTCAGCAAATATGAGCGATGACTGATGCAGTTTATAGAGAAGGTTATTTCTTACCCAGCGCCACGTTGTCACAGAGATAATAATGATGACAATAAACACGGCGCTTGAAAAAATCACAATTTTATTTTTATATTCACGCGCCAGGCTGGCGTACAGTTTGTTTTCTTCCTCCTCTTGCAGTAGGACATTATTCACATGTTCGCTTAAATCGGCCAGTATACTGGAGGTAGAGGTCGTGGCGCTGCTGCCATCAAGAAGCTGCTGCAACAAGGAACTATAGATCCTCACCAGTTCGTGAGTAAATTTGATAATCTCTTCCACATCCTGATCCTGCCTGAACGCTTCCAATTTTTTCACCGCAGTTTTGATATCTTTAATCCGGCGTTTAGAGGAGTCAACGTAGCGCTGCGTCAATGGATCTTTACGCCATATATCCGCATCCAGCGCATTTATATCAGCACGCGTCATGGCAATTTTATATCTGATTTCATTCAGAATCAGATATTTTTGGCTGGAGACTTTCGACTGTTCAAAGTTATATTCGGAACTTAATCCGATATTAATGACGTAAGCGATAAAAAAGTAATAACAATAAAAGTAAGCATTATTAAACTGTTCGCGGCGGTCACAATCCTGATGTTGCGCATAAAATTCCTTGTCCATTTTATTTTGTTATTAATAGAATCGGTATAAACAAAAAAACTAAAAAAATATAAAGTGCTGTAATGTTGAATTATTTAGCCAGCGGCCAGAAAGCACCTGGTTGATAATCAGGTTCCGTAAGCAAACCTGTCAAATAGAGATTATGCTCATTTCAGTGATCATTGCCGCTAAGGGCTAACCCCGTTCTAAGAGGCTCCGCAGTCAGTGGCAGCGCCTTAGATCGGGCGCTATTTTTTAAGCAATCATTATCAGGGCCTAAAGTGATCTGGCGCAAAGTTTGCCAAAACAGGCCATAATTGGTTAGATCGTTGTTTTAGCCTAACCGGTCCGGGAGGACAGTATGTCCAGCATTAAACTTACGGTACGGCGACTCTATAAGCTGCAAGGAGAGCGCATGGTTAATACGCGCGCAACGGCGCGCGTTTATGTTGGGGAAACCCTGGTCGCCACGGAAGAGATTACTGGCATGACGGAAAGTTCGGTCAGCAAATATTTGCACCACCAGGCCGGTAATGGACCGTTACGCGTTGAGTGGGACTGTGAAGGCATTGCCGATATGGCGGTCAGCGAGATACAGGCTTGTCCCTGTTGTCAGCATAATGAACTGTAAAAAAGGAAACTAACTTGGCTGGAACTAGCTTACTGACACTGCTTGATGACATCGCTACTTTACTTGATGACATTTCCATCATGGGAAAAGTCGCGATGAAAAAAACGGCTGGCGTATTGGGTGACGACTTATCCCTTAACGCGCAGCAGGTTACCGGGATAAACGCAAACCGGGAACTACCGGTGGTGTGGGGCGTGGCGAAAGGCTCGTTCCTTAATAAGCTGATCCTGGTGCCGTTGGCGCTGGTTATCAGTGCCTTTGCGCCCTGGGCAATCACGCCGCTGTTGATGATCGGCGGAGCTTACCTCTGTTACGAAGGTGTGGAAAAAGTGATGCACACCCTGCAGCATGATAAAAATGCTGAAACGCCCGAGGCGCGACAGCTGCGGCTGCAGAAACTGATAGAGCAGGATCCTGCCGGTTATGAGAAAAAGAAGATCAAAGGCGCGGTGCGCACTGATTTTATTCTCTCCGCAGAGATTGTAGCCATCACCCTGGGCATTGTTTCCGCCGCACCGCTGCTGAATCAGATTCTGGTCTTATCCGGTATCGCCATTTTGGTTACCGTCGGCGTGTATGGTCTTGTGGCCGCTATCGTGAAGCTGGACGATCTTGGCTTCTGGCTACGCGATAAATCTTCAGCGGTAGCGCAGGCGGCGGGGAAAACGCTGCTGGTGCTGGCACCCTGGTTGATGAAGGTGCTTTCTGTGGTTGGCACCCTGGCGATGTTCCTGGTGGGCGGCGGTATTGTCGTGCATGGTATTCCGGTGCTGCACCATATGATCACCCACTTCAGCGAAGGTTTTCATGGTGTGATTACCGTACTGCTGGAAAACGGCGCTAACCTGGTGATCGGCTTTATTATTGGTTCGATTGTGCTGTTAGCGGTAAATCTGATTGCGAAGCTGCGCGCTTAAGGTATAAAGAGCGCGAAATTGATTAACGGGAGCAGGCCATGAACGACGATATGTTTGAATTTGATATTGATGCTCAGCTGGAAGAGGCGCAGGCTAACGCTGAAAAGAAAGCCAGCGAAGTGCCGACTGAGCTGAATGATGAAGCTAATTGCGAAGGCTGCAAAATCTAATCATCAATGCTTCTCGGCAATATGTTAAAAACGGACAGCTGTCCGTTTTTTTTTGTCTTCGGTGCAGATGAAACCAGGGTTAACTTGCCTGTTTTATTTTTTGCTGATATTTCGCCAACTTCCGTACGTCATGATGCTTTTTAGGACCGCGCGGCAGGAAATTTTCAGTGGGGCTGCTATACATAATGGGTGCTTTTTCACCAAACTAAGGAGGCCGCATTATGTTTATCAGCGTCAGTGATGAAGTGAAGCATAAAGAGGATGGTCAAACCATGATCGTCACCGGCATTGCCAGCGGAATGGTGGAATGTCGCTGGTATGACGGTTACAGCGTAAGACGCGAAGCATTTCATGAAGAAGAACTGTTCCCGGTTAATTCTGCCCGCCAGCTTGCCAGCTAAATCCTTTCTCTTCTCCCGCCAGCCTTGACTGGCGGGATGAGCTTTTGTACATTTGGTTCATTATGTATCTTTTTTAGCGCAATATTGCGTTTTGATGAACCAGGTGAACTATGTCAGAAGAAACTCTTCGTCACGCTTTTTCCGCAAGGCTTATTGAAGCCTGTAATCGTAAAGGACTGGAAGCGCACGGGCGCGGCGTCACTCTGGCGCGTGTCCTGTCGGTAACGCCGCGTGCCGTTGGGAAATGGCTGAACGGCGAGGCGATGCCGCGCGATGGTAAAATGCAGGCGCTGGCGGACTATCTGGACGTAAGCCGCGAGTGGCTGCACTTGGGCACCACGGCGCTTGATAATAACGTGCGTGCGGTTGCGCAGGTGCCCGCCTATAACAGCTATCCACTGATAAGCTGGGTCAGCGCCGGGCTCTGGAGCGAGGCGGTAGAACCCTGGTCACGGGCGGAAATCGATCGCTGGCCAGCCACTACGCGTCACGTCAGCGAAAACAGCTTCTGGCTGGAAGTTAAAGGCGATTCAATGACCTCGCCGGTGGGGCTGAGTATTCCGGAAGGCATGATGATTCTGGTCGATCCTGATATTCCCGCCACCTCCGGGAAACTGGTGGTGGCGCGCTTAATCAATGCTAATGAAGCTACCTTTAAACGCTATATCGAAGATGGCGGGCGTAAGTATCTTAAGCCGCTAAATCCAGAGTATAAAATGCAGGAAATTCATGATGATTGCCGCATTATCGGCGTGGTTGTCGAAGCAAAATGGGAAAATTTAGCTTAAGCGATTCAGTTAACAAAGTGAACTAGTTGTTCTTGTATCAAGTGTACTTTTGGTTCATTATCTCACTATCCTTTTATCGTCGGGAGAAGAGGAATGGATTTGATAATGAATGGCATCTTGTTGCTGTTGGGCGTGGTTAAAGGCTCTATCAGTAAGCTAACGCTTCAGGAATGGGGCTATCTGGTTGGCATCGTTTTTACTATGTTGCGTGGCATCATGATCTGGCGTGACAACCGTAACGAGCAGCGGCGACGTACTGAAATTTTTGAACGCTATGTCAGCCAACTGGCGCAACAAGGCGTGCGTCAGGCCTGGAAAAAATTGCGGCACCTGGAGAGCCGACCGCCGTCAGAAACGCCTAAAGAGTAAGCGCCTGCTATGCGATAGCAGGCGTCAACGGGCAGAGCAGGGCGGTTTATACCGCTTCTGCTGCTGAGGTTAAACGTGACCTTCGTTATCTTCTTCGACCGCCTGATAAATACGCTGCAAAATATCAGGGAAGGCAGACTGCACGCGGCTCCAGCTGGGAATAAAAGGCTTATCGTTAGGGCGCTCCATAAAGGCCTGACCTGCCTCCAGAATCGCCTGAGTAAACATCTCCACCGCTGCCTCTTCGCTGTGCTGATCGAAATGCAGTCCGTTCATGGTCGCTTCATGGCTGTAGATTTCCATCATGTCCAGCGCATTACGATAGTAGGTCGCTTTCAGCACCCGGAAAGAGTCGCTGGTCAGGCTTACGCCCATTGTGGCCAGCTTGCGCAGCAGCGACTGCACAATATCATTGCTCATACGACGCAGGCCGCCGGTGCCATCTTCTTCTGAAAGCGGCTGATGCTTGTGATCGTAATTATGTGCGATTTCCGCCTGACAGCTTTGGCGGGTGGTATAGTTCCGATAGATCTCTGACAGCACCCCTATCTCCAGCCCCCAGTCGCCGGGAATTTTTATATTATTCAGTACATGGGTACGCATCGCGAATTCGCCGGAGAGCGGATAACGGAAGCTGCTGAGATATTCCAGATACTCAGAATGACCATAAACCTGCTGCAACGAGCGCAGCAGCGGTCCTACCAGCAGCCGGCCCACGCGCCCGTTCAGCTTATTGTTAGCCACGCGCGCGTAAAAGCCTTTGCAGAACTCATACTGAAACGCCGGATTAGCCAGCGGATAGAGCAAACGAGCCAGCATGCCGCGCTCATAGGTCACAATATCGCAATCATGCAGCGCTACGCAGCTGCTGCGATCGGAGGCGAGCGTATAGCCGGTACAGAACCAGACGTTGCGTCCTTTACCCGGCTCGGTGGGAGACAATCCCTCTTTGTCCAGCTCGGCATCCAGCGCTTTCAGACGCGGGCCGTCGTTCCATAAAATACGGTGGCGCTGGGGCAGGCGGGAAAAAAATTCACGCGCAAACAGAAACTGATCGCGATCGGCGCGATCAAGCCCAATAACAATCTCCTCCAGATAGGGCACCTTCGCCAGTTCATCAACAATATGGTTAAGGGCCGGTCCTTCCAGTTCAGAAAACAGGGAGGGTAAAATCAAGCCCATTTTGCGTTTACGCGCAAACTGCACCATCTCTTTTTCCAGTGACTCAGTAGAGCGACCGGTCAGATTATGAAAATTTGTAATAACGCCATTCTGGAAAAAATCACTCATATCGAGTCCCCATAAAGCAATCAGGCGAAAATGCCACGATTGGGTTATTCCTGCGCGATAAAATAGTCCAGACCTTCACTCCAGCCAGTCGGGCCATATTCCGTGGTTTGGTAGACGTGACGCTCATCCTGGCGCGTTAGTTCAACCGGAAATTTGCTATAACCTTTGATCACGACCGCATAGTCAACGCTGTCCAGCATTGGCGCATCGTTAGGGCCGTCGCCAAGGCCGACGGTAATAAAGCGTTTACCGCCCGCCGTGGTCATATTTTGCAGCAGCCAGCGCAGCGCTTCGCCCTTGCCGCTGCCTTTTGGCATTACATGCCAGAAACGTCCCCCCTGAACCAGCATCAGCGACTCCTGCTCCAGCTGCTGCCGAAAAAGCGCAAACTGTTCATCCGTATCGCGCCACACCAGCGCTTCCGATGCCTCACGCATGCGCGCCAGAGCGACGTTTGCCACGGACAAGCCGGTAATATTTACCAGCTCTTTTTCGGTAAATTCACTAAAGCCGGTGAAACGAAACTGGTGCTGCTGTTGCAGACGACGCAGACACTCACAGATTTCGTCATAGTTTTTACCAGCGTGATGGCGCACCATTTCGCCCTGCGCATTATCGATCTGTACCAGCGCGCCGTTTTCAGCAATAAAAGGCGCACCGGGAAAACCCAGTTCTTGCTGTAGCGGAATAACCTCTGCAGCCGTTTTACTGGTACATATCACCAGCGGAATATGCTGCTGTTTTAGCAGAGTTAGCCAACGTTCTGCTGGCTCCCAGCTGTAGGTGTGATGATCTAACAGAGAACCATCCAGGTCAGTGATGATCATTAACGGGTCGTGCAGATGCGGCATGCTTAAATCCTCATGATAACGGAGGCCAGCTCCGATAAATGCTGATGCCTAAGTATAACGACAGATGTTAATTATGATGGGTGATTAGCGTAAAAGGCGGGTGAACTCTCTGCTCGGATAATTCTGTAAAAAAAAGGAATTGTGGCACATCCGACTGTAGCAAAAAAGGGAGTAAAACAGAGATAAGCTGGCGATATCTAAGCGCTAACTTGTCGACAATAAACCACTGACACCCCCTTTAACGGCTAAATAAGATTTGTCTTAAGGAAAAAATATCGTAATCTGTAGCCGTTAAGGAATTACCTGGTGTAACGAATTTCATTGACGGTTCTGTCATCCCGGCCTCATAGAGGTCGGGATTTTTTTGCCGCTTAACGATTAACTTCGCTAACCGAGCAGTCATGAATATCAAATTCAAACGATTGCAAGATCTGTGGGCCAAAGCCATAACCTGCAGACATATTTTGCTGTTGCGCCAGATCCCATTCGCTGTGGATATCCATTTTATCGCAAAGCCAGCCACTCTCCTGCACGGAAGAGGATGCGGGGTAAGTCATTCCCCTGACGCTACGCGGTTCATGGTTGTTCATGGTGGTCTCCGGCAAACATATGGCCAGATAAGTATAGGCAAAGAGCAGGCAGGAAATGAGAGAACGCTCGCAGGTTGGTATAACCAGGAAATAACTTAAAAAAAAGCCCGCGCTGCGCGGGCAAAATCCTTGTTACTTTTAGGTTGACTGCGCCTATGGGGTTGGTGCAGTAAAAACAGTGTAGATAGAACCTCTGTCAGAAGTCTCGCGGTGAAACGTTAAGAAAGCGAAAATTTTGAGGGGTTATTTTCTGTTGCGTGCATTTACGCAGCCTTACAGGCAACAAATAACAATCCTGCTACACTTAACCGCGGGAAAAATGAAGAAAACAGGAGACGTTATGGACTTATTGCGCATTATTATTGCTATTTTGTTACCGCCGCTGGGCGTATTTTTACAGGTAGGTTTTGGCGGCGCGTTCTGGCTAAACATCATACTGACGCTGTTGGGTTATATTCCGGGTATTATTCATGCGGTCTGGGTCATTGCACGTCGTTAATTCGCCGTTTATGCTCCGCTATTAATGTAAAAGCCTAGGCAAGAGAGCATGAAGATGAAGGTAAACGATCGCGTCACGGTAAAAACCGATGGCGGCCCGCGTCGTCCAGGCACCATTCTGGCAGCGGAGGATTTTAATGAGGGCACCATGTATCTGGTGGCGCTGGAAGATTATCCGCTGGGTATCTGGTTTTTTAATGAAACTGACCATGACGAAGGCGTGTTCGTTGAGCCTCTGGCGGACAGTGAATAGATAAAAACCCACCTGCAGAGGTGGGTTTTTTACGTTTAGGCGACCCTCTTAAGTACCGCCGCTGCGATTAAAACTTTTCCCAGTTATCGTCAGAGGCCACAGCCACTGCCGGACGCAGCTTGACGGCGGTTGGCGCAGCCGGCGTAACGCTAACCGGAGCGCTGCTTTCCTGCTGTGACAGACGGAAGGTGGCGACGGCTTTTGTCAGACGAGCGGCCTGTTCTTCCAGCGAAACAGCAGCCGAAGAAGCCTCTTCGACCAGTGCGGCGTTCTGCTGGGTAACATTATCCATCTCGGTAACGGCCTGGCTAACTTGCTGGATACCGCGACTCTGCTCATCGGACGCGGCGGCAATTTCCGCCATAATATCGGTAACGCGACGTACCGCTTCCACGATATCGGTCATGGTAGAGCCAGCATGGCTGACCTGCGTAGAGCCCTGACCAATCAATTGCACCGATTCGGCGATCAGGCCATCAATCTCTTTAGCGGCCTGCGCGCTGCGCTGCGCAAGATTACGCACTTCGCTGGCAACCACCGCAAATCCACGCCCCTGCTCACCGGCCCGTGCCGCCTCAACCGCCGCATTCAGCGCCAGAATATTAGTCTGGAAAGCGATACTGTTAATAACATTGGTGATTTCAGCAATTTTCTTCGAGCTGCCGGAGATATTGTTCATGGTATTGATTACGCCGCTGACAATATCACCACCTTCGCGCGCTTTGCCGGAGGCATCGGCAGCGAGCTGACTGGCATGATGGGCGTTATCGGCGTTCTGTTTTACCGTGGCCGTTAGCTGTTCCATGCTGGCTGCCGTCTGTTCCAGAGCTGAAGCCTGTTGTTCGGTACGCGAGGAGAGATCGGTATTACCCGCAGAGATCTCCCCGGAACCCTGATAAATGGCTACGGCACCTTCACGTACCACACCCACGGTTTGCACCAGCGCCTGCTGCATCGCCTGGAGGTTCGCGCCCAGCATGCCGATTTCGCTGCGGCCCCAACTGCGGGCCGGGGCAGTAAGATCGCCTGCGGCGATGCGTGCGATACGCTCACCCGCCTGCTGTAGCGGGTTAATTACTATGCGGCGCAAAAAGATAAAGGTCATCAGCGTCAGCACCAGCGCTGCGGCAAACGCCACGCCCATAATCACAAAGCCAAGGTGTGATTGCGTATCTGCCTGCTGATTAATCGCCTCGGCGCGCGCGGTACGAATATTGATAGCTTTGAGTAATACCTGATTATATTGATCGTCGAGCTTGCGGGTTACGTCGGTTTCCTGAGCTATCACGCCTTCAAAGCTTCCCTGTTTGGCTGAATTCACCATCGGGAGTAGCCCCTTATTAAGGTAGGCGTTAAATTCCGTTTTTAGCGGCGCATCAAGCGCGCTGTCGGCTTCGCTTTTGAGCGGGCGGGCCAGATAGGTATCAAAGTTTTGCTGTGCCTGAGTAAGACGTTTTTCTACCGCCGTCAGAATAGATCGGAATTCATCCATTTCCCCAATACGCGCCGCAGCGCCCGCGTGAATCACCAGCAGCCTGGCAGTACGGAGATGGTTAGAGCTGTTAGATAAAGCCATACGAACCTGAATTTCCTGTGTTGCTTCGTCCAGCGAACGATTGCTTTGCAGCAAAAACCAGCCGGAAAGCGCAATGCACAGGGCAAACAGCAGTAAAATACCGCTAAAAATTGCTGTAAACAGGGGAACCAAACGTAGATGTTGCCAAAAGCTGACCCGTTCTTGGGCCTCATCAGGGGAGGTGTTCTTCATATCCTTTTGCTCTCTGTAGGTAAGGTTGGCGATGTCGAAGCTGTCATAAGCATCGGCAACCCGGGCAAAAGGCTTAGCGGGATAAATGAGAGGCGTGTCGCAAAATGCAAAAGCATGATGGCCGGCAAAAGCCGGCCATCATGCTTATCTTACATTCACATAGATACCGGACGTCACGTTGTCCGTCAGACGCACTACATGATAAATAACCTGTTTATTATGCGTTTTGATTTTACGCTTAATGTTACCTTTGTGGGATGAAACCGTCTTGGCTTTAATTTGCATCTTGTCAGAGATTTGAATGGTATCGTGCCCGGACATCCACATTTTAAGCATATTTGATTCGGTCTGGCTGAGCGTCAATGGATTCGCATCAATGCCAGCAGAGGCGCGCGTGTTGGCGCTAACCTTTTTCTGTAAATAGCTGCTTAATAACTTATCCAGCGTGGCGGACTTTACCGATTTTGATGTAATAATCAGGTTCTTACGAACGTAGAGGTATTCCTCAAAATGGATATTGGCAATCGCCATAAAGATTAAAAACAACGTATCAGGATGCTGCAGAATAATATTGCGAATACGCTCGCTAGAATCGGCTTCATGAATGAAGCATTCCTCGTTAATAAAGACAACGCCAGGTTTTAGCTGTTGGCATTTAATTTGTAGCTGCTCAATATCGTTAACGGATGAGATATTTTTCTTTTTAATCCCTTTTGTAGCCATGTAATCCATTAATCCCAGACGTGTGTAGCTGCATGAATCCATAATAATCGTTGGCATGATAGCGACCCTCACCAATTTGTTATCCGTTAAATCAACGATGAATACGCGTTTGCGGTACGGGAAAGATTTCTATTAACAATCTTGTAATTTTACTCAGCTGTGCTGAATCCGAAACGGAGCAGTGCCGAGGTCATCTTTCGTCCTTGTATCTACAGCAGATTTTGCGCAGGGCAGCATAAATGACTGCCTCTAAGCGCAGCAGAACGCAAACAGCATCTTGTCAAAATGACAAACTGCCCCGGTTGGCGTCTGATGCAACTTTTGAGAACGCTTACACTATCGCGCACAACTAAGATAATCCTGATAGGACAAATCTTAAAATGATTTGTTTCGCGAATGTGTAGCAAACTCGGGAGCCGAGACAATGCCGTAAAAATCCATTTTAGACAAGAAAAAAACGCAGAAAAATTTTTCCTTTCGAAAACATCCATTTGCGTATTCCGCCCAAGGCTGACCTGACATAAAACCCGTTGCGAAGTCCGTTTTAAAATACGCGATGCGTAATTTAATGCGAATAATTTTCATCGCTTTAAAGTATTTATCAGATTTTCCTTAGTGAAATTCTGGTAAAAATGGTTCGAAAAGTACGCAGAAACATTGTGTGTGCTTAAGTATTCATAAGCGTCAACTTAAGAGTTGTTGGAGATTAGTTTTGCGGCATTTCAGAAAGTATGTCAGAAAGTAAATCAAACACTTCACTAAACAGATGCTCACAAAAGGGGGCGAGGAGCGGCATAAGTATGCCAATTGTTAAAATTCCGATCGATAAGGTTATAGGAAAGCCAATAGCGAAAACGGATAGCTGAGGTGCAACACGATTTAACAAACCCAGGGCCAGGTTAATCGTGAGCAACAGAATGATAAGCGGTAGTGCCAGTCGCATACCGTTGAGAAAGATTAACCCGCCCGCTTTAGCAAGCGCCAGGAATGCATTGGCATTAAGTGGATCTCCACCAATCGGCAATGTATGAAAACTGTCCGCTAACAGCGAGATTAACCACAGATGCCCGTTGAAGGTGAGAAACAGCAGCATTGCCAGCATATCCAGGAAACGTGCCAGCACTGGCATATTCAGTCGACTGCCCGGATCAAAGAAGGTGGCGAATGAGAGCCCCATCTGTAATCCGATGAGTTCACCCGCCATGCGAACTGCGGCAAAAGCGAACTGCATGGTGAAACCCAAAGCGATGCCAATCAAAATTTGCTGAATTAATAGCCAAAAACCGTCTACCGAAAACAGCGTTACATTAGTTGGCGGCAACTGCGGTGCCAGAATCCAGGTAATCATGACCGCCAGACCTATTTTGACCTTTTTACTCACGGCGCGTTCACTGAAAATGGGCGCCGTACTGAACAGGGCCAGCAAACGCACCAGCGGCCAGAAAAACTGGCCGACCCAGAGCATCAGTTGGTTGCTGTCCAGCGTTAACATAGGTGTGATCTCTTAAAGGTCGGGCGGAGAAGAGCGGGTCGGTTAGCCGATCATATAGGGCAGGTTGCTGAACAGCGTGCGGATATAGTCCAACAACAGGTTTAGCATCCACGGGCCCGCCACTACTACGGTAGCGGCTACGGATAAAATTTTGGGGATAAAAGAGAGCGTCTGCTCGTTGACCTGGGTCGCCGCCTGCAACAGGCTAATAATCAGACCGCTGATCAGGGCAGCCAGCAGCAGCGGGGCCGCCACCATCAGGGCGATTTTCATTGCGTCGTGGCCAAGGACCATTACCGATTCTGGGGACATGATTGCTCCGGGTATCAGGAATAAAAGCTCTGCGCCAGCGACCCAACCAGCAACTGCCAGCCGTCAACCAACACAAATAACATCAGCTTAAATGGCAGGGCAATCGTTGCCGGCGGTACCATCATCATCCCCAGCGCCATTAATACGCTGGCAATGACCAAATCGATAATCAAAAAAGGAATAAACACCGTAAAGCCAATCTGGAAGGCGGTTTTCAGCTCGCTGGTAACATAAGCTGGCAGCAGAATACGCATTGGCACCGCTTCTGGCCCGACGATCGGCGCGGTGTTTGCCAGACGGGCAAACAGTGCGAGATCCGCTTCACGCGTCTGACGCAGCATAAACTCACGCAGCGGCTGTGCGCCTTTGTCTATCGCTACTTCCATCGAGATTTTGTTCTGACTGAACGGCAGGTAGGCGTCCTGATAAATCTTATCGAACACCGGCGCCATGATAAAAAAGGTCAGGAACAGCGACAGGCCCAGCAGCACCTGGTTCGGTGGCGCAGAAGGCGTACCCAGCGCGTTACGCAGCAGGCCGAACACGATAATGATGCGCGTAAAGCTGGTCATCATCAGCAAAATGGCTGGCAAAAAAGTCAGCGAGGTAATAAAAACCAGCGTCTGCACTGGCAAAGACCAGCTCTGACCGCCATTCGGCAGCGGCTGAGTAACCAGACCAGGCAATTGAGCATGCACCTCCGGCGTTAACAACAGCAGCGGCAGGAGGGGAAGCAGACGACGAATCATTGTGGTTTTCCGGGACGTTTCACTAACGTCTGTAAAATCTGACGGAAGTCAGGTGCCGCCTGGGCGGGCGGCGCATCCTGTTGTTCGGGATCTTTAGGCGGTAGCGTATGCAGATGAGTAATCTGCTGCGCCGTCACGCCCAGCACCAGGCGGGCATCTTCTACTTCGACAATCACCACGCGCTCGCGCTGGCCAACCTGTACACTGGCGCTGATTTTCAGCGCCTGCGGGCCGCCAAGGCGTTTCGGCGTAAAGCCAAGACGCCGGGCCAGCCAGGCGAAGGCGAGGATCAGTAAGACGATCCCTGCCAGTACGCTGCTGACCTGCGTTAATGCCGAGCCGGTCGAAAAGGCGGGCTGTGGTGCTTGCTGAGTCGTTGCCTGCTGGGTGCTGTTGCTCATTATTAGCGGCTCAAACGGCGCATGCGTTCAGACGGGGTGATAATGTCAGTGATACGGACGCCATACTTATCGTTCACGACCACAACTTCACCCTGTGCAATCAGGTAACCGTTAATCAGAATATCCAGCGGCTCACCGGCAAGACCTTCCAGCGCGACCACTGAACCCTGCGCCAGGCGCAGCAGTTCTTTGATCGTCATTTTGGTGCGGCCCAGTTCAACGGTAAGTTTGACCGGAATATCCATGATCAGATCGATATCCTGCAGCGAACCGCCGACATCTTTGCTGTCCAGTGATTTGAACACGCTCTCGGTGGATGACGACGCGCTGTCGGTCGAGGCTTGTTCACTCATTGCCTCTGCCCACAGATCGTCCGCAGAAATGCTGTCATCGGACGTGTTTTTGCTGTCACTCATCGGGCTGTTCCTCATTCAGCGAATTCAATATCGGATTAATCAAGTGTTCTACACGCAGCGCGTATTGTCCATTCAGGGTGCCATACTGGCTGGTTAGCACCGGCACGCCATCAACATGCGCGATAATGCGATCCGGTTTCTCAATCGGTAGTACATCGCCGGGCTTCAGCTGCAGGATGCGCGACAAACGCAGAGAGACGTCGGCAAAATTTGCAATCAGCTCCAGCTCGGAATGTTGTACCTGCTTCACCAGCGTATCGCGCCAGTTTCTGTCTTCCTGCCGCGAGTTTTCCAGCGGCGGGTTAACCAGCAATTCACGCAGCGGCTCGATCATGCTGAAGGGGATACAGATATTAAATTCCCCTACCAGGTTGCCGATCTCCACCTGAAACGGCGTGGTAACAACAATGTCGTTCGGCGACGTGGTGATGTTGGTAAATTTTACCTGCATCTCCGAACGTACATATTCAACATCCAGCGGATAGATCGCTTTCCATGCATCACTGTAGCCTTCCAGCGCCAGCTTCAGCATGCGGCGGATCACACGCTGTTCCGTATGGGTAAATTCGCGTCCTTCAACTTTAGTCGGGAAGCGCCCATCGCCACCAAAAAGGTTATCCACCGCAATGAATACCAGGCTGGGCGAGAAAACGAACAGCGCTGTGCCGCGCAGCGGCTTCAGGTGGATCAAGTTCAGGTTGGTCGGCACCGGCAGGTTACGGGCAAATTCATGGTACGGCTGAATTTTAATCGCCCCAACGCTGATATCCGGACTACGACGCAACAGGTTAAACAGTCCCATACGGAACTGACGCGCAAAACGCTCGTTGATAATCTCCAGCGCCTGCATGCGCTCGCGCACCACGCGACGCTGGGTATTAGGATCGTACGGGCGAATATTGTCATCGCCGATACTCTTATTCTTATCATCTTCCGCGCTTTCACTGTCGCCATTGAGAAGCGCGTCAATCTCAGCCTGTGAAAGAATGCTATCGCCCATTAACTCACCTCAATATGAAGGCGGTAAACAGTACATCGTTTACGACCTGCGGAGGTTGACCTTTAACCAGCGGCGGTGCCAGCGACTGCTTGATCTGTTCTACCAGTTCTTGCTTACCCTGTTCCGATGCCAGCTTCAATGAATCCTGGCGTGAGAGCAGCAGCAGCAACCGGCTACGAACCTCAGGCAGATAGTCGTTCATGCGAAGACGCGTTTCCTCATTCGGCAGACGCAGGGTAAAGCCTACGTACAGCACGCGATCGGGATCGTTATCCGCATTGACCAGGTTAACCGTAAATGTATCAAGAGCATAAAAGACCGGGGCGGCAGGCGGTTCCACTTTCGCGGCAGCCTGATGTCCGTCGGTTTTATTCATTGTTCGCCACACTACATAGCCTGCCACGCTGCAAGCGGCCAGCGTTACAACCAGTAACACCGGAATCAGGATGGAACGTTTGCGGCCTTTAGCTTTCGCGTTATCAGACATTTTGCAGATATACCCTGTGAATTATCTGGGGCAGGCCATAGTGGCTAGCCGGAAGTGATTATCGCGCGTCTCTCGCCGATCAATGGGGGGAAAAGACGCGCCTTTTGCTTTTACCTTTGGCGTTTGTCGCCGTCAGGCGAATGTATCTACTGCGCTACTGCCCGCCGCCCGCGCCTGTAATGCGGCGGGGACCGCCAGCGGCGTTACGTCATCTTCGCTACCTGATGCCAGCGGAAATGCGCCCTGAGGCTGGTCGCGACGCGGTTCCTGCTGGCTGCCGAAACTCTGGCTCTGCGGGAAAGCGTCGCTGCTGACATTGCTTTGCGTCAGGTTGATGCCGCTTTCTGCCAGCGCGGTGCGCAGATGAGGCAGGGCGGCTTCCAGCGCAGCGCGTACATGACTATGGTTTGACACCATACTCAACTGCGCCTGATCGTTATCCAGCTTCAGGCTGATCTGGATCGCACCCAAATCGTCCGGATGCAGACGCAGCTCGGCGTTCTGTTGCCCGTTGCGACTGAACATCAGCACCTGCTGGCTTACCGCCTGTTGCCACTCCGGACTGCCCAGCTGCGCATTAATCTGCGAGGTTACCGGCGTCATGGCCGTTGCCGAAGCAGCAGGGGCGGCGGTTGCGGCGGTTGCGCTATTCATTGCTGCTGACAGCGCGCTTAGCGTATGCGTCGGCAGATTTTCTTTATTCTCTGTGCCTTCATTCTGACGCGTTTCATTCATCAGATTCTGGAAGCTGGAAAGCGGAGATTCCTCCTCGCTACCGGCAGCGGTCGTCGCAGCAGCAGCCAACGGCATACCGCTGCTCAGGCTGGTTTTCTCCGCATCAGCATCCGTGGTAACAGGCTGTTGCGCGAGCAGCGCCGCTTTCAGGTTGCCGCTTTGGCTATTGAGTGCGCCGAGGCCACTACCTTCCAGTTTCACGTCATTACTTTTTGCGGCCTGCTGTACCAGCGGCGTTTGCGGCAGCATGGCAAACAGCGCCTGTAAAGATTGCTGATCGGCAGCGCTTAAACTGTCTCGTTTCAGCTCCTCTTTATCATCGGCGAGTTTAAGGTTCTCTTTAGCCTTTTCCGGCGTCAGCAGCGCATCAATTGCTTCAGGATTTTGCACTGCAGCCAGCAGTTGGCTCAGTTCGCTTACCGGTTTTTTTTCTGCCAGCGCTTTTTGCGCATCAGCGGGCAGCGTGGCTTTTCCATCGCCCTGTTTCGCCAGCGTCAGCAGACGATTGCCGAGCAGCGTCAGGAACGCCTCCGACAGCTGGCCGGAGGCCGCGCCATCGCCGCTGACAAGGCCGGTGCCGTTGGTAAGGTCGACACCACTATCGGCGCTGACGGTATTCACTGATGTTGGCAACTTAATCATTAGCCTTCCTCAAAGATGCCCGTTGGGCATACTCATCCATCCGTTTCTGATCGAGACGGTTTTCCTGTAATAGTTCATTGGCCTGCGAACGAGCCTGAAGCGTTTCCCAGGCGTGCAGCCGCTGCTGTTTGTTGCGCCAGACGTCAAGCGCCTGCTCGACTTTCTGCGTACACTGTGTCAGTTGATGACGATGCTGTTCGATGGCTTTTTCCAGCGTCTGAATAAACTGGTGATAGTTAGTCCAGCGCGAACTGGCGATGCCGGTCGACATGTTGTTGTTCAGCTTATGACGATATTCATCCTGATAGTTGAGCAGCATATTCAGCTGCTCATCCGCCTGCTGTTGGGCGCGACGCATCGTGCCCAGCCGGATAGCCGCGTCTTCCACCTCTTTCTGCGCCAGGTCGCGCAGGGTTTCCATCGCACTGTTGGGTTTAGCCATCGTCAGGTGACCTCATTCCTCGCGCCGGACCGTGGCCCGACGACATCAACCAAAAATTGCCTGGAGATGCAGGCAGGCATCGTCATAGCGGCTCTGCTCGAAGATGCCCTGTTGCAAAAAGGATTCCAGCATTGGCCACAGTTTGATTGCCTTATCCAGCATCGGATCGCTCCCGGCTGCATAGGCACCGACGCTAATCAGATCGCGGTTGCGCTGATAGCTGGAAAGCAACTGTTTAAACTGGCGCACGCGCGCATAGTGCGCTTCATCGATCAGCGAGGTCATCGCACGACTGATTGAGGCTTCGATATCGATAGCCGGATAGTGGCCTGCCTCCGCCAGCCGCCGCGACAGCACCACGTGGCCGTCAAGAATGGCGCGCGCGGAGTCAGCGATCGGATCCTGCTGGTCATCGCCTTCGGTTAATACGGTATAGAAAGCAGTGATCGAACCGCCGCCGTCGATGCCGTTCCCGGCGCGTTCCACCAGCGCAGGCAGCTTGGCGAAAACCGAAGGCGGATAGCCTTTGGTCGCCGGCGGCTCGCCGATTGCCAGCGCAATTTCACGCTGCGCCATGGCATAGCGCGTTAATGAATCCATAATCAGCAACACGTGCTGACCGCGATCGCGGAAATCTTCAGCGATGCGCGTGGCATAAGCCGCGCCCTGCATACGCAGCAGCGGAGATACATCCGCCGGAGCGGCAATCACCACCGAGCGCGCACGCCCTTCGGTGCCAAGAATATTTTCAATAAAATCTTTAACTTCACGGCCACGCTCGCCAATCAGGCCGACCACAATCACATCGGCTTTGGTATAGCGCGCCATCATGCCGAGCAGCACCGATTTACCCACGCCGGAACCGGCAAACAGGCCCATACGCTGACCGCGGCCTACCGTCAGCAGCGCATTGATCGCGCGTACGCCGGTGTCCAGCACGTCGGTAATCGGTGTGCGCTGCAGCGGGTTAAAAGGTGGGGTAATCAAGGGGGCGCGGTAGCCGGTTTCCGGCGCGGGCAAGCCGTCCAACGGACGACCGCTGCCGTCCAGCACGCGACCGAGCAGCTGAGGACCCAGCATTAGCTGTTTTCCGCTCTGCGCGTTATCACCGCTGACGCGGGCGAATACGCGCGCGCCGGGCAAAATGCCTTCCACTTCTTCCAGCGGCATCAAAAAGAGTTTCTGACCGTTGAAGCCAACCACTTCGCTCTCAACTTCAGAAACCTGTTTACCGTCATGGCGTTCAATAACGCAGGTCGCCCCCAGCGGCAACTGCAGGCCAGTCGCCTCCAGTACCAGACCGGTGGCGCGCGTCAGGCGACCATAGCGGCGTACCTCAGGCACTTCTGCCATGCGTTTTTCAAACGCATCCAGTGAACCCAGCCAGCGTGAAAGACGAGTCGTCATTACAGCTCTCCTGGTGCCGCCAGGCGACACAGTTCATGCCAGCGTGTCGCCACGCTGGCGTCCAGATCGCCATCTTCCGCGCTCAGTTTGCAGCCGCCCGGATGCAGCGAGCTGTCAGCCAACAGACGCCAGCCATGCAGATCGAGCGTTGGGCCAAGCGTTTGTTCCACGCGCTGCAGATCGTCAGGATGAACCCGCAGCTGCGGCTTGCCGCTGAACATGGGTTCCTGCTGGATCATCTGCTGAATCTGACGCAGCAGGGCAGAGCCGTCGACCGCCGTGGCCTGGCCGATAACCTGCCGCGCCGCTTCCAGCGCCAGCTGCAGCAGACGTGAGGCGATGACGCTGTCCAGCGCTTCCAGCGTATGCTGAAATTCGGTTACCAGCTGCTGCATGCGCGCCTGAACCGGCGCCTGCTGCTGCTGAGCTTCCGCCAGCCCCTGCTGAAAACCGGCATCAAAACCCGCCTGCCTGCCTTCATTAAAGCCTTTCTGCTGGCCTTCGGCATAGCCTTGCGCATGGGCGTCAAGGCGTGCCTGGGTCTGCATCTGCTCCAGCTGCGACTGCGGCGAAAAGTCTTCGCTTTCTTCGCTGGTGTCGAAGGCGAAATCGGGCTCGGCCTGCGGCTCAGCGTCGGGCTGATCAAAGCGCGTTAGATCGTCAGGCTGCCAGCGCTGCCACGGACGGGAAGAAAAGGCATCAGACATAGGTTTCCTCGCCGCCGCCAATTACCATTTCGCCGCTTTCCGCCAGACGACGCACGATAAGCAGGATCGCTTTCTGTTCGTTTTCTACCATCGACATACGTACCGGGCCACGGTTGGCGAGGTCGTCGCGCAGAATATCGGCAGCACGCTGCGACATATTCTTGAGGAACTTCTCGCGCAGCGGCTGATCGGCGCCCTTCAGTGCAACCAGCAGCGATTCGGATTCCACTTCCTGCAGCAGGCGCTGGATGCTGCGGTCGTCCACATCCACCAGGTTTTCGAACAGGAACATTTCGTCGACAATTTTCTGCGCCAGTTCGCCATCGAACTCGCGTACCGCTTCCATAACAGCTTCTTCCTGCTGCGTTTTCATCAGGTTGATGATTTCCGCTGCGGTTCTTACGCCGCCCATCTTCGCACGCTTGAGGTTTTGACCATCCAGCAGCGAGTTGAGCACTTCGGTCAGCTCCGCCAGCGCCGCTGGCTGCACGCCGCCGAAGGTGGCGATACGCAGCATCACGTCGTGACGCAGACGATCGTCGAACTGAGCCAGGATATCCGCCGCCTGTGAACGCTTGAGATGGACCAGGATGGTGGCGATGATCTGCGGGTGTTCGTCGCGGATCAAATCGGCAGCCGCCTGCGGCTCCATAAAGTTGAGCGTTTCCATACCGGTGGTGGTTTCGCGCGTTTCCAGAATATCTTCCAGCAGCGTCGAAGCACGCTCTTCGCCCAGCGCTTTGATCAGAACCGAACGCAGATATTCGTTGGAGTTCAGGCTCAGCGCCGCGAACTGCTCGGCATCCGTCTCGAACTCACGTAGCACTTCGGCCAGCTGCTGGTGAGAAACCTGATTCATATTGGCCATGGCTGCGCTAAGGTGCTGCACTTCCCGCGTGCTGAGGTGCTTGAACACCTCAGCGGCACGGTCTTCACCGATCGTCATCAGCAGGACGGCGCTTTTTTCAGTACCGGTCAGACTCATAGTTCGTTACTCATCCATTGGCGGATCACCAGCGCCACAACGCGTGGATCGTTTTCAGACATATCGCGGATGCGCTGGCTCATGACTTCGGCGCTGACGCGATGTTTAGATTTACGTTCCTGCTCCTGATCGTCTGTGCTGAGCGAAACAGAGAAGGCTTCTTGTTCCTTACGTTGCTGCTCCAGCGCTGCCGCTTGTTCAGCCGCCTGTTTGGTCAGTTCCTGCTTACGCAGCAGGTGCGGACGAATCAGTTTGCGGTAGAGGATGAAGGCAACCAGAGCAACCAGTAACCAGCGTCCCGCGTTCATCATCTGTTCGAAGAAGGACTGCTGCTGCCAGAACGGAAGTTCGCTGACGGTATCCTCAGTCTGGGTAAACTGCGAGTTGACCACGTTGATGCTGTCGCCACGATCGCTGGAGAAGCCCATTGCTTCGCGCGTGAGATCTTCAATCTGTTTTAGCTGCTTCTCGTTCAGCGCTACCGCCTTGCCTTTATCATCGGCACGGTAGTTCACTACTACAGCAACCGACAGGCGTTTCACGCCGCCCACATTCATCTTGGTATGACGAATGGTGCGATCCAGCTCATAGTTGGTGGTTTCATCGTGATGCGTATTAGACGGCACCGGACGCGCAGCGGTGGTGGTTGTGTTAGCCGCAGCCGGATTCGCCGCATTAGCATCTGCTTTTGGCGTTTCGATCGGCGCGCTGTTCGCAGGCGCAGGCTGATTAGACAGCGCACCCGGTACGCCGCCAGGATACTGGCCGCCAATCTGCTCATTGCTACTGCTCTGACGTGAGCGAACAGCGGCATTCACCGGATCGGTATTTGGTTTGTATTGCTCTTCTGTTTGTTCACGCGTATCGAAATCGATTTGGGCGGTGACCTGTGCGTGCACATTGCCGCTGCCGACGATCGGCGCAAGGATCGCTTCAATGCGCTGCTGATAACGGCTTTCTACTTCGGTTGCATATTTCAGCTGGGCATCGTTCAGGTCACGTCCGGCCGCGTCGGAACGCGTCAGCAGGCGACCACTTTGATCGACAACCGTGACGTTGCCCGGCGGGAGACCGGCTACGCTGCTGGAAACCATATGAACGATAGCGTTGATTTGACCTTCATCCATCGCACGACCCGGCTGCAGGTTCAGCGTGACGGAGGCGGAAGGGGATTTCTGTTCGCGAACGAACAGCGTTGGTTTCGGCATCGCCAGGTGTACACGGGCGCGTTTTACCGGACCGAGTGATTCGATGGTGCGTGACAGCTCACCTTCCAGCGCACGCTGGTAGTTCACCTGCTCGCTGAACTGGCTGATACCGAACTTCTCTTTATCCAGCAGTTCAAAGCCCACGGCGCCGCCTTTTGGCAGCCCCTGCTGAGCAAGACGCAGGCGCAGCTCATGTACCTTTTCTGCCGGCACCATTAAGGCGCCGCCTTTATCTTCAAAGCGGTAAGGGATATTCATCTGAGTCAGCTGCGTCACGATTGCGCCGCCATCCTCATTTGAAAGGTTATTATAAAGGACGCTATAAGCCGGTGCTTTTGCCCACAGTACCATCGCAACAATGATGGCAGTAGCGGCGGCGGCTGCGATTATCAGCGGGATCCGCGGATTGGCGCGCAGGCGAGCAACAAGGTCATTTAAGCCTTTCTTATTTGTTGTTTCCTGAGTTGCGGTTGCATTCATGACCATTTCCTGCCTGACAGTTGACCGGACTGTGTGTTAAGTGGTGACAAAACTGACTCCCTGATACGGCTTAGAAAAGTTCCACTTCAATGGATGCCATTATTTTCCTATTCGCAAATTTCGATGGGTCAAAAAGCCATGTTTTTTGCTGTCATTTACACCCTTTGTCCTATTGACTTTGTGTTAAGTTTATTTGCACAAACTAAACGAACCGCCAATAACAACGAGGGTTAACATGGCAATCCAGGGGATAGAAAGCGTGATTCAGCAGCTGCAGCTTGGTTCGCTGCAGGCCAGTAACAGAAACACTGACAGCGTGGCGCAGGCTGATTTTTCTGCGCAGATGAAAGCGGCGCTGGACAAGATCAGCGAAACGCAAAACCACGCGCGTGCGCAGGCACAGGACTTTACGATGGGTAAACCGGGTATCGCGCTGAACGACGTAATGATCGATCTGCAGAAATCATCGGTTTCCATGCAGATGGGCATTCAGGTGCGTAATAAGCTGGTATCAGCTTATCAGGAAATCATGAATATGCAGGTGTAGTGGGCCAGGTTCAGGCCTGTTGGTTAAATCTCGCCTGGAAAAGATCTGCCTGATAATAAAAAACCCCGCAGGAGCGAGGCTTGTTGAGTTCAGTGGATTGTTACAGCAATGAGAAGTGCCATGAGCCAATGGCTTTTCGGGTCAGGATCATCACCTTTTCCTGCTCATCTATAACGACGTAGAACTGATCTTTAACTTTAAGGTTGCGTGGGAAGCCTTCATTACCGTCGTATCGTACGGTGATTTTGCCCCCAAAAACCTCAGCCTCCGCCTTTTTATCAAACTGGGGCAGGTAGATTGTTTTCTTCACTGTTTCTCCTCCTTCTGATTGCGCGTCGATGCTGTGTGGCGACGGCGCGGCGATCTGCCTGTAATGTTCGATACCGTCCTGAAGTATTCACTAAAATCTGCCGGCTGCGGCATATCGCATGTAAAAAAGAGGGAAGCGTGGAGCGGCCAGCGGGAATCGAACCCGCGTCATCAGCTTGGGAAGCTGAGGTAATGCCATTATACGATGGCCGCCTGGTGGGTCGTGCAGGGTTCGAACCTGCGACCAATTGATTAAGAGTCAACTGCTCTACCAGCTGAGCTAACGACCCAGGCGGGAAGTATCCTACCACAACATATGAGGTAAAAATTGCGTCATATCAAGGGAAGCTGTTACCTGTTACAACATGACAGCAGCAAAAGCGATCAATACATAGCCGGTAATTAAAAATGCGTTATGTTTTTGGCAGGCAGCGAGGGCACCCAACAAGAGCGGGCACATCATCAGGTTTCTACTAAGCTAAAGATATTCTTATCAGCTGTATCACCTTCATTATGGCAAGGGGGATGTGATGTCTGAAGATAGAGAAGTTAAAAACGTCGTGGCAAGCAAGATGCGCGATATGGATTTGGTTTATCTCACTAATATAGTAAATGCGGTCGGCGGATCTTTTGGGATTACCCTTTTCCTGAAAGGCACGGTGATCAGCGGCTTAATGATTTCTGGTAAAGAGTACTACTCAACGCTGGCTGAAAACTTAGCACAGGTGGGAGATATCGGTGAAAACCTGGCGGAACATTTTGCGCGGGTCGCGGATGATGTATACACCCCCGTTTCTGAAAGCGAATCTATCCCGGCAAACTTTATCCATATGAAAGATCTGAGAATTAAATCAGGTAACGGCGAGTTTGATGAAATGCACAATGCCCTGCTACGGCTAAAAATCGAAGAGATAGATGGCCACATTGTGGGTAACGTCTCTTAGCATGCTGTTATGTTTATCAGGCCGCCTGCGGGCGGTTTTTTGTTGCCGCAAGCCACGGGGGGGGCGCGTTTTGGACATGGGATAAACAATCATAGGGTTTTATAATTGATAGCAATAATTAAATGAAATAAGTAAGAATAATTAGCAATCTTTTATCGTGAGCGCTATTTTTTATTACATTAATAAGAAAATTACGAACGCTGAATAATAATTGGGTGGAGGTTTTTAGCCATCGTCAATTCTCAGGGGAATTTTTTATAAGGTGATCTACTTGATGAAAATAATAATCTGTCTGAAATTTCATCATTTTCCGCTATCTGTGATGCCAGGGGAAATCTGATTTTAAGCACTATTATATTGAATAAGTGAATTAGGGATAAAACTGCGTTTTTATTCTTGATTTCGATCATTTTATCAACATCAGGCAATGGCTAATAATAGCGCTCTTTAATAAGCATGACAGTTTGTTCTTATTGTTGGTTTTTATTTGCACAGCAAAATACCAGGGTTATTTATGAGTAGAATGATTTCAGATTGGTCGCCAGAGCGTATCAGGTCATTACTTAGCTGGATTGAAAAAAGAACGCCTGAAACGGTAACGCTTAATGCTAATGATTTTTCCTCTTTAATGCTTTATTGCGAACAGCTGCACAGTCATGATAGCAGCACGCTGCTGCTGGAGAATGAAAAACTCAAGAAAACCATTGCCGCACAGGCGCGAAAAATAGAACAGATTAGCCAGTCGCCAGCGAAGGCGAAACGCCTGGCTGTTGCTATCGCAACGATACACAGCTATGCGGATCAAGCGTTAAAATCTGGTCGGGTGAAGATGTAGCCTTAATAACGTACAGGGCTTAAAATCCACTCTTGAGTCATTCCCGTTATGCATTCGCTCGCAGAGCCAGGCGGTATCAGCTCTGCGATGCCCCAATTTTGTGTCACTATTATTTGCTGAATGGCGGAATAATTAACGCTAATAATGGATGTTAATCACGATGGCGGGATAAATTCGGGGCTTTCAGAAAGTACCAAATCCACCTCCATATGCGCTTATTTTAAGGAGGAGTTATGCATAAAAATCAAGCAGGTCTGGCCGTTATCGCTATATTGCTCTGCGGATGCAGCACACCCTATTCACTGCCGGGAAAGGGCGTTACCGACACCACTCAGGCGATTTACCGGTGTGATGATGGGCAACGGCTTGAGGTCACCTATTTTAACAACCAGCCCAACGCACTTGCAGTAATAAAGAAGGGCGGCGGTCCTGAAATAGTGATGGCTAATGTAATATCAGGCAGTGGGGCGAAATATAACGGTAATATCTGGCAGTGGTGGAGCAAAGGCCGAAGCGGTATTTTTAGCGACCTGATGAAGGATACCACTACGGAATGTCAGGCAATTGCTGAATAGTGATCGTTACCTTTTTCAGCAGGTTTTCGCGTAGTTTTTATCTTGGGCCGCCGGGGCTCTGCTAATCTTTAAGGGAAAGAGATGAGGGGAGCAAATACATGAACAAACGTATACTTTTTGCCATTTTAGCGGTTGCGTTTTTAGCTGGTGCTATTCTTCGTTTTATGGCCGGCGGCATGGCTTTTGGCGTCATGTTTTTAATCCTTGCGGCAGCTTCCGCCTGGTTTAGTATTAAAGCGAAGCGGGAATAAAACGCCCGCTGCCATTCAGGTTACTTTTTGTGCGGCGTAGCAGAGAATATTAATAAAATAAAGCAAGGCAGCATTATTTTTTCTATACGTTTCTTTACATATCGCTGCGCTTAGCACCCACAAGCGCTGCGCTTATTATTTCATACCGCACAGTAAAACAATTCAAAATAACGCTTGCGCTCAATTAGGTTCCATGAGTAAATGACGCATCGGTTTGGAAGTCAGACCTTATGAAAGCAGTTTTAGTAAAGCAGTCCTCATTTAAAGCGTTATCTTAGATACCCTTCTTCTTGAGCCTCTTCTAAGTGCCCAGTAAGTATTCTCTGCAATACAGACCTTGTATGCCACGCTAGCTGGCTCACCAATTAAGAAGGAAGTTACTATGTCTAACAAAATGACTGGTTTAGTAAAATGGTTTAACGCTGAGAAAGGTTTCGGCTTCATTTCTCCGGAAGATGGCAGCAAAGATGTATTCGTACATTTCTCTGCAATCCAGAGCAACGATTTCAAAACCCTTGATGAAGGCCAGAAAGTAGAGTTCTCTATCGAGAACGGTGCTAAAGGTCCGTCAGCAACTAACGTTGTTGCGCTGTAAGGCGTTTTAGCCTGTATCAAGCCTTGCGATAGCGATGAGGGTTTTAACCTGAGCAGCAAAGGGCGTGATAAAGGCAAAAGCTTCGGTCTGCTGACCGGGGCAATCTTTCAAAAGCGGCTGATTTATCAGCACGTATTTTGAATAAAAGGCTCACTTCGGTGGGCTTTTTTTATGCCTGAAAATCAGATGTGCCCGCAAAGTGTTATCAACCGGGCCACGTTAAAGCACATAAAAGGCGGTCAGCAAAAGCCCGGTGTAAAGGCAGTTCGGGACAAACGACAGGCCAGACGCATTAACTGTGACCGCATCGACAAGAGATAAATTTCTTGCCCGATTATCTACGGCCACCGCCTACACTTATTAAGCCCCTGTCGGGTTACTGGAGGTTAAAATGTCAGAGCGTCCTGATGTAAATGATCCGTTAGAAGATGATGAGCCCGTACCGCAAACGCCGGACGAAATCGCTGACGACGATGACGATGCCGATCCGCTGGAAGATGATGACGATGAAGGCCAGGATCCCAGTACGGTAATCTAGTCAAAAAAAACCGCCCCAAAGGGCGGTTTCTTTATCTGACAGACAGGTTATTCCGCTACCAGCCACATATCCGCTTCATCAAACATCTCTTCAACAATGCGGATAATAATCGATTTATCGCTTTTGCTGGCGTCGCTTTCAATGGCGTTACGCTGCATAGCCTTAGCTTTTACCTCTGCATCCGGGAAAGTGCGATGAATTCTTTTTTGCAGCTCTTCCAGAATAAGTTCATGCGCGCCAGGTAGCCCGGCAACGTTGCGCTTGTCATAAATCAGTTCAACAAACATGGGTAGCAATCCTCTTGATTCGGCACCGCTCGAAGCATCCGTTATCATACTGGATATGCAAACAGTATCAAATGCATTTTTTAACGCGCACATCAGAAATCATTATTCTGGTTGCTTTACGTATTGTCTTATACAACTTGCACCATTTGCGTGGTAGTTTCGTTCGCAAAACTAAAAGGGGATCACCATGAAACACCTTGTCATCGATATTTTGATGAAACTGGCAAAAATGGATGTGGAAGCCAAAGAACTTACAGCGCAGGTGGAGGCACAATCACTGCTGGTTGCCGCGCTGTTGTTAACTGCCGGGAAAGAAGGATCTGACAGCATCGAAAAGAACATTAGCAACGCCATACTGGCTGCTTCGCGGGCATCGCCCGATGTGATCCAGTCTGATATCGATTTGCTTTTAACGCACATTAACCGTTTGCTGGCGGTAACGCGCTATATTGATGAAGACGTGGTAGAGCGAAGTTAAAACAACCTCTGAAGGTGTTGATCCAGCGACATCTTCAGAGGCAGTACGATGCACGCTTGCAAAGTTTGGCGTGATTCTGTTACCGGAAAGGTCAGATAAAAATCCTTCTCTACAATCTTATCTGCTGCTAATCCGACGGTGCGGCATCGTTATTGACGCATTTTACGATAAATTATTTAGCCCTTATAAATCATTTTTCTGGCAAAACTCTTCCCACGTCATCCCCAGTGCTGCCGCGTGCTCTTGCAGATAGGCTTCGATTGCCTGAATCGCTACTTCTTTATCAGGTTCCGCCAGCTGAATAGAAAACAGAATGGCATCCTGATTTTTAGCCCGCAGAAACGCGGCATAAAACCGATCCGCCTGCATACTGCGATACTGTGCCAGCGACATATTAAACCCGTCTGCTTCTTCCTGCGTCAGGCCATCAAGGGCAGCCTGAAAGTCAGGATGGGCTGACAAAAACATTGAACGGGCGATAGCATAATACTCTTGAGGCGTTTTCATGGGCGTAACCTGTAAATAAAGATGGTGTTAAGTGTAACCTGAGGCGACGCAGCTGTCAGGCGATCGCCATTTAACCGCCGCAAAGTTACTCACTGCCCGGGCGGGGTGGGGAAAAATGTCCTTAATCACCTGCATTAACCTGACTGATGCGCAAGTTTCTTGCGCTGGCAGGGGGAAAAATTATAACGTAGCCGCCATCAAATGAAGTTTAGGGAGCCAGAATGAAAAAGTGGATGCTGTTGGGCGCGCTGGCGCTGACGGGCTGTGCACAGATCAATCAATACCAGCAGGCGGTAAAAACACCTGCTCCGGCCAATCTGCAAGGTTACTGGCAAACTATCGGGCCGCAGAGCGGGTTGATTAGCGATCGCGCTATGGGAAGCCTGATTATTACTGCCGAGGGAGATACGCTGGATTGTCGTCAGTGGCAGCGGGTCATCGCAAAACCAGGCAAGCTAACGCTGCTGAATGGAAAATACGTAAACGTTAACAGGCAGCTGCGCGTTATGCCGCTGGAGCTTGAGGGCAGTGAGTTACATTACGACAAACTGACGCTGAAGAAAGTCCAGCAGCCCACGATTGAATGCCAACAAGCGCTGGAGCAGGTTGCGCTTCAGCCAAATGCGGCGGTTATCCAGAACATTGAGCCGCAGAATATGCGTGCTGTTTTTGCCACGCAGCCCGCTAAACGGCAGCCGTAAAAAAGGCGATGACACGCAAGCGCGTGTCATCTGTTAACTTTTTTCGCCCAGGCTTCGATCCGTCACCCTCATTTACAGGTCGGAAGGGTGCAGGACATTACCGGAAAAACGGCTATAGGCGGAGGTGACGTTTTTCTGCTGATTACCCTGATTAACCAGTGAGCGTAGCTCATCCATCCGATTAATCAGCAAATCTTTAATCAGCTTTTCATTATCCAGCAGCTGTTTCAGCAATGGACGAATTTGCGTCTGCATCGCAGCGGGCAGGGGAGTACCTGCTGCTGCCTGCGTCACGCTTTCCACCGCCTGGATATAACCTACTTCATGACCGATCAGCTCATCCCATTGACTCTGCTTCGCCAGCGTCAACATGGTATTACTGAGCATCAGCAACTGCTGATAACGACGAAGCAAATCAACATTAGCTGACATCATCAGGCTTCCTGGGTAGCTTGCGCATTCGGACCGATCTCTTTCCAGGCATCGGCAATATTGGTTAGTAGCCTTTCCACTTCGCTAATAGCCTCCGGATCATTATGCAGGTTGGCATGCAGCAAACGGCGGGTCATATAGTCATACAAACCGTCGAGATTCGCTGCAATTTCGCCACCAGCCTCATGATTCAGGCCGGCACGCAAACCATTGGTGATAATGTTGATGGCTTTAGAGAGCGCCTGACCTTTACCGGGAATGTCGCCCTGATCCATCAAAATGGCCGCTTTTTTCATGGCGCTTAACGCGCCATCAAATAGCAATACCACCAGCTGATGCGGAGTGGCGCTCATCACGGCACTTTCAACGCCAACCTGGGCGTAGGCCTGGATTCCCGATTTTGCGTACATTTTAATCCTCTGGTTATTTATTCATCGCACTGAACTGTTGGGTCAGATAGTTCCCGGTCTGCGTCATCGATGAGACTAAGGTGCTTAAACTGGTAAATTGTGTTTTATAGCGTGCCATCGTCGCCTCAATCTGCTTGGTGACGCGATCATACTGTTCGGACAGGCGTTTCAGCGTAGTATTAATGCCGTCTTCCGCACGCTGGATTGAGCCGTCAGACGCCAGGATAGACTTTAACTGGGCGCTAACTTGTGTTGCGAAACCGGTAGTGCTGCCGTCGCCTGACAGGAACGTCGCTACGCTGGTCGCTTTTTCATCCAGCGCCTTGTTCAGCTTATCGCTATCTACCGTCAGTTTGCCGTTAATATCCTGCGTCACGCCAATTTGCGACAGCAGCGTAAAATCGCCGCCGGCCTGCGAGGTGGAGAGCGTTGAACGCAGGCGCGTCTGGATATTACGCAGCGTGCCGTCGCCCAACAGATCGCCATTGCTGGTATTTTGAGCGCCGTTGCCCTGATCAACCGCAGTATATTTAGTCTGGTTAGAGATGGTGGTTTGCAGTGAGTTGTAGGCATCAACGTAAGCCTGCACCGCATCAACCATCGGCTGGTTATCTTTTTCCACCGTCAGCGTTTCCGGGCTACCGGCGTTGGTTTTCGTCAGCGTCAGGGTGACCCCTTCTGGCGCATCGGTAATAGTATTGCTGCTGCGCGTGATCGCCACGCCGTTGATCGTCAGCTGAGCGTCGGCGGCAGCGACCTGTTGAGTCATCCCATTGGTCGTCGCAGCTTTGTCATAGCCAAGGTACTGTGCCAGCGAGCTGTCGTCGGTGGTGATCGTCATCTCATTAGCGGTGCCGGTATCGCGTGAAGTCAGCGACAGATAATAGGTATTGTCGTCAGACTTGATAATGCTGGCGGTAACACTGCCCTGTTGCTGGTTAATTGCGTCGCGAATATCCGCCAGGCTGGTTTTATCCTGCGTCAGCGTCACGGTCATCGGCTTTTCCTGACCGCTTTGCGCAATAGTAATCGTGCGCGAAGCCATCGCGCTGTCACCGAGATCCGTATCTTTGCTGGTGGCAGATTTAGAGAGCAGCGACTGTGCTTTAGCCAACGCTGTGACTTCCACCGAATAGTTGCCTGCCGTCGCGCTGTTAGCCAGCGTTGCGCTAAAAGCGGTGTTAGTGCTGCTGACCTTGGTTGACGCGATGCTGGAGGTATCCTTCAGCTTATCAGCAGCGGTCTGCAATTTTGACAGCGATGTTTGCACGATGCCCCAGGCCGTCAGCTTCGCTTTATAGGAACTCTGCTGGGTGGTGATCGGGGTCAGGCGTGTTTTTTCTGATGTCTCCAGGCTGTCATACAATGATTGCAGATCGAGGCTGGTTCCCGCACCGAGAGAGCTAACACTTGCCATGTTGTAATCCTTCGTTGGTTGACTATCACTGGAGAGGGTATCGGCAGCGTCTGGTAAAAGCTTAGCCCTGGATAAAAAAATCAATGGGCAGATAAAAAGCCCTTCTTTATTGCACTTCCGGCTTTTACCCGTTTGCGAATTTTTTGAAAATTTTTCTAAAGGTTGTTTTAGCGCTGACGATAATGAGGTTGACGGTGATGAAGCCGTAGAACAGATGCCTGAATCTGAACCATTTTTTAAAGGAAAAACATCATGGCAGTAATTAATACTAACACCCTGTCGCTGATGACTCAGAACAACCTGAGCAAATCTCAGTCTTCTCTGGGCACCGCGATCGAGCGCCTGTCTTCTGGCCTGCGTATCAATAGCGCAAAAGATGACGCAGCAGGTCAGGCGATCGCTAACCGCTTCACCTCTAACATCAACGGTCTTGGCGTGGCAGCACGTAACGCTAACGACGGTATCTCTCTGGCGCAGACCGCTGAAGGCGCGCTGAGCGAAATCAACAACAACCTGCAGCGCGTACGTGACCTGACCGTTCAGGCGCAGAACAGCTCCAACTCTGCTTCTGACATCGACTCTATCCAGGCTGAAGTTAACCAGCGTATGGAAGAAATCGATCGCGTAACCAAGCAGACTGACTTTAACGGCATCAAAGTGCTGAACACCGGTTCTGGCTCAAGCAGCTACAGCTTCCAGGTAGGTTCTAAAGATGATGAAACTATCTCTATCAGCCTGAGCTCAAGCAACGACTACAACCTGTTCAACACCTCCAGCGCGACGGGTGATGTTTCTTCTCAGACCATCAACGGCAACGCACGTACCACCAATGCTGAAGGCTTTGACGTTCTGAGCGGCACCGTGACTTCTGGCGGCGGCACCGACGGTAACCCGCTGGCAGACATCGATAAGGCCATCAAAGCGGTTGACAACCAGCGCAGCCTGCTGGGTGCGTCTCAGAACCGTTTTGAGTCCACCATCACTAACCTGAACAACACGGTAAACAACCTGTCAGCAGCCCGCAGCCGTATTCAGGATTCTGACTACGCAACGGAAGTGTCTAACATGTCCCGCGCGCAGATCCTGCAGCAGGCTGGCAGCTCCGTACTGGCTCAGGCCAACCAGGTTCCGCAGACCATGCTGTCCCTGCTGCGTTAATTGTTATCAATTACGCATCCGACAACGCCCTCATTACGAGGGCGTTTTTTTTAGCGGTTGATTATCGTTTACCTGCATTAATTAATTTAGCGAAGTTGCAAAAAAAACCTAAAGTCCTGCTTAACGTTGTCGATAACATTTATGACGGTGATGAAGCCGCAGGCCAAATGCCGAACCCTAATTTAACTTAAAGGATACTTATCATGGCAGTTATTAATACTAACACTCTGTCGCTGATGACTCAGAACAACCTGAGCAAATCTCAGTCTTCTCTGGGCACCGCGATCGAGCGCCTGTCTTCTGGCCTGCGTATCAACAGTGCAAAAGATGACGCTGCTGGTCAGGCGATCGCTAACCGCTTCACCTCCAACATCAACGGTCTTGGCGTGGCAGCACGTAACGCTAACGACGGTATCTCTCTGGCGCAGACCGCTGAAGGCGCGCTGAGCGAAATCAACAACAACCTGCAGCGCGTACGTGACCTGACCGTTCAGGCGCAGAACAGCTCCAACTCTGCTTCTGACATCGACTCCATCCAGGCTGAAGTTAACCAGCGTATGGAAGAGATCAACCGCGTAACCGAGCAGACTGACTTTAACGGCATCAAAGTACTGAACACCGGTTCTGGTTCAAGCAGCTACAGCTTCCAGGTTGGCGCTAAAGATGGCGAAACCATCGCTATCAGCCTGAGCTCAAGCAACGACTACAACCTGAACAACGCTTCTGGTACAACGTCTCAGACTTCTGGCCAGACCATCAACGGTAACGCTCGTGTTACTGAAGCGAAAGGCTTTGACGTTCTGAGCGGTACTGTGACTTCTGGCGGCACCACCGACGGCGCTCCGCTGGCAGACATCGATAAGGCCATCAAAGCGGTTGACAACCAGCGCAGCCTGCTGGGTGCGTCTCAGAACCGTTTTGAGTCCACCATCACTAACCTGAACAACACGGTAAACAACCTGTCAGCAGCCCGCAGCCGTATTCAGGATTCTGACTACGCAACGGAAGTGTCTAACATGTCCCGCGCGCAGATCCTGCAGCAGGCTGGCAGCTCCGTACTGGCTCAGGCCAACCAGGTTCCGCAGACCATGCTGTCCCTGCTGCGTTAATTGTTATCAATTACGCATCCGACAACGCCCTCATACGAGGGCGTTTTTTTTTGCCTAATCGGCAAAACTAAGCGCTTTTAAGGGGGTTAATCTGCCCCTCATCTTGCCCTCTGCTGCTTGACAATAGATCGTCACCGGTAACCTGTGCTGCCCTGGCCCACAGGAAAACCGTCGTTAATTAAGAGGATGTCAGATGAGCAGGCTATTAATCAGCATCGATCGTTTTGAAGCGTATTCGCTGCATAACAACGAAATACTCGACATTATTGATGCGTTGCTGTCGCAGGGATGGCAGATCGATATCGTTGCCCACAGCGCAGGCAAGGCGCTGGCTGGCGAACTGATGCGGTTGACGCAAAGCGGCGCTTTCCGCCTGATTACGGATAAGCAGGGCGCGCTGGCCGACAGTTATACGCTCATCTGGATCTATAAAGGATTTTTCAGCGGTAAATTGCTGGAGGCGATCAGCGAGCTATCCGCCAGCGCGCCGGTTATTTTCCGCCACTTCAGCGACTACAACGATCTCTATATTCCCTACGGCGTGACGCTGGAAAATCAGCTCGCTTCACGCACGTTATCGCTGTCGCCGCTGGTCACTGAACGCCTGTTAGCCACCGGCGTTGCGCCGCAGCAGTTACACCCACTGCCTTATACCGTCGCACCCGTTTTCGCCGCTTATCAACCTACCCGTATTTTATCTACGCTGCAGCGGGTGCTTTACGTAGCGCCAGAAATGTCAGCGGAAATGTATGAAGTTCAGCAGCGGCTCAGCGCGGCAGGTATTCAGCTGGAATGGTTTGATAACAGCCAGCCGGTCAGCCGCATTCAGCCTGACTGGCTGGAGAAGTATGATGTGGTTATCGGCAGCGAAGAGATTGCGCCTAAAGCGCTGGCGCTGGGGATCCCGCTGTTTCTCGCAGCTGGCGGCTATGTGGAAGGCTACCTTGGCGCAGAGAATATTGCCCGCTGGGAAGGTGAGCACTTTACGGCGGTCAACCTGCGATCCTGTCCGGATGCTGATGAGTGGCTTGAGCTGCTGATGCAAGGATTTACGGCGGCAGCAAAATGGTCACGCCAACAGCAGGCGGCGCACCAGCAGAAATGGAGCATCTCCTCTCTGCTTGAGGCGCTGATCAGCGCGCCGCTGGTCGCTAAGAGCTGGAAGGCGGATGAAAAATCCCTTTATGCGCTGCGTTTTCATAGCCAGACGGTACTGGCTGCGGCGGATAACAAAAACTACTCCATGGAGCGCTGGCTGGAAGATCGCCGCATCAGCGATACGCGTCGTCAGGCACTGCAGGCGTTTGTACAGTCACTGCCGGAAAGCGGCAGCATTGGCGTGGCTATTATCGATGAGCAGGGCGACAGTGCCCGATCTCAACGTTCGCTTGCTTCGGTGATGCAGCAGTCATGGCCGCCGGTGAGTATCGATATTTTCAGCGTGGCTGATTTAACCCTGGCAGAAGGCGAGGTCGCCCGCTGCGCACTGGGCTGGCCAGCTGAGCTCAACCGATTAATAAATCACTCATCCGCTGAAGCATTGCTGGTGTTGTCGGCAGGCGACGAGCTGTTGCCGGATGCGCTGCTATTGCTGGCGGAGCAGCGCTTACGTCAGCCCGCAACGCCATTCTGGTATATGGATGAAATGTATAGCGACGGTATCAGCGAGCCCGACGTGGTGCTGCGACCCGATGTGAATATCGATCTGTTACGCAGTACACCTTATATCGGGCGCACACTGCTGTTCAGTCGCCCAACGGCGCAGGCGCTGGGTGCCTTATCTGCGGATTATCCGCATCTCGGCCTGTTCGATCTGCTGTGGCGAGCCGTGGAACAGCAGGGCGCTGGCGCGCTGGGTCATCTGCCGGAAGTGCTGGTAAAAAGCAACGATCGCATCAGGGAGTGGGCGGAGCGGGAAGAGGTGCGGGATGAATATCAACGGATGGTAGCCGCGCATCTGCAACGGCTGGGCATTGCGGCCACGCTGGAGCCGGGGCTGACGCCGACAACGCAACGGGTGCGCTACCGTTGGGAAAGCCAGCCGCTGGTTTCAATCATCATTCCCACGCGCGATCATTTTGCGTTGTTAAAAGCCTGTATTGAAAGCCTGATGGAGAGTACGCGCTATCAACGTTATGAATTATTAATTGTTGATAATCAGTCAACTGACCAGCAGGCTTGCCGCTTTCTGAATGACCTGCAGGCGCTGGGCGTAGAACAGATCCGCGTGCTGCGCTACGACGCGCCGTTTAACTATGCGGCGATCAATAACGCTGCCGCAGAACAGGCACGCGGCGACCTGCTGCTGTTTTTAAATAATGACTGTCAAATCATCGAGGGCGAATGGCTTGATGCGCTGCTGGAACAGGCGTTAAGGCCGGAAATCGCGCTGGTGGGAGGACGTCTGGAGTTTCAGGATGGTCGCGTACAGCACGGCGGCTATCTGCTGGGCGTCCGCAACGGTGTGGATAGCCCATGGGAAGGGGCGGCGAATGAGAGTCAAGGCTATCACGGCTATCTGAAAACCGCGCATAACCTGACCGCCGTTAGCGCCGCCTGCATGATGGTACGCAGGGAGGTCTTTTTCAGCCTTGGCGGCTTCGACGCAGAACGCTATCCGCTCTATTTTGCCGATGTGGATTTAGGGCTGCGGGCCGTTCAGCAGGGTTATCTTAATGTCTGGACGCCCTGGGCGCGCGTCAGGCATATGGGCGGCGCAACGCGGCTGCTGGCGGAAAAATTTCAGGTGCAGGAACGTCCATTACTGCCGGACTACGCCACGCTGCGCGCTCAATGGAAAGGCGCGCTGCTGAATGATGCCAGCTATCATCCGCGTATGCAGCGCATGGGCAAAGCTTTTAGCGTAGGGCCGGGTACGGCACGCTTTCAGCCGCCGTTACCGGGGCGACCGCTGCCGGTGATCCTGGCAAACCATGTGAACTGGCAGGGCTGCGGCCATCATCGCGTCGTTCAGCCGTTTAAAGCGCTGGAAAGCAATTTGCTGGCAGAAGGCGGTCTGATCCACGGTATTCCCGGCGTGATGGAAGCCGCACAGCTGCAGCCCGATGTGATCCTGCTGGAACTGCTGAGCGGCAGCCGCTTCCCGGCCATCATGGCGCAGTATCGCGAGGTGTGCGATGCCAAAATCGTGGTGGAATATGATGATTATCTGCTGAATGTGCCGTTGAAAAACGGCAGCCGCAAACACTTCCCCCAAAATATGGTGAAAAACCTGCGCAAGGTGATGGAAAGCGCTGACTGGATTGTCGTCTCGACTGCGCCGCTGGCTGAAGCCTATAGCCGTTTCCATCACGATATTCGCATTGCGCAGAACCGTCTTGCCGAAGGGCAATGGGGACATCTGCTTAGCGAGCGCGGTACGGGGCGCAAAGTGCGTATCGGCTGGGCTGGCGGCAGCTCGCACGCGGGCGACCTGGAAATATTATTACCGATCATCAAAGCGCTGGAAGGCGAGGTGGAGTGGGTGTTTATGGGCATGAAGCCGCGCGGCATCCAGTGTGAGTTCCATCCGGGCGTACCTTTTGAGATGTACCCGGAAAAACTGGCCAGCCTGAATCTGGATTTGGCGTTAGTGCCGCTGGAAATTAATCAGTTCAACGAATGTAAAAGTAACCTGCGGCTGCTGGAGATCGGCACCTGTGGGGTGCCAATCATCGCCACCGACATTGAACCTTATCGTTGCGGTCTGCCGGTAACGCTGGTTGAGAACCGTTTCAAAGACTGGATGGCGGCGATACGCGCGCATCTAAACGATATGGCAGCAACCCGCCGTCAGGGCGATGCGCTACGCGAAGCGATCCACCAGCAATGGTATTTGCGCGGCAGCGGTCTGGATGACTGGCAGCAGGCGTGGCTTACGCCGCAGTAATTTACCTGCGGGTGCCATAACCGACACCCGTCAATACTGCACAGTGCTGCGCCGGATTAACCGTGTCGGTTTTTTCTTTTTAGCGGGCGCAATGGTTTCTTCCCGCTGAGTTTTTTGAACGAAAGACCGACGTCTTTGAACGTCGGTTACCACAACCTGCTGAGAATATTATGCAATCGCTCACCTTCCCTTATTTGATTATGGCACCGGACTATCGTGAATCTTCCCAGGGGATTCAGGTCATGCATCAGCTTGGTCATATGATTAACCAGCAGGGCGGGAAGGCCTGGATGGTGGGCTGCACGGTTAATCCGCAATGGAATACGCCGCGCCTGGATGAAGAGAGCTGGCATGCAATCATCCACAGCGGTCAGCCCTATATCGCCGTATATCCAGAAGTTACCTCGGGGAATCCGCTTTCCGCGCCGGTATGCGTGCGCTATATGCTTAATCGCGAAGGCGTGATTATGAAAAATCGTCTTGAAGAGGGGCCGGACGATCTCTTCTTTTGGTATCGCAAAGAGTTTGCTGAGAAAGCGGTTAATCCAGACATTCTGCGTATTGAAAGCTTTGACCTGGATCTGTTCTGCGACGATAACCCCGATAAGGATCGCGATCTGCTCTATCTCAACCGCGTGCCTGAATCAGCGGTAGATTTTTCGCTGCTGCCGCCGGGTATCCAGATCCTTTCTATGCGTAACCCGCTGTCGCTACAGGAACTGGCGGCAGTGTTGAAGCGCACGCGCGTACTCTATTCGTATGAATCCTCCGGCACCTGTGCGCTGGCGATTCTGTGTGGAAGCCCGGTGGTGGCGCTGACGGCACCCGGATATGAACAGTACGCGATTACCCCGGATACCTTAAAGGATAACGGCGGTGCCGGTTTTAGCTGGGATCCCTCTCCCGAAGCCATTGCCGGGGTGCGCCGTGATCTGTACAAGGTGCGTGACTATTTTTTGTCTCAGCGGGCCGAAAGCGATCGGCAACTACAGCATTTTCTTCACCAAACTCAACGGCAGGCGCAAAAGGTAGCTGATGAACGGCAGCAGCGTTCACTACCCGTCTGGCTGATGCAGCGCACGCTAACGCCTGGTGAGCGCGAGCGACTTGAGCTTCAGCCGGTCGCGGGTCGCCGGTTATTGATTGTTATCCATCAGGATAATGAAACGGTTGATGCCGTAAGCAAAACGCTGGAGACATTACTGCCGCAGCTGCGTCAGCTAACCGGCAGTCGGGTGTTGCTGGTTAGCGACAGCGCGCTTCCGCTTAGCGACGATCCGCTGGTTCAACAGAGTACAGCTTCCGCCTGGATGGCGATGGTGGCGGAGCTGTCACAGCAGCAGGCGTTTGACTGGCTACAATCTGTGCCAGCCGGGACGCAATACAGCGCGCAGGGGCTGCTGCTGGCAAGCGATGCGCTTGGCAGCCTGGACAATCTGGCGATCGTTTACGCTGATGAGATGCTGCTGCTGGCGGATGGCGAGATGTCTCCCCATTTCAAGCCGGACTTTAACCTCGATCTCTTCTTAAGCGCACCACGGCTTTATCTGCAACGTGCTTTCTTCCAGCGCGACGCATTGATCTCGACCGGCGGTTTTGATACCGGTTTCCCGCACAGCTTTGAACTGGACGCGGTGCTTAAAATGATCGCGCAATATGATATCGGCGCGATTGGTCATTTGACCGAGACGGTGACGCTGGTGCCGGCGGCCGCCTGTGAGTTTGACGCATCGCCGGAGCAGCAGGCGCTGTTACGCGGTTACCTGCATCAGCGCGGCTATCTGCAAGGCACAGTAGAGGGCCAGCCGGGGAAACCCTGGCGTTTGCAGTATGATTTACAGCCTGCGTTTTCTCTGTCAGCGATTCTGCTGGCCGGCGATAACCTGGCGCAGCTACAGCGCTGCCTGACGACCTTTTTTGAGCAGACGCGGTGGGCAAATTATGAATTACTGATCGTGACGCAGCCGCAGACGCCGCAGGATATCACCCTTTGGCTACAGCAGTTGGCAGGCGGTAATCTTCCGGTACGCCTGATTAATGTGACGGAGGATCGATCCACGCTTTGCATCAATGCTGCTGCCGCTGAAGCGCAGGGCGAGTACCTGCTGCTGCTCGATGCAAACTCGGTTTTTGTGATGTCGAACTGGCTGAACGCGCTGGCCAGCGATGCGTTGCGCCCGGAGGTAGGCTGCGTGGCACCGCAGATAATCAACTTTGAGCAACAGCTGCTTTCCGCGGGCTATATTCTTGGTGTTAATGGCCTGGCCTTTCCCGTGGGTTATGGCGAGCGGTGGGGTAGCGGCGGACATCTGTCACGTCTGCACAGTTCGACTCACTGCGCGGCGCTTTCATCGCACTGCCTGCTTATCCGCCGCAGCGTCTGGCAGCATATTGGCGGTTTCGATCCTCAGTTCACATTGCCGCTGCTGGCGGAAATCGATTTCTGTTTGCAAGTGGCGCAGGCGGGCCTGCTGCTGGTCTGCACCCCTTACAGCCTGATCGCCAGCGAGGCGACCATTAGCGGCTATCCCGCTCGTTTTTTACCACAGCCTTCATTGGAGCTGGATGGTTTTTATCAACGCTGGCTGCCGGCTCTGGCTCAGGATGCGACTTATCACTGCGCCTACAGCCTGACCGAACGGCTTTTCGCGCCGGATACGCAGCTTACCGCCCGCTGGCGTCCACTCCGGCATTACGGCATCCCTTACATCGTGGTCATACAAGATGGCGCGATGGATAGCTATGCGCAGCGGCTGGTGGAAACGCTGCATACGCTGTCACAGCGTGGCCGATTCTATTTCACGCTGCTCACCACCGCGCCTTCCGCGCCGGAACTGCTGCGTCTGCAGGCTGACTGTATCGTACTGAGCGGCGAAGTGAATGAAGCAACCCGCCGTACAATCGCGCAGGTGAAAGCCAGTCACGGTGTTCGGGTGGCTTACCTTGCCGACAGCAGAATGATGGCCCGCAGCCTGAAGCCGCTGCTACAGCAGGAATTTATCGATAGCTGGCTGGTTTACAGCCGCGCGCAGGCTGATTGGTTCAATAAGCGACATAAAAAGGCCGTTATTCTGCCCAATGTTCTGACGGCGCAGTGGCAAGATAAATCATCGGGGAAAGCAAACGGTGCAACACGACGCGTGCTTTGCGCCACCTGTTTGCTGACAGAAAAAGAGCGCCAGCTTATCGCACCAGCGATAGCACAGAGCGCAGCGGTATTTGACTGGATCATTTTGGGCGATTGTCCCACTGACTGGCTGCCCTTCGTACGTGAAACGCACCGCTGTAGCGATGGGGCACGCATGATGGCGCAGCTTGCCGGTTTATCGGTGGAGTTTGCCGTTCTGCCGCGCAGCAACGGTGATGAAAACCGCTTTAAGGATAGCTTCATTTTGTTGCAGTTAGCCTCTCTGGGCATTCCGGCGCTCTGTAGTGATGTCCCGTCGCTGGCGAGTGAGCTCCCCACATGGCGGGTAAAGAACAGTGTGGAAGCCTGGCGCCTGGCGCTGGATCAGCGTCGCGATGCGCCAGCGGAAAGCGGGCAAATGGCGGCGGCTTTCCCGGCGTGGTTTGCCCGTCGGTATAGCAGCGCAGAAGCCATGGAAACGCTTTTTCTGCAGGCGCTAACGCTAACAGGAAAAGAATAATAACGGTCAATAGATTAACGCTCAGTCTGAGCCTCATGCGTCCGAAGGCGGACAACGTGCGGGGCTGGCAACAGCCAGCCAACGGGCGGCAGTAGCCGTGATACTGGAAGCGGAATTAAGCAGGTGTATAAATGAAAAGCCCTGAAAAGAATCCTTTACCCAATGTACTGGTCACCAGTCCGTTGATGCCGCCGCTTGAGGAATTTTTACCTTACCTTGAAAGCATCTGGCAGAGCAAACAGTTAACTAACGGCGGCCCCTATCATCAGGAGCTGGAAAAGGCGCTGGCTGATTACCTGGGCGTGCAGCATATTAGTCTGTTTGCTAACGGTACGCTGGCGCTGGTTACCGCGCTGCAGGCGCTGCGTATTACCGGTGAGGTGATAACCACGCCATACTCTTTCGTCGCCACCTCTCATTCCCTGTTGTGGAACGGGATCAAGCCGGTGTTTGTGGATATCGATCCGATCTCCTGCAATCTCGATCCGGCTAAAATCGAAGCGGCGATCACCCCTGCGACTACCGCTATTTTGCCGGTGCACTGCTATGGCATCCCTTGTGAAACCGATAAGATCCAGCGCATTGCGGATAACTATGGCTTAAAAGTCATTTATGACGCGGCGCACTGCTTTGCCGTGAAACAGGGCGGCGTCAGCATCCTGAATCAGGGGGATTTGTCGATCGTCAGTTTCCATGCCACCAAGGTGTTTAATACCTTTGAGGGCGGTGCAATTATCTGCCCCAATGAAAAAATCAAACGCCGCATCGATTATCTGAAAAATTTTGGTTTTGCTGATGAGACCACGGTAGTGGCGCCGGGTATTAATGGCAAAATGAATGAGATCCAGGCAGCCTTTGGTCTGCTACAGCTGAAACATGTCGATCGCGCGTTTGCCATTCGTAAAGAGATTTATGAAAACTATCAGCAGGCGCTGGCACATGTACACGGGCTGAACCTGCTACCGCTGCCGGAAAACACCGACTGGAATTACGCTTACTGCCCGATATTTGTTAAGCCAGGACATTTTCCGCTAACCCGTGATGGCCTGTACAACCTGTTTAAAGAGCAGGGGATTTATGTGCGTCGCTATTTCTATCCGCTGATTTCCGATTTTCCTATGTATAAGGGTTATGATTCCTCAGCGCCTGAGAATCTGCCGGTTGCCAGCCAGATTGCGCAGCAGGTTCTCTGCCTGCCGGTGCATCCTAATCTTACTGCTGCGGAGCAGAACACCATCATCGACATTATCATACGCGCCAGTCAGGTTAATGCTGCCTGACGGTACGGCGACAGTGATAAAAAAGGCGGCCACAGGCCGCCTTTTTTATGGAAAGCTCCCCCATAACGGGGGAACCACTCAATCAGCAATAGCGTACAGCACCAGTTCAAAGGCGTGCAGCGAATGATGGGCGCGTAAATAAAAGCGGTATTCAGGCACCAGGCTCTGGATGTAATGCGGAAGCGTCAGCAGATCTTCCGGCTTATGGTAAGCGCTGATCGCCAGCACAGGGCGGTGGCTTTGGATGCTGCTGCTGGCGCCTTTCAACGCTTCCAGCTCTGCGCCTTCAATATCCATCTTGATAAAGGTGACTTTTTCGCCAGCCGTCACTTCATCTATCGTGATGAGATCGATACTCGCCATGCTTTCATCATCAGAAATTTTTGAACTCAGCGCTCTGCCTGAATCAAAATGCAGCGTCGTGGTGCTGCTCCAGACGCCCTTGTTATAGCAGTGGCAATAGCCCAGCGACGCTGTGGCTGCGCTGAGTTTGGCGAAGTTACCGCTGTCAGGTTCAAAACCATAGATTTTATGCGGCTGCGGCAGGGAACGCTTCTCAATGGCCGCGAGGAAAGCGGCAATGCTGTCGCCGTTATAGGCGCCACAGTCCACAAACACTTCATCACTCCCCAGGGAAATAATATCCGTTGGGAAATAATGATCAGGATCGAAGACCGTTTGATAATATTTTGGCTCGGCGCAAATACGTTGATTAAGAAAAGCGACCAGCGTTTGACGAGACTTGTCATCTGCCAGCTGCTGATAAAGCGCATCAAATTCGCTTTCATGCTGTTGACAATATTCTCTGGTAATAAAGCTATCCGTATTAACGCCGATAAACGACGGATCGTAGAGCAATATTTCCGCTGCATGAGAAGAAAGCTGCGCAATAAATTCATCGCTGACAAACTGCAGCGCAATAATATAGTTACAGGGCTGGCCCGACTGAATGAAGTGCTCCAGAGCTTCCAGCTCAAACTCATTAAAGGTTGCGCCTGCGGTTAAGTATTGTTGGTTAACCGCAATGTGGTCAATGCGCAGCGCCTCGCGCTGCATAAAGCTACAGGTCATTTGCGCCAGGCACCCCGCGCCGATTAATACGATGGGATGCCCATTGGTCTGCATGCGTGCAGTGGTGGTAAGAAAATGGTTTTGCTGCTCAACGATTAAATCCAGGAAGCGCATCGGATAGTTCCTTAAAACGTCAGGGTAAAGTTAGATTCAACAGGCGATTTTTTGCTGAGTACGGGCGCTTAAACTGGCCGCTTCAAGGAACTTCAGCCCGGCAGTGGCTACCTGTGCATCAATAGCATATTCACACTCTTCTTCGCGCAGCGCGGCAGCAATATCCGCATAGTAATTGGCGAAAGCTTCAATAAATCCGGCAGGATGACCTGCTTTAAAACGGCAATAGCGTGCCTGACCAGCGACGATATTATCGGCTGCGGTGCGATCGATAATCATCCGGTTGCCTTTGATATCGCTTAAATGCAAAAACTCCGGATCCATCTGTAGCCATTCCGCGCTGCCTTTACTGCCCATGATGCGAATACGCAGGCCGTTGCGATAGCCAAGCGCCGCTTTGCCATACCAGTAGTTACAAATCATGCCGCTGCGGTAGCGAGAAATAATATGAACCGTATCAACAACGTCCGGAATGCTGGCAAAGGTGCTGTGAACCGCATAAACATCGGCTGCGCTATCACCGGTAATAAAATCCACCAGTTGATGAACGTGAACGCCCAGGTCCAGCGAAACCGTCGGCAGCTCGCCATCGTGCTGTCGCCATGATTGCGGCTGCGCTACCTGACCTTCACGATTCTGGCGGGCAAAGCCTTCCTGCGGCATCTCTACCATGACCTGCTGGATAACCCCAAAATCGCCACGTTGTACGCGCTTTTGCAGCTCGCGTACCATGGGATAACCGCTGTAGTTATAGGTGACAAACAGTTTGCCCTGTTGATGCTGCTGGCAGGCCAGCACCACTAACGCGCTCTGATAATTATCCACCATGGCTTTTTCGCTGATAACCGGCAGCTTCGCCTGCAGGCAGGCATTAATTAAATCGCGATGTCCCGGCGTGGGCGTCAGGATCACCACCGCATCAAGCCGATCTTTTTCCTGTGCCAGAAAATCGGTCGGCTGGGCATAAATTCGTGCCGGTTCCACCCCCCATGCGAGTCCGGTCTGACGGTTCTGTGCCTCATCACGGCTGAAACAACCAGCGGCCAGTTTAAAATGGCCATCCATCTGACAGGCAATACTGTGGGTCAGGCCAATAGCAGAGTTAAGTCCGCCGCCGATAAAACCAATCTTCAATGCTTTTTTCATCTTCTACAGCCTTAACCCTGACCCAGGGTGAAATACGTTTTTAACTGAGGGGTACAGGCCGCCAGTTCAGTAAGCTGATCAAATTCCGCAAAAATAATGCCTGCCCGATCGCGGGGCGCGCATTCCAGCATTTCACCCGGTTTTTTCAACGGAACGGTAGCGACAATACGTGCCGGCAATGCCCCAAAGCTAAAACAGGAAAAAGGAGTACGGCGGCTGACTGACAGGGTATGACGCGCGATTAAACGTTGATGTGCCGGACGTTTATCATGAATATCTGACTGCTGGCCGATAAACGGCTGAGCGAACCAGAGTGCATAGGGCGTCGCGGTAGAAAGCTCAATCAGACGGCTGTAAAGATCGCCCGGACAACGACGGGTAAGCTCAATCAGCCAGAACCCGTTTCTGCCACGAATAAACTGCGTATGCAGCAGGCCATCGCACAGTTGCAGGTCGTTGACCAGGGCCTGTAAACAGTCACTCACCTGGTTTTTTAGTGATTCATCCAACGCAGTGCTTAGCGAGCTGCTGTTTACCTGCCAGGGATAGACGGTACAGAACTCATCAACGAAATATTCGGCGGCGATCTTGCCGTTACGTATAAAGGCGGAATGGCTGTGCAGGCTGCCTTCAATCCAGGTTTCTATGACCGCCTCGCCGTCGGACGAGGCGGCACAAGCCTGTTCCCAGGCTGGCAGAATAGTGTCCCGGTTATCGACCAACGTAATCCCAAGGCCGCTGTAAGCATCAACCGGTTTAATCATCAAAGGCAGCGGCAGCGCATCGGCCGCGTTGGGATGGCTTACCGCCTGCGGCACCGGATAACCGTGCTGATTCGCCCAGTGGCGGAACGCCCCTTTTTTAAAAATGATTTCAGCCGTATCAGGATGATCAAAACCTGGCAGCCCAAGCTGATGAGCAACCTGGCAGCCGGTTAAATAAGAGACGTCAGTAACGCCAGGCAACAGCGCATCAATCTTGAGCGACGTTGCCAGTTCCAGCACCTGCTGCTGATCTGCGTAGTTGATATCGAAAGAGAGATCGGCGAACTGATGTCCGGGATCCTGCGGCTTACTGCCGCAAACGGCGGTTTGGTAATCCTGTTCAGTCAGTGCGGCCAGAACAGGCAGGGCCGCGAACCCGGCATCAAGCAGTAATGCCTTTTTTTTGGTTGTCATCATGCATGGCCTGAAGAATATGCAGCGAATTATATTAAAGCCGGTTAACGCGTCGCTATCACTGCGGCGTAGCGGCGGTACTTAAGGCATATTGCAAATTGTAAGCAACAGGCCAGTTTCTGATTCGCTAAACAGAGCTGCTTTTATGCCTTAATTAGAGACGCTGGAAAGGTGCGCAACAGCGCCCTGGTTCGCAGGAAATGCGCCCGGGCGTTGAAAAAAGTTGCGTGGGGACGTTATCAGGGCAGAGACAGACCAGAAAGGGCGTGCCGGAAGAGGAAAAAGGTTTATATGCGTATACAGAAAAACCGCACCCTAAGCGTTAAATGCCAACGGCTTAGGGTGCGGTGGTTTACGGCCTTCTGAACAACACGATACTACGGCCTTCCAGCTCAAAGTCCTTCTCGCGCGTGATCACCAGACCGCGCCGATCGGTATCGGAGGTGGAGAGTTCAAGCACCCAACCGCCTTCGCCAAACTGGGGAATACGGAACGGTACATTACCTTCAAACGGGTTGAGCAAAATCAGGACATCGTGCCAAATGCCTTCTTCCTGCTGCAGATCGGAGCGCCCCAGATAGACGCCCAGCGTCGATCCTTCGTCCCACTGCTCAGGCTGCTGGAAGCCGCCGCCGGCGTTAAACCATTTAATTTCCATACCGTCGCGCCAGCTTTCGCGACGCAGTAGCGGCTGTTTGCTACGCAACGCAATAATCTGACGGGTAAACTCACGTAGCGCTTCGGCGCTCGGCGGCAGATTTTCCCAGTGAACCCAGGAGATCTCGCTGTCCTGACAGTAGCCGTTATTGTTACCCATCTGGCTGCGGCCAAACTCGTCGCCTGCCAGCAGCATCGGCGTGCCGTGAGAAAAGAACAGGGTAGCAAGGAAGTTACGCTTCTGGCGTTCGCGCACCGCATTGATGCCCTCATCATCCGTTGGCCCTTCGACACCGTAATTATAAGAGCGGTTATCGTTATGGCCGTCGTTGTTATCCTCGCCGTTATCGTCGTTGTGCTTTTCGTTATATGAAACCAAATCGTTCAGCGTAAAGCCGTCATGGGCGGTAATAAAGTTGACGCTGGCCCAGGGACGGCGGCCTCGCAAATCGTAAAGATCGCCGGAGCCAAGCAGTCGGGCGGCGAAATCGGTTGAGACGTTATCGCCTTTCCAGTATTCGCGCACCGTATCGCGATATTTGTCATTCCACTCTGCCCAGCCGGGCGGGAAACCACCAACCTGATAGCCGCCGGGGCCGATATCCCAGGGTTCGCCGATCAGCTTCAGCTTCGAGAGTACCGGGTCCTGCATAACCGCATCGAAATAGCCGCCGCGCTGATCGAAGCCTTCCGGCTCGCGTCCCAGAATGGTGCCAAGATCGAAGCGGAAACCGTCAATATGCATGGTTTCCGCCCAGTAGCGCAGCGAATCCATTACCATTTGCAGCACGCGCGGATGCGAAGTATTTACCGTATTACCGGTACCGGTGTCGTTGATGTAATAGCGATGCTGGTCGGGCAGGGTGCGGTAATAAGAAAAGTTATCGATGCCTTTGAAAGAGAGCGTAGGGCCGAGCTCATTCCCTTCCGCCGTGTGGTTATAAACCACGTCAAGGATCACTTCGATACCGGCATCGTGGAACGCTCGCACCATATCGCGGAACCCCTGAATGCCCTTTGGACCGTAATAGCGTGAGGCAGGCGCAAAGAAGGCGAGGGAGTTATAGCCCCAGAAATTTTTCAGGCCTTTCTCAAGCAAGTGCTGATCGTCCGGGAACCAGTGGATCGGCAGCAGCTCAACGGAAGTAATCCCCAGGCTTTTAATGTAATCCACTGAAACTTTGTGCCCCATCCCTTCAAAGTTGCCGCGCAGTTCAGGCGGCAGGGCGGGATTCAGCTGGGTAAAACCTTTTACATGGGCTTCATACACTATCGTATTGGGCCAGGCAATGGTCGGGCGATTGGTGTCCTGCCAGTCAAATTCACTGGGATCGATGACCCGGCACTTCGGCGTAAAAGGACCGCTGTCGCGCGTGTCAAAGGTTAAATCCTTGTCTTCGTGCAGCAGATCGTAAGCAAAATGCGCTTCATTCCACTCGATATCGCCCACCAGCTCGCGCGCGTAGGGATCGATCAATAACTTGTTGGGATTAAAGCGGTGACCGTTTTCGGGATCGTAAGGGCCATACACCCGATAACCATACAGCGCGCCAGGCTTCAGGCCCGGGACATAACCATGCCAAATCTCATGGGTATACTCCGGCAGCTCCAGCCGGGCAATCTCTGTTTTGCCATCTTGATCGTACAGGCACAGCTCAACGCGTTCGGCATGCGCAGAGAAAATAGCGAAATTAACGCCCTCGCCATCAAAATTAGCCCCAAGCTGGTGGCTATGCCCCGTCGTGATTTCAAAAGGCTGATCGTTTGACATACATCTCTCTCCATTGAAAGATAATTTTTAAGCACAACAGCAATTTATAACGTTTTTATTTACTTAAAATCATGCGCTTACCAGTATGAGAGACGAACTGCAGGCCACCGTCTCCAGGCTTAAGCGGTCGGTTGGCGAGACAAATTCTCCGCTCAGGATGTCCCGATAACGACGGTTAGCGAGGCGCTCGGGTAGGGCAATTTCCGTTTCCAGCCAGCGCTGCGGTTGCGGCTGAGCCAGGCCGCCATCAAGGCTGCTGAAAACCAGGCGCGGTGCGATAACAATCAACGCATCATCGTTTTCCATCCGGGCGAAGGCGATAACGTTCTCTGCCCGCAGACCGCTGGCGGAAAGCGGCAGATAGTCACCCTGGCGAAACAGCACAGGGGTCTGTTGACGAAGATGCAGCAGGCGTGCAGTGATATGCTGCTTTAAGCGACCGCTTAACCAGCTCTCTTCCGACGCAGACTCCGGCGTTTCATGGCCGTTCAGCATGGCGTCAAGTGCCGCAAAGTCAGGTTCGCGGCGGTTATCGGGATCCACCAGGCTGAAGTTCAGCGCTTCGCTGCCCTGATAAATATCTGGCACGCCCGGTGCGGTCAGTTTGATAATGGTTTGAGTAACACTGTTGACCAGGCCAGCCTGAATAAAAGGCTGTAGCGCCTCGGTAAAGTCCTGCAGGAAGGCCTGATTAGCCGGTGAAAGCAGATGACGAACATAGTCCAGCACCGCTTTCTCATAGGCATCATTGCTGTCGGCCCAGTCGGTGCGCAGCTTCGCTTCCCGCAGCGCCTTTTCAACAAAAACCAGGAAACGCGTTTCCAGCGCCTGCAGACCTGCCTCATCTTGCGGATGCAGCGTTGGTGGCCAGACGCCAGCCAGCGCCTGATAAAGCATCCATTCCACGGCGGGTTTCGGGGCCGGGCCATCTTCCAGCACGCTGATTTTTGAACGGTTCATCTGCCGCCAGCGGGCAACGCATTCGGCCCAGCGCTCTGGCGCTTCAGTCAGCGTATAGAGCCGGGCGCGGGCATCTTCGCCGCGTTTGGTGTCATGGGTGGAGGTGCCGGAAAGCGCATCGGGCTGCCGTTCAAGCCGCGTTTGCATTTCGCTGTGGAAACGATCGAGCGAGAAAGCGCGCGGGATTGGCTCGGCGCCTACTTCGTTCAGCGCCAGCTCCATGTTCTGACGGAAAAACAGCGTATCTTCTACCGATTTTGCCATCAGCGGGCCCGTGAGCTGCTGGAAGCGGGTGCGAAACTGGGCTGCGACCTCGTTGGCTTGCTGTGACACTTCGCCGCATAAAATGTGTACCAGGAAATCGAGCGCTTCAGGCGCGGGCGCACTGGCGCTGGTCCTTACCTTTTCCGCCACCCGTTGCAGCATCTCGTTGCTTTCTGCCGGCAATCCTTCAGCGGTGCCGTAGGTGCGGTAAACCGGGAAAGCGATCAGCAGCTCACGCAGGGCGGCGCGCATGGCCTGTTCTTCCTGCGCCACGTTATCGATGCCGGCGATCTCCATGGAGAGACGCAGCAGCGTTGAAAATTCACCGGCAAAATTGCGATCCGTCATCAACAGCTTGGCTGAGCGCAGCTCGGCGGCCATGTTCACCGGCTTGCCTGTTACCTCATCATAGGCTTTACGCAGCAGACGGATATTTTCACCATCCACCAGCACATCGGAAAGCGACTCGATAAATTCATAGCCAGTGGTGCCGGAGATGGGCCAGTCCGCTGGGATCTGCTCATCTTTGCCAAGGATTTTTTCCACGGTGATATAGCATTCCGGCCCGGCCTGCTGGCGCAGACGTTCAAGATAGGCTTTGGGATCGGCCAGCCCGTCCACATGATCCACTCGCAGCCCATCAACCGCGCCGCAATGCACCAGCTCCAGGATCAGCCGGTGCGAATCATCAAACACCAGCGGGTCCTCAACACGAACGCCTGCCAGCCCGGTAATCTCGAAGAAGCGTCGATAAGAGAGATCGCGCGGCGCATCGCGCCACGACATCAACCGCCAGGGCTGACGCTCATGCAGCTTAGCGATCTCCGCCTTATCGGTAAGCCGCAGCACCTCTTCTTCACGGCCCTGCCAGCTTTCCGGCGTCAGCGGGTAAAAGCTTTCATAATAGGCCAGCGCCGGCTTACCGGTTTTCGGATCGGCTTTGACGCTGATTTCGCCATTTTCCAGTACCGCTTCAAAACTATCACCCAGGAAAGGCAGCGTCAGGCGACGCGACCAGTCAATGTCGAAATAGCGGGCGTAGCGGCTGTTTTTACCGTGCTCAATCACATCGCGCCACCAGGCATTTTCCAGCGAGGCGGCCATATGGTTCGGCACGATATCCAGGATCAGGCCCAGCCCGGCCTCCTGCAGCGCCTTAACCAGGCGGTCAAAGCCTGCGCGCCCGCCCAGTACCGGATCGATCTCATTAGCGTTAGTCACGTCGTAGCCGTGAGTGGAGTCAGATGTTGCGGTAAAAATCGGCGAGGCATACAGATGGCTGATGCCGAGTCGCTTGAGATAGGGCACCAGACCAGCGGCACGATCGAACGTCATGCCGTTGCGAAACTGAATACGATAGGTAGCGGTCGGGATCTTCACTCTGTATCTCCTGGAGCAAGGCGGACAATAATCGAATTCTGCGGCAGCTCCGCTGACGCCTGCGGCCAGGCAAACAGGGTTTCGCCGGGCAGGTCGGGCAGCGGTTGCGTGGTTGCGCCAATATTAAACGCCAGCGACAACGTGCCTGCGGGGAAAGCCCAGCTTACGGCAACCATGCCCTCTGCTGTTTTAACCACTTTGCCTGCATTGCCGCCCGCGTTGGCCAAAAGCGGCACGATATGCTGCTGGCGCAGCGCTAACAGCTCACAGGTAAGCGCCAGCCAGGCTTTACCTTGCTCGCTTTGCGGCTTCTGCCAGTCCAGCTTCGAGGCTGCAAACGTGGCTTCGGCGTTGGGATCGGGCACGCTTTCACCTTCATGGCCCGCGTGGCCCTCAAACTCTCTGGCGCGACCTTCGCGCACCGCTTTTGCAAGATCGCCATGGAAATCGGTGAAAAACAGGAATGGATTGGTCTCGCCATACTCTTCGCCCATAAACAGCAGCGGAATATGTGGCGAGAGCAGCAGCGTGGCGAACATCACTTTAGTGCGCTCAACGCCAGCCAGCTCAATCAGCCTTTCGCCCTGAGCGCGGTTGCCGACCTGATCGTGGTTTTGAATAAAGTCCACAAAGGCAACCGGCGGCTGGCTGCTGCTGCTAACGCCGCGCGGCTGGCCCGACTGCGCAGAAACTTCGCCCTGATAAGCGAAACCTTCCGTGAGGATACGTGCCACCCGTTTTTCCGGCTCGCTGGCGAAATCTTTGTAGTAGGCATGCGTCTCACCGGTCGCCATAACATGAACCGCATTATGGAAGTCATCATTCCATTCGCCGGTAAACAGTGGCACGGAGCCATCTTGTTCGCGCGGATGCAGGAAAATAACGTTGCGGCTGTCCTCGGTCGTGAGATGGATAGGGCGGTCGGTGATTTCGGTGCGAATACGCTCGGCAATTTCAATCAGCGCATGCTTTTCAGAATTATCTTCAATTTGATCGATAGCATCGAAGCGCAGGCCGTCAAGGTTAAACTCTTTCAGCCAGTAGAGCGGCGCTTCAACGATATAACGACGAGCGGCATCAACGTCATACGCAATACCCGCGCCCCAGGGCGTCATCCGCTCTTTATGAAAGAATGCTGGTGCCAGCAACGGCAGATAGTTGCCTTCGGGACCAAAGTGGTTCAGAACGATATCCAGCACCACTGAAAGTCCATGACCATGAGCGGCATCGATAAAGGCCTTGAAGTCATCCGGCGTGCCGTATGCCGAATGCGGCGCGTAAAGCAGCACCCCGTCATAGCCCCAGCCACGGTTGCCGCCAAACTGCGAAACGGGCAGCACCTCAATCATGGTAATACCCAGTTCGGCCAGCCGGGGCAGCTTCTCAATGGCAGCCTGGAATGTACCCTGTGGCGTAAAGGTGCCGATATGCATCTCATACACCACGGACTCTTCCCACGGACGCCCCTGCCAGGTGCTGTTTTGCCAGACATAACGCGTGGGATCAATAACCAGAGAAGGACCGTTAACATCCTCTTTCTGAGCGCGGGATGCCGGATCCGGCACCACCATGCCATCGGCAAGAACAAAATTATATTCCGTGCCGGGCGCAATATTATTAGCCTGCAGTTCAAACCAGCCGTCGCCGCTTGCATTCATCTCGCGGTCATGGCCGTCGATTCTCAGAATTATCGTCTGCTGGCCGGGTGCCCAAAGACGAAAACGCACTGTATCGGCAGCCTCATATTCGGCGCCCCAACTCTTACGAAATGATTTGGACTCCATTCATTTTCCTCGCTTCACTCAGAAATGACCCATGGACGACATCATGTAATTTTGTTCGGTGATGCAAGCTATTCGCTTAAGCCTGTAGCGCGATCAGGATGCCGTAGCGGAGCGGCCCGTTTCTGATAACGATCAGAGGGCTGTTCCGCTTAGTGAGGAGATAAAACGGTGTCCAGTTAACCTGGCCTCAGGCTGCATACACAGAACAATCATAGACTATGCAGCGAGAGTTGAAGGGCTGGGGTAACGGAGCGACATGTTGGCCTTTTGTTTAACTATTAAATCACTTTCTGTTTACCTGCAATTTAGCGTGGATTCTTCAGGATAAGATTTTTCACTCTTTATCAAGTTGTGTTTAAGGAAAGTAGATGAGTCGCGTGCTCTTAATAGTGTGGGTGGGTGTATATGCTCTCTTGTGGAGTCTGGCAACGATCTTTCTGGATCCCACGGTTCCTTACGACGCTGTTGAAGCGCTGAATTGGGCACAAAATGCAGAATGGGGATCGCCAAAAAATCCATGGCTGATTGGTATGGTTTGGCGTCCGGCGCTGTGGTTTGCTGGTACTCCGCTGAGCGCTTACTGGTATATCACGCATTTTTTGGCGATTGCTGTCGGAATGACAGGTTGCTGGTCTCTCGCAAAATACCTGAGCGGCAGCGAACGTCTGGCCTGGCTTGCCGTACTCACGCTTAATCTATCCGGGATTATTAACTTCGACATTATTAGCTATAACGATAATTATTTGCTGGTTATGCTTTGGCCGTGGATGTTGCTGTTCTTTTTTCTGGCTATCGCCCGCCATCCAGCGTGGTGGCTGGCATTTGCCGTAGCTGCAGGTTTGGCATCAATGGCTAAATATTCGACTCTGGCTTTTGTCGGCGCGGTTTTTATTGCCACGTTGGTTGTGCCAGGAATTCGAGCTTGCTATCGCCAGCCTGTATTTTATCTGGCGCTACTTGTTGGCCTTGCCATTATTGTGCCAAACCTTTTCTGGCTGTGGGAGCATAACTTTGTGGCTTTCCACTGGGTGGACTCACAGATCAAGCGTCAGTTTAACCCAGGGTTATTCATAAAACTGCTGAGTGTCTATTATCCGCTGCTGTTCTTATGGTGGATATTGCATCGAAGCCAAATTCAACTCCGCTGGCCTGCTGACAGCAATAAAAAAGTTCTATTATTAGTTGCGTTATTACCGCTGGTGCCGATTTGTTTGTGGTTCCTGTTTCATCATGGGGGGCGACTGACAGAGTGGCTACAGCCGTTTTTCATTCTGGCACCTGCACTGGTGGTCGGGTGCGCGGTTAATCCCAATGCCCAGCCAGTAAGAAGAGCGGGTCCCATTCTAATGGGGACAGCGGCACTGGTTCTGCTTGGGTATGTTACTGTCATGGCAACTAATGTGAGTAATGCCGGAAGAAAAATGAGCGGTATTATTCCATTCAGCCAAAAAGTAGAACAGCTATGGCAAGAACGTTATGGTACGCCTCTGCGCCTGGTCGGTGGAGAGTATCTGGCCGACTGGCTTACTTTTTATGCGCCATCGAGACCCAAGACAATTACCCCCTGGAGCAGCAGCGCTAAACCTAATATTTATAACGCAGATATCAAGTTTGCCGATATCAGGCATTCAGGTGCGTTACTGATTGGCCGGTCTGATAAAAACTGTACTCACGCTTCGTTTACCCGGGCGCTGATGCAATGGCCGCAGCTATCGCTTGATGCCATTAGCCAGGTAACCTTTCAGGAGGATAAGGAACATAGCGGTTATCCGCTTTGCCTCGGATTTGTAAAACCGGGCACGAACACACTCTCTTTGCATAAAGAGCCTGCGCTTCCTCTACCTGGATAAAAGAGACAATTAATAGATAAAAAAGCGAGGTTATCCCGGATCTTCTGCCATGGTTTTTTACACATCATTTGAGCAAGGCGCGTTGGCAGCAGAGACGAATAACCTCCTGTTTTACCTGTGGGGCATGGTTTCCCACTGAAAGTGTCCGCAGGGTTTTATGCCAGAACCATCAATATTTTCGTGACTCCTGTTTCAGGACGACAGCCAGTGTACTCAGGTCAATGGTTTCATTATTGATCTGGGTGGGGGCATGCTTTTTGTGTACTACCCATGGCTTTTGGCGCAACGCAGTTCCTGTATACCGGCAACCACGCCATTACCGCAGCCGAAAGATTTACGCGAATGCCGGGCCTTTATCAGACTGGTGTACGTTTTCGTGACGAAATATTCAGCGCCGGTAAACATCACAGGCCACCCGGTGCAGCTTCCGTTATCATCCGTTTTCCTGTGCATGAAGCCTCTGACGCCCGCCAAACTCACGGGCATTCTGTCTGAGTACAGCGAGCCGGGAAAAGGTATCATCACGTTCAATGAGCCTGCCCAGCCCGGCAAATGCTGCACAGAATATATCTCCTGAGGGTCAACTGCGGCCTGACGGAATAAAGCTGCCGGCTGGGTTTAACTCCAACCAGCAAATCTGGGATCCCGGTGTAGTCCTCCGGTTACTCTACCGCTCAGGCTGACATCACCATGCCCAGCGCCTTATCCCAACAGGAGGCCTGAGACGCGGCTCTTTCGCTTTGCATCACAGAGTTGATCGGACGGCACGCCTGTTGTTTAAAGGCCGCCGTGGATATCGGGCAGACTTCAATCGAGCGCAGCGCAGGATACTCCTGGCCGAAGAGGTTGAATATAGTCAGTGCGAACTCATACCAGCTGACCGCCTTATCGCCGCAGTAGTGATAAATTCCCGCTGCATTCGCATCGGTAGCCAGCGTGATCATCGCCTGCGCCAGATCGCCCGCGTAGGTTGGGCAGCCGCGCTGATCGTTCACGACACGTAGCGTTTGCTGAGTTTGCGCCAGACGCAGCATGGTTTTAACAAAGTTGTTGCCATGTTCGCTAAACACCCATGAGGTGCGAACGATAATGGCGCGGGGCAGTATCGCCTGCACGCGCTTTTCGCCTTCCCATTTGCTTAAGCCGTAAAAGTTAACCGGGCAGGGAACGTCGCTTTCAACATAGGGCGTGGTTTTGGTGCCGTCAAAAACGTAATCGGTAGAAATATGGATCAGCTGAGCGCCATTATCACGCGCAGCGCGTGCCAGATTTTCCGGGCCAATCGCATTGATTTTCATTGCGCGGATGCGATCGGTCTCCGCCTTATCCACCGCCGTGTAAGCAGCAGCATTCATAATCACCTGGGGCTGAAAACGACGAACAATGCGGTCTACTGCCGCCTGGTTGGTAATATCCAGCTCGGCTGAACCGCAGGCCAGTAAAATCCAGTCGGCAGGAAAGCGGTCCAGCAGGCTCCGGCCCAGCTGGCCGTAAGCGCCGGTTAACAATACGCGCATGGCAACAACTCCGTAAGAGGTAAACCTTTTTTATCTTTTTCCGACAGCAACGGATCTTTCACCGGCCAGTCGATATTTATGCAGGGGTCATTCCACAGCAGACAGGCTTCATCTTGTGGGTTGTAGTAATCGGTACATTTATATTCAAAATCCGCAATATCAGAGAGCACCAGGAAACCGTGCGCCAGGCCGGGTGGGATCCAGAGCTGCGTCTTATTCTCTTCGGAAAGAATGACGCCTTCCCACTGGCCAAAGGTGGGTGAATCCGGGCGAATATCCACGGCGACGTCAAACACTTCGCCACGTACCACGCGCACCAGCTTGCCCTGCGGCTGCGTTTTTTGAAAATGCAGGCCGCGCAAAACGTTTTTACCAGAGCGGGAATAGTTGTCCTGCACAAACTCCAGCTTTATATCCAGCAGCTGCTGATAGCGTTTTTTTTCGAAGGTCTCCAGAAAGAAGCCGCGCGCATCGCCATAGACGGCGGGCTGAATAATTTTTACATCACAAATACGCGTATTGATTACCTTCATGCTTCCACCAGCAACTGATGCAGATAGGATCCGTACTGGGTTTTGTTGAGATAGTTTGCCCGCTCGCGCAGCTGACCGGCGCTTAGCCAGCCTTTACGCCAGGCTATCTCTTCCAGGCAGGCGACTTTGAAACCCTGACGTTTTTCAATGGTGTGAATAAAATGCGATGCTTCCAGCAGGCTGTCATGGGTGCCAGTATCAAGCCAGGCGAAACCGCGCCCCAGCACTTCTACCGACAGCAGGCCATCTTCCAGATACATCTGGTTAAGCGTGGTAATCTCCAGTTCGCCGCGCGCGGATGGTTTTACCTGCTTCGCCATCGAGCAAACCTGCCGGTCATAAAAATAGAGGCCGGTCACCGCATAGTTGGACTTCGGCTGGCTCGGCTTCTCTTCCAGCGAGATCGCCTGAAACTGTTTATTAAATTCCACCACGCCAAAGCGCTCCGGATCCATCACCTGATAGCCGAAAACCGTTGCGCCGCTGTCACGTGCGCTCACTTCTTCCAGCTTTTTGGCGAAGCTTTGCCCAAAGAAGATGTTGTCGCCCAGTACCAGCGCACAGCCTTCACCGGCAAGAAACTCCTCGCCGATAATAAACGCCTGTGCCAGCCCTTCAGGTTTCGGCTGAACGGCAAACTGCAACTGAATACCGAAACGGCTGCCGTCGCCCAGCAGCCGCTGGAAAGCCGGGAGATCTTCTGGCGTCGTGATCACCAGAATCTCCTGAATGCCCGCCAGCATCAGCACGGAAAGCGGATAATAGATCATCGGCTTGTCATACACAGGCAGCAACTGCTTGGATACGCCGCAGGTGACCGGATGCAGGCGTGAGCCTGTACCGCCAGCGAGTACGATACCTTTCATACAGAGTCTCGATATAACAGGATGCAGGGAGCCTTCCCCGGGGATGTGATAAAGATTACGCCTGAGATCCGATGAGTAATGGCGCAAATAAGAGGGGAAAGCAGGGGCTTTATTGCGGATAACCTGCGGGCGGGAAAGATTTTAACTCTGCGTTACAGAAAAGTAACCCGCTGCCGATAATAACGGCAAAGCAGCGTCTCTTCGCTGATTAACCCGTGACTCTTTTTCGGGAGTGGTTATGCGCTTTAATTATGACTTGTTACCTGGGGAACAGCTGACCTTTGAAGAGATCAGCCAGCGCTACGGGCAAAAATATCCAACGGAAAAGGCACTGACCTTTCGTGGCTTATTAAGCCCATCCACCAGTCCGCGTCAGCTGGTTATTCGGGCGGTATTTGCCCATCAGGCCGAAAACAGTCCGCTGGAAGATCTGCTGTTTGTTTCTGATGATAACGATCGAAAAAATTATCTGCGCCGCTTTGAGCACTATATGCATCAGGGGCAATCCTTTCTGTATCTCAGGCGCAATGATGCCGCCGGGACGTTATGGAAAGTCATGGGGGAGAGCCGGGTCTATGCGATGCTCGATCCCAACGGGGCAACGGCGCAAAATCTGCTGGCCAGCCGCGGCTATCGGCTAACGCTGATGCGTCAGCAGGGCGATGACGACTATTGGCAGCTTTATGATCCCAAAGCGCAGCCTTGCTTTAATGAGGCGCGCACGCTGCAATTTATCGTGGTGCTGGAAACGCCGATGCTGCCTGCGCCTGCCGCGGTGATTGCCGGCCAGCAGGTCGGACGCCGCGTCAGAGTTAAAGTGCTGCAGCGCGCCAGCCAGGCGGAATTCAGCGCGGCGGTCAACGCGCGCTACGGCGGTTGCGTGATTACCGGCACTACGCTTTCAGAGAGCGCTTCTGCTCCATGGGTTGAGGCCTGTTATATAGACGCCAGCGAAAACAGCGAAGGTCTGCTGGCCGATAGCAGCGTTGATAACGGTCTGTTTTTACGCAGCGACCTGCGGCGTCTGTTTATCAGCGGACGATTATTTATCGATGGTGAACAGGGAACGGTGCATATTCGTCCGGCACTGCAAAGTGAAGATAACCTGCATGACATTTATCATGACATCGATGGCAAAGTCTGCGCGCTTTGGCAAGGTGTGCCGCCGGCAACCCGCGAACGGCTAAAGAAAACGGTGCGCCTGTTTTAACAAAAGTGTGATCCCATCGGCATCGCACCGGTAGTGGTCACACACATTTTCTAAATAACCCGCCTTTTTTATCCCTATTCCCCCAATCGATCGCCCTACAGAATCGGATAATCATGCCGATAACGTAACTAACGCAGGGTAGTCAAAGTGAACGATCTCTATACCGCTGATGGCGTGATGGACAAACACTCGCTGTGGCAGCGATACGTACCGCTGGTGCGCCATGAGGCGCTACGTCTGCAGGTACGGCTGCCCGCAAGTGTTGAGCTGGATGATTTGCTGCAGGCTGGAGGTATCGGGCTGCTGAATGCCGTGGAGCGCTATGACGCGCTACAGGGTACCGCCTTTACCACCTATGCCGTACAACGCATACGTGGGGCCATGTTGGATGAGCTACGTAGCCGTGACTGGGCGCCGCGCAGCGTGAGACGCAACGCGCGCGAAGTCGCGTCTGCGATGCATCAGTGTGAACAGACACTGGGGCGTGCCGCATCCGAGCAGGAAGTTGCCAGGCAGTTAAATGTTTCGCTGGAAGAGTATCGACAGATTCTGCTGGATACCAACAACAGCCAGCTTTTTTCCTATGACGAATATCGCGAAGAGCATGGCGATAGTGCGGAACTGGTGACGGAAGGACATGAAGATGCCAATCCGCTTCACCAGCTGATGGAAGGGAATCTGCGTGAACGCGTCATTGAAGCGATCGAGGCATTGCCCGAGCGCGAAAAAATGGTGCTGACACTGTATTACCAGGAAGAGTTGAATCTGAAAGAGATTGGCGCGGTATTGGAGGTGGGAGAGTCCCGCGTCAGCCAGCTGCACAGTCAGGCGATCAAACGCCTGCGCGCCCGGTTAACGGGAGCGCGCTGACAGCGTCAGCTCTCGCTTTCGAGACATATAACCGGGGGTCTCCTCAATGGGAACCAAACTAAAAACGAGGCCATTAAGCCGTTATCTTAAAGACTTTAAACACAGCCAAAGTAATTGTTCACACTGCGGAAAAGTACTCGACAGGATGGCGTTAGTTTTTCGCGGTCAGATCATCAATAAAGAAGCCATATCCCGGATGGACCAGCCGATCGACGATCAGGTCTGGCTTAAATTACAAAACGAACTGACCGCTCTGTGCCGGTTTTGCAGCGATATTTACTGCAATACGCACCCCAATTATTTTGACATTATGGCGTTTAAACAATACCTGTTTGAACAGACGGAAATGAGCCACAGCACAATACGTGAGTATGTGGTTCGTCTGCGTCGTCTGGATGACATGCTGTCGGCGAAAAATTACCCGGCAGAAAAATTACGCGGCGGAAGCTGGCACGAATGTCTGGAAAAAGATTTACCGGATGCCGGAAACAATAACTACCGCATTGCCCTGCGAAAATATGACCAGTTTTTAGGATGGCAGCGTAATTAAGTGTTCGGCACGGATGGGTTTTCATCCGTGCCGCGCTGACTTTTTCAGCAGCCAGGCGCGTCTGCGCCTCATCACACGAACTGACCATAGATCCCCGACAAATCTTCTGCAACACTGTAGCCATTATTCTGTGTGCGTGGAGGCTGCTTTGTCCCTGTCTAATCTGATCCAATTCCCCCGTCTAGAACTGGTTGGCGCCCCAACGCCGCTGGAGCATTTGCCACGTCTTTCCGACTACCTTGGCCGCGATATTTTTATCAAGCGTGATGATATTACGCCGTTGGCGCTGGGTGGAAACAAGCTACGCAAGCTGGAGTTTCTGGCGGCGGATGCGTTGCGCGAAGGGGCCGATGTGTTGATTACCGCCGGGGCTATCCAGTCAAACCACGTACGCCAAACTGCCGCAGTGGCGGCAAAGCTGGGTCTGAAGTGTTTTGCCCTGCTGGAGAACCCGATCCAAACTCAGGCGGAAAACTATCTCAGCAACGGCAACCGCCTGCTACTTGATCTCATGGACTGCGAAGTAGAGCTGGTGGATACGCTGCATGCGCCCGCGCAACAGCTGGAGGAGCTGCGCATTCGTCTGGAAGCGCAGGGCTTTCGTCCTTATGTGGTGCCGGTTGGCGGTTCTAACGCGCTGGGCGCACTGGGTTATGTGGAGTGCGCGCAGGAGATCGCTCATCAAAGCGAAGATGTTGTGGATTTCGCTGCGGTGGTTGTGGCCTCCGGCAGTGCGGGCACGCATGCGGGTCTGGCGCTGGGATTAGAACATCTGCTGCCGGAAACGGAGCTGGTTGGCGTGACGGTGTCACGCAAAGTTGTCGATCAGCTGCCGCTGGTTACCGGCCTCCAGCAGCAGGTTGCCAGCCTGCTGGAGACGCACAGCAGCGCGGCAATCACGCTTTGGGATGACTATTTTGGTCCGCGCTACGGCATGCCCAGCGAAGAGGGCATGGAAGCAGTGAAGCTGTTGGCACGCCTGGAAGGCATCTTCCTTGATCCGGTCTATACCGGCAAAGCGATGGCAGGATTAATCGATGGTATCAGTCAGCAGCGCTTCCAGCGTGAAGGACCATTGCTGTTTGTGCATACCGGTGGCGCACCGGCATTATTTGCTTATCACCCTTTGGTCTGATGGCGAAAACGAAAATCCCTTACTGGTGTAACTGCATCGGGATCCAGGCGATTGCCGTGGCGATGCAGCTTGAATTATTTAGGGTATACAATCATTCTGTTTAATGATCTTTGCTTTTTCGTAACAAAGCTGAACTATTCGGCTTTGCTTTTTAACGAAAGCGTTTTACACACAATCCAACAATAAACGGGGTAAATATGATTTTTTCTCAGGTACGTCGTCAACTGGTTCTGGGCGTGATGGCCGTGGCGTTGGTCGCGGGTGTTAACGTAAAAACATTCGCGGCGGAAAACCTGCTCAACAAGGTTAAAGAGCGCGGCAGCCTGCTGGTGGGTCTGGAAGGCACCTATCCGCCGTTTAGCTTTCAGGATGAAAACGGCAAGTTGACCGGCTTCGAAGTGGAGTTTGCCGAAGCGCTGGCTGAGCATCTTGGCGTTAAGGCAAGCCTGAAGCCGACCAAATGGGATGGCATGCTGGCATCGCTGGATTCCAAACGCATCGATGTGGTGATTAACCAGGTCACGATTTCCGACGAACGTAAGAAAAAATATGATTTCTCCACGCCTTATACCGTCTCCGGCATTCAGGCGCTGACCCGTAAAGATAAAGAAGGCACCATTAAAAGCCCGCAGGATCTGGCGAACAAAAAAGTTGGCGTCGGCCTTGGCACCAACTATGAGCAGTGGCTGCGTGAGAATGTGAAAAATGTTGATATTCGCACCTACGATGATGACCCGACTAAATATCAGGATCTGCGCTCTGGTCGTGTGGATGCCATTCTGGTTGACCGCCTGGCCGCGCTCGACCTGGTGAAGAAAACCGGTAATACCATGGCGGTAGCAGGTCCTGCATTCTCACGTCAGGAAGCGGGTGTGGCGCTGCGTAAAGGCAATGAAGATATGCTGAACGCTATTAACCAGGCGATTGCCACCATGCAGACAGACGGCACGCTGAATAAGATTTCACAAAAATGGTTCGGCGCGGACGTTACTAAATAATGCAAGAGAGTATCCAACTGGTGCTGGATTCAGCACCTTTTTTATTAAAGGGCGCGCTGTTCACGCTGCAGCTCAGCATTGGCGGCATGTTTTTTGGCCTGGTGCTGGGTTTTATCCTGGCGCTGATGCGGCTCTCATCCTTCTGGCCAATCAACTGGCTGGCGCGCATTTATGTTTCCATTTTTCGCGGCACCCCGCTGATTGCTCAGCTGTTTATGATCTATTACGGTCTGCCGCAGTTTGGCATCGAGCTTGATCCTATCCCGTCGGCGATGATTGGCCTGTCGTTAAATACCGCAGCCTACGCCTCTGAGTCGCTGCGTGGCGCGATTGCCGCCATTGAGCGCGGTCAGTGGGAAGCGGCGGCCAGTATCGGCATGACGCGCTGGCAAACACTGCGTCGCGTGGTGCTGCCGCAGGCGGCACGTACCGCGTTACCGCCGTTGGGCAACAGCTTTATCAGCCTGGTGAAAGATACCTCGCTGGCTGCCACCATTCAGGTGCCGGAGCTGTTCCGCCAGGCGCAGCTGATCACTTCACGCACGCTGGAGGTTTTCACCATGTATCTGGCGGCATCGCTGATCTACTGGGTGATGGCGACCGTGCTGTCGGCGCTGCAAAACCGCCTGGAAGATTATGTTAACCGTCAGGATCGGGAGGCCAAATGAGCGCCATTGAAGTCAGCAAACTGGTAAAACGGTTTAACGGTCAGACGGTGCTGCATGGTATCGATCTTGAGGTCGCTTCCGGTGAAGTCGTGGCAATCATCGGCCCCAGCGGCTCGGGAAAAACCACGCTGTTGCGCAGCATTAATCTGCTGGAGATACCCGACGGCGGCACCATTAAAGTGGGCGATATTGAAATCAATGCCGCTCTGCCTGTCAGTAAACAGAAAGAGCGCGTACGCCAGCTGCGCCAGCAGGTGGGCTTTGTATTCCAGAGCTTTAACCTGTTTCCGCATCGCTCGGTACTGGAAAATATTATTGAAGGTCCGGTCATCGTTAAGGGTGAACCCAAAGCCGAGGCGATAGCGCGCGCCCGGGCGCTGCTGGAGAAGGTAGGACTGCACGGTAAAGAGGAAAGCTATCCGCGCCGCCTTTCTGGCGGACAGCAGCAGCGCGTAGCCATTGCCCGTGCGCTGGCGATGCGTCCTGAAGTGATCCTGTTTGATGAGCCTACTTCGGCGCTGGATCCTGAACTGGTCGGCGAGGTGCTCAGTACCATTCGTTCGCTGGCGGAAGAGAAACGCACTATGGTAATTGTTACGCATGAGATGAGCTTTGCGCGTGACGTAGCCGATCGCGCTATTTTTATGGATCAGGGACGCATTGTGGAGCAGGGGCCGGCAAAAGAGCTGTTTGCGCATCCTCAACAGGCGCGTACGCGTCAGTTCCTGGAGAAATTCCTTAGCCAATAACTGGCCTTACCGACGCCAGGCTACTCCTAAATCTATTTATCCAACGGGCAGCCACATTCGCGGGCTGCCCGTTTTTTTATTGTTTCAATGACCCTCTGATTACTTTGCCTCAGGGCCGATTATTCTTTTTAAGATAAAAGCTACAGCGATTTCATTCACGTCCCGTTAATAATGCAGGCTGGCTATTCTGCCTTTTTACTTCCGTCAACTTAGCGGGAATCACAGCAATGAACGATAAAAAAAGTCAGGAAATTCAATGGATCAATACCCTAAAAGGCGGCTGCATTCTACTGGTGGTGCTCTATCATGTGGTGTTACCTGGATTTGAAGGCACGCTGAAACATCTCACGGCAGGCGGCCTACCGGCCCACCTGTGGGTGGCGTTTAATACCGTTCTGTCGCCGTTGCGTATGCCAGCTTTCTTTTTTGTATCCGGCATGCTGGCCGCGCGGGCAATTAATGACAAACCGTGGAAAAAAGTATTTACCAGTCGCGTAACTAATCTTTTTTATCTTTATATTCTTTGGGGTGTTATTCAGTGGCTTTCTATTTACGGTATCTCTTCAGAGATCACTCATCATCGTATTTCCAGTAATATTAATTCCTCGTATGCTGAATCACCGCAGGAATTTATATCACTGATGCTGCTGGCAATGAGCAGTTCCTGGTATCTCTATGCGCTGGGATTGTTCTTTCTGTTTGCGAAACTGTTCCGCAAACAGCGCCTGCCACTGGTTATTGTCGCGGTGCTGTTGAATTATCTGGCAGTGGAAAAAATCATCCCTGGATGGGGACCGGAAAGCCTCTCACAATATTTTATCTATTTCATTATGGGTTCATTCTGGAGCGCGCAGGTTATCCATCTTAGCGAATGGCACAAAAATAACCTGCTGCCGTGGCTGGGATTAGCGTTACTGTCCGTGGTGCATCTACTGCTGGGCCTACAGAAAAATCTGTTCCTGTGCACGTTAGCTATCCTGTTCTGCATCGCGCTCTGCCGCACCCTGAACAACCACTTCCGCATGACGTGGATGAACTGGGTCGGTAAAAATACGCTGCAAATTTATGTGTTGCACCGCATCTTTATTGAATATTTCGGTATGACGGCCATCCTGTTCGCGCTGGATCATCACCTGTTTGATTCCGCGCTGTTCTCAATACTCTGGGCGGTCGGCTTTCCGGTTGGCATGGTGGCGCTCTGTTCACTGTGTTCGATAGCGGTATGGAAGCTATTGAATAAAGGCCTGGGAAAATCGCTGTTTATCTATCCGCGTCTGCTGCGCATGAAGTTTGATGTCTAAACCAGGGCCGCGTAATCCATAACCAGGGCATCAGGTTTTTACGAAGGGTGAGAGGCTTGTTAACGCGTTTGTTTGACCGCATCGGGTTAACAGTAGCCTCTTTTAAACAGAAGCTGCGTATCAGTGATGGCTCTGTGCCAGCTCGTGTTCAGAAAGGCCGGTCTTCATCACGATGGAGCGGTCAATGCCACGCTGTTCACCAGGTTTGATACCTTGTTCAAGGCCTTTCTGTTCTAGCTGCTGTGCGATGGTCATCAGTGCATCCTCGTGTTGTGGCACCCTTTGTGCCAGTTTGCGTACAAAGGCCTCTGCGTCTGGCTGTTCGCCTGCCTGCACAATGTGGTTTATAAATGAAAACAAAAGCTTATAAAATCTCTGGCGGTATCGGGATGCGTAAGAAACTGTTTGAATGCCGCATCGTGAGGCGTTGGGGGCTGTTTTTCTCTGGTTTGTTCTTGCCTGTCAGTCATGGCGTACTCGTGGCCTTGTGGTATCCACCTTCGATAAGGTAATGATTGTCCAGGCACCAGGGTAAAAAAAAGCCGCCCTGTATTAAGGCGGCTTGTGGTAACCGGTGGCGTTAGCCAATCGTCATCAGGCTGGCATTTCCTCCCGCCGCAGCGGTATTGACGCTCAGCGAGCGTTCAATTAACAGACGCTCCAGCAGCAGATTGGTTTCGCCACGGGCAAAGCCCTGCACTGAAACGATCGCGCCGCCGCGTGCGGCAATCTTCTCGCACAGCAAACGCAGCTGATCGGCGTCGCCGTGATAGATCACCGCATCATAGTGCTGTTCCTGAGCCAGCGGATCCTGGGCAAAATCGATACGTGCGCGTACTTTCTCCGGCAGCGACTGTGCCAGCTTACGATGCAGCTCATCATCCTGCCACAAAGCGCGACTGCCGACGCTGGTCACCGCCGCCAGCTGTACCAGCGCATCCTGCTCGTTATCCGCCAGACAGAGCACGCGCTCGCGCGGCAGCAGAATATAGGTATTGCGCTCGCCGGTTGGGCCCGGCAGCAAGCGTACCGTGCCGCCCTGCGCCAGTTTTTCATAGCGGGCGCAGACTTCCGCCAGCTGCGGCTGCGCGTTGGCCCAGTCGCTCAGCGCCTTGTGCGCTTCGATAAGGGCAGGGCGCAGCGTCGCATCAAGCGTCTGTTCGGCATCGTGACGATCGAGCGTGACCTGCAGCGCGTTATCCGGACGATGCGATAACAGACGATAGAGGTAAAGCGGGCCACCCGCTTTCGGACCGGTACCTGATAAGCCTTCGCCGCCGAACGGCTGTACGCCAACCACTGCGCCAACCATATTACGGTTAACGTACAGGTTGCCAACTTTCGCACGCTGGGTTACCTGACCGATAGTTTCATCAATACGGGTATGCACGCCCAGCGTTAAGCCATAACCCGATGCATTGATCTGTTCAATCAGCTGCGGCAGTGAACTACGCGTATAACGCACCACATGCAGTACCGGGCCAAAGATCTCTTTATCCAGTTCATCAATACTGTTCAGTTCAATCAGCGTCGGCTTAATAAAGGTGCCCTGCGTCCACTCTTTACTGTCCTGCTGATGCTCCTGTACCGCCTGGAACACCGTCAGCCCTTTGGCGCGCATCGCCTGAATATGACGCTCAATATTCTCTTTCGCCTCGGCATCAATTACCGGACCAATATCAGTGGAAAGACGCTCCGGATTGCCCATACGGCACTCCGCCATCGCACCGCGCAACATCTTCAACGTATGCTCGGCAGCGTCCTCCTGAATACAGAGCAGACGCAGCGCCGAACAGCGCTGGCCCGCACTGTCATAGGCAGAGGAAACGATATCCAGCACCACCTGCTCTGTCAGCGCGGAGGAGTCAACGATCATCGCATTCATTCCGCCGGTTTCGGCAATCAGCGGCGTTGGGCGGCCCTGCGGATCGAGGCGTCCGGCCAGGTTACGCTGTAACAAACTCGCTACGGCAGTCGAGCCGGTAAACATAACGCCACGCACCCGATCGTCGCCGGTCAACTGGGCACCTACAGTCTCGCCGAGGCCAGGCAGCAGCTGAATGACGCCAGCCGGCACGCCCGCTTCAAGTAGAATGCGTACCGCCTGAGCGGCAATCAGCGGCGTTTGCTCTGCGGGTTTCGCCAGCACGCTGTTGCCCGCCGCCAGGGCGGCAGCAATCTGCCCGGTAAAGATCGCCAGCGGGAAGTTCCACGGGCTGATACAGACCACCGGCCCTAATGGACGATGGGTTTCATTATCAAAGTCACTGCTTACCAGGCCGGCGTAGTAATAGAGGAAATCGACCGCTTCGCGCACTTCAGCAATGGCGTTATTGAACGTTTTACCCGCTTCGCGCACCAGGATGCCGATAAGCGTCTGCATCTGACCTTCCATCAGTTCAGCGGCGCGTTCCAGAATAGCGGCGCGTTCCTGCGCTGGAGTGGCAAACCAGATTGGACCGGCATTTACCGACGCTTCCAGTGCCTGTGCTACTTCCTGCTCGCTGGCTTCACGCACTTCGCCCACCAGGTCGGAGGGATCGGCCGGGTTTAGCACCGGGCGGTATTCCCCCTGGCCGAGCTCGCCTTCAATCATCGGTTCGGCGCGCCATAAATGCGCGGCGCTGCTTAACAGGGCGCTGGAGAGGGACGCCAGGCGGTGTTCGTTAGCTAAATCCAGTCCGGCGGAGTTGGGGCGTTTATTACCGTACAGATCGCGTGGCAGCGGAATTTTCGGATGCGGCAAACCAATGGCGCCTTCCGTTGCGGCCAGCCGCTCAACTTGCTGAACCGGATCGGCCACCAGCTCATCCAGCGGCAGGGTTTTATCCGCGATACGGTTAACAAACGAGGTGTTAGCGCCATTTTCCAGCAGACGACGCACCAGGTAAGCCAGCAGGGTTTCATGGGTGCCGACCGGCGCATAGATACGGCACGGGCGGTTCAGCTTGCCATCAGCGGTTTTGCCGACCACCTGCTCATACAGCGGCTCGCCCATGCCGTGCAGGCACTGGAACTCATACTGACCGGGATAATAGTTATTGCCCGCCAGATGATAGATCGCCGCCAGACTGTGGGCGTTATGGGTGGCGAACTGCGGATAAATCAGGTTAGGCACAGCCAGCAGCTTGCGGGCGCAGGCCAGGTAAGAGATATCGGTGTAGACCTTGCGGGTATAGACCGGATAGCCTTCCAGCCCTTCGACCTGCGCGCGTTTGATTTCGCTGTCCCAGTAAGCGCCTTTTACCAGACGAATCATCAGACGACGACGGCTGCGCTGCGCCAGATCGATCAGCGCGTCAATCACAAACGGACAACGCTTCTGATAAGCCTGAATAACGAAGCCGATACCGTTCCAGCCTTCCAGTTCCGGCTCGAAGCAGAGTTTTTCCAGCAGATCGAGCGACAGCTCCAGACGATCCGCCTCTTCGGCATCGATATTAATCCCGATATCGTAAGAGCGCGCCAGCAGCGTCAGCGATTTAAGAATAGGGTAGAGCTCTTCCATAACGCGCGAGTATTGCGCGCGGCTGTAGCGTGGATGCAGCGCAGAAAGCTTGATCGAGATCCCCGGGCCTTCGTAAATACCACGCCCGTTAGAGGCTTTGCCAATGGCATGGATCGCCTGCTGATAAGAGAGCAGATACGCTTTCGCATCGCTGGCGGTCAGCGCCGCTTCGCCCAGCATATCGTAAGAGTAGCGGAAGCCTTTTTCTTCCAGTTTACGGGCATTGGCCAGCGCTTCTGCGATGGTTTCGCCGGTAACAAACTGCTCGCCCATCAAACGCATCGCCATATCCACGCCTTTGCGGATCAGCGGCTCGCCGCTTTTACCGATAATACGGTTAAGGGAGCGCGACAGGTTGGCTTCGTTATGCGTTGCGACCAGACGGCCGGTAAACAGTAGACCCCATGTGGCGGCATTCACAAACAGCGAAGGACTGCGGCCCAGATGCGCCTGCCAGTTGCCGTTGCTGATTTTATCGCGGATCAGCGCATCGCGCGTCGGTTTATCAGGGATGCGCAGCAGCGCTTCCGCCAGACACATCAGCGCCACGCCTTCCTGAGAGGATAACGAAAACTCCTGTAGCAGGCTTTGCACCATTCCGGCGCGTCCGGTTGCCCCTTTTTGGTGCCTCAGCTTATCCGCCAGCGACCAGGCAAGCTGATGGGCTTTTTCTGCCAGCGGGGCAGGTAAACGCGCCTGCTCCAGCATCATTGAGACGGCTTCAGGTTCCGGGCGACGCCAGGCAGACGTAATGGCTGCACGGGTAACCGTTTGCGGCAGGATCTGTTCTGCGAAATCAAGAAACGGCTGATGTGGCTCTTCCAGCAATGCCTCTTCTGATTCATTGGCTGCTGCCTGCAGCGGATATTCAGCGGGCTGCGTACCCTGCTCCAGCTGCTCAAGATAGTTAAAAATCGCTTGTTTGATCAGCCAGTGCGGGGTGCGATCGATATGTTGTGCAGCCTGTTTGATTCTTTCGCGGGTGGCTTCATCCAGTTTGACACCCATGGTCGTCGTTGCCATGCCTTTAACGCTCCTCAAAACCTTATATCACCGTTGTATGGCGCAATATCACCTATGTTGCAACTTTGTGCAACCGTGTTAATTGTGAGCCTGTTAACACTCCGCGCAAATGCCAAATTGTTAAATCTGCGAAAGCGGCATGGATATTGCTGCAAATTCCTCGCCACTTTTGCGAAAGCCCGAATTTTCTGAGATTGGCGCGGTTGCGACCAGGGTGTTACTGACTGAAACGTGACCTGGTGCAACCTTCTGAAATTCTAATAACGAGAGGGAGTGAATTCAGTGTAACAGCTGTGTTAAATGTTGTGCGTTATAAACCTTTCCGGCAGGATAGCGCGCCAAAGATAAGTTTTTAATAAAAACCGCTGCGTTCCGGCGGTGAACACAGGGCAAACAACCCTCTGCTTAATACCGATAATAAATGGAGAACCTGATGACATTAAGCACACCGATGTTGGTGACATTCATCATCTATATTCTTGGCATGGTGTTGATTGGCTTTATAGCCTGGCGCTCAACCAAAAATTTCGATGACTACATTCTTGGGGGGCGTAGTCTGGGCAGCCTGGTTACCGCACTTTCAGCGGGCGCATCGGATATGAGTGGCTGGCTGCTAATGGGGTTGCCCGGCGCTATCTTTCTGTCAGGAATTTCAGAAAGCTGGATTGCCATCGGGCTAATTATCGGTGCCTGGCTGAACTGGAAAATCGTAGCTGGTCGCCTGCGCGTACAAACTGAACATCACAATAACGCCCTGACGCTGCCTGATTTCTTTACCAGCCGCTTCGAGGATCGCAGCAAGCTGCTGCGGATTATCTCCGCCATCGTTATTCTGGTTTTCTTCACCATCTACTGTGCATCCGGCATTGTGGCCGGGGCGCGCCTGTTTGAAAGCACCTTTGGTATGAGCTACGAAACAGCGCTGTGGGCCGGAGCGGCCGCCACTATTCTTTATACCTTTGTGGGTGGTTTCCTCGCGGTAAGCTGGACCGATACCGTCCAGGCCAGTTTGATGTTTTTCGCCCTGCTGTTAACGCCGATTATGGTGATTATCTCCGTGGGCGGCTTTGAGGATTCCCTGCGGGTGATTGAAGCGAAAAGCCTGGAAAACATCGATATGCTGAAAGGGCTGAATTTTGTTGCGGTAATTTCGCTGCTGGGCTGGGGCCTGGGCTATTTTGGTCAGCCGCATATTCTGGCGCGCTTCATGGCGGCCGACTCGCATCGCTCGATCCGTACCGCACGACGTATCGGTATGGCGTGGATGATCCTCTGTCTGGGCGGCGCGGTTGCGGTGGGCTTCTTTGGCATCGCCTGGTTCCAGAACCATCCGGAAGAGGCGGCTGGCGTAAGTGAAAACGGCGAGCGCGTCTTTATCGAGCTGGCGCGTCTGCTGTTTAACCCGTGGATCGCTGGCATTCTGCTTTCGGCTATCCTGGCGGCGGTTATGTCTACCCTAAGCTGCCAGCTGCTGGTCTGCTCCAGCGCGCTAACGGAAGATCTTTATAAAGGCCTGCTGCGTCAAAACGCCAGTCAGAAAGAGCTGGTCTGGTTTGGCCGTATGATGGTACTGGTGGTGGCTCTGATTGCTATTGCGCTGGCCTCTAATCCTGAGAACCGTGTTCTGGGGCTGGTGAGTTATGCCTGGGCCGGTTTCGGCGCCGCGTTTGGTCCGGTAGTACTGTTCTCGGTCTGCTGGAAACGCACCACGCGCAACGGCGCGCTGGTGGGCATGGTAATTGGCGCGCTGACGGTGCTGGTATGGAAACATTATGGCTGGCTGGGTCTGTACGAAATCATCCCTGGCTTCCTGTTTGCCAGCATCGCGATCTACGTTGTGAGCCTGATGGGGCGTGCGCCCTCTGCTGAAGCGCAGGCGCGCTTCGATGCGGCCGACGCAGAATATAAAACGCATTAATTTTCCCGGGCCGACAGGCCCGATGACCTTACAGGAATATTTCCTCTGATCGCGGCCTGCCTGCTTATGGCAGGCCGCACTGTTTCTGCTGCATTCCCCCTTTTGCTCAGCGCAGGGTAAAGGCTACTTTCCGCTCGCCTGATGGCGCAGACGTGTCATCAATTGCTGTAACCGCTCTATCGCCGGAACAAACTGCGAGGCGGAGGTATTGCCGTAGCCCAGCACCAGCCCGTATCGGGCAGGGTTCTTATCAAGATAAAACTGACTTAACGGGGCGGGCGCCAGCTGATACTGACGCGCCTGTTGGGCCAGCCTGACATCATCAATAGCATTAAGCGTGATGGTAAGATGCAGGCCGCCGTTTCCGCCAGTAATGGTGAACGGCTCGGTTAGATGATTCGCCAGCGCTGCGCGTAGCTGTTGCTGTCGTTTGCGATAGAGACGGCGCATCGCCGCAAGATGACGCGCATAGTGTCCCTCTTCGATGAATCGCGTCAGCGCGCGCTGTTCCGCCCGATGCCCGCCGCGCAGCAGCGCGCCTACCACTGGCCGCGCCGCCACCGCCAGAGCGGGCGGCAACACGATAAATCCGGTGCGCAATGCCGGAAACAGGGTTTTGCTAAATGTACCAAGATAGATTACCGGCGCATCAGGCTGCATGCCTGCCATGGCCGGTATGGGCGCATTGTCGTAGCGAAACTCACTGTCATAATCATCTTCAACAATCCAGGCGTGATGTTGCCGGGCAAACGTCAGCAGCGCCAGGCGGCGGGCGGCGCTGAGCACTGCTCCGGTGGGATACTGATTCGATGGCGAAGTAAAAATTATTCGGGGCGGTAAGGCAGTGAAATTAGCAAAGCATAGCCCTTCATTATCTACAGGGATCGCTTCAGGGACCAGTCCTGCCGCAGTAAACGCGCTTTTCACCCCCAGATAACCGGGATCTTCAATCCAGGCGCTTTCGCCCGGCTGCGTCAGCAAACGTGCGCACAGGCTTAGCCCCTCCAGCGCGCCTTCAGTAATGATAATCTGCGAAGCGTCGCAGTGAATGCCGCGCGCCAGCGCCAGATGTCGTGCAATTGCCGCCCGCAGCGACCATTCACCTGCTGCATCGCCATAGCCCAACAGCGTGCAACCTTCTTCATGCAGAACGCGAGTCAGTAAACGACGCCAGAGCGGCATTGGAAAATAGTTGAGAGCGGGCGTACCGGGCGTAAAAAGCAAAGGCGGCGAATCACGCTGGCTACCAGACGGAAGCTGCATCAGATGCGCTGGCAAGGAAACGCTGTTGGTATTTACAGAAAAAGTATTTTGCGCCGCCAGCGTTGCGACCTGCGAACCTTTGCGGTCGCGTAGCAGATAACCCTCCAGCGCCAGTTGTTCCAGCGCGCCGTTAACCGTATTGCGCGATAGCGTCAGTCGTTGCGCGATGCTACGCGAGCCTGGCAGGCGGCTTCGGGCCTGTAGCTTTCCTGCAAGAATGGCATCACGTAAAGCCTGGTACAGCGCACGCTGGCGGGTTACGCTGCCTCGCTGTGTCAGCGCATTTTCAAGCAGCGTATAAAAAGCGTCGTTGGGAATATTCATCGTATCTCCTGGTGGTACCATAAAAACGTACCACCGTGGCGCTTTTTAAGGAACCAGCACTTTTATACGCTCTGCCTTCTTAACAGCTAAGGAGGCATAATGCATCACTATAATGAATTTGGTCAGCCAGTTGGCGAACCGTTATCTGACTGGCAGCCGCGCCCGCATCCGCAACGCACACAGCTTGAGGGCCGTCTCTGCCGCCTGGAACCGCTAAGCATGACCCATGCGCAGGCATTGTACGCCGCGTTTCAGCATGCACCCGATGCCCGCGACTGGACATGGCTGCTGCGGGAGCCTGACAACAGCAACGCCAGCTTTGTCGCGTGGGTAAAGAGCGTGGAAAATCTCAACGATCCGCTTCACTTTGCGGTAATCGATAAACAGAACATGATGCCTGTCGGGTCACTGGCGCTGATGCGTATCGATCCTGTGAATGGCGTGACGGAAGTGGGGCACGTACATTTTTCACCGCTGTTAACCCGCACGGCAATGGGAACCGAGGCACAGTGGCTGCTGATGCGTTATGCCTTCGAGACGCTGGGCTATCGCCGCTATGAATGGAAATGCAACAGTCTGAATGAAGCTTCTCGTCGTACTGCGTTACGGTTGGGTTTTCAGTATGAAGGGCGTTTTCGCCAGGCGCTGGTGACAAAAGGCCGTAACCGCGACACCGACTGGTTTTCTGTTATCGATAAAGAGTGGTCGGAAGTGGATATGGCGCTACGTAGCTGGCTTGCGCCAGAAAACTTTGATGCTGCAGGTCGTCAGTGGCGCTCGCTGCAAAGCCTGCGAGCGCAATCCGCTACGCGGTAGCTGAGCGTGTTGATACCCCCGGGGAAGTCCACGCCCCGGGGGGCGTGGATAACTGAATACTGCTACAGCGTTTTTGCCACCATACCGATGGCCGCCAGCAACATAATCGCGCCCGCAGAGCGGAACAGCAGGCGCTGCGCTTCAGCGCTGGTAAGGAAATGGCGTATCTTAAGCGCCGCGAGGATAAATACGGCACCGACTGCCAACAGCACAAAAATGGTCAGCGGCACCAGCATCATGCCCCAGATCTGCAACGAGACGTTGTCCAGTGAAATCACCAGCGGCAGGATCGCCAGATAAAAGGCGATAGTCTTCGGGTTGCCCAGCGTAATGGTCAGCCCGGAGAACCAGGCGGAGGCCAGCTGTTTGCGCGTCGCCCGCTGATCGATATTCACCGCCTGCGGCTGATAGCGCCAGAACTGCCAGGCGAGACAGCATAAATAGAACGAGGCCGCCCAGTTAATCAGGGTAAACAGCGAAGTGTGGTTATGGGCGATAACCGCCAGACCAAACACCGCCACAGAGAGGTAAATCAGGTCGCCCAGAATCAAACCGGTCAACATGGTGAAGCCCGTCACGGCACCGCCGCTAACGCTGCGGGCGACCAGGGCGGTCATCCCCGGACCTGGTATAGCCGCAGCTAATCCAAGCGCGGCGATATAAGAGAGGATTTGTGCGGTTCCCAGCATAGTGATTCCTGTTCAATAAAAGAAAGATTGCGCCAGCAGGGCTTAAGGTCCAGATGTTCACGACACCGGTTGGCAAACACGGTAGCGCCTTCTCCCTGCGCTCCCCAAACGGTGAGAGAGCGGAACGGCCATGTCACCATCATCATGTGGGCATGCCTGTACGCTGCTGCACAAAATAGCCAGCCTCTGCGATTAAGCTGCCTGTTTGATGGCGTTCGGCATGTTATGACTTGTTATTTATAGAGCGGCAGGTTGCCTGTGATTTTGGTGATTTTCTTTTTCGGGCCGATAAGCCCAATGGCGACCAGTTCGATATTACTGCTGTTGACTGAAGAGATGCGTTCGCCATATTCATCATAGGTTTTACAGGACTGAGCGAGGGCGCTGAATGGCATAACATAGATCTCTTCATCATTTTCAGCTGTTCTTTGCAGTTCATGGATGACCTCGCCTGGCGCCAGCAGTACCGGGAGCGGCGCATAAATCACGCCCGGGTAATTGATGTTGTCCAGACTTTGCCTGTCCGGGCCTACCAGGTTTTCAACGGTGCGGCCAAAGCTAACGCCGATCACGCTCGCGGCGTTGATGGCAAGACCGGCGGGCAAATCTTTATCGATGACAATTGTGCAACGATGTTGGCTGGCATCAAATTTCATATTCGATTCCTGGTTTTTCAGCAAGCACGGCCTTCAAACATGCCGATAACCACAAAATCAGCCGCGATATGACGGCGGGTGATGTTGCGACCACAGGCCCATCCTTTAATTTCATAAATGTAATCAGGGTGCACACGCGTCGTTCTTTCCGCATCGATAGCATCAATGGATGCCCATCTCCATGGGGTTTTAAACGTAAACAAGACGATATGCATTAACATACGAGTCAATTCCTTTCGGCATTCACTTCAATTAATCATTAAAGTTGCGAATGTATTATGCCGTGGCCGGAAGGGAAATTGTTACCTATATTACTTGCTTCATTGCTTGTGTCAGGAAAGAATCATCTTTTATCACGGTGAAAACGAAAGGAACTTTCTTTTATGGCGCTTAGCCCGACAGAAATGAAAATCCTGAAGCTGTTACAGGATGATGCGCGTGTCACAAACCAGGTACTGGCCGAAAAAATCGGCATGTCCGCTTCGCCATGCTGGCGCAAAGTACGCAAGCTGGAAGAGGATGAAGTGATTCAGGGCTACCGCGCAGTCCTGAATCGCAAAAAAATAGGCCTGGGCGTTATGGTGTTTGTGCGAGTAGCGATCGACAGCCACAGCGAAGCGGAAGCAAGGAAGTTTGAAGAGGAAGTGACCGCGCTGGAAGATGTGGTGGCCTGCTACAGCATTGGCGGCGATGCTGATTTTTTACTGCAGGTAGTGGCTTCGGATCTGGATTCGTATGCCGATTTCGCCATGTCGGTAGTGCGGCGTCTTCCCGGAATTAAAGAGATGCAAAGTATGTTTGTGCTGAAAGAGATTAAACCGCTGGTGACTTTGCCGATTAAAAAGATCGGGGAGGGGAGCTGAAGTAGTCCTACTTGCCGCTGAAGCAGCACTGACGCAGAAAAACGTCGCTGGCTTAAATTTCCTGCGCCCTGATAAATAATCACTGCGGCGTCTTGTTTTTTTTGTGCCGATAATGATAATCAATATCGTTTGTGTTTACGCATCTTTACGTCACTTTACGCGAACTAAAACTACTGAGGATCAGGCATGTTTGTACCCTTTCTAATTATGCTGCGCGAAGGGCTGGAAGCAGCACTTATTGTCAGCCTGATTGCCAGCTACCTGAAGCGTACCCAACGCACCCGCTGGTTCGGTGCCATGTGGGCTGGCGTCTTTACTGCTGCCGCGCTCTGTCTGGCGCTTGGCGTGTTCATCAACACCACAACCGGTGAGTTCCCGCAAAAGGAACAGGAGCTGTTTGAAGGTATCGTGGCGGTGATAGCAGTAGCGATCCTTACCTGGATGGTTTTCTGGATGCGTAACGTTTCGCGCAACGTCAAAGCGCAACTGGAAGATGCTGTCGACCAGGCGCTGCAAAAAGGCAGTCACCATGGCTGGGCGCTGGTGCTGATGGTGTTTCTTGCCGTGGCACGCGAAGGGCTGGAATCGGTCTTCTTCCTGCTGGCCGCCTTTACCCAGGATGTGGGGATGGCACCGCCCGTTGGCGCTGTGCTCGGACTGATCACGGCTGCGGCTATCGGCGCGCTAATCTACTGGGGCGGCGTCAAACTTAACCTGGCAAAATTTTTCAAATGGAGCAGCCTGTTTATCATTTTTGTTGCTGCCGGCCTGGCTGCCGGGGCGATCCGCGCCTTCCATGAAGCGGGGCTGTGGAATCACTACCAAACCATCGCCTTTGATCTCAGTAACGCACTCTCCACGCACACCCTGTTCGGGACGCTACTGGAAAGCCTGCTGGGTTACCAGGAGACGCCTACCGTTAGCGAAGTCGCAGTCTGGTTTATCTATCTGATTCCGGCACTACTGTTCTTTTTTATGCCTGCCCGGCCGGGTGCCGCAGCGGCACGTTCAACAAGCTAAAACCAATGGCGCGTTTGTCGCGCCTGTTTGTGACTTTAACAGGGACTACATTGATGACCATGATTTCTCGCCGCAAAGCCTTACTGGCTTCTCTTCTGGCGTATTCCGCTGTGTCCGGCGCGGCTGACGTGCCGCAGGTAAATGTCAGCGTTAACGATAAACAGTGTGAACCGATGGCGCTCACCGTTAATGCCGGCAAAACCCAGTTTATTATTCGTAACAACAGCCAGAAAGGACTGGAGTGGGAGATCCTCAAAGGCGTTATGGTCGTAGAAGAGCGTGAAAATATCGCGCCGGGCTTTACGCAAAAGCTCACCGCCAATCTTGAGCCTGGCGAATATGAGATGACCTGCGGCCTGCTCAGCAACCCGAAAGGCAAACTGATCGTTAAGGCAACCGGCACTGAGCAGAGCAGTGGCAAACAGGCTGAGCTGATGCAGCTAAGCGGGGCGATTACCGAATATAAAAGCTGGGTTGTTGGCGAAGTGGCGCAGCTGGTCAGCGGCACTAAAGCTTTCACCGACGCGGTTAAAGCGGGTGATGTGAAAAAAGCGCAGTCGCTCTATGCGCCAACCCGGCAGCACTATGAGCGTATCGAACCGATCGCTGAACTCTTCTCGGACCTGGACGGCAGCATTGACGCGCGTGAAGATGACTATGAACAAAAAGCGGCGGATCCTAAATTCACCGGTTTCCATCGTCTGGAAAAAGCACTGTTTGGCGATCGCAGCACCGAGGGCATGAACGATTATGCCGATCGTCTGTATCAGGACACGCTGGAACTGCAAAAACGCATCAATGCGCTGGCTTTCCCGCCGGGCAAAGTAGTGGGCGGCGCAGCTGGCCTGATTGAAGAAGTCGCCGCCAGCAAAATCTCCGGCGAAGAAGATCGTTACAGCCGTACCGATCTGTGGGATTTCCAGGCCAACGTTGATGGCGCGCAGAAAATCGTCAATCTGCTGCGTCCGCAGTTGGAAAAAGCCAATCCGCAGCTGCTAAGCAAGGTGGATAACAACTTCAAAAAAGTCGATGTCATCCTGACCAAATACCGTACGCAGGATGGCTTCGCCTTATATGAAAAATTGACCATAACCGATCGCAACCGCTTAAAAGGGCCGATTACCGTCCTGGCGGAAGATTTGGCTCTGTTGCGTGGCACGCTGGGACTGGATTAAGCCGGATGGAAAAAGTGACCGACGCGGCGATGCTTTCACGGCGTCGCCTGTTAAAAGGACTTGGTCTGTTGAGCGGGGCCGCTGTGGTTGGCAGCGGTTGCCCGGTAAGCGCTGCGGCGGCGGAAAGCTTCTCGCCAGGGGCGCTTTCTCCCAATGCCCGGGAAGAGCGCCAGCCGTTTTACGGGCCGCACCAGGCCGGGATCACCACGCCGCAGCAGGCTGCGATAATGCTGGTGGCTTTTGATGTGCTGGCAGGCGATAAAAACGACCTTGTGCGGCTGTTTAAACTGCTCACTGAACGCATCGCTTTTCTGACCATGGGCGGCATGGCACCGCTGGTCACCAATCCCCAGTTGCCGCCGCTTGATTCCGGCATCCTTGGCGAACGTATCTGGCCCGATAATCTGACGATCACCGTTTCGGTAGGCGAGGCGCTGTTTGACGATCGTTACGGTCTTACGGCGCTGAAGCCTGCAAAGCTGCAAACCATGACGCGTTTTCCCAACGACGCGCTGGACGCGGAAAGCTGTCATGGTGACCTGCTGCTGCAGATTTGCGCCAACACCAACGATACCGTGATCCATGCGCTGCGCGATATCATTAAACATACGCCTGATTTGCTGGCGGTACGCTGGCGGCGCGAAGGCTTTATCCCGGACCATGCGGCGCGCAGTAAAGGCAAGGAAACGCCCATTAACCTGCTGGGCTTCAAAGATGGTACGGCCAATCCCGACGCCACAAACCGGGCTTTAATGGATTCGATACTGTGGGTGACGCAGGATCAGCAGGAGCCCGCCTGGGCCGTGGGCGGCAGTTATCAGGCGGTACGCATTATTCAGTTTCGCGTCGAGTTCTGGGACCGTACGCCGTTGGGTGAACAGCAGACCATCTTTGGCCGTGAAAAGCTCAGCGGCGCGCCGCTGGGGATGAAACATGAGCACGACGAACCGGATTACGCGCAGGATCAGCAGGGGGAGATGATTCCGCTGGATGCACATATTCGTCTGGCCAACCCACGTACGCCGGAAACACAAAGCAGCCTGATGCTGCGTCGTGGCTACAGCTATTCCGCCGGCATTACGTCTGCGGGTCAGCTGGATATGGGGCTGCTGTTTGTGTGCTACCAGCACGATTTAGAAAAAGGATTTTTAACCGTGCAACAACGGCTCAATGGCGAGGCGCTGGAGGAATATATTAAACCCACAGGGGGCGGCTATTTCTTTGTGCTGCCGGGCGTGATAAATAATCAACATTATCTGGCTCAGTCATTACTGGAGGCCTGATTAACTTACGATTTCCCGCCAGGTTATAAATGGCGGGAGACGGTTTTTTGCTCGATCTTTCTCTTTGCTATTCCGCTTTCTTTCCTGTTATGAAGTTTCTGAATTATCTCACCACTATTTTTGTTTTTTAACTAACTGATTTATAAATATAAATTAACAGGGTCACTTTTCTATGGATGCCGGGCGGTTATTTTTTATTCATTTGGTTAAAATTGCTATTGCAAAATTATAAGAATCTGTTGCACTTTATACAGGTCGGTAGTCTGTAATGCTCAGCTTCCTCGATGGAGAATGCGAATGGAAAAGTCCTGTAATGGACAGCCCGTTTTAAATAAAAAACATCGCAAGACTTTTCGCGAGAGTTTTTCTTTCTCCAGACTATTTGCTTCTTTTATCAATCCTCTCGGCTTAACTCGTCCCTTTTATGATTTCCGGCGTATGTCTGCGGCATGCGCTCATTCAATGGCTCGTAAGGCTCTGAAGGAAGCCACCCTCTAAAGCGTTCACGTAATCGCACCAGACCAGCTCCGGTGCGGGAAATGAAACCAACTGTAAGGTGCCACTATGGGAAGACAGAAAGCAGTGATCAAAGCGCGTCGTGAAGCACGTCGAGTGCTTCGTAGCGATTCACGCAGCCACCGGCAGCGTGAAGAAGAATCGGTCACCTCGCTGGTGCACATGGGCGGCCTGGACGCCATCGGTATGGCGTGTGATTCACGCGATCGTTCACCTATCGAAGCGCGTAATGAGGCTCAGGCGCACTATCTTAACGCCATAGAGACGAAGCAGCTGATCTTTGCAACCGGCGAAGCAGGTTGCGGTAAAACCTGGATCAGCGCTGCAAAAGCAGCAGAAGCCCTGATTAACAAGGATGTCGACAGGATTATCGTGACCCGACCGGTGCTGCAGGCCGACGAGGATCTGGGCTTTTTGCCTGGTGATATCTCTGAGAAGTTTGCTCCCTATTTTCGCCCGGTCTATGACGTTCTGGTTAAACGTCTCGGCTCTTCCTTTATGCAATACTGTCTGCGTCCGGAAATTGGTAAGGTGGAGATCGCTCCCTTTGCCTATATGCGCGGACGTACGTTTGAAAACGCGGTGGTCATCCTTGATGAGGCGCAAAACGTCACCGCTGCCCAAATGAAAATGTTTTTGACCCGCCTGGGCGAGAACGTCACGGTTATTGTCAACGGCGACATTACCCAGTGCGATCTGCCGGCGGGGGTGACATCGGGCCTGGCCGATGCGCTTGACCGTTTTGTAGAAGATGAAATGGTAAGCGTAGTGCGGTTCGGGAAAGAGGATTGTGTGCGTTCCGCGCTCTGTCAGCGCGCGCTGCATGCTTATAGTTGATTGAGTGAGTAGCTGTAGCCCAAGCCCGGACGTCAGTCCGGGCTTTTTTATACATACAAAAAAGCCTGAACTTTCGCTCAGGCTTTCATGCAAATAAAAAAGCCTGAACTTTCGCTCAGGCTTTCTCATTAAATATGGCGGTGAGAGGGGGATTGACTCGCTTCGCTCGCCCTGCGGGCAGCCTGTGGCTGTCCAACCGGCTTTGCCGGTTGTCGAACCCCGGCGGGGCTTCTCATCACCCCTCTCTGTGGTGCTTTATGCAAATAAAAAAGCCTGAACTTTCGCTCAGGCTTTCTCATTAAATATGGCGGTGAGAGGGGGATTCGAACCCCCGATACGTTGCCGTATACACACTTTCCAGGCGTGCTCCTTCAGCCACTCGGACACCTCACCGTATTGTCTGCTGACACCGCGCTGGGTGGCAACGGGGCGCTACTATAGGGAGTTGTTATAAAAGGGTCAAGCACTATTTTTCCCTTTTATTAGCGCCGGTTAAGCCTTATACAATTCGCCTCGCCTGCAATGGCTTAAGAAGATGACTTCACGCGGTTAGCAAAACTTTTACGCAGCTTCTGCAGCTTGGGTGGAATGACCGCCATGCAAAAACCGTTGCGCTGGCCTTCGCCTTCCCAATAGTTCTGATGGTAATCTTCTGCCGGGTAAAACTCTTTCAGCGGCTCGATAGTGGTCACGATCGGATCGCTGTGATCCTGCTGCGCACGCGCGATCGCTGCTTTGGCTTCCGCTTCTTGTTCAGCGTTCGCCGGGAAAATCGCGGAACGGTACTGAGTACCGATATCATTGCCCTGACGGTTCAGTTGGGTCGGATCGTGCGTAACAAAACTGATATCCAGCAGATCGCCATAGCTCACTTTCTCCGGATCAAAACCGATGCGGATGGCTTCGGCATGTCCGGTTGCGCCGCTGCATACCTGCTCATAGGTTGGGTTAGGGCGCGTTCCGCCGGTGTAGCCGCTCTCTACAGATTCAACGCCAATGATGTCCTTGAATACCGCTTCGGTACACCAGAAACATCCACCTGCAATTACCGCATATTCAATTGCCATTGTTTTACTTCTCCAGATTGGGTCGTGACGCTAAGGGAGCCATCCTCGCATAATCTGCTATTCACCGGCAATTAACGCCGCTCTTTCTGTTCAGCTAACCGGCTAACTGGAAAATTTTTCATGTTAAATCAGCATCTCCGGCTTGAATTTCTTATGCTGATCGCTGGTTTGTTCGCCCATAACCCGAAACAGACCTTCGCCGGTATAGTGCAGCGTAGCAGGGAAGGCTACCTGGGGATCGACGTGCGCCTTTACCACTTCAAAGATGAAAAAGTTGTAATTATCGACCAGCGCGCCGTCGTAAAGCCGACATTCAAAACTGGCGAAACACTCGGCAATCAGCGGCGCTTTAACCACGCTGCCCGGTTCAATGCTCAGGCGGTTAGCTGCGAACTTATCCACCTCATCGCCGTGACTGTTGCCAATGGCCACCACCTGATCGATTAACTCGTGGGTAGGGACATTTATCACACATTCGCCGCTGTTACGGATGAAATCGTGGCTGACATTCATGCTGGCGATCATACAGCCCACCAGCGACGGTGAAAATTCCAGAATGGTATGCCAGCCCAGCGTCATAATAGCGCTTTGGTTTTCCCAGCTCGATGTCACCAGAACCACCGGGCCAGGTTCCAGATATTTGCGCACTTTTTCCACAGGAAAGTTTTGCTTATTGTAATCAGTCATAATGCCTCCACTGGTGAAAGAGACTCTTCTCTGAGTGTAGCGGGTGACGCGCGCGGCACCAGCGAAGGCCCGCATTAACGGCTACGCAGACGAACAATCAGGTCGTCCGCCGCTGCCAGCGTCGCCAGAGCTATCACACCGCTCCGGCCCGCCTGTGCCAGTTTATGGCGCTAATGCGCGAAGTGATGCCACCTGTTATTGACACTCAGCCGCCTCAGCATTTGCATGCTAAACTGTGATCCACGCCTACTGCAGGGATTGACCCCGGCGTCAGGCATCAGCCAGGATGGAATCTTCCCTTTCTCACTGAGAAAACTCTATGTCCGCACGTATAGTGATTGTGGTTGATATGCAAAACGGCGTTTTTAATACGCCGCGTTTCGATCGGGCAGGGCGCGTCGCCTGTATTAATCAACTGATTGACGCCGCTGAACACACCATTTTTATTCAACATCTGGATACGGATATGCAGCCAGGAACCGAAGCCTGGCAAATATTACCGGAGCTGCATCAGCCGCCGGGCTCGCTCTACATTAATAAACAGGCATGCGATAGCTTCTGGAACACCGAACTTGATCAGCTGTTACAACGGCTGGATGCCTCCTCCTTTGTTATCTGCGGTTGCGCCACCGACTATTGCGTGGATACCACCATTAAAGTCGGCAGCAGCAAGGGGTACGCTATCCGCGTGGCAGCCGACGCGCATACCACCTCCAGCCGCCGCTGGGCCACGGCAGAGCAGCTGATTGAGCAGCATAACGAAGTCTGGGCCAATCTTATCCTGCCGGGTAATGGTGTGCAGGTTATCAGCACCGCTGAGATCGTACAGGCATGGCGTACCGCCGCCTGATTTCTGCGCGCCTTCTATACTGCTTTATAAAGGAGGCGCTATGTGCGGACGTTTTACTCAAATTCAATCACGTGAAGCCTGGCTGTCAGCGCTTGAAGGCCAGGCAGAACGCAATATCGCCTGGGATGAGCAGCCGATCGGGCGCTACAACGTTGCGCCCGGTAGTCATGTGCTGCTGTTGAATCACCGCGACGATGCGCTGCATCTCGATCCCATATTTTGGGGCTATGCGCCGCCCTGGTGGCATAAAGCGCCTTTGATCAACGCTCGCGTAGAAACGGCGGCAGAAAGCAAAATGTTTCGTCCGCTGTGGCAGCACGGGCGCGCCGTGGTGATGGCCGATGGCTGGTACGAATGGAAACGTGAGGGCGAAAAGAAACAGCCTTACTACATCTATCATCGCCAACGCCAGCCGCTGTTTTTCGCGGCGATAGGTCATGCGCCTTATGCACGTCCGCAGGAAAAAGAAGGGTTTGTGATTATTACCGCAGCCAGCGATCGCGGCATGGTCGATCTGCACGACAGGCGTCCGTTGGTGCTGGAAGCGCAGGCGGTAAGCGAATGGCTACATCCTGATACCTCCGCTCAGCGCGCTGGCGAGCTGGCCGGGCAGGCAGCACTGGATGCGCAGCAGTTTAGCTGGCACCCCGTTAGCCGCGCAGTAGGCAATCCACATCATCAACAGCCGGAACTGGTGGATCCCATCGAGGACCCGCTCTGTTAAACCAGTAAGTCCACCTTTTTTTGCAAAATTCAGTATGTTCTGAAAATTAGTACATTCCTGGCGAAGCCGGAATTGGTGACTATACTGGTTTGGTACGATGTCCGCATAAAGTGATGCGAGATGGGCAGTCGGCTCAGGGCCGGCCAGGTAACAGGTCAACCCGGAAGAGTCGCCATCATTAGCTATCCAGCATTGTGCCACTTGTCTCATCCAGCCACGCTGTAAACCTGCCCAGTTTCGTCATCCTTTTGCTGCATCAAAAATTTCTAAGCGCGTTAACCCAAAGCCCTTATTCGGCTGGTTAAACGTGTTAATCCGAGCAGGAGGAAGAGTGTGACAACCGTAGCAGTAGAAAACCACGTATTACCTTCCCTGAGCGGCGGCCTCTATGCATTCTTCTTTGATGTTGACGGTACGCTGGCTGCGATCCAGTCGCGTCCCGACGAAGCTTTTATTCCTGAGCCGGTACGAGAAACGCTGCTGACGCTTTCACGATTAAGCGAGGGCGCACTGGCGCTGGTCTCAGGACGTCCCATTCATGAGCTGGATATGCTGGCCGCGCCGTTACGGGTGCCGGCAGCTGGCGTACATGGCGCGGAACGACGCGACGCCAGCGGCGAACTGCATCGTATTTCTCTGCCAGCCTCGATGGGCCAGGAGCTGAGCGATACCCTGCACAATGCCATGGCGCAGTGGCCGGGTACACAGCTGGAAACCAAGGGCATGGCGTTTGCATTGCACTATCGTCGCGCCGTGCAGTATGAAGATGAAGTCATGCAGCTGGCTCAAAAGCTGGTTGAACATTATCCGACGCTGTCGCTGCAGCCGGGTAAATGTGTAGTGGAAATCAAGCCACAGGGTGTGGATAAAGGCGAAGCGATCAAAGCATTTATGGGAGAAGCGCCGTTTGCCGGACGTATTCCGGTATTTATTGGTGATGATTTAACGGATGAAAAAGGATTTCGCGCGGTTAACGCGCTGCAGGGCATATCCGTAAAAGTCGGTGAAGGTTCAAGCGAGGCGCACTTTCGCCTGAAAGGGGTAAGTGAGGTCTATGCCTGGCTGGAGCAAATCAAATTACAATTAGATCAAGACAAGACAACGTCGGTAAGGAGTCAAGGTTATGAGTCGCTTAGTAGTCGTATCTAACCGTATCGCTGTACCAGATGGATCAAAAGCCAGCGCTGGCGGTTTGGCGGTGGGTATCCTGGATGCACTGAAAACGACCGGTGGATTATGGTTCGGCTGGAATGGAGAGATCAGCGCCATTGGTGAAGAAGATAGTGAAGAAATCGATATTGTTAAGCAGGAAGGCATTACCTACGCCTCTTTCCCGTTGAATCAAAACGATTACGATCTCTACTATTGCCAGTTCTCCAATACCGTTATTTGGCCCGCTTTCCATTACCGTCTCGATTTAGTGCAGTTCCAGCGTGAAGCATGGGACGGCTATAGTCATGTGAATGAGCTACTGGCAGAACGCCTGCTGCCGCTGATTGAACCAGACGATATTCTGTGGATTCATGATTACCATCTGCTGCCGTTTGCTGCCGAACTGCGTAAGCGCGGGGTAAATAACCGGATTGGTTTCTTCCTGCATATCCCTTTCCCAACGCCAGAAATCTTCAACGCGCTGCCGCCGCATAAAGAGCTGCTGGAAATGCTGAGCGATTACGATCTGCTGGGCTTCCAGACGGAAAACGATCGCCAGGCTTTCCTGGAGTGCATGGCGATGCTGACCCAGGTTCAGCATAAAGGGCCGAAATTGCATCGCGCCTTTGGCAATACTTTTGCTACCGAAGTCTATCCAATCGGTATCGAGCCAGACAGCATCAAAGAGATGGCAGAAGGCCCGCTGCCGCCGAAGATGGTGGCAATGAAACGTGAGCTGGGCGATGCGAAGAACATTATCGCCTGTGAGCGCCTGGACTATTCCAAAGGTCTGCCGGAGCGTTTTCTGGCTTACGAAGCGCTGCTGGAGAACTATCCACAGCATCGCGGCAAAATTCGCTATTCACAGATCGCGCCGACTTCACGCGGCGATGTGCAGGCGTATCAGGACATTCGTCACCAGCTGGAGACGGAAGCAGGGCGTATCAACGGTAAATACGGCACTCTGGGCTGGACGCCGCTCTACTATCTGAACCAGCATTTCGATCGCCGTCTGCTGATGAAAATTTTCCGCCTGACCGACGTTGCGCTGATTACGCCGCTGCGTGACGGCATGAACCTGGTGGCTAAAGAGTACGTTGCCGCACAGGACCCGGAAGATCCGGGTGTACTGGTGTTGTCACGCTTTGCAGGTGCGGCAAACGAGCTGACCTCGGCGCTGATCGTCAACCCCTACGATCGCGATGAAGTGGCGGCGGCGCTGGATAAGGCATTAACCATGTCGCGTACCGAGCGTATTTCTCGCTATAACGACATGATGACTATCTTGCGCAAAAACGATATTAGCGCATGGCGTGAAAACTTCCTGCAGGATTTGCGCGCGATTACGCCGCGCTCTGAAGATGGTAAGACGGACAACAAGGTCGCAACCTTTCAACGTCTTGCCTGATTAAGCTAACGCATCGACAGGGAGGTTGATGCGTTTTCTCTTTTTTGCCGCCGTTTACTCAGCCGTTACGCCTGAAGAGGCTGAAATAAGCTACCAGTAAAAACGCCTGAATCCCGCATAAAATAATGCATTCCCGCTTATTAATAGACTAAACGAAAAAACGCGCAAAGCAGTGTGCTTAGGCTATTTTTTGTGCAGTTGCGAACTATTTGCGAAAAATAACGCGTTTATTGATAAAGAACCGCTTATCCGTGCCGATAGTAGATCACTACCCTCCGTCTTCGCATAAAATCATTCATATTCCTTATGTAACAGCTTGTTACACCTTCTGCTATGCTCTATACAATGACGCTTCACTGTTAACGAACCGTTGCCATAAAGCGGTGATCCGACCTCTTGACTCCTGCTAATTCAATCCACTTCGTACGAAACAATTACCCTAAGTGATTAATTTCACAACGGGTTCATTGTGCCCGATCCAGTATTAAATATGGCGGTTACGAAAATAGACGGATGTTAATTTTGCGTAACAGCACATTTTTCCTTTTCCAGATAAAATCTGGGCAAAAAGCAACTTTTTGATGCGAATTTGTTAACAGAAAGCTAAAAACTTAGCAAAAAGTGGCTTTTTTGCTGGTGTAATGAACTATTCACAAGCGTTACTGATGGATTTTTTTTGAGAATTTGCGTTAAAAGTGTGACGTGGATCACACTTTATCTAAAATTTTACCGATCGCTCGTTGTATGTCGAAATCAGAGGGGATACATTTGCACTGCTTTCGGAATTATCTTAAAAAACTGTAAGCGAACGTCACGGAAGACAGCAACAACTCAAGTAATGCATGGCCTGGTGTTATGACTATTACTGACTCAGTATCCCGGTGGGATGTGAAAACGTTCAGAAAATGTTTGGCTTCTGCCGCTGATTTTTTGCCATCTTTAGATTTACCAGCCAGCAACCAAGAATGCGGTAACCATTCCGCACAGTTAAAAGTAGTGTTAGTCAGGATGGGAAAAAAATGGGTACATCCGAATTATTAAAACATATTTACGATATCAACTTGTCATATTTGCTGCTTGCTCAACGTTTAATTAACCAGGAAAAAGCCTCTGCAATGTTCCGTTTGGGTATCGATGAGTCAATGGCTGATACTTTGTCGCAGTTAACGCTGCCGGAAATGGTTAAATTAGCGGAAACTAACCAGTTAGTATGTCAGTTTCGGTTTAACGACCATAATCTTATTAACCGCTTGACGCAGGAATCGCGTGTGGATGATTTGCAGCAAATTCACACAGGTATTCTATTATCCAGCCGTTTATTACGCGATGCTGCAAAAGATGAAGCGCCGAAGAAGAGGGCGGTATAATGAGCGAAAAAAGTATTGTACAGGAAGCACGTGATATTCAACTGGCGATGGAATTAATTACGCTGGGTGCGCGCCTGCAAATGTTGGAGAGTGAAACGCAGCTTAGCCGTGGCCGTTTAATCAAATTATATAAAGAGCTACGTGGCAGTCCGCCGCCAAAAGGCATGCTGCCGTTTTCTACCGACTGGTTTATGACCTGGGAACAGAATATTCATGCTTCAATGTTCTGTAACGCCTGGAAGTTTCTGCTGAAAAGCAAACTCACCAGCGGCGTGGATGCAGTTATCAAAGCGTATCGTCTGTATCTTGAGCAGTGTCCGCAGTCGGATAATGGCCCGCTGCTGGGGCTGACCCGCGCCTGGACTCTGGTGCGCTTTGTTGAGAGTGGCATGCTCGAACTGTCCGACTGCAAATGCTGCGGTGGAAGCTTTATCAACCATGCGCATCAGCCAGTAGGCAGCTTTGCCTGTAGCCTGTGCCAGCCGCCGTCACGTGCGGTAAAAAGACGTAAACTTTCGGTAGAGACTGCCGATAACAATTCACAACTGCTGGATGAACAGGTTAAACACGCCGTTTAAGTTTGTTCGCACTGTGAAAGGCATCCAGCAGCGGTTTTTAACCGCTGCTTTTTTTTGTCCTCACTTTGACGAATAACGCCTGCGGCTCTCTGGCTTAACTTCCACCAACACGTTACTGACGTAAGGATTTATTGTGCTGGTTATCTTGGGTTATATCCTCGTTGTTGGCTCGGTGTTAGGCGGCTATATGATGGTCGGCGGTCACCTGGGCGCGCTTTATCAACCTTCCGAACTGGTTATTATCGGCGGGTCCGGTATTGGCGCTTTTATTGTCGGCAATAACGGCAAAGCGATTAAGGCAACGTTAAAAGCGTTACCAATGCTGTTCCGCGGCTCTAAATATAATAAAGCCGTGTATATGGACCTGATGGCGCTGTTATATCGTCTGATGGCCAAATCACGCCAGCAGGGCATGATGTCGCTGGAACGCGATATTGAAAACCCCAAAGAAAGTGAAATTTTCGCTAATTACCCGCGCATCTTGACCGATAACAGGTTAGTGGACTTTATTACCGACTATATGCGGTTGATGATCAGCGGCAACATGAACGCGTTTGAAATTGAAGCGTTGATGGATGAAGAGATCGAAACCTACGAGCATGAATGCGACGTGCCAGCGCAAAGTATCGGCGCGATGGGCGATTCACTTCCGGCTTTCGGGATCGTGGCGGCGGTGATGGGCGTGGTGCACACGCTGGCTTCAGCGGATCGTCCGGCGGCAGAGCTGGGCGAGCTGATTGCCCATGCGATGGTCGGTACGTTCCTCGGTATCCTGCTGGCCTACGGCTTTATTTCGCCGCTGGCATCAGTGCTGCGTCAGAAATGTGCGGAAAACACCAAGATGATGCAGTGCATCAAGGTGACGTTGCTTTCCAGCCTGAACGGCTATGCGCCGCAGATTGCCGTTGAGTTTGGTCGTAAAACGCTTTATTCCACCGAGCGTCCGTCGTTCACCGAACTGGAAGAGCACGTACGCAACGCGAAATCAGCCGGTAAACAGAATTCGGGCCAAGACGCATGAACAACCACAATCACCCCATCGTAGTGGTAAAAAAGCGCAAGCATAAAAAACATGAGGGTGGTCACGGTTCATGGAAAATCGCCTACGCCGATTTTATGACCGCGATGATGGCGTTTTTCATGGTGATGTGGCTGATCTCGGTCGCAAACCCCAAGCAGCTGACGCAGATTGCAGAATATTTTCAGACGCCGCTAAAAGTGGCGTTGTCTGGCGGTCAGCGCAGTAGCGACAGTGAAAGCCCGATTCCCGGCGGCGGCGACGATCCAAGCAGAAAAGAAGGGGAAGTACAGAAACATATCGATCTGGACGCGGAAAAACGCAAGCTGGATAAGCTCCGTCTTAACCGCCTGCGCGAACGCCTCGACCAGCTGATCGCGTCCGATCCGCGCCTGAAAACACTGCGACCGCACTTGATTATTAATCTGGTTGATGAAGGATTACGCATCCAGATTATCGATAGCCAGAACCGGCCAATGTTTAAAACCGGCAGCGCGCAGGTTGAGCCTTATATGCGCGATATTTTGCAGGCAATTGCGCCGATTTTAAACGATTTGCCAAACAAGATCAGTCTTGCAGGCCATACCGATGATTTTCAGTACGCCACGGGCGATCGCGGCTACAGCAACTGGGAACTGTCGGCCGATCGCGCCAACGCCTCACGTCGTGAGCTGGTGGCGGGTGGCCTGGATGGCAGCAAAATGCTGCGTGTGGTGGGCATGTCCGACACCATGCGGCTGAAAAACCGCGGCGGCAATGAGGCGATAAATCGTCGCATCAGCCTGCTGGTGCTAAATCGCGACACTCAGGCGCAAATCGAAAAAGAGAATGCCGAAAGTGACGTTGTAGAGCTAAGCGATCCACAGAGTATTAAACAAATTACCGCGCCGGCTCAGCCGTCTGCTGCGGTCATAAACCCAGATCTTCAACCTTCACAGGCCGCGCCGGTCAGTCAGGAGAAGCCGGTAACCGATTTACCGCCAGCTCCTGCCAGCACGCCGCAGCCTGATCGCGACTCACAGCAGAGGTGATAACCGTGAGCATGGATATCAGCGATTTTTATCAGACGTTCTTCGATGAAGCTGACGAGCTATTGGCGGACATGGAGCAACACCTGCTGGGGTTAGACCCGCAGGAGCCTGATTCGGAACAGCTTAACGCCATTTTCCGTGCAGCCCATTCGATCAAAGGGGGGGCCGGCACCTTTGGCTTCGTGGTTTTGCAGGAAACCACGCATATCCTGGAAAATATTCTGGACGGTGCGCGCCGGGGCGAAATGCAGCTCAGCACTGACATCATCAACCTGTTTTTGGAAACCAAAGATATTATGCAGGAACAGCTCGATGCCTATAAGGCGGGTCAGGAGCCTGACGCCGAAAGCTTTAAATACATTTGCGAAGCCCTGCGCCAGCTGGCGCTGGAAGCAAAAGGCGAAACGATCGCGCCAGCGAAAACCGCTGAAGCCGAACCGGTTACCGCTGCGCCTGCTGCTGCATCTGGTCTGCGCCTGAAGCTGAGCGCTCTCAAGCCGAACGAAGTGGCCCTGTTGCTGGAGGAGCTGAGCAACCTCGGCACCGTTAGCAATGTGCAGAAGGGGGAAACCAGCCTGGAAGCCACGCTCGACACCACCATCGATAAAGATGATTTGGTGGCGGTGCTCTGTTTTGTTATTGAAGAATCTCAGATCAGTTTCCTGGATGCGGCCTCTGCGCCTGCACCTGTGGTAGCGGAACCGGAACCGGCTGCGCCGACCACTATGGCCGAAGCGGAGATCGCTGCGACGCCAGCCACGGTCACCGAACTGGTGCCAGCAGTAAAACGTGAAACAAAAAAGGCCGCGCCGGCGAAAACCAGCGAATCGAGCAGTATTCGTGTGGCAGTTGAGAAGGTTGACCAGCTGATTAACCTGGTTGGTGAACTGGTGATTACTCAGTCAATGCTGGCGCAGCGCTCTGGCGCGCTTGACCCGGTTGCTCACGGCGATCTGTTGAACAGCATGGGCCAGCTGGAGCGTAACGCGCGCGATCTGCAGGAATCGGTGATGTCTATCCGTATGATGCCGATGGAGTATGTCTTCAGTCGCTTCCCGCGTCTGGTGCGCGATCTGGCCAGCAAGCTGGGCAAAGAAGTCGAACTGACGCTGCTGGGCAGCTCAACGGAACTGGATAAGAGCCTGATCGAACGCATTATCGATCCGTTAACGCACCTGGTGCGTAACAGCCTTGACCACGGGATTGAATCGCCCGAGAAGCGTGTTGCCAATGGTAAAACCGCAGTGGGCAATCTGACCCTGTCAGCAGAACATCAGGGCGGCAATATCTGCATCGAAGTGATTGACGACGGCGCCGGTTTGAACCGTGAGCGTATTCTGGCGAAAGCGCTCTCATCTGGCCTGCCGGTCAGCGATGCGATGAGCGATGAAGAAGTCGGCATGCTGATCTTCGCCCCTGGTTTCTCTACCGCCGAGCAGGTTACCGACGTATCGGGCCGTGGCGTTGGAATGGATGTGGTGAAACGAAACATCCAGGAGATGGGCGGCCACGTTGAGATCGCCTCGAAGCAGGGCAAAGGCACCACTATCCGTATTCTGCTGCCGCTGACGCTGGCGATCCTTGACGGCATGTCAGTACGCGTCGCGGATGAAGTGTTTATCCTGCCGCTGAATGCGGTGATGGAATCACTTCAGCCAAGCGCAGAAGATCTGAAGCCGCTGGCGGGTGGCGAATGCGTGCTTGAAGTACGTGGTGAATATCTGCCGCTGGTAGAGCTGTGGAACGTTTTTGATGTGCAGGGCGCGAAAACCGAGGCGACTCAGGGCATCGTGGTGATATTGCAAAGCGCGGGCAAACGCTACGCCTTGTTGGTTGACCAGCTGATTGGCCAGCATCAGGTTGTGGTGAAAAACCTTGAGAGCAACTATCGCAAAGTGCCGGGCATCTCCGCCGCCACCATCCTTGGTGATGGCAGCGTCGCGCTGATCGTTGATGTCTCTGCACTGCAATCATTGAACCGCGAAAAGCGCGTGGCCGGCGCCGCGTAAACGTAACCAATTAGGGGCAAACCTATGACTGGAATGGCAAATGTAACGAAACTGGCCGGTGAAACCGTCGGACAAGAGTTTCTGGTTTTTACGCTCGGTGACGAAGAATACGGCATCGATATTCTGAAAGTGCAGGAGATCCGTGGTTACGATCAGGTGACCCGTATCGCCAATACCCCCGCGTTTATCAAAGGGGTAACTAATCTGCGCGGCGTGATTGTACCCATCATCGATCTGCGCGTGAAGTTCGCGCAGCCGGGCGTTCAATACAACGATAACACCGTAGTAATTGTGCTTAATCTGGAGCATCGCGTAGTGGGCATCGTAGTGGATGGTGTTTCTGATGTGCTGTCGCTGACGACCGATCAGATTCGTCCTTCGCCGGAATTTGCGGTGACCATGTCTACCGAATACCTGACAGGGCTTGGTGCGCTGGGTGAGCGGATGCTTATTTTGGTAGATATTGAGAAGCTGTTAAGCAGCGAAGAAATGGCATTAATGGATACTTTGCGTAGCGCGTAAAATATACCGTTAACCCCGACAGGTAATAAACCTGATAAATTGTAGCGGGGTGACACAATAAAAAAAGGGCGTCATAATGACGCCCTTTTTTTATGTCTTTGGGAAATTTCTTATTCATCAATAGTTGCATATTAATGCTGTTGCAGATTAGCCCGTGTCGGAAACATCTGCAATTACCGATCACTTAAAATAACGCGTCGCACGGGGAAAGAAAACAGCGAATTACGGCTGCAGGTAAGGCCGCAGTAATAACGGAGTATCTGAAGTAAACCCATCCATGACAGCGTATTCTTTGCACAAACTGTTATTTTTGTTTTTGAAATAAGGGAACTATATGTTTAAAAATATAAAGATTGTAACGGTGTTGTATGCCGTGCTGGCATTATTTAGCCTAATGCAATTAACAACTAACGGTTTGTTCTATTACTCTCTGCAAAAAAACCAGCATAATATTGAAATTGACCATGTTATTCGCGTGCAGCAAGAGCACTTATATGATCTTGGCACGACGTTGTTAAAAGCACGTAATACCCTGGCTCGCTACGCACTTTATTTAACGCTACATGAAAAAGATAAAAGCCTTGCTGCTTCCGCGCAGGAGTTGTGGGTTAGCTCCAAAAAAAATCTGGAGGAGGCTGAAACGATATTCCATGCATTTCAGCAATCGCTAAAACAGTCGCAAGAGAAGGATAATGATGAGGTTATCGCGGCTTACCACCAGCTGCATCAGGCGTTGAGCGAGCTGCGACAAATGTTAAATAAAGGTGATATGGCAGGCGCTCTGGCGCAGCCCACGGAACAATATCAGGAGCGCTTTATTCTGGCTTATGAAAACTGGCTGAGGAAAAATCAGGCGCTGATTAAAGAAGCCAACGCGATAAACGAACGGGATCATGAGTATTCAATCGGGCTATCCATTTTTATTTCATGTCTGTCGGTTATCAGTACCGTTTTAATGTGGATCATGCTGCGACGCATCTTGCTAAAGCCGCTGATGTCCACAATGGAACATATCAAGCGTATTACGCGCGGTAATCTCACGGAAGACATCTCTGCTGAAGGTGATAACGAAATGAGCCAACTGGCGCTCAGCCTGAGTGAGATGCAACACTCTTTGCGGTGCACCGTCAGTGATGTGCGCGGTGGGGCGAACACTATTTATCATAGCGCCACCACCATTTCTCACGACAGCGGCGACCTGGCATCCAGAACCGAACAGCAGGCGGCTTCCCTGGAGCAGACGGCTGCCAGCATGGAAGAGCTGACCGCCACGGTAAAACAGAACGCTGATAATGCCCGCCAGGCATCGCAGCTGGCCCTGAGCGCATCGGAAACGGCGCAGAAGGGCGGCAAGGTGGTAAACAATGTCGTGACCACCATGAGCGAAATATCCCACAGTTCGAAAAAGATGGCCGACATTATCAGCGTGATTGATGGCATCGCCTTCCAGACCAACATTCTGGCGCTGAATGCGGCGGTGGAAGCGGCACGTGCCGGTGAGCAGGGACGTGGCTTTGCAGTCGTCGCCGGTGAGGTACGCAGCCTGGCAAGCCGTAGTGCGCAGGCGGCAAAAGAGATCAAACACCTGATTGACGAATCGGTCAGCTGTGTGGATACCGGCTCCGTGCTGGTGAGCAGCGCAGGTGAAACCATGCATGAAATTGTCAGCGCGGTAAAACGCGTGACCGATATTATGGCTGAGATTGCCGCCGCTTCGGATGAACAGAGTCGTGGAATTGAACAGGTAAGCCAGGCGGTGACGGAAATGGATAGCGTAACCCAGCAAAATGCCGCGCTGGTAGAGGCATCTGCCGCCGCCGCCGCCGCGCTGGAAGAACAGGCCAGCCGCCTGAGTAAAGCGGTAGCGGTGTTTACGCTGCCGGGTGGCAGTAACAGCATAGAGGCGCAGAAGACATCGCTGATGTTGACGCAAACTCACGCCAGGCTGGAAAACAAAGCGCAAGCTGCTGAAGACAATTGGATCACATTTTAACCGCTGTATCTGCTTTTCTGATGCCGTCACCCGGCGGCATCAGTTTTACTAATCCGTCCGCTTTTTTTAGTTCAATAAATAAAACTTACCCCTCCCTTGCCGATAACTGACAGGTAGTCATTTTCTCAATACCAGGGGTAAATATGTTAAAGCGAATTAAAGTAGTGACCAGCCTGATTGCAGTGCTGGTCATTTTTGGCGTAATGCAGCTACTGGCGGGTGGGCTGTTTTTCCATGCGCTAAATAAAGATAAAACCAATTTTAACGTTTCACAAACGTCCAGTCAGAACATCGCCGCGTTGACCGATGCCTGGATTGCGCTTAACCAGACGCGTATCACGCTTAACCGTGGCATGCTGCGCCTGCAAAGCTCTCTGGCCAGCGAGATTAATGGCGGCAAACTGGATGGACTGGTGAAGCAAAGCCGGGCGCAGCTGGCAGAAGCGGAAAAACATTACCGCGAATATAAGGCGCTGCCAAACACGCCAGGCCTGGATGAGCAATACAGCAACCTTTCACTGCGCATGGAAGAAAAATATACCACGCTGGCTAAAGCGTTATCTGATATGACCGACCTGCTGGAAGCGAAGCAGCTGGAAGGGATGTTTAAGCTCAATATTGAGCAGAAACAGGATGAGACCCAGGCGGTCTATACCGAATGGCGCAACGCGCAGGCGGAGCTGTCAGCCAAAGGCATCGCTGAAAACGAAACCGCCTTTAATATCATGCTGTGGATCCTGGGCATCATTATGGTGCTGGTCGTGACTGTGATTGTACTTTGCTGGTTTGGCCTGCAGAACATTCTGCTCGCGCCGCTACATAAAACCATGCAGCACATCAAAGCGATCGCCGCAGGCGATCTGACGCAGCCGATCGAAGTGGAAGGGCGCAATGAGATGAGCCAGCTGGCCGCCAGCCTGAAGCATATGCAGCAGGAGCTGGTGCGCACCGTCAGCGACGTGCGCGACGGTTCAGACGCCATCTACACCGGCGCAAGCGAAATCACCGCCGGCAGCAACGACCTCTCTTCCCGTACCGAGCAGCAAGCCGCCTCGCTGGAGCAGACCGCTGCCAGCATGGAAGAACTGACCGCCACGGTGAAACAGAACGCGGAAAACGCCCGTCAGGCGTCGCAGCTGGCGCTGAGCGCCTCGGAAACCGCACAGAAGGGTGGCAAGGTAGTGGACGGCGTGGTGAAAACCATGAGCGAAATTGCCGGCAGTTCGAAGAAGATCGCCGACATCATCAGCGTGATCGACGGCATCGCCTTCCAGACCAACATTCTGGCGCTGAACGCGGCGGTGGAAGCGGCGCGTGCTGGCGAGCAGGGCCGTGGCTTTGCGGTGGTTGCCGGTGAAGTGCGTAACCTGGCGCAGCGCAGCGCCCAGGCGGCGAAAGAGATTAAATCACTGATCGAAGACTCGGTTTCCCGCGTTGACACCGGCTCCGCGCTGGTAGGTACCGCTGGCGAAACCATGAGCGATATCGTCAGTGCGGTAACGCGCGTAACCGACATCATGGGCGAAATCGCCTCGGCGTCGGACGAGCAGAGCCGTGGGATTGACCAGGTGGGCCTGGCGGTGACCGAAATGGATCGCGTAACCCAGCAGAACGCCGCACTGGTAGAAGAGTCCGCCTCTGCTGCTGCCGCGCTGGAAGAACAGGCCAGTCGCCTTAGCCAGGCCGTATCAGTGTTTAAAGTGCGTCAGGAGCAGGCTGGTCGTTCAATGCCGCTGAAAACGCCGGTACTGAGCAAGCCTGCCGGAACAAAGCTGGCAGCGGCCCCTGCTACTGACAGCAACTGGGAAACCTTTTAATTCTTTTACCCCTGCATCCGCGAAACAACCATAACCAGGGATGCCGTTCTGTGACGGCATCCCTGTGCGGAAATGTAAAGCGCACTAAACCTACATTTACAGAGCAATACAGGTTCGGGCGGCGGTTAATTTCAGATAAGGATAAAGATCCTGATAAGCGTGCCGATAAATCCATTCATTCAACCACGCTTTAAGGTTCACTATGTTTAAACATATTAAAGTTGTGACGGCACTGATCCTGGTGCTGACGATATTCGCTGGACTGCAGCTTGCTTCAAGCGGGCTGTTTTTCAATGCCCTGAAAGGGGATCGGCAAAATTTTATGCTGACGCAGAAGATCCAGCGTGAGCAGATCAATCTCAACGCCGCCTGGGTAGCGTTGATTCAGGCGCGTAACACCCTTAACCGCGCCGGTATCCGCTATATGCTGGATGCCAATAATGCGGGCAGCGGCAGCACCGTTGCCGAGCTGGTAGCGCTGGCCAATCAGCAGCTGGAAGCAGCGGATAAAAGCTTTGCCGCCTATCAACAGGAAGTGCCGGATGATGTCAAAAACCTGGCTTACCTGGTGGCGATAAATGAAAAATATAAGGTGCTGCATGACGCGTTAACCGAGCTGGTGCAAATGCTGGGCGCAGGCAACCTGAAAGGGTTTGTTGACCAGCCGACGCAGGGCTATCAGAACGATTTTGAAAGTGCTTATAACACCTGGGCACAAACCACCAGCACCTTTATGGCCGCCGGTGCCGAACAAAATGAGAGCGCCTATCAGCGTGCACTGTGGATCATTGGCATCGTTCTGTTGGTGCTGGCAAGTATCGTTGCGCTGGTCTGGACCGGTATGCACCAAATTCTGCTGCGTCCGTTGAAAACCACTATGGATCATATCCGTTATATCGCCGCAGGCGATCTGACGCAGCCGATTGAAGTGGAAGGGCGCAATGAGATGAGCCAGCTGGCCGCCAGCCTGAAGCATATGCAGCAGGAGCTGGTGCGCACCGTCAGCGACGTGCGCGACGGTTCAGACGCCATCTACACCGGCGCAAGTGAAATTACCGCCGGCAGCAACGACCTCTCTTCCCGTACCGAGCAGCAGGCCGCCTCGCTGGAGCAGACCGCTGCCAGCATGGAAGAGCTGACCGCCACGGTGAAACAGAACGCGGAAAACGCCCGTCAGGCGTCGCAGCTGGCGCTGAGCGCGTCGGAAACCGCACAGAAGGGTGGCAAGGTGGTGGACGGCGTGGTGAAAACCATGAACGACATCGCCGGCAGTTCGAAGAAGATCGCCGACATCATCAGCGTGATCGACGGCATCGCCTTCCAGACCAACATTCTGGCGCTGAACGCGGCGGTGGAAGCGGCGCGCGCCGGCGAGCAGGGCCGCGGCTTTGCGGTGGTTGCCGGTGAAGTGCGTAACCTGGCGCAGCGCAGCGCCCAGGCGGCGAAAGAGATCAAAACGCTGATTGAAGACTCGGTTGCCCGCGTCGATACCGGTTCAGTACTGGTGGAAAGCGCTGGGGAAACCATGAGCGATATCGTCAGTGCGGTAACGCGCGTGACCGACATCATGGGCGAAATCGCCTCGGCGTCGGACGAGCAGAGCCGTGGGATTGACCAGGTGGGCCTGGCGGTGACCGAAATGGATCGCGTAACCCAGCAGAACGCCGCGCTGGTGCAGGAGTCTGCTACTGCCGCTGCCACGCTGGAAGAACAGGCCAGCCGCCTCAGCCAGGCTGTCGCCGTGTTCAGAATTCGTAAAGAATTTGCTGCCGCCGCCGTTAACGTTAATACGGCAGCGAAAAAGTTGCAGAGCGCTACGCCGACAACGGCAGCGCGCAAATCCACCGGCACGGATGAGAACTGGGAAACCTTCTGATTAAGTGCGCAGTGGCAATAAGCGATGTGTTGACAGCAGGAAGTCCTTGTCCAGTTTCGAATAATGGCGAGCCACACGAACGGCCGCCAGCCAGATTGGGTCACACAGCAGAATGCCGCGCTGAGAGAGGAAGCGGCAACGGCCACGGATTAGCTTGTAGCCTGGCTAATTCGTCTGAGTAACAGCGGCGCGGTTTGCGCTGCTGGTTGCCAGACCAGCGCATTCAGGCGGGATGCACATAAGCTATCGCCCTGAAGCGGCGCCCTTTAACCTTTTATCTGCTTTTTGTTGGGTGAACCTGGATGAAGAAATCAACATTACTGGCACCACCCGAGAACGCAACGCTGTTATCTCAGATGGTCCAGCGCTTGCCTCTCTCTGATACGCACTTTCGCCGTATCAGTCAGCTCATTTATCAGCGTGCCGGCATTGTGCTTGCCGATCATAAGCGCGAGATGGTTTACAACCGGCTGGTGCGTCGTCTGCGCACATTGAACATTGATGACTTCGGACGTTATCTCGCCCTGCTGGAAAACGATCAGAACAGCGCCGAGTGGCAGGCGTTTATTAACGCGCTGACCACCAACCTGACGGCGTTTTTCCGTGAGGCGCACCATTTTCCGATTCTGGCCGAGCATGCCAAACGGCGCGGGGGAAACTACAACGTCTGGAGTACCGCGGCCTCTACCGGCGAAGAACCGTACTCCATCGCCATGACGCTGGCGGAAACGTTGGGCACCGGACCGGGCAAATTTACGGTTCATGCCAGCGATATCGATACCCAGGTACTGGAAAAGGCCTCATCGGGGATCTACCGCCAGGAAGAGCTGCGCACGCTATCGCAGCAGCAGATGCAGCGCTTCTTTTTGCGCGGTACCGGCCCACACTCCGGCATGGTGCGGGTGCGTTCTGAACTGGCAGGCATGGTGAGCTTTACCCAGCTTAACCTGCTGGCGCACGAATGGTCGCTGCCCGGACCGTTTGATGCGATTTTTTGCCGCAACGTAATGATCTATTTCGACAAAGAAACTCAGGAAAAGATCCTGCGGCGCTTTGTTCCGCTGCTGAAGCCCGGTGGCCTGCTGTTTGCGGGTCACTCGGAAAACTTCAGCCAGATAAGCAAAGAGTTTTATCTGCGCGGACAAACGGTTTACGGGCTGACTAAGGAAAGATCATGAGCAAAATCACCGTAATGTGCGTTGATGATTCAGCGCTAATGCGACAACTGATGACAGAAATCATCAACAGTCATCCCGATATGGAAATGGTGGCGACGGCGCCCGATCCGTTGGTGGCGCGCGATTTGATAAAACAGTTCAATCCGCAGGTGCTGACGCTGGATGTCGAGATGCCGCGTATGGATGGCCTCGATTTTCTGGAAAAGTTGATGCGTCTGCGCCCGATGCCGGTAGTGATGGTTTCATCGCTGACGGCGAAGGGATCGGAAGTGACCCTGCGCGCACTGGAGCTGGGTGCGATTGATTTCGTTACCAAGCCGCAGTTGGGCATTCGCGAAGGCATGATGGCTTACAGCCAGATGATTGCCGACAAAATTCGTGCCGCAGCGCGCGCGCGTATGGTGCCGCGCCTTAATCAGGCGGCGCCGGTGATGCTGAAAGCGGGCCCGCTGCTCAGTAGTGAAAAGCTGATCGCCATCGGCGCATCAACTGGCGGCACCGAAGCGATCCGTCATGTGCTGCAGCCGTTGCCGATGACCAGCCCGGCGCTGTTAATTACGCAGCATATGCCGCCAGGTTTTACCCGCTCGTTTGCCGAGCGTTTGAACAAGCTGTGCCAGATCACCGTGAAAGAAGCGGAAGATGGCGAACGTATTCTGCCGGGCCATGCTTATATTGCGCCCGGCGCTATGCACCTGGAGCTGGCGCGCAGCGGCGCTAACTATCAGGTGAAACTGAACGATGGTCCGCCGGTTAATCGTCACAAGCCTTCGGTGGATGTGCTGTTTAAATCGGTGGCGCAGCATGCCGGACGTAACGCCGTCGGCGTCATCCTTACCGGGATGGGCAATGATGGCGCGGCCGGGCTGCTGGAGATGCAGCGCGCCGGCGCCTGGACCATCGCGCAGAATGAAGCAAGCTGTGTGGTTTTCGGTATGCCTCGTGAAGCAATTGCTTACGGGGGAGCCAGTGAAGTGGTGGATCTGCACCAAATCAGCCAGCATATGTTGGCCAAAATTAGCGCCGGACAGGCATTGCGTATTTAACCAGGCCCGTCCAGCGGGTTGAGATAACACAGGAGTAGATATGGTTGACAAAAATATGCGCTTTTTAGTGGTGGACGATTTCAATACGATGCGTCGTATTGTGCGTAACCTGCTAAAAGAGCTGGGCTTCAACAACGTTGAAGAAGCCGAAGATGGGGCAGACGCGCTGACCAAGCTGCGTGCTGGCGGTTTCGATTTCGTCATTTCCGACTGGAACATGCCGAACATGGATGGTCTGCAACTGCTGCAAACCATTCGTGCCGACGCCACGCTGGGCAAGCTGCCAGTGCTGATGGTCACCGCGGAAGCGAAGAAAGAGAACATCATCGCTGCGGCGCAGGCGGGAGCCAGTGGCTATGTGGTGAAACCTTTTACTGCGGCGACCCTGGAAGAGAAGTTAGGTAAGATCTTCGAAAAATTAGGTATGTAAGGAGACGTGATGAGCGAACTTACGAAACCAGCGACCGACGCGGCATCGGCGCAGGACATCATCACACGCATTGGCTCGTTAACGCGCATGCTGCGTGACAGTCTGCGTGAGCTGGGGCTGGATCAGGCCATAGCAGAGGCGGCGGAAGCGATTCCCGACGCCCGCGACCGCCTTGATTATGTTGTTCAGATGACTGCTCAGGCTGCTGAGCGCGCGCTGAACTGCGTAGAAGCATCACAGCCGCGCCAGGATGCGCTGGAGCGCGGCGCCAAAGATCTTAAGACACGCTGGGATGCCTGGTTTGAGGACCCCATCGAGCTGTCGGATGCGCGCGTGCTGGTTTCGGATACGCGCGAATATCTGGCTACCGTGCCGGAACACACGTCCTTTACCAACGCACAGCTGCTTGACATCATGATGGCGCAGGATTTCCAGGACCTTACCGGTCAGGTTATCAAGCGTATGATGGATGTGATCCAGGAAATTGAGCGCCAGCTGCTGATGGTGCTGCTGGAAAATATGCCGGAAGCGAATGCGCGTCAGAAGCGGGAAGAGAACAGCCTGCTGAACGGCCCGCAGATCAATGCCGCCGCGCCTGGCGTGGTTGCGAACCAGGATCAGGTTGATGACCTGCTCGATAGTCTGGGCTTCTGAGTTAAACGCTGCCGTTCGGTAAACCGGAGCGGCAGCCCTTTTGCTTGTGCACAGGCCGACGATCGCCCGATCGTCGGCCTGCTTTTTCCATTCCCTGAAATAACCCCTGTTTAACCCTGTTACTCCACCCATTAAATTTGCCTGGGTTTGGCAAGCTATGCCTAATTCCTATTCCAGAGCAGGTGATCAACGTGGCTGAAGGTAGCGACGAGGAAAAAACAGAATCGCCCACACCCCACCGACTAGAGAAAGCACGCAAAGAAGGGCAGGTCCCGCGATCCCGCGAACTGACTTCTCTGCTGATGCTGGTGGCGGGGTTGCTGATTTTGTGGATGGGCGGCGGGACGATGGCGCGTCAGCTGGCTGAGATGGTCGCCTCCGGCTTTAGCTTTGATCATCATTTGATTAACGACCCTGGTCAGATTGTACGTCACATCAGTCGTCTGCTGGGGCTGGCGGTATGGGCGCTGGTGCCGATGATGGCGGGCCTGGTGCTGGTAGCGATCGCCGCGCCGATGCTGCTGGGCGGGATTGTCCTGAGCGGTAAATCCATTTCATTCAAGTTTAGCAAGCTGAATCCGCTGAGCGGCCTGAAGCGCATGGTGTCAGCGCAGACCTGGGCCGAGCTGTTAAAAGCGGTGATGAAAGCGGTGCTGGTGAGCTCGGTGGCTGGTTGGTATATCTGGGTAAGCTGGCCAGAGATGCTGCACCTGGTCAGCGAATCTCCGTTTGTTGCGCTGGAACACGGCATGCGCATGGTCGCCGTATGCTGTTTTCTGGTGGTGTTGGGGCTGGTGCCGATGGTGGGCTTCGACGTCTTCTGGCAGCTCTACAGTCATTTCAAGCAACTACGCATGTCGCAGCAGGATATCCGCGATGAATATAAAGAGATGGAAGGCGACCCGCACGTTAAGGGCCGTATCCGTCAGGCGATGCGCGCAGCTGCTCGTCGCCGCATGATGGCTGACGTGCCGAAAGCGGACGTGATCGTTACCAACCCCACGCACTATTCCGTCGCGCTGCAGTATGACGAGAAGAGAATGAGCGCGCCGAAAGTGGTGGCAAAGGGGGCGGGCGACGTGGCATTGAAGATTCGTGAGTTGGGGAAAGAACATCGCGTGCCGATACTGGAAGCGCCGCCGCTGGCGCGCGCCCTTTATCGTCACAGTGAAATTGGACAGCACATTCCTGGCGCGCTGTATGGCGCGGTAGCGGAAGTGCTGGCCTGGGTATGGCAGCTGCGTCGCTGGAAGCGCGAGGGCGGCCTGATACCGCAGAAACCTCAACGTTTGCCGGTGCCGGCTGAACTGGACTTTGCAGGAGAAACGAGAACTGATGGCTAATCTGGCCGCTTTACTTCGCTTACCGGGTAACATGAAAGATACGCAGTGGAAGGTGCTGGCTGGCCCGCTGCTGATTTTGATGATCCTGTCGATGATGGTGCTGCCGCTGCCGCCCTTTATCCTCGATCTGCTGTTTACCTTTAATATCGCGCTGTCAATTATGGTGCTGCTGGTAGCGATGTTTACCCAGCGGACGCTGGAGTTTGCCGCGTTCCCGACCATTCTGCTGTTTTCAACGCTGCTTCGCCTGGCGCTGAACGTTGCCTCCACGCGCGTTATTTTACTGGAAGGGCATACCGGCGCCGCGGCGGCAGGTCAGGTGGTTGAAGCGTTTGGCCACTTCCTGGTCGGCGGCAACTTCGCCATCGGTATTGTGCTGTTTGTCATTCTTATCATCATTAACTTTATGGTTATCACCAAGGGTGCCGGACGTATCGCCGAAGTGGGCGCGCGCTTTGTACTTGACGGGATGCCTGGCAAGCAGATGGCGATCGATGCCGATTTGAATGCCGGTTTGATTGGCGAAGAAGAAGCGAAAAAGCGCCGTACAGAAGTCACCCAGGAAGCCGATTTCTACGGATCAATGGACGGTGCCAGTAAGTTCGTTCGTGGTGACGCTATCGCGGGCATCATGATCATGATTATCAACGTGGTGGGCGGCCTGATGGTGGGCGTGCTCCAGCACGGAATGTCGCTGGGCACCGCAGGGGAAACCTATACGCTGCTGACCATCGGTGACGGCCTGGTTGCGCAGATCCCCGCGCTGGTGATCTCGACCGCCGCCGGTGTGATTGTTACCCGCGTCGGCACCGATGAGGATGTGGGCGAGCAGATGGTGACCCAGCTGTTCAACAATCCACGCGTAATGATGCTGAGCGCCGGCGTATTAGGCCTGTTGGGGCTGGTGCCGGGCATGCCGAACCTGGTGTTCCTGCTGTTTACCGCCGTGCTGTTAGGCTTAGCCTGGTGGCAACGTGGCCGCGAGATGCAGCCGAAGCCGGTAGCGCAGCCGTTGCCGCGTGCGCAGGAGACGGCCGCAACGGTTGAAGCGACATGGGGCGATGTACAACTGGAAGACTCACTGGGGATGGAAGTGGGCTACCGCCTGATCCCTATGGTGGATCAGCAGCAGGATGGTGAGCTGCTGGGACGTATCCGCAGTATTCGTAAGAAGTTTGCGCAGGAGATGGGCTTTCTGCCGCCGGTGGTGCATATCCGCGACAATATGGATCTGCCCGCTGCCCGCTATCGTATTCTGATGAAAGGGGTTGAGATCGGCAGCGGCGACGCTTATCCGGGACGCTGGATGGCGATTAACCCGGGTACGGCCGCCGGTACGCTGCCGGGTGAAGCGACGGTTGACCCGGCCTTTGGTCTGGCGGCGATCTGGATTGACAGCGCGCTGAAAGAGCAGGCGCAGATTCAGGGCTTTACCGTAGTGGAAGCCAGTACCGTCGTGGCTACGCACCTTAATCATCTGATTGGTCAATATGCCAGTGAGCTGTTTGGTCGTCAGGAAGCGCAGCAGCTGATGGATCGCGTGAGTCAGGAAATGCCGAAGCTGACTGAAGATCTGGTGCCGGGCATCGTGTCGCTGACGACGCTGCATAAGGTGCTGCAGAATCTGCTGGCCGAGCGCGTGTCGATCCGCGATATGCGCACCATTATTGAGACGCTGGCGGAACATGCGCCGGTACAGAATGACCCGTATGAGCTCACGACGGTGGTACGCGTGGCGCTGGGCCGCGCCATTACCCAGCAGTGGTTCCCGGGCAATGGCGAAGTGCAGGTGATTGGTCTTGACGCGACGCTGGAACGTCTGCTGTTGCAGGCGCTGCAGGGCGGTGGCGGACTGGAGCCGGGTCTGGCAGATCGTTTGCTGGAGCAGGCGCAGCGCGCGCTGCAAAATCAGGAGATGTTAGGCGCGCCGCCGGTGCTGTTGGTTAATCATCCGCTGCGTGCGTTGCTGGCGCGCTTCCTGCGCCGTAATCTGCCGCAGCTGGCGGTGCTCTCGAATATGGAGCTGAGCGATAATCGCCATATCCGTATGACCGCAACCATTGGAGGTCAGTAATGCGACTTTCACTCTGTGCGTTGATGTTGCTGTTGCCGCTGGCAACGCAGGCGGCGGACGGTGCCTGGCAGGGGAGCGCCACCGGCGTGACGTTAAGCAATCGCGGCGTGGAGGCATCATCGCCGCCGATTGCGCCGCCGGGTCCGATTTCTGGCCTGATGAGTGTGATTTACTGGCGTTTTGAACTGACCGGCCCGCAGCCAGCTGGCCTGATGGTAAAACTCTGTTCCAGCACCCGCTGCACGCCGATCGAAGGGGCCAGCGGCTCGACGCGCGGCCTGACCAATGTGCCCGCCAGCGATACGCTGCGTTTTGTGTATAGCGTACAGGGGAAGGGAAGGCTGTTTCCTGTCACGCGGGTGCGCAGCAATCAGGTAATGGTAAATTACAACTAGTACCGCGTCTTATCGCACCGATCTGCCTGCTCCTCTGGGTAAGCACTGCGACTCAAACCACTCCACGTGTGGCCTTTTCTGACAACAACCTTTCCGGTGCCAGATAGCAGATAAAAAAATCCACGCCGGAGCGTGGATTTTTTGCTGTTATCAGGGCTTCGCCAGAAACAAGGGCAGCCTGTGGCTTACATACGCTCGACGGTTTCAATACCCAGCGTATCCAGACCCTGCTTCAGCGTGCGTGCCGTCAGCAGCGCCAGCTTCAGGCGGCTCTGGCGTACTGCGGCGTCTTCTGCTGACAGAATCGGACAGTGTTCGTAAAAACCAGAGAACAGACCGGCCAGATCGTACAGATAAGCACACATCACATGCGGCGTACCGTCACGTGCTACCAGCGTAATAGTCTCTTCAAACTGCAGCAGACGCGCCGCCAGCTGTGCTTCGCGCTCGTCGTTCAGCTGAATGGTACCTTCCAGCAGCGCATTCTCATCAATACCGGCTTTACGGAACACTGACAGCACGCGCGTATAAGCATACTGCATATAAGGCGCGGTATTGCCCTCAAATGCCAGCATGTTATCCCAGTCGAAAATGTAATCGGTGGTGCGGCTTTTCGACAGGTCGGCATATTTTACCGCGCCAATACCAACAATATTTGCCAGTTTGCGCAGCTCATCGGCATCCATCTCCGGATTCTTTTCCGATACCAGCGCGGTAGCGCGCTCAACCGCTTCATCCAACAGATCGGAGAGCTTAATGGTGCCGCCGCTGCGGGTCTTAAACGGACGCCCATCTTTGCCCAGCATCATACCGAACATATGGTGCTCAAGCGGTACCGATTCCGGTACATAGCCCGCTTTACGTACGATGGTCCAGGCCTGCATCAGGTGCTGGTGCTGGCGCGAATCGATATAGTACAACACGCGATCGGCATGCAGCTGCTCATAGCGATATTTCGCGCAGGCAATGTCGGTGGTGGTGTAGAGGTAGCCGCCGTCCTTTTTCTGGACGATCACGCCCATCGGCTCGCCGTCTTTATTTTTAAACTCGTCAAGGAAGACAACGGTTGCGCCTTCGCTTTCCACCGCCAGCCCTTTCGCTTTCAGGTCGGCAACGATGCCCGGCAGCATATCGTTATACAGGCTTTCACCCATAACATCGTCACGCGTCAGCGTCACGTTCAGACGATTGTAGATCGTCTGGTTCTGAGTCATGGTGATATCAACCAGCCGCTTCCACATGGCGCGACAATATTCATCGCCGCCCTGTAATTTCACCACGTAGCTGCGCGCGCGCTCGGCGAAAGCCTCATCTTCGTCATAGGTCTTTTTCGCTTCACGGTAGAATGCTTCCAGATCGGCCAGCGCGATCTCTTCATGATGCTCACGCTGCTGCTTTTCCAGATAGGCGATCAGCATACCGAACTGTGTGCCCCAGTCGCCGACATGGTTGGCGCGGATCACGTGATGACCAAGGAATTCCAGCGTACGTGCTGCCGCATCACCGATAATGGTTGAGCGCACATGGCCTACGTGCATCTGTTTCGCCACGTTTGGCGCTGAGTAGTCAATCACGATAGTTTGCGCATCCACTGGCGCAACGCCCAGACGCGGCGATGCCAGCGCGGCTTCCGCCTGCTGCGCCAGCCATTCAGGGGCGAGGAAAATATTAATAAAGCCCGGACCCGCGATTTCAACCTTACTGGCGATGCCATTGAGATCAAGATGCTGAACCACTTGCTCAGCCAGCTGACGTGGCTGCTGACCCAGTTTTTTCGCCACCGCCATAATGCCGTTGGCCTGGTAATCGCCAAACTGAACTCTGGCCGACTGACGAACCATAGGTTCGCAATCTGCCGGCGCGCCAACGGCGATCATCGCCTGACTAACTTTTTCCGAAAGGAGAGCCTGAATATTCACCGAGTTACCTTCATCCGTCTGCACTGCCCACCGCGCCAGGGGCGGCAGGCATAATCATCGCGACGCCTGACAGTCTGGCAGGGTGCTGTACAATAGCGTCGCGGAAAAAAGAAGGGGGGAAGTATACGTTATTTGCGGGGGTGCGTCAGCAGCCGTAGCAGGCGGAAACATTGCTGTTGATGTTTCCGCCACCGACGAAAAAAGGTTAACGACGTCGAGAATGCCGATATGGGTTATTTACCGTTTTTTCATTGCGCACCTTCCAGTGGCGGGTGAGAGCATACCCCATCAGCGCGATAAGAACTGCAATAATAATAAGTTTAAGCATAAAGCCATTCCTTGTGTGATGGTTCGGGTAAATCTATAAGAAAGACTTGGTAGTCGCAATTGCGCACTCAACCAATTAGGAATTACCTTAAAGCCCCTGCAAACATAATTAAAAACATTAGGTTAACCGGGGTTTTATAAAATATTTCCTGGACCTGTGCCGTGCTAAACTGGACATAAATAAGGTAAATTACGCCAGCTTATCTAAAAAAACCTGTCATTAACGCTGTTTTTACAACTATAACTGGTCTTGCAAAATTGCTTATAAAGCAATCAATGTTTAAGAAAATTGTCTAAAAGTGGAGAGTAATTGTGCCATTCAGGAATAATCTGGAAGCGCTATCTGACCTGACAAACGATCTGCCGCGTTTTGAAAAATCACTGGTGAATCTGGCGGAAAAGTTGGGTTTAGTACTGGAAAACCTCGAGGCCGACCATATTTCGCTGCGCTGCCATCAAATTGCGACAGCGGAGCGCTGGAAACAAGGCTTGATGCAGGTTGGCAAGTTGTTCTCAGAAAAAATGATTAACGGCAGGCCGATTTGTCTGTTTCAACTGCACGAGCCGCTAAGCGTAGGGCCGTGGCGGATCGAGGTGGTTGAGCTACCCTGGCCGGGCAATAAACTCTATCGCCATGAAGGATGGGAGCATGTTGAAATTGTCCTGCGCGGCGATCCGGCCACGCTGGGTGCCAGGGCAATGGCATTATTATCTGACAGCGGCCTGCTGCAGCCGGGCATTTCATTCAAAACCAGTGCGCCGCAGGGCGAAGGCGAACGTCTGCCTAATCCCACGCTTGCCGTGACCGACGGAGAGATCACCATTAAATTCCATCCCTGGAGTTTGCAGGAGATTGTTGCCAGCGAACAGGATTAAGCCTTTGCCGCAGCGACCGCGCGTTCCAGGCGTGTCACGGCCTCTTCCAGCGTGGCCCGCGTACAGCCGAAGTTAAAACGCACGAAGCCATCGTCGCCAAACTCCCGCCCCGGTGAAAAACCCAGCCCGTGCTGTTCAAACCAGAGCGTCGGGCTGTCAACATTGGGTAAGCGTGCTGAAATCCAGGCCAGATAGGTGGCTTCCGGCGGCGCGACGCACAAACCCGGCAGCGCATTAACACGTTCACACAGCCAGTCACGATTATGGCGCAGATAATCGATCTGAGCCTCAAGCCAGGGCTGACCATCGCGCCAGGCTGCGGTAGCAGCGGTCAGCGCCAGGATATCTACCGAGGGTACCAGGCCGCGACGTGCCACTTTGAAACGCTGGCGCAACGCTTTATTGGGAATAATCGCCAGCGATGCGCCCAGGCCAGCGATATTAAAGGTTTTCGAGGGTGAAATAAGCGTCACTGAACGCTGCGCGGCATCCTCGCTAAGCGTAGCGAAAGGCGTATGCGTTAAGCCCGGCTCCAGGATCAGATCGCAGTGGATCTCATCAGAACAGACAATCAAATCGTGGCGCTGAGCAAACCGCAGCTGCTCCGCTAATTCTTCGCGCCGGTAGACCGTGCCGCCGGGATTATGCGGATTACACAGCATCAGCAATTTCTCATTTCCCTTTAGCTGCATCTCCGCCGCTGCCAGATCCATTATCCAGCGCTGATTTTCCAGCCGCATTTGCAAACTGATTTGGCTGCGCTCTGCCCAGGCGGCGGCCAGTCTGAAAGGAGGATAAATGGGCGTCGGGGCAAGGGTGCCTTCGCCAGGGGAAGTAAAGGCGCGCACGCATAAATTGAGACCGGCAACCACGCCGGGCAAAAACACTAACCAGTCCGGCTCAATCTGCCATTGATAGCGGGTGGCCATACGTTCAATAACGATATCGATAAGCTCGTCGGGCTCGCTGCCGTAACCGAATACGCCATGTTCCACGCGCGCGTGCAGCGCCTCGATAACCGCAGGCGGCGAAAGAAAGTCAGTATCCGCTACCCACAGCGGCAAAACATCGCGATCGCCATATTTTCGCCATTTAAGGCTATCGCTGTGATACCGGTCTATCCATTGGTCGAAATTGAATGCCATGATTACGTCTCTCTTTACACTACCTGCAAACTGAGCCTAACTGAGAATCAGGAAACCAGCCAGCAGTCATTAACAGGAGGATGAAATGGTTAAACTGGAAGTCTGCTGCTACGGAATCGACTGCGCGGTTAACGCCCAGCAGGCGGGCGCTGACCGGATTGAGCTTTGCGCCGCGCCGAAAGAGGGCGGTTTGACACCGTCCGCAGGCATGTTACAGGCGGCACGCGAACATCTTGATATTCCGGTCCACCCTATTGTTCGTCCACGTGGCGGCGATTTTTGCTACAGCGCCCGTGAGTTCGCCACGATGAAATCAGATATAGCGTTAATTCGGGAGCTGGGTTTTCCTGGCGTGGTGCTGGGGATGCTTGATGAAGATGCCTATATAGACATCAACAGGATGGAGGAAATAATGTCGCTGTGTGGCGATATGCAGGTGACTTTCCATCGCGCTTTTGATCTCTGCCATAGTCCGAAACGTACCCTGGAGACATTGACCGGTCTGGGCGTTGCGCGCATTCTTACATCAGGCCAGCAACAAAATGCGGAGAACGGAATTGCATTGTTAAAGGAACTTACTGAGTTAAGTAAAGGTCCAATTATTATGGCGGGTGCGGGCGTCAGGTTAAGTAACCTGCAAAAATTTCTGGATATTGGGATCCGTGAGCTGCACAGCTCCGCCAGTCATCTGGTTTCTTCCCCGATGCGCTACCGGAAAGCGGGCGTATCCATGAGTTCCGATGTCGAGACCGATGAATTCAGCCGTCAATGTGTTGATGGTGAGATGGTTGAGGCGATGAAGAGCATTATGCAGATGAATGTTGTTCGGGTTGCCTGAACCATAAACAGTTTTTGCCGCGCAGCACGCCGTTCCTCAGACGTGATGTTTGCAAGTACCAAACCCCAGCACTTTGTTGGGGTTTTTTTTATGCCAAAAAGAGCCTGATAAAAAGTGCGACTTTGAAATCATAACCTGCCTGCCGCATCATTTTTAGTGGATTTCACACGCTTCATTTTCCTGTCAATCCAGGATGTTGACATCAGCGTAACACTTCCTGCAGTAGATTTAATCCTGCTTTCTCCTGCCTGATTTTGACTGTTATTAAATTTCGATAAGAATATTCTCGATTATCCTGGTTAAATTCTTATATAATTTTTAACTGGTATTGATGCTTTGTAAACAAAGCAAGATTGCTTTAGATAAATTGTCAGGATAAAGGCCTATGAAAAACAGGAAGTTAACATTGCTTCTCACCGTTATGGTACTGGCTTTAACAGCGTGTAATGAGAAAGAAGGTGTAACGTTTGTTAAAAACCCAGATAAGGCAGGTGAATCAATCACGCCTCCTGACTGGGCCGCTATTGCACGTAGTGACATTCAGAGCGGTTTGGCGATGAGTCTTTTTAGCGCGACCTGTAAACTCCTTTATCGCGATGAGCAGTGGTTTGTGGGATGCAAACCAGAAGAAGACGAATCATCGTTTATGCTCTATTCCATTCAGCAGGATAAAACCTCGAAAATGAGTTCTGTAGTGGTTGCGATTAACGATCTGGCGAAACGTTATACGCATCAAAACCTGATGCTGCGTCAGATTATCACTACCGATACGCAAAATATCGCGCTTAATCCTGAACGTTTAAAACAAGATTTCGAAGCCCAGTCAGGAACATAAAAGAGGGAGCAGATCTCTTTTCAAGCCTGTGCGTTAACAGGTAAGCCTGTCATTCTGTATCACTACTTGTGATATCAGCGGTTGCCCCATGCTGCCGGAGCCTAATCCGGCAGCACTTTTATTCTTCCCTCGTTGCCTCTCCTGAGCTTTTTTAACGATAGATATCGACAAAACCTATTGCCTGCCTCTGGTAGCCATCGCTCTGGAAACTTTTTAAGGTCTGAAAAGGATGTTATTAACTTTAATACGCTTTGGTACGAGGGCGAAAAGTTAAATCTGCAGCAAATTTAACTAAATGAGCCAGGTCACATTTTTCACATTGGTTACCAGTGCTAAACACATTGCTGAATCTGGTGCCGATCTTCCGTCACGCCGCAAAATAAACCCACTCTTTGTAATTTATTGAAAGATATAGCTATTTTCTTTCGTGTCTTTTTTCTGATGCGAATAAGAATTTTTCGCAAAATACCCTAAAAGAGCGAGTTATTGATTGGTTTTACACTAATTGACTGTATTTAAAGCATAAATTATACAGGAGGGAAAGTTATCACTGGAGGGGAAGAAAGTTTTTCACCTTATCAGAAATTTTTTTACGCAAATTTTCATCTCTTGTTACCGTTAAGCCTGTTTAATCATTAAAAATCGAAAAATGATTAGCTGACAGTAAGTTAGCCCATCTGTAACCCTGCTGAAATGCCTGCCAGTGCTACGTTTTGCTATCGAAATCGCCTGTGAACAAGCCCATTTTTCCAGCAAACAAACTTGACAGTTTTTTAATAGCTAATAGTATTTTTAATAACAAAGGTTATGAAGTGTGGTGGATGTGTTAACCGCCTCGTCAGCGAACTATTAAGCCGCATTCATGCTTCATAGACGTGTTGAAGCATAGTTGAACCCGGAGCGGCGCCCAGGCGCCGATGGGAAGTTAGATAACTGACGGGCTGAGTAGCTGAAGAGGTTCGCCATGATTTATGTCTTATATCGTGTCGCCGGTGGGCAGTATCGCGAGTTCACCTTACCGGATGATGATGTGGCGGCTTACCGGCGCAAATCACGGATTAAAAAGATAGCGACGCCGATAAGTTCGGCGGAGGAGGAGAGTTCGACAGCCGGTAAACGTGGATCATCCACGGTTAAAAAGCCGTTAGATGGACCTTCGAGATAGCGATAGACGCTGATGCGCTCATTAACACGAGCGATGACCAGGTCACCTGACTCTGGCGGAATAGCAGTATCAATAATGACGATACTGCCCGCAGTAGCTTCAGCACAACCGCTGTTTCGATCTATCAAGTAGGCTCGCCAGGTTTTTTTGGCGCGGACGCCGTTAGGCGTGGTTACGGTCTCGCTGGTTTTGCCTGCGAGCGTCCAGACAGGGACGTCACTGGCCGCGGGAGTATGTGAAAAACCTTCTTTGTTAGAAGGCCCCTGCATCTCTCCCTGACCTTTGGCCAGCCATTCGACATTGACGTTGAGTGCGGCCGCGATGTCGACCAGTTTGCGTGATCCAGCGGCCTGACCTTTGGTCAGACGCCAGATAGTAGGCTGGGAAACGCCGGATGCTTTAGCTAAAGCACCCTGAGTCATTCCGGCCAAGTTCATCGCTATATTGAGCCGCGTAGCAAGAGAATCTGTTTTCATAAACGAAAATTTATAGCGCGCCGTATTGTTCGTCAAACACGCTTTGCTATGGCCTGATTCGATACGTTTTGTTATGGGTTCAAGCATTATACATAACAGAATGAAAACCACCAATGTGGCAGAGCCAATTTTTAACAAGGTCACGGGTAAGCTGGAGAAGGAGAGAGTGCGATGAGCGAGATAATAAAAATTCTTAAATTTGAAGAAGGTTATCGGGCAAAGCCTTATATCGATACAGAAGGATATCCGACCGTGGCTTATGGCATCAAACTTGGGCCGCGCGGATGCCCAATCAGTAATTATACCTTCACGGTGCCGGAGGTGGTGGGGAGCGTATGGCTGGAAACCCTGTTGAGCAATAACAGGTTACAAATGAATGCCATGCCGGGAATTGTCGATGCGCTGCGACATTGCAACGAGCCGCGGAGCGATATTTTGTACAGCATGGCATGGCAAATGGGGGTTGAGGGGTTAGCCGGATTCAAGAATATGCTGGCCCTAATTTCTCAGGAAAATTTTACCGCGGCGGCCAGCAGTATGTTGATGAGTAAGTGGGCACGGCAAACGCCTAACCGGGCGAAGCGCCATGCGGATGTGATGCGTAGCGGCAGTTACGAGGGTTACAGAGGGGTAATCATATGAAATTACGGCTGGTTAAGGATTGGCCAAACTGGTGGCGCTGGCATTCTACGAAAGCGCTGGTTGCACTCGGTCTGCTACCTACGATTTGGCTTGAAATGCCTGCTGAGTGGAAAGCATTGATTCCGTCTCACTGGCTACAAATTACTTCATTCATTGTCATGCTGGTGGGAATGTTTTCACGTATTACCAGGCAAAAAGCACCGCCTGATACCAATACGCCAGCTGATAGAGAAGGCACAAATAATACGCCTTGAATTAAATATTACGCACCAGGGCTTAATAATGAAAACGGTAAAAAATAATTCCGTAATAGAAGCGGAAAGGGATTTCCGCAACCTTAATTCGTGCGCTGAACAGTTTTAACAAGGATAAAAACCCTTATTTTTCATTCTGGAGGTTCATCATGGCTTTAACTACATCTTCTCAAAAAATTGCTGCAACAAGTGCAACTGATTATACAACCGATAATACCGTCGCTTTTCAGGCGCTGCTTAATAAGGAAAGACATGTCATCGTCGATACCATTATTAATCTTTCTGCACAGGTTAAAACTGCCTTTGAAGGGCAGATTATCGAAGGAAAGGAGACGGGTGAAATCAGGCCGATAGGCACCGCTATGAGTATCCGTTCGATGATTGCGTTGAAACATAAGCGTTGTCAGCTGCGTAGTCTGAAATCGACCAATCCATTATTGCTGCAAAGTAACGTTCCCGGCGATCAAGGCGGAGGTCGTCAGGGGACGGTAGATATTCAGGCGGACTTCTGCGTGATTGAAGGTTGTACCATGATTAACCAGGTTAACGCCGTTATTGCCGGTTCAATCTTTCGTGCGCATGGTTCACGTATTATCAATAATAACTTCCTGGACTGCCTGGGCGTTGGTCTGGAAGAGCGTGGTGATGCCGTCAGTATCTGGGGTTCCGGTACGGTGATTGCTCATAACTACGCCTCCTGTAAAGAAGGCACCGATGGACGCATTGCGTTTCATGCCGAAGCGCCGGTTACTTCCAACAGCGGACGCGCCCATTTTGATGCTCAGCATACTATTATGGCGAATAACCTGGCCTACGGCCCGTTCCGCCGTCACTTTGTGATGGAAGGGATTACCAACGGGACGGCGATCGGTAACATCTCTCTCGGCGGCGCGACCTGGTGGGGCGAAGCTTATATTATGTGTACCAATGTGCTGGCGGAAAATACGATTAAATATACCCGTACATCTGCCGATACGCAGGGTGCCAACTGGGCGCCGAAACGCGGGGCGATTTGCGTACAGAACTGGTCATATAACGTAAGTATCCGTTCAAATGTGGTCATGGACGAAGGCTCCGTCGGCGACGGTTTTATTCTCGATCGCTCATCAACGGTGAAAGCTGAACATCGTCTGACGCTGCAACTCTCCATGCTGAATAAAGGAGACGAAAGAAATAACGCCTTTAATTTAGTGCCGGCAGAAGATCTGCATTTGAATAACTGTTATGCCGCAGGTTTCGCCAGTGTTATTAAAGGAACCACTAGTGATTATAATACCGTCCTGTTAACGGGTTGCCGTTTAAGAACCAACGGTACCGCTACCGGTGTATTAATTCAGGGCGGTTCAGGCGGCACACTGTCAATTAACCATAGCATTATAGACGTAGGCAGTAATAATTTTGCTATGAACCTGTTCAATTTGGCGAAAATTCATATTACCAGTACCGGTTATGCCGCAGCAAAATTCGCCCTTGGTCTGCAAAACATCGGTGAAAAATTCGTTATGAGTAACTGTTATAACCTTAATTCTGATGTACCGCTCAGCCTGCGTTATACCAGAACCAGTACTACAGGCGGAGCGCCGATTGTTACGTCAGAAGGTGATGTACCGGAAATTGAATGGCTGTTTAATCAGAATGATGGCATTACCTGTGGATTCGTCTATTCTCAGGCGCAGCTTAAATCGTTGACTTCTACAGTTAATACTTTCGGCAAAGCAATGGGTAAAATCGTACTGGGTTACACCGCTGATAAGAAACTACGTTACTACTATGCTATGGGGCCTGCGGCCAACTCGCCCTGGGTCTCTTTCGATAATGCTGAGACAGTAACGCCAGCCTGATCGTCCGAGCCTTCTGCGCAATGCAGAAGGCTCTTTTAATAAGGAATGTTTAACTGTGAGCAGCGCCTGCCTGGCATCATTCACGCTGCTCTTTTCAGTTAATTGAAGACCGTTACAGACTACAGAAAATGAAATCCTCAGCTAAATGCTGACCTGCTTCTCTCTAAAAATCCTCAGAGAATTCTGCTTCTTGTGTTGATGAATTGCCTTTCTGATAAAACAACGCCTAATTAAATCAGCTCAGCATTAAGTAAAGTCTGGTCCTTAATATTATTGGGATACATAAAATTAACGTGTTTATAATTTACGGGAGATATTATTACCCTATTCTCAGCGAGCAAGTCGGAGTGCATCAGCTAAAATTCAGGTCCATTTATTTAATCAAATAAAGAGGATTGCTATGCCAGTCTCCACATCGTCGCTGAATATCAGAACCAATAGTGCCACAGATTACACCACGGATAATACGGCTGGTTTGCAGAAACTGGTTAATCAAACGACACATATTATTATCGACACCGTTATTAATCTTTCCGGGAAAATTAAAACCGCCTTTGATGGGCAAATTATAGAGGGCACCGAAACTGGCGAAATCAGACCGATTGGCAATAGTATGGTCATTCTGTCAATGATTGTTCTGAATCATCCGCGCTGCAAGCTATTAAATTTAACCTCAACAAATCCTCTATTATTACAGAGCGACGCTGAGCCGAAAGAAGGCGGCGGACGCCAGGGTACCGTGGATATTCAGGCCGATTTTTGCGTTATTCAGGGATGTACCATGACCAATCAGGTCAATGCGGTAATTGCCGGATCTATTTATCGAGCCCATGGTTCGCGCATTCTGGAAAATAATTTTTTCGATTGTCTGGGCGTGGGACGAGAGGACTGAGGGGATGCGGTCAGTATCTGGGGTTCGGGCACGGTGATTGACGGTAATTATGCGTCCTGTAAAGAGGGCACAGATGGTCGTCTTGCTTTTCACGCCGAAGCGCCGGTAACAGCAGGCACTGACCGACCTGAGTTTGATGCGCAGCACACTATTATGACAAATAATCTGGCCTGGGGACCGTTTCGTCGGCATTTTGCTTTTGAACTTCAGCCTGCGAAAGATTTACATTTAAACAACTGCTATGCAGAAGGGCTCGCCAATAAAATTAAAGCGGTCACTGCGCCTTATAATAATATATTACTGACCGGGTGTCGGTTGGTGGGGAACGGTACCGCTACGGGAATTCTATTCCAGGGCGGTAATGGTGGATCATTATCAATTAACCACAGTATTATTGATGTTGATGGTAATGATTATGCAATGAGCCTGTTTGATCTGGCGAGGGTAAATATTACCAGCACCGGCTATGCCTCAGATAAGTATGCTGTCAGTATGCGTAATATCAGCGAAAAGTTTATTTGGAGTAATTGTTATAATCTTAAATCCTCTGAACCCTTATCTTTACGCTATGCCAAAACCAACGCATCCGGCGGCTCAACCGTGACAACTAAAGGGGATGTGCCGAAAATCGAATGGCTGTTTAACAATAACCAAGGCATTAACAGCGGCTTTGTCTATTCGCAGGCACAGCTTGCGTCCTCCGCCTCCGCCGTAAATGCTATTGGTAAATCCTCAGGCAAGATTGTACTGAGCTATGATGTAAGTAAGCAGCTACGTTACTACTATGCCACGGGTGAAGAGGCAAAAGCGCCATGGGCCATGCTGGAAAGCACGCGTTCAGTTACGCCTGCCTGACCTGATGCTACCGCCGTCTACGGCGGAGGCCTTGATGCTGGTATCCCCATGGCATTACCACAGGAATTAATAATGAAGTCTGGATACCTGGCACTGACTACCGGCATTTGCAGCCTGAGCTTTTGCACCCTGAGCCTGGCGGCAGAAACCTGCCGCGCCATTCCTGAAGCGATAAAACAGAGCAACAGCGTCATTCTGCTGGGCGGCACGGCAAAAGGGCCGGTTAAACAGGTGGTGATGGGCGAGTTCGGCAAAAATGTCAATTCGCAAAAGCGCGTATTGGGTCAGTTCGACCGTTGCGGTCAGCTTGTCGTCGCGGATATCAGCTACGATAAAAACGATCAAAATATTGTTCTGGCTATGGAGCAGCATATTTTTCGCGTTAATCACGGCTGGCTGGCGGAATACCAAATCTCAGTGAAAGTGCAAAAAGAGAATGCCCTGGTTGAGGTAAATAACAAGCAGGGCAATATCAGCTATATGGTGGGAACCAAAGGCAATATCATCAGCGCCAGCGATAGTTTTATGCTGATGGGGAAGAAAGGTTTCACCGAGACAACGTACAGCTATGATCCTCAAATGCGTTTAAGCACCAGCACATCACGTGGCTCGGATAGGCTCACCAACGGTGAATATCGCTATCGCTGGAACAAAGCGGGATTGCTGCTGGGCAGCAGATCGGCGCAAAGCCAGGAGAGTTACACTTACGATGCGCAACAGCGTGAACTGGGAATGCGGATGATTAATACCACCAGCAACGGCACCATTACCACGCTGGATGAGTGCCAGAGCTGGGATAAAACCGGTAACTGCACGCTGAGCTATTCCCATGAAACCGAAATTGCCGGGCAGGAAACCCTGCAGCGTCAGCTGGGGACGGCGTATCGCTTTGAGTACTGGGATAGTGAGGCAGAGAAGAGTGGAGAGGAAAATCGCTAAACGCTTTTTCGCACGGTGAGGGCCTGAACAGAGGCGTCCGTTGACGCCTCTGCTATTTAACGCCGTAACGTCACTATTTCACGCTTTGACTGAACGCATCTACCGCCAGAATAGCATTGGCGACCGCTTCCGGCGTCAGTGCCGGATTAAGGTTTTTCAACGTGTCGCCTTCGCTGTTTGCCAGCGCGCCAATTCTAACCATATTTTCCCAGCTTTCATTTTCCAGGTGCATCTCTGCCAGCGTAGTCGGCATGTTTATGGCGCGGTAAAAGCGGATATAGCGGGCGATCTCCTCATCGGGCCGCTGTTCCAGTACCATCTGCGTGAGCGTGCCATACGCCACTTTTTCACCATGCGTCAGATGATGAATATCGCCTTCGATAGCGGTAAAGCCGTTATGAATCGCATGCGCGCCCGCCAGCCCGGCATTTTCAAAGCCCAGCCCCGAAAGCAGCGTATTGGCTTCCACCACTGCTTCAACCGCAGGCGTTACGCGCTTTTGCGCCACGGCGGTCCAGGCGCTGTAGCCCCAGGTCAGCAGCGTCTCTTCACAGGCGCGGGCGATCGCCATTCCGGCAATGGTGGGATCGCCATTCACCATCGATTTCCCGTGTGAGCGCAGCACCGCCTGCGCTTCAACGTAGGTCGCCAGGCCATCAGCAATGCCGGAAGCAAACAGCCGCACCGGCGCCTGAGCGCAGACCCAGGTATCCACCAGCACCAGGTCGGGGTTTTTACTGTAAAAGCGATAACTTTCGAAGACGCCGCTATCGGAATAGATAACGGAGAGCGCGCTACAGGGCGCATCGGTCGAGGCGGCGGTCGGCACGATCGCCACCGGCGATTGCAGCTCATCCGCCACCGCTTTGGCCGTATCCAGGGTTTTGCCGCCGCCCAGACCAACCACGACCACAGAGCCCTGTTGGCGTGCGGCATTTGCCAGGCGGGTAATCTCACTGCCGGAAGCCTCACCATTGAATTTTTCATAGTGCTGCTGGATATCGCTCTGTTTCAGCGTATTTTGCACCTGTTCGCCAACCAGTCCCCAGACAATATCGTCAGCGATCAGAAATGCGCTGTCACCTAATTCTTTCAGCCAGGTTCCCAGTTCAGTCAGTACGCCAGCGCCCTGAACATATTTGCGTGGGGAGGAAAAAACAAACTTACTCATTCCCGTTCTCCTTTTAGCTATTGATTTAACGTGTTAGCTAAAGCCTGGCAGGTTTCCGGGAATGGGTTTGTTAAAGAGTGGGAAAAGGGAAATTATCCATAGCGCTGCTGGTGGGCTTTTTTGCGTCGCAGGTAATCTTCATCCGCACGAATTTTATCCCAGTATCCTTTGAAAATGGTGGCCGATTCGACTTTCTCTGCGTCCAGCTGTTGCGGCAGCACCTGCCGCTGCGCATCATATTTTTTACCGCCGGGATGATTGGCATAGCGTCGCGCGCGGGTAAAACCCATCTGAATAAATTTACGCGCCATATCCATACCAACAAAATCGTCCTGCTGTCGATAGGCTTCAAACAGCGCCATAATTTTTTCTGCTGACTCACGCGCAATGGCTGGGGTACGAAAGCGCCAGTGCGGTAAAATTTCCGATTTGTAAGGCTCGACAAGCAGTACGCCCTGTTCGCCCCGGCCTACCTGATACAGTTCCGGGTGCTGGCGAAAATCGATGGCTTTAAAATCCTGCTGATAATCAAACTCTCTCATTGGCCCTCCTGTAATCGCTGCGTTAAGTTTAGTGTTCAACGCGCAAATCTGCTTTTCTGCGGCGGAGCCGTTGGGTAGGAGGGGAGTGAATAAAGCATTGGGAAGGGCGCTGGGGCGTTAAAAAAGGGCATCCCGGGATGCCCCTGACTTTCCTGTTACGGCTTGCGTGCTACCAGCACGGCACGCAAAGGCGCGGGGTAACCCTCCACGGTTTTGCTGCTGTCCTGGGGATCGAGAAAGTCCGCCAGCGATTCGGTAATCATCCAGTCTGTGCGTCGCTGTTCGTCGGTGGTGGTGCGGGAATAGTCCACGATGCGCACATCAACAAAACCGCATTTTTCCAGCCAGCGCGCCAGTGCCCCCGCCGACGGAATAAACCAGACGTTGCGCATTTGCGCATAGCGTTCGCCCGGCACCAGCACATCATGCTCGTCGCCTTCAATTACCAGGGTTTCCAGCACCAGTTCGCCGCCGCTTACCAGCTGATTTTTCAACTGGTAGAGATGATCCAGCGGGGAGCGCCGATGATAGAGCACTCCCATGGAAAAAACGGTATCAAAAGCCTTCAGTTCCGGCAGCTGTTCAATACCGACCGGCAGCAGATGCGCGCGCTGATCGTTGCCAAGCAGCTTACGTACCGCTTCAAACTGGCAGAGAAACAGCTGAGTGGGATCGATGCCCACCACCAGATTTGCGCCCGCGCCAATCATGCGCCACATGTGATAACCGCTGCCGCAGCCGACATCCAGCACGGTGCGATCGGTGAGCGGGGAGATGTGCGGTAGCACGCGATCCCATTTCCAGTCGGAGCGCCACTCGGTATCAATATGGGTGCCGTAAAGTGAATAAGGACCTTTGCGCCACGGCATCAGGGTGCGCAGCAGTTTTTCGATGCCCTGACGCTGGCGCTCGCTAAGCGCATCGCTGTCGGCGGTAACGCTGTGCTGTAAATCGAGATGCTGCGGCGTGAGCTGCGGCAGGTTATCTACCGCTTTGGTCCAGTTGCGGAAATGGCCGTGCAGATTTTCACGCTGCCAGGCTGCCAGCTGCGCCGGCAGCACTTCAAGCCAGCTGGCCAGCGGGCCCTGCGCGATGCGCTGATAAAAATTGCCGAAGTCGATCATGCCGTACCTGCTTTTAACGCCACCAGAGAGCCAAAGTTAAAGCACTGGAACCAGAGTTCGCTGTGTTGAAAACCGGCCTGGCGCAGGCGCGCCTTATGTGTTTCCACCGAGTCGGTCAGCATCACGTTTTCCAGCATGCTGCGCTTCTGGCTGATTTCCAGTTCACTGTAGCCATTGGCACGCTTGAAGTCGTGATGCATGTTAAATAACAGTTCGCCCACTTCCGCATTTTCAAAGCTGAATTTTTCTGACAGCACCAGCGCGCCGCCAGGATTCAGGCCCTGGAAGATGCGTGCCAGCAGCGCCAGACGATCGTCAGGTGCCAGGAACTGCAGGGTGAAGTTCAGCACCACCATTGAGGCGTTTTCAATATTGATACCGCGAATGTCAGCTTCGATAACCTCAACCGGCGTGCTGGCGCGGAAGGCATCGATATGACGACGGCAGCGTTCAACCATTGCCGGAGAGTTATCAACCGCAATAATTTTGCAGCCTTCCGTCTGTACCGAACGGCGCACGGAAAGCGTGGCGGCGCCAAGCGAACAGCCCAAATCGTAAACCCGGGTATGGGGCTTAACGAAGCGTTCGGCCAGCATGCCGATCATAGAGATGATATTGGAATAACCCGGCACCGAGCGCTGGATCATATCCGGGAAAACTTCAGCTACGCGCTCATCAAACGTCCAGTCGCCCAGTTTATCAATAGGCGCGGAGAACAGCGTATCTCGATTAGACATAGGGGTAAATCCGGTCAACTACGGAAAGGGCGTTATTTTGGCAGAAAGCGTGGCGCGCTGCATCTTTTGTCGCGCGAACCGCAGCGGCTGCGACAACCGTTGAGTCGTGAAGGCGCCGCACGCTTAGCAAGAACGGTCTCAAAAACGGTGAATATGGCGTTGGGCACAGATTGTTTTTTGTTCGCTGTTATGTTCTGTCGCTGCTGGCGCGTTTACACCTTCTGCTTATACCCTGACGTATGGCGGGTAGCTTAAGGAAACGCAGAACGGCCAGAACGGATATTTCAGGCTAAAGGAAACGGCAACGATGGACAGGGTTAAAGAAGGAACGCTGCGTTTATTAACGCTGGAAGAGATCGCGCTGGCACATTCCATTTTTGGCGGATCGATAGATTACGCACGCGTATGGATTCATTGCGACAGCTATTTGCCTTTTGGTTTGCAGAGAAGGGATACAGCAATGTCGCCTAATGGGGAAATTTGGTTCAGAGAAGAACTCTATGAACCCAACTTTGGCTCAATCTATACGCCTGCATCATCAAAGCATCTTTTTATTCATGAAATGATGCATGTTTGGCAATACCAACAGAGAATGTGGGTTCGGGCAAGAGGATTATTTAGCTGGGCTGCTGACTATACGTATCAGCTTGATGGTAAACCACTGTTACAATATTCACTTGAGCAGCAGGCTCAAATCGTTGCCGATTATTTTGTACTTTATACTTTTGGTTATAGGGTATGGAATATGTTCAGGCAACAAACTTATCCCGTTGTTACTCATCAAGGCAGTATTGATCGCTTAAGGTTACTTTCGCAATATCAAAAAACCATTTATTCAGCTGTGAAAAAAGGCTAACTATGCGCGCTATAAAAGCATTATTAATCATTACAGCAGTCACGATGTTAACTGCTTGCGAAGGAAAAACGCTTTACCTTTATCGGGCAAAGGTAACAACAATAAATGATAAAGTTTGTGTGTTAATTGATGCGAAAGATAATGAGAATTTAAACCTCATTGAAATCAATTCTTCTGATAGCGCGCAAAATACTTTCAGAAAATTTTATTCAATGGATGATAAAGCGATACCGCTTTCTCGTAACCAGTGCGTTCCCTTGTTTGATTATCCCTTTAAAGAGGGTCTGGCTTACGGCGTTTCGATCGCTACCTTTATTAAACCCGTAGCAAAAATGGACGGTAGAAAGTTTATCGCCACTTTCACACTCTACCGCGTCGATGGCAAACTGATGGCGACCCGGATATAAAATCAGAACAGCGCCGCCTGCTGCGGCCAGTCCGGGGATTCACCCACCTGCGGTAACGCCTGCTGCAGGCGCGGCCACAGCGTTTGCACCAGATCCAGCACCTCGCCGATATCGGGCGTATGAATAAACAGCCACGGCGTTCCCTTTTCCTGCCAGCCAGGCAGCTTGTTTAGCCAGTCCTCGAACCATATCTGATTTTCCTGCGGGGATTCGCTGCCGATAAAGCGCACCATCGGGTCGCTGGCGGTCATGATAGCGTGTGGCGGCACCTTTGGTTTTTTCGCTTTGGCATCCAGCGTGGCGGGCGTAACGGCATCAGAAGCGTGAACCGGGCGGCTGTCAAGGATCACGCGATTCACGCCGCGCTGATGCAGGCCGCGATTCAGTGCACGCTCCGCTTCGCCTTTGGCGAAAAAAGCCGGGTGACGCACTTCAACGCCATAGCGGAACCCGGCAGGCAAACCATCAAGAAATGCCCACAGCGCCGCCAGCGAATCGGGACCAAAGGTGGCAGGCAGCTGCAGCCAGTACTGACCAATGCGGGCGCTAAGCGGATCCAGCGTGCGGAAAAAAGTATCCAGCAGATCGTCGCAGTCGCGCAGGGCAGCCTGATGGCTGATAGTGGCGGGAAATTTAAAACAGAAACGAAAATCATCGCTGGTCATATCATGCCAGCGCAACACCACCTCTGCTTTTGGCAGCGCATAGAGCGTGGTATTGCCTTCAACGCAGTTAAAATAGCGGGCATAGTCAGCCAGCGTTTCCAGCCCATAGCGTTTCCAGTGCGGATGTTGCCACTGCGGCAAACCCAGACGAAGTGTCATAATGCTCCCGTATCAAAGTGTCCCCGGCAAACTGGCTCGCTCTGCAAACGCGAAAAGCGGATCACTCGCCGGGGCTTCACGGGCGGACAGGGGAGTGTCCACCACAGGTTACAGCGCGGCGATAATCTCATCGCTACGACGTATTTTTGCGATACGCGGGAAAATCCATTCCAGACTGCTGTTATGCTGCTCTACGCTGCCAGCGCTGCAAATATCCTCGGCAATGACCAGGTTAAAGCCCAGCTCCCAGGCGTTGCGCGCGGTAGATTCTACGCCAATATTGGTGGAAATGCCGCCCAGGACGATAGTATCGATGCCGCGCCGACGCAGCTGCAACTCCAGATCGGTGCCGTAAAAGGCGCCCCACTGGCGCTTGACCACTTCAATATCGCCAGACGTAACGCCCAGCGCCGTAGGGTAGTTCCACCAGTTTTCCGGCAGCGCGCCGTGCATCAGCGCAGAATCGACTTCCTGCTTCGGCGCATCGGCAAAATCAGGCGACCAGCCAACACGCACCAGCACCACCGGCGCGTTTACGGCGCGGAATTTTTCCGCCAGCCTGGCCGCACCTGCCACCACCTGCTGCGCGCTGTGCGGGCCGCCGGCAAAAGGCAGGATACCTTCCTGCAAATCGATTAAAACCAGCGCGGTTGATTCAGGATTGAGTTTCATAATGTTCTCCGCGAACAGACAAAAGCGTAAGCCTACGTGACTTGCTGGCGTGCGGGCGAGCAGAAAAATGTCGTTAATTCATGAATTTTGTGAATTTCTGTGTGCGCGGCGCTAACATGAGCCGGCAGGGAATAACAAATGCGCACACATTCAGCGCTGCGCGCCGTTCCCCCTTATCGTGCCTCGCTTTTTACATTATAATGCCTGCCTTTTTGCGGCAGCGTCTGCCTGAGGGTTATCCGCCGGATAACCAACTCCAGAACGATACATCAGCGCTGCCCATGCTGCAGCGGCGAAGTTAAAAGGATAGCGTTATGCGTACAGAATATTGCGGACAGATCAATCCGTCTCATGTTGGCCAGCAAGTGACTCTCTGCGGTTGGGTTAACCGTCGCCGCGATCTCGGGAGCCTGATCTTTATTGATATGCGCGACCGTGAAGGCATCGTCCAGGTCTTTTTCGACCCGGATCGTCAGGAGGCGTTCAATCTGGCGTCTGAGCTGCGTAACGAGTTCTGCATTCAGGTGACCGGCGTGGTCCGCGCCCGTGACGAACGCAATAAAAACCCCGATATGGCCACCGGCGAAGTAGAAGTTTTCGCCACCGACCTCACCATCATCAACCGCGCCGAGCCGCTGCCGCTGGATTTTAACCAGGTCAATACAGAAGAAGCGCGTCTGAAATATCGCTATCTCGACCTGCGTCGCCCTGAAATGGCGCAGCGCCTGAAGGCGCGTGCCAAAATCACCAGCCTGGTGCGTCGCTTTATGGACGATAACGGCTTCCTTGATATTGAAACGCCGATGCTGACCAAGGCCACGCCGGAAGGCGCGCGTGACTATCTGGTGCCGAGCCGCGTACATAAAGGCAAATTCTACGCGCTGCCGCAGTCTCCCCAGCTGTTCAAACAGCTGCTGATGATGTCCGGCTTCGATCGTTACTATCAGATTGTTAAATGCTTCCGTGACGAAGATCTGCGTGCTGACCGTCAGCCTGAATTTACGCAAATCGACGTGGAAACTTCCTTTATGACCGCGCCGCAGGTGCGTGAAGTGATGGAGCGTCTGGCGCGCCAGCTATGGCTGGAAGTGAAGGGCGTCGATCTGGGCGAGTTCCCGCAGATGACTTTTGCTGAAGCGATGCGTCGTTACGGTTCCGACAAGCCGGACCTGCGTAACCCGATGGAGCTGGTGGATGTCGCCGATCTGGTTAAAGAGGTTGAGTTCAAGGTCTTCTCTGGTCCGGCCAACGATGCCAAAGGCCGCGTAGCGGCGCTGCGTGTACCGGGCGGTGCGCAGCTTAGCCGTAAGCAGATTGATGAGTACGGCAAGTTTATTGAAATTTACGGCGCGAAAGGGCTGGCTTATATCAAAGTTAACCAGCGCGCGCAGGGTCTGGAAGGCATTCAAAGCCCGGTAGCGAAATTCCTTAACGCTGAAATCGTGGAAGCGATCCTGGAACGTACCGGCGCGCAGGATGGCGATATGGTGTTCTTTGGTGCTGATAAAGCGGGCGTGGTGGCTGATGCGATGGGTGCGCTGCGCCTGAAACTGGGTCGCGATCTGAACATCACCGACCTCAGCGCCTGGAAACCGTTGTGGGTTATTGACTTCCCGATGTTTGAAGACAACGGCGAAGGCGGCCTGACGGCAATGCATCACCCGTTTACCGCGCCGCGCGATATGACGCCGGAGCAGCTGAAAGCCGCACCGGAAACCGCCATCGCCAACGCTTACGATATGGTGATTAACGGTTACGAAGTGGGCGGCGGATCGGTACGTATCCACAACGGTCAGATGCAGCAAACCGTATTTGGCATTCTGGGTATTACCGAAACCGAGCAGCGCGAGAAGTTCGGCTTCCTGCTGGATGCGCTGAAGTTCGGTACGCCGCCGCACGCAGGCCTGGCATTTGGTCTTGACCGCCTGGTGATGCTGCTGACCGGCACCGATAATATTCGTGACGTTATCGCTTTCCCGAAAACCACCGCTGCAGCCTGTCTGATGACCGAGGCGCCAAGCTTCGCTAACCCAGCGTCGCTGGAGGAGCTGAGCATTCAGGTGGTGAAAAAGGAAAAGCCAGAGAGCCTGTAAGATGACGTTTAAGCATCCTGTCTCGGTACTGGTGGTGATTTTCGCGCAGGATACCGGGCGGGTGCTGATGCTACAGCGGCGCGACGATCCTGCGTTCTGGCAGTCGGTCACCGGCAGCCTGGAGGCGGGAGAAGCGCCTGTCGAGGCGGCGCGGCGCGAGGTGTGGGAAGAGCTGGGCATTGACGTGGCGGCTGAAGGGCTGACGCTTGAAGATTGCCAGCGGCAAATTGAATTCGAAATCTTTCCGCACTTTCGTCATCGCTATGCGCCGCACGTTACGCATAATATTGAGCACTGGTTTCGGCTGGCCTTGCCGGGCGAACGCAGCATTATGTTAAGCGAACATCTGGCCTTGCAGTGGCTGGATACAGCCACTGCCGCCCGTCTAACCAAGTCCTGGAGTAATCGCCAGGCGATAGAAGAATTCGTCGGCTAACCGCTGCCGACAGCCGCGCAGCGCACCGCAATGTGCGTGCTGTTTATCAGCAATAGCGCGCTGAAGCTGTCAGTCAGTCTGGACTGATGCAAAATCAACAGCGTCAGACATAAGGTGCGTTGTTTCCCTGCAGAGGGAACCGGCCTTGAGGCGTCTGACCGGTGTCAAACTGGAGAGAGCAGAGTTATGGCAGGTCATAGTAAATGGGCCAACACCAAACACCGCAAAGCGGCACAGGATGCCAAGCGCGGTAAAATTTTTACCAAAATTATTCGCGAGCTGGTGACGGCAGCGAAGCTGGGCGGCGGCGATCCCGCTTCCAACCCGCGCCTGCGCGCGGCCATGGATAAAGCGCTGTCTAATAATATGACGCGTGACACCATGGATCGCGCTATCGCTCGCGGCGTAGGCGGCGACGATAACAGCAACATGGAAACCATTATTTATGAAGGCTATGGCCCGGGCGGCACGGCGGTCATGGTTGAATGCCTGAGCGATAACCGTAACCGTACCGTATCTGAAGTGCGTCACGCCTTTACCAAATGCGGCGGCAACCTCGGTACCGATGGTTCCGTTGCCTATCTGTTCACCAAAAAAGGCGTGATCTCTTATGCGCCGGGCCTGGATGAAGATACGGTAATGGATGCGGCGCTGGAAGCGGGTGCGGATGACGTAGTGACCTATGAAGATGGCGCGATTGACGTCTTCACGCCGTGGGAAACCTTTGGAGAAGTGAAGGATGCGCTGGATGCGGCGGGTCTGAAAGCGGAAAACGCAGAAGTGACGATGATCCCTTCTACCAAAGCGGATATGGATATTGAAACGGCTCCGAAACTGATGCGTCTGATCGATATGCTGGAAGACTGTGACGACGTGCAGGAAGTTTATCACAACGGCGAAATGACCGACGAGGTGGCGGCAACCCTGTAATGGTTGTTGCCCTTCACCAACCTGACGGAGCAGCCTGATGGCGATTATTCTGGGCATTGACCCGGGTTCACGTATTACCGGCTACGGCGTGATCCGGCAGGTTGGGCGACAGTTGACCTACCTTGGCAGCGGCTGTATTCGCACCGGCGTTGACGATCTGCCCTCCCGTTTGAAGCTGATTTACGCGGGCGTGACGGAGATCATCACGCAGTTTCAACCTGACTTTTTTGCCATTGAACAGGTGTTTATGGCGAAAAACGCTGATTCAGCCCTTAAGCTGGGTCAGGCGCGCGGCGCGGCTATCGTGGCGGCGGTCAATCAGGATCTGCCGGTATTTGAATACGCGGCGCGTCAGGTGAAACAAACGGTGGTCGGCATCGGCAGCGCAGAAAAAAGCCAGGTGCAGCATATGGTGCGCACCTTGCTGAAGCTGGCGGCTAACCCGCAGGCGGATGCCGCCGATGCGTTGGCGATTGCGATCACTCACTGTCACGTTAGTCAGAATGCCAACAGGCTAAGCGATACGCGTCTGACCCTGACGCGCGGCAGATTGCGTTCGTAACCCATTATCAGGCTGGATATTCATCCAGCCTTTTTTATGTTATAACTCTGACACTTTCTCTCTCCCTGAATCAAAGGAAGCTACTGTGATAGGTCGTCTGCGAGGCATCATTCTGGAAAAACAACCGCCGCTGGTATTAATTGAAGCGAACGGAGTGGGATATGAGGTCCACATGCCAATGACCTGCTTCTATGAGCTACCGGAGCTGAATCAGGAAGCCACTATTTTTACGCAGTTTATTGTGCGTGAAGATGCCCAGCTGCTGTATGGCTTTACCAGCAAGCAGGAGCGCGCGCTGTTTCGTGAGCTGATTAAAGTCAATGGCGTAGGGCCGAAGCTGGCGCTGGCGATCCTTTCCGGGATGTCGGCACAGCAGTTTGTGACCGCAGTAGAGCGTGAAGAAGTCGCGACGCTGGTTAAGCTGCCCGGCGTCGGTAAGAAAACCGCCGAGCGGCTGGTAGTGGAAATGAAAGATCGCTTTAAAGGCATGCACGGCGATCTGTTTGGCGGCGACGCAACCTTTACGCTTACCAGCGAGAATGCCGCCATCGACAGCAACGATGCCGAGGCCGAAGCGGTTGCTGCGCTGGTGGCGTTGGGGTATAAACCGCAGGAAGCCAGCCGGATGGTTAGCAAAGTGGGCCGCCCGGACGCTGACTGTGAAACCCTGATTCGTGAAGCGCTGCGTGCTGCGCTCTGAGGTAAACCATGATTGAAGCCGATCGCCTGGTCTCACCTGGCAATGTGAGCGAAGAAGAAATTATCGATCGCGCGATCCGTCCGCGCCTGCTGGATGAATATGTGGGTCAGCCGCAGGTGCGTGAACAGATGGAGATCTTTATCAAGGCGGCCAAAATGCGCGGCGACGCGCTGGATCACCTGCTGATTTTTGGCCCGCCAGGCCTGGGTAAAACCACGCTGGCGAACATTGTTGCCAATGAGATGGGCGTGAACCTGCGCACCACCTCTGGTCCGGTACTGGAAAAAGCGGGCGACCTGGCGGCGATGCTGACCAACCTTGAACCGCACGATGTGCTTTTCATCGATGAAATTCATCGTCTGTCGCCGGTGGTGGAAGAGGTGCTTTATCCGGCGATGGAAGATTATCAGCTGGATATTATGATCGGGGAAGGCCCGGCGGCGCGCTCAATCAAGCTTGATCTGCCGCCGTTCACCCTGATTGGTGCCACCACGCGTGCAGGTTCGTTAACCTCGCCGCTGCGCGATCGTTTCGGCATTGTGCAGCGTCTGGAGTTCTATCAGGTAAAAGATTTGCAGCACATCGTGGCTCGCAGCGCCGCCTGTCTGGGGCTGGATCTGAGCCCGGAAGGCGCGCTGGAAGTGGCGCGACGTGCACGCGGCACGCCGCGTATCGCTAACCGGCTGCTGCGCCGTGTACGCGATTTTGCCGAAGTGCGCGCCGAAGGCGTGATGGATGGCGATGTCGCGGCGAAGGCGCTGGATATGTTGAATGTCGACCACGAAGGCTTCGACTATATGGACCGCAAGCTGTTATTAGCCATTATCGATAAGTTTACCGGCGGGCCGGTAGGGCTGGATAACCTGGCGGCGGCCATTGGCGAGGAGCGTGAAACCATTGAGGATGTGCTGGAGCCTTACCTGATTCAGCAGGGCTTTATTCAGCGTACGCCGCGTGGACGCATCGCCACACAGCACGCCTTTAAGCATTTCGGCATGACCCGCGAAGTATAAAAAACGCCAGCGCTAAGCTGGCGTTTTCGTCTGGTTAACCGCTATCAGGCCGGCACTTTTTTCATCTGGCTGATAATAAACAGCACTGCGGCACAAAGCACCACCGAAGGGCCGGCGGGCGTATCGTAAAAGGCCGAGAAGGTAAGGCCGCCGGTCACGGCAACAATGCCTGTACCGATAGCGATAAACGCCATCTGCTCCGGCGAGCGGGCAAAGCGGCGAGCGGTGGCGGCGGGGATCACCAGCAGCGAAGTGATAATCAGCGCCCCGACAAATTTCATCGCCACGCCGATGGTTAAAGCGGTAACCAGCATCAGCAGCATGCGCGTGCGCGCGATATTGACACCATCCACCTGCGCCAGCTCCGGGCTAATGGTCATGGAGAGCAAAGGTCGCCATTGCCAGGCGAGCGCCGCCAGCACCAGCGCCACGCCGCCGCCGATTATCCATAAATCCTCCGGCGTCACTGCCAGCAGATCGCCAAACAGATAAGCCATCAGATCCACGCGTACATTCGACATCAGGCTCACCACCACCAGCCCCAGCGACAGGGCGCTGTGCGCCATAATGCCCAGCAGTGTATCAATAGCCAGATGGGGACGACGCTCCAGCCAGACCAGACCCAGCGCCAGCAATAGCGTGACCGCAATCACCGCGTAAAAAGGATTAACGTTCAGCAACAGGCCAAAGGCTACGCCCAGTAACGAGGCGTGCGCCAGCGTATCGCCAAAATAGGACATTCGACGCCAGACCACAAATGAACCCAATGGACCGGCCGCCAGCGCCAGCATTACGCCGCCCAACCAGCCGGGAAGTAACAGTTCAAGCATTATTTTTCCTGTCCTTTACGCAAAACTATCCGTCCCTGTAAATCGTGACGATGATTATGATGATGCCGGTAGATCGCCAGCTGCTCTGCGCCGCGTGGGCCAAACATAGCGATAAATTCAGGATGGCGCGACACCACTTCCGGCGTGCCGGAACAGCAAATATGGTGATTCAGGCAGAGCACTTCATCTGTTTTTGCCATAACCAGATGCAGATCGTGCGAGACCATCAGCACGGCGCAGTTTAGTTCAAGGCGCAGCTGGTTAATAAGATCGTACAGCGCAACCTGACCGTTAACGTCAACGCCCTGGGTGGGTTCGTCCAGCACCAGCAGATGTGGTTGATTAAGCAGGGCGCGCGCCAGCAGTACGCGCTGGGTTTCACCACCCGACAGCTTTTGCAGCGCGGCATGCTGCAGGTGACCGGCCTGCACGCGCTTGAGCGCAGGCAGAATATCCGCTTTGCGCGTGCCCGGACGCAGCCGCAGAAAACGCTCTACGGTCAGCGGCAGCGTTGGGTCAAGATGCAATTTTTGCGGAACATAGCCGATACGTAGCGGATTATTGCGTTTCAGCGTGCCGCTATCCGGCGCGATCAATCCAAGCACGACGCGAACTAAGGTGGACTTACCGGCGCCGTTAGGGCCAAGGAGCGTCAGGATCCGTCCTGGTTCCAGCGCTAAAGAGATATTGGACAATACCTGACGCTGGCCAAAACTGACTGAGATATTTTCCAGACTAATCAGTGAGGTCATAGTTATTAATGCTTGCAGAAGTTATCGGATGTTATAATATCACAATCCATCACCCAGTCACGATGGATTGACGCATTATGTTACAGAATAAAAAAGCCCTTTTTCCTCTGCTATTTTCCCTTGGTTTTGCCGCTGCGTTTAGCGCACCTGCCAGCGCAGCGGTTATCGCTTCGATTAAACCGCTGGGCTTTATCGCCTCCGCAATCGCCGATGGCGTAACCCCGGTAGAAGTTTTACTGCCCGATGGCGCTTCCGAACATGATTACGCTTTGCGTCCTTCGGACGTTAAACGCTTGCAGAGCGCGGATCTGGTGGTGTGGATTGGTCCTGATATGGAAGCCTTTATCAGTAAAACCGCCAGCGCATTTCCTGCGGAAAAGAATCTGGAAATTGCCCAGTTGCCCACAGTAAAACCGTTGCTGATTACCGGCGCGGAAGAGGATGATGAGCATCATGAACATGATGAAGCACATCATGACGCAGCGCATGAACATCATGATCATGGACAATATAATATGCATCTGTGGATGTCGCCGGAAATAGCGCGCCAATCTGCGGTTGCAATCCATGAAAAATTATTGGAACTTATGCCGCAGCGCAAAGACAAACTTGACGCTAACCTGCAGCAATTTGAGGCAGATTTAGCGAAAAGCGATACGCAAATTGCGCATCAGCTGGCGCCGCTTAAAGGAAAAGGATATTTCGTTTTTCATGATGCTTATAGCTACTTTGAAAAGCACTACGGTCTCACGCCACTTGGCCATTTTACCGTTAATCCTGAAATCCAGCCGGGCGCGCAGCGTTTACATCAAATTCGAACACAGTTGGTTGAGCAAAAAGCGACCTGCGTTTTTGCTGAGCCACAATTCAGGCCGGCCGTAATCGATGCCGTTGCCAGAGGAACTCAGGTGCGTAAAGGTACGCTCGATCCGCTGGGAATGGGCATCAGCTTAGCAAAAGACAGTTATGTGAAATTCCTCTCACAGCTGTCGAGCCAGTATGAAAGCTGCCTGAAAGGAGCATGAGGAATCCCTAAAAGTGCAACAGATAGCCCGCTCTGTCGCTCTGGCATTTAATAATCTGCCGCGTCCCCACCGCGTTATGCTTGGGTCGCTGACCGTTGTTACTCTGGCCGTCGCTGTCTGGCGGCCTTTTGTTTATCACCCGGGTGAAACATCGCCCATCGTAAAAACCATTGAAATTGACAAAAACCAGCTGCGTACGCTGCTGCCTGAAGCCAGCGAGCCGCTCGATCAGCCTGCGCCGGAAGATGACCTGCCGCAGGATGAGATCGATCAGGACGTAACGGCGGAAAGCGGCACTCATGACTATGTGGTTTCCAGCGGCGACACCCTGAGCAGCGTGCTGAACCAGTACGGTATCGATATGGGTGAAATCAACCAGCTGGTTAAAACCGATAGCGATCTGCGTAATCTTCAGGTGGGGCAGCAAATCTCCTGGACGCTAACCGATGAAGGCCAGCTGCAACGCCTGACGTGGGAGATGTCGCGGCGCGAAACCCGCACCTACGATCGCATCGGTAACGGTTTTAAGATGTCCAGCGAGCTGCAAAAAGGCGAATGGAAAAACAGCGTGCTGACCGGCGAAGTCAAAGGCAGCTTTGTCAGCAGCGCTCAGCGCGCCGGGCTGACCAGCGCGGAGATCAGCGGCGTGATCAAAGCGCTGCAATGGCAAATGGATTTCCGCAAACTGCGCGCGGGCGATAAATTCAGCGTACTGATGTCGCGCGAAGTAATGGATGGCAAAAATGAACAGAGCCAGCTGCTGGGCGTGCGTTTACGCACCGGCGGCAAGGATTACTACGCCATCCGTGCCGAAGATGGCAAATTCTATGACCGCAGCGGCTCTGGCCTGGCGCGCGGCTTTATGCGTTTCCCAACGGTAAAACAGTACCGTGTCTCCTCTAACTTTAACCCGCGCCGTCTGAATCCGGTGACAGGCCGTGTCGCACCGCATAAAGGGGTGGATTTTGCCGTGCCGGTCGGCACGCCGGTACTGGCCGTGGGTGACGGTGAAGTGGTACAGGCGAAACGCAGTTCCGGCGCGGGCAACTATGTTGCTATCCGCCACGGCCGTCAGTATATGACGCGCTATATGCATATGAAAAAGCTGCTGGTGAAGCCAGGCGATAAGGTCAAACGTGGCGATCGCATCGGTCTCTCCGGCAACACGGGTCGTTCAACCGGTCCGCACCTGCACTATGAAATCTGGATCAATAACCAGGCCGTAAACCCGCTGACGGCGAAGCTGCCGCGCACCGAAGGGCTTACCGGCAAGGATCGTTCCGCATTTCTGGCGCAGGCAAGAGAAGTACTGCCGCAGCTCAAACTCAATTAAGCGTCAGCACTCTCTTATCAGCGGAGCGCACGGTAAAACGTGCGTCTCCGCTTGCTCTCTTTTCCCCCACGGGTGCGTTGGTTTCGTATTATTTAGGGTTGGTTTAACGACAACCTGCGGTAAGCGTTGCAAATTTACCTGCCGACACTATCATTAGCCGGTTATTGATAGAGGCGAGTGCATGGAAACCAGCAAGAAAAAAAATACAGAATTTATTCCCGTCTTCGATAAATCCTTCCTGTTACCCAAATACTGGGGAGCCTGGCTGGGTATCGGTGCGTTTGGCGTAATGGCAATGCTGCCTGCAGCGCTACGCGATCCTATCCTTGGCGCGGCGGGCCGCCTTGCTGGACGTTTTGCAAAAAGCGCGCGTCGTCGTGCGCAAATCAACCTGCTGTATTGCATGCCAGAGCTGTCGGAAGCGGAGCGTGAAGCGATCATTGATGAAATGTTTGCCACCGCTCCACAGTCAATGGCGATGATGGCCGAACTGGCGCTGCGTAATCCGGATCGCGTCCGTCAGCGTGTTCACTGGCACGGCCGGGAAATTATCGATGAGATGCTGGCAGAGAAGCAAAATGTTATTTTTCTGGTGCCGCACGGCTGGGCAATCGATATTCCTGCCATGCTGCTGGCTTCAGAAGGTCAGATGGTAGCGGCGATGTTTCACAATCAAAGCAATCCGCTGAACGACTATATCTGGAACCGGGTGCGGCGTCGTTTTGGCGGCCGTATGCACGCCAGGAACGATGGTATAAAGCCCTTTATTAACTCGGTGCGTCAGGGGTATTGGGGATATTATCTGCCCGATCAGGATCATGGCGCAGAGCAAAGTGAATTCGTTGATTTCTTTGCCACTTATAAAGCGACGTTGCCTGCAGTGGGGCGGCTGATGAAAGTATGCCGTGCGCGCGTGGTGCCGCTGTTCCCGGTCTATAATGCCAAAAATCATCAGCTGGATATCTATATCCGCGCGCCAATGGACGATCTGCTTGATGCAGACAACCCAACGCTGGCGCGCCGCATGAATGAAGAAGTTGAGTATTTTGTGCGTCCGCATCCGGAGCAGTACACCTGGATATTAAAACTGCTTAAAACGCGGCGTGAAGGGGAGATCGAACCCTATAAGCGCAAAGAGCTGTTTCCGCGTAAATAGCAAAACGATAAGCACCCGCCGGTTGCATAAAGCAAAGGCAGGGCAGAAGTGACCACCGTCCCGCGCCTTCATGGCGCGGGATTTGCGTTCAGGCAGCCGGTAAGAGCCGTCTGAAGCGCATGGAGATGCATACCTCTGCTCAGAGCGGATTTACCGTACTGCGTCGCTTGCGCTCGCGCAGAAAAGCGGTCACCAGCACCAGCCACAGCAGGCCGCTCGCCAGATTGATCAGACTAAACCAGGCGCTCCCGCCATGAAAATAGCCGAATTTTGTCAGCTCAATACCCAACGCAAAAGCAATAATACTTACCATCCCTAACATGGCGGCCACGCTGCCTTTGCCTGCAGTGCTGGAAAAAAGCGTTAAACGATACAGCCCGGCGTTTACCATGCCTGCGCCGTAGGCGTACAGGCTCAGTCCGGCGGTCAGCCACAGATAGCTGTGGTTATCGATCAGGCTGGCTAACGCGGCGATAGTCAGTCCGGCCAGAATCGGCCATGCGCCAAAGCGTAACGGGCTCTCAATTGGCAGGCGGCTGGAAAGGCGGCTCAAGGTCAGGTTACCGGCGATCATCGCCAGAAAAACCGGCAGCTGCAGCAGGGCGTAATCCATGCGCGACAGCCCCTCATCCTGAATCAGAATGACCGGCGACAGCGCTACCCAGGCGAGGATAGGAATAAACACCAGCCCGATCGCCAGCGAGCCGCTCATGATTTGTCGATCGCGTGCCAGCGCCAGATAGCTGCGCGCCAGATTTTTCAGGCTAATGGAAACGGTACGATCGCCTGCGGTTTCCGGCATGGCGCGCCAAAGGCCAATCAGCGCCAGCGCCGCGATAACAGCAAACAGCCAGAACATGGTGCGCCAGTCACCTACGGTTAAAAAGGCTGCACCCGCCAGCGGACCAGCCAGCGGCGCCAGCAGCGCGACATTGGCCATCAGCGCCATAATCCGCACGCTGCGCGCCTCGTCAAACGCTTCCTGAATCGCCGCATAGCCTACCGCGCCGATAAAGCAGAGGCTGATGCCCTGCAAGAAACGCAGCACGATAAATTGCTCAATGGATGAAATCCAGTGCATCAGCGCGCAGCAGATAATAAAAAACAGTACGCCAGCCAGCATCACCGGACGCCGGCCATATTTATCTGATAACGGGCCAAGCAGCCATTGCAGAACAATGCCGCCGATCAGATAAGCCGTCAGGGAAGCGGAAACCCATTCGGCTCCAACATTGAATTCGTTGGTGACCAGCAGCATGCCAGGCTGGATCATGTCGTGCGCAATATAGGTAGCAAACTCAAACAGCACCAGCGAAAGCGGAAAAAGTAAATGCCTGAAGGTCAGGTTGAAAACCGGGGTGTATGCGGCCATGCAGGTATGCTCCAGAAAGATAAAAACGCGACCGCAAATGCGGCCGCGTCAGTATAACGATCAAAATTATATTAAAAATGAATTATTCCTGATGCGCGAACGCGGCAATCGGGTTAATCAGCTCCCCGGCAAACTTCAGGTTCTCTGCCGGATCGGCCAGATTAATCATCTGCTGATTATTCGCCAGCTGCAGGCGATTCAGACAGGAAAGCGCGAAGGTGGGCGCAAACAGATTATAGCGGGCAAATTTAGGTGCCAGCTGCGGATGCGCCTGCTGATAATCATGAACGCACTGCGCCACGCGCTGCCAGAAACGTGCTTCGGGCAGCGTCCCGCTGTCATCCAGAATAGCAGAGACGAAGCGGAAAATGCAGTCAAACACATCGGTAAAGATCGAAAGTATTTTCAGGTTTTCCGGTACCTCCACCGCCAGGCGTTGTGCCTTCTCCGGCAGCACCGCATCCGGGTTCAGCACCGCGATCTCCTCGCCAATATCCTTCATATAGGCGGCGATCGGCACATTATCTTCCAGCAGCAGGATCAGGTTTTCGCCGTGCGGCATAAAGACGATGTCATGTTGGTAGAAACAGTGCAGCAGCGGGCTTAGGTAGCAGGTCAGATAGCGATCGATCCAGGCTTCCGCCGCCAGGCCGGAATCAGCAATCAATGCAGGCAGCAACGGCTGCTGATGCTGATCGATATGCAGCAGTGAAGCCATGGTCATCAGACGCTGGTCAGGCTTCAGGTTCGCCACCGGATTATCGCGCCACAGCGCGGCAAACATCTTTTTCCAGGCGGAGTCGCCCTGAATGGCGCGCTCATAGTAACGGTTATGATAGCCAATCGCCGCTACCTCGCGCAGCAGACGGAAGTCGCACTGCTGTAGCCAGCGATCCTGGCTCACTACGCTTTCCAGCCACTGATTTACCGCTGGCGTGGTGGCCATATAGTAAGGCGACAGTCCGCGCATAAAGCCCATATTTAATACTGAGAGCGCGGTTTTGACATAACGTTTGTTGGGCTGGCTGCGGTTGAAGAAAGTGCGGATCGACTGCTGCGCCTGATAGTGATCTTCGCTTTCTCCCAGCCAGATAATATCGCGTGCGGCGATATCGGGTGCAAAAACCGTCAGCAGCTTATTCTGCCACTGCCAGGGATGGACCGGCATAAACAGATAATCCTGCGCATCCACGCCCAGCGCTCGCAGACGAGTATTAAACCCGGCGATGGTGGTTTCTCCGAGCTCCTCCTGCATTAACTGCTGATAGCTCAGCGAATCCAGGCTGGAGAAGTGCGCATTGCGGGTATGCACCGCAACCCAGACCAGGCGCACTGGCGTGGCCGCTTCCGGCGCGTAGGCGAGATAGTCACGCGCATCAAAACCGATGCGGCCATTATTGGCAACAAAGCAGGGGTGGCCATCAGTCATTGACGCTTCCACCGTCTGGAAATCTGCTTTTACCAGCGCCGCGCTGTCCGGGTTGCCCTTTTGTAACTTATAGACGCTGCTACACAGCGTACTGGTGATCTCTTCCATATAGATCGCCAGCATGGCGGCAGGGATAGCAATCTGCTGCTTAAACTCAATAATAAACTGCAGCGCATCCAGCGGCCGCGGCTCGCCATTTTCACGCTTTTCCAGTGAGTCTGCATCAATTTGCCAGTGATCAAGCGCCAGACGGCGGGCGTGGAAAGTGTATACCGCTTCGCCGCCCGGCACCGCCAGCTGATAGCTACCGTTGGCGTCAGGCTGGGGTGAAATCAGTTTTTCATGGGCAAACTCAGCAATCGCCTTGCGCAGCAGCAGGCGGTTAGCCAGCGCCCAGTTGTCGCCGCTCAGGTGGTGTCCGTTGATCAAGGTTGGGTGTGTTGTCATCTGTAATTGTTCCTGCAGTTGCGCTTGCTGATAATCTTCGCGCTGGCAAAAGGCGAGCCAGGCGGTTTTATGGCCCATTTCGATGGTGTGCTGATAGCGGAAGCCGGCCCGTTTGTTCAGACGATGGATTTTCTCGTTACGCACGTCTGGCTCGACCACCACCCGCCGCACCTGCGGCAGGCTGAAGAGGTAATCCATTACCGTGCTGAATACCTGCCAGCTAAACTGCGGCAGCGGTTTTTCCGCAGGTGCAATCAGAATATGCATCCCATAATCGTCAGGGCGAGCCGGATAATATTTGCCCACCTCATCCTGTTCGGCGCGGTAAAACTCCATCAGGAAAACTGGCCGGTCATTGCAAAGGCCGATCATTGCCGCCTGCGGATCGTGGGCGGTCAGCTGCTGGTAAAAGTTAGCGACCTGTTCCAGCGTGTGGTTTTGCATACCCCAGAAGCGCGCGTAGCTTTGCGTCACCCAGCGATGGATAAGCGGCGCGTCCTCTGCGTTCATTGGGCGCAGGGCAAATTCACCGGCGGGTCGTTTGCAGCGATATAAAAAACTCATCTTAACGCTCCGTCTCTGCCGGAAAGGTCTGGAAGGCGATCCGTTTTTCAACCGGGTAGATCTCCCGTCCGGCGATTTCACGGATCAGCACCGAGTTGCGATAGCAGGCCATGCCGAGGTCGGGCGTGACAAATCCATGGGTATGCAGCTCGGCATTTTGTACAAACACCGCGTTATGGCGATCGATGCTGTAATTGCGCTGCACATCGTAGCGTCCCTGCTCATCCCAGCGCAGCCGGTGAGAGATGCCTTCAATAAACTGCGGCGGCCGGTAGTGATAGCCGGTCGCCATCACCAGACCCTCGGTACGGCGCGTATAGTGCTCATCCTGCTCGCGCTGATGCAGCGACAGCTCCAGCTGGTTATCCGGCAGGCGACGCAGGCCGGTCAGCGCTGAATTGGTAAACAGCCGCACCTTCAGGTCGCCATCCAACTGCTTGATATACATCAGATCGTAAATGTCGTTTATCAGGCTGCTGTTGATACCTTTAAACAGGTTTTTATGTCCGGCATTCAGCTGGTCACGTTTAGCCGGGGGCAGGGCGTGAAAATAGTCGATCCATTCTGGCGAGGTCATTTCCAGTGTTAGTTTGGTATATTCCAGCGGATAGAAGCGCGGCGCGCGCGTTATCCAGTTGAGCTGATAGTCGTGACTGTCGATATCGCTTAACAGATCGTAAAAAATCTCTGCCGCGCTCTGACCGCTGCCGAGCACGGTTATTGAGCGCTGCGCCTGCAGCTGCTGCTTATTCACCAGATAGTCGCTGGAGTGCACAATCCGATCGCGCAGCGGACGGCTGCATTCCGGCAGCCAGGCGACCGGGCCGGTACCCAACACCAGTTTACGCGTCAGCCAGCTATGACGTTCGCCGCTGCGGGTATCAAGGGTCTGAAGCTGATAGCATTCGCGGCCCTCATCGTAGCTGACATAGTCAACGCGCGTATTCCAGCGCAGGTTATTCAGCTGTGAGCAGGCCCACTGACAGTACTGGTTGTACTCCTTACGCATCAGAAAGAAGCTTTCCCGGATATAGAAGCTGTAAAGCTTGCCCTTTTGCTTCATATAGTTCAGCAGGCTAAACGGGCTGGTGGGATCGGCCAGCGTCACCAGATCGGCCATAAACGGGGTTTGCAGGTGGGCGCTTTCCAGCATCATGCCGGTGTGCCAGTCAAAGCCGGGATTCTGGTCGAGAAACAGACCGTTAATCTCCTCCAGCGGCGATGTCAGACAGGCGAGGCTCAGATTAAACGGACCGATGCCAATGCCGATAAAGTCATAAACGGTGTCGTTCATCATTATGTCCTTACTGATTTGCAGCGTTTAACGGCGTGTTGCGTGACAGTTCGCGTCCGTAATGGCTAATTAACGCAATAACGTCTTCCATATCGGCGACGCGGGTAGTGGGGTTAAGCAGGGTAAATTTCAGATACTGCCGTCCGTTGACTTTAGTGCCGGCCACCACCGCATTGCCGGAGCGGAACAGCGCTTTGCGGATCTGCGCGTTGATCTCATCTGTTGTGTCATCGCTCAGGCCGGGACGGGGAATATAGCGGAATACCTGAGTGGTCAGCTCCGGCGCATGCAGCACTTCGATGGCGGGATGCGCCTGCAGCAGGCGATGCGTTTGCTGTGCGAGGGCCAGTATGCTGTCAAAGGCAGCACCCAACTGCTGCGCGCCCATAATACGCAGCGTCATCCACATCTTTAGCGCATCAAAGCGGCGCGTGGTCTGAATACTTTTATTTACCAGGTTGGGCGTACCTTCCTGCTGCGCGCTCAGCGGATTGAGATAGTCGGCATGTACCGTAACGTGGCTGAGGTGTTGGCTTTCACGGACAAAGAAAGCGCCGCAGCTCACCGTCTGGAAGAAAGATTTATGATAATCCACGGTAACCGAATCAGCGTGCTCAATGCCAGCCAGGCGCGAGCGATGCTGTGACGACACCAGCAGGCCACAGCCGTAGGCGGCATCCACATGCATCCAGAGCTGGTAGTGACGGCAGATATCGCTAATCGCCTGTAGCGGATCGATGCTGCCGAAATCGGTGGTGCCTGCTGTGGCCACCACGGCAATCGGGATCAGCCCATCCTGCCGACATTGCTGGATAGCCTGTTCAAGTTTGACGGCATCCATACGGTAATGCTCATCGTGGTCAATGGCGATCACCGCATCATAGCCAAGGCCCAGAATGGCAGTTGATTTCTGAATACTGAAATGGCTCATTTTCGAGGTAAAAATACGCCATTTACCTGCCTCAGGCGGCAAACCGCGCTGTTTGATCAGATGTTCCGGGCGTTGACGCACGCACCAGCTGTCGCGCGCCAGTAGCATGGCCATCAGGTTAGACTGCGTACCGCCGCTGGTCAAAATACCGTCTGAACCGGCTGGCAGACCGATGCGCTGCAGCGTCCAGTCAATAACCTTCTGCTCAATCAGCGTACCGCCAGCGCTTTGATCCCAGGTATCTACCGAGCTGTTAACCGCGCTCATAACCTGTTCGGCCAACAGAGAAGGCAGAACGATTGGGCAGTTCAGGTGTGCTACATATTTAGGATGATGAAACCAAACCGCATCACGCAGATAGACTTCCGCCAGTTCGGCAAGCGCCGCCTGTGAATCGCCCAGCGGCTGCTCCAAATCGATATTACGTAAGGCTGGTGCCAGCTCGTGCGGCAGGATGCCACTGAACGGCTTCTCAGTCTGCTGGATCTGATGCCGAATTAAAGTCAGCGCGCTTAAAGTCTGCTGCGCATATTGCTCCAGCTGAGCCTCGTTAAAGAAAAATTCGCTACCGCTAATGCCTGAATAGTCGCAATTGTCTGCGGCGGTCTGTTGTGTTATTGCGGAAACTAAAGCCATTTCCTGACCCTTTTTCTGGACGTAGGAACCCGTACCGCCAGTAAAAAAACTGACGGCCCTGTACGCCTGATGTTTTACGACATCAGTTAAAATTTTTTAATGTTTTGCGGGTGGGGATAATTTACCCGCAATAAAATAAAAACAGAGGAGCTACCATCTGAAGCAGATAAACCTCCTTTTTATGCGGTTATCGCGCTATTTTGTTAACGTAATGCTGCGCATGAGAATGAAAATGTGATTATAAATAGCAATCATTATCATTCAATATAATTTTGATGACAGTGAAGCTATAAGTAGCATTAATGTTTAAAGTGTGATGTAGATCACGTTTATTCGGGTTTAACGTGCTGGGTACGTGCGAGGATATTCAGATAACCGGGCGAAACTCACGGATATCCACGGCGCGGTGAGCAGGAAAACAGGAGCATACAAATCAGGGAGATGGTGAGCGGGGCGCTGCGTAGCAGGTGCTGTCGTGGTCGGTGAGAACAGGGAGCTGAGGGAAAAGCTGCCGCGTTTACGGCAGCTTACGGAATTACTCGACGCGCAGGATACGGCTGGTATTGGTGGTGCCGGTGGTGGCCATCACGTCGCCCTGGGTCACGATAACCAGGTCGCCAGAAACCAGGAACCCTTTGTCGCGCAGCAGATTAATCGCATCATGCGCTGCCGCCACGCCATCATTATTACTGTCAAAGTAAACAGGCGTGACGCCGCGATAGAGCGCCGTCAGGTTGAGCGTGCGTTCATGACGCGACATAGCGAAAATAGGCAGGCCGGAGGTGATGCGCGAGGTCATCAGGGCGGTGCGTCCCGATTCCGTCATGGTGATAATCGCCGTTACGCCCTGCAGATGGTTGGCAGCGTACATTGCCGACATAGCGATCGCTTCCTCCACGTTATCGAACTGCACTTCCAGACGATGTTTCGACACGTTGATGCTGGGAACTTTTTCCGCGCCCAGGCAGACTTTCGCCATCGCGCTCACGGTTTCAGCCGGATACTGACCCGCCGCGGTTTCAGCCGAGAGCATTACCGCATCCGTCCCGTCCAGCACCGCATTGGCGACATCCATTACTTCGGCACGCGTCGGCATTGGATTGGTGATCATTGACTCCATCATCTGCGTGGCGGTAATCACCGCCCGATTCAGCTGACGGGCGCGCCGGATAAGCGCTTTCTGAATACCGACCAGTTCCGGATCGCCAATTTCCACGCCCAGGTCGCCACGGGCCACCATCACCACGTCGGAGGCAAGAATGATATCGTCCATCGCTTCCTGGCTGGAAACGGCTTCGGCGCGTTCAACCTTGGCGACAATTTTCGCATCGCTGCCCGCGTCCTGCGCCAGACGACGTGCAATATTAAGATCTTCACCGCAGCGCGGGAAAGAGACCGCCAGATAATCAACGCCGATCTTCGCGGCGGTAAGAATGTCCGCTTTATCTTTTTCAGTGAGTGCCTCAGCAGAGAGACCGCCGCCCAGTTTGTTAATCCCTTTATTATTGGAGAGCGGGCCGCCGACGGTAACTTCGGTAAAGACTTTGTTCTCGCGCACTTCCAGCACTTTCAGCTGTACGCGGCCATCATCCAGCAGCAGCACATCACCCGGCACCACATCTTCCGGCAAGCCTTTATAATCAATGCCGACTTTTTCCTTGTCGCCTTCACCTTTTCCCAAACTGGCGTCAAGCAGAAACCGGTCGCCTACGCTGAGAAAAATTTTCCCTTCTTTAAAAGTCGAAACGCGAATTTTCGGCCCCTGCAGATCGCCGAGAATGGCGACGTGGCGTCCCAGTTTGGCAGCAATTTCACGCACTTTATCTGCGCGCAGCTGATGATCCTCTGGTGTGCCGTGGGAGAAGTTCAAGCGGACTACGTTAGCGCCGGCGGCAATGATCTTCTCCAGATTATTATCGCGGTCAGTAGCGGGGCCTAAAGTAGTAACGATCTTGGTTCTTCTGAGACGTCGAGTCATGGGTTTTCCTTAAGGTGTAAAAACCTGAGTGATGCGTAGAGTAAGTATGCGTGTTCTTTTTATGATTATTGATATAACGGCGAATTCATATTCCTTCCTGTTACGCCCGAGTGCATTGCAGGCGCTGTGCTAAAGAGCTTTTACTTTCTCGTCAAATACAATACTGACACCGGATGCTAAAGTCACTCTTCACGCGCAGTGAAGGAAAAGTTCGTTGATAACAGACAAGATTTATCGCTTCGTGGCAGCAGACAAGGACATGAAAAGCAGACGCCGACGGCGGTAAAAAAACGCATCGGTCAGCGTAACAGCGCCTGCTTAACGTTGAATGGGGAAAGGGTCGATCTCTTTATCCAGCCGTGACGGCTTTAACGCTTCTTTCACGCGTTTGAGATTATCGCGGAAGCTGGCACCATGATGTAGCGTAAAGCCGGTCGCCAGCACGTCAATCAGCATGAGCTGGGCCATACGCGACACCATCGGCATATAAATATCGGTATCTTCTGCCACGTCCAGCGCCAGCAGCAGCGAGGCCTCCTGCGCCAGCGGGGAACCGGAAGCGGTAATGGCCAGCACCACCGCGCCGTTTTCGCGCGCCAGCTGAGCCAGCTCCGGCAGCGATTTCGTGCGCCCGGTGTGGGAAATCAGCACCACCACATCGCCCACGCCACTGTTAATACAGCTCATACGCTGCATAACCACATCGTCTGAATAGAACACCGGTACGTTAAAGCGGAAAAACTTATTCATGGCGTCGTGCGCTACCACGGCTGACGCGCCCAGCCCGAAAAAGCCGATCTTTTTCGCCGTGGTCAGCACCTCGACGGCGCGCTGGATCGCCCGCATATCCAGGCGTTGACGCACCTGCTCCAGACCCGCCAGCGCTGACTGAAAAATCTTGTCGCTGTAGATTTCTACCGCATCATGCTCATCAATGTTACGGCTGACCCACGGCGTGCCGGTCGCCAGGCTTTGCGCCAGCTGCAGTTTAAAATCGGGAAAGCCTTTGGTTTGCAGGCGATGGCAAAAACGGTTTACCGTAGGATCGCTGACTTCGGCGGCGGCGGCCAGCAGCGCGATACTGGAGTGGATAGTCATTTCAGGCGCGGCGAGCACCACTGCCGCAACTTTGCGTTCGGATTTACTGAGAAAAGGAAGCTGCGACTGTATTCTCTCCAACATATTGTTCATGCGGTACCGCTCATCACTTTTGTCAATTTCATATACAGGTGCATCCGATGGCTGTTTATTGCGAATATACCGCGCTATAGCCGCAGCATGGCAGCGCAGGTAAAACCTGACCTGATGTTTTTTGCCAGAATATGAGCTATGTCTGATTTCATTGCACAAAAGCCATAGTATTTACAGGGAAACACGCCGCGTAAAAGCCGTCAGGCGTTGTTAAAATAAGCGTTTATGGCAAAAGAAGCGGGTGCTGGTTTACCCGCATCGCGCAAACACAGTACATTGTGCTGGAATAAAATTACAATAAGAGCTGGGTCACTGAGGATTATCCGGGCCCGACTCATCCTGCAACGAGGAGATAAGAATGGCGGTAACACAAACAGCCCAGGCATGCGATCTGGTTATTTTCGGTGCTAAAGGCGACCTGGCGCGCCGTAAACTGCTGCCTTCCCTGTACCAGCTGGAAAAGGCAGGGCAGATTCATGAGCAGAGCCGTATTATCGGCGTTGGACGCGCGGAATGGGATAAAGCGGAATACACCAAAGTTGTACGCGAAGCGCTGGAAACGTTCATGAAAGAAAAAATCGACGAAGCGCTGTGGGATCGCCTCAGCAGCCGCCTCGATTTCTGTAATCTGGATGTTAACGATACCTCGCATTTCCCGCGCCTGGGCAAAATGTTGGATCAACAGAACCGCGTAACCATTAACTACTTTGCCATGCCGCCCAGCACCTTCGGCGCTATCTGTAAAGGGCTGGGGATGGCGAAGCTGAATGCCAAACCCGCGCGCGTTGTCATGGAAAAACCGCTTGGCACCTCGCTGGAAACCTCGCAGGAAATCAACGATCAGGTTGGTGAGTATTTTGAAGAGTGCCAGGTATTCCGTATCGACCACTATCTGGGTAAAGAAACGGTGCTTAACCTGCTGGCGCTGCGCTTCGCCAACTCCCTGTTTGCCAATAACTGGGATAACCGCACCATTGATCATGTACAGATCACTGTAGCGGAAGAGGTAGGGATTGAAGGCCGCTGGGGCTATTTTGATAAAGCGGGTCAGATGCGCGATATGATCCAAAACCATTTGCTGCAGATCCTCACCATGATTGCCATGTCGCCACCATCCGATCTCAGCGCTGACAGCATCCGTGACGAAAAAGTCAAAGTGCTGCGCTCGCTGCGCCGTATCGATCACAGCAACGTGCGCGACAAAACGGTACGTGGTCAGTACACCGCCGGGTTTGTGCAGGGCAAAAAAGTGCCGGGCTATCTGGAAGAAGAGGGCGCTAACAAAACCAGCAATACGGAAACCTTCGTATCGATTCGCGTTGATATCGACAACTGGCGCTGGGCTGGCGTGCCGTTCTATCTGCGCACCGGTAAACGTCTGCCAACCAAATGTTCGGAAGTGGTGGTCTATTTCAAAAATCCGGAAATGAACCTGTTCAAGGATTCCTGGCAAGAGCTGCCGCAGAACAAACTGACAATTCGCCTGCAGCCGGATGAAGGGGTGGATATCGAAATCCTGAATAAGGTTCCAGGTCTCGATCATAAACATAACCTGCAAACCACCAAACTGGATCTGAGCTATTCAGAAACCTTTAACCAGTCCCATCTGGCGGATGCCTATGAACGTTTGCTGCTGGAAACCATGCGTGGCATTCAGGCGCTGTTTGTGCGCCGTGATGAGGTAGAGGCCGCGTGGAAATGGGTCGATTCCATTATTGATGCCTGGGCAGCGGATAACGATGCGCCTAAGCCTTATCAGGCTGGCACCTGGGGGCCGGTTGCTTCTGTCGCAATGATTACGCGCGATGGTCGTTCGTGGAACGAATTCGAATAAGCCGCTTCCTGCTAAGCCCGCGTAATGCGGGCTTTTTTTTGCGTTAAGAATTGTCAGGTGAAAATGAACCGCAGTTTCAAAAATTGATTAAGCGCGTGGACGTCAGCGGTAAAAATCAGGTATGGTAGTTGCCGTTTCCTTTGCTGCGCGGATACGCGCCATTATTGCCAGTGGTCGGAGAGTTCGCTGGCCTCACAGGAGAAAGTGCGATGAAAAACTGGAAAACGAGTGCCGAAGCGATCCTGACCACGGGACCGGTGGTGCCGGTTATCGTAGTGAATAAACTGGAACATGCGGTGCCGATGGCGAAAGCGCTGGTGGCGGGTGGCGTTCGCGTACTGGAAGTCACGTTGCGCACGCCGGTGGCGATGGATGCCATTAAAGCCATTATTCAGGAAGTGCCGGACGCTATCGTCGGCGCCGGAACGGTGATTAATCCCCAGCAGCTGGCGGAAGTCACAGCGGCAGGCGTCCAGTTTGTTATCAGCCCGGGCATTACCGAACCGCTGCTGCAGGCAGCCACAGAAGGCACCGTTCCGTTAATTCCGGGTATCAGCACCGTTTCTGAATTGATGACCGGGATGCAGTATGGGCTGCGCGAATTTAAATTTTTCCCGGCAGAAGCCAACGGCGGCGTAAAAGCCTTACAGGCGATCGGCGGGCCTTTCCCACAGGTGCGTTTCTGCCCAACCGGCGGTATCTCGCCAGCCAACTATCGTGATTACCTGGCGCTGAAAAGCGTACTCTGTATTGGCGGCTCCTGGCTGGTGCCGAACGATGCGCTGGAAGCGGGTGACTATCAGCGTATTACCGAGCTGGCGCGTGAAGCAGTAGCTGGCGCTCGCTAAACACAATGGCTCTCCCACTGCGGGAGAGCCGTTTCCTCAACCGCTTACCCTGACCGTCGCCGCTGCCGCAACCGCACGACTAACCGCTTCCTCAACGCTTTCCGCAGTGGCCAGCGCTACGCCCATCCGCCGTTTGCCGTCGATGTCCGGTTTAGCAAACAGCCGCAGCTGTTGACCGGCACCTAATGCTTTTTCCACGTCGCTATAGCTGACATTGTTGCTCTGCAGCTCCGGTAAAATAACCGCTGACGCGGCGGGGCCGTACTGACGAATCGCCCCAATCGGCAGGCCTAAAAAGGCACGTACATGCAGGGCAAACTCGGAGAGATCCTGTGAAATCAGCGTTACCATGCCGGTATCATGCGGGCGCGGCGAAACTTCGCTAAAGATCACCTCATCGCCGCAGACAAAGAGCTCAACGCCAAATAGCCCAAAGCCACCCAGCGCCTTAACCACTTTTTCAGCGATCTGCTGAGCGCGTGCTAATGCCAGCGGGCTCATCTGCTGCGGCTGCCAGGATTCACGATAATCGCCATCTTCCTGACGATGGCCGACAGGCGCGCAGAAGTGGATGCCATCCACGGCGCTTACGGTAAGCAGGGTAATTTCAAAATCAAATGTTACCACGCCTTCAATAATGACTTTTCCCGCTCCGGCGCGACCGCCCTGTTGCGCGTAGTCCCACGCTTTTTCCAGCTGTGACGTATCGCGAATAAAACGTTGGCCTTTGCCGGAAGAGCTCATGACCGGTTTAATGATGCAGGGAAACCCCACCTCTTCTGCTGCGGCGATAAAGGCGGTTTTACTGTCGGCAAAGCGATAGCTGGAGGTAGGCAGGCCCAGCGTTTCAGCTGCCAGACGGCGAATACCTTCACGATTCATGGTCAGACGCGCCGCCTGAGCGGCTGGCACTACGCGCTGTCCCTGCTGCTCCAGCTCAATCAGCATATCGGTGGCGATAGCTTCAATTTCCGGTACCACAAAGTCGGGGCGCTCCTGGTTAATCAGCGCTTTCAGCGCTTCGCCATCCAGCATATTAATGACATGGCTGCGGTGGGCCACATGCATGGCCGGCGCATCGGCATAACGATCAACAGCGATCACCTCAACGCCCAGGCGCTGACATTCGATTGCCACTTCCTTGCCCAGTTCACCTGAACCCAACAGCATCACGCGCGTCGCACTCGGACGCAGCGCAGTTCCAAGAATCGTCATAGTACTTACCTGAAAAGTGAAGAGTTAAAAACGCGCGCAGTATATACGAAAACGTTTGCGTTGGCAGCTGCAGGGAAAACTTGATCTCACTGTTTGGCCTGTTATACTGTATAAAAATACAGTATAACCCGAGGTGAGTCATGGCTGTTGAAACCAAATTTGTTGTGGTCAGAAAAGGTGAAGAAAAAATGACATTTGCCAGTAAAAAAGAAGCAGACGCATACGACAAAATGCTCGATATGGCAGAAGCTTTTACTGACTGGCTGATACAAAGTGAGCTGCCGCTGGAGGAAGCGCAACTGGAAAACCTGGGGCTGTTCCTGGCAGAACAAAAAGATGCCGTTCAGCACATTTTGCGTACCAGCAAGCTGCCGGAAGCGCAGCCAGCGCTAAAAGCCGCGAAAGCTACCGCAGCGGAAACGGATGCCGGTAAGGCGCAGGACGAAACGGCAAAAAAAGTACGCGCGGTGAAGGCCGCCTGATTGACCGGCCTGATTAACATTGCAGCCTGTTGAATATCAGCCACACTTTCCTGATAACGATCTTAAGCAGAGTGGGGTGAGCGCTCCCGTCTCATCCCGTGCTGTTTTATACAGGACAGGCAGGGTGAGGTAGCGATGTAGCCCCACAGCTTCGATGGCGCGTTTTCGCTCTACCACGGGCGATCTTTGGCGCAAGCAGGCCCGCTGCTAATCACCTGACGCTGCTGCGGAAATATCCGGCGCGGCGTTTTCTGCTATTTGCTCTCGCTTACGCTTCTTGACGTCCGGTGCTTCACACTAAGGCACACATCAAAAAAGGAGAGATTATGAGTAACTGGCTGCAGCAGGTGCAAAAAATGTTAAGCAATACGGCAATTGGCAACGCGGGCGCAAAAGCGCAGGGCGGCAGCGAAGGGTTAAGTAAAATGCTGGCGCCTGGCGCGCTCGGCGGCCTGGCCGGAATGCTCATTTCCAATAAATCTTCCCGTAATCTGTTAAGCAAATATGGCAAAAACGCGCTGGTGATCGGTGGCAGCGCGGCGGCAGGCGTCCTGCTATGGAACAAATACAAGCAGCGGGTGCGCGAAGCTCATCAGGGTGAGCCTGAGTTTGGTCAGCAGGTGACGCCAGTGGATCAGCGTGCAGAACGATTAATCACCGCGCTGGTGTTTGCTGCAAAAAGCGACGGACATATTGATGGCGAGGAACGTAAAGCCATTGAACAAAATATCCATCAGGCAGGGTACGGCGAGCAGGCGGAGGCGCTGATTCAGCAAGCGATCAACCGTCCACTGGATCCGCACTGGCTGGCGCAGGGAATAAAAAACGAGGAAGAGGCGCTGGAACTCTATTTCCTGAGCTGTGCGGCTATTGATGTCGATCACTTTATGGAGCGCAGCTACCTGAAAGAGCTGGGCGATGCGCTGAAGATCCCTGGGGACGTGCGCGAAGATATTGAAAAAGATATTCGCGCCGAAAAAGAAAAACTGCCTTCCTGATCGCCGCAGTTAAGGCCTGTCGCAGCCTGGCGACGGGCTGCCACTTCTTTCTCACCTGCTTTTTACCGCTGCCGCTTGGCAATCATGGTCTTAACTGCCAACCTTAGTGTATGTCTGTCTGAAAACAGTAACCGTTATGATGCCACCGAAAGCGAAAAAAGTTCCTCACGAAATGACGCTGCATGATGATATGCGCGTCGATAATTACTACTGGCTACGCGACGATCAGCGTGAAGATCCAGAGGTACTGGATTATCTGCACGCTGAAAACAGCTATGGTCATAAAGTGATGCAGACCCAAAAGGCGTTGCAGGATCGCCTGCTGAAAGAGATGGTCGGACGTATTTCGCCGCAGGATTACTCGGTTCCTTACGTGAAAAACGGCTATCGTTATCAAAGCCGTTATGAGGCCGGTAACGAATACGCTATCTATTATCGCCAGCCAGCGGAGACCGAAACGCCGGAGGAGTGGGAAGTGCTGCTGGATGCCAACCGGCGCGCCGCTCACAGCGAATTTTATACCATGGGCTCGCTTGATATCAGTCCTGATAACCGCATTATGGCGCTGGCAGAAGACTTCCTGTCGCGCCGTCAGTTCGGTATCCGTTTCCGTAATCTGGAAACCGGCAACTGGTATCCCGAAGTGCTGGAAAATGTCTCTTCCAGTTTTGCCTGGGTTAACGATTCAAAAACGCTCTATTATGTGCGCAAAGATAAGCAGACGCTGCTGCCGTATCAGGTGTGGCGTCATAATGTCGGCACGCCGCAGCAGGATGATGAGCTGGTCTATGAGGAGAGTGACGACACCTTTTACCTCAGCGTGCATAAAACCACTTCGGAACATTTTGTTCTTATTGCGCTGCACAGCACCACTACAACCGAAATCCATCTGCTGGATGCTGAATATGCCGATGCGCGCCCCCGTGTTTTTGTGCCGCGCCGCAAAGGTCATGAATACACGCTCGATCATTACGATCATCATTTCTGGCTGCGCTCGAATCGTGAAGGCAAGAACTTCGGCCTGTATCGCACCAGCTATCTGGATGAATCACGATGGGAAACCATTATCGCGCCGCGCGATCATGTGGTGATGCAGGATTTTCAGCTGTTTCGTGACTGGCTGGTGGTTGAGGAGCGCCAGCGTGGGCTGTCCAGCCTGCGGCAGATCTGCTGGCGTACCGGCGAAACCTTTGGGATCGCCTTTGACGATCCCGCCTATGTGACCTGGCTGGCCTATAACGCTTCGCCGGAGACCAGCAAGCTGCGCTACGGCTATTCATCCATGACTACCCCGAGCACGCTGTTTGAACTGGATATGGATACCGGCGAACGGCGCGTATTAAAACAGACGCAGATTAACGGCTTTGACTCCGCTAACTATAAGAGTGAGCACTTATGGATCAAAGCGCGGGACGGCGTGGAAGTGCCGGTTTCGCTGGTCTATCACCGCCAGCATTACCAGCCGGGGAAAAACCCGATGCTGGTGTATGGATATGGCTCTTACGGCACCATTATGGATGCCGATTTCAGCTCCAGCCGCCTTAGCCTGCTGGATCGCGGCTTTATCTATGCATTGGTTCATGTGCGCGGCGGCGGCGAACTGGGGCAGCAGTGGTATGACGACGGGCGTTTACTCAACAAGATGAACACCTTTCATGACTTTCTCGACGTAACCGATGCGCTGGTTCAACAGGGCTATGGCGATCCACAGCGGCTCTATGCAATGGGTGGCAGCGCAGGCGGCCTGCTAATGGGAACGGTGATAAATTTACAACCTGAGCGTTTTCATGGCGTCGTGGCGCAGGTGCCGTTTGTGGATGTGGTCACCACCATGCTGGATGAGTCGATTCCGCTTACCACCGGCGAGTATGACGAATGGGGCAACCCTGACGATCCACAGTATTATCACTACATGAAGCAATACAGCCCATACGATAACGTCACCGCTCAGCACTATCCGCATATGCTGGTAACCACGGGCCTGCATGATTCTCAGGTACAGTATTGGGAGCCGGCCAAATGGGTTGCTAAGCTGCGCGAGCAGAAGACCGATGAAAATCTGCTGCTGCTCTGTACCGATATGGATTCCGGCCACGGCGGGAAATCGGGACGTTTTAAATCTTATGAAGGTGTCTCGCTGGAATTTGCTTTCATTATTGGCCTGGCGCAGGGCACGCTGCACGGCAGCAGCGGCTATTAATCATCCTGATTAACCTGCTTCTGCAATGCATTGCGCAGGGCAGGTTTAAGATCCGGGATGGCCTCCAACATCCAGCGCAGATAGCCCGGATCGCGTTTAGCTACGTCAGCAACAGGACGCCCGCGATATTTACCGAACGGCATCACGTCCACTTCCGCTGCGGTTTGCTGCATGCGCGTAGCCATATGCGCCGCATCCCAGCCGGAGGTTTCCATAATGCGTATCAGCAGCGCGGCGGTGACATAACAGTCATAGAGCGCCCGGTGTGCGTGCAGGTCTGCTGGCGGCGTAACATCCAGCCGCAGATGCTGACGCAACGCCTGATTGCCATAGGTTAAACCGGGCCACAGCTGGCGAGCCAGCTTCATGGTACAGATCCATTCGCCGTGCATTTCCGGCAGCATGCGCCGATCGAAGCTGGCATTGTGCGCCACATAATAGGCGCTACCCTGATAGCGGGTGATTAAGGCTTCAATTGGCGGCTTATCCGCTACCATGGCTTCACTGATGCGATGTACGGCCATCGCCTGACGGCTAATAGGCCGGTCCGGACGCACCAGATCGCTCATGGGATTAACGATCTGGCCGTCAATCACATCGACGGAAGCAATTTCAACGATACCGCCCTGTAAACCACAGGTTTCAGTATCAATCACGCGGAGCATAAAGCCTCTTAGCGCTGACGCGCACTGTTATTTCTTCGGTTCCCATGGCAGGCGGGAAAGGTTAATCGAGGTTTGTCGATGATGCATCAGACGCTGGCGGAACCAGTCGCGTAGCGCTTCTGGCTGCTCACGCTCAACGATTTCCGCTACCACCGGCATATTGTAACGCTCTTTGAAGGCGACGCCAGCGGCGGCCAGGTCGACATTCACTTTATCTTTTTCTTCCTGCGTTAATGTTGCCAGGTTGTTAGACATTTTTTGCTCCTGTGTATAAGCGCCGCAGGGCTTATATTGAATCGCCGTTAATGCCTCGACAGGCTTAAGTACGGGAGGTATGCTGCGGCCTCGTTGGTGACAACCACGATAGTTTACAGGATGAAATCATGTTGAAAACCCGCTTCTCTGCTTTACCTGGTGCAGCCGCCCTGGTACTGTCAGTTGCCTTTTCTCCGGCTGCGCTGGCCCATGCCCATCTGAAATCGCAATATCCCGCCGCGAATGCCAATGTAGAAGCCTCGCCGCAGGCGCTGACCCTGACATTCTCTGAAGATATTGAGCCTGCTTTCAGCGGCGTTGATATTGTTGCCGCTGACCAGCAGACGATGCCGGTAGCTGAAGTGGAGCGTGCGCCTAAACAACATAATCAGCTGATTGTGCCGCTGGAGAAACCGCTGTCCAGTGGGAGCTATCAGGTAAACTGGCATGTACTGTCGGTAGATGGTCACCGAACCAAAGGAAGTTACACTTTCAGCGTGAAATAGTGATGACGCTGGATACGCTGTATATATTTTGCCGCTGGGTTCACTTCAGCGCCTTGCTGCTGTTAACCGGCAGCGCCTTTTATAGTGCGCTACTGGCACCGCGTCGCTATCAGCCTGTGCTAAGCCAGCGTTTGATGCCGCTGTTGACTCTCTGCGTTATCCTGACGCTATTGAGCGCGCTGGCGATCCTGGCGGCTCAAACCGGCCTGATGAGTGGAGACTGGCGCAATATTGCCCGGGCGAATATCTGGTGGGCGGTCATGCAGACGGGTTTTGGTCATGCCTGGTGCGTACAGCTGCTGGGGGCGTTGCTGGCTGGCCTTGCTCTGGCAACCGGCGGCAGCACGCGCCAGCGTTTACTGCTGCTGTGTGGTTTGCTACAGCTCTGCGGCCTGGCGCTGGTTGGACATGCGGCTATGCTGGATGGCTGGCCCGGCGCGTTACAGCGTGTTAATCAGGCAATTCATCTTACCGGCGCAGCCTTCTGGGCTGGTGGCCTGCTGCCGTTATTAGGGTTGATGCGTGATGCACAATTGCCGCAGCAGCGTAGCGCTGCAATCCAGACCATGATGCGCTTTTCGCGCTATGGGCATTTGGCGGTGGCGCTGACTTTGCTAAGCGGCATCGTTAACACGGCTTTTATCGTTGGCTGGCCCTGGCCTGCAAATAATGATTACCGGCTATGGCTGACCATTAAAATTGGGCTGGTGGCGCTGATGTTATGCACCGCGCTGTTTAATCGCTACTGGCTGGTCCCGCGTTTTTCCATGCCGGGCAGCAGGGCACAGTTATGGTTTGTGCACGCAACGCAGCTGGAAATAGCAACAGCGGGACTGGTGGTAATATCAGTCAGCATCTTTGCCACGCTACAACCGTAATGAATAAGTTAAGTAAGACAATAAGGTAACCCCATGAAAAAAATCCTCGGATTAATACTGGCGATGGGATGCTGCACCAGTGCGCTGGCAGCGTCAGAAATTATCACCGTAAGTCGTTTTGAAATTGGCAAGGACAAATGGCCTTTTACGCGTGAAGAAGTGATGCTCACCTGTACGAAAGGGCATGCGCTGTTTGCTATCAACCCCAGCACCCTGATGCAGTATCCGCTCAATGATGAAGCGGCAAAGAACGTGACCTCAGGCAAAGCCACGGCTCAGCCTATTTCGGTGATTCAGGCCGACGATCCGCAGCACCCAGGGCAAAAAGCCAGCCTGCAGCCTATTATTGAGCGTGCAGAGAAGCTGTGTAGATAAACCCTCAGGCGCGGTATCGCCGCGCTAATTTCCTGTAGCTAATTTTGGTGCTAAAAGACAGCGCCCGGGCTGCTTTTTGCCGTTGTTCTCACAGACTTAAACTCTTCTTTGCAGCCTGTTTGCATCTGACTGGACATTACTCACGACTGTTCTACGCTTTATAAGGCAAGGCGACATCGCCTGCATTAATGCCAACTTTTAGCGCACGGCTCTTACAAGAGCCATTTCCCTGGACCGAATATAGGAATCGTATTCGGTCTTTTTTTGTTTATAGTTTTGTAATGAGTTTTTAGTGAGGCGCCCGAAGGTATTCGAAATTTGTCTGAAAACTCGTATCCGCTTTAAACCATCACATATTCCTGACCACGTGAATCCAGATATTTCTTTGTCATAGAGATGTTCTTATGACCGAGTAATCGCTGTGCAAACTCCTTCCCATTCTCTGTCTCGTACAGCCGGCCAGAAAGGCTTCTTATTTCGTGAAAAGAGGGCGGGTGCGGCCCGAAATGAAGACCACTCAACTCTCGCGCTTCTGCAAAAGTGCTGGTCAGGGCATCGGGTAAAACGGGGCCAGCTCTTCTTCTGCCACGACGAACGGCAGAATAGATCAGATGGGTTACCGTTGCGGCAGGCGTCCATGACCTGCTGAAATGTTATGCCTGTGGGATTGAGCGTAAGAGTCAACGGAAGGGCCAGTTTGTGCCCGGTCTTGCTTTGCGTGATAAACAGGCGACCGTCATGAATATCACTGAATTTCATTAACGTGATGTCTTCTCGCCATTGCCCCGTTAGCAATGCGATATTCATCGCGTTCGCCATCCATCCTCCCATTTCAGAAGCCGCCTGACGTATTGCAATAAACTGCTCCAGTGAAAGACGCTCACGTTTCTTTTGGCCCACTCAGGGCGCGTAATCTCTTCAATGCCGCCCCAGTTATCTGCTTCACGACACGCGTGGTAAGCACGCAGGTCGCGGCGGAACTGGTCATAGCCGGCGGCCACGTCGTCTTCACTGAGCTGGAAAACACGGACGGGATAGCGCTCGCAGTCGATCGACTCACTGACGGCGATGAACACAAACAGGGGATACTCACCGTATTGCTGCTGAAAGCCTTCACGGTAATAGGCGTCCTGAACGTGATAGCGGAACTCGGCGACGTGCGTCGCAAAGCGGGCCATGTCGGCCACTTTCTTCACGTCGATAACCACCGGGTGCTACTTCAGAAACTTGTCCGGGCGGATGCGGCACAGTTCGCCGGTCTCATCGTCGTTCCAGTAGATTGATGCTTCACAATGGCCTTCGGCTTCCAGCAGCCAGCGCGCGGCGGGATGGGCGAGGGCACTGTCACGCATCAGCTTCAGTTTTCGGCCCTGTTCGGCATCCATGACGATCATGCCCATGCTCCGGCACTCCGTAAGGAATTCAGCTTCAGCCGCTTTACCCGCTGTGGTTCGCCGGTTGAATGCCGGAGCCACAATAAAGCGTTTATCGAACTCGTCAGGCTCCAGCAGCAGGCAGTGAAGGGCGGTGCCCATGTCCAGCGCCTGTAACTTTTCTTCATCCACCGGCGCGGATTTCTGCCACTTCAGCAGCGCCGGACTGAGCGCAACCATATCCAGCTGCGATTTACTGATGCCCGCGCCGCTGTGGTATTCAGCGTTGCTGAGACTGAAATAAACACCCGGCTCCATCACGACGCTTCCATAAAACCGAACTGAATTAACTGGTCGTGTTCCTCTGCCTGCAACCGGGAGAGGCGGTCAACGAATGCCGCATACTCGTCCTGGGCTTTGTCGCTGCGCAGGAACATACGAAGCTCGACAGGGATGTTAGCCATTGCGGCGAAGTCGGTCAAAACGTCGGGGTATTTATTAGCGATATCAGCGGCGATAACATCAATGCGGGATATACGCTGCGCTTCCGCCTGTTCAGCCATGTCCAGCTGTTCCAGATGGCGCTCCTGAATAACGTAAGGATTCATCATGGCTGGATACTCCTGTTGAGGAGTTCAACCAGGCGCTGCAGCAGGCTTTTGCGTGGCGGAGGGGTAAAGCTGGCGCTGGTGAGGATATTGCTCAGGTGAAACTGGACGGATTTAAATGCGTCAAAATGAGGGCCACCCACGCGGGCAGCCCCAGCAGTTGCTAATTGCATGGGTAATTACCTTGATTGAACTGGGTTCGTAACGAATCGGCCTCGAATGAAGCCGCTTTGGTATAAATTTCACTCTGAATGGGATATTTTCGATTTCCCACGTAAGGAGGAACAAAATGGAGTTAACTGAAAAGCTTGAAGCTCAGCTGATCGAGGCGATGCTCAAATCAGACATCGAAGCGTTGGATGCACTTATTGCTGATAACCTGCTCTTTATTAATCATGAAGGGCAACAGGTAACAAAGGCCCAGGACCTCAGCATGCATGCCAGCGGGACCATAAAAATTGAGTCCATCGAGCAAGGCGCGTTGAATATAACTGAATATGAGAACTGTTCAGTTGTTGATGTGATTATCTCGATTCACGGTAAGTACGCTGGCCAGGAATTAAATGCCCGCTTCCATCATTTACGCACCTGGGCAAAACTGAATGGCAGGTGGCAAGTCATTGGCCTGAAAACGTCATTCGCATAAAGCTGTAAACTCATATCCCAGTACTCAAGCCGCCTGGCGGGCGGCTCAAATCAGCGAAATGCTCTTACCGCATATCTTCTGGTGGGCACTAACAATGTGTGTCGCGTCGGAGCGAACCTGCGCATGCGTGCGGCGGCGTTCTTCTTCGCGCTTCATGGCCAGCGGTTCGTAATAGGCGAGAGCTTTAAGCAGCTGCTGCCCGTAAGGATTAACAACCTCTACTGCCTTAACGACACGATCAACCGGCTTACGTTTCAACGTCAGAACAGGGCGACAGTTGGGTTTGGCTTTAATACCAACCAACAAAGGGTTAGCCTTTTTCCACTCTGCCTGCTTTGCAGCACGACGCTCACGGCGGCGGTCTTGTGCGTTCATAGTCATTCTCCAGTCAGTAAGCTTTGGTGGTGTGATGGACTTAGGTTATTACCTTGCAAGCCATAACCGCGGCTACGCGGTTTTACTGGCCCATCACACCCCAAAGCTTTCTGCTTTGAATGTTTGCGCTTCTTCAGCGCGCTATGTTAAGGAGCAAACTTCCTGTTAGTGCATCAGCGTCCTGCTGATAGATCAAATGTACAGATAAAACTGTATTTATGTCATCAGATAAAACGATGTTATTGTGGATAAATACATAAATATCTGTATCTTAGAGGAGAAAAATTTTGACAGGCACAAAAAAGGGCGCACAAAGCGACCAATAGAAGAGGGAGGAAGTTCTTCCGCTTTAACAGCGAACGTTCTCTAGACCACGCTGGGCACCCATCTGGCAGAATATGATCGGATTCAAGCTATCGGGCGTAGTGCAGGGGCGAGGCTTCCTTTAGGAAAGTGCCACAGTGAGGGCATATCAATTAATCTTGTTTAAAGGTTTTCTACTATTGGCGCTTACCAGTATGACCTGCCCCCAGTATTAGATACAAGGCTCAGTTAGTAATGTTGGATCCTTCACTCTCAGAATTACCCTTTCTCCAGCCCGCTGCAAATTCAGACGGCGTCTGATAATTCAGCGTGGAGTGTGGGCGACATTCGTTATAATCCTGACGCCATTCACTGATGGTTTTCCTGGCATGGCTGATGTCGCTAAACCAGTGTTCATTCAGGCATTCATCGCGAAAGCGTCCGTTAAAACTCTCAATAAATCCGTTCTGTGTCGGTTTACCGGGCTGAATAAGCCGCAGCTCCACGCAATGCTCAAAGGCCCACTGGTCAAGTGCTCTACAGGTAAACTCCGGCCCCTGGTCAGTTCTTATCGTAGCCGGATAGCCGAGAAACAGCGCAATACTGTCCAGAATACGCGTGACCTGCACGCCTGAAATCCCAAAGGCAACAGTGACAGTCAGGCATTCCTTTGTGAAGTCATCGACGCAGGTAAGGCACTTGATCCTGCGACCGGTGGCCAGTGCATCCATGACGAAATCCATTGACCAGGTCAGATTGGGCGCATCCGGGCGAAGCAGCGGAAGCCGCTCAGTCGCCAGACCCTTACGACGTCGTCTGCGCTTCACACTCAGGCCGTTAAGGTGATAAATGCGGTATACCCGCTTGTGGTTGACGTGAAGGCCCGCACGACGCAATAACTGCCAGATAAGCGACGGCGTTCAAGCGCCAGCTCTGTGATGCGTAGAGATAGCTGCGCGTCAGCAGCCGGACGCTGAGCTGAATAACGGCAGGTTGAAAGAGACAGACCTGCCAGCCTACAGGCACGACGTTGCGACAGACCGGCGACCTCACACATGACTTCCACGGCTTCCCGCTTCTGGTCTGTCGTCACAACTTTCGACCCAGAGCCACCTGAAGCGCCTCCTTATCCAGCATGGCTTCGGCGAGCAGCTTCTTAAGGCGGGCGTTCTCCTCTTCAAGTGACTTAAGCCGCTTTACCTCAGGGACTTCCATGCCGCCAAACTTCTTGCGCCAGGTGTAGAAAGTAGCGTCTGAAATAGCATGCTTACGGCAGAGTTCCCGGGCAGAAACCCCGGCTTCAGCCTCGCGGAGGATACTGATGATCTGTTCGTCGGAAAAACGCTTCTTCATGGGGATGTCCTCATGTGGCTTATGAAGACATTACTAACATCGGGGTGTATTAATCAACGGGGAGCAGGTCACGCTGAAGCTCCTGTATGGACGTTGGCTCCTATGGCTTCAAATTCAGGCGTTCTTTTCTGTAAAGTTCTAGTAGTTTTCTGTTCATATAGAGAAGCAATAAAAAAAACCGGCGCGCTGGCCGGGCTGAAGAAAAATAAACCTATTTCAGGTCTGTAATAATATTTTTTTAGCAAAATCAATGGTGTCTTTATGGTTGGATGCTGGAATATGGTTAATTTTCTTGGCATCCATCGTTTTTCTAATATTATCCAGCACCTTGCTTTGTGCTGATGTTGGTGATTCAGGTATTTCAATGGTAAAGAGGACATCTTCGATATTCATTAGGTTTTCCTCAGATGCTCTGGTTACTCTCATCACCCATGTATCACTATGTTCCATCATTTTTCCAGGCTCTGTTTGAGTAAAAGCCAGTGGCTTAATGGCACATAGGATTTCATCCTGCTTCTTGGCAACTAACGGCATAGAGAATTTCGCATAATAGCCATCAATGGAATCTTGTTTAAATGCGTTTTTCAATCCATCAATCCTATCGATGCTGCGTTTTAGTTCTCTTGCGAGGACATCCTCACGACGCTCTTTAGTGTAATCCGAATGATTCACATATTTATGATATATGCGCGCTAACTCTTCCTTTGGGTCAGTGCTGAGAATCACTCTTACGGTGCTGAACTGGAAGATAGATTCTTTTTTGGCCGTAAAATACCTAAAGAACTGAGCAAGTTGCTGATGCCCAACAATCTGACTGGCTTGAGCCTTAGCGAACTGTAACTCTCTTTGGATAGAGTCTTTCGCTAACGGGAAGATACAATCGTCGTGGAAGAAGTTGCGTACACGAGAGTCGTTTCGTTTAGTAATTTGAAAATCAAAGAAGTTTTCTTTTGGTGCGCACATGACTACGCCTATGTTTGCGAATTCTTCAGTCTCCGCATATGGCGCATATCGAACAATGCTGTAGAGGCATGGGGTTGTCATGCTAGTTCGCTCCAAAATTCATCACGACCGCCTTTTTCTAAAGTATCGGAAACAAAAGGCAAAAATTCATCATCTGTTATCCACTCTTCTGGTATTTCTTCAAAAATCGTGGGGAGCTTGCAGGTGCTGTTTACGACCCTTTGACGATACTCGACTCGGTCTACCAAATCATACTCCCACTTGCGATTCCCTGGACCATACACATGAACAGAAAAATCGTCAGGACCGACATTTTGATCAAAGGACAGATTATGGTCAATTAGATAATACTTATCATTGCCAACATCATAAAGTATGTTGACATACCGCCTTTGTCAGTAAGTGTGCGGTCTGCATTTAATACAATCCTATCAAAGACATAGATTAATTTTTGCTGGTCAATAGGTACGATCGCTTCGTTTCGAGATTGAGTGAAGGTAAGCGCTACAGCACCATCTATGTACATTGAGGCGAATGCGTAACCAGTAGAAATCTCACACTGAAGATCAGGAGAAAACTCTATAAGTTCCTCAGGAACAAATACGATTTTGAAGTCAGGTAAGGGGAGCCCTATCTCTTTAGCAAGACAACCAGAAATAAATTCAGAGAGAAGATTCCTAGGGGGCATTGATGGCTTAGATTTCAGAATATATAAGTGGCCATCATCGCACTTGCAAAGATAGGGTTGAGTAGAGCCTTCATTGATACGACGTATTATTTCAATGACATTAGGAATTGCGTCATTAGTGTTAGTTTCACTCTCCATCACTTACCCTTGCATGATATAAGTGTAATGCACTTTCCTGCTCTTTAAGTATTTTTCTATTAGAAAAGCGCTGATTTATTGTATAAACGCGGTTTTTTATGCTCACTCAAATGTAACTTCCTTTATGTGCCACGCATCCACACGCCGCTGGCTATGCCCCACACCAGAAGTGCTATGTCTGCTACCCCACATACAGCTGGGAAGATGTATCCAATTTTCATCTCATCACCCAAACGTATCTTTAAATCAATCGAAGCTGACCTTACTAACGAACTTTGCGGTAGATCCACATCAGGGCCAAAGCGATTGTAGCTGACATAACCGCCTTTGTACCGAGAACAGTAAACGCGAAATCGTCCATGGCTTCTTCGCCATCGCCGTTTATGGGTATGTAATGACCAACGAAGCTGCTAACCCAGCTGTCCGGTATCAAAACGATACCCGCAATTACCAAGATAAAGAACATTAAAATTTTCATCGTGCTTCACATTTTGATGAAATCTGCAAGATTTAGGAAAATTAAGCTTTATCAGATTTTCAAATATTGTGACGATTAATCTCACAGCTTCAAATGCCATCATGAACCTTGTCGGCGATACGGTACACCAAATAGGCTGCGATAAAACCTAAGCATGATATGCCTGCCTTAAGATAGCGATCATCAGACTCTGACATGAAAATGAACCAGAACAGGAGACCAAAGGTAGCTAAAATGATGCAATCGCTGATCCCTGCTATACCACGCGACATTAGCTTTTTTAAGAAAGTCATAAACTTACTCTCTGGAAAAATAACGTTGTTACTTCTTCAAACAGACGACGGTTGCGATGCCATAAAGCGGTTGCTTCCTCAAAAGGCTTTACTCGTTTCTCAATAAGAAAATAGAGAAGATCAAGATTACCCAACCTGCGGAGATAATTGTAAAGCTCCGGATCACGTCGGCTCAGCTCCCGTGATGAATAAACAGCCCTTGACTGTAATGCCCCTAAAGAAAGTAATGTTGAAAAAGTAAATCCCACGACCATCTTTGCGGCCATATGGCTGGTAAACATAGTGCCAATATTGCCCAATATTAACCTGTTTGTGATTACACTACCGGCAAGGCTTGCTGAACTATTAACCGCTACGTTTCTAAGCTTCTCTATGTCTACTTTATCCAGATAGCGTTGAATAATGTAATTTGCCATTTTTTCAATGTACTTACGATTGGCAAACCCATCTCTAACCAGCCTGATACAACGCTCTTTATCAGAAATATTTTCCCAGCGATTATCTGTGTCCAGAAAGTCATAGCCTAGATAAAACAAATCTACAGGTAGCTCCAGTGCTCCCCCGGCAAAACTGCGCAAAAAATTACTCTTAACATTAATGGCGTCCGCCATATTGTTCGCTAACTCTTTAGCATCCATACCAAAACCCATCTAATTGTTTGTAAAAGTTTCTTCCAGCCACTTTGCCTTTACCACTTTGCCGATAGTGCGAACTATCTTTTCCGGCGGTAAATCCGATGTTCAACCATGGTTCCAATAATTTGAATGTGCCTTTCAGTGCTACGCATTACGGGGTAATCATCATTTAGCGGGATTAACTCAAAATGCTGCCAACCGTCTTCTGCAAGCGTTGTCGGGCGATACTTTTTAAAGGTGGCTTCATGCTCACCATTCTTCGCAACGACAAATTCGCCAGGTGCTGGCTCTATTTCCGGATCCACGATAATTACATCGCCAGCCTTAAACTCAGGTTCCATGGAATCGCCGACAATTTTTAGTGCAAAGGTGTACTGTGACCAATCCATATCGGTCATAACATATTCGCAAGAGCCATCAAGAACCTCTATAGGGCGTTTGGTGGCCATCTCTCCAGCTTGTACATAGCTGAGCAACGGAATCCTCCTTGTATTCACCTCGCTAGGCTGGAAGCTGCCACCATTTACCAGCCATGTCGGGTCACAACTAAGAGATTCAGCAATACCTACAATGTTACGGGGTTTTAATGTCTTGCCTTCCTCAATACTTGCCCAAGACTGTTGTCTGATTCCAGCTTTTTGTGCTGCCTCAGCCTGAGTAAGTCCCAGCTCGATTCTTCTTTGTTTTACCCGATCTGCAAGGCTCATAGCATCCTCTCCGTTTCCTTACATCGTTACAGTTAAAACTGTATTTTTCAAACAGAAATGACTGTTGGAAAATACAGATAAAATTGTGGAGGTGAGCGATGGATACAATTTCTCAACGCCTCAAACAAAAGCGTATGGAGTTAAATCTGACCCAAGCGCAATTAGCTGAGAAAGCTGGAATGAAGCTGCAATCAATACAGCAAATTGAAGCAAGTTCTACGCAACGTCCGCGCTTCCTGTTTGAGCTTGCCGCAGCTCTTCAGTGCGAGCCGCTCTGGTTACTGTACGGCAAGAAACATGGCTCTCGAGCCGCATAAGAAACACCGCTCTTAAACATTCCGCGCTGAAAAAGCGCATCAATCTACGAAACAAACAATGTCCGTGGCAATTCAATCATCAGTATCCTCCGCGAGGCTGAAGCCGGGGTTTCTGCCCGGGAACTCTGCCGCAAGCATGCTATTTCAGACGCCCCCTTTTACACCTGGCGCAAGAAGTTTGGCGGCATGGAAGTTCCCGAAGTGAAGCGGCTCAAGTCGCCTGAGGAAGAGAACGCCACACTCAGGAAGCTGCTTTCCGAAGCTATGTTGGATAAGGAGGCACTTCAGGTGGCTCTGGGGCGAAAGTACTGACGACAGACCAGAAGCGGGAAGCCGTTGAGTTTATGTGTGATGCGACCGGTCTGTCGCAACGTCGTGCCTGCAGGCTTACAGGTTTGTCCCTGCCGACCTGCCGCTGTGAGGCTCAGCGTCCGACGGCTGATGCGCATTTATCAGGGCCCATCATTGAACTGGCACTGCAGCGCAGGCGTTTTGGCTACCGCCGCATCTGGCAGTTATTGCGACGTGAAGGCATTCATGTTAATCACAAGCGCGTGTACCGCCTTTATCATCTGAGCGGGCTGGGCGTAAAACGCAGAGGACGTCGTAAAGGGCTGGCAACAGAACGTCTGCCGCTGCTCCGCCCGGCGGCACCCAACCTGACCTGATCGTTGGATTTCGTCATGGAAGCACTGGCCATTGGTCGCAGGATCAAGTGCCTGACCTGTGTGGACGACTTCACGAAGGAGTGCCTGACAATTACCATCGCATTCGGGATTTCAGGCGTTCAGGTCACGCGTATTCTGGACAGCATTGCACTGTTTCGAGGCTGGCCTGCGACGATAAGAACTGACCAGGGGCCGGAGTTTACCTGCAGGGCACTTCACCAGTGGGCTTATGAGCATGACGTGGAGCTGCGGCTTATCCAGCCCGGCAAAGCCGACACAGAACGGATTTATTAAGAGTTTTAACGGACGCTTTCGCGATGAATGCCTGAATGAGCACTGGTTCAGCGATATCGTTCACGTCAGGAAAATCATTAATGACTGGCGGCAGGATTATAACGAGTGTCTTCCACATTCGGCACTGAATTATCAGGCGCCATCAGAGTTTGCAGCACAGTGGCGAAATGGAAAATGCGAAGGTAAACAAACTGACATTCCTAACTTACGGTTGTATCTAATAGTGGGGGCAGGTCAAGCCGACAAAAGCAAATTGAAGCAGGCGTAGATAAATATTGCACAATGGCTCGCCAGCAGCAAGAACAGCTTAAGAAAAAATATCCGGGTAACAGGCAAGTAGAAGAACTCCTTGCTGAGTATGATCTCTGAGTAACTTTACTTTGCAGAGTGCAAAAGCGCTGCATATTTATGGGGCATCAGATAAAGTATGACGCCGCCTGCTAAATTCTTTTCGCAAATTTTATCTGAGCCATTTAATTATCTTCTTCCTTCTCCTTGTATTTTTCCGCCTCATATCCCACATCAGACAGCAGCACCTCAAAGTCCAGCGTGGTGGCGGATTAGGTATTCCGACATCTGAATGTTTAACTGATGATCCCCGCTATGACGGGGATTTGTTCATTCAGGTTTTTCCGGCCAGGCAATATCCGGCGCGGCAGTATCAACGACCTGCACGTACTTCATCCACATAGTAAGCGATGCTTTATCCGCATCGGTAATTATGTCGAGCCTGAGCTGCGTTTGTCACGCCTGAGTCATATTGTTAGCCTCGCTGATGCGTGCTGCCTTTTCCGCTTCGGACTCGCTCACCGCTGCGGCCCGTTGTGCATCGCTGTCCGTTACCCGTTTTTCGCCGTTCCATTTATCAAACGCGGTTGCCGGCGCCAGGCGTAAAACTCTCTTGGATGCACTTCCAGCACCCGGCAGAGCAGACGAACAGGTCAGCAACAGTTGTTGTACTCTGGGATCCGCTGGTGGCACCGTACGTTATCGGGCCGATGAATGGCCTTGCCTTGCCTTGCTTTGTAGGCCTCCCACGACATCATAAAATGTTCTGGCAATGAAGAGGGCAGATTCTCATTCATCCCGTGCACTCTGTGTTACAGGCTCCTTGCTTCGCTGGGGGATTTTACATCTGTATACAATAGATACAGAGACGTTCATTCATGGTTATAAATCCTGTGCTATAGATCACATCTCCTTTACAGAAAACCGGGAAACGGTTATGGCTTTGGCATTGAAAAAGGATTTACTTGTAGGAGCGGTACTGGTTGAGGTACTGCGTCAACATCCGGAAATTGAGTTACCAGGTAACTTCGTAGATGCGGTTATAGAAATGAGTACTGCTTTATGCGAAAAGTTTCCGCGCGATGAGGATTCTACTGCATCAGGTAATTAAAAAGCGCCTTGGTAACGAGAACAGATAACGGCAAAATCCTGTAAGGCTCGCTTTGACGGGCCTTTTCTGCATCCACGCCACGTCTGTTTCAACTGTGGTTACGCGTAGCAAATGAGCAAACTGGCATGAGGTGCAATGTATGGCGCTTGCGGTGGGTGCGTCTGATGCATAGCATTTATTATCTTATAGTTTTTCTTTTCAATGATATGAAAAAGGTCTCAAGCTTAACGCCTGTGAAAACAGCTACAACATCATGCATTAAGCTAATATCGCTCACGTGATTATGTCATTTCTACAATATAAATTTTTAGCGCTGGCTTTTTGTTAAGCATACCCTATGCTTAAAATATGAACAAAAAAGGAGCCGCCAGTAAACTCATCTGAAGTATAAAAATATTTATAAAATCAAAGAAAAACAAAATGTTTTTTACCCGGGACGCGGTGGTTGTGCCAGCCTTTTAACATCCTTTCAGCCTGACCGGGCAAAATATTAATTACAATAAAAACGGGGAATAAAAAATGAAAATTGCCTGCCTTGCCTGGGGTTCGCTTATTTGGAAGCCGGAAAATTTACCTTTAGCTTTTGACTGGAACCCGGACGGTCCTGTTATGCCAATTGAGTTTTCCCGTGTAGGGGATCAGGGCGAACTGGCTACTGCCATCTGCATGAATGCTCCACCTATACAGGTTTACTGGGCTTTGCTGGATACCAATACCCTCCAGCATGCTGTCTCCTCCCTGCGCGAACGAGAAAAAATCCCTGACTCTCGTGAGGATGGCGTAGGAAAATTTTTACTGAAAAGCATGCCAACCGGGGTTCTGGCTAACTGGGCCGTAGCGCAAAAGCTGGATGCGGTAATATGGACGGCTCTGCCGCCAAGATTTTCTGGTCTTGAAGGCCGTATCCCTTGCGCTGAAGATATCCTGGAATATCTCGGCTTACTTGAGGGAGAAAAGCTTCAGCATGCTCAAAACTATCTGAAAAAAGTTCCAGCTAGCATCAATACGCCTTATCGTAAGCTTGTCCGTGAGCAGCTGGGATGGGATTGTTAAGCAGGGAGCAAGAGAGTTAAGTCAGTGAAATTATAAAATATCAGACGAAAAAATAACCCTCCATTAAGGGAAATCCATTATCTCTGGAGGGGATGCAAGGCACCTGTCGTTACAGAAGCATTATTAAATAATTAGAATCTTATATTTTGATCTAAAGCAATTTTGTCATAAACCTGACAGAACAAATCAATAAGCCAGATAGCTAGCTGTTTCTTTACAAACCGCTTTTAATAATCCTTGTTAGCGTGGCGATAATCACGGAAGTAAACAGCGAGAGCGGCAGGAAAGAGGCAAGTGGTTTCTGGTTTTTAGCAGCGCTCAAAGCAATGCTCTGAACGCTGCGAATTTTAAATTCGTTAATCGATTGGGGCAGGTTGTAGCAGGTCGATAACATCATCGATCTCATTACTGGCGGCATGTCTGTCAAGGGCAACGGCATAGTACTTTCCTTTACAGTAATGCTTTTTTACCACAACCCGGTGGCCAGCAGCGTTGTCCCCCTGACCCGCTGATGGAGAGGACAATGTGGTCGGAACAACCAGTTCGTCTTCAAGTTTTTCCGCTTCAATAATTCGGTTATAACCGTCACTGGAAAGCAACAGATGTTGAATACGCATATCCCTTCCTCTTGCTGATAGATTTGTACGAGTCTTGAAGAAATTGTAGCGCAACGCTTATCAAATGCCGGAATAGCCTGATTAAAGGGTTGTTTGGGGCAAGCATTTAGCGTAGCAACAGACGTATAAGACGCCTCTTGCTATCGATGCGACGTGGTGAATTACATCCTTATTTTTCGTCGCGTACCGCCTGACTGTCTGCTTATTACCTGCCTGCGGCTATAAATCCAATGACAAAATGTTCAGGAGGAAACATTGTGGAGGTTGCGGTCACTTTGCAAATAACCGCGAAAAAGCTTCAGAGGCAGGTAAAAAAGGTGGGGAACATAGCCACGGCGGTGGACGAAAGGATACCCGTGTTCTTTTAACTGCCAGCCCCAACGGTACAGGTTGGGGCTATAACTTTTCAGGCCGGTGCGTCCTGAGCGAAAAATCCGTTTACACGCTGAAGCCGTAGGGGAGAATTCCCTGAAACAGAGATTGCGTATAGATGGCAGCCTGATTCAGGCTATAGAAATATGTAGTAGTTATCAATGCGTTAACCTATAGTGCAACGCCTGCATTCTCCAGCACCTTAATAATTTTAAGGGCACCGGTATAATTAATATGATCGCCATCAAGGAAATCAATGCGATCAAAATCCTGATGCGCGGAAAGATCGTGCAGAACAAAACCATCACCACACAGGCTGTCCAAAAACGTCCGGTTTTCCTGCAACATTCCCTGATGCATATGTTCACGGTAGGCAGCAGGAAAAGGCGGGATGACGTAGTGAACGGTTATGCCACTTTTTTTAGTTTGTTCCGCTATCTCCAGCAGTAAGCGCATGTTCGCTTGCTGGCTAAGCTTATATTTATAATTTTTACTGTGTAATTTTGCTCGTGCTGCGCTGCTGACTGGAGCCTCGCTTTCATCCAGAAAAGCGGCATCTTCTTTTCTCTGCTCCCAAAAATCATGGCATTTTGCCAGGGTTTCAGCACAGTCCAGTTTTTGATGAATATTGTTGAGAGCGGGAACATTCATTTGGAAAGGAATGATTTCCGCAGCCCATTCGCAAGCCGTGCGATCAACAAACGGCTGTCTGGTTTTATGGTGAGGGATAATATTGTTTAACTGATTGTAATGACTAAGAATATTTACAACACGGATATTCTCTTCCGCTCTGGTTTTGGCCAGTTCATAAAAGAGATCAAACATACCAAACATGATAACGATCTCTTTAACATTCCCTCTCACAGTGTAATGCGCAATCATCGCCTGAGCCTGTTTCATATCCATACTGTGCATTGCCAGATTAACAGCGGAACGAAGGTTTTTTTGAGGGAATGCATGATAGCAATAAGAGTTGCCAACAATTAAGGTCGCCGGATCTTTATTGATTAAACGAAGATGCTTTTCCTGCAGATAAGCAATGAAAGTATCTTCATTATATGAAAAGGGAGCCGCCTTGTTGAACATCACTTCCTGAAAGTCCGCAATGAGCAGGGCCGCATTAACTTCAGGGAGCGTGAGGATATTAGCCGCATCATGATCGTAGATGATGATTGGCCGCTGGCTTTCAGTAAGCTGCTGGTGAAATGCTGCCGCAGAAACCGGTTCGGTTAAGGTGCATTTGATAAAGTAAAAATTCCCCAGCGCGCTTTTATCCAGATATTGATAAAAATATCCGGCATGTTCTTCATTACCAAAGAAAAATATGTCTAATTTTTGGTGATGAAAAATATTTAACCAGTAATGCCAAAGCGCTTCTTTCAGGCAACCTATTTCAGTCTGCGCCAGCCCGCTTTCCAGCACGGCTGCCACGCTATTCAGCAGATTGATGGTAGGTTCATTATCCATGATAAAGGCGGGATGGTCAGACAGGCATTTCACCAGTTGATTAACCGCTTGCTCTGCATTACTTTCAATGTTTTTAGATAAGCTCTTAATTTCTTTAAGAAAAACCAGTTCCTGTGCCAACGTTCAATCCCCCTTTAATCGTTTTGCTCAGTGTAACGAGCCTGACGATTATCTATGGGAAAATAACGGGGGTAATTAATGCGCTTTTATCAGCATTACTTATGTTTGGGTAATGATCCGGGTAAAAGATGTTGCGATGGCAGACCCGTGATTTTCATACTTCAGCATGCTTTTTTGCCAGCAATAAAAAGGGTCGCCATAGCGACCCCATCATCTCTCTTTATGATATCAAACAGCATTCATAGCTGTTACGTTGATGTCAGATCGTAGAATGCCATGTCTGGCAGATTGCTCATCAAAGAAGTCGTTTAAAGCACGAGCAGCGTTTTCGCCATGAATTGGCAAAGACATTTCAACGGCTTTTTCGCCTTTTTTAATGATGAACTTTACGAACCAACTTTTCTTAACTGAACTCATTCTTTGCCTCCCCTGGTGATAAGTCGGGTATCTCCCCGTGATTATTTAATCGGCGAATTTTGCTAAAACTTTAACCATTTTCATGGCAAGTGATCGTTAATGATGACAGCTACTGCTTTTATCATCTTTCTGTGCGCTGGATAACAACGCAACCGGAGGCATATTGTGCCTAAGTTGTGACTGACATTGAGCTGATGTCGATCAAAATTCATACGCACAGTAGTGTTGACATGATTGGATGTGCACTCTCGCTGACTGAAGGCAACATTTTGTGGGGCATAACGCAATTTATACGCATTTATGCACAGGCTACCCCCATTTTCTGTGGATAACTAACCGGCGGTTTTAAACCGCGATTTAATCTGTGGTTAGCCAGTGCGAGAAAGGGTGCTTAGCCCACAGAAGAGAATAGTGTGCGGTGGGTACGGGCACGCGCATTGGTCAGCGCGCCCGTATCTCGAAAAGAGCCCCGGCAGGGATAAAAAGAGGGAACAAGTAAAAAGCGATTGATTTTAATTAGTTTTTTTCAGGCCACGCCACGGCAGGAATGCCGTTCAGTTTAGGCCTGGCAAAGAGATCGCCCTGGAAATTACAGATACCTGCGGCTTCCAGCCACATCCATTCTTCCGGTTTTTCTACGCCCGTGGCGATAACGCAAATCTCCAGGGAAGAACAGCATTTGATAATTGCCTGAACAATCGCCTGTTTCGGACCGCTTTTATGGACATCACGAATAATGGTGTGGTCGATTTTCACCCGATCCGGTTGAAATTTCACCAGTAGTGAAAGTCCGGCATATCCTGCGCCAAAATTATCTATAGCAAGGCTGATGCCTGCAGCCTTGAGCTGCTTAATGGCCGTTTCAACTTCCTCGATCCGTGAAATAACTTCGTTCTCAGTGATTTCAACGACGATCTGCTCAGGCACCAGCCCATTTGCTTCAATCTCACTCAACAAAAAGTTAACGGCATTCGGCACCATAACCAGCGACATCGGCAGCAGGTTTACAGAAAGCGTTTGTCCTTTAATCCCTAACTTTTTAGCCAGCGCAAAGGCAGCCTTCTTGGATTGCAGATCGTTCCGGTAGATTTTATCGCGCGAAAGCGCTGATAAACTGTCCAAAGGCGAGCTTTCACACACAGGCTGTATCAAAGCTTCAAGCGAGTCTGTTTGACAGGAAAAGGGATCGATAATGGGCTGCATGGCCACGCTAAAGGTTTCGGCTTCCGTGGCTGGCGCTTCCGGCTGCGAAAGGGAGGCGTTATCGCTAATGAACTCCCAGTAATCAGCCGGCGGGATTTCAAAATAGTTCTCTTTTTCCCGGGCTTCGACAAAGGTGCGCAGGAACTGTAGCGCTCTGTCACTATAAGTCAGCTGGTATTTTGAGGTGCCTCTGTCCAGTACGGCCTGAAGAACGCTCTCCTTGTCATATTTTCGGAGATCGAACAGTTCCATTCCTGTATTACCAAAGCGACGCGCAGGTGCGTAATCCCGTAACAGTTCCACCAGGTTATGATGTCGTGGGTCGCGGCAAATCGCTGCGTAGATGGAAAGCACCGATTCTTCAGGGCCTTCCAGCAGCTGGAAAAAGTGGGTGCCATTGAACAGTAAAATACCGGTAACGCCATATAATTCATTGTGACTATTGGCCTTGATGACCATTTGCTCCAGCTCTTTAACCGGGACGTCATCGACAAGGTGGCTGCGATAGATAAGGGTAGATAACATAGCGTATTCCGTGGTGTTTGTGTTTATGTTGCACACCTTAACAGAAGCCTTTACGTTGTTGTCCAGATCTATTAAAAAAGCATCAACATCTTTCCTGATCAATGCGTGTTTAGAAATGTGGCTTAAGCGGCGTTCCGGAGGTTTTAATGTTATCTGTTGAAAAGAAAAGCTGAGTGGCTTGTTTGACAGGAAGCAAGGCGGGTTGGTTGCGGCAGGGCGCAGAGAGGTCACAGCTTATTAATAGGTTAGAGAGGATCAGACTGGCAGGAAGCCTGCCAGTCTGCGAGACGTTATTTACGACCCAGCAAATAACCAAATACTACCCCGACAGCGGCAGCAATAGCTAAGCCACCCATCGGATTGGAAGAGACCTGGCTGCGCACGGTATCAGCGGCATCCCGTACTGCGTAGCTCGCCTGGCTGGCATATTTACGTGCGCTGCCCTGAGCTTCATCAGTATAGCTATCCGTTGCGCGACCGTAAGCTTCCTGAGCCTTACCTGCGCCTTCACGTACTTTATCTTCAACTTTACCTAACATATTTTTCTCCTTTGAAAGCGTTGAGTAAATGAAGTCTAGCAGAAATAAAATTAGCTGCCGCGCAATGGGAAAAAACAGAGCGGATTCACATCGGCTTGGCCTGTTTACCGCAATTTATTGGCAGAAGTTTTACCCACAACGGCATGGTAAATAATTAACGCAGGCATTATCCAGTGAGGACATGCGGTCAGGCATGCAGCTTATTAACTGAATAATATGGTTTTTTTTGTCTGTTGTGATTTGTTAATCATCAGGAAGATAATTTTAATAAAAAAAAGATAAATTAAGATTAATCTGTGCAGGCAGTAGCGTCAGGAAATATTTAAACAGATGAAAAATAATTACGATCTGTGTAAATAAGCCTGTATTGTTGTGAAGCACAGCGTAGTTAAATAAAGCCTCAATAGAAAGGAAATAATTTAACCGATGAGTTGTTTTTTTAGTGTGGTTAATAAGCCAGCGCGAACTTCTTGCCAGGTGAATCCTATTAACGGATAAAAATTTTTGCTGATGCTGATGCATTGCAGAGAAGTGAAAAAAGGGGAAAGCATTTCCCCTGTTTTAGATCAGTTACGCGCTGCGGCTGCTTTAATCCATGCCAGCACCAGCGGCGAAATTTCCTGGCGTAGCGCTGCGCGTTCAGACTGAAACAGCGTGGCGACAAAAAAGCGGTGGTCGGGCAACTCGATAGCGCGTACATCGCCAGCCATATCATGGGCGCTCATGCGTAATGGAAACGCCTCCAGTTCACGAATAAAGTCGGGGTTAACACCGAAATTACAGCGATAGCCTTCATGCGTCTGCAGACTGCCGTAAGCGTCAGCAATGAGGCTGCCTGGCACCAGCTGCACATCACCGGTTTTCTCAACCAGTGAGCATGCCAGCGGTGTAATCACTAAGCGTCCCGTCTGGTCTGTTTCCGCATGTCCGGCATCGTGCCAGCCCATCACGTTGCGCGCATATTCTACCAGCGCATATTGAAACCCGCCGCAAGAGCCCAGAAACGGAACCTGCTGCTCACGCGCCCAGCGAATAGCGGTAAAGGCACCGCGATCGTGTTGATAAGGGCTGCCGGGCACCAGCCAGATGCCATCATAGCTTGTCAGATCATCTGCGTTATGAATCGAGGTGGTCGGCAGCCAGTCCCAGCTGGCAGTAATATTTAACTCACTTAGCGCCAGAGGAATGGCCAGTGGAATAGCCTGATGTGCAACGGCGGACGGGCGATAATCGCCGACTAAGGCAAGACGAACAGCAGCGGTCATCTTTAGTTTCCTGTGCAGTGAAAAAAAGGAGATGCGTCAAATTCTGCTCCTTTTATAGCGGTTTTGGTTAATTTATGCGATAAAGAGCACAGATTTAAGCGTAGTAAAAGAAGTTATCGCAACGGTCCGGTGGACCAGTCCCTGTGCGATAGCCCGCCGTCCGGCCAACTCATCTTCTTTATAACCGTCACGGGAATCCGTTTAATGCATACCAAACCAGCAATTTTACTGGCAGGCGTTCTGGCGCTCGCTCCTGCATTAGCGCAGGCGGAAACGCAGCACAGCCATTGGGGAACACGTTGGCAGCGACTGCCAGCTACGCCCGTTCCGGTGGCTGGCATGCAAACAGGCTATGCCGATGTAAACGGTATCCAGCTTTATTACGCCACAACAGGCAAAGGCGCGCCGCTTATCCTGCTGCATGGCGGGCTGGCTAACAGTGATTACTGGGGGCTACAGGTTACGGAGCTGGCGAAGCACCATCAGGTGATCCTGGTCGATAGCCGTGGACATGGTCGCAGTACGCGCAATGCGCAGCCTTACGGTTATGATTTGATGACCGACGATGTTATTGCTTTGATGGATCGCCTGCATCTGCCGACAGCCGCCATTGTTGGCTGGAGCGACGGAGCAATTATCGGGCTGGATATGGCGATGCGTTATCCGCAGCGGGTAAGTAAAGTGTTTGCTTTTGCGCCAAACACTATGACGCAGGGCGTAAAAGCAGGCACCGAAAAGAATCCGCTGTTTGCGGCTTATATTTCCCGTGCAGAAGAGGAGTATAAAAAGCTGTCGGCCACGCCCAATGATTATGCGCATTTCAGGCGGCAGATTAGCCAGATGTGGCAGTCACAGCCTGGGTGGCGCGACAAAGATTTAGGCAAGATTACAGCACCGGTAATGATTGCTGATGGCGATCATGATGAGGCGAGCGATCGCCATCATCTGGAGCATATTGCCGCAACCATTCCTGATGCCGGCCTGCTGATCCTGCCTACCGTCAGCCATTTTGCCTTTCTGCAGGCGCCGAAAGAGTTCACCGATGCGGTGCTGCACTTTCTTGATGATAAAACATCCCGCACTTGATGTATAAGGTGCGGCGACCATCTCGCTTAGCCAACAATGAGTTTATGTGCCAGGCGGGCTATAATCTCCAGTAGCAGCAAGTTGCCGCTAAAAAGGCAGATTAGTATAAAAATAAATTTCTTTTGGCTATTCATTCTGTTCCGCACCTGTGAATTGATTCCGCTGCTACACTTTAAAGGCAACAGCCTTAACCGCATATCAACATCTCCCTTACAGCTGTAAGGAAAACCAACATGTTGTATCAATACCTTGATGGTGCTAACTGGCGGCATATTTATATCGTCGGTGATTTGCATGGCTGCCGTGCCTTACTGGATCGCCAACTGCTGGCAGCGCGCTTTGATCCGCAGGAAGATTTGCTGATCTCAGTGGGCGATCTGATCGATCGCGGGCCGGATAGTCTGGGTTGCTTGCGTCTGCTGGCAGAGCCCTGGTTTCGCAGCGTGCGCGGCAATCATGAAGAGATGGCGCTGAACGCGCTGCAGCAGAACGAAACTCTGCTGTGGAAAATGAACGGTGGAGATTGGTTCTGGCGGCTGAATACTGAGCAGTGCGATGAGGCGCAGCGCGCGCTAATACAGTGTCAGACGCTGCCTTTGATCCTGCATATTAGTCTGGAAGAGCGTACTGTGGTTGTGGCGCATGCTGACTATCCGGCAGCGCATTACGCTTATGAACAGCCTGTTAATGAATATGACGTGGCCTGGGGACGCGAACGCATCCATCGTTTACAGCGCGGTCAGGGAGAAATTATTACCGGAGCGGATGATTTCTATTTTGGTCATACACCGCTGGACCAGCCGCTAAGCGGCTGGAACCAACACTTTATTGATACCGGCGCGGTGTTCGGCAATCAACTCACGCTCATTAAAATTCAGTAAGCGGATGCCAGCGTCCGGTTAGCGCCGAAACAGTTTACCGTCGCGCACCAGCTCACGTGGATAGCTGTTTTTCAAACGCTGACCCACCTTTTTCGCCAGGCCAAGCGGCTGTTGTTGCCAGGTCACCAGCACTTCATCGCGTGGCAGCGGTGCCTGTGGCCAGATATCACGCCCGCGATACCACTCTTCCGCTTCATCTTCGCTTAGCTCAACGCTATTGGTGGCATCGGGACAGGCGAGGGCGATCACCGCTTCATGCTGCCAGCGATAGCCTTTGTTGAAAGTTTCCGCCAGCTTCAGCCCAATGCGCGAAAAACGCACCCGCCCAAAAAGCGGCTCTGCTGTGCCGGGAAATAGCCAGATCTCTTTATCACGCTGCCATAGCGAGTGCGAAGAGGGGCAGTGCAGGCCAGATTTTGCAGCAGCCTGAATCACCGTCTGCGCATCTTTACGTGACAGCGGGCTAAAAGGAAACTTGCCAACCTTATAACCTGGCGCAGGCAGTGGTTCCACGCTGTTCGTTTTGCGCAGCCGCGCCACAAAAAAGCCTTCACTATCGAAAAGCTGCGGGAAAACGTGTAAAAAGCCTTCCTGCGTAACGGCTTTATCCGCGCCGGGAAAAAGATCCTTTAGTGTATCGATCTCTACGGCATCAGGATAACGCTGGCAAAGCCACGTCACGACCTGCTGATTTTCCAGCCTGTTCAGAGTACAGGTGGAATAAATCAGCGTGCCGCCGGGCCTGAGCGCATGAAAAGCGCTGTCGATCAGATCGCGCTGGGTGGCGGCGATAGCGTGAGTACTTTCCAGCGTCCAGTTGCGCAGGGCGTCGGGGTCTTTACGAATCACACCTTCGCCAGAGCAGGGAGCATCAAGCAGAATGGCATCAAACGTTTCCGGCAGCGCCGGGCCAAAGACGCGCCCGTCAAAATGGGTGATTGCCGTATTGCTGATACCGCAGCGGCTGATATTTGCGTGCAACACTTTTACCCGGCTGGCCGCATACTCATTAGCGACAATCACACCCTGGTTATTCATCAGCGCCGCCATCTGGGTCGTTTTCGAGCCGGGCGCAGCCGCCACATCCATCACGCGCTCAGGTTGCGGCTGTACAGCAAATAGCGCGCTAACCGGCAACATCGAGCTGGCCTCCTGGATATAAAAGAGTCCGCTGAGATGTTCAGCGACGCTGCCCAGCGGCAAGGCCTCATCTTCTTCGCTGCGCGTTATCCAGAAACCTTCAGCACACCAGGGGATCGGCGTGAGCTGCCAGCCATAGTCAGCCGTCTGGCTTAAAAAATCCGCCACGCTGATTTTCAGCGTATTCACACGCAGGCTGCGGCGCAGCGGCTGCTGGCTGATAGCCAGAAAGTCCTGCAGACTGGCTTCATCGGGCAGCGTTTGCCGCATCAGGTCAAGAAAGGCCTCAGGGAAAGGGGCTCGGGATTGTTGGGGCACGACAGAGTTCCGGTAGTTGCAAAAAAATCAGGCGGGAAGTGTACCACAGCCAGGGCAAAAGCTGATGAAGAGGGGAGCCTGACAGCCAGACTCCCCTCAGGCGATCAGGAGGAGGGGATTGCCGTCCCCCATTTACGCCACTCTTTCGGCTCGCCATCCTGCAGCAGGAAATGTTTGCCGGAAGAGGCCCGTGGCGCCAGCGGCACCGTTGGCGGCGTGGCAAACTGAATGCCGCCGCGAATAAACTGCTGGAAGGTGCCGGTTTTCACAACGCCGCCAATCAGGCCAAACTCCAGGTTATAGCCAGAGGCCAGCCAGAACACCGAGTTGTTGCGCACCAGATGCTGATACTTTTTGCTGATGCGCAGCTGAACCTGCACGCGATCCGCCATGCTGCCGAGCGAGGTGCCGGTTACCGTACCAACCTCAACGCCCCGGAACAGTACCGGCGTGCCGATGCCCAGCGATCCCGCTTCCGGCGCATCAACCACAATATTCAACCCGTCCAGATAGCGTGAGTCAGTAATGGTGGTTTCCTGCAGCTCAAAACGGCGCGTCAGGCTGCCTTTACCCGGATCAACGTTGATATAAGGCTGCAACAGCGTTTCCAGGTGATTGACCCCGGTAGCGGATATTTCCGGCGACACTACCGAGAAACGGCTGCCGTTGCGGGCGAAGCTTTGCACATATTCCGGATACAGCACCGCTTTGGCGATCACCTGATTATGATCCTGGCTGAGCGCCAGCGACTCCACCTGACCAATATCAATACCCAGGTAGCGAATCGGCATGTTGGCAGAGAGCTTGCTGCCATCATAGGTGTGCAGCAGAATCTGGCTGCCGACGGCGCGAGCGGCAGTTTCAGAACTGTAGAGCACGCGCGTTTCATTTTTGCTGCTGCTGGCTCCTTCAAGGTTATCAAAACTGATGGCACCGCGCAGCGCCCGGTTCAGCGGTGAGGCCTGAACCGTCAGCCCGCTGCCGTTGAGCTGCACTTTGGCTCCGCCTTCCGCCCAGAAAACACTGTCGGGGGTCAGCAGCTTGCGATATTCCGGCTTAATATGCACCGCCACCACAAACTCGTTGGCCTTCGGCGTCACATCAACGATTTCACCTACCTGGAACTTGCGATAGAGCACCACTGAACCGGGCTGAATATCTGGCAGGCTGTTAGCCGTCAGCGTCAGGGTGGTCGGCGGACGTTCGCCGGTAATGCCTTCCTCCGCCTTCTCCGCATTGGCGTAGAGCGGATACCGATCGCGCGGCGCGCCTTTGCTACCGGGCTCCAGGCGAATACCGCCATCTACCCATTCACTGGCGCTGGCACCCAATACTTTCATGCCATCAAGACCAAATTTAACGTCCAGTCGGCTATTGATAATAAATTTGCTGTCGGCATGTACCAGCTGGCGATGTTCCGGGGCAATTGCCGCTTCGAACTCCACCCCTTTTTCGGTGAGGTGGCGACGGATCACCTGACCAATCTGAATGCCGCGCAGCACAACCGGCTGGCCCGCATCAATGCCGTAGCTTTCCGGCGCGCTCAGGCGCACGGTCAGCACATCAGGCTGCTGTAGCAGCGCCTCGTTGCTTTGGCGGACCTGAAAACGATTTTGCGGGTCGCCCTCGCCAGGAATCAGTTCCAGCGTGGTGCCGGTGAGCAGCGAACTCAGGTTAGGATTATTTAGGGTAACTTTCGGACTACGCATCTCAATACGCGTACCGCTGCGCATCAGACCCACCACGGAAGGATCCAGCGTCAGCTCGCCAATCACGGTGCCGCCGGGCTGTAGCGTCATTTTGGTCAGGGTACCCACTTCCAGTCCCTGATAAATCAGCGGCGTGCTGCCTTCCTGCAAACCCTTGCCATTGGGCAGATCGAGCGTAACGATGACGCCACGCTGGCTATGTGCCAGATCGGGATAAAGCTGATAGCTGCTTTCGCTGGCGGCCTGCTGTGACGCGGGCGGAGAGTCAAAGGCGATAGCGCCGTTCACCAGCGCCGCAAGGCTTTCCAGCTCTACTTTCGCCCCGCTAAGGTTCACATCCGCCTTAACACCGGAAACGTTCCAGAAGCGACTATCCTTTTTCACCAGATTAGTGAAGCGGCGCTCGATCAGCGCATCAATAGTTACGCCGTTATTATCGGGATTAATCGTGTAATCATAGACGCGGCCGACCGGGATTTTGCGGTAGTAGACGGGCGAGCCGGTATTTAGCGAACCCAAATCCGGCGCGTTTAAATGCACCATCATCTCACCGGTATTAACACGGTATCTGGGCTGCGTATCCAGCGCGACGAAGTTTTCGCGGCGCGGCCCGCTCTTGCCGGGCATCATACCGATGTAGTTACCGCCGACTAACGCATCCAGCCCGGAAACGCCCGCCAGCGAAGCTTTGGGCGTCACCAGCCAGAATTGCGCATCTTCACGCAACGCGTCGCGCATGTCGCTTTTAATACTGACGCGTACCTTGATTTTACGCAGATCGTCGCTGAGGCTGATACCCTGCACGGTGCCAACCTCAACGCCCTGATAGCGTACCGGCGTGCGACCCGGCACGATGCCGTCCGCCTGGGCAAAGTCGATGGTTACCGTGGTGCCGCGCTCCTGATAGTTGGTCCACAGCAGCCAACCGGCAATCATCAGAGCGATAAAAGGCAGCAGCCAGAACGGCGAAATTTTACGCTTGTTGGTTATCCGCGCTCTAGTCGGTGTAGTCGGCGTTTGTTGCATGAGCATCCCAAATAAGACGGCTATCCAGCCACTGTACGGCAAGGATAGTTAAAATTACCGCGGCGCCAAAATAGAAGGCGGCCGGTCCCATAGTAAAAGCCAGCAGCTGGTCACGATTCACCAGCGACATGGTTAACGAAATCACAAACAGATCCAGCATTGACCAACGCCCCACCCAGGTCACCAGGCGCAGCAGCCGGATACGGGTTTTTAGCCCTTGCTGACAGCGAAAATGAATACTGAGCAACAGCACCAGCAGCACCAGCACCTTGGTAAAAGGCACCAGAATACTGGCGATAAACACAACCGCCGCCACCGGGATATTGCCGGAGGCCAGCGACAGAATGCCGGAGAAGATGGTATCTTCCTGACGCGCGCCGTTGAGATAAATGATAGAAATTGGCAGCAGGTTGGCCGGTATCAGAAACACGATGGCTGCAATGAGCGCCGCCCACGATTTTTGCAGGCTCAGGGGGCGACGATAAGCAAGACGCGTATGGCAGCGCGGACAGCGTCCACGATCGTCCGGCAAGCCGGTATGATGACAGTTCAGGCAAACCTGTAGCTTCTCCTGCGCAACTTCCGCCTGCGGCTGCGGATAGAAGCGATGCCACAGCTGCTCCATATTCAAATGGATCATGGTTAACAGGCTAAGGATCATCAATGCGATAAACGCCACCAGCCCATAGCCAATGTCGATATCGGCATAATCTTTTACCTTAATAGAGGCGACCGCAACGCCCATCAGGTAGATATCCAGCATGACCCACTCTTTCAGGCGCTCCAGCATCAGCAGTACCGGGCGCAAATTCATGCCCAGTCGGTTGCCGAAAAACAGAAAGCCGATAGCGCCGACCAGCGTAACCGGCGCGCCAATGGTGCAAAAAGTGACCATCGCAGCGGTCAGCACGTCACCCTGCATGGTCATCTGCATAATGCCCGTCAGAACGTTGGCGCGAATGGGCGTGCCCAACAGGCGGATCTGGATAAGCGGCTCGATAAATGCAAAAGGCATTAACAGCAGCATGGTCACCGCCATGGCCATCAAACGGGTCATCGACCAGTCCCGGCCGGTCATGATTTTAGCGTTGCAGCGCGGACAATGAGCAGACTGGCACGATTTAACATCCGGTAAGGAAAAAAGGGTATCGCATTGCGGGCAACGCTGATAACGTTCATGGGGCAGAACGTGACTGATAGTATGTATTTTCATATAGTGAAGCAGTGACCCTCATCGTGCAGATAAGCACGGTCCTTGAATGATGCAAAACGGACGCTGAGGGGCATAGCCCGTTTTGATAATCCGATCCGCAAGATACTAAGGTTATATTAACTGCCGGAATCCTTCACCTTGTGGCAATGGATATTTAATGCTTATTTTACCGGACGGCTCAATTGTAGCCGTCCGCTTGCTTTTAAGATGGTCAGAAAATGAACAAACAAGAATTTTATCACGATCTTAACCGCGATCTGCGTGCGCTTATCGCTGGTGAAACCAGTTTTCTCGCCGCGTTAAGCAACAGCAGCGCGCTACTGTTTGAGCGTCTGGAAGAGGTTAACTGGGCAGGTTTCTACCTGTTAACCGAAGAGAAGACGCTGGTGCTGGGGCCGTTCCAGGGCAAAATCGCCTGCGTACGCATTCCGGTTGGCCGTGGCGTGTGTGGCACGGCAGTTGCAGAGAAAAACGTGCAGCGTGTGGATGACGTGCATGCATTCCCGGGTCATATCGCCTGTGATGCCGCCAGTAACGCTGAAATCGTGCTGCCGCTGATCGTCGATGGCGAGGTGATCGGGGTACTGGATATCGACAGTACGCGCTTTAATCGCTTCGACAGTGAAGATGAAACTGGCCTGCAAACCTTTACCAGTGAGCTTTGCAACGTGTTAGCCCAAAGCGATGTTAAAAAATATATTCATCTGAATCGTGGCTAAAGCGCTGGATTTCGTGGCAATTGCTGATGGGGTCATTATAATGTCGCCTGTTCATGCCCGCGCTGGTTGGCAAACCCGTTGTAATCAGGAAATTTCATGGAAAATCAACCTAAGTTGAATAGCAGTAAAGAAGTCATCGCCTGGCTTGCGGAGCGTTTCCCGCACTGCTTTAGTGCCGAAGGTGAAGCGCGTCCGCTTAAAATCGGTATCTTTCAAGACCTCGTCGAACGTGTTCAGGGTGAAATGAACCTGAGCAAAACGCAGCTACGTTCCGCTCTGCGTCTTTATACCTCCAGCTGGCGCTATCTGTACGGCGTTAAAGCGGGCGCAACCCGTGTTGATCTGGATGGCAATGCCTGCGGTGAGCTGGAAGAGCAGCATGTTGAACATGCGCGTAAGCAGCTTGAAGAGGCTAAAGCCCGTATTCAACAGCAGCGTCAGCAGCAGCAGGCGAAAAAGCGTGAAGCGGGTGCCGGTGAAGATGCGCCTGCGCGTCGTCCGCGTAAAGCCGCCAGCCGTAAACCTGCCGAAGGTGGTCAGCCTGCGCGCAAAGCCCGCACCAGTGAGACGCGCCCGGCTCAGGATCGTGCGCCTGCCGCACCGCGTCAGCCGCGTCCGCAACCCGTTACCGACACGTCAGCGCTGCAGCCTGGTCAAAATATTAAAGTTAAAGCTGGCAAAAGCGCAATGGACGCCACCGTTCTTGAGATCTCCAAGGATGGCGTCCGGGTACAGCTGGCATCCGGCCTGGCAATGATCGTACGCGCAGAACATTTACAGTTCTGAAACGGAGGCCACCCTGGGCATGAACAAGTTTTTTAAGATGAGCGTGATGGCGGGCCTGCTACTGGCAGGTCACGCCATTGGCGCTGATAGCATTACTCGCGCGGATCAAATCCCGCAGCTGCAGGAAGAGCCGCAGCACGCTACCGTTAGCGAACGCGTTACCTCCCGTTTTACCCGCTCTCACTACCGTCAGTTTGATCTCGATAACGCCTTCTCAGCGAAAATCTTCGACCGCTATTTGAACATGCTGGATTACAGCCACAATGTGCTGCTGGCAACCGATGTGGCGCAGTTCGCTGATAAAAAAAACACGCTGGGCGATGAGCTGCGCAGCGGTAAACTCACGGTGTTTTACGACTTATTCAATCTGGCGCAAAAGCGTCGTTTTGAGCGTTATCAGTATGCGTTGACAGTGCTGAACAGGCCGATGAGCTTTACCGGCAACGATACCATTGATACCGATCGCAGCAAGGCGCCGTGGCCGAAAAATGCCTCTGAGCTGAATGCCCTGTGGGACGCGAAAGTTAAGTATGACTGGCTCAGCCTGAAGCTGACCGGCAAGCAAGACACTGAAATCAAAGATATTCTCACCAAGCGCTACAATTCCGCTATTCGTCGTCTGGCACAGAGCAACAGCGAAGATGTTTTCCAGCTGGCGATGAATGCGTTTGCGCATGAAATCGATCCTCATACCAACTATCTCTCGCCACGCAATACCGAGCAGTTTAATACTGAGATGAGCCTTTCTCTGGAAGGTATCGGCGCGGTGCTGCAAATGGATGAGGACTACACGGTCATCAATTCAATGGTAGCGGGCGGCCCGGCGGCAAAAAGCAAAGCGCTGAGCGTTGGCGATCGGATTGTGGGCGTGGGTCAACCGGGCAAACCGATTGAAGATGTCATCGGGCTGCGGCTGGATGATGTAGTGGCAAAAATCAAGGGGCCGAAAGGCAGTAAAGTGCGCCTGGAGATCCTGCCTGCCGGTAAAGGCACCAAAACCCGTACCGTTACGCTGACGCGCGAGAAAATACGCCTTGAAGATCGCGCGGTCAAAATGAGCGTGCATAACGTCGGTAAAGATAAAGTTGGCGTGCTGGATATTCCGGGTTTCTATGTCGGCCTGACCGATGATGTGAAAGTACAGCTGCAGAAACTGGAAAAACAACACGTTGATAGCGTGGTTATCGATCTGCGCACTAACGGCGGCGGAGCGCTTACCGAAGCGGTGTCGCTTTCCGGTCTGTTTATTCCCAGCGGCCCGGTAGTGCAGGTGCGCGATAATAACGGCAAAGTCCGTGAAGACAGCGATAATGACGGCGTGGTTTATTACAAAGGCCCGCTGGTAGTATTGGTCGATCGCTTTAGCGCCTCGGCGTCAGAAATTTTTGCTGCGGCTATGCAGGATTATGGCCGTGCGCTGATTGTCGGCGAGCCAACCTTCGGTAAAGGCACCGTGCAGCAGTATCGTTCTCTGAACCGTATTTACGATCAGATGCTGCGCCCTGAGTGGCCTGCGCTGGGGTCGGTACAGTACACGATTCAAAAATTCTACCGCATCAACGGCGGCAGTACGCAGCGTAAAGGCGTTACGCCCGATCTGCTGATGCCTACCGGTGTCGAGGCGGCAGAAACCGGCGAGAAGTTCGAGGATAACGCTCTGCCGTGGGACAGCATCAATGCGGCAAGCTATACCAAATCGGGCGATTTAAGCGATCTGGTGCCTCTGTTGACCAAAGCGCATCAGCAGCGTATCGCTAAAGATGCCGAGTTCCAGTACATCATCAAAGATATTCAGCGCTATAACGCCATGAAGGACAAGCGCAATATTGTGTCGCTCAATCTTGCCCAGCGTGAGAAAGAGAACCGTGAAGATGATGCGCTGCGTCTGGAGCGGATTAACGCACGCTATAAAGCGGAAGGGAAAAAGCCGCTGGCTAAGCTTGACGACCTGCCGAAGGATTATAAAGAGCCCGATCCTTATCTGGACGAAACGGTAAATATTGCTAACGATCTGGCGCATCAGTCGCCGGAACAGCCGGGTAAAAAAGCGGCAACGGCAAAATAAATCGTCGATATAACCTCCCTTTAAAAGGCACCGCGTTGGCGGTGCCTTTTTTATTGCGCGCCATTGTTTAGCCCGGCTGTTTAATCGCATAAAGTGAGGTTAAAAAAAGATTGCGACAAAATGTAAAGTTATGTCTTTTTAAGCACTTAAACGTTAAGTATGCTTGAAAAGCTACGCGATGCCCCTACGATGTATATCCGCGCATGGGCGCTTAGTTAACTGAGGAAGATTAAAGTTTATGATGCGTATTGCTCTTTTCCTGCTGACCAACCTTGCCGTGATGTTGGTATTCGGGCTAATTTTGAGCCTGACAGGAATTCAGTCAAGCAGTGTGCAGGGCCTGATGATAATGGCGGGTCTGTTTGGCTTCGGCGGTGCGTTTGTTTCACTGCTGATGTCGAAATGGATGGCATTGCGTTCCGTTGGCGGTGAAGTTATTGAACAGCCGCGTAATGAGACGGAACGCTGGCTGATGGAAACGGTAGGGCGTCAGGCGCAGCAGGCAGGGATCGCTATGCCGCAGGTAGCGATTTACCATGCGCCTGATATCAACGCGTTTGCTACCGGCGCACGTCGCGATGCTTCGCTGGTCGCCGTCTCTACCGGCCTGTTGCAAAACATGAGCCGTGACGAAGCGGAAGCCGTGCTGGCGCATGAGATAAGCCACATTGCTAACGGCGACATGGTCACCATGACGCTGATCCAGGGCATTGTGAACACCTTTGTGATCTTTATTTCCCGTATCCTCGCACAAATCGCCGCAGGCTTTTTGTCCGGGAACCGGGAAGATGAAGAGAGCAGCAACGGCAACCCAATGGTCTATTTCGCCGTGTCCATGGTACTGGAGTTGGTGTTTGGTATTCTTGCCAGCATGATCACCATGTGGTTCTCACGTCATCGTGAGTTTCATGCTGACGCAGGCTCAGCGCGTCTGGTAGGCCGTGAAAAAATGATTGCGGCGCTGCAGCGGTTAAAAACCAGCTACGAACCGCAGGAGCCGGGCAGCATGATGGCGTTTTGTATCAACGGTAAAGGCAAATCATTAAGCGAATTCTTTATGTCGCATCCGCCGTTGGATAAACGTATTGAAGCGCTGCGCAGCGGCCAGTATCTGAAATAAAAGTCTCTGCCAGCCTGGCTGGAATAATGAAAAAACCACCTCTCAGGAGGTGGTTTTTTATTGCCTGCGGTTCAGGGATAACGGCCAACCCCGGCGTTAACTGTGCTTTTCTAGCGGCTGGCGCAGGCGCGACAGGCTGAACAGCGCGGCGAGGGTAGAAAACAGCCCCGCCAGCAGCAGTGAGGCGTGCGTACCCTGCGTATCAAACAGATTAAACATAAGCGCTACCAGCGCCGCGCCGCTGGTTTGTCCCAGCAGGCGAGCCGTGCCCAGCATACCGCTGGCACCGCCGCTGCGATGGCGTGGTGCGGCAGAAATGATGGTGTGATTATTTGGCGACTGAAACAGGCCAAAGCCCGCGCCGCATAAAATCATGCGCCAGATAATATCGCTATCCGTCGGCGCAACGGGCAACCAGGCCAGCGCAAACAGACCAAAGGCAAAAACGGCCAGCCCGATCCCACCCAACAACCCGGCATGAAAGCGTTCCAGCAGGCGTCCGGCAATCGGCGACATCACCATCGTGGCCAGCGGCCAGGGCGTCAACAGCAGACCGGTTTCCACCTCGCTTCTGCCCAGCACGCTCTGCAAAAAGAAGGGCAGGGAAACCATCGCCAGCATCTGCGCCAGAAAGGAACAGATCGAGGTGCAGATTGAAAGCGAAAAGATGGGGATACGCAGCAAATCCACCGGCAGCAGCGGAAAGGGCATTCTCAGTTGACGCCGGATAAACAGCGTGCCGACCAGCAGCAACGCCAGCAGTTCGGCCACAATAAGCCGGTAGTCCTGGCCCTGCGCCGCGCCGCTTAGCGCTGACAGCAGCAGGCCGAAAGTCAGCGCATTCATTACCGCGCTGGTAATATCGAAACGCTGCGTTGGCGATGACTTCTGGGTGTTGTCCGGTAAAAAGCGCCAGGCCAGCGCCAGCGCCAGCATGCCCGCAGGCACGTTAATTAGAAACAGCCATTTCCAGGACGCCACTGCCAGGATCGCAGCAGCAACCGTTGGCCCCGCCGCGCTGGAGACGGCGACAATCAGCGTGTTAATCGCCATGCCGCGTCCCAGATAGCGCTGCGGATAAATAATCCGTATCAGAGCCGTATTCACGCTCATTAGCGCCGCGCCGCCAAAGCCCTGCAGAACACGGGCGAAAGTTAACATGCCGAGCGAGTCAGAAAAGGCGCACAGCAGCGAAGTAGCGCTAAACAGCAGCAGCCCGCCCTGATAGATACGCCGGTAACCCAGCAGATCGCCAAGAAAAGAAAACGACAGCAGGGAAATGATAATCGCCAGCTGATAGGCATTAATGATCCAGATCGATTCCGCCGGGCTGGCCTGGAGCTCGCGAGCGATAGTCGGGAGGGCGACGTTGGCAATGGTGCCATCAAGCACGGCAACGGTTATTCCTAAAGCAATAGCGGCTATCGCGCCATAACGACGCGGCAGCGGTAAACCGTCAGAGGATGTAGTCACAGGCATGCTTAAAATTAAAGAGGGTGAATATCACCATGCTAATGATTTTTTTAACGTGATGCATCTTAATTGCATCGAAAAGTCTTACAGATGCATCACTTGTCACGCACAAATATTGCCTGCGGCAGGAAGAGCCACGTATACTGGAAATGGCGTTCCATTTTTAATAAAACAATTTTAAAAAGGCTTTGATTATGGCGAATGTAGATGGCGATAAACAGCCCGATTCGGTCTCTTCTGTACTGAAGGTGTTTGGCATTTTACAGGCTCTGGGCGAAGAGCGTGAAAACGGCATTACCGAGCTATCGCAGCGCGTGATGATGTCCAAAAGTACCGTTTATCGTTTTCTGCAAACCATGAAGTCGCTGGGCTATGTTTCTCAGGAAGGCGAATCAGAAAAGTATGCGCTAACGCTGAAGCTGTTTGAGCTGGGTGCCAGAGCGTTGCAGAATGTCGATCTGATTCGCAGCGCAGATATTCAAATGCGCGAGCTGTCGCGGCTGACCAAAGAGACCATTCATCTTGGGGCGCTGGAAGACGATAGCATTGTCTATATTCACAAAATCGATTCGCTCTATAACCTGCGCATGTATTCGCGTATCGGACGCCGCAATCCTTTGCACAGCACTGCGATTGGCAAGGTGTTGCTGGCCTGGCGCGATCGTGCCGAAGTGCATGATATTCTGCGTGAGGTGGAGTTCCGCCGCAGCACGCCGCACACGCTGGGCAGTGAAGAAGAGCTGCTGAAAGTGCTGGATGTGGTAAAAGTTCAGGGCTTTGGCGAAGATAATGAAGAACAGGAAGAGGGGCTGCGCTGTATTGCCGTACCGGTTTTTGACCGTTTCGGCGTGGTGATTGCCGGTATGAGTATCTCTTTCCCGACTATTCGCTTTTCAGAAGAGCGCAAGCATGAATATGTCGCGATGCTGCATCGCGCAGGACGCACGCTCTCATCGCAGCTGGGCTATCACGACTATCCTTTTTAAAGAACACAAAGCGGCACCTTCAGGGTGCCGCTGTTGCTGAAGGGCAATCTAGCCGTTATTGTCCACAACCTCAGAGCTTTTTCTGAGCACAGGACAATCCGCCACGCCAATAATGCCGCTGTCGCTGTGCAGATATTGCGCTTTGATCATCCCGCGAGCCGTCAGATACTGACACTGTAAACCGATACCGGCGACATTTTTGTGGCTGCCGGTCAGGATGCCATAGCCGGTTAGCAACAGTCCCAGCCAGATGAGCGCCAGTAAACTCACAATTCGAAGCAATATTTTCATTTTATCTCCCTGTAAAAATGGCAAGCTTCCCGCTTCGTTGCCGAAAGGGGAGCAGCATAGCCTGATTGCAGGATGAAAGCGATCGGAGGAAGCTTAAAGCGATGTTCTGACGCAGCGGCTATTCATTACAGTGAATCCAGGTAAAATCGTCGGCGTAACGTAAGACAAGCAGAGGTTGTTATGAACGAATTAAATGGCGGTGGCACTCTGATGCCGCTTATCAGCAGTATTGCTTTTGCAGTGGTGGGGCTGATTGCCTGGTTTTTTGTTAATCGTGCCAGCGTGCGTGCCAGTGAACAGATTCGGCTACTGGAAGCACTGCTGGAAGAGCAGAAAAAACAGAATGCTATCCTGTATCAGCTGACGCAGCAGGTTGTCGGCGGTGAGCAACAGCAGAGGGATGATGAGCAGGACCCAGATTTCACCCGCCTGATCCCGGAGCGATAAACAGTCATTACGGCTAAGGAGCAGAAGGATGAAATGGAGAAATCCCTGGTACGACGCGGAAAAATCACACCACACGCCGGAAGGATTTTGCAATCCAGAGCCTGACCTGCGCCAGTCGGGCGATCTTCAGCGCTGGCGTAAAGAGCGTAAAGCGCAGGGAGTCCCGTTTCCTCCACGCCAGGGTTATGACGCTTTTACGCAGCAGTGGCAGCAGCAGGCCGATCTGAGCGGTGAACAGGACTGCATATGGTGGCTGGGCCACGCAGCGATAATGCTGCGGCTGGATGGGCGCTACGGTTTAATCGATCCGGTATTATCGCAAAGAGCTTCGCCGCTGCGCTTTTATGGGCCGCAGCGTAAAACGCCTGCACCGTTGGCTATTAAAGATCTGCCTTCTCTCGACTGGGTATTGATCTCGCATAATCATTACGACCATCTCGACAGGCCGACCCTTAACGCTATTCTGCGACGCTTCCCACAGGTCCAGTTTATTGTGCCGCTGGGGCTTGAGCCCTGGTTCCGCCGGGCAGGCGCGCGCCATGTGGTGCAGCTTGACTGGTGGCAGCAGACGCAGCGTCACGGGATAACGTTTCATGCCGTACCGGCGCGCCACTGGAGTATGCGCACCCTGTACGATCGTAATCGTTCGCTTTGGTGTGGCTGGACCATTAAAACGGAACATCTTAATTTCTGGTTTTCTGGCGACAGCGGCTATTCACCCAGTCTGCTGGACATAGCGCGTCGTCTGGGACCCTTCAATCTCGCGGCATTGCCCATAGGCGCCTATGCACCAAGATGGTTCATGCAGGCACAGCACATGGACCCACAACAGTCAGTATCATTACATCAGGCTATCGGCGCTCCGGTAACCATTCCTATCCACTGGGGAGTATTTGAGCTGGCTGATGAGGCACTGGATGAGCCGCCACAGGAGCTGGCACGGGCGCTCGAGGCGGCTAAGCAGAATAAAATGCGTTTCCGCCCCTGGAAAATAGGGGAAAGGGCCAATTTAAATAATATAAACCAGGAATAATCTGATAACAGCGAGGGATAATCTAATAGTGTAACGGTTACGCTTTAAAACGCCCTCGCCTTATTCAAAAGATCGGAATGACTTTTAAATAATAATGCTGCGTTTATTTGGGGCAGGTGAATTTATATATTCCTTTTTTTGGTGCAGCCTGGCAAATTTGCTCCCGACAGGCAGATTACAGTGATGCTATTTCTGATATTGCATGGCCCTGAAATCAGGCGAAGACGTTGAAAAAAGGTGAAGTAGAGTTGCCATAATTATGCAATATTCTTCCGTTACAGTGAGAAGCGGCGAAGGTAAAAACTGAGACGCACATCTCTTCAGGCCCACAGGCTGCTGGATTTCACTGCCGGACAGTAATGTAGCATGCCCGGGCGAAGGGGCGGCGTTTAACGTTTCTTAATGCATAAAACTGCAAACTTTGTAATGAATTCACAATAAGTGTGCGGCAGGTCGATCACCGTTTAAAAATTACTTGCCATAAATTATCGGATATGTGATAACGCTATTAAGCAAAACGAGGTACAGCTCTGTTTATGTATGGCATATTCAGTAAAGAAGTAATGAGTAAAGACGTTGACGTTGAATACCGCTTCCTTGCCGAACCTTATATTAGTGCCTCATTCAGTAATGTCTCTGGTTTTCTGTCAGTCGCCTTCGGGCAAATAAACATTCTAAGGAATTACAAAGATGGCAAAAATTAAAGGTCAGGTTAAGTGGTTCAACGAATCCAAAGGTTTTGGCTTCATTACTCCGGCAGACGGCAGTAAAGATGTGTTCGTTCACTTTTCTGCTATCCAGGGTAATGGCTTCAAAACCCTGGCCGAAGGCCAGAACGTCGAGTTCGAAATTCAGGATGGTCAGAAAGGTCCGGCTGCGGTTAACGTTGTCGCTATCTGATAGCCTGTTTTTCTTTTCACGCGGTGCTTTATTTACTGCGTAAAGATAAGGCAAAGGCCCTGGTCAATGACCGGGGCCTTTCTTTTTTGGCAGCTTTTGGCGGATGACGCTATTGCCTGCAGCGTGTAAACTGCGCGCCTGATTCAGCCAGAGAAAGAGACCATGGATTATCTTTGTCCCCTCTGTCAGCAGCCATTAACGCTGGTTCATCACAGCTGGCGCTGCGCGCAACAACATCAGTTTGATCGGGCAAAAGAGGGCTACGTTAATCTGTTGCCGGTGCAGCATAAGCGCTCCAAAGAGCCCGGCGACAGCGCAGAAATGATGCAGGCGCGTCGGCAATTTCTGGATGCCGGTTACTATCAGCCGCTACAGCAGAGAGTGGCTTCTTTATTAACGCAACAGCTATCTGCGCAAGCCAGCATACTGGATATTGGCTGTGGCGAAGGTTATTACACTGCAGCGGTGGCCGATGCGTCGGGAGAGCAGGCCAGCGTTTGCGGGCTGGATGTGGCTAAGGTAGCAATTCGGGCTGCGGCAAAACGCTATCGGCATATCGATTTTTGCGTTGCGTCCAGTCATCGTCTGCCTTTTGCCAATGCTTCCCTGGACGGTGTTTTACGCATTTACGCGCCCTGTAAGGCGGAAGAGCTGGCGCGCGTGATCCGCAGCGGGGGCTGTTTGTTAACCGTAACGCCTGGTCCACGCCATCTGCTGCAGTTCAAAGCGCTGATCTATTCGCAGGTGAGATTGCATGATACGCAGCAGGAAGTGCTGCCAGGATTTACGCTGGAACTGGAACAGCAGCTGGCGTATCCGTTAACGTTAAGCGGTGCGGATGCGGTAACGCTGCTGCAAATGACGCCGTTTGCCTGGCGCGCCAGCGCGGACGTATGGCAAGCGCTACGCGACAGTGCGCAATTCAGCAGCGAGGCGGATTTTATTGTGCGTCTTTGGCGCCGTAGTTAATTGAAAATGTCAGGCAAAATGCGTCCAGAGGATCTGCGCGCCAATGGCAATCAGCACTGCGCCGCCGAGCAGTTCAGCACGCTTGCCCAGCAGCGGGCCGATCAGGCGCCCGATTAGCATACCAATAGTGGTCATGGTAAAGGTAGAGAGGCCAATCAGCAGCGCGGTCAGAACAATATTGACCTGCATAAACGCCAGACTCACGCCAATGGCCATCGCATCCAGGCTGGTGGCGATAGCGGTGGTGACCAACAGGCCCAGTCCATGCTGTTTTACCGGTTCACAAGGCGCTGCCGTGACGGGCTGCTGGCGGCAGCCTTCAATCAGCATACGTCCGCCTAAAAAGCAGAGCAGGGTAAAAGCGATCCAGTGATCCCAGCGGGCAACGAAGTGGGTAGCGAACTGGCCAAGCGACCAGCCCACCAGCGGCGTCAGGGTTTCAATAACCCCAAAAATGAGCCCGGTGCGCAGCGCTTCGCGTAATTGTGGACGTTGCAGGGCGGCGCCTTTACCGATGGCGACGGCAAACGCATCCATTGACATGCCAAAGGCAAGAATAAGCAGAGCGGAAAAAGTCATCGAAGTCGTAACCTCGGCTGGGAATACCATAACCTGACGCGCCTTCCCAACCAGACAGGCACATCGGTCAATGGTCTCGCCTACCGTAAAAGGTCGCACGCGCCACGTTGCTGTAACAACGAGTATGTTGACAGGTGCATTTCTGTATTAATAACAGAAATCGGCTACTCCCCAAGAACGGCGCTCACCTTACCACATTATCTTTTGTCTTCAAAATAAAAATAGTGTCACGACAGCTTGTATGGATATTATATGTTGCGCTGATAACAGCAGGTAAAAATAATCCTGATAATGTTAAAGGAATGATGATGAAATAAAAAAGGCACACACTTTATGTGCAATGTTATAGCCTGTTGAATATGCCTTTTGCTATATTTTATCTTATTGATTTTCAATCATTACATGGTGGATTTTTTCCAGATCGTCCAGTTCCCTGACCCTGATTAACAGGTTTCGTTGTTCCAGTTGAATAACCAGAATGCCATCCTCTGATAAATTCATACCTTTTATACGGTCATAATTAACCCATGCATTCGCGAAGAAAAGCCCCTGCTTTTTTAGTAATAACTGCGGGGTGCGGATCCATGAGAGATAAACCGAAACGACAATGAGTGCCATCAATAATGTCGTGGTTATTACCGGTCCCTGTTGGGCTACGTTATTATAAATAAGAATCATTATCAGGGCGATAAAAATAATATTATCGACTTTGCTGCGGCGCTGTAGGGGAACCTGCAGCAGCGTTGGGCCGTGACGACGTGGCATCATCCACTGATCGTAAACGGCGTACAGCAGCAGCAGAGCGATAAACAGCACCAGAACAATGTCAGTTAATGACATAAAGACTCCTCCGATAACGCCGGCAGACGGAGCTGAATAAAAAACGGCCAGCCGTGGCAAGCGACTGACCTTCTGAAGCGCGGGTTACAGGCCCAGCAGGCCAATCCAGTAACCGAAAATCCCGATAGCAAAGAAGCCAATGATGATCCACAGCGCATTCACTTTGCGACGTAACAGCCACATACAGCCAAAAGTGAGCAGCAGCGGTACCAGCCCCGGCATCAGCTGATCCAGAATTGTTTGTACCGTGGTAACGGTGGTTTGACCGGTTTGGTCGGTAATACGTGAAACCACCAGCGGGATGTTAACATGAGTCCACTTGTTAACCAGCGCCCCCATAACAAACAGGCCGAGAATTGACGCCCCCTCCGTAAGCTTTTGCAGGAAGCCGCCACCCATATCATTAACGATATCTACCCCTTTTTTGTAGCCATACGCCACGCCGTAGTAACGAAACAGCAGACGTACCGCGTTAAACAGCACAAAGAACAGTAGCGGGCCAAGCAAACTGCCGGTCATGGCGATACCGGCACCCAGCGCAGCGAAGACCGGACGCATGGTGCCCCAGAATATGGGATCGCCGACACCCGCCAACGGTCCCATCAGGCCCACTTTGATGCCGTTGATCGCGGCATCGTCAATGGGCGCGCCATTGGCCCGCTGCTCTTCCATCGCCAGCGTGACGCCCAGAATAGGCGCGGCCGGATAGGGATGAGTATTAAAAAACTCCAGGTGACGCCTGATGGCCTGACGACGCTCTTCGTTATTTTCCGGGTAGAGCCGACGGATAGCGGGGACCATCGAGAAGCAGAAGCCCAGCGCCTGCATACGTTCGAAATTCCATGAGCCCTGAAAAAGATTGGAGCGCAGAAAGACGCTACGCACATCGCCGCGCGTCAGTTTTTTTGCCGTTGCTGTAGTTGTATCTACCATTTGCATACCCCTTAATCTAATTCGTTATCCAGGTCGTTCCGGGCCGGGCCTGAGGCAGGCGCAGCGCCACCAGCGGCACGGTTATATTTGGGACTGAGCTGAATATAGAGCGCAGCCATTACCGCGCCAATCACGCCCAGCGCAACCAGGTTGAAATCGGTAAAGGCGGCGGTAACAAAGCCCAGGTAGAAAAACGGCATCAGATAGCCAGCGCGCATCATATTAATTACCATCGCGTAGCCCACGACCACAATCATGCCGCCCGCAATATTCAGACCGTTGGTAACCACTTCCGGGATGGCGTTCAGCATATTCTGGACCGCGTCGGTACCTACCGATACCGCCACAATCACTGCGGGGATAGCGATACGCATTGCCTGCAGAATCAGCGCGGTGACGTGGATCCATGAAATGGCGGTGAGGTTACCTTTATCCGCCGCTTTATCTGCCGCGTGCTGGAAAGCAACGGTGATGGTACGCACGATAATGGTTAACACCTGACCTGCAGCGGCCAGAGGGATCGCCAGGGCGATACCGGCACCGATGCTCTGACCGCCGGCAATCACCAGGATGGTGGAAATGATCGAGGCCAGCGCGGCGTCTGGTGCGACGGCTGCGCCGATATTCATCCAGCCCAGCGCGATCATCTCCAGCGTACCGCCGATAATGATGCCGGTTTTCATATCGCCCAGCACGGCGCCGATTAAGGTACAGGCGACCAGCGGCCGGTGAAACTGGAACTCATCCAGAATGGATTCCACACCGGCAATACAGGCGACAATAAACACCAGCGCAATTTGTAGAGTGGTGACTTCCATTGCACTTCTCCTGTGACAGAGTAAAACTGCATGAAACCTGAAATATCAGGCGCGTGGGATGGCGATCAGTGGTTCATTTTGGCGATCAGGTCCATCATTTTCAGTCGTGGATCGTTGGAGACTTTTCTGACTTCCAGTTCGATACTGCGAGCGTTGAGTTTTTTAAACGCTTCGATATCGTTGTCATCCACAGAAACAGCGTTGTTGACCTGCGTTTTCCCCTGGCGGAAGGCCATGCCGCCAATGTTGACTGATTTCACCTCAACGCCTTGCTCAACGACCCGCACTACATCGGTCGGATTGGTGAACAGCAGCATGACGCGATCGTGGGCATACTTCGGGTTATTCCAGACGCGTACCATTTTATCGACATCCACCACGTGTGCGCTGACGCCTGGCGGCGCCACCTGGGTGAGCAGTGTTTTACGCACCTTATCGGCTGCCACTTCATCACTAACGACGATGATGCGGTTAACGTTGGTCTCCTTGGTCCAGCGCGTCGCTACCTGACCATGGATCAGACGGTCATCAATACGCACCAGGCCGATTTTCATATGATCTTCCGGACCCAGCACCGGCTGCGGCGCGGCTGAACGCGCAGGGGCCGCTGGCGCCGCAACCGGTTCAGGCGCTTTGGCTTTCAGCGCTTTCACGCCTTCACGGCCGGTTTCCACCGCAATGGCGACCAGCTCGTCAAACGCAGGATCGTCATCCCGAGCCATCAGGGTTTCCACCAGCATAGGAATATTGACGCCCGCGATAACCTCATGTTGCTCTTTATCCACGACGATACGGCTCGCCGCGTTGAACGGACTCCCTCCCCAGGTGTCGACCAGAAAAAGCACGCCTTTGCTGGTATCGAGCTCAGCGAGACGCGCGTGGTATTTTTCAATCAGGGTTTCAGCATTTTCACCGGGCACGAAATCGATCCAGCCAATGTTTTGCTGCTCACCTAATAGCATTTCGGCGGTTTTGAGCAGCTGCTCCGCCGCCCAACCGTGTGTGCCGATTACAATAGCAATAGTCACTTGCTACCTCCGTTTTCATTATTGAGCGATTCAGTCCAAAACCGATTCGCCAACGTTGTTATCCGGGCGTTGCTGTTTCAACGGTAATGAACATGCAGGCCTTACCGTCAGCGGAGCGCTTCTTTTTATATAACTGACAACCTAAAGATAACTTCGGGATTTATTTTAGTGAGTGAAAAAATAAATTTTGTGACCCGCCTCAGTTATTTACAGGCTTATCATTTCGATACGAATAATTAATAGAAGTAATCAAGATGCGTAAATTTTTATTAACTATGAGAAATTATTTTGACGACCCTGGGGCAACTGCTAATATCATTGCCTCTTTTTCAATACAGGAGTAACGGGCCTCAGCCCTCCCTATGGACTGTCACCGACGTCTTTTATTCACACCACCGGGTCATCCGGCTTCTTTGTTAACGCCTTCTGGCGTCACTCTTGGTTCTGCTTTCCTGTTCTGCCGCGCTACGGTTATTGAACCCGGCGTTCGGTTTTCCTGCTGCATTTTTCGGAGTCTGTAATGGAATTTCTTTTAGACCCTTCGATTTGGGCCGGTCTGCTGACGCTTATTGTTCTGGAGATCGTGCTGGGGATTGATAACCTGGTTTTTATCGCTATCCTCGCCGATAAGCTGCCGCCAAAGGAGCGTGACAAAGCGCGTCTGATTGGCCTGTCGCTGGCGCTGCTGATGCGTCTGGGCCTGCTGTCGTTAATCTCCTGGATGGTAACCCTGACGCGACCACTGTTTAGCATTGGGCAGTTTAGCTTTGCCGGACGCGATCTTATTCTGCTGGCGGGCGGTTTCTTTTTGCTGTTCAAGGCCACGATGGAGCTGCATGAGCGGCTGGAAAACCATCCGCACAACAGCAACGGTAATAAAAGCTACGCCAGCTTCTGGGCGGTGGTGGCTCAGATTGTGGTGCTGGACGCTGTTTTCTCGCTGGATGCGGTCATTACCGCCGTGGGTATGGTGAATCATCTGCCGGTGATGATGACCGCCGTGGTGATCGCGATGGGCGTTATGCTGCTGGCCTCCAAACCGCTAACAAATTTCGTGAATGCGCATCCAACCGTGGTGGTGCTCTGTCTGAGCTTCCTGCTGATGATTGGTCTGAGCCTGGTCGCAGAAGGGTTTGGTTTCCATATTCCTAAAGGGTATCTCTATGCGGCGATTGGCTTCTCGATTCTGATTGAGTTGTTCAACCAGATCGCCCGGCGTAATTTTATCCGTCATCAGTCGCATCGCCCCATGCGTGAACGTACCGCAGAGGCGATCTTACGTCTGATGGGCGGACGTCGTGGCGGGGCAGCAAACGTGGAAGCGGGGCAGAGTACCGTAGAAAACCCGAAGCTGCCGCAGGAAACCTTCAAGGATGAAGAACGTTATATGATCAACGGCGTATTAACGCTGGCCTCACGCTCGATTCGCAGCATCATGACGCCACGCGGAGAAATTTCCTGGGTGGATGCCACTAAGCCGCTGGATGAGATCCGCATGCAGTTGCTGGATACGCCGCACAGCCTGTTCCCGGTTTGCCGTGGCGAGCTGGATGAGGTTATCGGCATCGTGCGTGCCAAAGATCTGCTGGTGGCGCTGGAGCAGGGCATGAATATTCATACTTTCGCTGCCTCATCGCCGCCGCTGATCGTGCCGGAAACGCTGGACCCCATTAACTTACTGGGCGTGCTGCGACGGGCAAAAGGCAGCTTTGTGCTGGTGACCAATGAATTTGGTGTGGTACAGGGGCTGGTGACGCCGCTGGATGTGCTGGAAGCGATCGCCGGTGAGTTCCCGGATGAAGATGAAACGCCAGATATTGTTGTTGATGGCGATAGCTGGCTGGCAAAAGGCGGCACCGATTTGCATTCGCTACAGCAGCGGCTGGACTACTTCGATCTGGTTAAGCCGGGCGATGATTACGCTTCGCTGGCCGGCCTGCTGATTGCACAGAAAGGTCAACTGCCTCTGCCGGGAGAGACGATCGATATGCCGCCGTTGCATTTCATGATTGTCGAAGCGACCGATTATCGTATCGATCTGGTGCGTATCATCAAGGATCGGCCGCAGGACGAAGAAGAAAGTTAATGCGATAGCCGGGACAGCGGGTCCCGGCAGTTACTCTGGCAGGCTGGCCTGATGCTGGGCCAGCCATGCCGGAAACGCCTCCAGCGGCATCGGACGAGCATAGTAGTAGCCCTGTAAGGTATCCACACCGCGCTGGCGCAAATAGCTGGCCTGCTCGGCGGTTTCCACGCCTTCCGCCACCAGCCTGATATGCAGGCGCTGCGCCAGAGAAATCACCATATCAGTTACCGTTGCGTTAATCGCATCGGTGCCAATGGCAGCGGTAAAAATCTTATCCAGCTTCAACACATCCGGGCTTAAGGTTCTCAGATAGGAAAGCGAGCTGTGGCCGGTGCCAAAATCGTCAATCGCGACCCTGATGCCTGACTGTTGCAGCTGCGCCACCACACTCTGATCCATCAACGGCAACGCATCACGCTCCGTTAACTCCACCACTAATCGTGGTAGCGGATTAGCTGGCCACCAGATTTTTTGCAAGTCATCAATAATGGCCTGGTTATGGAAATGGCTGGCGGCAACGTTAATAGCAATATGAAAATCAGCGGTCTGCGGCAGCTGCGGCAAATGGCGCACGGTTTCGTTAAGGACAAAGCGGGTCAGTGGGGCAATAAGATTGTGACGCTCGGCCAGCGGAATAAACAGATCCGGCGGTATCCAGCCCTGACGCGAGTTATGCCAGCGTAACAAAAGCTCAATGCCGTCGCAGTTACCGGTGCGGCTATCGATAAGCGGCTGGCAGTAAACCATAAATTCATGCGCAGAGAGACCATAGCCGATTTGCCAGGAGAAGCTCATGCGGTTAGCTGTCGCCAGCCAGACAATATAGCCGGTTAGCAGGCTAAGCAGCAGGGCGAGCGGCAGCTGTGAAGGCAGTGACAGCAGAGCCAACTGGGTGGGTGCTGGCCCGTACAGGATAATGGTAAAAGGGTAGCGCAACGAACTCTGTTGATAGCCGACTTCACCTTCTGCCGGGCGGGTATTTTCAATTAGCGGATTACCGTACTCCAGGCTTTTGCCACCGATATTAAACACCGCGCGCTCTACCCAGGGCTGCGTTGGCTCCAGCAGATAACGGCTCATCAATTCGATATTGATGACCTGCAAAATGCCGCTGCGATTATCCAGCGAACTGGCGGTCCAGAGCAGTAAAATCGGCGATCCTTTGATCAGAACGTTGTCCACGCCCAGCGTCATGCGCTGATTATCTACTGCCAGCTCGGGGTAAGCTTCATTGAAGATGAGCGATTGTTCGCCAAACACGCTGGAGCAGTAAACACGATTCTTATCCACTAACAGGATGGCGCGTACGGTTTGCATGGCGGAGATTTTTTCATGCAGCAAAAAGCGAATATCGTTGCATTTAAGTCCAACCAGGCCGACGGTGTTATTTGCTGCTACGTCCAGCGGTGAGAAAAGGCGATCGAAACGCTGAATAGCGTTACTGGCAAACTGTTGCGACTGCTGCTCTATCCGCTTTTTTTCTTCTAAGTAGCGAAAGGTTAGTGTAAGGATAAGCACCAGTGCAGCGACTATCGACGCGATAAACAGCCTTTTACGGCGAAGTTGTCCAATAATCTGCTGGGATATTTGCATCCGTAGCCACCCTTTACACCCAAATAAAATTCCGACATTTCCATATCGGCATCAGCAGCATTAAGTTTAGCGACGTTGGAGAAAAAGACGCGTCTGTGGGAGTAAGCGTTGAGCCTCAGAGAGCAACAGCAAGCCGTCCCGGCTGAATCATGTTGCGGGCGTGATGAAGCGACCTGAAAGGGGAATTAATACAAGGAGGCTGTGCAGGCAGGGCGGCACCTGATATCCATGCGCGGACAGCCAGGCACCTTATCATAAGCCAGAGCCGCGCTCCAAACGCGGCTCAGACGAGCGATATTTAATCGCACTGCACCTTGATTGCCAGTCCGCCGCGTGAGGTTTCGCGGTATTTGGCGTTCATATCTTTGCCGGTCTCGTACATCGTCTCGATCACTTTATCCAGCGACACACGCGGCTCGCTGGTACGGCGCAGCGCCATGCGCGCCGAGTTGATCGCTTTTACCGAAGCGATAGCGTTACGCTCGATGCAGGGAACCTGCACCTGACCGGCAACCGGATCGCAGGTCAGACCAAGGTTATGCTCCATACCGATCTCTGCAGCAACGCATACCTGTTCCGGGCTGGCGCCCAACAGCTCTGCCAGGCCTGCCGCCGCCATGGAGCAGGCCACGCCCACTTCGCCCTGACAGCCGACTTCCGCGCCGGAGATGGAAGCATTCATTTTATACAGCGTGCCGACAGCACCCGATGCCAGAAAATAGCGAATGAAAATATCGGGGCTTACCGATTCGATAAAATGATCGTAATAGGCCAGTACCGCAGGCACGATGCCGCAGGCACCGTTAGTCGGCGCAGTCACAACGCGTCCACCGGCAGCGTTCTCTTCATTCACCGCCAGTGCAAACATATTCACCCAGTCGATAACGATCATCGGATCGTTAGAGTGCTTGCCGGAAGAGACCAGCATCCGGCGCAGCGCAGCCGCACGGCGCGGAACCCGTAGCGGGCCAGGCAGTACGCCTTCGGTATTCAGTCCACGATCGATACAGTCGCGCATCGTCTGCCAGACGGCAGCAAAATAGCTCTCGATCTCCTGGCGGCTATGCAACGCCAGCTCATTCTTCATCACCAGGCCGGATACAGAAAGCCCGGTCTCGCGGCAGTGCGCCAGCAGCTCTTTCGCTGAGTTAAACGCATAAGGCACCGAAACTTCATCCAGCACCGGTTCGCCAAAATGCTCGTCATCCACGATAAAACCGCCGCCAATGGAGTAATAGGTTTTACTGTAGATGCAGGTTTCGCCAGCGAACGCATGGATGCGCATAGCGTTTTCATGGCGAGAAAGGTTTTCACTGCGGAAATTCATGCCGCCTTCGCGCGGAAAATCGACCTCATGCTGACCGTTTGCCAGCAGCAGACGCTCGCGCTGTTCAACATCACGAATAAAGGCAGGGATCGCATCAATATCCACGCTTTCAGGCGAGGCGCCGGAAAGCCCCATAATAATGGCGATATCGGTATGGTGTCCTTTACCGGTGAGCGAAAGCGAGCCGTAAACCTCCACGGCGATGCGCGTAACGTCCAATAGCCGGTTATCCCGGCTCAAATCATCGACAAACTGTTTGCCGGCTTTCATTGGGCCCAGGGTATGGGAACTCGACGGGCCAATGCCGATCTTAAACATGTCGAAAACGCTAATCACGCTATACGCTCCTTAACTATTAATCTCGCAGCACAATGCACTGCCTGTATACCTGTCATGCTTCACGTTAAAGCCGAACGAAAACCCGTTGTGCTTGCTGGCTGCCTGAACCTGATTAATGCGAAACACCTCAGAAACTTCCTGATGAGTCAGCGCGCCAAATATAACTATTTTGTGGGAATAGGGAAGTGATTTGGATCGCTAACCCAGGAAAATTTAGTGAAAAATCACGGAAAGGGTGCTTTTTGCCCAACATTTATTTGGTTATCACGTCGCCAGTTCCGGCATTATCTGTAAGCTAAGCTGGCGGATAATGCCGGCCGTCATGCCCCAGACAAAATAGTCCTGATACCAGGATAGCCAGACCTGATGCGTCATGCCTTCACGGTGAATCTCCAGCGACGTATAGCGCGAAAGACGCAGCGCCTCCTGCAATGGCATTTCAAAAATGGCATCCACTTCATCAGCGCTGGGCTGGAGCGGCAGATCGGGCGGAATAATCCCCACTACCGGCGTTACCTGAAAGCCGCTGCTGCTGCCTACCACGGGTAAGGTGCCAATAAGACGCACATCCTGCGCCTGCAGCGCGATCTCTTCCTGTGCCTCACGCAATGCGGTAAAGCACAGGGAGGGATCGCTGGCATCACGCATGCCGCCGGGAAAAGCCACCTGACCTGCATGCTTGCGCAGCCAGGGCGCGCGGCGCGTAAGCAGCAGCCCCGGTTCGGGACGGGCAACAATCGGCACCAGTACCGCCGCCTGGCGACGGGCGAGTAAAAAACCGGGCGACGGCGGCGGGGGCTGGAGCTGGAAGCGGGTCAGAAAACTATCAAGCGTCAGCGGCAGGGTCATCAGGCGCGCCATCCTCCAGCAACGGTAAAATGCGGCCCAGCTTATGCAGCGTCTCCTGATATTCCAGTTCCGCCTCGCTGTCGGCAACGATACCGCCGCCTGCCGCACAGTAAAGCTGACCGCGTTCCGCAATCAGCGTGCGAATGGTAATGCTGCTGTCCATTCTGCCGCAGCAGCTCAGATAACCGATGCTGCCACACCAGGCGTTACGGCGCTGCGGCTCTAACGCTTCAATAATCTCCATGGCTCGTACCTTGGGGGCACCGGTAATCGATCCGCCCGGAAAGCAGGCGCGCAGCAGATCGCAGGCGCTCAGCTCCGGCTTCAGGCGGGCGCGGATAGTGCTGACCAGATGATGAACGGCAGGAAAAGGCTCAACCACAAACAGCTCCGGTACCCGCACGCTGCCGGGCACCGCGACGCGGCCAATATCATTACGCAGCAGGTCGACAATCATCAGGTTCTCGGCGCGATCCTTTTCCGATTCCGCCAGTTTGCGCGCCTGCAGCCGATCGGCCTGCTCATCCGCCAGACGCGGTAGCGTCCCCTTAATGGGCCGGGTTTCGATAACATCGTGCTTTAACGAAAGGAAACGCTCCGGCGACAGGCTAAGAATAGCGCTATCCGGCAAACGTAAAAAGGCGCTAAAGGGCGCACGGTTACTCTCATTAAGCCGCTGGAACGCCTGCCATTCATTGCCTTCATAGCTTGCCTGAAAGCGTTGCGCCAGATTGACCTGATAGCAGTCGCCAGCCTGCAGCCAGGCCTGAATACGCTCGAAACGCTCACGGTAGCCTTCCGGCGTCATGTTTGACTGCCAGCGGCAGGTCAGACGAAACGGCGCAGCGATCGGTGGCGGCAGGCTATTCAGCCAGCGTAGCCGCGCATCTGCGGGCTGATGATCGACCAGCGTAAGCGTTTGTTGCTGATGGTCAGCAATCAATGCCCAGTTATAGATGCCTGTCGCCATATCTGGCGTGGCGATATCCGCAATGGCCTGCTGCGGCAGGCGCTCAAACCGGCGGCCTAAATCATAACCAAACAGGCCAAGCGCGCCGCCCTGAAACGGCAAATCGTCACGCGGCGCAACCGCAGAGAGCAGGCTGGCCTGTTCTGCCTGCAGCAAGCTCAGCGGATCTGCTGCTGATTCCGTGACAACGTCACCTTTACGGATGCGGGTTACCTCTCCGCGCGTCTCCAGCGTCGCAACAGGATCAGCCACCATAATATCGAAACGGCTGTCAGGATGATCGGCAGAACCGGAGCTAAGCAGCATTGCCCAGGGCAAATGGGCAACGCGATCAAAGAGTTCAGAAAGCGCATCAGGCGTATAGGGTAAAGCGTGGTAGACTACAGGCATCACTTTTAGCAGCGTTAGTGGTGGTCAAACGGCAAGCCTGGCATATTTTTTCGCTGCTGGCATCTATTTGTTTACCGTAAAATATTCATGCGGCTGACCAACAACGCGCGCGAAATTCAGGCACGTTGTTGTCCGTTTCAATTAATAACAGGAGCCATTATGTCTACAGGTTTACCGGCGTTAAGCCATGAACAGCAGCAACAGGCGGTGGAGCGTATCCACAAACTGATGGCCGAAGGAATGAGTAGCGGAGAGGCCATTACCCGTGTGGCTCAGGAGATCCGCCAGACGCATACTGGCGGACATGTCGCAGCACTCTTTGAAGAAGATGAGGATGATGAGGCCTGATCAGGCGGGATTGAGCGCGGCAATAATTTTAATTTCTACTTTATATTTTGGGTTCATTAAACCGGCCTGAACGGTGCAGCGCACCGGGGCGTTGTCTGGTGAAACCCAGGCATCCCAGGCCCGGTTCATCGCGGCAAAATCCGCCTTATCAACCAGAAAAATAGTGGCGTCCAGAATGCGGCTTTTATCTGAACCCACGCGAGTCAGCAACCGGTCGATAACCGCCAGCGCATTCGCCGTTTGCGCTTCAGCATCTTCATCCAGATTCTCCGGCACGCTGGTGTAATAGACGGTATCGTTGTGGATCACCGCTTCCGACATACGATGTTCAGGATCAATACGGGTAACTGACATAGCTTATTTCCTTATTCCGTTTTTTCGCCGTTAGCCTGGCACAGTTAAGCCCGCGCTGTCATCAAAATGAGGGCGGGGTGATGCTTTTGCCGCCAGCCGTTCGAATGATTTCAGGTATAATCAGGCCGTTTTAACGCAACCAGAGAGGATATGTGGCAGACGATTTTGCAGCCGATGGCGCTTTAGCGCAGGCAATACCCGGTTTCCGGCCGCGCGAGGCGCAGCAGCAGATGGCTGTAGCGGTCACGCAGGCGATTGATCAACGCGGCGAGCTGGTAGTAGAAGCGGGAACCGGCACGGGAAAAACCTACGCCTATCTGGTGCCGGTATTACGTGCCGGCAAGAAAGCGATTATTTCCACCGGATCAAAAGCGTTACAGGATCAGCTTTACAGCCGCGATCTGCCAAAAGTGGCGAAGGCGCTGGCGTATAAAGGTAAAACAGCACTGCTGAAAGGGCGCTCTAACTATCTCTGCCTGGAACGGCTGGAACAGCAAAGCATGACCGGCGGCGAGCTGACCGTCCAGACCCTCAGCGATCTGGTTTATCTGCGCCGCTGGGCCAGCGAAACGTCGGATGGCGACATCAGCGGCTGTAGCGGCGTGGCGGAAGACAGTGCAATCTGGCCGCTGGTGACCAGCACCAACGATAACTGCCTCGGTAATGATTGTCCGCTCTATAAAGATTGCTTTGTGGTCAAGGCGCGTCGTCGGGCGATGGATGCCGACGTAGTAGTGGTCAATCACCATCTATTCCTGGCAGATATGGTGGTTAAAGAGAGCGGATTTGCTGAGCTGATCCCCGAAGCGGATGTGATGATCTTCGACGAAGCGCATCAGGTGCCCGATATCGCCAGCCAATATTTTGGTCAACAGCTCACCAGCCGGCAGCTGCTGGATCTGGCGAAAGATATTACCATCGCCTATCGCACCGAAGTGCGCGACGTCCAGCAGCTGCAAAAAGCGGCCGACCGGCTGGCGCAAAGCGCTCAGGATTTCCGTCTGGCGTTAGGCGATCCCGGTTTTCGCGGCAATCTGCGCGAGATCCTCAATGACCGTGATGTACAGCGCGCCCTGACATTGCTGGATGATGCGCTGGAGCTGTGTTATGACGTGGCGAAAATGTCGCTGGGACGCTCGGCGCTGCTGGACGCCGCCTTCGAGCGTGCTTCACAGTATCGTAATCGCCTGAAGCGGTTAAAAAATATTAGCGAGCCTGGCTTCAGCTACTGGTATGAATGTAGCTCACGACATTTTGTGCTGGCGCTGACGCCGCTTTCGGTTGCCGAGCGCTTTCGTGAAGTGATCAGCGAACGCCCGGCTGCCTGGATCTTTACCTCTGCCACGCTGGCGGTAAACGAAAAAATGACCCACTTTATGGATCGGCTTGGCGTGCATCAGGCGCAAAGCATGATCCTGAACAGTCCGTTTGACTATGCGCGTCAGGCTTTGCTCTGTGTACCGCGCGATCTGCCGTCGCCTAACCAACCGGGCGGAGCTAAACAGTTGGCGCGCCGCCTGCTGCCACTGATCGAAGCGAATAATGGCCGCTGCTTTTTCCTCTGTACTTCGCATCAGATGATGCGTGCGCTGGCGGAGGAGTTCCGCGCCAGTCTGACGCTGCCGGTGCTGCTGCAGGGCGAAACGGGCAAAGCGCAGCTGCTGAAACAGTTTATTGAGGCGGGCAACGCGCTGCTGGTGGCAACCAGCAGCTTCTGGGAAGGGGTGGATGTTCCCGGCGATGCGCTGTCGCTGGTGATTATCGATAAACTGCCCTTTACCTCGCCAGACGATCCCCTGCTGAAGGCGCGTATGGAGGATTGTCGTCTGCGCGGAGGCGATCCTTTTGATGAGGTGCAGTTGCCCGATGCGGTGATCACCCTGAAGCAGGGCGTTGGACGCCTGATCCGCGATGTGGAAGATCGTGGCGTGCTGGTTATTTGCGATAACCGCCTGGTAATGCGGCCTTATGGCGCGGTATTTCTTAATAGCCTGCCGCCAACGCCGCGTACCCGCGATCTGCAGCAGGCGGTCAGCTTCCTGCATCGTCCCGATGAGAAGTAATTCCCTGGTGGCTGTGCTAAGATGCGCGCCGAAAAAAATTTCTCGCCTGAGGTTGTTATGTCCGCGCGAATTTTAGCTCTTGATACTGCTACTGAAGCCTGTTCGGTAGCGCTGTTGCTGGACGGTGTCGTTGACGCCCATTTTGAACTTTGCGCACGCGAGCATACGCAGCGTATTCTGCCAATGGTAGAAGAGATGCTGACGCGCCATCAGATGACGCTGTCGCAGCTGGACGCGCTGGCATTCGGTCGTGGGCCGGGCAGTTTTACCGGCGTACGCATCGGCATCGGCATTGCGCAGGGACTGGCGTTTGGCGCAGGCCTGCCGCTGCTGGGTGTTTCCACGCTGATGACCATGGCGGAAGCTGCCTGGCAGCGTCATGGCGCTCGCCGCGTGCTGGCGGCGATTGATGCGCGCATGGGAGAAGTCTACTGGGCGGAATATCAGCGTGCTGATGATGGTCAGTGGCAGGGCGCAGCGAGTGAGGCGGTGCTGAAGCCGGAAGCGGCGCTGGCGCGGATGCAGCAGCTTTCTGGCGAATGGATGACGGTTGGCACCGGCTGGGCCGCCTGGCCACATCTGGTGACGGAAAGCCCACTGACGCTGCACGCCAGCGATATTACCCTGCCTGCGGCGGAGGCGATGTTGCCGTTGGCACAGCAGCTCTGGCAGCAGGGCGCTGCCTTACCGCCGGAGCAGGTGGAACCCGCCTATTTACGCAATGAAGTGGCATGGAAAAAACTACCGGGACGCGAATAGACTGGCGGCAACTTATTTATTACGCAATAGTCTAATCAGGCAGGTTTCTGGAGAAAGCTATGCGTAAATATCTTAATAACAAAACAGCTCTGCTGGTAGCTACGCTGCTGTTGGCCGGCTGCGTGACCGTCCCGGATACCGTTAAAGGTCGTTCGCCTGTGCCGCAGCAGGATTTGCTGCGGGTTATGAACGCCCCTCAGCTTTATGTCGGACAGGAGGCGCGCTTCGGCGGTAAGGTGGTAAAAGTCACTAACCTTAACGGCCGCACGCGACTGGAAATCGCCACTCAGCCGCTGGATGACACCGCGCGGCCCCGGTTGAATGCCGCCTCGGTTGGCCGTATCTGGGCCGATATCAACGGCTTTGTCGATCCAGTTGATGTAAATAACCAAATGGTAACGGTGGTCGGCACCATCAGGGGCAGTGAAAAAGGCGAGATCGGTAAGGCCAGCTACAACTTTGTGGTGGTCGATGTCGCTGGCTATCAACGCTGGCGTTTGCAGCAGCAGGTTGTTATGCCAATGCAGCCGATCGATCCCTGGATCTGGTATGGTCCGGGACGTCATCATGCTGGTTTCTGGGGGCCAGGCCCCTGGGGCAACTATTACAATTCCGGTCCGGTACAAGTGCAAACTATCCTGACGGAATAAACATCCTGGTAGTAATGATTAGCGGCCCGGTCGCCTATTATGTGACCGGGCCATTTTATTGTTAAAAAACAAAAAAATTTAGTGATGGGCTTCGCAGCCTGAACGGCAGGTGTTAGTCATACTGGTACAATGAGTTAAAATATTGTTAACAACAGCGGGCCGAGGCTGCGATGGCGAATAAATATGATTTCCGAGGTGAATCCTTGAATAAGGTCTGGCTGAACCGTTACCCCGCCGATGTACCGGCGGAGATCAATGCCGATCGTTATACGTCGCTTATCGATCTTTTTGAGCAGGCTTCCCAGCGTTACGCCGATCGTCCTGCTTTTATTAATATGGGTCAGGCGATGAGCTTCCGTAAGCTGGAGCAGCGTAGCCGGGCGTTTGCCGCCTATTTGCAGCAAACGCTGGGGCTAAGCAAAGGCGATAGGGTGGCCATTATGATGCCTAATCTGCTGCAATATCCGATTGCGCTGTTTGGCATACTGCGGGCCGGTATGGTAGTGGTGAATGTAAACCCGCTCTATACCCCGCGCGAGCTGGAACATCAGCTGAATGACAGCGGCGCGAAAGCGATCGTTATTGTTTCTAACTTTGCCCATACGCTGGAAAAAGTTGTGGCGAAAACCTCGGTCAGGCACGTTATTCTGACCCGTCTGGGCGATCAGCTTTCGCCCGCGAAAGCCACGCTGGTCAATTTTGTTGTGAAATATATCAAGCGGCTGGTACCGAAATATAACCTGCCGGATGCGGTTTCATTTCGCAGCGTACTGCAGCAGGGTGCACAGCTGGATTATTTCCGACCGGAACTACAGAATGACGATCTGGCTTTTTTGCAATATACCGGCGGCACCACCGGTGTTGCCAAAGGCGCCATGCTTACCCACCGCAATATGCAGGCTAATCTTGAGCAAACCAAAGCCACCTATGGCTCACTGCTGCGCGACGGCAAAGAGCTGGTGGTCACGGCGCTGCCGCTCTACCACATCTTTGCGCTGACCGTAAATTGCCTGTTATTTATTGAGCTCGGCGGGCAAAATTTGTTGATTACCAACCCGCGTGATATTCCCGGCTTTATAAAAGAGCTGAGCAAATATCCTTTTACCGCCATCACCGGGGTGAATACGTTATTTAACGCCCTGCTGAATGATAAAAATTTCCAGCAGCTCGATTTTTCCACGCTGCGTCTGTCGGCGGGCGGGGGGATGTCGGTACAGAAAGCGGTGGCGGAGCGCTGGGAGAAGCTGACCGGGCACTACCTGCTGGAAGGTTATGGGCTGACCGAATGCTCGCCGCTGGTTTCGGTTAACCCCTATGATATTACCTGTCATAACGGCAGCATCGGTCTGCCGGTGCCCTCTACCGAGATCAAGCTGGTGAATGACAACGGCGTGGAAGTGGGAACAGGAGAGCCGGGCGAGCTCTGTATCAAAGGGCCGCAGGTTATGACCGGCTACTGGCAGCGTCCGGATGCCACCGATGAAGTGCTAAAAGAGGGCTGGCTCTATAGCGGCGATATCGTTACCGTCGATGAAGAGGGCTTTTTGCGTATCGTGGATCGTAAAAAAGATATGATTCTGGTTTCCGGCTTCAATGTCTATCCGAACGAGATTGAAGATGTGGTCATGCAACATCCGAAAGTGCGCGAAGCGGCGGCCATTGGCGTACCAAGTGACCTTTCTGGCGAAGCGGTGAAAATCTGTATCGTGAAAAAGGATCCCTCTTTGACCAAAGATGAGCTGATTGCCCACTGTCGACGTCATCTCACCGGTTATAAGGTGCCGAAAATCGTTGAGTTTCGCGAAGAGCTACCTAAAACCAATGTGGGTAAAATTCTGCGACGCGCGTTGCGTGACGAGATAAATAAAGCGCCTGCCGCCTGATGCCGCGAGTATGTTAAGCTATGGATGTAAGCGCCGGTTAATCCGGCGTTTTCATTGTATTCATCAGCATTAGCAACGCAAACGTACCGCTGGCAAGAGAGCAAGCATTTGAATTACACCTATATCACCACCAATGAGGCGCTCCAGGCCTGCTGTGACGCTGCGCGTCAACACCGTGCTATTGCGCTCGATACCGAGTTTGTCCGCACCCGCACCTATTATCCGCAACCTGGCCTGCTGCAAATTTATGATGGCGAACAGATCACGCTGGTTGATCCTCTGACCATTACCCAGTGGCAGCCGCTGATCGATCTGCTAAGCGACGCCAGCATCACGAAATTCCTGCATGCCGGTAGTGAAGATCTTGAAGTGTTTCAGCACAGCTTTGGGGTCATGCCAACGCCGCTGATTGACACGCAAATCCTCGCTGCTTTTAGCGGGCGTCCGCTATCAATGGGCTTTGCCGCGATGGTCGAAAACTTTACCGGTGAAGTGCTGGATAAAAGTGAATCACGCACTGACTGGCTGGCGCGTCCGCTTTCTGCCCGTCAGTGTGAATATGCGGCCGCCGATGTGTTCTGGCTGTTGCCGATTGCCCACACGCTGATGGATGAAACCGCAGCGGCAGGGCAGCTGGATGCGGCGCGCAGCGAATGTCTGCTGCTTTGCCAGCGCCGTACTGAAACGCTGCAGCCGGAAGAGGCGTATCGGGAAATCAGTAACGCTTCGCTGCTGCGTCCGCGTCAGCTGGCGGCATTACAGCGCCTGGCGGCCTGGCGTCTGAAACTGGCGCGCGAAAAGGATATGGCGGTTAATTTTGTCGTACGCGAGGAAAATCTCTGGAAGGTAGCGCGCTATCTGCCGGGTTCGCTCGGCGAGCTGGATCACTTAGGACTGAGCGGTCACGAAATCCGTTTCCACGGCAAAACGTTGCTGGATATGGTTAATGAGGCCAACGCGCTGCCGGAAGAGAGCCTGCCGGAGATGCTGCTCAATATTAACGATCATCCGCACTATAAAAAAGCGTTTAAAGCGCTGAAAGCAGTGGTGCAGGAAGTCAGCGAGCGCAGCGGGCTGAGTACCGAACTGCTGGCGTCACGCCGTCAAATCAACCAGCTGCTGAGCTGGCACTGGCAAATCAAACCGCGAGAAACGCTGCCCGAGCTGGTAAGCGGATGGCGCGGCGAATTGATGGAACAGGAAATCAAACAGGTACTGGCGGACTATCCGCAGTAGCCTGCATAAACGTTCCCCTGCGTAAGGCAGGGGAAGGTCAGGAATGAAGACGAATCATTTCGCGGTTTCTTCCATTTCTGGCAGCGTCACGTTCAATTCCAGTATCGAAATATCATCACCGCGCTGATCCAGCTGTACAGTTACCATCTCCGGATCAATCTTCACATACTTGCAAATCACTTCCAGAATGTCGCGCTTCAGCTGGGGAAGATAATGGGGCTCACTATCGCCCCTCCTGCGTTCAGCTACGATAATCTGCAGCCTTTCCTTGGCTATGTTAGCAGTGTTCTTTTTACGGGATAAAAAGAAGTCAAGTAAGGCCATGGTTTATCCCCCGAACAGGCGTTTCAGGAATCCCTTCTTCTCTTCTTCAATGAAGCGGAAGGGGCGTTCTTCACCGAGTAACCGCTCAACGGTATCGGCATAGGCTTTGCCCGCATCGGATTCAGTATCCAGAATCACGGGTTCGCCCTGGTTGGAAGCGCGCAGTACCGACTGATCTTCCGGGATTACGCCAACCAGCGGAATACGCAGAATCTCCAGCACATCTTCCATACTCAACATATCGCCGCGGCTAACACGGCCTGGATTATAACGCGTCAGCAGCAGGTGCTCTTTTACCGGCTCCTGGCCGTTTTCAGCGCGGCGTGATTTGGAGGCGATAATGCCCAGAATACGATCGGAGTCACGCACCGAAGAGACTTCCGGGTTGGTGGTGATAATAGCTTCATCGGCAAAATAGAGCGCCATCAGCGCGCCGGTCTCAATACCTGCCGGCGAATCACACAGCACAAAGTCAAACTCCATCTTATCCAGTTCGTTCAGCACTTTTTCAACGCCTTCGCGCGTCAGTGCATCTTTATCTCGCGTTTGGGAAGCAGGCAGGATATAGAGGTTTTCTGTACGTTTGTCTTTAATCAGTGCCTGATTCAGCGTGGCATCGCCCTGGATAACATTGACGAAATCATAAACCACGCGCCTTTCACAGCCCATAATCAGATCGAGATTACGCAGACCGATATCAAAATCGATCACCACGGTTTTCTTCCCTTTCTGTGCCAGACCGGTAGCAATGGCCGCGCTTGACGTGGTCTTGCCAACGCCCCCTTTGCCGGATGTAACTACAATAATGCGTGCCATATATAAGAATTCCTTATAAATAAAAAGGGGCCTAATTCAATGTCTGTATTGTCAGCGCGCCATCTTTTAGGCTAAGGCGCGCTGCTTTTGCAAAATATTCCGCCGGGATTTGATCCATAATCCAGTACTCGCCCGCTATGGAAACCAGCTCCGCAGATAAACTGGTACAAAATATCTGGCATTCACGATCGCCACCGGCGCCCGCCAACGCGCGTCCGCGCATCATGCCATAAATATGAATATTGCCGTCGGCAACCAGTTCAGCACCGGCGCTTACGCTATTCGTCACGATCAGATCGGTATTACGCGCATAAATTTGTTGCCCGGAGCGAACCGGCGTGGTGACCACGCGCGTTTTAACCAGAGTGCTTTCCGGCGCCGCTACCGCAACCGATTCTACCGGTTCAGGATTTTTTTTCTGTTCTTTGCCTTCGGACAGGATGGGCAGGCCGGCGCGTGCGATCATGCGCTTAAGCGACTCATCTTTACAGCCGCTGACGCCTACAATGCGTAACCCCGTCGAAGCGATAGCCTGCTGCATCTGTTTCCAGTTAACGTCACCGTCCAGAGAGGCTACATTCAAAACCACGGGCGCATTTTTGAGAAAGGCAGGTGCCTGGTCAATTTTGTCCTGAAGCGCCTGACGAACCACATCGGGATGCGTGTGGTGTAAATGAACAACAGACAGAGTAAAACTACTGCCTTTAAACTCGATTGGCGTTTGCGACATCTGTCCTGGCTCAGTCCTGTTATGTCTAAACCCGACTAAATTATGCCTGATTTAGCCAGCGCGTAATCAAGGCGGGACATTATTCCTAACTACTGCAAGCATGTTATAGTTACTGTTATATTCAGGCAAGTCACCACCCCGCTTAATTCGAGTAAAAAATATGTTTTGTGTGATCTACAGAAGTCCCCAACGCGATCAGACTTATCTCTACGTTGAAAAAAAAGACGACTTTTCCCGCGTGCCCGAGGAGTTGCTGCGGGGTTTTGGCAAACCGCAGCTGGCAATGGTGTTACCCCTTGAACGCACTAAGAAACTGGCGAATGCGGATATTGAAAAAGTAAAGCTGGCACTGCGCGAGCAGGGTTATTATTTGCAGCTGCCGCCACCGGTAGAAGATCTGCTGAAAATACATTTAGGAAAAAACGATCCGGTTTAATTCAGATTCATCTGTAAATAATAAATTGGCGAATAATTCCCCAATTTATTTCCGGCGATTTTCAATTGATTAATAAGGAACTGATATGAAGCTAAATGCCCTGAGCGCAACGTTACTGACAATAATGTTAGCGGGATGCGCCAGTAAAAATAGCGTCTCTTCAGCGCCTGAAACCACGGGGGCTGTCGCGCCGACACCTGCCGCCAAAAGCGGCGGCTTTCTGACGCCGCCGACGGGTAAAATCACTCTGGCCCAGCAGGGGCGCGATCCTGCGGAGTTCCCCGCTTACGTTGAGCAGCTGAAAGCGCAGGCGCGTCAGCAGGGCATCAGTGAGCAAACCATAAATAGCGCTTTCGCTAACGTGCATTTTGTTGACCGGGTGATTAAATCTGACCGTAATCAACCCGAGCAGAAAATCACGCTGGATGATTATCTGGCGCGGGTCATTACCCCTAAAAAGATTGAGCAGGGCCGCAGCCTTTATCAGCAATATCAGAACGAGCTGACAAGCGTAAGCCAGCAATATGGCGTAGCACCGCAATATATTGTGGCGCTGTGGGGAATGGAGAGTAACTATGGGCGGCTTCAGGGCCGCGAAGATATTATCTCTGCGCTCGCCACGCTGGCTTTTGAAGGGCGGCGCGAAGCCTTCTTCACTAAGGAGTTGATCGCTGCGCTGAAGATGATCCAGCAGGGTCATATCAGCGCGCCGGAAATGAAAGGCTCCTGGGCGGGTGCGATGGGGCAGAATCAGTTTATGCCCAGCTCTTATCTGAACTATGGTGCGGACGGCAACGGCGATGGAAAAATTGATATCTGGCGTAACCAGCGCGATGTGTTTGCCTCCACGGCTAACTATCTGGCTAAAGAGGGCTGGAATTCTGGCGAAAGCTGGGGACGCGAAGTGATCCTGCCGGTGGATTTTGCCCCCCAACTGGCGGGTCTGAAGACACCACAGGCCAAAACGGTGGGTGAATGGGAAAAACTGGGCGTGCGGCTGAGCAGCAGCGATAACTTGCCGGATACCGGGCAGCGCGGCTGGATTATACTGCCGGACAACGTGGGCGGACGCGCCTTCCTGGTGTATGACAACTTCCGCACCATAATGCGCTGGAATCGCTCATATTATTTCGCTATCAGCATCGGCAAAATGGCGGATGCGGTAGCACAAGCACAGTAGGTTAGCGGCGCCGGCCTGGCGCTGTCACTCTCAGCAAGGGGAAAAGCATGTATCAACATCGTAACTGGCAGGGCGCGCTGTTAGATTTTCCAGTCAGCAAAGTGGTTTGTGTCGGCAGCAATTACGCTAAGCACATTAAAGAGATGGGCAGCGCGACGCCGCAGGAGCCGGTGATTTTTATCAAGCCTGAGACGGCGCTGTGCGATCTGCGACAGCCGCTCTCGATTCCACGCGACATGGGCGCGGTGCATCATGAGGTGGAAATGGCGATTCTGATCGGCTCCACCCTGAAACAGGCCAGCGAAGCGCATGTCGGTCAGGCTATCGCGGGCTACGGCGTCGCCCTTGATTTGACGCTGCGCGATATTCAGGCTGGCCTGAAAAAAACCGGGCAGCCGTGGGAAAAGGCCAAGGGATTCGATAATTCCTGTCCGCTTTCCGGCTTTATTCCTGTTAATCAATTCACCGGCGATCCGCAGCAGTGCGAACTTAAGCTGGTGGTTAATGGTGAAGTGCGCCAGCAGGGCAGCACCGCCGATATGATCACGCCCATCCTGCCGCTGATTGCCTATATGAGCAAATATTTTACCCTGCGCGCGGGCGATGTGATTTTGACCGGCACCCCGGAAGGCGTGGGTCCACTGCATGCAGGGGACCAGCTGGAAGTCTCGCTGGCAGGCCACGGCGTGAGCACGCGCGTGCTGTGATGCTTGCATCTGACCGCTGAACTGTTTATAAGGTGCGCTTTTGCTTAACCGGACATCACAATGACTGAGACCCCTTTCTGGCAGGAAAAGAGCCTGGAACAAATGACTGATGAGGAATGGGAATCCTTGTGCGATGGTTGTGGCCAGTGCTGCCTTAATAAATTGCAGGACGCCGATACGGATGAAATCTATTTCACCAACGTGGCCTGCAACCAGCTTAATATCAAAACCTGTCAGTGCCGTAACTATGAGCGTCGCTTCGAATATGAAGAAGACTGTATCAAGCTGACGCGTGATAATCTGCCTACCTTCTCCTGGTTGCCAGCCAGCTGCGCCTACCGTCTGCTGGCGGAAGGGAAAACGCTGCCGGTCTGGCACCCTTTACGCAGTGGCTCAAGTGCCGCAATGCATGCCGCACGGATTTCGGTGCGTCATATCGCGGTGCGTGAGAGCGAAGTCAGGGACTGGGAAGATCACATTATTAACCGGCCGGAATGGAAAGGCTGATCCAGCCGGTTAATGCTTAACGGGAAAAGAGATCGCGACGCCGGGGTTTGAACGGCTGCGCGATCAATACCAGCAGCGCTACCAGCAGATAAGCAGCGAAAATAATCATTAGCCACTGCGGCATACTCAGCGTAAGAAAAGACCAGACGCGTTCTGAGCAGTCGCCCGTGGCAACAAACACTGACGGCAGCCATTTATCCAGCGGTAGCCAGCCGGGAAAACGGGCGGCGAAATCACAGGTTGTAAATGGATTGGGATGCAGTTGCAGCATCGTATGCTGATAGGAGAGACGCAATCCCTCCCAGGCGCTGTAGAGCCAGATCAGCAGCGCCGCATAGCGCAGCGGCGTTTTTGGCGCGATCGCGCCAACCAGCCCGGCACCCATCACGCCAAACAGCGCGCAGCGCTCATAAATACACATTACGCAGGGTTTCAGCATCATAACGTGTTGAAACCACAGCGCGACCATTTCCAGCGCAAAAGCAGTCAGCGCCAGCAGCAGCCAGGCGCCACGTCCTTTTGAGCATTGGTTCAGGTATCGCAACATAAATCATTCCCTGTCATTAGCGTTGAACCGGCAGTGTAAAGCAAATACACATCGCTGCCAGCCAGGGCAGCGAAAAAACAGAATTAAAAATGACGTAAGATCATTTTGTTCCCGATTTTTACCGGGCGCTATAGCGCATGTGGCGGCAGCCAGCCATGCGCCATCATCCACAATGTCATCGGCTCCAGCGCATACATAATGCAGAACAGCCCCACCAGCGACAGCACAAAGGTATAGGGCAGCGCCATCCATACCATGCGTCCGTAAGAGAGGCGAATCAGCGGCGCCAGTGCGGAGGTCAGCATAAACAGAAACGCAGCCTGACCGTTAGGCGTGGCGACAGAGGGCAGATTGGTGCCGGTATTGGTTGCGACCGCCAGCAGTTCAAACTGCTGCAGGCTAATCTCGCCACGGGTAAGGGCGTTTTTCGCTTCGTTAATGTACACCGTGCCGACAAATACATTATCTGATATAGAGGACAGCACCCCATTAAAGACATAAAACCAGGTCAGTTGCATATTGGCTTCTGCCTGCAAAACAAAATGGATCAGCGGGCTAAAGAGATCCTGTTGCACAATAACTGCCACGATGGCGAAAAATACCGTCAGCAGCGCGGTAAAGGGCAGCGCTTCTGAAAACGCCCGACCAATAACGTGCTCATCGGTCACCCCACACAGCGAGGTGGCGAGAATGATCACCGACAAACCAATCAGGCCCACTTCTGCCAGGTGCAGCGCTAGCGCAACGATCAACCAAACGGCGATGGCACCCTGGATCCACAAATTAAGGCGATCCTGACGGGTACGCTTTTTCCGGGACTGAAGATCGTAATTCATCAGGATCTCGCGCACTTTTTCCGGTAGCGGTTCGCCATAGCCAAACAGGCGGAAGCGCTCCAGCAGCATGCAGGTGATCAGACCACAAATCAGTACTGGTACCGTCACCGGCGCCATGCGCAAAAAGAATTCAATAAAGTCCCAGTCGGCGGCTTTTGCAATAATCAGGTTCTGTGGCTCACCTACCATGGTCATGACGCCGCCTAAGGCGGTACCGACGCCAGCCTGCATCATCAGGCTGCGCAGAAACGAGCGGAACTTCTCCAGCGTTTCGCGACGCGCATTGTGATTGATATCCTCAGACTCGGCATGTTCATCACCTTCCGATAATACGCGGTGATAGATATCATAAAAGCCGGCGGCTACGCTCAGCACCACGGCGACAACCGTTAGCGCATCAAGAAACGCGGAAAGGAACGCGGCGGCCAGGCAAAATGCCAGGCCGAGTACCATCTTCGAGCGGATGGTCAGCAGCAGGCGGGTAAACACAAACAGCAAAAGCTGCCGCATAAAATGGATGCCGGCCACCATAAAGATCAGCAGCAGCAGCACCTCAAGGTTATTCGCCAGCTCCTCTTTTACCTGTTCCGCGCTGGCCATGCCGATGATAATCGCTTCCAGCGCCAGCAGGCCGCCGGGCAGCAGGGGATAGCATTTTAACGCCATCGCGAGGGTAAAAATAAACTCAGCCACCAGCAACCAGCCGGCAAGAAACGGGCTAACGAAGAAAAACAGCAGGGGATTCACAACCAAAAATCCCAGCAGCGTCAGCTTATACCAGTTGGGAGATTGCCCAAGAAAATTACGCGTAAAGGCGCGTCCGGTGGAAATATCCATATGTAACGTTATCCTCATACAGGATTAAGAAAATTTTCAGATTCAAAGGGTAAACGTCGCCAGCGAGCGAGGCAATGCGCATTCGATTAAAGCCACTCAATTCATCATTTTTTGCGCTGGATTCAGGTTTTAAACGAAGCGAGGCTAGGTGATGCCTGGGCCCTCTGGTATGATGAGTGGCATATTGCCTAATGAAAAAGCAACGAGAAATGCTATGGTTATAAAGGCGCAGAGCCCGGCCGGGTTCGCGGAAGAGTACATCATTGAAAGTATCTGGAACAGTCGCTTTCCCCCTGGATCTATCCTCCCTGCCGAACGCGAGCTTTCTGAGCTGATTGGCGTAACGCGTACCACGCTGCGAGAAGTGCTTCAGCGTCTGGCACGCGATGGCTGGCTGACCATTCAGCACGGCAAGCCGACGCGGGTCAATGATTTCTGGGAAACTTCCGGTCTGAATATTCTTGAAACGCTGGCGCGTCTCGATCACGACAGCGTACCGCAACTGATGGATAACGTGCTCTCCGTGCGCACTAACGTCTCCTCCATCTTTATCCGTCGCGCTATCCGTCACTTTCCCGAACAGGCGCGTGAGGTGCTGAAAGCGGCTGAAGGCGTCGAGGATCAGGCGGATGCCTATACCGAGCTGGATTATCGCATTTTTCGCGGGCTGGCTTTTGCCTCCGGCAACCCGATCTACGGCTTGATTCTTAACGGGCTGAAAGGGCTTTATACCCGCGTGGGGCGTCACTACTTTTCCAATCCCGAAGCGCGTACCTTAGCGCAGCGTTTTTATCAGCAGCTGCTCTCTTTTTGCGACGGCACCGAGCCGGAAAACATCGTTACCGCAGTACGTGAATATGGTCGTCGGAGTGGGGAAATCTGGCACAGCATGCAAAAATCGATGCCGGATGATGAGCTTCATCGCCGCTGAGTATGATTGACCCGTTTGAGTAATAACAGGGCCGGATTCGCCTCCGGCCCTGATGGTTTTATAAAGTGTTAGGACGCGGCGGGCAGCGATCCAGTATTTCAACGCTGCCATCTTCATTCTGCTGTTCCAGATGAACCTCAAATCCCCACAGACGATGCACATGCTTTAACACTTCGCGCCGGCTCTTATCCAGCGGAGAGCGCTGATGTGGCACATAGCGCAGCGTCAGAGAGCGATCGCCGCGTAAATCAACGTTATAAACCTGAATATTAGGTTCCAGGTTGCTCAGGTTATACTGCGCGGAAAGCTGCTGACGGATCGCGCGATAGCCCGCTTCATCATGAATTGCGGCAATTTCCAGATAATTGTTCCGATCGTCATCCAGTACGGTGAACAGACGGAAATCACGCATCACTTTCGGCGAGAGGAACTGACTGATAAAGCTTTCATCTTTAAATTCCCGCATGGCGAAATGCAGCGTTTCCAGCCAGTCCGAACCGGCCATATCCGGGAACCAGTAGCGATCCTCTTCAGTAGGCGACTGACAGATGCGTTTAATATCCTGGAACATAGCAAAGCCCAGCGCATAAGGGTTAATTCCGTTATACCAGGGGCTGTTATAGGCGGGCTGGAATACCACATTAGTATGGCTGTGGAGGAACTCCAGCATAAAGCGCTCTGTTACCTTACCCTCATCGTACAGATGATTCAGGATGGTATAGTGCCAGAAGGTCGCCCAGCCTTCGTTCATGACCTGCGTCTGTTTTTGCGGATAAAAATACTGACTTACCTTACGTACAATGCGTAGAATTTCACGCTGCCAGGGCTCCAGCAGCGGTGCATTTTTTTCCATAAAATAGAGCAGGTTTTCCTGCGGTTCAGAAGGGAAACGCACTTTCTCAGCATGCACTTCTTCTTTTTCGCGACGCGGCAGGGTACGCCACAGCGTATTGACCTGGCTTTGCAGGTACTCTTCGCGGCTTTTCTGCCGCGCTTTCTCTTCCTGTAATGAGATTTTTTGCGGACGCTTATAGCGATCGACACCGTAATTCATCAGCGCATGGCAGGAGTCGAGCAGACGTTCTACTTCCTCTACGCCATACCGCTCTTCGCACTCGGCGATGTAATTTTTCGCAAACAGCAGGTAATCAATGATTGAGCCGGCATCGGTCCAGCTGCGGAACAGGTAGTTATTTTTAAAGAATGAGTTATGACCATAGCAGGCGTGAGCGATAACCAGCGCCTGCATGGTGATGGTGTTCTCTTCCATCAGGTAGGCGATGCAGGGGTTAGAATTGATCACAATTTCATAAGCCAGTCCCTGCTGACCATGTTTATAGCGCTGCTCGGTTTCAATAAACTTTTTACCAAAAGACCAGTGCGCATAGTTGATGGGCATGCCGACGCTGGAGTAGGCATCCATCATCTGTTCAGAGGTAATGACTTCAATTTGATGCGGATAAGTATCCAGGCGGTACTGTTTCGCGACGCGATCGATTTCCGCCAGGTAGGTATCAAGTAGCTCAAAGGTCCAGTCGGGTCCGTCACTGAGTCGTTTGCTGTCCTTAACCGGATCGTCAAATAATGTCGCCATAGCGCACCCCTCGTTGGTGAATCCCATTGGGCAAAGCGTTGCCGCAAGGATTCCTGTTGTTTAAGGCTCATCCTGAATAAGAAGGCCCAAAGAACTGAGCGAACACTCTAATGATAGTTCACTGTTTTCCATCTGAAACCGGAATGCAACCTGAAACTGCAATACAAAATAAAGCGGCAATTAAAAACGAAATTTTAAATAACGAATAATGCGAATAAACGCCTGTTCATCAGTATAAAATCCTGTTTATTCTGTTTTTGTATGACCCATGCTAAATCTGCTGGCGTCAGGCTAATTTACCGGCTTAATCCTCACTTGCTGCTGCGATAACTTTAAAAATAATATTTTCCACTGAAATTTAGTCAGCATCTTGTTTTTACTCAGCGCTAAGGTAAAAAAGATGTGAAATATGTCACCGCTATGTTGATGGGAATGCGGCAAAATTATCATCCATAGAGTTGGCTAAGAATTAGTGGATTGTTCTATCGGGGGTGCTGGGGGAATTATGCGAGTTGTCATTCTGGGAAGTGGAGTTGTCGGCGTCGCCAGTGCCTGGTATCTGGCGCAGGCGGGTCATGACGTTACGGTTATCGATCGTCAGCCGGGTCCGGCGCAGGAGACCAGCGCCGCCAATGCCGGGCAGATTTCTCCTGGCTATGCGGGCCCCTGGGCTGCGCCGGGCGTACCGTTAAAAGCGATAAAATGGATGTTCCAGCGGCATGCTCCTCTGGCGATCCGTCTTGATGGCAGCCGCTTCCAGCTGCAATGGATGTGGCAGATGCTGCGTAACTGCGATATGCGCCACTATCAGGAGAATAAAAGCCGGATGGTGCGCATTGCGGAATACAGCCGTGACTGTATGAAAGCACTGCGGGAACATACCGGGATCAACTATGAAGGCCGTCAGGGCGGTACGCTGCAGCTATTTCGTACCGCACAACAGTATGAAAGCGCCAGTAAAGATATTGCCGTTCTGAAAGAGGCCGGCGTGCCTTATGAACTGCTGGAGGCGCACCAGCTGGCGCGTGTGGAACCGGCACTTGCCTCCACCCATCATAAACTGACCGGCGGGCTGCGCTTGCCCAATGATGAAACCGGCGACTGCCAGCTTTTTACCCAGCGGCTGGCGCAGATGGCGGCAGAGGCGGGCGTAACCTTTCGCTTTAATACGCCAGTGGATGGCCTGCTGCGTGAGGATAATCGCATTGTCGGCGTGAAATGCGGCGCAGAGATTATTACCGCAGACAGCTATGTTGTTGCCTTCGGATCCTGGTCCACCGCGCTGCTGGCGGATATCGTTTCTATTCCGGTTTATCCTTTAAAAGGCTATTCATTAACCATTCCAATTCGCGATGAGGCCGGAGCGCCAGTTTCCACCGTTCTGGACGAAACCTATAAAGTGGCTATTACCCGTTTTGACCAGCGCATTCGCGTTGGCGGAATGGCGGAAATTGTCGGCTTTAATACGCAGCTGCTGCCCGCACGGCGTGAGACGCTGGAAATGGTGGTACGTGACCTTTATCCCAACGGCGGCAACATTGAACAGGCCAGCTTCTGGACCGGTCTGCGTCCAATGACGCCGGACGGCACGCCGATTGTTGGGCCTACGCCGTTGAAAAATCTTTACCTTAATACCGGACACGGCACGCTCGGATGGACTATGGCATGCGGTTCAGGACAGCTGCTTTCTGATATTATTTCCGGAAAAAAACCGGCGATTGCTGCAGATGATCTTTCTGTAATGCGTTATCTGCCTGGTTATTCACCGGTAACGCCCCCGCAACTGCATAAAGCAAACGTTGCACGTTAACGAGTTACAAGGAGAGGTTATGTCACGTCCGATTGTCGCAACCATTCATAGCGCTGCGCTGCGACAAAATCTGGAGATCGTGCGCCGCGCTGCGCCGGGATCCCGTGTCTGGTCTGTGGTCAAAGCGAACGGCTATGGTCATGGCATCAGCCGCATCTGGCAGCACCTGAGCGATACGGATGGCTTTGCGCTGTTAAATCTGCAAGAGGCGATTCTGCTGCGCGAACAGGGCTGGAAAAAACCGATTCTGCTGCTGGAGGGCTTTTTCCATAGCGATGAGCTTGAATTGCTGGACCGCTATCGTTTGACGACCAGCGTTCACAGCAACTGGCAGATCCAGGCGCTGGCGAAAGCGCAGCTTAGCGCGCCGATCGACATTTATGTCAAAGTGAATAGCGGCATGAACCGGCTGGGCTTTATGCCTGAACAGGTGCATAAGGTATGGCAAAAACTGCGGGCGCTGGAGAATGTCGGAGAGATGACCCTGATGACCCATTTCGCCGAGGCGGAAAAAGAAGAGGGTATCCTTGAACCCATGAAGCAGGTTGAGCTGGCGGCGGAGGGGCTGAACTGCCCGCGTTCGCTGGCAAACTCAGCGGCGACGCTCTGGCATCCGGAAGCACATTTTGACTGGGTGCGGCCCGGGATTATTCTTTATGGCGCTTCACCAAGCGGTCAATGGCAGGATATTGCCGGAACAGGCCTCAAGCCCGCAATGTCACTAAAAAGCGAAATTATCGGCATCCAGCATCTGCGCCCCGGCGCTGGCGTAGGTTACGGCTATCGCTATCATGCAGTTGCGGAGCAGCGCATTGGGGTTGTGGCCTGCGGCTACGCGGATGGCTATCCTCGTCATGCGCCAAACGGTACGCCGGTAGTCATTGACGGCGTGCGCACCACCACCATCGGCGCGATATCGATGGATATGCTCACTGTGGACTTAACGCCTTGTCCGCAGGCTGGAATTGGCTCCAAAGTAGAGTTGTGGGGCGAACAGGTGAAAATCGACGAGGTGGCAAGCAGTGCCGGTACCGTTGGCTATGAGCTAATGTGCGCCGTCGCACCGCGGGTACCGGTTGAAGTCTTATAGTTTACAGCGCGGTCAGCGAGCCGCGCATTTTTTTACTGCAGCGCCATGCCAGAAACGTGAGCGCTGCGCCTACCAGCATCATCAGCGCCAGCGCATCTTTCTCCGTCAGCGGTAACGCCATCATCAGCAGTCCAGCCGAAGAACCGCCCGCCATCTGGATAAATCCTGCCAGCGCGGAAGCGACACCTGCCTGCTGCTGATAAGGCTCCAGCGCATAGCTGGTGGCCGGACCTACGGTAAAGGCCAGGCCCGCTACAGAGATGGCGACAGGTAGCATATAGAGCGCCCAGTGGGTTTGCATCGCGGCTGGAAACAGCTGCTCACCTGCAAACAACATCAGCGCGCCCAGCAGCATCGCCAGCGTTCCCAGCGCCAGACAAACCGGACGTCCAACTTTGCGGATCATTTTATTGACCAGTATGCTCACCAGCATAATCCAGAAGCCGTTTGCGCCGAAGGCGATAGAGAATTCAAGCGCGCTAAGACCGCCTACCGTCATCAGCACATGCGGTGCCAGCGAAACGTAAGTTAACACCATCCCCAGCGCGCCTGCGTTGGCAAAGGCAAAAGCGAGAAAGCGCGGCTGGCGCAAAATAGCGCCATATTGACGCAGCGGCAGACCTTTCACTTTACGCGTATCGGCAGGGCGCGTTTCTGGTAACAGAAACGCAATCAGCACGCCGATTGCCAGCGCATAGCAGACCAGGAACCAGAAAGGCGCTCGCCAGCCAAAGGCTTCGGCCAGAAAACCGCCCAGCATGGGGGCCAGCGCCGGCACGATATTAAGCGCGCCGTTAAGAAAGCCATAGGCGCGCGCCGCTTCATCACCCGACAACCGATCGCGTACGCCGCTAAAAGCAACCACGGCGGTACAACAAACGGCGCAGCCCTGAATCAGACGCGCCAGCAGAAACATAGGCCAGTTTACTGCGCAGGCCGCGAGCGCGCTGCCGCAGATATAGAGCAGCAGACCTATCATGGCGACAGGCTTACGGCCAAAGTTATCTACCAGCGGTCCGGCGATAATTTGCCCCAGCCCCATAACCAGCAGAAAAATGGGGATAGTGGTTTGCACCGTTGAGACCGGTGTTGACAAACCCAGAGCGATATCCGGTAGCGTAGGCAAATAGAGATCGATGCCAAGGGGCGCTAACAGCACCAGGCTAAGCAACAACAAGGTAAATTTTTGCATCAGGGAAGTTATTATCCGATATTTTTGAGCTGCACAGCGTAGAGAGATGTGACGAAAAAGAAAAGGGAAAAGTAACGAAATCAGGAGCAGCCGGGCTGCTGCTCCTCTAACTTATCAGGCAGGTTTTTTTAAAACCCAGCGATCCTGCTGTTTATCATAGTGACCGATCTCCAGATCCACCGGCTGTCCGTCAATCCACGCGGGAACGCTGGTTTCTTCATCCCAGCCGTCAAGCTGGTAGCTGAGACCGGGATTGGTTTGACAGGGGATACTGATGGTATCAGCCAGTTCAGCATCCATATCTGCATCAATAATCTCGTAGCGACCAATTTTGACTACATGACCCATGGGTTATTTCCCTCCAGGAAAGACGTGAACTATAAGCTTAGTCGCTCTGGCGGGAAATTCGAGGCCGTCAGGTCAGGATTATTCCTTCTCTTCCGGCACCCGCACGCCGATTTTGATCACCTGGTTATCCTCTTTTTCCGCCACGGTCCAGATCAGATGATTCCATTCCACCTGATCGCCCACCACCGGTGCGCCGCCGAGCATGCCCAGAATCAGCTGCCCCAGCGATTGCTGATCGTTGGTCTCTTCATTCAGATCCAGACCATAGATTTGCGCCACGTCGCGCAGTCTTGCATCCGCATCCAGAATAAAGTCGCCGAAAAAGCGCTGGTCAAGCGCTACCGGAGGAGACTGACTGAACAGCCTGCCGAGTGCGGGCAGGTCGCGCTCACGACCAATCACACAGAGCACATCGCCTTCCCGCAGGCGGGTATTGCCGGTGGGATGCATCAGCACATTATGACGGAACAGGGCGGCGATACGCGTTTCACGCGGCATTTGCAGATCGCGCAGCGCTGCGCCGACGCACCATTTATCAGCGCTTAACTGATAAACAAACTGCTCCCAGGGGTTTTCCGGATGGATATCAAGCCCAACGCGACTAATCGGCGAAGCGGTAGGCGGCACGATAACTTTCGCTTTACGCGCGGCAAAACCCAGTGAAGTGCCCTGTAGCATCAGCGATACCAGCACCACGAAAAAAGCGATATTGAAGAATAGCGAGGCGTTTTCCAGCCCAGCCATCATCGGGAACACCGCCAGAATAATGGGTACTGCGCCGCGTAAACCGACCCAGCTGATAAAAACGCGTTCGCGCAGGGTAAAACTGCGGAAGGGCAGCAGGCCAATAAAAACAGAAACCGGGCGGGCAAACAGAATCAGCCAGAGCGAAAGGATCATCGCCGGTACGGCGATATGCCAGAGATCGGAAGGCGTCACCAGCAGGCCCAGCACCAAAAACATGCCGATTTGGCTCAGCCAGGCCATCCCGTCAAAGGTTTGCAAAATGCCGTGCCGGTTGCGGATGGGACGATTCCCTAGCAGGAAGCCGCAGAGATAGACCGCCAGAATGCCGCTGCCTTCCAGCACCGTAGTCAGCGCGAAAACCAAAATCCCGCCGCTGACGGCCAGCAGCGGATAAAGCCCATTGGCTAAAGAGATACGATTAATCAACTGTTGTATCGCCCAGCCGCCGCCCAGCCCCAACACAATGCCTAAACCAAACTGCTGGATTAATTGAACCACAAACATCCAGCTTAAACCGCTTTCTCCCTGCTGAATCATCTCAATCAGGGTAATGGTAAGGAACACTGCCATGGGATCGTTGCTGCCGGATTCAATTTCCAGCGTAGAGCTGACGCGCTCGTTCAACCCCTTATCCCCCAACAGCGAGAACACCGCTGCGGCATCCGTAGAGCCGATAATCGCGCCAATCAAAAAGCCCTGCATCATATCCAGCCGGAACAGCCAGGCGGCAGCGAGCCCGGTAAGGCCGGCGGTGATCATCACACCTACCGTAGCCAGCGACAGCGCCGGGCCTAATGCGACGCGCAGCGAAGTGGCGCGGGTGCGCATGCCGCCATCCAACAGGATCACCGCCAGCGCCAGGTTAGAAACCATATACGCGAGCGGATAATTATCAAACGCGAAACCCCCGATACCGTCCTCGCCGGTCAGCATACCCAGCGCCAGAAAGATCACCAGGATAGGGATCCCTAAACGGGAAGAGAAGGCGCTGAGTAGGATGCTTGATGCTACCAGCACGGAACCAATAATGAAAAGACTGTAAATTGTGCTGGCATCCAAGGCATTTTCTCCTCGTAAAACAGATGGCAAAAGCGATTTTAAACGTGGTTACACTATAACCGTTTTCAAAAGATAATGCTTTATCAATAGCTTGTCACAGCACGCAGGATAAAAAATGGGTACTTTTCGCAGCATGGCACAAAGTAAAATTGCTTAAAAAAAATACTGGATATTAAACCAGTAATACGTATACTATTTGTACTCCCTAACGGGCTGATGCTACTTGCAAGCCAATGGTGAAGCTATGATGATTTCTACTGAGAGCCTGAACGCTCTTCATCAATCCGTCACAATGAGTAGCCGTGAAATCGCCGAGATGACCGGTAATACCCATGGTGAAGTGAAACGTCTGATTAAAAGTCTGGAAACGGCCCAGCGTCTGTCACAGCCGTTAATCGCATGGGATTACGAAGCTGACGGCACGACACGCCAGGAATATCGTCTTAACAAGCGTGACTCGGTGCTGGCCGTGGCGCGTTTATCGCCAGCCTTTACTGCTGAAGCGCTTGATCGCTGGCAGGAGCGGGAAAAAATGGCGCATCTGCCCGATTTTACTAATCCAGCGGAAGCGGCGCGCGCCTGGGCCGAACAGTTTGAACAGCGTCAGAAAGCAGAGCAGCAGCTGGCGCTTTTCGCCCCCAAGGCTGAATTCTTTGATCGTTATGTCACGGTTGAAGAGGAGTCGCTTGGTTTCCGTCAGCTGTGCAAAATGCTGAAGGTTAAAGAGCCTGACTTTCGCCAGTTCCTGCTGGAGCGTCATATTATGTACCGCATGAACGGCACGCTTACGCCGCATCAGCAGCATATCAACGCAGGGCGCTTTACTCTGCGTTCCGGAGTAGGCGAAAACCAGCATGCGTTTTCGCAGGCGCGCTTCACGGCTAAGGGCGTGAAGTGGGTTGCCAGCCTGTGGGCAGGGCATATTGCATCGCAGCCGAAAGGCGCTGCGGCCTGATAACAAGCCGGGAAGGAGAACGTCGATGAATGGATGCGATGCAAGTTAAAAGCCGGTCATGGACCGGCTTTTTTGTTTCTCAAATCCGCCTGGCTCGCCTCATGGGTAACATCGCCTGCGCTATACCGGTTCGGAGTTTTTCATCCTTCGCGCGGCTTCGCGCTGTTTTACTACCGCCTGTTACTACCTTTTCGCTTAAAGCTGAGATTTAATCAGCGTCGATGCGCAACTGGTGTTTTACTGAAATAAACTTATATCAAAAGTAGATCACAGTTTTAATAATAATAATTTAAATATTGAATCATTCTGTTAGTTTTTACGGGTTTTCTGCTTTATTTTTTATTGCTGACTAAAGGTACTCTCCCTTGAGAAGAGGGACGGGAACTTTATCAACACAAATCCGTTAACTTTATAGATTGAGTGTGTAGTCTTAATCAGAAAATGATATTAGTTCGCAGAAAGCCTTCTGCTATTCAAACTCATAAAGGAAGCACTTTGGCTGGTAAACTTACAGGCGTCGCTTGCATAGCTTTTACTGGAGTGGCAGCTTTTTCCAACCTCTGTCTGGCGGATGAGTTGGATCTCTATTCCCTTCATACCGCTTCATTTGCATACCATCTTTATTCTCCGACCAAAGATTATAACCAGTACTTCAAAAATAATTTGATTGCTGTGGAAAGGCGGGTTAACGAGAACTCAGATTACAGTCTGTATGCGGGTACCATGATTAACAGTGAAGGGAATCGATGCGCGCTACTGGGTTTTGAGAAGGATTGGGGAACCTACAACAACCTGACCATTGAGGGCATTTACCTCTATGCCGGTGAGTTTTGGTTTAAGTCGTTTTCAAACTGTGGCGATAAGGGTATGTACCAGGATATAAAGAAGATGACTGGCGTTGGCTTCGCTCCTTATATTTATCATGGCGTTAAGTATGAAATGAACCCTCATGTTAATTTCAGATCGGGCGTTCTGCTGCCGGGAATTTTGGTTCTTAGTCTGCAGTTAAAATTCTGACGGGCTGGACAACGAGCGCATGATGGCGATAAAAAAGCAGCCTTCAGCGGCTGCTTTCAAGGCACCAGCTTATACAGACTAGCTCATCTCGCTTGCCTGTTTATGAAACAGCTCGCGGAATACCGGATAGATATCCTCTGGTTCACGAATATGCTGAATCGCAAAGTTATCAAACGCGGCCTGAAGATGCTCATATTCACGCCACAGCGTTTGATGAGCACGGCGGGTAATCTCGATATAACTGTAATAACGCACCACCGGCAAAATGTTCTTTGCCAGTATCTCATGGCACAGCGGTGAATCGTCAGCCCAGTTATCGCCATCGGAAGCCTGCGCGGCGTAGATATTCCATTGCGTGGGATCGTAGCGATCTTTCACCACCTCATCCATCAGCTTTAAGGCGCTGGAAACAATAGTGCCGCCGGTTTCCTGCGAGTAGAAAAACTCCTGTTCATCCACTTCCTTAGCCTGAGTATGATGGCGAATATAAACCACTTCCACGTTTTTATAGGTACGGCTCAGGAACAGATAGAGCAAAATATAGAAGCGTTTTGCCATATCTTTTGTTGCCTGATCCATTGAGCCTGATACGTCCATCAAACAAAACATTACTGCCTGACTGGACGGCTCCGGTCGTTTTTCAAAGTTTTTGTAACGCAGGTCAAAAGTATCGATAAAGGGAACGCGCTCGATGCGTGCCCGCAGTTCAGCAATCTCTTTACGCAGCCGCTCTTCTTCCAGAAGCTGCACCGGCTCGGTTTTTTCCACAGTCTGCAGCGCATCCTCCAGCTCATGCAGCATACGGCGTTTACCTGCCGTCATCGCGGTACGCCGCGCCAGTGAATTCTGCAGCGAGCGTACCACGCTGATATTGGCGGGCACGCCGTTAGAGGTAAAGCCGGCGCGATGCGTCTTATATTCATTCATCTGCCGCTGCTGCGTTTTACGCAGGTTGGGCAGAGCCAGATCTTCAAACAGCAGATCGAGATATTCATCCTTGGAAATTTGGAAAACAAACTCATCCTGACCTTCACCATCCTGGCTGGCGTTGCCCTGGCCGCTTCCGCCGCCGCCGCCGCCCTGAGGACGTTCTACACGGTCATTCTGTACAAAATGATCGTTGCCGGGATGAACGCGATGTCGGGTGCCGCCGCGTCCCTGATGGAAAACAGGTTCATGAATGTCATCTACCGGTATAGAAACAGATTCACCACTCTCAACGTCGGTAACCGAACGTTTATTGATGGCCTCGGAGATCGACTGTTTAATTTGCGACTTGTAGCGGCGTAAAAAACGCTGGCGATTTACCGCGCTTTTATTTTTGCCGTTCAGCCGCCGATCGATAAAATAGGCCATAGCTCCCCCAAACCACGTTGCAAGCAAGGTCGGACATAATGTCCGACCTCTTTACTGTCGCTTCCGTTACGTTTATAGGCTGGTACGCCTCACTTACGATGATTTGCGTACGCGCAGGTACCATTCGCACAGCAGACGAACCTGCTTGCGGGTGTAGCCTTTTTCCATCATACGGTCGACAAAATCATCATGCTTTTTCTGCTCATCGGTTGACGTTTTTGCGTTAAAGGAGATAACCGGCAGCAGCTCCTCGGTATTAGAGAACATTTTTTTCTCAATAACCGTGCGAAGCTTCTCATAGCTGGTCCAGTTTGGATTACGTCCGCTGTTCTGTGCGCGGGCGCGCAGGACAAAATTGACGATTTCATTACGGAAATCTTTGGGATTGCTGATGCCAGCTGGTTTTTCAATTTTCTCCAGCTCAGCATTCAACGCCTCGCGATCGAAAAGCTGACCAGTATCGGGATCGCGATACTCCTGATCCTGAATCCAGAAATCCGCATAGGTCACGTAGCGATCAAAAATATTCTGACCATATTCTGAATAGGATTCCAGATAGGCGGTCTGGATCTCTTTGCCAATGAATTCGGCATATTTAGGGATCAGATAACCTTTCAGAAACTCCAGATATTTCTCGGCAAGTTCCTGTGGGAACTGCTCGCGTTCAATCTGCTGCTCCAGAACGTAGAACAGATGGACCGGGTTTGCCGCCACTTCCGTATGATCGAAGTTAAATACCCGCGACAGAATTTTAAATGCGAAACGTGTGGAGAGCCCGTTCATGCCTTCATCCACACCAGCATAATCGCGATACTCTTGGTACGATTTGGCTTTCGGATCGGTATCCTTCAGGCTCTCCCCGTCATAAACCCGCATTTTTGAATAGATGCTGGAATTTTCCGGCTCCTTCAGGCGGGAAAGGATCGAGAAGCGGGCCAGTGTTTCTAGCGTACCGGGCGCGCAAGGTGAATGGGTCAACTCACTGTGATTAAGCAGTTTTTCATAAATCTTGATCTCTTCCGAGACGCGCAGGCAATAAGGCACCTTAACGATGTAAACACGGTCAAGAAACGCCTCATTGTTTTTGTTGTTACGGAACTGCACCCACTCAGATTCGTTGGAGTGCGCCAGAATAATCCCGTTAAACGGCAGGGCGGAAATCCCTTCCGTACCGTTGTAGTTACCTTCCTGCGTTGCGGTCAGCAGCGGATGCAGCACCTTAATCGGCGCTTTAAACATCTCTACAAACTCCATGATGCCCTGGTTGGCGCGGCACAACGCCCCTGAATAGCCGTAGGCATCAGGGTCGTTTTGCGCATGGTTTTCCAGCTTACGGATATCCACCTTACCGACCAGCGCGGAAATATCCTGGTTGTTCTCATCGCCCGGCTCGGTTTTTGCGATAGCCAGCTGCTCCAGAATCGACGGCCAGACTTTAACCACTTTAAAACGGGTGATGTCACCGCCGAACTCATGCAGCCGTTTTGCCGCCCACGGCGACATAATGGTGCCCAGATAACGACGCGGCACGCCATACTCTTTTTCAAGAATATTGGCATCTTCCTGTGGATTAAACAGGCAGAGCGGATGGTCATTGACCGGACTGCGTTCGCCGTCGGCGCTCAAAACATAAATAGGTACGCGCTGCATCAGCGATTTTAAGCGTTCGGCGAGTGAGGATTTACCCCCACCAACCGGGCCCAACAGATAGAGGATCTGTTTTTTCTCTTCCAGGCCCTGAGCCGCATGTTTCAGGTAAGAGACGATTTGTTCAATCGCTTCTTCCATCCCATAGAACTCTTCAAAAGCCGGATAACGTGCAATCACACGATTTGAGAACAGTCGGGAAAGGCGAGGCTCCTGGGCAGTATCGACCATGACTGGCTCACCAATAGCCATCAAGAGTCTTTCTGCCGCGTTGGCGTATGCACTGCGATCCTGCTTACAGGTAGCAAGAAATTCCTGCAGTGTGAACTCTTCGTCCTTGGCAGCTTCATAACGCTGACGATAGTGATCGAATATATTCATAGCGATGCCCGTCCTTTCGTTTTTAGCACAGGTAATGGAAGCGTTATAAAAGGTGTATCAGCTTCCGGAAGATATTCTCTTGGGAGTACAGCAACCCTTATGCCAACCTGACGTATTTTTATCGGGGTACACAGATTTGATGGTTACTCTGCTCGAACGAATCACATAGGTTACTTTTAACTGTAGATGGCATTTCAGGAATTTTCTTTAATGCTATTGAATTGCACCAGGAAAGTGTGACCGGTAATAAGCATTGCCCTTGCGGGGCGCGGCCTGTGACGGCTTTGTAAATAAGCGGAAAAAGGCTCAGCAAACTGAACCCTTCTTTCCTTCGAATATGACAAAATGTATTAAGATTTAAGCCTGTCACGTAATGACGTTAAACTGCCTCTCTAATTGTTCTATTTATGGAAGAAACATATTGTGAACCGATTCAAAATTAGCGCGCTTGCTTTGCTGCTGCCTCTTTGTGGTGTCACCCAGGCGGAACAGACGTCTCCGCTCACGCTGGGTGCGTCAGTGGCGTATGTGCAGAGTCCCTATAAAGGGGGACAGGATCGCTATTTACCGCTTCCGGTGATCAACTATGAAAGCGACAGCTTCTGGCTGCGCACGCTGCAGGGTGGTTATTATCTGTGGAAAGATCAACAGGATCAGCTTTCTGTTACCCTGGCAGGCTCGGCGCAGCGCTACGATCCGGATGATAACGATCTGGGCGCGATGAAAGGGCTTGATGAACGTCACATGACGCTGATGGGCGGCCTGGAATACCGTCATATTGCTGAGTGGGGGATTGTGCGGACCAATCTGCTTGGCGATGTACTGGGCAAAAGCGACGGTATTGTCTGGGATCTGACCTACCTTTATCGCTTTGAGTTCGGTGACTTCAGCGTGGCGCCTGGCATCGGCGCAACCTGGACCAGCGCCAATCAGAATCGTTATTATTATGGCGTGTCCAGCCACGAGTCAGCGCGCACCGGCATTCGTCGCTATCAGCCGGATGACAGCTGGAGTCCTTACCTTGAGCTAAGCGCTAACTATCGCCTGACCGAGCGCTGGAATACCAGCGTCTATGCACGCTATACGCGTCTGGCTGATGAGATTAAAGATAGCCCGATGGTCGACACAGATTCTCAACTCACCACCTGGGCTGGAATTAGCTATAGCTTCTGATTAAGCAGGCTAAAACAGGGCAGCGGGCGCTCCGTTGCGCCTGTTTGGTGCATGCCCGCTGTGCAAAGGAGGGAGGATGGGCAAAAATATAGCGTTTGCTGCGGATTTGACGTTGCCAGCCATTGGTCAGGGTACCTGGTATATGGGTGAAAAAGCTGAGCTACGTCAGCAGGAAATTGCCGCCTTACAGGCTGGCCTGGAGTGCGGTTTAACGGTAATCGATACCGCTGAAATGTATGCAGACGGCGGGGCGGAGCAGGTTGTTGGTGAGGCACTGCAGGGAAGGCGCGATCGTGCCTGGCTGGTTTCAAAGTTTTACCCGTGGAATGCCGGCGTTGATGATGCAAGGGAAGCCTGTGAACGCAGCCTGAAGCGCCTGAAGACGGACTATCTTGATCTCTATCTGTTGCACTGGCGCGGCAATATCCCGCTGGAGGAGACGATCCGCGCAATGGAGAAACTTCAGCTGCAGGGAAAAATCCGCCGCTGGGGCGTGTCTAATTTTGACTACGAGGACATGCAGTCGCTTTGGCAAGAGCCAGGCGGCAGTGCCTGTGCCGCTAACCAGGTGCTGTATCATCTTGCCTCACGCGGCATTGAGTTCGATCTCCTGCCCGCCTGTGTTGAGCGCCAGCTGCCCGTTATGGCCTATTGCCCGCTGGCTCAGGCTGGGCGTTTGCGCCATGGCCTGATGACCTCGCCCGAACTAAACGACATGGCCGATCGGTTGGGGATTAGCGTAGCGCAACTGCTGCTGGCGTGGGTGATCCGCCACCCGAACATCATGGCGATTCCCAAAGCCAGCAGTATCAGCCACGTGCAGGAAAACGCCGCCGCGTTAAACGTGACGTTAGATGAAACGCATGTGAAGCAAATCGATCTGCTGTTTCCGCCGCCGCAAAGCAAGCAGCCGCTGGATGTGGTCTGAAAATAACGTCATGCAGGCCGGGCATTTGCCCGACCTGCAACAGCTGGCATACTTTTCAGACAGCAAGATAAATTAGCGCTTTTTACGCAGGCGGAAGGTCGTGGCCAGGCGTGCCGGCTGCTCGGGCGCACTCTTCATTGGCGTATTGATACGTGCTGTTTCTACGCAAACCATGGTCTGAAAGCCATCGTTCGCCATATCGGCCATGCTGCAGGATAACTCCACGCCCGGATTCCAGGTAACCACATCGCTATGATGATGGTGGTAAACCTCAATCACCCGCTGCCCGGATTTATCGTGGATCAGGCTGCAATCTTCTGGCCGGGTATAAATACGATCGACCTGACCGGCATAGCGCTGTTTGCCATCCTCAGAGGTTGCCTGTTCGCCGCCTTTCACCTTATCGATAAAGTGCGTGCCCAGACCGCTGACTTCCACCTCCGCAATATCCGCCACGTTGAAATAGCTGTGCAGGGCGCAGGTTGCCTGGTATTCACCATGCGCTTCCAGCTCAATTTCACAATGTTCACCCAGGCGAAAGCGCGCAATTAATGTGAAATCATGCGGCCAGAGCGCTTTGGTCTGCTCATTACTTTCCAGCACCAGCGTCAGCAGAACATTGTCGTTATTTTCATCGTGAGCAGAGAGCGTCCAGGGTTGATTACGGGCAAAGCCGTGTGCCGGTTGGCCTGCTGGGCCAAACCACGGCCAGCAAATCGGTACGCCGCCGCGAATCGCCTTGCCTGGGGTAAACGCCGTTTTGTCACTAAGCCAGATAACCGGCTTCTCACCGTTTGGCTGCCAGGCAATCAGCTGTGCGCCCTGCAGCGTAACCGCAGCACGCACTTTCGGATGATTAACCACAATAACGGGCAATTCGCCAATCTGTCGTTGGCTCAGGTAAGGGGAGATCTGGTTTTCCACGGGAAGCGAAAAGATTTTTTCGGTCATGATGTTACCTTGCTGGAATTCAGACGATAAAAAAGGGCGACCGTAGTCGCCCTCTAAGCTTAGTCTGTCACCGTTACTTATTTAGAAGCAACCAGCGCGACCAGATCCAGAACTTTGTGAGAGTAGCCGGTTTCGTTGTCATACCAGGAAACCAGTTTCACGAAGTTGTCGTTCAGTGCGATACCGGCAGCGGCATCGAACACAGAAGTCAGGGTTTCGCCGTTGAAATCGGTAGAAACCACGGCATCTTCGGTGTAGCCCAGAACGCCTTTCATGTCGCCTTCAGAAGCGGCTTTGATGGCTTCACAAATTTCTTTGTAAGAAGCAGGCTTAGCCAGACGTACGGTCAGGTCAACAACGGAAACGTTCGGAGTCGGAACGCGGAACGCCATACCCGTCAGTTTACCGTTCAGTTCCGGCAGAACTTTACCTACGGCTTTAGCCGCACCGGTAGAAGATGGGATGATGTTTTGAGCTGCGCCACGGCCGCCGCGCCAGTCTTTGTGAGACGGGCCATCAACGGTTTTCTGCGTTGCGGTAGTTGCATGAACGGTGGTCATCAGGCCTTCAACGATACCGAATTTGTCGTTGATAACTTTAGCCAGCGGTGCCAGGCAGTTGGTGGTGCAGGATGCGTTAGAAACGATGTCCTGGCCAGCATATTTGTCAAAGTTAGCGCCACGAACAAACATCGGGGTGTCATCTTTAGACGGGCCGGTCATAACCACTTTTTTAGCGCCAGCAGCGATGTGTTTGCGTGCAGTTTCGTCGGTCAGGAAGATACCGGTTGCTTCCGCTACTACGTCAACACCGACTTCGTCCCACTTCAGGTTAGCCGGGTCTTTTTCAGAGGTAACACGGATTTTTTTGCCGTTTACGATCAGCGCGCCGTCCTGTACTTCAACGGTGCCTTCGAAGCGGCCGTGCGTTGAGTCATATTTCAGCATGTACGCCATGTATTCCGCGTCCAGCAGATCGTTGATTGCAACGATTTCAACGTCAGAACGTTGCTGCGCAGCACGGAAAACGATGCGACCGATACGACCAAAACCGTTAATACCTACTTTGATAGTCATATATTCCACCAGCTATTTGTTAGTGAATAAAAGGTTGCCTGTAAAATTACAAAATCCTTACCAGGCGTCAAGCGGAATCGTGTCAATTATTGCGACAAATCAAACCTGTGATGGTGAATTTGCAGGTAAAAATCCGCTTCCGCGCCTATTCTCCCGCAGGAGTTTTACGCCTCGATTACCGAATATAAAGGCCTGCTCTGACTGGAAAGTGATCTTCATCACAGTTTGACAGTTAAGCGGCGGTGAAAATTCGCCAGGCACAAAATATTAAGCTGTTCTTGTTAACTGTTTGTTAGAATACTAGCCGATTTTTCCAGAATAACACTGCCAGAGATGATGAAAATGGCTAAAGAATTGAACGATCGTACGCCTGATAACCAGCTTAGTGAAATGCAACGTTATGTTACCCAGCAGCGGGGCACTGAGCCGCCGTTCAGCGGCGCGCTGTTGCATAACAAATCGGAAGGTATTTATCACTGTCTGGTATGTAACGCGCCGTTGTTTTTATCGGAAACCAAATACGATTCTGGTTGCGGCTGGCCCAGCTTTTATCAGCCTTACAGCGATGATGCGATTCACTATCTGGAAGATAATTCACATGGCATGCAGCGAATTGAGATTCGTTGTGGCAACTGCGACGCTCACCTTGGCCACGTCTTTCCCGATGGCCCTCAGCCGAGCGGCGAACGCTACTGCGTAAATTCGGCCTCGCTGAGCTTCAGCGATAATGACGGTAATCAGATTAAAGGTTAATACGATGAAATCTGAACTCAAGGCGATAGTCGAGGCAATGACCCCCGAAATTTATCAGCGTCTGGCAACGGCGGTAGAAATCGGAAAATGGCCAGATGGCGTGGCGCTTACGGAAGAGCAAAAAGAGCACTGTATGCAGCTGGTTATGCTGTGGCAGGCGCAGCACAATCATCAGCCGCAGCATATGAGCATCGGCGCGGGCGGAGAGCTGGTCACCCGTTCGAAACGCGAACTAAAAGAAGAGTTCGGTATCAGTGACAGTGTCACGCGTATCACGCTGCAATAATTATCCCGCCAGCACGGCGGGATAATGGCCTTACTGGCGGATTAGCGCGCCGTTTGCCGCCATATCCGCTAAGGCCTGCTGGCTGTCCTGCGGCTGTAAGTTAACGCCGCGGCAACCTTCAGCAATCACTTCTACCTCATATCCTAACCGCAGCGCATCCAGCACGCTAAATTTCACGCAATAGTCTGTGGCCAGACCCATCATGACCAGACGCCTGATGCCCTGCTGACGTAACCAGGCATCAAGCCCGGTCTGACGGCGATGACCGTTATCAAAAAAGGCGCTGTAGCTGTCAATATCAGGCTGCTCACCCTTATGAAATATTTTATCGATTAACGTGCGCCTGAGCGCCGGATGAAATTCTGCACCCTGCGTATGTTGAACAGCATGATCGGGCCACCAAATCTGCGGCAGGCCATTCAGCTCGCCCAGCGTATTCACGGCCTTACCGGAAACCGAAGCAAAACTGCCATGGTTTGCCGGATGCCAGTCCTGCGTGGCAATCACCGGTTCGCCACGCCGGTGAAATGCTTCGGCCAGCTGATTAGCTACGGCAATAGTCGCGTCGCCGTCGGCCACCGCCAGTGCGCCGCCCGGACAAAAATCATTCTGCAAATCGATAAGGATCAACGCCTGGGTCATAACAGACTCCGCTATTAGTTATCAGAGGTTAGCTCGCCACGCAGATTGACCTGCATTAGCTGCCGCACTTCATCGCAGCTTAACGGCTGACTGAGTAAATAGTGCAGTTTGGTCAGAGTAGCCTCTACCGTCATATCGAAGCCGCCGATCACGCCTGCATGGGCGAGGGCGTTGCCGGTAGCGTAGCCCCCCATATTCACCTTGCCCGACATACACTGCGTAAGGTTAACCACCACAATACCGCGTTCGGAGGCTGCCCGCAGCTCAGTCAGGAATTCGGCGTTTTGCGGCGCGTTACCCACGCCATAGGAGCGCAGAATCAGTGCTTTTACCGGCTGGCGCAGAAAGTTGCGTACCACTTCAGCAGAAATTCCCGGATAGATGGTCACCACCCCGATTGGCTGAGGCGTAATAGGATGAACGATCAGTTCGCCTTCGCCTTGTGGGGAGGCGGGCGTATTCAGTCGTCGGATATGAATACCCGCTTCCAGCAGCGGCGGCAAATTGGGCGAGGCAAAGGCATTAAAGCCATCTGCATGGGCCTTGGTGGTGCGATTACCCCGGTAAAGGGTGTTGTTAAAAAATAACGAGACTTCTTTGATCGGGTAGTTAGCCGCAACGAAGAGTGCGTTCAGTAAGTTTTGCTGGCCGTCAGATCGCAGTTCCGCCAGCGGGATCTGTGACCCTGTCACTATTACCGGCTTGGCCAGATTCTCCAGCATAAAAGAGAGCGCCGAGGCGGTAAACGCCATGGTATCGGTGCCGTGCAAAATCACAAAACCATCGTACAACGCATAATTTTGCTGAATATCGTCTGCAATCGCCTGCCAGTCTTGTGGCGTCATATCAGAGGAGTCGATCAGCGGCTGATATTCATGAATGGTAAAGTCAGGCATATCCGGACGATGAAACTCCGGCATGGCTGACAATTGCTGCTGAAGGTGGCCGGAAACCGGAATATAACCTTGTTCTGAGCGCTGCATACCGATGGTTCCGCCGGTATAGGCAACGTAAATGGATTTTTTTTGCATGAAAAGCGACTCAGCTTGGCGGTAAAACCGCAGTATAAGGTAAAGTCTCAGGAAGAGCAGCCCGACCAGCGGCAATACCGGCCGGGCTGAAAGTTATCGCACGTCGCCGCAGGTCAGGCAGAGAGCGTAACGGTTTTGCGGATCGTTCAGGGTTCCCAGAAGCCCGGGCTGCTGTTTCATGGCGCTTACCACATCCACCATCGGGGCCGGTAGCCAGGCTTTTAACGTAGCGGGCAGCAGTGCCTGTACTGAAGCATCCATCTGGCCCAGTACCATGTCAATAAAGGCAGGCTCATCGGCAAACCAGTTGAGTTGTACATTCTTCACCTTCGCCAGTTCTGCCGCCTTAGTAATGGCATCATCAAAATCACCCAGTGCATCGACCAGGCCATTTGCTTTGGCATCTTCACCGGTCCAGACATGACCCTGGGCGATCTGATCGATCTGCTCAGGCGTTTTCTGCCGTGCTTTTGCCACCAGGCCGATAAAGTTGCGATAGCCGTTTTCAATGCTGAGCTGCATCATTTGCTGTACTTCAGGCGGCAGCGCCTTGGTGGTGGCAACGTCCGCCAGCGGCGAGGTCGCTACGCCATCAGTATGCACGCCGATAGCATCCAGCGAATTTTCCACCGTATTAATTACGCCGAAAATGCCGATGGAACCGGTTAGTGTCGCCGGGCTGGCAATAATGTAGTTAGCAGGCGTTGAAATCCAGTAGCCGCCAGAGGCTGCCATGCCGCCCATGGAAACCACCACCGGCTTGCCTGCTGTACGTGCTGCCGCCAGCTCCTGACGCACCACTTCCGATGCGGTTACGCTGCCGCCAGGGCTGTTTACACGCAGTACAATCGCTTTGATTGCCGGGTCGAGCCGCGCTTCGCGGATCTGCGCTGCGGTGGTATCGCCGCCGACGGAGCCCGGCGTCTCTTCGCCATCCATAATGGCACCATTCGCAAGGATCACGGCGATATTGCCATTCTGCGAACTGGTATCCTTCACCGGATAGTCATAGATGCTGATAGCGTTGTAATCCTGATCCTGTTTGTCCCAGCCAAACTGTTTGGTAAACAGCTGCTCGGTTTCGGCACGGGTCGCCAGCTGATCCACCAGCTTGTTTTCTTTCGCATAGAGTGCCGTATCGCCGCCGGTTTTTTGCAAACCGCTCAGTAGCCCCTGCGCGCCAGGGAAAAGCTGTTGTGGGCTAATCTGACGGTTAGCGGCAACGGTATGCAGATAGTTTTGCCACAGTTCGCCTACCCAACGGCTGTCGGCCTCGCGCGCTGCCGGCGACATATCATCACGCAGGAAAGGCTCTACCGCAGATTTATAGGTGCCGACGCGGAAAACGTGTGAGGTCACTTTCAGCTTGTCGAGCAGGCTTTTGTAGTAAAGCGTGTTGGTGGCGAAGCCGTGCAAATCGACGGTGCCCTGCGGCGAAAGGTAAATTTTATTGGCATAGCTGGCGAGGTAGTATTGCGCCTGACTATAGCTGTCGCCGCTGGCGTAAACCGGCTTGCCGCTGTCGCGGAACTCACGCAGCGCCTTGCCGATATACTGCAGAGAAGGCTGGTCGGCCCCGGCAAAGTTACGCAGGTCCAGCACGATTCCGGTGATTTTCTCATCCTCTTTGGCCTGACGGATCGCTGCCACCACATCAAAGAGCGAATTCTCTTTCAAACGATCGCTGCTGGCACCCAACAGCTGACGACCAATTTTGCTGAGCTTGTTGCTGACCGAAGGTTTATCGACCACCACGCCGGAGAGATCGACTTTTAGCGCGCCACGCGGCACCTCTGCCGGTGTGCTGACGCTTTTAATCTGTAGCCAGATCCCTACGCCAATCAACAGCAAAAAGATAAAAAATAAGTTGAGGATGCATTCACGAACAAAGTTCAGCACCCGCCATGTCCATTTAAATAAGCCGGTTATGATTCGCCACAACGTGCGCATGTTTTCTCCATAATCACCAGACAGAGCACAGAAAAGCAGCTTTTCTGCCAGAATTTCATCCACATCCTAAAGAGCAGTGGGGCAAATGTCAGCAGGAAATCGCACGCGGCTGTAACAAAAGGTCAGCCTGTGCTAGTTTGCAGTGAATGCTAATCATTATCAGGAGGCATAAATGGATGCACTGGATTTACTGGTTAACCGTCGTTCCGCATCGCGCTTAGCCGAGCCTGCGCCACAGGGCGAAGCGCTGGACAATATTATACGCGCTGGTATGCGCGCACCGGATCACGGCACGCTACAGCCATGGCGCTTTCATATTATTGAAAAGCAGGGATTAGAGCGCTTTAGCGCGCTGCTGGAGCAGGCTGCGCGTGACGGAAACATGGATGATAAAGCCATTGAAAAGGCGAAGCAGTCCCCGTTCCGGGCGCCGATGATTATCACCGTGGTTGCGCACTGCGTCGAGCATCATAAAGTGCCGCGTTGGGAGCAGCTGTTATCAGCAGGCTGTGCGGTTATGGCAATGCAAATGGCTGCCGCCGCACAGGGCTTTAACGGTATCTGGCGCAGCGGCGCCTGGACTGATAACGACGCGGTAAGAGCGGCATTTAACTGTCGCGAACAGGATGCGATTGTCGGCTTCCTTTACCTGGGCACGCCGCAGTTAAAATCATCCACCACCGTTTTACCTCCTGATACCGCCCCCTTTGTCAGTTATTTCTGACAGCTCGCGCGCCGCCGTTTTGGCAGGATAAGTTGATTATCCTGCTTTTTATCCACTCCGCCGCAGGGATGGCTTATCACGCCAGAGCGAACGCGTTAACATAGATGACCGCTCTTATTGCGAGCGGTCTGATGCCGATTAAAGCCGGTGTTCCTTATTATCTTGTCTTAAGAGAGCTTTGCCCCATTCATGCGCCTGTTTATTGCTGAAAAGCCAAGCCTGGCCCGCGCCATTGCCGATGTGCTGCCGAAACCGCATCGTCGTGGCGATGGTTACATTGCCTGTGGAAACGATCAGATGGTTACCTGGTGCGTGGGGCACCTGTTAGAACAGGCCCAGCCCGACAGCTATGACAGCCGCTATGCGCGCTGGTCATTAGCGGATTTACCTATCGTGCCGGAAAAGTGGCGTTTACAGCCGCGTCCTTCCGTAGCGAAACAGTTGAATGTGATCAAAAAACTGCTGGAGCAGGCGGATGAAGTGATCCACGCCGGCGACCCCGATCGCGAAGGACAACTGCTGGTGGATGAGGTGCTGGACTATCTGGCGCTGCCCGCTGCTAAACGTGATAACGTCCAACGCTGCCTGATTAACGATCTCAATCCGCAGGCTGTGGAGCGCGCCATTAACCGTCTGCGACAAAACAAAGAGTTTATTCCGCTATGTGTATCGGCGCTGGCTCGCGCCCGTGCTGACTGGCTGTATGGCATAAATATGACCCGCGCATGGACCCTGTTGGGGCGCAATGCTGGTTACGACGGCGTGCTGTCGGTGGGGCGCGTGCAGACGCCGGTATTGGGGCTGGTGGTGCGGCGCGATGAAGAGATCGAAAACTTTATACCAAAAGATTATTTTGAAGTAAAAGCGCATATCGTCACGCCTAAAGAGGAGCGATTTGTGGCGCTCTGGCAGCCCAGCGACGCCTGTGAACCCTGGCAGGATGAAGAGGGAAGGTTATTGCATCGCCCGCTGGCGGAACATGTGCTGGCGCGCATTGGCGGTCAGCCTGCGCATGTCACCGGTTATCAGGACAAGCGGGAAAACGATACTGCGCCGCTGCCTTTCTCACTTTCCAGTCTGCAGATTGAAGCGGCCAGACGCTTTGGTCTGAGTGCCCAGACGGTACTGGATACCTGCCAGCGGCTGTATGAAACCCATAAGCTGATTACCTACCCGCGCTCCGACAGTCGTTACTTGCCGGATGAGCATTTTGCCGGGCGTCATGCAGTATTAAACGCCATTAGTGCGCATCGGCCTGATATGAAAACCCCGGCCGATTTCGATACCAACCGTAAAAACCGCTGCTGGGATGATAAAAAGGTGGACGCTCACCACGCCATTATTCCTACCGCGCGCAGCAGCGCCGTGCGTCTGAGCGATAATGAAGCCAATATCTATGGGTTGATTGCGCGTCAGTATCTGATGCAGTTTTGCCCGGATGCGGTTTACCGTAAATGTATTATTGAGCTGGATATTGCTGGTGGTAAATTTATCGCCAAAGCGCGTTTTCTTGCCGAGGCGGGCTGGCGAGCATTGCTGGGCAGTAAAGAGCGGGATGAGGAGAATGACGGTACGCCATTGCCGGTGGTAGCGAAGGGCGATGAGCTGTTGTGTGAAAAAGGGGAGATCGCCGCAAAGCAAACGCAGCCGCCACGGCCCTTTACCGATGCGACGCTGTTATCTGCCATGACCGGCATTGCCCGCTTTGTGCAGGATAAAGATCTAAAGAAAATCCTGCGTGCGACCGATGGTTTAGGAACGGAAGCAACCCGGGCCGGCATTATCGAACTGCTGTTCCGGCGCGCCTTCCTGACCAAAAAGGGCCGTTATATCCATGCGACCGAAGCGGGCAGAGCGTTAATCCACTCTCTGCCGGAAATGGCTGCGCGTCCCGATATGACGGCTCAGTGGGAATCAACGCTGACGAAAATCAGTGAAAAGGCCTGTCGCTATCAGGATTTTATGCAGCCTTTGGTCGCAACGCTGCATGACCTTATTGCGCTGGCGCGTCAGCAAAGCTCGGCGCGCGCCTTTCGGGGCGTAGCGGCACCCGCCGGGAACCAGAAACGTCGTAGTAAAAAGGCGAAAGCAAAGGAGACGGAATAATGAAACTGGCATGGGGAATTATGCTGGCACTGCTGTTAAGCACGGCAGCGCAGGCGCAACGCCATGATTATCATAGCGGCGGTAATCAGCAGAGCGATATAAACAGCGATGTGATAGTGGATATGCCGCCGGAAGTCTGGACGCAGGGGCAAAATCGTTCGCAGAATCCGCCCTGTTTGCGTTGCTGTATCTATGAAAATCGTAGCTATACCGAAGGCGCGGTGGTTAAAGCGGAAGGGGTGCTACTGCAGTGCGTACGCGATGAAAAATCGTTGGGCACCAATAATCTGATCTGGCGTATCGTGAAATAACCAAGGGCGTTGCGACAAGCCTCGCAACGCCTGCTGTTTAAAGCTGGAACTCAGCCCAAATCGGCGCATGGTCGGACGGTTTTTCCATAGCGCGGATCTGATAGTCGATGCCGGTATCGATACAGCGCTCTGCCAGCGCACGCGTGGCCAGCAGCAGATCGATACGCAGGCCACGGTTATCATCAAAACCTCTTGAACGATAATCAAACCAGGAAAAGCGATCGGCGCACGCGGGGTTCGCGGCTCGCCAGGTATCGACCAGACCCCAGTTAAGCAAGCGATCCATCCACTCCCGTTCTTCCGGCAGGAAAGAACATTTACCGGTACGCAGCCAGCGCTTACGGCTATCTTCACCGATACCAATGTCCAGATCGCTGCTGCTGATATTCATATCGCCCATCACTAAAACCCGATCGTCCGCCGTCAGGTGGGTTTCCAGATAGTTTTGCAGATCGCGGTAAAATTTTTCCTTTGCCGGAAATTTTGTCGGATGGTCACGGCTTTCGCCCTGCGGAAAATAGCCGTTAATCACGGTAATATTCCCGGATGGGGCGGGGATTTGCGCAATAATCAAACGGCGCTGCGCCTCTTCATCATCCTCAGGAAAACCGCGCTGTACCATAAGCGGCATTTCGCGGGTCAACAGGGCTACGCCATAATGGCTTTTCTGACCATGATAAAAGACGTGATAACCCAGCTTGCTGACATCCTCCAGCGGGAACATATCATCATGAACCTTGGTTTCCTGCAGGCCGATAACGTCAGGATTATGCTGCTGAATCAGCGCTTCCAGCTGATGGGGGCGAGCGCGTAGCCCGTTGATATTGAAAGAGATGAATTTCATATTGCGATAACTGCACAGTAAAAAGATGGCAGGATGTTAACAGAGATGTTTTGCTGATGACAGTATGTAAACCGGATTGCGCACGTTGTCTCGCGTTGCTCGACGCGAACCTTGTCGAAGCTTCTCACCTTCTCCCTGGGGGAAGGTGCTGCATTAGCGCTGAGTTTGAAAACAGGGGGAGTATACAAAGATGGTGGTGGGAGAAGGATTCGAACCTTCGAAGTCTGTGACGGCAGATTTACAGTCTGCTCCCTTTGGCCGCTCGGGAATCCCACCAGATAAAACAGGTTTGCTCTTATTGTCGCTTTCAGCTTCATCCGTCATCAAAATGATGGATGCCAGATTTGCCCATAAAACTCGCCAACATGCCCGGCGGGTTTTATTCCTCTGCGCTGAAACAGAAGAGTGGTGGTGGGAGAAGGATTCGAACCTTCGAAGTCTGTGACGGCAGATTTACAGTCTGCTCCCTTTGGCCGCTCGGGAATCCCACCACGGGTCAGGACAATATTGCCTGAAAGCGGGGCGCATCATAACAAATGAAACGATGCTGTAAAGCGCCCCACGAAAAAAAGCGGTCTGTTCGCCGTTTTTTTACCCACGGCGCCGCTTTGTTGAACAACCGGCGTCGGTAAAGCTTAACTTAAAGAATAATCGTGCGGTTGCCGTAGACAAAAACACGCTGTCCCAGCACCTTATATAGCGCACGGCTTAACACATTTTTTTCTACGTCGCGTCCCGCACGCATCATCTCTTCTGCCGTATAGCTGTGGTCAACGTTAATCACGTCCTGCATGATGATTGGGCCTTCATCCAGGTTGTCATTTACGTAGTGCGCGGTGGCGCCGATAATTTTTACCCCGCGTTCGTACGCCTGGTGATAAGGGCGCGCGCCGATAAACGCCGGCAGGAACGAGTGGTGAATATTGATGATCTGGTTCGGGTAACGTTGCACAAAAGCGGGCGTCAGAACGCGCATATATTTTGCCAGTACCACGTAATCAGGCTGATAGCGATCGATCTGCTCTGCCATCTGGTTATCGTGCTCTTCTCGCGTCAGCCCTTCGTGGCTCACCAGAACAAAAGGAATATCGAAGCGCTCCACCAGCGAACGCAGCGTATCGTGGTTGCCGATAACGGCGGCGATTTCCATATCCAGCCCGCCGAAAGCGCTTTTCATCAGTAGGTCGCCCAGGCAGTGCGCCTCTTTGGTAACCAGAATCACCACGCGACGACGTCCGGCACATTGCAGCTCACGAACCGAACCCTGAGGGAGCGCGCTGTCCAGATCCGCCAACAGCGTCGTATCGTTAAAAATGCCTTCCAGTTCAGTGCGCATAAAAAAGCGCCCGGTGCGATGATCGACAAACTCATTGTTTTGCACGATGTTGAGCTCGTGCTTGTAGCAAATGTTAGTGATCTTGGCGATAAGGCCCTTGGCGTCAGGGCAAATAGTTCGAAGTACTTTACGTTGTAAGTTCTGCGCTTGCATGAGTTATCAATCCTGTCGAAGCGGGATAGCAGTGGATCTGAACGGCACCAGCATTACTGGCCGCAACACTTTTTGTATTTTTTTTCGGAGCCACAGGGACAGCGGTCATTACGACCCACCTGGGGTGCGGTTCCATCAATATAGTACCAGCGTTGATCCTCACGGACAAAGCGCGAGCGTTCATAAACCGCCCCTGTGCGGCCATTTTCGCTATAACGCGCAAAAAATGTCACATAAGCTTCATTATCATGACTTCCCGCCTCGCGGGCGACGATGGTCAGCCCTTGCCAGACGGTTTGTGGAAAACTTTCAGATAAGGCCTGGCGCAGTTGTGAAGTACGATGCGTGCTGTGCCAGGTCGCCAGTAAATAATCAACGTCATGTCGGGCATAGGCCGTATAGCGGGAACGCATTAGCGCTTCCGGGCTGGGAGGGATATGCTCGCCACTTAGATAGGGACCGCAACATAGGCTATACTGCAATCCGCTGCAGCATGGGCAATTTTCAGACACGTGAACTCCAGATTTTGCAACAACAGGGCGAAAGACGTTATTTTACGTTATGTTATCTGACCCGAACATATAACGCTATTCAATGAAAAGGGGTGAAAACAGGAATGCAATGAGACAGGTAAAAATAGGACTGGCGCTGGGCTCAGGCGCTGCCAAAGGATGGGCGCATATCGGCGTAATTGATGCGTTGTTGAGTGCGGGGATCCGTATTGATGTTATTGCTGGCTGCTCTGTTGGCGCATTGGTTGGCGCAGCCTGCGCGACCGAACGATTGCCGTTGTTAGAAAAGTGGGTAAGATCCTTTGGTTACTGGGATGTGATTCGGTTGATGGATTTTTCTTGGCAGCGGGGCGGTTTACTGCGAGGTAATCGCGTATTTAACCATATTCGTCGTTTAATGCCTGATGAGTCTATCGAACAGTGTCATATTCGTTTTGGCGCGGTAGCCACCAACCTGAGCACCGGGCGAGAGCTATGGCTAACCGAAGGTGATTTGCATCAGGCGGTACGCGCCTCTTGCAGTATGCCAGGACTGTTGCCGCCGGTGAGACATAACGGCTATTGGCTGGTGGATGGCGCGGTGGTGAATCCCGTTCCGATCTCTCTGACCAGAGCGTTAGGGGCAGATATTGTTATTGCTGTTGATTTACAGCACGATGCGCATCTCATACAGCAGGATCTTTTCTCTGCCACACCCATGCAAAACATGCCGGAGGAATCTGTATCCTGGCGCGGCAGGCTGCGCCAACGTTTGGCACAACATTTAACACAGCGACGAACATCTCTTTCGCCGGGTGCGATGGAGATCATGACAACCTCAATTCAGGTACTTGAAAATCGCCTGAAGCGTCACCGCATGGCGGGGGACCCGCCGGATGTATTAATACAGCCTTATTGTCCCCAGATTAGTACGCTTGATTTTCATCGTGCAGAGGAAGCGATTGCAGCCGGAAGAGCCGCAGTTGAGAAAAAAATGGATGAATTATTACCGTTAGTACAGAGCCGGTAATGAAAATGGGTCAATCACACATGTTACTTCAGGCAATTCTGACAGGCACAAGTGCGTTTTTTGAACCACTATTGAGTTATCTGGCTTACGGGGGAAAACAATGGAAAAACCATTAAATGGAAAACAGATCTTGATCGTGGAAGATGAGGCTGTTTTTCGCTCCCTGCTGGAAAATTTCTTGTACTCGCTTGGCGCTACGCTATTGGTAGCCAGCGATGGTCTTGATGCTATCGAAACGTTGCGCTTCCATCAGCCCGATATGCTGATTTGCGACTTAGAAATGCCTCGTATGAATGGCATCAAGTTAGTGGAACACTTACGCACCAACGGCAACCAGGTTCCCATTTTGGTCATTTCTGCTACCGAGCAGATGTCCGATATAGCACACGTTCTGCGCCTTGGCGTACAGGATGTGCTGCTCAAACCGATCAAAGATATGGAGCGCCTGCGTGAGGCGGTCTACGAGTGCCTCTATCCATCAATGTTTACTTCTCAGGTTGAAGAAGAAGAGCAGCTGTTTCAGGACTGGGATGCATTAGTCAGCGATCCCACTGCGGCCGCCAAGCTACTTAAACAGCTGCAGCCGCCGGTTCAGCAGGTTATCGCTAACTGCCGGATGAACTATCGCCAGCTTACGATGGCGGAACAGCCTGGACTGGTCCTGGATATCGCGGCTTTATCGGATAAAGATCTGGCCTTTTACTGTCTGGACGTGACGCGTGCCGGTGATAATGGCGTGCTGGCTGCGCTGCTGTTACGCGCGTTATTCAACGGGCTACTGCAGGAGCAGCTTTCCGGGCAGAAACAGCGTTTACCTGAATTAAGCAGCGTGCTTAAACAGGTTAATTTGTTATTGCGCCAGGCAAATCTTAAGGGGCAGTTTCCATTATTAGTCGGGTATTATCATCAAACCTATAAAAACCTGATTTTGGTCTCTGCTGGCTTAAACGCAACGCTGAACATTAGCGGGCAAGAAATACAACTCAGAAATGGTGTGCCTTTGGGCACAATGGGCAGTACATATCTCAATCAAATTAACCAGCAGGGCGATACATGGCAATGTCAGGTTTGGGGAAATGGAGGGCGGCTGCGTCTGATGTTGTCGCCTGAATAACAAGCGAATGCTTTTTATTTTTGCGCCGCTCAGACAGACCTTAGTATAACTTTTACACTTGGGTAATAATCTTAATTTAGCCGGGAAGAAGTTATCCAGGATAAATCCGGCGCCCCTTAACTGATATACTCGTTTCGTTTTTTAAATCGACATATCAAGTATTAACTTGAACGGCCTATAAGAGAGGTATCTTAATGTCTGCCTATAAGTCAAAAGTAAAAAAAGCGGTAATCCCCGTTGCCGGTTTAGGGACGCGCATGCTGCCCGCAACCAAAGCCATTCCAAAGGAAATGTTGCCGCTGGTTGATAAGCCGTTAATTCAGTATGTCGTTAACGAATGCATTGCTGCCGGAATCAATGAGATTGTGCTGGTTACGCACTCGTCAAAGAACTCCATTGAGAACCATTTTGATACCAGTTTTGAACTGGAGGCGATGCTGGAAAAACGCGTTAAGCGTCAGCTGCTGGATGAAATTCAGTCTATTTGTCCGCCACACGTTACCATCATGCAGGTGCGTCAGGGCATCGCAAAAGGTCTGGGTCACGCAGTAATGTGCGCGCATCCGCTGGTTGGCGATGAGCCAGTTGCGGTGATTCTGCCAGACGTCATTATCGATGAGTATGAGTCTAACCCGACCAAAGATAACCTGGCTGAAATGCTGAACCGTTTCGACGAAAGCGGCCGTAGCCAGATCATGGTAGAGCCGGTAGCAGACGTTACGGCTTACGGCGTGGTTGATTGCCAGGGTGCTGAACTGCAGCCGGGCGACAGCGCGCCGATGGTTGGCGTGGTAGAAAAACCCAAAGCCAACGAAGCACCGTCTAATCTGGCCGTTGTTGGTCGTTATGTCCTTTCTGCAGATATTTGGCCGCTGCTGGCTAAAACGCCTCCGGGCGCAGGCGGTGAAGTTCAGCTGACCGACTCTATTGCCATGTTGATGGAAAAAGAGACCGTAGAAGCTTATCACCTGAAAGGCGTTAGCCATGACTGCGGCAACAAGCTGGGTTATATGCAGGCTTTCGTTGAGTATGGTCTGCGTCATCCGTCACTGGGCAGCGATTTCAAACAGTGGCTGAACGATACAGTTGAAAATAAAAAGTAATTCACACAGCAACAGGATAACGCAATGAAAGTCACCGTATTTGGTATCGGCTATGTGGGTCTGGTTCAGGCTGCGGTATTGGCCGAAGTCGGACATGACGTTCTTTGTATTGATGTCGACGAAAACAAAGTCGAAAATCTGAAGAAAGGGATCATTCCCATTTATGAGCCGGGTCTGACGCCGCTGGTTAAGCAAAACTATGAAGCGGGTCGACTGAATTTTACTACCAATGCCGAAGAAGGCGTTAAACATGGCGTTATGCAGTTTATCGCCGTGGGTACGCCGCCGGATGAAGATGGCTCTGCCGATCTGAAATATGTTACTGCGGTAGCGCGTACCATTGCTCAATATATGGATGAGCATAAAGTGGTGCTGGACAAGTCTACTGTACCGGTCGGAACCGCTGACCGCGTGCGTAACGTCATGCAGGAAACCCTTAAGGCGCGTGGGCTGGATTTGACCTTTGATGTGGTCTCTAACCCAGAGTTCCTGAAAGAAGGTGCCGCAGTAAGCGACTGCATGCGTCCTGAGCGTATCGTAGTCGGAACGGATAACGATGAAGTCGTTGAGCTGCTGCGTGAGCTGTATGAGCCGTTTAACCGCAATCACGATCGTCTGATTCTGATGGATATCCGTAGCGCTGAGTTAACCAAGTATGCGGCAAACTGCATGCTGGCGACCAAAATCAGCTTCATGAATGAAATCTCCAACCTGGCGGAACGCCTGGGCGCGGATATTGAGAAAGTGCGTCAGGGTATTGGTTCAGATTCCCGTATCGGCTATCACTTCATTTACCCGGGCTGCGGCTACGGCGGTTCCTGCTTCCCGAAAGATGTACAGGCGCTGATCCGTACGGCGGAAACCATTGGCTATAAACCTCGTCTGCTGCAGGCGGTGGAAGCTGTCAATGATGATCAGAAACTCAAGCTGCCGACCTTTATCAAACGCCATTTCGGTGACGATCTTAAGGGTAAAACCTTTGCGCTGTGGGGACTCTCATTTAAACCCAATACCGACGATATGCGTGAAGCGTCCAGCCGCGTGCTGATGGAAACGCTGTGGGCTGCAGGCGCAACGGTACAGGCGTTCGATCCAGAAGCGATGGATGAAGCTCAGCGTATCTATGGTCATCGTACGGACCTGAAGCTGATGGGAACAAAAGAAGCCGCTCTGCAGGGTGCAGATGCGCTGGTTATTTGTACCGAATGGCAGAACTTCCGTGCGCCAGACTTCGACGTTATTAAAAATGCCTTAAAACAACCCGTGATTTTTGATGGTCGTAACCTGTATGATCCAGAAAGAATTAGCAAACGCGGTTTTGTTTATTATGCAATTGGCCGCGGAGCGTCTATTCAAATTGCATAATTAATGAGGTAAATATGAACTATCTGGTTACCGGCGCGGCAGGGTTTATTGGTTTTCACGTTACCCAACGCCTTCTGTCGGCCGGTCACCAGGTTGTCGGTCTCGACAACCTGAATGATTATTATGATGTAAATCTCAAACGTGCCCGCCTTAATCAAATCACTTCTTCAGACTTTACTTTTATCGAAGGCGATTTATCTGACAGGGATGCAATAGCCTCGCTGTTTGCACAGCACCGTTTCCAGCGTGTTATTCATCTGGGGGCGCAGGCAGGGGTTCGTTATTCTATTGATAATCCACATGCATATGCAGACGCTAATCTGACGGGGCACCTTAATATTCTTGAAGGCTGTCGTCATCATAAAATCGAGCATTTGCTGTACGCCTCTTCCAGTTCTGTTTACGGTCTGAACCGTAAAATGCCATTTTCCACCGACGACAGCGTAGACCATCCGGTTTCGCTTTATGCGGCCACGAAAAAAGCCAATGAACTGATGTCGCATACTTATTCACATCTTTACGGTATCCCAACGACCGGTTTGCGCTTCTTTACCGTCTACGGACCGTGGGGACGCCCGGATATGGCCCTGTTTAAATTCACCCGAGCTATTATCGCGGGCGAAAGTATTGACGTTTATAACAAGGGGCAAATGCGCCGTGATTTCACTTATATTGACGATATCACCGAGTCGATTTTCCGCCTGCAGGATGTGATACCACAAAAAGATCCTGACTGGACAGTTGAAACAGGCTCGCCTGCCACCAGCTCTGCGCCTTACCGTGTCTATAATATTGGTAACAGTCAGCCGATAACGTTAATGGCTTATATAGAAGCCCTGGAGAAAGCGCTGGGTACAGAGGCGCAGAAAAATATGCTGCCGATGCAGCCAGGCGATGTGCTGGAAACCAGCGCGGATACGCAGGCACTGTACGATGTGATCGGATTTAAACCGCAAACGGGCGTGGAAGAGGGCATCAAACGCTTTGTGGAGTGGTACCGGGCTTTTTATAAGGTCTGAGTTAAGTAATTAAAAAAAGGAAGCCTGGGGCTTCCTTTTTTTGGGTGTGGCCTGGCATGACAAATACGACAAAAAGACCAATAAAAAACCCCATAACAAAATGGGGTTAAGAGAAGCACCCTGAACAGGAATTACAGCAGAAAATCATCCAGCTGCTTGCCTTCCTCTTCAATGGCTTTCTTGATTACCGCAGGAGTACGGCCCTGGCCTGTCCAGGTTTTGCTTTCGCCATTTTCATCAACGTATTTATATTTAGCCGGACGTGCAGCACGCTTGGCTTTGCCACTTGTTTTAGTTGCTGCCATAGTTTGCAGCAGTTCATTCGGATCAATGCCGTCGGCAATCAGCATTTCGCGGTACTGCTGAAGTTTACGCGTACGCTCTTCAATTTCAGCCTGCGCCTGACTTTCTTCTTCGCGGCGCTCATTAACGACCACTTCCAGTTTTTCCAGCATTTCTTCCAGAGTTTCCAGAGTACATTCTCTGGCCTGGGCGCGCAGTGTACGGATGTTGTTCAGAATTTTAAGTGCTTCGCTCATTGTCCTAATCTCAAAATATATTGGGTGGGAGAAATGTTCTGCTTGATAATAATAGAGGTGGAAAAAAGGAACTGCAATAGTTAATTTTGTAAGAAATTCACAAAGTCTTATTAAAGTGAGATTTGCATAACGCAATTGGGGGAAAGTTATAGTTGTCTCAGGCGAAAATAAGCCAGTCCCATTAAAAGCTATCATTAAACGGCCTTAGGCTTACAGGGGATTATCTGTTCAGCCCGGCGCTTAAAATCGTCGTATAACCTAAAGCGTTAGCCTCATTAAGCTTAAAGTGCAAAGGTTCAGAGCGACTAAAAAAAGGCCATAATAAGAACAGGGGTTGAGGTTTTATCATTTAATGCCATGGACAGGGATTATGCGTTACTGCGGATGATGTTAAACAAGCGCCGCGGTTAAACAACATAATCATATTGCAGGTTATCCAGCCGGTGCTACTGAGGCTATGATACAATCGTCGCCGTTTTTGTTTAACCCTTTTGGCGGAGTTCAGCCCTATGGCTCAGCTTTATTTCTATTACTCGGCAATGAATGCCGGGAAATCCACCGCATTGTTGCAATCTTCTTATAATTATCAGGAAAGGGGCATGCGGACTTTGGTCTGGACTGCGGAGATAGATGATCGCTTCGGTAGCGGTAAAGTCAGCTCACGCATTGGCCTTTCGTCACCGGCTAAATTGTTTAACAATCAGACTTTACTGATGCATGAAATTACTGAAGAACATGAAAAAAAGCCGGTACATTGCATACTTGTTGATGAATGCCAATTTTTGACGCGCGAACAAGTTCGAGAACTTTCTGATGTCGTCGATTATCTGGATATACCGGTATTGTGTTATGGCTTGCGCACTGATTTCCGTGGTGAATTATTTAGCGGAAGCCAGTATTTATTAGCCTGGGCTGATAAACTTATCGAATTAAAAACCATTTGCCATTGTGGCCGTAAAGCCGGGATGGTGCTGCGTCTTGACAGTGAGGGTAAACCCTATGCCGAAGGCGAGCAGGTAGTTATCGGCGGTAACGAGCGCTATGTTTCTGTGTGTCGCAAGCATTATAAGGATGCGCTGTCTAAAGGCGTTTTACAGCCCGTAGAGCCTTCCTGAAAGGGGAAGCGTAAGCTACAGCGCCAGATGCGCTACAGAGGCTTACAGAACGTTTTATGCAGGAAGTGAAGCGGTGGGAAAACAGCACAGAACACCGGGAATGCGTCCAGACGTCAGAGATAAAAAAAACCCGCCGAAGCGGGTTTTTTATGGTCTGAGAATCAAACTTTTTTAGCTTTCTTCTCTACTTTAGCTTCTTTGACCGGCTGAGCAATGATCGCTTCAGAGACAGATTCAAAGGGTTCTGCATATTCGCGACCGTAGAAGGTATCAAGCATGATCTGTTTCAGCTCAGCAATCAGCGGGTAACGCGGGTTAGCGCCGGTACACTGGTCATCAAACGCGTCATCAGCCAGCTTATCGACTTTCGCCAGGAAATCAGCTTCCTGTACGCCTGCCTCACGAATCGATTTCGGAATACCCAACTGGGCTTTCATATCTTCCAGCCACGCCAGCAGTTTCTCGATTTTCTGCGCCGTGCGGTCACCGGCAGCGCTCAGACCAAGGTGGTCGGCGATTTCGGCATAACGGCGGCGTGCCTGCGGACGATCGTACTGGCTGAACGCTGTCTGTTTGGTCGGATTGTCATTAGCGTTGTAGCGAATAACATTCGAGATTAGCAGGGCATTAGCCAGGCCGTGCGGGATATGGAATTCAGATCCCAGTTTATGCGCCATTGAGTGACACACCCCAAGGAAAGCATTTGCAAAAGCGATACCGGCAATGGTTGCGGCGTTATGAACGCGTTCACGCGCCACTGGATTTTTCGCACCATCGCGATAGCTGTCTGCCAGATTGTCTTTCAGCAGTTTAAGGGCCTGCAGCGCCTGACCATCAGAGTACTCATTGGCCAACACGGAAACATAGGCTTCCAGCGCGTGGGTTACCGCATCAAGACCACCAAAAGCGGCCAGCGATTTCGGCATATTCATCACGAGGTTGGCATCTACGATAGCCATATCCGGCGTTAGCGCATAATCAGCCAGCGGATATTTCTGGCCGGTAGCATCATCGGTCACCACCGCAAACGGCGTAACTTCTGAACCGGTGCCTGAAGTGGTGGTCACCGCAATCATTTTCGCCTTCACGCCCATTTTCGGGAACTTATAGATACGTTTACGGATATCCATAAAGCGCAGAGCCAGCTCTTCGAAATGGGTTTCAGGATGCTCGTACATGACCCACATGATTTTGGCTGCGTCCATCGGAGAGCCGCCGCCAAGTGCAATGATCACATCCGGTTTAAAGGAGTTCATCTGTTCTGCGCCTTTGCGCACGATGCTCAGCGTCGGATCGGCTTCCACTTCAAAGAAAATTTCGGTTTCGACGCCGTGAGATTTCAGTACAGAGGTAATCTGATCGGCATAACCGTTATTAAACAGGAAGCGGTCGGTCACGATAAAGGCGCGTTTTGCTCCGTCAGAAGCCACCTCTTCCAGGGCGATAGGCAGAGAGCCACGACGGAAATAGATAGATTTTGGAAGTTTGTGCCACAACATATTCTCAGCTCGCTTGGCCACGGTTTTCTTATTGATAAGATGTTTAGGACCGACGTTTTCAGAAATTGAGTTGCCGCCCCATGAACCACAGCCCAGCGTCAGAGAAGGTGCCAGTTTAAAGTTATACAGGTCGCCGATACCGCCCTGCGAAGCTGGCGTATTGATCAGGATGCGCGCGGTTTTCATTTTGTCGCCAAAATAATTTACGCGTTCATGCTGGTTGTCCTGGTCGGTATACAGACAAGAGGTATGCCCGATACCGCCCATCGCCACCAGTTTCTCTGCTTTAGCCACAGCCTGCTCAAAGTTTTCTGCGCGGTACATTGCCAGCGTAGGCGAAAGTTTTTCATGGGCGAAAGGTTCAGATTCGTCCACCAGCTGCACTTCGCCAATCAGAATTTTGGTGCTTGCCGGTACATGGATGCCTGCCATTTCGGCAATTTTCACTGCTGGCTGACCCACGATGGCTGCATTCAGCCCGCCGTTTTTCAGGATGATATCCTGCACGGCTTTCAGCTCTGCGCCCTGTAACAGGTAGCCGCCATGGCTGGCGAAACGTTCACGTACCGCATCATAAACGGCGTCTACCACGATAACGGACTGCTCTGAAGCGCAAATGACGCCGTTGTCGAAGGTCTTGGACATCAGAATAGAGGCCACGGCACGCTTGATATCTGCGGTTTCGTCAATAACGACCGGGGTATTCCCCGCGCCGACGCCGATAGCGGGTTTACCCGAGCTGTAAGCTGCTTTCACCATGCCCGGGCCACCGGTTGCCAGAATCAGGTTAATATCCGGATGATGCATCAGCTGGTTAGAAAGCTCGACGGAAGGCTGGTCAATCCAGCCGATAATATCTTTCGGCGCACCAGCGGCGATGGCAGCCTGCAGCACGATATCCGCTGCTTTATTGGTAGCGTCTTTCGCTCGCGGATGTGGAGAGAAGATAATACCGTTACGGGTTTTAAGGCTGATCAGCGCCTTAAAGATAGCGGTGGAGGTTGGGTTAGTAGTAGGGACGATACCGCAAATCAGGCCGGTGGGTTCAGCAATGGTGATGGTGCCAAAAGTCTCGTCAGTTTCCAGAATGCCGCAGGTTTTTTCATCTTTATAGGCATTGTAAATATATTCTGAAGCGAAGTGGTTTTTAATCACTTTATCTTCCACAATACCCATTCCAGATTCCGCTACCGCCATCTTTGCCAGCGGAATACGCGCGTCGGCAGCAGCCAGCGCGGCGGCGCGGAAAATTTTATCAACCTGCTCTTGAGTGAAATTGGCGTATTCGCGCTGCGCTTGTTTTACACGTTCAACAAGTGCGTTAAGTTCAGCGACATTGGTAACGGCCATAATGCTCTCCTGATGGAAGTTAAACTCTTTTAGTAAACAGGCCTGGCTAAATGCGGCATTACACTTTGGAGCAGGCAAATAACCCATTTTGCGCTTTACTTACTCCGTACTGTTTACTGAAAGAGTTTCTATGGCGAAGGCGTTGGTAAATGACAGCGCGCCTTGTTATCAATTCCTTTTGATGAGGCCAGCTTACCTGGAACGGGGTAGATGCTTGTTGATTTAGATCAATATTCCTTGAAGCTGACACCTTTCAGCGTGATTATTTTTTGACCAGTATCAGGTTTTGACTAATCTGCTGTAACAGCAATTGTTTTTCGCATCATTAGCTAAACAACCTTTTAACAATGGATTTTTTACCTGCGTTGAAAGGTAATTACAGCTTTTTAGACTGGGGTTGTCCGCTGGCAAGCGGATGATATTTACTTTAAATTAAGGCGGTTATTATTGGCGCATTTGCGGAGTAGTTTGTGAATACCCTTGCACTGGATCTGTCCGGCTATATTAAATTTTTTGTTGGCCTGTTTGCGCTGGTGAACCCCATCGGGATTATTCCTGTTTTTATTAGCATGACCAGCTACCAGCCGGTGGCTGAAAGAAACAGAACCAACCTGACGGCGAACCTTGCTGTGGCGATTATTCTCTGGACATCGCTGTTTCTGGGTGATGCCATTCTGCATATCTTTGGTATCTCTATCGACTCTTTCCGTATCGCAGGCGGCATCCTGGTAGTGACCATTGCCATGTCGATGATTAGCGGTAAGCTGGGCGAAGATAAGCAGAATAAACAGGAGAAATCAGAAACGGCAGTACGCGAAAGCATTGGCGTTGTGCCGCTGGCATTGCCATTAATGGCGGGCCCGGGTGCCATTAGTTCAACTATTGTCTGGAGCACGCGTTATCACAGCTGGATAAACCTGCTGGCCTTTAGCATCGCCATTGCGCTATTTGCCTTTTGCTGTTGGCTTTTGTTTCGCGCCGCACCGGTTATGGTGCGCGTGCTGGGGCAAACCGGCATCAACGTTATTACCCGTATCATGGGGTTATTACTTATGGCGTTGGGCATAGAATTTATTGTTACTGGCCTCAGAGCAAGCTTCCCTGGCCTGCTTAATTAACCTTTTCATAACCGATGTATGCGTTACATTGGTTATGAGCTTTATTCTTCCGCGCCAGGCAACTTAATTTTCCCTTTAAATCATTTTTTGCCCTAAAAAAGTGCAATTGCGCACTTTTCTGCACTATTTTGGTGCCTCTATTCATATTCCTTAATAGCGGATGCTAATTATTAGTTTAATTGCTGATTTTTCTGTGACTTTGGTTTACCTGTCCAGAAATGTGATTATTTTCACATCAGTTACTGCGTAATATTTTTCATCCTCCAGATTTTTATCAGCTGTTTTGCTTTACTGATAGATGATCATTCTATGTGAAGCATTTGTTATGATTTTTTACCGCTTTTTCAGGCGATTGCCATATTGAGCGGCCCTCTGAAGCAGGCTTCTGGCTGTTTTTTCTTTTGATATCAATCGAATAAATCATAATTCATCAGTAAAAATAACACTTCCGTGTTTAGAGCGATCATGATAAAAGAGAAATAGATAACATTTTTACTATTTGTTTTTGGCACAAAAAAATTCATCTGTTAACTTCCGATTAAAGTTTTTTTGATCTGGGCAAAGTGAGAACGGATTTTGCTTTACAGCCTGCAGGTGACTTCTAAGAGCAAAAGGTTTTATGAATCCAGCAAATCCTGATTATTTTGGCAAAGCGGCACTCATTGTTCTCCTGGCTTTGTCTGTTAATGCGCGGGCAGCCAGCGTGCCGCCTACTGTAGAGTTAGCTCAGGATCAAACCATTGTTATTAATAACGGTACCGAAGTCGCCTCGCTGGACCCACATAAAACCGAAGGGGTCCCGGAAAGCGATGTCATAACTAATTTGCTGGAAGGATTGCTTGTAACTGATAACGCCGGTCGTCTGGTACCGGGTGTTGCGCAGCAATGGCAGCAGCAAAATAATGTCTGGACCTTCACCCTGAGGCCGGATGCCCGCTGGAGCAATGGCGATCCGGTAACGGCCGCCGATTTTGTCTATAGCTGGCAACGGCTGGTGGATCCAAAAACGGCTTCTCCCTACGCCAGTTTTTTGCAGTACGCACATATTCTGAACGTCGATGAAATTATCGCAGGCAGGCAACCTCCCTCGGCGCTGGGCGTAAAAGCGCTGGATGATCATCACCTGCAGGTTACGCTAAGTCAGCCGGTGCCTTACTTTACGGCGATGCTGGAACATACCCCGCTAAAGCCGGTTCATCGCCAGACCCTCGAGCAGTGGGGGGACAAATGGACGCGCCCGGAGCATTATGTCGGCAACGGCGCCTATACGCTGAACAGCTGGGTGGTTAATGAGAAAATTACGCTGAAGCGCAACCCACATTATTGGGATAATGCGCATACGATTATTGAAACAGCGACCTTCTTGCCGATCAGCTCGGAAACCAGCGACGTCAACCGCTATCGTAGCGGCGGTATCGATATTACCAACAGCGCGATCCCTCCCGAACTCTTTCCTATGCTCAAGAAAGAACTGGGCGCTCAGGTGCATGTCAGCCCTTATCTCTGCACCTTTTATTATGAATTGAATAACCAGCGTCCGCCGTTTAATGATGCGCGGGTGCGTACGGCGGTAAAATTAACCCTGGATCGCCAAATCATCGCTGAAAAAATCATGGGGCAAGGGCAAATTCCCGCCTTTGGCTTTACGCCGCCCTATATTAACGGGGCTAAATTTACCGCGCCGGCCTGGTTTACTCAGACGCAGGCAGAACGCAACGCCACAGCAAAACAGCTGCTGGCCGCGGCGGGCTACGGCGTGCAAAAGCCGCTGACCTTTACGCTGCTCTATAACACCTCCGATCAAAATAAAAAGCAGGCAATTGCCGCCGCCTCAATGTGGAAAAAAAATCTTGGTGCTAACGTCACGCTGCAAAATCAGGAATGGAAAACCATGCTGAATACCCGTCATGAGGGAAATTATGATGTGGCGCGCGCAACCTGGTGTTCCGACTATAACGAACCTTCCTCTTTCCTGAATATGCTGCTGAGCGACTCCTCAACCAATACCGGTTTTTATCGTAGCCCGGCGTTTGATGCATTAATGGCGAAATCGCTGGTGGCCGACGATGCGCAGCGCGCCGTGTTATATCAACAGGCGGAAGCGCAGCTGGATAAAGATTCAGCGCTGGTGCCGGTCTATTACCGGGTCAGCGTGCGGCTGGTGAAGCCCTGGGTAGGCGGCTTTACCGGCAAAGATGCGCAGGACCGACAGAATATTAAGAATTACTACATTACCAAACATTAATTCGCTGCCCGGGTGATCGATAACGGGCGGTAGATGATGGCAGCCGTAAGAAAACAGGAAGCAAACCCTGTCCGGCTTCAGGTTCCGGAGCGCGTGACAGGTAACCCGTACAGCGGGGGAAAGCCGTAGGTAAATACCGCGGTAATTATAAAAAAACTGGAGTAAACATGACCAACATCACAAATAAAAGCCTGGCGGCACTGGGCGTTATGGCAGCGCTAGGCGCATTAAACGTGAACAGCGCGCTGGCAGCCAATGTGCCGGCAGGGGTGCAGCTGGCGGAAAAACAGGAGCTGATCAGAGGCAACGGCGCCGAGCTGCAGTCGCTCGATCCCCACAAAGTCGAAGGCGTGCCGGAAGCCTATGTGAGCCGCGATCTGTATGAAGGGTTGGCGATTAACGACGCCGAGGGAAAAATTCAGCCTGGCGTGGCGGAAAGCTGGGAAAGCAAGGAGGGCGGTAAGGTCTGGATCTTCCATCTGCGTAAAAATGTGAAATGGTCCAATGGCGAGCCGCTAACCGCCAATGATTTTGTCTATAGCTGGCGTCGCCTGGCCGATCCGAAAACGGCATCGCCCTACGCCAGTTATCTACAGTACGGCCATCTGCTGAATGTGGATGATATTATTGCTGGCAAAAAAGCGCCGGATACCCTCGGTATTAAAGCCGTTGATGACCATACGCTGGAGGTTACGCTGAGCGAAGCGGTGCCTTATTTTTATAAGCTGATTATTCACCACTCTATGTCGCCGGTGTATAAACCCGTTATCGAAAAATTTGGCGATAAATGGACGCAGCCGGAAAACTTTGTTGGTAACGGCGCGTTTAAGGTTAAAGAGTGGGTGATTAACGAACGCCTGGTTGTAGAGCGTAACCCGCAATACTGGGATAACGCCCATACCGTACTGAATAAAGTCACCTTTCTGCCCATTTCTTCAGAAGTGACCGATACAAACCGCTATCGCAGCGGCGGCAGCGATATGACCTATAACTATCTGCCGATTGAGCTGTATCAGAAGCTGAAAAAAGAGATCCCGCATGAGATCCATGCCGACCCGTATCTCTGCACCTATTATTACGAAATTAATAACCAGAAACCGCCGTTTAACGATCCACGCGTACGTACCGCGCTGAAGCTGGGTATCGATCGCGACATCATTGTGAATAAGGTAAAAGCGCAAGGCGAAGACCCCGCCTGGAGCTATACGCCGCCATTTACTGACGGCATCACTCTGACCAAACCGGAATGGATGAGCTGGACCCAGCAGAAACGCAATGAAGAAGCGAAAAAGCTGCTGGCCGAAGCGGGCTATACCGCCGATAAGCCGCTGTCGTTCAGCCTGCTGTATAACACTTCCGATCTGCATAAAAAGCTGGCCATTGCCGCCGCCTCGATCTGGAAGAAAAATCTGGGTGTGGAGGTCAAGCTACAGAACCAGGAATGGAAGACCTTCCTTGATACGCGTCATCAGGGCAACTTTGATGTCGCGCGCGCCGCCTGGTGTGCCGATTACAATGAACCCACCAGCTTCCTGAATACCATGCTTTCAGACAGCAGCAATAATACCTCGCACTATAAAAGCGCTGAGTTCGATAAACTGCTGGCGCAGGCGTTGAGCGCAAAAGATGAGGCAACGCGGAGCCAGATTTACGCCGAAGCGGAGAAGGTGCTGGATAAAGATTCCGTTATTGTGCCGATCTACTACTACAAAAACCTGCGTCTGGTGAAACCTTATGTCGGCGGCTATACCGGCAAAGATCCGCTGGATAATTCGCACGATAAAGATCTCTATATCATCAAACATTAATGCAGGCTTCCGGGCGGTCGCAGGCCGCCCATTTCGGGCAATATGGTTTCGGCTATCCGGCTGAAGCCAGGTTTATCAGGTACGGGCAATGTTAAAGTTCATCCTGCGTCGCTGCCTTGAAGCAATTCCGACGCTATTTATTCTGGTTACGATCTCTTTCTTTATGATGCGCCTGGCGCCCGGTAGTCCATTTACCGGCGAACGTGCCTTAACGCCGGAAGTGATGGCGAATATCGAAGCGAAATATCATTTAAACGATCCGATGTGGAAGCAGTACGTCGATTATCTTAACCAACTGGCGCACGGCGATTTCGGTCCTTCGTTTAAATATAAGGATTATACCGTTAACGATTTAGTGGCCGGCTCGTTCCCGGTTTCCGCGAAGCTCGGCGCGGCGGCCTTTATTTTTGCCGTGCTGCTGGGGGTAACGGCAGGCGTTATCGCTGCGTTAAATCAAAACAGTAAATGGGATTATGTCGTCATGGGGGTGGCGATGACCGGCATAGTTATTCCCAGTTTTGTTGTCGCGCCGCTGCTGGTATTAATCTTTTCTATTACTCTGAAATGGTTGCCCGGCGGTGGCTGGAACGGCGGGGCGCTGAAATTTATGATCCTGCCGATGGTGGCGCTGTCACTGGCCTATATCGCCAGCATTGCGCGTATTACCCGTGGCTCGATGATTGAGGTCATGCACTCTAACTTTATTCGTACCGCGCGCGCCAAAGGATTACCGACGCGGCGTATTGTGTTACGTCACGCTTTAAAGCCTGCGCTGTTGCCGGTGCTTTCTTATCTTGGCCCCGCTTTTGTTGGGATTATTACCGGCTCGATGGTTATTGAAACGATTTACGGGCTACCGGGAATTGGGCAGCTGTTTGTTAATGGCGCGCTGAACCGTGACTATTCACTGGTACTGAGCCTGACAATTTTAGTCGGCACGCTGACCATTGTGTTTAACGCTATCGTTGACGTGCTGTATGCCGTCATCGATCCGAAAATTCGTTATTAATACCGGGGCTCGCCATGATTTTAAGTAAGAAAAATAGCGACGCTCTTGATACGTTCAGTGAAAAGCTGGAAGTGGAAGGGCGCAGTTTGTGGCAGGACGCGCGTCGTCGTTTTATACATAACCGTGCGGCGTTGGCCAGCCTGTTTATTTTACTGCTGATCGCGCTTTTTGTGATTATTGCTCCCTGGGTCTCGCCCTTTACCTATGATGATACCGACTGGGCGATGATGTCTGCCGCGCCGGATATGGAATCAGGCCACTATTTTGGCACCGACTCCTCCGGGCGCGATCTGTTAGTGCGCGTGGCGATCGGCGGGCGTATCTCACTGATGGTTGGCATTGCAGCCGCGCTGGTAGCGGTAGTGGTTGGCACCCTGTACGGCACGCTGGCAGGCTATCTGGGCGGGAAAACGGATTCCGTTATGATGCGTTTGCTGGAAATCCTTAACTCTTTTCCCTTTATGTTCTTTGTGATCCTGCTGGTGACCTTTTTCGGGCAGAACATTCTGCTGATCTTTGTCGCCATAGGCATGGTCTCCTGGCTGGATATGGCGCGTATTGTGCGCGGCCAGACGTTAAGCCTGAAGCGAAAGGAATATATTGAAGCAGCCCAGGTCGGCGGCGTCTCGACAATCAAGATTGTACTGCGCCATATCGTGCCGAACGTGCTGGGCGTGGTCGTGGTCTACGCCTCTTTACTGGTGCCGGGCATGATCCTGTTTGAGTCATTCCTTAGCTTTCTGGGCCTGGGAACGCAGGAGCCGCTCAGTAGCTGGGGTGCCTTGCTGAGCGACGGTGCCAACTCAATGGAAGTGTCGCCCTGGCTGTTGCTTTATCCGGCAGGTTTTCTGGTTATCACGCTGTTTTGTTTTAACTTTATCGGTGATGGCCTGCGTGATGCCCTCGACCCGAAAGATCGTTAAGGAGTTTCCCGATGAGTACGATTGAAGTTCAGCCTGCAATGGCGAAAAGCGCGGGAAGCGACTTACTGCTCGACGTAAAGGATTTACGCGTCACCTTTTCTACGCCAGACGGCGATGTCACCGCGGTTAATGACCTTAACTTCAGCCTGCGGGCCGGTGAAACGTTAGGGATTGTCGGCGAATCCGGCTCTGGTAAATCACAAACCGCTTTTGCCCTGATGGGCCTGCTGGCCAGTAACGGACGCATCGAAGGCTCCGCGCGATTTAACGGTCGTGAAATCCTTAACCTGCCGGAGAAGCAGCTTAACGCGCTGCGGGCAGAGCAGGTGGCGATGATTTTCCAGGATCCGATGACTTCGCTGAATCCTTATCTGCGCGTCGGCGATCAGTTGATGGAAGTATTACAACTGCATAAAGGAATGAGCAAAGCGCAGGCGTTTGAAGAGTCGGTACGGATGCTGGATGCGGTAAAAATGCCGGAAGCGCGCAAGCGCATGAAAATGTACCCGCATGAGTTTTCTGGCGGCATGCGCCAGCGCGTAATGATTGCAATGGCGCTGCTTTGCCGGCCCAAACTGCTGATTGCCGATGAGCCGACCACCGCGCTTGACGTAACGGTGCAGGCGCAAATCATGACGCTGTTGAATGAGCTGAAACGCGAGTTTAATACCGCCATTATCATGATTACTCATGACCTGGGAGTCGTGGCGGGTATCTGTAATAAGGTCCTGGTGATGTATGCCGGACGCACCATGGAGTACGGCAACGCGCGCGACGTCTTTTATCATCCGGCGCATCCTTACGCGCTGGGGCTGTTGAACGCGGTGCCGCGTCTGGATACGGAAGGGGAATCGCTGCTGACCATACCGGGCAACCCGCCGAATCTGCTGCGTCTGCCAAAAGGATGTCCGTTTCAGCCCCGTTGCCCTTATGCGATGGAAATTTGCGCCGCCGCGCCGCCGCTGGAGGCCTTTGGCGAAGGGCGTTTGCGTGCCTGCTTTAAGCCGGTGGAGGAATTGGTATGAACGCCGTAGCTGAGAAAAAAGTACTGCTCGAAATCGCCGATCTCAAGGTGCATTTCGATATTAAAGACGGCAAACAGTGGTTCTGGCAGCCGTCAAAAACATTGAAGGCGGTAGATGGCGTCAGCCTGCGTCTGTATGAGGGAGAGACGCTGGGCGTGGTTGGCGAATCGGGCTGCGGCAAATCAACGCTGGCGCGCGCCATTATCGGTCTGGTCAAGGCCACCGATGGCCGCGTTGCCTGGCTGGGTCGCGACCTGCTTGGCCAAAGCGACGAGGAGTGGCGCAAGGCGCGCAGCGATATTCAGATGATTTTTCAGGATCCGCTGGCCTCGCTGAACCCGCGCATGAATATCGGCGATATTATTGCCGAGCCGCTGCGAACCTATCATCCCAATATGCCGCGTCAGGAAATAAAAGATCGCGTTAAGGCGATGATGATGAAAGTTGGGCTGCTACCGAACCTGATTAACCGTTATCCGCATGAGTTTTCCGGCGGTCAGTGTCAGCGTATCGGTATTGCCCGCGCGCTGATTCTGGAGCCAAAGCTGATCATTTGCGATGAGCCGGTATCGGCGCTGGATGTTTCAATTCAGGCGCAGGTAGTGAATCTGCTGCAGCAGTTACAGCGTGAAATGGGGCTTTCACTGATTTTTATTGCTCATGACCTGGCGGTAGTGAAGCACATTTCCGATCGCGTGCTGGTGATGTATCTGGGACATGCGGTAGAGCTGGGAACCTACAGCGAGGTTTATAACAATCCGCAGCATCCTTATACCCGGGCGCTGATGTCTGCCGTACCGATCCCCGATCCCGATCGGGAGAGAAATAAAACTATTCAGCTGCTGGAGGGTGAGCTGCCATCGCCGATTAATCCGCCATCGGGCTGCGTGTTTCGTACCCGTTGCCCGATTGCCGGACCCGAATGCGCGAAAACGCGCCCGCTGCTGGAGGGAAGTTTCCGCCATGCGGTTTCCTGCCTGAAGGTGGATCCGCTCTAGCGTGCTGATACCAAAAAGGCTGCCGGAGGCAGCCTTTTTTCGTCATGGGACGCGCGTTATTCACGCCACAAAATATGGCACAGCTTATGATCTTTCTCACGGCACAGCAGAACGCGGGCGAAAACGTCGGTTACCGGTTCGCCTTCCGCTTCGCCAAGACCAATCACCACTTCGGCGAAAAAGTCGGGATTCAAATCGTAATCGACATGCTCGCACCAGTCTTCCGAGGGATCAAACAGCTCCGCGCCGCCGCGCTCTTCAAACTGCAAATTAAACAGGATGATATCCGCCGGATCGAGGTTATCGCCCGCCAGCTCAAGAAAAATATCGTAAGCCTGTTCCAGCGTTTCATCTTCAGTAAGACGGTTATTTAAGTCCATGATTGATCCCGTATGCCCGCAGGCGTAATAGCATTTTCCGCCTCTTTTACAGCAACGGACTAAAGAAGTAAAACAGTCGTTCAACGATCCGCTGCCACCAGGGACGACGCACCCAGCGTTTGGCATCCACCAGACGGGAGCGGGCAATATAATCATCCTGCACGTGCGCCAAATCGCTGCCAAAACCGTCGTCGTCAATCACCAGCGTAATTTCAAAATTCAGCCACAGGCTGCGCATATCCAGGTTAACGGTGCCAATCAGGCTAAGCTGCCCATCCACCAGCACGCTTTTGGTATGCAGCAGGCCGCCTTCGAACTGGTAAATTTTTACCCCGGCTTCCAGCAGTTCAGTAAAGAAAGCGCGACTGGCCCAGCCCACCAGCAGCGAGTCATTATGACGCGGCACAATGATGCTGACATCAACGCCGCGCAGCGCCGCCGTACAGATAGCATGTAATAAATCGTCGCTGGGAACAAAGTAGGGCGTGGTCATAATCAGCTGTTCGCGCGCCGAATAGACCGCCGTCAGCAGCGCCTGGTGGATCATATCTTCCGGGAAACCGGGACCAGAGGCGATCACCTGAATAGTATGCCCACTCTCCTGTTCGAAGGGCATTACGTTAGTATCCGGCGGCGGCGGCAAAATGCGTTTGCCCGTTTCAATCTCCCAGTCACAGGAGTAAATAATGCCCATGGTGGTTGCTACCGGGCCCACCATACGCGCCATTAAATCGATCCACTGACCTACGCCCGCATCCTGTTTGAAATAGCGCGGATCAACCATATTCATGCTGCCGGTATAGGCAATATAGTTATCGATCAGCACCACTTTACGGTGCTGACGTAAATCCATACGGCGCAGAAAAACGCGCAGCAGGCTGACGTGCAGCGCCTCGACAACGTCAACCCCGGCATTGCGCATCATCGCGGGCCACTGGCTGCGGAAAAAGGTAACGCTGCCGGCTGAATCCAGCATCAGGCGACAGTGCACGCCGCGTCGCGCCGCCGCCATCAGCGACTCGGCAACGTCGTCTGCCAGGCCACCGGGATGCCAGATATAAAACACCATCTCGATATTATGGCGCGCCAGCTGAATATCACGGATCAGGGCTTTCATTGTATCGTCAGTACTGGTCAGCAGCTGCAGCTGGTTGCCTTTCACACCGGCAATGCCCTGACGATTTTCACACAGCTGAAACAGCGAGCGTGCCACATCGCTGTGTTCTGTGGCGAAAATAGAGTGACAGCTTTTTAAGTCATGCAGCCAGCGGGCAGTAGAGGGCCACATGGTGCGTGCGCGCTCAGCACGCCGTTTGCCCAGATAGAGCTCGCCAAAGGAAAGATAAGCGATGATGCCCACCAGCGGCAGAATATAGATAATCAACAGCCAGGCCATCGCTGACGTTACCGCCCGGCGTTTCATCAGAATACGTAGCGTCACGCCAGCGATCAGTAACCAGTAGCCGAAAAATAAGAGCCAACTAATCAGAGTGTAGAACGTGGTCATAAAGTGGAAGTCCGGTTCGCGCTTTGATGCAGGGAGTGTACGTGGAGATAGCTACCTGCGAAACCCTTTGCCGTTAATCAGCAACAGAGAAGGATGTTGCCAGCGGAGGAAAAGATCTATAATGCGCCGCGTTGTTTGGCAATCGGATAAATATTATGAAGCGAAGCAGGAATGAAGTCGCTCGCTGGCGTATGTTGCGTCAGGCCCAGCGTAAAAAGGCGCGCTGGCTGGAAGGGCAGTCGCGGCGTTATCGACGTATCCATGTCATTCGCCATCAGCTGGCGCAGCAGCAACGCCGTTCAGTGCTGTTTATCAACTATTTCTGGTAAGAAAAAAGGGAGCATTGTGGCTCCCTTAATGTTTCTCTGAGGCTTTTCGCCCCGCTTATTTACCCGCCAGCAAGATGTTTACGCTCAAAATACCCGCTTAAACGGCTTCACAGCGACCTGTTTATAGACGCCAGCGGCGATATAGGGATCGTCCTCAGCCCAGGACTGCGCTGCTTCCAGCGAGGGGAACTCAGCGATTACCGTTGAGCCGGTAAAACCCGCCGCTCCCGGTTCGTTACTGTCAACGGCAGGCATCGGGCCGGCCACAATTAAACGACCTTCGTCCCGCAGTAGCTGTAGACGAGCAAGGTGGGCCGGGCGAACGGCGCCGCGCTTTTCCAGCGAATCGGCATGGTCTTCAGCATAAATAACATACAGCACGATAATTACTCCTGTTGGGGCGGGTCAGTTTGGCAGCTACGTTAATTTATCGTAAAGTTTTGTGCAAATGAAAAGATAACGCCTTGTTGACCTGTAGCAATGAAGGCGGGTTTTATGCTTTTTTCTGGCTGCTGTAGTGGGTGAGTTGTTGAAACTGATTGCTATTTGCATTTAAAATTGCGACCTCACTTGACCATGCGAATAGTTATGACAACGCTGACGACTCCTTTACCTCGCCGCTTATCAGTATCCATGTTGCTTTCAGTGGCGCTGCACGGCAGCGTGATTGCCGCTTTGTTGTATGCTTCGTTTAATCGGAGCGTTGAAGCGCCTAAGATGTCGCAGCCCATTAGCGTCTCGCTGGTGGCTCCGGAGGTTCAGCCGCAGGCACAGCCTACACCGGAGCCTGCGCCCATGCCGGAACCAGAACCGGAACCCCAGCCGGAGCCGACGCCTGAGCCGCCGAAGGCGGAGCCGGTACCGATCCCCAAACCTGAGCCGAAACCCAGACCGAAGCCCAAACCGAAACCGGTTAAAAAAGAGGTGGTGAAGCCGCCTAAAGAGATCAAACCACAGACGCAGCCGCGGCAGGCATCGCCTTTCCAGGAAAATAGCGCCAAAACCACGGCGGCGAAACCCTCCAGCGCGCCGAAAACTTCGCCAGCGCCATCGCGCACCGTTTCTGACGGGCCGCGAGCGTTAAGCGTCGGCAAGCCGGTTTATCCCGCGCGCGCTTTTGCCCTGCGTATTGAAGGGCGCGTGCGCGTGCAGTATGACGTAGACAGCAGCGGACGTGTTGATAACATCCGTATTCTGTCAGCGCAGCCGCGTAATATGTTTGAGCGTGATGTGAAGCAGGCTATGAGGAAGTGGCGCTATGAGAGCGGCAAGCCAGGCAATAATCTGACGATGACCATCGTGTTTCGCATTAACGGCGGCACCAGCATTGAATAGCACGGCTATCGGCTGAAAAAGGTGCCGCGCCTGCGCGGCACCTTTTTCATGAATTACAGATGCGGCGCTTTATTCCGCACTCTCCTGTGCGACATAATGACTCTTCCCGGCTGGTAGCGGACGAGATTTTCCCTGTTCATCTACCGCGACATAGATAAAAATCGCTTCGGTAGTACAGTAGAACTGACCCAGCGGTTCAGAAGAGACTTTCTTGATCCAGACTTCCACGTTGATGGTCATCGAACTGCTGCCGGTGCGAATACAGCGGGCATAGCAGCTGACAACGTCTCCTACCGCCACCGGCTTAAGGAACGTCATTCCATCAACGCGTACCGTCACAACGCGTCCCTCGGCCAGCTCCTTGGCCAGAATAGCGCCGCCAATATCCATTTGTGACATCAGCCAGCCGCCGAAAATATCGCCGTTAGCGTTGGTATCCGCCGGCATCGCCAGCGTACGTAACACCATTTCGCCTTGCGGCTTACGATTATTATCCATTACTCAATTCTTTGGTTTGCAAAATAAAAGCCCGGCGCATTGGAGCCGGGCAGAACAGAACTATTTTTCCTGCTGCGGCATCAGACGGTAAATATAAACGCCGCTGAGCAAGGTAAACAGTAGCGTCAGACCCGTGAGGCCGAAGACTTTAAAATTAACCCAAAATGCCTGCGGCATCCAAAAGGCAACGTAAATATTCGCCAGCCCACACGCCAGAAAGAACAGCGCCCAGGCAATATTCAGTTTACGCCAGGCATATTGCGGCAGCTGCAGCTCTTTGCCCAGCATGCTCTGAATCAACGGTTTTTCCATGAAAAGCTGGCTGAACAATAATGCCAGAGCGAACAGCGTATAAATAACCGTGACCTTCCATTTAATAAACTCATCGTTATGGAAAACCAGCGTCAGCGTGCCGAATACCGCGACCAGCACAAAGGTAAAGATGGTCATCTTTTCCAGCTTACGATAGAGGATCCAACTGGCGACCAGTGCCAGGCCGGTTGCGGCTATCAGCGCGCCGGAGGCGACATAAATATCGTACAGCTTATAAAAGACGAAAAAGACCACCAGCGGAAGAAAATCGAGTAGTTGCTTCATAATGAATTCCAGATCGTGCCCGGCAGAAAAGAATAACGGCATACAAAGTATGCCGTCAGGACTTAACGCAGCAGCATATAAAGACGGAACAGATAAATAACCAATATTGCCGAAACCAGATTGCTTAACGCATTAAGCAACACAGAAGCGACATTAGCCGGCAGGACGGTAAAGGAAGAGGCCAGCAGCAGCAAGGCCATTTTAGCCAGCAACCAGACGATGACCGCCGGTGCGATCAGACGCATATGCGCCCAGGCGAGACGGGAACTGGTGCGCAGCGCGGCAAGAATACCGGTTTTCTCAATCGCCAGAATTACCGGCGCCAGAGAAAGCAGGATACCCAGAATCACGCCCGGAATAACCAGCACCATAAAGCCCAACTGCACCACCAGCGTAATCAGAAAGGTCAACAGCAGCAGACGCGGCAGCAAAGGAGCAGAAGCGCCAATCGCCCGCAGCGCGCTGGTTCGTTGACCCGCCGACACCAGCGGGATCAGGCAAAGCATGGCACCGAGCAGCAACGTATTACCGACCAGAGAGGCAAACGTACCGGCTGCTGAAGCGCGTAGCAGAACCTGCTGCTGTTCCGGCGACAGGTTTTGGATCACCTCAATTAACGAAGTGGCGCCGCCGTTATCGCCTTCGCTCAGTATCGAGAGCTGTTCTGCGTCCGGTGTTAACACATGACCAATCATCACTGTAATCAGTGATGTCAGTAATGCTATCAGCACAATCGTGACCAGCTGATGACGCAAAAAATTCCCCGTGTCACGGTATAGCGAGCCCGCCGTGATGGACATGTACACTCCTTTGGTAATTACCGGTTTACAGATCCGGCGATTGTACATGGTCTGACGCGGGACTGGCACCCAGACTTACATAACTTTCAGTAAGTGGCGGGTTTGATGAAAAAAACAGCGGCGGCAGACCATATTTTGCCCGGGCAAGATCACAGGCTTCATTCCAGACACCATTTTCACCGGACATGGCAAATTCACGGCAGGGCGTCGGACGCTGTTCGTAAATACCACAGGAGACGCACTGACCCACTTCGCCCTGCAAAGCAACACAGCGCGGCGTACGGGCATTTGTGCCACGCATGTTGCGCATCAGCAAATTAAGCGGCTCGGTGAGATCGGCGGGGACGCCTCCACCGGCATCATCTGCCTCAGCCCAGTAGAAGGAAACGCGGAAATGGGCGCAGCAGGCACCACAGGAAACACAAGGATTAAAATTATCGCTCATTTGATCGCCCGCCCCTCCGAGGCATCGAACCAAAATCACACGGGAAGATCAGCAAAATAATCTTTCATGTAACGTCCTGCAACGGGAATTTCACAGGTGTTACCGCTTTGTTTATTGATCTAAATCAATGTTGCCTTTTTTAAGCGCTATGGAAAATTTGATCTACATGATTTTTCAGCCGTTTCGTTGTAAAAGGGGCTTCTGACACTTTTTTCTTACTTATGAGTGGGTAGGGGTTAATCCCTTTTAATTACACAAGGAGTAGTTATGAAACGAGCTGCATTAGCGTTGGCGTTCCTCTCGGCATTTCCGGTTATTGCCAGCGCCCATCAGGCGGGCGACTTTTTTATACGTGCGGGTAGCGCGACGGTTCGTCCCTCTGAAGGATCGGATAACGTGCTGGGAATGGGCTCTTTTGACGTTGATAACAATACGCAGCTTGGTCTGACGTTCACCTGGATGGCCACTGATAATATTGGCGTAGAGCTGCTGGCGGCGACACCGTTTCGCCATAAAGTCAGCCTCGCCGCGACGGGTACGCTGGCAACCGTACGTCAGCTACCGCCAACGCTAATGGCGCAATATTACTTTTTTGACAGCAACAGTAAGCTGCGTCCTTATGTCGGGGCCGGGATTAACTACACCACCTTTTACGATACTGATTTTAACCAGACCGGGCGCGACGCGGGCCTGAGCGATCTCAGTGTAAAAAATTCATGGGGCATGGCCGGTCAGGTGGGGCTGGATTATGAAATCGATCAAGACTGGATGCTGAATATGTCGGTCTGGTATATGGATATTGATACCGAGGTCAAATTCAAAGCGGGCGGTCAGCAGCAGAATATCGATACGCGTATTGATCCCTGGGTGTTCTTCTTTGGCGTGGGTTACCGCTTCTGATTGTGCTGCTAAAACGCATAAGGCCGCTGGCATAGCGGCCTGAGCGGAAAATTATTTAATCTGCATATTATTGACCACCGATTTCACGCCCGGCACGCGGCGCGTCACTTCTACCGCATGGTTAGCCATCTGCGGCGAAGAAACAAAGCCGCTGAGCTGTACCCGACCTTTAAAGGTTTCCACATTTATTTCACGTGCTTTCAGTGATTCGTCGCCCAGGAACTGAGATTTCACCTTGGTGGTGATCACCGTGTCATCAATATATCCCCCGGTTCCTTCCTGGGTGGAAGTCGGGGCGCAGGCGCTCAGCATCATGGCTACCGCCGCAGCAGCCACTGTTCCGGTAAACAATTTAACAGCTTTCATATCGCTACTCCCTGTCATAAAAAAGGCGTTGCCGCTTCGATTAGCGGCTCATTAAGTGTGGTAGACAATAGTGGGAAATACAAACGGGCAGGAGAAAAGGCGCGGATAAAGAGTGCCTTACCAGAGGCAAGGCACAGAGGATTTAGCGGGTAGCCGCTTTCAGTTCGCTGACAAAACGTTTCAGCTCGGCAAGCATCACTTCCGGTTCAGCGTGGTGCTTCTCAATAATTTTTACAATGGCCGAGCCGGAAATTGCGCCGTCTGCACCAGCCGCAATCGCCTCTTTTACCTGCGAGGGTTCCGAAATGCCGAAACCTTGCAGCGTCGGCGCGGCATGGTACTCACGCAGCTTGTCGATTAAATGCTTTAACGGCAGGCTGGCGCGCTTCTCCGCTCCGGTAACGCCGGCACGCGACAAAAGATAGATATAGCCACGTCCGTAAGAAGCGACCGCGCGCAGCAAATCGTCATCGGCGTTAGGCGGGCAAATAAATATCGGCGCGATATTGTGACGCATCGCTGCCTGACGGAAAGGGCCTGACTCTTCAACCGGCACGTCGGCAACCAGCACCGAATCGACGCCAGCCTGTTCGCAGCGGGCATAAAATTCATCGACGCCGTTAGTAAACACCAGGTTTGCGTACATCAGCAGCCCAATCGGTAAATCGGGATATTTCTGACGTATGGTCGTTAGCATCTCAAAACATTGCGCCGGCGTGGTTCCGGCAGCAAAGGCGCGCAGCGTGGCGTTCTGAATAGTCGGCCCATCCGCCAGCGGATCGGAGAAAGGAATACCTAACTCAAGGGCGTCGGCGCCAGCGGCCACCAGCGTATCGATAATCTGCAAAGAGAGTTCCGGCGAGGGATCGCCCAGCGTGACAAAAGGAACAAAAGCGCCTTCTTTGCTGGCCTGCAGACGTTTAAACAGCTGTTCATAACGTTCCATTAGATCTCTCCCTGCGCTTTCAGAATATCGTGAACGGTAAAAATATCTTTGTCGCCGCGGCCGGAAAGATTAACCACCAGCAGCTGCTCTTTTTCTGGATCTTGCTGAATCATCTTCAGGGCCCAGGCCAGCGCATGCGCTGATTCCAGAGCCGGGATAATACCTTCCGCCCGGCAAAGCTGTTTAAAAGCCGCCAGCGCTTCGTTATCGGTAATGGATACATATTCCGCGCGGCCAATGCTGTTCAGATGTGCATGCTGCGGTCCCACCGACGGGAAATCCAGCCCGGCGGAAATGGAATAGGACTCTTCAATCTGACCATCCTCAGTCTGCATCATCGGTGCCTTCATGCCGAAATAGATGCCAACCCGTCCATGCTTCAGCGGTGCGCCATGCTCGCCGGTTTCAATACCGTGCCCGGCAGGCTCAACGCCAATCAGGCCGACATCTTTCTCATCAATAAAGTCGGCAAACATACCGATAGCGTTTGAGCCGCCGCCCACGCAGGCGATCACCGCATCCGGCAGACGTCCTTCAGCCTGCATGATCTGCGCTTTGGTCTCTTCGCCAATCATCCGCTGAAACTCACGCACAATAGTAGGATAAGGATGCGGTCCTGCGGCGGTGCCGAGCATATAGTGCGCGGTTTCATAGCTGCCGGACCAGTCACGCAGCGCCTCATTACAGGCATCCTTCAGCGTCGCGGAGCCACTGTGAACCGGGATCACTTCGGCGCCCATCAAACGCATGCGGAAAACATTGGGCGACTGACGTTCAACATCTTTTGCGCCCATATAGATACGGCATTTCAGGCCCAGCAGGGCACTGGCGAGAGCCGAGGCGACGCCATGCTGACCCGCGCCGGTTTCGGCAATGATTTCCGTTTTGCCCATCCGTTTCGCCAGTAGCGCCTGGCCCAGAACCTGATTGGTTTTATGCGCGCCGCCGTGCAGCAAATCTTCACGCTTTAGATAGAGACGCGTTTTAGTGCCTTTGGTCAGGTTCTGACAAAGCGTCAGCGCAGTAGGACGCCCGGCATAATTCTTCAGCAGACCGTTAAACTCCGCCTGAAAATCGGCGTCGCGTTGGGCGCTAACAAAGGCCTCTTCCAGCTGGCGCAGCGCAGGCATCAGAATTTGTGGAACATACATGCCGCCAAATTCGCCAAAGTAGGGGTTCAGTAATGTCATGTGCGTTATTTTCCTTATCACCGCCCGCGGTGCGGACGTTTGCTGTCAGTAGGCGCGCAGCGTTTGAAAAACTGCGGCGATCTTTTCGGCATCCTTGATGCCCGGCGCGCTTTCAACACCGGAATTAAAATCGAGTCCGGCGCAGCCCAGCTGCGCTGCCGATACGCAATTATCTGCACCGAGACCGCCCGCCAGCAGCACATTATCCAGCTGCTGACCGGTGAGTAATGACCAGTCGAAACGCTGGCCGCTGCCGCCAGCGCCATTATCAAAAACATAGCGATCGACATGGGCGAGATTGCGCGTCGGAAGCCGATTGCTCACGCTAAGCGCTTTCCAGATTGCGATTTCTGGCGGCAGTTCAGCGCGCAGCGTATCAATATAATCCTGATCTTCACTGCCGTGCAGCTGAACGGCGCTCAGGGAGAGTGCTCGGCTGGTTGTGACAACGTCACTGATTGCCGCATTGCGGAACACGCCCACGTAGCCCAAAGGGGCCGCTGCAATCACCCGTCGCGCCTGGGCAATATCAACTTTACGCGGCGATCCCTCAGCGAAAATCAAGCCGCCATAAATGGCGCCTGCCTGCCAGGCCGCAAAGGCATCTTCTGGTCGGGTCAGGCCGCAAACTTTGTTATCTCCCAGCAGCACGCGTCGTACCGCCAGATGAAGATCCGCTTCGCTCATCAGGGCGGAGCCGATTAAAAAACCGCTGGCAAAACGGCTCAGCTCACGAACCTGCGCATAGCTCTTGATGCCAGATTCACTGATTACCGTGACGCCGTGACCACATCGTGGCGCCAGCTGGCGGGTACGATCCAGATTAACCGACAGGTCACGCAGGTCGCGGTTATTGATACCTACAACTCTGGCGTTCAGCGCCAGCGCGCGCTCCAGTTCAGCTTCGTTACTGACTTCGGTCAGAATTCCCATTTCCAGGCTGTGCGCCACCGCAGCCAGCTGTCGATACTGTTCATCATCCAGCACGGAAAGCATCAGCAATACCGCATCGGCCTGATAAAAGCGCGCCAGGTAAATCTGCCAGGGATCGATAATAAAATCTTTGCATAGCACCGGCTGGCTAACCGCTGCGCTCACCAGCGGCAGGTAGTCAAAACTGCCCTGAAACCACGCCTCGTCGGTGAGCACGGAAATGGCTGACGCATAATCTTTATAAACTTCAGCTATGGCTACCGGATCGAAATCGGCACGGATCACCCCTTTGGAGGGCGATGCTTTTTTACACTCAAGAATAAAAGCGGTGCGGGCGCCCTGTAGCGCATGATAAAAACTGCGGGTTGAGGGCACCAGTTGCTGCTGAAAAGAGGTCAGCGGCTGGAGCTTCTTGCGATTTTCCACCCACAGCCTTTTATCCCGGATGATTTCATTCAGTACGGTTTGCATCTCTAGCCTCTTGCTGCCAGCGCGACAACGCGCTCGTAAGCCTGACCGCTCGCAATCGCTTTCAGCGCGCGCTGAGCATTATCACGTAAATCCTCATTGCCGAAAATTTTCAATAACATAGCAACGTTAACCGCCACGGCGTGCTGGTGCGCCTGCTCGCCTTTACCCTGGAGCAATTGCGTCAGAATGTCACGGTTTTCTTCCGGCGACCCGCCTGCCAGCGACTCTTTAGTATGATACGGCAGGCCGAAATCATCTGGGGTCAGCTGATAGCTGGTGATATCGCCGTCGCGCAGTTCCGCAACCTGCGTGGCGCTGTGAATAGCCACCTCGTCCATACCCCCACCGTGAACCACCGCCGCACGCTGATAGCCCAGCACACGCAGCGTTTCCGCAATCGGCAACACCAGTTCCGGACTGTAAACGCCAATCACCGCCAGCGGCGGGCGCGCCGGATTAATTAGCGGTCCCAGCACGTTAAACAACGTCCGGCTTTTTAACTGCTGGCGTACCGGCATCGCATGGCGAAAACCGGTGTGATACTGCGGAGCGAACAGAAAACAGACGTTAAGATCATCCAGCGCCTGACGCGCCTGTTCAGCCGGTAAATCCAGGCTGATACCGAACGCCGCCAGCAGATCGGACGAGCCGGACTTGCTGGAGACGCTACGGTTACCGTGCTTGGCCACCTTTAAACCGCAGGTTGCTGCGACAAAAGCGCTGGCGGTGGAGATATTAATGCTGTTGCTGCCGTCGCCGCCGGTGCCGACAATATCGGCAAAGGCGTAGTCGGGGCGCGGAAAGGGACGTGCGTCCGCCAGCAGAGCCGATGCGGCACCGGCGATCTCCTCCGGACGTTCGCCGCGTACTTTCATCGCTATCAGCGCTGCCGCCAGCTGCGTTGGTTCCAGTTGGCCGGTGATAATAGCGCTAAACAGCTGGTGGCTTTCTGCCCGGGTTAGCATCAGCCCCTGATAAAGTTTCTCCAGAATATGTTGCATCCTTTTCTCCTTAGCTTATGCCAGCGCCCAGGCCAGAGTTTGTTCCAGCAGGCGCGCGCCCTGCGTGGTCAGAATTGATTCCGGATGAAACTGAAAGCCGCATACCCGGTCAGCATCGTGGCGCACGGCCATCACCATCTCGTTAAATGTGGCGTTGATAGTCAGTTCGTCAGGCGTATTGCTGCCTACCAGCGAGTGATAACGCGCGACCGGCAGCGGATTACTCAGCCCGGCAAACATCGCCTGGTTATCATGGGTAACAGCGGAGGCTTTACCGTGCAGAATTTCACCGGCCTGACCAACGTGACCGCCGTAAGCTTCAATAATCGCCTGATGACCCAGGCAGATACCGATAATCGGCAGGCGACCGCGCAGACGCTGTAACAGCTCAGGCATACATCCCGCCTCAGCCGGTGCGCCAGGGCCAGGCGATAGCATCAGCACCGGGTTTTCCATCTGTTGCAGGCGCGCAATCAGGGTATCGGCCGGCACAGTGTTGCGGTAAATCACCACGCGATGACCAAAGGTACGGAGCTGATCGACCAGGTTGTAGGTGAAAGAGTCGATATTATCGAGCAGCAGAATATCAGCCATTAGAACGTCTCCTGGCAATGATGAGCGGTGGCGATGGCGCGCAAAACGGCGCGCGCTTTGTTGCGGCTTTCATCCGCTTCGGCCTGCGGCTGTGAATCCAGCACCACGCCAGCCCCCGCCTGAACGGTAGCGATGCCATCTTCAACATAAGCCGAACGGATCACAATGCAGGTATCCAGGTCGCCGCTGGCGGTGAAATAGCCGACCGCGCCACCGTATACGCCGCGCCGCGTGCCTTCCGCACCGGCAATCAATTGCATGGCGCGTACTTTCGGCGCGCCGCTCAGGGTGCCCATATTCATACAGGCACGATAGGCATGCAGCACATCCAGATCCTGGCGCAGCGTGCCCACTACGCGTGAAACCAAATGCATAATAAAGGTATAGCGATCCACCTTGGTGAGATCGGCAACGTAGCGGCTGCCGGGCTCGCAGATGCGCGCCAGGTCGTTACGCGCTAAATCAACCAGCATCAGATGTTCTGCCAGCTCTTTATGGTCGGTCCGCATCTCCAGCTCAATGCGGCTGTCTAAATCGCGATCCAGCGAGCCATTGGCATGGCGACCACGCGGACGCGAACCGGCAATTGGATAGATTTCAATCTGGCGCGAGGCGGCGTCATATTTCAGCGAGCTTTCCGGAGAAGCACCGAACAGCGTGAAGTCGCGATCCTGCATAAAAAACATATAGGGGCTGGGATTATTGTTTTTCAGCGTTTCGTAAGCCGCCAACGGCGACGGGCAGGGCAGAGAGAAGCGGCGTGACGGCACCACCTGAAAAATTTCGCCCACACGGATCGCCTGCTGCATATTGCGTACCACCTCGCAATACTCTTCATCGCTCTGGCTACAGCTCAGCGTCATCTGCTCAACGCGCTGTACCGGCAGCGGCTGGGGAGGCTGTAACATCTGTTCATGCAGTTGATGAATGCGGCGCTGCAGGCGCTGGAATTCATCGGTAGAGGGAGCAAACAGGCTGGCCTGCAGGCGTGCGCTCTGATGCTGATGATCCAGCACCAGCAGCGTCTCGGCCAGATAGAAGCAATAATCCGGGCAGCGCTGCTCATTTCGTAAGGCGGGCAGCGGCTCGAAGCCGGCCACTAAATCGTAGGCGAACAGTCCGCCGAGCAGCATCGACTCGCGCTCATCCTGCGGCGCGTCCACCAGCTGAACAATCAGGCGCAGCGCATCAAAAACCGACAGGGATTTCAGCCGTGAGTCCTCGTCCTGGGTGCCGCCTGTTTCAGGAAATAGCAGCTCGCGACCATCGGGACGGTGCTGATTACTCACCTCAGCGGGCAACGCAGCATCCAGCAGCGGCAGCAATTGACGGCCATTTTCCGAGAGCGCCTGCACGGTAACACGGTTGCCGAGGGCGGTAATGCGCAGCGCGCTGTCAACAATCAGCAGGCTTTTCAGGTTACGTTTACTGTCAATATCCGCCGATTCCAGCAGCAGCGTAGCCGGGCGGGCGCCGCACAGCTGATGGAAAACCGCAGCGGGATCTTCACGATAGGGGGCCGAGCCGGTAATCACTTTCAATCCAGGTTTTGCATTCAACATAATCGGTTCTCTAAAATCGCTCAAAAAAAAGCCCGCATCGGCGGGCTCAGGTATCAGCATGTGATCAATACAGATGCGTGACATCGTCGCCCTTCAGCAGAAGTGCGCCACCATCCCATCATCAATTTATGCTTAAACATCATCATGGATACCCCCGCGTGAACTTGTGTACTAGTTAACGGGTTCAGGGGTTGATTGTCAATACTTTTTTATATAGCGGTTAATCCGTTATGATGCGTCGACGTTTTATGTTTTTCAGGAGTTATTTTGACCGCAACCACGCCAATAAGCGCCTTTCCCATTTACGATCTACACAGCCATACCCGCGCATCGGATGGTCTGTTATCCCCTCAGGAACTGGTGCTGCGCGCCGTTGAAATGCGCGTTGGCGTACTGGCGATTACCGATCACGATAGCGTGGCCGGCTTAGCCGCCGCCAGAGAAGCGATTACACAGCAGGCGCTGCCGCTGCACTTGATTGATGGCGTAGAGGCTTCCACGCTGTGGGAAAATCATGAAATTCATATTGTGGGATTAGGCATCGATCCCGCGCACCCGGTCATCACCGAATTTTTGGCCGGGCAGAATGAATGTCGCATGGCGCGCGCCAGGCTTATGGCCGAGCGGCTGGAAAAGGCGCAGATCCCAGGCGCGCTTGAAGGCGCGCTGGCGTTAGCCGCAGGCGGGGCGATCACGCGCGGCCATTTTGCCCGCTGGCTAATCGCCCAGGGTAAAGCCGACAATATGGCCCAGGTATTCAAACATTATCTGGCGCGCGGCAAAACCGGCTACGTGCCGCCACAATGGTGTACAATTAAACAAGCCGTTGATGCTATTCATCATTCCGGTGGTTATGCGGTATTGGCGCACCCGGGGCGTTATGGTTTATCAGCCAAATGGCTGAAACGCCTGATCGCCCATTTCGCCGAAATTGGGGGCGACGCTATGGAAGTGGCGCAGTGCCAGCAACCGCCAAACGAACGCAGCCAACTGGGACGCTATGCACAGGAATATCAGCTGGCGGCGTCGCAGGGCTCTGATTTTCATCAACCCTGTCCGTGGATAGAGCTGGGTAAAAAGCTGTGGCTGCCGGGCGGCGTGGAAGCCGTATGGTCCCGCTTTCCCACATTAATGCCCTCCACGGAAAGGTGATAAGAGGTTAGCTATGAGTCAGATGTTTCATATTCATCCCGACAATCCACAGCCGCGCCTGATTGGCCAGGCCGTTGATGCGCTGAATAAAGGCGGCGTGATCGTTTATCCTACCGATTCAGGCTATGCGCTGGGCTGTCGGCTGGAAGATAAAAACGCCATGGAGCGTATCTGCCGTATTCGTCAGCTGGATGGCAATCATAATTTTACTCTGGTTTGCCGCGATCTTTCTGAGCTGTCAACCTATGCGCATGTGGATAACAGCGCGTTTCGGCTGATTAAAAACAACACGCCGGGTAACTACACCTTTATTCTGAAAGGGACCAAAGAGGTACCGCGTCGTTTGATGAATGACAAGCGTAAAACCATTGGCCTGCGTGTGCCCTCTAATCCGGTGGCGCTGGCGCTGCTGGAGGCGCTCAATGAGCCCATGATGTCAACCTCATTGATGCTGCCCGGCAATGACTTTACCGAGTCCGACCCGGAAGAGATTGAAGATCGTATCGGCAAGCTGGTGGACCTGATTATTGACGGCGGCACGCTGGGACAGCAGCCGACCACGGTGGTTGACTTAACCAGCGATACGCCAGAAGTCATTCGGGAAGGCGTCGGCGACATCCGTCCTTTCCGCTAAACCCTGACCGGCGTTAAGCGCCGGTCAATGCAGCTGGAGAAAAGGGCGGCGGATGGAAAGCCATCAGCAGCGCTAACAATCCGCTCTGAAAGCGCGCGTGCAGGAAACACAGGCAAGTCGGTAAACTTCATGTATACTGTGCGGCCACATTGCACGGGGTCGCCATAAAAAGGCGGACTCAGCGCAATCCCTCCTTTCAGGTTATGGCTCGCCACGCCGTGACAGAAGCAATAAACGACGCCTGTGAAGGCGACAGTGAGGCAGCTCAATGAGCGAAAAGTTACAAAAAGTATTGGCGCGGGCCGGGCATGGCTCTCGTCGTGAAATAGAAACCATGATTTCTGCCGGGCGCATTAGCGTAGACGGCAAACTGGCGACGTTAGGCGATCGTATTGAACCCAACGCCACGGTAAAAATCCGTATTGATGGTCATGTCGTCTCCGTTAGTGAATCCAACCAGCAGGTTTGCCGCGTACTGGCTTACTACAAGCCGGAAGGCGAGCTCTGTACCCGCAACGATCCTGAAGGGCGTCCGACGGTGTTCGATCGTCTGCCACGCCTGCGCGGTGCGCGCTGGATTGCCGTAGGGCGTCTGGATGTCAACACCTGCGGTCTGTTGCTGTTTACCACCGATGGCGAACTGGCTAACCGTTTGATGCACCCCAGCCGTGAAGTAGAGCGTGAATATGCGGTACGCGTATTCGGGCAGGTTGATGATGCGAAAATTCGTCAGCTGAGCCTGGGCGTACAGCTGGAAGATGGTCCAGCCTCGTTCCGCACCATTAAGTTCACCGGCGGTGAAGGGATCAACCAGTGGTACAACGTTACCCTGACCGAAGGGCGCAACCGTGAGGTTCGTCGTCTGTGGGAAGCCGTTGGCGTTCAGGTAAGCCGTCTGATTCGCGTACGTTACGGCGATATCATGTTACCCAAGGGATTACCGCGTGGCGGCTGGACCGAGCTGGATCTGCAGCCGGTTAACTATCTGCGTGAGCTGGTAGAATTGCCGCCGGAAACCATCAGCAAGGTGCCGGTAGAAAAAGATCGTCGTCGTACCAAGGCGAACCAGATCCGTCGCGCAGTGAAGCGCCATACGCAGGTAAGCGGCAATCGTCGTCCGGCAAAGCGCGGCGAAAGCCCTAAACGCGGTTAAGCGTTAACGCGGAAAGCGTATGAAAAGGCATCCTTCGGGATGCCTTTTCTTTTTCTACCAGTCGATGCCCTGTTGCGCCTGGATACCGGCGTCAAAGGCATGTTTAACCGGCCGCATTTCGCTGACCGTATCCGCCAGCGCCAGAATATCGCGGTGGCAGCCGCGCCCGGTAATAATCACGCTTTGATGAGCGGGGCGCTGCTGGAGCGCAGCGATAACCTCTGCCAGCGGAAGGTAATCGAAGCTGAGCATATAGGTTATTTCATCCAGAATGACCAAATCGAGCATGGGGTCCTGCAGCATACGCCGCGCATGCTGCCAGACGGCAAGGCAGGCCTCGGTATCCGCCGCGCGATCCTGCGTTTCCCAGGTAAACCCGGTTGCCATAACCTGGAACTCAACGCCGTGTGCTTCCAGCAGGTTACGCTCGCCGTTGGGCCACTCGCCTTTGATAAACTGAATCACGCCAACCTTTTTCTGATGTCCTGCCGCCCGCGTTGCGGTACCGAATGCGGCGGTGGTTTTCCCTTTGCCGTTGCCGGTAAACACCATCAGAATGCCGCGGGTTTCGCTGGCGGCGGCGATGCGGGCGTCAACCTGTTCTTTCAGGCGCTGCTGCCGCTGCTGGTGACGATCCTGCGCGGCCATTATTCTGCTGGTCCTGGCTTGCGTCCCGGCTGTGCATCAAAGCTGATGCCGGTTTTGCGGCGGCTGTCGTCGCCCATCAGATAAAGATAGATAGGCATGATTTCCGCTGGTGTTTTCAGCTTGTCCGCATCTTCTTCCGGGAAGGCGCTGGCGCGCATTTTGGTGCGGGTACCGCCAGGATTAATGCAGTTAACCCGCAGATTACGATTCTTATACTCTTCCGCCAGCACCTGCATCATGCCTTCGGTAGCAAACTTTGATACAGCGTAAGCGCCCCAGCCAGAGCGACCCACACGGCCAACGCTGGAACTGGTGAAAACCAGCGACCCCGACTCTGCGTTCAGCAACAGCGGCAGCAGCGCCTGGGTCAGGAAAAAGGTGGCATCGACATTGACGCGCATCACCTGTTGCCATATTTCTGGCGCAAGATCGGCAAGCGGCACGATTTCGCCCAGCAGACCGGCATTATGAAGCACGCCATCCAGGCGCGGGACCTGCTGCGCCAGTTCACTGGCGAACTGATGGCAGCTCTCCGGCGTCACCGTAGCCAGATCGAGAACACGCATCAGCGGCGTCGCTTTGCCCAGTGCGCTGATTTCATCACAGACGCGCTGCAATTTTTCTGCATTGCGCCCCAGCAGGATAACCTGCGCGCCATAGCGCGCGTAGGTGAGCGCCGCTTCACGTCCAATACCATCGCTGGCGCCGGTAACAAGGATAATTCGTTGATCAAGCAGATCGCTTTTCGGTTGATAATGCAAAACGTCTTCCTCGGCGAGTAAGGGTTCAGCGCGGGGCTGAGAAGATCTAAGCAGGAGTTATGCCTGAAAAATATCGCCAGTTCAATGTCGCTGCGCCCATTTCCCCGCGGCGAGCCGCTTTACAGGCGACGAAGCAGACCGACTCGGCTACACTACGCTCTGGTTTCAAAAGGACATCAACAAAGGCGGATCGAATGGATTTACTGTTCTCCTATGCACTATTTTTAGCAAAAATCGTTACCGTTGTGGTTGCTGTGGCAGCGATAGCCCTGATACTGGTTAACGCTACGCAACGTAAGCGCGGGCAAAGCGGGCAGCTGCAGGTCACCCAGCTTAACGAGCGCTACCGTGAAATGAAAAAAGCGATGCTGCTGGCGTTACTGCCGCCGCAGGAGCAAAAGCTGCGTCAGAAAGCGGAAAAGAAAAAGCAGAAGCAGGAAGCGAAAACGGCTAAGCAGCAGGCGAAGCAGGGCCTGCCCGGCGCAGAACATAAACCTGTGCTGTATGTTCTGGATTTCAAAGGCAGCATGGATGCCGGTGAGGTCACCTCTTTGCGGGAAGAAATTTCTGCAGTACTGGCGGTGGCGCGTGAGCAGGATGAAGTGCTGCTGCGGCTGGAAAGTCCGGGTGGTGTGGTGCACGGCTACGGGCTGGCGGCTTCGCAGCTGCAGCGTCTGCGGGAAAAAAATATTCGCTTAACGGTCGCGGTGGATAAAGTCGCTGCCAGCGGCGGCTATATGATGGCCTGCGTGGCCGATCGCATTATCGCCGCGCCTTTTGCCATTATTGGATCGATTGGCGTGGTGGCACAGGTGCCAAACTTCAATCGTTTGCTGAAGCGCAACAATATTGATGTGGAACTGCACACCGCCGGAGAATATAAGCGTACGCTGACCTTATTTGGCGAAAATACCGAGCAGGGTCGTAATAAGTTTCGCGAAGATCTCAATGAAACGCATCTGCTGTTTAAACAGTTTGTTCAGCAAATGCGCCCGGTATTAGATATCGATCGGGTGGCGACCGGTGAACATTGGTATGGCAGCCAGGCGCTGGAAAAACAGCTGATTGATGGGCTGGGAACCAGCGACGATCTAATTATCGAACGCATGGAGCATTTCAGCGTGGTCAGCGTGCGTTACATGCGCCGTAAAAAGCTGATGGATCGCTTTACGCAAAGCGCCGCCGACAGTGCCGCTCGTCAGTTGCTGAAACTGTGGCAGCGTGGCGACAAGCCGCTGCTGTAACTCCCTCACGCCCGGCTGGTCCGGGCGTTAATCGGCCAGATGATATTTCTCTGAAAGCCCCACCGTCAGCGCTTTAAAAATGTTAAATACCGCCGTGCTTTTAGCGGTAGGCAGCCCGTTTTCATCCAAAAAATAGTCGCCGCGAAAAATCAGTAGCTGACCATTTTGTTCCACTTCGCTGGCTTCGATACCGGCAAAATAATCGTCATGTTCACGGATTAGCGCATTGGCTTTTTCGAGTATTTCTCCGCGAGATAGCGCGACCGTTTTTGCGTTCATTATTTAACCCCATTTTGACAGATTATAATTCTCTTCTATATTACTGGCCTGACGTCGCTAACCGCAAATAGAGTATGGATATTCTGGCGGCGGGAAAAATCGCCAAAAGTGGCGTAAAACCAGGCGAGATGCTAATTAAGTTGCGTATCCGATTTTATCAGGTACAGTGTGGGCGTTTCAGTGTCCGGGCGTAAAAATGACTTTACGCAAGTAGCAATGAGCGTCGGGTTCCGGCTAAAATCGTCTGCTAATCAGTACCATAAGCTGTCGTATATTAGGTTGCTTGCTTCAAATCAGGCCAGGTTGAATTCTTTTTGATTCGCTCATATAGGTTGACACGCTGACTGGCAACGCTGGAAAACGCCATCATTACATTCGGACGTATTCATCAGGTAAAGGTAAATATGGGTAAAGCTCTCGTAATAGTCGAGTCCCCGGCAAAGGCCAAAACGATTAATAAATATCTCGGTAAAGACTACGTGGTTAAGTCCAGCGTGGGTCATATACGTGATTTGCCGACAAGTGGCTCGACGGTGAAAAAGAGCGCTGACGCTCGGCCTGCCAAAAAAGCGAAGAAAGACGAAAAGACGGCGCTGGTTAACCGTATGGGCGTCGATCCGTGGCACGGCTGGAAAGCTGACTATCAAATTTTGCCCGGTAAAGAAAAAGTTGTTGCTGAGCTGAAAGCGCTGGCGCAGGAAGCCGATCATATCTATCTCGCAACCGACCTTGACCGCGAAGGGGAAGCCATCGCCTGGCACCTGCGGGAAGTGATCGGCGGCGACGACAAACGCTTCAGCCGCGTGGTGTTTAACGAAATCACCAAAAATGCAATTCGTCAGGCTTTTGATAAGCCAGGCGAGCTCAATATTGAGCGCGTGAATGCTCAACAGGCCCGCCGCTTTATGGATCGCGTGGTGGGTTACATGGTTTCCCCGCTGCTGTGGAAAAAGATCGCCCGTGGGTTATCCGCCGGACGCGTTCAGTCCGTTGCCGTACGGCTGGTGGTAGAGCGCGAGCGTGAAATCAAAGCATTCGTACCGGAAGAGTATTGGGAGTTAAGCGCTGATCTCACCACGCCGAAGGGCAGCGACTTGCCGATGCAGGTGACTCACCAGAGTGAGAAACCATTCCGACCGGTTAATAAAGAACAGACGCAGGCGGCGGTTAGCCTGCTGGAAAAAGCGCGTTTTCGCGTAGAAGATCGTGAGGACCGGCCAACCAGCAGCAAGCCGGGCGCGCCTTTTATTACCTCTACGCTGCAGCAGGCGGCCAGTACCCGCCTGGGCTTTGGCGTTAAAAGAACCATGGCGCTGGCGCAGCGTTTGTACGAAGCGGGCCATATTACCTATATGCGTACCGACTCTACTAACCTGAGCCAGGATGCCGTCGCGATGGCTCGCGGCTATATCGAATCAAATTTCGGCGATAAGTATCTGCCGAAAACAGCTAACGCCTACGCCAGCAAAGAGAACTCTCAGGAAGCGCACGAAGCGATACGCCCCTCTGACGTGACCATCCAGGCCGAACAGCTGAAGGATATGGAAGCGGATGCCCAGAAGCTTTATCAGCTTATCTGGCGTCAGTTTGTTGCCTGCCAGATGATGCCGGCGCAGTATGATTCCACCACGCTGACGGTAGCGGCTGGCGATTTCAAATTGAAAGCCAAAGGGCGCATCCTGCGCTTTGACGGCTGGACAAAAGTGATGCCTGCGCTGCGTAAAGGCGATGAAGATCGTATTCTGCCAGCCATTGAGATTGGCGATGAGCTGAGCCTGCAGCAGCTGAATCCAAGCCAGCACTTTACCAAGCCGCCGGCGCGCTTCAGCGAAGCCTCGCTGGTGCGGGAGCTGGAAAAACGCGGTATCGGTCGTCCTTCTACCTATGCATCGATTATTTCGACCATTCAGGATCGTGGCTACGTACGCGTGGAAAGCCGCCGTTTCTATGCGGAAAAAATGGGTGAAATTGTTACCGATCGGCTGGAAGAGAACTTCCGCGATCTGATGAGCTATGATTTTACCGCGCATATGGAAGATAACCTTGATCAGGTCGCCAACGATCAGGCTGAATGGAAAGCGGTACTGGATAATTTCTTCGCCGATTTCAGCAAACAGCTGGACCAGGCGGAAAAAGATCCGGAAGAGGGCGGCATGCAGCCCAACCCGATGGTGTTGACGTCCATCGACTGTCCGACCTGTGGTCGTGAAATGGGCATTCGTACCGCCAGCACCGGCGTCTTCCTTGGCTGTTCCGGCTATGCCTTACCGCCGAAAGAGCGCTGTAAGCAAACCATCAATCTGATTCCGGAAAATGAAGTTCTGAATATTCTGGAAGGGGATGATGCGGAAACCAACGCGCTGCGTGCGCGTCGTCGCTGTCAGAAGTGCGGCACCGCGATGGATAGCTACCTGATTGATAATCATCGCAAGCTGCACGTGTGTGGTAATAACCCCAGCTGTGATGGTTATGAGATTGAACAGGGCGAGTTCCGTATCAAGGGCTATGACGGGCCGATTGTTGAGTGCGAAAAGTGTGGTTCCGAAATGCACCTGAAAATGGGGCGCTTTGGCAAATACATGGCCTGCACCAATGACGAGTGTAAGAACACCCGTAAAATTCTGCGTAATGGCGAAGTTGCGCCGCCGAAAGAAGATCCGGTGCCGCTACCGGAACTGCCCTGTGAGAAATCGGACGCCTATTTTGTGCTGCGTGACGGTGCGGCAGGCGTGTTCCTGGCAGCCAATACTTTCCCGAAATCGCGTGAAACCCGTGCGCCGCTGGTGGAAGAACTGCAACGCTTCCGCGATCGGTTACCGGAAAAGCTGCGTTATCTTGCCGATGCGCCCGCCACGGATGATAAAGGCAACAAAACGCTGGTACGCTTTAGCCGTAAAACCAAACAGCAATATGTCAGCTCCGAAAAAGAGGGCAAAGCCACCGGCTGGTCAGCTTTTTACGTTGACGGCGCATGGCGCGTAACAGAAAAATAAGCCGCATTTTTTCTACTGTTACTCAGCGCTAATAGAAAAGAAACGCGAAACTACAGTTAAATTTGTGCTACCGCCTCAAGGCCAGTCTTCGACTGGCCTTTTCTTTTTATTTTGCTTATAGCTAAAAGCTATACATCAAACACAAAAATGTTATAGTTGTTATAGCAGTAATTCTGATATTTCCTGTCGCTATAACTCGCCCGCCAGGCGCCTTTTCCTGAGAGTTTTCCCGGGTCGCGCGCGGGTTTAGTGCGTACTTTATCCGGGATAAACAACTATGAAATTGCAACAGCTGCGTTACATCGTGGAAGTAGTTAATCATAATCTGAATGTCTCATCGACTGCGGAAGGGCTTTATACCTCGCAGCCTGGTATCAGTAAGCAGGTGCGTATGCTGGAGGATGAGCTGGGCATTCAGATATTTGCGCGCAGCGGTAAACATCTGACCCAGGTGACGCCTGCAGGCGAAGAGATTATCCGCATTGCGCGTGAAGTGCTCTCTAAGGTCGATGCCATCAAATCAGTGGCCGGTGAACACACCTGGCCCGATAAAGGCTCGCTGTATGTCGCCACCACGCACACCCAGGCGCGTTATGCGCTTCCTGGCGTAATCAAAGGCTTTATTGAGCGTTACCCGCGCGTTTCGCTGCATATGCATCAGGGGTCGCCAACTCAGATTGCCGAAGCGGTATCCAAAGGGAACGCGGATTTCGCTATTGCCACTGAAGCACTGCATCTCTACGACGACCTTATCATGCTGCCTTGCTACCACTGGAATCGCGCCATTGTGGTCACGCCCGATCATCCGCTGGCAGGAAAAAGCGATGTCACTATTGAGGAACTGGCGGAATATCCGCTGGTAACCTACACCTTTGGCTTTACCGGTCGCTCAGAACTGGATACAGCGTTCAATCGTGCCGGCCTGACGCCGCGTATTGTCTTTACGGCTACCGATGCAGATGTGATTAAAACCTATGTGCGGCTTGGGCTGGGCGTGGGTGTTATCGCCAGTATGGCGGTTGACCCGGTAGCCGATCCCGATCTGGTTCGTATTGAAGCCGCAGATATTTTCACAAACAGCACCACCAAAATCGGGTTTCGTCGCAGTACCTTCCTGCGTAGCTATATGTATGATTTCATTCAACGTTTTGCGCCGCATTTAACGCGAGACGTGGTTGATACAGCGGTGGCGCTACGCTCAAATGAAGATATTGAAGCCATGTTTAAAGATATCCGTCTGCCTTTTAAATAGAATAACCTTATTTATTGAGTGGAATTAAGGCCGCTGCTGCGGCCTTTTGTCTTTAATACCAGCTAATTGCACAAATTTTGGAATCTTTAGGATCATTTTTCTGTAAATGAAACATTCATCACATGTTTTTCAATTGTTATTAATTAAATGAGAAACAGTACACATTTTCATGCGGGGAATTTTGCGCACTGCCAGGACAATTCTCATACTCAAGTTAAATCGAACCCGTAACAGCAGCCAGTAAGGGATTCAGAAAATTTTTCTCAAGTATTAACTGGATCTATAAGTTATTTTCTTACTGTAATTTGAGTTAAAGGAAGATTAAAAAAGGGGAATGAAGTTAAGCATCACTAATACGATCTTTAGCGAACGATAAATTGTACTTATCGTTTAACTCAACAAAAATAGCTGGATTTTTGGTCTTAAAATGTTTAGGATTTCTCCTAAAAGCTGATTGAAGTTACCAATCGTTTTAATGAGAGTGATTATCAAAAACTATGGCTATGAGAATTTCAATACAACCTGGCGTACAGGGTAATGCCACTAAGGTGGCAAAAAGTGGCAGCAGCATCCGTCGCAAAGCCTGGTTGGCAGTATTTGCAGCGTGTGGCCTGTTCTGGACTGTTGTTGCCTTAATGGTTTGGCAAATCTGGAGTTAATTATGTGGGAACAAGCATTGCCGCTTAAAACGCAGCCGGTTCGCAAATTAAAAACGGCCAGCTGTAAACCCAAAGTACAGGATAAAGCGACGATTCCGGAATCATGGAATCTTAATGACGCGCAGCGCAGTTTTATTGAATTGATGCTAGATAACAACAATAAATAAACTATAACTATTCGTATTTATCTAAAATAATAAAATAATTATTCATTTCGACCTTTCTGTTGATCGGCAAACCGATCGGGGCACTGTACTTCGCCCGATAAAATTAACCAATTACAGCATTCGGTAGAATCTATTAATGTTTTTTAATAGATTCAAGGTTCAGTGACTTATTGGTCGGAAATCGACCTGAGAGGGTGCCTAATGAATATTACTTTTTTTCCGTTGTTTAGCGCTTCCGCCTATTCCTTATTAGTCTGGATGGCCGCTGCCTGGCTTTTAATGCAATAAGTTATTTCTCTCTCTGGTTCTCCGTCCAAACGCCCCGTCTGTTTACTGCGGGGCGTTTTGCTTTTCTTTTTCCCTCGTACGTTTCCATTTTCCGCCTTGCTGTTTCCTGTTTTTTCCTGTGAATGTGTCGATTCGTGTTGTTATAAAAACGTTAACCACAGTTTGTACTATGTTTAACACAGACCTTGTTAAGCATCGGGTTATTAAGCGCATTATAAAAAGGAGGAGCTATGTCGTTATCCCTGCGCGATAAAAGTCAGGACACGCTGGATGTAGATGGGCAACGCTACCATTTTTATAGTCTTCCACGTGCCGCTCAGCAGCTGGGCGATCTCTCCCGTTTACCCAAGTCACTGAAAGTGTTACTGGAAAACCTGCTACGCTGGCAGGATGAGAGTTCTGTTACCGCTGATGATATTCAGGCGCTTGCCGACTGGCAAAAAAGCGCCCATGCCGATCGTGAAATCGCTTATCGCCCTGCACGTGTACTGATGCAGGATTTTACCGGCGTCCCCGCTGTGGTTGATTTGGCGGCCATGCGCGAAGCGGTTAAGCGTCTGGGTGGCGATGTAGCGAAAGTAAATCCGCTTTCACCAGTTGATCTGGTTATCGACCACTCCGTGACCGTTGACCGCTTCGGGGATGATAATGCCTTTGAAGAAAATGTCCGGCTGGAAATGGAGCGCAACCACGAGCGCTACGTTTTTCTGCGCTGGGGGCAAAAGGCTTTCGATAAATTCCGCGTCGTGCCGCCCGGCACCGGCATTTGCCATCAGGTTAATCTGGAATATTTAGGCCAGGCTGTGTGGCATGAAGAGCAGGATGGCAAGCGTGTCGCTTATCCCGATACCTTAGTCGGCACCGATTCCCATACCACCATGATCAACGGCCTTGGCGTATTAGGGTGGGGCGTTGGCGGTATTGAGGCGGAAGCGGCGATGTTGGGTCAACCGGTATCGATGCTAATCCCGGACGTAGTGGGATTTAAGCTGACGGGAAAATTACGTGCAGGCATTACCGCCACTGACCTGGTGCTGACCGTAACGCAAATGCTGCGTAAACAGGGTGTTGTCGGCAAGTTTGTAGAGTTTTATGGCGACGGGCTGGATGATTTGCCGCTGGCGGATCGCGCCACCATCGCTAATATGGCACCCGAGTATGGCGCTACCTGTGGTTTTTTCCCTATCGATCATGTCACCATCGGCTATATGAAACTTACCGGCCGCAGCAGCGAACAGGCTGCTTTGGTAGAAGCCTATGCTAAGGCGCAGGGATTATGGCGCGAGCCGGGTGAAGAGCCGATTTTTACCAGCACCCTGGCCCTGGACATGAATGAAGTGGAAGCCAGCCTTGCTGGTCCAAAGCGTCCGCAGGATCGCGTTTCCCTGGGCGACGTGCCGCAGGCTTTCCAGCAAAGTAACGAGCTGGAAGTGAATCGTGCGCAAAAAGCCCACCATGGGGTCACTTACCGTGACGGTGAGCAGGAACATGAATTAACCGACGGCGCAGTGGCTATCGCTGCCATTACCTCCTGTACCAATACCTCCAACCCAAGCGTGCTGATGGCCGCCGGCCTGCTGGCGAAAAAAGCGGTCTCGCTTGGTTTGCAGCGTAAGCCCTGGGTGAAAGCTTCTTTGGCGCCCGGTTCCAAAGTGGTATCCGATTATCTGGCTACCGCGCGTTTGACCCCTTATCTCGATAAGCTCGGCTTTAATCTGGTGGGCTACGGCTGCGCTACCTGTATTGGTAACTCGGGACCGCTGCCGGAAAATATTGAAAGCGCAATCAAAGAGGGCGATCTGACGGTCGGTGCCGTGCTTTCGGGCAATCGTAACTTTGAAGGCCGTATTCATCCGCTGATCAAAACCAACTGGCTGGCTTCACCGCCGCTGGTTGTTGCCTACGCGCTGGCGGGTAATATGAATATCAACCTGCAGAGCGAGCCGCTGGGAGAGGATAAAACCGGCAAGCCGGTATATTTGCGTGATATCTGGCCAACGCCTGATGAAATCACCGCGGCGGTACAGCAGGTTTCCAGCGATATGTTCCTGAAAGAGTATTCAGAAGTTTTTGATGGCACGCCGGAATGGCAGCAGATCAAAGTCAGTGAGGCAGCCACTTACGACTGGGATGAAGGCTCAACCTACATCCGCCTGTCGCCTTTCTTTGATGATATGGAAAAAACGCCCAAGCCGGTGCAGGACATCAAAGGCGCGCGCATTCTGGCAATGCTGGGCGACTCGGTGACAACCGACCATATCTCTCCGGCAGGCAGCATCAAGGCGGAAAGCCCCGCGGGTCGCTATTTGCTTGAGCGAGGCGTGGAGCGCGGTGACTTTAACTCGTATGGCTCAAGGCGTGGTAACCATGAGGTTATGATGCGCGGTACATTCGCCAATATTCGTATTCGCAACGAAATGGTGCCGGGAGTGGAAGGCGGCATCACGCGTGTAGTGCCAAATGGCGAGCAGATGTCGATTTATGACGCTGCGATGGTTTATCAGCAGCAGGGCGTACCGCTGGCGGTGATTGCAGGTAAAGAGTATGGCTCTGGCTCCAGCCGCGACTGGGCAGCGAAAGGGCCGCGTCTGCTTGGCGTTCGGGTGGTTATCTGTGAATCCTTTGAACGTATTCACCGTTCCAACCTGATCGGTATGGGCATTTTACCGCTGGAGTTTCCGCAGGGCGTAACACGAAAAACGTTAAACCTGAGTGGCGAGGAGCTGATTGATATTGAAAATCTGCGTGACTTGCAGCCCGGCGGTACGGTGAAAGTGACTATTACGCGCCCGGACGGCAGCCGGGAAGAGCTGGGCACGCGCTGCCGTATCGATACCGGCAATGAACTAACCTATTACCAGAACGACGGCATATTGCATTATGTGATTCGTAATATGCTGAATTAACCAGACGCCGGGCATTCATCTACACACGCATGATGCGACGGAATGCCCGGCAGACTTATCAGGATTTGGGCAGCAGATGGCCCATTTTCTCTGCTTTAGTGTCCAGATAGTGCGCATTCTTGGGGTTACGCCCCACAATCAGCGGTACCCGCTCAACGATATTGATCCCGGCTTCGCTCAGAATCTCCACTTTGCGTGGATTGTTGGTTAATAACCGCACTTCATCAACGCCCAGTAGCTTAAACATATCGGCACACAGGGTAAAATCACGCTCATCGGCGGCAAATCCCAGCTGGTGATTCGCTTCAACGGTATCGTAGCCTTTATCCTGCAGCGCATAAGCGCGGATCTTATTCAACAGGCCAATATTACGGCCTTCCTGACGATGATAAAGCAGAACGCCACGGCCTTCTTCAGCAATGGCGTTCAGGGCAGCTTCCAGCTGGAAACCACAGTCGCAGCGCAGGCTGAACAGCGCATCGCCGGTCAGGCATTCAGAATGCACACGCGCCAGTACGGCTTCATTGTTATTAACATCACCAAATACCAGCGCGACGTGGTCGTGGCCAGTAGCCAATTCTTCGAATCCCACCATGAGGAAATCGCCCCAGGGCGTGGGCAGTTTAGCTTCTGCCACCCGTTTAAGCTGCATGTAACTCTCCAGAACCATATTAGGTTGCGCTATCATCAAGGTAGCGCCTGTTGGTCAGGCTGACCGAAAACATGGCGTCTATTTTGCCATAACCCGTCTGCGTACGGGTAATACGTCACGACGATTAATGTGATAACGCACGATTATCTAAGTATTCATGGTTATGTTGTTCATTTGTAAGCTATTATTAAAAGCTATTCGCTTGAATACTTATTAATGACAAGGAAGCAGCATGCTGGAAATAGCAAAACGCACCGCCTTTGGCGCTCTGTTACTGTCGATAATGCCGCTGTTGATGTGGCTTTCCCACTGGCAGTGGCAGCCAGGCGCCAGCGGATTGGGTTTACGTTTGCTGTTCTGGATGACGGAAACCGTGACGCGGCCATGGGGGATCCTCACCAGCGCAATCCTGTGCGCCTGGTTTTTATGGTGTCTGCGCTTTCGTTTAAAACCCGCGCTGTTTCTGCTGGTGATTATGATCGCCGCGATTCTCGCCGGGCAATATACCAAATCTTTTATCAAGGCGCGGGTGCAGGAGCCACGTCCCTATGTGGTATGGCTGGAAAAAACGCATGGCATTCCCGGCGATGAGTTTTATCAGCTGGATCGGCAGGCGCGCGGCCAGATAGTGACGCGTTTAGTGGCGAATGATAACCATATTCCACAGTGGCTGAAGCGTCACTGGGCATTTGAAACAGGCTTTGCCTTTCCGTCGGGGCATACCATGTTTGCTGCCAGCTGGGCACTGCTGGGCGTGGGGCTACTTTGGCCGCGCCGCCACCGAAAAACCGTGACAATCCTGATGATTTGGGCAGTTGCCGTTATGGGAAGTCGGGTGCTGTTGGGAATGCACTGGCCGCGCGATCTGCTGGTCGCTACCTGGATTAGCTGGCTGCTGGTGACGCTGGCTTGCTGGCTGGCGCAGCGCCTGTGTGGCCCGTTGACCATTCCGCCCGATGAGCATCAGGAGATTGCCCAGCGCGAACAGGATAAAGAATCATGATTGCAATGCGCCTTTTCGGCCCCATAACCTAAGTGAGAAAACAGATTTTTGCTGAGATAACGAGTAAAGCCACTATCTCAGCAAGCATCCTTATGACATTTTTGGCATAATCCTTTGGCTTACACCGAATTACAGGACGAAATGTGAAATATTTACTGATCTTTTTACTGGTTCTGGTGATATTCATCATCTCTGTGACGCTTGGCGCGCATAATGACCAGGTTGTCTCATTTAACTTTTTGATTGCGCAGGGCGAGTACCGTATCTCTACTTTACTGGCCTCGCTGTTCGGCGCAGGGTTTGTACTGGGCTGGGCAATCTGTGGTCTTTTCTGGCTGCGAGTGCGCGTGTCACTGGCTAATGCACAGCGTAAACTCAAGCGTCTGCAGCAGCAAACCGTTCAGACCGACAACGTGACTCCGTCACATCCGCCTGTCGTCAAGGAATAACTCCCGATGTTGGAACTGCTGTTTCTGTTACTGCCCGTGGCCGCTGCCTATGGCTGGTACATGGGGCGCAGAAGTGCGCAGCAGGATAAGCAGCAAGAGGCGAATCGTCTGTCACGCGATTATGTGACCGGCGTAAACTTTCTGCTGTCAAACCAGCAGGATAAAGCGGTCGATCTTTTCCTCGATATGCTGAAAGAGGACAGCGGCACGGTGGAAGCGCACCTGACGCTGGGCAATCTTTTCCGCTCGCGCGGTGAAGTGGATCGTGCGATACGCATCCATCAATCCCTGATGGAGAGTGCCTCCCTGAGCTACGAACAACGTCTGCTGGCGGTACAGCAGCTGGGCCGCGACTATATGGCGGCAGGGCTGTATGACCGGGCTGAAGAGATGTTCGAACAGCTCACTGACGAAACCGATTTTCGTCTCAGCGCGCTCCAGCAGCTGCTGGTTATCTATCAGGCCACCAGCGAATGGCAAAAAGCGATAGACGTTGCTGAAAGGCTGGTTAAGCTCGGTAAAAGTCATCATCAGATAGAAATTGCGCACTTCTACTGCGAGCTGGCTTTGCTGGCGATGGGCAGCGACGACCTTGACCGGGCGCTTAGCCTGCTGAAAAAAGGAGAGGCGGCCGACCGTCAGAGCGCGCGCGTTTCCATCATGATGGGACGTATTTTTATGGCGAAGGGTGATTACGCCCGAGCCGCGGGTCATCTGCAACGCGTGATTGAGCAGGATAAAGAGCTGGTCAGCGAAACGCTTGATATGCTGGAGAGTTGTTATCAACAGTTGGGGCAGCCGCACGTCTGGGCTGATTATCTGCGCCGCTGCGTGGAAGAAAACACCGGCGCGCTGGCCGAACTTCATCTGGCAGATATTCTGGAGCGCGAAGAGGGCGCGGATGTGGCGCAGGTTTATATCAACCGACAGCTACAGCGGCATCCTACCATGCGCGTTTTCCATCGCCTGATGGATTTCCATCTGCATGAGGCGGAAGATGGCCGAGCCAAAGAGAGCCTGATGGTGCTGCGTGATATGGTAGGCGAGCAGATCCGCACCAAGCCACGCTATCGCTGTCAAAAATGTGGCTTTACGGCGCACGCGCTCTACTGGCATTGTCCTTCTTGTCGTGCCTGGTCAACGGTTAAACCCATACGCGGGCTGGATGGCCAATAATCAAACCACCATTGCGGTAACCTGTTTTACAGCGGGTTATCGTGCTGTCATTAGTTACAACATACTTAAAACTCAATAGCAGCAGACTCCCTTTGCAGCGTGGATAATTTGCCTGGCAGGTCGATTCTGACCCTGTTTGCTGCAGCTTAAAGCTGTTTTCCGCCGCCAGTGGCAGGTAGAATGCTTGCCGTTTTCTCCTGCGCCGTGCGGTGCCCCATTGTTGAAGGAATAGACATGTCTCAACCTCAAAACCGTAATGACTCGCCTGTTCTGGTCGCGCTTGATTACGCTGACCGTAACCGTGCGCTGGCCTTCGTGGATGGTATCGATCCTGCCAGCTGCCGTTTAAAAGTGGGCAAAGAGATGTTCACGCTTTTCGGACCTCAGTTTGTCCGTGATTTGCATCAGCGTGGTTTTGAGGTTTTCCTCGATCTGAAATTCCATGATATTCCCAATACCGTTGCGCATGCGGTGGCCGCCGCTGCCGATCTGGGGGTGTGGATGGTTAACGTACACGCCAGCGGCGGGGCGCGTATGATGAAGGCCGCCCGTGAAGCATTGACCGCTTTTGGTAAGGATGCGCCTCTGCTGATTGCGGTAACGGTGCTGACCAGTATGGAAGCCGCCGATCTGCAGGATCTGGGCATCACGGCAACGCCGGCAGAATATGCCGCACGCCTGGCGCGTCTGACGCAACAGTGCGGGCTGGATGGCGTGGTCTGTTCGGCACATGAGGCCGCTGTCTTTAAGCAGCAGTTCGGCCAGGCGTTTAAACTGGTTACGCCAGGCATACGTCCTGCCGGCAGCGAGGCGGGCGATCAACGTCGTATTATGACGCCGCTTCAGGCACAGCAGGCGGGCGTTGACTATATGGTTATTGGACGCCCGATCACTCAGTCAGCCGATCCGGCAGCCACGCTACAGGCTATTCTGACTTCACTGCAGGAGGGAGCATGAGTAAAGATAATCCGCTGATTTATTCCACTGACAGCGGCCGCATTACTCAGCCGGAAATCAAAGCCCCACGCCCTAAAGGCGACGGTATTGTCCGTATTCAGCGCCAAACCAGCGGACGTAAAGGCAAAGGGGTGTGCATTATCACCGGACTGGATCTGGATGATGCCGGGCTTAATAAGCTGGCGGCTGAGCTAAAGAAAAAGTGCGGCTGCGGCGGAGCAGCGAAAGAGGGCTTTATTGAGATTCAGGGCGACAAACGCGATGAATTAAAAAGCCTGCTGGAAGCGAAAGGATTCAAGGTGAAACTGGCTGGCGGATGAAAAAAACAAGGCCGTTCAATGAACGGCCTTGTCGTATGGGTAGATGCGCTGCGTAGCCTTGAATTATAATTATATTAAAGTTTAGTCGATCTGGTGACCAATAATCCCGCCGACAGCTGCGCCGCCGATAGTACCCAGGCCACTGCCGTTAGTCAGAACCGAGCCGCCAATAGCGCCAGCGCCAGCACCGATTGCTGTGTTACGGTCGCGTTTAGACCAGTTGCTGCAGCCGGTTAAAGACAGGGCAACGACAACAGCCAGCACGGTAGCGGAAATGCGTTTTGCATTGTTAGTCATAATTACTTCTCCTTAATTGTTGCTCACAGAGGAACCCTTTTAAGTATAGTCGGGTTGCTCCGCGTCTCAGGTTCGCTGACCGTTTATTTTAGATCGGAACACATCCCTGTTTTGCCGTTGTTGCGGCAGAATCTGGTTGATTTCCGATCGTCTGTCTACGTCAGGAACAGCAATTGTACTTATTAAAAATAAGGGCGCTAATAATCACCCAGGGTTCAATTGCCTTGATTAATTATAGGCACTACCAAAAGTTACAACAGGTTAAAAACTCCTAATTCACTACACAAAACCAGCTTATCAGCCAGATCGCGCTATCTAATCAGCCAGCGCTTCCATACCTTTACCGCGCCAGCCCAATAACAATAGTGCATTTACAAAAGGGTGGATGGAAAGATTATGCTGGAAGAACTCAAAGAGCAGGTACTTGAAGCCAATCTGGCGCTGCCTGAACACAATCTGGTGACCTTTACCTGGGGCAACGTCAGTGCTATCGATCGCGAGCGCGGTTTGCTGGTTATCAAACCCTCCGGCGTGAGTTACGACGCCATGAAGCGCGACGATATGGTGGTTGTGGCGCTGAAAACCGGAGAAGTTGTCGAAGGCGATAAGCGTCCCTCATCCGATACCGATACACATCGGGCACTCTACCTGGCCTGGCCAGATGTTGGCGGCATCGTGCATACGCACTCGCGTCACGCCACCATCTGGGCGCAGGCTGGACGCGATATCCCTGCCTGGGGCACCACGCACGCCGACGACTTTTATGGCCCGATTCCCTGTACGCGTATGATGACCGATGAAGAAATTGCGCACCGCTACGAATGGGAAACTGGACAGGTGATTATCGAAACGCTGCGTGAGCGGGATATCGCCCCACTGGCCGTTCCTGCTGCGCTGGTACATTCCCACGGGCCTTTCGCCTGGGGCAAAAGTGCCAAAGATGCGGTTCACAGTGCGGTGGTGCTGGAGGAAGTGGCCTACATGGCATTGTTCAGTCAACAACTTACCCCAGACTTACCGGCAATGCAGCAGGCTTTGCTGGATAAACACTGGCTGCGCAAGCATGGCGCCAATGCCTATTACGGGCAAAAAGGTTGATGCCTCACGCAAATGCAAAATAAGCTTTCTATAAAATTGAAACGTAGTTTCAAAAATATCGAGAGGATCACTTTTTCCGCTGAATAATCACGGTATGTTGCTATCCATTGCCCCGATGGGCGTTGCAGGATGGTTCTGACATCTTGCTCAACAAGGGTGGAACGCAACATGCATATCAAAAGAGCTATCGATAAAATACCGGGCGGGATGATGCTGGTGCCCCTGTTCTTAGGGGCGCTTTGCCATACATTTGCGCCTGATTCAGGTAAGTACTTTGGATCGTTTACTAATGGATTGATGAGCGGAACCGTGCCGATTCTGGCCGTCTGGTTCTTCTGTATGGGCGCATCAATAAAATTAAGCGCTACCGGCACCGTGCTGCGTAAGTCGGGCACGCTGGTGGTAACAAAAATTGCTGTGGCCTGGGTTGTGGCGGCTATCGCCTCCCGCCTGATACCAGAAAATGGATTTGAAGTGGGAATGCTGGCCGGATTGTCAACGCTGGCACTGGTAGCAGCAATGGATATGACCAACGGCGGTCTCTACGCTTCTTTAATGCAGCAGTATGGTACTAAAGAAGAGGCGGGCGCCTTCGTACTGATGTCACTGGAATCGGGCCCGTTAATGACGATGGTGATTTTAGGCACCGCCGGGATCGCCTCGTTTGAGCCACATGTTTTTGTCGGTGCGGTGCTGCCATTCCTGGTTGGTTTTACCTTAGGGAACCTGGATCCTGAGCTGCGTGAATTTTTCGGCAAGGCGGTACAGACGCTGATTCCTTTCTTTGCCTTTGCACTGGGCAACACCATCAATCTGGCGGTTATCGCGCAGACCGGCCTGCTGGGCATCATGCTGGGCGTCGCGGTTATTATCGTTACCGGTATCCCATTGATTATTGCCGATCGTCTGATCGGCGGCGGAGACGGTACGGCCGGGGTGGCTGCCTCCAGTTCGGCAGGCGCGGCAGTAGCCACGCCGGTATTGATTGCTGAGATGGTGCCGCAGTTTAAACCGGTAGCGCCCGCAGCGACGGCGCTGGTCGCCACCTCGGTTATTGTGACCTCTCTGTTAGTGCCAATCATTACTGCAATTTATTCAAAACAGATAAAACGGCATCGCGCAGCCGCAGGCCAGCGCGCAGCAGTTAAGTAATTTATTGGCTAAAAATCAACCCCGCCACGGCGGGGTTTTTTTGTATTTTATCTTAAAAATCAGTCGCTCATTCAGTGTTGTCTCACTCTGCATTAGGCTGGTGTTGCGTTTAACGCATCAACTATACCGAGGATGAGACTATGTCATTACTAAACCAACCTACCTGCCGACTGTTTACTGAATCTGGACAGACCACTCAGCTGGATGCCTGGTATGAAGAAGAGCGGCGCACGATGTGGATGATGCTACGTGCGGAACCGCGGCCTTCCTTTAATCATGCGCTTATTGAAGAGATCATGAATCTCCGTTATGCCGCTCAGCGCTCTGGTTTACCCATTGATTTTTGGGTAACAGGGTCGCTGGTTCCGGCGATGTTTAACGCTGGCGGCGACCTGCAGTTTTTTGTGGAGTGCATAAAAAATAACAGACGCGAGGCGCTGCGTGCTTATGCGCGCGCCTGTGTGGATTGCATTCATGCCGCAGCGCAGGGATTCGATGTCGGTGCGGTGACTATCGCCATGGTTGAAGGCAGCGCTCTGGGCGGCGGTTTCGAGGCGGCGTTAGCCCATCACTTTTTGCTGGCGCAAAATAATGCGCGTATGGGCTTCCCGGAAATTGCTTTTAACCTGTTTCCCGGCATGGGCGGCTATTCACTGGTGGCGCGCCGCGCCGGTATGAAACTGGCTGAGGAGCTGATTTGTGAAGGCGAGAGTCATACTGCCGAGTGGTTTGAAACGCGCGGTCTGGTTGATCGCCTGTTTCAGCAGGGGGAGGGCTATCGAGCTACGCGTACCTTTATCGATACGCTGCGGCCCAAACTCAACGGCGTCAAAGCGATGCTCAAAGCGCGTCAGCGCGTGCTTCAGCTCTCACGCGGCGAGCTGATGGATATCACAGAGGATTGGGTGGATTATGCCTTTACCATTGAGGAAAAAGATCTGGCTTATATGGAGCGCCTGGTTCAGCTGCAAAACCGCCTCAGTTCGCAGCTGCGTAAAGTAAGCTAACAGGATTCAGGGCTTGGCAGGACGCTGAGCAAGCCAATGCTCCAGTTTATCTGCGGGCATTGGCTTCGCATAATAGTAGCCCTGACGTTCTTCCACTTCGTTATTCAACAGAAACTCTTCTTCCTGCTGATTTTCAATGCCTTCTGCGATTACTCGCAGATTCAGCGCCTTAGCCACGGCAACGATCGCCCGCACCAGTGATTGGGCAATGGGCTGTTTATGAACATCACGAACGAAGCTTTGATCCAGTTTAATGGCATCGATTGGCACGCGCGCCAGCTGAGACAGTGATGAATAACCGGTGCCGAAATCGTCCAGATGCACCTCTGCGCCCAGCTCGCGGAACTTATGCATCAGGGCCAGCGTCTGCTGTTCATTTTCAATCAGACAGCTTTCCGTCAGCTCAATATCGATCGGGCTGGAGTTCATGCCGTTAAGCTGCAGAGCCTGTTTCAGGTCGTTGTAAATGCTCTGGTCGATCAGCTGACGCGCGGAGACGTTGACCGCTACGCGCAGATAAATCCCCTGACGACGCCAGGTCACAATTTGCTGTAGCACCGTCAGCATCACCCAACGGCCAAGTGGCACAATCAGGCCAGACTCCTCGGCATAAGAAATAAACTCATTGGGCGGGATCAGGCCGCGCTCTGGTGAAAGCCAGCGCACCAGCGCTTCGGCGCTCATTACCGCATTACCTGCGCTGATTTTGGGCTGATAGTGAACAATCAGCTGCTGCTGCTCCAGCGCCTTACGCAGATTGGTATCCAGCCAGACATATTCAAAGACGCGCTGATTCATCTCAGCGGAAAAAACGCATGCCTGCCCGCGTCCGCTCTCTTTGGCGTGATACATCGCCGTATCGGCATTGCGTATCAGGCTTTCGCGATCTTCACCATGCTGCGGCGAAAGCGCGATGCCCAGCGAACAGCTGGTATACACTTCGATCAGGCCGATGCGGAAAGGCTGACGCAGGCGCGTAAGAATGCGTAACGCCATCGCTTCCAGCGCGGTCTGGGAGCTGTTTTCCGCCAGCACAATAAACTCATCGCCGCCGAGACGCCCCAGCGTTTGCTGTGGCTCCAGGCAGGTGAGCACCGCCAGCGCTACCGCCTGTAGCAGCTGATCGCCAAACATATGGCCGTAGGCGTCATTAACCTTTTTAAAATTATCCAGGTCCAGATAAACCACGCCAATCTGCTGCTGTTCGCGTTTTTCCAGCACTTCGCTGATGCGTTGATGGATGGCGTTACGATTAGGCAGGCCGGTAACGGTATCGGTGTTCGCCAGGATACGCAAACGCTCCTGCGCCCGACGTTCTTCGGTGATATCGGTGCCGGAACAGATCAGGAATATTTCGTTTTTACCGCTGCCGCTGTGAACAAATTTATTGCGAAACAGAAACAGGCGCTGGCCCTTACGTGTTTTCACCCAGCGCTCTACTTCATAAGAGCTGCCGTCGCGGAAAAAGCCAGTAATATTGCGGCGAGAGGCCACCGCCTCCTGGCGAGTCATAAACAACTGAAAGACATTACGGCCAATGACTTCCTGCTCTTTCAGGCCGGTGTATTCTTCACTGAGGCGGTTAAAGCGCTGAATATTGCCGTTTTGATCAAGGATGACAATTACCGAGTTGGCTTCTGAGACTACCTGCTCGGCAAAAGAAAGCCCCTGGGTCAAATCACGCGCCACGGAGGAGGTATCGCCCCATGCCGATGCGGTGCCAGCCCATTCTCCCTGATTGACTTTGCGTCCGACAAAATGCATCGGCAATTCTTCGCCACGCAAATTTACTACCATGTTTACGCTGGTTGTCACTACCGTCATGGCGCGCAGCAGCTGCGCCTGAGACGCCGTAAGCGGAACAGCCAGGCTCGTTTCCGCCAGTTCTTCCCGGGAAAGTTTTAGGGCATCACTGTCGGAGGTAAGCTGCCAGTAAGGGCTGCGGGTGCCAAACAACGTATAGAGTAATGTTTGACCCTGATCTTCAAGCATACAAACCATCCTGTTAAGCAGATCGCGTGACTATCATAAGTTTAGTAATACTTTATGACTGAATACATAAGCATTATGCATGCCAAAAGCGACTTTTTTCCGTAAAAATTAACATCTTCCGCGAATGATCGTTAAACAGGCGCCCGGGTACGGGCGCCTGAACGTTTGCTTTGTATGTTGATACTATCAGTCAACGGGAAGCCGTAATAGCTGCTGACAGTTTAACAAGGACATTTTCCCATTTTTCCACCTTTTGCCGGGAAACGCGCCTCCAGGCAATACCGATGAAATTCTTTTTCCGTCATCGGCACGGCGGCAGGATGCCGCTGTCGCATATGGCGCAAATAATTCTGATAATCCTGCACGCCAACCATCAGACGAAAACTTTGCGACAGCCGCAGCCAGAACAGCCGCCAACCCTGAGGCGGCGGTGTATCTGAGGAAGCCAGCGGACGGCAGCGTTGAATTTTCGCCATTTGACGTCGCGCGTGGGCAGCGCGAAGCAACTCAGACATGACGAACCTCCTTACGCAGCATCGGCTCAGTTTCATGCGTGGTAGGACGCTCGCTTTTCAACGCGCGGCGGATCACGAAAAAGGCGGAAATCAGCATGGTTACCGCGACCAGCATAAAGAAAGCGCACAGGGCGGCGTTGATCTGATTGCTGAGCACAATGGTTTGCATATCCGCAACGCTTTTTGCCGGGGCGATAACGGTGCCGTTATCAATAGCCGTACTGAATTTTTTCGCCTGTGCAAGAAAGCCGATAGCAGGTTTTTCATGAAAAATTTTCTGCCAGCCCGCCGTCATTGAGGTGATAAATAACCAGATGGTCGGCAAAATTGTTACCCAGGCATAGCGCTGCTTTTTCATTTTAAACAGCACCACGGTGCCGAGGATCAGCGCCATTGAGGCCAGCATCTGGTTGCCGATGCCAAACAGCGGCCACAGGGTGTTGATACCGCCTAACGGATCCACCACACCCTGATACACAAAAAAGCCCCAGCCCGCGACCGCGACCGTGGTGCCCGCCATATTGCCCAGCCAGGAGCGGTTATTGGCTAAGCCCGGGATCAGCGTACCCGCCAGGTCCTGTACCATAAAGCGACAGGCGCGCGTCCCGGCATCTACCGCAGTAAGGATAAACAGCGCTTCGAACAGAATGGCAAAGTGATACCAGAACGCCATCATGGCGCGACTGTTAAAGACGTCGGTAATAATATGTGCCATGCCGACAGCAAAGGTTGGCGCGCCGCCAGCCCGCGACAGCACCGAAGTCTCGCCTACGTCACGGGCGATGGCGGTCAGCATTTCTGGCGTTACCACAAACCCCCAACCGTTAATGACCTGCGAGGCACTCTCTACCGTGGTACCGATCAGCGCCGCCGGAGAGTTCATCGCGAAATAGACACCCGGATCAATCACCGAGGCGCAGATCAGCGCCATGATCGCCACGAATGATTCCATCAGCATCGCGCCGTAGCCGATAAAGCGGATATGACTTTCACGCTCGACCAGCTTCGGCGTAGTACCGCTGGAGACCAGCGCATGGAAGCCGGAAATTGCGCCACAGGCGATAGTAATAAACAGGAAAGGAAACAACGCGCCGGAGAACACCGGGCCGCTGCCGTCAATAAAGCGCGAAATAGCCGGCATTTTCATTTCAGGCATGGCGAATAAAATTCCCACGGCCAGGCCGACAATAACGCCAATTTTCAGGAAGGTTGAGAGATAGTCACGCGGAGCCAGCAGCAGCCACACCGGCAGCACCGAGGCGATAAAACCATAGCCCACCAGCACCCAGGTTAGCGTGGTGCCTTTCAGGGTAAAGAAGGGGCCCCAGTAAGGATGTTGCGCAATATCGCCCCCGTAAATAATCGCTGCCATCATCAGTACAAAACCGATAAGCGACACTTCGGCGATTTTGCCAGGGCGCAGAAAGCGCATCCAGATCCCCATCAGCAGGGCGATAGGAATGGTCGCGGCGATGGTAAACAGGCCCCACGGGCTGTCAGCCAGCGCTTTTACCACCACCAGCGCCAGCGCCGACAGGATAATAATCATCACGCCCAGCGCGCCGAGCATGGTAATCACGCCGGCAAACGCACCCAGTTCCTGACGTGCCATCTCACCCAGCGAACGACCATCGCGTCGCGTAGAGATAAATAGCACCAGGAAATCCTGCACCGCGCCCGCCAGCATCACGCCCACCAGGATCCAGATGGTGCCGGGCAGGAAACCCATTTGCGCCGCCAGGATCGGGCCAACCAACGGGCCAGCGCCGGCGATAGCAGCAAAGTGGTGACCGAACAGCACCCATTTATTGGTGGGCACATAGTCGAGACCGTCGTTGTAGCGTTCGGCGGGCGTGATGCGGCTATCGTTAAGTTCAAAGATATTCCTGGCGATAAACAGGCTGTAAAAGCGATAGGCAATGCTGTAGCAGGCGACGGCTGCCACCACCAGCCAGACGGCGTTAACCGGCTCGCCACGGTTAATCGCCAGCATGGCGAAGGCAAATGCGCCAATCAACGCCACGGCTAACCAGATCAAACCGGTTTTGACGTTTCTCATGACTAACTCCTTGCTGAATCCAGAGGGAAGGAAAATGGGTAAGCAAGGTAAAAATAATTTAAAGTTTTGTTAGAGAAAGGAAAATTTAAGAGAAGTGTGAGGCGGCAGGCGTTTTAGTTGTGAAAGACAATCGGACAGATTATTAATATCAGAGGCAGTTAATAAAACGGGGCGGCGTGATACCGCCCCGTTAATGGCACTATCAGGCAGCAGGACGCGCCACGATATTACGTGTTTCCATGCGAACTTCAGCAATGGTGACTTCAATCACATCGGTAACGCGATAGATCACTTCGCCTTTGATCTGTACCGTGCCGTTTTCCTGGCTGCACACCAGTTCATCACGCACCGCATGGATAAAAGGTGCCGGGATAAAGGCCACTGCACCGTTATCCAGCAGGCGTACGCGCATACCGCCACGAGAAACATCAATGATTTCTGCGCTGAAGCGGGTATCGGTACCGGCCGCTTTGTTCAGGAAGCGGGCATACAGCCAGTCGCCCACGTCGCGTTCCGCCATACGGTTCAAACGACGACGCTCGCCCATTTTCAGCGTCACGTCATCATTCGGGCGTGACGCGCTTTCACCACGCACGATCGCTTTCAGCAGACGATGGTTAACCATATCGCCATACTTACGAATCGGGGAGGTCCAGGTGGCATACGCTTCCAGGCCAAGACCAAAGTGTGGGCCTGGCTCGGTGCTGATTTCAGCAAAGGACTGGAAACGACGGATACGACTATCAAGGAACTGAGTCGGCTGCGCATCCAGCTCGCGCCGCAGCTGAATAAATCCTTCCAGCGTCGCCATTGCAGCGGCATCAGCGGTCACGCCGTGATTAGCCAGTACGGCAGCGGCCTGCTCGGCATTCGTGACATCAAAGCCCAGATGCACGTTATAGATGCCGAAGCCAAGCTTATCGCGCAGCACCATGGCCGCACAGATATTGGCGGCGATCATCGCCTCTTCAACAATGCGGTTAGCGATACGGCGCGGCTCGGCAATAATGTCCAGCACTTCGCCTTTCTCGCCCAGCAGGAAGCGGTAATCCGGGCGATCTTTAAACACCAGCGCATGTTGCTGACGCCATTCTACACGGGAGAGGCAAACACGATGCAGTAAACGAATCTGCTGAGCGATCGCTTCGTTGCCTGGCTGCCATTCGCCTTTGTTTTCCAGCCAGTCAGAGACCTCGTCATACACCAGCTTGGCTTTAGATTCGACCCAGGCGGCAAAGAATACGATGTCAGAGAGCGAGCCGTCCTGACCAACGGTAACGCGGCAGGCCAGCGCCGGACGACGCTCATTCGGGCGCAGCGAGCAGACATTATCAGAGAGCTCGCGCGGTAGCATCGGGATATTGAAGCCCGGCAGATAATTAGTAAAAGCACGCTCGGCGGCGATAGCATCCAGCTTGCTGCCAGCAGGCACATAAGCAGTGGGATCGGCGATGGCGATGGTCAGGCGCAGCGCATTATCCGCCAGCTCTTCAACATACAACGCATCATCCATATCTTCGGTGCTGGCGCTGTCAATCGTCACGAAATTCAGCGCAGTTAAATCTTCACGCTCCAGCTTTTCATCCAGCATGTCGCTGAACGTTTCTGCCGGGGCTTCACGCTCAAGATTATGGCGTGACAGTGTCACCCACCACGGCGCCAGATGGTCGTCGCCGGTGGTAATAAATTCAGTGAGTTCAGCATAAAAGCCACGGTCGCCTTTCAGCGGATGGCGGCGCATTTCCGCCACGGCCCAGTCACCGGCCTGAAAGTCATGTTGCAGGCTGCGTACTGGACGGCAGGGAATGGCATCTTTAATCAGAGGATGATCGGGAACAATAGAAAGGCGGTCATCTTTTTTCTGCACCCGGCCAACAAAGCGCGTCAGGAACGGCTCAACCAGCGTTTCCGGTTCGGCAATTTCACGATCTTTATCGGTTTGTACCGCAGCGATGACGCGGTCGCCGGCCATCACTTTTTTCATCTGCGGCGGCGGAATAAAGTAGCTTTTCTGCGCGTCTACTTCTAAGAAACCGAAACCTTTCTCGGTGCCTTTTACCACCCCTTCCACACGCGGTGTCTGGGCGTGGAGCTTCTCTTTAAGCTGCGCAAGCAGCGGATTATCCTGGAACATAGTTGAATTCAGTTTCGTGGCCTAAGAGCGGCAGACAGTTTTACGCGATTCGCTGGCGCCCGGCAAGGTGTAATAAACGTAAAAAGCCGGAAGGATCCGGCTTTTTACACAGGCTTACAGGCTATCAGGCAATACGCTGCGTGACCACGTCGGCTGACAAAGAAATTTTTACCGGCACCGATTTTGACGTCGGCGTGCCGCTGCCGTCACCAAAACTGGAGAGGGGCACCAGCGGGTTGGTTTCCGGATAATAGGCAGCAAGGTTTCCACGTGGAATATTGTAAGGCACCAGCTTAAAGCCGTTGACCCGACGGGTAATACCGTCGTTCCACAGCGTTTCAATATCCACGTTTTGCCCGGCTTCATAACCCAGTTCGCGCATATCTTCCGGGTTAATGAACAGCACTTCACGCTGACCATAAACGCCACGATAACGGTCATCAAGACCATAAATGGTGGTGTTGTACTGATCGTGTGAGCGCAGCGATTGCAGCGTAAACGGCACTTTCACATCGCCCAGCTGTGGGAACAGCGAGGTGGGCAGGGCTGCCGCGCTAAAGTGCGCTTTACCGCCAGGCGTATTAAAGCGCAGCTCGGCTGCGGCGTTGCCTAAATAGAAGCCGCCAGGCTGCTCGCACTTCTGATTAAAGTCGGCAAAACCGGGAATAGTGGCAGCAATATGATCGCGGATTTTATTGTAATCTGCCGCCAGCGCCAGCCAGTCAACCCTGGCGTTGCCAAGCACTGCATTTGCAATGCCCGCGACGATAGCGGTTTCTGAACGCTGCGTCTCAGCCAGCGGTTTGCCCACGCCTTCAGACGCGTGCACCATACTGAATGAATCTTCCACGGTAATAAACTGTGAGCCGGTGGCCTGCATATCTTGTTCAGTACGACCCAGCGTTGGCAGAATCAGGCTCTCCTGACCCGGCACCAGATGGCTACGGTTCAGTTTGGTACTGATATGTACCGTCAGACCGCAGCGCTGCATCGCTTCTTCCGTGCGCGGGCTATCCGGTGCGGCAGCGGCAAGGTTGCCGCCCAGCGCGATCAGCACTTTGATCTCATCGCGCAGCATCGCTTCCAGCGCCTGTACTGTGTTATGACCAGGCTCGCGCGGCGGCTCAAAGCCAAAATGCTGCGCCATTGCATCCAGGAAGGCCTGAGTTGGTTTCTCATCAATGCCCATGGTGCGGTTGCCCTGCACATTGCTGTGACCGCGCACCGGACAGAGACCAGCACCTTTTTTGCCCAGCTGGCCAAACAGCAGCTGCAGGTTAACGATTTCACGTACCGTATCCACAGAGTGCTTATGTTGGGTGATGCCCATCGCCCAGGTACAGATAACGCGGTCGGCGCTCTGGTAAATCGCTGCTGCTTCACGCAGCTGCTGCTCGCTCAGGCCAGACTGTTGTTCAATCTTTTCCCAACTGGTGGCATCTACCGCTGCCAGGTAATCTTCCACGCCCTGCGTAGCCGCATTGATAAAGGCTTCGTCAAACAGGCCTTTTTCACCTGCGGCGATACGGGCACGGTGAGTTTCCGCCAGCGCTTTAACCATACCGCGTACCGCAGCCATATCACCGCCAAGATTTGGCTGATAATAGGTGGAGCTGATGGTGCCCGCTTTTGATGTCACCACTTCCAGCGGCTTTTGCGGATCGGCAAAGCGCTCAAGACCGCGCTCGCGCAGGGTATTAAAGGTTACGATTTTGGCACCGCGATCGGCGGCATGGCGCAGGCTGTGCAGCATACGCGGATGGTTGGTGCCCGGGTTCTGGCCAAAGACAAAAATGGCGTCCGCATGATCGAAATCATCCAGGCGAATTGTGCCTTTACCCACGCCGATGCTACGCTTCAGGCCGCTGCCGCTCGCTTCATGACACATATTGGAGCAATCAGGGAAGTTATTGGTGCCCACCATGCGGCCAAACAGCTGATAAAGCCAGGAGGCTTCATTGCTGGCGCGGCCTGAGGTGTAAAGCTCCATCTGATTGGGATTGTCCATGGCGTGAATATGCTGAGCAATCAGCGAGAACGCATTTTCCCAACTGATCGGTTCATAGCGATCTGTCAGGCGGTTATAGCGCAGCGGCTCGGTCAGACGCCCCTGATACTCCAGAAAATAGTCGCTCTGCTGGTAAAGCGTGCTGACGCTGTGCGTGGCAAAAAATTCAGCGTCGACAAAGCGGCGCGTAGCTTCCCACGTCACCGCTTTCGCGCCGTTCTCACAGAAACTAAAGGTGCTTTTGTTATCGTCGCCCCAGGCACAGCCCGGGCAGTCAAAACCTTTGGCTTTGTTCATGCGCATCAGGTTGCGCATGTTTTTCAGTGCTTGTTTGCTGTCAATAACGAAACGGGTGGTGGCTTCAAGTGAGCCCCAGCCGCCCGCCGCGGCCTGATATGGCTTAATTTGTGATTTGAATTTCATGATTCATGCAGGCTTATTGTGTTTATGAATTGTTAAGCATTTATTGCTTCTTTTGCCGGGAAGTCTGCTGCGGGTTAAATATTTTGTCTAATTGATTGACTTAATGGTGTGATAGTTTTCATTTATCGTGCCGGGCAGAAATGTGAGTTTGCTCAAAATTTATCCGCCACCTGCCGCCGCCGGTGCGGTGCTTATCGCCTGACTGACTAATACTGAAACTTTCTGACCTGCAACAGAGGCGGTTTATGAAAGATTTTACCAGTAAGGTTCATGCGTTCGGCAAAGCATTGATGATGCCTATTTCAGTAATAGCCGCAGCCGGTATTTTTCTTGGCGTTGCGGCGGCAATGCAAAACCCCGCGATCACCGGCGATGCTTTCGCCAATATGCACACGCCTCAGCTTATTATCGGTTTTATTCGCAAAGTCGCGGGCGCGCTGTTTGCCAACCTGCCGATATTTTTCGCCGTCGCCAGCGCCATTGGCCTGGCAAAAGCAGAAAAGCCCACGGCGGCCTTCGCATCGGTGATTGGATTCATCGCTATGCATGTGGGGATCAGCGCCACGCTGGCGGCCAGAGGGCTGACGGCACAAACCACCACGCCGGAAGCACTGCAGCAGGCCGGAATGGATCAAACCACAGCCATGATGACCTCAGCGGAATATATCGAAATGCTGGGCATATTTACCTTTAACATGAGCGTGCTGGGCGGCGTAATTGCCGGTCTGCTGACGGTTATGCTACATAATCGTTTTTATACCCAGCAGCTGCCGACGGCGATCAGCTTTTTTGGCGGACGACGCTTTGTTCCGATTGTAACCGTAGTGGTATTGCCGCTGGTGGGCGTGCTGTTGGCGATGATTTGGCCTGGCATTGGCGCAGGCATCGCCTGGGTGGGTGAATTTATTGGCAAGAGCGGTCAGTATGGCGCGTTTCTGCTGGGCACCTGTGAACGGCTGCTGATCCCAACCGGCCTGCATCATATCCTCAACGAAACCGTGCGCTTTACGCCGATTGGCGGTATCGCTACCGTAGATAATCAGACCATTGTTGGCGCACTGAACATTTTCAACACTTCGCTAACTCATCCGGGCACCATTCCTGACGAGACCGTGCGTGAGGCAACGCAGTTCCTGGCGCAGGGCAAGATCCCGGTAATGATGTTTGGCCTGCCGGCGGCGGCGCTGGCGATATACCATACCGCACGCCCGGAGCATAAACAGCGCGTTAAAGCGCTGGTGCTGGCCGGGGCATTGACCTCCTTTACCACCGGCATTACCGAACCGCTGGAGTTCTGTTTTATCTTTGTTTCGCCGGTGCTCTATATCATGCATGCGCTGTTAACCGGCCTCTCGTTTATGTTGATGTCGATGCTGCATCTGATGATTGGCAACGTGCAGGGCGGGGCTATCGATCTGGTGGTATTTGGCATTCTCGGTGGTGGAAAAACCCATTGGTGGTGGGCGCTGGTACTGGGAGCAATTTATGCGCCGCTTTATTACTATGGTTTCAAATTTGTCATCAAACGCATGAATGTGGAAACCCCTGGGCGTGAATCAGAAGAGCAGGAAGCACCGGCACAGGTCGTTAGCGCCAACGAGCGGACCAAAACGATCATCAGCGGGCTGGGCGGCGAAGGGAATATTGAAGAGGTTGACTGCTGTTTTACCCGTCTGCGCGTGCGGGTGAAAGATATGAAAGAGGTGGTCGATCAAACCCTGATGACCACCGGTGCCAACGGCGTCAATCGGGTCAGCGATCATGACGTACAGGTGATTTACGGCCCGCAGGTAGAAAAAATTGCTAACGAAGTGAAAACCGCATTAGGCGTAGCCTGAAACAGCGATTTCAGGACACTGTCAGGCATAACCTGTACTTTAGGGGAGTAGAATCATAAGGTAATTTTATAAATAATGGCAGCGTCTACTCGAGAACGGTTCGCCCGGTTTTTTTAAAACCAACCAAATACTGCTTGCAGCTCTAAATATGCGTCCGTAAGCGGGTAGGCAGCCATAGCAATACTGTCACACCAGGGAAACACCCCACTGCAAGCCTTAAGCGCTTCAGTAATTATATAAATAAAATTAATCGTAAGCGAAAGGCTGCCTGTGGGCGGCCTTTTATTTTTGTCGCGTCACGGTCAGCAGAAGGCAAGTCCGGCACAGCAAGGCAGTGAGCCATATCCTCGCCTATACTCAGTTAACGTATCCGCGTGAATGTTAATGGAGGAACCAATGTCAGAACGCCCCGATCATAACAAGCCTTACCCGGACGAGCACGAACATCATGGCTTACCTGAAGATGCTCCTCATGCGCCTAATCCCTATGAAGAAGACGATCTTGGCGCTAACGGCGCGCCGGACGAGCAGGGTGAGCTCCCGCGTAAACGCGATGACAGTACCGATGATAAAGAAGACCCTTACGATACCGACGGCAAACATTAACGCTGTCTGAGTAACGCATCCTAACCCTGGCACCCTGCGTGTCAGGGTTTTCTTTTTTGTCCCGCCCAGCCATTTTCCCCTGCTGACAGGTTTTTTAATAGCTTAAACCGTTAGTCACGCCACAGAAAAGCGATTCACTCTGTATTTTTATTTTTATCTGCCGATAACTCATTAGAGCAAACGCATAAGCGTTAACGTTGCCGGGTGTAGCCGTGCCCTCGTGACGCCTGATAAATATCGCATTGTGAGCTTACGCCAGCCACAATAATAACCAGAGGTAAAAATGGATAACTTCCAGAAAGATATTGATGAGAGAGCGAATCTCGCCTTATCTAATAAGTTTGAACTGTTATTATTTCGGCTGGGGTCTTCTCTGGAAGGCGAAAAAGCTGAGCTGTTTGGCATTAACGTATTTAAGCTGCGTGAAATTGTCCCGATGCCTACCATTACCAAAGCGGCAGGCATGCAATCTCCTCTGCTGGGCATGGCCAACATCCGCGAGCAAATCATTCCCGTCATCGATCTGGCGGCCGTTGCTGGCTGTAAACCGGCGACCGGACTTAATCTGCTGCTGGTAACGGAATATGCCCGCAGTACGCAGGCTTTTGCCGTCGAGTCGGTTGATAATATCGTGCGTCTCGACTGGAGCCAGGTGCATACCGCTGAATCTGGCGTGAGCAGCCGCAATATCACCAGTATCGCCTGTCTGGATAATGATGATCAGACTACCAGCCTCGCCATGGTGCTGGACGTTGAACAGATCCTTTATGACATCGTGCCTTCAGTACGCGACGCCGCGCCGAAAGAAATCACACAGCGTACCTTCAAATTCAAGCCGGGCGCGGTAGTTATCGTGGCGGAAGATTCAAAAGTAGCGCGTACCATGCTGGAACACGGGCTGCAAACCATGGGCATCCCGGCGATTATGCACAACACCGGTCTGGAAGCCTGGGAGAAAATCAAGGCGATTGCGCGTGAAGCGCAGGCGGCAGGGCAGCATATCAGCGAGCGCATCGCGATGGTGCTGACCGATCTGGAGATGCCGGAGATGGATGGTTTTACTTTGACGCGTAATATCAAACGCGACGAGACCCTGAAAAAAATTCCGGTAGTGATTCACTCTTCACTTTCTGGCAGCGCCAATGAAGAACATGTGCGTAAAGTCGGAGCCGATGGCTATGTGGCTAAATTTGAAATCAACGAGCTTTCCGAGGCGATTCAGGCGGCGCTGGAAAAAGTAGCTGGCTAAGATAACCTGGCTGTCGTGTCGTTCACTCTACCCGGCAGCCCTTATCCCTCCCGGAGTTTTGCACTAAAGGTCAATATAACAGCCCGTTAAGATAAAATTGAATCGCCACGGATAATCCAGACACTTCCGAGCCGTTGATAATATTCGTTTTCATATTCTGTCGGCGACATCTTATCGCTCGAACCATGCCGACGCTTACTGTTATAAAACATTTCGATGTAATCAAAAACATCGCTGCAAGCTTCTTCCCGCGTTCCGTAGATCTTTTTCTTTATCCGTTCGCGTTTCAGTCGCTGGAAAAAGCTTTCTGCAACCGCGTTATCGTGACAGTTACCGCGACGACTCATACTGCCCTTCAGACCGTGTGATTTCAGAAACGACTGCCACTCATGGCTTGTATACTGACTGCCCTGGTCCGAGTGAACCAGCACCTGTCTTTGGGGATTACGCCGCCATACAGCCATGCATGCTTCTGACTTACCCATCCTCTTTTAGCACAAAGAGCGCTCTCCGCCTCGCGCTACGACACCTCTCTCAGAAGCGAATGGTTAGTATGCTAAGATAATCCCTCCATAAAGGCACCATCGTCACCTCTGCTCGAGTGATAACCCGTCAGTGAGGCATCGTAAAATTTAAATTAGTACACCTGTTAGTACATAACTTTCAAACGTCAAGATTTTACCAATCCTAACTCATTGAATTATAATAATTATGGATATAAAACAATTAATTTATCTTTGCAATCTGGAGCGTGAGCGCCATTTTGGGCGTGCGGCGGAGGCCAGCTTTGTTAGCCAGCCAACGCTGTCGATGCGGCTAAAAAACCTGGAGCGTGAGCTAGGCTTGTCGTTGATCAACCGCAGCAATAACTTCGATGGGTTTACCGCAGAAGGTGAAAGGGTACTGGCCTGGGCGCGGGAAATCGTGTCGGTTTATCAGGGGCTTAAACTCGAAGTAGAGTCGCTCAAGCATGGCGTAAATGGCACATTGCGCATCGGCGTGGTGCCTCAGTGCAGCGTATCGCTGCCGCTGCTGTTGAAAATGGTCAGCGATCGCTATCCGCAACTTGATTATCGCGTCGCGGTGCTCAGCGCCGATCAGCTGCTTGAGGCGCTGAACAGCCATACCGTGGATGTGGGTATCGGTTTTTTTGAGCTGGCAACGCTGCGTGAACTGCACTTCCAGGCGGAATCCTTAACGGATAACGGCGTAGAGCTGGTGTATCATCCGGCGCATTTTCCGCAGCTGGACAATTATCACAGTCTGCGCCTGGAAGATATTGCCGCGCTGCCGCTCTGCCTGGCAGAGCCTACGCGCTATTTCCGGCGCTACCTGGACGCCAGCTTTCGCGAGGCTGGCTTAACCCAACGCGTGATCCTGGAAAGCACCTCAATTTTTCAGCTGCTGCAGGGTGTGCAGGTGGGGTTAGGCTGCCTGATTTCACCGGTGGGACATTTGCTGCCTGATATGAATCCGGATCTGCATAGCCGTCCGCTGGCCATTGCGCCTATGGCGCGCCATGCTGCGGTGGTGGTTGCAGAGCCCGGGCGCGCCACACCGCTGGCGCAGCACTTTTTCGATGAAGTGCGGCGTATCCTGAGCGCAGGCTAATATCCGCCCAGCGCCTGCAGTAGCCGGTTATTCCAGTTTGCCAGCGCAACCCGCTGCATCAGACAAAACAGTTGCTGATGCGTGATTCCCTGGGCCAGCAGCGTCTGCAAATGCGCGGCGCTAAGGCGATCCGGCGCGCGCGTCAGCTGTGCGGCCAGCTGGATCACGGCATGAGGTAACGGCTCGCGGCGGCTGGCGGTCAGCGCATCATCAATCCCGCGTTGCAGTTCAGACAAAAAGCGCCCCTGATACCTTTCAAAGCATAAGGCACTGCCGTTAATACGTGCAGCAACCGCCTGCGCCAGCGCTTCTTCCTGCGTTGCCGAAGGCAGTGAGCTTTGCAGTCTGCTCCAGGCGTGCAGAGTACCGGCATCATGTGCCGCCAGCCAAACCATGTGGGTTAGTTCAGGCAATGCCTGGGCTGCCTCAATCGCCGCCAGCTGCTGCTCGCTGGCATAGCGCCGCTCCAGCGGCGGCAGGCGAAGACGGTATTCCTTTGGCGATGAAAAGTCGTGCCATGAGGCATCAATGCATTCATTCAGGCCGGGCAGCCAGCACACCGGCATGCCGAGTAGCGCCTGTAATCCTGCTACTACGCGTGCCTGATAGCTGACAAACCCCACAGTCTGGCTCAGGCTGATAATATCCGGCGTGCTTAAACCAACATCATCCAGCCGTTGTAGCGCAGCGGTGTCGATAACTGCCGGCTGGCTGGCCAGCTGGCGCGCATACTGTGTCAGCTGGGTCAGACGATTGTTGCTTTCCCGTGAAGAGTCGGGACCGGGCAGCGGATTGAGTCGCGCCGCATAATGATTGCACAAGCGCTGAATGCCGGTAACCTGGGCTGCGGTCAACGCAATCGCCAGTCGGTCGTACAGTGTGAGCGTATGCGTGAGCGTCGGCGTGAGGTCGTCCGGAAACAGCTGGTGGCTGAGCGCCTGTCCCGCTTGCAGCACCGGACGAAAAGTATGAAAGAGCGGCGTCAGGATCGATGCATGTTGCTGGAGTCCCAGCAGGAAACGATCCTCAATATCTGCGGCTTCAGGATAAAGCGGGGGCGTCTGCTCAGCGCGCGCGCTGGCCTGCGTTTCATGATACCAGTGGCTGTTGCCGGAATAACGGCGTGGTTCCATGATCATTCCTTTCACAAGTTAGCCAACCCGGCGGCATAAAATACTGTAAAACCGGGTCGGAACGGCATGGCTATCCTGCAACAAGGGCTGCGCAGCGGCAAAGAATGTTCGGTGATAACAAATAGCGGAAAGCTATAAGGTTAATCAGAAAGGAAGTACGAAAAGAGAAGGGCGAGACAGACGCCTCGCCCGAAGATACTTATTTCAGTTCCAGCTCGTTCATGGCAGCGATGCTGAAGCCGCCGTCAACGTGAACGATTTCACCGGTGATGCCGCCCGCCAGATCGGAGCAAAGGAAGGCTGCAGAATTACCCACATCTTCAATGGTCACGGTACGGCGAATCGGCGTAACCGCTTCGCAGTGAGCCAGCATTTTACGGAAATCTTTAATGCCGGACGCGGCCAGCGTACGAATCGGACCCGCAGAAACGGCATTAACGCGCACGCCTTCCGGCCCCATAGCGTTGGCCATGTAGCGTACGTTTGCTTCCAGAGAAGCTTTCGCCAGACCCATAACGTTATAGTTCGGGATAGCGCGCTCTGCGCCCAGGTAAGAAAGCGTCAGCAAAGCTGAGTTTGGGTTCAGCATCGCACGGCACTCTTTCGCCATCGCAACAAAGCTGTAAGCGCTGATGTCGTGTGCAATTTTGAAACCTTCACGGGTAACGGCGTTCACATAGTCGCCATCCAGCTGATCGCCCGGGGCGAAGCCGATAGAGTGAACGAAACCGTCAAATTTAGGCCAGGTTTTTGCCAGTTCAGTAAACAGCGCTGTGATGCTCTCATCTTCAGCAACGTCACAGGGCAGAACGATTTCGGAGCCGAGATCTTTAGCGAACTCTTCAACACGGCCTTTCAGTTTATCGTTCTGATAGGTGAAAGCCAGTTCTGCGCCCTGCTTGTGCATCGCCTGTGCAATACCGTAGGCGATGGAGAGTTTACTGGCAACGCCAGTAATCAGAATGCGCTTACCGGAAAGAAAACCCATAGCTGTAATCCTTATGGTCATTGTTGTTGGCGGCTGCTTAGCTCAAAAAATGCGCAACCGCGTTGATCGACCCGGCGATTCTAGCACGAGTCTGTGGATAGCGTTAATCCGACCTGTCAGTTGGCGAAAAGCACCGCAGCTGACAGGGATAGCAGTGCCTAAACGGGCGGATCGCGCCGCCATGCATCTGCCGTCAGCGCCTCGCCAAAGTGGCTGGCGATCATACGACGTGTTAAATCATGTAGCGGCGCGGCCAGCACGTCAGCGGTGCCGCCGCGCTCGACCACTTCACCCTGATGCATCACCAGCACCTGATCGCTGATATGTTTCATCATGCCGATATGCTGGGTAACGAAAATATAAGAAAGCCCATGTTTTTCCTGCAGCTCCAGCAGCAGGTTAACCAGCTGTGAGCGCATCGACATATCCAGCGAAGCCATCGCCTCATCAGCGATAATCACTTTGGGTTGCAGGATCAGCGCGCGCGCCAGGCCGACGCGCTGTTTTTGCCCCGGCGCCAGCATATGCGGGTAGTAGGCGGCGTGATCGGGCAGCAGACCTACCTGACGCAGCGTAAGGTTGATGCGCTTTTCCCGGGCGGAGAGATCAAGATCGCTGTTCAGACGCAGCGGAAAATCAAGAATATGACCGATGCGCTGGCGGGGATTAAGGGCGGTAGAGGGATCCTGAAATATCATGCGGATCAGTCGACTGCGAAAACCATAATCGCCGTAGCGCAGTGGATGATCGTTGATGACCATCTCTCCGGCGCTGGGCTCGACCATGCCGCTCAGCATTTTTGCCAGCGTCGATTTTCCCGAGCCGTTTTCACCAATAATCGCCAGCGTCTGCCGTTCGCGCAGGGTAAAGCTGACATCTTTCACTGCCTCAACGTGCTGACGACGAAACAGGCCGGTGCGATAGCGGTAGGTTTTGCTGAGGTTTCGCACTTCCAGCAGCGTTTCAACCATCAGGGTTTCTCCATATTCAGCGGAAAGTGGCAGGCGAACAGATGGTTTTTTGCTCCTGCCAGGCGCGGCGTTTCGATACATTTTTTCTGTGCGTAGGGGCAGCGCGGGCCAAGTCGGCAGCCAATGGGCAAATGCTCCAGCGATGGAATCGCCCCCGGCAGGGTATTCAGTCGGCTTTTATGCGGCAGCGCGCTGCCAAAGTCGGGCATCGCGCGGATCAGCGCCTGCGTATAGGGATGATGCGGCGTGGCGATCAGATCCTGGCTGGCGGCGGTTTCTACCGTTTGACCGCAGTAAAGAACATTAATCCGGTTCGCCCACTGGCTCATGGTGCGCAAATCGTGACTGATCAGCAAAATGGTGGTGTTGTTGTTCTGGTTAAGGCGGCTGAGCAAACGGAAAATTTGCGCCTGGGTGGTGGGTTCCATAGCGTTGGTCGGCTCGTCGGCGATCAGCAACCGCGGCTGGTTTGCCAGCGCAATGGCGATCATCACCTTCTGGCATTCCCCTTCGGTTATCTCATAGGGATAGCTGCGCATGATATCTTTATGATCTTTGATGCCGACGCGATGCAGCAGCTCAATCGCGCGCGCGTGACGCCAGCGAAAGCGCTGATACCAGCGGCCTTTCCAGGTCCAGCCGGGGATCGCCTGCATCAGCTGGCGGCCCACGCGGGCAGAGGGATCAAGGCAGGACTGAGGCTCCTGAAAAATCATCGAGACGTTATGACCGACAATGCGGCGACGCTCGCGCGGCGACAGGCGCAGCAGGTCGATATCATCAAAGCGCATGCGGTCGGCGCTGATGCGCCAGTTATCTTTGGTCACGCCGCAAATGGCTTTCGCAATCAGGCTTTTTCCGGAGCCCGATTCCCCCACCAGTCCACGTATCTCCCCTTCGTTCAGGGTTAAATTAACGCGATCGACCGCTTTGACCGGCCCGTCGGCAGTCATAAACTCAATGGTCAGGTTACGGATATCAAGTAACGGCATTATTCCACTCCCGCCACAATGGCGCGGCGAATCCCGTCGCCCAACAGATTGATGATCAATACGCTCAGCATAATCGCGGCGCCAGGCAGCATGACTGTCCAGGGCGCAACGTAGATCAGCTCCAGCGCGTCACCCAGCATTGAGCCCCATTCCGGCGAAGGCAGTTGCGCGCCGAGATCGAGAAAGCCGAGCGCCGCAATATCCAGAATAGCCATAGAGAGCGCGCGGGTGAGCTCACTCACCAGCAACGGCAGAATATTGGGCAGAATGGCATGCCAGAGAATATTCTTGTTGCTGGCCCCGTCCAGACGCGCAGCCACGATATAATCTTTTTCCAGCTCATCATGTACGGCGGTATAAATTGCCCGCACCAGTCGCGGCAACAGCGCCAGCCAGACCGCCAGCATCACATGTCCCAGCCCCGGCCCGATAAAGGCAACCACAACAATTGCCAGCAGCAGGGAAGGGATCGACAGCAGGGTATCCAGAATGTGATTCATCACCGCCGAACGCAACCCGTGTGTTATTCCTGCCAGCACGCCCAGCACCACCGCACAGAGCGCCGCCGCCAGCGTTACCAGCAGCGCTGAGCCAACGGTCGGCGCTGCACCGCTCAGCAGACGGCTCAGCACATCGCGGCCTAAATCATCGGTGCCGAGGAAAAACGAGACATCGCCATAGCGTGACCAGGAGGGCGGCAGCAGCTGATAGCCAAGAAACTGTTGAGCAAGGCCATACGGCGCCAGCCAGCCGCCAAACAGGCAAAGCAGCAGCAGGGCGATAAAGCCGTAAAACCCCACCATCGCGCTGGTATCGTGGTAGAAAAGCCGCCACGTATAGCGAAACGGGCTGGGAGGGCGTTTCTCGGCGTAAATATTATCAACGGGCATACCATTCCTTATGCTTCAGCGGGGTCGTCATCGCGCCCAGGATATCAGATAACACATTCACCAGAATCACCAGGCTGCCAACCACCATTACGCCAGCAGAAATAGCGGCATAATCCTGCTGACGAATCGCATTAATCAGCCAGCGGCCAAGGCCAGGCCAGCTGAAAACCATTTCGGTGATCATGGCCAGCGTCAGCATGGTGGCAAACTGTAACCCCAGACGTGGGATCACCGGCGGCAGCGCATTATGCAGCACATGACGCCGGATAACCGTAAAGCGTGACAGCCCACGGGTGGACGCCGCTTTAATATAGTTGGCGTCAATAACCTCGCTGGTGCTGTTGCGCAGCAGGCGGATGACTTCTGTAGTAGGGGCAATTGCCAGCGTGGTAACCGGCAGCACCATATGCAGGGCCACGTTGGTCAGCATTTCATGACGCCACGGCGAGTCGCTGATAAAAGCATCAACCAGGGCAAAGCCAGTGACCGTTTTCATTTGATACAGCAGATCGATACGGCCGCTCACCGGCAGCCAGCCGAGGTTCAATGAGAAAAACAGCGTCAGCAGCAGCGCCAGCCAAAATACCGGCATGGAAAAACCGAGCAGGGAAAACGCGCCTATCACCCGATCCTGCCATTTATTGCGCATCACGCCAGCAATAATGCCCAGCGGGATACCCAGCAGCAGCGCCACGCTAAAAGCGAGCAGACAGAGCTCCAGCGTAGCGGGAAAGACCTCACGCAGCTGTAGATTGATCGCCTGTCCGTTAATGCTGGATACGCCAAAATCGAGCTGCAACACGCCGGTAAACCAGAACCACCAGGCGTCCAGCAGAGAAGCGCCCTGTAGTGGCGCGTGCGGCGTAAAATAGCTCAGGCTGAAGGCCACCAGCGTCAGCATAAACAGCGTCACCACCAGCAGCACCAGGCGGCGCAGCGTATAGATAATCACGGTTTCGACTCCTCGCCATTATCGCGGTGGACGCCCGCAAAAGAAGCATTGCCAAACGGGCTTAGCACCAGTCCCTGTATATTGTGTCGGTAGGCTTGCAGGCGTAAAGAAGAGGCAAGCGGTAACACCGGTAGCTCGCGCGCCAGCACCTGCTGAGCCCGATCGTAATGCTCAATGCGCGACGCCAGCTGTTGCGAGAGCAGCGCCTGCTGCAGTTCGCCATCAAATTCAGTATTGCACCAGTGGGCATAGTTCGTCTGAGAATTAATTGCCGCGCAGCTGAGCAGCGGACGGAAAAAGCTGTCCGGGTCGTTACTGTCGGTCGCCCAGCCGGTCAGGGTTAAATCGTGATTCATTTGCATCAGACGCGCTTCCTGAAAACGCCCCTCGACCGCCACAATGGTTACGCTTACCCCAATCTGCGCCAGGTCGGCCTGAAGCAGCTCAGCGGTTTTCAGCGGGCTGGGATTCCAGGACTGCGAAGCGGAAGGCACCCACAGCGTCAATTCCAGGTTTTCCAGCCCCATTTTTTTCAATAACTCGCGCGCTTTATCAGGATTATATTCCGTGATGCGTGCTTCGCTATCATAGGCCCACGAGGCTCGGGGCAGCACGGAAGCCGCCGTTTCCGCCGTACCGTAATAGATCGATTCCATCAAACGTTCGTTATTGATCGCCAGCGCCAACGCATGACGTACTTCAACGCGATCCAGCGGCGGTTTACGGGTATTAAACGCCAGATAGGCGATATTCATGCCTGGCCGCAACGTCAGTCGCAGACGCGGATCGTCACGCAAAATGGTGAGCTGGCTGGCGGCAGGATAGGCCAGCACGTCGCATTCGCCGGTAAGCAGTTTCGACAGCCTGCCGGTGCCGCCTGCGCCCATATCAATCACCACCTGCGGCATACGCGGCAGGCCTTTCCAGTAATGCGGGTTACGCTCCAGGCGCACATACTGCCCGGCACGGTATTCATTCAGCATAAAGGGGCCGGTGCCGACCGGCTGGCGATCCATCTCTTCCTGGCGATCGCGCGCCGCCAACTGCTGAGCATATTCTGCCGATAATACCGGCGCGTAGTGGGTAGCCAGATGCCACAGAAAAGAGGCGTCCGGGCTTTTCAGGCGGATCTCTACCGTATCCTTGTCGATTTTTTTAACGCTTTTCACCGCATCAGCATATTGCAAACTATCGAAGTAGGGGTAGTCGCCGCCGTTAATGTTATGCCAGGGATGATGACGATCGAAAATGCGTGCAAAACTGAACACCACATCATCAGCATTCATGGTGCGGCCAGGGGTAAACCAGGCGGTTTTTTGAAAGGAGACATGGCGACGTAAATGAAAGCGGTAGGTGGCACCGTTATCCAGGGTTTCCCAGCGCTCTGCCAGTTCAGGGATCAGACGATAGGTGTAGGGATCGACATCCAGCAGGCGGTCATAAAGCTGCGCAGAAAGCGTATCCACCACCAGCCCGCTGCTGGCCAGCTGTGGATTAAAGGTATTCATGATGCCATTAACGCAGTAGACGAAACCGCTGTTACGAATATCTTCCGGCGTCGCGGCGTGGCTGGCCGCGCTCAGCAGCATTAGCCCTGACAACAGCCTGGATAGTAATTTCAACATAGGAAGTTAACATTCAATGGGTGACATGCTGAGTGTATCGCACTCTGCAAGTTGTCCCAAAGTTTGCGGGGACGGCCGCTGTTTTTTCCGCCATTCTGCACAAGACGCCGCAAAGTAAGCCCAGAATCTGTGTGGTAATGAGAAAAATTCTCAACAAATGGCTTTACAAATGATATTGAGAATGATTACTATTCATCTGTGCTTCAGCGGTGGCTCTACCGGGGAAGTGCACGACATTGCTCACATTGCTTCCAGTATTACTTGCCCGCCAGTGCGGGCTTTTTTTTGCCTCTCTTCCAGGAAATTTCTGATCTGAACCCTTTTTTCCGCTCTTCCTGACCACAGCGTGTAGGCTCAGCGGTGAAAACTACCAAGGAGCAACAAATGAAAATTAAATCAGTTTTACTGCTGGCAGGGCTGGGTATGATGGGCAACGCGCTGGCTGACGCGCCGCGTAACCCGATTAGCGTTCATGTGCTGAATACCCAGACCGGGAAACCTTCCTCCGGAGTAAAAGTAGATCTGGAGCAGCAGCAGAGCGGTAAATGGGTCACGCTGGCCAGTAAAACCACCGATACCGATGGCCGCATCGCCGCTTTTTATCCGGAAGGTAAAAATTTTAGCGCCGGAGAGTATCGCGTAACTTTTCACACCGGCGACTATTTCCAGCAGCAGCATCAGGCGACCTTTTTCCCGGAGGTGCCGGTGAATTTTCAGGTCACCAATACGCAGGAGCATTACCACATTCCACTGCTGCTGAGCCAGTACGGTTTTTCCACCTATCGCGGCAGCTGACACGCCACTGTCTTAGCGCCACTCGCGGTGGCGCTGATGCGCGTAACCCTCGATCCGCTGATATTTCCCGTCAGAAAAATTCCTAAAAATCCTTACATCAAAACATGTTCTGCTTTACTAACAGCACAGTAAGGCTATTTCCTAATAGACTGTTTCTGTTGATAATCATCAAAATAGATAAATTCTTTTAATTTATGTTGGCACGTAAGGGCAGCGTCGCTATTGGCGAGCTGACAAGACATCGTCGCGTCAGCGCTCTGAGACGAGGCTGCCCAGGGATAGTGGATTACGTGGGATAAATTATGATTATTTCGGTACAAATATTACGGGCGCTGGCGGCGCTGATGGTGGTCATGCAGCATATCGCTGACAAGGCGGAACAGTATCATAGCGGTGCGCTTAGTGATTACCATATTGGCTATTTTGGTGTTGATCTCTTTTTTATCATTTCCGGCTACATCATGTGTCACGCCACAAGCCAGAAGAGGCTGAGCGTCAGGCGCTTTATCGCCAATCGTATTAAAAGAATCATTCCTCTTTACTGGATCGTTACCGCCGCTGCGCTGATGGTATATCTCGTTGCACCTTCAATGGTTAACAGCTCTGGCGGCGAAACCAGCATTTTTTCTTCCTGGACGCTGATACCAACAGGGAAAAAATTGTTAGTACAGAACGGCTGGACGCTTAGCTATGAATTTCTGTTTTACCTGATTTTTGCAGGCTTTTTGGTGGTTTTTTCGTTGAAAAAACAGATTATTTTCTCTTCCATCGTGCTGATGGCAATGGTGCTGGTGGGACTCTATTTCCAGCCGCAGCAGCCAACGCTGAAGTTCCTTACAGATAAACTTTTCGCAGAATTTATTTTAGGCATGCTGGCATATATATTTTTACAGCGTGTGCCACTGTCATCAGTAACTTCTTTTTTGTTGCTGGCCGCGGGCATGGCGTTGTTGCTTCTGCAAAATCACTACGGGCTCTATGCCTCTGCGGCTGGCAGGGTATTAAGCGGTGGCGTGCCGATGCTGCTACTTTTTACCGGCATCGTGGGACTTGAACCCGTAATAAGCAAAATCGCCTTTCCTGGCAAGAAAAGCGCGATATTGTTGGGGAATGCATCCTATTCACTCTATCTGATCCATCCTTTACGCTTTCTCCGTCTGCGCTGATCCTGCACAAACTTCAGCTGGTGCAAAACCAGACGCTGTTTGTGTCGCTGCTGCTTTTCGTCGCCGTTCTGGCTGGCATTGCGGCGTGGCTTTTTATCGAGCAGCCTGTAAACGCCTTTTTTAAACAGAAAAACATGACCGCAGCGGCGAGTCCACTTACTGGCTAAGGCAGGTGGCGATCATGCCGGGCGCGGCGACATTTCATGTTTTTTCACCATAGCGCGCCACTGATGATAGGTAACGCCTAACAGCTCTGCCGCCCGGCGCTGGTTAAATTTGGCCTGCTGCAAACTTTTCTCCATCAGCGCAAGCTCCTGCTGTAGCTGCCACTGTCTGAGATTGAGCGGAAGCGCAGGGAGATCCTCTGCGCTCTGTGGGGCAGAAAGCGGCTGCGAAGCGCGCTCCGCCGTGGGCTGATAAGCAACAGGGGCAGGTTCATCAGCCTGTGCCTGAACAGGCTGGCGCGGCGCAAAGGGGTTAATGATAATCTCATCCAGCTCTTCATCTATGGAGGCGTGACGATAGACAGAGCGTTCAACCACGTTTTTTAACTCACGAATGTTGCCTGGCCAGTGGTAATCAAGCAGCGTTTGCTGCGCGCGATGGGAAAATCCAGGAAACAGCGGCAGCCCCAGTTCACGACACATCTGAATGGCAAAGTGACTGGCCAGCAGCAGGATATCGCTGCGTCGCTGGCGCAGCGCCGGCAGCTGTACCACATCAAACGCCAGCCGATCCAGCAGATCGGCGCGAAACTGGCCCTGTTGCGCCAGCTCCGGCAGGTTAGCGTGCGTTGCGCACACCAGCCGCACATTCACCTGCAGCGACTGATTGCCGCCGACGCGCTCCAGCTGGCCATACTCAATCACCCGCAGCAGCTTTTCCTGCACCAGCATTGGCGCCGTTGCCAGCTCATCCAGAAACAGGGTGCCGCCATCGGCGCGCTCAAAACGCCCTAAATGGCGCTGCCGCGCGCCGGTAAAGGCGCCCGCTTCATGGCCGAACAGTTCAGAATCGAGCAGGTTCTCATTCAGCGCGGCGCAGTTAAGCGAAATAAACGGGCCCTGCCAGCGCTCGGAAAGATAATGCAGGCGGCTGGCAATCAGCTCTTTACCGGTGCCGCGTTCGCCAATCACCAGCACCGGTTTATTAAGCGGAGCCAGGCGCGAAACCTGTTCCAGCATCTCCAGAAAGTTATTGGCTTCGCCCAGCAGGTTTTCGTTCGTTTCGCTCATGGTTAATTTCACCGAAAGTTGGTTTTATTCACAACTATAAAAACTATCTCTGCCTGGGTCAAAATTAAAAATTATTACATATCAAAGCATTAAAAGTTGGCACGGAACTTGATAAAGAGAACAGGTAAGCGTCATTAAGCGCTAAAAACTGGAGGAGTAAATTATGGGTATTTTTTCTCGTTTCGCCGACATCGTAAACGCCAACATCAACACGCTGCTGGATAAAGCGGAAGATCCACAAAAAATGGTGCGCCTGATGATTCAGGAGATGGAAGACACGCTGGTTGAGGTTCGTTCCACTTCTGCACGCGGCCTGGCTGAACGTAAACAGCTGCTGCGTCGTATTGAACAGGCGCAAATTCAGCAGAACGAATGGCAGGAAAAAGCAGAGCTGGCGCTGCGCAGAGACAAAGACGATTTAGCACGTTCCGCGCTGATTGAAAAGCAGAAGCTTACCGATTTAGTGGCCTTGCTGCAGCAGGAAGTGACTCAGATTGATGAAACGCTGGCGCGAATGAAAGGCGAAGTTGCTGAGCTGGAGAAAAAGCTGAGTGAAACCCGCGCACGCCAGCAGGCGCTGACGCTGCGTCATCAGGCGGCTTCTTCCTCACGCGATGTTCGTCGTCAGCTGGACAGCGGCAAACTGGATGATGCCATGGCGCGCTTTGAATCCTTTGAGCGTCGTATCGATCATATGGAAGCGGAAGCGGAAAGCCATCGCTTTGGCAAAAGCAAAACCCTGGATCAGGAATTTGCCGAGCTGAAAGCGGACGACGCCATCGGAGAACAGCTGGCGGCGCTGAAGGCAAAAATGAACCGCAGCGAATAAGGGTGGGCGGTCCGCCCTGTAAAGTGCAGGGCGTTGTTGACTGTTTTAGCCGTTTTGCCCTCCGGGGCGACACCATCAAGGAGAGAGAATGAGCTCACTATTTCTTGCCATACCACTGACTATTTTTGTGCTGTTTGTTGCACCGGTCTGGCTGTGGCTGCATTACAGCAATCGTCAGAACGGTGCCAGCCTCTCATCAGGCGATATGCAGCGTCTGCAACAGCTGACGCAGGATGCGCGTCGCATGCGTGAACGCATTCAAACGCTGGAGGAGATCCTCGACGCAGAACATCCGGAGTGGAGACAGCCATGAATAAAAGCCGATTCAGTGGAAAAAAACTGTGGCGTATCCCGCAGCAGGGCAAGGTCAAAGGCGTTTGCGCCGGGATCGCCCACTATCTGGATATCCCGGTTACCCTCGTCAGGGTAATTGTGGTGCTGTCGATGGTGTTTGGGCTGTTTATGTTTACGCTGATCGCTTATGTGGTTCTCAGCTACGTGCTGGAGCCGATGCCGGCGCATGCTGAACAGCAGACGGCGCCGCTGCGGGCCGATGAGCTGCTGGACGCGTTAAGCGATGAAATGGCGCAAAATGAACATAAGCTGCGCCAGCTTGAACGTTACGTCACATCAGAGACGTTTAGCGTACGCAGCCGTTTTCGTCAGCTTTAATTCCGGGCTGCGTCGGCCACTGTCCGACCAGCCTGTTATCAATATAAGGAGAGGTATGTCGAATTTTCGTCAGCGCGCAATACGCGCCACGCCTGTGCTGAAACGTGCGGGCAAACAGCTTCTGATTCATGGTCTGATGCTGGCTCCGGTCGGCATCAGCGGCTGGGCGGTAAAAGCCGTAGCGCGCAGACCGCTACGTTTGCTGATCGCCTTTGCGCTTGAGCCGCTGCTGAAAAAAGTCGCTAACCGTCTTGCCTCTCGCCTGCGCTGATCCAGCGCGCGCTGGATGACCAGCGCATCTCACATTATCCGTTCTTTTTAGTAATGCATTACACTGATGGTCAACCCGCCGGGATGCCTGACGCTGTCCCGGCTTATTTTTGATGCAGCAGGGATGAGCCCGATGAAACGAATTCAAAATGAACTGGCGGCATGGGTAAATCGCGGCGTGGATCGGCATTTACGACTGGCGGTAACTGGTTTGAGCCGCAGCGGGAAAACGGCGTTTATTACGTCGCTGGTTAATCAGTTGCTGAATACGCATGGCGGCGCACGGCTGCCGTTATTTTCCGTGGTGCGCGAAGATCGCCTGCTGGGTGTGAAACGCGTGCCGCAGCGCGATATGGGCATTCAGCGTTTTACCTACGATGAAGGGCTGGCCCAGCTCTACGGCAGCCCACCTGCCTGGCCGACGCCGACGCGCGGCGTCAGTGAGATGCAGCTGGCGCTGCGCTTCCGATCGCAGGATTCTCTGCTGCGACACTTCAAACAAACCGCCACCCTCTATCTGGAAATCGTTGACTATCCCGGCGAATGGCTGCTCGATCTGCCCATGCTGGCGCAGGACTATTTAAGCTGGTCACGTCAGATGAACGGTTTATTGCAGGGCGATCGGGCGGAGTGGGCTGCAGAGTGGAAACGGCTGTGCGCTAATCTCGATCCGCTGGCCCCGGCGGATGAAAATCAACTGGCGGCTATTGCTGCTGCCTGGACCGCTTATCTGCTGCGCTGCAAGCAAGAGGGACTGCATTTTATTCAGCCGGGCCGTTTTGTCCTGCCGGGAGAGATGGCTGGCGCGCCTGCGCTGCAGTTTTTCCCGTGGCCGCAGCTGAACGATATCGATGAGGCGCGGCTTGCGCAGGCGGGTAAAGGCAGCAACCTTGCCATGCTGCGTGCCCGTTATGATTATTACTGTCAGCATGTGGTAAAGGGCTTCTATAAGAATCACTTTCTGCGCTTTGATCGCCAGATCGTGCTGGTGGATTGCCTGCAGCCGCTAAACAGCGGGCCACAGGCGTTTAATGATATGCGGCTGGCGCTGACGCAGCTGATGCAAAGTTTTCACTATGGGCAACGCACGCTGTTTCGCCGCCTGTTTTCGCCGGTTATCGATAAGCTGCTGTTTGCGGCCACCAAAGCGGACCATATAACCGCCGACCAGCATGCGGGGCTGGTCTCACTGCTACAGCAACTGGTTCAGGACGCCTGGCAAAATGCGGCTTTCGAAGGCATTAATATGGACTGTATAGGTCTGGCTTCGGTGCAGGCGACGCAAAGCGGCATAGTGGATCATCAGGGCGAAAAAATTCCCGCGTTGCGCGGAGATCGTCTCAGCGACGGCGCACCGCTGACGGTATTTCCTGGCGAGGTGCCGTCACGTCTGCCAGAACACAGCTTCTGGCAGGAGCAGGGTTTTCATTTTGAACAGTTCCGGCCGCAGCCGCTCAATGTTGATCAACCGCTGCCGCATATCCGCATGGATGCTGCGCTGGAATTTTTACTGGGAGATAAGCTGCGATGAGTCAGCCACCGTTGAAATCGCGCATCGATTTTGCGCAACCGCTGGAAAGCGAAAAAGAAAGCGTTCTGAAACCTGCACAGCATTTTGACGCTGCGGAGAATTTACACTTTACCCTCCAGCAAGAGGCGGATCCGTTGCTGGAGGAGCAGAGCGGCGAGCAGGTGGTCGAGGCCGCGTTACGGCCAAAGCGTAGCATCTGGCGGCGCATCGCTATGGCTGGCGTCGGGCTGTTTGTCGCCAGCACGGTGGCCCAGAGCGTGCAGTGGATGCTGGATGCCTGGCAGAGTCAGGCCTGGTTTGCGCTGGGCGCGGGCGCGGCCGGTTTACTGATTATCCTGGCGGGCGTGGGCGCGCTGGTGACGGAATGGCGGCATCTTTATCAGCTACGCCAGCGCGCTGAAGAGCGCGAAGTGGGGCGCGAGCTGTTACACAGTCATGGAATGGGGCGCGGGCGCGCGTTCTGCGAAAAGCTGGCGCTGCAGGCCGGGCTGGATCAGGGGCATCCTGCGTTGCAGCGCTGGCAGGCGTCGCTGCATGAAACGCATAACGATCGCGAAGTGGTGGCGCTCTATGCTCAGCTGGTGCAGCCGGTTCTCGATCGCCAGGCGCGTGCTGAAATTGGTCGTAATGCCGCAGAAGCAACGCTAATGATTGCCGTGAGCCCGCTGGCGCTGGTGGATATGGCGTTTATCGCCTGGCGTAACCTACGTATGATCAACCGCATTGCAGCGGTTTACGGTATCCATCTTGGCTATTTCAGTCGTATTCGTTTGTTTCGTCTGGTGCTGCTGAATATCGCTTTTGCCGGTGCTTCTGAGCTGGTGCGCGAAGTAGGTATGGACTGGCTGTCGCAGGATCTGGCCGCCAGGCTATCTGCCCGCGCCGCGCAGGGGATTGGTGCCGGGCTGCTGACCGCCCGTCTGGGGATTAAGGCAATGGAGCTGTGCCGTCCACTGCCGTGGATCGACGACCGTCCCAAACTTGGCGATTTTCGCCGTGAGCTGCTTAATCAGTTTAAAAAGCCCTGATCCCGGGCGGAACGACAAAACGCAGAGCGCTTTGCCGCTGAGCCTTCAGCGGCATAAATAGAGATAAAAAGTACATTTTATATGGCACTGTTCTGCAGGATGTAGCAGATTTGTTATAAACCTCTAAAAAATGGTGTAAGCGCATGATTATCGCTAACACTTCCGCTACACTCCTTTTCGCCATCGCCGCACTCTGTCAACTTATCCTGACAGAGTGCTTCTGGCTCATCGCAAGTTGGCGTATTATTTCATAATTCGCTGTTACCAAACCCAATAAGGCCACCGAATGCGTTTGGAAGTCTTTTGTCAGGACCGAATTGGTCTCGCCCGTGAACTGCTCGATCTGCTGGTTGAACGCAGCATTGATTTACGGGGTATCGAAATTGCGCCGATTGGCCGCATTTATCTTAGTTTTTCCGCTATCGCCTTTGAGCAGTTCAGCCAGCTGATGGCGGAAATTCGCCGCATCCCGGGGGTGACGGACGTACGCACCATCTCCTATATGCCGTCTGAGCGTGAGCATCGGGCGCTGAGCGCGCTGCTGACCGCCATGCCGGAACCGGTATTTTCCATTGATATGAAAGGCAAAGTTGAGCTGGCAAACCCGGCAGCGCAAAGCCTGTTTGATATAGATGAACATAAAATACGCAATCACACGATTACCTCTCTGGTCACCGGTTTTAACTTTACCCGTTGGCTGGAAAGCGAACGGGTAGAGGCTCAGACGCAGCGCGTGGTGATCCAGGGGCGTGATTTTCTGCTGGAGGCTCGCCCGGTCTATACTGCCGAAGAAGAGGGCGCTACGCTGCCGGTTGGCGCGATGGTGATGCTGAAATCCACCGCGCGTATGGGACGCCAGTTGCAAACGCTTGCGGTCAACGATGATACTGAATTCCAGCATATTGTGGCGGTCAGCCCGAAAATGCGTCAGGTTATCGAGCAGGCGCGTAAGCTGGCGATGCTGGATGCGCCGCTGCTGATTGTCGGCGATACCGGAACCGGAAAAGATATGCTGGCACGCGCCTGCCATTTGCGCAGCGCGCGCGGTAAAAAGCCGTTTCTGGCGCTGAACTGCGCTTCGCTGCCGGATGACGTGGCGGAGAGTGAGCTGTTTGGCCATGCGCCAGGCGCTTACCCCAACGCGCTGGAGGGGAAAAAAGGCTTCTTTGAGCAGGCCAATGGCGGTTCGGTGCTGCTGGATGAAATTGGGGAAATGTCGCCGCGCATGCAGACAAAACTGCTGCGTTTCCTGAACGATGGCACTTTCCGTCGCGTCGGGGAAGAGCATGAGGTGCATGTAGACGTACGGGTGATCTGCGCCACACAGCGTAACCTCACCGAGCTGGTGCAGCGCGGCGAGTTTCGTGAAGATCTGTTCTATCGCCTGAACGTGCTGACGTTAAATCTGCCGCCGCTGCGCGACCGACCGCAGGATATTTTGCCGTTAACCGAACTGTTCGTGGCGCGCTTTGCCGATGAGCAGGGTGTCGCGCGTCCCCGTCTGTCACCGCAGCTAAACGCCTTTCTGGCGCGTTATAACTGGCCGGGCAACGTGCGTCAGCTGAAAAATGCGCTTTACCGCGCGCTGGCGCAGCTGGAAGGTTATGAACTGCGTCCGCAGGACATCATGCTGCCGGAGTTCACTGAACAGCTGGCGCTGGATGAACAAGCAATGGAAGGCTCGCTGGATGAGATCACCAGCCGCTTCGAACGCTCAGTGCTGACGCGCCTTTATCTCTCCTATCCCAGCACGCGCAAGTTGGCGAAACGGTTGGGCGTTTCCCATACCGCTATCGCTAATAAGCTGCGCGAATATGGGCTGAGTCAGAAAAAGGGCGAGCCTGAAAGCTAAGTGCGGTCTCCTCTGGTGGTTCACGGGCGCTTCAGGCGCCCGTTGATAATGCTTCCAGAGGATGGAAGTGTGCTAAGCAGGAAGACAGTGGGGTTATTCGACCTTATCAACCTCGCCGTTATTTCTTAATCTATATTTCCCGTTGTCAACGCCAAAATATGCCTGGTTCCCTGGGCTACTACCGATGATAAAAACAGCATCTTTTTCGATACATCTTTTTTTAACTTTCATATCATTAAAGCAGTATTGATCATCGTCCTGCTTATCCTCTTTATATCCCTCGCCAAACAGCCATAGGGTTACAGAAAAAAACCTTTTTCATCAGGATAAGGGACGTTGTATTTTTCTTTTATCATGGCTCGGTTTTTAAGCCACCAGTTTATTTTACCTTTATCGCTTAGAGGGAAATTCCTTACCAGGATAGCACTGTCATTAGTGCTTCTTTGATGAACAGCAACAATTTCTACTGGCCGCAAAAAGAGCCAGAGCAGGTAAATCAGCAGCGCGGTACCAGCCAGCAAAAGAATTGCGCGCTTTTTATTATTTATTGTCATTACGCTCTCCGGTAATTCAAACATCGGAAATGCATATTTTTATCAAGGGTTCGTGACCTTAAATGACTCGGATCTATCAACTTTCCCGTTATTTATTAATATATATTTCCCCTTGCCTAAACTGAAAAAAACCTGTTTATCCCGGTTGCTGTAAACGGTCATTACGGCATTCTTATTAATGCAGCGCAGCTCGCTCTTTATTTCATCAAAGCAGAGCCGCTCATCAATTATATCCTTTTGATAGCCATCACCAAAAAGAAAAATGGTGGCCCAAAAAGTACCATCCTCATCAAGATAGGGGGCGTTATACTTCTCTTTTAACATAGCACGATTTTCCAGCCACCAGCTGATTTTCCCCTTATCGGTAAAAGGGAAGTTTTTAACCAGAACAGCTGTTGAACTTCTGCCTCTCTTGTGAACAGTAACAATTCCTACTGGCCGCAAAAAGAACCAGAGCAGGTAAATCAGCAGCGCGGCAGCGGCCAGCAGCAGAACAGCGTGTTTTTTACTTATCTGCATTGGACCCTCCGATAATTTTAATATCGGCACTCATATTGGTCATAAAAGGCTTAAAGCCAAAGCGATGATAGCGCTGCAGCACAAACCAGATGCGGAACAGTCGGAAATTACTAAACAGGATATTATGTATATCCTCAGAGTCCAGTCCGAAGTGATCCTACACCTTATAATGCACCCTCGCGCAGTAATGATTTTTCTCAATATGTAGGGATTTTAACGTAATATGAGTTGCCCAGGTATCGTGAACGCTGATGCCCAACCCGTTAAAGCTGTCCTGTAATCTGTTAAACTTAGGCAGGCGCCCTTCCTGAATGCTCTCTTCATGTTTGTATTTCAGTTCCAATGAAAAACAGCCGTTTTCTCAGTCAATATTTTTAGACAGGGCATTGCTTATTTTTAGAAGCGTACTGTTCTCAATATTATTATCATTCATAATATGCTGTTTTAACGCGCTGTTAAGATACAGGCTTTCGAATGGAAAACCGCTGTTATCCTCCATATGCGTAATCATCTCATCAATTACCTGTCTGTAGGGGCCAAAAAGCGCAAAGGCCTGTGCCAGATGTCGAAACTCAGCAAACAGAATGCGGGCGCACGCCTGCGGCGTGATTTTTTTTGCTGGACGGTGGGAACCATGAAACATGGACGGCGGCTGACTGAAAGGGCTAAGCGTTGTCAGCGTATAAGGATCCACCTGGGTAGAAACATCCACCAGCTGGAATTCTCTTTTTAATTGTGTTTCTGTTAAATCACCGCAGCGCATATCGCTGGCACCATAGTCATCCATTCTTTTTTGGGTTTTAAACAGACTGCAGGGAAAGGTTAGTGCATCCATTGCGATTCCATCCTGTTTTATCATCCATGTTGCGTGTTGCGTGTTGCGTGTTGCGCTGGAATAATAATCGGGTGCCGGCGGGTTGTAAATTGCCGTTTTCGCTAGCGGGCGTATAATTTATTATTAAATAAAATCAATGGTAACGCGATGCGTTAATTAAATGACGCGAAGAATAAAGGCCGGCTGATAAAGGGAAGGCGATCGGCGTTATTAAAAAATCGCCCCCAAAAGGAGGCGATAAAATTATTTATCAATTATTTCAACGCAGCCAGTGCCGCGTCGTAATCTGGTTCGGTGGTGATTTCATTAACCAGCTGGCTATAGATCACCGTATCGTTTTCATCCAGCACCACAACCGCACGCGCCGTCAGGCCCTGCAGTGGACCATCGGCGATCGCTACGCCGTAATCATCTTTAAAGCTGCCGCCGCGCAGAGTAGAGAGCGTGACAACGTTTGACAGGCCGTCGGAGCCGCAGAAGCGTGACTGGGCAAAAGGCAGATCGGCAGAAATACAGAGAACAACGGCATTATCCATTTCGCCCGCCAGCTGATTAAACTTACGCACCGATGCGGCACAAACGCCGGTATCGATACTGGGGAAAATGTTCAGCACTTTACGTTTGCCGACGTACTCAGAAAGGGAAACGTCAGCCAGGTTTTTAGCAACCAGCGTAAAGGGTTTCGCTTTTTCGCCAGCCTGCGGCAGTTGGCCTGCTACGCTAACCGGATTACCCTGAAAATGAACGGTCTGAGACATAATCTATCCTTTTACTTTTGCTTAACAAGATTCACAGTGTAAAGGAACGAGCAAAGGTGAGACAGTGAAATTATATAGCAGACAACGCCGGTTATGGCACGCGTCGGCAATCTCCTGTTTGCTGCACATAGCGCAACTGCGCTGAACGCCTCTTCTGACTAACGAGAGAAAAAATATGAGGACGGTTAAAGTTTATCCCGAGGACTGGCCGCTTAATAAGCCGTTTGTTATTTCGCGCGGCAGCCGTGAGCAGGCGGGTGTAGTGGTGGTAGAGCTGGAAGAAAATGGCATCAAAGGCGTAGGGGAATGCACGCCTTACCGGCGCTATGGCGAAAGCGAGGCTTCGGTGCTGGCGCAAATTAGCTTGCTGCTGCCGCAGCTGGAAATGGGCATGACACGCGAAGCGCTGCAGGAGGCGCTGCCGGCGGGCGCGGCGCGCAACGCCATTGACTCTGCGCTGTGGGATCTCGCCTGTCGCCAGCAGCAGCAGACGCTGTGTCAGTTGCTTGGTGTTACGCTGCCCGGCCGGGTGAGTATGGCGCAAACCGTTACGCTGGATACGCCGGAATCAATGGCAAGCAGCGCGCTGGCGCTCTGGGAAAATGGGGCCATGCTGTTAAAAATCAAGCTGGATGACCATCTGATTACTGAGCGGCTAATGGCGATTCGCAGCGCGGTCCCGCAGGCGCGGCTGATTGTGGATGCCAATGAATCCTGGCATAGCGAAGGGCTGGCGGCGCGCTGCCAGTTGTTGGCCGATTTGGGGGTTGAAATGCTGGAGCAGCCGCTACCGGCAAGCGAGGATGAAGCGCTGGCAAATTTTATTCATCCGTTACCGGTCTGCGCCGACGAAAGCTGCCATACGCGCAGCAGTCTGCCGGCATTGCGCCAGCGCTATGAAATGATCAATATCAAGCTGGATAAAACCGGTGGCCTTACCGAAGCGCTGGCGCTGGCCAGCGCAGCGGAAGAGGCGGGCTTTACGCTTATGCTGGGCTGTATGCTTTGCACTTCACGCGCCGTCAGCGCCGCGCTGCCGCTGGTGCCGCGCGCGCGCCTTATCGATCTTGATGGCCCGACATGGCTGGCGGTGGATGTGGATCCTGGCCTGCGCTTTAGCAGCGGAGAAATTGACCTTACCTCTACGGATTAACGCCTCTTTTGTGTCTCAGGCTGCCAGTAAAGCAGTCCGGTTAAGGCTGGCAGATAACGTTCCGTCGCCTCATCGGCAGAAACCGGCGGCAGCTCGGCGGTAATGCAGGGGAGGCCAATATCAGCGCACCAGCTTCCGAACGAACCGGGGGTGCTGTAGCCAACGCTGGAGACCAGCGGCAGCCCTGTCTGTTCAGCTAACCAGCCGCCGAGCTGGCTATGCTGCGGATCCTCAATGCAGGCCAGCGGTTCATGCAGGGAGACGACCCAGGCAGGCCGCAGCGTATGAATCAGCTGACAGAGCGCTGCGGTTTCCGGCTCTGAGGCGGCACGCGCACCGGTAGAAAGCTTTACGTCACGTTGTTCAGCGCTACTGTTCCAGCGATATACCGTTTCGCCAGCCTGCCAGTTCGCAGCCGGAAAGTTACGGTTAAGATCGACGCCGTTGGCATTGGCGCGCAAGCCCAGCTGGCAGCCATCGGGATTAACCGCCAGTACCAGATGATGCCGCCGCAGACGTGCAGGCAGCGTGCGCAACGCACAGGAAAGGGTTACCACGGCAGCGCCTTCGTCACCGTGCGTGCCGGCCAGAATCAGCCCGCTATCGCGTGCCGCCAGCGGCGCCGGGAACCAGAGCAGCGGCGCTCCCAATACCGAGGTGCCGTAACGCGTCATCTCCGCCGTCAGCGCGCCGCGTTGTGAACGCGGCTGTTGCATTGTCATCATTCGCTCCTGTGAAAAAAGTCGCAGAACCGGCGGCGCGGCCACTGCAATAAGCAAAACAGCTGGTTCAGGATCAATTATTTGCGCTAAAGTGCCGGTTAGCATAAGCCACCAATATGTTTTGCCAAACCGGCAGCTTTAAGGGTAGGACAAGATGAAATCATTTCGCATTGCGCTGGGTGCCTTTTTAACCGCCTCGCTGTTAACCACGGCGCAGGCTGCACAGGTGGCCCCTGGCGACCAGCTGGCAGAACGGCAGAATATCGTGCGCCATATCAAAGATGAACCGGCGTCGCTCGATCCGCAAAAGGCTGTGGGACTCCCTGAAATCCAGGTAATGCGCGATCTGTTCGAAGGGTTAACCAACCAGGATGCGCAGGGAAACGTTGTGCCGGGCGTGGCGCAAAGCTGGCAGAGCAATGATAACCAGAGCTGGATCTTCACGCTGCGAGAGGATGCTCGCTGGTCAGACGGCAAGCCGGTAACGGCCCAGGATTTTGTCTACAGCTGGCGGCGTCTGGTTGACAGTAAAAATGCCTCGCCTTTCGCCTGGTTTGCCGGGCTGGCGGCTATTCATAACGCCGGGGCGATAACGCAGGGTAAACTGCCGCCCGAGAGCCTTGGCGTCACCGCGCTGGATAAAACCCATCTTAAGGTAACGCTCGATCGACCTGTTGCCTGGTTTCCCGGTCTCACCGCGCATGTCAGTCTCTATCCAGTACCGCAAAAGGCGATTGAGGCGTGGGGCGATGCCTGGACCAGACCGGGTAATCTGATCGGCAACGGCGCGTATCAGCTAAAGGAACGGGTAGTAAATGAAAAAATTGTGCTGGTGCGTAATCAGAATTATTGGGATAACGCACATTCGGTACTGAATCAGGTTACGTTCTTGCCGATTAACGAAGAGTCCAGCGCCACCAAACGCTATCGCGCAGGGGATATCGATATTACCGAATCCTTCCCGAAAAACCTCTACGGCATGCTAAAGAAAAACATTCCGGATGAGGTCTATACGCCCGATCAGCTGGGAACCTATTACTATGCGTTTAATACGCAGCGCGGGCCGACCGCCGATGCGCGCGTGCGTCGGGCGCTCTCCTGGAGCATTGACCGTCGCATTATCGCCGAAAAAGTGTTGGGCACCGGCGAAAAACCTGCCTGGCATCTCACCCCGGAGGTGGTAAGCAGTTTTAATCCCAAACCCTCCTTTTTGCAGCAGCACACCCAGGCCGAACTGAATATGCAGGCGAAGGCGCTGCTGGCTGCGGCTGGCTATGGGCCAAACCGGCCGCTGCGGCTGTCGCTGCTGTATAACACATCAGAAAACCATCAGAAGATTGCCATTGCGGTAGCCTCAATGTGGAAGAAAAACCTCGGCGTAGAGGTGAAACTGCAAAATCAGGAGTGGAAAACCTATATCGACAGCCGCAACAGCGGAAATTTCGACGTGATCCGTGCCTCCTGGATTGGCGATTATAATGAGCCTTCCACCTTTCTTAGCCTGCTGACTTCCAGCCACAGCGGTAATATCGCTAAGTTCCATAATGCGGATTACGATGCGGTGTTGGCGAAGGCGAGCCGGGAAAACAACGCGCAGGCGCGTAACGAGGATTACAATCGCGCAGAGCAGATCCTTGATGAGCAGGCGCCGATCGCGCCGATTTATCAATATACCAACGGGCGCTTAATCAAGCCCTGGGTGAAAGGCTATCCCATTAATAACCCTGAAGACGTTGCCTACAGTCGCCAGCTCTATATCCTCAAACACTAAGCGTACAGGGCGGTCATAGCGCGTGGTTTATGCGCCATGACCGTCTCGCCGCTGCTTTTCTTTTTTCGCACAGACCGCGACGCTATTTATTGAACATGCCCGCGACGCCGAAAGATTGATTCTGCCTGGCGTCAGGCTAGACTGTAGCGTTTGAATTCAGCTGATTATGAGGCATGACGTGAACGTCATTGAAGGAAAAGCGCTACAGGTTTCAGGTGCGATTATCGCCTGCCAGCTTGACGGGCAGGGCGGCCTGATCCCGATTGAAGATAAAGATGTGATTCATTGCGAGCGCCCCTGCTGGCTTCATCTCAATTATACCCACCGCGAAAGCGCCGAGTGGCTCTCTTCTACGCCGCTCATCCCGGATGCGGTACGCGATGCGCTGGCCGGAGACAGTCTGCGCCCACGCGTTAGCCGTCTGGGCGATGGTTTTATGATTACGCTACGCAGCGTGAACCGCAACAGCGATTCACGACCTGAACAGCTGGTGGCTATTCGCGTTTTTATTAACGATAAGCTGATTGTTTCCACGCGGCGGCGCAAGGTGAACGCTATCGATGAAGTGCTCTCCGAGCTGCAAAACGGCAATGGTCCGGTGGATGGCGGAAGCTGGCTGGTAGAGCTTTGCGATGTGCTGACCGATCACACCAGTGAATTTATCGAAGATCTGCAGGATAAAATTATTGAGCTGGAAGATGCGTTAATGGATCAGCGCGTACCGGCTCGTGGCGAACTGGCGCTGCTGCGTAAGCAGCTGATAGTGATGCGCCGTTATATGACGCCACAGCGTGATGTCTATGCGCGTCTGGCCAGTGAAAAGCTGGGCTGGATGGATGACAATGAACGTCGTCGCATGCAGGAAATTGCTGACCGGCTTGGCCGTGGGCTGGATGACTTAGCCGCCAGCGTGGCGCGCACGGCGGTGCTGGCGGATGAGATCGCATCGATAATGCAGGAGGCGATGAACCGGCGAACCTACACCATGTCGCTGCTGGCGATGCTTTTTCTGCCGACAACCTTCCTGACCGGTCTGTTTGGCGTCAACCTGGGCGGTATCCCGGGAGCGGAAAGCCGCTATGGCTTTGCGATTTTCTGCCTGATGTTAGTGCTGCTGGTGGCTGGCGTTGCCCTGTGGTTACATAAACGTAAGTGGCTATAGCAAAAGCAAACGGGTAACCAGAAAAGGGGAGAAAAGCTGATCGACGTCAATAAACTGTAGGCAGGGCTGGGGCAAACTCTCTTCCGCAGGTGAATGCAACGTCAAGCGATGGGCGTTGCGCTCCATATTGTCTTACTTCCTTTTTTTGAATTACTGCATAGCACAATTGATTCGTACGACGCCGGCCTTAAAGCCGGCTTTTTTTTGCCGCTTCGCCATCCCTGCGCAATTTCTTCTACGCTTAAGAAACCGAGCAACCTGAGGAAGAACCTATGCCGATTTTGTGGATGACCAACCCGATTTCCGCTTCCGACCCGATACCCACCGATCCGGTCCCTGTTCCTGAGCCTATCCCGCAGCCGCAGCCCGTTCCCGACCCAATGCCGGATCCCGAGCCGATTCTCGATCCGCCGCCGCATATGAAATAATTTATCACAATCCTGGCACCATACTGGCTGTTACCGGTATGGCGCCAGCGTGCTTATTTGATTTCCAGAATATCCAGGCGCTGTCCCACAGGCGCATCTTCTTCTTCATCCGGCTGCCAGCCAACCGGCTGAAGCGGTAAAGATTCACGATCGAAAGCCAGATCGCCACCATCCACTACTTCGCTGCCATGTTTAATCGATTTAAAATCAAACAGCGTCGTATCGGCCAGATGCGACGGAACCACGTTTTGCATGGCGCTGAACATGGTCTCAATGCGACCCGGATAGCGTTTATCCCAGTCGCGCAGCATATCGGCAATCACCTGACGTTGCAGGTTCGGCTGCGAACCGCACAGGTTGCACGGAATAATCGGATACTGACGCGCAATGGCAAAGCGTTCGATATCCTTTTCACGGCAGTAGGCCAGCGGGCGGATCACAATATGCTTGCCGTCATCGCTCATCAGCTTCGGCGGCATGCCTTTCATTTTCCCGCCGTAGAACATATTCAAAAACAGCGTTTGCAGAATATCGTCACGGTGATGTCCCAGGGCGATTTTGGTGCAGCCCAGCTCCGTAGCGGTACGGTAAAGAATGCCGCGACGCAGGCGAGAGCAGAGCGAGCAGGTAGTTTTGCCTTCCGGAATTTTATCTTTAACGATGCCGTAGGTGTTTTCTTCGACGATTTTATATTCAACGCCGATCGATTCCAGATATTGCGGCAGCACATGTTCCGGGAAGCCAGGCTGTTTCTGATCGAGGTTAACCGCAATCAGTGAGAAATTAACCGGCGCGCTCTGCTGCAGGTTACGCAGGATCTCTAGCATGGTGTAACTGTCTTTACCGCCGGACAGGCAAACCATAATACGATCGCCTTCTTCGATCATATTAAAATCGGCAATCGCTTCGCCCACGTTACGACGCAGGCGCTTTTGCAGTTTGTTCAGATTGTATTGTTCTTTCTTATTAACGGTTTGATCTTGTTGCATTTTATAGTGTCTCAATAACCATGGGGCATACAGTGCAAAGTTTCTTACCGCACCAGCCAGATTTTCAGCTTCTCTACCTGTTTCCCGTTCATCTCTTCAAACCAGGTAGAATAGGTTTCATGCATCCTCTGCGCGTTCTTAAGCCCCATCTGGTGAGCTATAAATAACGGGTTAGCGCCGGCAGATAACAGCCAACATGCGAAAGTATGCCGCGTATGGTACGGATTACGCCGCCGAATTCCAGTATGTTTTATTGCCTTAGCCGATGCGCTTTATTTCTGAGCTGAATGAAAACGATTTTTCATCGTTTAACGGATGGCTGAAAAGCGGGAACAAGAGGTAGCAAAGCGAAGTAAGCAAAAGCGGGTAACGTGCCGACAGATCCCTCTGTCGGCAGTTGCTCAGTTATCAAAAAGCGTGATTAACGGACCACATGTAAAAAGTGCAGATGTTTTTCATATTGATCCAGAATATCGTGAAGGATCTGCTCCTGCGTCCAGCCCATCACATCATAATCCTGGCCACCTTCTTTCAGGTAAACTTCCGCCCGATAATACTTTTGTTCATCGTCCTTTTCGCTATCGCCTATTGCCGCCAGAGCAAAAGTTGGCTGCAAATAGGAGCGTAGCCGGACCTCATAAACAAAGTTCAGCTCGTTGCCCAGATCAACTTCGAAATGAATGCGATCGTCACCATCCTCAGTACGCGAAGGCGTATTCTGCTTGGCCAGCTCCGCTTCAACCATCTTCATCGCTGGGGTAATCACTTCATTCATAAAGCGTCTGACCTGCGAACGTTTCGGGAAATAGGCGATATTACGCAGCCTGCGTTGCCAGGAAATAGGATTGCGTGCCGCAGTAGGCGCGATAGTCGCTATCTGTTTACTGTCGCGTTTCCATGCATCCAGACGCAACGCTTTTAAAAGCCCATACATTGATATCAGCAGGATGATAGCGAAGGGCAGTGCACTGGCGATCGTCACGGTTTGCAAAGCTTTCATGCCGCCGGCCAGCAGTAGCGTGATGGCAACCACACCCATCAATCCAGCCCAAAAGATACGCTGCCAGATCGGTGTTTTATCTGTCCCACCGGAAGCAAGCGTATCTACGACCATCGCACCCGAGTCAGCCGAAGTAACGAAAAAGACTACGACCATCGCCATCGCGACAAAAGAGAGCACCGAGCTAAAAGGGAAGTGCTCCAGGAAATTAAACAGCGCCAACGTTTGATCGGCCTGAACGGTTTCGGCCAGGTCGCGCGCGCCTTTTTGCATAATTAGCCAGATAGCGCTGTTGCCGAAAAAGGTCATCCACAGCAGGGTGAAGCCCGCAGGAACAAAAAGGACGCCGGAAACAAACTCACGAATGGTTCGGCCACGTGAGACACGAGCGATAAACATGCCGACAAACGGCGACCATGCCAGCCACCATCCCCAGTAAAACAGCGTCCAGCCACCCAGCCATTTGCTGGACTTAGGCTCATAGGCATAAAGGTTGAATGTCTTGGTTACGATCTCAGAAAGGTAGCCGCCGGTATTTTCTACAAAAGATTTCAGTAGCAGGACGGTTGGACCAAGAATACCCACCATAATCAGCAGTAATACGGCCAGGCTCAGGTTGATTTCAGACAGAATACGGATCCCCTTATCGAGCCCCGATACCACTGAAAGCGTTGCCAGCGCGGTTATCACCACAATTAAAATAACCTGTACGGTTTCATTAACCGGCAGGCCGAAAAGATGGTTCAGTCCGGCGTTAACCTGCAAAACACCATACCCCAGTGATGTTGCGACACCTAACACCGTACCGATAACGGCAAAAATATCGACGGCGTGTCCCATCCAGCCATAAATACGATCGCCAATAATCGGGTAGAGCGCCGAGCGCAACGTCAGCGGTAAACCATGACGGTAGCTGAAAAAGGCCAGTATCAGGGCGACAATCGCATAAATTGCCCAGGCATGAAGCCCCCAGTGGAAAAAGGTGATACGTAGCGCTTCTTTCGCGGCCTGAATGGTTTCCGGTGTGCCGGTGGGCGGCGCCATATAGTGCATCACAGGCTCAGCCACCCCAAAGAACATCAGCCCGATACCCATTCCGGCAGAAAAGAGCATCGCGAACCAGGAGATATAGCTAAAATCGGGTTCGGCATGATCGGGTCCCAGCTTGATATCGCCATAACGCGACATGCCCAGGTAGGTCACGGTCAGTAAGATCAGGGCGACAACCAGAATGTAAAACCAGCTCGCATTGGTAAACAGGGCGCTTTGCAACGCGCCTAACTGGCGTTCAGCCTGTTCAGGAAACATCGCCGAGAAGGCGACCAGCAGGAAAATTAAAACTGCGGAAGTATAAAAAACCGGCGGATTGATTTGGCTGCGTTTAGCTTTAAGTACGGGTTCATTTTGATTCATTGTTTACCTTTGACGCGATTGAAACTGCGTTAAATGTAACAATCAGTATGAAATAGTTAAACCCGGGATGTAATAAATTTATGTTTTTTTGCTCCGATAAAGGGATTTTTTAGAGAAAAATGCAACTTTTTCAGGTAAATCTTGTTTACCCGATGGGGGCTGACTGCCTATGGCATCATATTTTCAGTGAATTCTATAAGCGAAACGAGAATATTCCTGGTGACTTTCTAACAGGAAAATAACGTAAAAAGATGTTTCCTGTCTCGACGCCCGCATTAACGTCGCTTATGCTGGCAAAGCCTTGACCCCCATCATTCCCGGAGCCCGACCAATGAAAGCAGCCACTTTTCTGCTTGCTGGCGCTGCGCTGCTGCTTAGCGCATGCAGCAGCAGTGACAATGAGCCGCCACAGCAGGCTACTGCCGCGCATGTTCAGCCCAGAGTCAGTATGTCCTCTCTGGCAGAAAGCAACTGCGCCCTCGCGGGCGGAACCCTGGCATTTTCTCGTCAGCTGGACGGCAGCAGTACGGGAATGTGTCAGTTAGCCAACGGGCGTCGCTGTAGTGAGCGCGCGCTGGAAAGCGGAAGCTGCACGCGCTTTTAACCTTTTGGTGCGCACAGGGCGCACCAGAAAGAGTGACTAAACGCTGACCTCATTCGGGCAGGCCTCGCCTTTTGCCAGCTGTTGCAGGTTAGAGAGCGTGGTTTCTGAAATGGCGGTGAGCGCTTCAGCGGTTAAGAAGGCCTGATGACCGGTAAACAGAACGTTATGGCAGGCTGAAAGGCGACGGAACACATCGTCCTGAATCACGTCGTTGGATTTGTCTTCAAAGAACAGATCGCGTTCATTTTCATAGACGTCCATGCCAAGCGAACCAATTTTCTGCTGTTTCAATGCCTCGATCGCGGCCTGAGAATCCACCAGTCCGCCACGGCTGGTATTGATGATCATTACTCCATCCTTCATCTGGCTGAATGCAGCGGCATCCAGTAAATGATGGTTATCCGCCGTCAGCGGACAGTGCAGGGTAATCACATCGGATTCTTTAAACAGGCTTTTGATATCGACATATTCTGCGCCCAGATCCAACGCCTGTGGGTTTGGGTAAGGATCGAACGCCAGCAGACGCATGCCAAAACCCTTTAAAATCCGCAGCGTCGCGATACCGATTTTACCGGTGCCCACCACGCCAGCGGTACGTCCATGCATATTAAAACCGATTAATCCCTCCAGAGAGAAGTTGGCGTCGCGGGTGCGCTGATAGGCGCGATGAATACGACGGTTAAGCGTCATCATCATGCCTACCGCATGTTCCGCCACCGCTTCCGGCGAATAGGCCGGTACGCGTACCACTTTCAGGCCCAGCTCGGCGGCCGCCGCTAAATCAACATTATTAAAACCGGCGCAGCGTAATGCGATGATTTTTACACCCTGGGCGCTAAGGATTTCCAGCACCGGGCGGCTGGCGTCATCATTAACAAAAATACAGACGGCTTCACAATTGACGGCGTTTATCGCAGTACGTTCGGTCAGCAAAAAATCAAAGTATTCGATATCGAAACCAAAGCGCTGGTTAACGTTATCCAGATATTTTTTGTCGTACTGTTTGGTGCTGTAGACCGCAAGCTTCATTGTCGACTCCTTATTATTGTCTCTTGATCCATTCTAGACTGGCAGGCCTGCGACGTAACTTTTAATCTGCTGCCCGCGCATCCGGCGCTGCGCAATACAGAAAAGCGTAGCGAAACCTTCACCCTGGGTAATGAACATGCCATCATAGCCGCAGGATTTTTTACCAAACAGGACCGTTATGGCAATGCGATGGCGCTTATCTTTTGCTCTGGCCTCGCTGCTGGCGCTGGTTCTGCTGGTGCTGGCGCTATTGAGCAGCGTGACGCACTGGCTGCCGCGCCTGGCGGGAATCTGGCTGCCTGTGGGCACAAGTATTGCGCTGGATGCTTCACCGCGCTGGCAACAGGGGGCGCTGCATTTTCCGGCGGTGCGCTATCTGGTTGCTGATTGCCAGCTGGCGGAGCTACAGCATCTCTCCCTGGGGTATCTGGGCTCGCGCTGGCAGGCGCGTGCGCAACGCCTGGTGCTGGACACCGCCTGCCTGAGCCGTTTACCCGCCGACAGTGACGCTGCCATTGCGCCGCGTTCGCTGGCGCAGTGGCAGGCGATGCTGCCATCTGCCGATGTTGCTATCGATCGTCTCATCATTAATCCTTATCAGAGCTGGTCTGGCGCGCTGCGGCTGACGCTGGATGCGGATGCGCAACGGCTCGACTATCAGGGCGATAATCTGCGTCTGCTGGCCGATTTGCAGGGGCAGCGTCTCTCGCTGCGCCAGCTAACGCTACAGGCGCCCACGCTTAGCGAACCGGTTAGTCTGCACGGTTCGCTGATGCTCACAGAATTTGCCAACGGCGTGCCGGAAAGCGGCGAGCTCGGCGGCAATTTTACCCTGACGCAAGTACCGCATCCGTTGCGTTTTACGCTGACATGGCAGCAGCAGCAGGGCCGCCTGGTACTGCAAACGCCGCAGGATGCCGAGCCGCTGGTGGATCTTCCCTGGCAGGTGACGCCGGAGCAGATCCGCATTGAAAGCGGACGCTGGCGCTGGCCGTGGGCAGCGCAGCCGCTGGCGGGTGGCGTCGCGCTGGCCTTCTCTCACTGGCAGCAGGGACTGGAAGCCACTGAAATTAGCGGACGGCTGAATATGCTGACGCAGGGCCGTGGCGGCAAAGGCAACATTGTGTTGACGCTGGGGCCAGGGCATTTATCCCTTACCGACAGCCAGCTACCGCTGCGCCTTACCGGAGAAAGCAAGCTGGCGGCGCTGCAGTTTTATGCCTCGCTACCCGGCACGCTGCAAGGTTCCCTGCTGGATCCGCAGTTATCTGTCGCGCCGGGCGCGCTGCTGCGTATGCGCGGACGCCTGCTTTCCACGCTGGAAGTTGACGAGGCGCGCTGGCCGCTGGCTGGGGTAAGCCTTTCCGCCTCCGGCATTAATGGTCGTTTGCAGGCGATTTTGCGCGCACACGATACCCAGAAAGGGCGCTTTACGCTGCATCTGGATGGTCGCGCCAGCGAATTCTGGCCCGATCGTGGGCGTTGGGCATGGCGCTACTGGGGCAACGGCTATCTGGCGCCGCTGGATGCCAAATGGGATGTGCAGGGCACCGGCAACTGGCAGGATAGCGCAATTGCGTTAACGACGCTCTCTACCGGATTTGACCGGCTCAGCTACAACATGACCAGGGTGAATCAGCCCCGACTGCGGCTGGCGCAGCCGCTGGTCTGGCAGCGCGATACCGGGCAGGCCACGTTTCACGGTAAAATCACGCTTGATGCTGCAGCGACCCGCTTTGAAAGCGGTGGTTATCTGCCGCCGTCGCGGCTGGAACTCACGCTAAAAGGCAGCGATCCGGCGCATTTTTTGTTTAACGGCAGCCTACAGGCGGAGTCGATCGGCCCGATTCGCGTGCATGGTCGCTGGGACAGCGAGCGTTTGCGCGGACAGGCCTGGTGGCCGGCGCAATCCCTGACGGTTTTCCAGCCTCTGCTTAGCCCCGATTTGAAAATGAAAATTACCGGCGGCACGCTATGGGCGCAGGTGGCCTTTTCCGCTGCTGAACAGCAGGGCTTTACCGCAGGTGGCCACTGGGTGGTGCAAAAGGGTGCGTTATGGATGCCGGATAACAGCATTGAAGGGGTTGATTTCTCACTGCCGTTTCGTCTGCATCAGAGCCGCTGGTCACTGGGCACGCATGGTCCCGTATCGCTGCGCATCAAAAAAATCAATAACCAGTTTCTGATCCATGATGTTACCGCCCAGCTCCAGGGCAGCTGGCCGTGGCAGGAGAGCGAACCGCTTACGCTGAGCAACGTCAGTCTGGCGCTGCTGGGCGGCACGCTGAGCCTGCAGCAGTTGCGTCTGCCGCAGCATCAGCCCGCGGTTATTCGTCTGCGCGAGATTAGCCTGAGCGAGCTGATCACCGCCCTTAAGCCAAAGCAGATCGCCATGTCCGGGCGCATCAACGGCGAGCTGCCGCTGTGGCTGGATAATTCCGCCTGGCTGGTTAAGGATGGCTGGATCGCTAACAGCGGCAACCTGACGCTGCGGCTGGATAAACAGATGGCTGACACCATAACGCAGAATAATATTGCCGCCGGTGCCGCACTGGACTGGCTGCGTTATATGGAAATCTCCCGTAGCTGGGCCAGGCTGAATCTCAATACCATCGGCGATCTCACCCTGCAGGCGGAAGTTAACGGCACCAGTCGTTTCAGCAATCGCGATCAGCATGTAAATCTGAACTATCGCCATCAGGAGAACCTGTTTCAGCTGTGGCGTAGCCTGCGTTTTGGCGATAATTTGCAATCCTGGGTAGAGCAAAACGCAGCTCTGCCTTCACAGAAGGACTCAAAGCATGAGAATTAATCGGATGCTGCTGCTGGCCTGTTGTTTTGGGTTAGGGGGCTGCGTACCGCGTATTGAGGTCGCGGCGCCAAAGGAACCGATTACCATCAATATGAATGTGAAAATCGAGCATGAAATCCATATCCGGGTAGATAAAGATGTGGAAGCGCTGCTGAAAGATCAGAATCTTTTTTAAGGAGCAGCATGATGAAAGGCTGGATCGCACTCTTTCTGCTCTGCATGTTGACTGCAACATCGGCGCAGGCGCTGACGCTGGATGAGGCGCGTCAACAGGGGCGCGTTGGCGAAACCCTGAGCGGCTATCTGGCAGCACGTCAGCATGACGCAGAGACAGAGGCGCTAATCACGCACATCAATCAGCAACGTGAGCAGCGTTATCGGGAAGTTGCGCAGCGTAACCAACTTTCTACCGCCGAAGTTGCGCGTATTGCCGGAGAAAAGCTGGTGCAGCGCGCCGCCGCCGGGGAGTATGTGCAGGGGATTAACGGCAGGTGGGTAAGAAAACAGTAACGCGGCGGAGAGCCCAGGATAAAGCACAGGCGTGAGAATAACATGCTGGCCGCTGCAGTAGCGGCCAGCACCAGCATCAGGCGGTTGCCAGCTGCTGCAAAACGTCTTTTGCTTCAGCGGTGGCTTTGGTGGCCACTTCCGGGCCGTAAGCGATACCTTCAGCAAAAACGAAGCTCACGTCGGTAATGCCGATAAAGCCGAGGAATAACTGCACATAAGGGGTCAGCAGATCGGTAGGCGTATCTTTATGAATGCCGCCACGGCTGGAAATCACTACCGCACGTTTCCCTTTAACCAGGCCTTCCGGGCCCGCTTCGGTATAGCGGAAAGTGACGCCAGCACGGGCGATCAAATCGAAATAGTTTTTCAGCTGAGTAGGGATATTGAAATTGTACATCGGCGCCGCAATAACAATCACATCGTGCGCGTTCAGCTCAGCAATCAGCTCATCAGAGAGCGCCAGCGCTTCCTGCTGACGCGGTGTCAGTTCGGCATCGGAAGGACGCAGTGCGCCGACCAGCTCGCCATCCAGTACCGGGATCGGGTTTGCAGCCAGATCGCGCACCGTTACCTGATCGCCGTTCGCACTGGCCTCGGCGACATAAAAATCGGCCAGCTGGCCTGACTGAGAGTAACCGGCAAGAATACTGGATTTTAAAACTAATACTTTGCTCATGCTGTTTTCCTGTCTGCTGATTAGGGAAGTCTGTTTGCTCAATGGTTTACACTGTAGGGAGTTTAACTCAGCAGTGAAAGCGCAATATTTCGAGTCCTATATTCAAAATTCCTGAACAAGTCCAGAGGCAATCTTTGTCAACACGCGGCCTGTGTTACCATACGCCGCAATAAATGAACGCAATGTCGGCCCGTGCCGACCACGCGGCGGCCATAACAGCAATCAGAAGCCGTTGTGTTAATAAGGTAATAACTATGTCTGTCGAATCAAACACATCGCCGCTGGCCCCTTTTTGGGCGCGGCTGGATAAGGTGACGCTGCGGGATCGCCAGCGCCTGCAACGTCGCCTGCACGGTGCTAAAAAGGTAAAAAACCCAACGGCCTGGCAGAGTATCGCCGAGGAGCTGGAGAAAGAGTTTGCGCTGGCTGAACAGCGTTTGCAGCAGCGCCAGACGGCGACACCCGTTATTCGCTTTCCGGAAAATCTGCCGGTTAGCCAGAAACAGCAGGAGATTGCTGACGCCATTCGCGATCATCAGGTGATTATCGTGGCGGGTGAAACCGGCTCCGGTAAAACCACCCAGCTGCCGAAAATTTGTCTGACGCTGGGGCGCGGCGTCAAAGGATTGATCGGCCATACGCAGCCGCGTCGTCTGGCGGCGCGCACGGTAGCCAACCGTATTGCCGATGAGCTGGAAACCTCACTGGGCGGCTGCGTCGGCTATAAAGTGCGCTTTAACGATCAGGTCAGCGACAATACGCAGATCAAACTCATGACGGACGGTATTTTGCTGGCGGAAATTCAGCAGGACCGGCTGTTAATGCAGTACGACACCATCATTATCGATGAAGCGCATGAACGTAGCCTGAATATCGATTTTCTGCTGGGCTATCTGCGTGAGCTGTTGCCGCGCCGTCCCGATCTAAAAGTGATTATTACCTCGGCGACTATCGATCCGCAGCGCTTTTCACGCCATTTCAATAATGCGCCGGTGGTAGAAGTTTCCGGGCGCACCTATCCGGTCGAGGTGCGCTATCGTCCGGTGGTTAACGATGTGGATGACAGCGATCGCGATCAGCTGCAGGCAATTTTTGATGCGGTCGATGAGCTGGCACAGGAGAGCAGCGGAGATATCCTGATCTTTATGAGCGGCGAGCGTGAAATCCGTGATACCGCCGATGCGCTAAGCAAGCGCGACCTGCCGCATACGGAAATCCTGCCGCTTTACGCCCGCCTGTCCAACGCCGAGCAGAACCGGGTGTTTCAGTCACACAGCGGACGTCGCATCGTGCTGGCCACCAACGTCGCGGAAACCTCGCTTACGGTGCCCGGCATTAAATATGTTATCGATCCCGGCACCGCACGTATCAGCCGCTACAGCTACCGTACCAAAGTGCAACGTCTGCCGATCGAGCCGGTGTCGCAGGCATCGGCTAATCAGCGTAAAGGACGCTGTGGCCGCGTCTCTGAAGGGATCTGTATCCGTCTCTATTCCGAGGAGGACTTTTTAAGCCGCCCGGAATTTACCGACCCGGAAATCCTGCGTACCAACCTGGCATCGGTTATTTTGCAGATGACCGCGCTGGGGCTGGGCGATATCAGCGCCTTCCCGTTTGTTGAAGCGCCCGATAAGCGCAATATTCAGGATGGCGTGCGCCTGCTGGAAGAGCTGGGCGCGATTACCGAAGAGGAGAATGGCCGCTATCGCCTGACGCCGTCGGGCCGCCAGCTGGCGCAGTTGCCGGTGGATCCGCGTCTGGCGCGGATGGTGCTGGAAGCGCAGAAATATGGCTGCGTGCGCGAAGTGATGATTATCGTCGCGGCGCTCTCAATTCAGGATCCGCGTGAGCGACCGGTAGAAAAGCAGCAGGCCGCTGATGAGAAACATCGCCGCTTCGCCGATAAAGAATCTGACTTTATCGCCTTCGTTAACCTGTGGAACTATCTCCAGGAGCAGCAGAAAGCGCTGTCCGGCAACGCTTTTCGTCGCCAGTGTAAAACAGACTATCTCAACTATCTGCGCGTGCGCGAATGGCAAGATATTTATACCCAGCTGCGCCAGGTTGTACGTGAACTGGGCATGCCGGTAAACAGCGAACCGGCACCGTACCGTGAAATTCATACCGCGCTGCTGACCGGTTTGCTGTCGCATATCGGCATGAAGGATGCTGAGAAACAGGAGTTCAGCGGCGCGCGTAACGCTCGTTTCTCCATCTTCCCCGGCTCGTCGCTGTTTAAAAAGCCGCCAAAATGGACCATGGTCGCGGAGCTGGTGGAAACCAGCCGACTCTGGGGACGTATTGCCGCGCGGCTCGATCCCGAATGGATCGAGCCGATTGCCCAGCATCTGCTGAAACGCAGCTACAGCGAACCGCACTGGGAGAAAGCGCAGGGCGCGGTGATGGCGATGGAGAAAGTGACGCTGTACGGCCTGCCGATCGTGAACGCGCGCAAGGTCAACTATGGCAAAATCGATCCGCAGCTGTCGCGTGAATTGTTTATTCGTCATGCGCTGGTAGAGGGCGACTGGCAAACGCGCCACGCCTTCTTTAAGGCCAACCAGAAGCTGCGCAGCGAAGTAGAAGATCTGGAGCATAAATCGCGCCGCCGCGACATTCTGGTGGACGATGAAACGCTGTTTGCCTTTTATGACAGCCGCGTGGCGCATGAAGTGGTTTCCGCTCGTCACTTTGACAGCTGGTGGAAAAAGGCCAGTCAGCAAACGCCCGATCTGCTCAGCTTCGATAAAGAGATGTTGATTAAGCAGGGCGCGGATAAGGTCAGCAAACTGGATTATCCCAATTTCTGGCAACAGGGGAATCTCAAGCTACGCCTGAGCTATCAGTTTGAGCCCGGCGCTGATGCCGATGGCGTAACCGTACATATTCCGCTGCCGCTGTTAAATCAGGTCGAAGAGAGCGGCTTTGAATGGCAAATTCCCGGTCTGCGCCGCGAGCTGATTGTGGCGCTGATTAAATCGCTGCCGAAGCCGGTTCGACGTAATTTCGTGCCTGCGCCCAACTACGCCGAGGCATTCCTGGGGCGCGTGACCAGTACTGAAATGCCGTTAATGGATGCGCTGGAGCGGGAGTTCCGCCGCATGACCGGCGTGACTATTGACCGCGACGCCTGGCAATGGGATCAGGTACCCGATCACCTGAAAATCACCTTCCGCGTGCTGGATGAGCATAACCGCAAGCTGAAAGAGGGCAAAGATCTGACAGCGCTGAAGACGGCGCTGAAAAGCAAGGTGCAGGAGACGCTGTCGAAAGTGGCCGACGATGGGCTGGAGCAGAGCAACCTGCATATCTGGAGCTTTGGCGATCTGCCCAGCCAGTTTGAGCAGAAGCGCGGCAGCTACAGCGTGAAGGCCTGGCCGGCGCTGGTGGATGAAAAAGATAGCGTGGCGATTCGTCTGTTTGACAGTCAGCATGAGCAGCAAAAAATGATGTGGCGTGGTCAGCGCCGTCTGCTGCTGTTGAATATTCCTTCGCCAATCAAATATCTGCATGAAAAGCTGCCAAACAAAGCCAAGCTGGGGCTTTACTTTAATCCCTACGGCAAGGTGCTGGAGCTGATTGATGACTGCATTACCTGCGGCATTGATAAACTAATGGCGGAAAATGGCGGGCCGGTCTGGAAACATGAAGAGTATCAACAGCTGCATGAGAAGGTACGTGCCGGGCTGAACGACACGGTGGTGGAGATCGCCAAACTGGTCGAGCAGATCCTGACCGCGGTATTTAATATCAACAAACGGCTGAAAGGGCGCGTGGATATGACCATGGCGCTGGGGCTGTCAGATATTAAAGCGCAGATGAGCGGCCTGGTTTACCGTGGTTTTGTGACCCAGAACGGCTGGAAACGTCTGCCCGATACGCTGCGTTACCTGCGGGCGATTGAGCGGCGGCTGGAGAAACTGCCGGTTGATCCGCACAGCGATCGGGCGCGTATGTTGAAAGTGGAGCAGGTGCAGCAGGCCTGGCAGAGTTGGCTGAATAAGCTGCCGCCTGCCCGTCGCGATGATGAGGATGTGCAGGAAATCCGCTGGATGATCGAAGAGCTACGTGTCAGCTATTTCGCTCAGCAGCTTGGCACGCCTTATCCTGTCTCTGATAAACGCATCCTGCAGGCAATGGAGCAGATTGCCGCCTGATGCAGCCTGGCCGCTGGGTTATTCAGCGGCCAGCGCTTCCAGCTCGTCATGAAACGCGGTCACGGCTATCGCCCGGTTATCGGCGCGGTAGCGATCTGCTGCCGCCGGTGCCGAGCTTTGTACTGCAATAAGCCGCCAGCCTTCGGCCGTTTGCAGCAGTAAAGGCGATCCGCTGTCGCCAGGCAGGGTATCGCACTGATGTGACAGTACCGAACGCTGCGCCCAGCCAGTAATCAAACAGTCGCTGTGTGACCAGAGCGCATCAAGATGATCTTCCGGGTAACCCGCCTGAGTGACTTTCCGGCCAGTGGTTTTTAACGCGGCGGTCAGATCGCTGCGCGAGCCGCTAAACAGTGGCACTGGCGTAATACCGGAAGGCGGGTTGCGCAGCACAATCAGACCATAGTCATACGGAGCTGCTGCCGCAGGCACAATCCAGCCATCGCCATCCGCCTTGAGTTTTTCCCCCAGACCTGGATCTACGCGTCCTTCGATATCATGGATCTCATAGCGCCAGCCGTTATCGCTGGCAATAAAGCGCAGCGCAACTGGCTTATCAAGCTTGCCCGGTGGCGTAACCAGGCAGTGCCCGGCGGTCAGTGCCAGATGTGTTGAAATAAGCGTTGCGCTGCAGAGGTTACCGCTGGCGGTTTCCAGTTGCCCAATTGCTTCCCAGGGCACGCTGGCGGGATGCGCAATGGGCTGACGATCGTCATGACCAAAGAACAGGGTCTTGAGCTCTTCAGGACCTGGGGCATCATCGCTCTCATCATCCGCATGAGAAAAGCAGGAAAAACAGAGTAAACCCACTACTAACACAGCCGTTATGCGCATATCTCACTCAAACAAGGGGAGAATTATAAGAAGAAAAGGGTTAACACGCGTCATGCGTAACTATAGACGGTGAGAAGCAAAAAAGGGAGTTTAATTCGGAATATCAGTACGCTACGTGCATCAAACGTAGAAGCAGGCCGCAATGACACCGCAGAGGATCATGACGAAGAGAATAATTTCGAAACGATAGCGACGTACCACTTCTGCTACTCCAGGATAAAACACCCGGCAAACCGGGTGTCTGAGATGGATAACCAGGCAGCTGCGCCTCAGGCGATTTTAAGCGTCGCCGCTTATCACGCCCGGTAACCCGGGCGTCGTCAGGCGGTCATCGCGAGGAGCTTTGATGCTTATTTTGCGGCAGGATTAACAACTTTTTTATGATGCTTTTTCGCCGCCTGCGCTTTCTGCGCTACCGGCTTAGCGGCATGTTTGTGATGCTTTTTCGCGGCCTGCGCTTTTTGCGCGGCGGCTTTCTTATGTTTGTGATGGACCACTTTGTGTGAGGCTTTCGCCGGAGCAGCAGTGGTCGTAGTCGCGGTGGCAGCCGGAGCGGCGGCAGTATCCGCTGCGAAAGCCACGGAAGAGATACCCATAGCAGCGGCTACAACCAGAGCAAATAATTTTTTCATTGCAAAACCCTCTATTTCTTTATCATTAGCCCACTGCGGGGCCGGTGAAGAGACTATAGAGAAACGCGGTTGGGCTTTCCGTGAGTGATTGGTATCGGCGTGTAACCGAATGTACAGCGCGGAAGAAGTGTGGCCTGCCTGTCAGCAGGCCAGTTAACGGCAGAAGGCTATGCAGAAGCCAGATAGCGCTGTTCCAGATGGCGACGGAAATGCAGCGGGTTGAGATCTTCACCGCTCGCCTGAGTGATCAACTGGGCGGTAGGGAAGCGGCTGCCGTGCTGCCAGATATTCTGCGAAAGCCAGTTAAAAATCGGCTGCAGTTCACCGGCAGCGATCTGCGCTTCCAGCTGCGGCAGCGCGCGCTTCAGCGCCTGGAACAGCTGTGCCGCATACATTGCGCCCAGCGTATAGGTTGGGAAATAGCCGAATGCGCCGTCGGTCCAGTGAATATCCTGCATACAGCCATCACGGTAGTTGCCTTTGGTATCCAGACCCAGATAGCGCTGCATCTTCTCATCCCACAGCGCCGGAATGTCGTCCACCTCAATATCACCGGCGATCAGGGCGCGTTCGATTTCATAACGCAGGATAACATGCAGCGGATAGCTGACTTCATCGGCATCAACGCGAATAAAACCGCGCTTCACGCGCTGGTTAAGTCGCACAAAATTAGCGGGCGTCAAAGCGGGCTGTTCGCCCATCTGCGCTATAACCTGCGGCAGTATGTGCTGCAGAAACGGTGCGCTGCGCGCCAGTTGCATTTCAAAGAACAGACTTTGCGACTCATGAACCGCAGTGGATCGTGCCAGCGCTACCGGCTGACCACGCCAGGTTTTCGGCAGATTTTGCTCATAGCGCGCGTGTCCGGTTTCATGGATCACGCCCATCATGGCGCTGACGAATTCGTTTTCGTTATAGCGCGTAGTGATGCGCACATCATCCGGTACGCCACCGCAGAAAGGATGCGCGCTGACGTCCAGGCGACCGGCATTAAAATCGAATCCAAGCAGTTTCATCAACTGCAAACCCAACTGACGCTGCGCCTCAATTGGAAAAGGGCCGACGGGCGTATCAACCGGCTCGGCAGCCTGTTTTTCCACTACGCGCGCGAGCAGGTCCGGCAGCCACTGGATAAGATCGCCAAAGGTTACGTCAAGCTGAGCGCTGGTCATACCCGGCTCATAAAGGTCCAGCAGTGCGTCATAGCGTGAACAGCCCGCCGCCTGAGCGCGAATTTCTGCCTCTTCGCGACTCAGGCGCACCACCTCTTTCAGATTGGCGGCGAAACCCTGCCAGTCATTCGCGGGCCGCTGTTGCCGCCAGGCATGTTCACAGCGTGAACCCGCCAGCGATTTTGCTTCCACCAGCGCAGCGGGAAGCAGCGCCGCCTGCTGCCAGGCACGTTGCATCTCCAGCAGGTTGGCCTGCTCCACATCATTCAACGATTCTTGTTGCGCCGCCTCCAGCAGGGTTTTAACCCGGCTGTCGGTGAGCAACTGGTGCTGCAACACGCTTAGCTCGGCCAGCGCTTCACCGCGCGCCAGGCTACCCGCGGGCGGCATCATGGTTTGCATATCCCAGCCGGCAATGGCGGAAAGATGTCCAAAGCGCGACAGGCGCTGAAAGGTTTGGGTAAGTTGTTGATAAGCAGATGTCACGCAAATCTCCTTGCTCAGTTAAGGCGGCTCGCCGTATCTCGCAAGGGTAAATCAACCGGCCAGCAAAAGCGAACGCTGGCACCGCCCAGCGGGCTGCTGTCGATGGTAACGTGACCGTCAAGCGCCAGCGCCACGGACTGCACAATCGCCAAACCCAGACCGCAACCGCCAGTGGCCCGGTCACGGCTGGGATCGAGCCGGACAAACGGCTCAAGAACGCGCTGCCGCTCCTCTGCCGGGATCCCCGGACCATCGTCTTCCACCTGTAAACAGGCCAGATTGCCGTCGAACCACAGACCAACCCGCAATCGCTGCTGTGTATAGCGCAGCGCATTATTGACCAGGTTATCCAGCACGCGCTCCATGAGTCGCGTATCGGAGACGCCAAAATTGTCGCGCTGCGGCAGATCCAGGGCGATGTCATAGTCAGGGTGAACAGAGCGAATGTCAGCAATACGCTCGTTGAGCCAGCTGGCAAGATCGACCGGCTGAAGAAACAGATCTACCTGCGGGCGATCGAGGCGCGCGTAGGTTAATAGCTCTTCGATCAGGGACTCCAGCTGTCCAATGTCGCGCTTAAGCGCGGTGGATTCTGTCGCGCTAAGGTTATCACTCATCTCCAGTCGGTAGCGCAGCCGCACCAGCGGCGTACGCAGCTCGTGGGCAATGTTATCAATCAGCTGTTTTTTACTGGCCACCAGCGTATTGATATTGTCCGCCATCTGGTTAAAAGCCACTCCCAGGCGTAGCAGGCTCGAGGCGTTATCAAAATGGATACGTTCATCAAGATGGCCCTTACCGAAGCGCTGCGCCGCCGACTCCAGCTTCAGCATATCCTTCCAGTAGGGACGCATCCAGATAAACACCGGTAGCGCCAGCGACATACCGATAAAGGCCAGGAGCGCAATATCCAGCAGCCGCATCTCATGCAGAAAGAACAGATAGGGGATGGGCCCGACCGCCAGCACATAATGGCTGCGGGGAATATGCTGTAAAAAAGTGTACTCGTCATCCAGCGCGACAATCTCTCCGGCGCGCAGGCGGCGCATGTTGCCAGCATCAAGCTGATATTTGGTGATCGGCTCGATATGCAGCTTAAAGGAGAGGTTAAGGTCGAGATTATTGATGGTTTTGTTCCAGTCGCGCGGCGGAATTTCCCGTAGCTCGCTGCGCATCAAATAGAGCGAGCTTTTCATAAGGTCATCCATCGACTGCCGCCCGGCGCGTTCAGCGGTAAACTTATAGACCAGCCCCACCAGCATGGTCATCACCAGGAAACAGACAAACAGCAGCAGATAAAACTGAATAAAAAGTTTTCTCATTACGCGTGGATATCCCAGGCATGGGGCGCGAACAGATAACCTTTGTTACGAATGGTTTTAATGCGATAAGGTTCAGTTGCGCTGTCCTGAAGCTTTTTCCGCAGGCGCGAAATAGCCACATCGATACTGCGATCCATGCCGTCATAGCTAACGCCACGCAGCGTTTTCAGCAGGGCGTCGCGGTTCAGGATTTGTCCGGCATGGATAGCCAGCTCCCAGAGCAGATCGTAATCGGCAGTGGAAAGCGCGATAACCTCATCGCCCAGCGTAACCTGGCGATTAAGAGGATCGATGGTGAGCGAGCCAAAGCGCAGCGCTTTTTGGCTGTTAACCACCGGGGCAAACTCATCATGCTGTGCCACGCTCGCCTGCCGTAAATGCAGCCGCAGACGCGCCAGCAGCACCGCTGGCGGCGTGGTTTTCAGGATATAGTCATTCGCGCCCATCTCCAGCGACAGAATATGATTCATATCGCTGTCCAGCGAGGTCAATAGCACAATCGGACCAGGCCAGCTGGCGCGCAAATCACGGCACAATGTCATGCCGTCTTTGCCGGGTAACATAATGTCCAGCATCACCAGATCAGGCTGTTCGCGGGCGATAACCTCTTCAGCGCGATCGCCACGGCTTTCAATAATCACCTCAAGGCCGTGACGGATTAGCCAGGCGGCGATCAGCTCACCTACCTCGGGATCATCTTCTACGAAAACTATTTTATTCATGATACGGGAATTCAGGCTGCGGATCACAGCAGCATAACCTTTTCAGTTAATAACAACTATCAACGTCACTTAAATGACGTAAGATGTCTATTACAAGCCGGGGAAACTATGCCATTATATCTGCAGGGTTGTTAATGTAGGTTGTAACCCTTTTTTCTGGCCAGGAGGAGAGTGAGGGTGTCAGATAAACTGCTGGCGTCTGCGGGGCTAAGCGACCGCATCTGCTTCAATTATACCGATTTTCTTGCTGCATCCTGTAAAAAGCGCTGGAGCTTTGTTGATGCAATTTATGGCGTAATGCCTATTTTCGGCATGGTGACGCGTAATCCGGCGGATTCGCAACGGCCGCCTTCCGAGCGCTTAAAAGAATTAGCGCTGCAAATCATTTCGACCCAGGTAAGCGATGAAATCAACATCGCCCGGCTGATCACCTTAGCCGAACAGCAGCATATCGCGCAGTTTGATATATTATTGCCTTATCCGCTCTCCAGCGAACAGCTTGACGCTATTCATCAGGAATATCGCAAGCCATTGTCGCTGTCGCAGCAGGAGGAGCGGCTGACCATTCAGTTTCCAGCCGCTCCACATTAGTTACTTTATTAACATCCATGTCGCCGGAAAGGCGCCCACCACCAGCAGAGCGATCGCGACACGTTCAACCACGCTCAGCGCACTGAATGCCCGACCGCCACGGCGGGCAAACAGAAACAGCAGCATACCCGGTGCGTAGAGAACCACCGACAGCAGCAGATGCAGCGGGCCGGAGGCATAAAGCAGCCACAGGCCATATATGCAGGCGCCCAGCGCCACCGCCGTCATCCATGCCTCGCCTTTGTTCCACACCAGCTTCAGCAAATACGCGCCTACCAGAAAATAGGGCACCAGCACCATTTCCGACGCGATGGTCAGCAGCGTGTTGTAATCAGAATTGGTTAACCAGATTAAGATCAGGCAAACCTGCACGCTGCCGTTGGTTAACCACAGCGAGGCAGAAGGGGCGTTATGACGGTTTTGTCTGCTCAGACTACGCGGAAACGCACCCTGCTGCGCCGCGATTAAAGGCACTTCGGCAGCCATAATCGTCCAGCTCAGATAGGCGCCGCATACGGAAACCACCAGCCCCAGCGCGATAACTGCATTACCCCATGAGCCAATCAGTTTGGTCATCAATCCGGCCATAGAAGGATTGCGCATCTCCGCCAGCTCAGCGCGTGGCACAATACCCAGCGAGAGCAGGGTAACCAGCAGATAAACGGTAAGGGCCGCCAGTACCGCCAGCAGCGTGGCTTTGCCGACGTCGCGCTTATTGCGCGCCCGGGCTGAAACCACCACCGCACCCTCTACGCCGATAAATACCCACAACGTAATCAGCATGGTTTGCTTGACCTGCTCCCAAACCGGCTGCCCCAGCTCAACGCCGGTAAAATCGAAGCGGAACCGATCAAGGTTAAAAGCGATTATCGCCAGCACCACGAACAGGCCGAGCGGCACCAGTTTGCCCAACGTGGCGAGCATATTAATACTGGCCGCCGTCTGCACGCCGCGTAAAACCAGCCAGTGTACCAGCCACAGCAGCAGCGAAGCGCCGAGCATCGCCTGCCAGGTATTGCCATCGCCAAAAATCACATGCCCCGGGGAGTCGGTAAAAAAGCTCAGCGCAGAGAAAACGATAACCAGGTAGGAAACATTGGCGATCACGGCGCACAGCCAGTAACCCCAGGCGGAGCTAAAGCCGACCAGTTCGCCGAATCCATCGCGGGCATAGGTAAAGATTCCGCCGTCCAGCTCCGGCTTCAGGCGCGTCAACAGCAACAGCGCCAGCGAAAGAAACAGAATACCCGCGCCGGTAATGGCCCAACCGATAAGAAGCGCGGCGGGGCTGGCTACCGCAGCCATATTTTGCGGCAGGCTAAAAACCCCTGCGCCCAGCATGGAGCTGAGTACCAGCGCGGTCAGCGCGCTAAGGCCTAATTTTTTGTCCAAGAAACCGTCCTGAAACAGAATAAATAACCAGGGAACCGCGTAGCGGTTGACTTTTAATCAGGCAGAAAGAGATGAAATCCCTCTTTTCCGCTGAAATAAGGCGGGGATTTTACGGAGTGCGAAGGCGTCACGCAATGCGTGTCTATGCAAAAAGCGCTACAGATTATTCAGAATATGACGGAGCGGCAGAAGCGCCGCTCCGGGAAGAAGGTTATTTAAACAGATCGGCAGTAACGGTCAGGTTGCCGCCGCTCTGGTTCTGCCACTGACGCGTCACGTGATAGAACTTGGCGCCTTTCTCTGCAGCACGCTTGGCGACCGCTTCAGAGATCTCCGTTGGCGTACCGAAGTGGCCAGTAAAGGTAACAGTATCAAACGGCTGCATCTGCGCAGCAGTAATCGCATTCACTTCCTGAATCTCTGTGCCGTTCGGCAGGCGCACAGTATAACGCTCACCAGAAGAGCTCTGGGTTTCGAAGAAACGACCAACTTTGTTGCTTGGCGTTTCTGACGAGGCTACGCCGGGCAGCTCTACCTGTTTCGCCGCAGCGCCACCAGCGGCCAGCGCCGCTTTACCCGCTTCCGAGTTACGTGGAATAGCATTCGGGCTTTGCACCTGACGTTTTGGCGCATCGGCTTTATAGACATACGCGGTGACATACTGGTTGCCGCCGCTGTTGGCGTCAATCTGACGTACAATAAAGAAAGAGGCGGCGCCTTTTTCTTTAGCTGCTTTGCCAATCGCTTCATTCACTTCCGGCTGGCTATGATAGAAGCCGCTGACGGAAACGGTATCGAAAGGCTCCAGCGTATTAGCTTCCGTTTTAGGCAGCTCTTTTACGCCGCTAAAGTAACGATAGTCTGGTGTTTTGTCTGCGGCAGGGGCATCGGCGTGATAGAGATCGGCCGTAACGCGCCAGTTGCCGCCGTTGCCCGTTGCGTCGTTAATTCCCTGAATATAAAAGGCTGCTGCGCCCTTGCTATCCGCACGTCGGGAGACCGCCTCGCTGGCATCACCAATAGAATTAAAACGACCGCTAATATTAATTCGTTCGAATGGTTTCAACGCGGCCGCTTTTTCTGGTGAAAGCTCCTGCGCCGCCTGGGCGGTCAGCGCCATTGATGACAGCAGAGCAGTCAACAGAAGAGTGTTCTTCAGCTTCATAAAAATAATCCTTCGCCTTACGCAAAAATTGAGTACGAAAACGTGCTGGACTCTTGATGTGTAACAGATTAGCTGGAGATTATTGCATGTAATAATGGTCGCTGTCTCAGGCAATTTATGCCATTCAGGCTTTGAGATTTCATCACTAAAAAGTGCGCCTGCAATGAACGCAATTTGCCCGGGATTAGGGCGCCGTTATCGATTTAAGCGGTTAATCATACAACTTATTTAGTTAATTAGTTGTTAAATAAGAATAATGTGGCGGTCGATGTGCTTTTTTATTGCCTCTTCTGCAGCAGATTATGGCTTATGACGCGCAGGTAACATGGCAAATATAGTGGATGAGCGCAGCGGCAAGGGATTTTTGCATGAAAACTTTTAACGCAGCCTGTAGCGGGTAGATTACGCGACATATATTCAGTAGGTTATAAACACTTTGATACAAAGTCCGGGACGCAAAACGGCGCTGTCGTTGCGTTTCCATATCATCACTAACCGATGAAAGGGAAAACTATGTTAATTGGAGTACCCAAAGAGCGGTTGCCAAATGAAGCCCGCGTGGCTGCAACGCCGAAAACGGTGGAACAGCTATTGAAGCTGGGTTTTAGCGTGGCAATTGAACAGCAGGCAGGCATTGCGGCAAGCTTTGCCGATAGCGCTTATCAGCAGGCAGGTGCCACGCTGGTGGATCGCCAGCAGGCTTTGCAGGCCGATATTGTGCTGAAAGTTAACGCACCTGATGACGAAGAGATCGCTCTGCTGCGTGAGGGCAGCACCCTGATAAGCTTTATCTGGCCCGCGCAGAATCCGCAGCTGATGGAAAAGCTGGCCGCGCGCAACATCAACGTGATGGCGATGGATGCGGTGCCGCGAATTTCCCGTGCGCAATCTTTGGATGCGCTGAGTTCCATGGCGAATATCGCCGGTTACCGTGCAGTGGTGGAAGCGGCGCATGAGTTTGGGCGCTTCTTTACCGGCCAGATCACTGCCGCAGGAAAGGTGCCTCCAGCCAAAGTTATGGTCATCGGCGCAGGCGTAGCGGGACTGGCCGCTATTGGTGCCGCTCGTAGCCTGGGCGCTATTGTACGTGCTTTTGATACCCGTCCTGAAGTCAAAGAGCAGGTCAAAAGCATGGGGGCCGAATTCCTTGAGCTTGATTTCAAAGAGGAAGCGGGCAGCGGCGACGGCTATGCCAAAGTGATGTCAGAGGCCTTTATTGAGGCGGAAATGGCGCTGTTCGCCGCCCAGGCCAAAGAGGTGGATATCATTATCACCACGGCGCTTATTCCTGGTAAACCCGCACCGCGCCTGATTACTCGCGATATGGTTGCCGCCATGAAGCCCGGCAGCGTGGTGGTGGATCTGGCGGCGCAAACCGGCGGTAACTGTGAACTCACCGTTGCGGACAGCATTACCACCACCGCCAACGGCGTAAAAATCATTGGCTATACCGATTTGCCCAGCCGTCTGCCCACCCAGTCTTCCCAGCTCTACAGCACTAACCTGGTCAATCTATTAAAGCTTCTGTGCAAAGAGAAAAACGGCGAAATCGACATTAACTTTGACGATGTGGTGATCCGTGGCGTAACCACGGTGCGCGCTGGCGAAGTGACCTGGCCTGCGCCGCCAATTCAGGTTTCTGCCGCCCCGAAAGCGCCACAACCCGCAGCCGAGCCGCAGGCGGTGCCGACAACACCCGCCTCGCCGTGGCGTAAATATCTGCTGCTGGCGCTGGCGATTGTGCTGTTCGCCTGTCTTGCTAACGTGGCTCCGGCGGCTTTCCTTTCACACTTTACCGTTTTTGCGCTCTCGTGTGTGGTGGGATATTACGTGGTGTGGAATGTCAGCCACTCGCTGCATACCCCTTTAATGTCAGTAACCAACGCCATTTCCGGGATTATCGTTGTGGGTGCGCTGTTGCAAATGGGGCACGGCGGCTGGGTCACTTTCCTGTCCTTTATTGCCGTTTTGATTGCCAGCATCAACATCTTTGGCGGTTTTACCGTAACTCAGCGCATGCTGAAAATGTTTCGTAAAAATTAAGGGGTAACAACATGTCTGGCGGATTAGTTACTGCAGCATATATTGTTGCCGCAATCCTGTTTATTTGTAGCCTGGCGGGGCTTTCGAAGCATGAAACCTCGAAACAGGGGAACATTTTTGGCATGGCGGGCATGGGCATCGCGCTCTTTGCCACTATCTTTGGCCCGGATACCGGCAATATCGCCTGGATTTTATTGGCGATGGTTATCGGGGGCGCTATCGGTATTCATCTGGCGAAAAAGGTCGAAATGACCGAAATGCCGGAGCTGGTGGCGATCCTGCACAGCTTCGTTGGTCTGGCGGCGGTGCTGGTAGGGTTGAACAGCTATATCGATCACGGTCCCGGCCTGGAGCCGGTGATGGAAAATATTCACCTGACGGAGATTTTCCTCGGCATCTTTATCGGCGCGGTGACCTTTACCGGTTCGCTGGTGGCGTTTGGCAAGCTGCGCGGAAAGATTTCGTCGCGCCCGCTGATGCTGCCGCATCGTCACAAGCTTAATCTGCTGGCGCTGGTGGTTTCTTTCCTGCTGCTGTGGATATTTGTTCGCACCGACAGCGTTGGGCTGCAAATCTTTGCGCTGTTAATCATGACGGTAATTGCGCTGGCCTTTGGCTGGCACCTGGTCGCCTCGATCGGCGGCGCAGATATGCCGGTGGTGGTTTCGATGCTGAACTCCTATTCCGGCTGGGCGGCAGCGGCGGCAGGTTTTATGCTGAGCAACGATTTGCTGATTGTCACCGGCGCGCTGGTGGGCTCTTCGGGCGCTATCCTCTCCTACATTATGTGTAAGGCGATGAACCGTTCGTTTATCAGCGTCATCGCCGGCGGCTTCGGCACCGACAGTAGCGCGGCGTCAGGTGAGGGCGAAGAAAGCGGCGAGTATCGTGAGATCAGCGCGCAGGATACGGCTGAGCTGTTGAAAAACTCTTCCACGGTGATCATTACGCCGGGCTATGGCATGGCGGTAGCGCAGGCGCAGTATCCGGTAGCGGAGATCACGGAGAAACTGCGTGCGCGCGGTATCAATGTGCGGTTTGGTATTCATCCTGTTGCTGGTCGTCTGCCGGGGCATATGAACGTTCTGCTGGCAGAAGCAAAAGTGCCGTATGACGTGGTACTGGAGATGGACGAAATCAATGATGACTTCGCAAATACCGATACGGTGCTGGTGATTGGCGCGAACGATACCGTGAACCCGGCTGCACAGGAAGATCCCCGCAGTCCGATTGCCGGTATGCCAGTGCTGGAAGTCTGGAAAGCGCAAAACGTAGTGGTGTTTAAGCGCTCAATGAACACCGGCTACGCGGGCGTACAGAATCCGCTGTTCTTTAAAGAGAATACGCAGATGCTGTTTGGCGATGCCAAAGTCAGCGTAGAAGCGATCCTTAAAGCGCTGTAAGGCAATCAAAAAAGCCGCTGTTGACGTCACGCCAACAGCGGCTTTTGTTTGCGAGTCCCGAACTTGCACAGAGAACATTTTCTCTCACAGTATATCGACGCTGGAGGCTCGGCTAATTAACTCAACATCAATTTCTTGCCAGCCGCATAGCACGTGCCAGCGCAGCGATACGTTGAGTCCGGCAAAAAAGAACAAATGCAATAAATGCTCTGCTGTTAAACAAATAGCGGCATCCGAACCATAAACACAGCGCAATTACCATCAGCAGGCAATGCTGCATATCGCCAGTAACCAGAGCACAGAAGAGTAACAGTAACGATACCAGGGCAAGGCTATGATAAACGCCGCTATACCAGAGCAAGCCTGCTGTTTTCCCACGCGCGATAAGGTAGGTCACGGTGAGATTACTCAATATAAACAGTATTGAGGGAGCGAAAAATAACAGCGCGTGCAGGGGAGAAGGTAACGATGGCACCATTGCCAACATAGTTAACATATCCAGCGCAAAAACCAATAAAAACAGCAGCAGCGCCAAAGCTAAAGGAAAGCCATTCTGTTTTGGCATCTCATGGCTGGACTTAGCGAACCAGCGTTCCATATCAATGGTGGAGTGCCGTAGCAGGCTATCATCTTTACGCGAGATCGTTATGTCCACTTCACGACCATGCTGCAGCAAATCGCTGAAATATCGGCCCGAGAGAAAGTGTGTCAACTGCATTACAGCACCGCCAGCGACTGAATGGTGCCATTAATATAGAATGATGATGAGGAAACCGCCGCGGTCAGGGATTTGCCAACGCTATGAGTGGTACTTTTCTCAGGCATTTTGGTTACAATAACATGCGTTATTATCCCACTTTGTCCATTAGGGTGACGTTTACCAGGACGCACCAGATAACGTTGCTCGCCTTCCGCATAAATAATGCCTGCAAGGCTGAAATCGCGGGTGCAATCCATAGCGGCGCCCAAAGCAGCAAAATCGAAATCAGAGATGCCTTTGTGAGTTAAACGGGTAAAGCTATAGTCAGGGAGGGTACTTTTTGCGAATCCTGGCAGCGCCATTTTGCTTTCCTTTTTGCAACGTTTATAAGCAGCAATAACATTTACCCTGGCCTCTTTTATCTGTGTGAAAAGGCCAGTAGCTGAAGCGAGCTGATAAAAGCTATTAATTTATATTAATACTTTACCCTCTCTGTACAGCGACAGTAAACATTTCTGAGACTAATGACTGGACCTGATCATTACTCGCGATCCTGATTCGCCAGCTTCCCCTAAAAAGTAAAAGCCGCTGTTGGCATTGGGCCAACAGCGGCTTTTGTTTGCGCTGTAATTACCGGCGCGCTTTAATCATCCTCGTCATCATCCAGCTCAAACGGCGAGGTAAAATTGTCTGGTTTAATCACCAGCAAATCGCAACGTAAATGATCGATAACCTGTTCAGCGGTGTTACCTAAAAATGCCGCCGACAGCCCGGTACGCCCAATAGTGCCTAACACCACAACGCCGGCGTTAAGGTGATCTGCCAAATCGGGAATCACTTCCTCCGGCAAACCTTTAGCTACGTGAGTAAACTTTTCATCAATAGAGAACTTTTGCCGTAGCGCTTTCATTGCCACCAGATGCTGGCCGCGAATGGCATCGTTATAGACGCTGGGATCAAAATCAGGCAGTTCGATGGCAATATTGATTGGCGTAACCGGGTAGGCACCTACCAGATGCACCTCAGTATGGTTAACCATAGCGGCCAGTTCTGTGGTTTCACGAATCAGCTTTTGATTAAGACCGTCATGATGAGGTTCTTCACTGGCGAGGTTAACGGCAACCACCGCCTTACCCTGTTCTGGCCAGGGCTGATCTTTCACCATCCAGACCGGGCAGGGACATTTGCGTAACAAATGCCAGTCGGTAGGGGTAAAAATCACTGACTCCAGCCGATCGTGCTGGTGGGCCATTTTCAACACCAGATCATGCTGGCCGGTGAGGACTTCCTCAATAATCGCTTCAAAAGGACGATTATGCCACACAACTTTGATATCGATATTTACGCCCGCTTCGAGATAAGCGTGTGCCTGCTCGCGAATCCATTCTGTCCGCTGGCTAATCACCCCCTGACGCATGGTGACGCGTTCATCGGGTGAAAGAAGGGTGGTCATCTCGTAGGAAAAATCATAGATGGGCAAAAAAGCCTTAATTTTTCCGCCGATACGCTGGTTGAGATAAACAGCCCGCCGCAATGCAGGCTGATCGTCCTGTTCAGGATCTATCGCCACCAGAATATTTTGATACTTAACCATAACGGCTTCTCCAAACACCAGAGCGTGTCAGCTAAAGATAGCCCATTAGCGGGTCAGGCAAAAGAGGAAAAGTTGTAGCCGGATCAATAAAATAACAATTAGTGATCCGGCTAACTTATCAGGCAGCGCCGCGACTTTGACCAGCCAGCTCGGCCAGCATTGGATGGTCTTCGATGGTGATATATTTGCCTTTCACCGCCAGCATACCGCTTTTCTGGAAGCGACCCAGCAGACGACTGATGGTTTCTACCGTCAGGCCCAGATAGTTACCAATATCGCCACGCGTCATGGTAAGACGGAACTCGCGCTGTGAGAAGCCACGCTGGCCAAAACGGCGCGCCAGATTCCAGATAAAGGCAGCCAGACGCTCTTCGGCATTTTTCTTGGACAGCAGCAGGATCATATCCTGATCGCCTTTGATCTCGCCGCTCATCAGACGCATCATCTGCTGGCGCAGGGCAGGCATTTTGCCGGAGAGGTCATCCAGCGTTTCAAAAGGAATTTCGCAGACCATTGAGGTTTCCAGCGCCTGAGCAAAGCTGGGGTGATGCCCGGAGCCGATAGCATCGAAGCCCACCAGGTCGCCCGCCAGGTGAAAACCGGTGATTTGTTCATCGCCCTGTTCGGTAATGGTGTAGCTTTTAATGGTTCCGGAGCGAATAGCATATAACGAACGCAGTTCATCACCGGCCTTGAACAATGCCTGGCCTTTTTGAATCGGCTTTTTACGTTCGATAATATTGTCCAGCTGGTCCAGTTCGTGCTCATTCAGCGTGAAGGGAATACACAGTTGACTGATGCTACAGTCCTGGCAATGAATTGCGCATCCACCAGACTGGATGCGACGAATGCTTCGTTTTTCCGGGATCATGATACATCCTCGACAATAATTGACTGAGGTCAATTTTAACATTCTTCATGAGCGAAATGGAATGCATAAGCGCACATTTAACCGCATAAAAAGCAGGGACGTTATCGATTAATATCCTGAATGTAATAATAAGGGTAAATTTCAGGCGTTATTTTGTTAATTGATGAGGGAAAACAACTTTTTTAATGTTGCCGAACAGAAACCTGTTGTTAACACTTAACTAACCTGTCAAAAAATAATCGGCAGGAAGGTTAATAAATCAACACTGGTTAACGCGCTGCTCAAGCGCAGCTTTGGCTTTTGGCAACGCCTCGCCAATCGGTTAAACTTGCCGGGACGCACGGTCATTTCCTTCTTCGTGCATTGCCACGACATATCAGGCGTGAGGTAAGCCCCATGAACCTTGACGATAGAGATCTGTTTCGTGACGCCATGGAAGATGTCACTCCGCTGAAAGATTGCGCTAATATACACTGGCTAAAAGCGCCGACGCCAAAAGCGCCGCGTCAGCCGGTTAATGAGGAAGTAGAGAACTTCCTTACCCGAGGCTACCTCGATATTGTTCCGCTGAACGAGCCACTGGAATATAAAGCCGAAGGCATCCAGCAGGGCGTGCTTGATAAGCTGCGTTTGGGTAAATACAAGCCCGACGCCAGCCTTAATCTGTTGCGTCAACCCGTAGAGTCCTGCCGACAGGCGCTCTTTGCCTTTATCATGGAAGCGCGAAAGGATAACCTGCGCAATCTGTTGATTGTGCACGGCAAAGGCAGGCAGGATGAATCTCACGCTAATATTGTGCGCAGCTATCTGGCGCGCTGGCTGCGGCAGTTTGACGATGTGCAGGCGTACTGTATCGCCCAGCCACAGCATGGCGGCAGCGGCGCAATATATGTTGGGATGCGTAAAACAGAACAGGCGCGGCTGGATAACCGCGAACGGCACGCAAAACGCAGCCGATAACCTCTGCGGCTGGCGTTGACCAGATGTTAATACCTTTGTCCGCCTGCACTCATGCTGCCGCTGTTATCCTGAATGACATTTACGAATGGTCGCCAGCAGGATCTCGGCGCTAAGAGAGAGCGGGTTGCCGGAACGGGTGATAATGCCTACCGGCTCGCCGGGTCCGTGCGAGGCGACAGGCAATGCCACCAGCGAACTGTGTGATAAATCTTCTTTTATCGCGCCCGACGGCACAAACCATACATAGTCATAACGCAGTGCAAGCTGGCGCGCCAGCGAGGTAGAAGAGGTTTCCACACAGCTGGCGGGCAGCTGGCAGCCCTGTTCATCCATCATGGCCTGAGCAATACGACGCGGCGCGGTGCCTTCCGGTGAAATCACCACCGGCCACTGTAGCGCCCGGGAAAGCGTGACGTTGTCACTTAAAAGCGGGTGTTCGGGCCTGACCACCAGCCGTAAGGACTCCAGAAACAGCAGTTCATAAGAGAGCCCGGCCATCATATCGGCATCCGCCATGCGGCCAATGCCGATATCAAACTCACCCGCTTTCAATCCCGCCAGCAGCACATTGTTGTGCAGTGTAGCAACCTGCACCGTGGCCTGCGGCTGCTGCTGATGAAAACGGTCGAGAATTTGCGGCAGCATGCCCATCGCTGCTGTAGTCAGCGCCCCAAGGCGGATCACCACCGGTCTGTCGCTGACGGGATTAGCGAAGGACTGTCCGGCATGGTTAAGCGCATCAAGGACCTTGATGGCGTGCGTTAAAAACTGTTCGCCGATGGTAGTAAGCTGCGCGCCAAGCCGCCCGCGTTCAAACAGGCGTACTCCGGTCAGCTCTTCCAGTTCGTTAAGGGTTTTAGAAAGCGCGGGCTGGCTCAGGCTGAGCGTTTCCGCCGCGCGGCCCAGCGTACCTTGCTGTGCAACCGCCACGAACGTATGTAAATGACGCAGACGAATGCGCTGATTAAACAGATAGTTTTTGTCCATAGAGAAAGAGTAGAGAGACCTGCAGAATGAACGCAAGCAATAAGCTGTAATTCTGTTAACTTTATTGCAAATTATATTTAACATTATCGTGCTTTGTTCAGAAAAACGTCTGCTTTTAATGCCCCGAAGGTAATCTTTTCGCACGCCACCATAACTTTTCTGCATGGTTAACCGCAGCGGCCACGGGCAAAACAAGCTGGTTGAGAAAATTTCAGGCAGGCGCAAAGTCATAGCCGCAGAGCGCAGCGTTTCGCTATGATAAGGCGTTTTATTTTGCGCGGGCGCTTTATCCGTTAACCAGCCACAGGGAGTAGAGTTCTGGACAGCACACAGGCCATTGATGTTCGTCAACAAATTAACCAGCACGCCTTAAGTGCATTTCAGCGACGGATTATTGCCCTCTGTTTTATTATCGTTGCGCTGGATGGAATGGACATTGCATTGATGGGCTTTATTGCGCCCGCTTTGCGCAGCGCCTGGCACATTTCCAGTCACCAGCTCGGTATGGCGATCGGTGCCGCCCTGGTTGGACTGGCGCTGGGCGCGATGTTTGCCGGTCCGCTGGCCGATCGTTACGGACGACGCTGGATCATTATCTGCAGCGTTTTCTTTTTTGGCCTCTGGACGCTGGCGACGGCGCTGGCGCAAAACATCGAGCAGATGATGTTATTCCGTCTGCTGACCGGATTAGGGCTGGGGGCTGCGATGCCCAACGTGGGCACGCTGGTATCTGAGTATGCGCCTGAGCGACAGCGGGCATTTTTAATTACCGTTGTGTTTTGCGGTTTCACTTTCGGCGCGGCCAGCGGCGGTTTTGCCGCCTCCTGGCTTATCCCGGCTTTCGGCTGGCAAGCGGTACTGCTGCTGGGAGGGATTTTACCCCTGTTGCTGCTGCCGCTGCTGCTGCGTTACCTGCCTGAATCGGTACGTTTCCTGCTGGCGCATCAGGCACCGCACTGGCGCATCCGCGCAATCGTCGAAAAGATGTGGCCGGGCAGTACCACGCCATACAGCACTTTCCTGTATCCCGCACGGGTTCCGGGAGCGGGCAGTATCCGTACTGTGCTTTCCGGGCAATACCGTTTCGGTAGCCTGATGCTGTGGGGCGGCTACTTTATGGGCCTGTTTCTGGTTTACCTGATTGGTAGCTGGATGCCTGCGCTAATAGGCGATCTGGGTTTAAGCGTGACCGCCGCCGCGCTGATTACCGCAATGTATCAGGCAGGAGGCACCGTGGGATCGCTGTTCGCTGGCTGGTTAATGGATCGGGTTAACGCCAACCTGGCGCTGGCGGCTATCTATTTTGGTGGCGCGCTGACAACGATTTTACTGGGTTGCGTACCCGCCCAGCCGCTGTTAATGGCGGGGATCGCTTTTTGCTGCGGCTTCTGTTTCAACGGCGCTAATACCGGGATGAATGCGTTGGCCGCCAGCTACTATCCCACGGCGGCGCGCGCTACCGGCTCCAGCTGGATGCACGGTATCGGGCGCATCGGCGCTATCCTGAGCGCCTTCGCCGGCGCACAAATGTTGGCGCTGGGCTGGTCGTTTAGCCAAATTTTCATGCTGCTGGCGTTGCCTGCGGTGTTTACTACGCTGATGCTGCTGGCGAAACAGCGCTGGGGCTAATGCGGCCACGCTTGTAAAGAGGGCGTGACAGCCAGCGTTGCGCCGCTTTCACCGTCGCGATCACAAATTTAACAACTTTTTTCCGCCCCTTTTTTGCTTGCTCTACAGTGGCAACAGAGAAACGCAAAATAAGGCGGAGTTATGCAAAAGTTTGTTAGCGCGTATGCGCTGCGGGAACGTTTTTCTCAGGCGATGTCCGCCATGTATCAGCAGGAGGTTCCGCAGTATGGCACCTTATTAACGCTGGTGGCGGAGGTCAATCAGCAGGTACTGGCGCAGGACAGCGCTCTGGCGGAGCGGCTTACCGCGGCGGATGAGCTGTCGCGTTTGAGCGTGGAGCGTCACGGCGCGATTCGGGTCGGCAGTGCGCAAGAGTTGAATACGCTGCGCCAGCTGTTTGCCATTATGGGCATGCATCCGGTGGGTTATTACGATCTGGCTCCGGCGGGCGTGCCGGTTCACTCAACGGCCTTTCGTCCGGTAGACGCGGACGCGCTGCGTCGCAACCCGTTTCGGCTGTTCACCTCTTTGCTGCGGCTGGAGCTGATTGAGGACGCGGCGTTACGGCAAAAGGCGCAGTCGATACTGGCGGCCCGTGAGATTTTTACGCCGCGCTGCCTGGCGTTGATAGAGCAGCATCAGCAGCAGGGCGGTTTCGATGAGCAGACAGCCGCTGAGTTTGTGCGCGAGGCGCTTGAAACCTTCCGCTGGCATCGACAAACCACCGTTGACCGTGCGACTTATTACGCGCTGCATCAGCAGCACCGTCTGATAGCCGACGTGGTCAGTTTTCCGGGATGTCATATCAATCACCTTACGCCGCGCACGCTGGATATCGATCGGGCTCAGGCCTTGATGCCAGAGCGGGGGATAGTACCCAAGGCGATCATTGAAGGGCCGCCGCGCCGCCAGGTACCCATTTTATTGCGCCAGACCAGTTTCAAAGCGCTGGAAGAGCCGGTAACGTTTTGTGATGGCGGCGAGGGCAGCCACACGGCGCGCTTTGGTGAGATCGAACAGCGTGGCGTGGCGCTGACGCCCGCAGGACGGCAGCGTTACGATAGCCTGTTGTCGCAGGCGGGCAGCGGCAGCGATAACCAGCAGCATCAGCAGCATCTTGCCGACATCTTTCAGGATTTTCCCGATAACGAACGGCTGTTGCGTCAGCAACAACTCGCCTGGTTTGAGTACAGGCTAACGGAAAAGGGCCGACAGCAGGGATTTCCGCCCGATGCGGATAAAGAAGCGCTGATTGACCAGGGGCTGCTGGTGGCCGATCCGCAGATTTACGAAGATTTCTTACCCGTCAGCGCCGCCGGTATCTTCCAGTCCAATCTGGGCGAACAGGCGCAGGAATCTTTTTCAGCCGCCGCCAGCCGCGCCAGTTTTGAAGAGGCGTTAGGCGGTGCCGTTATCGATGAGATGACGCTGTATGAGGCGCGACAGACAGCAAGCCTGCAACGCTGCGGATTAAGCTGAATCGCTAATATTTCGTGCAGGCGGGCATTGATAGCCAGCGCGAACAGTATCACGATCCTTATCATTCAGGCGTATTCAGCCCGCGTTTCAGGCTGGATACGCCCCTCAGCATTTCCTGTTTTTATCGCTTCTGTCTGTTCCTTTGTGCTACTTAAACCCGCTGTTTATCCGAAATGCTGTTCATCAGGCTGATTTCGCCTCGGCATAATCTGCAAAATTGCCGTCAGCATAGACATTAAAACCGTGTCTGCGAATAATAAGCCGGAGCTTCACATTGGAAAAAATAATGAAGAATGAATCTTTAAGGATACACACGGCAGAAGGTGCATTACGCGGCGCAATTGATGAAGGCATTTTTGTTTTCAAGGGCATTCCCTATGCGGCTCCGCCGACAGGCGCACTGCGCTGGCGTGCCCCCAGGCCAGTCACCCCGTGGAAAGAGGTGCGTGACGCCACACAGTGGGGCAATGCCAGCTGGCAGCAGCGTGAATATTGCGTGCTGGCGGGCGGCGGCGATCCCGGCAACCTCAGCGAAGATTGCCTTTATCTCAACGTCTGGTCGCCGGAGATCCAGCCGTCGCGTCCACTGCCGGTTATGGTCTGGATCCACGGCGGCGGCTTTACTATCGGCGCGGGCAGCCTGGCACCTTATAACGGTAAAGCATTAGCGGCGCGTGGCGTGGTAGTGGTAACGCTCAATTATCGTCTTGGGCATCTGGGCTTTTTTGCTCATCCGGCGCTGGATGCTGAGTTCCCGCCTGGCGAAGCGATCAATAACTTCGCACTGCTCGATCAAATTGCAGCGCTGCAGTGGGTACAGCGTAATATTGCCTCCTTTGGCGGCGATCGACGCAACGTTACCATTTTTGGCGAATCCTCAGGCGGACGCAGCGTACTGTCGCTGTTTGCTTCACCGCTGGCGGCAGGGCTATTTCACAAAGGTATTGTGCAGAGCGCCTACAGTCTGCCAGATAAAAAGCGTGATGAGGCGCTGACCAATGGCGTGGCGGTGGCGCATCATCTCGGCCTGAAAAACGCCAGCGCGGAAGCGTTGCGCGCCTTGCCTGCCGACAGTTTTTGTTCGCTGCCGGCGCATCTGGGCAACGGGCCGGTAGCGATTGCTGGCGACCGGGTACTGCCGAAACCGATGGTAGAGGTGTTTGCCGCTGCCCGCCAGCACCGTTATCCCCTGATGATCGGTTACAACAGTGATGAGGCCAGCGTGCTGGAGTATTTCGGTATGGATCCCACCAGCACCATTACCCGTTTACGTCAGCGACGTCCGCTATTGCTGAAGCTGATTAAATCGCTTTATGACGAACATGACGATCATCGTCTTGGACGTAAAGTTGCGCGTGATATGGCTTTTGGCACCATTACCTGGCTGGCAGTGCAGGCACAGCATCGACGCGGCGTGCCGGGCTGGCGCTATTATTTTGACTATGTTTCGGAAAACGCGCGCGACCTCTGCCGCTATGGCAGCTGGCATGGAAACGAAATCCCTTACGTGATGGAAACAATGCGTGCCGAGAACCCACAGATGGCGGATCGTCCCTTTACCGCAGGGGATCGTCAGTTTGCCCGGCGAATCAGCGAATACTGGCTGCGTTTTGCGCATGACGCGACGGAATTTTCGCATCAGCTTACGGGTGAAATCAGCTGGCCAGCCTGGCGCCCTGGCGAAGACGTTACCTTGCGTTTTGGCGTTAAAGGCGAGGCGGCGGTCATCCCGCAGCACCGTTTTATGCGTGTACGCCTGCGCCTGTTGCGTTTGCTGATGCGTGCGATGGTCAAACTGCGCTAATTACTTAACAAAATCGTCACTTTAAGTGACAAAATTTTGTGCGTTTCCGGTAACATAAAACTTATTTTTTCTATAAATATCAAAAAGTTAAACGGTTTCTTTTTAGTGCGGCCTCAAAAAATCAGGCAGGGCGGATGTTATAAAACAGTATAATTTCCGCCGCTGCTGCCGATAACCCTCGATAAGCCCGCCAGAGTTGGCGGAATATTCTACGGTTATGACCGAACTGAGGCAGCTATGCAGCTATTAAAAAACTTCACCATACGCGCCGTTATGCTTTCAATCCTGGGCCTGTTTTGTTTGCTCTGGTCTGCGGTTGGCATGTACAGCGTCCATTCGTTAAACGCCCTGAGCGAAGGCAACAGCGTCGACCGGCAGCTGGTGTCGCAAATGACTATCCTGAGCAAAGGTAACGATCAATATTTTCGTTTTGTTACGCGTTTATCGCGGGTGATGGAAGTGCGCGCCACTGGCGGTACGCCGGATGCGGCAGCGTTTGCCAACGTACAGAAAGCGCTTGACGGTATGGAAGAGCAGCTGGCGCAGTTTAAAGCCGCAGCCCCAGGACCGATGGATGCCGCGATTTCAACGGCGGTAGAAGAAAAATGGACGCAGTTGCTGGAACAGGGCGTCAGACCCCAGATGCAACTGGCGCAGCAGGCCTCAGTAGAAGATTATCGCCGTCATGCGAACAGCGTAACGCCGACCTTCAGCCGCGAGTTTGGTGCAGTTGCGGAAAAATATAACGCCGCAGCGGGCCTGATGCTCGATCAAACCCGCGTTACCGTTGACCGCATCACCATTATTACCCGGATCACTATTATTGCGGCGGTTATCTGCGGTCTGCTGATTTTGCTGTTTACCGATCGCTATCTGGTGACAATGCTGGTACGTCCGCTGGAACTGCTGCGTGGACATTTCAGTAAAATTGCTGAGGGTGATTTAAGCCAGCCGATTCATGATTTAGGCCGTAACTGCGTCGGGAAACTGGTACCGCTGCTGCGCGCCATGCAGGATAGTCTGCGTGAAGCAGTCAGCGCCATTCGTAGCGGTACGGAAAATATCTATCGTGGCGCGGCAGAAATTTCCATGGGAAATAATGATCTCTCTTCGCGCACCGAACAGCAGGCAGCAGCGCTGGAGCAGACCGCAGCCAGCATGGAGCAGCTTACCGCTACCGTGAAGCTGAACGCGGATAACGCGCGCCAGGCCAGCGATTTGGCGGACAGTGCCTCGTTGACGGCAGGACAGGGCGGCAAACTGGTTAATGATGTAGTGCAGACCATGTCCGGTATTTCTGACAGCTCGAAAAAAATTGCAGAGATCACCAGCGTGATCAACAGTATCGCTTTCCAGACCAATATCCTGGCGCTGAACGCGGCGGTGGAAGCCGCACGTGCGGGCGAGCAGGGCCGCGGCTTTGCGGTTGTGGCCAGTGAAGTACGTAATCTGGCACAGCGCAGCGCCGGCGCAGCGAAAGAGATTGAGTCGCTGATTAGCGACTCCGTGGCGCGGGTAGATAGCGGCTCGAAACTGGTTAACGAAGCGGGCAGCACCATGAGCGCCATTGTGAAATCGGTTGGCGATGTCACTGAAATCATGAAGCAAATTGCCGCCGCGTCAGAAGAGCAGAGCAAAGGCATTGAACAGGTTGGCACCGCCGTTGCAGAGATGGACAGCGTAACGCAGCAAAACGCCTCGCTGGTGGAAGAGGTGTCCACCGCCGCCACCGCGCTGGAGCGTCAAACCGAAGATCTACAGCGCTCGGTAGCCCGCTTCCGTTTGTCAGCAGACGATCGGCAGCAGCAGCCAGAGTCGGTAAAGACGCCGGTTTTGACCACGGCCTCCGCACGCCAGAAAACCCCAACCGCCGCCAGCTCGGCGGATGAGTGGGTCTCCTTCTAATCCTGCGCGCGCCCGCACTCAGGGCGCGCTTTGGTCAGTGGGTTGACAGAGCCACGCCACCAGCGTTGTAAGATGCGGTGGCGTTTCTTTTCCCTCCCGGCTGATTAAGCTGTAGGTCGCCCCGGTTCTGACCGCAGAGGTAAAAGGGGCAATCAGTCTCTGAGCCGCCAGATCGCTTTTCACCAGCGTAATATCCGCAACGGTAACGCCAAATCCCTGCATTGCCGCCCCAATCGCCAAATCCATGGTGGCGAAATGCTGATTGCGCCGCATCGGCAGCTTCACTTCCTGCGCCTGCAGCCACAGCTGCCAGTCCCGTTCGTCATTGTTGGGATGTAAAAAAGTAAAGCCAGCGAGATCGGCGACGGTCAGTGGACGGTTGTCCAGCAGCGCTGCGGCCATAACCGGCGTCAGCCGCTCCTCAAACAGCAGATGGCTGCCCGTCGGCGCGGTGCCGTAGACAATCGCCGCATCAAAATTTTCCAGTTGATCTTTATGCGCCAGGGTGGTGGTCAGCTTCACATGCAGATCGGGATGCTGCTGCTCCAGCTGTACCAGTCTTGGCAGCAGCCAGCGCATCACGCAGCTGGGCGCACGCAGGCGCAGGGCATTATCAGGCTGCTGCCGGGCCTGTTCAGTTGCGCTCTGCATCAGCTCATAACCCTGCTGAAGCTGCGGCAGCAGCGCCGCGCCACGCGTTGTCAAACGCAGACCCCGTGCGTGACGATCGAACAGGGCAAAGCCCAGCCACTTCTCCAGCGCCGCGATTTTACGGCTTACGGCCCCTTGCGTCAGACAGAGCTCATCGGCGGCGCGGGTCAAATTAAGGTGGCGCGCGGTGATCAGAAAAGCATGAACGGCATTCAGCGGCAGCGGTTGATGAACCATAGGGCGATCCTGAGCTATGAATTTTGTGCATAGCTATTATGACAACAATTCGCTTGCCGTCACAACCAGGCTCGGTTTGAATGCTTATATAATTATTATGTATATTTATTCACCCACTGGGGAGCAGGATGGCTTTATCTTCAACCGTAACGCATCGCTCAAAATTGCCGGATGTCGGCACCACTATTTTCAGCGTCATCGGACAGCTTTCCTCGCAGTATGGCGCCATCAATCTGGCGCAGGGCGCACCTAATTTTCCCTGTGATGAGGCGCTGATCGCCAGCGTCGATCGGGCGATGCGCGCCGGGCATAATCAATATGCGCCGATGACCGGCTATCTCCCATTAAAAGAGGCACTGGCGGAAAAGGTAAGCACGCTGTACGACCAGCACTATGATGTTGCCAGCGAGGTGCTGATCACCGCCAGCGCCAGCGAAGGGCTCTATGCGGCGATTTCCGGGCTGGTTCATGCCGGCGATGAGGTGATCTTTTTTGAACCCGCCTTTGACAGCTATGCGCCGGTGGTCCGGTTGCAGGGTGCCACGCCGATTGCGATAAAACTGAAGGTGCCGCAGTTTGCCATTGACTGGAATGAAGTGCGCGCGACCATTACGCCGCGTACCCGCATGATCATTATCAATACGCCGCATAATCCCTCAGGGCAGGTGCTGAGCGCCGAAGATCTGGCACAGCTCGCTGCGCTGACGCGCAACAGTGACATCATTGTGCTTTCTGATGAGGTGTATGAGCATATTCTGTTCGACGGACGCCGTCATCATGGTATGGCTACCCATCCTGAACTGGCGCAGCGCAGCGTTATCGTTTCCTCGTTTGGCAAAACTTTTCACGTAACCGGCTGGCGCGTCGGCTACTGCCTGGCACCTGCTGAGTTGATGAATGAAGTGGTGAAGGTGCATCAGTTTCTGATGTATGCCGCGGACACGCCCATGCAGGTTGCTTTCGCCGACTGGCTGCGTGAGCCAGCTCACTATCAATCGCTGGCAGGATTCTGGCAGCAGAAACGCGATCTGCTGGCGTTGATGCTGCAGGAGTCGCCTTTCGAGCTGCTGCCCACCGCCGGTTCGTTTTTCATGCTGGCAAGCTATCGGCACTTTAGCGACGAAAGCGACAGCGAGATGGTGAAACGGCTGATTATCGAGCACGGCGTGGCTACCATTCCGCTCTCTGCGTTTTATACCGACGGAACGGATAACCGGTTAATTCGGCTCTCGTTTGCCAAAGACGAGGCAACATTGCAGGCGGGCGCGCAGGCGCTCTGTTTGTTAAAGGCGCGCTAATCACTGCGAGGAAAATCATGAAAAAACGCTCTTTTCTCTGGCTGGCGCTCGGCCTGTTTGCAGCGACGCAGGCCACGGCACAGCAAACGCTGCGCTACGGGGTGGAATCACAGTATCCGCCGTTCGAGAGCCGCAACGCGCAAGGCGAGCTGGAAGGGTTTGATATTGAACTGGGCAATGCGATTTGCCTGGCGGGAAATTTCGCCTGCAGCTGGGTAGAGAGCAGTTTCGATGCGCTGATTCCTGGGCTGACGGCAAAAAAGTTCGACGCGATTAATTCAGCGATGAATATCACCGAGGCGCGGATGAAAAGCATCGCCTTTACCCAGCCCATTTACCGCATTCCCAGCATGCTGGTCGGCAAGGCGGATGCCGGGCTACAGCCCAACGCCGGCGGGCTGAAAGGCAAAAATATCGGTGTGCTACAGGGATCGATTCAGGAAACCTACGCTAAGCAGCACTGGGAGCCGCACGGTGTCACGGTAACCTCCTATCAGGATCAAAATCAGGTGTACAACGATATGCTGGCCGGACGGCTGGACGGTACACTGGTGATGTCGGCGGCCGGCCAGTCTGGCTTTCTGAATAAGCCGCAGGGCAAGGGATACGCCTTTATCGGCAAGGCGGTGGAGGATGACAAAATCCTTGGCTCCGGCATCGGTTTTGGTCTGCGTAAGGATGACAGTCAGCTGAAAAGCGAGCTGGACGCGGCGATCGTTAAAGTGCAGCAGGATGGCACCTTGCAAAAGCTGGCGGCGAAATATTTTCCCGGCATCAACGTCAGCGTCAGTAAACCATAGCGAACTGATGAAAAACGCCCGCTTTGGCTAACTCAGAAACGGTCACTCGGGGGTGACCGTTTGTTTATCGGGCCGCCAGATAGCAGAGCTTTTCCGCTACCAGATAAGATTTTACAAACGAGGGAACCGGCAGGAACTCAAACCGCGAGTGGAAGTTATGCGCGCCGGTAAAAAAGTTAGGCGTTAGCAAACCTTTTGCCGACAGGGCTGCGCCGTCGGTACCGCCGCGCATCGGCACCACTTTCGGCTCAATCTCCAGCTCCGCCAGTGCGGTAAAAATCAGATCGATAGCACGACGATCGTCGCCAATGGCATTGCTGATATTGCTGTAAATGTCGTTGATCGTCACCGCAACCTTGCCGGTGGGATAACGTGCGGCAATCTGCTGCGCTACGTCGTGGATCTGTTGTTTGCGCTGATTAAAGCCGGCTAAATCGAAATCACGAATCGAGGCTTTTAGCCGTGCCTCGCTGGCGTTGGCGTTGATTTCGTTAAACCAGATATAGCCTTCGCGACCGGCGGTATGCTCCGGCGTCTGCTGGCGATCGAAACGGGCGATAAAGTCGTGTGCCATCAGTAACGGATTCACCAGCACCCCTTTTGCCGACATCGGATGAGCCGGAACGCCGGTAAACAGGATCTCCGCCGCCGCACCGTTAAAATTCTCATAAACCACTTCGCCCAGCTCACAGCAGTCAATAGTCCAGGCGAAATCAACGTTAAAGCGCGTTTCCAGATCCAGCGCTTTTGCGCCGCGCAGGCCTATCTCTTCATCCGGCACAAAGGCCACCACGATGTCACCATGATCGCCGTTAAGGTTTTCCATCAGCGTCATCACCACACTCACCGCCGCTTTATTGTCTGCGCCCAGTACGCTGGTGCCGTCGCTGAAAATAATCTCCTGGTCGCGGTAGGGCAGGATTTCCGGATGTTCGCTGACGCGTAGCCAGATATCCTGCTGCGCATTCAAACAGAGATCCTCACCGGTAAAGCGCAGCGTCTGCGGATGAATATGCGGCGACAGACCGACATCAACGGTATCAATATGGGTGATAAAGCCGATGCGTGGCGCACCGGTCCGGTTTCCGGGCTTTACGGCGGTTACCGTTGCATGCTCATCAATGATGACCTGCTGCAGGCCAAGCGACTCCAGCTCTGCCGCCAGCAGACGCGCCATCTGATGCTGTTCCGGCGTGCTGGGCAACATGTGTGCGGCGCTATTGCTCTGGCTGCTGACAGCAAGATAGCGGTAAAAGCGATCGGTTAACTGACGAGCCAGCCTGTGATTCATAGCGCTTCCTTATCCATGGTTATTAAGTGTTCTGTGAAAGGGAGAAACATGTTATTTATTAACCAGATGTTAAATTGTTTTACACATTGCCAGCGGATTAAGTCAACTAAAAGCGAGGACCGAGATGAAAAAAACGGTAACGGGCGTAGCGCTCATGATGCTGTTCAGCACGGCGGCAGCGGCGAAAACGCTGGTTTATTGTGCAGAGGGATCGCCAGAAAACTTCAACCCCCAGCTTTACACCTCCGGCACCAGCGTTGACGCCAGCGCGGTTCCCATCTTTAACCGACTGGTAGAGTTTAAAACCGGCACCACTGAACTGGAGCCGAGCCTGGCGCAACGCTGGGATATCAGCCCTGACGGCACGGTTTATACCTTCCATCTGCGGCAGGATGTTCACTTTCACAGCAATAAATATTTTAAGCCGACGCGCACATTCAATGCTGACGACGTGATTTTTTCCTTTATGCGCCAGATGGATAGTAAAAATCCTTACCACAACGTTTCTGGCGGGACCTATGCCAATTTCGAAAGCCTGGAATTTGGCACCCTGATCAAGAAGATTGAAAAAGTAGACGACCATACGGTGCGCTTTACCCTGGCACATGCTGAAGCGCCGTTTCTGGCCGATCTGGCATGGTATTTCGCCTCAATCCATTCCGCCGAATACGCGGATAAAATGTTGAAGGCGGGCACGCCGGAGCGCGTCGACAGAGATCCGGTTGGCACCGGCCCTTTCCAGTTGCTGCAGTATCAAAAGGATTCGCGCATTCTCTATAAGGCTTTCCCGGAATACTGGCAGGGCAAAGCGAAGCTGGATCGGCTGGTGTTTACCATTACGCCGGATGCTTCAGTGCGCTATGCCAAGCTGGAAAAGAATGAATGTCAGGTGATGCCGTTTCCTAATCCAGCCGATCTGCCGCGCATGCAGGAAAACCCGGATCTGGTGCTGATGAAAAAGTCAGGGCTGAATACCGGTTTCCTCGCGTTTAACACGCAAAAACCGCCGCTGGATAATGTCAAAGTGCGTCAGGCATTAACCATGGCGATCAATAAACCGGCGATTATCGAGGCGATTTTTCATGGGACCGGCAGCGTTGCCAAAAATCTGCTGCCGCCTGATGTCTGGAGCGCAGACAGTGCGCTGAAGGATTATGCCTGGGATCCTCAGCAGGCGCAGCAGCTGCTGGCGCAGGCGGGCATTAAGCCGGGCACCGTTATCGATCTCTGGGCGATGCCGGTGCAGCGTCCTTACAATCCCAACGCACGGCGCATGGCGGAGATGATCCAGTCCGACTGGGCCAAAGTGGGCATCAAGGCACGCATTGTCAGCTATGAGTGGGGCGAATATCTCAAGCGGGTAAAAAACGGCGAACATCAGGCGGCGCTGATGGGGTGGACCACCGCCACCGGCGATCCGGATAATTTCTTCAGTCCGTTGTTTAGTTGCACCGCCGCCAATGGCGGCTCCAACTCGGCTAAATGGTGCTATCAACCGTTTGAAAAGCTGATTAACCAGGCGCGTACCGAGCAGGACCACAACAAGCGCATTCAGCTTTATCAGCAGGCACAGCAGGTGATGCATGATCAGGCACCAGCGGTGATGATCGCCCATTCCACCCTGTTTGAACCGGTACGTAAGGAAGTCATCGGCTATCAAATCGATCCTTTTGGCAAACATATCTTTTATCAGGTCGATCTTAAAAACTAAACGCTGGCCGTTGCACACTCACTCAGGTAAAGCGCGGGGATTGATCCGCGCTGTACTGTATCGCTTCTGAAACAGTTTTATTACCCAGGGAATGGCCGTTATTACATTAATAATCGTGAACAAAATCACAGCCCATTCTTTTTTCCAAACCCAATACATGAACTCTCTCGCAAAATAATATGGCCGCTATGGAAACCGGTTTCCATTTTGTTTCCTATAGGCAGGTCGAAACCGTGAGAAGGCCAGGATCATGTATAAAATTATGCTTTGCTGTTCTGCCGGAATGTCTACCAGCATGCTGGTAAAGAAAATGCAGGATGAAGCCGCAAATCGTGGGCTGGAAGCGGAAATCGCCGCCTTCAGCGCCACCGAGTTTGATGAACGCTTTGCCCACTATGACGTGGTGCTGCTGGGGCCGCAGGTAAAATATATGCAGGAAAGCCTGGCGGCGAAAACCGTTAGCGAAGGCATCCCGGTTGCCACCATTAACATGATGGATTACGGCACGATGCGCGGTGATAAAGTACTGGATTATGCGATCCAGCTGATTGAGCAGAAAGGGGTGGCATAATGGCATCACTTTATCAGGGCTTAATTAATATCATTGAGCGCAAGATTACGCCGCTGGCCGGTGCTGTCGGTCAGCAGCGCCATGTTGTGGCTATCCGTGACGGCTTTGTCTCTGCGCTGCCGTTTATGATAATCGGCTCCTTTATGCTGGTATTTATTTTCCCGCCCTTTGCCGCCGACAGTCAGTGGAGCTTTGCGCGCGGCTGGCTCGATCTCTCGCTGCGCTATCGCGACCAGTTGATGCTGCCGTACTATCTCAGCATGGGCGTAATGACTTTTTTTATCTCGGTTGGCATTGGCGCCAGCCTGGGGCGACACTACAAGCTCGATCCGGTAATGACCGGCCTGCTGGCCTTTATGGGTTTTCTGCTGGTGGCCGCGCCTTATCAGGATGGTAAAATCGCCACCGACTATTTCTCTGGCCAGGGGATCTTTACCGCCATTCTTACCGCTATCTATACCAGCGAAATTTATGCGCTGCTGAAGCGGAAAAATATCACCATCCGCCTGCCGAAAGAGGTGCCTACCGGGGTTGCGCGCTCGTTTGAAATTTTGATTCCTGTGATCGTGATTGTCGCCACGCTGCATCCGCTTAATTTGCTGGTAGCCTCCTGGACCGGCATGATCATTCCACAGGCGATTATGCATCTGTTGCAGCCGCTGGTTTCCGCCTCCGATTCCCTGCCGGCGGTGCTGCTTTCGGTACTGATTTGCCAGATCCTCTGGTTTGCCGGCATCCACGGCGCGCTGATTGTCACCGGCATAATGAATCCCTTTTGGCTTACCAACCTGGCCGCCAACCAGGCGGCGCTGGAAGCGGGGCAGGCTCTGCCTCACACCTACCTGATGGGCTTCTGGGATTTTTATCTGTTGATTGGCGGCGTCGGCTCCACGCTGCCGCTGGCATTCCTGCTGCTGCGAAGCCGGGCAGCGCACCTGCGTACCATTGGCAAAATGGGCATCGTGCCAAGCTTCTTTAATATCAATGAACCGATTCTGTTCGGCATGCCGATTATCATGAACCCGCTCTTTTTCCTGCCGTTTATTCTGGTGCCGATGATCAATGCCGTGTTTGCCTGGACCGCCACCAAACTGGGCTGGGTGGCGCAGGTGGTTTCAATGGCGCCCTGGACGACGCCTGCGCCGATTGGCGCTTCCTGGGCGGCAAACTGGGCATTTAGTCCGGTAATAATGTGTCTGTTCTGTATGGCACTTTCCGCGCTGATCTATCTGCCGTTTGTTAAAGCGTGGGAGCGTAGTCTGTTACAGCAGGAAGCACAGGCCAGTCAAAGCGCAGCGGCGTCCGGCGCCGGATTGCAAACCCCATAAGGAGCACCATTATGCACTATCAGTTTCCCGCAGACTTTTGGTGGGGCAGCGCCAGCAGCGCGCCACAATCTGAAGGCGAAAGCCTGAACTTTGGCAAAAGTGAAACCATCTGGGATCGCTGGTTTGCTGAAGCGCCGACCCGTTTTCATCAACAGGTGGGGCCAGCACAGACTTCAGCTTTTTATCAGCACTGGCGTGAAGATATCGCCTTGTTGAAACAGTTGCGGCATAACACTTTTCGTACTTCGATTGCCTGGTCGCGCCTGATCCCGGACGGGCGCGGCGCGGTTAACCCCGAAGCGGTGCGCTTTTATAATCAAATCATTGACGAGATGTTAAGCCAGGGCATCACGCCCTTTATCAATCTGTTCCATTTTGATATGCCGATGGTGATGCAGCAGCTAGGCGGCTGGGAAAATCGCGAAGTGGTTGAGGCCTATGCGCAATACGCACAAACCTGCTTCCGCCTGTTTGGCGATCGGGTGAAACACTGGTTCACCTTTAATGAGCCGATTGTGCCGGTGGAAGGCGGCTATCTGTATGATTTCCATTACCCTAACGTGGTGGATTTTCGGCGTGCGGCGACGGTGGCCTATCACACCATGCTGGCGCACGCGCGCGCGGTGCAATTGTTCCGCCAAGGGCAATATCCGGGTGAAATTGGCATTATCCTTAACCTGACGCCCTCTTACCCACGCTCAGCGCATCCGGCTGACCAGCAGGCGGCGCATATCGCCGATCTCTTTTTTAACCGCAGCTTTCTCGATCCGGCGCTGCTGGGCCGCTATCCGGCTGAGCTGGTTGTGCTGTTGGAAGAGCATCAGCAATTACCTGCCAGCCAGCCCGGCGATCAGGCGCTGCTGGCGGAAGGGCGGGTCGATTTACTGGGCATCAACTACTATCAGCCGCGTCGGGTGAAATGCCGTGATTCGCTGGTCAACCCACAGAGTCCGTTTATGCCGGAGTGGTTTTTCGAACATTATGCGATGCCGGGGCGCAAGATGAATCCGTATCGCGGTTGGGAAATCTACGAAAAGGGTATTTATGACATTCTCAGCAATCTGCGTGAGCATTACGGCAACCCGCGCTGTTTTATTTCTGAAAACGGCATGGGCGTTGAGGATGAGCAGCGTTTTGAGCAGCAGGGACAGATCCAGGATGACTATCGCATCGACTTTGTGCGCGAACATTTAATCTGGCTGCATCGGGCATTGCAGGAGGGATCGCACTGTCTGGGTTATCATATGTGGACCTTTATCGATAACTGGTCATGGAGCAACGCCTATAAAAACCGGTATGGTTTTGTGCAGCTCGATCTTGACAGTCAGCAGCGCCGCGTGAAAAAAAGCGGTGAGTGGTTTGCGCGCGTAGCCAGCGAGCATGGGTTTACGCAAAACAGCGATTGAGCGGAGAGATAAGCACCCTTATGGCGAGTATTAATGATGTTTCGCGCCTGGCAAAAGTATCAAAAGCCACCGTTTCCCGGGTGCTCAGCGGCAGTCGCGGCGTTAAGGAAGAGAGCCGCGACGCCGTGCTGCGCGCCGTTGAGAAGCTGAATTATAAACCGAACGTCATTGCGCAATCCTTAAGCTATCAGAAAACCCACTGTATCGGCGTGATCTGCGCAACTGAACATGTGCAGCAGGCTACCGGCTATCTGCAGGCGCTGGAAAAGGCGCTGAGCCAGGAGAGTAAACATCTGCTGCTGCGCTTTGCCAACAGCGCGCCGGCGGTTGCGCAGGCGATGGAAGAGCTGGGATCCGGACGCTGCGATGCGGTGATGGTGGTGGGGGCGCGCTTTGCGCTGCCGGATGAAGCAAAGCAGGCGGTGCTGATTGATTGTCTCGACGGCGGTGAAGGGCCACAGCTGGCCATTGACTACCAGTTCGCCAGCCTGACCGCCTGTCATTACCTTTTCAGCCAGCAGCGACGCAAAATCGTGCTGTTTAACTTTAGCCACGGTGAGGCGGAGCAGCAGGTGCTGGCAGGCTATTGCGATGCGCTGGAGAGCGTCGCGCTGCCTTATAACCGTCAGCTTATCTGCGGCCAGGAGGAATCGGTCAGCGTTGCGCTGCAAGCCCTTATCAATCGTCATACTGCATTTGATGCCTTACTGGTGACCGACTATATCAAAAGCCGTGAGGCGATTGCGCTGCTGCGTCGCTATCAGCGTCAGGTGCCGCAGGATGTGATGGTATTCAGCCTTGACGGCGCGGTGCCGGTGGTCGGCGCGCCAGATATGCCGCAAATGACGTGGCCGCTGGATATGCTGGCGCAGCGGGCGCTACAGTTGATCAGCGGAGAGCAGGCCTGTTTTCCTCCGTTGCGTGGCAGCCTGATTGCGCCCTGAGAGATGAGCTCAGAGGTTATGACATTGTCACTTTCTGTATGTGACAATGTCACTTACTGGCAGCCCGGCTTGATAGAGTGCGTGACCCCGGCAGAATAAGGCGAGTAGCGTGGATAGCGCCACGCCGCTCGCTTATCCACTTATTTAAACTGCAAATAGGCTACGTGGGTTTGCAGATACTCTTCCAGTCCATGACGGCCATCGGCACCGCCGATACCTGACTTACGCCAGCCCGCATGAAAACCCTGCATTGCCTCAAAATTTTCCCGGTTGATATAGGTTTCACCAAATTTCAGCTGGCGCAGGGCGATCATCGTGGTATTAAGGTTTTGCGTATAGAGCGAGGAGGTCAGGCCATATTCGCTGTCGTTAGCCAGCGCAATCGCCTCGTCCAGCGTGCGGAAAGTGGTAACCGGCAGGACCGGGCCGAAGATCTCCTCCTGCATAATCGCCATATCCTGTTTAACGCCGCTCAGGATCGTGGGCTGGAAGAAATAGCCGGTCTCGCCAGCGCGCTTCCCGCCGGTAATCAGCTGAGCGCCCTGTTGCAGCGCATGCGCCACTTTTTCTTCCACGCGCAGCAGGGCAGCGGCACTGATCAACGGCCCCATATCCACATCTTGCTGTTCCGCCGGATTACCCCAGGTTATCTTGCTGAAGGCCGTGGTCAGACGCGACATAAAGGCGTCATAGATGCCTTCCTGTACGTAAACGCGCTCGGCGCAGTTACAGACCTGGCCGGAGTTGATGATGCGTGAACTCACAATCGCTTTTACTGCCAGATCGAGATCGGCATCGTCCATCACAATCGCTGGCGCTTTGCCGCCCAGCTCCAGCGACACCTTAGTCACATTTTGCGCCGCCGCCGTCATGGTCTGAATTCCGGCATTGACGCTGCCGGTAAGGCTGACCATGCCTACCTTTGGATTGGCGGCCAGCTCCTGGCCCACCACCGGACCGTAGCCGAAAACAATATTAAGCACCCCTTTAGGCAACCCCACCTGCTGCGCAATCTCAGCAAATATCACCGCGTTGAGCGGGGTAACTTCGCTGGGCTTGAGCACAATGGTATTGCCGGTGATCAGTGCTGGCGCTGCTTTACGTGCAATCAGAAAGAAAGGAAAGTTCCACGGCAAAATGCCGGTCGTCACGCCAATCGCCTTTTTAAAGACGAAAATATTTTCATCAGGGCGATCGCTTTGCACGATTTCGCCCTCGTAACGGCGTGCCCACTCCGCCATATAGTCAAGATAGTCAGCGGTAAACAGCACTTCGGTTTGCGCCAGGCCCCGGGTTTTTCCCCCTTCGGCAACAATCGTTGCGGTCAGCTCCGGTTCACGCTGACGGATGGCGGCGGCGATTTTATGCAGCCAGACGCCACGCTCTACCGCCGGCAACGCTTCCCACTGCGGCTGTGCCGCCTCAGCCGCATCGATAGCGCGCTGCACATCTTCGCGGCTACCTTCCGGCACCTGAGCAATCACCGCTTCCGTTGCCGGATTGATTACCTCAATCCAGGCACCCTGATGAGACTGAAATTCGCCGTCGATATACATTTGTTTTTGAATAGTTGCCATTCATCCGCTCTCCGTTATCAATTCTGCTTTTTATGGTTAATAAAAAGATATGGAATTGTTTGATTTTGCCACCTTGACCTGGACGCAGAGATTTGACCTTCCGCTGAATGCCATTGCGCTTCAGGAACTGGCAAAAATACAGGGATTAACCTGACGAGGCTGGCATAACCTGAAATTCATCTTTTGAAGCAAGGGGTTAGCGCGGCGGCGGCTGCAATGGACGCAACAGGGTGATTGTAATGAATTTGTGATCGTTATCGCGGCCATCTGCTGATTTTTGCCACAAGGGGACACAGGCGGGCAGCCAGCGAAAGGCTGGTGAGGAAATGAACTCTTTAGACTCGCGGTAACCGGGAGAGTCTTCTCCTGCTGGCCTCAACCTTACGAAGGAATAACGATGAACAACGCAATCCTTGCCGGCATTCTCTGGCATCTGGTCGGTGCCGCCAGCGCCGCCTGCTTCTATGCCCCTTTTAAACGCGTCCGACACTGGTCATGGGAAACCATGTGGTCAGTGGGCGGCCTGATGTCCTGGTTAATTCTGCCCTGGGCGGTCAGCGCGGTGCTGTTGCCCGATTTCTGGGGCTATTTTCAACAGTTCAGCGCCGCGCAGCTGCTGCCGGTATTTTTGTTTGGCGCCATGTGGGGAATAGGCAACGTTAACTACGGGCTAACCATGCGCTATCTCGGTATGTCGATGGGGATTGGTATTGCCATCGGCATTACGCTGGTGGTCGGGACGTTGATGACGCCGCTTTTGCAGGGGCGTTTTATGGTGCTGTTCAGCTCCGCTGGCGGACGGATGACGCTGCTGGGCGTCCTGATTGCGCTGATCGGCGTGATTATTGTTTCCCGTGCCGGTTTCCTGAAAGAGCGTGCGCTGGGTATCAACGCGGAAGAGTTCAATCTGAAAAAGGGGCTGGTGCTGGCGGTGCTGTGCGGGATTTTTTCCGCCGGTATGTCATTCGCGATGGATGCGGCGAAACCGATGCATGAGGCTGCCGCCGCTGCCGGCATCAATCCCCTCTACGTCGCTTTGCCAAGCTATGTGGTGATCATGGGGGGCGGAGCGCTGGTAAACCTGGCCTGGTGCTTTGTCCGTCTGGCAGTGAAGCCGTCGCTGTCGCTAAAAGCTGATTTCTCGCTGGCGAAGCCGCTGCTGGGGGCGAATATTGCCTTTGCTATGCTGGGCGGCCTGATGTGGTATTTGCAGTTCTTTTTCTATGCCTGGGGTCACGCCAACATTCCGGCGCAGTATGACTTTGTCAGCTGGATGCTGCATATGAGCCTGTATGTGCTGTGCGGCGGCATAGTCGGGTTGCTGATGAAAGAGTGGCATGCGGTAGGACGTCGTCCGGTTCGTGTACTCTCTGTAGGTTGCCTGGTCATTATTCTGGCGGCAAATGTCGTTGGGATGGGAATGGCAGGCTAACGGGCAGAAGAGCCTGGCCGCACGGCAGGCTCTTCTGAGCGAATGCAGGGTTTGAGGTGGCATCAGGGAGAGCGGCGAAGGCTTTCACACAGCGGCGTTAAAAGCAAAATCGGGCTATTTTTGCTGTTCCGGCAGCGGCTGTGGCTTGCTGGCGCGCTCAAAACGCTGACGCCAGGCGCTGGGAGTGAACCCGGTTTCGCGGGTAAAAACGGCGGAAAAGTAGTTGCTGTCATCAAAGCCGCAGCGGAACGCCACCTCACCAATCAGCAGATCGGTATTGCGCAGCAGATATTTAGCCTGGCAGAGCTGCAGCTGACGCAGATAATGACCAATGGTCATGCCGGTTTGCTGGCGAAACAGCTGCTTCAGAGCGCGTTCGCTGAGCCGGTTATGCTGACAAAAAGCGGCAAGATCGAAGGGGCGGGCGGTGCTGGCCTGAATGGCGGACATCAGCAGATCGAGCTGCTCGCCTTCCGGCAGTTCGCCGGCGCGTTCGGCCACGTAGCGATGCCGCCGCAGAATAAGCGCCAGCTGCAGGAACAGCGCCTCCGCCAGCTGCATCGAGAGCATATCGGTTTTACGGCTCTCCTGCTCCAGCTGTACAATCACGCCGCGCGCCAGCGCCATGCCGCGCGTGGTTAAGCGCCAGTGGGCGCGATAGTCCGCGTCATCCAGCGGCAGCAGCTGGCTCCAGTCCAGCCCGAGCCGAAAGCGTTCCGGGCAATAGAGAATATTATCCAGCACCAGATCGTTTACCGACTCATAGCTGTGGCAGTCGCTGTGCTGGATATAGAACAGATCGCCGCAGGTCACCAGCCAGGGACGATCGTTAAGCACATGCAGACCGTTACCGCGCCAGACGATGACAATTTCGCTGAATTCATGACGATGAGGCGGAAAAGAGGGCTGCGGCGCCCGGTCGGCTACCGCCACCGGCATCGCTTCAGAGGGAAAATAGTCCGCCTTCGCCAGAATTAACCCCATGCTGTTCTCCTGTTACCACATCTGTTGTCGCTCAGCGCGCGGGGCGCAGCCAAATTCACGGCGAAACAGGGTCGAAAAATGATTGCTGTCGCCAAAGCCGCACTGAAATGCAATATCGGTAATCCGCATTTCGCTGTGGCGCAGCAGGTGACGCGCCTGCAAAAGGCGCAGCCGGTTAAGGTAGCGCTGCGGCGTACTGCCGGTTTGCTGTTTAAGCTGGCGATGGAGCGTGCGCAGCGAAAGTGAAAAGCGATCGGCCAACGCATCCCAGTCAATATCTTCACTGTAGTGTTCGTTTAGCCAGTCAAGTAGGCGCAACAGACGAGCCTCCTGCGCATCGCTCTCCTGTTCCCGGCAGCCCTGACGCAGCAAAACCAGCAGTTGCATAAAGGTGAGTTCCTGTTGCACACGCTGCTCTATGGCATCGCTGCCGTCAGGCTCCTGCAGCTGCGCTACCAGCGTTTTCGCCTGTGCCATCACCCGATTACTGATGCGCCAGTGGGAAGGGTAACGACCATCGCACTCCTGCGGCAGTAAATCCTCCAGCCCGGTCAGAAAGCGAAACGCCTGCGGTCCGCGCCACAGTACATTGGTCAGAAATAAATTTTCCGTTTGCTCATAAAGATGACGATCGTGATCGCGAACAAAACAGACGCAGCCGCCACACAGCGACTGGGGCTGGCCGTTAAAGATATGAATGCCGGCACCCTGTTCCACCAGCACGATTTCATGAAAATCATGATGATGTTCAGGGAACACGCTTTGCGGGGCGCGGGGTTCAATCGCGACCGGCAGATCGCCATCTGGAAAAAAATCGGCACTATGTAATACGGTCATGGTGCGTCCTCGTTGACCTCTGTGTGACCGATACTAGCCAGCGCGTGCTTAACTTACCTTGAATTTTGCACCGCAAAACAGGGTTAACCGGTTAATTTTTCAAGAAACAGCTGGAAATCTTCAGAATTGCGGCAAGGGTCACATCGTGTTGCGGCAACAGGGAACAACAGATCTGTGAGCTGCTTCACGCTCTTCTTTACGCCCCTGCCAGGCGGATTAAAACATTGGCACTGTCAGCAAGGTGCAGAATTCACCGCTTTTTACACTGGTGAGCATGTTTCATCAGGAAGCGAATCTTATGACGCACCGCAATTTTGTTGCCATCGACCTCGGCGCCTCCAGCGGCCGTATTATGCTGGCGCGCTACCAGCCGGAAACGCAGGCGCTTACGCTGGAGCAGGTTAGCCGCTTTGCGAATCAACGTTGTCAGATTGACGGGTATGACTGTTGGGATATCGACGCGCTGGAGCAGTCGATTCGTGCAGGACTGGAGCAGCTGCTGGCGAGCGGCGTGGTGCCGGACAGCATCGGCATCGATACCTGGGGCGTGGATATGATCATGCTCGACCAGGCCGGCGAACGCGTCGGCCTGCCGGTTTCCTATCGCGATAAACGCACTCACGGCCTAATGGCGCAGGCGCAGCGCGAACTTGGTCGTGATGTTATTTGGCAGCATACCGGCATCCAGTTCCTGCCCTTTAATACGCTTTATCAGCTGCGCGCCTTCAGCCAGGCACATCCTGAACAGCGGGATCGCGTCGCGCACGCCCTGATGATCCCCGATTATCTGCAGTACCGTTTGACCGGTCAGCTGAACTGGGAATATACCAACGCCAGCACCACGCAACTGCTGAATCTGGCTACCGGCGAGTGGGACAGCACGCTGCTGAACTGGGCTGGCGCGCACGCCGGGTGGTTTGGCAAGCCGCAGCTGCCCGGTATGCCCGTAGGGGAATGGCAGAGCCGCAGCGGCGCACGCATCCCGGTGGTCGCCGTCGCCACACACGATACCGCCAGCGCCGTGCTGGCGACACCGCTCGCCCACAGCGATGAAGCCTATCTTTGTTCAGGCACCTGGTCGCTGCTGGGTTTTGAAAGCCGCACGCCGTTCAATGACCACGCCGCGCTGGAGGCCAATATCACCAATGAGGGCGGAGCGGAGGGGCGCTATCGCGTTCTGAAAAACATTATGGGGCTCTGGCTGCTGCAGCGCATCTGCGATGAGCTGCAAATCGACAATCTTTGCGCACTGATTGATGAGGCTGCGCATTATCCCGCCTGTTTGTCGATTATCGACGCCAACGATGCGCGCTTTATCAATCCGGCCAGTATGGTGCGGGAAGTTCAGGATGCCTGCGTAGAGCAGGCGATGCCGGTGCCCCACAGTCCGGTAGCGCTGGCGCGCTGCATTTTCGATAGTCTGGCGCTGCTCTATCGGCAGGTCAGCGAGGAGCTGGCCGCGCTGCGCGGCACCGCTTTTACCCGTCTGCATATTGTGGGCGGCGGCAGTCAGAATCCGTTGCTGAATCAGCTCTGCGCCAACGCCTGCCAGTTGCCGATTAGCGTTGGCCCTGTTGAGGCCTCAACGCTGGGCAATGTCGGCAGCCAGCTGATTGCTCACGGCGAAATGGCGGATGTTAACGCTTTCCGCCGCTGCGTTGCCCGGAATTTTCCTTCTCATCTTATTCAACCTCTCTCAGACAGCGCGCTAACCGACGGCTGGTTGCGTTTTCAGGCGCTGAAACAACCGCGTAAGGAACTATGCTTATGACCAGGCTTACAGAACAGGCTTTTGAACTGGCGAAACAGCGCTATGCTGATAACGGCGTCGATGTCGAAGCCGCAATGGAGCAGCTGGATACCATCCCGGTATCTATGCATTGCTGGCAGGGGGACGATGTACGCGGTTTTGAAAATCCGCAGGGCGCGCTGACCGGCGGTATTCAGGCCACCGGTAACTATCCGGGCCGCGCGCGTAACGCCTCTGAGCTACGGGCAGATGTTGATGTGGCCCTGGAGCTGATCCCCGGCCCGAAACGCTTTAACCTGCACGCGATTTATCTGGAAAGCGACGGGCCGGTGGAGCGTAATGAGATCGAACCGCAGCACTTCGCTAACTGGGTGAGCTGGGCGAAAGAGCGTCAGCTGGGACTGGACTTCAACCCAACCTGTTTCTCCCATCCGCTGAGCGCCGACGGCTTTACGCTATCGCATGCGGATGAGCGCATTCGTCAGTTCTGGATCGATCACTGCAAAGCAAGCCGCAAAGTTTCCGCCTGGTTCGGCGAACAGCTGGGTACGCCCTCGGTCATGAATATCTGGGTGCCGGATGGCATGAAAGATGTAACCGTGGATCGTCTGGCTCCGCGTCAGCGGCTGATGCAGGCGCTGGATGAGGTGCTGAGCGAAAAGCTGAATCCGGCCCATCATATCGATGCTGTCGAGAGCAAGCTGTTCGGCATCGGGGCAGAGAGCTATACCGTGGGCTCTAATGAGTTTTACCTGGGCTATGCCACCAGCCGCCAGACCGCGCTGACGCTGGACGCTGGCCATTTCCATCCTACCGAAATGATCTCCGACAAAATCTCTGCCGTGATGCTCTATGTGCCGCGTCTGTTGCTGCACGTCAGCCGTCCGGTGCGCTGGGACAGCGATCATGTGGTGCTGCTGGATGATGAAACCCAGGCAATAGCGCATGAAATTGTGCGTCAGAAGCTGTTCGATAAGGTGCATATCGGCCTCGATTTCTTTGATGCCTCGATCAACCGCATCGCCGCCTGGGTTATCGGGACGCGTAATGCCAAAAAAGCGCTGTTGCGTGCGCTGCTGGAGCCAACCGGGAAGCTACACGCCATTGAAGCTGCCGGTGATTACACGGCACGCCTGGCGCTGCTGGAAGAGCAAAAATCACTGCCGTGGCAGGCGGTATGGGAAAGTTACTGTTTGCGCCACGATGTGCCGGCGGATGCAGGCTGGCTGCGCAGCGTGCGCGATTATGAAGAGCAGATCCTCAGTCAACGGTAAGGATGACACTTATGCAATCGATTCTTTCTTCCTGGTTTGTCCAGGGAATGGTTAAGGCCACCAGCGACATGTGGCTAAAAGGCTGGGATGAGCGCAACGGCGGTAATATAACCCTGCGCCTGCTGCCGGAAGAGGTAGCCGCATTCCAGCACGACTTCGTGGCTGAACCGCGCTGCATTGAACTGAGCCGGGCGGCACCGGGGCTGGCCAATGACTGGTTTATCGTGACCGGTTCCGGCAAGTTTTTTCGCAACGTGCAGCTCGATCCCGCTGACTCTCTGGCGCTGCTGCAGGTGGATGATAAAGGCCTCTCCTGTAAAATTCACTGGGGGCTGGTGAACGGTGGGGTGCCAACTTCCGAGCTGGCCTCCCATTTCCAGTCTCACAGCGTGCGCAAGCAGCTTACCAACGGCGCCGATCGGGTGATTATGCACTGCCATGCCACCAACTTTATGGCGCTGAGCTATGTTGTGGAGCTGGATCCGGCACGCTTTACCCGCCTGCTGTGGGAAGGCAGCACTGAATGTCTGGTGGTTTTCCCGGATGGCGTTGGCATTGTGCCCTGGATGGTGCCGGGCACCGATGAAATAGGCGATGCCACCGCTAAACAGATGCAGTCGCACAGCCTGGTGATGTGGCCTTTTCACGGTATTTTCGGCGCAGGGCCGACGCTGGATGAAACCTTCGGCCTGATCGATACCGCTGAGAAATCGTCGGAAGTGTTGGTAAAGGTCATCTCTATGGGGGGGCTGCGCCAGAGCATAACCACTGAACAACTGGTGGCGCTGGGTAAACGCTTTAACGTTAATCCCTGGCAGGCCGCACTGGATACGGGACCGGCCCATGTTGCGTAAAGCCTTTGTGATGCAGGTTTATCCAGACTGCCATGAAACCTATCAGCAGCGCCACTCGCCTGTCTGGCCTGAACTGGAGCAGACGCTAAAGGCGCATGGGGCGCATCACTACAGCATTTTTCTGGATGAGCAGCGCAGCCTGTTGTTTGCCTGTGTGGAAATTGAATCGGAAGAACGCTGGGAAGCGATAGCGCAGACTGAGATCTGCCAGCGCTGGTGGGCATCAATGCGTGAGCTTATGCCCTCAAATGCAGATAATAGTCCGGTAAGCCAGCCGCTGAAGCCCGTATTTTATCTGGAGTAGCGGGCAGGTTATCACCCCGCACGACGTTAAACGGACGCAATAATGAAGGGGCCGAATGGCCCCTTCATTCATTTAACCATTGCTGCGTAGCTGAGGATAGCGCCGGAAAATAAAGATGCACCAGAACAGCGCCAGCAGGCCAAGGATACCGCCGACATTGCCGACATCTGCCATTTTGAAATGTAGGCTGACCTGATTACCTAACAGCGCACCTGCGCCTATGCCAATGTTATAGATGCCGGAAAAAAGCGACATCGCCACATCGGTAGCGTCCGGGGCCAGCGACAGCACGCGTACCTGCATCGCCAGGCCAATGGTCATCATGCCCATACCCCAGACCACACAGAGCACGGAAACCGCAACCGGATGAACCGCTGCGAACAGCAACAGCCCCATGCACAATGTAATCAGTCCGATAGCGCTCAGCAGCAGCGCGGAAGGGAATCTGTTGCCCAGCAGGCTAAAGATAATACTGCCAACAATGCCCGCTGTGCCAAAAATCAACAACAGGAAAGTAGTAAAGTTTTCCCCCTGTGAGGCAATCACCTGCATAAAGGGTTCGATATAGCTGTAGGCGGTATAGTGAGCGGTGACCACCAGCGTAACCAGCAGATACATGCCGACCAGCGCCGGACGTCTGAACAGCATCGGCACGCTACTGAGCGAGCCGGTATGCTCACTTGGCAGCTTCGGCAGCAGCTTAATCAACATCAGCATCAGTACCAACGCCGACGCGCCGATCATACCGAAGGTCATACGCCAGCCAAGATACTGGCCGATAATGCGTCCAATCGGCACGCCCAACACCATCGCCAGTGCGGTGCCGGTAGCCAGCATGCTGAGCGCCTGAGTTTTCTTGCCGGCAGGGGCAACGCGGATCGCCAGCGAGGCGGTAATCGACCAGAAGATAGCGTGTGCCAGCGCAATACCAATGCGTGACAGCACCAGTACCGGGAAACTCCAGGCCAGCAGCGACAGGATATGGCTCAGGGTAAACAGCAGGAAAAGTACCGTCAGCAACAGCCGGCGCTCTATATTGCGTGTTGCCAGCATGAGCGGGAGCGACATTAATGCCACTACCCAGGCATAGATGGTCAACATAATGCCTACTTCAGGCGTTTCCATGGAAAATGACGCGGCGATATCAGAAAGCAGACCCACCGGCACAAATTCGGTGGTGTTGAATATAAAAGCTGCGACAGCCAGCAGAACAACGCGTAGCCAGGCCGTTTTACGGGAAACAGATGTTTGCATAGGAATAAATGGATGCCAGACGTGTTAACAGAATTGATGATTTCATCACCAAAAGGTGATTTACATCACATTTAATGACTATTGTGGTCGATTTACAGCAAGAGTGAAACAGTGCGATAAAAAAATATCCTTACAAACATCCGTCTAACCTGAAAGGGCGCGACGGTAGGATATCCGGCTCTGGCAGTCTGAAGGGGTTCAGCGGCGCCAGAGCCTGAAGCTGTGTGTGTAGTCTGCAACGTTAGCAGGAAGAGAGTGCAGTAATAGATGTCTGATTTTTATGGGATTCTTTTTTCTTTTTTGGCAGAGGGCAGCAGTTTTTGCATCCTTCAGCACGGGCGTAATACTTTTTTGCCTGCTTGATCGCATCAAGCGGCGCATAGAAAGTGCCTAAGAAAAAGCGATCGTTTTCAGGCGCGAGCGAAGCACAGTGGGCGGAATGAACCCGATAAACACCTGACGAGCCAGCCTTGATATTAACGTAATAAAATTTCCCCATGATGCGTTCTCTGTTGATGAAATATTTTGCAACATGGTTATTTAATATAGTGCGTTTTTTCAAAAAGCCCAGTAAAAACAAAAATAGCGTTCTCAGAACGCTAAAAAAATAATGACAGACGTTTTTTTATTTATAAAATACTTTAATAAACAGATAGTTAATTTTATTTATCATGACTTAATGGGTGGTGAAAAGAAAAATGAGACGGTAATTTTTATGTGAAGAACATTAGCGTCAAATTAATTGAATGAGAATTGTTAATATTTTTCAATATTTATGAGTGGTTGCTTGTTGTTAATATTTCATCAGCGACTATCCGGTCAATAATAATAAAAGACCGGATAATCCATCCTGGTACTACCTGGACGTTCTGGCTGCCTGACAGGAAGCGACAAAGGTGCGTTTTGAGCCTAAGGTACGCAGCACCAGAACCAACATCAGCAGCCATTCCGCTGCCAGCGTAGCCAGCACTGCCTGTTGATAATCTCCCTGCTGTAGCATTTGCGTAAACAGCGAGCCCAGCGCCATGGGGCCCATACCAAATGCAGCCTGTTGCACCGTAGACAGGGTAGCACTACCGGCCCCGGCATAATCGCTAGGGACGTCAGCCATGCCAATACGATAAAACGTGCTGACAATAAGCGCCTGACCACCGCCGATAATCGCTGTTGCGGGTATCAGGGTGAAGATATTTACCGTTAACCAGCCGTAGTAAAAGGTTGCCATCAATAACAATAAGCCGCTCATCTGTATAACGCAGCCCAGCAGCAGGGTATGGCGTTTACCCAGCTTTTCCACAATCCGCGTCGAACTGACGGAAACGATAAAGTAGGTCGCGCCTAAAGCAATAAAAGCGTTGCCGGATGAAAAAGCGCTCATACCAATGCCTGACTGCAGCGTGAGAGCGACGGCAAACATAAAACCGCTCCAGCAGCTAAAAAACAGCACTGCCAGGCTGATGCCGAAACGCATACTGGGCAAGCGCAACAGTACCGGAGGCAGCAACGGCGCGCCGCCACGCTTTTCCAGCGCGATTTCTGTTCGCCACAGTTGTATCAGCAGCAGCGGGAACAGCATCAACAGCAACAGGCACGGCCATGACCAGTGCAGCACCGGCCCGAGTGCCAGCGCCACCATCAAACTGCCGGTTGCGCCCGCGAGCAGCAACGTTCCGGCTTTATCGATCGGCAACGGCTGAGCATTGCGGGTTTCAGGGATAAAACGCCTTGCGGTCAATAAGATCACCAGGCAAACCGGCAGGTTGATCAAAAATACGCTGCGCCAGCCGTAACCGGCAATATTTGCGCCGATCAAAAAGCCACCCAGCACCTGACCGATAATAAAGGCCAGCCCGCCAATGCCTCCATACAGACCAATCGCCCGCGCATGTTCGCGTCCCTGCAGCGTAACGTGCAGCGTGGCCAGAATTTGCGGCACCACCAGCGCTGCGCCAATGCCCTGGAGCGCGCGCGCCAGCAGCAGCGTAATAACATTGTTTGCCAGGCCACACAGCAGCGAGGCCAGAGCAAATAACCAAACGCCGCTGATAAACAGGCGACGACGGCCAAAGTTATCGCCCAGGCGGCTACCCATCGCCAGACAGACGGCAAAGGTGATGCCATAAATCGCGACGATCAACGCCAGCTCAATGGCGGTTGCGTGCAGGCTGGCGGCCATCGCATCCAGCGCAACGTTAACAATGGAGAAATCAATCATTGGCAGCAGTTGACCGGCGAGCAAAACCATCAGTCCGGCTTTTCTTAACGTTGTCGTGTTCATAACGCTTCTCTTGTTTTTGTTACAGGTGGGGCTTAGCATCAACCATTGATTAAACGGGTACCAGTTTTTGCTTATCATGGTATTAGTGCTACCAGCCTGACCAGGGAGAAGAGAAAATGCCAAACGCAAGCCGTGCGGAAACGCCGGAAAAATCGGGCAGCCGCCTGTTAGGCGACTTTTTGCGGAGCCGGCGTGAGAGTCTCGATCCGGTGCGGCTTGGCCTGCCGCGTATGCGCCATCGTCGGACGCCGGGCCTGCGTCGGGAAGAGGTGGCGCAGTTGGCTGATGTCGGCGTAACCTGGTACACCTGGCTGGAGCAGGGCAGAGAGATTAAAGCGTCAGCTAAAACCCTTGCTGCTATCGCTACGGCGTTACAGTGTAACGAAGCGGAGACGCAGCATCTGTTTCGCCTTGCCGGGCAAGCGTATCCGGCGTCTCAGGCTGCTAAAGCCTGCGCCAAACTGTCGGCCCATACGCGCATTATGCTGGACAGCCTGAATCCACTGCCCGCCGTGGTGCAAAACCAGTGCTTTGATATTATGGGACACAATCAGGCCTGGGCGCGCCTGATGAATGTTGATGTGGAAACCCTGCCACAAGAGCAACGCAACTGTATGTGGCTGGCGTTTAATCATGCTGGCTGGCGCAGCGCCGTCGCCGACTGGGAAGAGGTGATGCCGCATATGGTGGCAATGTTTCGGGCGCAAATGGGCGAGCACCTGGGCGATCCGCACTGGGAAGATTTTCTGGAACGGCTGCTCACCAGCTCAGCCGAATTTCGCGATACCTGGCAACGCTATGAGCTACGCAGCATTGAAAATCGGGTGAAACATTTTTCTCATCCTCAGGCCGGCAGGCTGGCGCTGCGGCAGAATAACTGGTGGTCGGCACCGCGTAACGGCGATCGCCTGCTGGTTTATATTCCTGACGATGAGGCCAGCGCGGCTGCGCTGAAGATCATCACCACGGCTAACTAAGAGAAAACGGATTGCAACAGAAGATCGCTTATCCCGGTTTGGCCGGCATCGTTATGTTAGGCATGGTACAGATCATCGCATGGGGCGGATCTTTCTATATTATGGCGGTGCTGGCCGCGCCAATAAGCCGGGAGACAGGCTGGTCGCAGCAATGGATTTACGGTGCGCTGTCGCTGGCAATTCTGATCTCCGGCATGCTGGCACCCTTATGCGGCCGTATCATCGCCCGCACCGGCGGACGCACTATGCTTGCTGCCAGCGGCGGCGTACTGGCTGCGGGTCTGGTACTGGTCGGACTGAGTCATTCGCTGTGGCTTTTTCTGCTGGCCTGGACCATTATCGGCGTGGGTATGGCAATGGGGCTGTATGATGCGCTGTTTGCCACGCTAGGCACGCTGTATGGTGGAATGGCACGCCGCGCCATTACCAGCATTACGCTCATTTCCGGCTTTTGTACCACGCTGGTATGGCCGTTTTGCGCTTTGCTTATTGAATGGCTGGGATGGCGGCATGCCTGTTTTGCTTATGCTGCATTATTGGTGGTTAGCGTCCTCCCGGCCTGTTTGTTTTCTTTACCGGCCGGAGGCGGTCGCAAAATCAGCCTGGTCACTAACACGGCATCAGGCAAACAGGAGGCGATAGCGCAGGATCTCTTCTGGCTGCTGTGCGCTATCTTTACCCTGGCGTCGGTGATCATGACCGCCATTTCGGTACAGCTGATTACGTTATTGCAGAGTCAGGGCTATACGCTGGCTGCCGCGCTGGCGTTAAGCGCCATCCTGGGGCCGTGCCAGGTGGCTTCGCGCGTGGTGGATATGGCATTCCGGCGCGGTCATCCGCTCTGGACCACGCTGTTTTCAGTGGGGCTGGTCGCGCTGGGGCTGCTTATTCTGTTGCTGTTTCCCCATCTGGCGATAATCGGCATGCTGCTTTACGGGGCGGGTAACGGTCTTCGGGCGATTGTGCGCGGCACGCTGCCGCTGGCGCTGGTAAAACCGGAAGAGTATGCCATTGTCGCCGGGCGGATGGCGCGGCCAGCGCTAATTGGGCAGGCGCTAACCCCATTAATCGGTGGCTGGGTTTTTCAACACTTTGGTGCGCAGGCTACCTTGCTGCTGCTGTGCGCGCTGGCGCTGATCAATGTGTTGCTTACCGTACTGTTAAAAATGCGGCTGCCGCAGCAGCGGGCAATGCCTGAGAAATCGTAACGGCAGGGCAGCAGGGCGCAACCCGCGTTGCCCGCTTTTCGCAGCGAAAAAGCAGCGAAGAATTGTGATTATGTGCCTTGCGCCCTTAGTTGGCTTCATAAAAGCAACTGTGTTTGTTATATTATTTCGTATGATTCTTCACAGCCGCGGTGCCAAAAAGAATAAGATTCGCCGCAACTCAGGATGATGAAATGTTAGATTACCGCTTCCCGACAGCTTTGCAGATGGTTTTGAGCGTAGCGATGGCGGAGCAGTCAGGCAAACGCTCCACCAGCGCCATTCTGGCGTATGGTCTGGAAGCTAACCCAAGCTTTATTCGTAAGCTGATGGTGCCGCTGACGCGCGATGGCATTATCGTGTCCACGTTAGGCCGTACCGGTTCGATTCACCTCGGACGGCCCGCCGATCAAATAACGCTGCGTGATATTTATGTCTCAGTAATTGAAGACAAGAAAATTTGGGCATCGCGACCTGAAGTTCCCGCGCGTTGTGTGGTAAGCGCAAATGCCTGCTGGTATTTCAAAGCCATTGCTCAGGAGGCGGAAGAAGCCTCGCTGAAGGTGCTGGCAAAGCGCACAGTCGCCGATGCGCTGGAAGAGCTAAAAATCAGAGATACCAGCGGCTGCGAGGCCGTTCCTGAACCAGAAGCTGAAACACCATGCAAAAAGAGCCGCTAAATGCGGCTTTTTTTATCTTTGTTGATCCTTACTGTGTAACCAATCTGCCTGCCGCATAGCCTGCACTGTCTTTAGTTACAACATACTAATTAGAGATACCAATAAGATACCTTAGCACCGAGGATTACATTGCCTTGCAGCTACTGCGTTAATTTCTGTACATGTCGCTGAAGGTAGTTGCTAACCCCCTAAGCCTCAGCTGTAAGCCGAAATCACGTCCTTTACGTTGTAAAGCCCGCTCACCAAATCAGGCTGTGAATTGCAGTTCAACGTACAACATCCGCTTTTGCCAGAAGGGGACGTTAAAAAACCTTAGATCGATTAAATGACAGGAAATAAAGCAGCACAAAGCTTACATCCGTCCTGTTCTGAGTGCATTTAACCAGTCGGGACGGTTATTCGCGCTCGCAACTGAAGCGGCTGACTCCCAGTCATAATCAATCGCTTTAAGTTCTGCATTCCATAACCCGTTATGTCGTTCCACAATTGCATAGCGGTGTAGCGTGAAGACGATCAAACGCATGCCTGTCGGACAGGCTCATATCTGAAACATCCTGTTCAAGGAGTTGCCTTTCGTGATTACCTCTTATAGTCGGAATGTTAAGAGGTATCAGCCTGTCAGCGGTTTCCGCAGGGAACAGCCCTCCCGAAACGATGTCTCCCAGATTCACGATCTTATCGACACCCTGAGACTGAATGTCTGCCAGCACAGCATCCAGCGCCGGAAGGTTTCCATGGATATCTGATATTACTGCCAGTTTCATGCTGCTTTCTCTGTATTGTATTAACTTTCAGGCCCCCTCCCAGCCGGCTGTTCGATGTAATGGACATACTCAAACGCCATGCGCTAAACGTCCGCTTACGCTCATAGTGGACACTGGTCTGCGTATCTCTTATGTTAAATAGGAGTGACCGGCAGAGTCCCGGGAGAACCATCGGAGCACTACTCAATGTACTGGCTGAAGCGTAAAAGGTATCCATCTGGATCCTGCACGAGAAACTCTCGCTGGCAGGCAGTCGCTTCTCCGGTGTTGTAGTAGTTATCGCGGAGATCCCGGTACAGCGTTACGCCATGCGCTTCTTATATGGTTGAATATCTGTTTAATGTCGTCCACTTCTATCTGGAAATTAACGCCACGCCCCAGCGGTCTGGCGAGTTCTGCCGTGTTCCATCCGCCCTGATGATATTGCTCAAGCATCAGTTGCGCCTCACCAAGGCTGATATAGGCAAAATCCGGCTCTGTGCGCCTGATCATGACACTAAAGCCAAGCACGTCGGTATAGAAGTGCAGGGAGGCTGGAAAATCCTTTACGGTCAACTCGGGAACCATGCGGTTCCAGTAGGGCTCTTTCGTGTCAGCCATTTTTCTTATCCTTTTTGACTTACGCAGCATACACCAGATGGCTTATGCAGCGTTCGCCGCCGAAATGTTATGGAGAGATGCTGCCTTCGGCCGCATGCCATGAGCAGAGTTCCCAGTTCAGCATATTTTCTGCACAAGTTTCACAATCTACCCACGATAGAGCATTCCCTCCAGTCGCTGTCCGATCCCAAATTATTGCTCGTTCTGCTTCAGCCGAAGTGAGAAAACCCTGTGCACTCAGTGATCGCAGTAACTTGCTTTTACCTGAACCTGGGCCGCCTGTAATAATAATTCTTTGGTTTTTAATAAACATAAGAATGTACCTGTCACTCCGTGTACGTCCTCCAGACTGCAGTGCGAAGCCTGAGTCAATGAAATATGTTTTGGACAACGCACCAGCCATTCCGGATATTTAGTGTCTTGATGCAGCCTTTGATACCGTTGTAAACCATGTAGGGCGTCAGTGCGCCTTTGCTGACGTCTATACCAGTTGGAAGCATCGTCTCACTCCTCTTGCTTAAATCGTCACACCTGTTCGAGGCCTGCCAGAGTATGCCTATCAATGCTATTGGCAGAAGCATGCTAAACAGGGGGGGCACATTTATATATCAATAATTTCAATACGTTATATGGAGTTTGTTACTGTTCGTTAAACACTCAGCACGTCGGCGTCAATTTAATGTATCAATATAGTTTGCAATTTTCCGTGAAATCAGTCACCGTTAAAGTGTAACTGCAACTGATACTGATACTATTAGCCCTGGCGACGGGAGAGAGAAGATGAGAAGTGACGCGTTTATTCACGATCTGATTGACTGGATTGACAACAATATCGAAGGCCGACTGGACCTGGATACCGTTTCCGAGCGTGCAGGCTATTCAAAATGGCATCTGCAGCGGATGTTCAAAGAGCATACCGGCCATCCGCTGGGCGAGTATATCCGTTCGCAAAAGCTGAAAAAATCAGCCGATCGCCTTACCCGCAGCAATGAACCGATCCTTAACGTAGCGATCTCTTTGGGTTTCGATTCTCAGCAATCTTTTAACCGCAGCTTTAAACGTCAGTTCGGCCAGGCACCTGGCGCATGGCGTCGCAGCGTGGTTCAGCAGCACGGTAAATCACTACAGAGCTGAGCGATCGCCAGGGCCGGATCGTTCCGGCCCGCGTTGTGAAACATCTCACATTTCCTTTTTATTCAGCCAATGCTGAAATGGCATTTCAATATAATCTGTGTTGGGATTAACGCATCGTTTTTTCCGGAAACGCACCGATGCTTATTTCACTGGATGATTATCATCCCGCAGCCGATGGCGTAACAGCCGACACCGCCCATTTTCAACGCGCTATTAATGACATTTCCGCCCAGGGCGGCGGCACACTGTATGTTCCTCCCGGACCATACCTGATTGGCTCTCTGACGCTTCCCGCAAATTTCACGCTGCATCTTGCCGCTGGGGCAACGTTAATCGCCAGCTGTCGGGCAGAAGATTATACCACGCAGACACAGAGCCAGGCGGAATGCTCCTCGCGGGCGTTGCTGTATGCGTACGGTCAGAAAAATATCACCATTGAAGGAAAAGGGCGCATAGATGGCAATGCCAGCGCCTGGTTTGCTGCGCATGCAGATGAGATGGGCTACCGTTTGCCGCTGGCGCAACGGCCACGCATACTGGTACTGGAAGCCTGCCGTCAGGTCACGCTACAGGATTTTACCATTGAGCAGGCACCTGTGTGGACAATCCATCTGGTGAGCTGCGAGCAGGTCAGGATTAGCCGCCTCTGCGTTGATAACGATCTGACGATGGCGAACACCGATGCGCTGGATATCGATAGCTGCCGCTATGTTCACATCAGCGACAGCTATTTTAGCGCGGCGGACGATGGCATCTGCATCAAAACCACCCACAAGCCGACGCCGCTGCGCGGTCCGGCGGCGCATATTACCATTACCGGCACCATTCTGCGCTCCAACAGCTGCGCGCTAAAGATCGGCACGGAAACCTGGGATGATATTGAAGATGTCGTGGTGACCGGCTGCACTATCATCGATTCAAACCGCGGCATCGGGTTGCTGAGTCGCGACGGCGGGCGCTTTCGCCGTCTCTCTTTTAGCCATATCACCTTTAATTGCGTCTATGCGCCGCCGGTTCACTGGGGCAAAGCCGATCCGGTATTTATCTCGGTTCGTCCGCGTCATCCTGAGGTTACGCCCGGGGAAATTGCCTGGGTACAGTTCAGCCATCTTACCGGTACCACGCAGGGGGCGATTAATCTGCACTGTGAAACGGCCGGCGCGCTGCATCATATCAGCTTCGATCACGTGTTAATCGACCAGCTTCCCAGCGAGCATCCGGAGCAGGGCTGGTATGATATTCGGCCACCCTGCAATCCGGCGAACCCGACCGGCATGGGGCTGGATAATGCCTATGCCATTAATCCCGCAACGGACCGCCCCTGGGGCGTGGAGGCCTGGCCTGGCGGGATGCCAGGGTTGTTTGCCCAGGGCGTCACGGCGCTGTCGCTCAGTCAGATAGCCATTCATCGGCCAGATCCGCTGCCGCCAGGCTGGAATCCGCAGCTTATCGTTGAGCTTGATTAGAATAAAAAAAGAAGAAGTTTTCAGCCGGAAGGCGGGCACTTTATCTGTGCGATGGGCTAATCTATCTGACAACCGACCATAACCGCAATTTCACTGCGTGGAGTCATCTGTGCTGGAAATGCACTTCGATTTTTTAGCAATCCGCAGCGGCGAAGAGTTTTACCGCTGCTTTACTGAGCAGAGCGGCATCGTCGGAAAACCAGGCGCCAGCATCGATGCGCTATGGGATATGCTGACGGGCGAATTACGGCTACCGGCGCGCGCGTGGCTTTATCATTTACCTTCTGTACAGCAGCGTGCAGATCTGGCGGCGATTATCGAGCTGCTGGAAGAGGCGGCGCGCGAATTACAGGGGGAGTTTATTGTGCAGCGGGTTCAGGTTTGCGGGTAATAAAAACTGCAGGGCAGCGTTGCCCTGCAGGATCTTTAGGCGCGGATGAGTTTCAGCGCCTGCTTTAACGGCAGTCGTGCGCTATCGGCAATCTCACTGCCGCCCGCATAGCCGTTGTTCTCTACAATCAGCGTATTCAGGCCAACCAGCCAGTCATAAATATAAAAGGCGGTAGTATTGGCTGGCGCAGCGGAAAGGCGCGTCAGACGCTGCGTGCTGCCAAAAGTCACAGCAGGCGTTTGCGGTTGGGCAAAAATCTTCTGGCCGCGATTCACGCGGCTGTCGGGCCGTTCCGCCGCGTCGCGCTTCAGGAAGCCGAGCCAGGCGACAAAGTCTCCCAGCACCGTCAACGCTCGTGAAACCTGACGATCCACCTTGCCTTCGCGCGGCGCGTTGCTGGCTTCATGCTCGGTTAACGTGCGTAACAGGCTGCCTGCGATATCCAGGCGGAAACTGGCGGTGATCAGCTCCTCTGTTAACATTTGCAACGTTGTTTTGCTTACGCCCAACAACGAGAGCAGACCATCGTTATCCGGCAGGCTGCGCAAATGGTAGATCCAGTAGCGCTGCACGTTATGAGCAAACAGGCTGTCGTTATCCAATACCGGTTCTTCGCTTTCACCATCCAGCGCCGGTTCTGGCTGATTGCTGAACAGGTCGAATTCAAAGCCAATGCCAAAATGGCTGCCCGGTAAATTGGGCGCGGCTGGCGTGGCATGCGCTCCGGCGGCGGCCTGCTGCTGCGGCAACAAATAGAGCGTGCGCAGCTGCTCACGCGAGGGTTGTAATCGCTCCAGTAATTCGCCGTGCAGGCCGGTACGGGTTTGCAGCGCTTTTAACAGATCATCGGCAATCTGCTGTTTCTGCTGTACATCGTCAACCGGCTGCGCCCAACTGGCCAACAGGCGATCGCTAAGCTCGCGGCTCAGACGCTGCGTCTGTTCCTGCATGCGCTGTTGTTTTTTTTCCGGTTTGATCTCGTTTTGCAGCCAGCTTGCCATACGCTCAATGCCGCCCGCATCCTGCGCCAGCATCGATCCCCAGTCGCTGCCAGCGGTGCCCGTTTGGCGCTGTACCGCTTCGTCGATATTCGCTGACTGCACATAACGGCCATCGAAACGGGTTACCGACCATACCAGCACTGGCTTATGACCGCTTTGCTGTTCGCCTTCACCGAGACGCATGGTTTTCAGCCACTGCGTTAACATGCGTGCAACGAAACTGGCGTCATGGCGCTGGCTGGCGGCAGTAGATACCAGCAACAGATCCAGACCGTGACGTTCACCATAAAACTCAAGAAACAGCGCGCGCCTGGCCTGCATCAGCCGTGCCAGCAGCGGATCGCGTTGAGCAGCCTGCGCCTGCTCCTGGCGCGTATCTTCATCCAGTGCAACGCCGTAGCCGGGAATATCTACCACATCCACCTGATCGAACAGGGCCTGACGCGGCGGAGTAGATAATGGGATCTGCACTTCCAGCGTCAGCAACTGCAGTTCCGTCAGTGACAGCGTGACCGGGCTGGCGGCGCGTCCAGCCAGCCAGGGCACCACTTCCGCACGGCGCGTGGCATGGTTTGGCGTGGCGGCGGTACTGAACAGCAGCTCGGCCGGTAGCAGTGAGTCATCAACCAGCAGCGAAAGCGGCGCCAGTACGTATGGCGCATGCTGTAACGCATGCAGAGTATGCGCCAGCTGTCGCCACAGCGCGGTCAGGGTTTCATCATCATTCCACAGTAACGCGAACAGTTGGGCGCGGTCGTCCACGCTGAGCAGCGGTGCCAGTTCACAGGCCTGCGGCCAGAAATGGCGGTTGAGTAGCGCGGCACGACCTGCATCATGACGTCGGCAAAAATCCCACAGCGCAACCAGCTCATCGCTGGCAGCGCCTTTAACCGGCTGCGGTTGACGCAGACGCTGCAAATGTTCCAGCCGCGCCTCAAGCTGTTTCGCTTCCGGTTCGCCCTGCGGCTGCTGAAAGGCGGCCATCAGCACCATGCGCGTCATTTCCGCTTCGCTTAACAGCGTTAAGCACAGGGGCCGGCTGGCATCTTCTGGCTCGCGGCAGTGGCTGAAGCGTGTTGCCATGCCATAATCCTGATTGCCGGGATTGATATGCGTGAGATAGTTAAGGGCTTTACCGCCAAAACTGGCGGTTAACTTTCCCTGAACATCGCCTACCAGCGCCTGCAGCAGCGAGGCTTTTCCCGCCTGTGAAAGTCCATAAAAGCCGAGCGTGTTTTCGTCAGGCTGCGTCTTTTGCATCTGGCGCAGCCGATATTTACCCCGGCGCAGAGCGAGTTTTAGGCCATCTGCCTCTATATCCAGGCGCGGCGACTGCACGCGCTGTGCATCGATCCATGAAAGGGCGAGGTCGATGCCTTCGTTCATTTCCACTAACTGCTGGCTGAACGAAGAAACCTGCTGTTTCAGCGTAAAGGCTGTCATTTCTTAAATACGCTCCCGCTGTCGATCCAGTATTGGGCATTGGCATTGCCACTGGCGGACAATGTATTCAGTTTCAGGCTGAGCTGGGAAAGCGGTACGCGCGTACCGTCATCCAGCCGGGCATCAGCCAGCACAAAGCGCTCCGGCGATCCTGACTGGGTGCCAGGCTCCACCGCCAGCTTTACACGCAGTACGCTGTCGCCAGCGACCTTACGCGCCAGCTGCGCATCATTAATAGTCAGACTGTATAGCGGCGACGCCAGCCAGCGGTCATTATCCAGCTGACGGAAGCCCAGGCAAACATTGCCACGGATCTGGAAACTGCTTTTGCGATCGGGCGTCCAGCTGGGGTCATCCAGGTCGATTTCGCTGTAGCAGACGTTTTCACTGGACAACGCATGGTTATCATCCAGCATCCCGAGATAGCGAATAGTGGAGTAAGGCTGGAAATCACCGGCCTTAAACCAGAAGCTCGACAAACGTAAATCCAGAGCCAGCAGGCAGAGCATTGCGCCCACCGCCGCAGTTGATTTCGGGTTATCAATACGGCCCATTTTGTTAAACGGATACCAGTCGCTGGTGTGATAGCCCTCCAGCGACAGAATGCGGCTGCCCGGTAGCGGCTGCAGATGACGGAACAGCGCCTGCACGCCAGGGAAACGGGAAGGGCGACCGGTCAACAGCAGTACATCACAGCTGTAAAGTGAAATCACCTCCGCCATCGAGCGCAGCGCAGGCACAATTGCCATCCGGTGCGACAAAAATTCGCCGTGCAGCTTGCTGAGGCTTACCACCAGCGGCACCTGCAAAATATCAAACGCCAGCTGGCCGCCAAGCGCGCGCTGCACCTCGCCATTAATATAATCAAGCACCGCCGCGCCGGGACGCTGCGTCAGCAGTTCGCCATACAGCGCTTCGATCTCCGCGCTGACATCCAGCGGATCATAGCTCTCATAGCGTTCAAGAATCGCCTGTGCCAGCGGGATAAAGAGTTGCAGCGTCGCCTGTTGACGCAGCGTGGAAAAACCATCCATGCGCCCGTCATAGCCGAACAGCTTATCCAGCAGTATATCAGGGTTACCCAGTCCGGCCTGTTTCAGGGAGGAATGCAGCGCAGGCAGGACATAAAGCTGGATCACATCCAACAAAATATCATCGCCAGCCACCTTAAAGCCTTCACGGAACAGCAGGCGCGGGTTGATTTTTACGTTGTTGCCCTGACCGTCGTCCAGCGCGTAATGGGTAATCGCCAGGTCTGTGGTGCCGCCGCCGATATCAATGGAGGCGATACGCAGCGTTTTACCGGCAGGCTCATTGGCGTCGCGCAGACGATCGGGGCGCGCCATGCTGGCGAAAAAGGCTTCCGCGCGACCAGCAAAGTTAACCTGGGTTTCATTGAACAGGTAAACCATCTGTCCACAGGTCGCTTCATCCCACTCCATCTGCACATCGGGCACCGGACGGCTGCTGAGTGCTTTATCGCTCAGGCTGTCAAACGGCGCATCGGCGGGATGCCAGCCCATCGCTTTCCATACCAGACCAATCGCATCCTGCATACGGCTGCGGAAAATCTCCCGCTCTGGCTTCGGCATCGCTGAGGGCAGGGTAAGAATAATGTGACGCAGCTGACGCGGCGCATAGCTGTGCGGCATTTTCTGCCGCTGAGCGGCGCTGTTCATCTGCATCATCGCCTGAGCCAGCAGTTCGCTCAGCATAAAGGTCATCAGGGAGCTGCGGCTGTAGTGCGCTGAAAACACCGGCAGCCGCTCATCTTCCTCGATCTGCCACAGCGGCTCGCCTTCATCGTTAATCAGGGTCATCAGCGGTTCTGCGATCGCCTGCGGCTCTGCGCCCGCGCGATCGGCGTGATTAAAGCGCCAGCCTGCGGCGTAACGGGCTTCATCCCACAAATAACGACGCGGACTGGAAATACCGGTGGTTCCTTCGGTTCCGGCACGCTGCAGCGCCATACGGCTCGCTTCGCGGCCCACGCGGGTTAATGAAGGCCAGACAAATGCCTCTTCACGCCCGCTCTCCACGGAAAAGTTCTTTTTGCCGAAATGCGCTTCCGCGAATTCAACCCGGCTGTCGAACATTTCGTTATACACCCGGTGCGGTTGCGAAAGGTCGCGCAGCTGCAGTTCGTAGGTCTGCTTCAGGCCGTTGACTTCGTCGGGATGATCTTCCACCAAAATGCCGCAGGTATGGGAGTTGCCAACGTCGAGGATCAGATCGACATTCACGACCGGCTCCTGCAGCGTGGCGGTAAGAACACGAATATCGGTCAGCGCCAGCTGGGTGCCCAGCAGTTCAAGCAGGTTCAGGTAGTGCGCCTGATATTCAAATTCGCGTAGCGCCATTTTAATGTCGCTGTCGTGACGCGACTCCAGCTCAGTGGCACGCTGGGTAAAAACTTCACGTAGCCAGCCGTCAACCCAGGTCAGGTCGAGGAAGTCGCCGAGTTCATAGTTTTGCCAGGCAAGGGCAAAGCCCACGCCGTTATTGGCGTCAGAAGGGGTCAGGGCCAGCTGCGCCTGATCGCTGTCGTCAGCCGCAGTTTGGGTATCAAATGCCAGGATCACGCGATGGGTATGGCCTTCCACATCCGGTTTATCCAGCGCGGCAATCTGCATGCGCGCCCAGTTTTCCGGGCCGCCGATAAACTGGCGCGGCGGAGCGCAGCGCAGAACCGGTACAGGCAGCCAAATCCCGTTAAGCAGGTTCAGCGATTGCTCCTGAGTGGTGCTGCATTCTGGCTTCACCACCTCTGGCGCAGCGCCATCTTCCAGCGGCAGCAAAAAACGGCCGCTGGCGGCATCATGCGTAATGCGCAGCAGCGGGCCGTTCGCCGTCTGGCGTACAAATTTACGCGACTGGCTCTCCTGAACGGCAATAGCAAAATCAAGAAACTGAATACCGCTTTCGGCAATCAGGGTAATTTTTTGTTTAAAATCGGTGATGGGCGCCAGCATTCTTATTTACTCTCACGCTTGATCGTCATTGGAAATGCGGCATCGCTGCCAAACTGCGCTTCACACACGGCGGCGCCATCCCCTTGTTTACACACCAGCTGCGGCATTTTATAACGCGTACCGTTCGCGCACCGGGCGGTATAGCGGCTGTTGATAATCAGATTGCCTGAGCTCATCAGGCCAGCGGTGGCTTCTGCCTTACAGCGGGTGCCATTGCCCTGAACAAGGGTTGCGGAGCCTTTACCGTCGCGGAACTGATAACGCACGGTAGGCGCTTTGAAACCAGGCATATTGCGAAGCTGTAACGAAACGCGCCAGTTACCGTCAAGGAATGCAACCGAACCGTTTCGCACTGCGTTGGTCGGCATCACCAGATCATCTTTGGCCGCCGGCGCGGTAACCGGCGCGGGATCCGGTAACACAGGCGTTTCCGGCTGCGCGGGCACCACCGCCGCGTTGCTGAGCGGCAGGGTTTTATGCAGCGCAAGAGTTTGTGCCTGGGTGGCCGCCGGGATCACCACGCGCGGTTTGATCGCTGGCAGTGTCTCTGCTGTTTTGGCTGATTCGGCAGTGACAGGCTCCGGTTGAGCAGGCCAGAAGGTAAACGCCAGCGCAGCGGCGATAGCCAGCCCCAGCGGCGCAGCGACCCACAGCAGACGACGCGAACGCTTCGGTGTAGGTACCGGCTGCGGCTCGACCGAGGGTTCTTCTTCCTCATGCAGTTCATTAATTGCCTGATAAGCGCTAATGGAGGCGGCGGGGGCTACCGGTTGCGCTGCCGGTTCAGGTTCGGGTTCGGGTTCGGGTTCAGCTTTTGGCGGCAGCGGTAAAATCTCAGCCACAGGTGTGCTAATCAAAGGAGCATCGGAGATCGGCTCAGGCTGAAGCGAACTGCGCAGGCAATCAAGCGCATCGCTGCGTGAACGCTTATCCAGATCGACAAAGCCCCAGAAAGTCAGCACCGGGCGACCATTTACCAGATAAACATATTGACGATCGGGAAACTGGAAGGCTTTGCTAAGCAGAGCGCCGAAGAGTTTAAGTGCTGGCTTGTCCGCGCTGAGCGCGCGTTGGCTCATGGCAGTCAGCGTTTGTTGATAGCTTTCCAGCTCGGCCAGCGCCTGACGACGCTCGCTTTCGCTGGCGTTAAGCCAGGATTTTACCCGGCCATTAAAAGGGGCGTACCAGTCCAGCCGGTCGCCGCGTTCGTTGGTCTGCGGGATCGCCAGACAATCGGCAAGTTTTTGCTGCTTGCGCAGGCGCAGAGTTTCGCGCAACTGAAGCGCAGAAAGGTAAACCGGCTGACCATTCTCACCTAAAGCAAGTACGGCATCCAAATTCCCACTGCGTAAAAATGTTTTTGCCACCTGTAAGGGCCCTTATTTGACGCTGCCAGAGGCAGAAAATCGTATGGTATCTGCTATTCGAATGATCTTATCTTTACATGAGATAAATCAAACGCCGGAAAAGAGCGCGTATTTGATTGATATTCCCCTTGCAAAGGCAAGCAGCACAGAAAATGCGACAGGTGGCTGTAAAATAAGGCATCAGGAGGCACTGTCATTGCCTGAAAAACGCCCAGTTGATCACCATAACAGCCGGGGCGCGTTGATCAACAAGAGCAAGAGATCGTATTCGCCATCCTCACCAGAAACAATTCTCTCTCGCGGTACGCCTTTTCGCAGCGCAACCTTTTTATCAACATGCTCTCTCCCTGTCCCTGAGTAACTATAGATGAATGTTAACAAAGTGGAAATTATCTAAAAAAATCAGACGCAAGCTTAATTGTGCTCATTTTAGGAAAAATCTTAAACAGCAATTCTTATTATGTATTTATGGATTAATTATTAATTAAAACAATTGCAGGCTGAGCAGTTTTATCAGACGGAGGCGCTTTTAAGGGAAGGTGAAATAGTTGCACTTCGTTACTGAGCTTCTACATTTAATAACGTTGTTACGCTTACTTATCTCCCACTGGGAGAGTGAGTTGCCCCCTTTAATGTTAAGAAAAGAGGAATTGTTATGACTCAGTATCGTGGTGGTGCAGGTAATTTCGCAAACGATCGGCAGCGTGCCTCCGAGGCTGGCAAAAAAGGCGGTCAGCGTAGCGGGGGCAACTTCAAGAATAACCCGCAGAAAGCTTCAGAAGCTGGGCGCAAAGGCGGCCAGAACAGCCATGGCGGAGGGCGTAAACCAGCAGAGTAACGCCCACGGCAATTCCAATTTTTTACGCCTCTTCACTCCGACATAATTTTTGTAATTATGTCGGAGTGTTTTTTTATCCCGGCTGTTTTGCTATTAACTCACTCTTTCTGGTTAATCAGCTTATTCAATTATTGTTTCCCTGATGAATATTTCGCAGGGTAATAACCCACAGGTAATTTAATTGTTTGTTCATCCGGCAAGCAAGTGATGATCAAGCGGCAAACGCCCATACCTGTACAAGAAATAAAAAACCTGTACAGCTATTTCCATTACCTCTGAACGCGCACGTTAAACAAACGCTTGTTCTTATTAGCGAAGCCGATGAGCTGATAATATCAGCCATACCAGCATTCCTGTTAATAAACCCCAGAATGGCGCGCCTGTGCCTGCCAGCGAAATGCCGGAAGCGGTCACTAAAAAGGTAACCATAGCCGCATCGCGTGTCTCTTCCTGATGCAGCGCTCGCTGAATACTGCTGGTCAGCGTGTTCAATAGCGCCAGCCCGGCAAGGATATGAATCAGCGCCATCGGCAGGGCGGTCAACAGCAGGCCCACGGCACCGCCAAACAGGCCCGCCAGCAGATAAAAAATGCCGGCGCAGGCTGCAGCCAGCCAGCGCTTAGTGCGATCGGGATGCACTTCCTCACTCATACAGATAGCGGTGGTAATGGCGGCAAGACAAACGGAAAAGCCGCCGAAAGGCGACAGCAGCAGGGCAATCATGCCGCTCCAGCCAATTAATGGTGAAACCGGCGCGTTATAGCCATGCGCCTGCAGCGTAGCGATGCCCGGCGCATTTTGCGAGGCCATGGTCACCAGGAAAAAAGGCAACCCAACGCCCAGTAGCGTTGACAGGGAGAATGACGGCATAGTAAACGATGGCCAGCGCAGCGTCAGCAATGGCTGGGCCAAATGCAGATCGCCGCGCGCCAGCGTCACCAACAGGCCTGCCAGCAGAGTGATAATAATCGCATAACGCGGCAGCAGCCGACGCGCCAGCAGCCAGCTAACACACATTATTCCGCATAACAACAGATCGGTGGGTAGCGCGCCGAAGGCCTGCAGACCAAAGCGCAATAAAATCCCGGCCAGCATGGCGGCGGTAATCGCCTGAGGGATCACTTTCATTAAGCGGGCAAACAGCCCGGTAATGCCGCACAGCACAATTAACAAATTGGTAAAGATAAAAACGCCAATAGTTTGTGACAGTGTAACGCCGTCAAGACTGGTTGCCAGCATGGCGGCGCCAGGGGTTGACCAGGCAGTAAGGATCGGCTGGCGATACCAGAGAGAAAAGCCAAGGGAGCTGATGCCCATCGCCAGGCCCAGCGCGGTAAACCAACCACCGATCTCATCCGCACTGACACCGGCAGCGGCGGCAGCCTGATAAATAATCGCCGCTGAGCTGGCGTAGCCAATAAGCGTTGCGATAAACCCGGCGATCGCAGCCGGGAAAGCAATCTGACGTGCATGCGGCACCGATAACATAGTATTCTCTCCTGTGCGCTATAACGCACACAGTAGCATTGTGCGTTATAGCGCACAAGATAACATTCGGGAGGAAAAGGATGCAGGCACTCACGCAACACCTCGCTCAAACGCTAAAAGCCTTACGTGTGCAGCGCCAGTGGAGCCTGACGCAGGCAGCAGAACACAGCGGCGTCAGTAAGGCGATGCTGGGGCAAATTGAACGCGGCGAATCAAGCCCTACGGTTGCCACGCTGTGGAAAATCGCCACCGGCTTTGCCGTGCCGTTTTCGCTGTTTATCACGCCGCCTGAAGCGCCAGCGGAGGTAACGCACTATCGCGACGGTGAACGGCCGCCGTTTCAGCAACGCAATGCACAGATGCAGGTCAGGCCGCTGGCTGATTTCGATCCGTTGCTGGGGTTCGATCTGCTGGGGATTACTTTTTCCGCCGGTGCGTTTAGCGAGTCGGCTCCCCACGCGCCAGGGGTAACAGAACATGTGGTGGTGATTGCCGGTACGCTGGAGGTGCGGGTTGCGCAACAATGGCATCTGTTGAAACAGGGCGAAGTGCTGCGTTTTAACGCCGACGTGCCGCACGCCTACCGCAATAGCAGCGACCGGCCAGCGTTAATTCACGACCTGATACATTATCCGCGTGCGGGCTAAACGCAGAATTAATTAAATTCCCAGCTCAGTGAAGCGCCCACGCCGTAATTACGTCCTGGCGCTGGTTCGAAGTAGCGGCCATTGCCTTCATTAACAATCACCGAACCCACATAGCGGCGGTCAAACAGATTATCAACGCGGCCAAACAGATCCAGTACCCAGTTCCCGGCGCGGTACTTATAGCCGCCGTTCAGCGCGGTCACCGCATAAGTCGGAGCCTGTTCACTGTTGCTATCGTTGGCCTGAATCTCACCCATATAGCGCAGCTCGGCACCGCCGTACCAGCCGGTTTCTGGCGCATATTCCAGCGCCGCCCAGGCCATATTGCGGGCAATGCCGGGCAGACGATTGCCGCGCGTCACCGGATTTTTGGCGCTGCTGCTGCTGTCGCGATAGGTGGCATCCAGCAGTGTCCAGGAGAGCCGCAGTCGCCAGTCAAGGGCAAACTGCTGATCGAGCGCCAGCTCCAGACCGCGTCGCCGCGTCTGCCCGGCATTTTTATAGCTGCTGCGTCCGCCTTCGCTGTTGGCGACAACAATTTCATTTTTGGTATCGGTCTGGAAGAGTGCGGCGCTGAACAGACCGTTGCCAATACGGGTTTTGCTACCAATCTCCAGCGTATCGCTGGTTGAGGGTTGCAGGAGGTTATTCAGACCGCCCTGGTCATCGTTGCGATAGGAAAGTTCGGTAATGGTCGGCGACTCGAAACCGCGTCCGGCAGAGGTGTAGATATTCCAGGCATCCGTCAGCGCATATTTCAGCGCGGCGGCAGGCAGCCAGCGGTGATAGCGCGCTTCGCCGCTATCGTCGCCGTTGTCAGCGGTGATGTAGTGATCATTATCATCAAAATTCACCGTGCTGAAACGCACCCCCGCATCCAGCGTCAGCTCAGGCGTAAGTTGCCAGGAGGTCTGCAAATAGGGATCGAGGTTCCACATCAGGTTGCGCTCGTTGCGGCGCAGGTCGCCCTTATGACCAAAAGCTGGCGTGCCCTTTTGCATAATGAAGTTTTCATAGCCTTTGCGACGTTCGCTCATGGTTTCGTAATCAATCCCGCCGGTGAGCGTTACGGGGATCGCGCCGATGGCGTCACGATGCGTCCAGCGCACATCGATACCCTGATAGTGACGGGTTAAATCAATTACGCCGCCGGCATGGGTCGGTTTTAGCTGCGGCGCGCGCGGGATCGACTGATACTGCACCGTTTCACGTTCGCCCGCCCACGCCATCAGGCGGAAGTCATCTTTTTCGCTTATCTGACGTTCATAGCGCAGCCCGGCCTGCGTTTGCTTTGTTGTTTTGCGCGTATTGTACTCTTCCGCGCGCGGAGACTGGCGCGGGTTATCGTGCCATTCTGTGTTGGTCAGGCCGCCAGCGTCCTGGGCTTTGATATCCACGCTGTTAAACAGCAGCGTTAAGGTACTGACATCATCAATACGCACCCCCAGCCGCGCGTTGCCGAGATTCTTTTGCGCGCTGCTGTGATCGCGGTAACCGTGAGTGCTAAAACGGGTTGTGGAAACCGCATAATCAACATCACCCACCTGACTGCCATCGCCGGTTGCGCCCTGTGCCTTCAGGCCGTAGCGCCAGCTACCGAAGCTGCCATAATAGCTACTGGCCTCAATGCTGGCGGGCTGACTGCCTTTCAGGGTCTCAATGTTGATTACGCCGCCCGAGGCGTTACCGTAGAGCGCGGAAAAGGGACCACGCAGCACTTCCACGCGATCCACCGAATTGAGATCGATATTAGACGTTTGGCCCTGACCGTCCGGCATCGTTGCCGGGATGCCATCCACATAAATACGCATACCGCGCACGCCATAGGTAGAGCGCGAGCCAAACCCGCGAATCGAAATCTGCAAATCCTGCGCATAGTTCTGTCTGTTCTGGATTTGTACGCCAGGAAGGCCGGAGAGATTCTCCGACAGATTAACGCGCGGCGCGGCCAGACGCAGATCGTCGCCGTTGATCACGCTCACGGCAGCTGGCGTGTCCAGTTCGGAAAGGCCGCCAGGGGAGGCGCTCACCACCAGGGTCGATTTATCGCTGGCCGCTGCGCAGATGCAGCTAAAAACCAGCAGGGTGGGTGCTGCTATAAAGCGGGCAGAAGAGGGAGGAAGGATGATTTTCATAAAGGCGTCCTGCGGCAGAAATAATTGATAACGTTCCGTAACATCTGCGTTTAAGCCTGGCAGCCCGGTCATATTTTGCAAAAAGCGCTAATAAAATATTTCAGTCCAGCGGTGACAAATCACGCATAAACCGCCGGAATGCCGCAGAAAACAGCTAATAATCTGGCTGATATAAAACGAGACTATTATCAAGACCCAGGTCAGTATTAACCGACATTTAACCAGAAGGATTTACACCATGAATCAACGTCCCGCGGTAGCGGTATTGGGATTAGGCGCCATGGGGCATGCTTTCGCTGCTAACCTGGTAAAGAAAGAATTTCAGGTAGCAGGCTGGAACCGCACCCGGGCACGCGGTGAGGATCTGGCGGCAGCGGGCATGCAACTGTGTGATGAGCCGCAGCAGGCGGCAGAACAGGCTGAAGTTGTGTTGGCGATGCTGTCAGACGGCGCAACCACCGAACGCGTTCTGCAACAAATAATGCCAGCGTTAAAGCCCAACGCTATCTTCTGCCAGATGGGCACCATCGGTGTGGAAGCCACCGACAAACTTATTTCTCAGCTGGTCGCGGCGCGCCCGGATGTGGTCTATATCGATGCGCCGGTTTCCGGCACCAAAGCGCCTGCCGAAAATGCGCAGATTCTGGTGCTGGCCAGCGGCGATCGGCAGCGTGCGGCGCGCCTGGAGCCTGTGTTTGCCGCTATCAGCAAGGGCGCGCGTTGGTTGGGTGAAGCGGGCGCCGGTTCGCGAATGAAACTGGTGGTAAACGCCTGGCTGATTAGCATGATGCAGGGGCTGGCGGAAAGCACCAGTCTGGCGCAACAGTTTGGTTTTACTCCTGACGAACTCTGGTCGGTGCTGGAAGGCGGGCCGTTAGCAGCGCCCTATGCAAAGGTAAAGCTGGAGACCATCAGGGGCGGCGACTATACGCCCCAAATGCAGCTGGTCTGGGCGCTTAAAGATGCGCAGCTGGCGCTGAGCGCGGCGGAAGATCAGTCGATGCCGGGACTTCAGCATATTGCTCAGCTCTGGCAGCAGGCCGTGGAAGCGGGCTATGGCGAGCAGGATCTTGCGGTGATTTATCGTTTTTTGACTGGCAAAGAGTAAAGCCTGTCCGGCAGAAGCGGGCCGTAGCCCGCTCTGTTAACCCATTTACTCTGCTTTTTGATACTGCGCCAGCGTTGCTTTTTTACAGGCGGCGACATCTTTAAGATTACTTTTTTTCACCTCGTCAGGCAGTTTGCTATAAGCATCCGCTACCTTTTCCGCTTCGTCCTGATTAAATTCAGGCGTGTCCATGCCATAAGGAGCCGAACCGCGCATCACCATATCTTTAAGCTTCTGCACATACTCTTCCTGTGATGCGTCCGCCGCTTGCTGTTCACCGGTGATGGTGCAGAGTCCCGCAATATAGGATTGCGCTTCGCTGCTTGCTTCGTCTGCTGCCTGTACCACGCCGCAGCTTGCCATCAACAGCAGTATCGCCAGTCGCTTTTTCATTCTTGCTCCTTTTTGCCTTGTTAAATCGTTACTTAAGCATAGCTGAGATATGTTTTTACGGAGCGGAGGCGCTGCTCGCGACGCTGACAGGCTGCTGCCGCGAAAGCCTGGCGGAACAGCTTCTGTACAAATTCAATCCATGCTGGACGCCAGAACGCCATTTCATTTTTGCCTCTTTTTTATTAACCGCAGGTAGGTTATTAAAATGTTATAGATTTATCTAAGCGCTTTGCCCAGCCGCCGCTGCGCCTTGACAATCTTCAACGTGAGATAAGTCTCAGAAATCGATTACAGGGATCCCCAAATTTTTTGAGCGTTCATAGTTAAGGGGTCTTTTTTCACCGAAGGAGGGAAAAAAAATTGTCCTGGTTATCTGAAGATGTAGAGCATGACTCCGAGTTTTTGGCGTTAGTGGGTCGGGCTGTCGTAGCGTTAGCACAGGAAAGGCGGGCATTGAGTTACGATGCGCTCTGTTCGCGTTTGGGCGGCCTGGCCGACAACGCGGACGACGACGAAATGATTATAAGTTGTTGGCGAGCGCGTCAGCTGTTAAAAAACAGCGTGGGATTAGTCAAATAAAATGAATGGATGCCTCGCGCACCTGGCATCAAACCCCGCGCCAGAAATCAGCTATAAGATAAGCATCGTTTTCACCAGGAAGAAATTATGCCGTTTGATCTTCACGCTTATCTGGCGCGTATCGGTTTTACCGGCGCGACGCGCCCTTCATTAACGACGCTGGCACAGCTGCATCAGGCGCACGTATGCGCTATACCCTTTGAAAACCTGGATGTGCTTCTTGATCGCCCGATTCACCTTGAAACCGAAGCAATTCAGGAGAAGCTGGTCGTAGCGCGGCGTGGTGGTTACTGCTATGAGCAGAACGCGCTGTTTCTGCTGGCGCTGCAGCAGATGGGGTTCGATGCACGCGGGCTGGCGGCCAGAGTCGTGATTGCCCAGCCGCCGTCTGTGCCGCCGCGTACCCATATGTTGCTGCTGGTGCAACTGGAAGAGGATTTCTGGATTGCCGATGTAGGCTTTGGCGGCCCGACGCTGAGCGCGCCGATTCGCCTGCAGGCAGATCGGGTGCAGACCACGCCGCACGGCGAATATCAATTGCAGTCGCTGGGTGAAGAGTGGCTGCTGTGCCAGCGGCGTAACCAGGAGTGGCTGCCGCTCTATCGCTTCGATCTGGTGACGCAGTATCCTTCCGATTACCTGATGGCCAATCATTTCGTCTCGACCTGGCCGCACTCGCACTTTCGGCATCATCTGCTGGCGGCACGTTATCTGCCGGACGGCGGTCAGCTGTCGCTGGAGAACCGACGTTTTAGCCGCTATGGCGCGCAGCCGGAGCGGCGCACGCTGGATGATCTGCGCGCGCTTTATCAGCTGTTGCAGGATGCGTTCCGCCTTGGGGTTAAGCATTCGCTGTATGGCGTGAGCGAAGAGGCGTTTATCGAGGCGATGACGCGGCTGGACAACACACAATAAGCGTCCTTGCAGAGCCTGGCTATACTTATCAACCTGAATGCCATACAGGAGGAATTATGCCCGATAATCGTAACCAGGACTTAATGCCCTATAACCTTTTCTACTGCGACGGTACCATACTGGCGCAAAATATCGATGGCCACGTTATCGAACTGGGCCAGGCGAACGTGCATGATGGGCTGATCGGGTATCAAATTGATGGCAGCGATCTGCATGGCGAAAACTACAGCGCGCCAGAAGAATTACTGGAAGATTTGGGTGAGCAGCTCGATTTCTTGTTTCTTGACGGGCAGTTTACCAGCCTGCCGGACGTGAGCGAACGCTGGCTGGACAGGCTGGAAGATGCGCCGGTACAGCTGATTAGCCTGCATGAGCTGGATAGCGGCACCGAAGATGAAGATCCTGTGTCGATTAGCGATGAGGATCCTGGCATCCGCAATGAGTGATCGCGCCGCACCGCCATTGATTTCACCTGACGAGCAGGTAGTGCTGTATGACGGCACCTGCCGGCTCTGTAACGGGTGGGTGAATTTCCTGCTACGCTACGATAAATATCGTACGGTGAGGCTGGCGGCGGTGCAGAGCGAGCAGGGCAAAGCGCTACTGCGCTGGGCAGGGCTCTCTACAGAAAACATCAGTACGATTGTGCTGATTAGGCAGGGGAAAGTTTATCTGCGCGCGGAAGCAATATTTCGTGTCATGGCCGGGCTGCCCTGGCCGTGGCGTATCCTGGCGCTGTTGCGTCTGCTGCCTGCGACCCTCAGCAACCGCTGCTATGATTTGATCGCCAGCAATCGCTACCGTCTCTTTGGGCGCTACGACAATGTCCAGTCTCTCATCGCGGATCATCCGCAACGCTTTCTCGACCGCTGAACCCCGGGCAAAAAAAACGGCATCCGAAGATGCCGCTGCTTTTTTTTGCGGGTGGGCCTTAGCCGACCGGCTGAGTACGGATCAGGTAATCAAACGCGCTCAGTGAGGCTTTTGCGCCTTCGCCGCTGGCGATGATGATCTGCTTGTACGGTACAGTGGTGCAGTCACCGGCAGCAAAGATGCCTTTCACGCTGGTTTCGCATTTTGCGTCGATCATAATTTCGCCCATCTGGTTGCGCTCAATGGTGCCATCCAGCCAGGTGGTGTTCGGCAGCAAACCAATCTGCACGAAAATACCGGCAACGTCCAGCTGATGAACCGTGTCGTTTACGCGGTCTTTGTATTCCAGGCTGGTCAGCTTGCTGCCGTCGCCTTTCACTTCCAGCGTTTGCGCATTAAGAATAATGTCCACGTTCTGCAGGCTGCGTACTTTTTCCTGCAGCACGGCATCCGCTTTCATCGCTGGGGCAAATTCCAGCAGGGTAACGTGTTCAACGATGCCTGCCAGATCGATCGCCGCTTCAACGCCGGAGTTACCGCCGCCAATAACCGCAACGCGTTTGCCTTTGTACAGCGGGCCGTCGCAGTGTGGGCAGTAGGTAACGCCACGGGTGCGGTACTGCTCTTCGCCCGGCACGTTCATGTTACGCCAGCGTGCGCCGGTCGCCACGATAATGCTGCGTGATTTCAGCTCAGCGCCGGAGGCGGTTTTAATGGTATGCAAGCCGCCTTCAACGCTGGCCGGGATCAGCTTGCTGGCGCTCTGGCTGTCGATAACATCGATAGCATATTCGCTTACGTGCGCTTTCAGCGCGCCGGCCAGTTTAGAACCTTCGGTTTTCGGTACGGAGATATAGTTTTCGATATCCACCGTATCCAGCACCTGTCCACCAAAACGTTCGCCCAGCAGAGCAGTACGAATGCCTTTACGCGCTGAGTAAATCGCTGCCGCTGCGCCCGCCGGGCCGCTGCCGACAATCAGCACGTCGTAAGCGTCACGCTTATTCAGCTCTTCCGCCGCGCGTTTATCTGCGTTAACGTCCACTTTGCTGACGATCTCCGCCAGACTCATGCGACCCTGACCAAACTCTTTACCGTTCAGGAACACTGCAGGAACGCCCATCACATTGCGATCCTGGATTTCGCTCTGGAATACGCCGCCGTCGATCGCCGTATGGCTGATGCGCGGATTCAGAATCGCCATCAGGTTCAGCGCCTGTACCACGTCAGGGCAGTTATGGCAGGAAAGCGAGTAATAGGTTTCAAAATGCAGGTCGTCATCCAGCTGGCGGATCTGATCCAGCAGCGCCTGTGTCTCTTTTGACGGATGTCCGCCGGTCTGCAGCAGTGCCAGCACCAGCGAAGTAAATTCGTGACCCAGCGGCGAACCGGCAAAACGCGGGCCGGTAGTGTTGCCTGGGTTAGTAATCAGGAATGAGGGTTTACGCTCCGGCAGGGTGTTGTCTTCACGGAACGTGACTTTTTCAGACAGCTCAGCAATCTCAGTCAGCAACGCTTTGATTTCAGCGGACTTGGCGCTGTCATCCAGCGTCGCGATTAACTCAACAGGCTTGGTTAATTTCTCAAGATAGGCCTTGAGTTGGTTTTTCATCGTGGTGTCGAGCATGAGGGTCTCCAGGCAAAAAATCGGGTGCCGCAGCACCCGATGAAAATATAAAGAGCGAGGCTAACTTAGATTTTGCCAACCAGGTCCAGAGACGGAGCCAGTGTTGCTTCGCCTTCTTTCCATTTTGCAGGGCACACTTCGCCCGGGTGGCTGGCAACGTACTGAGCTGCCTTCACTTTACGCAGCAGGTCAGAGGCGTCACGGCCGATGCCTTCAGCAGTGATTTCTACTGCCTGGATGATACCTTCCGGGTCAACGATGAAGGTACCACGGTCAGCCAGACCCTGATCTTCGCGCATGATGTCGAAGTTACGGGTCAGCGCGCCGGTCGGGTCGCCGATCATCGCGTACTGGATTTTCGCGATGGTTTCAGAGCTGCCGTGCCAGGCTTTGTGCGTGAAGTGGGTATCAGTAGAAACAGAGTAAATGTCTACGCCCATTTTCTGGAATTCTGCGTAGTGGTCAGCCACGTCACCCAGTTCAGTCGGGCAAACGAAGGTGAAGTCAGCCGGGTAAAAGAAGAATACGCTCCATTTACCTTCAACGTCTTTCTCAGTCACTTCGATGAACTCACCGTTTTTGAACGCGCTGTTTTTGAACGGTTTGATTTTGGTGTTAATGATAGACATCAGTTACTCCTTCATATTGGTTAGCGTGAAAGTTACCGAAAAATGTGATTGAGATCTAATGCGTATCCATTATTGAATCAATAAGTAAAACCTAACAACAGCTAAGGCATTACTTATTATGGACAAATTCTGCCCTCAATCCTATGTGCTTCGGTAGCTCAGGCGCTGCAACAGGTTAGCGGCTCTGACAGATAGCCATTACGCTGCGTTTGATTTATACAGGGTTTCCCTGTTTGGGCCAGCAGGGTAACAACACTGCATGACCGGCGTCATCATACGTTGTTCATGACCAGACAATCCAGCCCGATCAAAATGCATAAATAAACCAGGGATCAATGGGCCGTGGTGATCGTCAGATTAACGGATAATCTAACCGGGTTTTGTACTCTCTCGTAACCACCATCTCTTACAGCAACAGATTACAGCATAATCTGCCTTTTCAACTGCCTGATGATTAAGCAATGATACTAATGTTACCGGTAAAGTTGCCGATAAATGTGATGTTTATCACTTTATTTGAGGGAGCTATGTCCTTTTTTAGCCGTATTAAAACATCCACCTTTCTGATTTGCTGTATCGCTCTGTTTGGCCTACTGCAATTCGCTTCCGGCGGACTGTTTCTTAATTCACTCAGCAATGACAAGGAAAATTTCCTTACTGCCACCACGGCCAATGACAAGGTCACTGCGCTGACCAACGCCTGGTATGCGCTGAATGCGGTGCGCTCCGATGCTAACCGTATCGTTATTTGGATCCAGCAGGAAGGCCCAGCCAGCGCAAAAGTGCCGGGGATGATCCAGCATGGACGCCAACAGCTGCAGGAGGCGGAGCGCTGGTATCAGGAATATCAGTCTGGCGCGCCGTTGAAACAGCTTGACCCGCATCTGACTGCTGAACTTAACGCCAGCTATAAAGCTTACTCGACGCTGTTGCAGCAACTCATGGACACGGCGGATACGCACAGCCTGGCCGCAATGTTTGCCATTAATGCCGCGCCGAAACAGCAGGCGATGCTGGAAGATTACGAGCGCTGGCGCAGCGCGGTCAATTATCTGACCAGCCAGGCCGCTGAGGACAGCAGCCAACATTTCCAGCGAATGAAAATGTTGCTGACAGGCGTGATGCTACTGGTATTAGCCTGCGTTGCGCTTAGCTGGCGTGTGCTGCAGCGCGTGCTGTTGCAGCCGCTCACTGCCGCGCTTAACCATATTAATGCGATTGAACATGGCGATCTCACGCAGCCGGTAAAAATAGATCCGCTGGCGCGTACTGAAATGGGGCGACTGCATAATGGCCTGGCGCGTATGCAACAGGCGCTGGTCAATACCGTCAGCAACGTGCGCAGCGGCTCTGAAACCATTCTTACCGGCGTTAGCGAGATTGCCGCAGGCAATGCCGATCTCTCATCGCGTACGGAACAGCAGGCCGCTTCACTGGAACAGACGGCAGCCAGCATGGAACAGATCACCGCTACCGTAAAACAGAATGCGGATAATGCGCTGCAGGCATCCAAACTGGCGTTATCGGCGTCAGAGACCGCTGAGAAAGGCGGAGATATTGTTGATGGGGTAATCAAGACCATTTACGACCTGGAAGAAAGCGCAAAGAAAATCGCTGAGATCACCGGCGTGATCGAAAGCATCGCCTTCCAGACCAATATCCTGGCATTGAATGCTGCAGTAGAGGCGGCACGCGCCGGAGAAAACGGGCGCGGCTTTGCAGTGGTTGCGGGAGAGGTGCGCAATCTGGCCCAGCGCAGCGCGGCAGCGGCCAAAGATATTAAAGGGCTGATTGATGAGTCCTCTTCACGTGTGGAAAAAGGCACAAAGCTGGCGGTTGCCGCTGAAGAGTCGATGGAAGCCATCGTGGTTGGGGTTAAGCAGGTGCACGATATTATGGATGAAATTTCCTCTGCTTCTGAAGAGCAAAGCCGTGGCATCAGCCAGGTAGGCATTGCAGTGGTCGAACTGGATCAGGTCACGCAGCAAAACGCCTCGCTGGTTGAAGAGTCATCTTCGGCGGCCAGCCAGCTGGAAGATCAGGCCCGACATCTGAACCAGATGGTAGCGACCTTTCGTCTTGCCACAGGCGTGACGTTGTCACAAGCAGCCGCAAAAAAACGGTTGTAAAGGTTGCATATTCTGTGCCTGCGCGTCCGAAACAGAATTCCACGACAGAGGGATGGGAAGCGTTCTGACATTAAAAAAATAATTAATTTAAGCCGGCCTTTCATGGCCGGTTTTATTTAATTAATCCACTAATAAAAACATGCCAATTATATACATTCGAAATAAATCCGCGCGCCGTTTTAACGGCCAGTGTCGCTAATTTATATAAACCCCATTGACGACAGATATTTATTGATTATTATTTTCCCCGCCCCGAAACAAAAAAGGAGTTTGTCGGTGAAAAAAATAAATATTGCTTTTATGCTGGCTGTGCTGGCATTTATACCCTTGTCCAGCCAGGTGATTGCGCAGGATAAAATAGCCTCTCAGAATGCATCATTTTCCCGTCCGGAAGTTGCTGAAAAAGTGATGGCCTGGCAGGGCGAAGAGGGCGTTCAGGTCTGGATATTGCGCTACGGTCCGCGCCAGGATAATAAAGCACTGGTACAGATCACAAATATCGATCATCCCTGGAGTCAACGCATTCAGATAATGGATGTGCAAAAGAGTGATAAAAAGATCAGCTATTCACTTACGGTTAATGGTAATCGTTTTGTGGTGTTAAATGTCTTTGGCAGGGATTCAGGCGAACTTTATTTGCCCGATGAGAAGCAGCCTTACCGCATTAACTACAGCGAATCACTTTCATCCTATGGCAATGCACAGCATTTCCTGACCGATTACCTTAACCAGAAAAAATAATATCCCGGTGCGATAAAACAGAAACAGAGCAGGTATTCTTCCCATTCATGGTGGAACGAGTGCCTGCTTTTTCTGTGCTGACGCGCGGGTCTGTGCGGCGCGGTTAATTAAGAGGTGGTTACCCGGCTAACGGGCACTGGCTCCCGCCCAGTCATAACCAGCTTTTTTCTGGTTGCAGCAGCGACATTTCCAGCATACTGGCGAAAACAATCAGCGCGGTAGCGGTAAAGATCGCGTTATAACCCTGATATTGCGCCAGCCCACCGCTTAGCATGGGCGAAATGATCGATGCCAGGTTTGCTATTGCCAGCGTAATGCCGCTATAAGCGCCCACGCTGGCGTGCGGCGTAACGTCAATCACCACTGACCAGTAGACATTATTGACCAACGCATTCAGCGTATTGCCCAGCGTCATCATCAAAATAACTGTACTGGCGGAGGGCATCCACGGGATCGCCAGAAAACAGCTGCCAATCAGCAGCAGCAAATAACTAATTCGCCCACCAGCGCCATTCCCATCTCGCCTGCCCTGGCGATGGTAATTTCCAGTATCGACCAGAGGCCCCCCGCCACGATCCAGATCTTTTTAGTGCAGAAGCGGTCAGCCAAAAAGGGGCGCAGTCAGGGCGCAGATTACTCGCCAGCGCCAAACAGCCGGGGCGTACCAGGGAGGATGTGTAAAATCATAGAGGTTGTTCATTGTAAGAAGAGGGATGGTGCCATTCGCAGGGATGCGCACACTATTGCGGCAATTGATTAATTGCCTGCATCTCTCGCTTTCCCGCAGCCGTTTTATCAGGCAAAAAAACCTTCCTTATCAGAGAGCCCGCCCGCTGAAAGCCAACTTTTTTAGCATTACGTGGCAATTCTTTTCTATGCTTTACAGCCTGTCTTATTATTTTCGCTAATTTATTAATTTCAATGTATGGCTGGAAGCGGCAGGCGCAAGCGAGATCGATCTTTCACCGGGAAAATCATCAAATGCTCTTAACAGATAAGATTTTGTGGGATTTTAATGCCTGTGCTTCAAAGTTAAAATTGTGTTGATTTGATGTAATGTTTTTTGGTTTTACTTTCAATTTTTGTAAATTGTTATGAGGGAAACATGGTTAACAAAATTACCGGGATAGTTATCGCCCTGATCGGCATAGCTATGCTTTATATGGGCGGCAGGCTGTTACTGCTTGGGGGAAGCCCATTTTACGCAGTCATGGCCATCGGGCTATTGATTATCGCCATTACCCTGGCGATGAATAAGAAAATCGCCTTAACCGCCTGTGCCGTTTTATTGTGGATTACGTTGTTCTGGATTATTTATGAGGTGGGCTTCGATAAATGGCAGTGGATCCCGCGTGGCGATGTCCTCGGCCTGATCGGTGTCTGGCTGGCGATGCCGTGGGTGGTACGTCCGCTGACCGGACGTAAGTTTCATCCGTTCCTGGGGTCTACGCTGATTATTATTATCGCGGTGGTAATTGGCCTGATGTTCTACGATCCGCTGCCGCAGGAAGGTAAAATTACCAATGCCCGCCAGCCCAGCAGTGCCGCCGTCGCACACGATGACTGGGTCGCTTACGGTGGCACTAACAACGGCCTGCGCTTTTCAGCTCTGAACCAGATTAATAAGCAAAACGTGAATAATCTGGAGGTTGCCTGGACTTATCACACCGGCGATCTGCGTCAAAGCGATGATGCCAGCGAATATACCTTTGAAGCGACGCCGCTCAAGGCAAATAACACGCTCTATTTCTGTACGCCGCATAATGAAATCCATGCGCTGGTGCCGGAAACCGGCAAGCTGAAATGGAAATATGTGCCGCAAAAGAATCGCTCTTATCTGCAGCAGCACCAGACCTGCCGTGGCGTTAGCTACTATGAAGCCAGCGCCGCTCAGCCGCAGGGTAATGCGCCGGCAATCTGCCGCAAGCGTATCTTTAATGCTACCACCGATGCCAAACTGGTGGCGCTGGATGCGGATACCGGCAAGCGATGCGCCGATTTCGGCCAGGACGGCATTGTGGATCTGCGCGCCAATATGGGCGAAATCCGTCCGCATGCGCTGATGCAGACCGCCGCACCGCTGGTAGCGGGCAATCTGGTGATTGTTGGCGGCTCAGTCATGGATAACGGTTTTGATAAGGGCAACCCATCTGGCGTGATTCGTGCCTATGATGTGCAGAGTGGTCGCCTGGTATGGAATTTCGATCCTGCCAACCCAACGCAAACCCAGCCGATTGCCGCTAACCAAAACTATCCTTACGATACGCCGATCGCCTGGGGTACTCTGAGCGCCGATCTGCATAACGGCCTGGTTTATGTGCCGTTTGGCAATGCCTCGCCGGATGAGCTGGGTATCGAGCGCGATGCCAACAGCAATACCGAGAAGTTCCGCGATGCGCTGGTGGCGCTGGATCTGCAGACCGGCACCTTTAAATGGCGTTTCCAGAGCTCTAACCACGACCTGTGGGATCGCGATAACCCGTCGCAGCCGTCACTGCTTGATATCGATTATCAGGGTAGCAAACAGCCGGTGGTGATCCTGCCGACCAAAACCGGCAACCTTTTTGTTCTTAATCGTCTGACCGGCGAGCCGGTTTATCCCGTCAGGCAGGTACCGGTTTCGACCGATGGCGTTGCCGGTGAGAAATTTGCCGCGACCCAGCCGGTTTCCAGCCTGAACTTCCTGCCGGAGCCGCTGACTGAAAAATCGATGTGGGGCATTACGCCGTTCGATCAGATGGCCTGCCGTATCGATTTTAAATCGCTGCGCTATGACGGTAATCCCTGGACGCCTTCTACCGAGCAGGGTTCTATCATATTCCCGGGTAATATCGGCGTGTTTAACTGGGGGTCCGTGGCGGTTGATCCAGAGCGACAGATCCTGATCGCTTCGCCGGTGCGCCTGGCTTATAAATATACGCTGATCAAGCGTACGCCGGAAACGGCTACGAAACGTATGTTCACTCAGGATGGACAGCCTTACTGGAATGAGAACTTCCACGGCGACTATGCCATTCATATTCAGCAGCTGGCTTCCGATCTGGGCATTCCTTGTATCGCCCCGCCGTGGGGACGTATGGTTGGCGTGGATCTGAAAACCGGTAAAACCGAATGGCTGCGCCGCGTGGGCACCACGAAAAACCTCAACACCAGCTTCCTGCCGGGGCGTTTCCCGATCGGTTTCCCGATGGGAATGGTGGCGCATGGCGGTCCGCTGGTGACGGCAGGCGATGTGGTATTCCACGGCGCGACGGCGGATAACTTCTTCCGCGCCTATGATATCAATACTGGCGAACTGCTGTGGCAGACCGAGCTGAGCGCTGGCGCGCAGGCTACGCCGTCGACCTGGCAGGGCAGCGATGGCAAACAGTATGTGGTGATCGCCGCAGGCGGCCACGGTTCGCTGGGTACCAAAGCCGGAGACAGCGTAGTGGCGTTCCGCCTGAAATAACTAACGCGAAGCAAAAGTAAAAAGCGCCTGCAAGGGCGCTTTTTTTATGGCTGAAAGATCAGAGCGGCTTTGCCTGTATCAGCGGCCCGCTGGTAACAAAGCTTCCGGCGCCTAAATGATGCAGCGTATGATGCTCAGGATGTTCGGCTGAGAACTGCCAGCGGCCCTGGTTAAAAATACGCGTATCGGCGGCGGCAGCGACCACTTCTCCAAATAAGGTATCGTACTGCTGCTGCGCCTGGGTTTCCGGCAGCAGTCGGCATTCCAGCCAGGCGGCACAGCCCTGTTCGATCACCGGCAGGCCGAGCTCGGGTCCACGCTTAGCCTCAATATTGTAGTGTTCAAACTTATTCTTATCGCGTCCGGAAACGCTGCCAACCGCCCAGGTTAAATCAGCAATGGCAGCGGTAGGTACGCAGATAGCAAATGCCTGGTTCTGCTCAATGATTTCTCGCGACCAGGTGCCTTTATCCACCACAATAGCAATACGCGCCGGGACAAACTCAACCGGCGTTGACCAGGCCGCGGCCATAACATTACGTCTGCCGGAGGCAGCATCGAAGCTGGTGATCAGAACGGTAGGGCCGTGATTAAGCAGACGGCTGGCATGGTTAAGCGCTACGAGCTGAAAATATGACATCCTTTACCTTAAGATTTTTTATTAGCAGGTTTATTAATAACATCACGAGAATAGTGAATGCTCTGTTAACTCCATTCGTGACACCATAAAAAAAAGCTCGAGGGTTAGCAGTATGAACAAAGTGATTATTTCCCTGGCGCTGGGAACATTCGGACTCGGCATGGCCGAATTCGGAATTATGGGCATACTGACCGAACTGGCTCGTGATATAGACATCCCGGTATCTTCCGCAGGTCATATGATCTCATTTTATGCGCTCGGCGTGGTTATCGGCGCGCCGGTGATTGCCGTTATCTCCCATAAGTTCTCGTTGAAAACGATTCTGCTATTTTTGGCGGCGCTGTGCATTACTGGCAACGCTATCTTCACCTTTTCCTCTTCCTATACCATGCTGATTATTGCTCGCCTGATTTCCGGCTTTCCGCACGGCGCATTCTTTGGCGTCGGCGCGATTATCCTGACCCGGGTAATAAGGCCGGGTAAAGTGACCGCAGCGGTAGCAGGCATGGTATCCGGAATGACGCTGGCGAACCTGATTGGCATTCCGCTGGGCACATTGCTGAGCCATGAATTTAGCTGGCGATCAACTTTCCTGCTGATCTCTGTTTTTAATATCGCGGTAATCACTTCTATTGTTTTTTGGATACCTGATATTTCTGATAACGCGCCAACCAAACTCAGCGAACAGTTCCACTTCCTGAAATCAGCCGCGCCGTGGCTGGTTTTTCTGGCTACCCTGTGCAGCAACGCCGGGGTATTTGCCTGGTTCAGCTACATTAAGCCGGTGATGATCTACGTCTCTGGCTTTCCCGATCAGGTGATGCCGCTGATTATGATGCTGGCAGGGCTGGGCATGGTACTGGGCAATATAGTAAGCGGGAGGTTATCCAGCCGATTTTCGCCGCTGCGCATTGCAGCGATAACTAACTTCACGATTGCCGTCGCGTTAACGTTAACTCTGTTTTTCGCTTATCAGAATATCGCCTCGCTCAGCCTGGCGTTTATTATCTGCGCCGGACTGTTTGCGCTCTCTGCGCCGTTGCAAATTCTTCTGCTACAAAATGCCAAAGGCGGTGAGATGCTGGGCGCGGCGGGCGGGCAAATCGCGTTTAACCTTGGTAGCGCCCTGGGCGCCTTCTGCGGCGGAGCCATGCTTACCGCCCATTTTCCCTATAACTATGTGGCTCTGCCCGCCGCGCTGCTGTCGTTATCGGCCATGCTGTCGCTGCTTCTCTACCGGCGTTTAAAATCCCGCCCGGTATTTTGTTCTGGAGCGAAAGTTACAGGCTAAAAATGTGACATTGTTCAAGTAAACAACAGCGGCAGGGCCACGCTAAGTTGTTAGTCAGTTCCCTGTCAATCCACAATTATATGCAGTGCGTTCGTGGGAAATAAGCCATTGCTACCCCCTATAAAATCCCTTCATTTTTCAAGGAAATGGTCAGCGCGGTAAACCGGCCCGCTGCGTACCATTCCTTTTTCCTTATGCCCAAAGCGGGGCGATTAATTCTTTAGAGGTAGACAAGAGTCTCATTTTTAGTTTCTTGTTTTAACTACGTAAATTTTCCCTTCATGCCTGATTATTACCCTAATCATAATTACTGATTGATTATTGATCACTCTAAATAACCCGACTACGCTTACGGGGATTTGTCGCTTTGCTTCAGTCCGCCTTCATTGATTCTTACCATGGAACGTGAATATGGCCACACATGAGAAATCGACGCATGCCGCGCTGCGCGGCTGGGATGCCGAAAATCCGCGCTACTGGGAGAAAACCGGCAAAAAAATCGCGCAACGTAATTTATGGACATCTGTTTTTGCTTTGCTGTTAGCCTTCTGCGTCTGGATGCTGTTCAGCGCCGTAGCGGTAAACCTTAATAAAGTTGGCTTTCATTTCACGACCGATCAGCTGTTTCTGCTTACCGCGCTGCCTTCACTTTCCGGAGCGATTCTGCGCGTACCTTACTCCTTTGCAGTGCCGCTGTTTGGTGGTCGGCAGTGGACGGTGATCAGCACCGCCATTCTGATTATTCCCTGCGCCTGGCTGGGTTTCGCCATACAAAATCCTGACACCTCTTACGGCGTATTTATTGTAATCTCGCTGCTGTGCGGCTTTGCCGGGGCGAATTTCGCCTCCAGCATGGGCAATATCAGTTTTTTCTTTCCCCGGGCACGTCAGGGCAGCGCGCTGGGCATTAACGGCGGGCTGGGCAATTTGGGCGTCAGCGTGATGCAGCTGCTGACGCCTGTGGTGATCTCGCTACCGATTTTTACCTTTCTGGGCGTTCATGGCGTAGAGCAGCCGGACGGCAGCCGTTTGTGGCTGGCTAATGCCGCGTGGCTGTGGGTGCCGCTGCTGATGATCGCGGTACTGGCCGCCTGGTTCTGTATGGATACGCTGGCAGGCACGCAGGCGTCGCTACGCGAGCAGCTTACGGTACTGAAGCGCGGCCATATGTGGCTGCTGAGCCTGCTCTATCTGGCAACCTTTGGCTCTTTTATCGGCTTTTCAGCGGGTTTTGGCATGCTGGCAAAAACGCAGTTTCCCGATGTCGATATCCTGAAACTGGCCTTTTTTGGGCCATTTTTAGGCGCGCTGGCGCGTTCGGCTGGGGGCATTATCTCCGATAAGCTCGGCGGCATTCGCGTCACGCTGGTGAACTTTATGCTGATGGCTCTGTTTACGCTGCTGCTGTTTTCGACGCTGCCAGGACACGGCACCGGCAGTTTTACTGCCTTTTACGCCGTGTTTATGGGTCTGTTTCTCACCGCTGGCCTGGGCAGCGGCTCAACCTTTCAGATGATCGCCGTGATTTTCCGCACCCTGACGCGCAAACGCGTGCTGGCGGCTGGCGGCACTGAAGCGCAGGCGCAACATGTGGCGGTGACCGAGACCGCCGCCGCGCTGGGTTTTATCTCCGCCATCGGCGCTATCGGCGGTTTCTTTATTCCAAAAGCCTTCGGCACATCGCTGGCGATGACCGGCTCGCCGGTCGGAGCGATGAAAGTTTTCCTGGTCTTCTACGTTGTCTGCACATTGGTGACCTGGCTGGTTTACGGGCGCCGCTTTACTAAAGACTAAGCACGGCATCTTCTTCGATCTGTTTTTCAGGTTATGTAATTTGAGCCATGTAACCGCAGGGAAACTCTCTGCCAGGAGTGGGTAATGAGTAAGCTAGTGGACAAGTTTCGCTATTTTCGCCAGAAAAGCGACACCTTCTCGGATGGACACGGGCAGTTGATGAACAGCAACCGCGACTGGGAGGACAGCTATCGCCAGCGCTGGCAGTACGACAAAATTGTACGTTCCACCCACGGCGTAAACTGTACCGGCTCCTGTAGCTGGAAGATTTATGTCAAAAATGGTCTGGTCACCTGGGAAACGCAGCAGACCGACTATCCACGCACCCGCCCCGATTTGCCCAATCATGAACCGCGCGGCTGCCCACGCGGCGCCAGCTACTCCTGGTATATCTACAGCGCCAACCGGCTAAAGTATCCGCTGGTGCGCCGACGGCTGGTGGAGTTGTGGCGCGAGGCGCTGGCGCAGCACGGCGATCCGGTACTCGCCTGGAACGCTATCGTCACCGATCCCGAAAAAAGCCGCAGCTATAAACAGGCGCGCGGGCACGGCGGCTTTATCCGCTCCGACTGGAAAGAGCTGAATACGCTGATCGCCGCCGCCAATATCTGGACCATCAAACACTGCGGCCCCGATCGCGTGGCCGGTTTTTCGCCGATCCCGGCCATGTCGATGATCTCTTACGCAGCCGGAACGCGCTATCTTTCGCTGATCGGCGGCACCAGCCTGAGTTTTTATGACTGGTACTGCGATCTGCCGCCCGCGTCGCCGATGACCTGGGGCGAGCAGACCGACGTGCCGGAATCCGCCGACTGGTACAACTCCAGCTATATCATCGCCTGGGGTTCGAACGTACCGCAGACCCGCACGCCAGATGCCCACTTCTTTACCGAGGTGCGCTATAAAGGCACCAAAACCATCGCCATCAGCCCTGACTATTCAGAGGTCGCCAAGCTGTGTGACCAGTGGCTGTCACCAAAACAGGGGACCGACAGCGCGCTGGCGATGGCGATGGGGCATGTGATCCTGAAAGAGTTCCATCTGGAAAACCCCAGCGACTATTTCCTCAACTATGCGCGGCGCTATACCGATATGCCGATGCTGGTGCTGCTGGAGCCGGAAGAGAGCGGCTATTACACCTCTGGCCGCCTGCTGCGCGCCGCCGATCTCACCGATGCGCTGGGCGAGGCCAACAATCCCGACTGGAAAACCGTCGCCCTGAGTGAGAGCGGTGAGATGGTGGTGCCTAACGGATCAATCGGTTTCCGCTGGGGCGAAAAAGGGAAGTGGAACCTTGAGCCACAGGCAGCAGGCAGCGAAGTCGCGCTGCGCCTGTCGTTGATTGACGATCGTGATGAAGTGGTTCCGGTGGCGTTTCCCTACTATGGCGGTAATGAAAGCCCCAACTTCCGCCACGTTAAGCAAGATCCCATCCTGCTGCACCAGCTGCCGGTTAAGCAAATTACGCTGGCGGATGGCACCATCGGACGCGTGGTCACGGTATACGATCTGATGCTGGCGAATTATGGGCTGGATCGCGGTCTGGATGATGCCAACTGCGCGCAAAGCTATGATGAGATCAAAGCCTACACGCCTGCCTGGGCTGAGCAGATCAGCGGCGTGCCGCGCAAAAACCTGGAGCATATCGCCCGCGAATTTGCCGGGACCGCCCATAAAACGCGAGGACGGTCGATGATCATTGTGGGAGCCGGTCTCAACCACTGGTATCACATGGATATGAACTACCGTGGCCTGATCAATATGCTGGTGTTTTGCGGCTGCGTGGGACAAACCGGCGGCGGCTGGGCACACTATGTTGGTCAGGAAAAGCTGCGGCCGCAAACCGGCTGGATGCCGCTGGCGTTTGCGCTGGACTGGACGCGGCCGCCGCGTCAGATGAACAGCACCTCCTGGTTTTACGCGCACGCCAGCCAGTGGCGCTTTGAGAAACTGAGCATCAGCGAGCTGTTATCACCTATTGCCCAAAAGCAAAAATTCACCGGCCAGCTGATCGATTTCAACGTACGCGCCGAACGCATGGGCTGGCTACCTTCAGCGCCGCAGCTAAATACTAACCCGTTGCGCATCGCTGCACTGGCAAAAGAGGCGGGCCAGTCACCGGTTGACTATACCGTTGACGCGCTGAAAAGCGGCAAGCTGCGCTTCGCCTGTGAACAACCCGACAACGGTAATAACCACCCGCGCAACCTGTTTATCTGGCGCTCTAATCTGCTCGGCTCCTCCGGTAAGGGGCATGAATATCTGCTGAAATACCTGCTCGGCACCGACAGCGGCATTCAGGGCGAAGAGTGCATCGGCAAAGGCGATGCGATCCCGGAAGAGGTGGAGTGGCAAACCAAAGCGCTGGAAGGCAAGCTGGATCTGCTGGTGACGCTCGATTTTCGCATGTCCACCACCTGTCTCTATTCGGATGTGGTGTTGCCGACCGCGTCCTGGTATGAGAAGGATGATATGAACACCACGGATATGCATCCGTTTATTCATCCGCTCTCCGCCGCTGTGGATCCGGTCTGGGAGTCGCGCTCCGACTGGGAAATCTACAAAGATATCGCCAAAACGTTTTCTGACCTCTGTGTTGGCCATCTCGGTCAGGAGACCGATGTGGTGCTACAGCCAATTCAGCACGACTCGCCCGCTGAGCTGGCACAGCCCTATGAAATCCAGGAGTGGCATAAAGGCGAGTGCGATCTGCTCCCCGGCAAAACCGCACCCAATATTATTACGGTTGAGCGCGACTATCCGGCCACCTGGGAGCGCTTTACCTCCGTGGGTCCGCTGCTGGAAACCATCGGTAACGGTGGCAAAGGCATTAACTGGCATACGGCAAATGAGGTTGAGCTGCTGCGCAAGCTGAATTACGTCAAGGCGGAGGGGCCGGCGAAAGGGCAGCCGATGATCAACAGCGCCATCGATGCGGCGGAAATGATCCTGACGCTGGCACCGGAAACCAACGGTCAGGTGGCGGTAAAAGCCTGGGAAGCGCTGGGCGAAATCACTGGGCGCGAGCATACCCATCTGGCGCGACGCAAAGAAGAGGAAAAAATCCGCTTCCGCGATATTCAGGCACAGCCGCGTAAGATCATCTCCAGTCCCACCTGGTCCGGTCTGGAGGATGAGCATGTTTCTTATAATTCCAGCTATACCAACGTGCATGAGCTGATCCCGTGGCGCACGCTTTCCGGGCGACAGCAGCTGTATCAGGATCATCCCTGGATGCGCGCCTTTGGCGAAAGCCTGGTTTCCTACCGTCCGCCCATTGATACGCGCAGCGTCACTCAGCTACAGCATATCCCTTCAAACGGCTATCCGGAAAAAGCGCTGAACTTCCTGACGCCGCACCAGAAATGGGGCATTCACTCTACCTACAGCGAAAACCTGCTGATGCTGACCATGTCGCGCGGCGGGCCGATTATCTGGATGAGCGAAGAGGATGCGCGTGAGCTGCAGATCAAAGACAACGACTGGGTAGAGGTGTTTAACGCCAATGGCGCGCTGACCTGCCGTGCGGTGGTCAGCCAGCGCGTGAAGCCTGGCTCTACCATGATGTACCACGCGCAGGAGCGCATCACCAATATTCCCGGCTCGGAGGTTACCGGCATCCGTGGCGGTTTTCATAACTCCGTTACCCGCATCTGTCCGAAACCGACCCATATGATCGGCGGCTATGCGCATCTGGCCTACAGCTTTAACTACTACGGCACCGTCGGCTCTAATCGCGACGAGTTCATCATGATCCGTAAAATGAAAAACATTAACTGGCTGGATGGCGAAGGCCAGGACCAGGTGCAGGGGGAAGCGCAATGAAAATACGTTCACAGGTCGGGATGGTGATGAATCTCGACAAATGCATCGGCTGTCATACCTGCTCCATTACCTGTAAAAACGTCTGGACCGGACGTGAAGGCATGGAGTACGCCTGGTTCAATAACGTTGAAACCAAACCGGGCATCGGCTACCCAAAAGCCTGGGAAGATCAGGATAAATGGAAGGGCGGCTGGATCCGTAAAATCAACGGCAAGCTGGAGCCGCGGCTTGGCGGCAAAGCGGGCGTAATGGCCAAGATTTTCGCTAACCCGGAGGTGCCGGGCATTGATGACTACTATGAGCCGTTCAGTTTTGATTATCAGCATCTGCATAACGCCAAAGAAGGCAAACATCAGCCGATTGCCCGCCCGCGTTCGCTGATCAGCGGCAAACGCATGAAGAAAATAGAGTGGGGGCCAAACTGGGAAGAGATCCTGGGCGGCGAGTTCAGCCTGCGATCTCAGGACAGCAACTTTGTGGCGATGCAAAAGGAGATGTACGGCCAGTTTGAAAACACCTTTATGATGTACCTGCCGCGCCTGTGCGAACACTGTCTGAACCCCAGCTGTGTGGCGACCTGTCCCAGCGGCGCAATCTATAAACGCGAAGAAGATGGCATCGTACTGATTGACCAGGACCGCTGTCGTGGCTGGCGCTTATGCATCAGCGGCTGCCCCTATAAAAAAATCTACTTTAACTGGAAGAGCGGGAAATCAGAAAAGTGCATCTTCTGTTATCCACGTATCGAGTCGGGCATGCCAACCGTCTGCTCAGAAACCTGCGTCGGACGCATTCGCTATCTCGGCGTGGTGCTGTATGATGCCGACCGCATCGCTGAGGCCGCCAGCGCAGAAAATGAAACCGATCTCTATGAGCGTCAGCTTGATGTGTTTCTCGATCCCAATGACCCGGAAGTCATTGCCGAAGCGCTGGCGCAGGGCATTCCGGAGAACGTACTGGATGCGGCGCAGAAATCGCCGGTCTGGAAGCTGGCGATGGACTGGAAGCTGGCGCTGCCGCTGCATCCTGAATATCGCACGCTGCCGATGGTCTGGTATGTACCACCGCTGTCGCCGATTCAGTCGGTGGCTGATGCGGGCGCGCTGCCAATGGATGGCGCGCTGCCGGCGGTAGAAACCCTGCGTATTCCAGTGCAGTACCTGGCAAACCTGTTGAGCGCGGGCGATACCGCACCGGTGCTGCGGGCGCTAAAAAGAATGATGGCGATGCGCCACTATAAACGCGCGCAAACGGTGGAGGGTGAGACCGATACCCGCGCCATCGAACAGGTCGGACTCAGCGTGGCGCAGGTGGAAGAGATGTACCGCTATCTGGCGATTGCCAACTATGAAGACCGGTTTGTGATCCCCACCAGCCACCGCGAACTGGCGGCTGATGCCTTCCCGGAGCGCAACGGCTGCGGCTTTACCTTTGGCGACGGCTGCCACGGCAGCGACAGCAAATTCAACCTGTTCAACAGCCGTCGTATCGACGCCATTAACATTACGCACCGGGCGGAGGGGGAATAATGCTGATGCTAAAAGTAGTGGCGCTGCTGCTGGAATATCCGGATAAGGCGCTGTGGCAGGAGAAGGATGAACTGAACGCGCTGGTGGCGCAGCAGACGCCAATGCTGCAGCCATTTGCAACCCGCTGGCTTAGCGGCGAGCTGCTGGATCGGCAGTCGGAGTGGTGTGAAACTTTCGATCGCGGCTGCGCCACCTCGCTGTTGCTGTTTGAACATGTACATGGCGAATCACGCGATCGCGGTCAGGCGATGGTGGATCTGCTGGCGCAGTATGAGCAGGCAGGGCTGCTGCTCGACTGTCGTGAGCTGCCGGACTATCTGCCGCTCTATCTTGAATATCTCAGCCAGCAGCCAGAGGCGGCGGCACGTCAGGGCGTGCAGGATGTGGCTCCAATCCTGGCGCTGATTGGCGGGCGGCTGCAACAGCGTGCCAGCGCCTTTAGCCAGCTGTTTGATTCCTTATTAATCTGGGCAGGCAGCCCGTTGCGCAGCAGCAGCGTGGCCGGACAGGTGAGCAAGGAGCCTCGCGATGATACCCGTCAGGCTCTGGATGCCGTCTGGGAAGAAGCGCAGATCAAGTTTATCGACGATCGGGCGCAGGCGTGCGACGCCTCGCTGGAGAAAGCGCATCAGCAGCGTTTTCAACAGCAGCCCATCCCGCAATATCTGGATTTGTCAGCCGGAGGATCGAAATAATGCACTATCTGAACATCTTCTTTTTCGAGATTTATCCCTATCTGTGCGGGACGGTGTTTCTGATCGGCAGCTGGTTACGCTATGACTATGGGCAGTACACCTGGCGCGCAGGTTCCAGCCAGATCCTGGATAAAAAGAATTTCCGCCTGGCCTCTAACCTGTTCCACATCGGCATTATCGGCATTTTCTTTGGTCATCTGTTCGGGTTGCTGACGCCACACTGGGTGTATGAGCCTTTTTTGGCCATTGCCACCAAGCAGAAACTGGCGATGGCGGCGGGCGGGGTATTTGGTCTGATGGCGTTGGTTGGCGGCCTGATGCTGCTGAAGAGACGCATGTTTAATCCTCGCGTACGGGCGACCTCAAGCCGGGCCGATATTGTGATTTTGGGTATTTTAATGATCCAGCTGATCCTTGGGCTGACGTCGATTCTGTTCTCGCTACGCCATCTGGACGGTGTGGGGATGATGAAGCTGGTAGGCTGGGCACAGTCAGTGGTGACATTCCAGGGTAACGCTTCAACCTGGCTGGATGGCGTCGAGTGGATCTATCGCGTCCATCTGGTGCTGGGGATGACGATTTTCCTGATCTTTCCCTTTACCCGCCTGGTACATGTCTGGAGTGCGCCGTTTGAATACTTCACTCGCCGCTATCAACTGGTACGGGCTCGTCGCTAGGGCATAAAAAAATCCGGCACCGTGGCAATGAGCGGTGCCGGACGACGAAAGGCGTCTACAGCAAAGGGTTACACAGGAACTCGTAAATAAAGTTAGTCAAGATTACCGGAAAATCAATGTCCACACCGCCTGTATGGTTATTTTTTGTCCAATTATCACTGGTACTGAATACGGGGTGGTAATTAAGTGGTTGATAACAAAAATTTATCAAGAAAAAGTGGCCTGATGCTTACTTTTCCCCTCGTTGTCTCTTTCTGCCTGACTATGCTTTTCCGCTTTGCTGGCTCAATCCTGACGTTTTCTTCACATTTCCGTCCGACGTAGCCGTGAAAAAAATGCTATTTATCTCCTCCATCGCTTTTGCCAGACAGGGCAAAGAGAGAACCGTCAGATCGCGAAATCGAGACAAACAGATAAACTGGATATGAAAATGGCACAGTGGGTAAAGAAAGGCTATCAGGCGGCACTGGTGCTGGCTTGTGGTTGGCTATGGCTGGCAATGATGCCTGCAGGCGCGGCGGAAAATCTTCCGGTTATTAAGCCAGTAATGGCTTGTGCGCAGTTAAGCACGCTTTCACTGAGCGAGAAGGTGGGCGCGCCGGTGACCATAACTTCTGCCTCAGTAATACAAACAGAAAAGGGAAGCTTCTGTAAGGTAGCCGCAACCATTGCGCCAGCGATCGGCATAGAAGTGGCGCTGCCGACGGAGAAGTGGACGCAGCGCTTTCTGCAGGTGGGCTGCGGCGGGCTGTGCGGCAATATTAATCTTACGCTCTCTAATGCCAGCGGCTGTACGCCTGCCACCAACGGCGCGTTTACGGTTGCCGCCACCAATATGGGGCACAGCGGCAGCATGATGGACGCCAGCTGGGCCGAAGATCCGCAAAAACGTATCGATTTTGCCTGGCGTGCCAATCACCTGACCGCCAGGCTGAGCAAAGCACTCGTTGCTGCCTATTATGGTCAACAGCCCAAGTATGCCTATTTTATGGGCTGTTCCGATGGTGGTCGTGAAGCGCTAATGGAGGCCCAGCGGTATCCGGAGGATTTCGACGGTATTTCTGCCGGCGCGCCTGCGGCATTTTTCCAGTTCCAGAACTCCTTTTATCATGGCTGGAATGTGGCGGCGAACTTACGTCCGGACGGCAGCGCTATTCTGTTAAAGGATCGTTTGCCTGTTCTGCATCGGGCGGTTCTGCAACATTGCCCTACGCTGTCAGGGGTGGACGATGGTATCTTGCAAAATCCTTATGCCTGCACCTTCTCAGCAAACTGGGTAAAACAGTGTGATGAAAAACAGCAGGATAAATCAGACTGCCTGACCCGCGAAGAGATTACCGTGGCAGAAAATCTCTATCGTGGCGCGCACGACAGCGCTGGCAATCAGTTTGTTCCAGCCGGTCTGCCGTTGGGATCGGAGCTGCGCTGGCCCGTTCCTGACTCGGCATCGGGCCATTCTATGTCCGAAATGATGGTACTGCCTGCGCTGCAGTCGGTGCTGCTGACTGGCGGAAAACGCACTCTTACCTCAATAAAGGATTTCCCGCTTAACAGCCATAATTTTGCGGCAGTCGCTGAGCTGGCACCGCTGTACAACGCAGCGAATACCAATTTACATCGTTACCAGCAGCGGGGCGGAAAACTGATTATCTGGCACGGTCTGGCCGATGATTCCATTAGTCCGGCATTTTCCATCGCCTATTATCGCGGCGTTGAGAAAACCCTTGGCGCAGCTGCGGTTAATCAGTTCCTGCGTCTCTTCCTGTTGCCGGGCGTTGCGCACTGTGGCAATGGCGAAGGATACGATCAGATCGATCTTCTGACGCCGCTGATAAGCTGGACTGAGCAAGGGCAGGCACCGGAAAAAATCATTACCGGCAAACTGGCTGCATCGGTAGAACCCCAGGGAATGCCGCCTGAGCCAGGCGCTTCGGCAGAGAAACAATTTCATGGTTTACAGAGACCCAGTCAGCCTTATGCAACACCGGCCGCTGCCGTAACATCGACGCGCCCCGTCTGGCCCTATCCTTATATTGCCCGCTATACCGGTAAAGGGGCGGTGAATAAGGCGGAAAACTATAAGCCCGTAAAATCCAGCGCCTATGATCGGCTGATTATCGGCAAGCCGGCCAGTGATTTTATCGGACCCGATAATCAAAAAATGTATCAGGTGCGTGACGGGAAGTTAGCAGAAAAATAGGCCACAAAACCGCCGCGATGTCTGAGCATCAGGGCGGCAAATCCTGCGACAGGGAAGGCAAATTGAAAATATCAGGCGGCACAGAGTGCGAAGCCGCTAATGTTGCGCTCCTCTACACTGCGCCAGATATTTATAACAAGGGAAATATAATGAATCCGGTTATTGACACATTTATTAATCACCGCAGCGATCGCAGCTATCTTGATAAACCCGTTTCGGATGCCGTTCTGGATAATATTATTTTGTCTGCTTATCGGGCGCCGACCTCTGTTCATTCACAGCAGGTCTCTGTGATCGTTACGCGTGACAAAGCCACCAAAGCTAAAATCGCCGAGCTGGCAGGCGGTCAGCCGTGGATCGCGCAGGCACCGGTGTTTATCACTTTTGTTCTGGATATGCATAAGACGCGCGAGGCGATGAGCCTGATCGATGAGCAGCAGATCGCGCATGAAAGTATTGAAAGCATTGTTTCCGGCAGCACCGACGTCGGGATTGCCCTGGCATCGGCAATGGCCGCCGCGCGTGCGCAGGGGCTGGGCGTGGTGCCGATTGGTGGGATGAGAAGAAGCCCGGCAGAGTTTATTGAACTGTTTGAGCTGCCGCCGCTGACCTTCCCGCTGGTGGGCCTTGCGCTGGGCTATGTTGATCGTCCTGCCGATCTCAAGCCGCGCCTGCCGATGTCCACTTTCCGTCATGAAGAGAAATATCAGACGGAAGGCCTGGTGGAGAAGATTGGTCAGTTTAACCACGAACTGGAGCAGCACTGGCGTGATATCAAGCGCGACGGCGGCGAAAACTGGAGCCAGACCGTAGCCAACTACTATAAAAACATCTACTTCCCGAACGTACTGCCGGCACTGTTAAAGCAGGGCTTCGGCAAAGATAAATAAGCCCGCCGGGCTGAGGTTATTCCTTTTGAAAACAAAACGGGCCGTCTGGCCCGTTTTGTTTCAGCGCCGGGTTAGCGCCTGACGTTTTAACTGTAGCTGTCTGCGCCAGATACGGTTATGTAACATCAAGGTCAGCATGACCCTGAAAGAGGGGGCATTGACAGTGAGAAAAGCCAGAATAATAAATAGGATGCCGAGTAGTGCGCTGATAAGTTGCGCTCCCGCATAAGGCTTGTTTAGCATAAAGTCATACAGCGACAAAACAAAATGGAGCAGATCCAGAATCAGGATCGTTTTCGCCATGCTTAAAAACAGGCTGACGGCCGCCATATATCCCTGGGCAATGAAGTAAACTGTGGCGCTCAGCACAACAGCAAAGATCAGCGCCGTGGGTAAAATGCCAAAAAACAGATTGTGTGGGCCGGCGGAAAATCCGCTGAACAATAGCTCCCATAAACGGATCTGCACCATAGCAAACCCCAGCAACAGCGTTAATGTGGCAATGATCAAGGGCACGCCGCGCGTATGCACGCCAAACGGCTGTCCCATCTTATCCATCAGCTGCTCCCGGGTGGCATCCAGAGCTTTTACATCGGCATGCCGGATCGACTGTTCTACAGTGTGGCACCAGGCAAAATGGTGTTTAAATTTTTTAGTCAGCATGTTATTCCTTTAACGGTTGCCTCTGAGGCAGGTTATATCCGGGTTAATCTTGCCAGCGGAATAACGTTAATGTCCGATTGATCTCATCCCACTTCCGGCAGCCAGCCCAGGGCAATCAATAGCTGAATAACGATAACGCCGATACCGCAGAGAAACACCAGCAGCAGCAAAGGCCTGCCGCCCACGACCTGATAACTCGCCGCGCTGTGCTGCTGACGGCTACGCCATACCAGCAGAGCGGGAATAATCAGCGCCAGCACCGCCAGAGCCACGCCTGCATAGCCAAGCGCCAGCACAAAACCCTGCGGATAGAAAAGGGCGAACAGCAGCGGCGGCAGAAAGGTCATTAGCCCGCTTTGCATACGCCCTGTAACGCTGGCGTTACGCTTACAGATATCCGCCAGATAATCAAACAGGCCCAGCGACACGCCTAAAAAGGATGTTGCCAGCGCCAGATCGGCAAACAGATGTACCGCCAGCTCAACGTGCGGCGAAGCCACAATTTGACGAATCGCCTGCAGCAGACCGTTCAGCCCGGCATGGCTGGCGAGCAGGGCGCTGAAAGCGCTTTGGTCGATGGCGCCCAGCGTCGCCAGCTGCCAGAAGATATAGGCCACCAGCGGAATGGCGCTGCCGATGATAAACACCCAGCGCAGCTTACGCAGATCGCCGTTCAGGTAGCTGATAATGCTGGGCACGCTGCCGTGAAAACCAAAAGAGGTAAAGATAACCGGGATAGCGGCCAGCACCAGGCCTTTCTCCAGCGGAAGCGTCAGCAGATTGGTTTGATGGATATGTGGCATCATCAGGCCCAGCATGATCACCAGCAAAATTATCTTGGCGCTGAACAGCACACGGTTAAATATATCCACCATCTGCGTGCCAACACAAACGATGCCGCCGGCAATCAACGTAAACAGCAGCACGCCGCTGCTGGCGGAAATTTCCGTAGAGAACCACTGACTCAGGCTGGCTGCCAGCAGTTCGCCCGCGCCGCTGATATAGGCGGCGGTCAGCGCATAGAGCAAAAACAGCATGCTAAAACCGGTCAGCCACTGACCGGGACGACCCAGATAACGGCGCGTTAGCGTGCCCAGTCCGGTATCCGCCGATGCGTGTTGATAGACTTCAACCAGCAGCAGCGCGGTATAACACATCAGCGCCCAAAGCCCTATCAACAGCAGCAGAGTCACGCCGGGGCCGATACCCGCAGCGGCCAGCGGCATGGCCAACATACCGGCACCAATGGTGGTACCGGCCACGATAAAAATACTGCCCAAAGTACGGTTCTTCACGCTTTCCCCTGAATGTACGGTTCCGCTTACATCACGATGCGCGCAGAGTAAGGTAATCTTTACAGAGCGTCAAATCTTGCTTACAGATATTCTTCTTGCCGCTGTACAGCATTTTTTACCCGATAAAAATGGCTGATTGCTGGTGCAGGGAGATGCTTTCCGGCTACCGGGCCGCTACAGTTAACAGATAAAAAGCCGGTATTAATCGTGCCGGGTATCCTGCATTTTTATAAAAGGCAACAGCATGAAAAAAATCGGGTTTCTCTCATTTGGTCATTGGGGGCCGTCGTTCCAGTCGGCAACGCGTACCGCCGCTAATGCCCTGCAGCAATCGATCGCGTTGGCCGAAGCGGCTGAAGATTTAGGCGCAGACGGCGCTTATTTCCGCGTACATCATTTTGCCCGCCAGCTTAGCGCGCCGTTTCCCTTGCTGGCAGCGGTTGGTGCCCGTACCCGGCGTATTGAGATCGGTACCGGCGTGATCGATATGCGCTATGAGAATCCGTTCTATATGGCGGAAGAGGCGGGCGTCGCCGATTTAATCAGCGGCGGACGTTTACAGCTGGGCATCAGCAGGGGGTCGCCAGAGCAGGTAATTGATGGCTGGCGCTATTTCGGCTATCAGCCGCAGAAGGGTGAAAGCGACGCGGACATGGGCAGACGCCATACCGAAGTGCTGCTTGATGTGCTGCGCGGTGAAGGGTTCGCTAAACCCAATCCGCAGCCGATGTTTGCCAATCCGCCAGGCCTGTTACGACCAGAACCTTTTTCTGAAGGCCTGCGTGAGCGTATCTGGTGGGGATCGGGATCCAACGCCACGGCAATCTGGGCGGCCAGGCTGGGAATGCATTTGCAAAGCTCCACGCTGAAAGATGATGAAACCGGTGAGGCGTTTCATATTCAACAGGCGAAGCAGATCCGCGCCTATCGCGCCGCCTGGCTGGAAGCGGGGCATGCGCGCAAGCCACGGGTTTCGGTAAGCCGCAGTATCTTTCCTCTGGTGAATGAAAAGGATCGCGCTTATTTTGGTGCCAGCCGTCAGGAAGGCGATCAGGTCGGTTATCTGGATGAGAAAACGCGGGCAATTTTTGGCCGCAGTTACGCCGCAGAGCCAGAGACGCTAATCGCGCAGCTGAAGCAGGATGAAGCAATTGCCGAAGCGGATACCCTGCTGCTAACCATTCCCAATCAGCTGGGCGTGGATTATTGCGCGCACGTGCTGGAAGCAGTATTGACTCAGGTCGCGCCTGAACTGGGCTGGCGCTAAGCAGGCCGGTAAGGGGGAACCCTTACCGGCCACGTCTGTTAACAGTAATGTTTCAGCAGGGAGTGATATTCCGCCTGCAAACGATAACGATAAACCGGCCTGCCGGTGGCGCCGTAATGAATGGTGGTGAAAAGAATTTTAATTTCCGCCAGCCAGATCAGATATTTACGGCAGGATACACGCGAGATATTGACTTCTGCGGCTAATTCATCGGTAGAGAACTCCGTGTCCGGATGGGCATCAATCCACTGACACAGAGTGCGTAAGGTTTGCGGCGTTAACCCTTTAGGCAGGCGTTGCTGCTCACTGGTGGTTGGTGAGCGGCCATGAATGATGCGGTCGAGTTCCGCCTGCTGATAATATTGTTGATTATCCATCTGCGATCTTTTTTGTCGCCAGTGGGTTAGCGCTTCTTCAAAACGCGAGAACTGGAAGGGCTTGATCAGGTAATCAACCACGCCATAGTTAAGCGAGGTTTTAATCGTTGCCGCATCTGCCGCGGAAGAGATAATGATGACATCAACGGGATAGTGAGAATTGCGCAATTCTGACAGTAAATCGAGCCCGTTTTCCTGCTGCATATAGATATCGAGCAGGATCAGATCAACCGGCGGCTCGGTCTGGAGTAATCGCTCTTTTGCCTGTTGTAAGGTTGACGCGATACCACAACAGGTTAGCCCTGGGATCTGTTCTATATAGCAACGGTTAAGTTCAGCGACCATAGCATCATCGTCGACCACTAACACATTCATCATAAAGCCTGATTTCCTTTGCCCCAGGGGAGCTGTACAAAAAATTGGGTATAGATACCCGGTTCAGATTCGACGCTGATATTTCCGCCAAGCGTTTCTGTTTGTTGTTTAACCAGGAACAAACCCATTCCCCGATCGTCGCCTTTTGAAGAAAAGCCTTTTTCGAAAATAGATTTTTCCAGGGCGGCAGGAATGCCAGGACCGTCATCACTGACTTCGCAGGATAGCCACCCATTCTGGTAGTGCAGCAACAGATGAATTTCACCTTCCTGCTGCTGATCTAACGCTTCCAGCGCATTTTCAATCAAATTTCCCAGAATAATAATCAGCGCCGCAACCTGTTCCTCACTGCCGCTATCCGGCAAATAACTGGCATCGTTGAGAATCAAGCGATGTCCTTTATCTGAGGCGCGGTTGATTTTACTTAACAGAAATCCCGTCATTACCGGTGATTTAATGCGTTGCTGCAGCGACCCAATTTCCGTCTGGTAATTATTTGCCGTTTTTAAAATATAGGCTTCCATCTGCGCATAATTTTTCATATGCAGCAGGCCGAGAATGACGTGCAGCTTATTCATGAACTCATGGGAGCGTTCACGTAACGCATCGACATAGTTTACCATGCCGTCCAGGCGCAACATCAGCTGACTGATTTCCGTTTTATCACGGAAGGTACACACCGCGCCGATAATACGCTTTCGGCTGCGAACCGGCACGGTATTGCTAATCATAATGCGCCCGCGCACGTTAAGTTCTTCATCATGTCGCGCCTTACCGTCATGCAGGGCTTCCCGCAGGTGGCTTAACATCAGCGAGTTTTCCGGGATCCGATCGCCACTGAGCGGTGCTTCGATGGCTGTTTTGCGCAATAACTGCTGCGCTGCCTGGTTGATCAGCGTCACGCGCGCATGGGCATCAACCGCAATCACGCCCTCTTTTACCGAGTCAAGAATGGCCTGCCGCTGTTCAAACAGGCTGGAGATTTCATGTGGCTCCAGACCAAGCAGAATTGTTTTCAGGCGCCTGACCAGCATCAAGACGCCCAATAATCCCACTGTGCCGCCTAACAAGGTGGTCCAGAAAATGTTCCAGCGGCTTTTACTGACTTGCGCCGTAACATCGCTGAGTGAAATCCCAATCGCCACGACACCGATTTGCTGATGCCGGGTGTTAAATACCGGGGTGAATACGCGCAATGCTTTTACCAGCGTCCCCTGATTGAACGCAACGTTTTCATGCCCGGCCAGCGCCGGTTGCAGGTCTTCGCCAATAAAACGTTTATTAATTAAGGCGCGGTTGGGATGTGAGTAACGTATACCGTTCATATCGGTAACGGTGACAAACAGTAAGTCATTGCGCTTTTTTGCCGCCTGAGCAATGGACTGAATGACGCCATCGTTAGCGGGCAGGGTAAGGCTGTGTTGAATTTGTGGATCTTCGGCCAGCGTTCGCGCTACGGCAAGCGCCTTGTCTTTCACATGATCATGCGTGAAGTTGTCAATTTGAATAAAGTAGAGCAGATGAACGCTTAACAGCACCGTAAATATGACCCCGCCCATCATTAACATGGCCAGGGTACTGAGTTTCATTGGACGCTTAGGCGCGGGCTTTGGCTGTGGTGGCAGGTTCATTAAGGTAATAAGGTTCTTAGCGTAGCGCATTTAGTAACTAAAGTAACAGACGGTGCTGTTTTTTTAATTAAATAACTAAAAATAAATCAACTATTAAGTAACAATAATTTAAAGTTAATCAGCTTTTTTTAACCATAACTGCGACATATTGAAGACTAAGCATGATTAAATCAACAAAAGTACTGCCTTCGCTTTCCCTTTTGGCTCTGCTAGTAACTTCTGCAGCGCATGCTGAAACTGCACCAGAGAAAACCGATGTTTTACTGATCGGCGGCGGCATCATGAGCGCCTCATTAGGCACTTTCCTTGAAGAACTTCAGCCTGACTGGAAACAGATCATGGTTGAAAAACTTGACGGTGTCGCGCTGGAATCATCCAATGGCTGGAACAATGCGGGTACCGGCCATTCAGCAAATATGGAGCTGAACTATACGCCAGAGCGTCCGGATGGTTCAATCGAAGTTAAGAAAGCTTTAGAAATCAACGAAGCTTTTATGATTTCCCGTCAGTTCTGGACTGCACAAGTTAAAAAGGGCGTGCTGAATAATCCGCACTCATTTATTAACTCCACTGATCATATGAGTTTTGTCTGGGGCGATAAAAACGTTGATTACCTGAGCCGTCGTTATCAGGCTCTGCAAAAAACCGTTTTGTTCCAGGGCATGAAATTCTCTACCGATCCTAAGCAGATTGCGCAATGGTCTCCGCTGATTATGGAAGGCCGCGATCCGAAGCAGAAAATAGCCGCAACCTGGACGCCGGTCGGTACCGATGTTAACTATGGTGAAATTACCCGTCAGTTGATTGGCAGCCTGAAGAAGAATGATAACTTCAAGCTGGAAACCTCTTCTGAAGTTACCGATTTCAAACGTAACAGCGATAATTCCTGGCATGTCACCATCAAAGACGCCAAAAATGGTGAAACGCGTAGCGTTGACGCCAAATATGTCTTTATCGGCGCTGGTGGCGGGGCTCTGAAGCTGCTGCAAGAAACCGGCATTCCTGAAGCAGATAAGTATGCAGGCTTCCCGGTCGGCGGCTCATTCCTGGTAACGGAAAACCCGGAAATTGCGCAACGTCATAACCAGAAAGTGTATGGCCAGGCTTCCGTTGGTGCACCGCCAATGTCTGTGCCGCATCTGGATTCCCGTTATCTGGATGGCAAAAAGGTTGTCCTGTTTGGACCGTTCGCAACGTTCTCAACCAAGTTCCTGAAAAATGGTTCACTGTTTGATCTGCTGAGCACCACCACTACCAAGAATGTTATTCCGATGACAAACGTGGGCATGGATAACTTTGATCTGGTTAAATACCTGGTCGGTCAGGTTATGCTGAGTGAAGAAGACCGTTTCGCCGCGCTGAAAGAGTATTATCCCAACGCGAAGAAAGAAGACTGGAAACTGATCCAGGCAGGTCAACGTGTACAGATCATCAAGAAAGATGAAGAGAAGGGCGGCGTGCTGAAACTGGGAACCGAAATTGTGACCGATCAGCAGAAAACGGTAGCGGCATTGTTAGGTGCTTCCCCGGGCGCATCAACTGCAGCTCCGATTGCGCTGGATGTGGTTAAGCAACTCTTCCCGGAGCAGTTCAAATCTGCGGAATGGCAGGAAAAAATTCGTAAGGTTGTGCCGAGCTACGGCAAGAAACTGAACGACGATCCTGCGCTGGCACAGCAGGTGTGGAACGACACGGCAGCTACTCTGCAACTGACTAAACCGCCGGTGATTAATATGGCAGGTAAATCCGCTGAAGCACCGGCAGCAGAGACGTCAAAAGCGTCAGAGCCGCAGTATAATATGGCTCTGTAAGGCGAGCTTAACAGGCGAGTGCATCAATAAGTAAGCTTTGCATTCCCTGGTATGGCAAGTAAAAAGGCGGGTTTAAAACCCCGCCTTTTTATTGCCCGCTTTATACGACCCACTACCGATCTTCAGCTATTTTTTCTTACTGCCAAAGTGGTTTTCCACGAGCCATTCAACGACCTGACTGCGGTTCATTCCGTTGCGATAGCCATACGTCTCTATTTTGCGGAGCACGGAAAAACGCAGCGACAGAGAGACCGGTTTTTTTCCTTCCTTGTCCAGCACAACACTCTGACCGGTTGTTGATGACCTGGACTGCTCACGCATGGTCATCGCCTCGCGCATGTATTTTACAAGCTTGGGCGTAATCGTACCTGCCCCGATCATCTGGTATTTAGCGCTGGCTTTGTGAAACTTTATTTCGGCATGAAATTCTTCTCTGATGTCCCTTAAATCGCGAATAAATGTAGGTTCGGAACAGTCTATTTCCTGAAACAGCGCATCCTTACTCACGGGTTTTCCCGTGCTTAATAAAACGATCAGTTTGTATTGTCTGTACTGTTTAGCGCTCAGGGACATAACACACCATAGTGATAATAAGCACGCACCTACTGGCGCGTGGCAAAAAACACATTGTCAAACTGTTTCACAATTCCACAATGCTTCGAGCGCTCAAGGACCGATGTCGCCCAGCGCCAGTGCGTCGCCGGTTCACACATTGCTCCCTGAGATTTAAACACAGCCTGGGTTGAGTTAAGAATGCGCAGCGCATCTTCATATTCCTCTTTTTCAACCATCAGACCACGATGAATCAGTTCAAGATGCGAAGGGTGAATCGCTGTCTTACCCACTAAGCCGTGGGCGATATCCAGCGCCAGCTCCCGCTCCAGCAGTTCGATATTGTCGATCTGTTCACAAACTGGCGCAGTCAGTGAAAAACCGCGAGGCGCAAAAACCGCAACCAGCATTTTCACTACATATCCCATAGGCCCGTCGTAAAGCGTCAGATTTTTCGGGCGTCGCATTGAAATCACACTCATCAAATCGTTCCCACCGATACGAAGAGCAACGATTCTCTCCCGCGCGGGATGCTGCTCCAGCGCAATGGCAAGCGCGTTCATCGCATTCACGTCAAAGACCTCTCGCGTTTCAAGCGTTGGCATCATCGCGAGATGGGTTGACCCGAGAATTTGCCACCAGCAGGATAAGTTAGCGTGGGTAAACTTTGGCAAAACAAAACCATCAATACCGGTCAGTTTATATTTGCTGACGAGCATCGCTGCCATCTCTTCTTGACGCGGACGGATAAAAACAAGAGGACGTTGAGCGGCCTCATCGGGGCCGACGTTTTCACTCAGCTCCTGAAGCAGCGCGTCGAGATTCATTAAGGCCGGTTCAAGATCGGATTCGCTTACCGCATCCTCCAGGCAGACAACCAGCGAGCGGAGTTCGGGTATTTTTCCGTGCAGAATGATTTCAGCAAGGTCGCTACGCGTGGCAGGCATATAGAGGGTTGCACCCAGCATGAAAGGGGAAATGCATTTTTTCATGATCAGGCCACCTTTTTGATGATGGTTACGGCGCGGTAAAACCCAATAGTATCGCCAACTTCTTCAACCGTGATCCCTTTCTGTTCAGCCAGATAAAGCAGCAGAGAGACATCATGATCGGCTTTATTACTCACCAGGACATGATCCGGAACGCGGCGCAAAACCGCCCGAGTCGCTTCCGCAATACCTGGCTTAATCCGGTTGATGTTCGCTATGTGGAATTTCTCTGCCAGCTTTTGTATGACCTTCTGGCTGATGCCGGACTGGTTATGGCATTGGGTTGAGAAGGGAAGGGCAGCGGGCACGGTACCGACATTAATCTGCTTTCGGAACTGATCAACGGTGTCCACCAACAGGGTGCTGCACTCATATTCACGCAGGTGCTCACAAAAAACGCAGCCGTGGAAGCCGGTTTCAGTCCATATGGATCGGGATACCATGCCGGAAACGGGAGCGCCCATAATGCCAAAAGGGATGAGCCAGTCATTATCTGAGGCCGCTATCCATGCGCAGCCAGCAGGATCGGCAAGGACAGCCAGGCGCGGCATTTCAGGATAACCGGGACGGTTTTTAAGACTTTCCGTCAACTGACCGGTGATGGTGCCTTTTCCCGTCCAGCCGTCCACAAAGACAATCCCATCAGTACCGTGACGGGCTTCGATCACAGCGAGCGCCTCAGTATCGATACCGCGGTCACGGATAATACTGATGCCGTAATGAAAAGAGAGATACCCCATATCCGTGATGGCGCGTTGAAGCATCACGCCTAGCGGCACGCCTGCGCGCACCAGACTCACCAGAATAACAGGGCGAGCCTGAACCTGTTCTGTCAGTCCTTTGGCCAATGCGATAACTTCGCGCGCCATTCTGCCCGCGCCAACGTCCAGAGCCTTACCAAACAACTCAAGATGGGCCGGGGTCGGGGCCGGCTCCTGGCTCAACATATCGGAATAATGCTTCTGGCCGGACTGGATCAGTCGCTCTTTTTCTTCCACTGAAGTCATTTCGATCTCTACCGGTTCCAGCAGAAACTGAATATCAGAAGGAAGGTAAGTGCCATGAAACGGTTTAAGTGTCTTGCCCGTCATATTGTCTTATCCTCACGAAACAATCTTTCGTTAATGGCCTCTGCAAACTGACTGCGGGAAGGCATCCCAAACCAGTGGCAGTGCTTCATGAACGTGTGATCGCTTAAACTGTCTCCCAGCCCCAAAACCGGAAACGCCCCTCGCTCATCCCGCAGTTTTTTCAGTAACCATTCCACGGCCAGTCCCTTCTGCACGCCAGCCGGGATCCAGGCGATGTTATTCCCGTTCGAATGAATGTAAAAGCCTTCGGTATCAAGCTGTTGCATCATCACCTTATTGAAATCATAAAGCGTCTGAATTTTCGTGCTGTCCCTGTGTTTCATGACGAAATAAACCGGCGTGCCGTTATATTCAACATTCATCCTGCACCATGCATCAATACCCGCTTCAGCCAGCTTGTCGCTCAGCATCTGCCGGTAGCTCACCAGCCGGTCATGCATGGTGGCAAGTCCGGACATGATAATATCCTGCCATTCCCGGTTAACCGTGCCGTCCGGATTAGCGATTACCGCACCATGCGTCATCACTTTCCATGATGTGAAGGGCACGGCGACGCGGGCGGTTTCTTCCGTCCCACGCGCCGTGACAGGAATAAGCTCAGCGGTAGAGAGAAGCCAGTCAACCAGCATCGCCTGCTCAGTTGACATAAAGCTTCTGGGCTGGCGTTCACGATCGTATGCACCAATACGAACAGGCTTCAGGTGCATTTCATTGAGCATTTTGCGTCTGGTCTGAAAAAGGGTGTCGTCAAGGTCACACAGGGCAACGGGCTTATTCATAACTGATAACCTCTACGCGGGGGGAGATTTTTCTGAGTTGGGCGAGCAGCTCCGGACAAACTGTATCAACCGGCGTTTCCACACACACAATCACTCGGTCGTAAGTGTGGTGAGCAATGTTATAAATGAAGTTAGGGATGCCTAACCCATAGTTGTCTGTAAACGCGATGACAGATTTTATCGCCATACCGATGGCTATAGGCGATCGGGTAAGCGAACCAAATCGAACCTCAGCGCCGTCGTTCTCCAGACGCTCAGCGAGCAGGAAAGGCTGCCAGACGAACTCTCCGGAACCAATAACCAGAATTCTTTCTCCTTTCTCGGTGCGTAATGCATCCCCCAGATTGCACGATGTTTCATGCATTCCAAGTCGTCCCCAGTCCTGACGTTTAGCGAGCGAAGCAGACCCGCGTGCCGTGACGTTTACAGAGGGCATCACCGGTACCGGCGCGTCCGGGCAAGGTGTCCAGCTCCAGCTACCTTTAACCAGCGACACGACATCAACAGGCAGAGGGCAATTCTGTGAGATAGCCTCTCCACTCCAGTCGGTAAGCGTCACGGTGACAACGCGAGCCAGGGTGTCCAGGCCGGCATCACGTAATGCCTGGAGAAGGTTAAGGAACGTTTTACCCGTTGTGGCTTCATCATCAATCAACACCAGCGTTCGGGCATTTTTCGCACGCTCACGCAGCGTTGCATCTTCAGGATGGTAGATAAGATGATCGGTGGCATGGCTGTGATCTTCTTTAAATTCGCACAGCAAATCACCGTCTACAGGATGTCGGGTGCTGGTAAGGAAAACCGATTGTGCAATGCACTTACTGGCCTCGCGGAAGACACCGGCTGCGAGGCCAACGGCCGTTTCGGCCATGCCGATAAACAGTACGGGTTCAGGCAGATCGGCTGGCATACCCGCGGCAAGATTAACGTAGCTTTTGTTCATCACGGTGGGAGAAACAGGGATATGACGTCCCAATACCTTGCTGACAAATAAAAAAGCCCGCCTGGGATTTCTGCGCTCAGCAATGTCAAATAAGGTGTCCAGACATACGTCGCTGGTGGTTTTAACCGTTAACGTACCGCTTGCCAGTTCTCGTTGATAAATCTGCTGTTTTGACTGTGACATATCTCTGCCTTAAACCTCAGATGAAACATTGTCTGGCGTGCTGATCTCAACGACCGGCAGCGGTTTGACATTGTGAGTGGAAATGACCTGTAGAGATTTGAATAACCCCAGCTTCTCGGTCGTTTCGCTGTCGTTTAACAAGCCCAGCTGGCGCAAGGCAAACAGGCCGGGCAGATTTATACCGCTAAAGGCAGTGTATCCAATGCCACCAGAAGGCCGAAGATTCGCTTCGAGCAGCACCGGTTCGCCCTGGTCATTGTCCCGCGTCTGTATATTGATCAGGCCGTCAGCCCCCAGTCTGTGTGCACATGCCTGTGCCAGTTGAAATGCAGCACCCTCATTTTCAAATGCCTGCACTGACCCGGCTTTGCGTCTTGCCACTGCGGCAATGACACGGCCTTTTTCAACCAGCATATCTGTTGAGCGCTCCGGGCCAGGCAGATAAGGCATCACAATCTGTAACGGCAATTCTTCTTGCGCAGCTACGGCGCTGCGCAAAGCAGTAAGAAGGATGTCGGGATGCATATGGCGATGCTCAGGATTATTAAAAAACGCAAGTTGCTTAACGCTACGTTTCAGCACCCAGAAACCCATACCATATATGCCACGAACGGGCTTAATACAGGGAAGCAGCCCTTTGGACTCCAGGCTGGAAATGGCATCGGACACTTCTTCAGGCGTCTGAACCTGAATTGACTTAACGGAAGCAAGCCCTGCGCAAAACATCTGTTCGCTGAACAGCGTTTTGTTATCAGCCAGCTCAAAAGTATCTACGTGACAAGCGCCGGTCGTTAACTTAACGCCAAGTGTTTCAATATCCGCCCGCATTTTTTCCATCAGCCAGCCACGCTTGCCTGCATGAATGGCAACCACATTGTGTTTCTCACATACGCTGGTAATGAAAGACAACAGATCATCATTGTCGGCGGGTTCGATATATGAAAAGTCAGCTTCAGAAAGGATTTCAGGCCGCTCATTACGATGAGAAGCAATCAGGGTGAAGACATAGTCTCCCTCAGTGCGGGCCTGTTTGACCTGCTTAAGTATATCTTTCTGTGATGAAACACCTTCCATAAACCAAACAGCAGCAGGTCTAACCATTCTGTCGAAGTCCTTACGTCACGTTAAAAACACAAGAGGGTCAAGTGTAGGCATAAGCACAACTTTTATCAATCATAATATGATTATTAACTGAGCGTTGTAACAAATGTGTGATTTCCTTGAATTGCAATAACTTCCATAACGCAAATTTAACTTATTTTACCCTTTTATTCATACATATATAAATAGAAAGTTGTCATATGATGATTGTTTTCTTGCACTATAAAAACGTCATGTTATGATTTCATAGCTTTGAAATTAATCGGCAATTTTTACTACGGCAAAACACCTATCAGTAAGGGGACATGATGGTATCTCTCAGTAAGAATCAGACGATTTCGCTGGCTAAATCCAGCAGCGCGATTTCACAAATTCGTTTCGGCCTTGGCTGGGATCCTGCTAAAAAAAAGGGACTGTTTGGCAAACTTCTCGGCGGTGGTGACAGCATTGACCTCGATGCCAGCTGCGTGCTGCTCGATAATGCCGGTAACGTGCTGGATACCGTCTGGTTCCGCCAGATGCAGTCTAATGATGGCTCCGTGAAGCACAGCGGTGATAACCGCACGGGTGAGGGCGATGGCGATGATGAAACCATTATAGCTGATCTGTCCCGCCTGCCTGCTAACGTTGAACATCTGGTTCTGACGGTGAACAGCTTTACCGGCCAGTCTTTCAATGATGTAGAAAATGCTTTCTGTCGTGTGGTTGATCAGCAGGGTAAAGAGCTTGCCAGGTACACGCTGACTGAACAAGGCTCTCACACGGCGGTCATCATTGCGTCCCTGCACCGCAACGGCGGTGAGTGGAATTTTACCGCCCACGGTAATGCATCGCGTGGTCGTACCATTCAGGACATGGCGTCCGACATTAAAGCGGTAGCACGCTAATGAACCTGATGCCGGGGGGCAATGCCCCCGTTCCCAACCAGTCGCTGGTGGTGCGGATTTCCGCTGGCACCCCCATTGATGTCTCCTCTTTCCGTTTGTACGACACCGGTAAGGTACGCGGCGATCTGGATATGGTTTTCTACGGTCAACGTGAAAATGACGATAGCACCGTTCGTTACTCTTCATCCGGTAACGAAACCATGTTTACCGTCAGCCTGCCGCAGCTGCGATCTGACGTTCAGAAAATTGCTTTTACGGCTACGTGTGACGCCGGCAAAAACGTCTCTCAGGTCGAGCGTCTTGCCATACAGGTAGAAGCGAACGGCAATGCCATCCTTCTCTGTGATGTTGACTTGGCTGGTCGCACTGAAGCCGCGCTTATTCTGGGTGAGCTGTATCGTCGTAACGGGGAATGGAAGTTTCGCTTTGTGTCACAGGGCTTCAATGGCGGGTTGAAACCGCTGGCCGAGCATTTTGGTGTGGATGTTGCCGATGCGCCATCGGCTCGTTCGACGCCAACGCCAACGCCAACGTCTTCCCCTACGGTGAATCTCAGCAAGGTGAGCCTTACCAAAGAAAAGCCGTCTATTAGCCTTAAAAAGAAGGATGATTACGGCCAGATCCGCGTGAACCTTAACTGGAATCAGCGCGTGGGCAATAACAACGGTGGCTTTTTCAAAAGCATGTTCAATAACAATAAAGGCATCGATCTTGACCTTGCCGCGTATGTTGAACTGTCAAACGGCTATCGCACTATTGTTCAGGCGCTTGGCAACAAATTTGGCAGCGTGCGTGATGAACCCTATGTAGAGCTTCAGGGGGACGATCGTACCGGTGCAGTCAGTAACGGCGAATGGATATATATCAACGGTACTGAATGGAAGCACATTCGTGAAGTGCTGATCTTCGCTTTCATCTATGAGGGCGTGCCGAGCTGGGAGAGCACGGACGGTTCCGTTACTATCCACGTTCCGGATCAGCCCCCTGTGGAAACTTTTATGACGGAAGGGAACAACCGTCAAAATATGTGCGCCATTGCACGTCTGATAAACGAAGGTGGCGCAATCCGTGTAGAACGTATCAATCGCTATTTCAGCGGTCACCAGGAGCTTGATCAGGCTTTTGGCTGGGGATTTAACTGGAAAGCGGGTTCAAAGTAACCTGGGGGTAAACATGAGTTTTTTTAATACGCTTAAAGAGAAATTTAACGCGGGTCGCGATGAGCTAACTAAACAGGTAGGCCGATATAAAAATCGCGCCTTTCTGGAAGGTACGGTTGCCGTCTGCGCACGCATTGCAGTTTCGAGCGATGGCGTGAGCGCAGAAGAAAAGCAAAAAATGATGGGCTTTCTTCGTGCTTCGCCTGAACTCAGCATTTTCGATACAACAGAAGTGATTACATTTTTCGAAAAACTGGTGACATCCTTTTCTTTCGATCTGGAAGTTGGGAAGGGCGAAACCATGAAATACATTCTGGCATTAAAAAACAAGCCGGAACAGGCACAACTGGCTGTACGCGTAGGTATCGCCGTTGCCAAAAGCGACGGCAATTTTGATGAAACCGAAAAAGCGAATGCGCGCGAAATTATCGAAGCCCTGGGCTTCCAGACAAGCGAATTTGGCCTTTAACGGGTAATAATTTTAAGTCTCTGGAGTTGATCACATGCAATCCACCCACATTGGGTTCCCGATAGAAACGGTCGCGGTGTTTTTACTGCTTTCAGTTGGTGCCATTTTCATCGATTTGTTTATGCACCGTCATGACAAGCCTATCTCCCTGAAAAGCGCCGCTGCATGGTCGGTTTTCTGGATCCTGATGGCGCTTGCTTTTGCGGGCTTCCTGTACGTTCATCATGGTGCGGAAGTCGCGAGTCTGTTCGTTACCGGTTACGCGCTTGAAAAAGTGCTTTCAGTAGACAACCTGTTTGTCATGATGGCTATTTTCTCGTGGTTTGCTATTCCAAACAATTACCGCCACCGCGTGCTGTATTGGGGCATCATCGGGGCGATTGTGTTCCGTGGTATTTTTGTCGCCATCGGCACCAGTCTGCTTGCGCTTGGCCCTTGGGTTGAGGTTGTGTTTGCCCTTATTGTTGGCTGGACAGCAGTAATGATGCTGAAAAGCGGCGATGACGGTGACGAGATCGAGGATTACTCTCAGCACTTTGCTTACCGAATGGTGAAACGCTTCTATCCAATTTGGCCAAAACTCAAAGGCAGCGCATTTGTGCTGAGCCAGAAAGAGGTTGATGCGGAGCTGGCTAAACCCGAAAACGCCGACGTTCAGGTTGGCCGCCTGACCAAAGCGGGACGTTACGCCACCCCAATGCTGCTTTGTTTAGCTGTCGTTGAGCTTTCAGATGTGATGTTTGCGTTCGACTCTGTGCCAGCCGTTATCGCGGTCAGCCGTGAGCCACTGATTGTATACAGCGCAATGATGTTCGCTATTCTTGGTCTGCGTACCCTGTATTTCGTACTGGAAGGGCTTAAGCAATATCTCGTTCATCTGGAAAAAGCGGTTATTGTCCTGCTCTTTTTCATCGCGGTGAAACTGGGCCTGAACGCAACAGATCACTTCTTCCATCACGGTTATTCAATCAGTGCGACCGCCAGCCTTTATGTGGTAATGGGGGTTCTGGTACTGGGCATTATTGCAAGCCTGCTTTTCCCGGGTAAAGAAGAGCAGAATGACGAAGAACGCGGCTAAGCCGCGTCGTTAATCAAAGCATACCGAGTATGCATCACGACGATTTGAGGAAAACAACATGGCAGTGACTCTCTCTAAAGGCGGTAACGTATCCCTGGCTAAAGTGGATCCGTCACTGAAAAACGTGAAGATCGGTCTGGGCTGGGATACGCGTTCTACTGACGGTCAGGATTTCGACCTGGACGCATCCGCTTTTCTGTTGACCGACGCAGGCAAGGTTCGCGGTGATAACGACTTCATTTTCTATAACAATCTGAAATCTTCAGACGGTTCCGTTACCCATACCGGGGACAACCGTACGGGCGAGGGTGAAGGTGATGATGAATCCCTGGTGATCGAACTGAATCGTGTTCCGCAGGAGGTGACCAAAATTGTTTTTGTGGTCACCATTCACGATGCTGCAGCTCGTCGTCAGTCGTTCGGCCAGGTCGCCAACGCCTTTATTCGCCTGGTAAACAACGATACAAACGTTGAAGCCGCACGTTATGATCTCTCCGAAGATGCCAGCACCGAAACCGCGATGCTGTTCGGTGAGCTGTATCGTCATGCCGGTGAGTGGAAGTTCCGTGCCGTAGGCCAGGGCTATGCTGGTGGACTGGCATCCGTGTGCGCCCAGTATGGTATCAACGCGTCATAAAACGCGTTTCGCATTTACGCAGTAACTTACGCCCACATTATCGGGGCAACAGACCAAAGCAAAGAGGATTTCATAATGGCAGTTAATCTGACTAAAGGCGGTAACGTAAACCTGTCCAAAGAAGCACCTACCATGACCAAAGCGATTGTAGGTCTTGGCTGGGATGCGCGCGTCACTGACGGACAGTCATTCGATCTGGATGCGTCGGTGTTCCTGGTAGGCGCGGAAGGTAAAGTGCTTTCCGACCAGCACTTTGTTTTCTTTAATAACAGCACCAGCCCGGATGGTTCAGTTGTCCATCAGGGCGACAACCGTACCGGTGAAGGTGCGGGCGATGATGAGCAGGTTAAAATCTCGCTCTCTACCGTACCGGCTGACGTGCAAAAAGCGGTCTTCGCAGTAACCATTTACGATGCGGAAACCCGTAAGCAAAACTTCGGTATGGTATCTAACGCCTACATCCGTATCGTTAACGAAGACAATAATACCGAAATCGCTCGCTACGATCTGTCTGAAGATGCCAGCACTGAAACGGCGATGATCTTCGGTGAGTTGTATCGTCACAACGGTGAGTGGAAATTCAAGGCCGTTGGGCAGGGTTTTGCGGGTGGCCTGGCAGCGCTGGCTGCACAGCATGGCGTCTCTGTTTAAGCGAGAGCAAATTTCAAGCCTCTTCCCTGTGAAGGGGCTTTTTTTTGCCTGCGTGAGCAGGGTTAACAAAGGGGAAGGATATGGAACTGGCTCCCGGTCAGAATACAGCTATTCATGTGAACGATATCGAAGTAAAACTCACCTACATCCAGCGAAATGATTTTTGTAGTGATATAGATGCTTCCGCCTTTTTGCTGGATGCCGATGAAAAGGTTTCAGGCGATCTGGATATGATTTTCTTCAATCAGCCACAAAACGCAAATCAAAGCGTGGTGATGGAGAGCAGACCAGGTGAAGCCATCTTTAGAATTAATTTGGCAGGCGTCCCTGTTACGGTTAATAAAATTGCCGTGACGGTTGTTATTGACGGGAAAGATACGCTGGATGGCCTTCAGGAACTGAAACTTATGTGTGACGGACATACGTTTCCGATCCCAATTGCAGGACGAACAGAGAAGGCGTTGATTGTCGCACATATTTACAGACATAACGGTATGTGGAAACTTCGTGCTGTTGGTCAGGGCTTTAATGGCGGATTACATCCGCTGGCGTTGCATTTTGGCGTGGATGTATCAAATCCCGAACCGGCCCCGGTACCCACAGTCAGCCTTGAGAAAAAGCTTTCTAAAGCACCGAAGCTAATCAGTCTGGCGAAACCCATAACCGTTAGTCTGGAAAAACACCGGTTAAAAGAAGTGAAGGCGCAGGTGGCCTTTGTTCTTGATGCTTCTGGTTCAATGTCGGGGCAATTCAGGCGGGGTAATGTGCAGGCGGTTCTTGAACGCGTTACGGCGCTGGCCGTGCAGTTTGATGATGACGGCGTGATGCCCGTCTGGGCTTTTGGGGAAAAGTTCAAGCGCTATGACGATGTGACGCTGGATAATATTGAGGGCTATATCGATCGCATCCGTAATGAGGGCAAGCGCAGCATGTGGGAAGTGCTGCCGGGGCTGGGCGGTACGAACAATGAACCGCCTGTGCTGGACGCTGTTAATAAAGAATTTAAGGACTCAACGCTGCCTGTGTATGTCGTGTTCATTACTGACGGTGGAATCAGTAAGACGCGCCTGATCAAGGACAAATTGCGTGAATCGGCAAACTTGCCGGTGTTTTACAAATTCCTCGGTCTGGGTGGCTCAAATTATGGCATCCTTGAATCACTGGATAAATTTTCCGACAGACTTGTTGATAATACTCATTTTTTCCCCGTTGATGATTATGAACAGGTCAGCGATGAGACGCTCTACGATCAACTGTTGATTGAATTCAGAGAGTGGATCGATACAGCAAAAGCAAAACGTATTCTGCGTTAATATGAGCACCGGCCTTCAGGCCGGGCTCGTTAGCTCCGCGCGAGCAGTCTGCTTTATCGCGACGTTCTTATTATCTCCAGTGAGTAAGAGGAAGTGCAGTCGTTATCACAAAATCATATTCTGGCCGGGCGGGGCAATGCCTTTTTTTCAAGTCCAGCCAATAATAAACCAGTAAGAATTTTCCTTTTCCGGTCTTAGTTCGATATAAATAAAAACAATGTCTCTCCAGCTTATTTAAAGATTTTGCCGATTATAATCGGATCTAAAGCCCATTGTTTTCGGCGAGTAATTAATTTCTCTAATCGAGTGAATAAAATTTAATCAACGACAATGGCATCGTTATTACTTATAGCTGTAGAAGAAAAAAGTATGGCGTTACGAGCGCTATCACACTTTTATCCTGTTCCGGGACGTGATTGATCCTGGTATACACCAGTGAAAGTTTCCGCCCTTGTGGAAACCTTAACGCTAATGTCGCAAACGAACGCTGTAGTGCTGCTACGGCACTGTTTCGTGCGCGTTATATAACCCTCTGGTGTATAAGGAGTTTATTATGTCTTCAGACAGTTCTAATCTTCGCAGCGCGAGTGGCCTGGTTACCAGCGCCATTCAGGCGGCACCGCCGATTACTATAGATAGCTTTTCCGGTGACGGCCTGCTTAACGGCCGGGAAAAGCAGGTTGAGCAGCTTATCTCTGGCCGCGTCTCTGCGGATATCGCCGTGGGTGAAAGAGTTGATATTGAGGCGTTTGGCCAACGCTGGCATACCACCGTTGGTAATGACCGCGTCTGGAGCGTAAATCTCCCTTCCCGTGATGTCTCGTTATTTCCTGCCGGTGATGGCGTGATCTCCGCCGTGGTTAGCGATTTAGAGGGTAACCAGCGGTTCGCAGCGAAAGGAATTACTGTCCAGGCTGGACCCGGCAATGAATATTCTGCCCGCATTGAGATCAATACCGTTGGTGACTATGCCATCCGTGATGCCATCGTCGCGGGAGAAGACCTTTCATTTACTGGCCGCACCTATAACGTTGCCAGCGGAAAAACGGTCACGGTAACGATTAATGATCAGGACTACACCGCGCAGGTGCAGCCGGGGGGATTCTGGCGTATCACGCTACCCAATGAGGATCTTCAGGCGCTACCAGATGGCAGAGTATCGCTACTGGCTTCTGTGGCCGATCTGACGGAAACCGCAGTAACCTCACAGCAGCTTATAGTGGCGCACAGCGTAACGGAGGGAGGAAGCTTAACGCTTAACCCCATCACAGGAGATAATATTGTTGACGCCAATGAAGCGCTAGGGTGGTTAAAGGTGAACGGTACCAGCGAGGGGATTACCACTGGAAACACCGTTGAGGTCGTCATAAACGACATTTACCACTACGCACTCATTCAGGAAGATGGTACCTGGGAAGTCACGCTAACGCAAAGTGAAGTACAAAGCCTGAATGAAGGCGATAATTACGCTTATGTAAACACCTATGATGAATTTTATCGTTATAGCTCTGATATTGCCGATTTCATTGTTGATCGTTTTCCCCCTTACCAGCCTATTACCATTGATGACGTCAGTGGAGACAGCAATTTTAATGGCAGAGAGAAGCGTGTCGATCAGGTTATATCCGGCATGCTGGATGAAATCGATAATGACTGGCTCCAGCTCACCGTAATGTTAAACGGTAAAAGCTATAATGCCACGATAACCAGTGAAGGGGCCTGGAGTGCTGTGATCCCCAGCGCGGATATGTTGGCGCTGCCGGAGGGTAATGTACTGTTACGCGCTCAGGCCTTGAGTGAAAGCGGCGATATTTACACCAATAATAAAGTTATTGATGTTACTGCAGGCCTGGGGAACAACTACTCGGCGCGGGTCACGCTTGATCCACTCGCTGATGATAGCGTGCTTAATGCGCTGGAGAACTATCAGGATCTCCTGATTAGCGGCAGGGCTTACAATGCGGCAAGCGGTAAAATAGTGACGGTCACCCTCAATGGCGAACATTACACTACCCAGGTACAGGATGGCGGTTACTGGAATCTTAATATTTCTCGGATCGACCTTCATGATCTGAAGTTAGGAAGCGCGACGCTGCTGGCCAGCCTGGCCGATCTCGGTGAGACAGCGACCAGCGTCCAGATCATTAACGTCGACAAACCCCAGCCTCAAATTACTATCGATCCCTTTACCGGTGATAACGTGCTTTCCTATGCGGAAAGCCAGGTTTATCAGTTGATAACCGGAACCTCTCAGCATATCCAGCGAGGGCAGACCATTACGGTTAAGCTCGGCGAAAAGGAATACTCTACGGTGACCTCCAGCGATGATGACTGGTCGATAGTTGTCCCCGCTGCGGATTTACAGGCGCTGACGAATAACAGCGAACTGATTGAAGTACGGGTGACCACAGAGTGGGAGCAGGACGTTAGCGCCTCTGAACTTGTGCAGATTCAGGCTCCTCCGAGGTCCAGTATCACCATGTCGCCCATTAGCGAAGACCAAATCCTGACGCCGGAAGAGGCGCTTAGTCCGCTTACGATTAGTGGGACACTTCAAGGCACGTTTTCTCCCGGCAGTGAGATTGAAATGATCATTGGTGAGAGTATGTATTACACGATCCCGGAAGGGTCAGCGTGGAGCTTTACGCTTACACCTGCGGACCTGGCGCGGCTGGAGGAGGGATCAAATACGGTCTATGTGCGAACCAATGATGCCTTTGGACGCGAAGTGACGGCAGTGCAGTCACTGCTGGTAGATAAGGCCGATACGGCCGATGCGCTGACGCTGGATACTTTAGGGATGCAGGCGAGCCACGAGCAGGACATCATGCAATTGCTGGCCAATGAAAATCAAGAAGCAGAGTCATCGCAGGCAAGCATAACGATGCCAATGGAAGCGCAGATTTCGCTGGCGGAAGCGGTCAGCGAAATCTGGGATCCCGTTACGCAGGACAGGGCGAGTGGATCGTCAAATCTGCCGGTTATAGAGAATACGTTGGCAGAAGTTTTGGTTCAGCATAATCTGGATACCCGCATTGTGTGATTGATTGGTCAGGAGTGGGAATTTTTCTGCTCCTGACCATTTGCTTTATCAAATAGTGAAAAGCATATCCATCTGGATGGGTGAGTGAAGAGCAAGGGCACAATAACGCTGGATGTAGAGATTGCATAAGCATTACGACATTCAATTTAACATAATATACATTATGCGCACCTAAGTGTCAGCTTCACTGAGTCATATATTCAGCCTCAATTAGCCAACATCTCAGGCTCGAATACTCATGCTGCGGCTAACTGGCTATGAGCTTCTCTGGCGTCAGCTTTTCATGATCGGTGATTTGCGGCACACGACTGTCCATGTTGTGCGCCGTTTATGAAAAACAAAAATGTCTATTGCAGACTTTTCGTCACTGGTGGCGTACCGTGCGTATGAAACGTTTCGATGGTCTTGAGCCCCCACGCTTGTCCTTTCTTACGCTCGGTCTCTGTCCATACGATCGTCTGCCAGTCCGGAGCCAGAATCAAACGCGCGCCAGCGTTTGCCAGCTCTACCCGGTTGCCCGCAGGCTCCCAGACATAGAGGAAAAATGTCCCCTGAATTGCGTGTTTGTGCGGTCCGGTCTCAATGTGCACGCCGTTCTCAAGAAAAATGTCGGCAGCGCGCAAAATATCCTCACGGGTATCTGTGGCATAGGTAACGTGATGCAGACGACCGTTGCCTCCACCATGCTCTTCAGTGCATGCCAGATCGTACGTCTTATTGTTAATGGTAAACCAGCAGCCACCGATACGGCCATTATCCAGTTGGATCATCTCTGTCACCCGCGAGCCCAGACAAGTCTCCATAAAGCATTTAAATTCAGAGACATCCGCTGCCAACAGGTTTAAATGATCGAGGCGGCGAGGTGAAGCGCCACGGCCATGATAGCGCTGCGCCAGATTTTTTAACGATGGACGTTCACCCGCTTCAGCCTGATAGCGCACGGTATCGTAATAGATCTCAAACAGATGACCAAAAGGATCGGCAAAGCGGAAGGCGCGACCATGACCTAACTCTTCATCTACCCATCCAATGATTTCATATCCACTGGCTTCTATTGCCGCGACACGTCGCATCAGCGCCGCCTGCGAGCTGGCGCGATAGGCAATGTGTCCGACTCCCGTCGTATGATGGCGCGTCAACTTCAGGGTATGAAATTCATAGTCATCCCAGGCACGCAGCCAGGCATGCTTTTCATTCTGAGCCGAGATGCTTAAACCATATACGTTGACAAAGAAATCAAGGCTTTCCTCAAACCGGTCAGTGTAGAGCTCAACATGCGCAAGATGAGCAATATCATGACAGGGTTCCGGCAGCTGATTTGTCATTGGGTTCTCCTTATTTGTATAGGTGTACTGAGGTTTTTATTTTTCCGGAGATAATGAGTGCCTACCCTGCTCTTTTATAAAAAAACCAGCCGGGCAGTCGCTACAGGAGCGCACTTACCTCAACCGATCAACCGTCTCTTGCCAGTGGAAAGGCACCAGCTCGCTGTAGCTCACGCCCCGCTCCGCCATCCTGGCGGGTAACCCGGCCTGTACCTGCTGCGTTGCCTGACTCATCGCCCCGGCGATGCCAACATCCTGCAAGGTTTTTACCACCTCGCCCATCTCCTCAGCCCGCCTGACGCCATGCTCAGCAACGCGGCTTATAAGATAATGCGGCAGCTGATCGTTCCAGCCCAGCAAGGGAAAGCTGGCATGCAATGAGGCTAACACCGCCTCTTCCACCCCATATTGCCGCGCTGCGCTAAGACATTCAGTGGTTAACGCCTCCAGTCCTTTGATCATCACGCTACGGCACATTTTGATTGCCGACACATCACCGATGGCTTCGCTGGCAGAGCATGCATTACAGCCCAGCGCGCTTAATATCTCAGCAGCGTGGCTGGCTGTCGGGCCGCCGATCAGCAGCGGCGTAGCCAACCGTTTTGGCGGCACGGGGGCCATTACCGCAACGTCCAGATAATTGCCAGCGCCTGCAGCTACCGCTTTTGCAGCGGCACGCTTGGTTTCAGGTGAGACAGAATTAAAATCCAGCAGGATCTGGCCGGCACGCAGCAGTGGCGCAGCCTGGCTGGCAACCTCCAGCGCGCTGGATGCGGTGACCAGCGATAACACTAAATCGGCACCATCCAGCGCATCAGCCAGTGAAGCTGAGGGCTGCACGCCTGCCTGGGTTGCCAGCGCGCGTAAATGATCCCTTTCAGGAGTCAGAAACTTTTTATCCCAGACACGCACCGCTGCAACGCGCGCTAAATCCTGAGCATAAATTTTTCCAGCTTCACCAAAGCCTATAATCGCTATGCATGTCATCTTGCTCTCCTTAATTGCCGGACCACAGTGAACCAGGGATCGCCACACGACCTTCAAACAGCAGGCGGGCTGTACGAATCAGGCCGCTTTTGATGACATTACCTGTGGCATCACGCGTCAGCATTACGCTGAACTCGCCCGTTGGATGTTCTACTGCCAGCCTTTGCTCACGCGCCTCGCTGACCTTTGCCAGCCCTTCCGTGACTGAACCCGGGATCAGGCAGGCCGTGGCCACGCTTACCGCGCCCAGTACGCCAATTGATGCATGACAGCGGTGAGGAATAAAGGTGCGGGTAGTCAGGGTTCCGCCCTGAGTGGGTGCTGCAATCAATGTCATTTTTGGAACGGTACGCTGCGTCACATCCCCAAGATGCATTAACGGGCCAGCCTGTAAGCGGATGGACTCCAGCCGTGCTTTCAGCTCCTCATCATTATCAAGTTGTTCACGCGTTTCCAGCCCGCTGCGTTGCAGATCCGCCGCACGTAGCAGAACCACTGGCATGCCGTTATCAATGCAGGTCACCTCAATGCCATTGATATTATCGCGGGCATGGCCTGTTGGCAGTAATGCGCCACAGCTCGAACCGGCAATATCCTGAAAGTTGAGTACCTGCTCAGCGGCAGAGCCTGGTACGCCATCGATACGCATATCTCCCTGGTATTCCACTGCGCCCTCTGGCGTGGCAATTTGCGCTTCCGCAATCTGCCCGGTGTTAACCATAAAAATACGCACCCGCGTGACGTCGCCCTGCACCGCCACCAGCCCTTTCTCAATGGCAAACGGCCCAACGGCAGCAAGAATGTTGCCGCAGTTCTGCCCATAATCCACCACTGCCTTATTAACGTTAACCTGAGCAAACAGGTAATCGACATCGGCATCCGGGCGCGTTGATGGCGAAACAATCGCCACTTTACTGGTCAGCGGATCGGCACCGCCAATTCCGTCGATTTGACGGGCATCAGGCGATCCCATTACCGCCAACAGCACGCGATCGCGCGTGCCCGCATCAGCAGGAAGATCCTTTGCCAGAAAACAGGCGGCTTTAGACGTGCCGCCGCGCATCAGTACACAAGGAATTAGCCTTTGTTTCATCTGACATTCTTCAGTTCATCAAGCGAATCAACATAGCGCAGCCCCTTTTCAGCCAGCGCTGGCCGCATCTGATAAATATCCAGCCCCAGCTCTCCGGCTGCCAGACGCTGACGTTTAGCTTCTTCAGCATCAACGCGTTTACGCGCCGCAGCGTCAACCGCTTCAGCCTGCTCGCGCGGCACAACAACCACACCATCATCATCGGCCACCACGATATCGCCCGGGTTAACCAGCTGTCCGGCGCAGATCACCGGCACATTAACCGAACCCAGCGTGGCTTTTACCGTTCCCTGGGCATACACGGCCCGCGACCAGACGGGAAAGTCCATATCACGCAGCGTCTGGCTGTCGCGAATGCCAATATCGCCGATCAGCGCAACGACGCCGCGCGCTTTCAATGAGGTTGCCAGCAGATCGCCAAAAAAACCGTCATGGCAATCGGAGGTGGGCGCTACCAGCAGCACATCTCCCGGCTGACACTGCTCTACCGCCACATGAAACATCCAGTTATCACCCGGTGAAACCAATACCGTCACCGCGCTGCCTGCAATGGTCCGATTTTGCTGAACCGGACGTATGCGTACATCCAGCAAACCTGTACGTCCCTGTGCTTCATGCGTTGTCGCCACGCCGTAGCGCGCAAAGCGTGTCACTAACTGCGCTTCGGCGCGCGCAATATTTCTTACCACTACGCCTTTCCTGTTAACCAGATTCATGACAGATCCTCCGTCACGCGGGGGAACAGGCTTTGATACCCTTCGCCATGACTAATGACCTTGGGTGAGGCTATGCCTACATTGCGTTTGGCCTGAACGCCGCGCTGCAGGGCGACACGCGTATAGTATTCCCACAGGTGTTCTTGCCCCGCCATGCACTCTATTGCCGCGTATTTCTTATCCCAGACCGAGGTGATGTCTAGCAGTACGTCCGGTTTCCAGTTACACTGCTCGGGCTGATGAGGTTCAAAGCAATAGACGGGCGGCGCACCGATAATGGTCTCACCAGGACGATAGCCCTCGGCCTGAGCAATGATGCGTGCTTCCTGAGTCAGGTTGGCAGCCAGCGGATGATCATAGTTATAAGGATCGTTCACTGAATGGGTCAGGACAAAATGAGGCTGTACCTTGCGGAACACGTCAGCCAGTCGGAACAATGTCTCTTTATCTGCACGTAGTGGATAATCACCCAGATCAAAAAACTCAATGCTGGCTCCGAGGATTTCCGCTGCCGCTTCAGCTTCTTTCTGACGGTTCTGCTTTACGATGGTTTCCGTGATGTTGCCCTTTCGCCACAGCCTGGCTGATTCACCACGCTCGCCATAGGAAAGGCATACCACATGCACGTCATAACCCCGGGAGGTATGCAATGCAATCGCACCGCCTGCACGCCAGACGAAATCAGCCGAGTGCGCACTGACCACCAAAGCACTTTTTTTTGCGATTTTTTCCATCATCTCTTCCTGCATTTGCTGTTTTTTTCATCCTGACATGCGGTTCAGCCCTCGGGTAATGCCTTTCCTTGAAAGCGTTATGATTTTTATTTATGTTGCGATTTAGACCTCATACCCTGCGCGGAAAAAATGAAAAGAGAAAATCAAGAAAACGATCTTAAAATCATGCAAATACGTGCATTTTGCATGATTGCGCAACGTGGAACCGTATCGGAAGCTGCGAAAAAATTATTTCGAACGCAGTCAGCCATTACCCGTTCAATCCGTGATCTTGAACACACTTTAGCCACACCGCTGTTCGAGCGTCACGCAAGCGGCATGATGCTGACGGAAATGGGAAAATGTGTGCTCCCCCGTGCCAGGCGTGCAATTCAGGAGTTGCATCTGATCCCGGCGATACTTAATAAGCTCAGACAGCGCGACAGTGGGCGTGAAGAAGCAGAGCCGATCTGGCTGTTTAACCTGCGACGCCTGCAAATTTTCCTGGCGCTGTACCGGCTTCACCACACACAAAGCGTGGCGACTTCACTCAGCATCAGTCAGCCAGCGGTTAGTGCGGCACTGAAGGTGCTGGAAAAAGGAGCTGGATTCCCCCTGTTTCAGCGTACGCCAAAGGGCATGATGCCAACGCCCGCCGGACGTGAAATAGCGCCTTTTATCAGCCGCGCCCTGAATGAAATCCGGCATATACCCGAAGATCTTGCTGCACAACAAGGGGTGCTGACCGGCACCGTGCATGTCGGCGCGCTGCCGCTATGCCGTAGCCGCTTTTTGCCTCTGGCAATTGCTCAACTGGTAACGCGGCATCCTGGTATCAAAGTGGTGACCAACGAGAGCGCCTTTGACGCGCTGGTAACGGAACTACGGGCTGGCGACATTGATTTCATTTTTGGGGCATTGCGTCAAAATGACACGGTGCCTGATATTCATAATCAGGTTTTATTCGATGAAGAACTTATTCTGCTGGCGCGGTCACAGCACCCGCTGGCGGGACGCACGCTGTCGCCTGATGATTTAGCGCTGACGCAGTGGATCCTGCCGCGTGATAACTCTCCTGCGCGGCATTTATTAGATCGTGCATTTAAGGCATTGGGCATGCCCGCACCACAACCGGTTGTAGAGAGCGGCGATCTGGCGATAGTACGTGGGCTGTTACTGCATTCAGATATGGTCGCAGCCGTCTCTTCGCACCAGCTTGAATATGAATTACGCGCCAAAACGCTTGTGCCGCTGAAGCTCAATCTGCCGGATACGCGCCGTGAAATTGGGTTAACGTTCCGTCAGGGCGCGCTCCACTCACCGGCAGCCAGGGCCTTACTGAGCTGTATCAATAACGTGCTGCCTGACAGATCCTAAACGAAATTCATATGCCAACTTAACGCAGGCCGCGAAAACCTGCCATTTCATGCACTCTGGCGCTGTTTATAGCGCTTTCAGGCTATGTTAAACGCGTCACAATATAAACCTAACTCATACCGCTAAAAGCCTTTTTTGACAGACAGGCTTATTCTCCCCGCTTAACGTGTTACTCGATTGTTACCTTTCTCTCACCACAACAATAGCTGCCCTGTGTAGCACCGAAGAGAGCGTACCCAATGACAGCAAACAACCTGGTCAATGTAAAAGCGTGGATTGATGCACGTCCCATTTCCTCCTTTCAGTGGCGCGTAATGGCGCTGTGTCTGATTATCATTATGTTTGACGGCTACGATGCCGCCGTAATGGGCTTTATTGCCCCGGCGCTGATTGAACAATGGGGCATCAGCCGTTCAGCAATGGGATCAATTCTTGGTGCGGCAATGTTTGGCGTCGCGCTCGGGGCATTGATCGCCGGGCCGATGTCCGATCGTTACGGCCGTAAACGAGTGATTTTATTGTCGGTATTGATGTTTTCCGCATTCAGCCTCGCCTGCGCATTCGCCGCCACGCCCATGCAGATGGCGGCGCTGCGTTTTATTGCCGGACTGGGGTTAGGCGCAGTGATGCCGAACTGTGTCACCCTGCTCTCTGAGTACATGCCGGAACGCCGTAAAGGCATCATGATCACCTTAATGTTCAGTGGTTTTAATATTGGTTCCGGGCTGGGGGGATTTATTGCAGCTGGATTACTGGCGCATTATAGCTGGCCGGCAGCGCTGATTTTTGGCGGCGCTTTGCCTTTGCTGCTGCTGCCGGTGTTCACCTGGTTATTACCTGAGTCGGCGCTGAATCTGGTGGTGCGTAAGGCACCACGGGCGCAAATTGCCGCTCTGCTGAATCGTATGGGAGGCCGTTTTGGTCATGACAGCGCCTTTATCCTTAACTCTCCCAGCATCAAACGTAACAGCACTATTACAGAGCTGTTTCGTCATGGCTTTGCACGCGGCACCATTATTCTCTGGCTGACCTATTTTATGGGGCTGTTTGTGATTTATTTGCTGAACGGCTGGCTGCCGACCATTATGCGCTCGGGGGGTATCTCACTGGAACAGGCCGCTATTATCGCCGGGTTATTCCAGCTGGGCGGTCCGGTGGGTGGCGTTATCGTCGGCGCGCTCATGGATAAGCTGCATGCTAAATGGGTTATTGGCGTGGTCTATTTCATCGGCTGCGCTTGTCTGATCACGCAAGGCGTGTTTGGGCTGAGTGGCGTAGCGCTGGGCGTGATTATTTTTATCACCGGTATGTGTATCAACGGCGCACAAAACGGACTTCAGGTCTATTCCCCCGCTTACTATCCAACTGAAATCCGGGCTACCGGCGTAAGCTGGATGCATGGCATTGGTCGCATTGGCGCTATCCTGAGCTCATCCCTGGGCGGTCTGTTAATGGGGGCGTTTCCTGGCCAGTCTGCCATCTTCTTTATCCTTGCCCTGCCCGCGCTGCTTGCCGCCATCAGCATTGTGACGCATCGCAACGTTCAGTTGACGATGAAAATCAAAGGTGCCGGACTTGGTGAAATCCCGGCTCTGTCGGAAACATTAAATAACCGATAAGCATGTAACCGTAATCGGGCTGGGACTAACCTGAATTCCCAGCCCGATCCCGATCCTTGCGATCTGAACTGATTAGATTTATATAATGGGACTTATATAAAGTCAGGACAGCGTTTTTTCAGACAGGTATCATGGGCAGCTCTTTTAAGAGGATGATATCTGGTCCTTGTTTTGGCGTCGCTACGTAAATTCTGCAGGGTAACTGCCCTGCTTCTGGCTCAGATTTCACGTAGCGCGATCGCCGTTAAAGCGGTTATTTACCGGGCAAAAAATGACAAAAATTATTCAACAGAGTGCGCAATTACCGGCGTTAAGCGCCGATGATGATATCGCCGGGCAATTGCGTGCCTTTGTGCAGGATCGGGAAGCCTTTTCGCCTAATACCTGGCGTCAGTTACTGAGCGTTATGCGAATTTGCCATCAGTGGGCCACGGAAAACGATCGCCGCTTTTTGCCAATGGCACCGGAAGATTTGCGGGATTATCTGACGTTTTTACAGGCGAACGGACGGGCCTCTTCCACTATCGCCACCCATGCATCATTGATTTCCATGCTTCATCGTAATGCCGGGCTGCTGCCGCCTAACACCTCTCCTGCGGTGTTCCGGGCGATGAAGAAGATCAACCGCATGGCTGTGGTGTCAGGAGAACGAACCGGACAGGCCGTCCCTTTCTGCCTGTCAGATTTAAACGCCCTGGATGTACGCTGGCAAAATTCATCGCAATTAAAAGAGATGCGTAATCTGGCATTTCTGCATGTTGCATACAGTACGCTATTACGCGTCAGCGAACTGGCGCGTCTGCGGGTCAGTGATATTACGCGCGCCGAAGATGGTCGCATTATTCTGGACGTCGCCTGGACAAAAACCATTGTTCAAACCGGCGGCTTGATCAAAGCACTCAGCACGCTCTCGTCACAGCGCCTCACGGAATGGATACAACTTGCCGGTCTTGCTGCCGAACCGGATGCCTTCCTCTTCTGTCCGGTACATCGCACCAATAAAGCGTTGATCACCACGCACCGGCCTTTAAGCACGCCGGCGCTGGAGGATATTTTTATTCATGCCTGGCGAGAGATCGGACAGAGTCGGCCAAAGGGCAACAAGAATCGCTATCGTGGCTGGAGCGGACACAGCGCTCGCGTTGGTGCCGCTCAGGATATGGCAAAACAGGGTTATGCCGTAGCGCAGATTATGCAGGAAGGCACCTGGAAAAAACCGGAAACGCTGATGCGTTATATTCGTAATGTTGATGCCCATGCCGGAGCGATGATCGATCTGATGGAAAAGAAAAGCGGCCAGCGTTAACCCCCCGTCAGTTCAACCTGGCAATCTGACGGAATTTTCATCAAACGTAACGCTTATGGATGTACAGACGTCTGGATGTATATTATAGTGTTTTTCTAACACGTATAAGGGAACTACAGAATGAAAAAAACACTGCTCACGGTCCTGCTTGCTGCATCAGTAACGTTGCTCAGCGCCTGTGATAAAGACAGCGATAATAAAATCAAAGTCGCGATTAACACCGGACCCGACCAGCAATTATGGGAAACTGTTAAACAGGTCGCTCATGATAAATATAAGCTGGATGTGGATGTGGTGGCGTTTAATGATTATGTGCAGCCGAACGAAGCGCTGTTTAACAAAGATGTTGACGCTAACGCCTTCCAGAGTCTGCCCTATCTGGAAAAACAATCGAAAGAGCGTGGCTATCGCTTTGCGGTGATCACCCACACTTTCGTCTTCCCGATCGCGGGTTACTCACACAAAATCAAAACATTAAAAGAGTTGCCGGATGGCGCAACCATTACGATTTCCAATGAGGCTACGACGCTGGGCCGCAGCCTGCTGCTGTTACAGGCGCAGGGATTGATCACCGTTAAGCCAGAGGCTGGCCTGTTACCAACCACGCTGGATATTACCTCTAACCCGAAAAAACTTAAGTTTGTTGAGGTGGATACGCCGCAGCTGGCCCGTACCCTGGACGATCCGCAGGTTTATATCTCCATTATCAATAACAACTTCGCCGCGCTGGTGAATCTGTCTGCCTCTCGCGATGGTATGTTTATGGAAGGCAAAGCCTCTCCTTATGTGAATGCTATTGTGGCGCGTGAAGACAACAAAGACAGCCCGAATGTTCAGAAGCTGAAAGAGGCTTTCCGCTCGCAGCAAGTGCTCGACAAAGCCAACGAACTGTACAAAGGCGATATCATCAAAGGCTGGTAATTTCCCCTGATACAGGCCGCGCAAACCACGCTTGCGCGGCTTTTTTTGCTTATCTGTTTCTTGTCCGACCCGAGCGGTACGGTAACACTGCTTGCGGCATGATCTCATTTCTCTGTTAGCTGTTACACTTAAGTATGCCCGACAGACAGGAGAAATTATGAAATTAGGCTTTGCTTGCAAATATCTTACTGCTGATTTAAAACAGCCTTTTCCGCTCAAAGCCACCACCAGGAAGCGTTTTCTGAGTCTGAATAATGAACAAAGAACCCTTCTTATTTATGAGTTAGCTAAAAACAACCTGGTTAATTTATTTCAAACCCTGGAGCAGTTGGCTTTGCTTCCCGAAGATTTACGCATGATGCGTATTGGCAGCGATCTGTTGCCGTTATATACCGTTCCCGAAGCAACAGATTTATATCAGGAATTTTTACCTGACCTCTATCCGTTATTTATTAAGTGCGGTGATTTTGCCAGAGGCAATAATATCCGTCTCTCTTTCCATCCGGGACAATATTCCGTGCTGGCTTCAGAGGATGAGTCAGTGGTAATCCGGGCCATTGAAGATGTTGAATATCATGCGCTTTGTGCAAAATTAATGGGCTATGGCCGCACATTTCAGGATTTTAAAATCAACATCCATATGAACGGACGAAAAGGATTTACCGGTTTTCAACAGGCGTTCGGTAAACTGAGCCCGGAAGCGCGATTAATGCTGACCGTTGAAAATGACGAAATTTCCTGTTCGCTGGACGATGTATTACAGGCCAAAGCGCTCTGCGCGGTGGTTTTAGATATTCATCATCACTGGGTAAAGGAAAATGAATTTATTAAGCCTGATGATCCGCGTATTGAACAGGTAAAGGAATCATGGCGCGGTGTGCAACCCGTTTTGCATTATTCAATATCGCAGGAAGGCTTGATTCCTGAAGAGGGTTTTCCCGATCAGGCTGCATTGGGTTTATCAAAAATGAAACTCCGTTCCCATTCAGACTATTATTTCAACAACACGCTAAATGACTGGGCATTATCGTTTGTTGATTTCGATATTATGTGCGAGGTGAAAATGAAGAACCTTGCCAGAGATCGGCTCTACCAGTACCGGCAGGCGTCCCGATCTAAGCTACAGACCTTATATCGGGATTAAGACGCGAACCGGTGATGTATTTGCCGGCACTCGGCCATAATGCTCTTCTGTCGCCATCATTGCTCCGGGCTGACGTTTATAGCTTAACGTGAGTTTTCGTTCCACTTAGCACCAGACTCCGTATACTGAAGGCGGATTTTTCTTAATCAGGATGCTTTATGTTTGGTCGCTCCCTCTCTTCTGGCAAGCATGCTCTGATGGTTGTCGTCACGCCACTGGTGCTGCTGGCGCTGTATTGTTGGTGGAACTGGGATGATTTCCTCGCCTGGAGTCTGGCGACGCAGATTACTCTGCATCGTTACCTGGTACTGCATCTGTTGCAAATCAACAACGGTCAGTACAGCGGTGGGCTGTGGCTGCTGTTCTTCACCTTTCTCTATGGCGTTTTGCATGCGGTTGGACCGGGACACGGTAAGTTCGTTGTCACTACCTGGCTGAGTACCCAACCGCAGCATGCATCTGCCGCGCGGCGAGCGGTGCCGCTGGTTGGCAGCCTGGTTCAGGGACTCAGCGCCATTCTGTTTGTGTTTATTCTGGCCGTGGGTTTTAACCTGGTAGCTGGTGACTTAAGCCTTAGCCGTTGGGTTATGGAAAAGGTCAGCGCGCTGCTGATCGCCGCTTTTGGCGGTTGGATGTTGCTACGTGGATTGCGCAGTTTTTCTTTCTCTCATCATAATACCCATCAGCCATGCGGCTGTAGTCATCATATGCCGCTGGCTCAGCCCGCAAACTGGAAAGAGCTGCCTGGCGTAATGATGGCCATCGGCTTACGTCCCTGTAGCGGCGCGATTACCGTTTTATTGTTCTCAAATGCAATTGGCATTGTGACATGGGGCATGCTGGCGGTGATGACCATGGCGCTGGGCACCGGCCTTTCCCTGTTATTACTGGCTATGGCGGTAAGCCGTTTACGCGATACCGTCACCGCTGTTTGGCTTCGCGATTCGCCTGCCGCCGCCAGCATTATGGCGCTGGTCCGCATTGCCGGTGGCGTACTGCTGCTGCTTTTTGCTCTGATCCTGTTTCTGACCGTAGTGCCGGTCAGCCCGAGCGGAGATTTTATTGCAGCGGGCTGCTAACGAATCACCAGATGATGAAAGGTTTTCAGTAGCGCATCCACTTTTGGCAGCAGCTGTTTCTTGCGCGGCCAAACCAGCCAAAGCGGCAGGCCATCCAGCATTAGCTGTGGCAGGATGATCTTTACCCTGCCCGCCTGCTCTGCTTCCCGTATCAGCCATGTCGCCATCTGGGCGATACCCAAACCAGCGCTGACTGCGCTTAGCTGTGCTTCGCTATCGCCAAAGGCCAGCCTGGCGTTTACCGTCCGGCTGGCGACACGGCCGTCGGCTGCCATAAAGCGCCAGGGCGTGATGGTGCCATCCACCCGTTCATAGGCCACAGCGCGATGCTGCTGCAGCTCATCGAAACTCTGCGGCGTACCGTAGCGCTGCAGATAGTCCGGGGCGGCGCAAAATACCAGCTGCTCGTTGCCCAGATAGCGCACCCCCAGCGAGGCGGGATAATCCGCCGGGCCGCCAATGCGCACCGCAATATCGATATTCTCCTCAAACAGATCCACAAAGCGATCGGCAAAGGTCATGTTGATTTGCAAGTCGGGATAATCGCGGCAGAAGTCATTGATTAACGGCATGACGTGCGTGCGGCCAAAGGTCATCGGCACTGCAACGCGCAGGCGTCCAACCGCATGGATACGCTGTGCCGCCAGCACCGTTTCTGCCTCGCTCAGCTCATTCACCACCCGTTGACAGGTTTGATAATAGGCTTCTCCGGCGTCGGTCAGCCGCAGAGTACGCGTGGTGCGCTCAAACAACCGCGATCCCAGGCGCTGCTCCAGCCTGGCTATACTTTTACTGACAGCTGAGCTGGTCAGATTCAGCCGCTCCGCTGCCGCGCTGAAACTGCCCGCTTCTACCGTTGCCACAAACGGCATAATGCCCTTAAGCAGATCGTTGCCAATCATGATTCATGAACCCTTTTCCGAAATCTTGTGAATTTATACCGCAGATATGAAATTAATTCCGCACTATGCTTAACAGCATCTGTTACAGGAGGCGTAATGAACAAAAAAGCATTGATTATCGGCGTAAGCGGCGTAGTTGGCAGCGCGCTGGCAGAAAAACTACAGGCGGATGGCTGGCAAGTTTACGGTCTGTCGCGGGGACGCGCGCCGGTGCCGCAGGGCTGTCACTCTCTGACCGCCGATCTCACCTCGGCGGAATCGGTTAACGCCACGCTAAAAGATCTCCATTTTGACAGCCTGTTCTTTAGCGTCTGGTCGCGCCAGGCCAATGAGAAAGAGAATATCCGGGTAAACGGCGCGATGGTGCGCAACGTTCTGGAAGCGATGGGCGAGCGCCTGAAAGGCAGCCATGTCGCGCTGGTTACCGGTCTGAAGCACTACCTTGGCCCGTTTGACGCCTATGGTAAAGGCAGCGTGCCAATGACGCCGTTCCGCGAAGAACAGGGGCGTCAGCCGGTCGATAACTTCTACTATGCGCAGGAAGATGAGCTGTTCGCCGCTGCCAACAAATATGGTTGCACCTGGAGCGTACATCGTCCACATACCATTATCGGCTATGCGCTGGGCAATGCGATGAATATGGGGCAGACGCTGGCCGTCTACGCTACCCTGTGCAAAGAAACCGGCAAGCCCTTTATTTTCCCGGGTTCAGAAGCGCAGTGGAATGGCGTAACTGATATGACGGATGCCAGCCTGCTGGCGGAGCAGCTGGAATGGGCCGCGACGTCTCCCGCAGCACAAAATCAGGATTATAACGTGGTAAACGGCGACGTCTTCCGCTGGAAATGGATGTGGGAGCAGATCGCCGATTACTTTGGAATTGAAGCAGCGCCGTTCCCCGGTGAGATGCAGCCGCTGGAAGGCCGCATGCTGAACGCCGATCATGACTGGGAAAAAATTGCTGAGAAGTACCAGCTGCGCGAGCAAGAGATTTCCCGTCTCGCCTCCTGGTGGCATACCGATGCCGATCTCGGTCGCCCGATGGAAGTCTTTACCGACATCAGCAAAAGTCGCAAGGCGGGCTTTACCGGTTACCGCTCGACGCGCGATGCCTTCTTTACGCTGTTTGATAAGCTGAAGGCTAACCGTATTATCCCATCCTGATCACACGCAAAACACAGGCCGGAACGCGACAGTTTACAAGGCGATCCGGCCATCCCTTCTTTCTACCTTTTCCTGCGCCAGACGCTTTTTTCTGAATTTATTGACGCCGTGAAGACAACCTCCCATCATGCTGCGCATCTAACGTAACGGAGAAGATTGTCGTGGCTGAACTCAGCAATGCTTTACTGGAAGAGATCCTGCAGCAGGTGCGCCCTTTAACGCGTCAGGGAAAAGTGGCTGACTATATCCCGGCGCTGGCGCAGGTGTCGCCTGACTATCTGGGTATCGCTGTGCTCACCCGCGAAGGCACGCTGTATCAGGCTGGCGATGCTGATGTCCGTTTCTCTATTCAGTCGCTCTCCAAAGTGTTGTCGCTGACGCTGGCACAAACGCGTTATCAGGAACAGGAGATCTGGCAGCGCGTGGGTAAAGAGCCTTCCGGCCAGCCGTTTAATTCTCTGGTGCAGCTGGAGATGGAACGCGGTAAGCCGCGCAATCCCTTTATCAATGCGGGCGCGCTGGTGATTTGCGACATGCTGGAAACCCGTCTGACCGCCCCGCGTCAAAGGATGCTGGAGGTAGTGCGTCAGCTGTGTGACGAGCCATCGATTAACTACGATCGTTATGTTGCCCGCTCCGAGTTCGATCACTCGGCGCGCAACGCCGCTATCGCCTGGCTGATGAAGTCCTTTGGAAACTTTGATAATGATGTACCCGGCGTGCTGCAAACCTATTTTCATTACTGTTCGCTGGCGATGAGCTGTAAGGAACTGGCGCGTTGCTTCTTCTACCTCGCCAACCAGGGCTGCCCGCTGGGCGAGACAACGCCAATACTGACGGTACGTCAGACGCGCCAGATCAACGCCCTGCTGATCACCAGCGGAATGTATGACGGCGCAGGCGAATTTGCCTGGCGGGTAGGAATGCCTGCGAAATCGGGCGTGGGCGGAGGAATTATTGCCATTATACCCGGGGAGATGACGATCGCGGTTTGGTCGCCAGGCCTTGACGCGTCCGGCAACTCCCTGGCAGGCACTGCGGTGCTGGAATTGCTTTCCGAGCGGCTCGGCTGTTCAATCTTTTAAGGGGCGTTCAACAGGCAAGTTGCACCTTAAAGCAGCGTTGAACATGCCTCCTGCCCTGTAAATGCGCAATCGCAACGGTAACATCGCCCTTTTTGGCACCTGCATAGCTGGTACAAAAGTTGCAGTTTCCTGCTATCAACAGCAAGGAGAGAGCAATGAAAGCGATCGTAATCGGTGGCGGTATTGGCGGGATGTGCGCAGCGCTGGCGCTGGAACAGAGCGGTTATCAAACCGAGGTGTACGAAGCGGTAAAAACCATTCGCCCGGTAGGCGCGGCGATTTCCATCTGGCCAAACGGCGTTAAATGCCTGAACTTCCTGGGTTTGAAAGCGCAGCTGCAGGCGTTGGGCGGCAATATGGCTTTTATGGCCTATAACGATTTCCGGCACGGACAAACCCTTACCCGCTTCTCCATGATGCCGCTGGTGGAAAGCGTTGGTGAACGTCCCTATCCGGTAGCGCGCGCTGATTTGCAGGCGATGCTGCTCGATCGCTACGGCGCACAGCGCGTTAATTTCGGCAAACGCGTCAGCCATATTGAACAGGACGCCACGGGCGTTACCGCCTGGTTTGAGGATGGTAGCGAAGCGCGCGGCGATTTTTTGATCGCTGCCGACGGCACGCATTCGGTAATCCGCCCCTCGGTAACCGGTCAGCGCGCTGACCGGCGTTATGCCGGCTACGTTAACTGGAACGGCCTGGTGAGCATTGATGAAACTATTGCTCCCGCCGATCAGTGGACCACCTTTGTCGGTGAAGGCAAACGCGTCTCTTTGATGCCGGTCAGCGGCAACCGCTTTTACTTTTTCTTTGATGTGCCGTTGCCGCAGGGGCTGGCGGAAGATCGCAGCACTGTAAAAGCGGACTTAACCCGCTATTTTAGCGGCTGGGCCGAACCGGTGCAGACGTTGATCGCCGTGATTAACCCGGAAACCACCAACCGTATTGAAATTCATGATATCGATCCTTTCCCGCAGTTGGTCAAAGGTCGGGTTGCGCTCCTGGGCGATGCCGGACACAGCACTACGCCGGATATTGGCCAGGGCGGCTGCGCCGCAATGGAAGATGCGGTGGTGCTGGCATTAACGCTTCAGGCGCACTCGCTGGGCATCGAGGATGCGCTGCGGCGCTATGAGGCTCGCCGCGCGGATCGGGTCAAAGATCTGGTGCTGAAGGCGCGTAAACGCTGCGATGTGACCCACGGTAAACAGCCTGAGGTAACGCGTGCCTGGTATGAAGAACTGAAGCGGGAAACCGGCGAACAGATCCTGAGCGGTATGCAGGAGACCATTGTCGGCGGCCCGCTGGCGTGAAAAGCCGGGCTTCAGGCCCGGCCCGTTATGGGTGAAGTTCAGCGATAACCGCACGCGTGGCGGCGGCCAGCACCGCTTTATTACTGGCAGCTTTTCGCTGCGGCTGGGTAAAGTAGATGGCTAAAATTTTCGGCTGTGCTTTATCAGGCCAGAGCACGGCCAGATCGTTGGTGGTGCCATAATCACCGGCGCCAGTCTTATCGCCAACCACCCAGCCCTCGGGTACGCCAGCACGAATACTCTCATCGCCGGTGGTGTTCTGTTTTAACCAGCGGTTAAACATCTGGCGCTGCTTTACCGGCAGGATATCGCCCAGCGCCAGCTGATTCAGGTTAGATGCCATTGCCGCTGGCGTGCTGGTATCGCGTTGATTGCCCGGCACCGCGCTGTTTAAATCGGGCTCGTAGCGATCGAGCCGGGTTATCCGGTCGCCCAGCTGACGCGCCCATGCGGTAACGCCCTGCGGGCCGCCCAGCTCATGCAGCAGGTAATTGGCCGCCAGATTATCGCTGTATTCAATGGCGGCGGCGCACAGCGCGCCAATGCTCATGGCCTTGCCGATATAGTTACCGGTGACGGGCGTCCAGGGAACATTGTCCGCGTTGTTGATCATCACCTTTTTCTCCAGCAAACCGGGCTGGCTGACGCTTTTATGCAGAATGGCCGATACCGCCAACGCTTTAAAAGTGCTGGTCAAAGGAAAACGTTCATTGGCGCGATAGCCGTAGCGTCGATCGCCATCAATCCATGCCACCCCCAGCCGCCCGCCGCTGGCTTTCTCCAGTCCGGCCAACTTTTGCGTCAGAGTGGCTTCATCAGCCATCGCGCTGAGCGACCATAACGAAAACAATCCGGCCAGCAGCGAATAGCGCCAGAAACAGTTTTTTTGCATGTGGAACGTCCTTTTAGGTTAGCCTGGTGCCTGAACGTTATTGTACATCAAACGACTGTTTTCAGATGGAAAAAAAGGGCATTGCCGCCCTTTTTCCCCTGATGATGAGGAGGCGGTTTAAGGTGCTTCCTTCAGCCCCCGGTTGATCAGCATCGGTTCGATGTCAGGATCGTGACCGCGCCAGTCATGATAGAGCTGCTTTAAATCGCTGCTGTTGCCGCGTGACAAAATCATATCGCGGAAGCGCTGGCCGTTTTCACGCGTCAGGCCGCCGTGCTCTTTAAACCAGGCAAAGCCGTCATCCGCCAGCATCTCGGTCCACAGATAGGCATAATAGCCTGCCGCGTAGCCGTTGCCCCAGATATGCTGGAAATAACTGGAGCGGTAGCGCGGCGGCACCTGCGGCAGGTTGACCTTATCCTGCGCCAGTGCGTTCTGCTCGAAAGCATCCACATCTGGCTGCGCGTCTCCGGCGCGAAGACTGTGCCAGTGCATATCCAGCAGCGCCGCCGCCAGCAGCTCGGTCATGTCGTAGCCTTTATTGAACTTATTGGCTTTCAGGATCTTATCGTGCAGCGTCTGCGGCATGGGTTCGCCGCTCTGATAGTGGCGGGCAAAGTGTTTAAACACCTTATCATCGCTGGCCCAGTGCTCGTTAAACTGTGACGGAAATTCCACGAAATCACGCGGGGTTTCGGTGCCGGACAGGCTCGGATATTGCTGATCGGCAAACATTCCGTGCAGCGCATGGCCAAATTCATGGAACATTGTAATCACATCGTCCCACGACAGCAGCGCAGGCTGGCCCGCCGCCGGTTTGCTGAAGTTAGCAACGTTATAAATCACCGGTTTGGTTCCCAGCAGCTTCGACTGGTCGACGAAGTTGCTCATCCACGCCCCGCCGCCTTTGTTATCACGCTTGAAGAAATCGGTATAGAACAGCGCCAGCGAGGAGCCATCCTTATCAAACACTTCATAGACGCGTACGTCAGGCTGATAAACCGGCAAATCGTTACGCCGCTTAAAGGTCAGGCCGTAAAGCTGGTTGGCCGCATAAAATACGCCGTTTTCCAGTACGTTGTTCAGTTCGAAATAAGGGCGAATTTGTGATTCGTCGAGATCGTATTTAGCGCGACGCACCTGCTCTGCGTAAAAGGTCCAGTCCCAGGGCGCCAGCTTAAAGCCGCCCTGCTGCTGATCAATCACCGCCTGAATATCAGCCGCTTCGCGCTGCGCGCGTGCTGTGGCAGCCGGAACGATATTGCGCATAAAGTCCAGCGCCGCCTGCGGGGTTTTCGCCATCTGATCCTGCAGTTTCCATGCGGCATAGCTGTCGAAGCCCAGCAGCTTCGCCTGCTGCGCCCGTACCGCAGCCAGACGCGCAATCAGCTGACGTGTATCGTTGGCATCGCCTTTTTCCGCGCGCTGCCAGGAGGCATTGAACAACGCTTCACGCGTCTGACGATCCGACAGGCTTTGCAGTTCCGGTTGCTGGGTGGTGTTTTGCAACGCCAGCAGCCACTGGTTTTTCAGGCCGCGCGCCCCGGCCGCTTCTGCGGCGGCAGCGATTTCACCTTCGCTCAGGCCAGCCAGCGCCGCCTTATCTTTAATCAGCAGACCGCCTGCTTTGGTAGCCGCAAGCAGACGATTGGTAAACTGGGTACTCAGCGTCGCCGCTTCCTGATTCAGCGCCTTGAGCTCGGTTTTTTGCTGGTCGCTCAGGCTGGCTCCAGCCAGCTGGAATGACTGCCAGGTAACGTCAACCAGACGACGGGATTCCGCATCCAGCTGGAGTTTGTCGCGCTGCTGATAAACCGCATCAAGGCGGGCAAAAAGTTTGCTGTTAAGGTGGATTTCATCGTCCAGCGCCGCCAGTTTGGGGGCCGTTTCTTCATCAATTTTTTGTAATTCGTCGTTGGTATTGGCAGAGGTCATGGCGCCGAACACGTTTAACACCCGCTTCAGCATCTGGCCGCTTTTCTCCAGCGCCACATAGGTATTTTCAAAGGTAGGCGGCTGCGGATCGTTGGCGATACGCGCCACTTCTTGCTGCTTATCGCGGATACCCGCTTCAATCGCAGGAAGATAATCGCTGTCCTTAATACGGTCGAAAGGCGGTGCCTGAAAAGGCAGAGCGCTGGGCTGACTGAAGGGATTGTGCTGTTCGCCGGACATGGTCTTCTCCTGATCGTGATTCGCCGTCGCACCGGCTGCCTGAGCTGAGCCGCTCAGCGCCAGGCCAATGGCCAAAAATAACACCGATAACCGCATATCCTTACTCTCCTGTTCCTTGCCTGTAAAGTCAGAATCATAAGCGCAGTTAACCGATGGTGCCAGCATTCTGCATCTGTTGATAAACGGCGATAATTTCTGCCGCTACGGCGACGGCAATTTCCGCCGGCAGTTTGCCCTTGACCTGCGGCAGCCCTACCGGACAGCGCAGGCGCGCCAGCTGCTGCTGGCTGAATCCTTTGCCGCTCAGACGATACTCAAAGCGCTGACGCTTGGTATTTGAACCAATGACCCCGGCATAACGATAGTCATCGCGGCGTAGAATTGCCTCGCATAGCGCCAGGTCGAGCGGATGATGATGCGTCATCACCACAAAATAGCTCTCTGGCGGCAGCTGCGAAACATACTCCACCGGCTCTTCTACCTGACAGACGTTGACACCAGCTGGCACCTGCGCGAACAGCTCTGCACGCTGATCGATCCACTGTATGTGACAGGGTAACGTCGCCAGCAGCGTGACCAGCGCCTGGCCGACGTGTCCCGCACCAAAAACAGCGATCTGCGGCTGCACATAAAGCAGCGGCTCAAACAAAATGGTGGTGCTACCACCGCAGCACTGCCCCAGCCGCGCGCCCAGGCTGAACTGTTCGCTGTGCAGACTTTCGCGGCCCTGCATCAGCAAATTGCGTGCTATCTCAATACACTGGAATTCCAGATGTCCGCCGCCGATGGTAAAAAACTGCCCATCCGCCGTCACGATCATTTTGCTGCCGCGATCGCGCGGCACTGAACCGCGCTCGTTAAGCACGGTAATCAGCACGCACGACTGACGCTGCGCTCGTAGCCGCTGCAGCGTTTCAATCCACTCATGCACAAGCATTATTTTCTCCCGCCAGCCGGTTTACCGCCCAGAAAACCTTTTCTGGCGTGGCGGGCGCATCCAGATGGGGATGCTGACGATAGTCGGCCACGCTGGCTATCGCATCCTGTAGTGCGACCCAGACGGAAATACCCAGCATAAACGGCGGTTCGCCCACCGCTTTGGAATGAAATACCGTCTGCTGAGGATTTTTACGGTTTTCCAGCAGCGTCACGCGCAGATCCTCAGGCAGATCGCCCAGGGTAGGGATTTTGTAGCTGGCCGGTCCATCGGTCATCAGGCGTCCCTGGCTATCCCAGACCAACTCTTCGCAGGTTAGCCAGCCCATGCCCTGCACAAAGCCTCCTTCGACCTGCCCCACATCAATAGCCGGGTTCAGCGATGCACCGACGTCGTGCAGAATATCTGCACGCAGCAGGCGATATTCACCGGTTAAGGTATCAATAAGTACTTCGCTACAGGCCGCGCCGTAAGAGAAATAGTAAAAGGGCTGACCGCGTCCCGCCTCACGATCGTAATGAATACCGGGAACACGATAGTAGCCAGTGGCAGACAGCGGCACCTGATTCAGCCAGGCGAGCTGCGCGACCTGACTAAAGGTAAAATAGTGCTGCTTCACCCGCACGATGCCGTTGCTGAAGCTTACCTCCTGCGGCTGGCACTGATGCAGGCGACACAGCATCTCCGTCAGTCGCTGGCGCAAAATCTCCGCCGCGTGCTGAGCGGCCTTGCCATTAAGATCGGTGCCGCTGGAGGCTGCCGTCGGCGAGGTATTGGGCACTTTGCCGGTATCGGTCGCGGTAATACGAATGGCGCTTGCATCAATCTGCAACACTTCCGCTACGATCTGCGCTACCTTGGTATGCAGCCCCTGGCCCATTTCGGTGCCGCCGTGGTTCAGCTGAACGGTGCCGTCGGTATAAATCAGGATCAGCGCGCCGGCCTGGTTTAGAAAGCTGGAGGTAAAAGAGATACCGAATTTCACCGGCGTCAGCGCCAGGCCACGTTTCAGGATCGCACTGGCGGCGTTAAACCGCCGTACCGCTTCCCGACGCGTCTGATAATCAGCGCTCTGCTCAAGCTGTGCGGTAATTTCTTCCAGCAGGTTATCCTCAACCCGCTGATGATAATGGGTAATATTACGCGTCTGCTGTCCATAGTAGTTACGTTTACGTACCGTGAGCGGATCCAGCTGGCGGTGGCGTGCGATGGCTTCGATAATTTGTTCAATCGCCACCATGCCCTGCGGGCCGCCAAAGCCGCGATAGGCGGTATTGGAAGCCAGATTGGTGCGACAGCGATAGCCGGTAATGCGCGCATCGCCCAGATAATAGGCGTTATCAGCATGGAACATCGCACGATCCACAATTGACCCGGAAAGATCGAGCGAATAGCCGCAGTTGCCCGCCAGCTCGATGTTTACCCCGCAGAACAGGCCGTCATCATCAAAGCCCACGTCATAGCGCACAAAGAAAGGATGACGTTTGCCGGTGATATGCATATCGTCACGCCGCGCCAGACGCATTTTTGCCGGTCGCCCGGTTTTATGCGCCGCCAGCGCGCATAAACAAGCAACACCCGCCGCCTGGGTCTCTTTGCCACCAAAACCGCCGCCCATGCGTCGCATATCGATGGTAACGTTATTCATCCCCACGCCCATGACTGAAGCAACCAGTTTCTGAACTTCAGTCGGATTCTGCGTTGATGACCAGACCTGAAAAGAGCAATCCTCGCCCGGTGCAACCAGCGCGATCTGCGTTTCCAGATAGAAATGCTCCTGCCCACCGATATGAAACGCCCCCTGAATGCGATGCGGCGCACGTGCCAGCGCGGTATCGACATCGCCACGCTGATGGATATGCGGCTCCTGCACAAAATGGCGCTGTGCCAGAGCCGTTTCCACATCAAGAATTGCCGGCAAAGGTGCATATTCAATATGGGCAGCTGCCGCGCCCCGCCGTGCTGCCTCTTCGCTTTCCGCCGCCACAACCAGCACTATCTGTCCCACATAACAGACCGTGTCGCCCGCCAGCAGCGGATCGCCCGGCTCCAGCGCACCAATATCCAGCTCGCCAGGCACGTCGCGCCAGGTGAGAACCTCAATCACGCCGGGAATGGCATAACAGGCTGCGGTATCGATATGCAGGATACGCGCATGCGCCTGAGCGCTCAGACGCGGGCAAAGGTGCAACAGACCCGGAAAGGCTAACCGGTCATCAATATATTGCGCTTCGCCGCTAACGTGCTTTTCTGCGCTTTCATGCTGCCGATCGCGGCCAACGCCGTTCTGGATGCCAGCCAGATACTGTGCTTCAAGAACCTCTTGCTTAACCGGCGGACGATTATGAGACATAGTGGGATACCTCGCTCACGGCCAGTTCGCCGTTCAGCTGGTGGAAATAGCGGCGCAGTAGATTTTTTGCCAGCTGCATGCGCCAGGCGGCGCTGGCTCGCGCATCGCTTAGCGGCTGAAAATCCTGTTCCAGCGCCCGACAGGCGTTTTCCAGCGTGGTCGCTGACATTGTCTGTCCGATGAGTGCGGCTTCGCAGGCGAAAGCGCGTCGCGGTACCCCGGCCATGCCGCCATACGCCAGCCGCGCTTCGGTGATCACACTGTCATCTTGTATGAGATTAAAAGCGGCAAATACCGCAGAAATATCATCCTCACGGCGTTTTGAGACTTTCCAGGCGCGGAAATCAGGTGACTGTGTCACTCTGGGGATATGGATCGCGCGAATAAACTCGCCGCTTTCCAGTGCCGTACGCCGGTAGCCGAGGAAAAACTGATCAAGCGGCAGCTGACGCAGGCGTTCCCCCTGCTGCAAAATCAGCGATGCGCCCAGCGCCAGCAGCATTGGTGAGCAATCGCCGATCGGCGAAGCATTGGCGATGTTGCCGCCCAGCGTGCCGCGATTGCGAATTTGTAATGAAGCAAAGCGGTGCAGCATTTCACTAAAGATTGGGATGGTGGTGTGCAGGCGCTGCTGACAAACGCTGAGCGGCACGGCTGCGCCAATCACAATCGCTTCCGGTGTTTCCTGCCACTGCCGAAGTTCCTCTACCTTTTCCAGCGCAATCATCAGCGGCAGCTTTTGATATTGCTGGGTAATCCGTAGCATCAGATCGGTACCGCCAGCCAGCAGCACCGCCTGTGGGTTTTCCAGATAAAAGCTTGCCAACTGCGCACAGGATTCAGGTATCACATAGCGACCAGAATCAGTGACAACGTCACTCATGGCGTGCTGATGCAGCGCCTGCAGACGCGTGATGGTCTCCTGCTCGCGCTGGCTAAAGCTGTCTTTTTCCGGTTGGTTGCAGGCGAGGCGCGCCGCTTCCACAATAGGCCGATAGCCGGTACAGCGACAGAGATTGCCCGCCAGCGCGCTTTCCGCCTGTTGGCGATCCCAGCCGTTGCTGTTTTTTTGCAGTGTGAACAGCGACATAACAAAGCCTGGCGTACAGAAACCACACTGCGAGGCGTGACAGTTAACCATCGCCTGTTGCACGCTGTGCAGTTGGTCGCCCTGGCGTAGATCCTCTACGGTGATCAGCTGTTTGCCATCCAGCGCGCCAATCGGCAGCAGGCAGCTGTTAACTGTCTCATAACGCATTTTGCCATCCACCACGCTGCCCAGCGTAACGGTACAGGCGCCACAGTCGCCCGAGGCACAGCCCTCTTTTGTACCGCAGCGCCCTTTTTGCTGGCGCAAATAGTTCAGCACCGTGGTATTTGCATCAATCTGATGCTCACTTACCAGCGTCTGGTTGAGCAGGAACTGGATCATATCGCTGCCTCTTGATGGTGTTGTTGCCAGGCAAGCTGGCCGTTTACCCAAGTTTCGGCGATAGTACGATCGTCGCCAAGCGTCATGAGCACAAACAGTTTTTCCCAGATGTCACGGCTGTTTTGCCAGCGCATTTTCTGCAGCGGCGTAGCTTCAGGCTGCAGCACCACGAAATCTGCCTCCTTACCGGGCATAAAGTTACCAATCAGATGATCCAGGTTTAGCGCCCGTGCGCCGCCCAGCGTGGCGTGATAGAAAGCTTCGCTGGCATGCAGCTTATAGTTCTGCAGCTGACTGACCTTATAGGCTTCGCCCAGCGTCTGCAGCATGCTGAAGGTGGTGCCCGCGCCAATATCCGTGCCGATGCCAAGTTTGATCGGCTGCTGCCAGCTGCGTTGTAAATTAAACAGTCCGCTGCCAAGAAACAGGTTCGAGGTTGGACAAAAGGCGATAGCGGAATCGGTCTGATGCAGGCAGCGCCACTCATCAGGCTCCAGGTGTAAACAGTGCGCAAAGATGCTGCGCGGGCCGGTCAGCTGATAATGGTGATAGACATCAAGATAGCCTGCCTGCTGTGGAAACAGCTTTTTCACCCACGCCACCTCCTGCGGGTTTTCCGCCAGATGGGTATGGATCCAGGTATCAGGAAACTCCTGATGAAGCTGCGTGACTTTTTCCAGCAGTTCTGGTGATGAAGTCGGCGCAAAACGTGGCGTGAGCGCATATCCCAGGCGGCCACGCTTGTGCCAGCGCTGGATCAGTGCGCGCGTTTGCTGATAGCTCTGCTCCGGGGTTTCCAGCAGATAATCTGGCGCGTTGCGATCCATCATCACCTTACCGGCAATAATGCGCATCGCACGCTGTTCCGCCGCCTGGAACAGCGCCTCAACTGACTCGGGATGCACCGTACCAAAAACCAGCGCGCTGGTGGTGCCGTTGCTGAGCAGCTGTTGTAAAAAGAAGGCGGCCATTGTTGCTGCGTGCCCGGCTGAATGGTATTGCCCTTCAACCGGGAAGGTGTAGTTTTCCAGCCAGCTCAGCAGCTGTTCACCAAAAGCAGCGACCATTTCGGTTTGCGGATAGTGGATATGGCAGTCGATAAAACCGGGAACGATCAGGCTTCCGCGTCGATCGAGCATGGGGCAATTGGCAGGCAATCTGCCCTCCGCTTCCAGCCACGGGCGCAGGCTGGCAATTTTTCCCGCTGTGATCAGCAGCAGGCCGTCTTCAATATAGCGTGCCCGTTGCTCGATCTCCTGTGGATTGCTGACCGTAGCGGTTATATCAAAAAAGCTACTGCGAATGGCGTAAGTTTCAGTGGCTGGCACAGACATAAAACTTCCTTAACCCAAATTTTCGTTATGGCAAATGAGCAGGTATTTAGCAAACTGCAAGAGTTATGCCAGCCGGTTATTTATTTAAATATGATTAAAATCAATAAGTTACCATAAATAACACTCATTCTATCTATCCCAAACGATTGCGCAAACGCTTGCCTGCCTTTAAAGCGTTAATATTTCCCAGGCCTTTCAGATAGCCCCTGCCGGAACGTCTGAACGACCTGTTATGTCGGCAAACTTTTGGTGCAATGCGCACCAGTACAGTGCTTTTTGTTCATCATTAACCGGTACTGGGCAGCAGCAAAACGAAGTGTTATGGTAATTATCCTGAAAAACCTGTTAAGGAACAGCGAGATGATAATCTTTGTTACCGGTGCGACTGCCGGTTTTGGTCAATCGATCGCCCGTCGTTTTATCGCAGCAGGGCATAAAGTGATTGCTAACGGACGTCGCCAGGATCGTCTGGATGCGCTAAAGGCTGAACTGGGTGAAAATTTGTATACCCTGCAATTCGATGTCCGCGATCGTGCTGCAATCGATGCTGCGCTGGCTACTCTGCCGGCTGAATGGCAACAGGTCGATATTCTGGTTAACAACGCCGGACTGGCGCTGGGTGTGGAACCTGCCCATCAGGCCAGCATCGACGACTGGGAAACCATGATCGATACCAATAATAAAGGGCTGGTGTACATGACCCGCGCGCTGTTGCCTGGCATGGTAGAGCGTAATACCGGGCATATTATTAATCTCGGCTCGGTTGCCGGTAACTGGCCTTATATGGGCGGCAACGTATATGGCGCAACTAAAGCCTTTGTACGTCAGTTCAGCCTGAATTTACGCACCGATCTGCACGGCACAGCGCTGCGTGTGACTGACATCGAGCCAGGCCTGGTGGGCGGCACCGAGTTTTCCAACGTGCGCTTTAAAGGCGATGATAGTCGGGCGGAAAGTGTGTATGCCGGTACTACCGCGCTGACGCCAGAAGATGTGACCGAAGCGGTATATTGGGTGGCGACGTTGCCAGCGCATGTGAACATTAATACGCTGGAAATGATGCCGGTTAGCCAGACCACCGCCGGGCTAAAAGTGGCGAAAGAATCCTGACGCCAGAGGCGGACGAACATCCGTCCGGCTCTGGCACTGCGAGGTGTATGGCAACTAAGCCTGATTGATTTCCTCAGGTTTAGTTGCCCGGCGTAAGGTTACGCTTTGCCCCATCCCGCCACAATAATCAGCATGCCGCAGAAAGCCACCGCCGCGCCCAGCCAGTCGCTGTAGCTTAAGCGTACGCCATCCACCCAGCGCAACCACAGCAACGCCGTGACCACATAAACGCCGCCGTAAGCCGCATAAACGCGCCCGCTGGCGGCGGGATGCAGCGTCAGCAGCCAGACAAAAGCCGCCAGGCTCAGTGCCGCCGGAACCAGCAGCAGCGCCGACGCGCCCTTTTTTAGCCACAGCCAGGGAAGAAAACAGCCCACAATTTCCGCCAGTGCGGTAAGAAAAAAAAGCAGCGTGGTTTTGATCATAAAAAAGCGTTCTCAAAGCTAAACGAAGCGTCTGGCTCGCTGGTGAGTAAACAAGCGACGATGATATACTAAAAGCGGTATCACCTCATGGCAGGTTGCCATAAAGATAAGGAACCGATGATGCAAACATTATTTACCCGTCTGGCTGTCGCCCTGCTTCCGTTTACGCTGTTCAGCGCTTTGGCGCTGTCATCTGCGTCGGCCCAGGCGCGCACCGAGCGTTTGATCATTGAAAACGGAAGTAATGCGTTAAGCAATGAAGAAGCGCGTCAGAATAAAGAACAGTGGGATGACACGCGAATGCTGCGTAAAAAGCTCAACAGCCGCGTCGAAAAAGAGTTTGATAAAACCGATCGTGCCTTTGATAGCCGTGACGCCTGTGAAAAAAGCTATAACGTCAACGCATACTGGGAAGCCAATACCCTGCGCTGCCTGGATCGACGCACCGGACGCCCCGTAACACCCTGATCTTACTTTACTGCTATAGTTACCGCTGGTTTTATTGCAAAAGGATGATGTGATGAGAGCGAAGAAGTGGATGTTAAGCGCCCTGTTGGTTGTTGCTCCGCTGGCAGCCCAGGCATCTTGCGAATCGGTAAAAGCGGATATTAGTCAGAAGATCATCAATAACGGCGTGCCTGAATCAGGCTTTACGCTGGATATTGTGCCTAACGATCAGGCTGAGGCTGCCGGTGGCCAGGTGGTTGGACATTGTGACAACGACTCACAGAAAATCGTTTATAAACGTACCGGCGTCGACGGTGAAACTAACGTGCCTGCCGATGCCGGTACCGCACAGGATGCCCCCGCTTCCTGATTTATCCTCAAGGCGCCTGAACGGCGCCTGTTTTTTCTCAAGCGAATTATTAATCACATTTAAGCTGATAGTTACCGGTTATTTGTACCGGTATTTTTCAATAGTGAATAGGGTTAAGATTCTTGTTTCACGCGTTCCTATTCCGGTCTGCGTCGTGGCATGGTCCAGGCGATAAACAGGCTGCCAACGGCAATCACCAGCGAGACAATAAATACCCAGTGCAGCGAAGCAGCGATATGCAGCGTCATCTGATGCAGGGTGCCCCCGTCTAACGCCTGCCGCCGCTCCGGCGACATAATTTGCTGCACCGGATCCTGCGCGTCAGGCAACCGCAGCAGCAAATTATAATTGAGTACCGCGCCCATAATGGCTGTACCCAATGCGGAGCCAAGCATGCGGCTAAACATAATCGAGGCGGTGCAGATACCGCGAATAGCGAAATCGGCGCTGTTCTGAACCGAGACCAAAAAGGTGGTGCTGGTCATGCCCATTCCGGTACCGATCACAAAAGCGGCAAAGCCAGCCTGCAACAGGCTGCTCCCGGCATGCAGCGTCAACAGCAGCGCCGTGCCCGCAATCAATAACAGCGCGCCCAGCTGAGCGGTAAAACGATAAGAGGTATGCAGCATCAGACGGCCGCTAAAGGTACTGGCAAGCGGCCAGCCAATCGACATCATGGCCAGCGCGCTGCCCGCCTGCAACGGCGAACCGCCATTGATGCCCTGAATCCAGGTGGGCAAAAAGGCGCTGATGCCCATCATCGCCGCGCCAATAATCAAATTCCCGGCATTACCGGCAACAATGACCCGGCTCCGCCAGATAGCCAGCGGAAACAGCGGCGCCTCGGCTTTTTTTTCATGGCGCAGCAGAATAAAACCGGCGATTAACGCCACGGCCAGAAACAACAACAGCCAGTAGCCCAGCGCCTCAGCCTGAAGCAGCGCAACCAGCAGCGCGCTGACGCTTAGCATCAGCCAGGCGCTGCCGGATACGTTAAGGCTCTGCTCTGAAGGTTGTTGATGCGCCGGCAGCCAGCGCGCCAGCATCAGCATTGAAATAATGCCCAAGGGTACGTTAACCCAGAAAACCAGCGACCAGCTGAAATGTTGCACAATCCAGGCGCCGGTCAGCGGGCCGATAATCGCCGCAACGCCCCAGACGCTGGAAAGCCAGCCCTGAATGCCCGCCCGCTCGCGAGGCGAATAGATGTCCGCCACAATAGTCGAGGTGATCGGCATAATCGCTCCTGCACCCAGCCCCTGAAAAGCACGGAACAGAATAAGCCAGGTCATACTGTGCGCCATGCCGCACAGCACCGAACCCAGTAAAAACAGCGAGGCGCCGATCAGGAACATGCGTTTACGTCCCCACAGATCGGCGAGCCGCCCATAGATCGGTACGCTTACCGCCTGGGTTAGCAGGTAAATGGAAAAAACCCAGCCAAATTGCGAAAAGCCGCCCAGTTGAGCAATGATGGTGGGCATCGCCGTCGCGACAATAGTGACTTCAATTGCCGCCATAAACATCGCCAGCATACAGGCAATTAAAATCCAGTGACGGTGTGCGACCGTCTGATGTTGAGCTTCTGCCATGTTTTCCCTTCCTGTTAATTTCCTAAGCGTAGCCCAACGCAGGGCATTGCGTACAATCCCTCAAGTGACGTTGTCACTTAAGTTTGCTTTGGTTGTTTCCTGTCTGCCGCTGGCGTTTGAAAACATGTTTTCTCCCCTTGCCGGGAAAAACTATCCTGCTGATCCTGCCGCAAAACTGGCGAACCCGTCTGCGCGCTGCTATAGATTTAAGGCACCACGTTTTTTTTGCTGATAAAGACGTAAAAATCAGCACTTTATCTTTATCGTCCGGCGTCGCTGACGCGTACCGCTTTCCACGGCGCTATGCACACGGATTAATATAACAATTGAGCCATCCTGCAGGGATGCGCTTCAGGTCATCCCCAGGAGAACGCTGTTCATGCATTTTTCCCCCGCGATTAAGCGAATCATTCTGGCGTTGCTGGTGATAGCGCTGGTGGCTGCGCTGTTGATTTACGGTGTCGGCCCTGAGGTGATTAAAGCGCGTCAGGTCGATTTAATTTACCTTGGCAGGCAACATCTCTGGCTGGTGGGTTGGTCGATGCTGTTCGCTCTACTGGTCGGCATTCCCAGCGGTATTTTACTCAGTCGGCCTTATATGCGCCGCTGGGCGGAATACATTATGCAGATCTTTAATGTCGGCAATACGCTGCCGCCGCTAGCGGTGCTGGCTCTGGCGATGGTAGTGATCGGCATTGGCGATCGGCCGGCGATTTTCGCGCTGTTTCTTGCTTCGCTATTACCTATTGTGCGTAACACCTATGCAGGATTGATTGGCGTACCGGAATCGTTGCGGGAAGCCGCCAACGGCATCGGCATGACAAAAATGCAGCGTCTGCGTCAGGTAGAGCTGCCTAACGCCTGTCCGGTGATCCTTTCCGGTATTCGCATCGCGATGGCAATTAACGTTGGCACCGCGCCGCTGGCGTTCCTGATTGGTGCCAGCAGCTACGGCGAGCTGATCTTCCCTGGGATCTACCTCAATGACTTCCCCGTCCTGATTTTAGGCGCGGTGGCGACGGCGCTGTTTGCGCTGATTCTGGATATGCTGCTGGCGGCTCTGGGTCGCTGGTTAAGCCCACATGCGCTGTAAAAAGGAGCCTTATGACTATTTCTGTTTTGACTCGGGCGCTGGGTACGCTGCTGGCGACGCTATTACTATGCCTCTCCTCCGTGCAGGCCGCACCGATTACCATGGCTACCAAAGGCTTTACCGAACAACATCTTTTGTCAGCAATGACCACGCTGTGGCTGAATAAAAAAGGCTTTCAGGTGATCCCTAAAACGAATATCCCGGTGTCGATCGGGCGCAGCGCAATGCTGAACAAACAGATCGACATGACCTGGGAATATACCGGCGCCTCACTGATTGTCTTTAATCATATTACGACCCGGATGTCCTCTGAGCAGGCCTACCAAACGGTAAAGCGTCTGGATGGCAAATTAGGTCTGATCTGGCTTAATCCGGCACCCATGAATAACACCTACGCTTTTGCCATGCAGCGTCAACGCGCCGAAAAAGAGCATATCACCACGGTTTCACAGCTGGTGGCGCGTATTGAGCAGATCCGCAAACAGGATCCGGACCATAACTGGATGCTGGGTCTGGACCTGGAGTTTGCCGGGCGCGCCGATGGTCTGAAGCCGCTGCAAAAACTGTATGGATTAACGCTGGATCGTCCGCAAATCCGCCAGATGGATCCGGGGCTGGTGTATAACGCCATTCGCGACGGTTTTGTCGAGGCCGGACTGGTGTATACCACCGACGGACGGGTAAAAGGCTTCGACCTGAAAATTCTGGAGGATGATAAGCATTTCTTTCCCAGCTACAACGTGACGCCGCTGGTGCGTAAAGAGGTACTGGAGGCGAATCCAGGTCTGGCGGAGGCGCTCAATCAGCTTTCTGCATTGATCACAGATGACGTAATTACCGAACTCAACAAACGGGTCGATATCGATCATCAATCACCGCAGCAGGTCGCCCGCGATTTTCTGCAATCTAAAGGCATGCTGTAAGGAGATGCTATGGATACGATTCACTATATGATCGACAACTGGCCTCACCTCGTCGCCCTTAGCTGGCAACATCTGTGGCTGGTTCTGGTAGCGGTTGGCTGCGCTATTCTGGCCGGCGTGCCGCTGGGCATTTTAATTGTGCGCTTTAAATGGCTGGCAACCCCGGTGCTGGGGATCGCCACCATTGTGCTTACCATCCCTTCTATCGCGCTGTTTGGTCTGATGATCCCGCTTTTTTCCCTTATTGGTCAGGGTATTGGCGTGGTGCCAGCGATTACAGCGGTATTTCTCTATTCCCTGCTGCCGATTGTACGCAATACCCATACCGCGCTGGAAAGTCTGCCGCCTGGTCTGCGCGAAGCCGGGCGCGGTATCGGCATGACCTTCTGGCAGCGCCTGCGCTGGGTGGAAATCCCGCTTGCCCTCCCGATTATTTTCGGCGGTATTCGTACGGCAGTGGTGATGAACGTAGGCGTTATGGCGATTGCGGCAATTATTGGTGCTGGCGGTTTGGGCCTGCTGTTGCTGGACGGCATTAGCGGCAGCGATATTCGTATGCTGATCGCAGGCGCAGTGCTGATTTGCTTCCTGGCAATTATTCTTGACTGGCTGTTGCATCGCTTGCAGCTGGTGCTGACACCGAAGGGGATTCGATAATGATAAAGCTGGAAAACCTGACTAAAACCTTCATTCAGAAAAATGGCACGACGTTTAATGCGGTGGATAATGTCAACCTGCACGTGCCAGCGGGAGAAATGTGCGTGCTGCTTGGTCCATCCGGCTGCGGAAAAACCACTACGCTGAAAATGATAAACCGTTTGATTCCGGCAACCAGCGGTAAAATTACCATTAACGGTGAAGATACCAGCACTCAGGATACCGTTACCCTGCGCCGCAATATCGGCTACGTGATTCAGCAGATTGGCCTGTTCCCTAACATGACTATCGAAGAAAACATCACTGTCGTGCCGCGCATGCTCGGCTGGGATAAAAAACGCTGCCGCGATCGCGCCAGCGAGCTGATGAATATGGTGGCACTCGATCCGCATAAGTTTCTGCATCGTTATCCGAAAGAGATGTCCGGCGGACAGCAACAACGTATAGGTGTCATTCGTGCGCTGGCGGCGGATCCGCCGGTCCTGCTGATGGATGAGCCTTTCGGTGCGGTCGATCCGATTAACCGAGAGGCGATTCAGAACGAGTTTCTGGAAATGCAACGCCAGTTAAAGAAAACCGTCATGCTGGTTAGCCACGATATCGATGAGGCGCTCAAGCTGGGCGATCGCATCGCTGTATTCGGTCAGGGAAAAATTGTGCAGTGCGCCACGCCTGACGAACTCCTGGCGAAACCGGCCAACGAGTTTGTTGGCTCTTTTGTTGGCCAGGATCGTACACTGAAACGATTGCTGCTGGTCCAGGCTGGCGACGTGACCGATCAACAGCAAACCCTTACCGTTAAGCGGTCCACGCCGTTGTCAGAAGCATTTGTGATCATGGATGATAATGATATGCGCTCCATTACCGTGGTTGATAGCGACGATCGCCCGCTGGGCTTTGTGAAACGGCGTGAAGCGCGCGGAGCCAGCGGCTACTGCGAAGAGAAACTGCACAATTTTACCGTAACCGGCAAAGCGGAAGAAAACCTGCGTGTGGTACTGTCAAAACTCTATGAACATAATCTGGTATGGATGCCCATTGTGGATGAAGAAGGCCGCTACAGCGGCGAAATTTCGCAGGATTATATCGCTGATTATCTGAGTTCAGGCCGTACGCGTCGCGCACTCAGTCGCTAAACATACGATTGCGCCCTGAGGGCGCATCAAAAAATGATTACCTTGTTTGCGTGGGGCGTTTTCTTCCTGCCCCCGCGCTTTATTCGATAACTGTGCGTATGCCCTCTGTGAATCAGGCGACAGCCTGCGGCAGTAAAAGCGAGGAGAGATCGATATAACCTGCCAGCTCGCGCTCTTCAGCCCGTGGCAAATAAGGCAGCTCGCCTAACAGCGGCGCCGGGATTTTCTCCTGCAGTACCTGGATAATTTCCGCATAGTGCGCCAGCCCCGGATTGATGCGGTTGGCGACCCAGCCCATCAACGGCAGACCATCGTTAATGATTGCCTGCGCCGTCAGTAAGGCATGACTGATACAACCCAGCTTGATGCCGACAACTAACACCACCGGCAGCTGCTCCTGAATAACCCAGTCGGATAACGGCCGCAGATCGTTCATCAGGCTGCGCCAGCCGCCGGTCCCCTCCACCACCACCACATCGGCCTGCGCTTCCAGCGCCTGCAGGCCGCTGCTCAGACACGCATAGTTAATGGCTTCGCCGCGATGGGTGCTGATTTCATCTTCTAGCAGCGTAACGGGATTTATCGCTTCATAAGGCACATCAAGCGTGGAGGCACGATGTAATATCAACGCATCTTTATTGCGTATCCCGTCTGCCGTCATCTGGCTACTTTTGGCTACCGGTTTATATCCCACTACCGCCGGGTGCGTTTCCGCCAGTTTTTGCATCAGGGCTCGTGTAACAACTGTTTTACCGACGGCGGTATCCGTACCGGTAATGAAAAGACGACTCAGCATAGCAACACTCCGGCAGGCTGTCGGCCTGAAATAGTTAAACATTAATCATCGGTTTATGTCGCACAGTGTAGGAAATCGCGCTTTTGCACAGCTTGCGTTAGCGCAATTTTTTAGTGATAACTGAAATTAGATTAGCCCTGCAACAGTTTGATAAGCAGTTCACCGTTATACAGGGCGTTTTTGACCAGCGCAGCGCCAGGCATCGTGCCGACGTTGGGAAATTGGGTGGGTTCAACATGAATATCGGCGCTGTAAGCTGGCAGCGCCTGCTGGCGGATCAAGGCGCCGATTGCCGGATACAGCACCTCGGCGGCGCGGTTAAGCGGAGAACCAATCAGGATTTTTTCCGGATTAAACAGATTGACCATAATGGCCAGAATGCGCCCGACGCTATTGCCAATCCCTGTAATGATATCGCGCGCCAGCGGATCGCCATTCAGTGCCGCATCGCACAGTGATTCCACGGTTAACGGCTGATGATGCAGAATAGAACTGAGCGCGGTCTGCATGCGCTGTGACGTCAGTTCCAGAATGCTGCCGATACTGGCGACCGTCTCCAGGCAACCATGGTTGCCGCAATAGCACTGCTTGCCATACGCATCCACCTGCGTGTGCCCAATTTCAACCAGCGAACTGCGACTGTTATGCAGCAGGCGACCGCCAGTGATTACGCCTGCGCCGACGTTGTCATCGATGACGATCTGGATAACATCGCTGGCCCCGCGCGATGCGCCAAACAGCGATTCAGCGATGGTCCAGGCGCAAACATCATGCTGAATATAAACCGGCAGACCGGTATGGGCGGACAGTTCCGGCCCCAGCGGCATATCAGCGACCTGATAAAACGGCATGCGATGAACCATTCCCTTGCCGGAATGAATAATACCGGGCAAGGTAATGGCGATGGCGGTCAGCCGCTCCAGCTGGTGCTGATGGCGGATAAAAAACTGATCGATTTCAAGGATCACGCGGTTTAGCAGCGGCGTCTCGCTCTGCACCGGCAGCGACCGGGTCTCTTCGGTAACCAGCGCGCTGCTGAGGTCGCGTAGCGCCAGCGTGATCTCGCCGTTGCCAATACGAACGGCCAGATAGTGCCAGGCTACGGTATCCAGAATCAGGCCAACCGCAGGCCGACCACGACTGCCCGGCTCCTGATACTCCGTTTCCTGTACCAGATGGGCTTCCAGCATTTCACGGACAATTTTGGTGATACTGGCTGGCGCCAGCTGAGCCCGCCGGGAAAGCTCAATACGCGATATCGGGCCAAATTGGTCGATCAGGCGATATACAGCCCCAGCGTTTGTCTGCTTGATCTGGTCGATATGACCAGGTTGACTGTCCGCTATCACTACCCCTGCTCCCACTTATTTTCGCGCTTCAAAATAAACCTGCTCAGGCTATGGTGGATGAGATATTAACAGGCGTCAACTATTTGATTCGGAATGTGATTTACTGCACAAAAACAGGACCAGGCAGAGAGGCTGTGATCGATTAGGCCTGCGGCCCGCCGAGTAATATTGCAAGGCGCATGTGAATAAATCGGGAGCTATCCGCCATTGTAAGCAATAAATGGGCTGCAAACTCAGCGCCGCCAGCTTTCGCTTAGCAACAAGGACTTCATTTGCTTCATCTGCGCACTGATTTCACGCTGTTTTGACCAGACCAACCACATTTCCGACCAGGCATCCGCCTCCTGTAGTGGCAACCAAACCACGCCAGCCAGTTGCGCACGGCGAAAAGAGGCGGGCAAGATAGATATGCCCAGCCCGGTGGCAACCAGGCCAAGGATGGTCATCGCCTCGCCAACCTCCTGCGTAATATAAGGCTGGATTTGGTAGCGCTGCAGAAGCGCCATCGTTTCGCCATACAGTGCGGTGCCGCTTTGCGCATCGAAAAAAACAAAAGGTTCGTTGGCGAGGGCAGTAACCGAGACGCTTTGCTGACTCGCCAAAGGGTGCGCATGATGCACTATGCAGCAAAGCGGCTCACGCAGCAGCAGCTGCCATGCCAGCGTTTCCGGCAGAGGCGTGTTACGCATTACGCCAAAATCCAGTCGCCCTTCGCTTAAAGGCGTCAGCTGTTGGCGGGTGTTCATTTCCTGCATTTGAATATGCACCTGCGGAAAACGCTGACGATAGGTAAACAGCGCATCGGAAACGGCGGTAATAAAAGGTGCCGATGAGGTAAAGCCGATACGGATCTCCCCTTCCTCCCCCTGATGCAAACGCGCGGCGCGGCTGGCCGCCTGCTCAACATCCAACAGGATCACGCGCGCATCCTGCAGGAACTGACGTCCAGCTGCGGTAAGCTGAACGCTACGATTGGTGCGCGCCAGCAAACAAGCGCCTACCTGCTGTTCAAGCTGCTGGATCTGCTGGCTTAACGGCGGTTGTGAAATATTCAATCGCAGCGCCGCACGACCAAAATGCAGCTCTTCCGCAACGGCGATGAAGTAACGAAGATGACGAAGTTCGACATTCATACTTTACATGTATCAATTCAGATAATTAATATATTAGACAGTATAATAAGGTCGCCCCACAATTAAATAGTTGATGTTTAAATAAGGAACTATTGTGGAACGCTCATCTCAGGGTGCGACGTTACCCGCTGACGAGGTTCAGCGTGTCTCGCCCGCTGTCGTGAATAAAAACCTCTATATCAAACGCGGCACGCCGCAGTTTATGCGCGTAACGCTGGCGCTGTTTTCCGCAGGTCTTGCCACCTTTGCCCTGCTCTACTGCGTTCAGCCTATTTTGCCGGTGCTTTCCCATGAATTTGGCGTGTCACCCGCAACAAGCAGCATTTCGTTGTCAATTTCAACCGCTCTTATGGCACTGGGGCTGCTGGTAACCGGACCGCTTTCCGACGCCGTGGGCCGCAAGCCGGTAATGGTGATCGCGCTGTTACTGGCAGCGATATGCACCCTGATCTCCGCCACCATGCACAGCTGGCACAGTATTTTAATTATGCGGGCGCTGATTGGTTTATCGCTAAGCGGGGTGGCTGCGGTCGGTATGACCTATTTGAGTGAGGAGATTCATCCCAGTGTGGTTGCCTTTTCCATGGGTTTATATATCAGCGGCAACTCTATTGGCGGGATGAGCGGTCGTCTGCTGAGCGGGGTTATTACTGATTTTAGCTCATGGCGCGTGGCGGTAGCCGTGATCGGCTGTTTTTCCCTGGCTTCGGCACTGATGTTCTGGAAAATTCTGCCTGCGTCGCGTCATTTTCGGCCAGCTTCACTTAATCCCCGTAGCCTGGCGATTAACTTTCGCCTGCACTGGCGCGATCGCGGTTTACCGTTGCTGTTTGCGGAGGGTTTTTTGCTGATGGGCGCCTTCGTTACGCTATTTAATTACATTGGCTATCGTTTGCTGAGCGCGCCCTGGTTTCTCAGCCAGGCGGTTGTTGGCCTGCTGTCGGTGGTTTATCTCACCGGTTCATGGAGCTCACCCAAAGCGGGGGCGATGACAGCCCGCTATGGGCGTGGCCCGGTACTGTTTTTCTCTACGGCTTTGATGCTGTGTGGTCTGCTTATCACGCTTTTCAATTCACTGTGGCTGATTTTCCCAGGAATGATGCTGTTTACCGCCGGATTCTTTGCCGCCCACTCCGTTGCCAGCGGCTGGATTGGACCACGTACGCGTCGCGCCAAAGGGCAAGCTTCATCGCTGTATCTGTTCAGCTATTATGCGGGATCCAGCATTGCGGGCACCCTGGGCGGCGTATTCTGGCACGCCTGGGGCTGGCCTGGCATTACAACATTTATTGCCATAATGCTGCTGTTGGCGTTGCTTGTCGCCAGCCAACTCCACAGTAAAAAACTCTAGCCTCACCTCGTCTTCTTCTGGCCGCGCTCACGTGGCCTTTTTTTCTGCCTGACTGATGATTTCCCCATTGCTGAACTGGTATTTTTGGTTATTAAAATGTATGTTGTAACTAATAATATTTTTCACCGCAGGAGCTACCATGCCTCGCTATGACTTAGTGGAAGATTTGCGTCAGTGCGCTAATCAGCTTGATGAGGAGCTTAGCGTTCTCCAGCAACAATTAACGTCGCTGCCGCTGCTGGTCGGCCGGGTGTTCTCGTTACCGCCAGTGGCAAAAGGCGCTGAACACGATCCCATAGCGCAAATCAGCGTAACCCAGCATTTGGGGGATGAGGCGCGACAGCTTGCTTTGCAGCATTATTGTCGTCTGTTTATTCAACGTCAGTCGGAAAATATCAGCACCAAAGCCGCTGTTCGCCTGCCCGGCGCACTCTGCTTTGAAGCAGACAGCCACCAGCATGCCCTTCTCCATCAGCAGGTTGATAAAATCAATCTGCTTAAGGCGCGGCTGGAGCAGATCATTACCGTGGAATCGGGCTTACCGAGTGAAGCACGTTTTGAATTTGTGCATACGCATCTGCGCGGTCTGCTCACGCTAAACGCCTACCGCGCCATTACCTTGCTGGATGCGCCAGACAGCGTGCGCTTCGGTTGGGCCAACAAACATATTATTAAAAATGTAACGTCGCAGGAGATTGTGGCAAAGCTGGAAAAGAGCCTGAAGGCGGGCCGCGCGCAGGCGCCCTGGACCCGTGAGCAATGGGCGGAGAAGGTACAGCAGGAGCTGATCGCGGTGCAGTCATTGCCTGCGGGCGCGAAGCTGAAAATCAAGCGGCCGGTTAAAGTGCAGCCGATTGCACGTATCTGGGATAAAGAGCAGCAAAAACAGACGCAGCTGGCCTGCCCTTCTCCGCTGCTGGTGCTTTGTCCGGATCGGCAACAGGTGCCGGTATTAGGTGAGCTGTTAAATTATGATGCGGAAAATATTACCCATCGCTATAAGCCGCAGGCGGATCCGCTGTGGCTGTTGATCCCGCGACTGCATCTTTATTGCGACAGGCCAGTAAGCTCGGTTTAAGGGAAAGATCACAGGCAAAGAGAGAGGGCATAACGGCGCTAAATGGTCAGATGCAAAGAGAAAAACCGGGGCCTGCTGGCCCCGGGAGATAATTTACTGCTTCATGCTGCCAACCATCTCTTCTGGTCGAACCCAGGCATCAAACTCTTCTTCCGTGAGATAGCCCAGCTTCAACGCGGACGCTTTCAACGTCAGCCCCTCTTTATGCGCCTTTTTAGCAATTTCAGCGGCTTTATCGTAACCGATATGCGTATTCAGCGCGGTCACCAGCATCAGCGACTCGTTCAACAGTTGCGTAATACGATCGCGGTTTGGCTCGATGCCTACGGCGCAGTGATGATTAAAGCTATCCATACCATCCGCCAGCAGACGAATCGACTGCAGGAAGTTATGAATGACCATCGGACGGAACACGTTCAGTTCGAAGTTGCCGGACGCGCCGCCAATATTAATCGCCACATCGTTCCCCATCACCTGACAGCAAAGCATGGTCATGGCTTCGCACTGGGTCGGGTTAACTTTGCCTGGCATGATAGAGCTGCCGGGTTCATTTTCCGGAATGGCAATTTCACCGATGCCGCAACGCGGGCCAGATGAGAGCCAACGCACATCGTTGGCGATTTTCATCAACGAGGCCGCCAGACCTTTAAGCGCGCCGTGTGCATGCACCAGCGCATCACAGGTCGCCAGCGCTTCAAACTTATTCGGCGCGGTCACAAACGGCTGACGCGTCAGCGCGGCCAGCTCTTCAGCAACGCGCACTGCATACTCAGGATGCGTATTCAGTCCGGTGCCAACGGCGGTGCCGCCCAGCGCCAGCTCGGTTATGTGCGGCACGCTCTGCTCGATATGCTTCAGGTTATGTTCCAGCATCGCTACCCAGCCGGAAATCTCCTGGCCCAGCGTCAGCGGCGTGGCGTCCTGCAGGTGGGTACGGCCAATTTTAACGATATCTTTAAACGCTTCCGCTTTAGACTGCAGCGTTTGCTTCAGTATATTGAGCTGCGGAACCAGGTTCTCACGCAGAGCGATCACTGCCGCCACATGCATAGCAGTAGGGAAAACGTCATTGGAGCTCTGGCTTTTATTGACATCATCATTTGGATGCACCAGGCGAGACATACCACGCTCACCGCCGAGGATCTCACTGGCGCGGTTGGCCAGCACCTCGTTCATATTCATATTGGTTTGTGTGCCGGAGCCGGTCTGCCAGATAGCCAACGGGAATTCAGCGGTATGCTTTTCCGCCAATACTTCGTCCGCAGCCTGAATAATCGCCTGCGCTCTCTCCTGCGGCAGCAGGCCGAGATCGCTGTTAACTTTTGCGGCGGCGCGTTTGGTTAACGCCAGCGCATGCACCAGCTCGGCAGGCATTTTTTCTGTAGAGATGCGAAAGTGTTCCAGCGAGCGCTGCGTCTGCGCGCCCCACAGTTTATCAGCCGGTACATCAATAGGTCCCATTGAATCTTTTTCAATGCGGTTGGCTGCCATTACTTCTCTCCTTTAGCACAAACATATGATTTAAAAAGCCCTGACCTGTGACTATCCGACACAGCGGGCGTGGGCCATAGTGTGACATACAATAATTTAACATTCTGCGAGCCAATCGTCCTTATTTGACTTGTGTCCAGGTTTCGAAAACACGTTCTGCTTTAATACCTGCGGTCAGCCGCCAGTAAAAGGAGAGATCATGTTTAAGCTTCACAATTCGCTGCAAAACTATGCATGGGGCAGTAAAACGGCACTAACTGAGATGTATGGCATCAGGAATCCGACGCAGCAGCCGATGGCTGAGCTCTGGATGGGCGCACACCCTAAAAGCAGCTCGGGGATTGAAGTGAACGGCGAATTGCGCTCGCTGCGGGAGATGATCGAATCAGATAAGCCGGGCCTACTGGGAGAAAAAGTAGCGGCACGTTTTGGCGAGCTCCCCTTTTTGTTTAAAGTGCTGTGTGCCGAACAGCCGCTATCGATTCAGGTGCATCCTGGCAAATCCGCCGCCGAGGCTGGATTCGCACGTGAAAACGCAGCGGGTATCCCGCTGAACGCGCCGGAACGCAACTATAAAGATGCTAACCATAAGCCTGAACTGGTTTATGCGCTGACCCCTTTTTTAGCCGTTAACGGTTTTCGCCCTTTTGCGGAGATCATTTCCTTGCTGCAGCCGGTTGCTGGTGCGCATCCGGCCATCGCCCACTTCTTACAGCAGCCGGATGAGGCGAGCCTGGCCATACTGTTTTCCTCGCTGCTCTCGTTACAGCAGGCAGAGAAACAACGTGCGATTGATATTCTTAAAGCCACGCTGCATACGCAACACGGCGAACCCTGGCGGACTATTCGCAACATCGCTGAAGAGTATCCTGATGACAGCGGGCTTTTTTCTCCGCTGCTGCTAAACCTGATTGAACTACAGCCGGGCGAAGCGATGTTTTTATTTGCTGAGACGCCCCATGCCTATCTACGCGGCGTGGCGCTGGAGGTGATGGCAAACTCAGATAACGTGTTACGCGCCGGGCTGACGCCGAAACATATTGATGTTGATGAACTGATGGCCAACATAAAATTTACGCCCCGCGCGGCGGATACCCTGCTCACCGAGCCGGTGCAGCAGGGAAATACGCGCGAATTTCCCGTTCCGGTGGATGATTTCGCTTTCGCAATTCACGCGCTGAACGCTACACCGATAACGCTCTGCCAGCAGAGCGCGGCGATCCTGTTCTGTATTGAAGGCGAAGCCCGGCTGACGGGCCAACAGCCGCTGACGCTCAGGGCAGGCGAATCCTGTTTCGTCGCCGCCAGCGAATCACCGATAACGGCTTGCGGTCAGGGACAACTTGCCCGAGTTTATAACCTGCCAGGCTGACGGCCAGTTCTGCAAATGCTATGATTATTCAATAAATTAATATCAGGCATTGATGCCGTAAAAAGGACGAATCGATGAACAAGACGAAAATTGCGGTTGGCGTTGTAGTCGCGCTGGGAGTGGTCTGGACGGGCGCGGCCTGGCTAACAGGCAAGCAGATCGAAAGCCACATGGATCAGATCGTGCAAAATGCGAATGCGCAGCTGACAAAGCTTGCGCCCGACAGCCGTCTGAAAGTGAGTTACCAAAATTATCAGCGCGGCCTGTTTACCAGCCATACTCAGCTGGTAGTACAGGCCAGTTCGCAGACAGAAGATAATGCGCTGCTGAAGCCGGGCCAGAGCGTGGTGCTGAATGAGACCATCGATCATGGCCCTTTCCCCTTCGCTCAGCTGAAAAACTTTAATCTGATCCCCAGCATGGCCTCGGTACACAGCGAGCTGGAAAATACCCCCGCGTTGAAAAAGCTGTTTGAGCTGACCAAAGGTAAATCGGTGATTGATGCGGATACCCGTATCGGTTACAGCGGCGCTACCGCTTCAACGATTCGTCTGTTGCCGCTGGATTATCAAAACAGTGAAACCGGCGAGCGCTACGCCTGGAACGGCGGCACGCTGGGCATTGACAGCGATGCCGAAGGCGATCGGGTTAATTTCGATTCCGATATTGACAGCGTGGCGCTGACAATAAGAAACGAAGCAAATCAGCCCGTGCTGTTCACCCTGAATGGCATTAGCCTTAACGGTAAAACCCACCTTAGCCCGCAGGGTGTGCGTATTGGCGATCAACACTTCAATCTGAAAAAGCTGACCACGGCGGTTAACGGCCAGGAAACAGCAACGCTGGAAGGCATGGATATCAAAACGCAGTTTGATTCCAGCGGCAATACGCTCTCTGGCCAGATGGATTACGCCATTGATAACCTCATGCTGGAAAAACAGAGTTTTGGCTCCGGCAAGATGACCCTGAAGCTGTCACAGTTTGATGGACAGGCATTGAAAACGGCTTCGGATAACTATCGCAGCCAGATGCAGGCATTAATCAATCAGCCCGGCATTGAACAGGATCCCGAGCGTTATCAGGAAGGCGTACGTCAGATTATGGCCGCTAACCTGCCGCTGCTGCTGAAAGGCGATCCGGTGGTGACCGTGGCTCCGCTAAGCTGGAAAAATGATAAAGGAGAAAGCACCTTTAACTTAGCGGCGCATTTTAAAGATCCCGCTACTGCTCAGGGCGTGGCGCAAACGCCGGCTGACGCGCTGAGCCGGATGCTAAAATCGCTGGAAGGTAAACTGGTGATTAATATGCCGATGGCGACCGCCCTGATGAAGCAGGTTGCTATGGCGGAAGGTTATCAGGAATCTGATGCCAGCAAGCTGGCTGAACAGCAGGTTAAAGGCCTGGCGGCGATGGGACAAATGTTCCGCCTGACCCAGCAGCAGGATGATAACATCGTGACCAGCTTGCAGTTTAACGGCACTCAGGTGACGATGAACGGTGAAAATATGCCGCTCGACGGCTTTCTCTCCCGTTATATGCTGGGCGCGCCGGCACAAAACCTGCCGGAATAAGGTTATTGCGCTTTTAACGCGCTATTCACTCTCAGGGCGACATCATGTCGCCCTTTTTTATATCAGCGTTTTTTTTGCGCGTTCCCTCTCATTCGTAAGAATAAAATTTGCGCTCAGATGATTATTTAATAATTATGCCACTCCATCCTCAGGATTGAGGTTATTTCTTGCCTGACAGAAATAATACAGAAGGAATTAAAAATGAAATTAATAGCATCGTTATTATTAATATTTTCTCTTGCCGCCTGCACCACTACATCTCGCCCGGTAATAGATAAACAAACCTCTGAGCGACTTGATGAGATGCTGCAACAGCAGGTTATTCCCGCACATAATAAACCACTGGGAGAGCGCATTGCCGATATCTCTGCGGCTTTTCTCGGGACGCCTTATCAGGCAGATACGCTAACGGGATCGGATAACGTTCCAGAGCAGCTGGTTGTCAATTTTAACGGCGTCGACTGCTTTACGCTGCTGGATTATGTTGCCGCGCTCAGCCACGCCAGCAGCCGAGACGACTTTTTTACTCAGTTGCGCCTCACGCGTTATCACCAGGGAGAGGTGAGTTTCGTCCATCGTAAACATTTTTTCTCCGACTGGTTTAGCCTGGCCCCCTTAAATGCGCGCGATATTACCGATAAACTGAATACCCCGACGGTTAAAATTACTAAACAGCTTAATTTAAAAGCCGATGGCGGAAAATATTTACCTGGCTTGCCGATAACGCCCCGAATAATTAATTATATTCCAGCTAATAATATTAATAAGGGAACTTTAAAAGCGTTGCAAACGGGCGACTATGTGGGAATTTATTCGCCGCTGGCGGGTCTGGATGTTTCGCATACCGGAATTATCATTAAAAAAGGTAATCAGGTTTGGTTACGTAATGCCTCTTCTTTAAAGAAAAATATGAAGGTTGTCGATACACCGCTGCTCTCTTACATTAAAACGCGGCCAGGCATTGTGGTTGCCCGTCCGCGCTAGTCAGCCCGTAACGTATTACGCTGCGGGCTGGCCCTGGCTCAGTTCCGCTTAGCCCGCTACACGCTGACGGATACGCTGCTTCTCTTCTTCGCTCAGGAAGGCGATCTTCAGGCCATTTTCCTGGGCGGTAAGAATATGCTCAGCCGTCAGCCCAGCCTGCGGTGCGGCAACCTGATACTCATGAGCAATTTCGATCCCCTGCACCGCCGGGTCGTCAGTATTCAGCGTAGCAAGAATGCCATGATCAAGAAATTTCACCAGCGGATGATGGCTCAGATGCGCTACGGTGCTGGTCTGGATATTTGAAGTCAGGCAGGACTCAATACCAATCCCCTGCGCGGCAAGGAAATCCATCAGCGCCGGATCTTCTACTGCCTTAACCCCGTGACCAATACGTTCGGCGCCCAGTTCACGAATCGCCTGCCAGATACTTTCCGCACCGGCAGCCTCACCGGCATGTACCGTAATTCGAAAGCCTGCGTCACGCGCGCGATTGAAGTGGCTGAGGAATTCACTGCCAGGGAATCCCAGCTCGTCACCGGCCAGATCCACAGCGGTAATGCCATCGCGATGGGCCAGCAATCCTTCCAGCTCATTCAGGCAGGCTTCTTCACCAAAGGTACGGCTCATAATACCGATCAGGCGTACATCAATATTATGCTGCTGGCAGCCAGCACGTACGCCATCAATTACCGCTTCCACTACGCCGGTAATGGGCAATTGATGGTTCATCGCCATATAGCCTGGCGAAAAACGCAGCTCGGCATAATGGATCCCGGCGCGGGCGGCATCCTCAACGTTTTCCAGCGCCACGCGACGGCAGGCCTCCAGCGATCCCAACACCTTTACCCCCCAGTCAAGCTTTTGCAGGAAACTTACCAGGTCGGGCTGGTTTTCGACCACCTGAACATGAGGACGCAGTGCTTCCAGGCTGTTGGCTGGCAAAGCAATGTTGAATTCACGACCTAAATCAAGGATGGTGGCGGCACGAATATTGCCATCAAGATGGCGATGGATATCGGTAAGCGGAAGGCGGGCGTCGATCATATGCACTCACTTTTAATCTTTAAGGTAAAGTGCAGAGTAGTATAAAAATAAGTTGCGCAACTATGCCAGATAATTGCGCAAGATGTTAAACCAACTGCTAATTAAATGGCCGTCTGAGCGTTGCCAGCGCAGAGGCCGCAAAGCGCACTCAACCTAAACCCGGCTTATGCCTCGCCACTGTTCACTGCAACGCGGAAGCTCTCAAGCTTATGGATCTGCCTGCCACGCTCATCAAAATTTTCTTTTCTCAGCCAGGCTTTAAGTGCGGCAGCCGTATCAACCCAGTCAGAAGCGGTGATGGAAAAAAACGCGATATCTTCGGCATAACCTTTACTGATCCTTTTATCACGCAGTATTCCCTCTCTGATAAACCCGATACGTTGGGCCGAGTCTATGGACTGAGTGTTCAGGCTGTTGGTTTGCCACTCGCATCGCCGGTAATGCAGCTTATCCATAAAATAGCTAATGATCAGAAAAAGCGACTCCGTACTGAGCCGTGTTCTTTTCATCAGCGGCGTCCAGTTGATTTCCGCCAGCGCAAATACCCCATTATTCGGGTCAATATGGGTGACGCAAAGCATGCCTTTTATGTGACCATCATGAATATCTTTCACGGCGAAGTAGAGTTTATCTTTATCTGCGCTGAGTTTTCTAAAATACTGATAGCATTGTTCTTTAGTGGCAGGTTTGGCATCAGAAAGATAGGTCCAGTCCCGGTCATCGTCAATGCTGTGCCATTCAGGAAAGAGATCTTCGGCATGATCGGATGATAGCGGTAAAACGATACAGTAATCGCCTTTCAGCGTGACTTTTTCAGGAGCGGCTCTCTTCACCCAATCTTTAATTTCTCTGCCTAAAGCCTGGCCATAGTGGTTATGAGTAAGCATACCTTCTCCTTCGCATGGTTATTGCCTGAAAGATAACGACGGTAAGCCGCCTGAAATCCCTGCTTATTGCACAGTATAATGTAGAGCGAAAAATAAAAGATTAATATCATGCAATATATATCCTGTGATCCTGAACATAGAGTTCCGGCAAACAGGCGGCGCTAAGCCAGTCGATGTAAGGCGCAAGAGTGGTAACGCCTAAAGAGAAAGAAGAATATTTCAGATAAAAAGATGAGCGATGCTACTGTTTCTTTTCAATACAAGGCCCGCGATGCGATTGACGCGGGCCAACAAACCTTTTACTCCCCTGCTCGCTTTGGCAATTGCCAGGTTTCCTGTGCTACCAACGCGTCATGCGCGTCCTGGCTACGGCGTCGGAAATCGCTAGGGCTGACACCGACGCGTTTGCGGAACACACGCGAGAAATAGAGCTGATCGTCATAACCCACCTCACGGCCCACAGAAGCGATTGGCTCCTGGGTGGTTTGCAGCAGCAGCTTGGCACGAATGACCCGCTGGTCTTCACGCCAGCGCAGCAGGTTTACCCCCATCTGCTCACGAAACAGGTGCGCCAGCCGCGACGGCGACAGACAAACGTGCTTCGCCACCGCCTCAATTTTTAGCTCGCCAGCCAGATTACTGGTCACATACTGACAGGCTTCAATAATACGCGGATCGCGAATTTGCTGATGCGAGCGCGGATCTTCCTCTACTGCCCGCAGCAGGAGCCGCTCCAGCAAATTCATCGCCAGCTCTTCGGCAAAGCGACGGCCGGAATTATGCGTCTGTTCAATATTAGCAAACAGACGATCAAACTCACCGCGCAGCGACTCTGGCAGCCGCAGGCGTCCCACGCCATTGGTTTCATCCTGCCAGCGCAGCCAGTCATGCCAGTAGGCGCGTGGACGGAAATAGATCCAGCGGTGATACCAACAGTCGCTATCGGGCGCCCGGCCATAATAGTGCGGCGTCTTGGGCTGAAACAGCAGCATTTCGCCCGGCTCGCAGTCGAAAGAGGCATCGCCGTCAAATACCCGGCCCCGTCCTTTTATCGTCAGGTTGATAATATAGCCTTTCATGCCGTGCGGGCGGTCGATACAGAAATCAAGCGCGCCGCCAGCGCTAATCGGCGTCAGCCCGGCCACCAGCCAGGCATTAAACGCATAGCCCGGTAGTAAAGGGTTGGGCTGTGACTCAATCGGTTGACGATGGTACATAATAATCCTCGTAACGAAGCGTCGAAATTGCGGGCAGCCGTGCGGCTGCCCACGACGATCAGGCCGCTTTATGGCTCTGTTTGTAGCGGTCGAAAATCACCGCTGCCAACAGTATCAGACCGCGCACCACATATTGTGAGAAAGGTGAGATATTCAGAAGATTCATCGCATTCTCAACGGTACCGAGGATCAGTACGCCTGCCACCACGTAGGAGATTTTACCAATTCCGCCTTTCAGCGATACGCCGCCCAGCACGCAGGCGGAGATAACGATCAGCTCATAGCCCAGCGAAGTCATCGGCTGACCGCTGGTCATACGTGAAGCAAGGATAATCCCGGCAGCGGCTGAAACCAGTCCGGAAAGAATAAAGATAATGATGCGGGTACGTACCACCGGCACGCCGGCCAGCCGTGCCGCCTCTTCGTTACCCCCGATCGCCAGCGTATTGCGGCCAAAGGTGGTTTTATTCAGCAGAAAACCAAAGATAATCATGGTGCCGATGGTCAGCCAGATAGGTGCCGGCAAGCCGAACCAGGTGGCATAACCCAGCTCGAAGAAACGTTCATCTTCAATACCCACAGCTTTACCATCGGAAAAGATATAGGCCAGGCCGCGCACAATTTGCATGGTTGCCAGCGTGGTGATCAGCGCATTGATTTTCAGTTTGGCGATGACAAAGCCATTAACGAAGCCGCAGAGCATCCCCAGCAGCAGACCCGCGCCGATGCCCAGCCACAGGCTTTCGCTCATATTGATCACCACCGCCGTGGTCACCCCGGCGCAGGCAATCACCGACGCCACGGAGAGGTCAAAGTCGCCGGAGGCGAGGCAGAACAGCATGCCACACGCCACCATACCGGACATCGACATCGCCAGACCCAGCCCTTTCATATTGATAAAGGAGCCAAAGTTAGGGATAAACAGTACGCAGGCGATAAACAACACGGCAAAAACCACCAGCATCCCGAAGTTATCCCAGATACGGCCCAAACGTAAACCGGAACGCGCTACCGGCGACGTATTTGAAGTCGTGGAAGACATAGCATTACTCCTGCATCAGGCCACGGCGGCCGTCTGTTGCGTATTTTTCGGCATGGCAAGGCTCAGCGTAAGCTGTTCCGTTGCCTCATCATGTAACAATTCACCGGCGATCTCACCTTCGCGCATCACCAGAATACGATCGGCCAGACCCATGACTTCCGGCAGATCGCTGGAGGCGAACAGCACGGCAATGCCCTGTTGCGCCAGCGCATAGATCAGGTTATAGATTTCATGCTTTGCTCCGACATCTATCCCACGCGTCGGCTCATCCAGCAGAATGACCTTCATATCTTCTGACAGCCAGCGGCCGAGGATCGCCTTCTGCTGGTTGCCGCCGGAGAGGTTCATAATCAGTTGTTCAGGTCCCGGAGTTTTGATATTCAGCGACCGGATATGCTTATCGGCGTTCTGCGATTCCCAGCGCCGATCGATCAAACACCCCGCCGTCAGGTTATTACGTCGTGCAGAGATATTGATGTTATCGCGCACCGAATGGACGGGAATAATGCCGTCGGCTTTGCGATCTTCCGGACAGAGCATAATCCCGGCGCGAATGGCATCTGAAGGCTCGCTGATAGCCAGGGCTTTGCCGTCCAGCAGCACACGTCCCGCCTTCAGGCGTGTCGCGCCAAACAGCCCTTTCATTAGCTCGCTGCGTCCGGCGCCAACCAGACCAAACAGCCCGACGATTTCACCGGCGTGTACGTTGAACGAGACCGGCTGGCGCACGCCGACCGCATGTACGCCCTCCAGTTGCAATCGCACCGGGCCATGCTCACGCGGCGCATAGCCATAGACATCGCCCAGATCGCGCCCGACCATCGCCTGTACCAACATGTCGTGGCTGGTATTGGGCACATCGTCAAAGGTGCGCACGTAGCGTCCATCTTTAAACACCGTAATGGCGTCGCTAAGCGCAAAGATCTCTTCCATACGATGCGACACATACAGCACCACGCGCCCTTCCGCACGCAGCTGACGAATAACGCGGAACAGCTGCTCGATTTCCCGCGCCGACAGTGAGCTGGTGGGTTCATCAAAGGCGATGATTTTGGCGTTGCGCGCCAGCGCTTTGGCAATCTCCACCATCTGCCACTGCCCAAGCGACAGATATTTCAGCGGCGTATCGGGATCGATATCCATGCCGAGGTTTTTCAGCTGTAGCCCTGCCTCATAGCGCAGCAGCTTACGGTTAACCAGTCCGCCGCGCTGCGGCAGCTGGCCAAGGTAGATATTTTCAGCAATGCTCATTTCCGGCACCAGGTGCAGCTCCTGGTAGATAATGGCCACGCCAGCATTCAGCGCGTCGGTGGTATGACTGAAATTTACCGGCCTGCCCTGAATCTGAATGGTGCCGCCGCTGGGCTGGTAGCTGCCGCTAAGGATTTTCAGCAGCGTCGATTTACCGGCGCCGTTTTCTCCCATCAGCGCATGCACCTCGCCTGCACGGCAGCTGAAGCTGATATCCTGCAGCGCCTTTACGCCGGGAAAAGTTTTACTGATGCCATGAAACGACAGAAAGGCTGAATCAGTGTTCATGGTGTCTCCGCTTTGCCTGTTCACTGTGAACGCCGGTTAATCGGCGTAAGATGAGCACAACCTGCCCGCATCAACCGTGCGGGCCTGCTTACCGGGCGACACATGCCGCCCGTCGATGAAACCACGCGTTACATCAGCCCTTTTTTCGCCAGTTCAGCTTTGAAGTTATCGCGGGTAATCAGCACCACATCCGTTACTTCGGTGAATTTCTGCGGCTCTTTATCGTTGGTCACCCAGTCGTGCAGCATCTGGATACTTTTGTAGCCATGCACATCCGGGCTGGGCAGCAGCGACCCGTAGAAGCCGGTCGCCTGACCTTTAGAGAGTTCACTGATGGCATCCACGCCGTTGATGCCGATGCCGATTACGTTGGCCGCCTTAAAACCCTGACCTTCAGTGGCGCGCACGCCACCCAGCACAGTGTTATCGTTCATGCCGACAATCAGCCAGTTTTTCACTTCCGGATGCTGGACCAGCAGCGAGTTAGCGGCATCAAAAGCGCCGGGAATATCGTTAGATTTGGTAGGAACCTGATAGATCTGCTTTTCCGGGAATCCGGCTGCCTTCAGCGCCTCGATGGAACCAGAGGTGCGGCGACGTGCGGTGTCCAGTTCGTTCGCAGTGATCGCCATGACCGCTGAGGTTTTCACATCCCAGCCGCGTTTCTGCATCTCTTGATACAGCTCCTGGCCCTGACGCTCGCCGATTTTGGTCGCCGCCATCATCACCAGCGGCACGCTATCCATCGGTTTGCCTTTGGCGGTAACAAACTGATCGTCCACCGCGATCACTTTCAGATCGTAGCTGCGGGCTTTTGCCATAATCGCCGATCCCAGTTTGGGATCGGGAGTACAGATAACAAAGCCTTTCGCGCCGCTGGCGGCCAGACTGTCAATGGCGTTCAGCGTCTTCTCGCCGTCAGGCACCGCAATCTTGATCACATCAAAGCCCAAATCTTTGCCCGCTTTATCAGCGAATTTCCATTCCGTCTGGAACCAGGGTTCTTCCGGCTGTTTAACCAGGAAGCCGAGTTTCATCGTCTCAGCGATAGCGGATTGTGACATAACGGCAGCCAGTCCAATGGCGGCTAACGCTTTAGTGAATTTGTGCATGGTGTTCTCCGGCGCAGTGTAATTATTTCGTTGTGCGCAACGAAACGGTGTAAACGATACCAATCGGATTAAAAAGATTATGAAAACGGCAAATCAGGTAATTAGCTTTAATATTGCGCGTTACCTGAACAAACGCTGGGCTAGTTTTAGCGGGAAATGCACCAGGAAATGTAGAGCGGTATCACATAGCAAAACAATAGCAATTTAATCCATAAATTCAGCAGATTTAACCGAGCATTAACTTTTGACCGGCTTCACATAACCCATGACGATGACAGAAAAATGCATATATGCAGCTGGCAAGGGCTAACCGAAAACCGCCACGCTTTTTAGTGTTAGAGCCTGCGATTGTTCATTAACAGGAGAGCCCGAATGCGTGCTGGTGCCATAACGATTGGTCTGGACTTTGGCAGCGATTCGGTTCGCGCCCTGGCAGTAGACTGCCAAAGCGGCGAGGAACTACAAAAAGAGGTGGCGCCCTATACGCGCTGGATGGCCGGCCAGTATAGCGTGCCGCAGGTCAGCCAGTTCCGTCATCATCCGCTGGATTATATTGAGGCGCTGGAAAAAGCAATTTGTGGCGTGGTGGCGCGCCTGAGCGAAGAGCAGCGCGCTGCGGTTGTCGGCATCGGTGTGGATTCTACCGGCTCAACGCCGGCACCGATCGACCGTGACGGTAACGTACTGGCGTTGCGCCCTGAATTTGCTGATAACCCCAATGCGATGTTTGTGCTGTGGAAAGATCACACCGCCATTGAAGAAGCGGAGGAGATTAATCAACTCTGTCGCAGCGGCCAGTTTGAAGATTACTCGCGCTATATTGGCGGCGTGTACTCCTCTGAATGGTTCTGGGCAAAAATTTTGCACGTCTCCCGCGCTGACGCCGCCGTGCGCGACGCCGCCGTTTCCTGGATTGAACTGTGCGACTGGGTACCAGCATTATTGAGCGGCACCACCGCTCCGGCAGCCATTCGTCGTGGGCGCTGCGCCGCTGGTCATAAATCCCTGTGGCATCCGCAGTGGGACGGCCTGCCGCAAGCGGCATTCTTTAACGCGCTCGATCCCATGCTGACTCAACAGCTGGATTATCCCCTGTTTACCGATACGTTTACCGCGGAAAAACCCGTTGGCACGCTCACCCCGGAATGGGCGCAGCGTCTCGGCCTTTCTACCTCCGTGGTGCTCTCCGGCGGCGCGTTTGACTGCCATATGGGCGCGGTGGGCGCCGGTGCCCAGCCTTATACCCTGGTAAAAGTGATTGGCACCTCCACCTGCGACATTCTGATTGCTGACAGCGAACGCGTCGGCAGCCGTGCGATTGAAGGAATTTGTGGTCAGGTTGACGGTAGCGTCACGCCAGGCGCGATGGGTCTGGAAGCGGGCCAGTCCGCTTTTGGCGATATGTATGCCTGGTTCAGTCGTCTGCTGAACTGGCCGCTGCAGCTGGCCGCCCGTCAGCAGCCAGAGTTAAAACCGCAGCTTGAGGCGTTGTCGCAGGACCTGCTGCGCCAGTTAACCGATGCCTGGGTCGCTAACCCGCAACTGGATCATCTGCCCGTGGTACTGGACTGGTTTAACGGCCGCCGTACGCCGTTTGCCAACCAGCGCCTGAAAGGCGTGATCACCGATCTCAATCTGGGTACCGACGCGCCCACCCTGTTTGGTGGCTTTATCGCCGCCACCGCCTTTGGTGCACGCGCCATTATGGAGTGTTTCGAACAGCAGCAGATCCCGGTAGAGAACATCCTGACGCTGGGCGGCATCGCCCGTAAATCTCCGGCAATTATGCAGGTCTGCTGCGATGTGATGAATCGACCGCTGGATATTGTGGCATCCGATGAGTGCTGTGCACTGGGCGCGGCGATCTTTGCCGCCGTAGCGGCGGGCGTGTATGACGATGTTCCCAGCGCCCAGCAACAGATGGCCAGCCCGGTAGAGAAAACGCTGCAGCCCGATGCGTCGCGCGTGGCGCGCTATCAGCAACTTTATGAACGTTATCAACAGTGGTGTGCGACAGCTGAACCGAATTATGCCGCACGTCCCTCTTCCGCTATTTAAGGAGTTTTTATGCAACAGTTCGATTCGCTGAGCGTGTGGTTTGTGATTGGCACCCAGCATCTGTATGGACCGGAGACGCTGCGCCAGGTCGCCGATCATGCGCAGCAGGTGGTCGATGGGCTGAATCGCGAAGCGGGCCTGCCGGTAAAACTGGTCCTGAAGCCGCTGGTGAAAAGTCCGGACGAAGCGCTGGCGCTCTGCCGCGACGCTAACTATGACAACAGCTGCATCGGTATTATTACCTGGCTGCACACCTTCTCGCCGGCCAAAATGTGGATCGGCGGTCTGTCGGTGCTGAATAAGCCGCTGCTGCAGTTCCATACCCAGTTTAACGCGGAGATCCCGTGGGAAACCATGGATATGGATTTTATGAACCTGAATCAGACGGCGCACGGCGGCCGTGAGTTTGGTTTTATCGGCGCGCGCATGGGTCTTTCTCATAGTGTGATAACCGGCCACTGGCAGGAGAGCCAGAGCCATCAGCGTATCGGTAAGTGGATGCGCGCTTCGGCGGCGCGTCACGCCAGTCAGCAGCTGAAAGTGGCGCGCTTTGGCGACAATATGCGTGAAGTCGCGGTAACCGAGGGCGATAAAGTTGCGGCGCAGATCCAGTTTGGTTATGCCGTTAACGGCTGGGGCGTGGGCGATCTGGTAGAGGTGATTAATCAGGTCAGCGATGGCGATGTTAACGCGTTAATTGATGAATATGAAAGCCAGTACCGGTTTAGTGCCGTCGCCGCCGTTAACGGCGAGAAACGCCAGAACGTGCTGGAAGCGGCACGTATCGAACTGGGTATGAAACGTTTTCTGGACGATGAAGGCTGCCGCGCGTTTACAACAAACTTCCAGACGCTGCACGGCATGACTCAGTTGCCGGGCCTGGCGGTTCAGCGCCTGATGGCGCAGGGTTATGGTTTCGCGGGTGAAGGTGACTGGAAAACCGCCGCTTTGCTGCATATTTTCAAGGTGATGGCGGGAGATCGGCCTGGCGGCACCTCCTTTATGGAAGACTACACCTATCACTTCTCGCCGGGCAATGAGCTGGTACTGGGTTCGCATATGCTGGAGGTTTGCCCCTCTATCGCTAAAGAAGAGAAACCTTTGCTGGATGTACAGTTCCTTGGCATTGGCGGCAAAGCCGACCCGGCCCGCCTGATCTTCTCGACGCCTGCCGGCCCGGCGGTTAACGCCAGTGTTATCGATATGGGCGACCGCTTCCGCCTGCTGGTCAACGTGGTGGATGCGATTGAACAGCCGCAGCCGTTGCCGAAGCTACCGGTGGCCAACGCCTTGTGGAAAGCGCAGCCTTCGCTTGCCACGGCGTCTGAAGCCTGGATCCTCGGCGGCGGCGCGCATCATACTGTCTTCAGCCAGGCGCTGGATGTGGATGATATGCGTCTGTATGCAGAGATGCACGGTATCGAGGTGATGGTGATTGATAATGACACTACGCTGCCTGCTTTCAAGGATGCGCTGCGCTGGAATGAGGTGTATTACCGCCTGAACCGCTAACTTCATTAGCTGAGCAAAAAGCCGCATCAATGATGCGGCTTTTTTATGACTTGGGTTCGGTGCATGCTGAAACCGGGTCGGAAATCCACTCCATAGTATGTTGTAACTAATTAATATTGTTAAAAAGCACACCACGTATGAACGGTAACCCCTGGCTGGCATGCCAAAGGATACCGTCAGACATGGTGCGCCATAGCTAGGGTTTTAGCGTAATACGCCTCACCGGTGCATTCTGCTGCCGATCCCATATCACTGTCAGCAGACGCTGGAGCGCGATAAAAGCAAACAGTAGAATGCCAATGGCGATTTTGGTCCACCATGAACTCAGGGTGCCGTCAAAATTAATCCAGGTCTGAATCAGTCCCTGAATCAGCACGCCAAACAGCGTGCCCAGCACGGTGCCTACCCCGCCGGAAAGCAGCGTGCCGCCAATAACGACCGATGCGATAGCATCCAGCTCCACGCCCATGCCCGCCAGCGCATAGCCCGCCGAGGTATAGAGCGAGAAAACAATCCCCGCCAGCGTTGCCAGTAAAGTGGAAAGCATGTAAACCTTCACGGTGGTGGCGCGGGTTGAAACGCCCATTAGCTGCGCCGAATGCATACTGCCGCCGATGGCATATACCTGATTGCCAAAGCGCGTACGATGCGCCAGCATAATTCCCAGCGCCACCACCATCAGCATGATTAACGCCATCAGGCTCAGCCGCCCTCCGCCCGGCATTTTCCACGCCATACTGGAAAGCGTGCTGTAAAGGGGATGATCAATCGGTATCGAACTTTCCGCGATCAGATAGCTACAGCCGCGCAAGAAAAACATCCCCGCCAGAGTAATAATAAATGCCGGGATCTTCAGCGCATCGATCAGCCATCCCATCAGCGCGCCGAAAGCGGCACCCGCCAGCAAAATAATGCTGAAAGCCAGCCAGGGGGAAAGATGGAGGTCGCCAATCGCTCTGGCAAGAAAAACGCCGGTAAAGGCGATCACCGCACCCACAGAGAGATCGATCCCGCCGGAGAGGATCACAAAGGTCATGCCGACGGCGACTATGCCAAGAAACGCGTTATCGGTAAGAATATTGCCAATCACGCGGGTAGAGGCGAAGCCGGGAAACTGTGTCAGACAAAACAGATAGCCCGTGACAAACACCAACAGCGTAATCATCAGGGGTAAATGACGTTTAAGCATTTTTGCCTCGCCGTTTCAGTAATTGCAGAAAACGCGGTGACTGCAGCAGCAGGACCGCCATCACCACCACCGCTTTGACGACCTGATTCAGCTCCGGCTGAAAGCCAGAAAGCAGAATGCCGGTATTCATCGCCTGAATAATCAGCGCGCCCAGCAGCGAGAGCCACAGATTAAAGCGCCCCCCCATCAGCGAAGCGCCGCCGATTACCACAGCCAGAATCGCATCCAGCTCCAGCCATAATCCGGCATTGTTGGCATCGGCCCCGCGAATATCCGCTGCAACAATTAACCCGGCCACCGCCGCGCACAGTCCGCTAATCACATAGACAGACATCACTACCAGCCAGCCGTTGACGCCAGCGTTACGTGCGGCGCGCAAATTAATGCCCACGGCTTCGATAAACAGCCCCAGCGCGGTTTTACGCGTTAGCAGCCAAACCAACAGCGCGACGATCGCAGCGATCCACACCGGCACCGGCAACAGCGCAAACGCGCCATTACCGATCCAGCCCAGCGCGTCGCTGTCAAAGGTAACGATTTGCCCCTGGGTAATCAGCTGAGCAATCCCGCGCCCGGCCACCATCAGGATCAGGGTGGCAACAAACGGTTGGATCTTCAGTAGTGCCACCAGAATGCCATTCCACAGGCCACACAGCGCGCCGCTGGCCAACGTGGCCAGAATAATCACCGGCAAACTATGCCCCGCTACCGTTAAGGTTGCTGCCGTGGCACCGGCAATCGCCATAATTGCGCCCACGGAAAGATCGATGCCCCCGGTGGCGATCACCAGCGTCATGCCGATGGCCAGCAGTGCAACCGGCACTGCGCGGTTAAGTATGTCAACCGGGCTGCCAAACAGTCGCCCATCCTGCAAATGCAGCGCAAAAAAGTTTTGTGCTACCAGACTGTCGACCAGCAGCACCAGAATCAACGCCGCCAGCTGCGGCATACCAGGGGGGAATTTACGCTTCTGCATCACGGGTTTCTCCGATAACAGGTGGCTTTCAGGCATGCTGAGTTCCTCCATCCGCAATTGCGCTGACGATTGCCGCCACCGACAGTTTCTCCAGCGGAATTTCCGCGACCTGCTGTCGATCGCGCAAGATCACCACGCGATCGGCGTAACCCACCAGCTCTTCCAGCTCTGAAGAGATCACCAGTAGCGCCAGCCCGTCAGCGCAAAGCGTCTCGATCAGGCGAATAATTTCCGCATGTGCGCCAACGTCAATGCCACGCGTTGGCTCATCAAGAATCAAAAACTGGGGTCGGGTGACCAGCCAGCGCGAAAGCAGTACCTTTTGTTGATTACCGCCTGAGAGCAGCTCAACAGGCTGATCGTCGCTGGGTGTACGAATACCCAGCTGGCGAATAAAACGCTGGGCGATCTCACTCTGTTCACGATCGCTAATTGGACGCAGCCAGCCCCGCTGCGCCTGTAGCGCCAGAATGATATTTTCCCGGACCGAAGCGGCACCGATGATACCGTCGGTTTTACGATCTTCGGGACAGAATCCCATGCCAAGTCGCGAAGCCTGCACCGGACTACGGATATTTTGCTTTTTACCGCGGATAATGGCCGTACCGCTATCGGCACGGCGAATGCCAAACAGCAGTTCAGCTGTCTCAGTACGGCCCGATCCTAATAGCCCCGCCAGCCCCACCGCTTCGCCGGGGCGCACCTGCAGATCAAACGGCTCAACCACGCCCTTCTTACCGTAATGATGAAATTCCACTACCGGTTTTTCACTGCGCAGCGTGCGTCCGGCACGCTGTAGCGCCGTTTGCAGCAGGTCGCGGCCCAGCATCAGTTTAATCAGCTCCAGCTGGGATAGCGTATGGGTGTCACGGGTAGCGATATATTGCCCGTTACGCAGTACGGTAATGCGATCGCAGACGCGATAAACCTGGTCAAGGAAATGCGTGACAAAGATCAGGCTCATGCCTTTGGCTCTGAGCTGATTCATCAAGTTAAACAGCATTTCAACTTCGCTGGCATCAAGGCTGGCGGTGGGTTCATCCAGGATCAGCACCTGAGCTGAGAGATCTACCGCACGGCAGATAGCGATAATTTGCTGCATCGCCACAGAGTAGTGCCCCAGCGGGCGGTTAACATCCAGCTCGAAACCATAACGATTAAGCAGGCTGCGGGCCTCCCTGACCATTCTCTTTCGATCAACCATCCCGAAGCGGCGCGGCTCGCGCCCGATAAACAGATTATCCGCCACCGACATGTTCGGCAGCAAATTGACCTCCTGATAAACGGTACCGATCCCTGCCTGCTGCGCCTGCGCGGTATTGCGCGGCGCTATCGGCTGACCATCCAGGATAATCTCACCGGCGTCACGCTGATAAACGCCGGTCAGTACTTTAATCAGGGTTGATTTTCCCGCTCCGTTTTCGCCCAGCAGCGCCATGATCTCTCCACGCCCCAGGCTAAAAGAGACATTATCCAGCGCCTTTACGCCGGGAAAGAATTTGCTGACGCCACGAATATCCAGCAGCCGATCGGTTTGCTCGTTCATAATGCGCCTCGGTAGATAAGAAGGTCGGCGCAGGCAGCGATGCCTGGCCGACAGCAGGGGTTAAGCTCGCCTTAATAGCCCATATCTTTTTTCTTATCGAGCTCGCTTTGTGCATCAGCAGGCAGCCAGAGCGTAGTCACGGTTTTAATCACTTTTGGCGGTACGGTGCCGTTCTGCTTGAATTTCTCCAGCGCGTCAAATGCCGGGCCAGCCATATTCGGCGTTAACTCAACGTTGGCGTTGGCTTCGCCTGCCAGCATCGCTTTATAAATATCGGGTACGCCATCAATCGAGCCGGTGAGAATATCTTTGCCCGGTTTTAATCCGGCTTCTTTAATAGCCTGAATCGCGCCGATCGCCATATCGTCGTTGTGCGCATAAACCATGCAGATATTTTTTCCGTTATTTTCCGCCTTAATAAAGCTTTCCATCACTTCTTTACCTTTGCTACGGGTAAAGTCGCCGGACTGCGAACGAATTATTTTGATCCCCGGCGTATTGGCGATCGCTTCAGCGAAGCCTTTTTTGCGATCGATAGCCACACTGGCCCCTACCGTTCCCTGCAGCTCCACAACGTTACAAGGCTTGCCGTTCATCTGTTTTACCAGCCAGTCGCCGATTAGCCGACCCTCCAACACATTGTCCGCCGTGACCACTGACATATAGAGTGACGGATCTTTCACTACGATAGCGCGGTCAAGCAGGAACACCGGGATCTCCGCATCCCTGGCTTCTTCCAGTACTGGTTCCCAACCTGTTTGCACCACCGGCGCAATAAAGATGGCGTCTACGCCCTGCGCAATAAACGAACGTACCGCCTTGATCTGGTTTTCCTGTTTCTGCTGACCATCGGCAATTTTCAGGGTGATGCCACGCTTTGCCGCCTCGCTTTTCGCTACGCTGGTTTCAGCGGCGCGCCAGCCTGATTCAGAGCCAACCTGGGAAAAGCCAACGGTTAAATCTGCCGCCAGCACCGGCGCGGCGAGCGCAGCGCTCACCATGGCTGAGATAAGTAAACGCTTCCACATAATATTTATTCCTCTGATGGGATTCAGATGTTCAGGTACAAAAGCCCCTACAGCCTGGCCGATTCGGCTACGTCAGATTTGGATATACTTCACAAAATTCAATTAATTAAATGAGTTAACTGTTTCATTTTTGATAATTTTCTGTGGGCAATATGGACAATTTACCTGAAGCTGAATGGCGAGACTGTTAAATAAATGTAATAAAGAGAAGCGCTTAGCGCACCCATCTTTGGAACCGATTACAAAGTCGTGTAAACTTCAGTCGTCAGCGTTAACGCCAGATTCGGGCAGTTAAATAATGGATTTGTGATGATTCGCACAATGCAGGAGTGCGTGATTTTTAGCAAAAATGTTAACAATTAAGGCGCAAATGGCCAGAATGTAAGAATATAGAGGTTTATTGTGACAGAGAATCTGTCACTTTTTCCTTATATGACAACTCTGTAGTTAAATATTATTTATTAGGAAAAATCCTAGCTCTCGCTTCATTTCTGGTAATAAGTCGCTGCGTAATCGTTTGCGATAATAAAAAAGCCGATCAAAGGTTAAGTTTGAATCTTAACTCTTTCTGAACAGCGCTATTTTCTGAATTTAACCAATTTTTATCCGGCAGGATCTGGACAGATGGCGCGGCCTCTCTATACTGAGTCGCTCATTCTTCTTTCCATAATTATGGTTATTATGACAGCGCAAGATTACCTGTTAAAATTTCGTAAAGTGAATACCTCTGAAAGTCTGGAAAAATTATTTGATCATCTTAATTACTCGCTGACTGACGATCGGGAATTAATGAATATGTACCGCGCTGCCGATCATCGTCGTGCAGAGCTGGTTTCCGGCGGACGGTTATTTAATTTAGGCGAAGTGCCTAAGTCGGTTTGGCGCTACGTGGTTTAATCCTGCCTGTTTCCTTCCGCTTCTTTCCCCTATAATGCCCGGTCCAACAGGCGTGATTCGCTTGGACAACGCCTGTCTCACGCCTCCGTTTCTGCTGTAAGGAATGCATTATGTCATTAACCTCTTCCCCGCCGCGTCCTGGCGGCTGGCTACTGCTGCCGCTCGCCTGGCTGATTGTGACCCTGATAACCAGTGCGCTGGTCGTGGTGATGTATATTAGCGCCCTGTTTAATCCCGCGTGGCGCGAACTGCTGTTCAGTCATGACCATACGTTTCTTTTACAGTGGGGATTATCGCTGGCAACTTCGCTGGCCGTATGGTGTTACAGCGCCTGGGTAACGTGGATTTTCTGTTTGCGCTCGCGGCGCCTGCCACGCCATTACGTTATCTGGCTGCTGTTAACGGTGGTGCTGGCTTTGAAAACCTTCGCCTTTTCGCCGGTCACCGATGGCGCGGCGGTGCGCTCTTTGCTGATCGCTTTGCTGGCGGCGGCGGTACTGGTGCCCTATTTCAGACGTTCCCGACGGGTAAAAGCGACGTTTATCGCGCCCTGAGCGCCATGAAAATTACCTTAAATTTAATCCTGAGTGCTTTTGCTGCTTTTTTAACGGCGCGGTGCCGTTGTGATAGCGTCGGGAATATTTGATAATAAGCGGCTTTTATTACTCCGGGCGAAACGATGACCGATTACCTGCTTCTTTTTGTTGGCACCGTGCTGGTGAATAACTTCGTTCTGGTGAAGTTTCTCGGCCTTTGCCCGTTTATGGGCGTCTCCAAAAAGCTGGAAACGGCGATAGGCATGGGGCTGGCGACCACCTTTGTGATTACGCTGGCCTCAATTTGCTCCTGGCTGGTGAACCATCTGATTCTGTTGCCGCTGGATCTCGTTTACCTGCGTACGCTCTCCTACATTCTGGTGATTGCGGTAACCGTACAGTTCACCGAAATGGTGGTGCGTAAAACCAGTCCGCCGCTTTATCGTCTGCTGGGTATTTTTTTGCCGTTGATTACCACCAACTGTGCGGTGCTGGCGGTGCCTCTGCTGAGCGTTAACCTCAACCATACCTTTTTGCAGGCGGCGCTCTATGGCTTCAGCGCTTCGCTGGGCTTTTCGCTGGTAATGGTGTTATTTGCCGGGATGCGCGAGCGTCTGGTGTTGGCTAACGTGCCGGCGCCGTTCAAAGGTTCTTCTATTGCCCTGATTACCGCTGGCCTGATGGCGCTGGCGTTTATGGGCTTCTCTGGTTTGGTGAAATTCTGATGTCCGCTATCTGGATAGCTGTTATTGCAATTAGCGCCCTGGGCCTGATTTTTGGCGGGCTGCTGGGCTACGCTTCGCGCCGCTTCAAAGTAGAAGCGGACCCCATCGTGGAACAAATCGACGCAACTCTGCCGCAGAGCCAGTGCGGGCAGTGCGGTTACGCCGGCTGCCGCCCTTATGCCGAAGCGGTCGGCAACAATGGCGAGGCGATCAATAAATGCGCCCCCGGCGGTGAGCAAACCATGCTGAAACTGGCAGAGCTACTGAATGTTGAGCCGCAGCCGCTGGATGGCGATGCCAGCGTCAAAGAGCCGGTACGCACCGTTGCCTGGATCGACGAGGCCAACTGTATTGGCTGTACCAAGTGCATTCAGGCCTGTCCGGTAGATGCTATTGTCGGCGCCACCCGTGCCATGCACACCGTGCTAAGCGATGTGTGTACCGGCTGCGACCTTTGCGTCGCCCCCTGCCCGACCGACTGTATTGAAATGCGCCCGGTTGCCACCACGACAGCCAACTGGAAATGGGATCTGCACACTATCCCTGTTCGGGTTATTCCTGTGGAACATCATGCTTAACCTTCTGAATCTATTCCGTAAAGATAAAATCTGGGATTTCGACGGCGGCATTCATCCGCCTGAAATGAAAACCCAGTCAAACGGCACGCCGCTGCGTCATCTGCCGCTGGCGGACCGCTTTATTATCCCGCTGAAACAACACATCGGCCATGAAGGCGAACTCTGCATTAAGCCAGGCGACAAGGTGCTGCGCGGCCAGCCGCTGACATTCGGCAATGGTCGAATGCTGCCGGTACATGCGCCCACTTCCGGCACGGTAGAGGCGATTGGTCCGCATATGACTGCGCATCCTTCCGGGCTGGCTGAGATCTCTGTATTTATCATTCCTGACGGTGAAGATCGCTGGATTGAGCGCCAACCGCTGACCGATTATCGCCAGCTGCCGTGTGAAGAGCTGATAAAACGTATTCATCAGGCAGGCGTGGCAGGTCTTGGCGGTGCAGGCTTCCCTACTGCAACCAAGTTAAAAGGCGGGCTTAACAGCACTCGTACGCTGATTATTAACGCCGCCGAATGTGAACCCTATATCACTGCCGACGATCGGCTGATGCAGGATTGTGCCGATGAGGTGCTGGAAGGCAGCCGTATTCTTGCCTGGGTGTTGCAGGCGGAACGCGTACTGATCGGCATTGAGGACAATAAGCCAGAAGCGATTGCCGCCCTGAAGCGTGCGCTGGGCAACAGCACCGATCTGCAACTCCGCGTGATCCCTACAAAGTACCCTTCCGGCGGTGCAAAACAGTTAACTAAAATTCTTACCGGCAAAGAGGTTCCACACGGCGGGCGCTCTTCTGATATTGGCGTGCTGATGCAAAATGTCGGCACTGCCTGGGCGGTTAAGCGCGCCATTATCGACGGCGAGCCGCTAACCGAACGCGTGGTGACCCTGACTGGCGAAGCGGTGACGCAGCCCGGTAACGTCTGGGGACGTCTTGGTACCCCCGTCAGCCATTTGCTGCATCAGGCGGGTTTCCAGCCGCAGCCGCAGCAGATGGTGATTATGGGCGGTCCGCTGATGGGCTTTACCCTGCCCGCGCTGGATGTGCCGGTAGTAAAAATCACCAACTGTCTGCTGGCACCCTCTGCCAGCGAGATGGGCGCGCCCCAACAGGAACTCTCCTGTATTCGCTGCAGCGCCTGCGCTGATGCCTGTCCGGCGAATCTGCTGCCGCAACAGCTCTACTGGTATAGCCAGGGGGGCGATCATGACAAAGCGCGGGCTTATCATATTGACGATTGCATTGAGTGCGGCGCCTGCGCCTGGGTTTGTCCCAGTAATATCCCGCTGGTGCAGTATTACCGTCAGGAAAAAGCAGAACTGCGCGCTATCGATCTGGAGGCAAAGCGTACCGCTGAGGCCAAAGCGCGTTTTGAAGCGCGCCAGGCGCGTCTTGAGCGTGAAAAGCTGGAGCGCGAAGCGCGTCATACCCAGGCGAAACGCCGGGTCAGCGCCAGCGAGCAGAATGAAATCGCCGCCGCGCTTGAGCGCGTGAAGGCCAGGAAAGCAGCCGAAACTGTTGAAGTGCAAGCCGGACAGGAACCTGACAACGCTGCGGTTATTGCGCAACGCGAAGCGCGTAAGGCGATGGCCCGCGCCCGTCAGGCGGAAAAACAGGCGGAAACCGAGCCGCTGTCGCGTCAGGCAGGCGATCCGCGCAAGGCGGCAGTGGAAGCCGCTATCGCTCGCGCCAAAGCGAAAAAAGCGCAGGCGGCAGGCGTCGCGCGGTCAGAAGCTGAGAATGACATGAATGCGGAAAGTCACAGCGTGCCAGCGACCGATGCGACCTCTCCGGTTGCCGACGCCGCCACGCCGGTCGATCCGCGCAAGGCAGCGGTAGAAGCCGCCATTGCCCGCGCCAAAGCGAAAAAAGCGGCACAGACGCAGGCCGCCAGCGCTGATGCGCCAGGCGTTGACGGGCAGCCGCAACGTCCCCCGGCGGCTGACGAAGCGCCGGTCGATCCGCGCAAGGCAGCGGTGGAGGCTGCCATTGCCCGTGCCAAAGCGAAAAAAGCGGCACAGGCGCAGGCCGCCAGCGCTGATGCGCCAGGCGTTGACGGGCAGCCGCAACGTCTCCCGGCGGCTGACGAAGCGCCGGTCGATCCGCGCAAGGCAGCGGTAGAAGCCGCCATTGCCCGTGCCAAAGCGAAAAAAGCACAGCAACAGCAGCAACAGCAGGCGGACAACAACATGGAAACGGATACGGATGCGGATGCACGCCGTAAGGCTGCCGTTGCCGCCGCCGTTGCCCGCGCCAAAGCGCGTAAAGCACAGCAGCAGAGCCTTGAGGATTAAATGTTTCGTATTGCAAGCTCCCCTTATACGCATAACCATCGCGCCACCAGCCGCATTATGCTGCTGGTGCTGCTGGCCGCCGTACCGGGCATCATTGCCCAGTGCTATTTCTTTGGCTATGGCAACCTTATTCAGATAGCGCTGGCGGCGCTGACGGCCTGGGGCACCGAGGCGGCCATTTTACATCTGCGTAAACAGCCGGTATTGGTAAACCTGAAAGATCACTCCGCCCTGCTGACCGCGGTGCTGCTGGGCATTAGCCTGCCGCCGCTGGCTCCCTGGTGGCTGATCGTTATTGGCACTGCCTTTGCCATTATCATCGCCAAGCATCTATATGGCGGGCTGGGACAAAACCCGTTTAACCCGGCGATGATCGGTTATGTGGTGCTGTTAATCTCCTTCCCGGTGCAGATGACCAGCTGGCTACCGCCACAGGCGCTGCAATCCGTCACGCCCGGCCTGGCTGACTCGCTGAGCATGATCTTTACGCATCACACGCTGGCAGGCGATACCATGCAACAGCTGCAGCTGGGCGTGGACGGCATTAGCCAGGCAACCCCACTGGATAATTTTAAAACCGGCCTGCGCGCCGGCCACAGCGCCGATCAGCTGCTGGCCCAGCCGATCTACAGCGGCGTGCTTGCCGGCCTCGGCTGGCAATGGGTAAATGCGGCTTTTCTGCTGGGCGGGCTGTTTCTGCTGGCGAAAGGCACTATCCGCTGGCATATTCCGTTGAGCTTTCTGCTTGCGCTGCTGCTCTGCGCCACGCTGGGCTGGCTGTTTTCTCCCGCTACGCTGGCGTCGCCGATGATTCATCTCTTTTCCGGCGCAACCATGCTGGGCGCGTTTTTTATCGCAACCGATCCGATTACCGCCTCCACGACCAATAAAGGCCGCCTGCTTTATGGCGCACTGATTGGCCTGTTGGTCTGGCTGATCCGTAGTTTTGGCGGTTATCCGGATGGCGTTGCCTTTGCGGTGCTGCTGGCGAATATCTGCGTGCCACTGATTGATTACTATACCCAGCCGCGCGTATACGGCCACCGCAAGGAGTAAAGCATGCTGGATACCATACGTAAAAATGGCGTAAGGCTGGCGCTGTTTGCCGCTGTAACCACCGGCCTGACCGCAGTGATCAATACGGTTACCAGGCCGACTATTGCTCACCAAACCGCAGTGCAGCAAAAAATCCTGCTGGATCAGGTGGTGCCGCCTGAAAAATATAATAACGTAATGCAGGATGAATGTTACGTTGTCACCGATAGCGCGTTAGGCAATGACAAGCCCCACCGTTTATACGTGGCGCGTAAAGACGATCGCCCGGTCGCAGCAGCGCTGGAAACCACCGCGCCAGACGGCTATTCCGGCGCGATCCAGATGCTGGTTGGCGCCGATTTCCATGGCAAAGTACTGGGCGTACGGGTGGTTGAACATCATGAAACGCCAGGCCTGGGCGATAAAATTGATCTGCGCATTTCCGACTGGATCACGGCTTTTAGTGGCGTGCAACTGAACGGCGCACAGGATACCCATTTCGCGGTAAAGAAAGATGGCGGTGATTTCGATCAGTTTACCGGCGCGACCATTACCCCACGTGCAGTGGTTAACGCGGCTAAACGCGCTACGCTGCTTATAGAATCTCTGCCAGAAAAAATTTCTGCGCTACCCGTTTGTGGAGACGCTAATGAGTGAAGCTAAAAATTTATTAATCGGCGGCCTGTGGAAGAACAACTCTTCGCTGGTGCAGCTGCTGGGCCTCTGCCCGCTGCTGGCCGTGACCTCCACTGCTACCAACGCGCTGGGGCTGGGGCTGGCGACCACGCTGGTGCTGACCATCACCAACAGCGCTATCTCCGCCTCGCGCCGCTGGGTGCCGTCGGAAATCCGTATTCCTATTTACGTTATGATCATCGCCTCGGTGGTGAGCTGTGTGCAGATGCTGATTAACGCTTACGCTTACGGCCTGTATCAGTCGCTGGGGATCTTTATCCCGCTGATTGTTACCAACTGCATTGTAGTGGGACGCGCGGAGGCGGTCGCCTCAAAAAGTTCTGTGCCGCTGTCGGCGCTGGATGGCTTTGCCATCGGTATGGGTGCCACCTGCGCGATGTTCGTGCTGGGCTGCCTGCGTGAAATTATTGGCAACGGTACAATTTTTAACGGTGCCGATCAGCTGCTGGGCAGTTGGGCGAAAGTGTTGCGCATCGAAGTCGTACATTTCGATTCGCCAATGCTGCTGGCGATGCTGCCACCGGGCGCCTTTATTGGCCTCGGTATGCTGCTGGCGGCCAAATATATCATCGATCAGAAATTGAAGGCGCGTGCCGCCGCGCAGCAGAGCCTTGCACAGGAGCCAGCCGGGAAAGCGGTGTGAATAAAGAAAAACGCTATCAGATTCTGTCACGACTGCGGGATAACAATCCTCATCCCACAACCGAGCTACAGTTTAACTCCCCTTTTGAGCTGCTGATTGCGGTGCTGCTCTCGGCGCAGGCCACCGATGTCAGCGTCAATAAGGCAACGGCGAAGCTCTATCCGGTCGCCAATACGCCCGCAGGGATGCTGGAGCTCGGCGTCGAGGGCGTAAAGCAGTACATTAAAACCATCGGCCTGTTTAACAGCAAAGCGGAAAACGTGATCAAGACCTGCCGCATACTGCTGGAGCAGCATAATGGCGAAGTGCCGGAAGATCGCGCCGCGCTGGAAGCCCTGCCCGGCGTTGGGCGTAAAACCGCCAACGTGGTGCTGAACACCGCCTTTGGCTGGCCGACAATCGCCGTGGATACCCATATTTTCCGCGTCTGTAACCGTACCAATTTTGCGCCTGGCAAGAACGTTGAGCAGGTAGAAGAGAAGCTGCTAAAAGTGGTGCCCGCTGAATTTAAAGTGGATTGCCACCACTGGCTGATTTTACACGGACGTTATACCTGCATTGCCCGTAAACCGCGCTGCGGCTCCTGCCTGATTGAAGATCTGTGCGAATATAAAGAGAAAGTCGAGCTCTGAAACGTTGTGTTTTGTGCCAAATCACCTGCTGACAGGCAGGCATTGCAATCGGGTTTACTGGAGAGCGGGCTTCCTGAGTACAGGATGCCTGACCGCTTTCTTCTTTATAAAAAAGGCCAGTCAGCCTGAACTGACTGGCCCGGTGATGCTGGCCGGCTTTGCTTACGCGCTTTCCTGCGCATCCGCCTCGGCTATTTCCTGTTCGCGCTGCAGGCGGTAATAGTCCGCCTGCGATGGAGTGAGCGGCTGTTTGCCACGGATCAAGTCGGAGATTTTTTCAGCGATCATTACCGTTGGCGCGTTCAGGTTACCGGTGGTGATTTGCGGCATGATCGAGGCATCCACTACGCGCAACCGCTGCAGACCATGTACCCGTCCTTCACTGTCTACCACGTCCATTTCACCGTAACCCATCGCGCAGCTGCCGCAGGGGTGGTAAGCAGTTTCCGCATGCTCGCGGATAAAGGCGTCGATCTGATCGTCGCTCTGCACTGCGATGCCCGGCTGGATTTCCGCGCCACAGTAGGGCTCAAGCGCCGGCTGACGCATGATCTCGCGCGTCAGCCGCACCGCCGCGCGAAACTCCACCCAGTCGCGCTTTTCTGACATATAGTTGAAAAAGATTGACGGCGCGTCATAAGGATCTTTTGACTTGAGTTTAATACGCCCGCGGCTCATGGAACGCATCGGCCCGACGTGCGCCTGGAAACCATGCTCTTTAACCGGGCTGCTGCCGTTATAGTTAATTGCCACTGGCAGGAAGTGATATTGCAGATCCGGCCATTCCGGATGTTTATCGCTGCGGATAAAACCGCCCGCTTCAAACTGATTGCTGGCGCCGATGCCGGTTCCTTTCAGCAGCCACTCGGCACCGATTGCCGGCTGGTTCCACCATTTCAGTGCGGGATAGAGAGAAATGGGCTCTTTACAGCGAAACTGCATATAGATTTCCAGATGATCCTGCAGATTACGCCCTACGCCCGGCAGCGCATGCACTACATCAATATCCAGTTCGCTCAGCCACTCTTTCGGCCCCACGCCGGAGCGCTGCAGGATCTGCGGCGAGGCGATGGCGCCCGCGCACAGCAACACTTCTCGCCGTGCGCGGGCCTGCTGACACGCGCCCTTGCGCAGCCAGGTTACGCCGCTGGCGGTTTTACCCTCAAACAGAATACGATCGGTTTGCGCATGGGTAATAATCGTCAGGTTTGAACGCTGTTTTGCCACGTCAAGATAGCCGCGCGCGGTGCTGGAGCGACGTCCCTGTGGCGTAACGGTGCGATCCATCGGCCCGAAACCCTCCTGGCGATAGCCGTTCAGATCGTCGGTTTCAGGGTGTCCTGCCTGTTTTGCCGCCTCGATAAAGGCGCGATAAAGCGGATTATTGCCGGTTTTCGGCGTGGTTACGCTCAGATAGCCTTCGCCGCCATGATAGTCGTTTTCGCCGATATCACGCTTTTCCGCCCGGCGGAAATAGGGCAAACAGTGCAGATAAGACCAGCTCTCCAGCCCCGATTTTTTTGCCCAGCCATCGTAATCCAGCGCGTTGCCGCGAATGTAACACATACCGTTGATTAACGAGGAGCCGCCCAGCCCTTTGCCGCGTCCACACTCCATCCGGCGATGGTTCATATGGGGTTCAGGATCGGTTTCGTAGGCCCAGTTATAGCGTTTACCCTGTAACGGATAAGCCAAAGCGGCTGGCATTTGGGTACGGAAGTCCCAGCGGTGATCGCGTCCGCCTGCTTCCAGTAACAGTACCGATACGTCAGCATCCTCGGTAAGGCGCGTCGCCAGCACATTTCCCGCTGAACCAGCACCAATAATAATGTAATCAAATTCCTGCATTAAACCTCCAGAATCCGGCGGCCTGCGCCGCCGGTGTATGCATTAAAACGCTGACGGGTAGTCGCCCAGCTCAATCAGCACGGATTTGGTGCGGGTATAGTGCTGCAGCGTATCGATGCCGTTTTCACGACCTACGCCAGACTGCTTATAGCCGCCAACCGGCATCGGGGCCGGGGACTCTCCCCAGCTGTTAACCCAGCAGATGCCTGCTTCCAGCTGATGGATCACGCGGTGCGCCCGGTTCAGCGACTGGGTAAAAATGCCGCCCGCCAGACCGTAGCCGGTGGCGTTAGCACGCTGAATCACCTCGTCTTCGTGGTCAAAGACCAGAATGCTCATGACCGGGCCGAAGATCTCTTCCTGTACGATGCGCATCTCATCATCACAGTCGCTGAATACCGTGGGTTCTACGTAGTAACCCGCAGCCAACTCGCCTTCCGTAATGCGCTGCCCGCCCGCCAGCAGGCGCGCGCCCTCCTCTTTGCCCAGTTGCAAGTAAGAGACCACTTTTTCACAGTGCTGTGCGCTGACCAGCGGACCGAAATTCACCGCCGGATCGCGCGGGTCGCCGGTTTTAATACGGGCCATTTTCTCCAGCAGACGCTGTTCAAATGCCGACAGCAGTGAGCGCTGAACGAAAACGCGCGTGCCGTTGGTACAAACCTGACCGCTGCTATAAAAATTGGCCATCATGGCGCCATCAACGGCGCGCTCCAGGTCAGCGTCATCAAACACAATCAGCGGTGACTTACCGCCCAGCTCCATGGTGACCTCTTTCAGGTTCGCCAGCGCCGCATCCGCCATCACCCGTTTGCCGGTGTTCACTTCACCGGTAAAAGAGATTTTTTCGATGTCGGGATGCTGGCTCAGCGCCTGACCGACCTCGGCAGCCCCCTGCACCACGTTAAATACGCCGTCCGGCAGGCCCGCTTCGCTATAGATTTTGGCCAGTTCCAGCGCGCTTAAGGGCGTGACCTCGCTGGGTTTAAACACCATCGCATTACCGGCAGCCAGCGCGGGCGCGCTTTTCCAGAGCGCGATCTGAATCGGATAGTTCCATGCGCCAATCCCGGCGCAGACGCCCAGCGGCTCGCGGCGGGTGTACACCAGCGCGCTGTCGCGCAGCGGGATCTGCTCACCCTGCAACGCAGGCGCCAGGCCTGCGTAATACTCCAGCACATCAGCGCCGGTCACAATATCCACAGCGGCCGTTTCGCTAATCGGCTTACCGGTGTCGGCAGTTTCCAGCTCAGCCAGTGCCTGATTGCGTTCCCGCAGCAGCGCAACCGCCTTCAGCAACACGCGACTACGCTCAACCGGCGTATAGCTGCGCCAGATACGCTGTCCAGCCTGGGCGCTGGCCACGGCGCGATCCACATCCTCACGGCTGGCGGCGCTGATTTCCGCCAGCACCTTGCCGTTAGCGGGGTTGACGCTGGTAAAAATTGCGCCCTGACCCTGCTCTTCGCAACCGTTAATATAGTTTCCGCGGCGTTCAGCCATGATTCCTCCTGTTAATGCGGGTTCTGCTCCGGCGACCGTAGCCAGAGCGCGAGATTCTGATAACAGAGCGTTCGGGCCCGTCGGAGCCCATCTTCGATGGACTCTGACGATAACGTCATGCGCAGCCACAATCCGTCAATAATTGCCGCCATGCTGCTGCCCGCCGCTCGCGCCTGCTCGCGCGGCATGGCGCGGGCAAACTGAGCGGTCAGATTCGACCACAGCCGCCGATCGTTGATGCTTTGCAGGCGCTGTAGCCTGGGCTGATGCAAACTGTTCGTCCAGAACACCAGCCAGGTTTTTAATACCGGAGCATCAACCTGCGAAAGGTCAAAGTTGCCGTCGATGATGGCGCGTATCTGCGCCTCCGGCGTATCCGGCACCTGACGTCTTTGTCGCTCTACCGCCAGGTAGAGATCGGCCAGTATCTGCCGCATGCAGGCGTCCAGCAGGCCATTTTTGTCGCCAAAATAGTGGCTGACGATGCCGGTCGAGACACCCGCCTCTTTGGCAATAACCGCAATGCTGGCTTCCGCCAATCCTACCCGATCGATTACCGTCAGGGTCGCTTTGATTAGCTGCGCCTGGCGTATGGCTTTCATTCCGACTTTTGGCATCGTGCTGTCACTTTTCACCACTAAAGTCTCTATAGGCTAGCTTTTTTATATTGAACGTTCAATCAATAAAACCTACTATCTATAACAAATGGATAACAAAACCTTGAACTTTACAGGGGCTTTCAGGCAGGGATGATTCACTTAATTTGATGGGGAGCTTGCATGCCGGGGTCACAAGACCGAGATACCATTCAATCCGTTACGCTTAACCGCGCAGTGTTTTATGGCGCTGCGCTGATCATTGTGCTTTTTTCCTCTTGCGTACTCGCCTTTCCTGAACAGGCGAGCCTGATACTGGGTAAGGCGCAAACCTGGGCTTCCGCCACCTTCGGCTGGTATTACATGCTGGTGGTGGCTTTTTATCTGGGCTTTGTGCTGTTTGTCGCCCTTTCCCGCTATGGCGATATCAAACTGGGCCCGGATCACGCGACGCCCGATTTCAGCTATGGCAGCTGGGCAGCGATGCTATTTTCCGCCGGCATCGGTTCCGAGTTGCTGTTTTTTGGCGCTTCAGAGCCGCTGGATCACCTGCTGCTGCCGCCGGAAGGGGTTGCAGGCTCCGCCCAGGCGGCGCGCGACGGCATGGTGCTGACCATGATGCACTGGGGTTTGCACGGCTGGGGCATTTATACGCTGGTGGCGATGGCGTTGGCCTATTTTGCCTATCGTCATAATTTGCCGCTGGCGCTGCGATCCGCGTTTTATCCGCTGATTGGCGATCGTATCAACGGCCCTGTGGGCCATGCGGTCGACATATTCGGCATCGTCGGCACTATGTTTGGCCTGGCAACCAGTCTGGGCATCGGCGTAATGCAGATTAATTCCGGCATTAGCTTTTTAACCGGCATCGCGCAGAGTCATACTATGCAGGTGATTCTGATTGTAGTGGTAATGGGTGCTGCGACCCTTTCCGCCGTCAGCGGCGTCGATAAAGGCATTCGTCGGATGTCGGAGCTGAATATGCTGCTGGCACTGCTGATGTTCTTTTTTGTGCTGTTTGCCGGACCAACAAGCCATCTGCTGAACACGCTGGTGCAAAACTTCGGCGACTATTTTACCAGCCTGCCGCGTAAAACTTTCGATCTCTACGCCTACGGCAATAGTGGTAAAGAGCGCTGGCTGGGCAGCTGGACGGTGTTTTACTGGGCCTGGTGGATTGCATGGTCGCCGTTTGTCGGCATGTTTATCGCGCGTATTTCCCGTGGCCGTACTCTGCGCGAATTTGTTATTGGCGTGCTGCTGATCCCGATGGGCTTTACGCTGGCCTGGCTGTCGGTATTCGGCAACAGCGCGCTGAGTTTCTTCCAGCATGGAATGAAACAGCTGGGCGATATTGCTCTGAGCGAGCCGGCGATGGCGGTTTACCATATGCTCTCCAGCTATCCGCTGGCGACGCCGCTTATTGTGCTGGCGGTAGCCATCTGCTTTATCTTTTTTGTAACCTCAGCCGACTCCGGCGCGCTGGTGGTGGCTAATCTCTCCTGTACCGGCGACAGCAGCAGCGATGCGCCCAACTGGCTGCGAATTTTCTGGGCAGCGGCGGTCTGTATGCTCACGCTTTCTCTGCTGTTTGCCGGTGACTATACCTCGTTGCAAACCGCAGTGGTGCTGAGCGCCTTGCCCTTTTCTCTGGTACTGGTGCTGTTTGTGGTGGCGATGTATCGTGCGCTGCATCATGAAAAACAGCGCGATCGCAGCCGCTCGTTGGCCATTGCCTCACCGCTGCTTAACGGGCGTTATCGTCCGGGCCATACCAGCAGCTGGCGTCGACGCCTGAACCGGGCTATCTCTTATCCGGGACGCGATATGGTTTATCGTTTTATGGATGAGACGGCGCGTCCGGCGCTGAGTAAGGTCGTTGAGGTCCTGGAAGAGAAAGGTTTACAGGTGGAAAGCGATCTGTCGCCGCAGGATTTTTCAATGAGCATTCGCGTCGAACACGGCGAGGAAGCGCCTTTTGTATACGGCGTGCAGATGCAGGGTTACAGCACCCCGTCCTTTATGCGTCGCGGCGGTAATTTACCTACTGCCAGCCGCTATTATCGTGCAGAAGTCCATTTATGGGAGGGCAGCCAGGAATATGACCTGGTGGGTTATACCGAAGAGCAGATAATTAACGATATTCTGGATCACTATGAGCGACATCTGCAGTTCCTGCATTTAATTCGCTAATCTGTATCTTTAGCCGGGCATAATAGTGTTATGCCCGGCTTTTATAGTTTATTAATTCATCACCACTTATTTTGAATCCTGAATTAATCGGTTAAATTGTGATCCCGTTCACATCTTGAAGCTGCTTAATTTCCACCGTTGTGCAACCCTCTATAAACATTGATAAAATTTTCACTAAAAGCGTTTTATTAGCGATTTATTCTGCGTTTTTAGTGAATTTTTGCGTGTCATAAGGTTAATAGCGTTACCAGAAAACAATCGCCCTTCAGCCCTGCCCCTCAGGTTAAAATGACATATTGTTCCGTCAATAAATTACCAAATAGTACTTAACACTATTTAACACGCTTAACTCTTGCTGTTAACCCTATGCGCTAAGGCTGGGATAGCAAATAAAAAAACACTTGCCACTCGTGGCGGGATAAGAGAAATTAACCGCCGTTTTTTCAGATTTTATTACAGAACCGCGCGCAGGTTTCGCCAGCGACGCAGTCTTATTTCCTGATGAAAATCAGGTTGAAACAACAGAGGTAACAGTGTCTACAGCAAACAAACACACTGACAAGGCGGCAAGCCTTAATGCGTTCAAACAACCAAAAGCGTTTTATCTGATCTTTTCTATCGAACTTTGGGAACGTTTCGGTTACTACGGTCTGCAAGCCATTATGGCGGTCTATCTGGTTAAACAGCTGGGTATGTCCGAATCTGACTCCATCACGCTTTTCTCATCGTTCAGCGCACTGGTTTACGGCCTGACCGCTATCGGCGGCTGGCTGGGGGATAAAGTGCTCGGCACCAAACGTGTGATCGTGCTTGGTGCGCTGGTGCTGGCGGTAGGTTACAGCCTGATTGCCTGGTCAGGGCATGATGTGTCAATGGTCTATATCGGCATGGCTACCATCGCCATGGGTAGCGGCCTGTTTAAAGCTAACCCGTCTTCGCTGCTTTCCACCTGCTATGACAAAGATGACCCGCGTATCGACGGCGCTTTCACCATGTTTTATATGTCGATCAACGTGGGCTCGCTGGTTTCCATGATGCTGACGCCATGGCTGGCGGCGCGCTACGGCTGGAGCGTGGCCTTTGCCCTTTCCGTGGTCGGCCTGGCAATCACGGTTATTAACTTCCTGCTGTGTCAGAAAATGGTGAAGGACTATGGTTCTAAACCCGATTTCGCACCGCTGAACATCGGTAAACTGCTGGTAACGCTGGTCGGCGTAGTGGTGCTTATTTCTATCGCCACCTGGCTGCTGCATAATCAGTTTATTGCCCGCATCGTCCTGGGCGTGATTGCGCTGGGCATTCTGCTGGTCTTCGCGAAAGAAGCATTCGCCTTAAAAGGCGCGGCGCGTCGCCGCATGATTGTTGCATTCCTGCTGATGATCGAAGCGATTGTGTTTTTCGTGCTCTATATGCAGATGCCGACCTCGCTTAACTTCTTCGCCATTCGTAACGTAGAACACAATATTCTGGGCGTTGCTTTCGAACCTGAACAGTATCAGGCGCTGAACCCGTTCTGGATCATGGTAGCCAGCCCAATCCTGGCCGCCGTCTATAACAAAATGGGCGACCGCCTGCCGATGCCGCATAAGTTTGCTATCGGTATGGTGCTTTGCTCTGGGGCCTTCCTGGTACTGCCGCTGGGCGCGAGCTTCGCTAATCAGTTAGGCATCGTATCCGTTAGCTGGCTGATCCTGAGCTATGCGCTGCAAAGTATCGGTGAGCTGATGATTTCCGGACTGGGTCTGGCGATGGTTGCTCAGCTGGTGCCGCAGCGTCTGATGGGCTTTATCATGGGCTCCTGGTTCCTGACCACCGCTGGCGCTGCCATGATTGCCGGTAAGGTTGCTAACCTGATGGCAGTCCCGGAAGGCATTAACGATCCGCTGCAGTCGCTGCAAATCTACAGCGATGTGTTCCAGAAGATCGGTATCGCCACCGCAGTTATCGCCGTGCTGATGCTGCTGACCGCGCCGATCCTGAACCGCATGACTATCGATCATGATGCACCTAAACAGCCATAAGCGGCTGGTGTGATGCATAAAAAAGCCGTCCTCGTGACGGCTTTTTTTATTGTTTTTTTACGCTGACATTTGCCAAAGCCCGCAGTAGGATGAGGCTCACCCCCGCATGCAACAAGGAGCATTGTATGAAACTGTTCAGTAAAGCCGGTGCCTGTTCCCTCTCTCCCCATATCATCCTGCGCGAGTGCGGCCTTGATTTCACCCAGGTGAATGTCGATTTAGCCAGCAAAAAAACCGAGCGCGGCGAAGACTATTGGCAGATCAATCCCAAGGGGCAGGTTCCGGCCCTGGAACTGGATGATGGCACGCTGCTCACTGAAGGCCCGGCTATTGTACAATATCTGGCCGATTTAAAGCCCGATCGTCAGTTGCTGGCGCCAGCCGGAAGCCTGACACGCTACCATACGCTGGAATGGCTGAACTATATCGCCACTGAGCTGCATAAAGGCTTTACCCCGCTGTTCCGCCCCGATACGCCAGAAGAGGTTAAGGTGCAACAGCGTCAGCAGCTGGATCGCAAATTCCGCTACGTTAATGATGAGCTGCAGGATAAACAGTGGCTGGTGGGTTCGCGCTTTAGCGTGGCGGATGCCTATCTCTTTGTTGTCTTGCGCTGGGCAAACGCGGTGCAGCTAGACCTGAGCACGCTGGAAGCGTTGTCGGCCTGGCAGGCGCGCGTGGCTGAACGACCCGCCGTGATTGCCGCATTGAAAGCGGAAGGCCTGGCCTGATATCGAACGGGACGCTGTCGCGTCCCGCTATTTTTCTTTTTCGTCTGTTGGCCGCTTAAAGTTTCTCAGCGACAAAATGCTGCTGTGGTTGCGCAATCAAATCCTGGGCCGCCACCAGCTGTAGTTCATATTCGCCCATCTCATGGGTTTTCAGCATCACCTCATACACCGCTGCGGTGATATGCTCCAGCGACTGCTTCAGCGTTTCGCCCTTTAACAAATTCACCAGCAGTAAGCCGCTGGTTAAATCCCCAACGCCTACCGGCTGTCTGACGCCAAAATCGATCAGGGGACGGCTGATATGCCAGGCTTCCTGGGCCGTAACCAGCAGCATCTCAAAACGATCGCTGCGACGTCCGGCGCGCGCCAGATGTTTAACCAGCACAATTTTTGGCCCTTGCGCAATCAGCTTGCGTGACACTGTCACCGCCTCATCGACTGATGTCACGCTGCTGCCGCTGAGCATCTCCAGCTCCAGCAGGTTCGGCGCAATGATATCGCTGGCAGGCAGCGACGCTTTGCAGTGAAACTCCGCCACGCCCGGTGCCACGATGCAGCCCTTTTCCGGATGTCCCATCACCGGATCGCAGAAGTACCAGGCGTCGGGATTGGCCTGTTTGACCTGGCGTACAATCTCCAGAATCTGTTCACCCTGCTCGGCAGACCCGAGATAGCCGCTCAGCACCGCATCGCAGGTTTTTAAGCGATCGATATTGGCAATGCCCTTCACGATATCGGTCAGATGTGAAGCCGGCATAACGGTGCCGGTCCAGTGCCCGTATTGCGTATGGTTGGAAAACTGAACGGTATTTAACGGCCAGACGTTCGCACCCATACGACGCATCGGGAATTCCGCCGCGCTGTTGCCGGCGTGACCAAAAACTACGTGAGACTGAATAGCGAGAATATTTTTCATGTTAAACCTTGCACAGCCCTGCCAAAAAATAAGGCCGGTCGAACCGGCCTTTTATCTTTATTTCCAGCACACCAGACAATAGTGCTTCTTACCGCGACGCAGCAAGGTATAACGACCAAACAACCTGTCGCTGTCGCTGAAGCGGTATTCCGCATCAGACTGTTTTTCACCGTTAACCGTAACCGCGTTAGAATTGATCATGGTGCGCGCCTGTCCGCGGGACGGCACCAGTTCCGCATTAACCAGCGCCTGCTGCAGATCGGCGTCGGCCTCCAGCGTAATGGTCGGCATGCCGTCCTGCGCCAGCTGTGCGAAATCTGCTTCGGTCATCTCGCTCAGGCTGCCGGAGAAGAGGCTTTGCGTGATACGCTGCGCCGCAGTCAGCCCCTCTTCGCCATGCACCAGACGGGTAACCTGTTCAGCCAGCACATACTGAGCGCGCGGCGCTTTGCCGCTGTTTTTATCTTCTTCTTCCAGCGCATTGATCTCTTCAATGCTCATAAAGGTGAAGAATTTCAGGAAGCGATAAACGTCCGCATCGGCGGTGTTGATCCAGAACTGATAGAATTTGTACGGGCTGGTTTTCGCGGCATCCAGCCATACCGCGCCGCCTTCCGTTTTGCCAAATTTCGTGCCGTCAGACTTGGTGATCAACGGTACGGTCAGGCCAAACACCTGATTTTGATGCAGACGACGCGTCAAATCGATGCCGGAAGTGATGTTACCCCACTGATCGGAGCCGCCAATCTGCAGCGCCACGCCGTAGCGTTCGTTCAGGCAGGCAAAATCGTAACCCTGCAGCAGATTGTAGGAGAACTCGGTAAAGGAGATGCCCTGATCTTCGCGATTCAGACGCTGCTTCACCGCCTCTTTGTTAATCATCTGGTTAACAGAGAAGTGTTTGCCAATATCACGCAGGAAAGTCAGCACGTTCATGCTGCCGAACCAGTCGTAGTTGTTGGCCGCAATAGCGCGGTTTTCACCACAGTCGAAATCCAGGAACGGGGCGACCTGTTTGCGGATTTTATCTACCCATTCATTTACGGTTTCAGTCGTGTTCAGCTTGCGCTCTGCCGCTTTAAAGCTGGGATCGCCAATCAGACCGGTGGCTCCGCCCACCAGCGCAACCGGTTTATGTCCCGCATCCTGGAAGCGTTTCAGACAAAGCAAAGGTACCAGATGGCCCAAATGCAAGCTGTCGGCAGTGGGATCAAAGCCGCAATAGAGAGCGATTGGCCCTTGCGCCAGTCTCTCTGCTAACGCATCCTCGTCCGTTACCTGGGCGATCAGGCCCCGCTCTTGCAATTGTTTAATCAGGTTACTGCTGGTCATTAAAGACTCCATGTTGTAACGACTGCACCTATGCTGGTACACAGCTTTCCGCTGACGTGCGGAGAAATGAAGGCCTATAGAATAAAGCGCTGTTGCCGCCAGCGCCAGCGCCTCAGGCGGATATTTAGTGAATCAGGGCGCCAGCCGATCGATTTTCCAGCGCTCGCCGTCGCGCTGATAGAAAAAGCGATCGTGCAGCCGGTTCTCGCCGCCCTGCCAGAACTCCATTGCGTCGATTTTTATGCGAAATCCGCCCCAGAAACTGGGCAGCGGCACCTCGCCCTGACTGAATTTCTGTTTCAGCTCAAGAAATTTACTTTCCAGTACTCCGCGCGCTGAAATGCGGCTGGACTGCTGCGAAACCCAGGCACCAATTTGGCTGTCACGCGGACGGCTGTGGAAATATTTCACCACCTCCAGCGTCGACAGCTTTTCTACCTGGCCCAGCACCATCACCTGACGCTCCAGAAAATGCCAGGGAAACAGCAAACTCACGCGCGGATTTTCAGCCAGCTGCTGCGCCTTACGGCTGCCCAGGTTGGTATAAAAAATCATGCCGCGCTCATCGTAATGCTTAAGCAACACAATGCGTTGATAAGGCTGACCCTGCGCATCAACCGTCGCCACGCACATCGCGGTGGGATCGGGCAGCCGGGCATCGCACGCCTGACGCAGCCACTGTTCAAATAAGGCCAGCGGCTGCTCAGGCAGATCCTTACGACGCAGACCGCCGCGGGTATATTCACGGCGCAAATGGGCTATCTGTTGCAAACTCTCATTGTCACTCATAACCGGATCCAACCATAGCAATAGGGTGCCGCTATTGTGCTATTCACCCTGATAATATTCAACGCGCAGGCGCGTGCTGCAGCTGGCAATCATTGACAATAATGCGCTGATTACGCTCGATAAACGCACTGTTGCCCTTTGACCAGAAACGGTAGGTACCGTCGCTGTAAATCACGCCGGAAGCGGATTGCTGCTCAGTCAGCGTGAGCGGCTGGCCGTCCATAATAAAATGCGCCTGCTGTTGCGCGATTTTAACCGTCAGCGGCAGCGTGCCACACAGATAGTGTAACGTCTGCTCTTGCGGCTGATGTTTGCCAAACAGGCCACAGCCGGAAAGCAGCATGATCGGAATCAGTATCAGATACTTGTGCATGCGATCTCCTTACGATACCTCACAGCGGTGGCCGATTGGCCGGATAGATAGCGCCCAGTATGCTGGCTTCGCGAGCGCCGGTAACCGACGGCAAATTACCTGGCAATCCTGATAGCGTGCGGAAAGCCAGCCAGGCGAAAGCCAGCCCTTCCATATCATCGCCATTGATGCCGACTTTATCCGTGGTTGAGACTTCCGTACCTGCTAATAAAGCCGCCAGACGCGCCATCAGCGCCGGATTACGGCACCCGCCGCCGCATACCAACAGGCGATCGCAGCCACCGCTCAGTTGCACCTGTTCGCTGATGGTCATCGCCGTCAGCTCCAGCAGCGTAGCCTGTACATCCTGCGCAGCCAGGCCCGGGAAATGGCTTAGTTGCTTTTCGATCCAGCCGAAATTGAAATACTCTCTGCCGGTGCTTTTCGGTGCCGGCAGCGCAAACCAGCCGTCGCTCAGCATCTGCTTGAGTAACGGCAGAATGACCTTTCCGCTGCCTGCCCATGCGCCATCCTTATCATAAGGCAGACCACGATGACGCCAAATCCAGGCATCCATCAGCATATTGCCAGGGCCGGTATCGTACCCGCCCGGCGCTCTGCCAGGGATCAGCACCGAAAGATTCGCAATGCCGCCAATGTTTAATACCATGCGACGCTCTTGCGGATGCATCAGCAGCGCCTGATGAAAAGCGGGCACCAGCGGCGCACCCTGTCCGCCCAGCGCCATATCGCGCCGACGGAAATCGCCGACTACGGTAATGCCGGTCGCAGCGGCAATCTGGTTATTGTCGCCAATTTGCAGCGTACTGGGCGCATCGCCATAGGGCTCATGCCATACCGTCTGGCCATGACAGCCGATGGCGGTGATATCATCGGCGCTCAGGTTTTGCTGTTTCATTAACGTTAATACCGCCTCCGCAAACAGGCGGCCAAGACGGGTATCCAGCTGCCCCAGCTGCGACAACGTCAGGGTTTGCCCCTGATTGATCGCCAACAGCTGCTGGCGTATCGCCTGCGGCACCGGATGACAATAGCTCGCCTGTTGCGCCACCATTCGTTCATCAATCGCGGCTAACACCACATCCACGCCATCCAGGCTGGTGCCGGACATTACGCCAATATAGCGTCCCGATTTCATCAACTGACCTTACTTCCGCTCTGGAAGAGAATTCAAACAGCTCTCAGCCTGGCAAAAAAGGCTGGGTAATTCTATGATTAATTGTTGTTTTTCATGTACGACCCGACGCTTTTACATTCAGGCATGATTTTTTGCTGGCGTAATTGAATCTTTGTTTATCTGATACGGTCTATGCTCAGCCCTCGTCTTTTTTTCACTATTTTAAAACAGGCGTAGGTTCTGCCGTATAATTAGGTCATCTGTGGCTGCTTTACAGTGCAGTCAACAATCATGAAAGGAGCTTTATAATGATGAAGCGTTTATTAGTTGTGGCGCTGGCAGGCATGACGCTGGCAGGCTGTGCTAACACGGATACGCTTTCCGGTGACGTGTACAGCGCTAACGAAGCTAAACAGGTGCAAAGCGTAAGTTACGGGACGCTGGTATCCGTTCGCCCGGTTAAAATTCAGGGTGGTGATGACAGTAACGTTATCGGCGCTATCGGTGGCGCGGTGCTGGGCGGCTTCCTGGGTAATACGGTGGGCGGCGGCACTGGCCGTAGTCTGGCGACCGCAGGCGGCGCAGTGCTGGGCGGCGTGGCTGGTCAGGGCGTTCAGGGCGCGATGAATAAAGCGGACGGCGTCGAGCTGGAAATTCGTAAGGATGACGGCAACACCATTATGGTGGTACAGAAACAGGCTGCCAGCCGCTATTCTGTGGGCCAGCGCGTGGTGCTTGCCTCAAACGGCAGCCAGGTGACCGTTTCTCCGCGTTAAATCCTGTTGCGCAAAAAACCGACGCGTCGCGTCGGTTTTTTATCGCCTGTCACTCGCTTTTCTTTTGCAGTTCGGCAATATTTTTTTCCAGACGGGCAATAAGCGTAATCAGCTGCTCAACTTCGCGCTTCGAAATACCCGCTAAAATATCATCACGCGTGGCGTCAATAACATGTTCCACCTGCTGGATAACCGGCTCCGCCGCTTTCGTTAGCTTGATGCGTTTCGCCCGGCGGTCGTTAGCGCAGGTACAGCGCATAATCAACCCCTTCTCTTCCAGCTGATCGAGGGTACGCACCAGCGAAGGCTGTTCAATGCCGATAGCTTTAGCCAGCTGAATTTGTGACTGATGCGGGGGTAATTGATGGATATTATGCAACGTAACCCAATGCGTTTGCGTCAGTTCCAGCGGTTTAAGACGTTGATCGATCAGCGCACGCCAGATGCGCACTAAGCGTGCTAAATCCGTTCCTAATGGCGTATCCAATTTCATCTCCTTATAATTAGCTTGCTAGCAATCAAGCGTGATTTTAGTCTATTCTGCGAGTTTAACGGGCAAAATACAAATTCAGCACGCTGTGTAACGGGCGTTGGTTTCTGATTTCAACACCTTGCATCTCTGTGTGAATAGGGATCGCTTGTTTGGCCTATCCTGCTGTTTAGCAATGTTTTTCAGATTTTCACCTGGCCGACCAGACGCTGTGGTTCAGTTAAGTACCGTCAACGCGGAAGTCAGAATGATCTGCGTGACTGGCCGGTGCTGTATCAGCTCATCCATTTGCCTTGATCGCCCAGGATGGCTTTGCTGTAGCCGATCGGGGCGTTAGACGCCCAAATGAAGAGTTATTTTACCGTCACGCACGGCGCATTCAGATGCGTGCGTCCCGGTCATCATGCCGGGACAGGCAGTTACATCAATGGGTATCGTCTCAAAGGGTCGATTAAAGTAGGCTGTTCAGGCTATCGTGCGGTAAACCTGGCGTGTTTTACCGCAACAGAACCCGGGTTCGACATAAAATCTGCCCGATCCCAAAATCAGGCATAGCAATATCAACCAAAGCTTACTTAATAATGCCGCAGGCGTAACGCGCGCCACCGCCGCCCAGAGGCTGTGGGTGATCGCTGTGGTTATCGCCGCCCGCATGCACCATCAGCGCCTTACCGGAAATGTCACTGATTTTTTTCAGACGCGGTGCCAGTACGGGATAGGTGGCATCACCGTCGGCGTTAGCATACAGCGCCGGGAGATCGCCCAGATGACCTTCCCCCCATGGCCCCAGGTGACTACCGCTGTTCTGCGGATCAAAGTGGCCGCCCGCCGCGCCCGCCGGCACCGTTTTGCCGTCGGTAGTGGCAGGTTCACAGCTGCCTTTGGCATGAACATGGAAACCATGAATGCCCGGCGGTAGCCGTTTGAGATTAGGCGTAAAGGTTAAGCCATAGGCCGTTTCGTCAATCGTTACCGTGCCGACAACCGCGCCGACGCCCTCTTTGGTTACGCTATGCAGCGTCACCTCTTCGCTGGCTGCCTGTGCGTAGCCACATACCAGCAGCGTTAACGCTGCCAAACCGTAATATTTCATCTAACCTCCTGCAGATTAATGTCAGCTTACCTTTCCAGCCTGGCTGAAAATCACGTATAAGCTGAACAATGCAGCATTTTTTTGCGTTTCTTTACGGCACATCATAACCCAGCGCAGCTTTTCGAATACGGAACCACTGTTGGCGGCTAAGCTGCAATGAAGCGGCCTTTTGTGCGGCGCGCACCCGCTCTATTTTACCCGAACCAATAACCGGCAGCGGCACAGAGGGCAGACGCATAATCCAGGCATAAACCACCTGATCCGGCGATTCGGCCCCCGTTTCTTCGACAACGGTCTGTAGCTCAGCACGCAGCGGCGCAAACTTATCTTCGCTGAACAGCCGTCCCCCGCCGAGACAGGACCAGGCCATGGGTTTAATGCGCAGTTGCTGACATTGATCGAGCGTGCCGTCCAATAGCGTATCCTGACAAAGCGGAGAAATTTCCACCTGGTTAGTCGCCAGCGTAAAGGGTAAGCGTGACTGCAACAGTGCAAATTGCGCTGGCGTGAAATTGGATACGCCGAAATGGCGCACTTTACCGCTCTGATGCAGCGCGCTAAAAGCTTCCGCCACTTCGTCCGCATCCATTAACGGATCGGGACGATGAATCAGCAGCAGATCGAGATAATCGGTAGAGAAATGGCGTAAGGAGGTTTCTGCGCTGCGGATAATGTGGTCTCTATCAGTAATATAGTGGCCCAGCGCATTTTCTGGTCTGGCAGTAGTGGCGATGCCGCACTTGGTTACCAGTTCCAGTTGGTGACGTAGCGAAGGCTGCAGGCGCAGCGCCGCACCAAAAGCGGCTTCACACTGATAATCACCATAAATATCCGCATGATCCACGGTGGTAATGCCCAACGCCAGATGCTGCTCAATAAAGCCTGTCAGCTGCTGCGCGGACATTTGCCACTCCATCAACCGCCAGTAGCCCATCACCAAACGGGAAAATTCTGGCCCCTGCGGCGCGATACGCACTCGTTCTGTCATTTTTTCACCTTTGCGACTAACGTTTTCAGGCCGCAGTATACGCTGGCGTCAGAGAAAAAAAGGGAAAGATATCAAAACAGTGACGGTTGTTGGGGTTCTTCAGGTGAAGAGGGTTTTTCGCTGCGATGCAGCCGTAACCAGCGCTGCCGACAAAGGCGCAACACTTCGCGCTTGCGCGCATCGCTGTATTTCATCCAGTTAAAACGCTCTTCACGGCTGCGCAGGCAGCCACGACAGTATCCGCGTTCATCGGACTGACAAATACCGCGGCACGGGCTTGGCACCGGGAAAAATTCAAGCTGCTCTGCCACATCGCCTCCTGAGTCATTGTCTTCTTTCATTCAAGACAGCTTCTGGCTGGAGCGCAAGCCTGTTCAGAAAATTCATGTTATCTGCCAATAAGCCAGCATCTGTGACTTGCGGGGGGATAGCGGCGCCTTTGTTAGTCCACGTTAAGGTTTTACTAAGGTTTTTAAAATAGTCTGCGCGAAACTCTTCCACTTTTATTTTGATTATGCAGATGCTGAAAAAAATACGCTGTAATGACTCTGTGTTTCTTATTGGTTGCGCCCTGTTTTTTACTTTTATTCTTAACGCGCAGTTTATTATTCGTGCGGCAGAAAAAACGCCTCTTCTCCGTCTGCACGATTATCTGTTCCTCGCCACCATTCCAGTGGTGCTGTTTTGCGCTTTTATGCTGATTTTTAATCTGTTGGCGTTGCCCTGGATCCGTAAGCCGCTGCTGATTATTTTGCTGTTGTGCGGCGCGGCGGCAAATTACTTTATGTATAGCTTCGGTACGGTTATTGACACCAATATGGTGCAAAACGTTTTTGAGACAGATTTACAGGAGGCCTCTGCCCTGCTTAGCCTGCGCTACGTGCTCTGGCTGCTGTTACTGGGCGTGATACCTGCATTAGTGATAAGTGCCACCCGCATCACGCGGACGCGCCCGTGGTGGTTTACGCTGGCGAAACGGGCGTTATGGTGTGTCGGCTCCATCCTGATGATTTTGCTGATAGCGGCGCTGATGTATAAAGACTACGCCTCTTTGTTTCGCAATAACAAAGGGCTGGTGAAAATGGTAACGCCAGTGAACGTAGTCAGCGGCGTAATGCACTATGCCGACGACCGCTGGTTGCAGGGTAATCAAGATCTGGTGCGCATTGGTCAGGACGCTCATAAAGGCCCACTGGTCAAAGCAGCCGGGAAAAAGACGCTGGTTATTTTTGTGCTGGGCGAAACGGCACGTGCAGAGAACTTTTCACTCGGTGGCTACAGCCGTGAGACCAATCCCAAACTGAAACAGCAGCAGGTCATTTACTATCCGCACGCCAGCTCATGCGGAACAGAAACCGCTATTTCCGTGCCCTGTATGTTTTCAGGCATGCCGCGTTCGCAATATAACGCTAGCCTGGCGCGACATCAGGAAGGGCTGATGGATGTCCTGGCACATGCTGGCGTCAATGTAATGTGGCGCGAGAACGATGGCGGCTGTAAAGGCGCCTGCAACCGTATTCCACACACCGATATGACCTTATGGAAACTCACGGATATTTGCCACAGCGACTACTGCCTGGATGAGGTTCTGCTGCACCGTTTATCGCATTATATTGATAGTCTGAAGGATGACTCGGTGATTGTACTGCATCAAATGGGCAGCCACGGCCCCGCTTACTATTTACGTTATCCGTCGGCTATGCGGCAGTTCACTCCTACCTGCGACAGTAAACAAATCCAGGATTGCGATCATCAGGCGTTAGTAAACACCTATGATAATTCGCTGCTTTACACCGACGCCATGCTGAGCGATACCATCGATCTGTTAAAGTCTTATCAGGATCGTTTTAATGTGGCGCTGATCTATCTTTCGGATCATGGCGAATCACTGGGCGAACGCGGTATGTATCTGCACGGCACGCCTTATCTGTTTGCTCCCAGCCAGCAGACGCATATACCTTTCCTGCTATGGCTCTCTTCCGATTATGCCCGAACTTATGGCGTTGATGAGTCCTGTCTGCGCCAGCATGCGCAGCAGGATGCGGTTTCACAGGATAATGTTTTCCATACGCTGCTCGGCATGGTCAACATTGAGACTGCATTGTATCAGCCCCGTCTTGACTTGCTTAAGGTCTGTCAGGCGCATTAGGGTTGCATTAGACCAACTGGTCTATTACCCTGAGCCCTATGAGTAAATCGATCCGACATGATACTCGTGAACAGCTGCTCGCTATTGGCGAGCAGCTCTGTTTGCAACGTGGCTTTACCGGCATGGGCCTGAATGAATTGCTCAGTCAGGCCTGCGTGCCGAAGGGATCGTTTTATCACTATTTTCGATCCAAGGAAGCTTTTGGCATCGCCATGCTTGAGCGCTATTTTAGCGCTGTGCAACGTAGCATGCTGACCTGGTTCGATTCACCTGTGCTGCCGCGCCAGCGTCTGCTTGACTATTATCGTCAGGCGGAACAGCGTTTTCATGAAACCGGCCATATTGAAAACTGCCTGGCGGTTAAAATATCCGCCGAGGTTTGCGACCTGTCAGAAGAGATGAGAGTGGCGCTGGAACAGGGTGCCGCAGCTCAGATAGCAATTCTGACCACGACGCTGCGTACCGCCGTTTTGCAGGGTGAAGTTCACCTTCCCTGCCCGCCTGAGGCTATGGCGCAAACGCTCTATTCTCTCTGGCTGGGCGCCAGTCTGCAGAGCAAAATAGGGCGCGATGGCAGTGCGTTAACCCATGCGCTCCAGGCAATTTTACAGCTCTTGCCGGAAAGTTAATAAAAAAACCTGTTTTCAAGAAGACCGGTCTACTCATTATTGGCCGGCACTCCCGGTTGGCCATAGACGGCTATACTAAGCTTTTTTGACCGTCATCGGATGATGACACCCTTTTGGAGACTATTATGCGCTTACTTCATACTATGCTGCGTGTTGGCGATATGCAGCGCTCACTTGATTTTTACACCCGTGTGCTGGGCATGCGTCTGCTGCGTGAAAGCGAAAACCAGGAATATAAATACAACCTGGCGTTTGTAGGCTACACCGACGAAAGCGAAGGCGCAGTGATTGAGCTGACCTATAACTGGGGCGTTGATCAATATGACCTCGGCAATGCCTATGGTCATATCGCGCTTGGGGTAGACGATGTTGCCGCCACCTGCGAAAGAATTCGTCAGGCTGGTGGTAAGGTGACCCGAGAAGCTGGCCCGGTGAAAGGCGGCAGCACCATTATCGCCTTTGTAGAAGATCCGGACGGTTATAAAATCGAACTGATTGAAAATCAACATGCCGGGCATGGCCTCGGCAACTAAGTTTTTCAGGGCGCCTGGTGGCGCCCTGCTTTTTCCCGCTGCTGCAACCCCTGTGGAAATTTGCCATAATGCGCGCTGCATTTTTTCGCCAATGAGATCCTGATGTCTGAATCGAAACAACTGAACGCTTTATCTGACCGCTTCCGCGGGTTTTATCCGGTAGTGATTGATATTGAAAGCGCCGGATTTAATGCCAAAACCGATGCACTGCTGGAAATTGCCGCCGTTACATTGAAAATGGATGAAGAGGGTTGGTTACAGCTTGACCAGACGCTGCATTTTCACGTAGAGCCTTTTGAGGGCGCGATTCTGCATCCGGAGGCGCTGGCGTTCAATGGTATCGATCCTGATAATCCGCTGCGCGGCGCGGTTAGCGAATACGATGCGCTGCACGCTATCTTTAAGCAGGTGCGTAAAGGCATGAAAGATCAGGGCTGCAATCGGGCTATCGTCGTGGCGCATAACGCCAATTTCGATCACAGCTTTATGATGGCTGCCGCCGAACGTACTGCATTAAAGCGTAATCCTTTTCATCCTTTCGCCACCTTCGATACCGCCGCCCTGAGCGGGCTGGTGGTCGGCCAGACGGTGCTGGCGAAAGCCTGTAAGGCGGCGGGCGTCGCTTTTGACGCCAGTCAGGCGCACTCGGCGCTGTATGATACCGAGCGCACTGCTGAACTGTTTTGCGAACTGGTCAACCGCTGGAAACGTCTGGGCGGCTGGCCGCCGCTGCCGGTGGCCGATGAGCAGCCCGTGGATGAACAACCTGTCGATGCAGAAATCAGCGACAGCGAATAAGCGTTAAGCAGCCATAAAAAAAGGGCGCCTGAGGCGCCCTTCGTGATTTAATGCGGGATAACAGCTTATTCCGCTTCTTTATATTTTTCAGCAGTTTCTTTGATCAGCGTCTGCAGTTCGCCGCGCTGGAACATTTCGATTACGATATCGCAACCGCCAACCAGCTCGCCATCTACCCACAGCTGCGGGAAAGTCGGCCAGTTAGCATATTTCGGCAGTTCAGCACGAATGTCAGGATTTTGCAGGATATCCACATAGGCGAAGCGCTCACCGCAGGCAGAAAGCGCCTGGACCGTTTGCGCAGAAAAGCCGCAGCTTGGTAACTTTGGCGAGCCTTTCATATAGAGCAGAATCGGATTTTCTGCGATCTGGCGTTGAATTTTTTCAACAGTACTCATAATTGCCTTCCTTAAATAGCATGCTTCGTGTCTATTGATTGTAGCGACTGTAGCGGGTTGCTGAAAACGACATTTTCTGTAAGGTTAAATAATGCAGGTTATTGTACCGGTTTATCAGGCCAAAATAACACCAGCCTGGGCGCTTTCCGCAGCGACGATTAATACCTGGCAATAAATTTGCTGAGATAAGCACCTGACTATGCTTATTTTTACATCTGTATGCATTTAAAGTTTATTTGATTAAAAAAGGCTTTATCTTTTCGGAAAAAGTTCGATTAGAATTGCCCACCAGGAGTCTGCCCTATGTGGCAGAAATAAGATTAACCTTGCGCTATCACTGCGCTTTGAGTGTAACCACACCATGCGTTTATTGATTACGCTTTTTATGCTGGCTATAGCTCAACTGTTTTTCAACGTTGCCCATGCCTCACCGCAGGCCCCGGTAAAGGCCAGTCAGCATAAAGTTGATAAAAAAGCCGCCCGTGACGATGACCGCCGCAAGCGTCGGACGGTAAAAACAACCAGTAAAAAAACCCGTACGGCCAGCGTTGAAAAAAACAAGGTAAAGAAAAAAAGCAAGCCGGCCGCCGTTGCCGCCGCCAGCGTAAAGAAAAGCCGCGCATCGGTGAAAACCGCCAGCGTGAAAAAAAGCAGCTTCAAGAAAAGCAGCAGCAAAAAAGGCACGCAGCGCTATGGTCGCCAGCGTGGCGATAAGAAAACGGCAGCGACCAGGCGCGGGCCGCTGGAGATGAGCAAGGCGCACCGTGAACGCTATCAAAAAGCGCGTGAAACCGCGATGAACAAACTGATGAGCCAGTTAGGGAAGCCCTATTTATGGGGAGGCACTTCACCCCATACCGGCTTCGACTGCAGCGGTCTGGTCTGGTATGCCTATAAAGATGTGGTAAAATTCAAGATCCCCCGCACCGCGAATGAGATGTATCATCTGCGAGATGCAGCGCCCATTAACCGTGAAGCGCTGGAAAAAGGCGATCTGGTGTTTTTCCGCATCAATAACCGTGGCGCAGCCGATCACGTTGGCGTCTATCTGGGCAATGGTCGTTTTATCCAGTCGCCGCGTACCGGTAAAGATATCCAGATTAGCCAGCTTAGTGATGATTACTGGCAGCGGCACTATGTCGGCGCGCGCCGCGTTATGACGCCGCGCACCATTCGCTAACGCGTTGCGCAATAAAAAAGCCTGTCTCATGACAGGCTTTTTTATTGCGCAACGCTCAGTGCATAACGGCAGTGAAACTAAACGCCATAATCATCAGCAATGCCATGACTGTGGTGCCTATTGATAGTTTCAAATCGGTGCTCATCTGGTCTCTCCTTTACCCACATAAAATGTAACGGTATAGATTTTCCCATACTCCCTGGTAAAAATCTCGTTTTCTTTGCGCCAGCTTGGTAGAATCCCCGCCTTGCGTTGCGCAACGACAAAAAACAACCGTGGCACCCTTTTTTAAAGACGTCCCGCCTGTCAGACGTACCTCAGCCCGCATAATGACAACCTCAACGCGCGCTGAATAACGCCATGTGGACGCAAACGATTAACATTAGCCTTATCAAACTATTAGGATAGGCGCAGGAGTATCTTTTTAATGGCAACAATCAAAGATGTCGCGAAGCGTGCCGGCGTTTCCACCACCACGGTATCGCACGTCATCAATAAAACCCGTTTTGTCGCGGAAGAAACCCGTGAGGCCGTGTGGGCAGCCATCAAAGAACTACACTATTCGCCCAGTGCAGTCGCACGCAGCCTGAAGGTTAACCACACTAAATCGATCGGTCTGCTGGCAACCTCCAGTGAAGCGCCCTATTTTGCTGAAATTATTGAAGCGGTAGAAACGCGCTGTTTCGCCAGTGGCTATACCCTGATTTTGGGCAACGCCCATAACGATCTGCAAAAACAGCAGGCTTATCTGTCAATGATGGCGCAAAAGCGCGTGGATGGCCTGCTGGTGATGTGTTCAGAGTATCCTGAAGCACTGCTGAAAATGCTTGAGGAAAACCGCAATATTCCCATGGTGGTCATGGACTGGGGCGAATCCCGCGGCGATTTTACCGATACCGTGCTGGATAACGCTTTCGAAGGCGGCTATCTTGCCGGGCGCTATTTGATTGAGCGCGGTCATCGCGACATCGGCGTGATCCCAGGCCAGATGGAGCGCAATACCGGTAGCGGACGTTTTGCCGGCTTTGTAAAAGCGCTGAATGAGGCTAATATCCCGGTACGCGAAGAGTGGATTGTACAGGGTGACTTTGAACCTGAGTCGGGCTATCGCGCCATGCAGCAAATTCTGGCGCAAAAGCAGCGCCCTACCGCCGTGTTCTGCGGCGGGGATATTATGGCAATGGGCGCGATTTGCGCAGCAGATGAAATGGGGCTGCGCGTGCCGCAGGATATTTCGGTTATCGGTTACGATAATGTGCGCAACGCTCGCTATTTTACCCCGGCGCTGACCACCGTCCACCAGCCCAAAGAGCAGCTGGGCGAAACCGCCTTTGATATGCTGCTGGACAGAATTACCAGCAAACGCGAAGAGCCGCAAACCATAGAGGTTCATCCCACGCTGATTGAACGTCGCTCCGTCGCCGACGGCCCTTTCCGCGACTACCGTCGTTAATGTGATGGCTCAGAAAACCTCCTTTTCTGAGCCTACTACTCTTCACGCAGCCATTCCCGGTTGATTGTTTCCGTATCGCCAAGATAGTCCAGTAACCAGCGCAGCGCAGGTGAAGCGCTTTGCTCTGACCAGCTGACGCAACAGAAGCTGTCGGGGAAAGGCACCGGCAGCCTCAGCTCCGTTAGCTGCCGGGCTTTAAGCAGCGGCGCGGCAAAATGACCGGGAACCATGCCCACGCACAGGCCGGCACGCAGGCAATCAAACGCGCTTTCCCAGTCCGGCACCACCAGCCGACGCTGATTATCCAGCGTCCAGGTCGTGCGCCGGGGCAACGCGCGGGAAGTATCTTCCAGCACCAGCGACGGCCACGGGCGAATATCATCCTCCTGTAGCGCGGTGGTGATGCTGGCTAAAGGATGATCAACGCTAACCACACAACGCCAGTTCAGCGCGCCCATATCGCGGAAGGCGAAGCGCCCTCCCACCGGGATCGCCTGTGTTGCGCCGATCGCCACATCAACCCGTTCATCCGCCAGCGCATCCCAGACGCCGTTGAAAACCTCCGGCGTGATCAGCAGCTCCATATCCGGAAAATGTCGGTAAAAATCCAGCACCAGCTGGCGGGTACGCTGCGGCTTAACGATGCGATCCACAGCAATGCTTAACTGCCCGCGCCAGCCGTTCGCTACCTGCTGGCACTGGCGGCGCGTGGCTAGCATTTTTTTGATAACAGCCCGCCCTTCACGAATAAAAAGCTCTCCCGCCTCTGTTAATACCACGTCCCGATGACGCCGTTCGAAAAGCGGCACCGCCAGCCAGGATTCCAGCTGACGAACCGTATAGCTGATAGCGGAGGGTACGCGATGTAACTCTTCGGCGGCGGCGGAAAAGCTGCCATTGCGTGCGACAGCATCCACCACTTCCAGTGCATATTCAGACCACATTTTTTGCCTGCAAAAATTTTGATATCAATCGGCAAATTTTAGCGTTTCACATTCAGAAAAACATCCTTTACCCTCGCGCCGTCTGTTCACCTGCTTATAAATGAGAAAGAGATGTCTGCTTCAAAAGGATTTATGCTCTATCTGGCGCTACTCAGCACGCTGGGTTTTCTGGCCACCGATATGTATCTGCCTGCATTTACTGCCATGCAGGCGAGTTTTCACACTTCCGCTGGCGTGATTAGCGCCAGCCTGACCGTTTTTTTAGGCGGCTTTGCCTGCGCTCAGCTTTTGTGGGGGCCACTCTCCGATCGTTATGGTCGTCGGCCAATATTGCTGTTGGGCCTTACGCTGTTTGCGCTGGGCTGCGCAGGCATGCTGTGGGCGGATGCCACCTGGCAGATGTTGACCCTGCGCTTTATTCAGGCGGTGGGTGTCTGCGCGGCGGCGGTAAGCTGGCAGGCGCTGGTGGTTGATCGCTATCGGGGCGCACAGGCGAATCGGGTTTTTGCCACCATTATGCCACTGGTAGCCCTGTCGCCGGCGCTGGCGCCGCTGCTGGGCGCCTGGCTCCTCAGCCATTTTTCATGGCGCGCGATTTTTCTGGCGCTGTTTCTGGTTACGCTACCGCTGCTGTTCGCCACGGCAAACCTGAAAAAAACCGCGCCCGCTTCCGATCCATCGCGGCAACGCAGCGGTTTTTTCCGCCTGCTGACGTCTCGTATTTATAGCGGCAACGTGCTGATTTATGCTGCCTGTTCCGCCAGCTTTTTCGCCTGGCTGACCGGTTCGCCCTTTATTCTGCACGATCTTGGCCTCACGCCTGCCGATATTGGCCTGAGCTATCTTCCGCAAACCGTCGCGTTTCTGGTCGGCGGCTTTGGCTGCCGTTCGGCGCTGCAGCGCCGTAGCGGTCGTACGCTCCTGCCCTTCCTGCTGGTTTTTTACGCGCTAAGCGTTGCGGCGCTGTTTATGGTATCGATTAGCGGTCAGGTTACGCTCTGGGGTTTATTGATTCCTTTTTGCGGCATGGCGCTGGCAAATGGCGCGATTTATCCCATCGTGGTGGCTAACGCCCTGCTGCCTTTTCCGGATGACACAGGTAAAGCGGCAGCGCTGCAGAACTGTTTACAGCTGGGCCTCTGTTTTTTCGCCAGCCTGGCCGTCTCATCCTGGCTGACTCATCCATTATTGACCACCAGCACGGTTATGCTGTCGACCATTCTGCTGGTGGTGGTGGGTTACGCTTTACAGTACGTTGCGCGCCACAGCGCTGCGGACACAAAAAAGAGCGCCAGCGCTGATCTTAGCGATTAAACCTCGCGGCTTCAGGCATAGTTAGCAACCTAACTATTAGCCGTTGTATATTGCCTTGCGGGAGCATATACTCCTTGCAAGGCAGTGACTTATAATAATCAGCGTGTTTTTTCCCGGTCATCCTGCGCTTTTCAGGCGACAATGTCGTGCCTGGCCGGGCTTTCATTCAGTTTCAATCCTCTGTTTAACGTCGGATATCTGGCACACGGTCTTCCGTGAGATTTCTCACAATCCTGAGAAATTGACTATTCTCTTTCTCAGGTTCGTATCACACAGGTGATGGAGAAGCTATGAGTTCATCGTGCATAGAAGAAGTGAACCTGGAGGAAAACCATTGGTATCGTATCGTCCATGAAATGCTGGAGATGGCTGATATTGAAATCAACGGTAACCGCCCCTGGGATATTCAGGTAAAGAATCCTGACTTTTTTAAACGGGTTTTACAGGAGGGATCCCTTGGCCTGGGCGAAAGTTATATGGACGCCTGGTGGGATTGCGAACGCCTTGATATGTTTTTCCATCGCGTGCTGAAACACAAATTGGATCAACAACTCCCTCATCATTTTAAAGATACCTTGCGGATTGCAGCAGCGCGCCTGACCAATCTACAGTCAAAAAAACGCGCCTGGATGGTAGGCAAGGAGCACTACGATTTAGGCAACGATCTTTTTTCGCTGATGCTTGATCCCTTCATGCAATACTCTTGCGGCTACTGGAAAACCGCCCAAACGCTGGAAGAGGCGCAGCAGGCGAAGCTAAAAATGATCTGCGAAAAGCTTGCGCTGAAACCGGGCATGAAGCTGCTGGATATTGGCTGCGGCTGGGGCGGGCTGGCTGAGTTTGCCGCGCGTCATTATGGCGTCACGGTTGATGGCGTCACGATTTCTGCCGAACAGCAGAAAATGGCCCAGCTGCGCTGCGAAGGGCTGGACGTGAACATTTTGCTGCAGGATTACCGCGACTTAGATAACCAGTACGATCGGATCGTTTCGGTCGGCATGTTTGAGCATGTTGGCCCTAAAAACTATGCCACCTATTTCAACGTGGTCGATCGCAATCTCAAACCGGATGGTCTGTTCCTGCTGCATACCATTGGCGCGATTAAAACCAATATGGATGTTGATCCCTGGATTGATAAATATATTTTCCCCAATGGCTGTTTGCCGTCGGTACGTCATATTGCCGAAGCCAGCGAACCGCATTTCATTATGGAAGACTGGCATAATTTTGGCGCTGATTACGATACTACGTTAATGGCATGGTATGAGCGTTTTCTCGCGGCGTGGCCACAGCTTGCGGAGAAATATGGCGAGCGTTTTAAACGCATGTTCACCTATTACCTTAACGCCTGTGCTGGCGCGTTTCGTGCACGTGATATTCAGCTATGGCAGGTGCTATTTAGTCGCGGCATCGAAGGCGGATTACGCGTACCCCATTAACGGTATGCCGGGCAAATAAAAAAACAGGCAACCCGGTTGCCTGTTTTTTTATGGTGTGCCAGCTTATTCCGCGTTGTTTTGCAGCCTGGTCGCCAGCGCCGCATCACGTTGCGCCAGTACGCGTTCCACCGTATCCACAATCGCCTGCGTATGCGGATCGATTTCAATATTGACCCGCTGCCCCAGCCTTTTTGCGCCCAGCGTGGTACGCATCAACGTCTCAGGAATAAGATGGACGCAAAATTTAGTTTTAGTGACATCGCCTACGGTCAGGCTGATACCATCAATGCCGATAAAACCTTTGTGAAGGATATATTTCAGTAGCGTACTGTCCTGCGGTTTAAACCAGATCTCACGGTTATTTTCCGCATTAATGATTTTGCTGATTTCTGCCGTGGTCATAATATGACCGGACATCAAATGACCGCCAATTTCGTCGCTAAACTTCGCCGCGCGTTCAATATTTACCGTATCGCCCGGCTGCAAATCGCCAAGATTAGTAATGCGTAACGTCTCTTTTACCAAATCGAAGCTGACCCGATCGCCATTAATTTCCGTTACGGTCAGACAGCAACCGTTATGCGCTACCGACGCACCCAGCTCCAGACCCGGTAATAACGCCTGCGGCATTTTAACAATATGAGTGCGAAAGTTAGTTTTTTCTTCAATGGCAACCACCTCTGCGGTGCCCTGCACAATTCCGGTAAACATAGATCGGCCTCAGTGAGTTTTTGCTGATATTAACATACTCTCCAACGCAGAGCAGGCCGGCAGAAGCGTGAAAAGCGCCACCCCGGTACCATAAAATGCGGTTTCCTTCACCGTCTGATGTGGTTATGATCCTGCACCAGCGTTGTGCATCATTATCTATTCTTAATTATCCTGTTCCTCTGGACACTATCTATCCATTTCTTAAAACATAAAAAGGTGTATACGTGCAGAAGTATGTGACAGAAGCGCGTCAATTACTGGCTCTTGCCATTCCGGTTATTCTGGCGCAGGTTGCGCAAACAGCTATGGGTTTTGTCGATACCATTATGGCGGGATCGGTTAGCGCGACCGATATGGCCGCCGTTGCAGTCGGCACCTCAATCTGGCTGCCCGCTATCCTGTTTGGTCACGGACTTATTTTAGCCTTAACGCCGGTGGTGGCGCAGCTTAACGGTTCCGGACATCGTGAACGCATCGCCAGTCAGGTGCGTCAGGCTTACTGGCTGGCGGCGATGGTCTCGGTGCTGATTATGATTGTGCTGTGGAATGCCGGTTATATGATCCATGCAATGCACGATATTGATCCCGCTTTAGCTGATAAGGCGGTGGGTTATCTGCGTGCGCTGCTGTGGGGCGCGCCGGGCTATCTGTTTTTTCAGGTCGCCCGTAACCAGTGCGAAGGATTATCAAAAACCAAACCCGGCATGGTGATGGGCTTTATCGGTTTACTGGTCAATATTCCGGTTAACTACGTGTTTATTTATGGCCATCTGGGCATGCCCGCCTTAGGCGGGGTTGGCTGTGGTGTTGCAACGGCATCAGTTTACTGGGTGATGTTTATCATTATGCGGTTGTGGGTGCGTCGGGCGCGCTCCATGCGCGATATTACCCTGCCCGGCTACTTCAGCGCCCCAGACTGGACGGTTCTGTCGCGGCTAACCCGTCTCGGCCTGCCGGTTGCGCTGGCGCTGTTTTTTGAAGTTACCCTGTTTGCCGTGGTCGCCCTACTGGTTTCTCCACTGGGCATCGTTAATGTTGCCGGTCATCAGATTGCGCTTAACTTTAGTTCATTGATGTTCGTCCTTCCGCTTTCGCTGGGGGTAGCAACAACCATTCGCGTCGGCTTCCGCCTTGGGCAGGGTTCGGTCGATGCGGCAAAAGTCGCGGCCTGGACCGGTCAGGGCGTGGGCATCATGATGGCTGCCGCGACGGCATTGTTTACGGTTACCTTCAGAGAGCAGATTGCCCTGCTCTATAATGATAATCCGCAGGTCGTTGCGCTGGCCGCGCAGCTCATGATGCTGGCCGCCCTCTATCAGTTCTCTGATTCCATTCAGGTGATCGGCAGCGGTATCTTGCGTGGTTATAAGGATACGCGCTCGATCTTCTTTATTACGCTGGTGGCTTACTGGGTGGTTGGCTTACCCAGCGGCTATCTGCTGGCGCTGACCGACTGGATTGTGCCGCCTATGGGCCCGGCAGGCTTCTGGTGCGGTTTTATTCTTGGGTTAACCTCAGCGGCAGTAATGATGCTGTGGCGCATTCGCCGACTGCAAAAATTACCGGCTGAACTGATCCTGAGCCGTGCGGCGCATTAAGTTAAACGCCCGCCGCGTCTAAAAAAACGGCGGGTCGCACAGTTGATGGGCAGTTGCGCAGAAAATTGCATGTTTCTGCTTGCCAGCGGTGAGCAGTGTCGCTAATATTCGTCCCCGCCGTCACCCAAGACGGCAGATGCGTTCTTAGCTCAGTTGGTTAGAGCACCACCTTGACATGGTGGGGGTCGATGGTTCGAGTCCATTAGAACGCACCAAAGTGCGTCCGTAGCTCAGTTGGTTAGAGCACCACCTTGACATGGTGGGGGTCGGTGGTTCGAGTCCACTCGGACGCACCAAAAATTACGTTGCGTTCTTAGCTCAGTTGGTTAGAGCACCACCTTGACATGGTGGGGGTCGATGGTTCGAGTCCATTAGAACGCACCACTCTCTTTGTATTCTCCCTTTTCTCTGTTTCTCTCATCAGCCTTGTTCTGTTTACGCCGGTTTTTCATCTGTACGGCTTACAGCAAGTGTAATTTTATTCATAATTTATCCCGCTAAAAAAAGTTTTTTATCAGCCAATTCTGCCTTAATAAAAATCCGCCATATCAGAACTTTCCTGGTATACAACCGGCATTCCGTCTGGATGCCCGAGACGATCTCTATCGCTAATTCCGCCCCGCGCAAAGGCAAAATACAGTTGCCGCAACGTCACTTTCCTTGATCTTGCACCAGCTGCTTCCACCCTTTTTGATTGGTTTTCGTATACTTAGCGTCTATACTATCCTTCGGTGTTTCACTTGAATGGTTTCAGCCAATTGACGTGCCCTTACCTACACTCACAACCAGTTGCGCAACTCGCCCACAGGGGCCACGGAACATCATCGCTCAACTTCCTCTGCACGCTTCATATCTGTCACCTATTCTTAGTTTGTATCGCAGTCCGCTCACTGAGCATGAATATTTCCCCGATGCACCAGGCATCGACCTCAAACCTTAATCATCCATCACAACTTACAGATAACTTGTCATGAAAAAGACCAAGATCGTTTGTACCATCGGCCCGAAAACTGAATCAGAAGAGATGCTAACCAACCTGCTGGAAGCGGGCATGAATGTTATGCGTCTGAATTTCTCTCACGGTGACTACGAAGAGCATGGTCGTCGTATCGCCAATATCCGCGCGGTTATGCAAAAAACGGGTCATCAGGCAGCTATCCTGCTGGATACCAAAGGTCCGGAAATTCGCACCATGAAACTGGAAGGCGGTAACGATGTTTCGCTGAAAGCGGGCCAGACGTTCACCTTCACCACCGATCAGTCCGTGATTGGCAACAGCGAGCGCGTTGCCGTGACTTACGCTGGTTTTGCTGCCGATCTGAAAATCGGTAATACCGTACTGGTCGACGATGGCCTGATCGGTATGGAAGTCACTGAAGTCACTGAAAACAGCGTGGTTTGTACCGTGCTGAACAATGGCGATCTGGGTGAAAACAAAGGCGTTAACCTGCCGGGCGTTTCCATTCAGCTGCCTGCGCTGGCTGAGAAAGATAAACGCGATCTGATTTTCGGTTGCGAACAGGGTGTGGATTTCGTTGCAGCCTCCTTTATTCGTAAGCGTTCAGACGTGCTGGAAATTCGTGAGCATCTGAAAAAGCACGGCGGCGAGCATATCCAGATCATCTCTAAAATTGAGAACCAGGAAGGCCTCAATAACTTTGATGAGATCCTGGATGCTTCTGACGGCATCATGGTTGCCCGTGGCGACCTCGGCGTGGAAATCCCGGTTGAAGAGGTGATTTTCGCGCAGAAAATGATGATCAAGAAATGTAATAAAGCACGCAAAGTGGTTATCACTGCCACTCAGATGCTTGATTCCATGATCAAAAACCCACGCCCTACCCGTGCGGAAGCCGGCGACGTGGCGAACGCCATTCTTGACGGTACCGATGCGGTCATGCTCTCTGGTGAAAGTGCTAAAGGTAAATACCCGCTGGAATCGGTACGCATTATGGCGACCATCTGCGAACGTACCGATCGCGTAATGAAATCACGCATTGATACGCTGAACGACAACCGCAAACTGCGTATCACCGAAGCGGTATGTCGCGGCGCAGTTGAGACCGCTGAGAAGCTGGAAGCCCCGTTGATTGTGGTTGCGACCGAAGGCGGTAAATCCGCGAAGTCGGTGCGTAAGTACTTCCCTGATGCCACCATTCTGGCGTTAACCACCAATGAAATCACTGCACGCCAGCTGCTGCTGAGCAAAGGCATTGAAGCGCGCGTGGTGAATGAGATCGCCTCTACCGATGATTTCTACCGTATTGGTAAAGAAATCGCGCTGGAGAGCGGTTACGGCCAGAAAGGTGATGTGGTGGTAATGGTCTCAGGTGCCCTGGTACCAAGCGGAACAACAAATACTGCTTCTGTACATGTACTGTAAATAATCACAGCCCTGCAGATAAAAGCGCCGTAAGGCGCTTTTTTTATTTTGTCGTAACGGTTATTTCCAAAAATTCCAATTGAAAATAACAATAAAATCTGCCTTTCAGGCAAGATAAAATCAATTAAATCTGACTGTTTTAACTTATTTTTTGGCATTATTGGCTTAACAGATGTTTCTTTGAGCGAACGAGTAAAAATAAGCATGTTCTCATCAAAAATTTATTCTCATACCAAAAAACTTTGTGTAATACTTGTAACGCTACATGGAGATTAACTCAATCTAGAGGGTATAAATAATGAATCGTACTAAACTGGTACTGGGCGCGGTAATTCTGGGTTCAACTCTGCTGGCTGGTTGCTCCAGCAATGCTAAAATCGACCAGCTGTCAAGCGACGTTCAGACTCTGAACGCGAAAGTTGACCAGCTGAGCAACGACGTGAACGCAATGCGTTCTGACGTACAGGCTGCTAAAGATGACGCAGCTCGTGCTAACCAGCGTCTGGACAACCAGGCTCATTCTTACCGTAAGTAAGAGTACTGGTGTAATAAAAATGGTGCCCAATGGGCACCATTTTTTTTGTGCTTTCTGAACAGCCCGCTGTAAGTGCCTCTCAGCTTTTCCCCATCGTAGCGCTCTCTTGACCCGTCTCATGCTCCTGCGCGCTTTCCAGCGCATTCTGCGGCGCTATCTGGTCATGGTTTACCGCTTCGCCAAGGTTAACCAGTACCGGCATGCCTGAACGTCGTTTTAACGCCGCCTCGATGATCGCTTTATCGCTCTCGCTGCTGTTGATAAAACGCTTTAGCGCTTTGCTAAGCGGCAGCGGCATTGTTTGTGGGTCATCCTGCTCATTACGCGATAACGGCTGATGTACTTCAATATAGCGCTTACCGTCGGGTTCAATAGCGTACTTCACCGGTTGGTTGACAATCTGCACCCGCGTATTCTCCGACACGCTGTTAAACAGGGTCTCGATATCATCAGGCCGCAGACGAATACAGCCTGAGCTGACGCGCATGCCAATGCCGAAATCAGCGTTAGTGCCGTGAATCAGATAGTGACCGCTACCCCAGGCCAGACGCAGCGCAAACAGTCCCATTGGATTATCAGGCCCGGCGGGAAACACGGCTGGCAGTTTCACCCCTTCCTGCGCGTAGCGCTTGCGGATATTGGGGGTTGGCGTCCAGGTTGGGCCAGGAATTTTTTGGCTAATGCGGGTAACCATCGAAGGGGTCATAATCCCCTGCTGGCCGATGCCGATCGGATAGACAATCACCTTGTTTTCCCCTTTCGGATAGTAATAAAGACGCAGCTCCGCCAGATTGACCAAGATGCCCTCGCGTTTGGTATCGGGCAGCAGCATCTGATGAGGGATGGTAAGCTCGCTGCCTGCGGCAGGCAGCCAGGGATCGGTACCGGGATTCGCTTCCAGCATATTTAACAGACCGACCTGATAGCGCGCGGCAATCGACTCCAGCGGCCGCTTATCGTTCGGCACCTGCGCCGTGGTGTTTTCGCCAATCAAGCGGCTGTTTTCGGCAGGCAAAGGATATTCAGTGGCGCTGACCAGGCGCGGTACAAAGAGCGCGGCGCATATCAACCAGCCGGCAAAAGGAAGGTGAGCGTTCATGTAGGCTTCTCTCGTGATGAATAACGCACCCCGCTAACCGTAACGGGGTGTGAGAGAAGTGTAGCTTAGCAGAGCCTCTGCGCGCGGGCGCGGATAGTGCGGATCATGGCTTCCAGCCCCTGAGAACGGGACGGAGTAAGGTGCTGCGTTAATGCCAGTTGTTCAAACCAGGGACGCACATCAAATTCTACAATTTGCTGCGGCGTCATGCCCTGATAAAGGCTAAATACAATCGCAATCAAGCCCTTAACAATGGCCGCATCGCTATCGCCCAGCAGTTCGACGGTACCGTCGGTGCCCTGCTGCATGACAATCCAGACCTGGCTCTGGCAGCCGGAAACGCTGTATTCCGGCTGGTGGAAGGAATCAGACAATTCTGGCAGCTTCCCTCCCAGTTCAATCACATACAGGTACTTCTCTTCCCAGTTGGCGCAGCGATTAAAATTGCGCACCAGCTTCTCTTTCTCTGGCAGTATCGCCATTCCTTCCTCCCTTGCCCGCCGGATGGCTTAGCCTCCCAGCAAGCGATGAATACGTGTCAGCCCTGCGGCAAGCCGATCGGCCTCTTCTTCGCTATTATACATGGCGAACGATGCGCGACACATAGCAGGAACGCCATAGTGCTTCATCAGTGGCATTGCGCAGTGGTGACCGGTACGAATAGCAATCCCGTACTGATCGAGGAAACTGCCCACATCATAGGCGTGATGGTTGCCAAGATTGAATGCGATCACGCCGGCGCGCGTCTGCGGCCCGTAAATGGTCAGCTCAGGTACCGACGCCAGCTTATCCAGCGCATAACGCATCAGCGACTGTTCACGAGCCTGAATATTATCCAGCCCCAGCGCTTCCACATAGGCGAGCGCTGCGCCCAGTCCAATAATACCGCCGGTATTAGGCGTGCCCGCCTCGAGGCTCCAGGGCGCTTTGGCGTAGGTTGTGCCTTCCGGCAGCACCACGTGCTCAATCATCGCGCCGCCGCCTTCCCACGGTGGCAGCGCTGACAGCTGCGCATAGCGGCCATACAGAATACCAATGCCGGTCGGCCCGTAGATTTTATGCCCGGAGAACAGATAGAAGTCGCAGTCAATGTCCTGCACATCTACCCGCTGGTGCATCACGGCCTGCGCGCCATCCACCAGCGTCACCAGCCCTGCCGCTTTCGCCTGCGCAACCAGCTCTTTAACCGGGTTAACGGTGCCCAGCACGTTGGAAACGTGCGTCACCGCCAGCAAACGCGTTTTACTGTCAATCAGCGAAGCGAGCTGCGAGCTATCCAGCTCCCCATCCGCCGTCAGCGGCAATACACGAATGGTAGCGCCGGTACGGGCAGCCACCATCTGCCACGGCACGATATTCGCGTGATGCTCCATGGCAGTGATAATAATATTGTCGCCTGGCTGCAGCTGACTGCCGCCCCAGCTGTGGGCGACCAGATTGATGCCTTCTGTGGTGCCTTTAACGAAAACAATCTCTTCCGGCGAGGCAGCATTAAGAAAACGCGCCGCCTGGGCGCGCACGTTTTCCATATCCGTCGTGGCGGCAGCGCTGAGGGTATGGATCCCTCGGTGAACCGCCGCATAGCCGTGCTGGTAGAAATGACTTTCCGCGTTAATCACCGCCAGCGGTTTCTGCGCGCTGGCCGCGCTGTCAAGGTAGGCCAACGGCTGTCCGTTGACCTCGCGTGCCAGAATCGGGAAATCGGCCCTGACGCGTGCGAGATCAAAACTCATTGAATGCCTCCGGGAAAACGTTGCGCGATGCGCTGCTGAACAAAATCTTTCAGCGTTTCATCGTCAATCGCTTCTGTAAGTTCCGCAGCAAAGGCGTAGACGATCATACGTTGCGCCGCTTCTTCGCTAATGCCGCGCGCGCGCAGGTAGAACATCTGTTCTTCGTCAATGCGTCCCACGGTAGCGCCATGGCTGCATTTAACGTCATCGGCATAGATTTCCAGCTGCGGCTTGGTATCCACTTCCGCCAGACGCCCCAACAGCAGGTTGTTGTTGGTCATCTGACCATCCGTTTTCAGCGCATGCTGAGCCACCTTGATCATGCCGTTAAATACCGCACGGGCGCGATCGCGCACAATGGTTTTATGCAGCTGACGGCTCTGACAGGAGCCTTTGTTGTGCTCAAGGTAAGTGCGGGTATCGCATACCTCTTTGTCTACCGGCAGCACCAGGCTGTTGATAGAGAGGTCGCTATTTTCGCCGTTCAGCTGCGCGCTGGTATTGTGACGACTCAGGCCAGCGCCCAGCAGGAAGCTGTGGCTGCTGACGCGCGCATCGCGCCCGGTCACGATATCGTTATGCGCAAAATGGAAGCTGGCGGCATTCTCAAACGAAAGTTTGGTATGCGTCAGCTGTGCATTGTCACCAACCATCATGGTCAGACGAGCGCCGGTAAAATGCGGCTGCGCATCCAGGCTAACGTAATGTTCAATTACCTGCGCTTCAGCACCCTCATCAATCTGCAAATGATGACGGTAATGCACCGTATTCAGCTGCTGTTCTGCCCGACCGCTGCTGATATGCAGCAAATAGAGCGGACGTGCAGCCGCTTTGCCACGCGGCAGGCGCAGCATGGTCGCCTGCTCGGCCAGGCTCTCGGTCAGGTGCAGAAACACCTCCGGCTGCACGGGAGTGGCGAAATTGCGTCTTTCCGCCGCGCTGGCTACCTGCACCTCAAAATGATCGAACTGAGTATCGCTCAGCGCAGCATTAAAATGCCCGTCAACAAACACCAGGCGCGCTGCGTCCAGCGGCAGCGCCAGGCGAGTAACATCTTCAGCCGTGAGCGCGGACGCTTCAGGCAATACAAACTGCTGGCTGAGCAGCTCGTCCAGCGGCGTATATTTCCAGTTTTCATGCTTGCGGGTCGGCAATCCCAGCCGCATCAGCTGCTGCCAGTGCTGCTGTGCCTGTAGCGAGCGCACGTCGCCGCGCGACTCAAACAGATGGTGCCACTGCTGCAGCGCGTTTTCACTCCTGGTCGGTAAGCCAGCCATAGCCTTGCTCCTCCAGCTGTTTAACCAGCGTAAAGTCGCCAGATTTCACAATTTTGCCCTGATAAAGCACATGAACATAGTCCGGCTTGATATAGTCCAGAATACGCTGATAGTGCGTAACAATAATAAAGGCGCGTTTGCCATCTCGCAGCGAGTTCACGCCGTTAGAGACAATTTTCAACGCATCGATGTCCAGACCGGAGTCGGTTTCATCCAGAATGCACAGGTCCGGCTCCAGCGCCGCCATCTGCAGAATATCGTTACGTTTCTTTTCGCCGCCGGAAAAGCCAACGTTAACCGAGCGGGTCAACAAATCTTCCGGCATTTTCAGCAGTTCGATTTTTTCTTCGATAAAGTCCTGAAAATCGAAACGGTCCAGCTCTTCCTGTTGACGATATTTACGTACCGCATTAACAGCGGTTTGCAGGAAAAACTGATTGCTGACGCCGGGGATTTCCACCGGATACTGGAAAGCCATAAAGATGCCTTCGCCCGCGCGATCTTCCGGCGACAGCTCCAGCAGATCTTTACCTTTGAAATCCACCGAGCCGCCAACCACTTCATACTCTTCGCGACCTGCCAGAGTCGCGGAAAGCGTGCTCTTACCGGAGCCGTTAGGTCCCATGATCGCATGAACTTCACCCGGCTTTATTTCAAGATCGAGTCCGCGCAGAATGGCCTTATCTTCGATGTTTACCTGTAAATCTTTAATGCTTAACATGTTTTATCCTTCGCTTGCCCACAGGCAACGATGCATCGCGCTGGCATTAGCCAACGCTGTGTTCCAGACTAATGGCCAACAGCTTTTGCGCCTCAACGGCAAATTCCAGCGGCAGTTCAGAGAAGACATCTTTACAGAAACCATTAACAATCATGGAGATCGCATCCTCTTCGCTGATCCCACGCTGCAGGCAGTAGAAAAGCTGATCTTCGCCAATACGTGAGGTGGTGGCTTCATGCTCCAGCTGCGCGGTGTTGTTACGCGTCTCAACATACGGGAAGGTATGCGCCCCGCAGTCCGGGCCTATCAGCATGGAATCACACTGGGTAAAGTTACGCGCGTTGGTGGCGGTTGGCATAATCTTTACCAGTCCACGATAGGTGTTCTGGCTCTTACCGGCGGAGATCCCTTTGGAGATGATGGTCGATTTGGTGTTTTTACCAATATGGATCATCTTGGTGCCGGTGTCCGCCTGCTGGCGACCGCTGGTCAGCGCGACAGAATAGAACTCACCGATAGAGTTATCGCCGCGCAGGATCACGCTTGGATATTTCCAGGTAATTGCAGAGCCGGTTTCCGATTGCGTCCAGGACATTTTGCTGCCCTCGCCTTCGCACAGCGCGCGCTTGGTCACAAAGTTCAGAATACCGCCTTCCCCTTCGCCGCCCGGGAACCAGTTCTGTACCGTGGAGTATTTCACTTCGGCGTTTTTATGAATGATCACTTCCACCACCGCCGCATGCAGCTGATAGGTGTCACGTACCGGCGCGGAGCAGCCCTCGATATAGCTGACGTAGCTCTCTTCATCGGCGATCAGAATTGTGCGCTCGAATTGTCCGGTTTTCGCCGCGTTGATGCGGAAATAGGTGGAAAGCTCCATCGGGCAGCGCACCCCTTTCGGGATATAAACAAAGGTGCCGTCTGAGGCCACAGCCGAGTTCAGCGCGGCAAAGAAGTTATCATTATGCGGCACCACGGTACCAAGATATTTCTTTACCAGTTCCGGATGTTCCTGAATAGCTTCGCCAAATGAGCAGAAAATAATGCCCTGCTCCGCCAGTTTATGGCGATAGGTGGTGGCTACCGATACCGAGTCAAAAATGGCGTCGACCGCCACCTCTTTCCCTTCACGCACCGGTACGCCGAGCTGTTCGAACGCTTTTTCTACTTCCTGCGTCAGGTAGCTGCTGCTTGCCTGACCGCCGGAGGTTTGCTGCGCACCCGGCTCTGACGCGCAGCTGTCATCGCAGTTGCCGCAGGAAGGCGCCGAGTAATAGCTGTAATCCTGATAATCCAGCTTGTCGTAATGGGCTTTCAGCCAGTGCGGCTCTTCCATTTGCAGCCAGGCTTCATAGGCTTTCAGGCGGAACTCCAGCATCCACTCCGGCTCGTTGCGCTTCGCGGAAATGGCACGCACCACCTCTTCGCTGATGCCGTGCGCCAGCTCATCGGTTTGCAGTTGGGTAAAGAAGCCTTCTTTATAATTTTTGCGGCCGCCTTCCCAGATTTGTACGTCGTCTGATGCTTCACTGTTTTGGGACATAGCACTGTTACTCAACGCCAAAGCTCTCACCACAACCGCAGGCGTGTTGAGCTTTAGGATTATTAAATTTAAATACCTGATTCAGGCCTTCGCGAACGAAATCTACCTGCGTACCGTCAATAAGGGGCATCGCCTGAAGCGGCACGTACAGCGTTGCGCCCTGATGAGTAAACAGCAGATCGTCTGCTACAGGCTCTTTCACCAGGTCCATGGTATAGCCGAACCCCGCACAGCCGGACTGTTTTACGCCCAGCCGGAGTCCTAACACTTGCGGATCGTTAGCGGTAAGCGCCTTGATTTGCTGCGCTGCGCTGTCAGTAAGGGTCAAACCCTTCCAGATAAAATCATCTGGAGAGAAAGAGGCCGGATTTGCAGATTGCATTGTTTATTACCTCGCGATGCGATGCCTTACAGGCTTATCCCACTATGTTAGTGATAATGATAATTGCTTCAACCTCTTGTTTTGCAGGGATAAGCGCAAAATTGACGTTTTAAGGCCCATTAACTAAGGATAGTACCTGCCAGACCAGATTGCGCAGACCATCATAACGCGCCTGTTGGTGGGGAATAATATTTTAAAATCATTCATTTAAAAAGTGCTACCTGAGTTAACCTGCTCCACCAGCTATTTTACGCTTATATAAGAAGGTTGGGATTGCTATTGCCGATTTTATCAACAGGAAGCATTAATCGATAAATTCTTCCGCCGCGCCATTGCAACCTGCAGCAATTTTATTATGATAATGATTATCATTAACACATCTCAGGTAAAGCATGAACCTCTCCGTTAATGCCTGGCTACAGCATAAAATCGATGAATATAAATTTGCCGTGCGTGATATGACGGTGGATTTTTATCTGGCGCAGGCCAAACTGAACCGTCCCGATTGCTCCCTCGATCAGCTTCGTAATTTCAATGATACCTGTTTAGATATGGCCGAACTCTGCCAGCTCAATGGCGATGAGCAAAGTTATCTTCATGCGCTGGGAAAACTTCATCATCGGCTGCTGCAGGAGGTGAACAATAGCCAACGGGAACGGCTGTTCCGTATGCAGGCGTGCCAGCTGGCACGCCATACGCTGACTAAACTCTGCCAGCACCTGACAATGAGCGGTGACTGGGAAAAGGCCACCGTTCTGCAAAGCGATTTCGTCAGGCATGCTGGCTGGATCTGGTAAATCTCAGTTTCTGGCTGCGTCAGGCCTTACTGACGTGGTGAGCCGGGAACTGCAACAAAGACGGTTTTCATCATCATAAATGTCAATCTGCCAGACCTGATGCATGCGGCCAAGATGCAGTGGCCGACAGCGGCCCCGCACCTCGCCCTCACGTACCGCATGCAGATGGTTGGCATTGATTTCCAGGCCCACCAGCATGTCATCCTCCTGCGTGCAGAGATAACCCGCCATTGAGCCTAACGTTTCCGCCAGTACGGCGGAAGCACCGCCGTGCAGCAGCCCAAACGGCTGACGCGTACGCGCATCCACCGGCATCACCGCCTCCAGGCCGTCATCATGCAGCGCCGTAAAGCGGATGCCTAAATGCCCTACCATACAGCCTTCGCCCTGTGCGTTGATCTGCTCGAGGGTGGCCTGTCGTTGCCAGATCGCCATTATATTAACTCCAACAGCGCCTGCAGCGGGTGACGCATCCCATTGCCTTCGATACGTTTAACCTGGCTACGACAGGAATAGCCGGTGGCCAGGCAGCGTTGACGCGGCAGTTTTTGCAACTGTGGATGCCAGGAAAGCTCATAAATGCCCAGCGAGTTATCCAGGTTCTTCGCCTCATGCCCGTAGGTACCCGCCATGCCGCAGCAGCCCACATTGATATTTTCCAGGCGCGCACCAAAGCGCGCAAATATAGCGGCCCACTGATTCGGCGTTGCGGGCAGCGTAGTGACCTCGGTACAGTGGGCAAACAGATACCAGGCTTCGCCACCAGGTGGCTGTATGGCGCGCGACGACAGCGCCTGATGCAGCCACTCATGCACCAGCTGAACGTGGAAATCGCCGCGTTTATCGCCCAGCGTCTGCTGATACTCATCGCGGTAACACAGCACCAGCGCAGGATCGACGCCGACCATCGGCATCCCCAAACGCGCCAGCCGGTTAAGGAAATCTGCCGTTTTCTGTGCGGTGCGGGCGAAGCGTTTCAGAAAGCCTTTTATATGCTGCGCTTTGCCGTTAGGCGAAAACGGCAGCAGTACCGGCTGATAACCCAGTTTTTCAATCAGGCGCACAAAGTCCGCCACTACCTGCGCTTCGTAATAGCTGGTAAAGGGATCCTGAACCACCAGCACCGTTTTTTCCCGCTGTGCAGCGTCGAGCCTCTCCAGCTGTTCCAGCGTGGTGGTCGCCGCCCTATGGCCCGCCAGCTGTTGTTTTAGCGTTGGTGAAGAAAGCAGCGGCAAATCAACCATACCGATATGACGCTGGCTCAAAGTCCTCAGCCAGGGCTGGCGCAGGAAGAAATTAAAGGTGCGCGGCGCGCGCGCCATCACCGGCGCATAGCTTTCTACCGCCGCCACCAGATGATCGCTGAGCGGGCGCAGGTAACGCGTGTGATAAAGCTGCAAAAAGCGCGAGCGGAAGGCCGGCACATCGATTTTGATTGGGCACTGCGTTGAACAGGCTTTACAGGCGAGACAGCCTGACATCGCCTCTTTCACCTCATGCGAAAAGTCATATTCACCTTTACGCGCATACCAGCTGTTGCGGGTGCGGGCGATTAACCCCCGCAGGCTAATAGCCGATTCCGGGATCTGCTGCTCCAGCGTCAGCGGATCGATACCCTTCTCCGCCAGCAGACGCAGCCATTCACGCGTCAACGTGGCGCGCCCTTTCGGCGAATGGATGCGGTCGCGGGTAATTTTCATCGAGGGACACATCGGGCTGCGCACATCAAAATTAAAGCACAGGCCGTTGCCGTTGCACTCCATCGCGCCACGCCACTCGTTACGCACCGCCAGCGGGATCTGACGGTCATAATAGCCGCGTTTCACACCATCGACCTGCATCATTGGCTCATCGACGCCAGTGGGCGTACAGATCTTGCCTGGGTTAAGGCGGTTGGCGGGATCGAAGGCCGCTTTGATCCGGCGCAGCTCTTCATACAGCGTTTCGCCAAAAAAGGCAGGGCTATATTGCGCACGGAACCCTTTGCCGTGTTCTCCCCACAGCAGGCCGCCATAGCGCGCCGTCAGCGCCACGACCTCATCGGAGATCTGCTTCATCAGCATCTCCTGCTGCGGATCGCACATATCCAGCGCAGGCCGCACATGCAGCACGCCCGCATCCACATGACCAAACATGCCGTAATTCAGGCCGTGATTATCCAGCAAGGTGCGAAACTCGGTAATATAGTCCGCCAGATGCTCTGGCGGCACGGCGGTATCTTCCACAAACGGAATGGGCTTGGCGCGTCCTTTGGCATTGCCCAACAGGCCTACCGCTTTTTTACGCATATTGTAGATGCGCTCGATGGCATCGATATCGTTACAAAGCTGATAGCCGATCACGCCGCCCTGCTGCTGCGCCATCAGCGCATCGAGACGCTGGCACAGGGCCGTTAGCTGGGTGTCGATCAGCTGAGGATCGTCTCCGGCGAATTCCACAATATTAATGCCGAGCATCTCTTTGCCCGGCACATCGGTAATTAATTCGCGAACCGAATGCCAGACAATATCCTCACGCGCCAGATTCAGCACTTTTGAATCAACGGTCTCTACCGACAGCGCTTTGGCTTCTACCATTAAAGGCGCATTACGTAACGCCGAATCAAACGAGTCATACTTGATATTCACTAAACGCCGCACCGCAGGCAGCGGCGTAATATTCAGACGGGCTTCACTGATAAAGGCCAGCGTGCCTTCAGCCCCGCACAGAATGCGGGTCAAATCGAACGTCTGCAGATCGTCGCTTAATACATGACGTAAATCGTAACCAGTGAGAAAACGGTTCAGCGGCGGGAATTTTTCCGTAATCAGATCGCGCTGCTGGCGGCAGCGTGACAGCACAGTGTGATAGATACGCCCTTCCGTTGTCTGCTCAGCGGCCAGCTGTTCTGCCAGTGCAACCGGCATGGCGCGCGTATCGATAATATCACCGCCCAGCACCACCGCCCGCAGCCCCAGCACATGATCGGAGGTTTTGCCGTATACCAGCGAGCCCTGACCGGAAGCATCCGTATTAATCATGCCGCCCAGCGTGGCGCGGTTGCTGGTTGACAGCTCCGGCGAGAAAAAGTAGCCGTAAGGCTTAAGAAAGGCATTGAGCTGATCTTTTATCACGCCCGCCTCAACCCGCACCCAGCCCTGCTCTGGATTGATCTCCAGGATTCGGTTCATATAGCGCGACATATCAACCACGATGCCCTGATTTAGCGACTGTCCATTCGTGCCGGTGCCGCCGCCACGCGGAGTAAAAATCAGGCGGGAAAACTGCGGCATCGCCGCCACTCTGGCTAACAGAGCGACATCAGCGGTAGAGCGAGGAAAAAGCACGGCATCCGGTAACAGCTGATAAATACTGTTATCGGTCGACATGGTTAAACGATCGGCATAGCTGGTGGCCGTATCGCCGGTAAAGCCTTGTTGCTTAAGCGTGTCCAAAAATGAAAGCACCAGTTGCACGAGGCCTGGCGCCTGAGAAATCTGTGGGATCATTATCGGGTGACCAAATGTTGTGTATCGTTTGCGCTTGCTGTTTTATCTGCGAAATCTCGTTGTATCACATTTTTTTATGCCCCGCTGTTTTTTCAGGAAACGTAAAAACTTCCGGCGCTTAACTCTGTCGCAACGTAAAGAAATCACGCATTATTATGGGCTGAGCGGCAATGGGCTGTTCATAATCGCAAGGCGTAAATTAAGGATCCTTTTTTCGTATGAGAAAACTGCAACAGGATATGGATTTAACCCAGATTCTCTTCTCTTTGATGTTCATCCTGCTGATGATCGTTGCCTGCTTCTGGGTAGTGCAGCCATTTATTTTGGGATTTGCCTGGGCTGCGATGGTGGTTATTGCCACCTGGCCGTTAATGATCAAGCTACAGGCTCTGCTTTGGGGACGACGTACGCTGGCGATTATCGCTATGACGCTTATCCTGCTGCTGCTGTTCATTATTCCCGTCGCGCTGCTGGTAAATAGCCTGATCGATAATACCGGACCAGTGGTCGCCTGGGCGACCTCAGGAAACCTTCATCCTCCTCAGCTGACCTGGCTGAATGAGGTGCCGCTGATTGGTGAAAAACTCTATCACAGCTATCACCTGCTGCTGGACGGCGGCGGCGGCGCAGTGATGACAAAAGTACAGCCTTATATTGGGCGCACCACCGGCTTTTTTGTCTCTCAGGCGGGCCATTTTGGCCGATTTTTGCTGCATCTCGGCCTGATGCTGCTGTTCAGCGTGCTGCTTTACTGGCGCGGCGAGCAGGTGGGCGACGGCATTCGCCACTTCGCTTTCCGTCTGGCCGGTCGCCGGGGTGATGCATCGGTGCTGCTTGCCGGACAGGCGATTCGTGCGGTCGCGCTGGGCGTCGTGGTTACGGCACTGGTGCAGGGCGTGCTGGGTGGCATCGGCCTGGCCGTAGCCGGGATACCTTATGCCACGCTGCTGACGGTGCTGATGATTCTGTTTTGTCTGGTGCAGGCGGGGCCACTACCAGTACTTATCCCGGCGATTATCTGGCTTTACTGGAGCGGCGATACCACATGGGGTACGGTGCTGCTGGTCTGGAGCTGCGTGGTCGGTACGCTGGATAATGTGCTGCGTCCGGTGCTGATCCGCATGGGCGCAGATTTACCCATGATTTTGATCCTCTCCGGCGTTATCGGCGGCCTGGTGGCTTTTGGCATGATTGGTCTGTTTATTGGGCCGGTGGTACTGGCAGTCTCCTACCGTCTGGTCACTGTTTGGGTGCATGAAGCACCAATGCCGCAAGAAGATCCTGAAGATGTGGTAGAGGAACTGGCTGAACATGAAGAAGATGTAAAGAACACCACAACCACAAATTAACCCTCCCGCCGGGCATTTAGCGCTGCCCGGCTTTTCCCCCTGTGTAAATCCCCCGGAATAATATTAAATCTTCTTAATATTTACCCTGCTTTATATCTTATGAGGTAGTGCCTGCGTGAAACTGATTACCACTGGCACTGTTTTCGGGCCTTAAAAGAGTAAAGTGGCGCATTTAATGTAACGCATGATTAACTAATAAGAGGATTCTTAAAGACTGGCAAGCTGTAGCTGAATACTATGAGTGCCATGTTTAGGATCAAACCTATGATTTTTAAACAACCTTTTTCCCCTGAGTAAAGTGAAGAATTGCTGTGTGTAGTCTTTGCCCATCCCATGTGATGGGCTTTTTTTTATGCTTTTTTCGAGTAAAAAGGCCGGAAAATTCCGGCCTTTATCGTTAAGTAACATTATTAAGGGATCTTTTACTTTATTTCTGCAAGGCTTAGCCAGGTCTGAACCACCGTATCAGGGTTAAGCGACAGGCTGTCGATACCCTCCTCCATCAGCCAGGCGGCAAAGTCCTGATGATCGGATGGCCCCTGACCACAAATACCCACATATTTCCCCTGCTTTTTGGCGGCGCGAATTGCCATCGACAGCAGCGCTTTTACCGCTTCGTTACGTTCGTCGAACAGTTCGGAAACCACGCCGGAATCGCGGTCTAACCCCAGCGTCAGCTGCGTCATATCATTTGAGCCAATAGAGAAGCCGTCGAAATGCTCCAGGAACTGCTCCGCCAGCAGCGCATTAGAGGGGATTTCGCACATCATAATAATCTTCAGGCCGTTTTCGCCGCGCTTGAGTCCCTGACGCGCCAGTTCCTCAATAACCGCTTCCGCCTGCGCAACGGTACGTACAAACGGGATCATAATTTCGACGTTGGTCAGCCCCATCTCATTGCGCACGCGTTTAACGGCCTGGCATTCCAGCGCAAAGCAGTCGCGGAAGCGATCTGCCACGTAGCGTCCGGCACCTCGGAAGCCCAGCATCGGGTTTTCCTCTTCCGGCTCATAGCGTTCGCCGCCAACCAGATTGGCATATTCGTTAGATTTAAAGTCCGACAGCCGCACAATCACGCGCTTCGGCGCAAAAGCGGCACCCAGCGTGGCGATCCCTTCCGTCAGACGCCCGACATAGAACTCGACCGGATCGTCGAAACCTTTCATGAGTTCGCGGATTTTCTGCTGCAGCTCCGGCGTCTGCTGGTCGAACTCCAGCAGCGCTTTTGGATGCACGCCGATCATGCGGTTAATAATAAATTCCAGACGCGCCAGGCCCACCCCTTCGTTAGGCAGACAGGCAAAATCAAATGCCCGATCCGGGTTACCTACGTTCATCATGATTTTGAGCGGCAGATCAGGCATTTTATCCACCTGCGAACTTTTTACTTCAAAGTCGAGCAGGTCGTCGTAAACATAACCGGTATCGCCCTCGGCGCAGGAAACGGTAACCTTATGACCATCCTTCAGTCGATCGGTAGCGTCGCCGCAGCCTACTACTGCCGGGATACCCAGTTCGCGGGCAATGATGGCCGCATGGCAGGTGCGCCCGCCACGGTTCGTGACGATCGCTGCCGCTTTTTTCATAATCGGCTCCCAGTCCGGGTCGGTCATATCGGTGACCAGCACATCGCCCTTCTGAATGCGATTCATTTCGCTGATATCGTGAATGACTTTTACTTCACCGGCGCCAATGCGATGACCAATTGCACGTCCCTCGACCACAATCTTGCCTTTGCCCTGTAGCGTATAACGTTCCATGACCTGCCCGTTAGAGCGCACAGTTTCCGGACGCGCCTGAACGATATAGAGCTTGCCGGTATGGCCATCTTTCGCCCACTCAATATCCATTGGACGCTTATAATGTTTCTCAATTTGCAGCGCCTGATGCGCCAGCGCCTGTACTTCGTCATCACTGAGGCAGAAACGATCGCGATCCTGTTGCGGCACGTCTTCGATTTTTACCTGTTCACCGTGCTCCTGCGAATCGGCATAGACCATGCGAATTTTTTTTGAGCCCATATTACGGCGCACAATGGCGGGACGGTTAGCCTGCAGCGTCGGCTTATGCACATAAAATTCATCCGGGTTAACTGCGCCCTGCACCACCATTTCGCCCAGCCCCCAGGCGGCGGTAATAAAGACCACCTGATCAAAGCCCGATTCCGTATCAATGGTAAACATTACGCCGGAAGCGGCCTCATCGGAACGCACCATGCGCTGTACGCCAGCGGAGAGCGCCACGCCACGATGATCGTAGCCCTGATGCACACGATAAGAGATGGCGCGGTCATTAAACAGCGACGCGTAAACATGTTTTACCGCCACCATGACGGCATCAATACCCTGGACGTTAAGGAAGGTTTCCTGCTGACCGGCGAATGAGGCATCCGGCATATCCTCAGCGGTCGCTGAAGATCGCACGGCGAACGAGGCCTCGTCATCATCTGCCGAGAGTTGCTGATAGGCTTCGCGTATGGCCTCTTCCAGCGCCGGCTGAAAAGGGGTCTCCACAATCCACTGACGGATCTGTTTACCCGCTTTCGCCAGTTCATCCACATCATCAATGTCGGTTTCATCCAGCAAGGCATAAATACGCTGGTTAACGCCGCTCTGATCGAGAAATTGATTGAAGGCTTCCGAGGTGGTCGCAAAACCGTTTGGAACGGATACGCCAAGCGACGACAGGTTAGTAATCATTTCACCGAGAGAGGCATTCTTTCCTCCCACGCGATCAACATCGTTCATGCCTAACTGGCTATACCAGAGCACTAGCGGCATTTCGCCTTGATTGGACATTGGGACAATCCTTTTATGATAAATTTGAGGGGCACACGGAAAAATAGCGCTGATAACGCTTATTCAGCCTGGCACAGCAGAATGTAAAAGCGAAAGTGTTGAATCGTTAAAGCAGAGTAAAAAAATATTTTTAAGAAAACTCCGCCTATAATAGTGCGTTTGCGCAACAATATTATTTTATAAAAAACCCAGCCATTTCATCGGGATAAATTAATGTAATCGCTTAACCTTATTTATTCCGTTGCGCAACGCTACAATCCTGTTTTTATCCATTTGTTTGTTGTGTTCCGCCCTGTCGATAAATGAAAACAGGAACGCCATTTCATTTTCTTATGCTTTCGGTACGGGATAAAACCCAGAAAGAATAAAATATTCACATTAACTATTTTTGAAAAATTAATTTCAATATTTATACGAACTTCCCGCTTGATTTTCGCTGCGATTATCTGTCAGGCTCGGTTAACCCTGGATAAGAGAGAATAAGTATGACGGCAGAACGCAGCGTTTTTTATATCTCTGACGGCACCGCCATCACCGCAGAGGTGCTGGGACATGCGGTTATGTCGCAGTTTCCGGTAATGGCCAATAGTTTTACCCTGCCTTTTGTTGAAAACGTGCAGCGCGCCCAGGCGGTGAAAGCACAGATCAACGCCATTTATCAGCAAAGCGGCTTACGCCCTTTAGTGTTTTTTTCTATTGTACTGCCGGAAGTGCGCGACATTATTCTACAGAGCGACGGCTTTTGTCAGGATATAGTGCAGGCGCTGGTTGCACCGCTACAGCAGGAATTGGGCATCGCGCCTGCGCCGGTGGCGCACCGTACCCACGGTCTGACGGCCAGTAATCTGGGCAAGTATGACGCGCGTATCGCCGCTATCGACTACACCCTGGCGCATGATGATGGCATTTCACTTCGCGGTCTGGATGAGGCGCAGGTGATTTTGCTGGGCGTTTCCCGCTGCGGTAAAACGCCAACCAGCCTCTATCTTGCCATGCAGTTTGGCGTGCGCGCCGCAAATTATCCCTTTATCGCCGATGATATGGATAATCTGAAGCTGCCGCCTGCCCTGAAGCCCTTCCAGCACAAACTGTTCGGTTTAACGATCGATCCGGAGCGGCTGGCGGCGATTCGTCAGGAGCGCGCCGAGAACACACGCTACGCTTCGATGCGTCAGTGTCGGCTGGAAGTAGGGGAAGTGGAGGCGCTGTTTCGCTCGCATCAAATACGCTATCTCAACAGCACTAACTATTCGGTTGAAGAAATCGCCACCAAAATTCTCGATATTATGGGGCTGAGCCGCCGGATGTATTAGGCCAGAATCCGGCGCGTATTGTGCTGCAAAACACGCTTTTACCCCTTCCGGACGGTTGAATTTACTGCTGGTTGGTTTATTGTGATCGCCATCACTTCCCGGTACTTCTGCCGCTGTGAAGACATTATTTTGAGATCTCAATGAACAAAACTGATGAACTGCGTACTGCTCGCATCGATACGCTGGTGACGCCCGCAGCGCTGGCAGAGCAATATCCGATAAGCGAAGCTATTGCTGCGAATGTCACCTCGGCGCGCCAGCGCATTGCGCGCATTCTTTCCGGCGAGGATGCGCGCCTGCTGGTGATTATAGGCCCCTGCTCGCTACACGACCCGCGCGCCGCGCTGGAATATGCCGCTAAACTCAAGGCGCTGCATGATAAATATCATTCCCGCCTTGAAATCGTGATGCGCACCTATTTTGAAAAGCCCCGTACCGTTGTTGGCTGGAAAGGGCTGATTTCCGACCCCGATCTTGACGGCTCGTTTCGTGTTAATGAAGGGCTTGCTATCGCGCGTAAGCTTCTGCTGGATATCAATGCGCTGGGCCTGCCTACCGCGACAGAGTTTCTTGATATGGTGATCGGCCAGTTTATCGCCGATTTAGTAAGCTGGGGGGCAATTGGCGCGCGCACCACGGAAAGCCAGATCCATCGTGAAATGGCCTCCGCCCTCTCCTGCCCGGTTGGTTTTAAAAACGGTACCGATGGCAATACGCGCATTGCCGTCGATGCCATCCGGGCGGCACGGGTAAGCCATATGTTCCTTTCGCCTGACAAGCATGGCCAGATGACCATTTATCAGACCAGCGGTAATCCTTCCGGCCATATCATTATGCGCGGTGGAAAAGTGCCAAACTACCATGCACAGGATATTGCTGATGCGGTCGCCAGCCTGCGTGCCTTTGATCTGCCAGAGCATCTGGTTGTGGATTTCAGCCACGGCAACTGTCTGAAGCAGCATCGCCGCCAGCGTGACGTAGCTGCATCGGTAGCGCAGCAGATCCGTGACGGATCGCGCGCCATTGCCGGGGTGATGATTGAAAGCTTTTTGCAGGAAGGCAATCAGCCAGTGGTAAGCGGACAGCCACTCACTTATGGTCAGTCCATTACCGATCCCTGTCTTAGCTGGGAAGATAGCGAAGCGGTCCTGGCACAGCTCGCCGATGCAGTCGACAGCCGCTTTTAGTTAAAAAATCGGCATCGGCCCCGGGAGTACAGGCCGAGCGTAAACACGCAAAACAGCTCCCCGGCCCGCGCCCTCTATGACGCGGGCCGCTTTACTTTTCTGCCTGCACTCACCGCGCCCTGAGTTCAGTGCAGTGAACCTCCGTACCAGATCCGCTGACACCCTGCGATTAGCTGGAACAGCTTACCGAGATTTTCTTACCTTCATCCGGCGGACGTCGGGTTAAATCAGCATATTCTGGCGCATCGCTGAACGGATTACACAACGCCTGATGCAGATGTCGCAGCATGGTGATGTCATCGCGTTCCGCGCCTTCAATCGCCTGCTGCGCCAGATAGTTACGTAAAACAACCGCCGGGTTCGCCGCTTTCATTCGCTGCTGGCGTTCAGCATCGCTGCACTCATCTTTTAATAAGCGCTGCTGATAGCGCTGATACCACTGGTCAAACGCGGCACGATCGATAAACTCGTCACGCAGCGGTGAGCGGCTCTCCTGCTGCTGCGTCTCGCTTAGCATACGGAAGGTGCGGGTATAATCACTCCCTTCCTGGCTCATTAACGCCAGCAATCCGGTCAACAGCTCGTTATCTTCCGCCTGCGGCATTAAAAAGCCCAGCTTCGCGCGCATTCTTTCGCCCCATGCCGTCATTAATGCCGGCTCGTAGAGACTCAGTGCCTGCTTAAGCTGTTCGGTAGTCATCAGATCCGACAGCGCATGCGCCAGCCGGTTAAGATTCCATAAACCGATCATCGGCTGATTATCAAAGGCGTAACGTCCCTGATAATCCGAATGATTGCAAATAAAGCCAGGCTGATAGTCATCCAGAAAACCGTAGGGCCCATAATCCAGCGTCAGGCCCAGAATCGACATATTATCGGTATTCATCACTCCATGAGCGAAGCCCACGCTTTGCCAGGCGGCGATAAGGCGTGCTGTGCGCTCCACCACATCGCTAAACCACAGCAGATAGCGATCCGGCTCTGACGCCAGTGACGGCCAGTGATGATGGATGAGGTAGTCTGCCAGCTGGCGTACTTTTTCCGGTTCGCCGTGATAAAAGAAGTGTTCGAAATGACCAAAGCGCGCATGGCTTTCTGCCACGCGCAACAGCATCGCCCCGCGCTCTTTGGTTTCACGGTAAACAGGATCATCGCTGGTCACAATGGTCAGCGCCCGGCTGGTGGGAATGCCTAAATGATGCAGGGCTTCAGAGGCGAGAAACTCACGCACGGTTGAACGTAACACAGCGCGCCCGTCTCCCATACGTGAATATGGGGTTAAGCCTGCTCCCTTTAGGTGCCAGTCAAATTTTCTGCCATCGCTCAGCTGCTGCTCGCCCAGCAGAATGCCGCGACCATCGCCCAGCTGCCCGGCCCAGACGCCAAACTGATGGCCGCTATAGACCTGCGCCAGCGGTTGCATGCCAGGTAACAGCGTTTCACCGCTCCAGACGCCGGTATTTTCCTGGTTGAACCAGCTTTCATCCAGTTCCAGCTCGCGCGCCAGCGCCTCGCTATGATAAAGCAGGCGGGCCTGTTTCAGCGGTGTTGGCTTCAGCGCGGTATAAAATCCGCTTAGTTCGTTATGCCAGGTGTTATTAAACTCCATGCTGCCTCCGTTTACCGCAGTAGAGTTTAAGTGTAACCCTGTTATGCCGTGGTAAACAGAAAACCGCGTGGGTTTATCAGCATTGACCGTCAGAAAAGCCGTGAGGTGGCTCCATCAGAGCGGCCAGCTCGCTGTCTGGAACCGGGGGGAACAGCGCGCCCTGCATACCGGTAAAGGCGAATGGGGCGACTTTTTCCAGGGTAGTGAGATCGTCAATGCCCGATACGATAAATTGCTGGCAGTGATCGCTTACCTGATAAACGATCGCCTTTAACATGGAATGATATGAGGCGCGCTTCAGCGTCTGCTGCAAAAAATATTTATCCAGCCGGATGCGATGAAACAAATTATCGTAAACCGCTTTTGCAGGCGCTTTGCCTGAGCCAAAATTAGTCAGGGTTAATTTAAAATTATCGTTCAGGCTGCTTAATAACGGATTATCTTTTCCCGCCCTGAAGTTAGGAAAACTCTCACTCAGCCCTAATTCCAGCGCCTGCAGCGGTCGCAATTTACGTAGCAAAAACTCGCTGGATAAAAGGGTTTCAACCATCTCTTCATCCACGTTCAAAATTACTGCAACATTATTCCGCAGGAAAAAGTCGTGATACTGCTCAATAACGCTGATCTGCTTTTGTAAGGTTTGCAAGCGCTGTTCGCCGTCGAACTGAGGTAACAGAATATCCTGCGGCACAACAACATTAAGAGAAGTATGTGTAAAGCTGGATAGCAAATCTACGGCAAGTAATCGGCCATTTAAAGCATAAACAGGGTTGAAGGCTGTATGAATAAAATAATCAGCAAAAACTGTTGTTGTCATTTTTTTAGCCATAAAAAAGTGGCAATTCGCGCATCCTATACCAAGGAAATATTACAATCAATAGTATATTTAATGATAAGTAATGCCCGCCCCTGCTTCTTTTAACGCAGTAAACTGCTGATACTAAACTATATAACGCAAATTTACCTTTATGACCGCTTATGTTTCTCTACGCTGAATCAGCCAAATAAATAAGATTTAGTGATCATTCTCGTTGTTTTCGGGAATATCTTACTTACTGAGCAATTAAAAAGACTGCTTATGTAAAGCTGAAATTTCATTCATTGTCGATTTGCATTACCGGTATATCATTCCATATTTTAAGCGCTGATTAAATGAGCATTTTCTGAATCGATTGATGCTTTTTCAACAGGTTAATCTTAAATTCTTCGCGCCTGCCAAAATACTTTTTGCCAGTAACTGTTATCCAGTGAAGAGCGGATTACCCCTTTGCTGGTAGAAGCATGGATAAACCTTTTATCACTGTCATAAATGCCTACGTGCAGACCATTCTCACCACGGCCAGTCTTAAAAAAGACCAAATCTCCCGGCAGTAACTGATCTTTATCGATGCGCGTGCCTGTATCGCTCTGGTCGCGTGTACTGCGCGGCAGTTGTAAATTAAAGCGATCGCGAAATGTCAGATAAACAAATCCAGAGCAGTCGATACCTCTGCGGCTCAGGCCACCGTAACGATAGGGCGTACCCTGCCAGCGGCTTAGCTGATCGTTCAGCTCGGCAATAACGGTAACTGAATCAGAAAGTCGCGCATTAGGCGGTGGCGCATGATGACTACAGCCGACAAGCAATACACTAAGCAAAAGTAATACACCGATTCGCATAACCTGAGTCCATCCTGTATGAGCGGAGCCGGGCTAACTGTAACGGTAAGTCCTGACGCTGGCAATCTTCTCAGCGCGCCTCTTCAGCCACTAACCAGCTTTCTCCTTCCGACTGTAGCTTACGAAACGTCAGCCCATACAGCATACGCAGCGTATCAGGCTGCAGGACCGCCTCAGCCCGTCCCTGGCGGATAACTTTACCCTGTTGCATCAGCCATACGTCGCGCGCATGACGCAGGCTATGGTTAACATCGTGACCGCTGGTGATCACCGCGCCGCCCGCCTCGCAAAAAGCGGTTAACTCGCGATCCAGCGCCTGCTGCTGCACCACGTCCAGACCGGCGTAAGGCTCATCCAGTAGCAGCAGCGTTGCCGGCTGCGCGACGCACGGCCAAACCTGTAGCAATACCGCCATAAGCCTGACGCGCTGCCATTCACCGCCGGAAAGCTGGCTTAACGAACGCGTAAGCTTATCATGCAGTTGAAAAGCAGCCAGCAGACGTGACAGCAGCATATCCTGACCGGATTTTGCCCCGATCAGATGTTGCTGTAAATAGTGGAAAACCGCCATCTGCCCCAACTGTTGCTGCTGCTGTGGTAGCCAGGCACGCCGTCTCGCCAGCGCCGCCCGCGGCCACCCCTCCAGCGGCCTACCGATAAGACGCACCACGCCTGCGCCTGGTAACAGCCCGGCCAGACGCGCTAACAAGGAGCTTTTACCGGCACCATTGGGACCAAGCAGATGAACCAGATCGCCGCTTTTCACCTGGGCACTAAAAGCCTGCAGGCGTCCCGGGACGGTCGCCTGCTCAATGGACAACAACATTATTTTGCCAGCGCGAGCTTGATGCTTTCCATCACAATAGGATCTTCCGGCGTCATATCCGGCGCGAAACGCTGTACCACTTCACCGTTGCGCCCCACGAGGAACTTTTCAAAATTCCATAAAATATCGCCCTTTTCTTTCGGCGCACGTCCTTTACTTGCCATACGCTCATAGAAGCCGCTGTTTTCTGGCTCGACCGCTTCAGGGCAGGCGGCGATCAATTGCTGATACAGCGGATGACGCTCAGGACCGTTCACTTCGATCTTGCTGAACATCGGGAAGCTGATACCGTAGTTGGTGTCGCAAAACTCCCTGATCTCTTCATTACTGCCTGGCTCCTGACCAAGAAAGGCGTTGCACGGAAAACCGAGCACGTTAAAGCCGGACTTATTCCAGGCGCGCTGCAGGTTCTCCAGCTCTTTATACTGTGGCGTCAGTCCACACTGAGAAGCGACGTTAACTATCAGCAGTACATCGCCTTTCCATTGTCCCAGCGTGGTGCGTTTACCATCCAGCATAACCAGTTCAGTATCATAAATGCTCATGCGCGTTTCCTGTTTCGGTGTGTGGTACAGCCCTTAACGGTGCTGAGTGAGTAATAACCAAATAAACAGCGGCGCCCCCAGCGTAGCGGTGACAACGCCAATGGGCAATTCCGCTGCGGTAAGTATCAGTCTGGCAATGATATCGGCAGCAAGCAATACGGCGGCCCCGGCCAGTGCGCTGGCGGGCAGCAGCATACGATGATCGGTGAGCCCGTTCAGCCGCAGCAAATGCGGCACCACCAGCCCAATAAAGCCAATTGCCCCGGCCAGCGCTACGCTAACACCAACCAACCAGCCAATCGCCACCACCAGCAGGTTGCGCCAGAGATAAAGTGACAGGCCAAGCTGACGGGCGCTGGTTTCGCCCAGTGCCAGTAGATTCAGAATTTTCGCCTGCCCACTCAGCCAGATCAGCACCGGCAGCAGCGCCAGCATCAGCCAGCGGTAGCGCCAGTCAATGCCGCTAAAGCCGCCCATCATCCAGTACATCAGCTGTCGCAGATCGAGATTACTGCTGAAATAAACCACCCAGGTCATCGCCGCACTACAGATAATCCCCAGCGCAATGCCCGCTAACAGCAGTCGGCTGTTAGAAAGATGACGACGGGCAAAACGCAGCAGGATCAGCGTGACCAGCAGCGCACCGGCAATGGCTGCCAGGCTGAACGCCCAGAAATCGCCATTTCCCAGCAGCACACACAGCACAAGGCCGAGCCCCGCGCCGTTTGATACGCCAAGCAGGCCGGGTTCCGCCAGCGGGTTTTCAAACAGCGCCTGCATTACGCACCCCGCCGTTGCCAGCGAGGCGCCAACCAGCAACACACTCAGCGTGCGCGGCAGACGCAGTTGCCAGACAAACAGCTTGCCCTCCTCGCTTAGCCAGCGGTCAGGCAGAATCCACGTCTCTCCCGCGCACAGGCTTACCAGCGTAACGCCCAGCAGCATAGCGCTCAGCCAGACCAGCCAGCGATAAGCGCGACGATCCGCCTGACGGGAGAGTTCAGTTAGCAGCGACATAGCTATAGTTTTATAAGGAAAACAGAGATTTGATTGTAGTGGCTAAGGCAGAAAAAGAAAGGAATAAGAAAAGCCGGACACAGTCGTCCGGCATAATGTGCTTAACCGTGCGGCTGGAAATCGGGACGATGGCCTGCTGCGCCATGAGCCTGCTGATCTGCGGCCAGTCGATCGCTACCGGATGCGTCACGGTGCGCCGTCGGGCGATCGCGTGCCGGTTCCTGATGATGCGTAACCGGCTTTTTACGCACGGGTTGCTGCTGATGCGCTTCAGGTCGATGTGGCTGCCACCCGTTGCCATTCCAGTAGCCGCGCGGCCCCTTCTCGCCAATATGACGTCCATGATGCTCCTGCCACCATTTTGGAGCTCGCCAGTCATAACCATCCCAGTAGTAGCCTCGATGATCGCGATCGCCAATATGGATCGTTACGCCAGCAGGTGTCAGATCAAACGAAACGTCAGCGCTGGCGACAACGGGCAGCGCCGCCACGATGCTCAGCACGATACCTGGAAGTAATTTTTTTATGTTCATCGGGGTAACCTCATCATGTTTCATCCCCTGTTTATACCTGTGATCAGGTAGCTGTCACTATCAGCCTGAGCCGATTTTCGGCTTATTTTCCCGCGCCTTACGCATTCCTTACATTGTGGTGACTTTATGGAAAAGGCGGAAAATCCGTGCTGATGAAGCAGCCGGTAAAACACCCATAAAAAAGGCCGCACGAGGCGGCCTTTATGGTGCTGACAGATCAGCTGTTTTTAGGGGAAGCGTTCTCGACGCGGCTTTTCAGCTTTTGTCCAGGACGAAATGTCACCACACGACGCGCGGTGATAGGGATATCTTCACCGGTTTTCGGGTTACGCCCCGGCCGTTGATTTTTATCGCGAAGATCAAAATTGCCAAATCCAGACAGTTTGACCTGCTCGCCGTTTTCCAAAGCTCTTCTTACCTCTTCAAAAAACAGTTCAACCAGCTCTTTGGCATCCCGTTTACTCAGCCCCAGCTTTTCAAACAGGTATTCCGACATATCAGCTTTTGTAAGCGCCATAGGTTCAATCCCTCAAGGTTGCCTGGAATCGCTCTTTTAATGCCGCAACGCAGTTGGCGACGGTTGCGGCAATCTCGTCTTCTTCGAGTGTCCGGCTGGTATCTTGCAAAATCAGGCTTATCGCAAGGCTCTTAAAACCTTCGTTTACACCCTTACCACGGTACACGTCAAACAAGTTTACGCCAACTATCTGATTTGCGCCAACTTTCTTACACTCCGCAATGATATCTGCTGCGGGAACCGTTTCAGCCACCACAACGGCGATATCGCGACGGTTTGCCGGAAAGCGCGAAATCTCGCGCGCATCAGGCAGGACGCGGTCTGCAACCTTATTCCAAAGCAGTTCAAACACTAAGGTGCGGCCATTGAGATCCAGCTTGCGTTCCAGCTCCGGATGCACCACACCGATAAATCCGATGCGTTCACCCTGTAAATAGATCGCTGCGCTTTGCCCCGGATGCAGGGCCGGATTAGCTTCGGCACGAAATTCAATGGCATCCAGTTTACCGGTCAGTTCCAGTACCGATTCCAAATCACCTTTTAAATCATAGAAGTCGACGGTCTGACGCGCCAGGTCCCAATGCTCTTCGTAGCGGTTACCGCTCAGTACGCCAGCCAGCATAACATCCTGGCGGATACCTAAATCTGCTTGAGTATCTGGCACAAAGCGTAATCCGCTTTCAAACAGGCGTACACGGCTCTGCTGGCGGTTCTGGTTATAGACCACGGCAGAGAGCAGACCGGTCCACAACGAGAGACGCATCGCAGACATATCACTGGAGATGGGGCTGGGCAGGAGCAGCGCTTCTTCGCCAGGGTGCAGCAGAGCCTGCACTTTGGGATCGACAAAGCTGTAGGTAATGGCTTCCTGGTAACCTTTATCCACCAGCAGATTTTTTACGCGCCTTAGCGACAGCGACGCTTCACGATGCTGCGTCATCACCAGCGAGGCTTTAACCGGCACGTCCGGGATGTTGTTATAGCCGTAAACGCGCGCGACTTCTTCAACCAGATCTTCTTCAATCGCCATATCAAAGCGCCAGCCCGGTGCTACCGCGCGCCATTCGCCTTCGCTTACGCTTACTTCACAGCCCAGACGCTGCAGAATATCGGTAACCTGCGCATCGGCAATAGGATGACCAATCAGTCGATCCAGCTTCTCACGACGCAGCGTGATGGTGGCGCGTACCGGCAGCTTATCCTGCGCGCTGGTATCCACAACCGGGCCCGCTTCACCGCCGCAAATATCCAGCAGCAGGCGCGTCGCGCGCTCCATTGCCTGTTGCTGCAGGGTCGGATCGACGCCGCGCTCATAGCGATGGGAGGCATCGGTATGCAAACCGTGGCGACGTGCGCGGCCGGCAATCGCCAGCGGCGCAAACCAGGCGCATTCCAGCAGCACGTTTGTGGTCTCTTCATTCACGCCTGAATGCTCGCCGCCAAAGATGCCACCCATTGCCAGCGGTTTATGATGGTCAGCAATCACCAGCGTGTCGCTGTTCAGCTTCACTTCATTGCCATCAAGCAGCGTCAGCGCTTCATCCTGCTGCGCCATGCGCACCACAATGCCGCCATCAATGCAATCCAGATCGAAGGCGTGCATCGGCTGACCCAGCTCCAGCAGCACATAGTTGGTCACGTCTACCACCGGATCGATAGAGCGGATGCCGCAGCGACGCAGCTTCTCTTTCATCCACAACGGCGTGGCCGCCTTCACATTGATATTTTTGACCACCCGGCTCAGATAGCGCGGACAGGCATCGGTGGCGTCTACGCGAATCGGCAGCGTATCGCTGATGGTCGCTGGCACCGCAACCATTTCCGGCGCGTTGAGCGGCAGGCTATTCAGCACCGCGACGTCACGTGCGATACCGATAATGCCAAAGCAGTCGGCACGGTTTGGCGTGATACTGATTTCGATGCTGTTATCGTTCAGCTGCAGATATTCACGGATATCGGTGCCAATCGGCGCGTCCGCAGGCAGTTCGATAATGCCGTTGTGATCATCACTGATGCCCAGCTCAGAGAAAGAACAGAGCATGCCCTCCGACGGCTCACCGCGCAGTTTCGCCGCTTTGATTTTAAAATCGCCCGGCAGCACGGCCCCGACGGTGGCCACGGCCACTTTCAGCCCCTGACGGCAGTTTGGCGCACCGCAGACGATATCCAGCAGGCGATCGCCGCCGACGTTGACCTTGGTTACGCGCAGTTTATCGGCGTTCGGATGCTGAGCGCATTCGACCACTTCGCCAACCACTACGCCATGGAAAGCGCCGGCGACCGGTTCAATGCCGTCAACTTCCAGACCGGCCATAGTGATTTGTTCCGCCAGGGCCGCACTGTCAAGAGCCGGATTTACCCATTCGCGTAACCAGAGTTCACTGAATTTCATTGGATAACCTGCCCTTATTTAAACTGTTTGAGGAAACGAAGATCGTTTTCGAAGAAAGCGCGCAGATCGGTCACGCCATAACGCAGCATGGTCAGACGTTCCATACCCATGCCGAAAGCGAAGCCAGAATAGACTTCCGGATCGATGCCGACATTGCGCAGCACGTTTGGATGCACCATACCGCAGCCCAGCACTTCCAGCCATTTGCCGTTTTTACCCATGACATCCACTTCCGCAGATGGCTCGGTGAACGGGAAATAGGAAGGACGGAAGCGGATCTGCAAATCTTCTTCAAAGAAGTTACGCAAGAAATCGTGCAGCGTGCCCTTCAGATTGGTGAAGCTGATATCTTTATCGACAATCAGGCCTTCCATCTGATGGAACATCGGCGTATGCGTTTGGTCGTAGTCGTTACGGTAAACGCGGCCCGGCGCGATAATGCGAATCGGCGGCTGCTGGTTTTTCATGGTGCGGATCTGTACGCCAGAAGTCTGGGTACGCAGCAGGCGCGTGGCGTCAAACCAGAAGGTGTCATGATCGGCGCGGGCCGGGTGGTGACCCGGAATGTTCAGCGCATCGAAGTTATGATAATCATCTTCGATTTCCGGTCCGGTAACTACAGCAAAACCCAGCTCGCCAAAAAAGTCTTCAATGCGATTGATGGTACGGGTTACCGGATGCAGGCCACCGTTTTCTACCCGACGTCCGGGCAGGGAAACATCGATGGTTTCTGCAGCCAGACGCGCGTTTAGCGCGGCGGATTCCAGCGCGTCTTTACGCACGTTAAGCGCTTCCTGCACCTGCTGTTTGGCTTCGTTAATCACCGCGCCTGCCGCAGGACGCTCTTCGGCCGGCAGTTCGCGCAGGGTGGTCATCTGCAGGGTCAGATGCCCTTTTTTGCCCAGATATTCGACGCGGACGTTATCTAACGCCGCAACATCCTGCGCATGTTCAATGGCTGCCCTGGCGTTGGCAACCAGCTCTGCGAGATGGGACATTGTTTCCTCTTCTTCCAGCCTAAGGCCGGGCTGTTTCAGGTGGGGACCAGAAGTCCATATCAGTTCGCGGAAAATAAAAAAGCCTCCACGAGGGAGGCTTTCAGTGCGATTTTTCGTTTCTTTTTTCGCGCACAAGCCCCCAAAATTCAGGTGCTAAAGTAAAAAAAGAAACGAAAAATAGCGTGCATGCTTGGTTTACCTTGTCGCTTGCGTTAGACGGCTCTATTGAAATGCCAGCAGGCGGAAAAGTCAATCTTTTGCTACGGTTACATAAAATAAAAGAGGGAGCACGCTCCCTCTTCCATCTGACTTACGCCAGAGCTGATTTCGCTTTTTCAACCAGTGCAGTGAAAGCCACTTTGTCGAATACGGCGATGTCGGCCAGGATTTTACGGTCAATTTCAATGGACGCTTTTTTCAGGCCATTGATGAAACGGCTGTAAGAGATACCGTTCTGACGCGCTGCAGCGTTGATACGCGCAATCCACAGCTGACGGAACTGACGCTTACGCTGACGACGATCGCGGTAAGCATACTGACCAGCTTTGATAACAGCCTGGAAGGCAACGCGGTAAACACGTGAACGTGCACCGTAGTAGCCTTTAGCTTGTTTTAAGATTTTTTTGTGACGTGCGCGAGCAATTACACCACGTTTTACACGAGCCATTTGAGCTCTCCTGTTCTATATTCTGATTGAAAAAATTAACTTATGCGTACGGCAGGCAGGCAATAACCAGACCCAGATCGCCTTTAGACACCATGGCTTTCGGGCGCAGGTGACGTTTACGCTTGGTTGATTTTTTGGTCAGGATATGACGCAGGTTCGCGTGCTTGTGCTTAAAGCCACCTTTACCGGTTTTTTTAAAGCGTTTAGCCGCGCCACGGACAGTTTTAATCTTAGGCATTTATAAAATATCCACTTCGCATTGTTAATAAAATGAACCAGACAGGCGAATAAAATCGCACAGCGCGAACGCTGCGCGACATTATTACTTGAAAGCCTACTGTTTCTTCTTGGGTGCGAGCACCATGATCATCTGGCGGCCTTCAATCTTCGAAGGGAAAGATTCAACTACTGCCAGTTCACTCAGATCTTCTTTCACGCGGTTAAGCACTTCCATACCGATCTGTTGGTGCGCCATCTCACGACCGCGAAAACGCAGGGTGATTTTGGCTTTATCGCCTTCTTCCAGAAAACGAATCAGGTTGCGTAGTTTGACCTGATAGTCGCCTTCATCGGTACCAGGGCGGAATTTAATTTCCTTCACCTGGATAACTTTCTGCTTCTTCTTCTGTTCCTTAGAAGACTTACTCTTTTCATAGAGGAACTTGCCGTAATCCATTATACGACAAACCGGCGGTTCGGCGTTAGGGCTGATTTCAACTAAATCAACACCTGCTTCTTCAGCTTTTTCAATAGCTTCGCGTAAACTAACAATACCAAGCTGCTCGCCTTCGACGCCAGTCAGACGCACCTCGGTAGCACGGATTTCACCGTTAATACGATTGGGACGCGTCGGTTGAACTCGTTTTCCGCCTTTAATACCTTATTCCTCCAATTGATGAAGATTGCGGCTGCGTATTTCTTGCTGCAGCTTCTCGATCAGCACATCCACGTCCATGGACCCAAGGTCTTTACCGCGGCGGGTACGTACAGCCACTTTACCGGCTTCTACCTCTTTATCACCGCAAACCAACATATAAGGGACGCGACGCAATGTGTGCTCGCGGATTTTAAAGCCAATCTTCTCGTTTCTCAAGTCTGCTTTTACACGAATGCCCGCATTCTGTAATTTTCGCGTTAATTCGTTGACATAATCAGACTGCCCGTCGGTGATATTCATCACCACCGCTTGTACCGGTGCCAGCCAGGTTGGATAAAAACCGGCGTATTCTTCAGTGAGAATACCGATAAAGCGTTCCATTGAACCCAGAATAGCACGGTGAATCATCACCGGCACCTGTCGTTCGTTATTTTCACCTACATAAGAGGCACTCAGACGGCTCGGCAATGAGAAATCGAGCTGTACGGTACCACACTGCCATGGACGATCCAGGCAGTCATGCAGGGTGAATTCAATTTTAGGACCGTAGAATGCGCCCTCGCCCGGCTGGTATTCGAACGGAATCGCGTTCTCTTCCAGCGCCGCAGCCAGATCCGTTTCAGCACGATCCCATAATTCATCGCTGCCGATGCGTTTTTCCGGACGGGTAGACAGCTTCACCACGATTTTTTCAAAACCGAAGGTGCTGTACATGTCGTACACCATCTTAATGCAGCTGTTAACCTCAGCACGCACCTGCTCTTCCGTACAGAAGATATGGGCGTCGTCCTGGGTAAAGCCGCGCACACGCATCAGACCATGCAACGCGCCGGAAGGCTCGTTACGGTGGCAGCTGCCGAACTCCGCCATACGTAATGGCAGGTCGCGGTATGATTTTAGACCCTGATTGAAAATCTGCACGTGGCCGGGACAATTCATCGGCTTAATGCAGTATTCACGGTTCTCAGAAGCGGTGGTAAACATCGCTTCTTTATAGTTTTCCCAGTGGCCGGTTTTTTCCCACAGGACGCGGTCCATCATGAACGGACCTTTAACTTCCTGGTACTGGTACTCTTTCAGCTTACTGCGAACAAAAGTTTCAAGCTCACGGAAGATAGTCCAGCCATCGTTGTGCCAGAATACCATACCCGGCGCTTCTTCCTGCATATGATAGAGATCAAGCTGCTTACCGATCTTACGATGGTCACGCTTGGCCGCCTCTTCCAGACGCTGCAGATAAGCGTTCAGCTGCTTTTTATCCGCCCATGCGGTGCCATAAATACGCTGCAGCATTTTATTGCTGCTGTCGCCACGCCAGTAAGCGCCCGCAATTTTCTGCAGTTTAAAGTGATGGCAGAAACGCATATTAGGCACGTGCGGCCCACGGCACATATCGACATATTCTTCATGGTGATACAGACCAGGACGATCGTCATGGCTGATATTCTCATCAAGAATGGTGGTTTTATAGTTTTCACCGCGTGCGGCAAAGACGTCACGCGCTTCCTGCCAGCTGACTTTTTTCTTAACGACGTCATAGTTCGTTTCGGCCAGCTCATGCATGCGCTTTTCCAGCCGATCGAGATCTTCCTGCGTCAGAGTATGATCGAGGTCGACATCGTAATAGAAACCGTTATCAATAACCGGACCGATAGCCATTTTCGCGTTGGGCCAGAGCTGTTTCATGGCGTGACCTAGCAGATGCGCGCAGGAGTGGCGGATAATCTCCAGACCTGCGTCATCTTTAGCGGTGATAATAGCAACGCTGGCATCTTCGGCGATTGGATCAACCGCATCCACCAGTTCGCCATTAACGCGACCGGCGATACAGGCTTTTGCCAGCCCTGGACCGATATCTTGCGCAATATCCATCACGCTAACAGGTCGGTCAAAGCTGCGCTGACTGCCGTCAGGAAGGGTAATTACAGGCATTTCATATCCTTAATTGCAGTGGTAACCCACACGAAAGATTACATGCAAACATTGGTTAGAAGTTAATTTTCAACGGATTACCGGCCAAAACTAACCCACAGTTGTTAATTTGGTACGCAGCCAGGGACAAGATGCAGAAGTGCCCGGCCGGGTAAGAGTTGAAGAGCGGACATCTTACACGCTAAAGGGATGATGTTAAACAGGTGTTTGCCGTGACCTACAAAAGAAAGCGGCCCGCATCAGCGGGCCGTTAGCACATTCAGGAAAAGGTTCTCCTTACTGTTTTTCTTCACTGCAGAGCCTGTCCCACAGCTCATTATGCGTATTGATCGCGCGTATCGTGCGAACGTCCATCACCTCGGCATCTTTGCCATGCGTATAGATAGGCTGAAATAACGTACAGGATGAATCGACGCTGGCGCGGTCAATCATCGACGTTGTACTTCGACCGGTGCAGCTTGTCACGAGCAGCAGCGTCACTGACAGTAGCGTTAGACGTTTCCACATGCTTAGCCACCTTAATATTATCCGCCTGTTTTTTTGCAATCGCCTCAGCCTGTTGGGTTTGCAGCTCTGCCGCTGCCACATCCCCGCGAGCCTTCTCTTGCGTCTTGCCAATTTTTTTTCCACCAAAGTAAGAGCCGGCAAGCCCGGCAATAAGCGCCAGCCCTCCCAGTATCCAACTCCAGCCCCCGGACAGTAATGACATAACTTCACTCATGATAAGGCCCTCCCGCTTTAGCCAGCCTTACTTTAAAGCGTAGGCAGCAACCGCAGGCGCGCCACTGTTTGAAATAATTTTTATCATTTGAAATCAGGTTTTTTATCACAGCCCTTTTGCCGGGAATAGCGTCAGGGTCTACCTTCAATGACATAACTTTACGAAAACAGGGAAAGCACACAGGAAGTGGTCATGATGCATTGCCTTATGAGAGCGCCTGATGAGCCAGAACACCTGCACCATTATTTATAACGGCGAACACCTGAGCGGTGAAGCTGACCAGCCTCTGATTGATTTTTTACAAGCCCAGGAAAAAATCTTGCCGCACGTCTGTTATCACCCTGCCCTGCCTCCGCTGCAATCGTGCGATGTCTGCTGGGTTGAATATCAGGGTGAGCTGGTGCGCGGCTGTACGTTGCGAACCTGGGATGGCATGGAGATTTCCAGCCATCAGCCTGAAGCGAAAGCCGCGCAGAAAGAAGGCATGGATCGACTGCTGGCGCGTCACGAACTCTACTGTACCCTGTGCGAACACAATACCGGCGACTGCACGCTGCATAATACCGTCGCCGATATGCGTATCCCTATTCAGTACTATCCCTATCAACGTAAACCTTATCTCAAAGATGAAAGTAACCCTTTCTACACCTATGATCCCGATCAGTGCATTCTGTGTGGTCGCTGTGTAGAGGCGTGTCAGAACGTTGAGGTCAATGAAACGCTCTCTATTGACTACGGTGCGGAACATCCGCGCGTATTGTGGGATGGCGGCACCGAAATTGCTGGATCCAGCTGCGTCAGCTGCGGCCACTGCGTTACCGTTTGTCCCTGTAACGCACTGCTGGAAAAAACCATGCAGCCTGACGCCGGGCCTTTTACCGCAATGCCGGAAGATCTCAAACGCCCCATGATTGAGTTAGTGAAGTCGCTGGAAAACACCATTGGCGCGCAGCCTGTTACCGGCGTTTCGCTGATAGATATGGCGATGCGGCAGAAAGAGATCAAAAAAACCAAAACCGTCTGCACCTATTGCGGCGTCGGCTGCAGCTTCGAAATGTGGACGCGCGATCGCCATATCCTGAAAGTTCAGCCGGTGGCGGATGCGCCGGTAAACGGCATTTCAACCTGCCTGAAAGGCAAATTTGGCTGGGATTTCGTGAACAGTCCGCAACGACTGACCACACCGCTGATCCGTGAAAACGGGCGCTTTCGTCCGGCCAGCTGGGATGAGGCGCTGGATCTCGTCGCACAACGGCTCAAAACCATCGCCACGCAGCACGGCGGCGACAGTATCGGGTTTATCGGTTCCAGCAAAGGCAGTAATGAAGAAGCTTACCTGACGCAGAAAATTGCCCGCCTGATTTTTGGCACCAACAATGTCGATAACTCTTCGCGTTACTGCCAGAACCCGGCGACCGAAGGACTGTTCCGCACCGTGGGTTATGGCGGCGACGCAGGCACGATAGAGGATCTGCAAAAAGCTGATTTAATCGTGATTGTCGGCAGCAACCTGGCGGAAAACCATCCGGTTATCGCCTCGCGCATCAAGGCCGCGCAAAAACATCACAGACAAAAACTGCTGGTGGTGGATCCGCGCAAACATGAAATGGCCGAGCGTGCCGATCTGTACCTGCGCATCAAACCCGGCAGCGACAGCCTGTGGGCCTCGGCCATGTCCCGTTATATGTTTGAACATAACTATGCTGATGCGGCGTTTCTTGCCGGAAAGGTCAACCAGCTGGAGGAGTACCGCGCCTCGCTGGCGCCTTTTACCCTGAACGAGGTCAGCGAGCAGACCGGCCTGAGCGTTGAAGAGATGATTAGCGCGGCGGAAATGATCGGCCAGGCGGAACGGGTCTCTATCCTGTGGGCCATGGGCATTACCCAGCACAGCCACGGCGCGGATACCAGCACCGCTCTCTCGAACCTGCTGCTGGTTACCGGCAATTATGGTCGGCCAGGCACCGGCGGCTATCCGATGCGCGGACATAATAATGTGCAGGGTGCCAGCGACTTCGGCTGTCTGAGCAATATTTATCCGGGCTACGAAAAGGTTACCGTCCCTGCGGTGCGGGAGAAGTGGGCTCATGCCTGGGGCGTTACGCCAGAAACGCTCTCAGACCAGGCGGGAGCGGATAATTATTTAATGATCGAACACGCGCATCAGGGCGCGTTAAAAGCGATGTATATCATTGGTGAGGAAACCGCCTTTTCCGATGCAAACTCCACCAGGGTGCATGAGGCGTTCAGTAAGCTGGAGTTTATGGTGGTGCAGGATATCTTTATGAGCCGCACCGCGGCCTTTGCCGATGTGGTGCTGCCGGGCTGCCCCAGCGTAGAAAAAGAGGGAACCTATGTTAATACCGAGCGCCGCATCCAGCGTTTTTACGAGGTGATGCCGCCGCTGGGCGACAGCCTGCCCGACTGGCGTATTCTTACCGATCTCGCCGCCCGGCTGGGTTATCCCTGGAATTATACCCATCCGGGTGAGATCATGGCCGAAGCCGCACGCATCGCCGATATCTTCGCTGGGGTGGATTATCAGCAGCTCAGCGGCTGGCGGTCTCAGCTGTGGCCGGTGAAGCCGGACGGCAGCAGCACCCCGCTGCTCTATACCGACGGTTTTAAATTTCCCGACGGCAAAGCGGTACTCTATCCCATTCACTGGCAGCCGCCGCAGGAGGCGCCAGATGACGAATACGATCTCTGGTTAAACAATGGCCGGATGCTGGAGCATTTTCAGTCCACCAACCAGACCGGACGCGGCGACCGTATGTTTTCGCTTTCGCCAAACGGCTTTGTGGAGATCAGTCCACAGCTGGCCGAGGCGCGCCAACTCCAGCAGGGCGACTGGGTGAGCATCGCATCGCGCCGTAACGCAATTGAGGTGCCGGTGATTGTCAGCGATCGTGTCGCGGGCAACGTGCTGTTTATGCCGATCCACTATGGCAAGCCGGGCGTTAATGGTCTGACCGGCGACCACCACGATCCAGATGTAAACACTCCGGCCTATAAAGAGATTGCGGTAAAAATGGTTAAGCTGGCGCACCCACCGCTGGCCGAGCCGTTGCCGCATCAAAACTTCCGCTACGGCAGCCGCACGCCGCAAACCCGACTGCCGATCGAAATCAAATGGCAGCAAGAGGGTTATACCCTTCCCCCTGAACACACCCAACATCCGGAGAAATTTTAATGGCTGAACCGATAAATTATGATGTCCCGCCACCCAAAACCGAACCTGATGCACACGATGCGTTGCATGAGCTACTGCACAGCCTGCACCATCACGGTTTTCTGCGTCTGGCCAACGATATGGTTTCAGCCAACACGCAGATTGCCAAAGTTCTGGTAGAGGGATTAAACAAACCGGGCTCGCAGAATGCGATGCAAAACCTTTCAGTATTGCTGATGGCGCTGTCTGATATTCCGCCAGGGCAGTTTCATAAAACGGTTTACGCGGTGAAATCAGCCTTAAACGCAGTGAACCAGCACGCTGAAACCCAACAGCACCATGAGGTTGCACCCGGCGTCAGCGGCACCTGGAAGTTGCTGCACGATGAGAGTCTGTGGCATGCGGTGATGCCGCTGGTCGCCGGCTTAAAGGCGTTCGCTACCGCGATGGAGCAACCGGCACCGGACAAACCCATCAGCGCCTTTACCGGTAAAGACAGCCATGCCTGAGAATATTTAAGGGCTGCCTCTGGCAGCCCTTTGTTATCACACGCAGTAAAACCGGTTTTTACATCGCGTAGGAGAGCAGAACCTGCGTTTTGGTATCGGTATGATCCGGCGCAGACTCTGGCGGATTGTTATTCCAGGTCACGTTATAGGTCACCTTCAGTGCAAAGTGCGCGTTAATTGCTACCTGCAGGCCGGTCTCAGAGTTAACCGTGGTGTTGTCATTAAAGCTGCTCAACACCGAGGCACCCTGAATAAACTTAGTGGTATCGGTCATCTGCCACTGATAGCTCATCGCACCGTAGCCCAGTCCCTGCGTTTCATGTCCGCCGTCATGGAAATCGTCATAGCGTACGCCCGGACCGAATTCCACACGCAGCGAATGCACCGGGCCGTTCAGGATTTGACGACCGTAACCGGCAGCCAGCACATCACGCGAATCATAGCCGTTAAAACGATCGCTAAGCCAGCTGGCCTGACCGAACAGATAGTCATGGTCGGTCATGTTATAACGTGTACGTCCACCTACCTGATAGGTTTCGGAAGAACGCTCATCGTTAGAAGACGTGTTGGCTGCGTTGCCCCACAGGCTGTACGCGGTATTCGGCTGATACCATGTCATATTGGTCTGTGCGGTTAATGAAGAACTTTTGGTGTTTCCCGTCTGTGCTAAATAACCCGCCGCCGCATTGCCTTCAAAGGTTTTTTTAGCGGTAGAGGGGTCATCCATAACGGTAAATACGGTGTTATCAGCCATGGCCTGATGACAGAAAGCGCCCGCAGAAAGTAATAGCGCAGCAGAAAACTTATTAAGCAAATTCATTTATTGTGATCCGTACGACAGTTTAAAAAAGGGAGAGTCTGAAGGGTTTTACGCTGCAATCAACGTCACTTACCGTAAATATTGTAAACAGGCGTTAAACAGCGTGAATACCTAAGCATCCAAAGGAAAAGATGTCATGAATTGGAATTTTCTTATTAACGGCGCGCATTATAAAGGGTAATCAGGCGAAACGCAGCACGGCTGGAAAAATATTTATTTCCCTTTGTTATCAAAGAAAAGCACGCCGAAAAGCGTGCTTAAAACCGCAGTTACTTTTGTGGAGCCGCCGAGCCTAATACGCCCTGGCCTTCCGGGATGGTAGTAAAACGCGTGACGATTTCATGCCAGCTGTTGGCTGGATCAAGCTGAGCGAATGGCTGCGGATAAATAAATTTCGCCAGATATTCAATACCCACAATATTCCATGGGTGATTATAGAAATTATGATAAACGCCATAAAAATGCCCTTCTTTCACTGGCTGTAACTGTGCAAAGCCCGGGCGCTGTTTCATTTTATTAAATGCCACATCAACCTGCTGCTGCGTTACGCCATAGCCGAACGGCACGGCCGCATTATTTTTGCTTGCCCACTGTGAACCCGACACGATATAGGCGTCCGGTTTCATGGCGATCACCTTCTCCAGCGATACCTCGCCAGTTGCACCCGGCAGCAGCTCTGAGCCAATATTGGTCGCGCCGACCGCTTCCACCATAGAACCCCAGCCAACATGGCCGTGGGTAAAGCAGCACGATTCCAGCCCGGCCAGCCCGGCTTTGGCTTCAATAAAGATGCGCGGTTTCGGGGAAACCGTCCGCACCTTATCCTGAATTGCCTGGTAGTGCTGCTGATAAAAATCGGTGTACTGCTGCGCTTCCTGCTCGCGATTAAGCGCCTCACCCAACAGCGTTACGCTGGCTGGCGCATCCTTTACCGGGTTTTTAAAGGTATCGATAAACAGCACCGGAATATTCAACTGCTTAAGCTTTGCCAGCACGCCGGTCTGGGTTAACGACGGTTTTGAGCGCAGCTGTGCAATCATTAAATCTGGCCGCTGGGCGATAACGCTTTCAAGATTTACCTCACCCTTATCGCTGAAGCCCATATCGGTAATATGCTCAGCCTGCGGCCATTTGCCCAGCATCAGTTGCCAGGTGTGCCCGTCGCTTTTCTTTAACAGGTTATTCCAGGCCACGACGCGCTGAAAAGGATCCGCGCGATCGAGCAGCGCCAGCGCAAGAATATCGCGTCCGTCCTGAACCACGATTCGCTGCGGCTCCTTAGCCAGGGTGATTTTCTGCCCATCGAAATCAGTCAGGGTAACGGGATAAGTGGTTGCTACGGCCGATGCGGAAGCTGCCAGCATAACAACCGAGGCAGAAAATTTTATTGCGCGATGCACATCGTTCTCCTTGTCACAGACGGTGCCTGTTCAACTATTATTCAAAAGGTTAGCGACATGATAATAATGATAATTAATCGCATTATCAAACCTGTTTTGTTACTGATTCGCCGCTTTGGCAGTGATGGTCTAAGCTGAAAATTCTTTCGGGAACAACGAGGTGAATATGAGCCCATCAAGTGTGACCCGGTATGTTGTTACCTTTCGTTACCAGGACAAGGGGCTGGCTGCCGGTCTTGAACTCAACAGCGCGATGGCTAACAGCGGTTTTAGCGCTACTCTGCAGGATGATGAGGGCCATACGCACGAGCTGGGTACCAACAGTTACGGCATCGTCAGCGCTAAAAGCGCTGATGAGATCCGTCAGCAAGCCATCAGCCTCGGCGAAGTCGCGCTGGAGAGTGAGCCGGAGGTGGAGGTACAAACCTTTGTGGATTATATCCAGCAGAACCGCCCTTAACGCCTGAAGAGCGAGCTGCGCGTTGGCGCCGATTTTATGCTCTGTCATTACACAGCGAGAATGAGGATAACCCCATGTGGTCAGCCATAAGTCGTCTGTTGAATGAACAATTAGGACATGCGGAAATTACCCAGCGCACGGAGCTGCCTGCCGGTGAAGTTCATGCTGCCTGGCAAATTCGCTATGGCGAACATCAACTCTTTATGAAGTGCAATACGCAGGAGATGCTGAGCGCCTTTACCGCCGAAGCGGATCAGCTGGCGCTGTTGGCACGCAGCCAGACGGTACGCGTGCCGAAAGTGTATGGCATCGGCAGCGATCGCGATTACAGTTTTCTGCTTCTGGAGTATATTGAGCCGCGCCCGCTGGATGAAGCCAGCGCCTTTCAGCTGGGGCAGCAGCTTGCCCGCCTGCATCAGTGGAGCGAACAGCCCCATTTCGGTCTTGATTTCGACAATAATATTACCACTACGCCTCAGCCCAATGTCTGGGTGCGTCGCTGGTCGCGCTTCTTTTCCGAGCAGCGGATAGGCTGGCAGCTCCAGCTGGCGGCGGAAAAAGGCATTTTGTACGGTAATACCGAGTTGATTATCGATTGCGTTCAGCGCGCACTGGCGACTCATCATCCTCAGCCCTCGCTGTTGCACGGCGATTTATGGCCCACTAACTGCGCGGGCAGCGAAAGCGGACCGTGGATCTACGATCCCGCCTGCTACTGGGGCGATCGTGAATGCGATCTGGCGATGCTTTCCCGCTATCCTGCTTTTCCGGAAAACATTCTGGCAGGTTATCAGTCGGAATGGCCGCTGCCGGAGGATTATCCACAGCGTCAGCCAGTTTATCAGCTTTATTACCTGCTCAACCGCGCCAATGTGTTTGGCGGTGCCTGGCTAAGTGAGGCGCAGCGCGCGGTGGGCCTGCTGCTGGAACGGGATGAGCAACAGAAAAATCGGGCCTGAAGCGATCATTGTTCAGGCCCGTTACGCTGTTCAGATAAAACCGGTTACTGACAGTACAAAGTAGCCTGCCAGGGCGATAACGATCGGCAACACATAGAGCGGGAAGATTTGCAGGAAAATAGTGTGCCGTGGCACCACGATTTTTTCCTCCAGCTGCTGTCGGCTGCGCCCTTCCTCGCCTTTTACCTGTTCCAGGATCAGCATATCTTCGAGCCCTTCTTTTATATGGCGCGACTGACGCCACATACGTGCGCCCGATGCCTGCAGCGCCAGACCCACAAAAATCAGGATATAGATAAGCCAGAAACCGATATTGCCACCCGCATTAAAGTCGGGCACCGGCGAATTACGCCAGAAAAAACCAAGAAACGGCGTATTGAAACGGATCATATCGATCATCACGTGAATAAAATCGAGCAGCACCGCATCAATGCCGGGCCGCTTTTCGCTGTGCGTGAACATAAAATTCATTAGCGATACCAACGTGGAAACCAGCGCCGGTAGAAAAATAATCCAGCCAGCCACGCGTTTGATAATGGCAACACGGCCAGCCTGTTGATAAGTCATGGTTTCTCCTTGCACCTGTTGTCTGGCAGTAAGTCTACCCGCTGTCAGGGAAAAGCGCCTGGAAAAAAGCGCTGCTAATTATTTTATCCTGTGAGTCCCACCATGCCTGCTGGAAAGCTTCATGCTATGTTAAAGACAAAATGTGAAAATGGAGCCTTGTATGACCTACACCCGACCTGTACTGGCCGCGATATTTGATATGGACGGTTTGCTGATTGATTCTGAACCCTTATGGGATCAGGCGGAAATGGATGTATTCGCCACGCTGGATGTTGATCTGTCGCGCCGTAGCGAACTGCCGGATACGCTGGGCCTGCGTATCGATCAGGTGGTGCGCATGTGGTTCGAAACGCTGCCGTGGAATGGACCCAGCCAGCAGGAGGTTACCGACCGCATCATTACCCGCGCCATCAATCTGGTGGAAGAGAAGAAACCGCTGTTGCCGGGCGTGGAGCAGGCGCTGCAGCTCTGCCGGTCTGAGGGTTTAAAAATCGGTCTGGCTTCCGCCTCACCGCTGCATATGCTGGAAAAAGTACTGGCACTGTTTAATCTGCGCGACTATTTCGAGGTGCTGGTCTCCGCCGAGGCGCTACCCTACAGCAAACCGCATCCGCAGGTCTATCTGGATGCCGCGGCACGTCTCGGCGTGGATCCGTTAAACTGCGTCACGCTGGAAGATTCCTTTAACGGCATGATTGCCACTAAAGCGGCGCGTATGCGCTCGGTCGTGGTTCCCGCAGCTGAATATCGCAGCGATGGGCGTTGGGCGCTGGCGGACGTTAAGCTGGATTCGCTGTTACAGCTCACTGCCCAGCAGTTAAAGGGCTACTGACTTTTACCCTGCCTGCGCTTTGCAGGCAGGCTATTTCCTTTGCGCCCTGTCACTTTGACTCTGCTGCTGGTCTCCGATCGCTGCCACGCCCTGCTTTAGCCCCACTGTTTTTTCCGCAAATATGATCCGACGTGCAAAATAAATAAAACACCATTTCATTTTTATTGAATTCGCATGCCGACCTGCCTATGATTCTGTTAACGACAAGCGTATTCCTGATTTATAGGTTCTAACCTCAGAGAGGCATCGACATGCAAGTTCGTCAAAGCATCCATAGCGACCATGCCCGTCAGCTTGATACGGCTGGCTTACGCCGCGAATTTCTTATTGAGAACATATTCACGGCTGACAACTACACCATGACCTACAGCCATATCGACCGCATTATCGTCGGCGGCGTAATGCCGGTGCGTGAAAGCGTCACTATCGGCAGCGAAGTGGGTAAGCAACTGGGTGTGAGTTATTTTCTGGAACGCCGCGAACTGGGCGTGATCAATATTGGCGGGCCGGGCCTGATTGAAGTTGATGGCAAAGCCTGGGAAATTGGTAACCAGCAGGCGCTCTATGTGGGCATGGGCGCGCAGTCGGTGGTGTTTAAAAGCGTAGATGCCAGCCAGCCCGCTAAATTTTATTACAACAGCGCCCCGGCCCATACGCGTTACCCGGATAAAAAAATCACCCTGGAAGAGGCCTCGACTGCCACGCTGGGCGATCCCGCCACCAGCAACCGCCGCACCATTAATAAATTTATCGTGCCGGATGTGTTACCAACCTGCCAGCTCACCATGGGCCTGACCAAACTCGAAGAAGGCAGCCTGTGGAACACCATGCCCTGCCATACCCACGAACGCCGTATGGAAGTTTACTTTTACTTCGATATGGATGAGGAAACCGCCGTGTTTCATATGATGGGTCAGCCGCAGGAAACGCGTCATCTGCTGGTGCATAACGAGCAGGCGGTAATTTCGCCGAGCTGGTCGATTCATGCCGGCGTCGGCACCAAACGCTATACCTTTATCTGGGGCATGGTGGGTGAAAATCAGGTCTTTGACGATATGGATCACGTCAAAGTCAGTGAACTGCGTTAACGACGATTACAGGAAGCAAAAAATGATACTGAATGCATTTAACCTCGAAGGAAAAGTGGCGCTGATTACCGGCTGTAATACGGGTCTGGGTCAGGGAATGGCTGTAGGGCTGGCGCAGGCGGGCTGTGATATCGTCGGCGTTAACCACTCTGGCGCGGATGACACGCCCGCGCTGGTGGAAGCTACCGGCCGCCGCTTTATCAACATCAATGCCAATTTGATGGACAGCAGCTGCATCCCGCAAGTGGTGCAACAGGCGGTTGCCGCCTTTGGTCGTATCGATATTTTAGTTAACAACGCCGGTATTATTCGCCGCCAGGACGCGATTGAATTCAGCGAGCAGAACTGGGATGACGTGATGAATATCAACAGCAAAACGGTATTCTTCCTCTCGCAGGCGGTGGCGCGTCAGTTTATCAGTCAGGGCAACGGCGGCAAAATCATCAATATCGCCTCCATGCTCTCTTTCCAGGGCGGAATTCGGGTGCCATCTTATACCGCGTCTAAAAGCGCGGTAATGGGCCTGACGCGGTTGATGGCCAATGAGTGGGCGGCGCATAACATTAATGTTAACGCCATCGCACCGGGCTATATGGCAACCAACAACACCGAGCAGCTACGTAACGATGAAGGTCGCAGTCAGGAAATTCTTGGCCGTATTCCGGCCGGACGCTGGGGTAAACCGGACGATATGATGGGGCCGGTCGTATTCCTGGCTTCATCCGCTTCTGATTATGTTAACGGCTATACGCTGGCGGTTGACGGCGGCTGGCTGGCACGCTAATGGTTACCGGACAGGGCCTGGCTCTGTCCGGTATTCACTTTTGGTTACAGCGTCACAACTTCCATTCTACTGTATAAATCCCCTATACTGGATACATTGACAGTTATGTATCCAGGTTATCTCCATGACGGCCGAAGGCCACGTTATTTTCGCCATTGCCAGCGCTATTTTTGCCAAGCGCGCTGAGCTTACGCCAGAGCTGGCTAACGGCGACTGGTGGCATATTATTCCGGCGGTTCTGCTGACCTGCCTGCTGCCTGATATCGATCATCCCCGCTCAACCCTTGGGCAGCGTTTTCGCTGGATTTCCCAGCCCATTGCGCGGGCGTTCGGGCATCGGGGCTTTACCCATAGTTTACTGGCGGTGCTGGGCGGCATCGTGCTGCTACAGTTTAATCTGCCGCACGGTTCGCCGTTGCCGGGCGATGCCATGCACGGCATGGTATTAGGCTATCTCAGTCATATTGCGGCTGATATGCTCACGCCCGCTGGCGTGCCGCTGTTGTGGCCATGCCGCTGGCGCTTTCGACTGCCGCTATTAAACACAAAATCAGGCAACCAGCTGGAACGTCTGTTCTGCCTGGCGCTGGTTGCCGGGGCGTTATGGTTTCCGCCTGGCATGCCCCAGTTCGGTGCGGACGGCTGGCCTGCCCGCGTAATGAATAATGTACAGACGGGCATCGATCGTCTGTTGAACTAAGCGCCTGCTGCATTTGCATACAAAATCAGACAAAAAGTTATAACCCATTCCATTCGGATCTAATGGCGTCAGGTGCTGACCTGATACCATTTCGCCCATTGCGCAACACACTGCGCCGATAAAAACACTTCTTCCGACCCCACAGGCTGCGTTTTAACGCGGCGGTGGGGTAATCTCATGGAGAAAAAAAATGAATGTTCCGCTTATTTTGAATATTTTGACGTTTATCGTCCTGCTGGTGGTGTTATCCCGGCTTGGCCGCCAGGGCTGGAGCCTGTCGAAAAAAGTATTGGTGGGTCTGGTCATTGGCGTGCTGTTTGGCCTGGCGCTGCATCTGATCTACGGAGACAACGCAGCGGTACTGAAAGAGTCGATTAGCTGGTTTAACGTGGTAGGCAACGGTTACGTTCAGCTGCTGCAGATGATCGTGATGCCGCTGGTATTTGTCTCTATTCTCAGCGCCGTGGCGCGTTTGCATAACGCCTCCGCATTGGGAAAAATCAGCGCGCTGACCATTGGCGTCCTGCTGTTTACCACCGCTATCGCGGCGCTGGTCGGGGTATTTGTCACTACCCTGTTTGGTCTGACCGCCGAAGGTCTGGTGCAGGGCGTGCAGGAAACGGCTCGTCTGTCGGCCATTCAGTCTAACTATGCGGGTAAAGTTGCCGATCTCAGCGCGCCGCAAATGCTGCTCTCTTTTATCCCGAAAAATCCCTTTGCCGATCTGGCCGGTGCTAACCCCACCTCCATTATCAGCGTGGTGATTTTTGCCGCTTTCCTTGGCGTTGCCGCCTTGCAGTTGTTAAAGGATGACCGGGAAAAAGGTGAGCGCGTCCTGAAAGCGATTGAGGTTTTACAGCTGTGGGTAATGAAGCTGGTTCGCCTGATTATGAAGCTGACGCCATATGGCGTGCTGGCGCTGATGACCAAGGTGGTGGCCAGCTCTAACCTGCAGGATATCATCAAGCTCGGCGGCTTTGTGGTGGCCTCATATCTGGGCCTGGCGATTATGTTTGGCGTACATGCCCTGCTGCTGTCGGTTAACGGCATTAATCCGCTGCGCTTTTTCCGTAAGGTCTGGCCAGTGATCACCTTTGCCTTTACCAGCCGCTCCAGCGCCGCTTCTATTCCGCTTAACGTGGAAGCACAGACCCAGCGTCTCGGCGTGCCGGAATCTATCGCCAGCTTCTCCGCCTCATTCGGTGCCACTATCGGACAGAACGGCTGTGCCGGTCTTTATCCTACTATGCTGGCAGTAATGGTTGCGCCGACCATGGGCATCAACCCGCTGGATCCGGTATGGATCGCCACGCTGGTTGGTATCGTGACGCTGAGCTCAGCCGGTGTGGCGGGCGTCGGCGGCGGTGCGACCTTTGCCGCGCTGCTGGTACTGCCGGCGATGGGGCTTCCGGTTACTCTGGCTGCCCTGCTTATCTCTATTGAGCCGCTGATCGATATGGGCCGCACCGCACTGAACGTTAATGGTTCAATGACGGCCGGTTCCCTCACCAGCCGCTGGCTGCGCCAGACAGACAAGGCGCTGCTTAATAGCGACGATCATAGCGAACTGGCACATCGCTAACGCCGCTGTGCCCTGACAGTGAACCTGAGCCTGCTGCGTTCAGGTCGGACAAACCCCTTAAGGGCCGGATTTTCCGGCCCTTATTTTTTTCTCTGTGGCTCGCCTGAAGACATTTTCTTTTCAACCGCCTTAATGCGCTATAACACAAAATCCCGGAAATTCCAGGCGTACCTAATGTGCTGTTCTATAGTTAATGGAGCCTTAAACGACATCAACAGGAGCAATGCTAATGTCGAAAGAAACCGATAATAAGGAGCTGAGCCACAGCGCACCGGCTACAGGCCCCGAATCCGCCAGGCCAGGTCTGGATTCTTTAGCCCCAGCGGATGGATCGCATCAACCCTCTTCCGAACCGACGCCGCCAGGCAAACAGCCTACCGCGCCGGGAAGCCTCAAGTCGCCCACCACGCGTAACGCCAAACTCGATCAGCTGGACGCGCACCGCAAAGGCGGTGAGAACTTTCCGCTGACCACCAATCAGGGGACGCGCATCGCCAACGATCAAAACTCACTGAAGGCGGGGACGCGCGGACCGACGCTGCTGGAAGATTTCATCATGCGTGAAAAAATCACGCATTTTGACCATGAACGCATTCCTGAGCGTATCGTGCATGCGCGCGGTTCAGCGGCGCACGGCTATTTCCAGCCCTATCGCTCCATGAGCGACATCACCAAAGCGGATTTCCTGCGCGATCCCAGTCAGGTCACCCCGGTCTTTGTCCGTTTCTCCACGGTTCAGGGCAGCGCCGGTTCCGCCGATACCGTGCGGGATATTCGCGGCTTCGCCACCAAATTTTATACGCAGGAAGGCGTGTTTGACCTGGTGGGCAATAATACGCCGGTGTTCTTTATTCAGGATGCGCATAAATTTCCTGACTTTGTCCATGCGGTGAAACCCGAACCGCATAATGAAATCCCGCAGGGACAAAGCGCGCACGATACCTTCTGGGATTACGTTTCGCTGCAGCCGGAAACGCTGCATAACGTGATGTGGGCAATGTCCGATCGCGGTATTCCGCGCAGCTATCGCACCATGGAAGGGTTTGGCATTCATACCTTCCGCATGATTAACGCAGAAGGTAAAGCAACCTTTGTCCGTTTCCACTGGAAGCCGGTGGCAGGCAAAGCGTCGCTGCTGTGGGACGAGGCGCAAAAGCTGACCGGCCGCGACCCTGATTTCCATCGCCGCGATCTGTGGGAAGCGATTGAGGCAGGCGATTATCCGGAATATGAACTCGGCGTGCAGCTGATCCCGGAAGCGGACGAATTTAAGTTTGATTTTGATCTGCTGGATGCCACCAAGCTGATCCCTGAAGAGCTGGTGCCGGTAGAGCTGATCGGTAAAATGGTGCTGAACCGCAACCCGGATAATTTCTTTGCCGAAACCGAGCAGGTTGCCTTCCATCCGGGCCATATTGTGCCGGGACTCGACTTTACTAACGATCCGCTGCTGCAGGGTCGCCTCTTTTCCTATACCGATACGCAAATCAGTCGCCTTGGCGGTCCGAATTTCCATGAAATTCCTATTAACCGCCCGGTCTGCCCTTACCATAACTTCCAGCGCCAGGGCATGCATCGCATGGATATTGATACTAATCCAGCGAACTATGAACCGAACTCTATCAACGATAACTGGCCGCGCGAAACGCCGCCGCAGCCGCGCCGTGGCGGTTTTGAAAGTTATCAGGAGCGCATCGAAGGCCACAAGGTACGTGAGCGCAGCCCATCGTTCGGCGAATACTATTCCCAGCCGCGTCTGTTCTGGCTAAGCCAGACGCCAATTGAGCAGCAGCATATTATTGAAGCCTTCTCTTTCGAGTTGGGTAAAGTCGCGCGTGCCTATATTCGCGAGCGCGTCGTGGATCATCTGCTGCATATTGATGTGTCGCTGGCGCACGGCGTGGCGCAGAATCTGGGCATTGCACTGTCGGATGAAAAACTGCATACCGCGCCGCCTAAAGATGTTAACGGCCTGAAAAAGGATGCCAGCCTGAGCCTGTATGCCATCTCGAACGGCAATATCAAAGGCCGTCAGGTTGCTCTGCTGGTGAGCGACGGCGTGAAAGCGGCCGACGTGCTGGCGATTTTGCAGGAGCTGAAAGCGCACGGCGTGCACGCCAGGCTACTGGCCTCGCATATGGGACAGGTGCGTGCCGATGATGGCTCCAGCCTGCCGATTGACGGCACCTTTAGCGGCCTGCCTTCGGTTACGGTGGATGCGGTGATTGTGCCGGACGGTAATATTGATGCGCTGCTGCTGAGCGGCGATGCGCGCTATTATCTGCTGGAGGCTTATAAACATCTGAAGGTTATCGGCCTGAGCGGCGATGCTCGCCGTTTCAAAGCGCAGTTTGGCCTGGGCGACGATGAGCCTGAAGAAGGACTGGTTGAGGATGTGAAAGCCGAAGGAGTACTGATGAGCGAGTTTATCGCTTCTCTCGGCGCGCACCGTATCTGGTCTCGCAGCCAGAAAGCGCTAAGCGTACCAGCCTGATGCCGTTGGCGGGCTATTTAGCCCGCCACGTTAAGGAAGCGTTAAGCATAGTAACCATGCGCTAAATCCTCCCTTCCCCGCTTGTTTATTCCCACGTTTAGATCGATTCTGCTGTGAGTTAATGCAGGCGAATTATCATGAAAAAGGTTATCGCATCGCTACTTGCCCTGACGCTAACCACACCGGTTATTGCCCTGGCCCATCCAGGCGAACCGGACCCGGGCTGGCACCATGGCGGCGGCGGTCCCGGCTGGGGACGTCCGGCCCCCTTTAGCTTCCTGCCAGAGGCGGCAACCGCCGTGTTGATTGGCGGCCTCACTTACTACTTACTCAACGGCACCTATTACCAACGCCATGGAGAAAACTGCGTGGTAGTAAAACCGCCTGCAGAACGCGTTACGCTCGACAACAGCATGCATGCGCTTGACTACAACGGGCGACGCTATTATGTGCAGGATGGGCACTACTATGAACGCAATATTGACGGGGAATATCTTGAGGTACCGCGTCCGCCGGGGCTATAGACCGGGATAATATAGGACGCAGGAAAGTCTGTTGTGCAGCGGCCCTGTCTGATGGAACAACCATCAAGATAAACAGAAAGCAGAAACAGCAGGGGCGGCCTTAGGCCGCCCCTGCTAATTTCGTTCAGACCTTACTGATTGGCCTGCGGATCGGTATCGTACTCTTTACAGCTCTGGAAGCCGTAGTTCATCACGCGACCTGTGTCGTTATAGCTGACAAAATAGGTCTGCGGTTTGCCATCACGCTCGCCCAGTACATAAGTCTGACAGGTACCGCGCGCGTGTACCATGGTGATTTCAGTAGACGCCGGGCCAGCTACCTGACGAACCTGTTCACGCGTCATGCCTTTTTTCACATCCTTCACGACGGGCTGAGTAACGAAACTTTCAGCACGATCGTAAGCGGTACAGCCAGATAACACCGCTAAAGCCACTGCAGCACCAATAAATCCTGTGAGTTTTTTCATCTTTATGTTCCTCATTCATTGTCCATGTGAAGTAATCCTGGAACACAACTACTGATTTATCAAATTTATGCCGCAGATTTGTTGGTTTTCAGCCGACTCCGATTTAGCGTTGCGCAAGGGTCATTGCCCGGCGAAATCATTGCCCGGCGAAACCGTGGGGAAACCAGGCGTAAAACCGTATAATCGCGCCGCCTGCCCCCGCAGCGATAGTGCAGTCCGCAGAGGTCTGCGCAATAAATGCACAACATGCCACACCGTTTTAGACAGGGAGATAAAAACAACATGACATCAACCCATCGTAACCCTATTGGCTATGCGATAAGCCTTGGCCTGCTGGCGGCGTTAGGGCCGCTATGCATCGATCTTTATCTGCCGGCGTTGCCTGACCTGGCTGCAGACCTGAACACGCCCACTGCTACCGCGCAGCTAAGCCTCACTGCCGGTCTGCTTGGGCTGGGCGTAGGACAGTTACTGTTTGGCCCGCTCAGCGATAAAATGGGCCGTCTGCGACCGCTGAATCTGTCGCTGATCCTGTTGATTATTGCTTCGGTAGGCTGCGCGCTGGCGCAAAACATCGACCAGCTATTACTGGCGCGCCTGTTTGAAGGGCTGGCTGGCGCTGGCGGCGCGGTCCTGTCACGCGCTATTGCCCGCGACATGTATAGCGGACACGATTTAACGCGCTTTTTTGCTTTGCTGATGCTGGTGAATGGTCTGGCCCCGATTGCCGCACCGGTGATGGGCGGCGCGTTGATGGCTGTCCTTGACTGGCGCGGGCTATTTATGGTGCTGGCGCTGATCCCGCTGCTGCTGCTGATTATGGTGCGCGTTAAGCTGCATGAAACCCTGCCGCCTGAGCAGCGTAGCCATGGCTCCCTGCTCTCTGCCTGGGGAGCTCTGGGCAAAGTGGTCACCCACCGTCCCTTTATGGGGTTCTGCCTGACGCAGGGGTTTATGATGTCCGGGATGTTCGCTTATATCGGCGCATCGCCTTTTGTGCTGCAGCAGATCTACGGCCTGTCGCCGCAGGCGTTCAGCTTCTGCTTTGCGCTGAACGGGCTGGGGCTGATTATCGCATCACAAACCAGCGCCCGCCTCTGTCCGCTGTGGGGTGAATATCGCGTGCTGAAAGGCGGTCTGATGCTGGCGTTTATGGCTTCCACCAGTCTGGTTTTAACCGGTCTCACTGGCGCAGCGCTGCCGCTGGTGCTGGTGGCATTGTTCTTTACCGTGGCCAGCAATGGCGTCATCTCCGTTACCGCCGCATCGCTGGCGATGCAAAGCCAGGGCAAACGCGCAGGCAGCGCCTCGGCGGTGATTGGCGTCACCATGTTTACCCTTGGGGCGATCAGCGTGCCGGTTACCGGCCTGGGCGGCACCTCGGTATTAACCATGACCTTTACCATCTTTGGCTGTTACGTGTTGGCAATCACAACCTTTATCCTGCTGGCAAAAAAACCGCAAACTGTCTGAATTAACCGCGCCTGAACATTTCTCAGGCGCAAACCCGCTTGTCGTTTTGCCTGATGCACGTTAGCTTTAACAGATACGCATTCGCAACGAGCCATCAGGCTACTGATTTAAGGAGTGGTTTATGTCACTGCAGCAGGAAATAATTAAGGCGCTGGATGTCAAGCCGACGATCGATGCCAGAGAGGAAATTCGTACCAGCGTTGAGTTTTTGAAATCCTATCTGAAAGCCCATCCCTTTTTAAAAACCCTGGTGCTGGGCATCAGCGGCGGTCAGGATTCTACCCTCTGCGGCAAATTGAGCCAGCTGGCTATCAGCGAACTGCGCGAAGAAACCGGTAACAGCGCCTATCAGTTTATTGCCGTGCGTCTGCCGTACGGCGTGCAGGCGGATGAAAAAGATTGTCAGGATGCGCTCGATTTTATTCAGCCCGATCGTACGCTGGTGGTAAACATCAAAGAAGCAGTGCAGGCCAGCGAGCGCGCGCTGAAAGAGGCAGGTATTGAGCTTAGCGATTTTGTACGCGGCAATGAAAAAGCGCGCGAACGTATGAAGGCGCAATACAGCATCGCCGGCATGACCCAGGGCCTGGTGGTGGGTACCGACCATGCGGCTGAAGCGGTTACCGGCTTCTTTACCAAATATGGCGACGGCGGCACTGATATTAACCCGCTGCATCGCCTGACCAAAGGCCAGGGCAAAATGCTGCTAAAAGAGCTGGGCTGCCCGCAGCACCTCTATCTCAAACACCCAACGGCAGATCTGGAAGACGATCGCCCGGGCCTGCTGGATGAAGTGGCGCTGGGCGTTAGCTATGGTCAAATCGATGCCTATCTTGAAGGCCAGCAGATCGATGAATCTGCCGCCAAAACGATAGAAGGCTGGTATCTGAAAACCGAGCATAAGCGTCGCCTGCCGGTCACCGTTTTTGACGATTACTGGAAAAAATAATCGCTCTGCGGGCAGACTGCCGCATGCGGCCTGCTCGCTTGCTCGCTTTTGGCTCTCTCTCTTTCCGCCCCGCTCAGCCTTTTCGTAACTTCCGTTTGCCCGGCCAGTCTACCCATTATGTTTGCAATATGCGCAGGTGGCTCAATCTGACTCCCTTCTACGGGCGATGATAAAACCTGCAATGCGCCGTTTTTTTGCGCTGTTCAATTTCCGCCCCGGCTGATAGACTGGATATGCAACCAGTAAACGGAGTCACCTGTGGTAAGACGTGCTGCCAGCCACCGCCTTGAATTTGAAGCGGCGGCCATTTATGAATATCCCGATCATCTTCGCTCATTCCTGGCCGACATTCCGAAGCTGCCCGGCGTCTATACATTTCACGGCGACAGCGACGTTATGCCGCTCTATATCGGCAAAAGCATTAACTTGCGTACGCGGGTAATGTCACATTTCCGCACGCCGGATGAGGCAAAAATGCTGCGCCTGACGCGCCGTCTGAGCTGGATAACCACCGCCGGCGAGCTGGGGGCGCTGCTGCTGGAAGCACAGATGATCAAAAATCAACAGCCGTTGTTCAACAAACGGCTGCGGCGCAACCGGCAGCTCTGTTCGCTTCAATGGGACGGCCTCTCTCAGCCCGCCATTGTTTATGCGCGCGATCTCGATTTCTCCGCCTCGCCTAACCTGTTTGGGCTCTATTCCAGCCGCCGTGCGGCGCAGGAGACGCTCAAGTCTGTCGCCGATGAACATCAGCTCTGTTATGGCCTGCTGGGGCTGGAAAGCCACAGTAAAAATCGCGCCTGTTTCCGTGCCAGCCTGAAACGCTGTGCTGGCGCCTGCTGTGGCAAAGAGTCGGTGAGCGATCATCACCAGCGATTGCTGGCCGCGCTGGAGAAAGTCCGCGTAGTGTGCTGGCCGTGGCCGGGTGCCGTCGCGCTGGTGGAGGAAGGCCCGCAGGAAACGCAGATGCACATTATCCATAACTGGTTCTACCTTGGCTCCGTCAGCCACCTCGACGAGGCGAAAAGTCTCACCAGTCCGCCGAAGGGCTTTGATAATGACGGCTACAAATATCTTTGCCGCCCGATGCTGAGCGGAAAATATCCGATTATCCCGCTCTGATCCCGGCACCGCTTCGCATGAACTGTGATTTGCGTCTACCTTTTAATCAGTTGTGTCGCCGTTTGTTAGACACTTTACTGATGGAAAGGAGAACACATGTCTCAACACGATCACAGTAAGTTTTCTCGTCGCCAGGTGGTTGGCGGCCTGATGGGCAGCATGGCGGTTACCGGTATGGCTATGGCGGGCAGCGCCAGCGCAGCGGAAAGCGGCAGCGCCGGTGCAGCCCCAAACAACGTTCCGCCGCTAACCGGTAAAAATCCGCTCGACGCTTTTCCCAAACCCCCTTTTGAACGCCAGCCGCAGGATCCGCCGGGCCTGGCCAGTAAAATGGTGCCGCGCCCCGATCACGGTGAAGAAAGCTACCGTGGCAGCGGACGTCTCACCGGCCGCAAAGCGCTGATCACCGGCGGCGATTCCGGTATTGGCCGTGCCGTGGCGATTGCCTACGCGCGTGAAGGTGCCGATGTCGCAATTAACTATCTGCCGGAAGAAGAGTCGGATGCCAAAGAGGTCATCGATCTGATTCAGGCGGCGGGCCGTAAAGCGGTTGCTATCCCTGGCGATATTACCGATGAGGCTTTTTGTCAGAAGCTGGTTAACGATGCGGCAACGCAGCTTGGCGGGCTGGACATCCTGGTTAACAATGCTGGCCGACAGCAGTATGTGGAGTCGATTACCGATCTGACCACCGAGTCGTTCGACAAAACCTTCAAAACTAACGTCTACGCGATGTTCTGGATCACCAAAGCGGCAATGGCGCATCTGAAGCCGGGCTCAGCCATTGTCAATACCTCTTCGGTGCAGGCAGGCAAACCCAGCGCTATCCTGCTGGACTACGCGCAAACCAAAGCAGCGATTATTGCCTTTACCAAAGCACTGGCAAAACAGGTGGCGGAAAAAGGGATTCGGGTCAATGCCGTTGCGCCGGGCCCTTACTGGACGCCATTACAATCCAGCGGCGGTCAGCCGATGGAAAAAGTGATGAAATTTGGCGAGGAAGCGCCGTTTGGTCGACCAGGGCAGCCGGTTGAGATCGCCCCGCTCTATGTCACGCTGGCCTCAGCGGAAAGCAGCTTTTCTTCAGGTCAGGTCTGGTGCTCTGACGGCGGCACCGGCACCTTCTGATAAAAAAACCGCCGACGCTGCCCACGGCACAAGGCCATGGACAACGTCGGCGGTCTCAGGAATTACTCCGCGCGACGATTATTCGTCAGCTGGCGGTGGAGCCATCTTACCGTCACGCATCGGCTTTTCAGTCAGACGTTTCTCAAAATTAGCGTTGTACTGCTTTTTCTGTTCCGGCGTCAGCACGTTATACAGTTTGTTCTGCGTTTCCATCATCGCCAGAGCGTTTTCTTTCGCATTGGCGGTCATTTTCTCAGCCTGCGCTTCCGCTTTGCTACGGTCGAAACTATCGGCGGCGATAATCGCGTGATTAGCGCGGCGCTCTTCCAGTGACGGACGTTTCATATCTTTGCGGGCATCTTTCATGATGTCACGCATCTGCTGTTTCTGCGCATCTGTCAGGTTCAGATTTTTGAACATCCCCATCGGGCCATGTCCCATCGGACCTTTATGATGCATCGCCTGCTCGCTGCCTGCCGGCGGCGGGGTGATCTCATCTGCTGCGTGAGCAACGGTCGCCGCACCGAAAGCCAGAGCCGATGCTACCAAAATAGAGGTGAGTTTACGCATTGTATTGTCCTTACTTATCAGTTTTATGACGACAGCTGATGTCGCTGCTACGGAAATGAGTCTACGACACCAAACGTCAAGTACTCAGAGTCTGAGTAAAGCCCTGAAAGCATAGAAGATAAAGATGCAGCAATCCTGGAGAGAATAAGAAGATTAGGGTGAAGAATTGCAAAAGAATATGACACTATGCGGAAAAAAGAGGGAATAGTGGAGAAGTGTAACCCTGAGCACAGAATAGAGGAAAGAAAAAGTTAACGCCTGTGGGAAGATTTTTCCTGCGCTGTTTTTGTGAGCTGCCGCGCGAGCGCTTATTCATTTGCCAAAAGATATGCTGTTTCCTCGCCCTAACTTCATGCGCCTGTACAGTGCCCCCGCCCCGCCTGTTTTTTATACTGTTGTCGGTTAATTCCAGTTAATGCTGAAAAATATTTTAAAACGCCTCTCTCTCTCTTATTTCCCCTACTTTTAAGGTGTATGGCATGAAAATAACAAGCATTGAGGTAATACGCCTCAGCCTCCCTTTTGACAGCGATCGTCCCACGGCGACAGATCAGGAAACCGCATGGAACGCCGCCTCGCCGGCTCTTAAACAGATGGAAACGCTGCTGGTGCGCATAGAAACCAGCAGCGGCATCCACGGCTGGGGCGAGGCTTTTGGCCATCTCGCCAACCCGGTGACGCTTCAGGCTCTACAGCAGCTGGTGATCCCCTGCTTTTTAGGCAAACCAGTTCCACAGAGCCGTGCCGCGCTGGAGGCGCTAATGGCAGAGGCGGAAAAGGCGCTGCATGGTTTTGGTCGCGGCGGGCCGGTGCGCTTTGGCCTGTCAGCCATCGATATCGCGCTATGGGATCTGCTGGGACAGCAGCTTGCTCAACCTCTGTGGCAGCTGCTGGGGGCTCGCCGTCAGCAAATTGGCCTCTATGCCAGCCTGGTCAGCTATAACAACCAGCCGGAAGAGGTTGCCCGTCAGGTCATGCGCGCCTGGCAGGCGGGGTTCCGTACTCTGAAGCTGCATGAAACCGAGTATGCGGCGATTGCCGCAGCCCGCGCCGCCCTGCCGCCAGAAGCGACGCTGATGGTCGATGTAAACTGCCCCTGGACGGTGGAAGAAGCCAGCCTGCGTGCGGCGCAACTCACGGAGCTGAAGCTGGGCTGGCTGGAAGAGCCGGTCTGGCCACCAGAGGATGCGCATGGTCTGGCAAGGGTGCGCAGTGCGGGAATGCCGATCGCCGCAGGAGAGAATGCCTGCGGCGAGTGGGGTTTCGCCGAGCTGTTTAACAACGCCGCCATCGATGTGGCTCAGCCCAGCGTAGCGAAAGTAGGCGGTATTAGCGCGCTGCTGCGCGTAATTCAACGGGCGAGCAAGCATCGGGTAAAGGTCGTTCCCCACTGCTTCTATTACGGCGCCGGGCTGCTGGCGACGGCGCATATTGTGGCAGCGCTGCCCGACGAGGTTCAGCTGGAAGTGCCGTTTATCCGTTTCGCCTCCCCACTCTATCCTCAGCTCGCCTTTTCGCCGACCCTTGTGCTCCCGGACGCACCGGGGCTGGGCTTTACGCCTGATGTGCAGGTAATGAAACAGCATACCGTCAGCCATTTGCAAATCGATATGGAGGGAACCCGTCATGTTTAAAAATTACCGCAGCGTTGTTGCTCTGCTTCTGTTTTTTGCCGGAATGTTGAACTATCTCGATCGGGCAGCCTTATCGGTTATGGCTCCGCTGGTAAAAAAAGATCTGCATATTGACGATGCGCAGATGGGCATCCTGTTTAGCTGCTTTTTTATTGGCTACTGTCTGTTCTGCTTTTTAGGCGGCTGGGCTGCGGATCGCTTTGGACCGCGACGGGTATTTGGCTGGGCGGCAGCAGTCTGGTCACTGTTTTGCGGCGCTACCGCGCTGGCGGGCAACTTCACCCATTTGCTGATCATGCGTGTGCTATTCGGGATTGGCGAAGGTCCGATGGGCACCACCACCAATAAATCGATCTCCAACTGGTTTCCACGTAAGGAAACTGGTCGCGCGGTGGGCTTTACCAATGCCGGGCAGCCTTTGGGCGCTGCGGTGGCGGCTCCGATAGTGGGTCTGGTGGGGCTGCATTTCGGCTGGCGCCTCTCCTTTGTGGCGATTGCGCTACTGGGTTTTGTCTGGCTGGGCTTCTGGCTGTGGCTGTTCCGGGATAAGCCGGAAGATCATCCACGCGTTAGCGACGCTGAACGTCATCTGATTAAAGCGCACCGCCCCGCTACCCGCATCGCTGAAGCAGGAACCCGTCCCGCAGGCATCTGGCGCTACGTGTTCTCGCTGCCGGTATTGGGCGTGGCCGCCGCTTTTTTCTGCTTTAACTATATTCAGTTCTTTTTCCTCTCCTGGCTGCCGAGCTATCTGACCGATTACCAGCATCTGGATATTAAAAGCATGAGTCTGATCGGCATTCTGCCGTGGCTGGGCGCAACGGCAGGCTTTATTGGCGGGGGGTTGATCTCTGATGCTATCTACCGGCGTACCGGGAATTTTTTGTTGTCACGCAAGCTGGTGATTTTCGCCGGGCTGGCGGTTGCGGGAGTCAGCGTAATGTTTACCGCCTGGACTGACAACATCATCTTCGCCGTGGCGTTGATCACGCTCGCCAGCGTGTTTGCCTATATGACGCCGCAGGCGTGCTGGTCACTGTTACAGGATATTGTTCCGGCGGAACGCATCGGCACGGCGGGTGGTTTTGTTCATTTACTGGCAAACCTTGCGGGGATCCTCTCTCCGGCGATCACCGGCTTTCTGATCCAGTTTGGCGGGGGCTACTCTTCCGCCTTCCTGCTGGCCAGCGCACTGGCGCTCACCGGAATTGCGATGCTGGCGCTGTTTGTACGTCAACAGAGCGTAACCAGGCTACGCGCGCTGGCGTAGCGCGGTATCTACGGCCCGGTCAGTCTGGGCCGCTTTGGCTATTGCTGCGCCGCCGCGTCACCGCTCAGCGCCGCGTTATGAGCATTATCTTCCACCAGCATTAAACCGGCACGCAGGCCAGGGGCAACGTTGGGATTGGGAAACAGAACATACTCTTGCGCCTGCTGCACGAAATAACGTGTTTTACCATCTTCCGCCAGCAGCGTGCCCTGCGGAAAAGCAGTGAAGTTCAGCGTCTGCGGGCTCATGTACAACTGAAAATACTCGCTGTTACGTGTTATCTGCTGCGTAACCCGATAACGACGCGGTGTCACGGTAGCTTCCGGCAGCGGTTCGCCAGCGATCAATGATGTCAGCGCCTGCTGCGCTGCCTGAAACTGTGCCAGATCGTTATGACCGAACGGCAATGCCTTGCCCAGCTCCAGCGTACAGCTGGCAGCCTGAAAATGCTCGCTGCTGTAATGGCTGAAGGTGCCGCCTGGCGCGCGATGAAACACCAGCGCCTCCATGCCCGCCGCCGCCAGCCAGTGCAAAAAATCCTCAGACCAGGGCTGCATACTGAACGGCAACACGCCAAAGCGCGTATGATAAGAGCCGCGGATCGCGGTATGCAGATCAAGATGCCAGCGCGTCTCCTGATGCGCCCCGGCCTGCCAGAATGTCTCCAGCGCCTGCTCCAGGCATAAAGCGCGCTGCGCTTCAGGACAATTTTCAAACTGCTGCCAGCGTCCGCCGAACAGCCGGTTTAAATCACAGCGCAGATAGCGTTCTCCGGCGCGCAACGCAGGCGGGTTGCCGAGCAAGACCAGCAGCCGCACCGTCAGCGGTAATTCCCCCTGTAACAGCCGGGTCACTATTGCATTCAGAATCTCAACCGGCGCGGTCTCATTACCATGAATACCGGCTGAAATAACCACGGCCTGTTGAGCCTGTACCAGCGGGGTCAGCTCAAGGATCCCCTCATCCAGCCATCGCCAGTGTAGATTTGGCAATGTCCCACTGGTTATTGTCGGCGGGTTGCCGGAAAGCGTTTGCTGTAACAAATCCTGCATGAAATCTCCTGTGACGCGGGAAACCGACGACGCGAAACCATCGCGCCGTCGGGCCTTTATTCCTGCTGGAATGGGTAAACACTTCCTAAGTCTAGCAAACGCGTCAGCTCATCCAGTGCTTCGCGCCCTTCGATCAGTAATTGCGGATCGGCCAAATCGGCCTGGGTAAGCCGATCGCGGTAGTGACGATCGACCCACTGGTTAAGCGTGGCGAACAATTGATCGTTCATCATCACCGCCGGGTTAACCGCCTGCTGTTCGGTAGCGTTAAGCGCCACGCGCAAACGCAGACAGGCCGGACCGCCGCCATTGTTCATGCTTTCGCGCAGATCGAACACTTTTAGTTCGCGAATCGGCCCGCCGCTCTCCACCAGCTCCGTGAGATATTGCCAGACGCCGCTATGCTGACGTGCCTCCTGCGGCAGTACCAGCAGCATAGTACCATCGTCCCGGCTCAGTAGCTGACTATTAAACAGATATGTGGCGACCGCGTCCGTCACCGACACGCGATTGTCCGGCACAATAACTGGCGTAAAGCCGGGCACTCTTTCGCTTAAATCCGTCAGGAGCTTATCCTGATGCAGAAACGCCAGCTGATGGCAAAACAGCACGCACTGGTTGCTGACGGCAATAACATCATTATGGAAAACGCCCTGATCGATTACCGCTGGGTTCTGCTGCACAAACAGCGTACGGGCCGGATCGAGCTGATGCAGCCTGGCCACCGCTTCGCTGGCCTCGCGGGTCTGGCGCGCTGGATAGCGCGCCGGTACCAGGCCGCCATGACTCTCTTCGCGACCATAGACAAACAGCTGCACGCCCGGCTCACCGTAGTCGCCGCCAAAGCGATTATGGTTAGCGGCACCCTCATCTCCCAGCAGCGCCACCTGCGGCAGTGCAGAATGATGAGCGAAGTAACGTTCGTCGCGGAAAATCGCGCGCAGCAGCGCGCCGGTGGTCTGCGACTCAATGGCCCGGTGAAATTTATTGTTCAGGTTCGCCACGGTGAAATGCGTTTTGCCGTCGGCGCTGTCGGCAGAAGGCGAAACCGTGGCGGCATTCGCCACCCACATGGCAGAGGCGGAACTCACCGCCGAGAGCAGCTGCGGCGCCTGCCGTGCCGCTTTAGCCAGCACCTGCGCATCGCTGCCGCTAAAGCCCAGCCGACGCAGCATCGGCAGATGGGGCCGTTCGTGCGGCGGGATCACACCCTGCGCGAAACCGGCATCCGCCAGCGCCTTCATTTTTAGCAGCCCCTGCTTTGCCGCCAGCCAGGGGTTAGAGAGCTGATGCTGATGACGCGTCGAGGCTTCATTACCAAACGACAGGCCCGCATAGTGATGGGTCAGCCCCACCAGCCCATCAAAATTCACTTCTCTGGCTTTCATGAGCGCGTCTCCGGCTGGCTGAAGTCAAGACCTGGCGACAGCGTCGCAGGCAGGGTAAGATCGGGCGTTTCCAGCGAAGCCAACGGCCAGGCACAGTAGTCGGCGGCGTACCAGGCGCTGGCGCGATGGTTGCCTGAAGCGCCAATACCGCCAAAGGGTGCGGTGCTGGCCGCGCCGGTCAGCGGCTTGTTCCAGTTAACAATGCCCGCGCGCGCCTCAATCAGCAGCTGGTCAAATTTCTCCCGCTGCGGCGAGATCAGCCCGCACGACAGACCGTAGCGGGTTGCGTTCGCCAGCGCTATCGCCTGCTCAAAGCTGTCGTAGCGCACCACCGCCAGCAGCGGCCCGAACACCTCTTCATCCGCCACGTTACTGACGCCGGTGAGATCGATAATCCCCGGCGTCAGCAGCGCGCTGTCACGCGCTGGCCAGCACATTTTCAGCAGCGGCTTACCGCCTGCTGCAATGCGCTTCTGCCACTCCTGATAAATATGTCCGGCGGCCTGCGGCGAAATCACGCTGCCCATAAACGGCTGCGGCTCATCATTCCAGCGCCCGATGCGCAGCTGCTGCGTCACTTCCACCAGACGTTGCAGGAACGCGTCGCCTTCCGCGCCGCGCTTCACCAGCAGCCGACGCGCGCAGGTACAGCGCTGCCCGGCGGTAATAAAGGCGGACTGCACGGCAATATGCACGGCCGCGTCAATGTCGGCCACATCCTCTACGATCAGAGCGTTATTCCCGCCCATCTCCAGCGCCAGCATTTTTTCCGGCTGACCGGCAAACTGCCGATGCAGCTGATAGCCAGTGCTGGCGCTACCGGTAAACAGCACGCCGTCAATCTGCGGCTGCTGTGCCAGCGCCTGACCAACGCTGCGGGCGCCCTGCACCAGGTTCAGCACGCCCGGCGGCATGCCCGCTTCCAGCCACAGTCGCATGGTCTTTTCTGCGGTCAGCGGCGTCAGCTCGCTGGGCTTAAACACCACGCTGTTGCCCGCCAGCAAGGCAGGAACGATATGCCCATTCGGCAGATGACCGGGGAAATTGTAAGGGCCAAACACCGCCAGCACGCCATGCGGACGGTGGCGTAGTGCGCTCTCCGCCTGCTGATGCGTACCGGTACGCTCATGGTAAGCCTTAACGGAGATGGCGACTTTATTGATCATCGCCTGCACTTCAGTCAGCGCCTCCCAGCGCGGCTTGCCGGTTTCACGGGCGATGGTTTCGCTCAGATCGTTTTTATGCTGTTCCAGCTGAGCCGCAAAATTTTCTGCAATTGCCTGACGAGCAGCGAACGGCTGGCGCGCCCAGGCGGGAAACGCGGCGCGTGCCGCAGCGCAGGCGGCGGCCACCTGCTGTTCATCAGCAGCGTTGCCCTGCCACAGCAGCGCGCCATCCACCGGATCGTTTTTACTCAGGCTTTCACCCTGGCCGCTCAGCCATTCTCCATTGATACAGTGCGTCATGCTTTTTTCTCCTCGCTACAAAGTGGCACGGCCCGCAACGTATCGCCGGGCTGACAGCGTAAAATTTCGGCGGCGGCGGCCGGGATGCGTATCTGTCCGCTGTTGGGATCGGCAGGCAACAGCAGAACGCGATAATGATAGTAGTTATCGTTGCTGACCAGGCAGAGCGGCAGCGTATCAGCAGCGGACGCCTCCTGATCGATCGCCCTGACGGTCACCAGACGGCTCTTGCGTACCGCCCGGATATGTTCAATGTCGCACTCCAGCGTAGGGCCGCCGTCAAAGATATCCACGTAATTTTGATAGCGGAAACCCTCGGCCTCCAGCACTGCGCGGGCTGGCGCGGTTTGCGGATGAACCTGCCCGATTACCGCCTGCGCCTCTGCCGACAGATAGTGGACATATAAAGGATGCTTGGGCATCAGCTCGGCGATAAAGGCTTTCTGTCCGGTGCCGCTCAGAAAATCGGCCTGGGTAAAGTCCATAGAGAAAAAGTGGCTGCCAACGCTGTCCCAGAATGGCGAGCGTCCCTGCTCATCGCTGACGCCGCGCATTTCGGCCACCACTTTATCCATAAAGCGTTCGCGGAAGGCGGCGATAAACAAGAAGCGAGATTTTGACAGCAGATAGCCGTTTTTACCGTCACGACGTTCAGGGTCGAGAAACAGCGTACAGAGTTCGCTGCTGCCGGTGTGATCGTTGCACAGCGACAGCGTGGCAAGGCTGTTATACACGTCCAGCTCTTTCGAGGCGTGTACCTGGGTGCCGACGCGGAAGTTATACCAGGGATCCTCCAGCCCTACCGCCACCTCAATGGCGCAAATACCACAGGCCTGGTGGGTATCACTGTCGGCCAGCACAAAAACGTAGCCCTGCTGGGCGCGCGGCAGCGTATCCTGCCAGGTCTGGATCGAGCGCTCAATGCGCGCCGCCAGCGTTTTGCTGTCGGCGGGCAGCGAGGTCAGACCGCCGCCGGTTTTACCCGCCAGCGCCATCAGCTGCGGCAGATCGTCACGCTCTACGGGGCGAATATACATCATCACGACGCTCCTTTAATAACCGACTCGCAGGCGCGTTCAAAGCGGGCCAGCCCCTCTTTAACATCCTGCTCGCTGATAATCAGCGACGGCGCAAAGCGCACCACGTTAGCGCCTGCAATCAGCACCATCACGCCCTCGTCCGCCGCCGCCAGGCTGAACTGTTTCGCCTTGCCGCTAAAGTCTTCATTTAATACACAGCCAATCAGCAGGCCGAGCCCGCGGATCTCTTTAAACAGATGCAGGCGCTGGTTAATGGCATTCAAACCATCGGTAAACCAGCGATGGCGCAGATGTACGCCCTCCAGCACCTCCGGACAATTAACCAGCTCCATGACTTTGCCGCCAACCGCGCCCGCCAGCGGGTTACCGCCATAGGTGGTGCCGTGGCTGCCAACGTTCAGCGCCGCGCCCAGCTTCTCTGTGGTTAACATTGCGCCAATCGGGAAACCGCCGCCCAGCGCTTTGGCCGTGCTCAGCACATCCGGCGTCACGCCATAATGCATATAGGCGTAAAGCGAGCCGGTGCGGCCCACGCCGCTCTGCACTTCATCAAAAATCAGCAACGCGTTATGGCGATCGCACAGTTCGCGCAGCCCACGCAGAAAAGCCGGTTCGGCAGGCAGCACACCGCCTTCTCCCTGGATGGGCTCAACGATGACCGCTGCAGTATGGTCATTGATCAGGCTCGCTACCGAATCAAGATCGTTGAATACCGCATGATCAATCCCGCCCGGCAGCGGCGCGAAATCTTTGGAATAGGCGGGCTGACCGCCTGCCGAGACGGTAAACAGCGTGCGGCCATGAAAGGCATTTTTGAAAGCGATAATGTTGCTTTTTTCCGGCCCGAAATGGTCGTGAGCATACTTACGCGCCAGCTTCAGCGCCGCTTCGTTCGCCTCGGCACCGGAGTTGCAGAAAAACACCCGCTCGGCAAAAGTGGCATCAATCAGCTGTTTCGCCAGACGCAAAATTGGCGCATTAGTATAGCCGTTGCCGGTGTGCCAGAGTCTGGCCGCCTGCTGCTGCAGCGCCTGCTGAAGTTCGGGATGCGCATGGCCCAGCGCATTAACGGCAATACCACCGGCGAAATCGACATATTCCTTACCGTTTTGATCCCACAGCATTGAGCCTTCCGCACGATCCGGCACAAAACTGGCAGGAGAATAAGCGGGAACCATCCAGCGATCGAAATCCTGACGAGAAACTGACTGTTGCATAGCGGCCTCATAGCATCACCCGTGGGTGAATCAAAAGTTTAAATTATGTTAATGAAATGATTCATTGCAGCTCTACTCTAGATTGCATGCTGTGTGCCAGCCAGCGTTAAAAATGCATAAAACAGGCTCATCAACCGTAAATCAATCACTTACGATTCAATGCTATTCACACTAAATGCATAAATAGTGAATAAATATCTGAGACTGCGGCATAAACGACAGATCAAACAGCGGAATTATGCAGCGATAAAATAAAATATTGCTTTTGTGATCCTGAATAACATTTGCTGTTAAAACAGGGCATAACAGGCACAGTAAAAAGGCGAAGCGCATCAAAACAGTGCACAACGCGCCCTGACTGTTATAGGTTATTTTCTATTTTCTGTTTCTGTTATAGCTATCATTTCTGTGGTTCACTGCACCCTCTTCTACACTTGTTGTGTTATCAGCAAGGACTTTCTCTTTGGACGCTTAATAATGAACATCTCGAGGTGGCTATGTTCGGTTTAGACGCATTCGAACTGGCAAGGATACAATTTGCGTTTACGGTCTCTTTTCACATAATTTTTCCTGCAATTACCATTGGTCTTGCCAGTTTTCTGATGGTGCTGGAAGCGTTATGGCTGAAAACCCGCAATAACACCTGGCGCGACCTGTATCATTTCTGGTTGAAAATTTTTGCAGTGAATTTTGGTATGGGTGTGGTTTCCGGCCTGGTCATGGCTTACCAGTTCGGGACCAACTGGAGCGGGTTCTCCGCCTATGCGGGCAGCATTACCGGCCCGCTGTTGACCTATGAAGTGCTGACCGCCTTCTTCCTGGAAGCGGGCTTCCTTGGCGTAATGATGTTTGGCTGGAATCGCGTGGGGCCGGGACTGCATTTCTTCTCTACCTGCATGGTGGCGCTGGGGACGCTGATGTCGACCTTCTGGATCCTCGCCTCCAACAGTTTTATGCATACGCCGCAGGGCTATGAGGTGCTTAACGGCCAGCTGATCCCGGCTGACTGGTTTAAAGTGATTTTTAATCCCTCTTTCCCTTATCGTCTGCTGCATATGACAACCGCCGCCTTCCTCTCCACCGCCTTTTTTGTCGGCGCATCGGGCGCGTGGCATCTGTTGCGCGGTAACAAGAGCCCGGCAGTTAAACGGATGTTCTCGATGGCGATGTGGATGGCGCTGATTGTTGCACCTATCCAGGCCGGTATTGGCGATGCGCACGGCCTGAATACGCTGGAGCATCAGCCAGCTAAAATCGCGGCGATTGAAGGTCACTGGGAGAATACCCCTGGCGAGCCGACGCCGCTGATTCTGTTTGGCCTGCCCGATATGGAGGCGGAAGAGACAAAGTATGCGGTAGAGATACCGGTGCTGGGCAGTATTATCCTGACCCACAGTATGACCAAACAGATCCCGGCGCTGAAAAGCTTCCCGCCGGAAGATCGTCCTAATTCCACCATTATTTTCTGGTCGTTCCGCATTATGGTGGCGCTGGGCCTGTTGATGATTCTGGCAGGCGTCTGGAGCCTGGTGCTGCGCCTGCGTAAGCGGCTGTACGATCAGCGCCTGTTCCACCGTTTTGTGCTGCTGATGGGGCCATCCGGTCTGCTGGCGATCCTGGCTGGCTGGTTTACCACTGAAATTGGCCGTCAGCCGTGGGTGGTGTACGGGCTGATGCGTACCCGCGATGCGGTTTCCAGTCACGGTACGCTGCATATGTCGATAAGCCTGCTGGCCTTTATTCTGGTTTACGCCTCGGTGTTTGGCGTGGGTCTGGTTTATCTGCTGAAACTGGTCGCGCGCGGGCCGCAGCCATTTGTGGATCATGCGATGCACGGTGGTCCGGGCACGCCTCGTACGCCAGCCCGTCCGCTCTCTGCCGCCGATGAGTCGCTGGATGAGCCCAAGAAAGATGAACTGGGAGGAATTAAATAATGGGTATCGATCTTCCGCTGATCTGGTTCATCATCATTGTGTTTAGCATTCTGATGTACGTGGTGATGGATGGCTTTGACCTTGGCATCGGTTTGCTCTATCCGATGGTGCGCGAGACTAAAGACCGCGACGTAATGATGAATACCGTTGCGCCAGTCTGGGACGGCAACGAGACCTGGCTGGTGATGGGAGGTGCCGGGCTCTTCGGCGCTTTCCCGCTGGCCTATTCGGTGATTCTGGATGCGCTGGCGGTGCCGCTGACGATTATGCTGATCGGGCTGATTTTTCGTGGCGTCGCCTTTGAGTTCCGCTTTAAGGCCACGGTGTCGCATCGCGGCTTCTGGGATAAGTCCTTTATCGCCGGTTCTTTTATCGCGACCTTTGCGCAGGGCGTGGTGCTGGGGGCGTTCCTGAACGGTTTCCCGGTGCAGGGACGAGAATGGAGCGGCAGCGTGTTCGACTGGATTACCCCATTCAGTCTGTTCTGTGGGCTGGGTCTGGTGGTGGCCTATGCGCTGCTGGGTGCCAGCTGGCTGATTATCAAGACGGAAGGCCATCTGCTGCAAACCATGCGTAAACTGGCGCGTCCGCTGCTGCTGGCTCTGCTGGTAGTAATGGCGATTGTCAGCATCTGGACGCCGCTGACGCATCAGTCGATTGCTGACCGCTGGTTTACCACGCCGAATCTGTTTTTCTTCCTGCCGGTGCCGGTTTTGGTATTGTTGGTGTCATGGGCGCTGTGGCGTAACGCCTGGCTGCCGGATGCGCACTATGCGCCTTTTATTCTGACGCTGGCGCTGGTGTTCCTGGGCTTTAGCGGGCTGGGGATCAGTATTTGGCCAAATCTGATCCCGCCGGATATTACGTTCCGCGCGGCCTCTGCGCCGCCGGAGAGCCAGGGCTTTATGCTGGTTGGCGCGCTGTTTATTATCCCGCTGATTCTGGTGTATACCTTCTGGAGCTATTATGTATTCCGCGGCAAGATCGATCCGAATCAGGGTTACCATTAACAGGAGTATGCGATGGCAATTCAACGCATGACCGGGAAAACCACGAAGCAGCCGCTGTGGCGCCGGTTGCTGTGGATGGTGATTATCTGGGGCGGCAGCGTGCTGGCGCTGTTTGTGGTGGCCAGTCTGTTCCGCGTGCTGATGTCCGCTGCCGGTTTGAAAACGCATTGATAGCCTGTTAGTGCGGGGTGTCGCCTGTTAGCGCAGTGCCTGCACAGGGCGTTCAGGCCGATCGTAAAGACGCAAAAAACGTCATTCCTGACAGCTCGCCCCGCGCCCTTCATGGCGCGGGGCGCTTTACTCTTCTGCCTGAACGCCCTGTGCTTTACGTTAGGAGTGGTCTGCGTAAAGCTAACGCACTAACGCACTGCCTGCCCCTGCGCTTTAAGCTGGACGTAGCCTGCATTAAAGTTCATACAGGCTTCCTGCGCTACGGTGCGGCCTGCATTACGTCGAAGCGGTCTGCGGCGGGCGTCTGCAGCGTCATCGGTGGCGTGACCTGCAGCGTGATCCAGTTAGAGGTTACGCGCTGCTGCTTGCTGTCTTCCAGCGTTACCGACAAGCGATACTGATTGCTGGCTCCGGGCGAGTTATCCCAGGCGGGCATAATCACTGTCCATCCGTGTGGGCTGCGATTGTCCGGCGGCGGCGTCAGGCTCAGCGCCTGCGTATCGCCCTGCCAGCTCACAGCAGTAATGTCATTGGCAGCGCGAATCTGAAGTTTCAGCGCCAGCGCTTCACCTGAACTCAGCTGCCAGGGCGGCGTCGCCAAAAATACCGATAGCGTTTTACGCTGGCGGAACTCCAGTACCGGCGTGGTATTGCGCTCAACCAAATCGTAACGGCTGCCGCGCAGCGATCGTGCCTCGGCGACGTTATCGGCGGAGAGCTGCTTGCTCAGCGCCACGCCGGGGCGATAGTTGATACGCATGCCCAGCTGATCCTGCGACTGGCCGCTTTCACCCTCTTTATGCGAGGCGGTAAAGGTCAACAGCGGCACCGGGGTATAGTTGACCCCGACTTTCACCGCAACCGGGTTTTTCTCCAGGCTGCCGTTATTAAACAGCGCCACCTGATCCCCCAGGTATTGCTCCCAGGTTACCGAAACGCCCAGCTGGCGATAAAACGGCAGATAGCCCTGGGTAGTAATATCGTAGCCGCGCGCCATGCGGTTTTGTTGAAGAACACTGCTGTTACGCCAGCCGCTAAGCGGCGCATAGTAATTTGCCGAGAGGCGCAGAAAATCGCTCCAGGCCTCGGTACCGAGCGAGGCGCGCTGTAAACCTGAATCGAATTGGCGATCCACCAGCGCGTTATAGCCGAGTAGCCAGTTGTCCGCTACCCAGCGCTGCCCCAGTCCGGCACTGCCCACCAGCCCATCGCTGGTTTGCGTGACGCCCAGCTGCGAAAAGGTTAAATAGTGATAGTTATCCTGCCAGGGAGTGAGCAACTGGCCGCCACTGCCATTAAAATTACCCTCCATATCTACCTGCAGCGAAAGCTGCGCCGTGCCATAAGGAGAAAGCAGCGACTGCCCCTCATCCACCAGCCGTCCGGTAACCTCATCGCGCAAATGATTAAACGCCCAGACTCCCGCCTGTTGGCCAAAGTTTGCGTCGCTGGAGCTGTTACTGGCTTCGCCGATGCTTTTGGCGATCTGCGCCAGGCGCGTGGTAAAGGCATCTTCTGACGACACATCGCCGCCAAGGCTGGGAAGGCTCTCCTGTACAGCGCTAAAGCGTGCAGGATCGTTAAAGGGGGCGTCGGGCACCCTGCTTTCCGGCTGAAAAGCATGGGCATCGCGGCTCAGTAACAGCGTGCCGGGCAACAGCAGCAAAAATGTAGATAAGGTAACTCGGTGTATTAATAACATAGCGGCGTCGGGGTTAACTTAAGCTGTCATCATGGGTGGCCGTAATCAGCGTGAATAAGCCTTTAGCTTAGCATAATTGTGAGCTGGATCATGATTTTCCCGACGCGTCATTAGTCTGAAAAGCGCGCTGTTATGAGCGCGAATCTCACCCTGAAGCCCCTGTCGCGCATGGTACTGCTTCTGCCGCCTGAGAGGCACGATAGAGCCTTACCACCTCGCCCACGATAATGAGCGAAGGCGACAGCGGCTGATAGTGCGTGATGGTCATCGGCAGCTGGGCCAGCGTCGTGATCAATACGCGCTGGTCATGCCGCGTGCCGCGCTCAATCACCGCAACCGGGGTGCCAGCAGCGCGTCCGTGCTGACGCAGCTGACTACTGAGTTCCGCGCCCCAGGTCAGTCCCATATAGAACACCAGCGTCTGGCTGGCATCCTGTAAGCTCTCCCAGGCAAGGTGCGGCTTGCCCTCTTTGCCGTGACCGGTAATAAAGCGTACCGACTGCGCCATGTCCCGGTGCGTCAGCGGGATACCGCAGGCGGCGGCGCAGCCGGTCGCAGCCGTGATGCCCGGCACAACATCACAGGCGATGCCCGCCGCCTGCAGCTGCTGCATCTCCTCTCCGCCACGGCCAAAAATAAAGGGATCGCCCCCCTTCAGCCTCACGACCTTGCGTCCGCTGCGGGCTAAATCCACCAGCAGCTGGCTAATCTGATGCTGTTTCATGCCGTGAAAACCCGGCGTTTTACCGACGTCAAGCGCCAGCGTGTCGGTGGGGATCAGTGCCAGCACCTCTTCGCTGACCAGCCGATCGTAAACCACCACGTCCGCCTCGCCGAGCAACCGCAGCGCCTTCAGCGTCAGCAGTTCGGCATCACCCGGCCCCGCGCCCACCAGCCAGACGCTGCCCTGCGCCTGGTTAATGCCGCCGCTTAAAAGCCTGTTCAGTGCAGGTAACCGTTGTGTCATGCTGACCTCCCGCTTACCGCCTCAGCCTGCTGAGGGGCATGTTGTTCAATAAGTTTTTTCAACTCCGGCAGGCAGGAGCCACAGTTGGTGCCACACTTCAGCTGCTGCCCCAGCGCCGCACAGCTTAACGCGCCCTGGTGGATCGCAGCGGTAATCTGCTGTTCGCCAATGCCAAAGCAGCTGCAGAGGGTTTTGCCACGCGCTTCTTCCAGCATGGCGCGCCCCGCCAACAGTGCAAAGCGTGACGCTGACGAAGCGGGCGGCTGCTGAAAAGCGGCGGCAATCAGGGCATCATCCGTTACCGGACGGCGCGCAGCGGCATAAAAGGCGAGCTGAACCTCGCCCCGATCCCAGGCAATCAGGTGATAAAAAGCCTGTTCATCGCCCGCCTGCTGTAGCGTCCATTCCGGCTTTAACATTGTCTGCAGCCAGCGACGTGGGTCGCCCTGGTGTGCCAGTGAAAAGCAGGCAATGCCGTCTGCTACCGGTATGCGGCACCACCAGTTAACGGCCGCCGGCGTGACGTTGTCACGTAGAAACAGCGTGCCCTGCCAGTCACTCTGCCAGGGCTGAATGCGTACCGGGGTCTGTTTGCTCTCCGGCTGACCAGAGTGTTCGCAGCGCCAGGGCGCCACCAGCCGATCCACATTGCCCTCGGCGCAATACTGTTGATTCCAGTGCATCGGTACAAACAGCGTGCCCGGCGTTTGATCTTCCGTCAGGATAGCGCGCGTCAGCATCCAGCCATGCCGCGACTGAATACGCACCAGCGCATCGGGCCAGATGCCATAGCGCAGCGCATCATCAGGATGCAGTGCCACAAAGGGTTCGGAATAATGTTGCAGCAGACGCGGCACCAGTCCGGTACGCGTCATGGTATGCCACTGGTCGCGGATTCGGCCGGTGTTCATCATTAACGGCCAACTGCGGCTCACGGCAACGCGCGGTCCGGCAGGCGTTACCGGCAGCAGGCGCGCCTTGCCGTCGGGATGATAGAAGCGGCGTGTAGCAAACAGCCGGGCGCACCCCTGCGGATAGTCACCGTTGACCGGCCACTGCAGCGGCTTCAGATCGTCCCATTCATTGTTGCTGAGCTGCGCCAGTCCGCTGATATCAAAGGCGCGCCGTCCCTGATTTTCAAAGCCGGAAAGTGCGGCATGCTCACGAAATATTTCCGCCGGATGCTGCCAGCTGAACGCGGTGCCGTATCCCAATCGCTGCGCGACCTGCGCCAGCATCCACCAGTCAGGACGCGCTTCGCCCTGCGGCGATATAAAGGCGCGCTGACGTGAAATGCGGCGTTCAGAGTTGGTCACCGTGCCGTTTTTCTCACCCCAGGCCTGGGCCGGCAGCAGAATATCGGCAAAGGCGTTGGTATCGGTGGCGCGCATAACGTCAGAGACAATCACCAGCTCGCAGCGCTGCAACGCCTGCGCCACGGCGTTGCCGTCCGGCAGCGAGACCGCCGGGTTGGTACCCATAATCCAGACTGCTTTCACCTCGCCACGCCCAATCGCCTGAAACAGCTCCACCGCCTTCAGGCCTGGCTGCGTCGCAACCCGCTCGCTCTGCCAGAAGCGTTTTAGTCGATCGCTGTTTTCCGGAGTGAAGTCCATTTGCGCCGCCAGCTGATTTGCCAGCCCGCCGACTTCGCGTCCGCCCATGGCGTTGGGCTGGCCGGTCAGAGAAAAAGGACCGCTGCCAGGCTGCCCGATCTTGCCGCTAAACAGATGCGCATTCAGAATCGCATTACACTTGTCGCTGCCGCTGGAAGACTGATTAATGCCCATGCACCACAGCGTTAATACCCGTTGATGCGCTGCAAACAGGCGATAAAACGCCTGGATATCCTGCTGCGGCAGCTCACAGGTTTGGGCCACACGTTCAGATGTCCACTCGGCTGCGGCCGCCAGGGTTTCCGGCACCTGATCCAGGTGCGGTTGCATAGCGCTGTCACCGTAGCCGCCCTGCGCCAGCCAGTGTAGCAACCCGTTAAACAGCGCGCTGTCGCTGCCCGGCGCGAGCGGCAGGTGGAGATCGGCCAGATCGCAGCTGGCGCTGCGGCGCGGATCGATAACCACCACGCGCAGCGCCGGATTCTGCTGCTTCGCCTGCACCAGCCGCTGATACGCCACGGGATGTGTCCAGGCCGCATTGGAGCCAACCAGAACGATAACCTCCGCGCGGGCGAAATCCTCATAGCAGCAGGGAACCGCATCGGCCCCCAGCGCACGCTTGTAGCCGGTTACCGCCGAAGCCATACAGAGACGCGAGTTGGTGTCGATATTGCCGCTGCCGATAAACCCTTTCATCAGTTTATTGGCAACGTAGTAATCCTCGGTCAGCAGCTGGCCGGAAGCGTAAAACGCCACGGCGTTGGGACCATGCTGCTGAATGATCTTCTGTAACCGTTCGGCGACGCTATCCAGCGCGCTCTGCCAGGAGACGCGCCGCCCGTCCACCAGCGGCCACAGCAGGCGGCCCGCCGGGATGAGCGTTTCGGCCAGCGCCGCGCCCTTCACGCACAGACGCCCCGCATTGGCCGGATGCTGCAGGTCACCGCTGACCTGCCAGCCCTGCACGTCCGCCCTGACCTCTACGCCGCAGCCGACGCCGCAGTAAGGACAGGTGGTTTTCATGATGCCTCCGCCACGCTCAGCTTACCCACTGCCAGCGGCTCGCTGCCGACCAGCACCCGTCCGGCTACAATACGCACCGGCCAGCAGCGCAGTTGCAAATCTGCGCCATCAAGCGCGATGCCGTCACGCAGGCGAAAACGCTGTTTATAAAGCGGTGAGATCACTATCGGCTCACCGGCAACATCGCCCAAAATACCACGCGACATTACGCTGGCGTTGGTGCCGGGTTCATTATCATCCAGCGCATAAATCACATCGCCAAAACGGAACAGCGCAATACGCTGACCGCCCAGCCGCGCGCCGATGCCCGCCTGCGGCGGAATCGCCCCCAGCGTGCAGATATCGCTCCAGGGCTCTTGCGGCAGGGGTAACGTCACGCTCTGCGGCGCGGTTGCCGGGCGGATTTGGCCGCGCTCCCGCTGCCACTGTAGCGTTTCATCCGGCTCGTCGCTGTTCAGCGTGGCGCGAAACAGCCGCAGCCGATCCGGCGACGCCAGTGTGGTGCGCCATTCGCACTGCCAGCTGTCGACAATCTGCTGCATCTCCTGCTCCAGCTCCGCCCCAATCCCCAGACTATCGTGGATAACCACTTCACGCAGGTATTCCAGCCCGCCCTCCAGGTTATCCATCCAGACGCTGGTGCGCTGCAGGCGATCTGCGGTGCGGATATAGAACATCAGCAGGCGATCCACATAGCGGATTAAGTCCTGCTCGTCCAGATCGCTGGCAAAGAGATCGGCATGGCGCGGCTTCATGCCGCCGTTGCCGCAAACGTACAAATTCCAGCCGTTTTCCGTGGCAATGACGCCAATATCCTTGCTCTGCGCCTCAGCGCATTCGCGGGTACAGCCGGACACCGCCATTTTAATTTTATGCGGCGCGCGCAGCCCCTTATAGCGATTCTCCAGCTGGATGGCGAAGCCGGTAGAGTCCTGCACGCCATAGCGGCACCAGCTGCTGCCGACGCACGATTTAACCGTTCGCAGCGACTTACCGTAGGCGTGGCCGGTTTCAAATCCGGCATCAAGCAGCGCCTGCCAGATAGCGGGCAGTTGATCCAGCGCCGCGCCAAACAGATCGATGCGCTGACCGCCGGTGATTTTACTGTAGAGATTAAAGCGCTCAGCAACCTGACCGATGGCAATCAGCCCCTGCGGCGTAATCTCGCCGCCGGGAATACGCGGCACCACCGAGTAGCTGCCATCTTTCTGTATATTGGCGAAGTAGCGATCGTTGGTCTCCTGAAGGGGCAAGTGCTGTGGTTTCAGCAGATAATCGTTCCAGCATGAGGCGAAAATCGAGGCGGCCAGCGGCTTGCAGATTTCACAGCCGTGACCACGGCCATGCTGTGCCAGCAGCTGTTCGAACGTTTTGATCCGGCCCACGCGTACCAGATGATAAAGCTGCTGACGCGACCAGGCGAAATGTTCGCAGACATCTTTCCTGACCTCAACGCCCTGTGCCGCCAGCTGATGTTCCATCACCTGTTTGACCAGCGCGCTACAGCCGCCGCAGCCGGTGGCGGCTTTGGTACCGCTTTTCAATGAGGCCATGTCCCCACAGCCGTTGCTGACCGCATGGCAAATATCGCCTTTGCTGACGTTATGGCAGGAGCAAATTTGCGCACTCTCCGGCAGCGCCGCTACGCCCAACGCTTTTGTTGGCGCACCAGACGTGCGCGGCAGGATCAGGCTTTCCGGCTGAGGCGGCAGCGGAATAGCATTCAGCATCATCTGTTGCAGCTCGCTGTATTCGCTGCTGTCGCCTACCAGCACCGCCCCCAGCAGCCGTTTGCCATCGGCGGAGACCACAATTTTCTTGTAAATCTCCTGCGGGCCATTGATCCAGTGGTAGCTTTGACTGCCTTCGCTGCGCCCATGCGCATCGCCCAGCGATGCAACTTCCACGCCCAATAGCTTTAGTTTGGTGCTCATATCCGCGCCGGTGAAGGCGGCCGGTTCATCTGCCAGAGTGCTGGCCAGCACGCGCGCCATCTGATAGCCAGGCGCAACCAGGCCAAATATCTGCCCCTGCCACAGCGCACATTCGCCAATCGCCGCAATGTCCGGATCGCTGGTGCGACAGCCGTCGTCGATCACGATGCCCCCGCGCGGCCCCAGCGTGAGGCCTGCCTCGCGTGCCAGTTCATCACGCGGGCGAATACCGGCGGAAAACAGCACCAGATCGCTCTGCAGCGTACCGCCATCGGCAAAATGCAGCTGTAGCGAGCCATCCGCCAGCGTTTCAATTTCACGCGTTTCGGTGGCGGTATGCACCGTAACGCCCAACGCTTCGATTTTACGCCGCAGCATCTGCGCGCCACCCTCATCCAGCTGCACCGCCATCAGACGCGGGGCAAACTCCACCACATGCGTTTCCAGGCCCAGGGTTTTCAGCGCATTGGCCGCTTCCAGCCCCAGCAGACCGCCGCCGATCACCACGCCGCGGCGGGCACTGGCAGCGCGTGCCCTGATCGCATCCAGATCGGTTAAGGTACGATAGACAAAGCAGTTGTCTGCGTCGAAGCCCGGAATCGGCGGTACGAAGGCGTAAGAGCCGGTGGCGAGTACCAGCCTATCCCAGGCCATCTCACGTCCGCTGCTGTCGCGTACGCAGCGACGCTGGCGGTCAATATGGGTGACCTTTTCGTGACAACGTAACTCAATATTATGTCGGGTAAAAAAATCTTCACTTACCAGCGACAGCGCCTGCGCATCGCGCCCGGAGAAGTAGTCGGAAAGGTGTACGCGATCGTAGGCGCTGTGCGGCTCTTCGCCATAAACCACCAGCTGATAGCGCAAATGCAGCTGCTTATTTACCAACTGTTCAAGAAAATAGTGGCCAACCATGCCGTGACCTATTACCACCATAACCGGTTTGTTCATCGCTTTACTCTCCGCAGCCTCAGGCTGCCTGTGGGGATAGGTGAAGCCAAACAGCGCGCCCTCAGTAACGGGAGCGCTGTGTTGCAGATGTTGCAGCAGCGAGGCTGCCGCTGAGGTATCGCCATAAAGGATCGCGCCGGTGAGTTTGCCGTCACGCAGCACCAGCCGACGATAGTGCTGGCTGAGCGGATCGCTGGCGGTCAGCGAACGGCTGCCGGGCGCGCTGCCGGTCTCGCCAACGCTAAAGATGTCGATGCCGGTGACTTTTAATCGGGTGCCCTGCGCCTGATGGTGAAAATCAGCAATGGGCATATTGGCCAGCTGATGCGCCAGGACTTCTGCCTGTGCCAGGCACGGTGCCAGCAGGCCAAACGTTTCCCCGTTAATTTCACAACATTCACCCAGCGCCCAGATGCCTGAAAGCGTGCTGCGCAGCTGGCTATCCACCAGAATGCCCTGAGCGCAGGGAATACCGGCTTTACGTGCCACGGCGACAGCGGGCTGCACACCGATGGCGATAACCACATTAGCGGCAGGCAGCGTTTCACCGCTGGTTAAGGTGACGGTGTCACGATGAATACCTTCAATGCCTGCGCCAGGACGGCAGCGGATGCCACGCTGCGTCAGCGCCTGTGCCAGCAGGCCGCCAGCGGTTTCATCCAGCTGGCGATCCAGCAGCCAGCGATGACGATGCACCAGCGTGACGTCGCGACCGCGCAAACGCAGCGCCGCGGCGGCCTCTATCCCTAACAGGCCGCCGCCCAGCACCACCACCGGCCCGTCCAGCGCCAGCATCCGCTCCACGTCTCGCACTGTGCGAAAGCCGCCGACATGGGGTTGTTCAATGCCGGGGATCGCGGGCAGGCGCGGCTCGGCACCGGTGGCAAATACCAAACGATCCCAGTTCAGCCTGCGCCGTTCCGTGGTCAGCTGGCACTGTTGCACATCCACCGCCAGCACTTTCTCTCCTGCCAGCAGGCGAATGCCCTGCTGCTGATACCATTCCGGCGCGTGGATAAGCGTCTCCTGAAAGCTTTTTTCACCGCCCAGCACCGGCGAAAGCTGGATACGGTTGTAATTGCCCTGCGCCTCGCTGCCGATCACCGTGATGCGATAGCGTCCGGGCGCCAGCTGCAGCAGGGTTTCCACCATCCGCATTCCCGCCATGCCGTTACCGATAACCACCAGATGTTCAGGCATTGCTGACTCCTCAGGCCGCGTGGCACTGTTTTTCATACAGGAAATGCAGGATCTGCTGACGCAGCTGGTGATAGCGCGGTTCGTCCGCCAGCGCCACGCGCGAACGCGGACGCGGCAAATCGATGGTCAGGATTTCGCCCAGCGTCGCCGCCGGGCCGTTAGTCATCATCAGTACCCGATCCGACAGCAGCACCGCCTCGTCAACGTCATGGGTTATCAGCACAATGGTGGTGTTCAGCTCCTGCTGAATACGCATCACGCTATCCTGCAAATGGGCGCGCGTCAGGGCGTCCAGCGCGCCAAAGGGCTCATCCATCAGCAGGACGCGCGGTTTCATCGCCAGCGCGCGGGCAATGCCAATACGCTGTTTCATGCCGCCTGACAGCGCTGCCGGTCGTTTATGGGCTGCATGACTCATCTGCACCCGCGCCAGGTTATGCTCAATCCACTCCCGTCGCTCCGCCCGGTTCATGCTGTGTTGAAAGAGGTGATCTACCGCCAGCGCCACATTCTCCTGCGCTGTGAGCCACGGCAGCAGCGAGTGATTCTGAAACACCATCGCCCGCTCCGGGCCAGGACCGGCAATCTCACGGTTATCACACAGCAGTACGCCATCGCTGGGCAGCGTCAGTCCGGCGATAAGGTTAAGCAGAGTTGATTTACCGCAGCCAGAGTGGCCGATCAGACTCAGCGTCTCTCCGGCGCGCACGTTAAAAGAGACGTTATCCAGCGCCAGAAATTCGCCCTCAGAAGTATGAAAGCGCTGGCTGACACTCTGCACCTGAATAATATTTTGCATGGCGTACTCCCCTATTTTTCCCAGCTAAAACGACGCGCCAGCAGCATGAGTCCCTGCTCCAGCAGCAGACCCACCACGCCGATAATAAAAATGGCGATCAGAATGTTTTCTACGTTGAGGTTGTTCCATTCGTTCCAGATCCAGAAGCCGATGCCCAGGCCGCCAGTCAGCATTTCTGCCGCGACGATCACCAGCCAGGCGATGCCAATTGAGAGGCGCACCCCGGTCAGTACCGCAGGCAGCACCGCCGGAAACAGGATTTTGCGCAGGATGGTCCATTCAGAGAGCTTCAGTACCCGCGCCACGTTGAGATAATCCTGTGGGATACGCTGCACGCCTTCGGCGGTATTGATGATCATCGGCCAGATGGAGCAGATAAAAATGGTCCAGCTGGAGGCGGGTTCGGCGCGTTGAAACAGCAGCAGACCAATCGGCAGCCAGGCCAGCGGGCTGACCGGGCGCAGTAGCGCAATCAGCGGATTAAACATCTGCGCCAGAAAGCGAAAGCGCCCAATCAGAAAACCTGCCGGGATCCCCACCAGCGCCGCCAGCCCAAAGCCCACCGCAACACGCGTCAGAGAGGCGATAATGTTCCAGCCGATCCCCTGATCGTTAGGGCCGCCGTTATAAAAAGGGTGGGCAAACAGCGTTAGCGCCGCCTGCCCGGTAGCCAGCGGCGTGGGAAAGCCGTTGCTGTTCAGCGCCGCAATCTGCCAGATGCCGAGCAGCAGCAGCAGGCCGCAGCACAACGGGATCAGCCGCTTCAGCAGCGCGTTAAGCGACCAGCGACGCCGCCGGGGACGCGGCAATGCGGGCGGCAAGACGATCACTTCCGCTACCGCAGGCGCGGTTTCTGCGCGCGGTACGATCTGAGCTTTGTTCTTCATGCGGGTTCTCCTCGGCGTTTAATGGCGAAATCATTGGCCCAGGCGGCAGGATTGCTGCCATCCCAAACGTTGCCGTCGATCAGCGTGCTGCGGCGCATCTCACTCTGCGGCACCGAAATATTGCCCACCGCGCTGGCAGCCTGACGATAAATGTCGGTGCGGTTGATGGCGCGCGCTACCGCCTGGTAATCGGGCTGCTGCTTCAGCAGGCCCCAGCGCTGTAGCTGGGTTAAAAACCACATGCCATCCGACAGCCAGGGGAAACTCACTTCGCCGTCGCGGAAAAATTGCATGCCGTGCGCGTCCTGCCAGCGACGGCCCAGACCATCCTGATACTCGCCCAGCATTCTTCCGGTAATGCTCTCCGCCCGGGTATTGAGACAGGCGCGCCCGGCTATCGCCCGTGCGGTTTCCCGCCGGTTATCCTCTGAGGCATCGATCCAGCGGGCAGCCTCCAGCACCGCAGCGGTCAGGGCACGGGCGGTGTTGGGGTTGTCCTGTACCCACTGCGCGCGCGTGGCGAGGATTTTTTCCGGATGATCCGGCCAGACCTGCTGGCTGGTGACGGCGGTATAGCCAACCTGCTCGCTGATGGCGCGCTGGTTCCACGGCTCGCCCACACAGAAGCCGCTCATGTTGCCGATTTTCATATTCATCACCATCTGTGGCGGCGGCACCACCAGCAGACGCAGATCGCGGAAGGGGTCGATACCCACGCTGGCCAGCCAGTAGTAAAGCCACATGGCATGGGTGCCGGTGGGAAAGGTATGCGCGAAGCGATAAGTGCCCGGTTCGCTGGCGGCTACCCGCTTTTGCAGGCTGTTGCCGTCGTGGACGCCCTGTTGCCTGAGCTGGCTGGAGAGCGTGATCGCCTGGCCGTTGTTGTTCAGCGTCATTAAATTCGCCATCGCCTGTTGCTTACCGGCAATACCGAGATGCAATCCATAGATCATGCTGTACAACGCGTGTGCGGCATCCAGTTCGCCGGAGGCGAGTTTGTCGCGCACCGCCGCCCAGCTCGCCTCTTTCGACGGCTGCAGGTTGATGCCATGCTTTTTATCGAACCCTTTCAGGGCCGCCATAATCACCGGGGCGCAGTCGGTAAGCGGGATAAAGCCCACGCGCACCAGCGGCTTTTCCGGCGCGTCAGAACCTGCAGCCCAGACCGCGCGGCCTAATCCCGGCACCAGGACACTGCCCGCCGCCAGCGCGCTGCCAACGAGAAAACAGCGACGTGACGACATAAAACGCGCGTTGCTCATTTTGTGCTTCCTGATAAAAGAGATAAAAAAAGGCGTCCATCGCAGGGAGTGAAAGCCTGCGAGCGGACGCCTTTATCCAAAGCACTCGTTTCACCGCCGTTGGCGAAACAAATGCATCCATTGTGTTAGGTTACTGCAAGCGACGTGCCAGCTTTTAAATGCGCTCCGCAGGCGGCTTTAGGAGGGTGAGCGCCAGGCGGCGCACTCTGGTGTGACATGTTACGCACGCTGATTGTGCAGCTACCTGGTATGAGGTAGCGAGAACACGGCAGCAACCTCTGTCAACGCCCGCGCAATTTCACCGACCCGCTTATTTTGATCCATGGCCATTTTGCGCAGCGTATGCCATGCCTGTTGCTCATCGCACTGGTAATGCTGCATCAACAGCGCTTTGGCCCGGTCGATCTGCTTACGCTCCGTCAGCGTGGCGTGCATCGCCGCCAGCTCATCGTCTTGCGCCTGCAGGCGCTGAGCCTGATTCTCTATCAGCGTCAGCAGCGAACGTCCCAGCTGCGGCGCAATCCCCGCTGCGTCCAGCATGCCGCCCTCCTCCAGCCAGGGGGTGTTGGTGACATACAGGCTGTAGCCTGACGGCTGCCGACATGCTTCCCACAGCGGCGCGGCATTTGCCGTTTCCAGCTGGGCAATGCCATCACGACAGGTGCGCATGACCTGCTGCCGGAGCAGCTGTTCTGTCTGCTTCATGCCATCCAGCCGCTCACTGAGCAGCTGAAACCAGCGCTGCGCATCAGCACCGCGCGTGCTCATCCCGCTACAGGCAATGCGCCGCAGCTTTTCTGTCTCCTGTCCCGCTTCAGCGATGGCGTGCCAGGCTTGCAGACTCTGCTCGTCGGCAAACTGGCAAAAGGTGCTGAAGCTGCGATCCTGACTCTCCAGCAGCGTCACCAGCTGCTGACGATCCGCTTTACTGAACGCGCCGGCGGCAAAGCCCGCCGCGCCGATTGCCCGCTCCTGCCCGGCCAGCTCTTTGCCCTGCATAAAGCTGAACAGCGCCAGCAACGCTCGTGACATGCTGTGGCTGGCGTTATCCGCCGCCTCGAATATCAAATGCAGCAGATGCCGTATCAGTTCGCTGTACTGCTCTATTGCAGCGTTATAGGGCAGCTGATGGCGCAGCACCTCTTCACGTAGCGCCGTCAGCCCGCTTAACGCCTGTAGCGTCAGTGCCACGCGCCCATAAAAACCGCTGGCGGCGGCCCGCTTTTCCGGCTCCGGCAACTGCGTCAGCATGCCGCTCAGCGCCTTATCAACTTCATCTTGCCGCCTGATCAGCTGCGGCAACGTTAAATCGCTGTCGCGGCAGAGCCAGAGCATGGAGATGCCGCGTTCGCGTTGGAGGGCGTGAATTAAAGCGCTAATCGCATCGAGTAGCGCCTCGCTATTTAACAATTCCTGTAACGCTAACCGCTCGCTTTCCCGTGACGCTGACCAGTAACGCCAGGCATAATCGGTGGTGTTTTGCATTATCAACCGCCCCGTTAACCTTATCCCGCTCAGGATCAAGCAAAGTACGTGCCGCTTATCGCATCAGGGAAGCGATAGGTTTTGCTTATATTTCACGCATCAGTCTCAAGTTGTTGAGGCTGATAACCGATACCGTAAGAACTGATCTCGGTTTCATGAGGCTCCACCATGCTTTCTTCAATTCGTGCCCGTATTGTTGCTATTACTACCGCCTGCGTGGTGGTAGCGTTGATAATCAACGCCACGCTGAACTATCTGGTAACGGAAAAATATAATCAGCAGGCCATTACCAGCACGCTGGAAGCGGTAGCCGACAGCCATAATGCCGCGATTGCCGAATGGGTTAACAGCAAGTCCACCATGATCGCCTCGCTGCAGCCGGTGGCGCTGGAGGCCGATCCGGTCCCGGCGTTCCGCCAGGTGGCGGCTGCGGGCGGCTTTACTAACGTTTATGCCGGCTACGCCAGCAAAATAGCGAAATTTTCCGATGCGACCGGCATTCCCCCTGACTTTGATCCAACGGGGCGTCCGTGGTATTTGCAGGCGCAGGCAGCCGGAAAACCGATCGTGACGCCGCCCTATGTCGATGTCACCAGCGGTAAGCTGGTGGTGGCTTTCGCCATTCCGGTAACAGAGAACGGTACGCTGCAGGCGGTGCTCTCCGGCGATGTGGCCATGGATAGCGTTGTCGCAAACGTTGGCTCTATTCACCCTACGCCCGCCAGCAGCGGCCTGCTGATCGATAAAAACGGCATGATTGTGACCACCAGCGATGCGGATATGGCGCTGAAACCGGTGAAAAATCTGCTGCCCGACCTTGACGTACCCGCCCTGCTGCGCAGCGACACGCCGGTGGCAGCACAGCTGAGCGGCGTGGACAAGCTGCTGCTGGCGAAACCGGTTAGCGGCACCGACTGGTATCTGGTGGTTGCGCTGGATCGTGCGGAAGCGTACGCCGGTATGCATTCGCTGCTTTCTGCCTCCGCGGTTTCGCTGATCCTACTGGTGCTGGTCACCGCACTGGTAATCGGTCTGCTGATTGGCGCGCTGATGCGTCGCCTGCTGTCGATTCGTGATGCGATGCATGCGATCAGCTCTGGCGATAACGACCTGACCCAGCGCCTGCCGGTCAACGGCAATGATGAAGTCTCGCAAATCGCCAGCGCCTTTAACGCCTTTACCGATAAGCTGGCTACGGTGATGACGCAGTTGCGCGACGCCAGCGCCTCAGTGCAGGTTGCCGCCAATGAGATCGCCAGCGGCAACGCCGATCTCTCCGGGCGTACCGAGCAGGCAGCGAATAACCTGCGCGAAACGGTCAGCGCGATGGATGCGATTAGCCAGTCGGTAACCGAATCAACCCAGTCGGCAATGCAGGCGAATCAGCAGGCGGCCTCCGCTTCTGAAGCCGCGCGACGTGGCGGCGAAGTGGTCTCCAGCGTGATCGCCACCATGGAAACCATTGAACAGGCATCGGGTAAAATTGGCGATATTATCAGCGTGATCGACGGCATCGCCTTCCAGACCAATATTCTGGCGCTTAACGCTGCGGTCGAGGCCGCGCGCGCCGGTGAACAAGGACGTGGTTTTGCCGTGGTCGCCGGTGAAGTGCGTAATCTGGCGCAGCGCAGCGCGCAAGCGGCGAAAGAGATTAAAACCCTGATCGACAGCACCACGCAGAGCGTGGCGACCGGCTCACACTATGTCCGCATGGCGGGCGAAAGCATGGATGATATCGTCAGCAATGTGGCCAGCGTTTCTGAAATCATGGAAGGTATTACGCTGGCCAGTGAAACGCAGCTGCACGGCATTCAGGGCGTACATCTGGCTATTGGCAAACTGGATGAAATGGTGCAACAGAATGCCGAACTGGTGGTGCAATCTACCGCCGCTGCCGGCGCGCTGAAGTTTCAGGCTAACGAGCTGGCCGATACTGCAGGCCACTTCCGTCTGTAAATTCTGAAAGAGTTCGCCTGGCAGTGCGTGCGCGCTGTCGGGCGATATCCCTTTCCCTCTGCCCTTTCTTTTTTCGCGCGTTGCATTAAGCCTGCGCCGCGCCTGCTTTGCTGTCTATACTTGCCAGATAATGTTCTGACGCTGCCGTCGGGCGATGCCGCTAAGGTGACGCACGGCGCGCAAGTAACATGAGAAACAGACTCGCGCAATGGTTTGAAATCTCAAAAGTGTCAGGTAGACTGAGCCTGGTTTTATCTTTCTGTAAATCTGAGCAATTTTTCCAGCCAGCCGCGTCAAATTTCGGCAAGCATCAGGTTTGCCCGTCGCGTCTCTGCGCTACACGCTCTGGCTTTTGTCCAGATAATCTGATGAGATCGTGAGGATCAAAGTGAAAATTCGTTTCGCGCTGACATTACTCGCTGTTATGACCGTTGCTGGCTGTAAACCACCTGCACCGCCCGTCAATGACGACACGCTGGTTAGCAGCACCGTCAACGGCATGACGCTGGTCCATCGTCATGCGGTCAGTGCGCCCGGCGAGTTTACGCCGATTGATGAAAGCTATCGCGCGCTGTACAACGCTTCGGTGATGACCACGCCCGACTACGGCGGCAAAGTGGTGCGCTATCTGGAAAACGGCAAGCCTTTCCAGGTGCTGGGCAAGGTGGAAAATAACTGGCTGGCCATCGCCGAGCCTGATGATACGCAGCTTATCGGCTATGTGCCGATGAAAGCGGGCGTGCCCAGCGATCGTTATGAGCAGACGCTGCGCAACGATCGTCCGCGTCCACGCCGCGCCACTAAGCAAGTCTGTGTGGATGTCGGCGGCGCCAGTAAAGCCTGTCGCAAAGCCAATACCGCTACCTGGATCCTTGATTAAACTACGCCTGCCGGCGCATAACCCGGCAGGAACTCCCGGTTACTGCTGAAAATGGGATATTTTCGGTCTGGAATAATGTGATTCAATGACGCCTGTAGATGCTGCCCGTGAAGCACACAACACGAGCACGGATAATATATTACTGGCAGCGGCCTCCCCGCTGTTGAATACCATTGTGCATATTCGTATGGCTGCCACGCATGACGATCCGGCCGGGCTGCGCCTGCAACTGGTGGAAGAAGTGCGTCAGTTTGAAAACCGCTGCAAGCTGGCCGGGTTGCCGTTTGAAACCATTATCGGCGCCCGCTACTGTCTTTGCAGCACGCTGGACGAAGCGGCAGCACAGACGCCCTGGGGCATTCGTGGCGTCTGGTCGGGCAACGGCCTGCTGGTGACCTTCCATAACGAAAGCTGGGGCGGCGAGAAGTTTTTTCAGCTGCTCTCCCGCCTGTCGCAAAATCCGGCCCAGCATCTGGCGCTGCTGGAAGTGATCCACTATTGTCTGCTGCTGGGCTATGAAGGCCGCTATCGCGGCATCGAAAATGGCCGTCAACAGCGCGATACTCTGCGCACTCGCCTTGGACAACTGATTGCCGAAACCCGGCAGGATCAGAATACCCCCACCAGCGTGACGGTTGAGGCCAGGCCGCTCTCCAGCCAGTTCTGGCGACCGCCGGTGCCGATCTGGAGCTGTTTGCTGATTACCGCCTTAATTGCCGGGCTGATTTATAGCGGCCTTAACTGGCGGCTGGGCAGCCAGGCTGAACCGGTGCTGCGCGCTATCTATCAGGCACCGTTGCCTGAAGTGACGCTGTCACGCGGCGCGGCGACGCCGCAGTCGCTACTTAATTTACGCCAGCGCTTAAGCGATGTGCTGGCCGCAGGTCAGTTGGAAGTCAGTGATGGTGCTTTTGGCAGTAAAATTATTCTTTCCTCCGATAAACTTTTCGAACCGGGTGCCACCGCGCTGAATAGCTCAGGGCGCGCGTTGCTGATGCGTGTCGCCGACGCGGTACAGGATATCAAAGGCACTCTGCTGGTTTCCGCCTATACCGATAACCGCGTGCCGCGCACTAATCGTTTTCCGTCGAGCTATGAATTTTCTCTGGCACGGGCGAAAACCATCGCCGCCCTGCTGAATCAGCAACTCACCGCCGGACATCAGATCAAGGCGGAGGGACGCGGCGATAGCGATCCGCTCCTGCCGAACGACAGTGAAGAAAATCGCGCCCGTAATCGACGTATCGAAATTACGCTGTTCGCCGCGCCGGTGAACCCTGCGCAAAAGGAGAAGCCGTAATGAAGAAAGCATGGCCCCCGTTGCTTGCCAGTCGTCTGGCCTGGGGCTTTATCGGCATTAGCGCCTTTGCCTGCCTGATCTGGATTGTTGGCCCGCTGTTGGTCATTAACGATGCGCGCCCGCTGGAGCCGGTGTTTAATCGCCAGCTGGTGATTGGGCTCGCCTATTTTTTCTGGATCCTGATGCAGCTGATCCCCCGACTGTATAACGCCTGGTTCAATAATCGTCTACTGACGAACCTGCAGCAGCAGGCGATGCTTGACCCGGCAGAGCAACAGGCAACGGAAAGCATGCTGACCGAGCGCTTTAACGAAGCCATTACTCTGCTGAAAAAAACGCAGTTTGGCCGTAAGCGTCATGGCAGCCGCTGGCAGCGCTACAGCGCGCCGTGGCTCTATCAGCTGCCGTGGTACATGATTGTCGGCGCGCCTGGCGCCGGTAAAACCACCGCCTTGCTGAACTCTGGTCTGGAGTTCCCATTAACTGATAGCCTTGGCAAAAGCGCCGTGCGCGGCATCGGCGGCACGCGCCACTGCGACTGGTGGTTTACCGATCGCGCCGTCCTGCTGGATACCGCAGGACGTTATACCCTGCAGGAGAGCCAGCGCGCCCGCGACGCCAGCGAATGGCAAACGTTTATCGCCCTGCTGAAACGCTTTCGGGCGCGTCAGCCGATCAACGGCGTAATCATGACGATAAGCGTCGCCGATCTGCTCAGCGATGCTGCCGAAGCGCGTTATGCCCAGGCCACCGCCCTGCGGCAACGCATGCATGAACTGCATCAGCAGACCGGCATTGCGTTTCCGGTCTATATCATGGTGACAAAAACCGATCTGCTGAAAGGCTTTATGGGCTATTTCGCCACGCTGGATAAGCAGCAGCGCGACCGCATCTGGGGCTTTACCTTCCCCTGGGAGGCGCACCGCGACGGCAGCACGCCGCTTAGTGGCCATTTCGAGCAGCAGTTTACCCTGTTGCAGCAGCAGCTACAGCGCGACGTGGCGCACCGCATGGAACAGCAGAACGAGCTGATGCAGCGCGCCGATTGCTTCCTGTTCCCGCAGGAGTTCGCCTCGCTGCGTCCGCTTCTGGCAGAGTACCTGGATATTGTCTTTTCGCCGGTCGGCGGCGCGGTTGCCTGGTCGCCGCGCGGCCTGTTCTTTACCAGCGGCACGCAGGAAGGCCTGCCGTTCGATCGCATTATGGGGCAGCTGACGCGTAAACTACAGTTGCCGCGCACCGGCGAACACTCTATTGCCGCCTGGGACAGCGTGAACCGTGCCGCGCCCATTCCCGGTAACAAAGGGCAAAGTTATTTTATCCGCCACTTGCTGAGCGACCTGATCTTTGAAGAAAGCGGGCTGGCCGGCAGCGATAGCCGCTGGGAAGACCGTAATCGCCTGCTGCACTGGACCGCCTATGGCGCGATGGCCGCCGGGCTGTTGCTGGCCTGCGGGCTCTGGTTTACCAGCTATCTGCAAAACCAGCACTATCTTCAGCAGATTGCACAGCGCGTCCCGCCGTTGACACATCAGGGCGAGGAACTTGCCCGGCAAAACGCCGGCACCATTTTCGATCTGCTACCCTATTTGAATAGCCTGGTGAAGTTGCCGCAGGTAGAGCGTTTTTCCCTGGATAATCCGCCGCTCAGTATGCGGGCCGGACTCTATCGCGGCGATCAGGTTAGCGACGCCGCTGGGGTACTCTATCAGAACGCCCTGAAATCGTTGCTGCTGCCACGCGTGGCGCAGGAAATCACGCGCATTTTAGGCAGTGATAAAGGTAATGACAGCGAATTTAGCCGTAATGCCCTGCGCGCTTATCAGATGCTTTATCAGCCGCGCAATTATGACGGCGAATTCCTGCGCGGCTGGTTGATGCAGAACTTACAGCGTACCCTGCCGGCGAACGTCACCACGCACGATCTTCAGCAGCTTGACTGGCATCTTAGCCAACTGCTGGATCGGCAGATACAGTCGTCGCCTTTCGCTCGCGACAACGCATTAATTATGCGCAAGCTGGCAGCCAGTCTGGCGGACTCAACGCCGGACGGCAGGCAGTTTGTGATCGCGTCCGCAGAAACAACGCAGCGAGCGGGCAATCGGCATCAGTGAGGAAACGGTTATGGCGGAGAAATTAGCTCCGGGCTGGTATGGCAAGCTACCGGTTACCGGCGATTTCCTGCAGCGTCGGCTGTCGGATAGCCTGGTCACCGGCTGGTCCAACTGGTTTCAGCAGGGTATCACCCAGTGGCACCAGCAAAAGGTGACGGCGGAAGCCTTTCAGCGTGCACCGGTGTGGAACTTTATTATTCCAGTCACGCCCGGTTTCCAGCGCATCCAGATGGGCTGCCTGCTGCCCTCACGCGATCGCGTAGGCCGCAGCTGGCCGCTGGTGGCGGTAAAAACCTTTACCCCTGAACAGTGGCATCCGGCGCAGTTGATTATCGCCGGCGACTGGTATCGTCAACTGGGCGGCTGTTTACTGCAGGCGGTACGCGAATCGCAGCCGGTCGATACGCTGGAGCAAAACCTGCTGGCGCTGCCCCCGCTGCCAGTGCCAGAAAAACAACGCTCCGCTATTATGGACGTGATCGGTTATCAGGATCTGCCCTGCACCTTAAGCTGGCGCGAAGTCGCCGATCGCTTTAACCCACAACATTTTATCAGCTACTGGTGGAGTAACCGCTGTGACGGGTTCCCTCACGCCACGCACAAGCACAGCGGCATTTTAAACGCGCAGCTTTTTTCCCTGCTGTTTAACCCGGCCGCAGGTGCGCAGCCGGGACGTAACGGTCTTTATCCACCGATGTTTGAGTAGTGCCTTTTGTCCCGACTTTTGATGCAGGAATCATCATGCGATTTACCATTGTGCAACAGACAGGCGTGCCCTATCAGACGGTCGACTTTTTACCCCCCGGCGGGACCATTGGCCGCAGTCAGGACAATGATTTAGTCCTGCCGGATGAAGCGCGTGCCATTTCCCGCCTGCAGGCGGTGGTTCATGTTTCAGCGCAGGGTGAATGTCGATTAACCAATCACGGCAGCGTCACCAGCGTGGTGTTAAATGGACGCCCGCTGGATCGCGACAGTCAGGTTCTGCTGCAGCACGGCGATACCCTGACCATCGGCGAGTATCAAATTGATGTGCGCGATCCGCGCCATGATATCGTCAGCGAGAATCTGGCCAGCAGCTTTGATCCGCTCTCGCTGTTTCAGCAAAACGCACAGAGCTCCGATCCGCTGGGGATGGCGCACTATGATTATTCTCCGCTGGTGACCTCCACGCTGGAGCCCGTTGCCGCGAGCGACAGCGCTTCCAGCCGGACAAACGCGCACAGCGGCGCACGGCTGGATATCGACCCGCTGCCGCGCGACCGCAGCGAACAGGCAGAAGGCGCTGAAGGCATGCAGCCATGCAGCGATGGTCGGCTGATTCAGGCGCTGCTGGATGGGATGGGGCTGGATAATCATGGCAAGGATGCATTGACTGAAGAGCAGATGCGGATGACGGGCCGCATGCTAAGCCTGTTTTCTCAGGGTACTGTCGCTCTGCTCTCTTCGCGCTCGATTCTTAAGCGCGGGGTTAAGGCTGAAATGACCATGATTCTGAATGAAGCCAACAATCCCTTTAAAATTTTACCGTCGGGCAAAACGGTGCTGATGCAGATGTACCAGAGCCAGATGCCAGGCTTTATGCAGCCGGAACAGGCGGTTCGCGATGCGCTGGTGGATTTACAGGCGCATCAGCTCGGTATGATCGCCGGGATCCGGGCGATTATCGCCGCCATGCTGCAGTCATTTAATCCGCAGCGGCTGGAAGAGAATGCGCGTCAGGATGGACAACTGCCAAAAATGCCTTTTACCGCGCATCGTAAAGCGGCGCTGTGGGACTATTTTATGCGCAGCTACCAGCGCACCGCCGGCGAGCTGGAGGATGATTTTCACTCCCTGTTTGGCGAAGCCTTTTTGCACGCCTATGACATGGAAGTGAATCAGTACAAAGACTCTCAGACGCGAACGGAGAACGAATGAATATCGCCTTTGCCATTACCTCGCAACAGGGCGAGCGCACGAACAATCAGGATCGGGTAGGCCATCTGCTGACTGAACAAAACGCCTGCTTTGCGGTGTGCGATGGCGTGGCCGGTCTGCCCGGCGGCGAACAGGCGGCGCGCATCGCCTGCGATACGCTACTGGATACGCTGAGTTCGCTTCCGGCATTCACCGTTCAGGCGAGCTATCAGGCAATTGAAAAAAGCGATCGCGCTATCCGCGAAGCACAGCAGATAAATCCGAAATTACAGCGCATGAGCACTACCCTCGCCGCGCTGTTTATTGACCGGACTCAACAGCTGGCATGGTGGGCGCACGCTGGGGATAGCCGCATTTATCATTTCCGCCGTGGCTACCTGAAACAGGTGACGCACGACCACAGTCTGGCGCAGCGAATGAAGGATGCAGGTTATGAAAATACCGGCATTAACAGTAATTTACTTTATAATGCGCTCGGGGCAGAAGCGATGCGCGAGGTCAGCCACAGCGAGGTGATTACGCTGGAGGATGGCGATGCCTTTTTAGTGTGCAGCGATGGCTTTTGGCTTCATCTGGCCACCGCTGAAATGGAGCAGGCGCTGCGCATGGTAAACAGCTGCGAGGAGTGGTTAACGCTGATGCAGCAGGCCATCGACCGGGCCCGCAAAAACGATAACCTGAGCGCCATCGCCATTTGGGTCGGGTCGCCGCAGGAGACGACATTATTACAGTCGCTGGCTGATTCGGCACGCCTGTTGCCGCCTCGCGATTAATTTCAAGGAGCGTTATGAAATTGCTGACCAAGTGCCTGCGCCGGGTGTCCGGCCCGATGGTAAACACGCACACAACGTCGTTCCTGACAGATTGTTCTGCGTTAACTGTAACGCGGGGCGCATTACGCCTCTGCCACCATGCCCTGCGCGCCGGGGTGACTGGCCATAAAGCAGTTATTTGGCTGCATGGCGTTATGGCGCTTTTCGTGGCCTCCGCCGCCAACGCCGAGAATTATCGCGTGGTTTACTCCCCCAGCATGGCACTGGAGGTGTTTATTGATAATGTCGCCAGCAATGCGCCGCAGGACTGGTGTAAGGAAACGCTGCATCTGCGCATTGTTTCCGGCGAAAGCAAAGATTCCACGGTGTTAACCTCCTTTTTGCCCCGCGTCGGTACCCTGCTGGCTAATCAGTGTGGAAAATTGCAGGAGCTGCCGTGGGAGATGATGGATAGCCAGGGTGCGGCGCTGGCCAGCGGAACCGCAGTGAAAGCACAAAACTGGCGGCCCATCGTTACCGCTGATGCAACCGCGACGGCAAACGCCAATAATGCTGCTCCGCTCGATCTCTCTCGCCCCGCCAACACGGAGCCGCTACAGCACTTCGAACTGCCGGGCGGCTGCCATTTCCGCACCTGGTGGGACGATAACGGTCAGTCGATGTTTATTCCCGATAATCGCAACCTGAGCTGCTCGACCGAGGGCTGGCTGGAGGGCGCCAGCGAGCTAACGCTGGTGAACAACGGCAAAAGCGAGCCGGTCACAGTGAATTTCTGGCAGGGTTATCCGCTGATCGGTCTGAAGCCGGACAACGCCACGCTAAGCATGGTAAATATCAATAACCAGCGCATGGTGGTGACCAATACCAGCGCGGAAGATAGCTGGCTGATCCTGCCTTTTGATAATCATCTTCATGTGTGGCAGTTCAGCGGCACGCTGCTGATAAAAATGGATAAAAGCACGGCCCAGGACCTTACGGCGGTCCGGGCGCGGGTGAACGCGGTGCGCAAAACCTGGTCCGGTATGCTGCCCGCCAAACAAAAGATAAACGTTATGCTGGTGGATGCGCTGCATCCCGACCTCGCCGATCCGGCGATTGGCGCATACCGCACCTTAAATTAAACGCAGGCGCGTGCCTGCAGTAAACAGGCCGTAAACGCTCAGAGAGTGGTAACTATGTCGGCAAATGAAGAACAGAATATGGTGGCTGGCGCCCTCCCGGCGGGTCATCGATTCAATGAATTTGAAATCAAGGATGTGATTGGCGGCGGCGGTTTCGGCATTGTCTACCGCGCGTGGGATCATTTGCTGGAGCGCACCATCGCCATTAAAGAGTATATGCCGGCGTCGCTGGCGATACGCAATGACGATCTTTCGCTTGGCCTGCGCAGCGAGCGATTCGGCAAGCTGTACAACGCCGGGCTGAGCAGTTTTATTCAGGAGGCGCGTCTGCTGGCGCGCTTTAACCATCCCGGACTGCTGCATGTGCTGCGTTTCTGGGAAGAGAACGGCACCGCCTATATGGGCACGCTCTGGTATAGCGGCATGTCGTTAAAAGCGTGGCAACATCAGCATCCCGATACCATTAATGAAGAGTGGATACGTCAGCTGCTGCCTCCGCTGTTTGGCGCAATTGGCACCATTCATCAGGCGGGCTATCTGCATCGTGATATTGCGCTGGATAATATTCAAATCCAGGATAACCAGCTGCCGGTACTGCTTGATTTTGGCTCGGCGCGCAAAGAGATCGGTAACCTTTCTGACGAAACGGAGATCATGCTGAAGCCTGGCTTCGCGCCCATCGAGCAGTACAGCGAAGAGACCGATAGCGAACAGGGCCCCTGGACCGACATTTATGCGTTGGGCGCGGTGCTACATACGCTGATAACCGGCAGCCCGCCGCCAGCCAGCGTGGTGCGCTGTATCGAGGACCACTATCAGCCGCTGGCGCAGCGTCAGCCCGCAGGTTATTCCCTGTCGTTGCTGCATGCCGTGGATCGCGCTCTGATGATGAAGCCTTCCGATCGTCCGCAGTCCGTTGATGAGCTGGCGACGCTTATTTCCCTGCCGGTCAGCGATGTACAGCAGCTGGTCAGCGCCGTAAATGCGGTTCAGGAGAAAGAGCCGGAAGCAGCCACCACGCCGGAGCCGGTAGTACTGGCGGTCAATCATGGTGCCTCCAGCGCCGAGCCATTAACGCCGCGCACGCCGCGTCGTGTTTCGCTGCCGTTAATTTTGTTGAGCGGCGGCGCGTTGCTGGCGGTGATCGCTATCGCCGTTCTGGTGAACAGCGGCGGCAATAAGCAGACCAGCACCGCCCGTGAGAGCAACGCGACAACCGATGCGGCGCAACAGCAGCCGCAGGGCAGCGGGCCGACAATGGCCACGGTTTATCTCCGCTTGCGCAGTAATGAAACGGTCAGCCTGAACGGAGAAACGCTGGACGTGAAGCCGAGCAATAACGGCTATGCGGCGCTTAACCTGGCCGCAGGCCGTTATCTGATTGAAGTGCATCAGGAGGATAGCGTACACAGCCAGCAGCTGGAGATTAATCGCGCCGGCACCTGGCTCATTAATCCGGCGCGCAGCAAATAATCTGTCAGGCTAGCCCTGTAAGCTGTGATGCGAGACCTGAAGTTCGCGCACCTGCCTGGCAAGATCGGACAGCGCGGTATCTTCCATACCGCGCTGATGCAGCTCCTGCGCCAGGGAAAACAGATACTGTGCATTGGTGCCCAGCGGCCCGCTGGCATGTGCAATCAGCGGCGCGATAGTCTTTGAGCAGGTGTCCGCTTCATACAGGGGATGCCGCGGATCCATAATAAATACCAGCGCAGTGACGCGACGGCCATCTTTCAACGTCAGTTCGCGCCAGCTGGGTAAATAGCAGCCGGTCACCATTTCCCGCTTCCACAGCAGCTCCAGCTCTTCATGCAGGCGATCGTTGGGCAGCCGAAAAGCAAGCCCGCTGGTAATGCCGCCCTCTTTTAACGCCAGCATTCGTCCGGGCTGCTGTGCCGTTCCGCGTCCCACCGTTAGCCGCAGGCAAAAAGCGCGATGCCAGCCGTGCAGCGTCGCCGCCGCCACCTCTTCCGCTTCAAAAACCGGATTCCACATCAGGGAGCCGTAACCAAAGATCCATACCGGACTGTTATCAGGCCGACAGGCCAGCGTCGCTGCCAGCGATGCCGCGCGCTGTTCACAGGTCCATAACAGCGACTCCTCAATTTCGCCAAAAGCGGTTTTACAGTCTGCTTTTAATAAGAATTCGCGTGTTAACAACCTTACCTCCTTAGCCTTACCTTTCTTTCCTCTGTCGAACCGCTTTTATTTCGTTGCCGATAGCTTCGCTGTGGTTTCGTCAGGATTAAAAAGACCTTATTCATTTCCGCCAGCGCTTGCAAGCGTGAAGCCGATCACATAAGAGTACGATGTTATAAAAAGCATCGGCGGCTTAGCGCAAGTCTTGAGGGATTTAAGGGAAATTTTTTCAGCAGTTGATGCGACTCACGGCGGGAAGCAGAGTGCAGCCGATGCGGACCGGGCGCGCGGCGCGGCGTACCCGGCGCTTAGCCTACTTTTTGGGATGCCACTTATCGTCATCGCCCTTTTCATATTTATTTTTTACCGCTGCCCATGCCACCTTATGCGCGACTTCCTCCCGTGATTCATCGTCACGGCGTTCTTTTTTCTCCTTATATTCATCCCAGGCGCTGTTGAAAGCTGCCTGATAAATTTCCTGAGCATGGGCAGGCAGAACGTTTTTTACGTTGTCCGGCAGTGAAGCTGTGGTTTTATAAGGCATATTTCCTCCTGTATGAGTGAGTTTAAGTGTGGCCTGGCATTGTTTTTTGCGCAAACTGCACAGACCAGCGCTCGCGGATTTTTCCACAGCAGAACTGCCATAAATACCGATTTCATGGCTCTTTCCCGCTGAAAAGGTTTTATTTATTTTGCCTAACAATAATTTAACTAACTGATAAAGAAGTACTTTAAAGGGAAATCATTTAAAAACGCCCTTTATCATGCCATTTGTGAGAACAAGTAAAAGAAAGTAAAAAACAATGCGCATTTATTCAGAGTCATTACACTGTGGGCGCTGGTAAAAAACATAACAGCGTTTAATCTTTAGAGGCTCACCATTGGGTTTCTGTAACAAGGGATGCACCGTTAAGACAGGAGAATAATATTGCCTATGGGTACGCATGACAGCAAGAAAACCCGCCATACCGAATACTCACTCTTTTTTCCTCTGGCTGCGCTGGCCGTGTTGTGGCTGTACGGTAACGCAGATACGATGCCGCTGGTTGTTTCAATTAATCTGTTAGCGCTGGCAGGGATCCTCTGTAGCGCATTTAGCGTCGTGCGTCACGCGGATGTGCTGGCGCACCGGCTGGGGGAACCCTACGGCTCGCTGATCCTGAGCCTGTCAGTGGTGATTCTGGAGGTCAGCTTAATTTCTGCCCTAATGGCAACCGGCAACGCAGCGCCTGCGCTGATGCGCGATACGCTCTATTCGATCATTATGATTGTCACTGCCGGGCTGGTGGGTTTTGCACTGCTGCTGGGCGGACGTAAATTTGCCACGCAGTACGTTAACCTCGCCGGTGTGAAACAGTATCTGATTGCCATTTTCCCGCTGGCGATTCTGGTGCTGGTGTTTCCTAACGCCCTGCCGAACGGCAATTTCACCACCACTCAGGCACTGATTATTTCCGCCATTTCTGCCGCCATGTATGGCGTTTTCCTGCTGATCCAGACCAAAACGCATCAGAGCCTGTTTATTTATGAGCATGAGGATGAAGGCGATGATGACGATCCGCATCATGGCAAACCTTCCGCGCATAGCAGCCTGTGGCACGCTATCTGGCTGGTGATTCATCTTGTAGCGGTGATCACCGTAACCAAAATGAACGCCGGGCCGCTGGAACATTTGCTGACGGAGCTGGATGCGCCGAAACAGTTCACCGGTTTCCTGATCGCATTGTTGATTTTATCGCCGGAAGGTTTAGGCGCGATCAGAGCGGTGCTGGCAAATCAGGTGCAGCGCGCCATGAATCTCTTTTTTGGTTCGGTGCTGGCGACCATCTCACTCACGGTGCCTGCGGTAACGCTGATCGCCGCACTGACCGGACAAGAGCTAATTTTTGGCCTGGAGCCGCCGCATATGGTGATGATGGGCGCGGTGCTGATCCTGTGTAACATCTCGTTCTCTACCGGCCGTACCAATGTATTGAACGGCTGCGCGCATCTGGCGTTATTTATCGGCTATCTGATGACAATTATGCTGTAGTCCGGGCGCTCACCAGCGCGTAACAGCAGCAATAAAAAAGCAGCGGTTTGGCCGCTGCTTTTTTGATCCTGAACGCCTGGCAATTACTTGCTGGTGTCCAGCTCCGGGAAGCTTTTTACCAGGTCATCGATGGCTTTCATCTGCACCAGGAAAGGTTCCAGCTTGTCCAGCGGCAGCGCGGACGGACCGTCGCATTTCGCATTAGCCGGATCCGGATGCGCTTCGATAAACAGACCAGCGATGCCCACCGCCATGCCGGCGCGCGCCAGTTCTGCCACCTGCGCACGACGACCGCCGGACGCAGCGCCAAACGGATCGCGCGTTTGCAGCGCATGGGTTACATCGAAGATCACCGGGCTGTTGTTAGAGACGCGCTTCATGACATTGAAGCCCAGCATATCTACAACCAGGTTGTCATAACCAAAGTTGGCGCCGCGATCGCACAGGATAACCTTGTCGTTACCGCCTTCGGCAAACTTCTCGACGATATTACCCATCTGACCCGGGCTGACAAACTGCGGCTTCTTCACGTTGATTACCGCGCCGGTTTTAGCCATCGCTTCAACCAGATCGGTCTGACGCGCCAGGAATGCAGGCAGCTGAATCACATCTACCACATCTGCAACCGGCTGCGCCTGTGACGCTTCGTGCACGTCGGTAATGATTTTCACGCCGAACGTTTGCTTCAGCTCCTGGAAAATCTTCATTCCCTCTTCCAGGCCTGGGCCACGGTAAGAGTGAATGGATGAGCGGTTAGCTTTATCGAAAGAGGCTTTGAAAACGTAAGGGATGCCCAACTTATTGGTCACGGTCACGTAGTGTTCGCAGATGCGCATCGCCAGATCGCGCGACTCCAGTACGTTCATTCCACCAAAGAGTACAAACGGCAGATCGTTAGCGACCTGAATATCACCGATACTGACAACTTTTTCTTTCATGCCTTCGCCTTTTTTCATTGAATGGCTTACGCCGCTTAGTGCAGCGTCACCTGTTTCTGTTCAATTGCATGGATCTGGACTTTAATCATTTCGCTGACCGGATCTTCCGGGCACTGCTCAACAAAATAGATCAGATCGGTCAGGGCAACGTGTTCACAATCGAGCTGCGCGTAGATCAGGCCACGGTCGCGAATTTCATACGGGTCGTCCGGATCGATTTCCAGCAGCAGGTTGCAGACGTTGAGCGCCAGCTCCATATGCTTCTCTTCCATCAGCGCGGTTTTCAACGTATCCAGCATTTTGCGGATAACGGTTGATGACTCCGCCTCATCCAGATCCTCGTCGTACAGCTCTGCCGTTGGGCTGATATTGCCTTTCAGCCAGACTTCCAGCGTATGTTCGCTGAGCGTGTCACCGTTAAAAGGGTTGATCAGCCACATTTCGCCATCCATCCAGTCGGCGCGTAAAATCAGCTGCGTCGGGAAAATTACCGGCATCAGCGGCAGCTCCAGCTGATGCGCGATATGCAACAGCACCACGCCGAGCGATACCGCCGTTCCCCGGCGCGTATTCAATACGTTATCCAGCCAGAGCACATCGGAAAGCTTGTAGACGCCGCTGGCACCGCCAAACTTCCACTTTTTATAAAACAGCTCCAGCAGCTTCTCCAGCTGAAAGTCAGGCCCCTGTACCGTTGAAACGTAGTCCCGCGCTTCCTCTACCAGCGCCTGCAGCTGTGCGTTAACCGCATCTGCCGGAAAGTCATGGCGGATAGCGCGCGAGGTGGCGATTACCGCTTCACATAGCGGCGCTTCGCTAAAATCGATATTTGTTACTGATGTCATACAATCCCCAAAAGCGGCAGTTTGGTTACGGCCAGCTTAATAATGATGCCCAGCACTGCCAGCGCCACGATAAAGGCAATCCAGCGTACTTTAGCCTCACGCGGGCGACGGCCAAAAGCCACAACGCCCAGGGCGACATAGATAATAACGCCAAACAGCTTTTCCGTCAGCCAGGAACCCTGCGGCGTAAACGGATAGAAGTGGGTAATCATTACCAGGCTTATCCCGCTAATAAACAACAGCGTATCATTGATATGCGGCACGATACGCACCCAGCGCTGCGACATCATGGCTGAGCCGCGTTGCAGCCAGAAAAAACGCAGAATAAACAGCAGCACCGTGACGGCGACGGTGAGCAAATGGAAATGTTTAATTACGCCATAATAAGCAGCCATCATGATCTCCCTGTTTAATAATTGGCGATCGTCACCCGATCGTGACCCGCATAGTCCTGGCAGGTTTTTACGTTCTGATAATCCTGAGCAGAGAGGATAGTACGCACTGCCTCACCCTGTTGCCAGCCATGCTCCAGCATTATCGCCCCGTCCGGCAGCAGATAATGCCGTGCCGCATGGGCAATATGTCGGATATCGGCCAGCCCCTGCTCCTGTGCCACCAGTGCGCTGAGCGGCTCAAAGCGTACATCGCCCTGCTGTAAGTGCGCATCGGCGGCATCAATATAGGGGGGATTGCTGACAATCAGCGCAAATTTTTGATCGTTCAGCGCGCTAAACCAGTCGCTGAGCAAAAAGGTGACGTTGGCGATCTGCAGCTTTTGCGCATTGTGCTGCGCCAGCGCCACCGCATCCGCCACCCGATCCACGCCAGTAATCCGGCAATCGGGCCGCTCGCTGGCGATGGCCAGCGCCACCGCGCCGGTGCCGGTGCCGAGATCGAGAATATCCACGGCGCAATCAGGCAGACGCGCCAGCGCCTGCTCCACCAGAATTTCGGTATCGGGACGGGGAATTAAGGTAACCGGCGAAACGGTAAGCGGCAGCGACCAGAACTCGCGCTCGCCGGTGAGATGCGCAACCGGCTCGCCACGGGCCCGCCGGGCGATCAGGGCATTGAGCTGCGCCAGCTGCGCCGCATCCAGCGGTGTCTCATCAAAGGCCATCAGCCAGCTGCGCGATTTTCCCGTGACAAAACAGAGCAGCACTTCGGCATCGCGCTTTGGACTTTCGCCGCCGCACAGCGTGGCGCAGGCGGCTTTTAACCAACTGCGAATATCCATTAATCCTGCCCGGCAAGCGCAGCCAGCTGATCCGCCTGATGCTCCTGCACAATCGGTTCGATCAGGCTATCCAACTTACCTTCCATCACCTCATCCAGGCGGTAGATCGTCAGGTTGATACGATGGTCGGTCACACGTCCCTGCGGGAAGTTATAGGTCCGGATACGATCGGAGCGGTCGCCGCTGCCTAACAAATTGCGACGCGTGGAGGCTTCCTGCTCGTGACGGCGGGCCATTTCCGCCGCATGGATACGCGCGCCCAATACCGACAGCGCCTTGGCCTTGTTTTTATGTTGGGAACGTTCGTCCTGACACTCCACCACGATGCCGGTAGGCAAGTGGGTGATACGGATAGCCGAATCGGTGGTGTTAACGTGCTGACCACCCGCGCCCGACGAGCGGAAAGTATCAATTTTTAAATCGGACGGATTAATATCGGGCAGCTCCGCTTCCGGCAGCTCCGGCATCACCGCAACGGTACAGGCGGAAGTGTGGATACGGCCCTGAGATTCGGTTTCCGGTACGCGCTGCACGCGATGCCCGCCCGACTCAAACTTCAGCCGACCGTAAGCGCCTTCGCCGCTAACGCGCGCGATCATCTCTTTATAACCGCCATGTTCGCCTTCGTTTGCGCTGATCACCTCAACGCGCCAGCGCCGCGATTCCGCGAAGCGGCTATACATGCGGAACAGATCGCCGGCAAAAATAGCCGCTTCGTCCCCGCCCGCGCCTGCGCGTATTTCAACAAAGCAATCGCGCTCGTCGTCGGGATCTTTCGGCAACAGCAGCACCTGCAGCTGTTGTTCCAGCTCTTCGCTCTGCGCGCGGGCGATTTTCAGTTCGTCCATTGCCATGTCGCGCATTTCCGCGTCGCTAAGCATCTGCTCGGCGGTGGCGATATCTTCCTGCACCTGCTGCCACTGACGGAAGCATTGGCTGACGTCGGTAAGCTGGGCATATTCGCGCGACAGCGCACGGAAACGCTCCTGCTCGGCGATGACGCTGGCATCGCCAAGCATCGCTTCCACTTCTTCGTGGCGCTCCTGCAAGGCTTCCAGTTTGGCAACAATAGAAGTCTTCATCTGGTATGATTTACCCTGTATTGGTGTGGGATTGTTCTAGTCCAGCCCGAGGCTGTCACGCAGGATCTGCAGGCGTTCGCCATCGCCGTCGCGTGCAGCCTGCTGCAGGGATTTAGTAGGGGCGTGAATCAGCCGGTTGGTTAGCTTGTGGGCCAGATCATGCAGCACTTCCTGCGCATCCGCGCCCTGCTGCAACGCGGCCAGCGCTTTTGCTTCCAGCTCAGCGCGTATCTGCGCCGCCTGTTCACGATAATCGCGAATGGTCTCAACCGCGCTTTGCGCGCGCAGCCAGGCCATAAATTCACTGCTTTCCTGCGCAACGATGGTTTCGGCCTGTACGGCCGCCGCCTTCCGCTGGGCCATATTATTTTCAATAATCGCCTGCAGATCATCGACGCTGTAAAGATAAGCATTTGCGAGCTTGCCAACTTCCGGCTCGACATCGCGCGGTACGGCGATATCCACCAGCAGCATCGGCTGATTGCGCCGCGCCTTCAGCGCCCGCTCCACCATACCGCGTCCGATAATCGGCAGCGGGCTGGCGGTGGAGCTGATAATAATATCCGCCTCCGCCAGACGGCTATCGATATCCGCCAGGCCGATCACTTCTGCGCCAACCTCATTCGCCAGCAGCTGGGCGCGCTCACGGGTACGGTTGGCGATCATCAGTTTTTTTACATGGTGTTCGCGCAGGTGACGCGCCGCCAGCTCGATGGTTTCTCCCGCGCCGACCAACAATACGTTAACCGTAGAGAGCGATTCAAAAATCTGGCGAGCCAGGGTACAGGCAGCAAAGGCAACAGAGACGGCGCTGGCGCCGATATCGGTTTCGGTGCGCACCCGTTTGGCAACAGAGAATGTTTTCTGAAACATGCGCTCCAGTTCGCTGGAGAGCGAATGGCCGCGCTGGGAATCGGCAAAGGCTTTTTTCACCTGACCGAGGATCTGGGGTTCGCCAAGCACCAGCGAATCCAGTCCGCTGGCGACGCGCATCAGATGGCTGACCGCCTCATTGTCATGATGCCAGTAGAGGCTTTTGCGCACTTCGTCTTCGCGCAGGTTATGATATTCACACAACCATTGCACCAGACGTTCATGCAGGTTTTCCTGCTGCTCTACGCTAAGATAGAGTTCTGTGCGGTTACAGGTAGACAGCACAACGCCCCCCTGCACCATCGGCTGCGCCAGCAGGCTGTTTAAAGCCTCATCCAGCGTATCCGGCGAGAAGGTAACTCTTTCGCGTAAGGCAACAGGTGCCGTTTTATGATTTATTCCGAGGGCCAGCAGCGTCATGGTGAATCAGATCGGGTTATCCCAATGTTGTTGGGGTTTTATGAGGCGCATTCTACAAGATGCGGGAGATCATGAAAAGCCATACAAAGACTATGACTGTAATAAGATATAGCTGATAAGACTGAATTTCGATAATTCCACGTTGACGGGTAACCAGTGAATGATTAGCGTTACTCGTTTAGCTCTAAAAAGTGTGTTTGAGGAGATGACCCGGTGTTTGATCTGTTTACCCGCCGCTCGTTGCGGCTGCTTCCCCTTGCCAGCGTATTGCTGGCGGCCTGTACCATCAATAAACCTCAAGGCCCCGGTCAAAGTCCTACCTCATTGCAGTGGCAGCAACACCAGCAGGCAGTACAAAAAATCACCCAGTATCAAACGCGCGGCGCTTTTGCCTGGCTTTCTGACCAGCAAAAAGTTTATGCGCGCTTTAACTGGCAGCAAACTGCCTCTGACCGCTATCGTCTGTTGCTGACCAACCCGCTCGGCAGCACCGAACTGCAGCTGGATGCGCAGGGCGCAACGGTGCAGTTAGTGGATAATAAAGGCAAACGCTACGTCAGCAACGATGCTGAAAAAATGATCTCACAGCTGACCGGCATGGATATCCCGCTGGCGAACTTGCGTCAGTGGATGCTCGGCCTGCCGGGCGATGCCACTGATTTCACCCTGGACGATCAATATCAACTGCGCACGCTGAGCTACAGCCGCAACGGGCAGCAGTGGGACGTTACCATTCAGGGCTATGACCACAAGGTTAACCCGGCGTTGCCTGCCAGCATTGAGCTAAAACAAGGCGATAAACGTATTAAACTGCGCATGGATAGCTGGACTGTACAATGATTACCACCTGGCCCGCCCCGGCGAAGCTAAACCTGTTTCTCTATATCACTGGCCGTCGCCCTGACGGCTACCATAATCTGCAGACGCTGTTTCAGTTTCTTGATTATGGCGACAGTCTGCGGATCACACCGCAGACCCATGGCGAGATCCGTTTATTAACACCGGTTCCCGGCGTAGCGCATGAAGATAACCTGATTGTGCGCGCCGCCCGACTGTTGATGCGCGCCGCTGCCGATCGCGGCACGCTGCCGGCTCAGGCTGGTGCAGATATCGCTATCGACAAGCGTTTGCCAATGGGCGGCGGGCTGGGCGGCGGTTCTTCCAATGCTGCAACAGTGCTGGTGGCGCTTAATCACCTGTGGAATACCGGGCTGGAAAATGAAACGCTTTGCGCGCTGGGTCTGCAGCTGGGTGCCGATGTTCCGGTTTTTGTGCGCGGTCATGCCGCCTTTGCCGAAGGGGTGGGCGAAGCGTTACAGCCTGTCGCACCGGCAGAGAAATGGTATCTGGTGGCGCACCCTGGCGTTGCCGTTTCTACGCCGCTGGTGTTTAACGATCCTGAACTGATGCGTAATTCACCGGTACGCTCATTTGATGCGCTGTTACAGGCTCCTTTCAGCAATGATTGTGAGGCAGTCGTAAGAAAACGTTTTCGCGAGGTTGATGCGCTTGTTTCCTGGCTGCTAGAATACGCGCCGTCGCGCCTGACAGGAACCGGCGCTTGTGTGTTTGCAGAATTCGACACCGAGTCCGCAGCCCGTCAGGTGCTTGAGCTGGCCCCGAACTGGATGCAGGGATTCGTGGCGCAAGGCGTAAACCTTTCGCCTCTTCACCGCATTCTTTCAGGGCACCTGGCGTAATGTGACAGTGTCACCCTGTTCCTGACGCTGCACAGAACGCTTTAATACACCCGTATGCACGCATGCGACGGATATAGCGCGCCCGTTGCCGTTCGCCTGTGTGCATTCTCTGGACGCAAAGCCTGAGGTTCTTCTCGTGCCTGATATGAAGCTTTTTGCTGGTAACGCCACCCCGGAACTAGCACAACGTATTGCCAACCGCCTTTACACCAGCCTGGGCGACGCCGCCGTCGGTCGTTTCAGTGATGGTGAAGTGAGCGTACAAATCAACGAAAATGTACGCGGTGGCGATATTTTCATCATCCAGTCCACCTGTGCCCCTACCAATGACAACCTGATGGAGCTGGTTGTAATGGTAGACGCGCTGCGTCGCGCTTCTGCTGGTCGTATTACCGCTGTAATCCCCTACTTTGGCTATGCTCGTCAGGACCGTCGCGTTCGTTCAGCGCGCGTGCCGATTACCGCTAAAGTGGTTGCGGACTTCCTTTCCAGCGTCGGCGTTGACCGTGTGCTGACAGTGGACCTGCACGCAGAACAGATCCAGGGCTTCTTCGACGTTCCGGTTGATAACGTATTCGGTAGCCCAATTTTACTGGAAGATATGCTGCAGATTGGTCTGGAGAATCCGATTGTGGTTTCCCCGGATATCGGCGGCGTCGTTCGCGCCCGTGCTATCGCCAAGCTGCTTAACGATACCGATATGGCCATTATTGATAAACGTCGTCCGCGCGCTAACGTTTCTCAGGTTATGCATATTATTGGTGACGTGGCAGGCCGCGACTGCGTACTGGTTGACGATATGATCGATACCGGCGGCACGCTGTGCAAAGCAGCTGAAGCGCTGAAAGAGCGCGGCGCTAAACGTGTCTTCGCCTATGCAACGCATCCGATCTTTTCGGGCAACGCAGCGGAAAACCTGCGTCACTCAGTGATCGATGAAGTCGTGGTTTGCGATACCATCCCACTGGCTGACGAGATCAAGGCGCTGCCTAATGTGCGTACCCTGACCCTTTCAGGCATGCTGGCTGAAGCGATTCGCCGCATTAGCAATGAAGAGTCTATCTCTGCGATGTTTGAACATTAATCGCTAAAATGATAAAAACCGGGCTCAGGCCCGGTTTTTTTTTATACTCTCCCGTCCTGCCGCTATCTGTTGATAAGCCTGTGGCACCTATAGCTAATTCCACGATCGATAATCAGCAAAGCGCGTAAAGTTCATGGCATTTCTTTTACCGCTGCGTTAAGCGCTTTTTACAACCGGCGAGTCATGATATTTTGCTGCGGTTTTTTTATAGGGAAGCGCGTTATGGCACTTGATGTCTACACACTGTTTATCTGTGAACTCTATGTGCTGGGCTTTCTGAGCATAATTATGATTTTTGCCTGGAGCGGCGCGCAGTACGATCGCGTGCTGGGCTTCACCACCGTGGCAATTATCGCCATGATGATCTCGGTATGGCTCGGCAGCCTGCGTAATCATGGTCTTCTGTTCCTGCCGGTGGCGGTGGGCAACACGTTAGTGATGCTGGCCTATGGCATGTGGCTGAACGCCTTTCGCGTGTTTTCCGGGTTTCGCCCCGGGATTAGCTGGCTGTTTGGTGCGCTGCTTTGGGCGCTGCTCTGCTGTTTTCCTTCGTTTTATTACTCGATACCAAAGCGCATTATGGTGAGCTGCCTGCTGTGCATCAGCTATACCGTTGCATTGATTATTATGCTGGTCCGTTCACGCGCCTGCCTGCAGATCACTTTCTGGCCAGCTCAGCTCCTGCTCTGCTTTCATCTGGTGTTTCATCTCTCGCGCATGTGTTTCGACAGCGGCTCCTCCGCTCACAATGCGATGGGACATAGCCCGTTTTCCAGCTACGTTATCCTGGAATCAACGCTGTTTGTGATTGGCCTGACATTCACTATTCTGGCAATGGTGAATGAGCGCACGCAGATACGCTATAAACAGGCTTCGTTACGCGATCCCCTAACCAGCGTCTGGAACCGCCGTGCGTTATTTGCCCAGGCGGGGCTTGCTGAGAAAAAAAGCATGCAAAAACAGCTTCCTCTGGTCGCCATGGTCTTCGATCTGGATCATTTCAAAAGCATCAACGACCGGTATGGCCATAATCAGGGCGATCGGGTGCTGCTGGATTTTTGCCGCGTCGTAGAGAAAGTTTTGCCCGCAGAATGTACCTTTTCCCGACTGGGCGGTGAGGAATTTGCCGCACTTTTTGTCGGTGATGTAGAGAAAGCGCGGAGTTTATGTGAAGAGATTCGGCTCCTGGCGATGGTTTCTCGCCCGGATAATATTGAATACACGGTAAGTATCGGCATTGCGGCTGGCAAAACCCACAGCTTTTCGTCATTGATGATGATGGCGGATAAAGCGCTTTATGAAGCTAAAGCGGGTGGACGCAACCGTATTGAGATAAAAACCACAGCGCCGCAGAGCGCGACGCTGGTGAACCTTAACCTTTAATGGCTATGGGGGCGTTGATGAGAGGCACGACGGCAACGTTGATCGCCACAGTGACGCAACCAGTAATACTTATCGGCCACTTTTTCACGTCCGCTAATACGTGCGCCCACCAGCCACAACAGTGCGCCAATAAAAATACTCAGGATCGCGAGAGGCGTTAGCATTGGAGGCAACTGGAGCTGCGGCAGCTGGTTTAGTACCGCATAGCCGATGCCTGCAATCATGGTCAGTAACCCCAGCCCCATCAAACCATTACCTGCAATCATTGCGTTTTTACGTTTCATCCCCTGCCTCCTTTTTTTGGCTGCACAGCACATACTGTTAAACCACCCTAAGCTTAGGAGATGACCCAACTGCCCGTTGGGCGCACGATCACACATTTTAACTACTGTTCGATAAAATTTATTGATAACCGTCTGTATTTATATAGAAAACATATTATTTACTACCGTAACTAAAAGCCTAACCCGCTTTGTATTCTTGTCAGCAGGCCGCTACACTATCGCCCTTCGGTTTTTAGCAGGAAAGACCCCCGTGAGTGAGATTAAGCTGATTGTTGGCCTTGCCAACCCTGGCGCCGAATACGCCGCAACGCGCCACAATGCCGGTGCCTGGTATGTGGATTTACTCGCAGAGCGCCATAATCAGTCCCTGAAAGAAGAGAGTAAGTTTTTTGGCTATACCGCACGACTTAACGTGGCGGGGAAAGATGTGCGCCTGCTGGTGCCAACCACCTTTATGAACCTGAGCGGTAAAGCGGTGGCGGCGATGGCGACCTTTTATCGCATTGCCCCTGAAGAGATTCTGGTGGCCCATGATGAGTTGGATCTCCCGCCAGGCGTAGCGAAGTTCAAGCTGGGCGGCGGACATGGCGGCCATAACGGGCTGAAAGATATCATCAGCAAACTGGGCAATAATCCCAACTTTCATCGCCTGCGCATTGGTATTGGTCATCCGGGCGATCGCAATAAGGTGGTGGGTTTTGTGCTGGGTAAACCGCCCACCTCTGAGCAAACGCTGATCGATAATGCGGTTGATGAGGCAGCTCGCTGTACAGAAGTCTGGTTAAAAGATGACTTGCTGAAGGCGATGAACCGGCTGCATAGCTATAAAGCGAGTTAAGGTTACACCTGCTGCGTTAATCCGGCAGGTCACCGATTTTGCTGAGCGGCAGCGGCGCGTACAGGTAGTTCTGCAAAGCCCAAACGCCCTGCTGCTCCAGCATGACCCGCTGCGCCTCGTCTTCTACCCCATCCACAATCAGCCGGTTAGTCATTTGCATTATCTGTCGCAGCAGCACGATAAATATCGATTTATGCACATTTTCGGCGAAAAAACGTCGGTCCAGCCTCACCGCCTCGAAAATATGGCTTTGCACCGCATTCAGATTAGCGTAGCCAGCGCCAAGATCGCTCAGCCATAAGATATTCATCTGCTCAGACAGCGTTCTGATTAACGGATTATCGATGCCATCATGCAGGTTGGGAAAAGCTTCAGATAACGACAGCCGTAAAAAAGGCAGATGTTGTAGGGCATGGCGTATAAAAGCCGATTCGGTAACCCGCTGCGCCAGCGCAAAATCGAGCGTAATACAACAAAGCCACTGGCGCTGACGCAGCAAGGCGGACATGCTTTCCAGGCTCAGCAGTTGGTGGATGAGCATCTCTTCCCGCTGCGCCGTAGAGAGGGATTCCAGCTTCAGGCGACCAACTACGCTACGATAGGCGGCCGAATGCGGCTCATCATAGTGCAGATCAAGCGCAACGATACGACCAGCAGGCGTATGCAGCACATCGCACATTATTTCCAGCGGCTGTTGCAGCTTGATCATAGAAAACTGGTTGCGCCTCTCGCTTCTCGTTACGCCTCGTTCTTATTATCAGCAACAATCAGCACAATTGCAGTTTTAAAACGCGTTTTCCCACTGGCTCAGGATGAAATCAGCCGCATCCGGGCCATAATTACGTGTATAATAGCGGCAAATTTTTCATGTCATTACCGGCAACGGTTATTGTCCGGTTATCTCAGCAATTAAGGTGATTCAAACATGGGATTCAAATGCGGTATCGTGGGCCTGCCTAACGTGGGTAAATCCACTCTGTTCAATGCGTTAACCAAAGCGGGCATCGAAGCAGCAAATTTCCCGTTCTGTACCATTGAGCCTAATACCGGCGTGGTGCCAATGCCTGATTCACGTCTCGACCAGCTGGCGGAAATTGTTAAGCCGCAGCGTATTATCCCGACCACAATGGAATTTGTTGATATTGCTGGTCTGGTAAAAGGGGCATCCAAAGGTGAAGGCCTGGGTAACCAGTTCCTGACAAATATTCGTGAAACCGAAGCGATTGGCCACGTAGTCCGCTGCTTTGAAAACGATAATATCATTCATGTTTCCGGCAAAGTAAACCCGGCGGAAGATATTGACGTCATTAATACTGAGCTGGCGCTTTCCGACCTGGATACCTGTGAACGTGCCCTGCAGCGCATACAGAAAAAAGCCAAAGGCGGCGATAAAGACGCCAAACTGGAGCAGGCGGTGCTGGAGAAGTGTCTGCCGCACCTGGAAAATGCTGGTATGCTGCGCGCCCTGTCGCTGGATGAAGAAGAGAAAGCGGCGATCCGCTATCTGAGCTTCCTGACGCTGAAGCCAACCATGTACATCGCTAACGTGAATGAAGATGGCTTCGAGAATAACCCTTATCTGGATCAGGTACGCGCTATCGCTGAACAGGAAGGTTCTGTGGTCGTGCCGGTTTGCGCCGCCGTTGAATCTGATATCGCCGAGCTGGAAGATGACGAGCGCGCCGAGTTTATGGCGGAGCTGGGTCTGGAAGAGCCGGGCCTGAACCGTGTTATTCGTGCCGGCTATGCGCTGCTGAATCTGCAGACCTATTTCACCGCAGGCGTAAAAGAAGTACGCGCCTGGACGATTCCTGTCGGGGCCACCGCGCCGCAGGCGGCCGGTAAGATCCATACTGACTTTGAAAAAGGCTTTATCCGCGCGCAGACCATCGCTTTTGAAGATTTTATTACCTACAAAGGTGAACAGGGCGCGAAAGAAGCCGGCAAGATGCGTTCAGAAGGCAAAGAGTATATCGTTAAAGATGGCGATGTGATGAACTTCCTGTTCAACGTCTAAATAAAATCTGTTGTCTCATGAGGTTTTATTAAATCTCATAACAATAAAAGAAAATCATTAAATCCACGCACTTGTGTGGATTTTTCATTTCATATTGTCTCAGGTGATGTCGTAGAAGCGCAGTGAAAATTGAGTACATAGGTGAGTACATTAGACTTCCATCTTCATTCTAAATGAGTACAGTTGGTTGTCGATCAAAACCACACCGTCTCTGATGCCGCTAAGGCTATGGATGTCGGTCTTTCCACGATGACAAAATGGGTCAGGCAACTGCGTGAAGAGCGTCAGGGCAATACACCAAAAGCCTCTCCGATAACACCGGAACAAATCGAAATACGTGAACTGAAGAAAAAGTTACAACGTATTGAAATGGAAAACGAAATATTAAAAAAGGCTACCGCGCTCTTGATGTCAGACTCCCTGAACCGTTCTCGATAATCGGGAAACTCAGGGCGCGCTATCCTGTGGCCACTCTCTGCCATGTGTTCGGGGTTCATCGCAGCAGCTATAAATACTGGAAAAAACCGTCCTGAAAAACCAGACGGCAGACGGCTATGTTACGAAGTCAGGTACTTGAGCTGCATGGCATCAGTCACGGTTCGGCCGGAGCAAGAAGCATCGCCACAATGGCAACCCAGAGAGGCTGCCAGATGGGGCGCTGGCTCGCAGGCAGGCTAATGAAAGAGCTGGGGCTGGTGAGTTGCCAGCAGCCAACTCACCAGTACAAGCGTGGTGGTCATGAACATGTTGCTATCCCTAATCACCTTGAGCGGCAGTTCGCCGTAACAGAGCCAAACCAGGTGTGGTGTGGTGCGGTGATGTGACCTATATCTGGACGGGTAAGCGCTGGGCGTACCTCACCGTTGTTCTCGACCTGTTCGCAAGAAAACCAGTGGGCCGGGCAATGTCGTTCTCGCCAGACAGCAGACTCACCATGAAAGCGCTGGAAATGGCATTGGAAACTCGCGGTAAGCCCGTCGGGGTGATGTTCCAGGGCGCTCAGGGTAGCCAGCCCTGAATGTGAACAAAAGCAGTACCGGAAAATAGGCGGCCTACTATATCTGCCATAGCTCAATATGATTTTAGTCTCCTAAGGTTATTTCACCTCTCTGTCCGTTACGTTAAAAACCGGACTGGAAACGTTAGGTCAACTGTCAATTGCTCAACCGAGCTATTTATTTATTGCAACAGGCATTAATTTTATTCTTCTGCTTTATGTTATTTACACGTTATCGCTGTTTGCACGTAAAAAAAGGAATTACCGCTGGCTTATATTTTATTAATAGCTGCTGGGCTCGCCATTATGATCCTTGACCGGCTGGCGACCTCTTATATATATCCGGATATCCCGATGAACGCTAACCAGGTGATGCGAATCGTTACGCATACGATTTACGCATGCATCTGGATACCTTACTTCCGTTGTTCTGTACGCGTTAAGAAAACTTTTATCCGGTAGGCGTTAAGCGCACCGTCATTTATAGGGCGACGCCCCCCCCCTGGCTTATAATGATCCTGCTCAGTAGAAGTTACCTTTCCTCTCGGCAGGTCGGTATACCTGTTCAGGAAGGCTTGCGCCAGTCAGGGTACGCAGCAAATTGCTAAATGCAAGCATTAAAACGTTAAATATTAATTAATTTCTGACTGCTGTGCAAAGGCGCTTTGTACTTGACCTGATTAATGGCTTTTATTAATGTACCTTTACATTCCCCCTAAGATAAAAGCAATGAAACTGATCAGGCGGTTTTTATTAAAAAGGAAGACGATAGGCACTCTGGCCATAAGCTCAACCGTGCTGGCTATTATTCTCTATCAGAATAGTTATCAGCTTAATGAAAAGAGCATCACTATTTCTCACCAGCCAAATAATCTTGATGCTATTCTGGCGATGCCACGCCATCCGCTGGCGGATGGAAAACCCGGTGTGGTTATATTTATCCATGGCGATGGCCCCATCAACGCAACGCATGGTGGCTTTTACCGGCCGATCTGGGAAGCGCTGGCGCGTTCAGGCTTCGCCTCCTTGTCATGGAATAAGCCTGGCGTTGGCGGCGCACCCGGTAACTGGTTGCAGCAAAGCATGGATGATCGTGCCGATGAAGTAGTGGCAGCTATTCACTGGATAAAAGGCCAGCCGCAGTTGGATGGCCAGCGCATCGCGCTATGGGCCGCCAGCCAGGGAGGCTGGGTTATGCCAAAAGTTGCGGTCAGATATCCTGATCTCTGTTTTATGATCGCGGTTTCCCCTGCAATTAATTGGCTGCAACAGGGTCGCTATAATACTATCGCCAGCATGAAACAACAGGGCCGCTCGCAGCATGAAATCGATATGGAATTAAAGCGCGACCGGCAGGTGTTATCGCTACTTAATAATAATGCTTCTTTTGAGCAGTATCAGAAAACACAGGGTGACGCCGCCGACTTTACTGCCGAGCGCTGGCATTTCGTGCATAAAAATTATCGTGCCGATGCCACGCAGGATCTTAGCGCTATACGCTCTCCGGTATTTTTGGCGCTCGGTGGTAAAGATATCAATGTCGATATTAACAATACTGAACAGATATACCGTCAATATTTAAACCGGGCGAATAAACTGGAAATAAAACGCTATCCTCAGGCCACACACTCTATGCTGGAAAAAAGCACCGAGGAGTCTTTCGTAAAAAGCGGGTACAAGGGGCTGTTTTTTCCACGAACCATTTTTTACCCTGGTTTTTTACAGGATCAGCAGCAATTTTCCTGGCAGCACCGTGACTGCCAGTAATAGAGAAGGCGGGAAAGCCCCGCCTCTTTTTAATACCAACGGAAAATTCTCATTCCGATAATAAAGGTAATCAAGCCAAAACCCAACAGCATCAACGTAGCAGGCATCACCAGCTGCACATGCGCGCCTTCAATAAAGACCTTCCTCATCGCATCCGCCAAAACAGTTAATGGCAGATATTCAATAATGGAAGCCATCCAGTGCGGGAAATTTTTATAACTGAAAAAGATGCCAGAGAGCAAAACCTGAATCAGAATAGTCACTTCAAGCAGACCGTTGGCCGTTTGCGCTTTCATCGCTCTTGAAGAAGCTAATACAGCCATCCCAGAGAAACAGACATTGCCTGCAAACAGCAGCAGCAGAAACGCGTTAAAAGATCCCTGAATTTCCACATCAAAATAGACGCGGGCAAACAGGTTGATAATCAAAATTTCGATAAAGTTAATCAGGAAACAGGCGCCGATATGTGCCAGCAAAAAGGTCGATTTACGCATTGGCGTAATACACATCTGCCGCGTCACGCGGGTAATACGTTTTTCCACCAGCGCCCAGCCGACGGCAATCAGACAGGTTTCCATGATCGCCATCGCCAGCAGCCCAGGCACCAAAAAGTCAACGTATCGTAGCCCTGCGGTTTCCAGCACCGAAAGATTATTATCCTGCGGCTGTTGCGCGCCCTTTTCTTTCTCATTCAATAAATAATATGACAGCATCGCTTCGTTATCCTGCGGATCAAGATAGTAAATCCGCTTTGGCTCGGCGTTATCCCCCTCTTTTGGTTGCGTCGCTTCCACAAACATTTGAATGTCGCCGCGTTTAAGCGCCAGTATCACCTCATCACGATTCTGATAATAGCTTACGCGATAAGTCACCTTTATCAGATGTTGACGTTTAACCTCAGGCAAATTGATAACGCCGGATAATTGATGCGGGTTAGCAGACAGCTGCTCGCTCCACTGGCGAACCTGGGCGGCGGCGGCGCGATCCTGCGGTAACACAACGCCAATACGCCGTTCCGGAATGTCTTGCGAAGAAAAAGAAAGCCCCAGCAACCACACCAGCAACAGCGGAAACCCGAACGACCAGAACAGGATTTGCGGTTCGCGTATATATTGCCGAAACTGCGTGAGCATCAGGTTAAACAGGGCATTATTCATGAAAGCCTCTCCCCGCCAGCGACATAAAAAGATCATCAAGCGTTTTTTTGCGCACCACCAGCTCACCGATTTCCACGCCCTCTTTCTGCGTAAAGGCCAGTAAATAACTGATAAAGCTGGATGCATTTACAATAAGCATACTCACTCTGCCTTCCTTCTCATTAACGTTGTATTCCAGTACCTGAGCATGCTTCCTGATGGCTTCCAGCCTTTGAGGCTGCGCAGTACGGCACTCAACCACTTCACCATCGCAATGTTTTTTCAACAGCTGCGTCATGCTGCCCTGCGTCAGGATTTCCCCTTGATTCATGATGCAGATACGTCCGCAGAGGTACTCCGCTTCTTCCATATAATTCCACTCTGTGTCGCTGACTCTTTTACCAGGCTATCCCCTCGCATACCTGAAATTTATCATCCAGACTTAAACCAAAGACATGGTCTGCGCAGGCAATGTGCTTTACACTGCGCGCTGCAAAAAGTCAGTAGATAAACGATTAATCAGGCGGTAATGGCGATGAACGGAACAATCACAACGTGGTTTCAGGATAAAGGTTTTGGATTTATCAAAGATGAAAACGGCGAGAATCGTTATTTTCATGTGATCAAGGTCGCCAACCCTGAACTGATAAAGAAAGATGCGGCGGTAACTTTCGAGCCCACCACCAACAGCAAGGGCTTGTCAGCATATGCGGTAAAAGTCTTACCGGAAAGTAAATATCTCTATATTGCAGGCGAGCGCGTTAAGCTTACCTCAATCAAATCCTACCTGGTTTACAGCGAAGAAGTGCCTGCCGATACCCGCATCGATAAAGAAAGCCCCGTACTGTCTGTGGGCGTACTGATGAGAAGCATCAGGCCGAAATCAGCGGCGCAGCCTGGTGAGATGCGTTCACTGAAAAAACTGGCAATCACTACCTTTCAGGGAACCACGTTAATCTTCTCGGAAGATGAAATAGACATAGATGCCACAGTGAAGCTGCTCAAGGTTTGAAATAACGCGTACTGACCCGGTGTTGAAATTTTGCGCCATGTTTCAACACTGGCTATCGGCCTGTGTGCGCCGTGATAGCCAACTCTTTTATCACCTTCGCCAGCCATCAGCCCGCTCCCGGCATAAAACCGATCGCCTTAACGCCCTGCCCCGACTGGATGACCAAAAAACCCAACAAGAATGATATTATTCAGGCCAGACGATGCAAACAGCAACTGACACCAAACACAGTCCCTGAGGATCTTTTATGAACAAAGAAATACCGCTTAAATTTTATGACATCGTGGATGAGTATTCGACGGAAACGGCCAGGGCGGTGAGCGACGCAGAACGCGATCCTCTGGCGCACTATTTTCAACTGCTGATTACGCGCTTAATGAATAACGAAGAGATCAGTGAGGATGCGCAGAAAGAGATCGCTGATGAAGCCGGTATCGATGAAGCGCGTATTGATGAGATAGCCACATTCCTGAATCAATGGGGCAATGAGTAGTTCCCGCTGAGGGGATTTTGAAACGGATACAACGTGAGTGTGGTGTCCGTTTTTGCAGATCGAACGCTCCCTCAGCCTTGCCACTTCGTGCTAAACGGCGCTGGTTGAAAATTCAGTCATCGGAGTTCTGTATGGTGACGTCAGAAAGCGCGGAACGGCCTTCCGCCCCAGACCTGACGATACTAAAGCTCCCGTCTGTTTCCAGCACCACCGCTTCGATGTCTTCCAGGGCAGCAAAGCCCCCTGCCCGGATAGCTGAACGGACTTCGTCTTTTGTTACACGGGACGACCGCATCGCCTGGGTAAGAAAATGGCCCTGATAGAATAATAAGGCTGGCTCACCGGTTACCAGCTTGCGGAACCAACCAGCTCTGACGCTGGACCAGGTGACTCCATACTGCAACACAATCAGCAGGGCAAACGCGAGCGTCCCCTGGGCAAGAGACACGTTGCGGTTAAGCAAGACCGTAGCGTACGTTGACCCCAGTGCCACCGTAACCACCAGATCGAACGCGTTCATTTTAGACAGCGTACGCCGACCTGACAGGCGCAGCAATATGATGAGGTTAACGTAAGCAAGAATGCCAATAATCAGCGTGCGAACAAGCGCAGAGCCGCTACTGAAAAATATCCCTTCCATTATTTCTCCGGTAGTTACATTAATTAAAGGAAATTCCCGGGTCTGTGGGTACGGGCGCTTAGCCATATAGGGTTAACTGCAACTCATTTTTTCAGGTGATGCAGCATTGCCATTATAAAACTTAATCTGGTCGTATAATGCGACGGGCAAGCTTCCCAACGGACATACCCTGAACAAGTATTGAAAATACTACGACAAGATAGGTAAGCGACACGACGGTGTCGCGATGCTCCCCTGTCGGCAGGGAAAGCGCTAATGCCACTGAGATACCGCCACGTAACCCACCCCAGGTCAGCACCGCCCATGCCCCCTTCGGCAACCTGAAAATACGGTTAAACAGGCCGATAGGTAGGCCCACAGTCAGTAGCCGGGTAAAAAGCGTCAGAAGAATAACTATGCATGCCACGCCCAGAAGCTTATGGGTAAAATGAATCAATATCACCTCCAGACCAATCAGCACAAACAGCACGGCATTGAGTATCTCGTCAATAAGCTCCCAGAACATATCAATATGGCGTTCCGTCTCTTCTGACATTGCGTTTGAGCGGCCCTGATTCCCAATGATAAGCCCCATGACTACCATAGCCAGCGGCCCTGATACTTCGAGGTACGTAGCCAGCGCATAGCCGCCCAGTACCGCAGCCAGGGTAAGCAGCACTTCCTCCTGATAGCTGTCGATGCTTTTGAGCATTAAATAAATAATGTAACCAACACCCCCTCCCAACAGGGCCCCACCCCCCGCCTCCCTGATAAGAAGAGTCATAGCTTCCGTAATGCCGGGGGCTTCAGCGCTGGTAATCATGGAGAGAATCAGTGAAAACAAAACCACGCTGACCCCATCGTTAAAGAGCGATTCGCCTGACATAACGAGCTCAACATTTTTGGGTGCCCCGGCAGAACGCAAAATACCAATCACGGCAATCGGGTCAGTAGGTGAAATTAATGCCCCAAAAATCAGGCAATAAGCGAAAGGCAGTTGCAGGCTGGTGAGCGTAAGAATTCCCCATAAACACACGCCAATGATGACGGTTGAGAATGCCGTGCCGATAATGGCAAGTGAAGCCACCTGCCACCGGTAGGCACGCAGCTTATGCAGATCCACATGTAAAGCGCCGGCAAACAGTAACAGTGACAGCATCCCCTGCATCAGCAGCTCGGAAAAATCTACGGATTCAACCAGAGATTGCTCAAGCGTCCGTAAAACAGGGATTCCCAACGTGTCGGCGAGCATATTAAACAGGGAAATGACCAGCGCAATGGCCATAACGCCGATAGCCGACGGCAGCCCAACATAACGCCGGTTGAGATACGCCAGTAGAGCAGTAATACACAAAAAGATGGCTGCAATGTTCAGCATTTGAGTCCCTCTTCAGCCAGATAGCCCGTTCATGAACAAAGCAGCAGCCCGCCCCTGTTTTGCCACGACATGGCGGCCAGGGGTATAAATCGCAGCGCTGCCTGTAAAGCCCACCGGGGTGGAGTCAAACCCACCGCTGTTATATGCCCGTCCCTGAGTTAAAAAAAGAGCACCGAAATCAGCACGCTCCTGCCGTTCGGCAGCATCGGAAGAGCAAGAAGCCGCTCCATTAGAAGGAGTATTTTTTAGATGGCAGCTGGCCTGAAATACAGGATTTCAACGACCTTTATAAAACCAGTCTCTCTTTCCGGTGCGGAACAGGATTGTTGTCGGGACAGTGAAAAGAGATCAGTCAGATTTTATGCGTAAGCAACCTTGCTCAGTTGGCGCAAATGTCTGGCGTATCTCACAGAGCCGGGGTGTCTTCTGCCCAAAAGAAACGCTTTACGTTGAATATCAGAAAGGCGTATCCAGTCAGCTCTCTGGCCTCCGCATTATCAGGCGGCCATTTTTCTGCATTCTTCGGCACACCGGTGACAGGCTTCGGCACACTTTTTACAATGGTTGTGCTCATGTTTCGCGCATTCATCGCCGCATTTCTGACAGATATCAGCGCAGAGGTTGCAGAGTTCAGCAGAGAATTCACTTTCAAGCGTCATAAACTGCGCGGCCAGACGACAGATGGCGGCACACTGCATGTCCGAGCGGATACATTCACGCATCATATCGACATCCGCCTCCTTCAAACATGACGTGGCACAGTAATCACACGTTGCGGCGCAGATATAACAGGCTTCAATACAGCTGCGGTATTTTTCTGACATATATTTTCTCCCTTACCCTGATTGTTGTCTGGTAAGTAATAATCCTGGATCATAATAGCCAGTGCTGCAAAGTAGCCTGTTAATTTCAGTAAAATTTATCAGAATACGAACGGGTAGGATAAAGGAAAAGCCACTCACAAGCTGCCGGGGTTTCCGAAACAGATCGCAAAACCACTTTCAACGTTCTTGTTGCAAAAAGCAGGCATAGATGCTGTTTAGTGCCGTCGTAAAATAATGGCAAAAATAAACCCGACGCCTGATTCCCTCGCCGCCTCGCCAGGCCAGTTGTCATATTTATAGCTAAGCTGAGCGGATAAGCGTGTACACTGCTGCGGTTTTAAATCTAAGCGCCCAGGAGGCAACAGTATGAAAGAAGGCCCATTGACCGAGAAAGAGCTGCAATGGCTTGACGAAATGCTGGATAAATATGGCAGCGAGGAGTCAATCGTGGATGTTGCCGAGCTGGATGGCCTGCTGACCGCCGTGCTTTCCGGTCCGAAAACCATTGAGCCAGCCCAATGGCTGGTAGCGCTCTGGGGCGGTGAGAAGCGCATTCCGAAATGGAGCAACGAGCGTGAAATGAACCGCTTTATGGAGCTCTGCTTCCAGCATATGAACGATATTGCCGATCGTCTTGCGGATTTTCCCGAGCAGTTCGATCCATTGTTTGGCGTACGTGAAACCGAAGGCCAGGATTTCACCGTGGTGGAAGAGTGGTGCTTTGGCTATATGCGCGGCGTGGCGCTGAGCGACTGGTCAACGCTGCCGGAAAATTTACAACCTGCGCTGGAAGCCATCGCCCTGCACGGTAAAGAGGAAAATTTCCCGCAGCTGGAAAACCTTTCCCCGGAAGAGATGGAAGCACGATTTGCCGCCATTCGCCCTGCTGCGCTGGCGCTGCACGATTACTGGATCGCCCAGCCGGAAGCGGTGCCTGCGCCGCAGCAGCCAATCGTCACCGGGCAAAAGCCAGGCCGCAACGATCCCTGTTTCTGCGGCAGTGGTAAAAAATATAAGCAGTGCTGCCTGCACTAAGCATGATGCGCCTGCGGGCGCATTTTTTATGCGGCAAATCCCCCGCAGTCGATCAGATAATCGATTAACGCCGTAAGCTTTTTCAAATCCTCCAGCGAAATATTATGAAATAGCGCAATGCGTAGCTGGTTACGGCCCAGCGCCCGGTAGCCATCAATACCATAAACCAGCTGCCGCTGTTCCAGCCAGGCTGTCAGCTTGCTTACGTCAACCGAATCGGCAACGTTGATGGTCGCCACCGTAGTTGAACGCGCCCACGGATCCGCCACATAGCAGGATAAGCTGTTATGCGTCTGCGCCCATTGATAGATCCACTCGGCCTTCTCTTTTGCCTGCTGCTCTACCTGCGCGAATCCCAGCGCATTCATCCGCTTAACCTGCTCAGCAAACAGCCATAGCGTTACCACGGCTGGCGTATTATAAGTTTGCGCCTGCTCGCTGTTACTCAGCGCCAGCCGCCAGTCGGCAAAAACCGGAATATAGCGCTCACGATCCGCGGCGACCTCCGCGATACGGGCTTTCGCTTTCGGCGACAGCAAGGCCACAAACAGCCCTCCTTCGCTGGCGAAAACCTTTTGTGGAGAGAAGAAAAAGAGATCGGTACGGGAAATATCGCAGGCTACCTGTCCCGCGCCGCTGGTGGCATCTACCGCCAGCAGGCAGTGCTCATCAACGTCCGGCAAAAGGGTATTCATTACGCCGGTAGAGGTTTCGTTCAGCGTAACGGCAACAACGTCTGCGCCTTCGCCTTGCGTCATCACATTGCCCTGCCCATTTTCTACCTGGCGCTTTTCCGCCTCGATCCAGGGAATACGTCGGGAAGCGTTAAACCATTTATCAGAGAACTCGCCGCAGACATGATGAACGATGCGCTTTTTCACCAGCCCAAGTCCAACCATATCAAACAATAGGGTCGCGCCACCGTTCCCCAGCACGATGCTGTAGTCCTGAGGAACATTTAAATAGCTGCGCAGGTTATCCTGAATTTCCCGACATAACGCTTTTACCGGCTCTTTGCGATGACTGGTGCCTAACAGATGCGGCCCTTGCTGTTGCAGGCGGGCCAGATCTTCCAGGCGAATTAATGAAGGGCCACAGCCAAAACGCGGATCGGAGGGAATTAAATGCTGAGGGATGTTAACAGACACGCGACGCTCCTGTGAAAGACAGACTTAATGCTGCAAGGCGACCGGGCAGTCGCGCCAGCATACTCATAATATTTTGTTAAAAGATTTATTTTTTTAACATCATTCTCAGAAAAACACACCCAAAACAGGTTGCCGCTTCTTCTTCTCTGCGCGCCACCCGGGACAACAGACAAGGGGTTATCATGGTCAGAATCGGTATTAATGGATTTGGCAGGATCGGGCGCAACGTACTACGCGCAGCACTGGGCAACCCAGCGCTGCAGATTGTGGCGATAAACAATCTGACAGACAGCAAAACGCTGGCTCACCTGCTCTCTGCTGGGCACGCTGCCGGCGGCCATGGAGGCAAGCCATGGGCAGCGTAGCATCGATGGTTAATCATCAGGGCGATCCGCGTTCATCGCTTATTGACGGGCTGTCAACGCTGGTTATCGGTGGCAATATGGTCAAAACCCTTGCCTGGTATGACAACGAATGGGGATTTTCAAATCGCCTTGTCGATCTGGCGCTTAATTATCAGCGCATAACAGAACAGAGAATCTCTCTTTGATGACCTGCAGAATAGCCAGCATTTCATCCATGAATTTATCAGAAATCCTTTTGAATATTTTACATTTCTGACGCCTGCGTCTACAGCACAGCACTATTCCCACGCTGCTTACTTCGCCAAGATCGGCAGCGTCAACAGTAAAAATAGCGACGCCCCTAATGCGCTTGTGCATGGATTTGATTTTATCACCCTGCCCTCTCATCCAGCCTGCGTTGTGATTTTTTCTCGGCGCGATAGCATCGATGATCAGCCGAATACAGCCGCAAAAAAAACATGCACCTTTCTTATGTATACCTACTAAAGGTTTCGCTTTCCCCGCCGATGCTTAAGCAACAATAACACTTCAACTGGACTGACCTCTGTTCGCAGGTAATAACACATGTTTAGAAATTTAACTATCAAGCGAAAGTTTATTCTGGCTTTCGGGGCGGTTGTCGCAGTGATGTTAGTTATCTGCGCGACTTTTTACTTAAACTTTTCGCGTATCGTCACAGCAAATAGCTGGAACGTGCATACCTGGCAGGTTATTGATGAAAGCCGAGGGCTGGTTGAGAGCCTGATTAATATGGAGACCGGCCTGCGCGGTTATGCCCTTAATGGCAAAGAAGATATGTTGCAGCCGTATGCGGACGGGCAAAAGGTATTCCTGCAGCATCTGGAAAAGGCCCGCCAGTTAACGTCGGATAACCCTGTCCAGCAGCAACGTCTGGATCGTCTGTTGGAATTTGAGAAGACCTGGAAAAGCGATTTTGCCGCACGCCTACTGGAAAACCGTCGCGCCGCCGATGCCGGTACCTTGACCGGGCAGGCATTTATTGAGGCGTTTGAAGCCAATACCGGTAAAGCGGAGATGGATAACATGCGCGCCATTATCAATGAATTCGCTGGAGCAGAGCAGGTACTGGTTAAGCAACGCCAGGCCGCCGTGGATTCAATCACATCGCAAACCACGCTGACGCTGATTTTTGGTGCACTGTTCGGCTTAACTATTGCCATAACGCTGGGCTATGTGCTGACGCGCGCAATCACCCTTCCATTACAACGCGCAGTGGATGCCGCTCAGGCAATTGCCACCGGCGATCTGACGACTCCGCTTTCTGCAAACTCGCGTGATGAAACCGGCGTACTGATTAACGCGCTGGCATCGATGCAGGCACAACTGATGCGCGTGGTCTCTGATATTCAAAATGCGTCGGCCTCAATTGATAACGCAGCGAAAGAGGTGGCGACAGGCAATATCGATCTCTCCAGCCGCACCGAGCAGCAGGCAGCGTCGCTGGAGGAGACATCGGCCAGTATGGAGCAGCTGACCGCTACGGTGCGGCAGAATACCTCTAATGCCCGGCATGCCAGCACACTGGCCAGCGATGCGTCGCAGGTGGCGCTACGCGGTGGCGAAGTCGTAGATCAGGTCGTCGTCACCATGTCAGCGATTGCAGAAAGTTCACAGCATATCGTGGATATTATCAGCACCATTGAAGGCATCGCCTTCCAGACCAACATCCTGGCGCTGAATGCCGCTGTGGAAGCCGCACGTGCAGGCGAACAGGGGCGCGGCTTTGCGGTAGTTGCCAGCGAGGTGCGCGCACTGGCCCAGCGCAGTGCAACCGCAGCGAAAGAGATCAAGCAGCTAATCCATCAATCTTCAGAACGTGTAACCGAAGGCACCTCGCTGGTCGCCGATGCTGGCATTACGATGAAAGATATCGTGACTTCCATCCAGCGTGTTTCTGAGATCATGACTGAGATTTCCCAGGCTTCCAGTGAGCAGGCAAACGGTATTGAACATGTCGGTCTGGCAGTTACACAGATGGATGAGGTCACGCAGCAGAACGCTACGCTGGTGGAACAGGCCGCTTCCGCTGCGGCGGCGCTGGAGGATCAGGCGTCACAGCTCAGCCGCAGTGTGGCGATTTTCAAAACCACCGCGCTATAACGAAACAGCAGGAGAAGCGCGAGGCCGCTTCTCCTGCCTAAAAGTTAACGGAATATATTCATCCGCAGCGGGATGTTAACGCCAGAACACCCGCTCATCGCTGTCATAAAGCGGATCGCGCAGCGCGCTGTAATGTTCGCTCATCAGCGCAGGGAAACGTTCTTTGTCGCTCAGATGAAGCGGCTGTCGTCCCGGCAAGTTCACTGCAATCAGGCTTTCCTCAAGAGCATCCAGCGTTTCATCACGCTCGTCAAACAGGCTACGGCTTACTGACATCAGTTCTCTCCAGTGAAAATGCATCTTTTTAAGCATAGTAATATCGGACCATTACGCCAAATCAACAGGGTAAGCGGCTTTTTTTCCGATATTTCTCTTATCGTTTTCATGAGAGCGTGGTTTATATGCTGACGTCGTTAACTCAAACAGCGCCGTGCTGGCCGTATGTTCTTATTATGATCGCTATGCGTTTCTGAAACATCAGAAAGTAACTAACAGTAAGCTGCGAATAATCAACGCCCATTTTTGACACGTACGATATCGGCCATAATCGCCAACGCGATCTCCGTGGGTGTTTTACTGCCGATCGGCAGTCCAATGGGGGCATGAATACGTTGTAACGCGCTTTCATCCAGCTCACCGATCCGACGCAGACGCGCCAGCCGCTGTTGGCTGTTGCTGGCGGATCCCATGGCTCCCAGATAAAAAGCGGGCGTATTTACCGCCTCCAGCAGCGCCAGATCATCCACACGCGGATCGTGCGTGGCGCAGATCACCGCGGTTTGATCGCTTGCGCCGTGCAGCTCCAGATAGCGCGCCGGGTGCTGACTGATACAGCGCAAATGCGGCTGCGGTAAATGGTGCTCCTGAAGCTGTTGCCAGAAGGCATCACGATGTTCACACACAATAACCTGCATGCCCAGCATCAGCGCCAGGCGCAGGCATTCACCGGCTACCGCTGAATAGCCTGCCAGCAGCAGCGTCGGCACGCTGCCTACTGATAACGATACGCTGTCATGGTCATAGCACAATGCGCGCGGCACGCGATCGCTCTCGGTTTCCAGCTGTGCACTCTGCCCTATTACAATCTGCTTGCGCAGCCGATCGCCGCCCGCCAGCGCCTGCTGCAGACGGCGGAGATGGCTCAGGCTGGCTGCGTCCGGCAGCAGCCGTTCAATCAGCACATCCAGCACCCCGCCGCACGGCAGCCGGGTGGATGTTGCCAGCCCGCCTTCACCGTAGCGCACTATCTGGCTGGCGGCGTTAAAAGTTCCCTGCTGTAAGCGCACAAGAAAATCCTCTTCAATACAGCCACCGGAGAGCGACCCGCAAAATTGTCCCTGCTGATTTGCCACCAGCAGCGCACCGGGCGCGCGCGGCGCCGATCCCCAGCTGTGCAATACGGTACAGAGCCAGACGCACTCTCCCTGCAGATGCCACTGCAGCGCGCGGTCAATAACCTGTTGATCAAGTGACTGCATTATCCCTCTCCCGACAGCATTGACGGCAGATCGACATCACGTACCGCGCCCCTGTCCTGCGTCGCCAGCAGATAAACGTCATGCTGCGCTAACAGCTCACGCGCTGCCGTTTCGCCGCTTAACGTCACCAGCTGCGCATAACACTCCTGGCTAAAGCCCACCGGATGACCTGGCTGACCTTGCCAGCAGGCGCGCACCCGCTGATGTTCTTTCAGCGCTTCTGCCGTCTGCTGTAGCGTTGCCGGACTCAGCCACGGCATATCCGCCAGCATAATCAGCCAGCCATGCCAGTGTGCCGTTGCCTTTACCCCGGCGGCGACAGAGCTGGCGATGCCCGTGCTCGGCAGGATAATCTGGCGTGCGCCGCCAATGCAGCGCCGCAGCGCCAGCGGCTCTGGTCTGAGCACCACCGCCACCGGCAGGCCGCTTTCTCTGGCGATACGGTAGCTGCGCGCCAGCATTGGTTCGCCCTCTATCGGCTCCAGCAGCTTATGGCGACCGCAGGCGGCGCGATAGCGCGTACTTTCTCCAGCTGCCAGCAGCAAAATCCCTACGGTCATAGACGTCCCGTTGCGTTACGATAAAAGCTAAGCATAGATCGTCGGGCACCAGGCCTGCAAAAATTGGTATCAAAGGATAAAAAAAGGGGCGTGGAACGCCCCTGAGGCGGGAAGGCAAAGTCAGAAAAAGCCCAGCGGCTCAATGCTGTAGCTCACCAGCAGGTTTTTGGTCTGCTGATAATGATCGAGCATCATTTTGTGGGTTTCACGACCAATACCCGATTTTTTATAACCGCCGAACGCCGCGTGCGCCGGATAAAGATGATAGCAGTTAGTCCAGACGCGACCCGCTTTGATGGCGCGTCCGACGCGCCAGGCGCGGTTAATATCGCGCGTCCAGACGCCTGCGCCGAGACCGTAAATTGAATCGTTGGCAATAGCGATGGCTTCCGCCTCATCTTTGAAGGTGGTAATGCCCACAACCGGTCCGAAGATCTCCTCCTGAAACACCCGCATACTATTACTGCCTTTCAACAGCGTTGGCTGTATATAGTAGCCGCTTTGCAGTTGCCCTTCAGTTGGCTCAATGCCGCCACCCGTCAGGATCTCTGCGCCCTCTTGCTGCGCGATATCCAGATAAGAGAGGATTTTATCAAACTGCTGCTGCGAAGCCTGCGCGCCGATCATCGTCTCGGTATCGAGCGGATCGCCGCGTCGAATGGTTTTTATCCGCGCCATCACCGCTGCGATAAACGGCTCGTAAATCGATTCCTGAATCAGCGCGCGCGATGGACAGGTACACACTTCGCCCTGATTAAGAAAGCCCAGTACCACACCTTCTGCCGCTTTCTCAATAAAAGAAGGCTCCGCCTGCATAATATCTTCAAAGAAGATGTTAGGCGATTTACCGCCCAGTTCCACCGTGGACGGGATCAGGTTTTTCGCCGCCAGCTCCAGAATATGGGTGCCGGTTGCGGTAGAACCGGTAAAGGCGATTTTAGCGATACGCGGATTGCTCGCCAGCGCTTCGCCCGCCTCGCGACCAAAACCGTGTACCACGTTCAGCACGCCCGGCGGCAACAGATCGCCCACCAGCTCAGCAAAAAGCGTGATCGACAGCGGCGTCTGCTCGGCAGGCTTCAGCACCACGCAGTTACCGGCCGCCAGTGCCGGTGCCAGTTTCCAGGCCGCCATCAGCAGCGGGAAATTCCACGGGATAATCTGTCCAACCACGCCCAGCGGCTCGTGAATATGGTAGGCGGCGGTATGCTCATCAATCTCCGCCGCCGTGCCCTCCTGCGCACGAATACAACCGGCAAAATAGCGAAAGTGATCCACCGCCAGCGGCAGATCGGCCGCCAGGGTCTCACGCACCGGTTTGCCATTGTCCCAGGTCTCATGTACCGCAAGGCGCTCCAGGTTCTGTTCCAGACGGTCAGCAATTTTCAGCAGCAGCTGAGAGCGTATCTGTACCGAGGTTTTACCCCAGCGATCGGCAGCGGCATGCGCCGCGTCCAGCGCATTTTCAATATCCTGCTGGCCGGAGCGCGGAAATTCGCCGATAACCGAGCCGTCGACCGGCGATGTATTTGTGAAATAGTCGCCGCTAACCGGCGCAACAAATTCACCGTTAATGTAGTTGCCATAGCGCTGCTGCAGCGTTATCAGCGAATCTTTATATCCGGGCCAGGCATAGCGCATACCGATTCTCCTGTGGTGTCAGCTAACAAATAAGTAACCATTTATTAACATGGCCGAGTGCAGCAGCTTTGTCAGTTGCCACAGGAGAAAAGTGTGAGCGCGGCGGAAAGATTCAGCGCCTCAGGCGCTAAGCTGCTCACGCTGGCGCAGGCTTTGCCAGAAACGCTGTAAAATCAGGCGTGGCTGATGGGTATCCGGCTGCGCGGCAGGATTAAAATCCGCGCCCTCCGGCAAACAGGCCTGCATAATGTTGCAAGAGGATGCTGCGTGCAGGCCATACCGAATTCTTTTCCTGTTACGGGAGCGTTTCGGTTGCACAGTATTGCAGCTCTGTTGAGGGCTGTCTCATAACTTTTTCTGAGACTTGGGTGCGGGCTGATAATAAGCAGGCAAAGAAAACCGCCGCGCTAAGGCTTGTCTGTGTGTCGATACCTGTCATGATAGTTAATGATTTATTGCAGACAATTAAGGATGGTGTTGTGGCTCTGCGTCATTTTTTTCTGGTGTTGATGGTCGTCTCCATTTGGGCATTTAATAACGTGGCCATTAAATGGGGCCTGCTGGATCTGCCGCCGTTATTTATGACCTTTATGCGCTTCGTGGTCGTCGCGCTGGTTCTGATCCCCTTTACCCGTATCACCCGTGCCCAGTTGCCCTGGCTGGCGGCGCTGGCATTTACCTTTGGTTTTATGCATTTTTCCCTGCTGTTTGTCGGTATCAGCTACACCGATGCCGGTACCGGCGCGGTGCTGGTACAGCTGGGCACGCCGATTGCCATGTTGCTCGCCTGGGTGATCCTGAAAGAGAAGTTAACGCTGATGCAATTATTTGGCATCGCTATCTCTCTTAGCGGCGTGGTGGTCTTGACCGGCAGCCCAACGATCCCCAACTGGTGGGTGCTGGCGCTGCTGCTGACCAGCGCATGCGGCTGGGCTATCAGCAACCTGATTGTCAAAAAAGCGCCGCCAATCAAACCGTTAACCATGACCGGCTGGCTGTCGTTTATGGCAATCCCCATCGTAGGCGTAACCTCATGGCTGACCGAAGCGCATCAGATTGACGCGCTCTTGCACGCTTCATGGCGGGGCTGGTTCGGCATTTTGTATAGCGCTATCGCCTCTTCCGTTGTGGCCTATTCGCTCTGGTATGCGCTGCTGAAAAAATATAACGTCAACCTGCTGATGCCCTATTCGCTGCTGACGCCGGTGCTGGCCGTGATTATGGGCGTGCTGGTGCTGGGCGACAGCATGAATATGTTTAAAATTATCGGCTCGCTGCTGGTTATTTGTGGCACCGCTATCGCAGTAATCAATATCCGTCGTTTACGTATGCATGCCCGCTTCCCCCGTTTGCCGCTACGACGTAAGCGTCAGCCATAACAGGAAAAAAAGTCCATCCATTGCTAAGGTGAAAGAGAGAAAGAACTGAGGGAGAAGGATATGGATAGCAACCTGGCGGCACTTTTCTGGCAGCAGCTGTGGCATGCTCTAAAGGGAGAAACCTTGCCCCCACCCATGATCCTGCAGGGATATGAAGCCTTTGCATCAGCTTTTCCGGTCAGTGAACTTGCCGCCACCAGCATGGCACTGGCGGCGCAGTCCGCCGCTGGCCTGGTTGGCAATCCTGAAAAGGTCACGGTTGATATCCGTCTCGCCTCACGCTGGTTCCAGCGCACTTTTCGTCCGATAAATCGCCCGCTGCCTGCCGCCTGGGATGTTTTCTCAGGTGACTACGCCACCGCTGACGGCTGGATCCGTTTGCATACTAATGCGCCGCATCACCGTCAGGCGATGGAGCGCGTGCTGGGAAAACAGACGGACCGTGTGGTGCTGGCAAAAGTGGTTGCCGGCTGGCAAAAACAGACGCTTGAGCAGGCCATCATTGATGCCGGCGGCTGTGCTGCACAGATGCGCACTTTGGCTGAATGGCAGCAGCACCCACAGGGGAAATGCGTGGCGCAGGAGCCGCTAATCGCCTGGGAAACACAGACGCAGGGTGCGCCGCCCGCATGGTCTCTTCCGATCGCACGCCCGTTACGGGGCGTTAAAGTGCTGGATTTAACGCGCGTCATCGCCGGGCCGGTGGCCACTCGTTTTCTGGCCGGGCTGGGCGCTGAGGTGCTGCGTCTCGATCCCCCTGACTGGGAGGAGCCTTCGCTGGAAGAGGAGATGATGCAGGGCAAACGCTGCGCCCGGCTCGATTTAAAAAGCGCGCAGGGGCGACAGCAGTTTGAACAGCTGCTGGCACAGGCAGATGTGCTGGTGCATGGCTATCGCGCCGATGCGCTGGAAAAACTGGGTTACGACAATGCACGTCGGCAACAGTTAGCGCCCGGACTGGTGGATGTCAGCCTGAACGCCTGGGGCTGGAGCGGCCCCTGGCGCAATCGACGCGGTTACGACAGTCTGGTGCAGATGGCCTGCGGCATCGCCGATGCGGGCCAGCGCTGGCAGGCTGCCGATGCGCCATCTCCCCTGCCGGTCCAGGCGCTGGATCATGCAACGGGTTATCTGATGGCGGCAGCCGTGCTGGAAGGCATGCGCCGACGCGTCGCGCATCGCTCCGGCATAACGGCCCGGCTCTCTCTGGCACGCACTGCGCATCTGCTGACTTCACATCCTTACGCAGCCAACACAGCAGCGATTGGCCCAGGCCCGACGCAGCCGCACGATGAAAGCGATACGCTGGAACTCACCCCGCTGGGCATAGGCTACCGGCTGCGACCGCCGCTGTGGCTGCCCGGCACTCCGCTGCTCTGGTCACGCAGCGGCAGCCCGCTGGGTTCAGCCTCCGCCAACTGGTTGCCAGACCGGTAGCGGTTTGGTTTTGCCGTGCCGGTACCTACTGCGTTTTAACCGCAGGTAAAGGGCCTGACCAGAAAACAGCAACGATGCGTAATTACGCTTCGTCTTCGCCCTCTTGTTCTGCTTCCTCTTCCGCTTCTGCCAGCTCTTCACGCATTGCCTGCAGCGCTTCGCGGCTTAATGCTGCCAGCGTACGGTAAAAGCCGCTGGTGGCGTGCGCTTCAACCTTGCCGAGAAACGCGCCGCACCAGGGCAGCAGATACTCATCAAACAGTGCGATCTGCGCCTGAATCTCATCTTCCTGCGCCTGATCTTCCAGCCAGGAGGCCGCCAGCAGTAACGCGCCAAAGTGATCGGCTGGCGCATCGCTCAGCGGCATACCGCGCTGTTGTAAAAAAGCACGTACCTCTGCCTCTGCCGGACCATCCTGCCACTGCGAGCCATAAGGCGGCACGCTGCAGTCGCTGCCGACAAACAGCGCATTGTAATCGGCGGCCAGCGCCTGTGGTTCGGCATGCTGTTGCAGACGTGTCAGCAGCTCATCCTGCTCCAGCGGCCAGTTCTGTTGCAGTTTGCCTTCACGGATCAGCGTGAACAGCGGCACCAGCAGCGGATCCTGCGGCTGACGATTAAACAGCGAGCCAAGCACGCGGCAGATGATGGAAAACTCATTCATTACTTTCAGTCCGTTCAGAGGTTAAGACGCCGCCGTTAAAAGTCAGCAAACGCGTCGAGAGGCTTCCCGCCCCGCATTTCCAGAAAATCAAGCAGGCGGCGCGGCGTGACATTTAACACGCGTTCCTCCGGAAAATCCACCTCGCGCGCAATACGCAGGCAATGTTCAAAATTTCCCAGGGTAAAAGCGGTATGGGAATCGGAACCAAACGCCAGCCATCCGCCCGCCTCTTTTACCGCTGCGGCGATAGCGCGACAGTTCGGCTCGCTGCCGGGGCGCGAGTGGGTAAAGGAAGAGTTGTTAATCTCCAGCGCCACCTGATATTTCGCCGCTGCTTCGGCAATCGCCGGAATATCGACCGGAAACTTCGGGTTGCCGGGATGACTGATAATATGCACATTGCCGCTGGCCATAGTGGCGATCATCGCTTCGGTATGGGTCGCTTTATCCTGCGGAGCAAACACCGGCTCATGAAAACCGGCCACCACTAAATCCATCGCATCCAGCATGCGTCCGGTGCAGTCGATCTCGCCGGCGGTGTTTTTAATATTCGCTTCGATGCCGCGCAAAATGCCCACGCCATCCACCACGCGCGGCCAGACATGCATATTGATAAAGTGCCAGTAGTGCGGCGCATCGGCCATATCGGGGCCATGATCGGTAATGGCGAACAGTTTGATGCCGTTCTGTTTTGCGGCAGCGATATAGTCATGCAGCGTACTGTATGCGTGGGTGCTGGCTACAGTGTGCATATGTAAATCTACAGGATACATTTAAGGCCTTCTCCTTGAGATTGGGCAAGGGCCGCGCCCTGCCATCATAATCGTTACGGTTAATAGCCGCGCGTCAGATCAACACGGCCTTCGGGCTGCTGCCCCGCTTCCAGTTGCGCAATCGCGCCGGCGATAAAGCGTATCGCTTCATCCTGCAGGGTTACTGCGGCATTATGCGGCGTCAGCGTGACGCGCGGATGAAGCCAGAACGGATGATCCGGCGACAGCGGCTCATTAACAAAAACATCCAGCGCTGCGCCCTTGATTTTATTGTCATTCAGCGCCGCCAGCAGATCTTCTTCCACCACATGCGCCCCGCGCGCCAGATTCATGACAAAAGCGCCATCATTAAGCTGGTCAAGCAGCGCACGGTTGATGATCTCCTGGGTTTGCGGCGTGTTGGGCAACAGGTTAATCAATACCTGAGTGCCGGAAAGAAAGTCTGCCATCTGCTCAGCGCCATGAAAGCTCTCAATTCCTGTCAGCTGCTTTGGCGAGCGGCTCCAGCAGCGCAGCGGAAAACCCCAGGGCTTCAGGCTTTCCGCCACGCTCAGCCCCAGCACGCCCGCGCCCATAATGCCGATGGTAAAGTTTTCGCGCTTGTAGTTAGGCAACGGCTGCCAGAGCGCCTGCTGCTGCTGTAAGCGGTAGTCGTCGAAGCGGCGGAACCAGCCCAGCACGGTGTGTACCGCATACTCCTGCATTTGCAGGCCCATGCCGGTATCCTCCAGACGGAACAGCGGTACCGCCGGATCGATCATATCCGGATGCTGTTTTAACAGGCCAAGAATATCATCCACGCCTGCGCCAATGGCAAAAATTGCCTTTAGTCCGCGACGTCCCTGCAGCATTTCAACTGGCGCGAAGCGCATCAGCGCATAGTCGGCGTGATCGTTGTCGCCCGGCTGCCAGAGCCGCAGCCGCGCCTGCGGAAGCTGCTGTTGCAGGCCCTGCTGCCATTTTTCCGGGCTAAAGGTGGGATGGTAAAAAATGATGTCCATAGAGCCTCCTTTGTTTTTATTTCACCCAAGGCTCGGGGAAATTGGAGGCGCTGGCAAGAAAAAATTGCAGAGTATGGCCCGCCACGGCGGACGGGCCTGAAAACGATTACGCCTGCGGCGCGGTTGACTGAATCAATCTGCGCAGCAGCGGCATAAGCAACAGCATCACCAGACCAACCGCCGCTGCGCCCCAGCCCAGCAGGCTGAAGATATGGCTGTAGCCAGGATTGGTTAGCAGCGCGCTACTGCCGCTGTTTTCCGGCATCAGTGCGGACACATAGCCCGCCAGTACCGATGCGACACCGGTGACCATCATCCAGCAGCCCATCATAATGCCCTGATAGCGCGTCGGGGCCAGTTTGCCGATCATCGCGTAACCGATTGGCGAAATCAGCAGCTCGCCGATGCTTTGCAGCAGGTAGCTGAAGAAGATCCATTTGAAAGCCACCATGCCGTCGCCCCCCGCCAGCATAATGCCCAGCGGCAAAACCAGCATGCCCAGTCCGATACAGAACAGCGAGCAGGCAAACTGTAGCGGAATATCGATGCGCCAGCCGCGCTGACGCAGACGGTTAAAGGCAACGGCCAGCAGTGGCCCGCCGATGACGATCACCAGCGTGTTAATGTTTTGCACCCACTGCGGTGCAATACGCACTCCCCAGATGTTGAGGTTAATGTTGTGTTCTACGAACAGCATCAGCCCCATCGGCGCCAGCTGATAAAGCATCCAGAAAACCAGCGAGCCTAACGCCAGCAGCAGATAAGCTGACATGCGGCGCTGCTCGTGACGCGGTCGATGGCGTAGCGTAGTAATACACAGCAGCAGGAAGATCAGCACGCCCAGCGCAATAACAAAAGAGCCGGTAAAATCGGCGTGCGTCAGCATGATGCGAATAACCGGCACCAACACGACCAGTACCGCCAGGCCGATTGCCATTCGCAACCAGTATTGACGCGGGCTGGCATGCAGCAGCGGCGTATCAATATCCGCCAGAATTTTCCAGCGCAGCAGGCTGATAACAATAGCCAGCGCGTTACCCACGGTAGCAAACAGGAACAGCGCCTGATAATGCTCGCCAAGCTGAAAATAACCTGCGCCGGTGAAGCCGATAAAGAACCCCAGGTTCATCCCGGCGTAGTTCCATAAAAACGCGCTTTCGCGGCGTTGATCGTCAGGCGTAAAGCGCTGGGTCAGCATCATATTGATACAGGTGACATTCAGCCCGCTGCCGGTAAGGAACATCGCCAGCCCCCAGTAAAGCCCCTGCGCGCTTTCACCTGACAGCACCCAGCACCCGATGACCTGTAATACCATGCCCAGCACGAACAAATTACGGTTACTGAGGAAACGCCCGCCCAGGTAGCCACCGAAAAGGTGCAAACCGTAGTTGAATGCGCCGAAAACGCCCATGGTGGCATTGGCCTGCGCTTCGCTGAAGCCGAGGCGTTTGGTGGCATAGAGCACCAGCGTGGAGTAAAGCACGGCGAAGCCGAGCGTTGCGAAAATTTGAATAAAGAACAGCGCCCTGGTTCCAGCCGGAACCCCCTGTGGTTGCGCTTTGGTTGGATTGTTCAAGCTGACCTCAGTGATTTTTAAGCATAAATTGCGCATCAGTATGCATCTCCAGCCCGGATTATGCAGTATGATTTATGCTATTCGGGTTCATTGCCCTGCTTTTCGCTTATTTTCGCGCCGAAGTGGTTTAAAACTGACTAAACGCATCATTTAGCGCAGAAAGTTGATTGACGCGCCGCGGCAAAATCCCTACATTAGCGCCGGTCAGCAGTGTGCCTGTTGACGACAATATGGTGAGGTGTCCGAGTGGCTGAAGGAGCACGCCTGGAAAGTGTGTATACGGCAACGTATCGGGGGTTCGAATCCCCCTCTCACCGCCATATTTCATAAGAGAGCCTGAGCGAAAGTTCAGGCTTTTTTGTATGCATAGAGCACCACAGAGAGGGGTGATGAGAAGCCCCGCCGGGTTCGACAACCGGCAAAGCCGGTTGGACAGCCACAGGCTGCCCGCAGGGCGAGCGAAGCGAGTCAATCCCCCTCTCACCGCCATATTTCATAAGAGAGCCTGAGCGAAAGTTCAGGCTTTTTTGTATGCATGAGAAAGCCTGAGCGAAAGTTCAGGCTTTTTTGTATGCATGAGAGAGCCTGAGCGAAAGTTCAGGCTTTTTTATTAGCAAAAAGCCTGAGTGAACGTTCAGGCTTTTTTTGTGCGCATAAAGCACGCAGCGAGGCGCTATAAATGCAGCCCGCCGGTGCCAAAGGCCTCGCTATATATTTTATCCTGCGGGATCCCCAACGCAATCAAAGCGCGATACTGCTCCTGCATAAACGGAATCGGCCCGCATAAATAGTAATCCGCCTCTTTGGGCAGATACCCAACAGGAAGTGCCTTTAAATCCAGCCTTCCCTGCATATGATAATCTTTGCCCGCCACCTCGCTCTCTTTTACATTCTCATAGGCAATAAAAACATGCAGGTTGTCGTTCTGGCTGGCCAGGTTTTCCAGCTCTTTACGCAACGCATGCACTTCAGAACTACGGGCGGCGTGAATAAAATAGATATCTTTTTTCAGCGTCCGATACGCTGTATTACTGGCTTGGTTTTCTTCATATAGCGCGGGATTAACATTGGGATCGGCGTGTTCAGCCAGCAGATGATTAACCATAGAGATCATTGGCGTCAGCCCAACGCCCGCGCTGATCAGCACATTAACGGCATCCGGATTCAGCAAATAAAAGTTGCCTGCCGGAGCGCTGAGCTCAACCACGCTGCCTTCGTTAACAGCGTCATGCAGCGTGGAAGAAACGTAACCCGGATCCTGACCTTCCGTACGGGGATCTTCGCGCTTAACCGAGATACGCAGATAAGGGTCAGAGGGGCTGCTGGACAAACTGTACTGGCGAGGCTGTTTAATACCCAACGCCGCAACCTCTACCCGTAAGGTAATATATTGGCCGGGCTTGTAAGCAGGTAGCGGCCCGCCATCCTGCGGAACCAGATAAAACGAAGTAATTTCCTCGCTCTCCTTTATCTTTTTATCCACGATAAAGTTTCGCCAGCCGGTCCAGCTTCCGATGGTATTTTTACGCTCTTCGTACAGTTGCTTTTCAGTTGCAATAAAGATGTCAGCCAGCTGTTGATAGGCCACGCCCCAGGCGGTGATAAGCTCATCATCCATCGGGATGTTAAGCACTTCGCTGATGGAATGCAGTAGATTCTCACCAACAATATTATAATCGGGAGCCTGTATATTCAGGCTGACATGTTTATGGCAAATCAGCTCAACAACCGGCATCAATACCGAGGGATCGTCAATATTTTCGGCATAAGCCAGCACCGCTCCCGCCAGCGCTTTAGCCTGCGCGCCGCTGCGTTGATGTCCCATGTTGAAGGTTTCTTTCAGGTGAGGATTATTTTTTAACATGCGCTTATAGAAATAATCCGTTAACGCCTCTCCGTTCTCTTTTAGTACCGGTACTGTGGCTTTAACCAGCTCGTTTTGCCTCTCGCTTAACATTGATACCTCACTTTGTTTTTAATTTATTACCGATAAAAAACTGAGCCCCCTACGCAAGGCTCTCCTGGCTGCTTTAAATATAGAGCCTTTGAGCAAGTTGAAGTCTGGCTACATTGAGTATCATAAGAAGCAGGATAAGAAATAGCGCAGGCAGGTCAGCGCCACAGGCTGGCGACCGGGAACATGCTACAGGGCAGAAACGGAGTGAATGGTGTGCTGATGTTGAATGCTCAACGCCGGTTTTTTGCAGATATCTGGCGAAACCGTCTGCATGTTTTAGCGGGACATATCCGTGCCAGGTTCTGACAATCATTTTTTGCTCCTTTTAGGTTGTAAGGGGAAGAACGTTTTCCCGCGTTAAACCACCCAAAAATAGCTAGCGGTGACTCAGCGCCAGTTTTGCTGCAAACAATATAAAAAGGGTGCCGGTAGCGCGATCCATCCACTGGACAAATCGTGTTTTTCTTAATATTCCGGACGCGAAACGCGTTCCCGTTATCAATACCGCTGACCACAGCGTACCGATAACAATATGGATGGATACCAGCAGGAATGTCCACAGCACCGGGGAGTGTCCGGCAGGTATAAACTGCGGCAGAAATGAGACGTAAAAAACGCCTATTTTGGGATTCAGTACATTACCCAGCATCCCTTTTACAAACCAATTTGTTGTAATCGGATTCGTCGTGTCTGAGGTGACTAATTTTCTTCGCGGCTTAAATATGAGTCCTATTCCTAACCAGCATAACCAGGCCGCGCCACACCATTTCAGCAAGTTATAAGCTATTTCAGATGCCGCCAGCAACGCCCCCAGTCCCAACGCCACCAGTGCTCCCCAGATAAAACAGCCGGTATTGATGCCAGTTGCCGCCTGGAATGCTTTTTTCCTGCCCTCAACCGTTGCAGTACGCAAAATAAGTGCTGTGTCCAGCCCGGGTGTCAGCGTTAACAGCAATGCGGCAAATGAAAAGGCAAACAGTGAATCCGTGACGGACATCTCTTTCTCCGCAAGGGCGAGTATCAGGTAAAAATCAACCTGCACGATATAATAGTTAAAAATTTTTAACCTTTAACAGGGGTAAAATCAACCGCTTATTGATTAGCCAGCCGCTGAACAGACCCGTAACGCCTCACCCCCGGCGTACAAGTTAAAACCCTAATCCAACTCACATTTCCCGACTTCACGCCAGGCAAACTCTTTAATTTCGTCTAAAGTTTTTTGAATGGTCAAACACTTACAGGCCATGTCGGGTCTGGACAAGGAGAATACTGATGAAAAAGGCCGTACCTTCTCAATGGAAAGGCGCACTGTTATTGCCTTTACTGATTACCGGCGCGCTGGCAACGGGATCTTTTTATGCACAGGCGGCGGACGATCAACGCCTGCTGACTCAGGCACCGCAGCCGCCGGATGTGCGCCTGGGGCCGCTTTATCATGCAGTTCAGTCAGCGAAGTTCTTCCCGGATCAGAAAACCTTTGCCGATGCGGTGCCGAAATTTGATCCGGCGTCCATTCTGGCTGACTGGCAAATGCAAAAAAACCAGCGCAATTTTGATTTACGCCGCTTTGTCGATGCTAATTTCACCCTGCCGGGCAAAGGCGAAGCCTATGTGCCGCCAGCGGGACAAAGCCTGCGCGAGCATATTGACGGCCTGTGGCCGGTGCTGACGCGCACTACGGATAAAGTAAATCAATATGATTCCCTGCTGCCGTTGCCAAAACCTTATGTGGTGCCGGGCGGTCGTTTCCGCGAAATTTACTACTGGGACAGCTATTTCACCATGCTGGGTCTGGCGGAAAGCGGCCACTGGGACCGCGTTCAGAATATGGTTGATAACTTTGCTCATGAGCTGGATAAATATGGCCACATTCCCAACGGCAACCGCAGCTACTATCTGAGCCGCTCGCAGCCGCCGTTTTTTAGCCTGATGGTTGATTTGCTGGCGCAGCACGCCGGTGAAAACACTTACAGTAAATATCTGCCGCAGTTGCAAAAAGAGTATCAATACTGGATGGCGGACGCCCAAAGCGTGGCGGCCGGTAATGCCAGCAAGCGCGTCGTGAAGCTGAAAGATGGCACCGTTCTGAACCGTTACTGGGACGCACGCGATGTGCCGCGCACCGAATCTTATATGGATGACATCGCCACGGCGGAAAAAGCCAAACAGCGCAATAAAGCGGAACTCTATCGCGATCTGCGCTCCGGCGCGGCGTCTGGCTGGGATTTCAGCTCGCGCTGGTTTGACGACCCGAAAGATCTTTCCACTATCCGCACCACCGAAATTGTTCCGGTTGATCTGAACGCCCTGCTGTTCCATCTGGAAAAAACGTTGGAACGCGCCAGTAAAGTTGCGGACAAGCAGAGCGACAGCCAACGCTATGCGGAACTGGCGGAAAAACGTCAGGCGGCAATTAATCGCTATTTATGGAATGCGGAAGGCGGCTGGTATGCCGACTATGACTGGAAACGCAGCAGCGTGCGCACGCAGCTGACTGCCGCCGCGCTGTTCCCGCTCTATATGCAGGTTGCCAGCGACGAGCAGGCGACAAAAACCGCCGCCGCCGTTGAAAAACAGTTGGTCAAGGCGGGCGGTCTGGTGACCACCAATGTGCATAATGGTCAGCAGTGGGACGCCCCAAACGGCTGGGCACCGCTGCAGTGGGTCGCGGTGGAAGGTCTGAATCACTACGGCAAACAGACGCTGGCGAAAGAGATTGGGATGCGCTTCCTTGATAACGTTCAGGCCACCTATGACCGCGAGCACAAGCTGGTGGAGAAATATGTGGTGGAAGGTAACCTTGGCGGCGGCGGCGGCGGTGAATATCCGTTGCAGGACGGCTTTGGCTGGACCAATGGCGTTACTCTTAAGCTGATGGATATGTACTGCCCGAAAGATGTCACCTGTAATAACGTGAGTGATATGAAAAAATCACAGTAAACTTTGGCAGCCCGGCAACCGCCGGGCTGCCAGTCCTCGCCTTTTAATCCCCTGAATCCTCACAAATTATCTGGAAATAATCAGATAAATTACATCTTGAATCGTCAACCGATAAAGATAATAATTCTCATTAGTCTTTTCAGTTACATGATCTTACATTGCCTCTGGCCGCGTTCCGTTACCGGGCGGCCTTTTCGACTCTGTTTAAGGGATATCACATGGGAATGCCTTTTAACCTGAAACGTTCTGCGCTGCTTTGTTCACTGGCGCTCACCGTCCCGGGCTTATCTATCGCGGAAGAGACGCTGACGGTCACTGCGCAACCTGCTGAAACTGCCGATTCGCCGACCTCAGGCTATACCGTTAAAACCAGTAAAGGCGCGACTAAAACCGATCAGCCGCTGATTACTACCGGTCAGTCTGTTTCGGTGGTAACGCGCCAGCAGATGGAAGATCAGGGCGCGATAAATATAAATCAGGCGTTAAATTACACGCCAGGCGCGTTTACTAACTTTGCCGGTGGTGCCAGCCGCTTCGATACTATTTCCCTGCGCGGTTTCCACGGTACTGACGTCAATAACACCTTCCTCGATGGTTTGCGCGTAATGAGTGACAGTAACAGTCACAACATTTTGCAAATCGATCCCTGGTTTATTGAACGCGTCGATATTATTAAAGGCCCCTCTTCCGCTACCTATGGTCAGACGATTCCCGGCGGGTTAGTGAATATGACCAGCAAACTTCCGCAATTTAATCAGGAAGGTCATTTCCGCCTCAGCACCGGCACGCAGGAAACAAACGGTGCCGCGTTTGATTATACCAATGCCATTAATAATCAGTGGGCCTGGCGTCTCACCGGTATGACGCGTAAAAGCGATACGCAATACGATCATGCGCGCGAAGAACGCTACGCTATTTCGCCATCCCTGTTATGGCAGCCTGATAGCGATACCTCATTATTACTTAAAGCCTATTTGCAGAAAGATCCGTCTGGTGGTTTCCACGGCTCAGTACCGGCCGATGGTTCTTTATATGAACACAACGGTTATAAACTCAGCTCCGGTTTTAATGATGGCCCTGGCGCACCGAATCAATATAAACGTCGTGAACAGATTTATAGCTACGCTTTCTCGCATCGCTTTAACGATACCTGGGCGTTCCGTTCAAACGCCAACTATACCCACTCGAACGTCGAGATCGATCAGCTTTATCAATCCGGCTGGATAGGCAACACTAATACGCTTAAACAAGGTATCTCTTCCTCTCGCTCTTCGCTGGATGCCTTTGCCATTGATAATCAGCTACAAGCAGATTTCACTACCGGCGCGCTTGCCCATACCTTGCTGATGGGTGTGGAATATCATCGTTATAAAAATAACATTTCTGAACTGCCTTACCTCGGCATCATAGGATCCCTGGATGCAAAAAACTATACAACCACGTTGAATGCGTTTGACCGGAATTATAACACGCTGATCCATCGCTATTACCAAACCGGCGCTTATCTGCAAGATGAAATGGTATGGGATAAGTGGCATCTGAACCTGTCTGGTCGTTATGATCGTATTGTTACCAATGGCAGCGATACGGATCGCCGCCAGGACGACTATATCAGCGCCCGTAGCTCGTTACTCTATGCGTTCGATAATGGCCTTTCGCCCTATATCAGCTGGAGCCAGGGGATTACGCCAACGGCATTTAGCGGTCAGAACACGCGCCAACTGCTGAAGCCCTCCACATCAGAACAGTACGAAGCCGGGTTAAAGTATCAGCCGCCAGGCACCAGCGATCTTTATAGTATTGCTGCCTATGATTTGACGCAAAACGATGTGGCTAACCGTAACGTTAACCTGGGCTATTATGAACCCGCCGGTAAAGTCCATTCGCAAGGGCTTGAGCTGGAGGCGCGTAATCAGCTTACGCCTCGCCTGAGTACCATTGCAGGCTATACGCTTAACCATGTCCGTTATAAAGAAACGGTAGATGGTAATGATGGGCATACGCCTTACATTACGCCTAACCAGATGGCATCGCTGTGGGGCCATTATCAGTTCGATTACGGCATCAGCGCAGGCGCGGGCGTACGCTATATCGGTAAACAGTGGGCGGATAATGCGAATACCCGCCGCATACCTTCCGTTACCCTGTTTGATGCTTCGGTAAAAGCGGATCTGGGTGTATGGAATCATCAGCTGAAAGGCGCATGGGTACAGGTGGCTGCCAATAACCTCACCGATCGTAAATATGTTGCCGCCTGTTACGGTACCGGCAACTGCTACTGGGGTGCGGAGCGGACTGTTACCGCCACCGTCGGCTACGATTTCTGACGGCGCGACGCTGTGTCGGCTTGCTAAGGGTACTGGCGCAGGCGAATTGGCTGGAAAGCCCTTTGCGCTGATACAGCATACACCAATGAAAAACGTGGAATCGCAGACATAAAAAAAGGAGGCGTTAGCCTCCTTTTTGTATTTAAAGCTTAATGACGAACCTTGCGATAAATAAACAGCACCAGGATGGCACCGATCACCGCGACCACAAAGCTGCCGAAATTGAAGCCATCAACGCGGCCGAAGCCAAAGAAGGTACTGATCCAGCCGCCGACTACGGCACCGATGATGCCCAGAATAATGGTAATAATGATACCACCACCATCTTTACCCGGCATGACCCATTTAGCGATAATACCGGCGATTAAACCAAAAATGATCCATGACAGAATTCCCATCTGTAACTCCTTCTTATTTACGGCTAATTAACATACCAACAATGAGACCCACTACGGCACCGGCACCGACGCCTGCCCAGGGGTTACTTCTTACATACGTACACGCCTGATGCGTTACGTTGTTCATTTCACGACACAGTTCACTGCCTGCTTCGCGTGTACGGTCCTGCGCATATTCCAGACTGTCGCGCGTTTCTTTTTTCGAAAACATACCCAGTCCTCCTGAGATCGGTGAGCGGCTGACCTGTTCATCACACTTCTGGCAACAAGTATAGGACAGGTTTCTAACTATGTGATTTCAGAGATAACTTTTTGCAGTTTTTTTACCCAAAAAAGCAACGACTGCTATAAATTTCTACGTTGCAGTGCCGATAAACAGCAGATAACGCGTATTACAGAAATATCTGGAAACAGACCGGGACGGGAAAGTAAGTGAAAGAGCCTGACAATGAGCAGTATTACAAACGTGGCACGCTGGCGGTGTTAGGCGTATTGCGCGACATCGAACGTGACGGTACGCCGATCATGGTTTCCCATGCGCGCGGCCAGTTTATTAGCCGTATCCTGTCCGTTGATAAAGAGCTGCTGGTAATCGATTACGGCAGTAACGATTATGATAATCAGGTCACGCTGGAGATGCGCAGCCTGACCATTACTGCGGAAATGAAAGGGGCAAAAGTCGAATTCAGTCTGGAGCAATTGCACGAGACGCATTTTGGCGGCCTGCCCGCTTTCAGCACCCCGCTGCCGTCTGAACTGTTGCAGATCCAGCGTCGTGAATATTTTCGGATTAGCGCCCCGCTGGACCCGCTTTTTTACTGTCATGCCAGCTGGCCTGAAGGCGGCAAGGCGCGTTTCCGCTTGCAGGATATTTCCCTGGGCGGCATTGGCGTACTGGTGGAAGGCGACATGCCGGAAAACCTTGTCTGCGGAGATCTCTGGCGCAGCATGCGGTTGGATATGGGCGAATATGGCGAGCTTCAGGTAGATGCTCAGCTGCTGCACGTGGGCACCCGCACTACCGTGAGCAGTAAAAATGAGACGGTTTCAACGCCGCGTCTGAGCTTTAGTTTTGCCTCGCTGAGCGCCGCGCAGGAGCGTCAACTACAGCAAATTATTTTCTCTCTTGAACGCGTTGCGCGTGAAAAAGCGATGCGCTTTCGTTAAAGGGTGCTTCTTCTCTCGCCTGGCAAAGGACATCCGCCTGAGCCAGGCTTAGTGTTGATTTCAGGCCACTCAATCAACCGTAAGGAGAAGCTCCCCTGATGGAAACTCTATTTTCCGACCGGAATCTGTCACTGCTGTTTAACCAAACGTTCTGGTTCAATACGGTTATCGTTGTTGCCGGCACATTTATTATTTACTGGTTGCTGCGCTCGCTGATTGGCTTTATCAGCTCCCGTCTTGGACGTTTTGAAAACGATCACCGCTCGCGCTTTTATAACATCGCCGTTGAGATGTTGCGCACCACCAGCCGCCTGCTGCTGTTTATCTTTTCCCTGCTGATTGCGATTAAATTTATCGAGCTGCCTGCCACCTGGCAAAGCAACATTTCTCACGGCTGGTTTATCGCCCTGATGCTGCAGTTCGCGCTGTGGCTGGACTGCGGCGTCCGCCTGTGGCTGAGAAATATGCTGCGCGATCCTACACATGTGCGTAACCCGGTCACCATGGTGATCCTGGGCATTATGCTGCGGATATTTATCTGGGCGATTATGATGCTGGCGATCCTGTCAAATATGGGCGTCAACATTACTGCGCTGGTCGCCAGCTTAGGGGTAGGCGGTATTGCGGTCGCGCTGGCGATTCAAACCGTGCTGAGCGATGTTTTTGCCTCGCTGGCTATCGGGCTGGATAAGCCGTTTGAAATCGGCGACTTTATTGTTTTCGGCGATATTGCCGGCTCCATTGAGCATATCGGCCTGAAGACGACCCGCATTCGCAGCCTCAGCGGTGAACAGATCGTTTGCGCTAACGCGGTGCTGTTACAGCAAACCATTCACAACTATAAGCGTATGCAGGAACGCCGCATCCAGTTTCGCTTTGGCATCAGCTATAACACGCCAGCAGAGAAAGCGCGTAAAATTGGCGGTATCGTTAAAGAGATTATTGAGGGCGTTGAACAAACCCGTTTCGACCGCGCGCACTTCTTATCGTTTGATGTTTCCCAGCTGACTTATGAAGTGATCTATTTTGTTACCGATGCCGACTACAACAAATATATGGATATTCAGCAGGAGATAAACCTGCAGCTGATGGAGCGTCTGGCCGAACTGGATGTGCATTTCGCCTTCCCGATCCGCCACGTTCAGTTTACCGGCGGGACATTGCCGGAACTCAACATGGCGGAAAAGGCGTCTAACGAGGATGAGGATAACCAGCAGGCTGACCGTCAGCCTCAGATGGTGCGATAAACGGTATTCACTTTCCACAGGTAACGCGGCGCCTGTGCAGCCGGATGTCTGGTCTGCACATGGCGTCGAAACTCGTCCGGCGACATCTCATTAATCATGGCGATAGCCCGATCGCGGTCACGCGAAAAGGTGCGCAACAGTGCACCTGCGCCATTAGCATAAGAGACAATCGTGGCGTAACGCAGCGTTTCCGGGTCACGAATGCCCGCCAATGCCCGCTGCTGTAGCAGACGGATATAGGCGGTGCCGATATCAATGTTTTTTGCCGGATCGCGCAGCTCGCGCGTTGAAGGTTGTCCATGACGTCCCTGTGCACGATAGACTTCACGTCCGGCGGTCGAGGCTTTGATTTGCATCAGGCCAACGGCATTCGAGCGGCTTACCGCATCAGGATTGCCACCCGATTCAACGCTGATAATCGCGCTGATTAAGCGCTCGTCAACGCCATAATGGCTGGCGGCGTTTTCCGTAAACATCGACCAGGTTTGCGAAACGTGTGCTGGCGCGGCTTTGGTTAAGGGCGTTTGCCGCTCCTGGGCAGTATGGTTGGTGGTTTTACTGGCACAGCCTGCCAGTAATAGTGCCGATAGCACCAGCATCCTGATTTTCACGCTGTAGGGTTCCTCGAAGCCTGATTGCTGCGCCCATCTTACTTAGCGGTTCGCTTTTAAAAATTACCGCTTATCTGAATTGCTGAATAAAGTGTGACAAATGATGACTTTAGTCACGCTTTTCGTCATCATCACGCAGTTGGACTGCAGGACGATAAACAACAGGAGTCCCGTTAATGAACCCGCATACGCCTCGTACTATCCATCTGATCGCGCCGTCCGGTTACTGCCATAATCAGCCTGCCGCCGCGCTGGGTATCCAGCGACTGCAACAGGCGGGACATCAGGTAACCAATCAGACGGTAACCGGTCGCCGTTTTCAGCGCTTCGCTGGCAGCGATGCCGAACGCCTGCAGGATATCAACGCGCTGGCCCGGCTCAGCCTGCTGCCTGATATTGTTCTGGCGGTGCGCGGCGGTTACGGCGTGACGCGGTTAATGGACCAGATCGATTACGCCGGCCTGCGACAACAGCTACAGGGCAAGCCGGTCGCGTTGTGCGGTCATAGCGATTTTACCGCGCTGCAGCTGGCGCTGCTGGCGCAGTCTGGGTTGATCACTTTCAGCGGGCCGATGCTGTGCGGCAATTTTGGCACGCCGGAGTTGTCTGAATTCAGCTGGAACCACTTCTGGCAGGCGTTAACGTCGCCTGAGTTTACCCTGACCTGGGCAAGCAGTACGCCGACATTGCCGACGCTGAGCGGCACGCTATGGGGTGGCAACCTGGCCATGATCATGACGCTGATCGGCACGCCGTGGATGCCGGATATTGATGACGGCATTTTGGTGATCGAGGATGTAAATGAGCATCCGTTTCGCACCGAGCGCATGCTGCTGCAGCTGCATCAGTGCGGTATCCTGGCGCGCCAGCGGGCGATTATTATTGGCAGCTTCACCGGCTGTAAACTTTCCGACTATGATAACGGCTTCGGCTTTCCAACCGTGTGGCAGCGCATGCGCGAGCTTAGCGGTCTGCCGATCGTCGACGGGCTCGATTTTGGTCATGACCAGGCGACGGTAACGCTGCCGCTGGGCGCGCAGGGCACGCTGAGCGTGGCGAGCGGCCAGGCCAGCCTGCGCATCAGCGGTCATCCGGTATTATCTGCCCACGCAGCGTCGGAAGCAGAGCGTTAAGAATCAATATGACCGCGATCGTCAAACCGCTCCAGGGTGATCGCTTCTACTTCGCGTTTAACGCTACGGCTACAGGGCAGCAGCTTATTGGTATTGCGATAGGCAAACCAGACCTTGCCGCTGCTCTGATTAATGATCAACCGATCGCCATTGCGAAAACGAGTAATGGCGACCTTCGCACCATTTTCCAGCGTATGTCGCACCTGACCCGAGGCGACCTGGAAATGGCGCTGCGGCCACATCAGCGTGGTCAGGCCGTGCTGTGCACGTGAGATGGTCATCACCGCCCTGCCCGGACAGGTGATTTGAAATTCAGTTTCGCTCCGGGCAGACGATGTAAACAGCGTAAGCAATCCTGCCGCCAGTAATAATTTTCTCATAACGCATGCATCCTCAGCGTAATTACACAAAATATTGCCTTAATATGCATAGCCTGACATCGCCAGAAATGCGAACGGAAGAGATGATCTGGCGCAAGCCGGTACTGAAAATGCTGTCAGACGCCCTGTTAGCTGTTGATTTGACAACGCGGGTCATGCCATTAACATCGATGCGGTGAACAGGAGCGATGTATGTCTGAACTTGATCGGTTGTTTCAACGCCTGGACGCGTCGACTTTTCGTCGTCGCTTTCGGCTGGGCAGTAAGGAGCGGCAATATTGCCTGGAAAAAGGCCCCGAGGTGATTGACCGCCATGCGGCGGATTTTATTGCCCAGCGTCTTGCCGCTGCCGAGCCGCGTAACGATGGCAAGCAGACGCCCATGCGTGGGCACCCGGTGTTTATTGCGCAGCATGCCACCGCAACCTGCTGCCGTGGCTGTCTGGAAAAGTGGCATCGAATCGCCGCACATCAACCGCTAAGCGCCGAACAGCAGCGCTATATTGTTACGGTGATCCACGCCTGGCTGGTGAAAGAGATGAATCGCTGAATTCACCGGCGGGAATAACGCCGCATGGTGCAGCTTTCAGATCCGCTCAAAATTTGTGCCACAATTTTTTTACTCTGCGGCAATTTCCGCTGCCACCAGCATCAACGCCAGCCCAGCATCCTCTTCCTCATACTCGCGCAACGTCTCTTTTATTCTGCCAATACAGCGCTCTACCCGCTCCTTCTGCGGCTGCGGCAGGTTATCGATAGCATGGCGAATCAGCATCAGACTGGCTTCTTCTTCTTTCATTCCGCTTTTCCCTTTCGTGATAGGGCGCACAGTTTGCCAAATTTATTGCGCCAAACCAAGTTAAGTCATTTTTTTTCACTGGTCCAGTTGAAACAGCAAGGCTGAATTCCATCATTTCTTCGGGTGAATGCTATGCTGTTGAAAGCGTAGCGCACTGCTGCGCCGGTCCTGTTTTATTGGGCAGGAAAAGCGATAACATAAAAAGGCAATGCATATGCTGCGAGTGATGATGTTCACGCTTCCCTTTTTGCTGGCTGCCTGCTCTTCCGGCCCGCAGGGCGTTGAGTGTCCCGGCAAAGTCGCCTCGATTTACGGTCAGGAAGGTCATGTTACCCACGGCACCGTGTTCGATCTGGTGAGTTCGTTTAGCGTGGCTACTGATGACGTCAAAGTGGAAAGCGGACCGCTCCATTCTACCGATCGCACCCGCTACATCCCGGCAGCGGTCACTAAAGAGGGTTATCTGGCCCAGCGTATTTCCGATAAACAGTTTCGCCTGATCGATCCGCAACAGGATCAGATGATTACCTGGACCTGCGGGAAGTCATCCGCCACAGCTAACGCTAAGCTCAACTGAATGAGATATCAGCATGGAACAGGATACACAGCACGACCGCTTCATTAGCTTTCCCTATCCGCATGAAAATTACAGCGACGGCAGCATTAATTATGGCGGTATCGATTTAACGCAGGAGACACAGCGCATTGATGAGATTGAGGAAGCCAAACGCTCTCCTAACCTGCGACGCCTGCTGGAAGAGGTGAATTTGCAGGATGGACTGTTTATGACGCTGGGTTGTGATTATCGACGTCTGGAAAGCGGGATCGGCGGCTATGTGGATTTTACCTTTCGCCCGGGTTTACCCGCCTCGTTAACGGTGGATGCCGTGAGTCTGGATGACTATTTTTGGGCGTATCTGGCGAAACAGGAGATCGATCATCACATTAACGATGGTGCGATGGTGAGCTATGCGCGTTCCGCGCTAAAGTGGAGCTGGTCTGAACTGGAGATGGGCGGCGTACACAGCAAGAAAATCACCCTCGCCTTTTGCTGTCAGCACAGCGAGGATGCCGAATGGTGTCTGGATCATCTGCGTCACTTCCTGGTGACAGAATTTCCCTCGTTGCCGCCGCGACAGAGATAATCCGGATGCGATTCAGGGCTTAATCAGCCGGATCGCATGCTCCAGTACTTTCTGTTCGTCCCGGTCGCTATCCTGGCGGCGCTGGCGCGTTTGCCAGAGCAAACTGGCGAGCGTTTCGCGCTCGGTATTCAGGCCGTTTTCCGATAACACGATTGCCGCATCGCCAATCACCCGACAAACCTCGTCATAATCATCTTCGCTTAGTGCATCACGTTTCATTACTTGCTCCTCTTTTCTGAACCTGGCCCAAAAGTAAAACTAAAGCAAAGGCCGCACGCGCCGATACTTCGCTAAGTATAATCATTCCCTTTTAATTTTTCGTTCCGACGCCAGGCGAACAATCATGCTTAGCCCATTACAACCATTAAATAGCAAAAGGCGTGCAGCACTGGAACTGCTGAAAAAAAATGACCGCTGCCGGGATGAAATTCTTAGTCAGTTCACGTTACTCACCAGCCAGCTGTTAGGCATTCCCAGCTGCTACGTTTCGATTCTTGATGAAGAGCGCCAGTACATTAAAGCGCCGCAGATGTTTCCATTAATGGAAACCTCGCTACAGCATGCGTTCTGCCGTCATACCATACAGTGCGAACGCCTACTGATTTGCCCTGACACCTGGCAAGACCCGCGATTTGAGCAGCATCCGCTAACGCGCGGCGCACCCTTTATCCGCTTTTACGCTGGCGCGCCGCTGATCTCCGGTGAAGATGACATCATCGGCACGCTGTGCGTCACTGATACGCAGCCGCGCACGTTCAGCGAAGAGCAGCAGATAACGCTGGCGACATTAGCGCGCCTCGCCGCCGCCTTTCTCGACGCCTGGTATGCCAATGGTTATATCGATACCGTTACCGGCCTGCCCAATCGTCAGCGTTTACTGCGCGATCTGGAATTAAGCGCCGACATGCTGCCCGATCAGCAGTGGCGTCTGTTAATGATTGACTGTATCGATCCGCAGCACATTTTCGATGTGTCGCGCTCATTGGGGATTGCCGCGTCTGAGGGGCTGCTGCATGAGTTAACCCGGGTGCTGTATCAGCGGCTGAGCCTTCACGACAAAGAGCCGATGCTCTACCTGATTAATCATGGCCGCTTTGCGCTGTTAACTCACAGCGAAGAGGGAATGGACAGCAAACTCTGCAGCGAAAAGCTGGGCGGCATTAACGCCTGTCTCGGCGATACCATTACCATCGATTTACAGGTTCGTGTGGGAGAAGTGCAGTTTTCTCCCCGAACCCTGCCGCCGCTGGAGGCAATGCGCCGTGCGCTCAGCGCGTTACATGAGGCGATCGCCCAACAAAATCTCTTCCAGCTGTTCGATAGCGAAAACGATCAAAGACGGAATCAGGAGTTTCAGCGGCTAAACGATCTGGCGCGGGCAGTGCGCGGACGCTACGGCCTTTACCTGGTTTATCAACCGAAAATTTGCCTGCACACCGGCAAAACCGTGGGTCTGGAGGCGCTGCTGCGCTGGAAGCATCCTGTTGAAGGCGAGATCCCGCCCGGCCGCTTTATTCCACTGGCGGCCGGCACCAGCCTGATGGCGGAGCTGACAGACTGGGTGCTGGATAGCGCCATCAGGCAGCTGCAGCGCTGGGCGCAAAAAGGCATTCATCTGCCGGTGTCGGTTAACGTGAGCGTCTCCGATATTTGCCGTCCCGACTTTGCCGATCGCCAGGAAGAGCGGCTGCTGCGCTGCGGTTTGACGCCAGAATATTTAGGTATTGAATGCCTGGAAACGGAAGAGATCCACGCCAGCCCCAACGCGCTGCACGGTTTCGATATGCTGAAGCTGCGCGGCTTTAAGATTTCGCTAGATGACTTCGGCTCTGGCTACAGCAATATCAGCTATCTGCGGCGCATTCCGATTGATGTCATTAAACTGGATCGCTCTCTGATTAGCCGTCTCCAGCATGATACCGCCAGCGGCATTATTGTCCGTAACGTGATAAGTATGCTGAAGGATCTGGATTACGTGGTACTGGCTGAGGGCGTTGAGGATAAAGAAACCTATGAACAGCTGCAGTCGCTGGGCTGTGATGAAGTGCAGGGTTTTTACTGCTCGGCACCGATGAAAGCCACCGCGCTGGAGAGATGGTTACAACAGTAAACCATTATTTCGCCTCATCTTTGCCGGGTGATTTCTGCCGTTTATTTCTCCTTCTTTGCGCTTCTGTGCTATAGCTTTTACAACGCTATGCTCAGAGTAGCCAAGGAAAAAGGAGAGTAAATTGAAAATATTTTACTTTATTGCGCTGATCGCCTCTGCGTTCTATTTGTTTGTGAATTTGCCGAAAGAGAAAAGTAAACGCGAACCGGTAGCCTACTGGGGCTGCTGGGCGTACCTGGTTGCTTCCGCCATCTACTGGAGCATTTTCAGCCTGCGCCACCATTTCCATCTGTTCTGATATCTGCCCCTGCGCTGGCTTTCGGCGCAGGGGCAAGTTATTTGGGATACGCGACGCCGTTCCTTCCCCTTCCTGACTGCATCACAACCGCTGTTAACAACCGGAGGTTTTGTGAGTAAGAAAGTTCACGCTAAGGGCACCCATGACGCCCACGAAACCCAGCTGCGCCGCTGGATCACCATCGGCAAACCTGCCGATCAGCTCTATGCGTTATGGCGCGATCCCGCCACACTGCCGCAAATTATGGCTCACTTTGCCCAGATAACGGTGATCGATGATACCGACGCCGACTGGGAAGTTAAGGGGCCGCTGAAAAAAAGCTTTCGCTGGCGCAGCCGGATTGTTGAACAACAGCCGGGCGTGGTTATCGCCTGGGAATCGCTGGACGGTGCCGACGTACCGAACGAAGGCATGCTGCAGTTTCGCCCTGCACCTGGCGAATGGGGCACCGAGCTGACGCTGACGCTGCGCTTTAACCCACCGGGCGGCGCGCTGGGTAAAAAAGTGACTACGCTGCTCGATCTGTTTCCCAAAGAGCAGCTCAGCAAGGCGCTGCACCGCTTTAAGAGCCTGGCCGAAACCGGAGAGATCCCCAGCCTTGACGGGCAGCCAGCGGGCCGTCATACAGAACGAAAAGATAAGGAGGCGTAATGCGAGCTTTATGCTGGAACGGCGTCAATGACTTACGGGTAGAAAGCGTGGCAGATCCCGCTTTGCTGAATCCGCATGATGCGATTATCAAAGTAGGCTTAACCACCACCTGTGGTTCCGACTTGCACGTTATTGATGGCCTGATCCCGACCATGCGCGAAGGCGATATTCTTGGTCATGAATTTATGGGTGAAGTGGTGGAGGTCGGCAGCGCGGTTAAAAATATCAGGCGCGGCGATCGGGTGGTGGTGCCCTCTTTTATCTCCTGTGGCTCCTGTTGGTATTGTCAGCATGAACTGCCTTCCTGCTGTGATAATACTAATCCACACTGGGAACAAGGCGAACCGGTACTGGGACACGCAACCGCCGGAATTTACGCCTACAGCCACGCCTTCGGCGGCTATGCCGGTTCTCATGCTGAATATGTGCGCGTTCCTTTCGCCGATAATGACTGCTTTGTGGTACCGGAGACGGTCAGCGACGAACAGGCGCTGTTTTTATCGGACGCCGCCCCTACCGGCTACATGGGCGCGGATTTCTGTAATATTCATCCTGGCGATACCGTGGCGGTTTGGGGCTGCGGCGGCGTGGGGCTGATGGCGATGCAGAGCGCCTGGCTTATGGGCGCGCATCAGGTGATCGCGATTGACCGTTTCCCGGAACGACTGGCGATGGCGCGCGATTATGCCGGTGCCATTACCCTGGATTACAGCAAGGCGGATATCCATGAGGCGCTGCTGGAGCTGACCGGCGGACGCGGCCCGGATAGCTGTATTGATGCTGTAGGAATGGAGGCGCGCGGTGAAGGCCTGACGCAGGTTTACGATCGCACTAAACAGCTGCTGCACTTGCAAACGGACGTAGGCGCTGCGCTGCGCCAGGCGCTCTACTCCTGCCGCAAAGGCGGTAATATTTCGATTCTGGGCGTTTACGGCGTGATGGATAAGTTTCCGCTGGGACTGATGATTAATAAAAGCCTGACAATCCGCACCGCACAGCAGCATGGTCAGCGTTATATGCATCGGCTGCTTGATCATGTGGCGAAAGGTGAACTGAACCCCGCGTTTATGGCGACCCACCGCTTCTCGCTGGAAGAGGCACCACGCGGCTATGAGATGTTTAAACACAAGGAAGATGGCTGCCTGCGGGCGGTATTTGCGCCCTGACCGGCCAGTCGTCCAGGAATAAACAACGGGGACCGAATGGTCCCCGTTGTTTATGTTTCAAACCCGGGCTATCTACAAGTAAATGTCAATAGTAGCCCGCCGCAAGGCGGGACTGAACCGTTATTGCGGAATACGCAGCGTTTGACCCGGATAGATCTTATCGGGGCTGCTCAGCATCGGCTTGTTGGCCTCAAAAATCTTATTGTATTCGTTGGGGTTGCCATACATCTCTTTCGAGATAGCGCTCAGGGTATCGCCTTTCTTCACGGTATAAAAACGGCTTTCCGTGGCGGGTTGTGACACTGCTACCTTGTCATCAACGCCGCTGATTCCGGCTACGTTACCGATCGCCACCAGAATTTTCTCTTTTGCTTCCTGGCTCAAACCTTCGCCGGTTACCGTTGCCTGACCATCTTTTACCGCAACCTGCACCTTATCGGCATCCGGCACCCCGGTTTTCTGTAGATGCTCTTTGAGCTTTGCATCCTGTTCCTGTGAGTTATGCGTTACCGTATCCCACAGTTTTTCTCCTGCGTCTTTCACAAAGCTTAACAGTCCCATGCATCCTCCATTTTTACGCTAAAAAAATTTATCTTCCTCTAAGCGTAGCAGATGGATGCTATTCAGCCCGAACGGCAGCGCAGGCCTGGCTGCTTTCTAAACAATAAAATCAATATGCATATTAGGGCGCGCCGCAATATCAATGATCATATCCGGCTGCATATCTCCTGACAGATTCAGCTTTAAATGCGTCAGATGGTTAGTGACATCCCATGTCATCTGCATTTCGCCCAGCCTGCCGGTGAACTTTGAGGCGAAGCGCAGCGGATATGCGTGGCTGTCCAGCGCTGACAGGTCGATTTTGTCACTGCCGCTGGTGAAGTCACCGATTAAATCACGCAGTCCAGACAGGGAATCTTTCGCGCTGGTGAAGATAAACCGATCGTTACCTGCGCCGCCGTAGAGCTTATCCGCCCCGCCACCGCCATATAAATGATCGGCTCCTGCTCCGCCTTCCAGCCGGTCGATGCCGTTTTCACCATATAGCGTATCGTTGCCGCTGCCGCCGTACAGCAGATCGTTGCTTTCGCCGCCATACAGACGATCGTGACCATTTTCCCCGTACAGCCGATCGTTGCCGTTGTTGCCGTACAGCAGGTCATCACCCTCGCCGCCAAACAGACGATCGTGGCCGTTTTCGCCATACAGACGGTCGTTGCCGTTATTGCCGTACAGCAGATCGTCGCCCTCACCGCCGTACATCCGGTCATGGCCGTTTTCCCCGTACAGCGTATCAATGCCGTTTGCGCCATACAGCAGGTCATCACCCTCGCCGCCAAACAGACGATCGTTACCGTTTTCCCCGTACAACGTATCGTTACCGAGCGCGCCATACAGCAGATCGTTGCCGTCATTGCCGTATAAACGATCGAGTCCGCTATCGCCGTACAGCGTGTCGATATCGAGACCGCCATACAGCACATCGTTGCCGTTGCCGCCGTAGAGTCGATCGCTGCCGCTGTCGCCATACAACGTGTCGTTGCCATCGTTACCGTACAGCGTATCGTTGCCAGCGTTGCCGCGCAGGCCGTTAGCGACCGCGTTGCCAATCAGCGTATCGTGACCGGTGCCGGCAATGGCGTTTTCAATTACCACGCCGAGCGCGACAGAGACGTTGCCAATCAGCCCGCCCACGTTGGAAAACGTCTCTGCATTAAGGTTAATCCGCTGATTCTGCCGGTAGCCGGAAAAGTTCAGCGTATCGTTGCCGCCTGCATCCCAGACAGAAAAGATCAGCACATCGCTGCTGCTGAGTGCAGTGTAATAGTCTCGTCCGGTATTCGAACCGAAGCCATACACGGTATTGCCCGTCAGCGTGGTCATGTTAGCGCCATACAGACGCTGAATAGCAGCAATGTCATGCAGCAGCGGCGAAGCCGCATAGTGCCCGTAAAAATTAGCGCCGGTGTTGGTTTCACTCCAGTAACTCATTAAGGTGTACTGACGCGAATCCTCTATATAAGGAGCGCTGGCGCTATAAGAGATCTCTCCGGTGCCGCTGTTATAGTCACCAGGATGGCTCAGGCCAAGAGCATGTCCTAGTTCATGGGTCAGCGTCAGGCGTCCATACTCATAATGTTCCGGTAAGCGGTTATTGGCCATATTGTAATTGAACCACATCGTACCCGCCGCCCGGCTGCCGCCCGGCAGATAAGCATACGCCTGATCGTCCGCCTGCTGACCATTGGCATACTGCGTATAGTTGGCAAAGGTTAACCGGGCGCCGCTGCTCACCTGCGTAAATTTTATGTTCGCCACATCGGCCCAGGACTGCAGCGATTTCAGCGCCGCCGCTTGCTGTTCGCTGTTAAAGGTAACAATGCCTTTATCACCGTATGGCGTGCTCGTAAGGTTATCGGGAAAAGCGAAACTGATTTCCAACGGCTTGTTATAGACCTGATATCCATTCCAGCTCAGCCCGCTGCGAGTGAGCTGAACCGCAGCCTGGCTGGAGCTGTAATGCACAGTGGGCGCACTGGAATAGTAACTGCTGCTGGTTGCGCTGGTCGCAGCCTGCAGATCGGGGTCGAACCAGGAAGTGCGTATGCTCTTTGTGGACAAGGGCTTTTCTCCGGAAAAATAGGTTCCGAGAAGCCAGCATTACCCGCTCATCCTGACAGGGAATAACGAATCATTTCGAATTTACTGCAGGTTCTGGATTAAAACGACCTTAGCACCGTCTTTAGCTATATCGGCAAAACAGGCGCAACATTAGAGAACTTTTTTTGCCGGTGCGGCGCTAATTGTGGACGCATTATTATAACCGGATTTCATTGTGTCCCTCAGAGAAATAGCTCAGCGAAATAAGAGTTATTTTTATCGCCAGGATTATTAAAGCGGCCTCAAATATTTCCGCTGCGCTCATTACCAAAACAGGCCGGGCAGCGTTATACGGCCCGGCCTGCGGTTAGCGAATGTTGCTGCATAAACGGAAGGTTAACCGTCAGGCGGAAACCTTGCTGATCTCAATAATTTCATCAAGACGCGTTTTCATCTCTTCAAGATTCTGTCGCAGGTTATTGTCCGCTTCTGTCGCGTTTTTTCCTTTACCAATAAGCGTAAAGCGGTAGCCCGGCTGTTCACAGCTGGCACGATACTCATACTCGCCGTTAGCCATCTGATGTTTTTCAATATTCACGTCCATTCTTGCCTCCTGTCTCTTTTTTTAAATATAGCAAAACCTGGCAGCAAAGGCCTTTTCGCCTGTGTCGCAGGAAAAACGCAGCAAAATGTCAGGAAAGTGAAAATCAGCGGGTCGCCTGGTTTAAGGCACATTTTTTTATCTTAGAATCGCGCGCACTTGCTGGAGGTAATCATGAAAAAAGTGTTTATGTTATTAACGGCGGTCATGCTGACCGCATCATTAAGCGGCTGTGTCTGGTGGGGCCCTGGCTGGGGCGGCCCGGGCGGCGGTCATGGCGGTGGATTCCATCAAGGCGGCCCTGGCCGTTAATTCGCCCTTCCCTGAATTACCGAAGGGCTGACAAGAGACATGGGGCTTTCGACCCTGTGCAAGACCCGCCGCTGGTGGGTCTTTCTTATGCCGCATCGCCTGCCTCGCTGATTTTCTTCAAATTATTTGAAAAACAAAAACAATTATCTTTGCTTTCGGTTCTTGTCGTCAGCGACCACACTTAAATTCCTTTTTAGTGATTGCAGGATTGTCGTTATGTTGAGCATGAAAAAAATTGCCACGCCGCTGGTGTTAAGCCTGGGCCTTTGGGCGCAGTTCAGCCATGCTGAGGCGCAGACCTATCAGCTGAACCCGGAGCATACCTCCGTGGTAATGAGCTGGTCGCATTTTGGTTTTTCTCATCCGACCGCTGATATTTCCGGCACCAGCGGCACGCTGGTTTTCGACAGCGCGAATCCGGAAAAATCAAAAGTCGACGTGACGCTGCCCCTGACCAATATTGATACCCATGTTGAGGCGCTGACCACCGAATTCAAAGGCGATCAATATTTTAATACCGGCACTTATCCCACAGCGACCTTCCGCAGCACGCGCGTTATCAGCAAAGGCAACAACCGCTATGAGGTACAGGGCGATTTGACGCTTAAAGGCGTTACCCGTCCGGTCACGCTGCACGCCACGCTGAACAAGCAGGGAGAACATCCCATGCTGAAAAAGCAGGCGATTGGCTTTGACGCCACGGCAACGGTAAAACGTTCCGATTTTAATCTGAAGCAGTATATTCCAGCCGTTAGCGATGACGTTACGCTGACTATCTCTACCGAAGCCTACGCGGCCAAATAATCCTTTCAGCCCTGCTCTGTCAGGGCTGATGATTTTCCTCTTCCCGGACCGCCTTCTGCTGCATTTACCCGCAAGAAAACCGCGCGCGCTTCACGCTGCTGGCGTACCATTCTGGTAACCAGATGCTTATCAGAGAGGTAACCGTGAATTCAGCGTCATTTATCCTGCGTCTTTCCGCTTCCGTCAGCGCAGATATGCTGGAGGATCTGCGGGTCGTGATTCCCGCCGAGGCCACGCATGTGTTTATTAACGCCCTGGATGAAGAGAGCCATACCACGTTTGAATGCCTGCAAAGCGATGAAAGCTGCTCACTGGCCGCTTCTGCTATTGCGCTGTGGCGTCAGCTGGGTCATATCCATCACCTGACCTGGCGGCACGGCTGGGATACGCAGGAGGTTTCAGACGCCAGCCAGCAGCAGCTGTTTCAGATGTTAAAAACCCCTGGTGCAATCTTGCAGATTACCTGAAGCAGGCTTTGCCTGGCTTAGAGGCTAACATTATTACCGCGTGCTGTTACGCCGCTAATAACCCTCTGATTAAACAAGCGAAACGGTAAGAAAACTTTACTTTAGAGTTTCGTACTTTCTGACATGGATCAATAATTTCGCCAGAAAAAAGGATAAAAAATAACCTTAAGCTAAATTTTATTAACCATTATTCAAAGCAGGCTTAAGGAGACTGTATGGCACGCCAACATTTTACCGCCCCGGAGTTTGCCCGGTATGCGGGTATCAAAGAGACCGAACTGATTCGCGCTATCTGTAATCGCGGCACCATTGACGGCGTATCGCTGCCTGAGTCGCTGAATCATGCGCCACTTTCCGTTCGCGTCTGGCTGCGTGAAGATGTCATGCTGTTTACGCATACATTAAGCCGCGCCAGAGCAGGACGCAAATACACCACACAGAATCGGAAACGCACCAGCCAGACCAGCTGATGCGAGAGGTTAACCGCAGGCCCGTAGCTTCTGTATTGCGTCGGGCCTGCTCTGTTCACAGCGCAACACGCCGTAACCAGCGACTTAGCCTGGATAGATACCGCGATCTTTACGCGCCATCAGGATACGTTCGCAGGCAACGATATAGGCAGCGGTACGCAGCGTACATTCTTTCTCTATGGCTTTATCCCAGACATGTACCATCGCTTCGGTCATGATCTTGTCCATACGCGCATTGATCTCTTCTTCGCTCCAGAAGAAGCTCGCCATATCCTGCACCCATTCAAAGTAGCTGACCGTTACCCCGCCTGCGTTACAGATAACATCCGGCACCACGGTAATGCCGCGCGCCTTAAGAATATCATCCGCATCAGGATAGGTTGGGCCATTCGCCCCTTCCAGCACCAGTTTGCAGCTAAGCTTCTCTGCACGTTCGCGCGTGATCTGCCCTTCCAGCGCCGCCGGGATCAGAATATCCATTTTGGTGGTCCAGAAATCTTCGCTATTGATTTTCTGGGCGCCAGGGAAACCGGCGATCTGTTTGTGGCTGAGCTGCCACTCGCTGAGCGCGTGCAGATCAATTCCGTCCGCATTAAACAGCGTAGCGGTATGATCCTGGATCACCACCACGCGCGCGCCCGCTTCCGCAAACAGACGAGCCGCTTCGCTGCCGACGTTACCAAAGCCCTGCACGGCAATTTTTGCGCCTTCGATTTCAATACCGGCGCGCCCTGCGACTTCACGACCGGTAACAAATACGCCGCGTCCGGTCGCTTTTTCACGACCCAACGAGCCGCCGAGATGAATCGGTTTGCCGGTCACCACGCCGGTAATGGTGGTGCCGTGGTTCATGGAATAGGTATCCATCATCCATGCCATCACTTTACCGTTGGTGCCCACATCCGGTGCCGGAATGTCGCGCTGCGGCCCGATAATCAGACCGATTTCACTGGTATAGCGGCGAGTCAGGCGTTCCAGTTCTCCCTCGGACAGCGAGAACGGATCGACGCGAATGCCGCCTTTCGCCCCGCCGTAAGGCAGGTTCACTGCGGCACATTTAATAGTCATCCAGGCGGAGAGGGCCATGACTTCATTCAGATCCACGTCAGGATGGTAGCGAATACCGCCCTTACCCGGACCCCGGGAAAGATTGTGCTGAACACGAAAGCCTTCAAAATGGCGGATGGTTCCGTCATCCATCTGCAGGGGAATATCAACGATCAGGGCACGTTTCGGATGGCGCAGCGTATCGATCCAGCGCGACAAATCGCCCAGATAAGGGGCTACGCGATCGATTTGCTGAAGGTAGGTGTTCCAGGCCGATGTACCGCTTTCTGACGCGTAAGATAGCTTTTCCATAACAAACCTTTTTGAACAAAGTTATTTATATTGTTTAACCGTGGAAATGACCTGCATATCACTATGCGTTAATGAATTTACCATTAATTATCGGCGATAGATTTTTCAGTCTGATGGAAAAAATTGTTTTTGCGTAAAGCAATCGCAACAGAGATGAATAATTAGTTACTTTTATTGGTTGCCATAAGGATGCGGACTTTATGCATTTATTATGCACTATTTGTGCATAAAAAAGATTTTTCCTGACTTTTCAGAAAGTTGAAAGCGATCAAAAAGTTAAATTTTCGTTATTTTACAGAGTTGACAATGTAAAATTTGCCAGCCAGCATTAACCCGCCAGCTGCTGTTGTACCGGCTGATTCTTTCGCGAATCAGAAATCGCTATCGTTTTCAAAATGTTGAAAATGAGGCTGCCTGTAGTCCGCTGAATACCGTTCATTATCCAGACAAGCCTGCCCTGTTCCTGGCGCGCTGAGCGCCTGATCCCTGCGTCGTTACGGGGAGGGGGTGCGTTTGTCTGCAATCGGAATTTACTTCATGGTCAGCCGTTATAAGAGGAGAAGCCATGACCGCAAAACAACCACCGCGATCGAGACCATCGGGCAATGAACAGAGTGCCCCGCAGACCTTACAACGCGGCCTGAGCGAACGACATATCCAGCTGATCTCTCTCGGCGGCGCGATCGGCACCGGCCTGTTTATGGGCGCAGGTAAAACCATTGCCGTTTCCGGCACCTCCATTCTGATCACCTATATCGTGGTCGGCTTTTTTATGTATATGGTGATGCGGGCCATGGGCGAAGTGCTGCTTACCCGGCTGGATTACCGTTCATTCGCAGATTTTGTATCCGATTATCTGGGGCCGAAAGCAAGCTTCTTTCTCGGCTGGTCATACTGGCTAAGCTGGGTGGTGACCTGCATCGCCGATGTGGTGGTGTGCGGCGGCTATGTGCAGTACTGGTTACCGACGCTGTCGCCCTGGATCCCGGCGCTGTTTGCGCTGGCGCTGCTGTTTGCGTTTAACCTGCTGTCGGTCAAAATGTTTGGTGAAGCGGAGTTCTGGTTTGCCATCATCAAGGTTATCGCCATTATTGCGCTGATCCTTACCGGCCTGTGGATGATCGCCACCGGCTGGACATCGCCAGACGGCGTGCAAGCCTCGGTGGGCAATCTGACCGATCCGGCAGTGTTTATGCCGCACGGCGTGGTCGGCTTCTTTGCCGGCTTTCAGATCGCTATTTTTTCCTATACCGGCATTGAGCTGCTCGGCACCATGACGGCGGAAACCAAAACGCCGGAAAAGATCCTGCCACGCGCCATCCGGGCCATTCCGCTACGCATTATTATTTTTTATGTGCTATCGATGGTGGTGATTATTGCCGTCACCTCCTGGCAGCACGTTTCGCCAGAAACCAGCCCGTTTGTCACGCTGTTTGATAAAGCGGGCCTGCCCGCCGCCGCCGCGCTGATTAACTTTGTTGCGCTCACGTCCGCCATGTCCTCTGCCAACAGTGGCGTCTATTCCAGTACCCGCATGCTGTATGGCTTGTCGGTGGAAAAACATGCGCATCGCCAGTTCCGCATCCTGTCGCGCGTTACGGCGATACCGGTGCGCAGCCTGCTGTTCTCCTGCTTCTGTATGCTGAGCGGCACGCTGCTGCTGTTTCTGACGCCCAACGTCATGACGCTGTTCACCATTGTTTCCACGCTGGCGGCGATTCTGGTGATCTACAGCTGGGGAATGATTCTGGTGGCCTATCTGGTTTACCGTCGGCGTCAGCCGGAGTTACATCAGCAGTCAACGTTTAAAATGCCGGGCGGCCGGGCGATGTGCTGGTTGACGCTACTGTTTTTCCTGTTTTCACTGGTGATTATGGTTTTCGATGCCGATACGCGTGCGGCGCTTTGCGCCATGCCTGTCTGGTTTATCCTGCTGGCCGTTTTCTGGCGGCTGACGCTGCGTCGTCGTCAGGCGCGGGCGCGCCAGTCCTGGCAAACCAGCATTGAATCCTGATCGAAAAAAAGGCGGCGAGATGATCTCGCCGCCTGACTTATCTTTATGCGCGCTGGCAGATTAAAAATCTGCTTTCAGCACCACGCGATAATTCGCCTTACCGGCGCGCACGTGATCCAGCGCTTCATTGATTTTCGACATCGGGAAAAACTCCACTTTCGGCGCGATATCGGTGCGCGACGCCAGCTTCAGCAGTGTACGCAGCTGGCCCGGCGAACCGGTGGAAGAACCGGTTACCGCGCGGTCACCCAGAATCAGGCTGAACGACGGTACGTCGAAAGGTTTCATCACCGCGCCCACGGTATGGAATTTACCGCGCGGTGCCAGCGCTGCAAAGTACGGCTGCCAGTCGAGATCCACCGCCACGGTGCTGAGGATCAGATCAAACTGACCGGCCAGTTTTTCCAGCGCTGCCGGATCGCGGCTGTTGACCACATGATCCGCACCCATATCAAGAATCGACTGTTTTTTCTCCGGCGTTGAGCTGAATGCGGTCACTTCTGCGCCCATTGCATGCAGGATTTTAATCGCAATATGGCCCAGGCCGCCGATGCCGATTACTCCGACGCGGCTGGTGGCGGTGATGTTATGCATCAGCAGCGGTTTGAAAACCGTGATGCCGGCACACAGCAGCGGACCGGCTGATGCCGGATCCAGTTTCTCCGGCAGCGGAATCACCCATTGCCAGTTAGCGCGCAGCTTCTCGGCAAAGCCGCCTTTGTTAGCGATGGTCGGCACGATGCCGTTCAGGCAGTTGACCTGATCGCCGGTGATGCAGGCGTCGCAGTGTTCGCAGCTTTTCGCCGTCCAGCCAATGCCCACGCGCTGACCAACGGAAAGGCCTTTGTTTTTAGCCGCCTCGCCCAGTGCGGAAACGCGCCCAATCACCTCATGACCGGCGATCACAGGATATTGAGAAACGCCCCACTCGTTATCGATCATCGACAAATCAGAATGACAAACGCCACAGTATTCCACTTCGACTTCAACATCTTCGGCGCTCAGCGATGCTGCTTCATATTCATAGAGTTCTAAAGCCTGACCGGCTTCCATCGCTGCATAGCTCTTGATTTTCACTAATTCACCTCAGATTGCGTTAGGGATCCAGCTGAGAGTGTAGCAAAGCGCAGTAGCAAAAGACTTTCCACTTTATGCCACGGTTATTTTTCAGTCAGTTAGTTTTTCTGCAAGTTAATCCGATGGCTGCTGAGCGGTGACTGACGCCGGAATAATAGCCGTGAACGTAATGACGTTATCCTTCATGGCAACCTGCAGATCGCCATCATGCGCCAGTAAAATCGCGCGCGTGATGGACAGCCCCAGCCCGGCTCCATCCGTATTATGCTGCCGTGAGGCGTCGCCACGATAAAACCGGTCAAAAAGCCGCCCCAGGTTTTCCTGAGAGAGATTTTCTGTAGGGTTAGAAAACTGTACCAATACCGCTCCCGCTTTCTGTTCCACCAGCACGCTAATGGCTGAAGCGGGTAAAGAATATTTTATGGCGTTGGCCAGCAGATTGCTCAACGCACGACGCAGCATCAGACGATCGCCTTTGACGGCGGCTTCCCCCTGCAGTAACAGGGTTTTATCGCTGTCGCCAGCCAGCGGTTCGAAAAAGTCGATAAGTTCTGCCAGTTCTGCGTTAAGGGAAACGCGCTGCTTTTCCAGAGGCATCAGCCCGTTCTCTGATTTCGCCAGAAAAAGCATATCACTGCTCATTCTGGCAAGCCGACTTAGCTCTTCCAGATTTGAAAAAAGCACCTCCCGATAACTTTCCGCATCGCGCTCCCGGGACAGGGCGACCTGGGTCTGCATCATCAGGTTACTGACGGGCGTGCGCAGCTCATGGGCAATATCAGATGACAACTCAGAGAGGCGACGAAATGAATTTTCCAGCCGCTCAAGCATGCTGTTGAATTCAGCTACCGTCGCCTTCAGCTCCGCTGGCAGATCATGCGCGGGAAGGCGTTCGCTGAGGTTATTAATGGTGATCGCCGAGGCCAGCCGGTTTATTTCATTCAGGGGTCTCAGCCCCATACGGGTAACCAGCCAGCCCAGAAATACCGAAATAAAAATCAGGGCGAGGTTAAACCAGACCAGCCACCTTTTAAGCTGACCGATAAACGCATCATGAAAACCGGTATCATAAGCGGCTGTGATCAGCACGTCGCTTTGTCTGCCAGCGTCGCGGGCACTGATTTTTCTGACCAACACATGATACCGTCCCCCCTGTTTCTCTACGGTTTGCAGCGTCTCCGGACGGGCGGCTTCGTCGGCAAAGCGTTGCTGCGGAACCTGAAAACCAGATGAGGCGTAATCAGCCAGTATCTGATTATCTGAGGTTTTAACGGAAAGATAGAGCCCGCTGTGACCGACCATGGCATCCGCAAGCTTGCGCGCAAGCGACGCGCTGTCGAGCCTTCCGGCATGTACTTCCCCTTCAAGCAGTTCAGTGACCAGTTCAAGCTTGCCGGTTAATAACGAGGCATCCTGATGGCGAAAATAGCTGCTCAGGGCGGCCACCAGCAGGACGCTGGAAAGCAGCCAGACGGACATCATCACGCCCGCAAATATCATGCTCAGCCGTGAGGTCAGGGAGCCGTTACGTTTCAATCTTCGCGTATCTCCAGGACATAACCAATTCCCCTTACGGTATGAATAAGCTTTGGCGTAAAGTCATCATCCACCTTGCTGCGAAGCCGCCTGACTGCGACATCAATCACATTGGTATCGCTGTCAAAATTAATATTCCAGACCAGGGAAGAAATCAGGCTTCTCGGCAATACCTCTCCGGTTCGCTGTAACAGCAGCTCAAGCAGCACAAACTCTTTTGAGGAGAGATGAATTTTTTTGCCGGAGCGGCTCACGCTTCGGCGAGCAACATCCATAAACAGATCGGCAATGCGGTGTGTCCCGGAAGCCTGCATGCGGTTGCGCCTGAGCAGCATGCGGACACGGGCCAACAGCTCGGCAAAATCGAAGGGTTTAAGCAGATAGTCATCCGCGCCCAGATCGAGACCTTTAATCTTCTCGCTGACATTATCTCTGGCGGTCAGAAACAGCACCGGTTCTTCGTGGCAGGCCATTCGCATTTGTCGCAGAATATCCCAGCCATCCATTGATGGCAGCATGACATCCAGAATAATCAGATCGTAACGCTGTTGCAGGATATGCTCCAGCCCCTGACGTCCGTCATGCACCAGCGTCACCTCATATCCTGCCTCCTGAAGTCCCTGCTTCAGGTAGGTCCCGGTTTTCAGTTCATCCTCGACAATCAGCATGGTGGTCATGATGCGGTTTTCCTGGGGCTGCGTTTGGGGGTTACGCCATACCGCTACCGGGCGACAATGTGCCGAGCCAGGCGACGATGGCCAGTATCAGTATCGATAGGGTAAATTCCGTGATAATGCTTTTACGCATCAGGATAATGCTTGCTTTATGGTGGCCCTGAAGCAGCGCATTTTTCAGCGCCGGGGCAAGCCGAAAGCGATTAAGCGCAGCCAGCAGCAGCAGCAGGCAAAACAGTAGGGTTTTAATCAGCAACAACAGCCCATAGTCGCTCCCTGGTAAGGTAGTCAGGGGTTTTTCAACGATAAATAAGACATTAACCACGGCGGTAATCACAATGCTCAGCACAATGAGGGTTCCCGTGCGGGCGAACCCCGTTAGCGCATCGGCCAGTTGCCGGGCATAGTCAGCTTCTTCTGCTTTTTCGTTACACAATAGCAGGCTAAAGGCCGCCAGCGCGCCTACCCAGGCTCCCGCCGCGAACAGGTGGATAATATCGCTTAGCAGATGCAGGTAATAGCGGACACCGTCGTTCATGGCCGCATGTCCGCCCCATGCCAGGGTCGCCAGCGCCGTGCCGCCAGACAGGACCAGCATATAACATGAAAGCCTGGTATATTTTATCCGCAGGCTGAGGCCCATAAAGGCCATGACCAGCGCAACGAGCCGGATCACCCAGCTCATACCGACTGCGGTTTCCCCGACAACCATTTTCATAATATGCAGGGTTAACTCACCGGGATGACTGACGCCGCTCATCGACTGGGCAACAAGCAGCATATTCGCCAGCGAGAGAACAATACCCGCAGAGATGAGCGTAAAGCAGAACGACCAGCCGCTGAACAAAGACACCGGTTTCTTTAGAGCGCCTTTCACCCCGTACATCTCAAATAAGGGCAGGCCAAAAAGAACCATGAGATCAAGATAAAGCAGAAACCGGATAGCAATCAAAAGCTGATCGTTCATGAGATTACTTCACAGTGAAGCTGTAGTTCCCGGTACGGGGATGGGTATCAGAGGATACCGCCCGCCACTCCACTTTATAGGTTCCGGCAGGCAAGGGTTTTACCGGCGTGATAACCATTGTTTTCGCATCGCTGCCTGCTGATACTTTAGTTGCAACCGGCATAGGCGCATGGGAAGCCATGCCCGGCATGGCAGTCATCACAAGGCGCGCACCGGAGAATTTAGTGACCAGATCCTCAGTAAAATGGAGTTCCACTTTTGCAGGTGCCGTTACCTCAGCTTTGTCCGCAGGTACGGAAGAAGCCAGTTCCGGATGAGCCTGTGCAGCAAAAGCAACCACAGAAGCAGCAACAGCGATAAAGTAGCCAGCATAAGTACGTTTCATAATAAATACCTGCTTTGTTTGAATTAACGGCATCAGAACCACATGCGAGCCCCGAGAAGGAAACGCACTTCGTTATCTTTTTCACCCTCACGGGCAGCCATATCGGCGGTATTGCCGTAGAGCTGGCTCCAGGAAACCCCCACGTAAGGGGCGAACTCACGTTTCACTTCGTAGCGAAGACGCAATGCTAATTCGGTACTGGACAGCCCCTTGCCGGTTTCGCGCGCGTCGTCATCTTTGCCATAAATATTGGCTTCCAGAGAGGGCTGCAAAATAAGACGATTAGTCAGCAGAACATCGTAATCCGCCTCCAGCCTCAGCGCGGTACGCCCCTGCTCTCCGGCAAAAGCCGTCAGCTCCGTTTCAAAGTTATAGAGCGCCATTCCCTGAAAACCGGCTGCAAGCCAGGTCTGTGGTTTTCCGGGCTTAAAATCCTGACGGACACCGGCAACCACATCCCACCAGGGCGTAACGGCATGTCCCCACAGAGCCTGAACTTCTGCCGATTCCGTTTTACCGTCGCTGGTTTCGCCTTCGCTGCGTATCCAAAGCCGATCAATATCTCCCCCTACCCAACCGCTCAGGTTCCAGTTGAAACCGCCGGGATCACTGTTCTTCTGCCATTCCAGCCGATCGGCAAGCAGAAAGTAATTTACGCTCCTGTCATGAACTTCATGACCATGAACATCCGGGAACGCCGCTTTCCGGTCAGCTTCCGTAATCGGCGGAATGGGGGTGCGGCTTTGCGTGGGTGCAGCAGGCTGCATGGATTCCATCGCTTCCATACCCGACATCGACGCCATTCCTTCCATCGCCGAATGGTCCATGCCCTGCATCGCAGAGTGGTCCATTCCCGACATGTTGTGCTGCATAGGCTGAGACGGATCGGTCTGGGCTGCGTAAGCGGGCGCAGAGGGGGTCCCGGCAATCACCGACCAAATCGCCAGCCCTGCCGCTGAACGTGAAAAATTCTTTGTCATATCACTCCACCCTGAAACTGGCATCATCACCACCTCACTCAATTACCCGGACTTCACGGAACATGCCGGTTTCCATATGGAAAAGAAGATGACAGTGATAAGCCCAGCGCCCGAGCGCATCCGCCGTCACACGGTAGCTGCGACGGCTTCCCGGCGGCATATCAATGGTATGTTTACGCACCAGAAAATTGCCCTGCTCATCCTCCAGATCGCTCCACATACCGTGCAGGTGAATGGGGTGCGTCATCATGGTGTCGTTAACCAGCACAATACGCACACGTTCGCCGTAGCGGAGCGTGACCGGTTCCGAATCTGAGAATTTAATGCCGTTGAATGACCAGGCAAATTTTTCCATATGCCCGGTAAGATGCAGTTCGATAGTGCGTGACGGTTCACGGCCATCCGGATCCTCAAAGGTGCTTTTCAGATCGGCATACGTCAGTACCTTTCTGCCGTTATTACGCAGCCCGATGCCCGGATCGCTTAATTTTGCCGTCGGCATCATGGCCTGCATGTCGACCAGAGGATTATCTGTTTCGCTCGCGGGATGTTGCTGCATCTGGCCAGGGTTCATGCTGCCGTGGTCCATGCTCTGCATCTGGCTATGATCCATTGCGCCGTGATCCATGCTCTGCATCTGGCTGTGATCCATCGTGCCGTGGTCCATGCTCTGCATCTGGCTGTGATCCATACTGCCATGATCCATGTCGCCCATACCCATATCGTCCATGGTCAGCCAGGGACGCGGATCGGGTACCGGAACCGGTGCAGAGAGCCCTTCACGAACCGCGAGTGTGCCACGCGCGTAGCCGCTCCGGTCCATGGACTGGGCAAAAATGGTGTAGGCATCGTCAACCGGTTCCACAATAACATCGTAGGTTTCAGCAGCGGCGATGCGGAATTCATCAACAGAGACAGGCGTGACATACTGTCCATCAGCAGCCACCACCGTCATTTTCAAGCCGGGAATGCGCACGTCAAAATAGCTCATGGCTGAACCGTTAATGAAACGCAGACGTACTTTTTCCCCTTTGCGGAACAGACCAGTCCAGTTTTTACCCGGCCCCTGGCCATTCATAAGATAGGTATAGGTGGCACCACTGACATCAGCCAGATCCGTCGGGTTCATTTTCATCTCTGCCCACATCTTCCGATCGGCTAACGTGTTGCCGAGACCTTTTTCCCTGGCATCGCGGAAAAAGTCGCTAACGGTGGGTTTGGCGAAATTGTAATAATCTGACTGCTTTTTCAGTTTTGCGAGAATGTCTGAGGCTTTTTCATCAGACCAGTCGGTCAGCATCACAATATGTTCGCTGTCCCAGACAAAGGGCTCAGGCTGAGCCGCTTCGATGATAATCGGACCATAAACGCCTTCCTGCTCCTGCAGGCCGGAATGGCTGTGATACCAGTATGTTCCGTTCTGCTTTACCTGAAAGGAGTAAACATAGGTCTCGTCCGGCTCAATGCCATGAAAACTGAGCCCCGGCACGCCATCCATATTTGCCGGCAAAATAAGGCCATGCCAGTGAATAGAGGTGGTTTCGGACAGGTGGTTTTTAACCCGTAACGTAACGGTATCGCCTTCCTTCCAGCGCAACAGCGGCCCCGGCAGGCCGGCATTAATGGTTTTTGCGTAACGGGTTTTACCGGTGATATTGAGCATCGTTTCACCGATAAAAAGATCAAAATCGCTGCCGGTAAGCGTACGGGAAGGCATCAGGCTTACCGCCGAAAACGCATCGAAGGATCGCAGCCCCAGGCCGCCGACAATACCGGCGGCAGTAATGCCTTTAATGAAATTACGTCGTGAACTTTTAAGCTGCATGACTCAACTCCAGCACATTCATGTCACCTCAAAACAAGGTGTCTCTCCATAACGCAAGTACAAGTTATACTTACCGTTCAGGAAGTTTAATTTTTGTTACCTGGAAGTTATCACAGCTAAAACACGAAGGTTATTACAATTCTGTAATGTTATAACTCACTGTTTTAGATTGTTTTTTATTAAACCTAATAATAGGCATTTCTGCCAGCAAGAGAGTTTCAGTGAGTAATTGTTTATCTCCTGCTGATCATCTGCACCTTCAGGAGAAAGGATATTAAAGCGTTAACGGCAAAATTTACGAGTACTGAAACGGGGGATAATCCGGCTCGGTGTTCCCCCGTTCAGCTTTGTCTTATATTCTTAGCTTATTGTAGCCTGCCTCTGTACTGTACACAGAAAATGTATCGAGGCTCTGTCCTGTTTTTACGCTGCGATAATAGCGCTGATATCACTGATAGTTTCTGCTAACAGCTCGCCGCGACGATAAGCCTCAAGCTGCTCCGCGTCGCCATTCACCACCGAGTCAGGCCGCTCGATAAAGACGCCTAACGGCGTAAAAGCCTCATCCAGCACCACGGCCATCGGGATTTTCACCTTATCCACCCCCAGCAGTTCAATAAAAGGCTGCGCCTCATCACGAGTGATAATCGCCATTTCGATGTCAGGCAGTCGCTGGCACAGCAGCGCCATTGGCGGAATGTTGCGATGACAGTCCGGACACCACATCTCGGCCGCCACCAGCAGCCGGAAGCGCCCTGCCGCCTGTTGTGCAGGCGCAAGCGCCTTTTCTACCGCTTCACTCTGGCTTTCCAGCATCGCCTGCCAGCGCTGCAGATCGGCGATCTGCTCCGGCGTGCCGCTAGCAATAAACTCTGCGGTATTTTTCCCCTGCTTAAACAGCGTTTCAAATGCGCTCATCAAACCTTCTCCAGTAACAACCGATAGTGGCCTATCTTAAAAGAATCCGCCGCCGCATACACCTCAGAACATCGCCTTGCGCATGACGGGCCTATACTCATGTTTATATTTTAAAAACCAGAGGAGAAAATGACGTGAAAATAGCGGCGTTTGATATCGGCGGCACATCATTAAAAATGGGCATTGTTACCGATAAAGGCGAAATAGTCGCGCGCGATAAAAAAGATATTATGAACCACTCCGGCAAAGAGATACTGGATGGTGTGCTGACCTGGCTGGCTCGACATGCCGACTGTGAAGGCGTAGCCGTGAGTACGCCCGGCTATGTGGATCCGGACAGCGGTTATATTGCGATGGGCGGCGCTATCCGCGATTTTGATGATTTCCATCTTGGTGAGTGGTTGCAGGGAAAAACGCCGCTGCCCGTCAGCGTAGAAAATGATGCCAACTGTGCGTTACTGGCGGAGCGCTGGCTGGGTAAAGCGCAGGAGATGTCTGACTTTTTAATGATGACCATCGGCACCGGCGTTGGCGGCGCGATCTTCTGCAACAATGCGCTGGTCCGTGGCAAGCAGTGTCGCGCCGGTGAATTCGGTTCGCTGCTCAGCACTCGACCAGGCAGCGAGAATGTTCGCCACTATACCATGAACACCACCTGCACGATGCGCGTGCTGACGCAAAACTACAGTATGCACACGGGTCAAAAGCAGGAAGAGATCACCGGCGAAGAGATATTCGCCCGCTACGATAATAACGATCCGATTTGCAGTCGATTAGTGATGAATTTTTATCAGGATCTTTGTGGTGGCATCTACAATCTTGCGCACGTTTTCAACCCTGAATGTATTTTCCTTGGCGGTGGCATTACCGAGCGGGAAAGCTTTCTGGAAGAGCTGCGCTATCATCTGGCGTGGTTTGATCTTGATGTGCAGGTGGATACAGCCACCTACGGCAATGATTCCGGCATGCTGGGGGCAGTAAAACATTTCCTGCAGTCCCAACAGGAAAAAACCTAATCTGACATTTGGATAAATGCCGCTGCTGCTGGTTCAATAAAGGCAGTCTTATTTCCAGTGGTAGCCTGAAACTGTCAAAGAGTGATCTATTTACTGACAAAAACGACGTTATTAAAGCGCCTAATCAGGCTTATTTAGAAAGTAGCGATTAAGAACATCTGGGTACTCATTGAAATAACCCCTTTAAAAACCACATAAAATGCAATTGATTTTACAGGCTGGAAGGTTTACCCACTTAAACCCTATTTTTCTTAGTAAAAACTAATTTCCTGTAAAAAACGGCTTGGCCTGTACATCCTTATTTTTTAGTTACTGTCTAATCTGACCGCCCTGCTCACGGTACAACTTACCTGGCACGCTTAATTCTTACTCCACACTATATACGGTTAAACGATATATAATGTGGAGCCTTTTATATCTGAAAAGCATAACTTCATATCGCAGCGCTTTTAAGCCAGAAAACAGCTCACTACAAGCAGCTGGCGACTGCAGGGTATTTTCCAGACAGCGTTAGTCTGGATCTTAAACCAAATCCGTATTAACCCTTTTCCCGATATCTTTGAGCTGGGAGTATTTCTCCAGCAGTTGAGGACCATCATCCAGGCTCATTGCAAACATCCACATATAGGTTATGACGGAATAAATATGTCCTGCGTCAATACCACCGCGAAATGACATCGCGAGGATTGTCATAGCGAACAGTAGCGCTGACACGGCACCGATTGAAAGATAACCCAGCGCTTCACGATCGGACAGACGAATACGCAAGCGAGCCAGTGTACCATAATGTCGGATAAGCGAAATGGTGGGGGCGCTGTTGACAAAATCCACCTCTTTCTCAAGTCGGTTATTAAGCCTGACGAATAACGCTTCATTTTTGCGGGTATACCCCGGAAGAAAAAAAGCAAAAAATAACAAAATTGCCAGGCATGCCATGCCGGTCCAAAACTCAATAGCCAGTAGCATAATAGCTGCTCCAGCGATAGAGGCCAGAGAGGTAATTAATACCGGTAAATGCTTCTCAAAAAAATCAACAAATTCGCGTGATAAAGCAACACGAGCCGCTATCACCGAAGGGTTATGATTTTCACGGCGCTGAGCAAGAATAATCGGCACCGCCAGTTCTGCATAGATTCTGGCAAAAGTACGCGTATCTACCGTACGCCGGGCGGCGCTGATAACCCACATGGTAAAAACCATCATGGCATAAAACACTGCATGCCATGCTTTTCCGGCAACGATGGCATTTATGGCGAAACCTGCCAGCAGAGGATAAAGAAGATAGGTAACATTTTCTGCGACCACAAGCAGTAATGTTAGGATAAGTTTCTTGCTGTGACGACGTCCAAGCAGCTTCAGCGTCTGGGCGGCACTACGGGAAACGGGCGGCGCTATTTTTGAGGTTTTCATATCCTGCAATTCTGGTAAGATTAACCTTGAGCGACTGCTCAAAATTTAACGGCAGTCTATTTGAGCAACGCCATAGTGTCAATGGAAACTAATGATGAAAGAATCAAAAGAAGTGTTAAAGCAACGCATTCTGAATGGCGCGATTGCCCTGTTCATTGAGCGAGGGGTTGAAAAAGTTTCGACGCGTGATGTCACCGAGGCTCTCGGCCTTTCCCGGAGTCATATTTATTATTATTTCAGTGACTGGCAGGCGCTCTGTATCGCGGCGTTGAGCCATTATCTTGAAAGCGACCTGGCAGCGTTTTCTGCGTCTATAACAGACAGGACACCTGCTGAAAAGCTCAACGCCCTGATTGATAACTATCTGCCCGATTCCCCCGATGCCGTCTGGCAGTTATACAGCTCACTCTGGCAAATGGCCGCGCATAATGCAGCCTTTGCTGATTTGGCAGAGTCGCTCACCCTAAAATGGGATAGATTTATCACTAAAATAATCAATGAAGGAAAAGCCGCTGGCACCTTTGGGGACGTTGACACTGTTCGTATCACCCGCCAGTTGAGTGCCCTACTCAATGGTTACTCTGATAATCTACTCATCAAATTCACACCGGAAAAACGCAGCGAAGCGGTGACTGATATTAATGCTTTTATTGAACAAATACGCTAATTGTTATCTCAGCGGAGAAACACTGCTGCCGACTCGAACCTTGTTGTTCTGCTTCAATTATCTTTATTCAGATGTTTGCGGAACGGGTTCAAAAAGCGGCTCCGAATTCATCGCGGATTTGGTTTACAATATGTGTCTTTAATTTTCAGTGTTTCCTGTAAAAACGACTTCAATACAGGTTCCGCCCAGATTGCTTCGGCGACAAGCCGCTTTTCCGCCATGCGCACGGGCGATAGCGTACACAACCGCCAGGCCTAAACCTGTGCCATCAGGCTTAAGTATTCGGTCTTTCTCTGCCCGGAAAAAAGCTTCGAAAACACTGCCTCTCTCATTATCACTTATACCGGGTCCTTCATCTTCAACTGTTAAAACAATTTGATGATTCTCAGCGCGACAAGTCACCATCACTACGCCAGGAGAAGCATATTTACAGACATTACTGAGCAACGCAGATAATATTTGCCGGATACGGATTTCATCTGCAAAACAGATAACTTCTTCCGCTTCAATAACCGGCTCAATCCCATGTGCACTGAGCTTATCTCTGAATGCCTCCACACAATAAATAATCACTTCCTGAAGGTGGAGTGTTTCTTTATAAAGATAAAGCTGACCACTGTCGGAAAGACTGAGTACACGCAGATCGTCTATGAGCCTTGACAAAGCTTCTGTCTGACGAAGTAATATATCAAACTGTTTTTTTTCTGTATCAAAGATGCCTTCAGACATCCCCTGTATCCTTCCCTTGAGAACAGTAACAGGCGTTCTTAATTCATGCGCTATTGCCGCATTCCACTTTTTCATATCATTAGACATAACCTCAAGCTTATCTGCCATAAGGTTGAAGTCATCGATCATTAAGCCCGCTTCTCTTATTTCATGCATATTATGAACGGCGCGCTCGTCCAGGCGGCCTTCAGCAATACGCCTTGCGCTATAAGCAAGCGCATTAAGGGGCAAAATAATTTTTCTTGCAAAGCGCCATGCAAAAAATAGCGCTATTGCCGAAGAGAACAAGCCCGCAATCACTGTTAAAGCCCAATCATGTGTTGATGGGATCCAGCTATACCTGTCCCCGAGGTCGGAAAAAAAATAAATATAAATACTATAAACGGCGGATAATAAAACGATAGTGCTCAAAGCTACTTTAGTAGTCAGAATAAAAAGTTGGTAGCGAATACCTGCCTGAGCCATATTAGTCCCCTAACCGGTAGCCAAAGCCACGTATACTTTCAGGAACAGCCTGTAAACCAGCCTGCTCAATTTTTTTTCGGAGTTTACTGATGTGACTGTCAACGGTGCGCTCACTAACATCTCCCTCGGGAAGACAATATTCTATTAATTCCTGGCGTGAAAAAACACGCTTGGGATAACGAATTAAATGTTGCAGGATTTTGAATTCCGTTAAAGTCAGTTTATCGCCGATATCAACATTGGTTTTTTTTATTTTTACCTGATGACTGGTAACGTCTAACATGATATTCCGGGTACTATAGTGGCCTGTGCTTTTACTTATGTCGTAAAAAGCCATACGGCGTAGAATCACGTGAACTCTGGCTACCACTTCCACTGCGTTGAAAGGCTTAACAATATAATCATCGGCACCGCTCCGTAAAGCATGAATCTTGTCAATATCGGCATCAAGCGCGGTTAGCATCATGACCGGCACGTCAGACGTTTTTCGTATTTCATTCAATACTTGCCATCCGTCCATGGCGGGCATTTTGATATCCAGGATAACGAACGCGATGTCCCCTTTTTTAAAAAAAGAAATGGCCTCAAGTCCATCTTTCGCATGAATAACTTCAAAATTTTCCTTTTGAAGATAAGCACCAAGAATATCTGCTATCTCATCTTCATCTTCTGCCAACAACAATTTAATTGTGTTCATGTTCCCTCGCTTCAGGCCTGTTTTCTTTTACGCTCCACACCATCTCCACACGAACTCCATAAAACCTCAATATAATGATTTTATAATGAATTTAACAGCATTCTCCTCCATCAAAAACACGTTAACAGGGTTGATATGTTTACCAGAAGCGTTACAAAGTTATTACTGTTGTTCATGCTTGTCAGTTTATCAGGCTGTGATGCTGATAGTGAATCCCAGGTGGAGACCGAAGTAGCACCGGCTGTAGTTGCCGTAAAGGTGCTAACTGAGCAGCCTGTTGTTCTTGAAAAGCTTTATCCCGGTCGGGTCGCAGCGTTGCGCACGGCGCAAATCCGGCCTCAGGTCAGTGGGATTATTACCAGCATGCTGTTTAACCAGGGAAGTGAGATAAAAGCCGGCCAGCCGCTTTTCCAGATTGACCCAGCCCCCTTCCAGGCTGAAGTTAACAGTGCAGCGGCGGCACTTGAGAAAGCGCAGGCCAGCCACCAGCAGCTCAAGTCACGGAGCACACGCCTCGCAAAGCTACGTGGCACCGGAGCTATCAGTCAACAAGACTATGAGGATGCAGCCTCGGTAACAGCACAGGCCAGTGCGGCTGTATCAGAGGCCCGTGCTGTTCTGGAGCGTAAGAAGCTCGATCTTTCTTATGCGACGGTCAGGGCGCCTATTGATGGACGCGTCGATCAGAACTTTGTTACCGAGGGAGCGCTGGTCAGCGCCAGTGACAGTCAGGCGATGGCGACATTGCAACAGATTGATTCCGTATATGTGGATGTACGCCAGCCCGCAGCGGAGCTTTCACAGCTACCTGTTAAGCATAACCAGCTCACCACAGAAGGACTGCCGATTCAGGCAGAAGTCATATCTGCAACAGGAGAGGTATTGACTAACAGTGCCAGCCTTCTGTTTACAGGCGTGAGTGTCGATCCCGGAACTGGCGATGTGGTCATGAGGTTGCGCGTGAATAATTCAGACAAAACCCTTCTGCCCGGAATGTATGTGCAGGCAAAACTATCACGGCAGTTGAGCCCTGGTGGTCTGTTAATCCCACAGGAAGCCGTGCTACGTATAAATGGTAAGACCCGCGTATGGATTGATGATGCAGGTAAAGCTCGCTCAACTGAGGTAGAGCTGGGAGAAGTTCTGAAAGGTAATTATTTTGTTCGCAAAGGGCTGCAAGCCGGAGATCGATTAGTGGTGCAGGGTGCCGAAAGGTTGCAGGAAGGTATGCCGATACAGGCCGACACTAAGACGACACATATTTAAAACCGGAATTTATTTTAAACAGGATACCTCATGCCACAGTTTTTTATTAACCGCCCCGTATTCGCCTGGGTGATCGCGGTTTTTATAATACTTTTTGGGCTCATTGCGATTCCAAAACTTCCCGTTGCGCGCTACCCTTCGGTTGCACCACCTTCTGTTAACATTTATGCAACCTACCCGGGTTCAACGCCGGAGACAATGAACAATAACGTTGTCGCCCTGATTGAACGTGAGCTTTCTTCAGTCAAAAACCTGCTCTATTTTGAGTCCTCAAGTGATACTTCGGGTATGGCTACCATTACGGTAACGTTTACTCCAGGTACCGACCCGGAACTGGCGCAGGTTGATGTACAGAACCGCATCAAAGTGGTTGAACCACGTCTGCCACAGGTGGTACGCCAGAACGGGCTGAACGTTGAAGCTTCTTCATCCAGCTTTTTGATGGTGGTTGGTCTCTCTTCTGATGAAGGTTCATTTTCAGAAAGCGATCTGAGCGACTACTTTGCACGTAATATCACTGAAGAGCTGCGCAGGGTAAGCGGCGTGGGCAGGGTGCAACTTTTCGGTGCCGAGAAAGCAATGCGTATCTGGGTCGATCCGTTTAAGTTGACGCAGTATAACCTCACCATTAGCGATATCAGTCAGGCTATTAGCGCTGAGAACGCCCAGATCTCTCCTGGTCGTACAGGGGATGCTCCGGCATTACCTGGTCAACGTGTATCTTACCCTTTGACGGTAACAGGGCAGCTTGGTTCGCCAGAGGAGTTCGGCAATATTACACTGCGTTCTAACCGTGACGGATCAAGGGTGAGGCTCGCAGACGTAGCGAGGATTGAACTGGGGCCACAAACCTACGCCTATTCAACCCGGGAGAATGGTCGGGTCTCTACTGGCGCGGCCGTGCAGCTAGCGCCTGGCGCTAATGCGGTTCAGACCGCCGGGCAAATCACGGCGCGGTTGGAAGAGCTGAGCAAAGCGATGCCGACGGGTATGCATTACACCATTCCGTTTAATACTGCGCCCTTTGTTAAAATTTCCATTGAAAAAGTTGTGCATACTTTTATAGAGGCGATGGTACTGGTGTTCCTTGTGATGTATCTGTTTTTACAGAATGTCCGGTACACTTTTATACCTGCAATTGTGGCCCCTATTGCATTGCTCGGAACCTTTACTGTCATGTTAATGGCAGGATTTTCCATCAACGTTCTGACTATGTTTGGCATGGTGCTGGCTATTGGTATCATCGTCGATGACGCTATCGTTGTGGTTGAGAATGTCGAGCGCATCATGGCTGAAGAGGGACTGCCACCTAAAGAAGCTACTCAGAAAGCAATGAAAGAGATAACCGGGGCCGTGATCGGTATTACCCTGGTGCTCAGCGCAGTATTTATTCCGATGGCTTTGGCAAGCGGCTCTGTCGGCGCAATTTATCGCCAGTTCACGCTGTCCATGGCTGTATCCATTCTTTTTTCTGCTTTCCTCGCGCTCAGCCTGACCCCGGCATTATGTGCCACTCTGCTGAAGCCCGTTGCGCAGGGAGCACATGAGAAGAAAGGCTTTTTCGGCTGGTTCAATCGTAAATTCGCAGCGCTCACCGATCGTTACGAGTCTCGCGTTGGCTGGCTGCTAAAAAGAACCGGTCGTGCACTGGCTGTTTATGCGGTGTTATGCCTGGTACTGTTCTTTACGATGAAAAATGTTCCTTCCGCTTTTCTGCCGGAGGAAGATCAGGGATATTTTCTGACCTCTATTCAGTTACCTTCTGATGCTACAACCGAACGTACTCTGGAAGTAGTGAAATCATTTGAAAATGGTGTACTGGGACGTCCGGGAATAGAAGCGAATTTGTCGATCCTGGGTTTTAGCTTTGCAGGCTCGGGCCCGAACTCCGCCATGGCGTTCACCACCCTGAAAGACTGGGGGCAACGAAACGGTGCAACAGCAGGCTCAGAGGCTGCTCGGGTGCAGGATATGATGCGCGGTGTACCTGAAGGCGATGTCTTTAGCCTGATGCCACCCGCTATTGATGAATTAGGCAACTCTTCGGGTTTTGCACTCCGTCTTGAAGACAGAGCCGGGAAAGGTTATGCCGCCCTAACTGAAGCACAAAATCAACTGCTGGAGTTGGCGTCTAAAAGTAAGATCGTAGAGGGCGTCTATGTAGATGGTCTGCCAGATGGTCAGGTAATCAATCTGCAAATTGACCGACAAAAGGCCTTTGCGCTAGGCGTATCATTTGATGAAATCAGCCAGACCTTATCAGGGGCGATTGGCTCACTTTATGTGAATGATTTCCCTAATGCTGACAGGATGCAGCAGGTCATTGTGCAGGCTGATGCACCTTACCGTATGCAACTCAATGATATTTTAAAACTCTATGTCCGTAATGGTAGTGGAGGGATGGTTCCGCTTTCTGAGTTTGTTCAGGCCAAGTGGGAAACCTCACCACTGCAGCTGGTGCGCTACAAAGGCTACCAGGCTGTCAAAATCACCGGCAATGCTGCACAAGGATATTCAAGCGGTGATGCGATTAAGGAAATGGAACAGCTTGCCTCTCAATTGCCAGAGGGCTTCGCAATTGAATGGACAGGATTGTCGCTTCAGGAGCAACAATCTGCGTCAGAAGCCACGGCGCTGATGGCTATTTCGATGCTGGTGGTATTTCTGGTGCTAGCTGCACTGTATGAAAGCTGGTCTGTCCCACTATCTGTCATGCTGGTTGTACCGCTTGGTCTGCTGGGTGCCGTACTGGCTGTACTGATAAGAGACATGCCCAATGATGTCTTTTTCAAAGTGGGTATGATTACCATTATTGGACTTTCAGCTAAAAACGCCATTCTGATTGTGGAATTTGCTAAACAGCTTCATGAAGAGGGCAAAAGTTTGACCGAAGCGGCACTGGAAGCTGCCAGAATGCGTTTACGTCCGATACTTATGACATCATTGGCATTCACGCTGGGCGTTGTGCCATTGATGCTTGCAAGTGGAGCCAGCGCAGAAACGCAGCATGCGATCGGTACCGGCGTATTTGGTGGCATGATCAGCGGTACTCTACTCGCGATCTTCTTCGTACCGCTCTTTTACTTTGCTGTAATGAGCGTTGTCGCCAGATTTACCAAAAAAAGGCCAGCTTAATGTTTTGAGGCGCACCGTTCCGGTGCGCCGTCTATAACAGAGATAAATGCCTGATTTGCTCCCGGGTTACCAGCAAATGATTAAAGGGAGGAAAATTTTACGGTCATTATCCTTTCTTCATTAAGGCTATGACGCACAACAAACATTTACACAAGCGTTTTGGGAGAACCAAGATGATCTCATCGTTTCGTTGGTTAGTGCTGGCTGTGATTTCTGGCGCGATGTTGCTTGTTGTTATCGACATGACAGTACTTTATACGGCACTGCCACGTTTAACCCACGATCTAATGGCCTCGGCTAACCAGAAGCTTTGGATAGTAAATTCTTATCCGTTGACCATGGCTGGACTACTTATCAGTATGGGCGCGTTGTGCGACCGATACGGTGCACATCTGTTTTTTAATGCCGGATTGATCATTTTTGGCCTGGCTTCAGTTATAGCGGCCTTTGCTCCCTCTCCGGAGCTATTGATTATTGCCAGAGTATTACTTGGCATTGGCGCATCGGCCATGATGCCTGCCACCTTATCTATCGTACGTAAGACATTTAACGATCCTGCCGAACGCTCTTTTGCCATCGGCGTATGGGCCGCTGTAGCATCAGGCGGTGCAGCTCTGGGTCCGGTTGTGGGCGGTATACTGCTTGAATATTTTTGGTGGGGATCCGTCTTTCTCATAAATGTTCCTGTTGTCCTTATTACACTGCTTTTCTCCGTTAAGCTCATTCCGCCTGTTACGGCCAATCCAACCCGTGTTTTTGATTTTATCGCGGCTGGCCAGATTCTGCTGGGGATGACCGGATTGGTGTATGCGATGAAAGAATTCAGCAAACCCGACCCGCAACTGAGCCACTTTCTTGTGGCAGGTGCCGTCGGGGCAGTAATGACCGCTAAGTTTATTCACAGCCAAAAAATCTCCCCTGCACCTATGTTAAACATAGCAATATTTAAAAGTCGTCTATTCAGTGCGGGGGTTATTACAGCTTTAATTGCTTCAGCATCTCTTACAGGCATTGAGCTGGCAATAACGCAGCGTCTTCAGCTTATTCTGGACATGTCACCTTTACGGGCCGGGCTGTATATTTTACCGCTACCTCTGGCATCCTTTTTCATAGGCCCCGTAATTGGCTATATTATTCCTTATACAGGCTCAATAAGAGCAATCCTTTGCACATTACTCATTTCAGCAGCAGGCGCGGCAGTTTATCTGTTTTATTATGATGCTGGCCTGTGGTTGTCAATCATATCGCTTTCCATCGTGGGCGCAGGGTTAGGAGGTGCAATGACTGCAGCCTCGACGGCTATCATGTTGAACTCACCGGAAAGCAGCGCTGGCACCGCCGCTTCGGTAGAGGGCGTATCTTATGAATTAGGTGGTGCTATTGGTATTGCTTTATTAGGGGGCTTTATGTCTGCGGTATATATGCATTTTATGTCTGGGGTCCCTTCTATACCCGCTAGCGCAAAAGACAGCATTGATGGTGCCCTACTGCTTGCTCAGGAGATGGCTTCCTCACAGGGTGAGAAATTACGTAATTTGGCAGAAGAGGCTTTTCTTAAGGCATTTTTTGTGGTTTTTAGCATAGCTATTTTCATTCTGCTTGCCACCTGCTTAATTTTAGGTGGATGGACGCGCCATATATATCGTGCATCTGAAGAGGAGATGTCTTAGGAATCAGGGAAGTCATTGTTAACTATATTATGCTCGCCCTCCGGTTATCATCCTGGCGAGAACGGAGAGCGACATCATTGTGATATTTTATAAAAGCGTATTTCCCTTTAATATTATGTAACCTGGACATATAAATTAAGGAGTATTCCATTATGGGAAAATAAAATATCACTTGCTCCCCTCCTGACAGAAAAAGTTGACTGGTCATATTGCCAGTCTGCTATGTCTTTATCGGCAGAGTTGTCTGAGGTAGGCCACCTGCTATTCGTTTTCCCGGTTTGGTGGTACTTCATGCCATCAATGCTTAGAGCCTATCTTGGCTGTGTTTGAAATTATGGCTAATAAATATAGCTGTACGGGTCAGCACGCTGAGAAAAAGAATACCCGTAGCGATTTTGGGTTATCATTTGATTGATCCTGTGGAAATTTTGTGTAAAGTTAAACGCGGTTCTGGTTTGACGTTTCTGATTTTTGACAGCCAGCTAACTTTCATCGCCTGCCCTGCATACCGATTCCGCAGGCATTTTGGTTCCTGAAGGTGCACACGCCGCCGTAAAGGAGTTTTAAAAAACATTATGCGTATTACGCCACCCTGAGTTATCTCCCTCTCTGTCGCACTGAGTAGCTTCAGTCGCACACAAAAACATCCCGTCTGCGGATGTGCTTTTTTGTACATAAAATTTTGCCCTCTCGGGCTGACTGCATTCAAAAATTGAGAAAAGACTATGTTGCTGTCCTCGACGCGTAAGGACTGGCTGGGTAACGTCCGTGGCGACGTACTGGCTGGTATTGTTGTCGCGCTCGCGCTTATTCCTGAAGCGATCGCTTTTTCTGTCATCGCGGGTGTAGACCCACAGGTCGGACTTTACGCCGCGTTCTGTATTCCTCTTGTTATGGCCTTCTTCGGCGGTCGCCCGGCAATGATTTCATCATCAACCGGAGCCATGGCGCTGCTGATGGTGACGCTGGTGAAAGATCATGGCCTGCAATATTTACTTGCTGCCTCGGTGCTAACCGGCGTCCTGCAACTTGCCGCCGGCTATCTGCGGCTTGGTAGCCTGATGCGCTACGTGTCGCGCTCGGTGGTGACCGGTTTTGTCAACGCGCTGGCGATTCTGATATTCCTGGCACAGTTGCCAGAACTGACCAACGTTACCTGGCACGTTTATGCCCTGACCGCCGCCGGTCTTGGCATCATTTATCTCTTTCCCTGTCTCAATAAAACCCTCCCTTCGCCGCTGGTTTGTATCGTGGTGCTGACCGCTATTTCCCTGTGGTTGCATCTGGATGTCCGCACCGTAGGCGACATGGGCAAACTGCCCGACAGCCTGCCGGTATTCCTTATCCCGGATATACCTTTTAACCTCAATACTCTGCTGATTATCCTGCCTTACTCTGCGGGGCTCGCCGTGGTAGGACTGCTGGAGTCCATGATGACGGCCACTATCGTGGACGACATGACGGACACGCCAAGCGATAAGAACCGCGAGTGCAAGGCACAGGGCATTGCCAATATCTGCACCTCATTTATCGGCGGCATGGCGGGTTGCGCAATGATTGGGCAATCCGTTATCAACGTGAAATCCGGCGGGCGCGGACGCCTTTCCACACTCACCGCTGGCGTGATGCTGCTCTGCCTGATTGTCTTTTTACGTGACTGGGTGGCGCAGATACCGATGGCGGCGCTGGTCGCGGTAATGATTATGGTTTCCATCAGCACGTTTTCGTGGCGTTCAATTACCGATCTGCGGCGACATCCGCTCTCGACCAGCGTGGTGATGCTGGCCACCGTAGCGGTGGTCGTGGCTACGCATAATCTGGCGTTTGGCGTTCTGGCCGGGGTGCTGATTGCCGCGCTGAACTTTGCCACGAAAGTGGCCCATTTTATGGTGATTAACTCATCGCTAAGGGAGGATACCCGCACCTATATCGTCAGCGGGCAGGTATTTTTTGCCTCATCTGACCGCTTCACCAACCACTTCGACTTCCACGAGGCGATTGAACGTGTGGTGATTGACGTAACGCACGCCCACTTTTGGGACATTACCTCAGTAAGCGCGCTGGACCGCGTGGTGATGAAGTTCCATCGCGAAGGAAAGAAGGTGCAGATTCAGGGAATGAACGCGGCAACCCGTGCCCTCGTTGAACGTTTCGGAATACATGATAAACCGGAAGAGGTAGAAAAACTGATGGCGGGTCATTAAGCCATAGGCGGCAGGCCCGTCTGGCGCTCAGGCCGCAATTAACGGCCTGAACCACCCGGCTTTTATGATAACCCCCGCCGTCAGCATCCTGCGCCTGGCCGACCATGACTGCCGGCCACATCTGCTGCTTTCGCTTTCTGATCGCGATCGCAGCGAAGTTGCTCGCGCACTTTCCGTGCTGGAGCAGGCGTAAACCCTATTGTTCAGTGACCAGCGCGCCGCTTTTCCTCAGCCGTTAAGCGGCGATGCGCTTTCCAGCCTGCGGTCAGAAAGATTTATCAATCAATCCATCCGCGCATAAGATAAAGCATCTCTGCATAATCGTATCCCGCTTCAACGCCCCGAAATGATGCCAGTCGCTTTACGCCATCAAGTGAGATGAGCGCATTTTTTGTCGCAGACATCTGCGACTGATGTTCTGCCAGCATCGCCAGTTTCGCCGCTAAATAATCGCTGATATTGATATAGAGCGCGCCACGCGAACTGTCCCAGGATGAGGAGTTGCCCCACCCGGCAGCCGGATACTCATACGCAGCGATCAGGCGCAGCGAGCGTTGGTTTTTGGTAGGGCGTGTAGCGGCAATGCAGCAGTTATAAACCCACTGATGCTCCTGATGAAACGAGGGAACCGGCAGCAGCAGCAGCTCAGGCTGAATGTCTTCAATAAGCGTATCCAGCTGCTGAACACAGGCTGACTGGCTTGAAGAGGCCAGATCGAAGCACTCCCCCTCGTTAACAAAATTCAGCACGGAATAGTGCGCTCCGGCGCTGTTCATAGCGGCGGCCAGCTCCTGATGGCGCTGGGAAGCAGGAACATAACGCTGCCCACGCAGATGGGTTTCTCCTTTCAGTATCACCACCGCAATATGCACCTCAATACCGGCGTCGATAGCTCTGGCGATGCTGCCGCCGCAGCCCAACTCTGCATCATCAGCGTGCGGGCTGATGATCAGCCAGCGTCGGTAAGAAAAAAGCTGTTCCATGATCAGTTAACCCCTTTCATACCGGCCACCACGCCGAACGTCTTCAGAAAAATATAGATATCCATCCGGGCGCGACGGCGGCGGCTGTAATAGCGATCAATCGCCACGCGACGGTGATAAGGCAGATCGTCTCGCCCTGATACCTGCCACAGGCCGGTAATGCCGGGTTTTACGGAACAGTAATAGCGGTAACTGCGCCCATATTTATCTTTTTCGTAGGCCGCGATGGGACGCGGTCCGATAACCGACATATCGCCCCGAAGTACATTAATAAACTGCGGAAGTTCATCGATGCTGGTTTTACGGATGAAGGCGCCGAAACGGGTGACGCGCGGATCGTTTTTTACCACGCTGTAGAGCTGCAGCTCATGCCGGATACGCGCCTGTTCAGCAGCAGAAACTTTCTCCATCGGCAGCATGGAGGTAAATTTCAGGCAGTAAAAGATTTTGCCGCCCTGCCCCATTCTGGGATGGCTAAACAAGGGTTTCATGCCTGTTAGCCACAGAATTAGCGCCGTGATTAACATAAACGGCATTAGCAGGAGCAAACAAAATGAGGCAACAAGGATATCGAAAAAGCGTTTCTTTATCGTCATAGCAACCTCTGAAAGGCTTCAGCCATCCGCCATGTCAAAACATCACGCAATCTAAAGATACAGATTGAAATATAAGCAAAATCAAGTAAACCTACTCAGATCACATGGTGAAAACTTGAAGATAATATCCAGTAATTTCAAAAGATTACGCAGAGAAAAAACAGGAATATTCAGATTTTCCTTACCATTGCGGGAAATAAAACATCGGAGGAGATGGCTTTTAGCAGGTGAATAAAAGCGGTTTATTGCCTGTTTACCCTTGTGTAGCGCTAAAAATAGCGTGCCGATCAGCCGCACATAAGTGAAGCTGATCCGCTGAGGCTTGTTTACTGTCTCATTCCTATGGCAAGCCGGTTAAAGGCTGACATAAGCGAAACGGCGAAAGTGAGATCGGAAATTTCAACGTCGGTAAAAAACTTATTGAGCGGTTCAAAGTCGTTATCAGAGGCAAATGTCTCATCAACCCTGACCAGCGCTTCTGCCCATTGCAAAGCGGCTTTTTCTTTATCATCGAAGTGGTGGCTGACGCGCCATCCGGCAAGCGCATCAATCTTAGCGTTCTCTACCCCTGATTCCCGCAGTGATTTCGCATGCATTTCAAGACAGAAGGCACAGCCGTTCATTTGAGAAACGCGCAGATAGATAAGCTCAATAAGCACCTTTCCCAGAGAGCTTTTTTCTAACGCTTTTTTAGTGGAAACAAGGCCCATATAAGCGTCGTTAGAGAGTTTGAAATAAGGCAGACGAAGCGTGGTCATGATCTCTTCCTTTTGAAGTGAAGTTCAAAAGACTATCACCCTGAAAAAACACCATTTTCTCTCTGGTGCTGTCAGAACGCCACGCTTCTGATTTATGCGAACCAAACTGCTTATAAAGCGTGCAGATCGAGATGCTGACCGGTGAGATAACACGCCTGACGCCAACGCCCTGGAAACCTTCCGTCTGTTTTGGCTTTATGCTGATTCCCGCACCACCAGTTGGCCGGAAAGCGTGATGCGTTGCGGAGGGAGATCCGGCTCGCTCAGCTTGCGCAAGATCAGGGCAGCGGCCTGTCGGCCTGTCTCTTCGCTGGCAGAGGAGACATAGGTGAAGGATGGCGAGGTAAGGTTAACATGCAGCATATCTTCGAAGCCGAGCAGCGCCACCTGTTGCGTGAGAAACACATCTTTGCCAGGCGTACGACCAACCTGATAAATGGCGCTGATACTGCCAATCATCGCATTGGGTGAATGACAGAGCAGCGCTGTAATCGTGTTGTTATTCTCCAGCAGATGACGCGTTACCTGGCTTGCCGCCTGGGTACTTTCAGCGCAGGCGGGCGTTAATGTCTCCCGAAGCGCCATCCCGTACTGTGCCAGGGCGCTGCTAAAACCCAACAGACGCTGCTGGCGAATCCGATCGTTCTCCGTGCCGCCGATATAGGCGATATTACGGTGTCCGCGTTCAATCAGATAGCGGGTAGCCAGAGAGGCTGCCTGCCGGTTATCTCGCATCACTAAATTACAGCCATCCTGTTGCAGGGATTGCGAAACCACCACCAGCGGCAGCGCACAGCAGCGGATCTTTTCCGGCAGCAAGGCGGCAGTGACATCTGATGCCAGATAGATCACCCCCGCGACGCCCTGCTGTTTGAAGGAGAGCAGACAACGCTCAAGCGCGTCGCCTTCATCCTGTGGCTGTCGCAGAAATACCATATAGTGCTGGCGTTCCAGCTCCTGCACGATACTCGCCATCACTTTAACAGCAAAGCTGTCGCTGAAATCAGGCACAATCAGGCCAATCAGGTTGGAAGTATTGGCGCGCAGATTGGCGGCGGCCACATTATGCACATAGCCCAGCGCACTCATCGCTTCATGCACCCGCGCTATGGTGGCAGCGGAAATTTTTCCTTTCTGACGCAGCACCAGCGAGACGGTTGAAACCGACACGCCAGCCTGTTTAGCGACCTCAACGATGCTAACCCTTTTCACATTTTCTCCCTGAAGGTGCGGCTTATCCGCCAGAGTAAAGCCTCCTGAGAAAAGTCAGGAGGCTTTTTTTACTGCCCGCCTCGCTTATTTGCCCAGCATCAGAGACAGTTTCTGGGCGATAAACTGCGCCCGTGCGCCAAAGATCACCTGAATGCCTCTCTCACCGACAAAGACCACGCCACGCGCCCCCAGTGCGTTCAGCCCATCTTTATCCACCTGCCCGCCCTGGGCAACTTCAAGACGCAGACGAGTAATGCAGGCGCCCACGGAATCAATATTGCGCGCGCCGCCCAGCAGAGCAATGATCTCCGTAGCCAGTTCGTCGTCTGTTTTATCACTGGCATCGGCAGTGACATCTGCCCGACCCGGGGTTTTGATATCAAAACGGCGGATCACAAAGCGGAAAGTAACGTAGTAAATCAGCCCCATCGGCACCCCGATGATGATGGCATTAAGGAAGTTAGTCTGATACCCGTTAAACGAGGGCAGGATGCCAAACGAAATATAGTCAATCAGCCCGGCAGAGAAAGATTTGGCGATATGCGCATGCATCAGATACATACACATATAGGAGAGCCCGGCCATCACTGCGTTAAACACATAGAGGATCGGCGCGACAAAAATAAAGGTAAATTCAACCGGTTCGGTAATCCCGGTCAGGAAGCAGGTCAGCGCAGCAGAGAACAGGATCCCCGCAGCGATTTTTTTGTTTTTGGTTTGCGCCTCATGGTACATCGCCAGGCAGGCCGCCGGCAGTGCAAACAACATTAACGGGAATTCGCCCTGCATGAATTTACCGGCATTCTGGTAAGTATCGCTGCTAAAAGATTTTGTGCCCTCTTCCAGCATTTTAAACCAGATGGTCTGGTCGCCATGAATAACCTGCCCCGCCTGGGTCGTGTAATCCCCGAACGAATACCAGAAAGAGGGATACCAGATATGATGCAGCCCAAGCGGGATCAGCGCACGTTCCACCAGCCCGAAAATAAACGTCGATGCTGCCTGGTTATCGCCGTTGACCACTAGCGACAGCGCATCAATACCGGACTGAATATATTGCCAGATATAAGGCAACAGCAGACCCAGCAGGAAAGAGAGAAACGCGGTGGCAATAGCGACAAAGCGTTTGCCTGAGAAAAAGCCGAGAAACTCCGGCAACTGAATGGTGTGAAAACGGTTGTAGCACCAGGCTGCCAGAATGCCGCACAGCAGGCCGCCGAATACGCCCATTTGCAGCGTAGGAATGCCGACCACCATTGCATACTTTCCGCCCTGTGCAGCCATTTCGGGGGTAATCGACAATACGGTGCCGATCGTCATATTGGTAATAAACACCGAGACGGCAGCCGAGAGTGCAGCAATCCCTGATTCAGAAGCCAGCCCCACGGCGGAGCCAATAGCAAACAGCAGCGGCAGGTTATCGAAAATCACCCCGCCCGCATTCATCATTAACGGTAAGTGAAACTTATCCCCGAACGCCAGCAGCAGCCCGGCGGCGGGCAACAGAGAGATAGGCAGCATCAATGCGCGCCCAATCATAGAAAGCTTAGACAGCGACTTCACAAACCCTGATATTACACTCATTTTCTTCCCCGGGTTAAGGCCGTTACCTGCGCTAAAAACGCGCTGTTATTGTAAGTAGAACGTTTTATTAGAACGTTCTACCATCGTGAAATAAGTGATAACGGCGTGCAACAAAAATTTTACGCCCGGTCATAGGGAATTATGATTGTTTGAAGTCCATCAAAGATCGCGCTGGCGCTTATTCTATCTGCAAAGCTAAAGCCAGCCAGAAACGGACTTGCCAGACGTGCGCCATTAACCTACCATTAGTAACTTACTGTTGGTAGGTAACCTGAAAATGAGGTCATTGATATGCACGCACTGATCGTTTATGCCCATCCCGATAGTCAGTCACATACCCAGGCGATAGCTTCACAGGTGGCCCAGGGCGTTGCCGCCAGCGGCACACATACTTTTGAGCAGGTCAACCTCGCTGCGGAGCAGTTCGATCCGTGTTTCAGCCTGGCTGACTACGAGCAGTTTAAACATGGCTCGCCATTACCTGCTGATGCGCTGGCCGAACAGCAGCGGCTAAACCGTGCTAATGCGCTGGTGCTGGTCTATCCCGTTTACTGGTGGTCATTTCCGGCACAGCTAAAAGGCTGGATCGACCGGGTGTTTACCCAGGGCTGGGCATATGAAGAAGCCGGGGATAAGGTCACTGGCAAGCTTGGACATCTGCAGGTGCATCTTCTGGCGCTGGGCGCAGCCACCCCACGCACTTATCTCCGTCGCGGTTATTTCAGCAGCATGCGCACCCAAATTGACCTGGGTATTTTTGGCTACTGCGGCGCGCCGGTGATAACCAGCGAACTGCTGCTGCCTGCCGATGAAAACTATCCCGACGCGCATTACACCCTGGCCTATAATCTTGGCCGACAGTTGTTTGAACAGAAGGAAAAGATATGAATCAGGCTTCACGCCAGCGTATGACTCATCAGGCCAGACGACAGCAGCTGTTAAGCGTTGCATGGGATCTGGTACGCCAGGAAGGCACCGATGCGCTCACGCTGGGCCGCGTGGCTGAACAAGCAGGCGTCAGCAAGCCGGTAGTGTACGATCACTTCAGTACGCGTCACGGCTTGCTGGCTGCGCTGTACGAAGATTTTGATATTCGTCAGAACGCGCTTTTCGATGCGGCTATGGCGGCGGCGGGCCACAGGCTACAGGACAAAGCTGCGGTGATGGCCGCCAGTTATGTGAATTGTGTGCTGACGCAGGGACGCGAAATCCCTGATGTTCTCTCTTCGCTGGACAGCACCCCGGAACTTGCCGAGGTTAAACGCCAGTATCAGCTCAATTTTATCGAAAAGTTTCGCAGCTGGTTTGCAGCCTTTGTTGCGCCCTCCGGCATTCCTCTGGCTACCATGTGGGGATTGCTGGGGGCGGCAGATGCCATTTCCAGTGCGGTGATTTGTGGTGATATCAGTCAGCAGGAAGGATTGCAGGAGCTTACCGCACTGATTATCACGACGATCGAACGCAGCCGCTAACGCATCATTGCCTGCTCATCGGGGCACAGTGAAGACGTCTGCCCGCAAGCTGCGGGCCTGCCTGGAAACCATTATTCAGCGCTGCGTCAGACTGACCACTACTCGCTAATGGCAGAAACGTTCCGCCAGTCGCTTATCAATGGGAAATCGCCTGCCTTTCCAACTCGGCAGGCGGTAGTAAAGCAAGGGCCTGTTTCATCCGACGAGTCTCGTCGCCTGGGCTACGGCCAAAGAAACGACGAAATTCACGGTTAAACTGCGATGCGCTTTCATAGCCTACCTGCAGCGCAGTTTTTGCAGCGGGGAGATTGCTGCGTATCATCATCAGCCGGGCCTGATGTAGCCTGACAGATTTAATGTACTGTATCGGCGATGTGTGGGTAATAGCCTTGAAATGAATATGAAAACGCGGCACGCTCATTCCTGCTTTTTCCGCCAGCATGGGCACATTTAACGGGCTTTGCCACTGCTGATGTATATGATTTAGCGCACGCGCAATGCGACCAAAGTGCCCCTGACAGGCTAGCGCAGCGCGGATAGCGCCGCCCTGCTCGCTCATCAGAACACGAAAATAGAGTTCGCGTAGCAACGATGCGCCCAGCGCCCTGGTTTCCAGCGGAGATTGCAGCGCCTTCAGCAGCCGATGCAACACATCCAGCAAAGGCGCATCAAGCGGCGTTGAAACCATCCCTTCCGGTGCAGAAGCAAGCTGCTTTCCCGACTCCCCAACCAGCATAAGAAGCTCCGTCGCCAGCGCCAGGTTAAGCTTTACCGCCACGGCCAGCATCGGCTCTTCCGGCGTCGCTTCTGTTTCTGAAGAAAAAGGTAAAGGCACTGAGAGCACCAGAAACTGCTGCGCATCATAGTGCCAGATGCGATCGGCGAGATAGCCTCGCTTACGCCCCTGGCAAACAATAATAATGCTGGGTTCATAGAGCACTGGTGTACGTTCGATGGGCTGGTCCGCACGCATAAAACGCACCTCCTCCAGCAGCGAAGCGGTATAGCCTTCCTGCGGTGCCAGCACCTGAAGAGACTGGCAAATTTGCTGCTGTATAGCTGACATCATTCCGTTATCGTCCCGACGATAAGAGGTCAGGCAATATTAGCCTCTTTCTATTTGCCAGCAATAGCGGTCGCAGTGATAACGAGATAATCAGGCAATACTTAGTGAGGAATAGCGCTATCCGGGATGGTGGGATGTTTTTAAGCTGAAGGCTCAACGATTTTATGGAGCGTAAAACCATGAGCCAGACAATTTGTGGAAACAACAAAGTCATCATTCTGACCGGCGCCAGCAGCGGTATCGGTGAAGCAACTGCCCGCCTGCTGGCGGCTGAAGGCCATATGCTGATTGTAGGCGCACGCCGTCTCGATCGTCTTGAAACGCTGTGCGCCGAACTGCGCGCCGAAGGGGCAAGCATTGATGCGTTACAGTGTGATGTGCTGGAGCGTAGCGCGCTGCAGCGGTTAGCCGGTCTGGCCATGGAAAAATATGGCCGCATCGATGTGCTGATTAATAACGCGGGGGTGATGCCGCTGTCGCCGCTGTCAGCGCTGAAGGTAGAGGAATGGGAGTTGACGCTGGATGTTAACGTGCGCGGAGTGCTGTATGGCATTGCAGCGGTGCTTCCGGCTATGCAGGCGCAGGCGTACGGCCATATTATCAATGTTGCCTCCATTGGCGCTCACAGCGTCTCGCCCACCGCTGCCGTTTATTGCGCCAGCAAATATGCCGTTCGCGCCATCTCTGACGGGCTGCGGCAGGAAACCAATAAAATTCGGGTAACAGTGATCTCGCCGGGCGTGGTTGAGTCGGAGCTGGCCGATATTATCAGCGATGACACAGCGCGCCAGGCGATGCAGACCTTCCGGCAGGTAGCACTGCAACCAGAGAGCATTGCCCGCGCAATGTCATATGCCATCGCTTAGCCTGATGAAGTGGACGTCAGTGAAATCATTGTGCGCCCTACCGCCAGCCCTTACTAACCTCACGCACCGTTGCCAAACGCAGGCGTAATGTCCGGTAGCGAGCAGTTTGTTTGTGCTTAATGTGTAACATAATTTTAGCAACATAAAGCGCTAATCCAGCAGAAAAGCTGTAGAACCGGCGCTTTCCGGCCGGTTTCTGGTAAATTAACGTAAAAGAAAAAGTTAAGTTTCTGGGTAGCGCTTCTTTCAGTTATAAAACAGAATATTCAGAACTTTTCCCCTTAATCTAGCGTGCTAATAAAAATGAATCGCAAACTGGCTCAAACGTTATTGCTTGTCTCTTTTATTGCTCTTGCCGGTTGTTCTTCATCTCCGGGTAAAAACTCAGCAACAGCGCAGGATTCAGCCGATGCCAGCGCGCAAGGCGATCAGGCTGATTTGATTCCAGTGATTGCGGCTCTGCACGATCAAATGCATACCTGGCACGGCACGCCTTATGAATGGGGCGGCACGAAATTATCAGGCGTGGATTGCTCTGGCTTTGTCTGGAGAACGTTAAAAGACCGCTTTAATTTACCGGTTGAACGGCTCACTACGCGCGAGCTTATTCATATGGGCACGCATGTTAAGCCAACGCAATTGCGCCCCGGTGATTTAGTTTTCTTCCGCATCAATGGCGGAATGCATGTCGGCTTTTACGATACCGACCGGCATTTCCTGCATGCTTCCACCAGCAAAGGCGTGATTCGCTCCTCGCTGGACAATCCTTACTGGCAGTCCGTTTTTTATCAGGCGCGTCGGTTGAATAAAGAATATGATGCCGGCATCAGCTTAAATAATGACGGCATGAGCTTAAGTAAAAGAAACTAACCTGTTTTTCTTCGGCGCGGCGGCGTAAGCATAACGCTGTTTCCGCGCCGCTGATTTTCTGCGCCTGGTTTTACGCTTACTTTACATCACACTCACACAGCGCATCAGGGAGGTCACCATCCCGGCGCTGGTAAGCGGGAACCCGATACGCTCGTGATATTAGTGTCTGAGCAAAACTGACGCAAAGGGATTGCGTGGCTGGCAAGGCGTGGTTTGCTCTGGGTCTATTTCACCACTTTGATGGTAAAGATCACCACGCCAAAAATTTGCAGCCCCTTTTCGCTATTCAAAACAATAGGCCGATAAGCCGGATTCATCGGCACCAGTTGCACATTCGGCCGTAGCTGGAGCTTTTTACTGTAAACTCCCCTACTACCGCCGCTATCACAATATCTTCATGCTCTGAGGTTAGCGAACAACCCACCACCAGCATATCACCATCACTGATGCCGCCCTCGATCATTGAATCGCCGCTTATCCTGACAAAACAGGTGGCGCTGGGTCGCTGCACTAACAGATCGTTGAGATCAAGACGCTGTTCAATATGATCCTGCGCCGGAGAGGGAAAACCACATGCTACCCGCCCGATAAACAGCGGCAAATGCAAAATAGCACGCAGTTCAGCAGATCTGATGAAATCCATAACAAATAACCCTGATAAAAACTGTATACAATCACAGTAAACGTAACAGGTGGTTTTGATCAAACGCAGCGCGTAAAGGCGAAAATCGCCTTTCACAGGCGATAGATCATTTTACCGCTTCGCTAAATCTCTGCTTTTTCAGTATTAACTGAAATTTAAAATTTGATAATGTCTAAAAATAAGCCAACAACTGTAATATCAATTAATTATAAAACTATAACAATTTAGCTTGCCTTGACACCGGAAGCGTCCGTGTTAATGCTTAGGAAAAAACTTATTATAAATTGTTGTGGAGAATGCGATGCCTCTGAAAGTACTGTCCATGATCCCTGCGACCGGTGCCACCATTAAAACCACGCGTCAGGCAGCTGGCCTGACGCAGGCGGAAGCGGCAGAACGCTTTGATTACAGTTTGCGTGTATGGCAAAAGAAAGAGTCGGAAGCGGAAGCCAGCAAGAACGGAGGACTAAGTCAGGGTGAATATGAACTGCTGCTTTTGCTGGCGGGGAAGCATCCCGATTATCTGCTGACGCCAAGAAAATAAGAGGTGTTAAAAAATAAGATGTATAGCCGGTAAAGGGCGTCTGACAAGGGGTTCGGGCGTTACGAGGGGAAAAAGAGACAAAGGGTTGTTGTTTACCCTGTAAAGGCAAAGCAATAACCGCAAGGATTATTTATCGGTGGCTTATTTTGCCTTCCATACGATTAGCGTAGCTGGCTGTCTTTACTGCCGCGCCGATTATAAAGGCTGAGGTTTTGTTGTTTCTTATCCATCTCACTTTGGCAAGCAAGACAAAAGCGTACGCCTTTAAGCGCCTTTCGTCTTGCTTCAGAGATTTCCTCGCCACACTCCTGACAGTAACGTTCACTTTCGCCCTGTCCAAGAGCCTGACGGACCCGCTCTACGCCATCATTGATGGTGCTATCAATCTGTTCATTTACGGCTTCGTCAGAAGCCCAACCGCTGGCCATGATTTCCTCCTGATCTGATGATTAAGATTAAATATGGTTGCAGGTGTCCCACACTTCAAGTCGCCGGGCATCAGCAAAACGCAGAGAACCCGCTTTTCAGGGAAAGGACAACAAAAGAAACGATTCAGGCAGCCTGGGACGTCAGGTAACTTACAAGCATGGGGGATTTACAAAAGATGCAGATGGCGCCATGGGGGTTACGCATTGAGACGTCGAACAACGAGATACGACATTGATGACCCTGACAACGAGAGCATCGGTATTTAATAGTTAAAATAAGAAAGCCTTAATATTTATTGAGTGATTCACCAGCTTAGCACCCTTCCTTGATGCTGTCTTGTGCTTGGTAATTTTTATTTTTATCGCCCAGTCCGCCGGTAACGTCAGATCGGGCGAGCACGGCGAAACGGAAAAGGAGCGGCCACGCAGTTCAACACTCTGGGACGGAGTATGAAATTAAAAAGGCCACCCAAAGGCGGCCTTAATATCTATTAATTTTTATAGTTTTTTCCAGAAAAGCGTAGTGCTGTTTCCAGAAAGGTTTCCCTGGTGCGGCAGCCGTATGGCTTTTTGCGCCGAACAGCAAAATGATGCTGTAACGGCTTTGCTGTTGCCGGGCGGCCTGAACGGCTTTAGGCTGCCCGCAATCAACGAGGTCTATATTCCTTTAAAATAACTTATGTATCAACTCTCTTAAAGTACAGGTATGAGAGCTTTCCAAAAAATTTCCGCCTGGCGTTTTGTCCTGTATCTCACTCTTCCTTCTGCATCACTTTTACACAATAACCACTTATTTCATTTCGCAAAATAATCAATAAGTTAAATCCTGGCTGCTTAAAAGTTGCAATAAATTAACTGATTTTCAAGAAGAACAGTAAATTCTGACTATAATCTCTTGAGTAGAGTCGAGACTCTCACACTCAAAAAGCAGGATTTTTTTGTTGTCGTTTAATGGAGCAGTTATGGTTTGGTATGTACTTGACTCTATTGTCAGCCCCGATTCAGATACCGTTTTTTCGCTTGTCAGTTCGCCCTATAATCTGAAGTTTGTTTTATGGTACGGTTCAGAGTCTTACCTCTTCCCCGGCGACAGGCTGGAAACAACTGAGAATGGTTTGATCGTTAATGGGTATATTCAGCCTTTTACTATGCTTGACGTTTCTATATTTCGGGCAGTGTATTGGCAAAATCTCTATGACTACAATAAAAACTGCCCTGGTAATAGCCAGCAATCACACATCACCTGTGCTTATAAGCATAAGTGCCGAATAACAAAATGCCCTTTCGTTTCACACTGATCGCGCTTTAACATCTGGCACAAAGAGAAAGTCGCGTACCTTGCCTCTGCGTTAAAAGGTTTATGATCCGCTACGGAGAGATCTATATCAGGTGAGTCAGAGTAGCCAAATTGCTAAAAATTGAGGCCAAAATTAACTTTAGGAACAACAGCATCTTCCATAATGTATGCCATTAAAAATTAAAAGAACGAGGAAGATTGCCGTTGCCCTGATATTATTTCATTCCTCCACTGCGGCCAACTTTTCTAATCCATATGGACAAGATGCAAAACGACATGTTCCGGGACGATGACAGGCTGAAGGTGGCCGCGTTCCATTTGCCGGACATCCAGTGCGGCTGGACAGTAATGCCCAGTTTGCGCGATTAAAAGGAAATACGGTAATAATCTTTACATTGCTGGCTATACCATTGACCAGTAATTCTTTTCCAGTCGAGGATAGTACATCTCCAGCCTGAACGATTGTCTCTCCCTGATACCAGATAATTAACTTCAGGTTTTTCCTGGTTATAACGCCGCTAAAAACCGTTCCTGTTAAAGGACACATCAGAGAATCCATGACGTTATAATGCATGCCGCCCTCTCTCACTCGTAAAAATCCATTAAATATCGCTAACTTAGCAATTCCATGTAACTATACAGTTATGTTTAACTGTGGGTGAAATACTATTTCACTTCGCTAATGTTTGAAAGGAAAATTCTTACTATTTAAATAAAATTAAACAGAGATCAATAAAACCAGGGTTTATCTAATTAACTTTCTTTAGTAGATAAACAATGACGTTTAAGGACACTACTTGACATTAACTAAGCAACATATTCTGCATAATTTATTTTCATAAAATTCACGTTATTAAAAAGAAATAGCCTTTAAAAGATCTTAACCCCACTTAATCATGGTTTAAAGCCTTTCTGAATTAACAATAAACAACCTAAATGAAATCAATAAATTTGCGGCAACTAATCCTAAGCTAACAAATAGATTAGAAAGAAATTATTAGCAGACTATACTAGTTACCTGCATCAGAAATCAGTAAGAAAATTACTTAATAAAAAATGGATAAATATTGATTTTGCGATATAACTTCAGCACCGGACGATAAAATATCATGTCATAACCTTATAATAGACATGGGTATATTGTCGCGATTTTCATGAGGTTACTTTCAGATAACAAACGCATGTGAAACGTTACCTTTTTTTAACTTTATAACGATATATTATTCACCGGAGATGCACTGTGAATCAGGAACAAGGAATTGAAAGTCAGATCGTCAACTACTTTAAACAGTCAGCGACAAAAGAAAGCCCTAATGAAGAGATATTGCGTACGCTGCTGGAAAAGATGGCCACCAAAAAACATGGACGTAGTGAAAAAAACATCATTGCCAGCCTGTTAGAAAAGATTGAAACAGAAAATGATCGCGACAGGCTTCAATTCTATCGTCAGGCGCTGGAACTATTATTACGTGGTGGCAGAAATTAATACTGCGCTGCGCCACAGACAGGTCGCATCATGTTAAAGGAGGTAAAATTACGGCGTTAGCCGTTATTGCTAACCACCCGACTGGGTAACGGGCAAATAACGGCATGGCCTGCAGACCACGGCTACACGCTTATTTATGTGAGATTAACGCAGCCAGAACACGGCTTTAACAGGGCGAAACCACCCTTTTCGTAGCGGCAGGATGAGCGAGTAGTTTATTACGCGGCCTGACAGGTCGACGTACCAGCTCACCTCCGCAGTTAGGGCATCGCTCCTGAAGCCGGGTTGTGGCGCAGCTGCGACAGAAAGTACATTCAAAAGAGCAGATCATTGCCAGCGGTGATTCCGGTGGGAGATCGCAATCACAGCACTCGCAATTCGGTCTTAATTCCAGCATGGCCGCCTCCACAGCGATGATTTCAACCCGTAACAATATTGGCACAGAAGCCAGAAAAAAGAAGCATGCTCTTTTTTTACAGCAAAAAATAAGGCCACCGCAGGGTGGCCTTGTGCAGCTTGCAAAATGAACAGCGCTAATCAGCGTTCAGCTTATTTAACCGTGCCCGCTGGCGGTACCGTACCGGAAATCTGCTCACTCTGCGCGCCAGATCCCGGACGGGCTGGCCCCAGTAACGGCTCATCACCAAGGATTTCAGGTTTTTCTTTAGCGGTAAACTGCCCTTTGCCATCATAAGAAGGGCCTTCGCTCCAGCGACCTTTCGGCAACGGTTTATCCAGAGACGTGTTCAGACAATAATAAGAATGCTCTGTTGCCTCATTTTCCTGTGGGAAGCTGTTAGGAATAGGCAGAGAGGCGTTCAGACCACCCATATCTTCAATCACCGCCAGCCATTGCTGCTGGTGCATGGTATCGCGGGCGATCAGGAAGGACAGGAAATCTTTCATGCCTTTATCTTCAGTCATGTTATACAGGCGGGTAGCCAGCACACGCCCTGTCGCCTCGGCCGTGACGTTTGCCAGCATATCTGCCGCAACGTTACCTGAAGCATAGATATGGCTCATATCAAAAGGCATGCCGTTAGCATTCACCGGCATGGCCGCCAGACCTGAAGAAAGAATATGACGTGGATTCATGCCGCCAAGAATGGCATTCACCACTGGATCTTTGGCTGAGGCTTCCTGATAAGAAAGCGGCGCACCTTCAAGATTCAGCGCGACGGCATAGGCCAGCATTTCGATATGACCCAGCTCCTCCGTGGCGGTAGACATCAGCAGATCCCTGATACGTGCATCGCCGCGCGCGCCCATTGCCTGGAAGAAATACTGCATTGCTACGCGAATTTCGCCTTCTACCCCGCCGATAGCCTGTTGCAGCAGCATCGCGAATTCTGGATCGGGTTTTTCTACTCGTACCGGAAACTGCATTTTTGATGAGTGGTGAAACATACAATCCTCCTCTCTTGCCTGGTAGGTTGAAACGTCTAAAGCCTAAACAAGCCTGGAAGGTGTTTATGCATAAATCAAATATCAATAATAAAGATTCTCATTTGAGACATGCTATACAGCATCATTTTGTCTGGCTTCGCCTGGCCTGCAGCCCGATTATCTTGATGAAAGTTACCGTCATATTTGCGCATTATCATGCATTTTAACCGCCAGATATTTCTTTAAACGGCACCAGGCAATGCCCGGACCTTATGATTATATTTAAGGCGTTTCCTATCAAATCGAAAGGTCTAATCACCGGAAATCTTCTCTCACCGGTTATTGCCCCATGCATTTGCCTGCACCCGGCCCGTATCAAAAAAACTAACCTGTCGGCCGGGGCGGAGCTGGTACTCCCCACGGTTCGTTCTATGCTGATAGAAGCACTTTCAGCGCTATAAATTGTCAGCGGCAAAATAATTAAAGCGATTCAGGAGAGTAAAAATGAATATTGCATGTCTGGGTTGGGGCTCGCTACTGTGGAAGCCTGATCCGCTACCAGTCAGCGGCGAGTGGCACGCTGATGGTCCCTGGCTTCCGATTGAATTCTCCCGCATTGGCGATAATGGTGAACTGGCAACCGCAGTTTGTCTTAATGCTCCTGCTGTGCAGGTTTTCTGGGCGCTGTTGGCTGTTGATACGTTGGAACAGGCTTGCGAAGCGTTGCGCCAGCGCGAACAGATCCCGCAAGACAGAAATGATGGCGTCGGCGTGCTGATTGCTCAGGGTTCGCCTGTTGGTCCGCTGGCAGAGTGGGCGCAGCAGCGTCAAATTGATGCGGTAATCTGGACAGCACTACCGCCACGCAGCGCGAACAACGAAGGATTAGTTCCCACGATTGACGATGCCATCGCCTATCTTCGTAGCCTGGAGGGCGAGAAGCGTGAGCATGCACGTAACTACCTTGCTCAGGTGCCGCAACAGTTAGATACACCCTATCGTCGTGCCATTAGCCAACAACTGGGCTGGAGTGGTTAACGCAGGCCCGGGCTATTTGTACTGGACGGCCTTTCCTGCCCTCTCTTACAGGCAGGGCGCAGCGTCCAGAGCCCGGTTATCGGTTCAATGGGCGAGATAGTCAGCAGCTAAAACGGTATACTTGCTTAGCGGTTAGCACGATCGCTGTTATTAACGCAAAAGAGGCGTTGTATGTTGCTTGAAAAATTAAAAAAACCTGAAGGCAAAAAGTTTCTGCTTTCGGTGCTGGTAATTTTTATCATTGCGCTGTCAATTCTTATTCGCGCTACCATTGGCGGCGTAATTGAAGAATACAACCTGCCGCTCTCAGCCTGGTCAATGCAAATGTATATCCTGCAGGGCGCAATGGTGCTGGTTTACACCACGGTAATTACACTTATCTTTTCTCTACCGCTGGCATTCTATTTTTTGGGCGAAAAAGAGACACATTAACCAGCTTCATTAACTTTCTGCTCTCTCCCGACTACCGCCAGCCCTGCGCTACGGTAGTTGAGGCTTTCTGTTTAGCAACGGCCACCTGTTTTATCTGCAGCAATCCCCATCACAATGCTACCCAGTGAGAATTTGTTATGATATAACATTTCGCGCCCGTGGCGACTGTAGCGTTCGACGCTGTTAAGCGCCCGGTCAACTGGAACCTTTGGGAATGTTCAGGAGATAAAATGAAAAATATGCTGTTGAGTGCCACGCTTTCCATCACGGCGCTAACCTCTACCGGCCTGCAGGCGCATGAGCTATGGTTAAACGTACCGCCGGTCACGGCAGGCAATCCGCTACAAATTGAGATGGGATATGGGGAAAATTTCCCGCATGGCGAGCCGATCCTAGCCGCGCGTCAGGCGCTGTTTGCTCCGCTCAGGGTCACAGGCAGCGATGGCAAAGTCACTGAGTTCCCGATTAACAGCGAACAGTACAAATTCAGTCAGAACAACGCCGCCAGCGGATCCGTACTGGTGACGGCCACCTATAAGCCCGCTTTCTGGTCTCTGAAGCCTGACGGTGAGAAATATCAGTGGCGTCAGAGCAATAAATCTCAGTGGGCCGGCAGCTATTGCATGGAAAGCACCATGAGCGCTAAAACAGTCAGTTATGTCGGCGCGCCGGGAACTAACAGCGCTCTGACCCAGCCAACCGGCGTCCGACTGGAATTTGTGCCTGAGGTCGATCCCGCTACGCTCAAAACCGGCGATACGCTCACCCTTACGCTGTTAGCTAACGGAAAACCGCTGGCTAATCATGAAGTGAGTATTGCCATGGTGGATTTATCAGCTCCGCGTGATGCCGCTAAACCGCATGCCCACCATCATCATCATCACAGCGTGGATGCCAACCTGAGCCACCCGGCCCTGGCGCATACCTATGCTTATGAAAATGCAGCCATGAAAGATCGTACTGACAGCAGCGGCAAATTAAGCCTGCCCATTCTGAAAGCCGGGCAATGGCTGCTGATGACGGCTAACGATACGCCTTACAAAGATAAAGCGGTTTGCGATATTCACCTCGATCAAACCACTTTTGGCTTTTCAGTAGCTAAATAGTTTCTGATAACCTGGAGCGCGGCTCCAGGCTTTCATTTTAGTGCATCCTCATCCGCAACGCTCTGTGCAAATCATTAAGCAGTGTGAGCGGTTTCCTCTTCTGCTACGCTAAGCTGCTAACAATGTTTTGCCGCGTCAGACTGCGCTGACGCAACGGGAAACTAAATAAGAGGAGAATGACGCTGAAAATCTACACCTATCCTAAAAGCCGCTCGCTGCGTGTGTTATGGACGCTGGAAGAAATGGAGCTCCCTTATCAGCCCGTCCGGGTCGCCCTGAAGCCGGGAGAGCCAGGAATAAGATCGCCTCATCCTCAGCGTAAAGTTCCGGTGCTGGAAGATGGCTCATTTTTTCTGGCTGAAACGCAGGCTATCTGTAAATTTATCTGCACGAAATATGCCGGACGCGTGCTCTATCCGGTGCAGCCGGAGGAGCAGGCGATCATCGATCAATGGTTAAGCTTTGCAATAACCGAGCTGGAAGCGCCCGTGTGGTTAACATTAAAGCACAAGCTGCTGTTGCCTGAATCAGCGCGGGTGAAAGCCGTTGCCGAAAGCGCTGCGGCTGATGCTCAAACAGCGCTGCGCCTGCTGTCGCAGGCCCGTTTGGATCGCTGGATCGCCGGTGAAAACTTTACCCTGGCCGATATTTTCCTGGCGCATAATCTTGCCTGGTCGCAGGCGGCTGGCCTGACGCTTAGCGAACCGTTAGCAGATTATGTAAAGCGCTGTTTTTCCCGTCCCGCCAGCCTTCGGGCAGTAGAAATGAATAATCGTTAAGATCCACAGGAAGGCGTGAACGCCTTCCCTTCCCTCAACACGTCTCAGACATTTTTCACTTCAACCAGTACCAGCGGATTTCTTTTTACTTTGCAGGCCTGGGTCCACGCAAGCTGGCAGACAGAACAGTAGTCATGCACCTCCGACTGATATTCATATTCAATATAACAACGAAACTTCTCACCATATGAACTAAGCCGGCAGAAGCGACGCGGTTCCAGCAGCTCGTTCAGCTGCAAAAAAGTCAAGGCGGAAGGATTATGGAATCCAACGCGAATACGATAAGTAGTCATGCGTCGATTATTTCCATAAAGCTCAGCCCAGGCCAGCTGATCGTACTTCTTCCTGAGATAGGCAAAAGCTTAAAAATCGTATTATGTCTGTTGAAACCATTAACATTCTGTACAAAAAATTCCCTTGTCTGTAGGATATTTTGCGTGTTTCAACCGGAGCCTTCAACGCGCCACGATAGCCGGAAATTAATAGATAAATAACGCTATGGAGAAAGTCATGACGCTGAAAAAATTGATGTGGCTACTGGCAATAGCCGCAGGCTTTACTGCGGCGATTCACGTATCCGATAGTCTGATTAACCAACAGATCGCCCAAATGGCAGAACAGGAAGAGTGACGTTTTTATCCGTGCGCTAAAGTTCCACCGCCGCGCGCCGATAGTCATCAAACCTGACGAGATAGCGCTGTGCCTGTGGGTTCGCCCTGCTCGTAAGGTGACTAATCACTGACGTAATCTTGTAAGCTGCTTGCCGGTATCGCTATCGGCCCTTCGGAAATGTCCAGCCCGCTTCGTGCGGGCTTTTTTATGGCGTTAACTCAGCGTCTTTTTGCTGCTGCCGACTGACCATTACAGCGCTACGACTTAAGGCTGATCCGTTGATGCCGTAAAAGCATAAGCTGTGCTTTACTTAAAAGTCCTTCCCCGGCGGCGAAAAGATCCATGAAAATCAGCAAAAAACTTTCCGGCACGTTTGTTCTGCACTCTTCGCTTGGCAGGACAATGATGATATTTATGCTGCTGCTGCTGACTGCAGTGTTGGTGGTTAGCGCATGGACGCTTGACCGCTCCTGGTCGCGTAAGCTGCAGGATACCGAGAGCAGCGCGGTCAACCTTTCTGTATCGCAGGCGCGCCAGGCAGAAGATACCTTTTTACAAACAGAAATCACGCTGCGTGCTATCCAGCGTGAGATTCCGGCTAGCGGTCCAACCCATGCGGATAAAGCAGCGCTAAACGCCGCACTGGCAGAGATGAAAAGCGGACTGCCGCAGTTGAATGGCCTGTTTGTCTATGATGCCCAGGGAAACTGGATCGCCACTGCCGCCGGCCAAACGCCAACCGGCATGAATAATGCCGATCGGGAATATTTTACTTACCATCGTAACAATCGTCATGGTGGTATCCATATCGGTCAGGTGATCCGCAGCCGTTCGACCGGCGAACTGGTGATCCCGGTTTCGATACGCCTGAATGATGCGGGCAACGGCTTCGTCGGCGTGGCGCTGGCAACGGTGCGGATTGAATCTTTTAAGCGTTTTTACAGCTATTTTGAGCTGGGCGAAGGTGACCTGCTGGCGCTGCTGCTGGATGACGGAACCGCTCTCTATGTCCGCCCTCTCCCGGATACTTTTATCAATCAAAGCCTCTCAGCCAGCCCGTTGTTTACCACTCAGCTGGTTCGTGCGGATCGGGGAAAAGGCACCTGGAACTCTGCGCTGGATGATAAAGTGCGTATTTTTGGCTATGCGCGCTCCGGTCAGTATCCATTGATTGTGGCGGCCGGATTCGATAAATCTGCGCTCTGGTCACGGTGGTTGCATGACAGCATGCCGGATTTGGTGCTAAACGGTACGCTGCTGCTGATCATCGTTTTGATCGGCACGCTGGTTCTGCGTCAGGTACGCACCAATGTAGAAAACCAGGTCGAGCTCACCACGCTGCGCGATGAGCTGACCACCATCAATCAAAGCCTGCAGGCGCTGGCGCTGCTGGATGGCCTGACAGGCCTGGCGAACCGTCGCCAGTTTGATCTTTTTCTGGGTCAAAGCCTGAAACGTTCAGGGCTCAGCGGTAAAGGGGTGGGATTAATCATGATGGATATCGATTTTTTCAAACTTTACAACGATACCTATGGTCACGTTGCTGGCGACAACTGCCTGCGGCGCGTAGGAGAGGCGTTGAAAAATCTCCCCCTGCGGCAAACAGATTTAATAGCACGCTACGGCGGTGAAGAGTTTGCGATTGTGCTGCCGGATACCTCGCCTGACGCGACCTTGCATATTGCACAAAACGCCGTTGACGCGGTACGCGAAGCGGCCATCCCGCATGAAAGCACCACATTAGAAGCGGGCGTGGTGACACTCAGCGCTGGCTGTATTGTTCTGGTGGGCAGTGATGACGCACAGGATGCGCAGCGCATTAAGGAAGGCGCTGACCATGCGCTCTATCAGGCCAAGCATAATGGCCGCAACCGGGCATTGATAAGCGAGGCGAGTGAATAATCTGCATGCTGCCGCCTGTTGCTGGCAACGCTTCTGTCTGAGCGGGAAAGGGCCCTCCCTCTCCCGCTACGCCGGTTACATCATTGAATAGAGCAGCGCCGAAAGTGTGGCGATACCGCCCGCTAAAATCACCAACGCTTTGCCGCCGCGCAGAAAAGCGAGGCCGGGCTTGTTATAAATCAGCCAGGCGGGGATTAAAAACAAAATAATGGCGATCAGCGGGCCGCAGAATGCTTCGATCAACGTAATGACGTTTGGGTTTTCGTAAACAATCAACGAGGTGACGCCATACATCGCCAGCATGGCCGCCGCCTGACTGATTTTTCGGCCTTTATCGCTACGGCAGTTAAACAGCCTGACGGTAAAGTCGCTAAAGGTTTCCGCTACCGATAGCGAGACGCCAAGGAAGGATTTTGTCATGCCGATAATGGCGATCAGGGGCGCGATATAAAACAGCACGCCAGCGCTGCCCGGTGATGAAATAACCGACAGCACGTTCAGATTTTTCTCTTTTGCCTCGACAAATGTTGCGTGCGGAATGCTCAATACACAGCTGAAAACAAAAAAGATAATACTGAGGAATATCGCCAGATAGGCAACTTTTATTACCCGATATACCCGCAGCTTATCTTGCGATTGCTGATAGTGCGCCACCAAAGGCGAGATAATCGGCGCACAGCAAAAAGAGAAAGTGATTAGCGGCAACGTCAGCCAGATATTTTTAAAAGTGGTTTCAGCAGAGGCATCGGGCAGCGCATTCAGGGCATCGGTCACGTTACTCCAGCGCCATGCTGGGATCTGTACGGCGGCAATCGCAATAATGGCCACGGCAAAAGGCAACGCCAGAGTGCCTAACGTGCTGACGACTTTACTGCGGCCTTTGCTCAGAATACCAAACAGCACAACCATACATAACAGAGTCAGTAACCCTTTGTTGATGCGGGCGAAGTGGAGATGATCTACCAGGAAGTTATCCAGCGCATTAACCAGCGAAATGCCATACACCAGCATTACCGGGTAAAACGCGACGCAGTAGAGCAGCGTCATCAGCCAGTCGCCACGCGGCCCAAACCAGGTGCTCAGGGCTGGCAGACGCTGAGGCGTGGCTTCACTCATATAGACGCGCGCCAGCACCAGATGCGGCAGCAATGAGAGCGGTAACCCCAGCAGCAGCATAATAATAAAAATAAGCGGCCCACGCGTACCAATCTCAATCGGCAAAAAAAGCGTGCCTGCGCCCACCGTGGTGCCATACAAACCTAACGTCCAGATCGTATCCTGGAGTTTCCAACCCTGCTGTTTCATAAAAACCTACAAATAAACCATCAAGAATCAAATAAAATGTACAGACTCTGTGTCTCTGGGTAAGGGAACCAGTCAGGATAGAGAAACGTCTGCAGAGGCGCATTCTATCAGAAAAAAGATGACAGGGCGGCGTGTCAGTAAATTGTATAATTATGAGACAAAATATCAGATTCTATTAAAGCGGGGAAAGTCATTTTAAATATGGCTATTTATTCTATTAATCTTTGCTCTTATTATTTTATAAAGGGGAAATTATTAGCCAACAGCAAATAATTAACAGAATATTTATCTTTATGAAATAAATCAGGCCGTGAGCGTAAAGGCATTACAGATAAACTGTTTGCCAGGGCAGCCAGGGTTGGAACGGGCAGCAGGACTCGAACCCGCATCCTCAGCCGGTACGGCTGGTGTAATCACCGCTTATACCACGCCCGTATTGCAAAAGTGTGAAAGGAAGATAGCAGCCTAAAGGCTTTTAGCCCACCGGGGATGTTCAGCCGGGCTGGTCACACAGGAAGCCATAGTAAGAGGACGCTGGCAGCAAGCGCAGCTCGCTCCGTGCCGGGTTTTTTTAGTGCTGGACTGGCAGGTAAAGATGAATTTATTGCTACCGCAGATGGGACAACAGAACTTTAATGAATGCATAATCACCTCATGTAAATAACATCTCGTACATTTCTGACGAGCCTTAAGACTACGCTTAACCTTCGCTTTAACAAGTCTCCGTATTGATTAAAATTGCATATATTTATCTATATTTGTCAGTCAGGGTTACACGAACAGGCTTAGCGTTGTGCCGCCGCTGCGATCGTTTAGGATAAATCTTAATCATCGCCCTTTCATCTTTGCTAAATGGCAAACTGGATATCTGCGTTTAGGCTGATAATTCAGACCACGGTAATCAGGAGGTGTTATGCCCTCTGTTCAACTGCACATCAAAGACCATCCGGAATATGCATTCACCGGTAACTATTTTACGGAGCAGCCTGAAGGAGAAAATGCATCCCCACGCAGCCATTTTGAAATTTTAAAGGCGACGCAACCTGCCGAAGCTTTTGAGGAGCTGAATCAGGGCGATACCGTGACCTTTGTTTCCGCCAGCGGCCAGGTGGAAGAGATGTTGCTGAGTAACGAAACGCCTTCACATATTATTTTTGTCTCTCGCGACTCGCTTTCAGGCGACATAGCCTGATATCTGGCCTGTGTATCAGCCCCGTTTCTGTACGCGTCTCATGCTGCTGAGGTGCGTTTTACAGGATCGGGGCTGTTTTTTTGTCTTTAGCTGCTGTATTTGTTATTACCATTTTTTTTCACAGCGGAGTTGCCATGTTGTTGGCTGGTGCAATTTTTATTTTTACCCTTGTTTTGGTTATCTGGCAGCCGCGCGGCCTGCAGATTGGCTGGAGCGCTTCTATCGGCGCTGCGCTGGCTCTGCTTAGCGGCGCGGTCAGCATCAGCGATATCAGCATTGTCTGGCAAATCGTCTGGAACGCCACGGCCACCTTTATTGCCATTATTATTATTAGTCTGTTGTTGGATGAGAGCGGCTTTTTTGAATGGGCAGCGCTGCATGTGGCGCGTGGCGGGCATGGTCGTGGAAAGCGGCTATTTACCCTGATTATTCTACTGGGTGCCTGCGTGGCGGCGCTGTTTGCCAATGATGGCGCCGCGCTTATTCTCACCCCCATCGTGATTGCTATGCTGCTGGCGCTGGGCTTTAGTCGTGCCTCAACGCTCGCCTTCGTGATGGCCGCCGGGTTTATTGCCGATACCTCCAGCCTGCCGCTGGTGGTTTCCAACCTGGTCAACATCGTAACGGCGGACTACTTCCATCTGGGCTTTAGTGATTACGCGCGGGTTATGGTGCCGGTGGATCTTGCTGCCATTGCCGCCAGTCTGGCAATGCTGCACCTTTTCTTCCGTCGGGGTATTCCTGTGGTCTATGATACCGCACGGCTTAAAGCGCCCGAGGAGGCCATTCGCGATCGACGCACCTTCAGGGCGGGCTGGATTGTACTGGCTATCCTGCTGATCGGCTTTTTTGTGCTGGAGCCGCTTGGCGTGCCGGTAAGCCTGGTGGCTGCAGTGGCCGCGCTGATCCTCTGGCTGATTGCCCGTCAGGGGAAAGTTATTGATACCGGCAAAGTATTACGCGGCGCGCCGTGGCAAATTGTGATTTTTTCCCTCGGCATGTATCTGGTGGTTTACGGACTGCGTAACGCGGGCCTGACCAGCTTTCTCTCTGCCCTTCTCAATCAGCTGGCGCAACAGGGTATCTGGGTCGCTACGCTTGGCACAGGCTTGCTTACCGCTGCGCTTTCTTCGGTAATGAATAATATGCCGACGGTATTAATCGGCGCACTCTCTATTAACGCCAGTGATGCGCAGGGCGTGATAAAAGAGGCAATGATTTACGCTAATATCATCGGCTGCGATCTTGGTCCTAAAATTACCCCGATCGGTAGCCTGGCAACGCTGTTGTGGCTGCATGTGCTGGCGCAAAAGGATATTCGTATCAGTTGGGGCTACTACTTCCGTGTGGGTTTGGTTATGACGCTGCCGGTTTTAGTGGTAACGCTTATCGCACTGGCGCTGTGGCTGTCAGTATAATCTGTCCGTGGCTATTTTTGAGAGGCTTTAATGAGCATTACTATCTATCACAACCCGAACTGCGGAACCTCGCGCAATACGCTGGCGCTGATTCGCAACAGCGGCGATGAACCACACATTATCTATTATCTGGAAACGCCGCCGTCGCAGGCAGAGCTGAAAGCGCTGCTTGAAAAGATGGGCATTGGCGTACGTGATGTATTACGAAAAAACGTTGAGCCTTATGCCACGCTGGGACTGGAAGAAGATCGTTTTAGCGATGAGCAGCTTATCGATTTTATGGTGCAGTATCCGTTACTGATTAATCGCCCGATTGTAGTGACGCCGTTGGGTACCCGGCTCTGCCGCCCGGCAGAAAAAGTTCTGGATATTCTGCCTAATCCGCAGCAGGGAATGTTTGTTAAAGAAGATGGCGAAATCATCATTGATGAGACCGGGAAACGCCTGAAATAATGGCAATGTAGCTCACCGCCATCGTACAGAACGATGGCGGTGAGTCGCCTGGACCTGCTAAACGCCCTGCTAGCGACACTGCCCTGTTATACCATCCCGCCCGTTTGGACAAACATCCGAGGCAGGGATCAGTGACGCCATACCCCATGAACAACCGGTAAGATATAAACAGACCACCAGCATTAATACCTTTTTCATAGCTCCCCTTCTGATGCGCCTGGGTATCTTGTTACCTGCGCACCTATTATAGGCGCTGTTTTCACCTTAGCAGCCCACACATGACGTTTTTGCGCGGCAGGTTGGCTTAGCGCGCTTTTTTAGCTTATCTGAAGCAATTCGCAGAATGCTGAATGCTTTCGTTATCGGCGCCTGCGCGGATGCTCAGAGCGTGGTCCGGTACAAGAGCAGCGACCTTTCCTTCATGAACCATGCCCATGCCCTAACAGGCCGGGCAGGCAGGAACGGGATCCCAACAGGGCGTTATCCGGCACGGGGAAACAGCCGTTTGAGGGTGACAGAAATGCGCGTCAGGCTGCGTGAACCAGAGCGCTTTCACATTTGGAAAACATTGCCTGCGTTCTCTGAAAATGTGCTTACCCTGTGGCTTGACAGGGTAGAACGATCGTTCTACCATCGCCTCATGAACAAAAAAACAACCGACACCCGGGAAAAAATCCTGGAAACCGCAGAGCGGCTTATTTATCAGAACGGCATTCATGCCACCGGCATGGACCTTCTGGTCAGGACCTCTGGCGTGGCCAGAAAAAGTATCTATCGCTACTTCGCAACCAAGGATGATGTGGCCGCTGCCGCGTTAAATGCGCGTGATGAGCGCTGGATGCAATGGTTCATAATGGAATGTAATAAAGGCACGTCCCCTCAGGAACGTATCCTGAATATGTTCACTGTACTCAAAGGCTGGTTTGAGTCAGATGGCTTTCGTGGCTGCGCCTTTATCAACACCGCCGGAGAAGTTGGTGATCCTGACGATCCCGTGCGGCAGATAGCAAAGCTTCATAAGCAAAAGCTGCTGGATTATACGCTTGAACTCACCCGTCAACTGAACATTGAGCAACCGTTAGCCCTGGCAAGACAGCTACTGATCCTCACAGAGGGCGCCATCACCATGTCGCATGTGATGGGCGATGCCAGCGCCGCCGACAGCGCAAGAGACGTGGCGCAGCTGCTGCTGAAGCAGGCCACTCACCCGGCCTGAGCGTCGAAAATATTGACTCTACTGATATATCCTGATCGCCTGGAGGCGCTACCATGTCCGAAAAACAGATTCGCCCGCCCCTTCCTCCCTTCACTCGCGAAACGGCGATTGAAAAGGTACGGCTCGCTGAGGATGGCTGGAACAGCCGCGATGCTGAAAAGGTATCGCTGGCTTATACGCTGGATACTCAATGGCGTAACCGAGCCGAGTTTGTTACTCATCGTGAAGAAGCCAAAAGTTTCCTGATCCGTAAATGGAAAAAGGAGCTGGAGTATCGCCTGATCAAGGAATTATGGGCGTTTACTGATAACCGCATCGCCGTACGGTATGCCTATGAATGGCATGATGACTCGGGTAACTGGTTCCGCTCTTATGGCAATGAAAACTGGGAGTTTGAAGCAGATGGCCTGATGCACCGCCGCTTCGCCTGTATCAACGATATGCCAATCGATGAGAGCGAGCGCAAGTTCCACTGGCCGCTGGGACGTCGTCCGGATGATCATCCGGGGCTGTCGGAGCTGGGCCTCTAGCCTGTTCCATTTTTTCCCGGCAGGCTTATCACTCTCACTTAGCCAAAGGCTTTTTTCAAAGTCGAAATTAACGATATATGTTTAACGCAGACAGTGGACTGCCCCTCCGCTGTCTGCGTTGTGCCAGAAGCAGGCATGTTGGGCAAATAAATCACCTATCGGACCTGAATATTCTTAGCGTTATTCTGCCATCGTCACTTATTAAATAATTGACCAGAGCAGTGCAGACAGCGTTGCCACTCCACCCAGCATGACCAGAAATACCGTCACGCCGCGTAGCTGCGCCAGCGCAGTGCGGGTGTAAATGAGGTACACGGGGATCAGGAACAGGATCACCGCAATCAGTGGCCCACAAAGGGTTTCAATCAGGTTGAGCACATCCGGATTGGCGTAAACGATGCTAAAGGTCAGCAGAAACAGCACCAGAGAGGCCACGCGCTTGTTGGTAGTGGTCTTTTTGCCGGATACGCTGGCGGCCAGCTGGCCGCACATCTCTGCGACCGACAAACCTACCCCCAGAAAGGATTTCGTCATACCGATGATAGCGATGAACGGGGCGACGTAATAAATCAGGCTGAAACCACCGTTCCCCTTCATCACAGACAACACGTTCAGGTTCTCCGCCTTCGCCCGCACAAAGCTGCTATGCGGGATACTCAGCACGCAACTCAGCACGAAAAAGATGATGCTGGTGAAGATAGCCATATAAGCCACCCGGATCACGAACAACGCCTTGCTCTCACCCTCGGCTTTTCTTTCCCTGTAGTAAGAGGTCAGCGGGGACACCATCGGCGCACAGCAGAAAGAGAAGGTAATGAGCGGCAGCGTCACCCAGATACCTTTCAGGATCATCGGCATCGGCGTGGCCTTCACCTCGGTGAACGTGCTGGTCAGGTTTGACAGATGCCAGTCCGGGATAAGTGATACGGCGATCAGCAGTACAGATACAGCGAACGGCAGCGCCAGCGCACTCATGGTGGCCACCACCCTGTCGCGCCCCTTGCTCAGCACCACATACAGTGCAGCGACCACGATAAACGACAGCGGCCCACGGCTGATCACTGTAATGTGCATATGTTCTACCAGGAAGTTATCCAGCGCATTAACCAGCGCCACTCCGTAAACCAGCGTTACCGGGAAGAACGTCACGCAGTAGAACAGTGTGATCAGCTTTTCACCGCGTCCGCTGAAGAAGGAGCCAAAGATCGGCAGCTTGCCGTCTGCGATCTGCTCCTCACGCATGTATACACGACACAGGAGCAGATGCGGTATCAGGGATAACGGCAGGCCCAGCAGCAACATCACCAGGAAGATGACCGGGCCGCGTGTGCCAATTTCCACAGGCAGAAACAACGTTCCCGCCCCGACCGCTGTACCATACAGGCCCAGCGTCCAGATGTTGTCCTGCCAGCGCCAGCTGCGGCGCGTTGTGATGTTGCCTGTGGTAGTTATTGCTGTATTCATCATGGTTTATCACGCTGTTAGTTGGAGGCGACGATTACTTTTCTTGAGGTTTTGTCTTTTAGCAGTAGTAGTAGCGCCACAAGCGCGGTCGGCAGGATCCAGCCCAGTGATACGCTGGCGAGCGGCAGCGTATCCAGCAGGGTGACAGTAAAGCCCAGGGGTTTGAATACGGCGGTGTAGGTGCTGAACGCGATGCTTACCCATACCGGTAACGCGATCGTATGGGACGGCCAGCATCGGAAGAAGCACACCGGAAATATTGAACCCGATCGAAGAAATCAAATAATATTCGCTGGTCATCTTGCCAACAATTGGCGGATAGATAATGTTACCTGCACCGAGGAACAGCGCCAGGGTCATGAAGCTCAGAGCTATCACGTCGCTGGTGGGAAGGAATTGCTTTCGCATACCGTAAACCTTGTCAGTATGCCTGCAGGCAATTATCATCATTTAATGACGATACTTTAACAGGCGGTTAATTAAAAAAGGCATATGTTAAATCAACGAATAAATAACGTCTGACTTTCCCTGCCTGCACGCCTGTTAATTAAAAATAAATACCTTACTAATTAATTACCATAAGTAACCGTTATTCTGAAGGATATACTTATTCGATCATTTTATAGCGTGTATTAACAGGTATGCTTACACGGCATTAAAAAACCAGACTGAAAACATTCCGGTAACCATCCAGTATTTTTTGCCGCGCGTCGTGACATGTCACCGCCCTTTTATTTATGACAAAACAACAACATGCAGTGTTTTAAACCTCTTGCCATATGAAGTGCGAAAGGCTTTATGACGGGCGACGCGTATGGAGCCGGAAGAGGCTGTCAGAGGAATGGTTATAATGCAGTCGGGATGCCCGGTAATATCTCAAAAATGCATTTAACATCGTAATGAGTCCCTGACCGCTTAAGAAATTATCAAGTTAACGAGTTCAGGTGCTATTTATTTGCCTGTGCCAACCCAGTGTTACTGAACTTATTTTGCAGGCTGAACGTCCGCTTTTCGCTCTTGCGGACCTTACACCCCTTCCAGTCCGCTCTGTGCCAAGAGCGGACCTTCACATCAACTGTAGGCACCCACACTGCTATGTAAAATATGAGTACTGGGCACCCCCAAAGGGGAAGACACCGCCTCATGGCATCAGCCCGCAAATTATTACAAAGGGGAGACCGTTTGGACGTTATGCTGGAAAACGTAAGGATCGGATAGCAACTGAAATTGCTCGTCATCCGGATAGGTAACTGCAATCTGGTACTGTTCGCCTGCGAATGCTTTTACTGCCTCAAGATCTTTCCAGTAAGTTGCCAGGAAGAAATGCTCCCATTCACCCTGCGTCTCTCTTCGTACATATGCCCCCATATTTCCCGGTGTCCTCTCTGAATGTTCAACACCGGTTTTTTGCAAATGGTTTGCAAAGCCTTCTGCATGCCTGACTGGTACGCATCCGTGCCATGTTCTTACAATCATGTTTCTACCCATATGTTCTGGAAAGGTTTTAAACATAACATAGTGTGGAAGGAGGTGTGATTCGTAAACGAAATCGAATGTTAAATGCTCAGAGCCAGGAAGAGGTGTATATGCGAACGATTATTGTTGTGCCATACGATGATAAATGGCCTGAGATGTTTGAAGCTGAAAGTTTACTGATAAAGACATTGCTCGGTGGAGTGGCTAAAAGTATCCATCATATTGGCAGTACATCTGTGCCGGGTCTCTCAGCAAAGCCCGTAATTGACATACTGCTGGAAGTCTCCGACATCAATGAACTGGATAGATACAACTCTGCAATGACCCGCGCCGGGTATGTTGCTCGCGGAGAGAACGGGATTTCGGGGCGTAGATATTTCATTAAGGGCGGTGATCAGCGTAGTCATCAAGTGCATGCTTTTGCTGTTGGAGATATGCAGGTAGTAAGACATCTTGCTTTCCGTGATTACCTAAGAAAAAACAGAGCCATTGCTGGGAAGTATGCTGAGATAAAACTCTCGGCAGCATTACTCAGTAAAAACGATGTTCATCGCTATAGCGCGCTTAAAGCGAACTTTATAGAGCATCATCTACGACTGGCGCTGAATGCCCAGGAACGTTCGAGATAGATTTCGTTGCCGGGGTGTTATGTTCGATGTAATGGACATACTCAAACGCCATGAGCTACACGTCTGCTTTTTGCTCAAAGCGGCCATCGAAGCCGCTAGATAGGTAATTAGCAGAAGAACTACCTGTCAGTGATTATGATCCCTCAGAAAAACTGTCAGCACATCTTTCGGAGGAACACCTCCGCACTCAGAAATTAACCAGCCTACTGCCCCACGGTGGTAGGTTCCATGAAAAAGCATATGATTTAGCATATCTATGGCAGTCATTTTTCCCTCACCACCATCGACGAAACTGAACTTAATAGTTTCTTCTAAATCGGCTGGAGCCATTGAGCTGACTCGCTGGATATACCAGTTTGTACAGACGTCCATTTTGACCTCAAGCTCATCTACAGAGGGTGTTTCAGGGGTATTCAGGGCAGTATAACCATGCTGCTGTCCCGAAATATTGGCTCTAAAAATCATGTCTACCACATGAATATGGTTCATCAGTCTTAGCATCAGATGACGTTTTTCTGCATAAGCAGATTCGCTGATGCCTTTAATTGTTTTTAGAGTTTCGGCATCAATCCAACGCTTGAATTTTAAGAGTGTAACTAGTGTGCTCTTGTCCATGAATTTTCTCCTGATTTGCCTGTCCCGATTGCATATCAATAATGCACATTTTGTAGCAGACTTTCATCCTCTAAGGCATAAGCATAAGCGTGAACAAGGTCCGCTTTTCGCTCATTGCTGCCGAATGGGGCTGTTGCAGCTACTTTTTGTCACAAGCCAACATTGGCACTTTCGACAAACATCTACGGCGACTCGAAAAATTACTGTGTGGTATGGCGCGAACAGAGAGAAAAGCGCCTGGGGCTGCTTCGCCTGCTCATCGTTGTTTGACTCATTATGTTATATAGATCACCTTTTAATAACAGCATTCGGCAACGGTTCTGTTTGCTGCCAGCGGTAAAACCCTCTGTATGTTGCAGCTAATCTTGTTATATGAAACCAAACGGAGAATTATATGAATGATAAGCACGTATTGCTGGTCGGTGCTGGCGGCGTAGTTGGCTTTGCCGCTCATGATTCCTTCCATAAAGCGGGCTGGCAAATCACTACTCTTGGGCGTTCGCCGCACAGCCCTCACCCTTCTCCTCATATCAGCGCCGACCTGACCTCTTCAGAGGATCTTAATCAACACCGCGAAGCGTTTGAAACAGTGACGCATATCTTTTACGCCGCATTGCGCCAGGATCCCAATCCGGGCGTGGAGGCGGATATCAATGCGCTGATGTTTGAAAATCTGATCGGCGCGGTACGTTCGTCAGGCAATACGCTGAAACATACTATCTTTGTTCAGGGCGGAAAGGTTTATGGCGCACACCTGGGCGTTTACCGCACCCCAGCACGGGAAGAGGACAGCCGTCATTTTCCACCAAACCTCTATTTCCGGCATGAAGACTATGCGAGAAAGATTAGCGACGAAGGCATCGGCTGGACCGCACTGCGCCCCGATATCGTCATCGGTCACTCATTCGGATCGCCCATGAACCTGGGAAATCTGATCGGCGTGTACGGTACGATTTGCCGCGAAACGGGAACCGCTCTGCATTTCCCCGGCCCGGATGAAGCGTATCGCAATACGCTGGTGAACATCACTGACAGTCGCATCCTTGGTCAAAGCGCTGTCTGGGCTGCCGAAAATGCCAAATTCGGCGCGTTCAATATCACAAATGGCGACGTGTTCCGCTGGTGTCACGTCTGGCCGAAGCTGGCTGACTGGTTCGGCGTACCGGTCGGCGAGGCGCAACCTGTCTCGCTTAGCGAACGTCTCAGCGCGCTTAAGCCCCTCTGGTCATCCATCGCCGATAAGGCGCAACTGCAAGAGAAAGATATCGACAAGTTGGCGTTAGGTGGATTTGGTGACTTTATCTTCCATGTTGAGAAAGATGCCATATTTGACGTCACCAAAGCGCGCCGGGAAGGGTTTGACGCCATGATCAGGCGCTCCGATGACGTGTTGATTGAGCATCTGGAAGCCATGCGAAGCAGCAAACTTATACCCTGATATTTCAGGCAGCCTGGCGTCTGGCAGGCTGCCGATCTACTCTCCAGGCCCGTTTTGAAACGGCGGAATTAATACACCAACAAATCGCTCAGGAAGCGAGGCGGCGGGGCGGCGGTCCGCCTGACAGCTATGCCGGATAAGCGTCCGCTTTGTGCCAGAAGCGGACGTTAACAACAGCTATATGTGCCATAAAAGATTATGGTAAATGATGTGTTGTCATGTGCTTTGCGGGTCGTTTATCAAAATTGCTTCAGCGAGTATTTCCGGTAACAAAAATCAGGGAGCCATGTTATGAAGATAGCCGAGATTGATCATATACATGTATATGTTGAAGATATTGAGCAGGCAGAACAATGGTATAAAGAGATCCTTGGTTTCTCACGCGATAGCTCGCTGTACTTCTGGTTTGAACAGGGAGGACCGCTGGTCATAAGGAATAACGGAGCGGCACTTTCCCTTTTCCTCAGAAAGTCTCAGCATCCTGGTCATACGATGGCTTTCGGAGTGGGGGCGCCATCTTTCATTGAGCTAATACCGATCCTCAAGGACAATAAAATCCCTTTCACCGTCAGTGACCACGATGTATCGATGTCCGTATACTTTAGCGATCTCAGTAACAACAAGATCGAAGTTACGTCTTACGATTACATGCATGCAAAGCAAATACTGGAGAGCTTTGCGTAACGATACCTCTATCAACACATTTGGACGCTACAGCACTGTTTCAACTTAACAGCCCAATAGTGTACGAACAGGTCTGAAAAGCTAACGTCCACTTCTCGCTCATAGCGGACACTGGCCTGCGTATCGGTCTGCTCTGTGCCAGAAACGGACGTTGCCCTAACCGAACTCTGTTGATTTATGCGTTGCAGGGCAATGAAACGAAGTAGTCGGTTATGGTTTTGAAGTGAACCGTTCTTTCCGGCCCCATCGCGCAATTCCTTCCAATACCGATTACAGATGCAATGGTTAAGTAGACTTCTCGTTACTGATAATGGAAGGGAATTTCATGTTTACGACACCGTTCTGGCCCGCTGCTGACTCATACCATATCCACATGATGGATATCCCTCTGCCTGACTCACTTTCGCCCGCAGCGCTGGACCTCATCCACCAGGCTACACGTCTTGCAGAGGCGGCCAGTCATATTCACCCGGTTTCCACTCGGACCGGGAGTTCGCTGCTTCAGTCTGTTGAAGAAAAGCTCAGCATTATCTGTTTCAAGCTTGCGCAGGAATTTGGCGATCCGGATACCTGCAAAGCGTTGCAGTTACGCGCAGAAATCCTCACTGACGCCAGCACAGCAAAAGAAATTCTCCCGCAGATAGCAGGACTCGATGAACAGGAGCTGGTGCAGGGAATAGGTTACATGTCGACATGGGTAGGTAAGTCCCGCACGCAGCATTATTCCGCCTGGTTTGGGTTACCCGATCGCGGACTGCAGGAGGTTTCGGATGTGGTGGATGAGCTCTTTCCGGACAACCTGTGCTGGCTGCAAAAACATATCGACCAGCGGCTGATTGCGCTACCTGGATGCCGATACAAAATTGTTGACCTGTTTGCCATTGCTGGCGAAGCTAACAGCTACCCAAAACATTTTGCCTATTTTTTTCCTGAAGATGAAGGCGTGAAATACGCCTCACAGAAGCGCACCATCGTGTTTGCAAATACCTATCTGAACCTGTTTGAATGCTTTGCCCGGTCCCAGGCTGCCCTGCTTGGCTGGCAGCATGACGCTATCCCGGACAGCGCTCTTTGTGCCCGCCACCTGATTGCCTGGTTCCGCGGTCATGATCTGGGGCATTCCGTTGTTCTTGAAAAGATGATGTTTGGCCAGTTAAGTAAACAGGACAGATGGGGATCAATGGTTGTGCAGGAAGCACTGGCGGATGTTTTTGGGCTTTTGATGTGCCTGACAGAGCCTTCCCGACAGGCCCTGCAGCTGAATGAGACGTTGCAGTTAAAAATTTTCTTGCTGGAAATGCTGAGATATTTGCGCCGCGGCCCATGTGATTATCCTGATGCAGGGGCGGCCTATATACAGCTCAAGTGGCTAACTGAACACCGGTGTCTGAACTGGAATGGGACGCATTATGCGGTGGACCTCAGCGCGGTGAAGCCTGCTCTGACGGCACTGGCAACAGCAATGACACACTCTGTATTGCAGGGTGATACAGAGGCAGCCCTGGCATTCCTGCAATGCTATTCACCTCATCATCAGCCTGAAGAGGCGGATCTGCTGCTGAACCGGCTGGGTAAAACTGTCGACATGATCGAGTACGACCAGAAGATTAAAGGCTTTACGTTATGATCGAGTTTTCAAATGGTTTCCTACTGAGCCTTTCGCTGTGTCTTGATATCGGGATTGCCAATATCGCCATGATTACCCTTGCCATGCAACGCGGATATTTTCATGGTTTCTGGCTGGGAATAGGGACTTGTGTGGGTGACCTGGCATATGCATTACTGGCGCTGGCGGGAATGGCCGTACTGCTTCAGTATGAAGCCGTACGCTGGATATTGTGGATTGGCGGCGGCGCGATGCTTCTGTGGTTCGCCGGCAAAATGCTGATGGCCGCTTTCAGGAAGGCTTCGGAGCTTAACGTGAGCGAAACCCATCAGTATCGCCCGCTGCTGCGTGAATTTAGCCGGGGCGTGATGCTTGCCATGTCATCCCCCACGGCTATTCTGTGGTTTGCGACAGTGGGCGGTGCGCTGATATCCCGGATGGGCCAGCACAGCGTTACGGCAACGTCCTGGTTTCTGAGTGGCTTTTTCATTGCGGGAATGTTTTGGACCTGTGTCTTGTGCCTGGTTGGAAGTTTTGGAGGCAAACTGCTTGGTCAACGCCTGCTTAAATATTCCTATATAGCCTCAGCGATCATATTCAGCTATTTTGCGCTTTACGTGATTGTGTCAGGGTACCGGGAGTTTATGGTGACCTGATCTGACCTGCGAAGCATAGTGATGGGGTGTTGTTCCCATCACTTTGCGAAATGCATTAATGAAATGACTCTGATCGTAAAATCCCAGCATTATCGCCGCATCGAGAGGATGCACGTTTCTGCGAAGCAAGTCGCGGGCATGGTGCAGACGAAGCTGCATATGATACTGCAGAGGCGGCATACCCGTATGCCGGGTGAAGAAGCGAACAAGATGATATTTGCTCATCCCCGCCAGCTGCGCGAGCATCTCCAGCTGCGGTTTTACGCTGAGGTGCTCTCGCAAGTACTCGATAATAATATTGATTTTCTGTTCATCAGATCTCTGAAGTAGAGCTGACGTCTCAAGCAGCTCACCACAAAGTAAAATCAATTCCTGCTCCTCATCCATGCCCCGCTCCAGTCGGGCTGATGTTGCAAAACGGTACAGCGCGTCAAACAGGCGAGTGTTATTGATTATGCCTTCTCGCAGAACTGGGGTTTCATGAGCGCTATTGAGATTGTCCTCATCTGCAAGTATTTTTATCACTGTCTGGGGTATGTGCACACTGATGAATTCCACGGCTTGAGTATCAAAACGCGAAGCCTGAATAGTTCCCGGATTATATAAGGTAACCTGACCACTTTTAACATAGGCGGTTTTTCCTGCCAGCCAGATTTCCTCTACCCCCGTCAGGTTTGCACTGATGACATATTCATCATGAAGATGTTTCGGAAAGCCCGAATTACGGGCCCTGACCCGTGAGCACTCTATGCCATTCCGGCTAAACCACTCTGCAGACTCTAGTGACAACTTATCTGACCTTATGCAGCAATAGTGAATAGTTATTAATGAATGATAAAACCATTTACTGAACGTTTTTTCAACTGGTGGTTTTAGGGCGTCAGCGAATAAATTATCCTGTGGGTTCAATCTGACAGTGATCTTCTCACCCGCTTTGTTGACCAGCAGGAGGCTTGTCAGGTGCTGTCTGAACAGCAGACGTCTGAGGAGGCACTGGCCATCAAGCGCGAGTGCGATTCGCTGGTGGATTTCTGTGGTTACCTGACGGCTTCACAGCAGTGTGACGGCATGTTTATTGGTAACGCAGAAGTGATTCCTTTCAGCCCGCGTCGTAATCTCTATCACGCCTGCATGGCTTACATGCGGGCGAACGGGCTGAGCAAGCCGATATCTCTGACTCGCCTCGGCACAGTATGCCCGGAGCCATGGCTGAGTATGGTAAAGCGTATCTTCGCAAGAAAAGTACCAAGGGTCATATACGCTCTAACCTCACCCTTAGCCAGGAAGCCGAAACGTCGGGCATACGACCTGCAGCCGGTAAAGCTGTTTACGGACGAAGAGAGCGAAGAAATCCTTTCGCTGGCCGTGCGGGATGTTTCGCGCGATGTTACTGAACTGGCTGCCGAACTCAGTGATATCGCAAAACTTACGGAAAATCATATCGCACTCTGGAACCTGATCCGCAGCCGGACAATGAACAACGACATCTGCACCCGTGCGGTCATAAGGGATGATATGAAGGCGCCTGGGCTTGACGTTAAAAACTTCAGTAGCTGGATAACAAAGTTTGAAACTAAAGGGCTAATTAAGGTTGATGGCGAAGTGATGACGCTAATGACCAGACGGCAAAGTGAGGGGTGAAGTGAGGAGAGTTCCTGAGCCCCTTGATATGACTGGGCTGAGATCGATTTTGAGAAAATCAGGTGAGGAGTATGTGAGGAGCAGCCGGGACAGCACACCGGCTGCAGGATTGCTAAATCTTAAGATGGCCTTACTGGTAATTCACAGAAGCTCATGCCAAGCGTCTACTTTGTGCCAAAAGCGGACATTCTTAGGTCAGCGTTTAACACTAACATCGCACCGATTAGTATTCTTCCGACATACAGTTATACCGCATCCTCATGACCTGTTTCAGAAGGCTACATGCTTTAAACCCTGCATCCAGAACCGGCTGAGTTCTGCTGCGGAATTAATGGATGCAGGCAACAGTGGCTCAGGCTGCTCAGAGAAAATTTTCTGCGCGAATTGTCTTCCAACCAACTGTGCTGCTGAGGTCTTAATATGTCTCTGTTGGTAGAAGCCTTGCAGAGCAATTTCCAGATCATCGCTCTCTTTCAGTAAGCGAGTAAGACTCCATGCATCTTCCAGCGCCTGACATGCACCCTGCCCAGATGTCGGCAAGGAAGCATGAGCCGCGTCTCCGATGAGTAAAACATTGTCTTTATGCCAAAAAGGAAGAGGATCAATGTCATGCACAAAAATTCCCCTCACAGATGCACTATCACATGACAGCAGCACATTCTGCACAGGATCAGGCCAGTCCCGAAAACGCCGATGCAACTCATCGCGCCAATGCGCCCGAGGAAGTTCATGGTCAACAGGAGCTTTCCACGCTCCTGCCCAATAGCACCACCCATCATTTACTGGGACGATTCCAAAACGCTCACTTTGACCACGAAAGTCATCAATAGTGTTGCTCAAGGTGCCCTCTCGTTGTCTTCCCACACCTATTACGTTCACAAAGCCATGATAACGAGGAGTGACTTTCTCCGCATACATTGCCTGACGGACGACTGAATTCATACGCCCGTCAGCTCCGACTACCAGATCAAACTCTTGGCTCAACTTCATCACGTCCGCTGCAGTGATTGAACAATTGAACTTGATCTCCCTACCCAGACTCTCTAACGCACCGGCCAGTAAGCTCATCAGCTCACGCCGTAAAACTGCCACACTGGGAAAACCGCAAAGTGAGTTCACTGCTAAAATATCGAACTCAGTCTGAAGGAGACCATGCTGATCAAACTGGCGCATCATGCATGGTGTACCACCCACTTGCATGGCCTTTTTGTCCAGCCCCATCTTCTGCATGACGAACATGGCATTGGGCCACAGCGTCACACCAGCTCCCATAGAAGACACATTGCTGCCACGCTCAAACAGGCTGACTTGATGGCCCTGTTTGGTTGCGAGGATTGCCAGTGCCATTCCAGCAACCCCGGCGCCTACGATGGCAATTTTCTTGGTTCTGGTCATCATTCCCTTCCTATTACGAAACTTAATGGGAATTGTAATGACCACCTGATTAGTGATAAATATGGAATTATAGTTTTGTTAATCTCATTTTTTGGGATAATTAATGATTGAAAAATTTGAAATACAGTGGCTGATCTGTTTTCAGGCTGTTTACGAAAAGTTGAGCTTTAAGCTCGCGGCAGAGCAGCTTCAGCTGCCATCGTCCAATGTCAGTCGACATATCACTTTACTTGAACAACAACTTCATGTGCGGCTGCTGGAGCGTACGACGCGTAAGATAATTCCAACCGCAGCCGGTAAACTGCTGTATCAATCCATTAAGCCGCTCACGCACGCTTTGGATCATGCCCTGGAAGAAGTGTCACTGTTTGGTGATTCACTATCAGGCCACCTGAAGATCATTACACCAGACCTTCCATTCATGGCAGACATTCTCGCTGACTTCTGCATTCGGCATCCACAAATACAGCTCAGTTGTGACACACAATTGGACCCAACAGAGGGACTACTGGATGGATTCGATCTGGTATTACGCTTTGGACGTGGGCCACTGGAGGATTCTTGCTGGGTCGCCAGAGAAATTCTGCGCTGGCCGAGCTGTGTGGTAGCCGCACCAGAACTTCTGGAACGTCACCCATCACCACAATCGGTTGATGAACTAACCAAAATCCCCTGTATTACTAGTATGTCGGTACTCCAGGGAATGCCCTGGAGATTCAAACAGAACCAAACCGTCCAGGTGCAGTCCAGCTACAAGGTGAACAGTGGACAGATGGCCAAGGCTGCAGCACTAAAAGGACTTGGTTTCGCCATCTTGCCTCTTCATGCCTGTGAATCAGAAATTAACAACGGCTCCCTTGTTAAAATTAACTGTAACCGCGAACCAGAAGATTTGGTGCTATATGCGCTGTATTCCGGCAGAAAATACTTACAAATTAAAGTGAAGACTTTTCTGGAACACCTGCAATGGGCTATTGGCCATTTGGGTGTACATAGTGAGGACAGAACATAATCGGCTAAGCAATCCACTATTTTGGTCCAGGTGATAAGAAATGCCGGCAAAATGTTTTAAAGGCGAAGTTTTTTCGTATAGCTGCATTAAGCTGACTTACTTCCCTTTATTAAAAACCTCTCGATCTAAGTGTGCCGTCAGAACGTCCGCTTCCTGCTCAAAGCGGACTTTGGCCCGCATGTCAGTCCGCTTTGTGCCAAAAGCGGACCTCGGAAGATATTTATACTCAACTACTAATACTTCGATTTTTGATTTCGCGCGCTGTCAGGCTTTTTCCTGTTGCAATTTTTCATATTGTTTAAGCTCATAGTCAATAAATGCATCAATCATGCTCCGGTAGATCTTTTCAATGATTACTTTCGGAAGTCCAATTTCCGCGGCTCTCTCACGCGCCTTACTGATGACCTGCTCTACGCGATCCGGAGCACGAACGGCGGTACTATCGGTTTTGAACGCAGCAGCGGCTTTAACACACCCCGCACGCTGAGCTATTAATTTAACCAGCTCACTATCGATTTGATCGATACGTTCTCTAACTTCGTCAATACTGGAAAAACACATAAAACGAACCCCTGGACTAGTACACGAGTTCTTGTAGGATACATTAAATTCTGACAGGTGCCATCTATAGAACTATGCCGTGGGTAGAGGTTTGAGAAAATGTCTACTAATTTACTGGGTTCGCTTTTCGCTCACAGGGGACAGCTCTAATCACATCTCCTGATTTAATGGAGAGTGAATATGCCAACATCCCCTGGAGCTTTTACTTATTTAAGAATGACTCAACCGCGCTGGAGAACCGTTCTGGCTGGTCGAGCATGACGAAGTGAAAGCTGTCATCGATCCGCGTGAAATGAATATCTGGTGCAGAGGCATAGGCTTGACGGTACATCGCATCCACGCCGGCGGCAGGCACTCCGAACAGGCCGTCATAGGCGTAGACGATCTCAATCGGCGCTTTAATACGACCAAGCTCGGGACGCAAATCGGTAATCATCAATTCATACACGGCATCGGCAACGGTTTTACGATCGGAATTGATCCCCGCAGTCACCAAAGCTGGCCTCACCGCCTCGGTTTTGGCTAAGCGGGCTATGGATGTCTTCTGAGACGCTACCCTTTGCTCCGGCGACTGTGCCAGCAGCCAGTCTCGTGTAGCAGTGGCTTGCCGGACAGCTGTTTTGCTGGTCGCGGCAGGGTCAATCATCAACGTATAGAACGGCAAGGCATCGGCGATCATCAGGCGACCAACCTGGTCGGGATGACGGGCACCCAGCATCAGGGCAATTTCCCCTCCGAGAGAATGACCAATAATCGCCGGTGCGTTGATGTGATGGGTGCGGATGTATTCAGCGATGGCATCAACTGCCGGTGCGATGACCTTTCCCTCTGGGTTGGAAATGGCAGGTGTGCTGGCAAAGCCCGCCAGTTCTACCAGATGAATGCGGTGGTGCTTACGTAAATCTGCTGCTAAATCGGCCCAGACTTCGCGAGGCGAGGCCAGCCCCGGAATCAATATCACATCCGGTCCCGAGCCTTGCGTCTGTACAGAGATACGCTGTGAGTTTGGATGTTCTGAAACTATAGACGTTGACTGAGCTGCGGACGCCGAGACGCAGAGTGACATCAGTAAAAGCGTTGCTCCGATCATGGCACAGATATTTGCGGTATGCATCAGACCTCCCAGTTTAAGCTAAGCGCTAAGCGGTATGAGAGTAACAGGCGCCGCGCTCGACCGCGAGTCGCCAATGCATTTGCACAACAGCCAGCCACCGACAACAAGGTCCGCTTTTGCTCAAAACGGATATTGCGCCCAAGTCATTCCGCTTTGTGCCAAAAGCGGACTGTAGGAAAATCACTGTGCTTTGCATTTAAGTGATCAGGTAACAGACGAAATAAAGGTTTCTGGAGATTGAATGAATTTAAGAATTGCATTCATTGAGCGCTTATCCAGATTCTTTAGTTCACTCAAATGATCCCCCTTACCAGTGAGAAGTGGTAAAGCATGTAGTTCTGCTAACTCAGCCATAGATGCGTAATAAGGGTCGCTGGCACCTGCCCAAAGCAGTGTTGGGATACTATAAGGAAAAAAGCTTTCCTCCTTTCCCAGGTACTTCCTTAGCTCATCGAAAAAATATCTCACACTTTTTTCATCGTCTGTCGAAAGCGAGGTGGTAAGTTCTGGCGCTACGCATCTCGCATAAGACATAAATACCTCAAAACTAAGCTTACCTTCAGGCGTATCTGGAAGCCCACTTTTGAAGTCCCACCCGCCCAGCACAACGGAATTAAACCGTTCTGGAAAGCGATTTAGCAGGCCCAAAGCCACCCAGGCTCCAGCGGAGTAACCGATGACATGCGCTTTTTTATAACCCAGCTCATCCATAATTTTAACAATGGATAATGCCTGATTTTGTTGGGTATAAAATTCTTTCACATTTGTTTTTTCGCTTTTTCCATGGCCTATAAGATCCGGACAAACAATGTGAAAAAAGGGCTCAGGGCTGATATTAAGCCATTGTCTTTCCAAAACTTCCCATCCATCAGGAGGCCATGAAGCATTATTACAAGGGGACCTTACGCTCGCCGTTTTCGACCATTGAAGCCGCCCGCGCCAGCTCCTCAGTGACGCGCTTGACCGGGATGGGCTGATCGGGCTGATACACGCCCTGCGAAACCAGCAGCTGCATCGCGGTAAGACGGCGTCCACCGCAGGCCACGCCCAGCATCCCGTCAGCCATATCGTGCGCGATCAGGTTATGCAGCAGCCCGACGTTTTTAATGGTGGCGGCAAGCGACTCGATACGTGACCGGACGTAGATCTTACTGCGCACGTTGAGGGGTGAAATCATCAGGCGCGAGAGCGGGATCATCTCGATGTCGATTTTTTTCCAGTGCCTGCTCTACCGCCGCTGCTGCGGCTTTGTCCGCTTTCGCTTTCGCGGGACGACGCGTTTTTTTTGTTTTTAAAGATGATGATTCTTCAGATTTTGAAGCCGTGGTGTTGACGTTCTGCTGTGACATGTTGTTTCTCCTGTTCAGTTTCATGTGATGTTTCTCCGAGTTCCTCGCCGTGAGGGCAGAACGGGCGACCGGGCATCAGGCTGAACGCAGGGGGAAACGGCAAAGCCGCAGCCCGCAGGGACCGGGTGCCGCCGTTTAGCGTGCGACCCTTGCGTGAAGACGCCCGGGTGCCAGGTTTCTGCACGGCGAAGGGATTCGGGAAACGAAACAGAACGCGGGAGATGAACAGGGCACAGCCCCGGAACGGCACACCACGGTGCCGGGCTGGTCCTTATAGGTTGCCGCGCAGCGGCGGCCTGCAGAAGCGCCGGCGCCAGCCGGCTGCAGGGGTTGACCTGGCCGTTGCCATCAGACCCCAGCCGTGAGGCCCGGAACGCTTGCGGTCCGGCGGAGCTTACCGGCTCTGCCGGTTAGCGCAGTAGGGCTGACGACCCGGCTATGCCGGGGAGCCGGAGGTGGCCATCAGGATGTTGGCGCTGTTGACCTTCAGAGAAAGAGAGCTGACGACACAGCTGCAGCGCAGCAGAAGGATTAACAGCAGCAGGGAGCAAAGAGAGAAGAGCGTGAGACAGCGCCCCGGAGAGAGAAAGCGCAGGCGAAGGGAGAGAGGCGGTGCGTCAGCACCGTCTTTACCCGGCCCGCAGGGCCGCCCGCTTTTCTGGCTGAACCGGAATACAGGCCGTAAAGGTTGCTCCTCATACGGCCAGTAAAATCAGGATTCATTTCTTCAGCATCCTGACCATGCTCAGGATCAGGATGATGCCGCCCATAGAGATAAAGAACAGGGTGAAAACCTCCTCCGGAAACGCTCCACTGGCCTGGACAATATCGCTTTCTGAGGCGGTAATCGCCTCGGTCGCTGGATAAAACCAGATGCCGGCAATAATCATCGCCAGCCCAGTAAACGGGAACAGCAGCCGAAAAATCATCTCATCTCCAGCAGGGTTTTTCTTTCCGGAGGCAAAGATTTTTGCCGCAATGACGCACAGGGCCAGGCCAAAAAAGTAACTTGCGCCGTGCAGCTCAAGGAAGAAACATTTCGAGATTATGCAGTAGCCCATAACCAGGACAGCATTTAACACTCCGAAGCTCATTATTCTTTCTCCAGCGCGTACGTGCGCGTCATTTCAGTAAACCACTACATGGACTGGTGGACAGACAGAATGAAGGTCGACGTATTCAATGCCTTCGTAGAAGAAATGGAGCATGCCTGTTCGGCAATTATGGAGCGTTACGGTTTCGATGAAGAAATTATGGGCGCGTATCAGGTCGGCAAAATTTTTGAGTTCAAGCGTAAAGTTTATAAAGAGTGATTGTTATTTTGCGCTGAAGAAGCCGTGCGCCAACTGCCCGTTTCTGAAAGAGGGCGGAATTGAACTGAATGAAGGGCGGCTGGATGGCATCAAGTCAGACCTCATTAAAAACAGCTTTGCCTCTTTCGCATGTCATAAAACGATCTATCCAACCGGTGGCGAACACAGCGAATGCGGCGAGTTTTACTACGCTTCCGGTAAAGAATCGCACTGCACAGGCGCTACCGCGTTTTACTGGCTAATGGCATGTCTAAGTCTGGCGTTCAGTAGCGGGCAAATTAAGCCGTCAGATTATGATGAAGCTATCGAGCCTATCGATACGGCTGTGCCTTTATGAAAAACCGTTTTTATATGCTTTGCCTGCGTGACACCGTTGGGAGTAACGCCTCTTTTCACTGCTATCAGGGCGCGGGGTATAACACCAACATTGATAAGGCTCATGTTTACACCTTAGGAGAAGCTCAGAACGATTGGCAGTTAGCGAGTTAATAGGCTGATATAAAAGATGTTTTAATCTTCATATCGCTAAGTTATTCCAGACAAGTCCCGCATTTGAGTCATGCTATACGGAAAGCGGGGGCAAGACAGTGTACTTCAGTTGAAATATGGATCCAGAAGCTGTGTTTAATAAAACCATTATTTATATTGGTTCTTACCTTTTACTGAAAGAGCCGGGGGTAGCAACAGAATTTGCTACCGTTCTGCCGTTGACCGTGGTCTCCTGTCAGCGTCCTTTTTTATCGGCACACAAAGAGAATATCCTTATAACTAAATATTATTAATATTTTCTTTACAGTTGGCATACAAATGTTCAAATATCTATACGCAAATATGGGCCATAAACAGATGGATGTCTGCAATGTTGAATTCTGCGGTTATACGATTTTATTCGTTACTGGTTCTTCTTTATTTTTCAGATATGGTTTTACTTCTTAGTAACATCTGGAATTCATTAAAAGTCACATCTTCCCCACTTTTTCTTGGTGTTACTCTTTCTGTCGGTACGGCATTACCTTTTTTGTTAAGAAAACTCAATATTAACAAAGTTAAGAAATTTATCACCGTTAGTGATTTATATAAAAGGCGCATTATTGTTTACCTGATACTGCTGGTCACCGCCCTCCTTCATTACTCGGATAGCAAATTCGGATTTATCATAACCTCTCTGAGTATCGGCTACTTATCTTTGATAACCTTAAGCACCCTTGAATCCAGTAACGCCAAACTGGTTCTCGATGGACATATTTCATCACAAAGAGCCTCCCGGGTGATGCAGACTCTGGTACAAATAGGATCTTTTTTTGGTGCCCTATCCAGCGGCTACTTCCTGACAAAGCTGGACTACAATCAGCTGATCATGCTGCTGTGCGCTTTTGATATTCTAGTCAGCTTGTTTGGTAATCGGTTGTACAAAGAAAAAGCGGCCGCTGATGATAATCACAGCGATCACCAGGTGGCCGATGATGAGGGAGTTTTATCAAATAAGCTTAAATACCTGAGCATTGCTATTGGGTTAATCGGGCTGCATATCTGCGCGTTTAACACCCTTACTCCTATTCTTTTTCAAAACGTAAAAAACTTAACTGCTGATTACTATGGCGTCTGTAGCGGCGTTGCTGGAGTTGGAGCGTTCCTCGCGGCATTTGTGAATCTAAATAAATTCCGACTTCTGCTTCCTTCGATAACATTAACCTTGTCCGATGCCATCTTCACTCTGAGTAGTATCCCCTTGGTATCTGTAGTGGTCTGTTTCTTAATTGGCTTTTCCCTTAACACCATCAGAATCAACCTGCGAAAAGATATGATTGATGAAACGACTAATTTCCATGAAGCTAATGCCGTAGCTAAATTTAGCGCGACCATTTATACCTTCTCCCAGTCCATTGGCCCTTTGACATTTGGTATACTGACAAGCAGCCTGTTCTTTGGGGTTGACTCTTCTGCATATCTGTTTCCGTTCGTTGGTGCCAGCATGTTCATCTTCATTCTCTCATCGCAACAAGGAAAAAAAGTCAAATGCCAAAAGACACAGTTGTAATTGTTGACCCATTTTCTACAGGCGCGTTGATAGCACCTGAATTAAAAAAAAGAGGCATTAAATGTTATGGCGTATTATCATCAGAAACGATTCCTCAAAGATTTACCCAATCGTATACCGGCGAAGGATTTGTAGATAAAACGCTGTACTCTGCCGGGGAAATTGCCGGGGTAATCGATAGTAATAATCTGCTGGCTATTATTCCAGGCTCAGAGACTGGAGTGTATTGCGCTGAAAAATTAGCTTCTCCCTATAATGTAACTAAAAATGATTATCGTACTACTGATTACCGAAGAAAAAAGAGTATCATGCAACAGCAGCTGGCTCTGGCTGGCCTGAAACATATTGCCTCTAAAAAAATAAGTCAGACAAATACTGACATCAGCGATATTAATAGCGATTCTGGCTATGTTATTAAGCCAGATAGTTCATGTCTGACCGATGGTGTTGTATTTTTTGATAATAAAGAGGAAGCAACTAACTGGATCTCCCAAATCAACTGGGAGCAAACTAACATCACAGGCGTGCCAAATGAATACTATCTTGTGCAAGAGAAGCTTGACGGTGAAGAGTTTGTTGTTGATTTAGTTGTCGACGGGCAAGATATTAAAGTATGTACGCTATGCCGCTATAAAAAGGGTTTGCATAATGGCAGTCATTTCGTTTATCAAAGCTTGGAAGTATTGGATGTTAACGACCCGAATTATACACCCCTCATTGAGTATGCTAAAAAATCAGTGATGGTGCTTGGTGTTGAATTCGGTCCGGCGCATCTGGAAATAATGAATACAAAAAATGGCCCCATTCTTATAGAACTGGGTGCCAGGCTGCACGGTGGCATCGCCCCTCTGGTTTTTGAAAAATGTTACTCGCCGGGTTTGTTAACCAGCGTTATCGATATGCTCACTCAGAGTTTTGACACAACTCCTGTGAGACTGACAAGTAAAGCTCGCATTGTCTTTCTGATTAATGAAAAAGAACACTTTACTATCTCCGATACGGCTGCTTTAACAGAACAGATGCTGTCAGTTAAGTGCGTTGAGCACGTTAAATTTTTTATAAATGATAACCAGCCTGTTCCATTGACAATCGACCTCTCCAATTGCCCGGGCATTGTCTCTCTGGTTGCAACTTCAGATACCGAATTAGATATTTCTGAGCAACAAATCCGTAATCTTTTTCAATGAAAGGAAGAGTATATGTATTCAGCCAGTGAAATAAAAGATGGTCGCGTCTCTTTAACTAAATGGCAGAAGATTATTTTCGCTGATTTCGATGCAACTGTTTGCAATAAGGATCGGCCTTTCCCCTGCATTTTTGGTGTAAATGGCTATAAAAAAGACATGCTCAGGTTTTCGTTTTATGAAGAACTTACCGCCGAAGCGCTTCGCGATGATCTGATAGAATTTTGCGAAAATTATAAATCCTACGGTAAACAAACGTCATTTGTTGTATTTGAACGGCCATCCCCCATTACCAGTATTGAAGAGTACAGCAAAAAATTCTGGAGAATTTTAGAGGGCTTAAGCAAGTTAGATAATACGCCATGGCCAGCAGACATACCCGAGAAACTGGACGATCCTGCGTGGGAGTTTTGCTTTCATGGCGTGCCTATGTTTATAGTTTGCAATACGCCGGCACATGTAAACAGACTGAGCAGACGCAGCCCAGGTTTTATGTTAACCATTCAGCCAAGATGGGTATTTGATGATCTTCTGGATACAGATAGCAAAGCAAATAGTGCCTTCGCTACGGTAACTAAAAGACTGGAGCCTTATGATGCTGTCCCCAAATCGCCATTTTTAGGTAAATATGGTGATATTAATAATCGAGAATGGTTACAGTACTTCCTTGATGATGGTGATGATAAAAAAATAGCCTGCCCTTTCCATAAAATGCAGAGAAATAATTCACAAACCTGCTTTCAATCTGACACCACTGGAGTGAAACAAGATGAATATTGAGTTTTCCCATATCGATGTCTCTGATAAAAGTGCTGTATATGACCTACTTTATCGAATGCTGCCCGATCAGGGCTGTATTGAGTTTCAGCGCGATGCTGCAAACAAAACTCATGCCTGGCACCAGCACCAGAATAGTGAAACACTGCTAATTATTGAAGGCGCGCTGGATTTCTTCTATGAAGATGAAGTCCGCACTTGTTGGCCAGGAGATATTATCTATCTTCCATCCATGCTCCGGCACCAGTCGGTCGCTTCGAATAATGGCTGTGTTTATGCTATAGCAACACAGCTGATAGCGTTGTCCTGATCGCTCCGATACTGTTTCTAAGAAGCTGGCTCGGGAGCCAGCTTTGTTATCATCGGTGCGCTGCTTTTCATCTCATCACGGAAGACGGCCCCCTAACAGATAGCATACTCGGTGCGATATCTAAAAGCTCCTCCTTACAATTTCCAGCGCATTTATTCGCGGACTGTTTATGCTGCACCTCGTTGCCAAAATGAGATTAAAGCAGCCTCGTTGAGTCATATCAGCGCAGCTAAGAGTAACGAAGAATTCAATAATTTATCAGCTGATAGATGGTCTGCCATAATCAGTTAGCAGCTATTCACTTAACAACTAGTAGTTCAGCCAAGCAGGTTGTATAGCGGGGAGAAAGCATTTCCCGCTTCATCTGCCATGGGTTATGCGTACCCTGACCGGTGAACCACACTTTACCCAGGCCGGAACGATTAATCTGGTCAAGTGCAGACATCAGCGCGTCAGCATTTGCTCGCGGTTGATGTTCACTGAGCATATTCAGCTGGGCAACGCCAGTCTGGTAAAAATCTCCGAGCATTATGCCCGCTTTGGCATATCTGTAGCCGTCACGCCAGATCTTTTCCAGACCACGCATAGCGAACGCCACAATATCCCCCGTATCGCTGGTGGGGTATTCACACGTAAGAGAGGCAGTATTAGCATACTGCGGCTCATTGCCGTACCTGCCGGTCGCAATAAAAATGCTGATATGTCAACACTTCGCCCCCTGTTCGCGTAGCTTTTCAGCCGCCCGCATCGCATACGTCACAACGGCATGCTGCATATCCTCCAGCTCGGTAATGCGCTAACCGAAAGATTTAGAACAGACGATCTGCTGTTTTGCTGGTGGCGCATCCTCAAGCGCTATACAGGACTCCCCGTTAAGTTCTCGCACTGTACGTTCCAGCACAACATTGAAATTTTTGCGGATCAAACTGGTATTGCTATCGGCTAGGTCAAGCGCAGTTTTGATGCCCATAGCCTGGAGTCGCTTGGCGATGCGACCACCAACGCCCCACACCTCTGTAACGTCCACCAGCGCCATCAGTTTGCGCTGACGTACGGGGCTGGACAGGTCAACCACCCCATTTGTTTTCGTCCACTTTTTGGCCGAGTAATTAGCTAATTTTGCGAGCGTTTTGGTAGGCCCAAAGCCGACACCAATAGTCAGGCCGGTTTCTTTACGGACACGGGATCGCATCTGGTGGCCAAACTCTTCCCGCGGCATGTAACTGGCTATGCCGGAGGCGTCAAGGAAGGACTCATCGATTGAATATATTTCCTGGTCGGGTGCCATTTCGCCGAGAATGGACATCATACGGCTGCTCATGTCTCCGTAGAGCGCATAGTTAGAGCTGAACACCGTTATGCCGTTCTGGCGAAAGAAATTTTCAAACTTGAAAAGGGGATCGCCCATTTTAACGCCGAGCTTTTTCGACTCCGCGCTACGGGCGATAACGCAGCCGTCATTGTTACTAACCACGACGATAGGTTTGCCCCTCAAATCGGGGCGGAAGACGGTTTCGCAAGATGCGTAAAAGTTGTTGGCGTCAGCGAGCGCGAACATAATGGGTTAGTCCGAACCTTTAACTGTTTATCCATACAGTATACATCAAACAAAAAGAGCGTCTAAAAACTTGATGTCCCACTGCGGGACTGTTAAACTAATCCCACAGCGGGACATCAAGGATAGGTTGTGCGTATCATATCGACCGCAACACTCAAAAATTTTTATCAGATTCATAATCAGGCTGAGCAACCGCTAAAGGCCTGGATAGATGAAGCCAGTAAGGCTCAGTGGAAAACGCCACAAGACATAAAGGCGACGTACAGCACGGCAGATTTTCTGAACAATAGCAGGGTGGTATTCAATATTAAAGGAAATACTTACCGCCTTATTGTTGCAATAGCCTACAAATTTCAGGCGGTCTATATCAAATTTATAGGGACTCACGCTGAGTACGACAAAATAGACGCTAACACGGTGGATATGCGATGACTTACCAAATTAAACCAATTCACACCGAAGCAGATTACGAGGCGGCCCTGGCTGCCGTATCGCCGCTGTTTGATAATGAGCCGGAGCCGGGATCCGAAGCCGGAAATTTTCTGGAAGTAATGATCTTGCTTATTGAGAGATACGAGCAAGAGCACTATCCGATTGAAGCACCCACTCCGACTGAGGCAATTAAATTTCGCATGGAACAGATGCAGATGACGGCTAAAGACTTGGTGCCAGCGATTGGGCGTCAGAATCGCGTCTATGAAGTGCTGAATAACAAGCGGCCATTGACGCTTCCTATGATCCGCAATCTGCACGAAATGTTTAATATCCCGCTTGCTTCCCTGGTGGGTGTGACCTCACCTGACAAGCTAAGAATTTAGTAATGAAAGCCCGCTTAGAGCGGGCTTTTTTATTCCTGAGATTCGTGGTTAAAGCCCAGACCGGCCAGATCGGTTACAGCATAAGCCACAACGCCCCATACAGGTAATTCCTGATCGGCGGCCAATGGCGTTAATACACCGTCCCCAGTTAGTTCCTGGAGTGCCGGAGAGGGAATTAGCAGCAGGCGGCGCATTACCAGTTCATCCTCTACGATGGCTATGATGATATGCCCATGCTGCGGCGTCAGGGAGCGATCAATCGCTAACAGTGAGCCTTTAACAATACCTGCATCAGGATAGTCGCTGGCGCTGCGCATCAGATAGATTGAGTGTGGGGAAAGATAGACCAGATCACCCAAGCTTAGCCGGTGTTCAGAATAGTTCTGCGCCGGATTTTGAAACGCCATGAAATGCCTCATACATCAGATAATTACCTCTGAATTTTAGCTTTTTATCTGGCGTTCGCTATTATCTGAATCCTACCCAAGCCTGTTCGTGCAACAAAAGGACTAAATCTCGCAACATATGGACTAAATACCAAATAAAATGGACTAAGATCCTTGTATTGTGGACTGAATTATATTATATTTAGTCCATCCCAACCGGGATACGTTCTTTAAAAACATTGAGAGGCAAATGCCAGAGCTTGTCTGGAAAGGTAAAGCGCTTAGGAACCTCGACAAATTTCCCCGCGATGTTGGTGACGACTTAGCGGAGAAAATTGAAGAGCTGAAAAAGTGGCCTAACATTCAACATCTGAAAGTCGAGAAGCTGACAGATGACAAGGAAAAACGGCATAAACTGGTCATCGGTCACTATCGGGTACTGTATAAGATAATCAAAGGTAAGCCGGTGATTATCGAAATCCACGATGTGCTGAGACGGACAACGACCACATACAGCAAACGGTAAAAGGAAGGCGGGGAAACCCGCCTAACTGCCTCTCCATCATTGCCCGGAAACTGAAACTCAACGCAAAGAGTGTAATCGTATGAGCGCAATACAATTTATAACGGATGCCGAGGGCAACCGAATCAGCGCGGTGGTTCCCATTGAGCTGTTTGAAAAGCTGGTGGCTGAAACGGAGCTGGACGAATTTTTCGAGCCTGTTCCTTATGAGGCTGGTGATAACGACGAAGAGACTTTCCCTCATGACGTCGTGATGATCCGCCGCAAACAGAATGTGCCGATGCACGTAGCCTGGCGCATCTACCGTAACCTGACCCGCGAGCAGGTGGCGGAGGCGCTGGGTATCACTACGAGCGGCGTAGCCAAGCTGGAAACGCGTACAAAGCCCCAAAAAAAGACGCTTGAAAAGCTGGCAAAACTGTATGATTGCCGCGTAACGCAACTGTATCTTGATTGAATTACAAGCCCGCGCATAGCGGGTTTTTTATGTTGTTAACGTAAGCGTTACGTCTCAGGATGAACATTTTACAGGTGATTTATGAAAATATTTACCAAAAGAGATGGTCGAATCAAGTATCAGCACACGAAACCAAGTTTGCGATATGACTTGATGAGTATGTCTGCTGATGAAATTGAAGGTTCAGGCATCTACATTGAACGGATATTCATAACGAAATTTCTTTTTGACAAAATATACTCTTTCTACAATGAAAAAGATTTTTTTTGGCGGAAAAAGGAAGAGTCAGTTAGAGAAAGTGGCAGTCGGTGTATAGGCCATTTCGGGCTATCATTCTGTTTAATGGAGACAATCGATGAAGCAGAAGGATCCTCCTATTATAAAATCCAATTCTATAAGCCGGGCAATGCACCTGAACTAATGCAACCCTTTCAGCTTTTTTATGAACCTGGTGAATATGATAAAATCAGCCGGTTACAAGGTTTGGGCATTAACTATTTTGATATTTACCGGCTTCTCTCATCAATATTTCTTAAATATTCAAATGAGATAATGTCCATCGATCTATGGGATAAATTCGAATATTACTGCGTCTACCAAAACAATCGGCTTACATCAAGACAAAAAGAAAATTTCATAAGAAAAGATCAAGGCTTACCAAGCATAGAAGAAGAGAATCTTGATTATTCGTTCCCGTATAGCGTTTTTTCCGACGGTGATGGCGGCGCTGCGTACGTAGGGGATGGAATATGGGCCTCATCAAGTGGAAATATGACCGACGAGGGAAGGTGATGATCAACGCACTGATTGATTATGAAAAAAATGCTGCAGCTGCTTGATGAGGATATGGCTAAACACCCTGACCAGATCAAGCCCGTAAGTGTGTAACAGTGGGTGCTAATAAAGGAGCTGGTGGAGGGGATAGAGGTTGATCAGGATGCCCCTCTGGTTAACGAAAGTCTTTAATTGCTTATTAATCAAACAGTTACCTGCTTGAAAAAATCTGTTTTGAAATCCCTGGGCGATGCCGGGGATAGAGATCACTTTTGGGCTGATAAAATAGCCTGTATGATGTTATCAATGTCGCTATCGTTCAACATGAATATGGGCAGATTCTTAGACTGACCACTATTATTAGTGCTCATTACGCAAAGTCCTGCATACATACCGCGAGTTTTTGTGAACCCCCGCGTCTGATAGTGGCGGAGTGAAATTTCCCTTAAAGTACATCCCGGCAGATTCGTAAAAAGGAACCAAATCAGACGAGCAAAGCAGACCGACTTCATTTGGAAAATCAAGAATCGCAGCCAGCAGCTTGCTGCCTATTTTATGACCACGATATTGCTCATATACATAAATTTTATGGCAGTACAACGGAAGGTCTTGCGATGGATGCGCAAAAATTAGGGCGTACCCAAACAAGGTTCCTTCATTAGTGAACCCAAAGATGTAGTGGTCAACAAAAACTGGCCACCGCTTTAGAGTTTTTCCAGTATCGACTTTCCGATTCATTTGGTGGTAACCCACCGTTATATTCATGCGGCCTGAGCGCGCTGTAATACCAAACGATATAGTCCTTTATTGCCCAGGCTGCATCGCTGAAGCTTGTGTAACCCGTCACCGGTACCCATTCGTTCTTCAGACTCCTGAAGAAGCGCTCCATTGGGCTATTATCCCAGCAGTTTCCACGCCGACTCATACTCTGCTTGATCCGATAACGCCACAGTACCTGCCGGAACTGTCTGCTTGTGTAATGGCTACCCTGATCACTATGGAACATCACTCCGGCTGGTTTTCCCCGGGCCTCCCATGCCATCTCCAGCGCTTTGATGGTCAGTCTGCTGTCCGGTGAGAACGACATTGCCCGGCCCACCGGTTTTCTCGCGAACAGGTTGAGAACAACGGCAAGGTAAGCCCAGCGCCTGCCTGTCCAGATATAGGTCACATCGCCACACCACACCTGATTCGGCTCTGCCACTGCGAACTGCCGCTTAAGGTGATTCGGGATAGCGATGTGTTCAGGACCACCGCGTTTATACCGATGGGTGGGCTGCTGACAACTGACCAGCCCCAGTTCTTTCATGAGCCTGCCAGCGAGCCATCGTCCCATCCTGAAGCCCTTCATGGTTGCCATAGTTGCGATACTCCTTGCGCCAGCAGAGCCATGGCTGACGCTATGAAGTTCCAGAACCTGGCTGCGTAATACAGCCCGTCTGCCATCTGGTTTTTCAGGACGGTTTTTCCAGTACTTGTAGCTGCTGCGATGAACCCCGAACACGTGGCAGAGTGTGACCACCGGATAATGCGCTCTGAGTTTCCCGATTATCGAGAACTGTTCAGGGAGTCTGACATCAAGAGCGCGGTAGCCTTTTTTAATATTTCGCTTTTCATTTCAATACGTTGTAGTTTTTTCCTCAGCTCACGTATTTCAATTTTTTCCGGAGTAATGGGAGAGGCTTTAGGTGTTTTTCCCTGCCGCTCATCACGCAATTTTTTCACCCATCGCGTCATTGTGGATAGGCCGACATCCATAGCGCTGGCTGCATCTGCCACGGTGTAGTTCTGGTCAACGACCAGTTGAGCGGATTCGCGTTTAAACTCTGCGCTGAAATTTCTTTTTTCATTGAGGCACCTGTAATGTTCTGAGGTGAGCATATCACCTCTGTTCAGGTGGCCAAATTCAGTAAACCACTACAATATTGAAGTCGATGATGCGTTAGAGATATTTGACTTGATAGAAGTTTGAGCTTGTCAGGGCTGCTACAGCAGCCCATGCCAGAAGCTGACATCCACATACAAGCTGGCACATATCGGCACGTTAAGCCTCTCACTCCCCGTTAGCGTGAGCCGGTAACGCAGAAGATTAACGTTAGTGAAACCTGCCTGACAGCAAGCCTTTGATACGCCTGTTTTTCATCTGGAAACGGATACAGAAGAAGACTGATTTTCAGTTACGTCGTTTCTGCTGATACACCAGTCGCAGCTTTGAAGGGCAACAGACGGGAAACAAGAAGTCCCGCCATCTGTCCGGCTGCAGCCAGATAAAAAGCAAGTTGTATGGCATTTTCGAGGCTGCTCACAGAGGTTTCCCGTTGCAGATTTTCGGCCCCACTTCCGGATAAGGCTATCAGCAAAGCAATACCAATAGCATTACCCACGTTCAGCGTTGTGGATGCCATGCCTGAAGCGATCCCCTGTTCGTTATGCTTTACGCCAGCGCCAGAAGCTATCCACATTGCCGTCCATACAATTCCCTGGCCTGCTCCTGAAATGGCCAACCCGGGCAGTATTTCTGCATAAGACGCGCCTGAAAAGACTGCCGGCACCATTGCCAGAGTCCCGGCGATTCCGGTCAAAAAACCGGCCAGTAACGTCGTGCGCACCGGCAGGCAATTTGCCAGTCGGGCTCCGAGCTGCGTCCCGGCAAAAATTGCCAGCGAAGGAATAATAAATGCCAGGCCAGTTTGCAGGGCGCTGTACCCCATAACGCTCTGAAACATAACTGTCAGAAAATAAGGCAGAGCACCAAAGGTTCCCATATAAATGAATGTAATTACCATGCCTGTGACCAGACTACGGTTTCTGAATAAGCGTACCGGCATCAGTGGATCGTGGCTGCGTGACTCAATGGCAGCAAACGTCAACAGAAATACAGCTGCCAGAACCAGTGATAAAAGGATATGTCCTGACAGCCAGCCGTCTTCCGGTCCCTGAACCATGGCATAAACCAACAGGGTTGCTCCCACGGTTACTGTCAAAGCGCCCGGAAAATCGAAACGGCGGCGCTCATTGCGCAGGCTATCCTTGGGTAAGACGAAAAAAGCAGCAGAAATCGCGATAGCTGCCAGAACAACGTTGACGAAAAACACTGCCGGCCAGCCATAAAAACTGGTGAGAATACCTCCGGCAAGCGATCCCAGCGTCAGGCCGCTTGCTCCGGCGCCGCCCCATATAGCCAGTGCTCTGTTGCGTGAGGGACCTTCCTCAAACAGCCTGTTTATAAGTGAAAGCGTGGATGGAAACAGCATTGCAGCGCCTATGCCTTGTATAGCTCGCGCAATTACGATGACAACAGGACTCCATGCTAAACCTCCAGCAAGCGAAGAGAGCGCGTAAACCCACAACGCACTAATAAATACGCGACGCTGTCCCAGCAGATCTGCAGCCCGTCCACCAAACAGTAAAAATCCTCCGCAGCATACCGTGTAAGCACTGACCACCCACTGAAGCGTGTGCTCTGAAAATCCCAGGCCCGCGCCAATCACTGGCAGAGCCACAAACACAATATTGATATCCAGGGAATAAATAAGCTGGGCGAACGCAAGCAGCGCAAGGCTCCAGTGTTGTAAACGAGGGATGCCTGAAACCGGTGAGGGAATAGCCATTAAACAATCTCCATATAAACCAAAGAAACTAATGTACGAGTACATACGTACAATTAATGTATGAGTGTACTCGTACATTAGTCAACTGATAAAATTTAAAGTAGAGTGTTGGCATGTTGCTAAGCCGAGGAGTAACCAGATGCTTTCTAACCATCCTGACACAGAACAAATACGTCTTGAAAATGTGCTGACGGCTTTGGGAAATCCGCTACGTCTGACTGTGGTGCGTGTACTGGCTGGCGGTGGTGAGTATGCCTGTAGCGCCGTGCTGAGCGGTATCCCCAAATCAACGCTAACTCACCACTGGCGTGTATTACGAGACAGTGGCGTTATCTGGCAGCGTCCTTACGGACGCGAAAATTTACTGTCACTGCGTCGGGAAGATCTGGATGCCCGCTTCCCCGGGCTGCTTGATGTTCTGTTGGGCGCGGTGGAAAACGATGCACTGACGCAGCAGTCAACAACAAGGCATCTGCCGCCTCTCCGCCCGGAATAACAGGTATATGAAAAAATGATGTGAACTGAACGCATAAGTCCGCTGTTCGTTCACAGCGGCATAACGCCGCCGCTATAGGTTACTTTGTGTCAGAGGCGGACATTTCTAACCTCATTTCTTTTTATTAAGCATCGACTTTAAATCGGCAAAGGGATTATAGGTTGCGGCCGCCACATCTTTTTGCGCGTCCTCCCCTGCCACCACAGTTGTGCCGTACTGGTCAGCTTCTGTGTACTTCGAGTGTTCGTGGTCATGGCAATACAGACACAATAACTCCCAGTTACTGCCGTCTTCCGGGTTATTGGTATGGTCGTGGTCGATGTGGTGAACCGTTAACTCGCGTAGATTGGAGTAAACAAACTCCCGTGAGCAGCGTCCACATACCCACGGATAGATTTTTAATGCTTTCTCACGGTAGCCACTTTCCAGCCGCGTATAGTTTTTTGGGATCAGAGCCATTACTGATGTTACCTGTTATAAAAAATAATTTTCCATTCAATTTAAGCAAGCTAGCCTGCTTAACCGGGAATTTCAAGTTGCTTGCTCCGTACGCTTTTCGCTTATCGCAAACAGCGCACGTCCAGTTGCTGTCCTCCGAGTGCCTGAAGGAGACGTCAAAAAAAAATGGGGTTAATAGGCTGCCAGTGTAATGAGTTAGCCACCGGCATTGTTAAGTAGTTATTTGTCCAGGCGATAACGGGCAATTTTCGTGTTGCGAAAAGCACTCACCCATAACTCTTTACCAACTTCCAGCCCTGTTGTTGCAGCAGCGTAATTCTCCATCTTTTCACCATCAACCAGAACCCGAAGGGTAGCCAAAGTATCAGGATCAACTTCAATAATTTTAAAAGGAACCGGGCAGACATCTTTATCAGAAGCAACACAATTAAAAATGCTGGTTGCTGACTGAAGCTGGCCTGCGACTATGAGATTTCCATCGCTGGACCAACTCAAATTATCTGGCTTCATACCAATGTTCACCTGAAGAGCCTTACCACTGCCTGAAGAAGTAGGTAACCGCAAGATGCCCTCGCTTCCCCAGCCCGCAATGTAATAAAATTTGCCATCAGCACTGATTTTAAGACCGTTATTCAGCGAGAGTTCACTGTCAGCAATCCTTTTGAAACCTTTTTGTTTAGTCCACTCTAACAGGTAACCGGTATTAACCTTATCCTCCAGCTGCTGCATGAATTTTTTATTATCCGTTTCAAAAGAAATTGTCACTGCCAGACTGTCGTTACTGAGCGGAGTAACCGCATTGGGGAAAGCGTTATCAGGCATGATCAAACATCCGCTCCATGTCAAAGCCGGTTTAGATGTTGGAAGATCAACGTTGAAGAATTCAATCGACATTCGTTTCCCGCGATTTACCGCCATCAGTTGAAGAGCGCCATCAGTTGCACTTCGTATGGCAAGCCCACTCATCGCCAGGTCGTTTAACTCAAGAGGTTTACAGGTTGGATCGCCCGCTGAAGAGACAGGTGCGACCTTAGCATTAGCCAACTGAGCGACACCAGTCACTGAATTAATGAGATATAAATAGCCTGGTTTAGATTTCCCTGGTGTTCTGTCTGTTGATGTGACCACCCACGGGGTATCAGGAATGACCACCATATCTTCCGGATTGACGGTGTTTTCCACATAGCCGATAAATTCCTGTGCGTGCAACATCGCTGAATTGATTGTTATGCAAAAGGTCAGCGTAAAGCCAACGAGCTTACTTATTTTGAGAGAGATCATGATTTTCTTTCAATGAATAGTCAGAGAGCACACTTTAGATAACAAACTAAAGTTGATATATAAGCCTCAAATCACTACATTGATGACTAAAATTCCAGTGAGGCGACATTATGGATCTTGGCGCGATAGCTGCTTTTGTAGCTGCAGCGGAGGGCGGTAATTTTACCGTGGCGGCTGCAGAGCTGGGTATCAGTGCTTCAGGGGTGAGTAAAGCGGTTTCACGGCTGGAAAATGAACTGCACGTCAGGTTATTTAACCGCACAACCCGTAGTCTGAGCCTGACAGCTGATGGGACTGCGCTATACCAGCGATGTAAGCAAATTCTGAACGATCTGGATGACGCTAAGCTCGCGATGTCTCACGCACAGAATGCCCCCCAGGGGCGTCTTCATATCAGCATTCCTGCTGGTTTTGGACGTTCGCGAGTGATACCAGTAATTTCTACCTTTATGCAGCATTACCCGCAGGTTAAGGTAGATGCCAGCGTAACCGATCGCTTTGTTGATGTGGTGGAAGAGGGTTTTGACGTCATCGTGCGTATTGGTGATTTGCCTGACACGCGAATGGTTGCACGTTCTTTAGGGGTGACCCGTTTCGTTGTGGCCGCTTCCCCTCATTATTTTCAACAACACCCCCGCCCTGAAAAACCGGAAGATCTGCGCAATCATAATTGCGTGTCATTTATTTCTCCTCAGACAAAAAGAATTAGCGAATGGCTTTTTTTCAGGAATAATCAAAAAATTGTGCACATCCCTGCCGGGACATTATCGCTGGATGATGGGGAAGCAATGATAGATGCTGCAATTAGTGATTCAGGAGTCATCTATTGCCAGGATTATATGATTGAAAATGCTGTAAAAGAGGGGAAACTGGAAAGGGTGCTTGACGACTTTATAACGCCAGAAAAACCAGTGGTCGTGATGTATCCGCAAAATCGCCACTTATCACCCAAAGTACGCGTATTCGTTGACTTTATGGTTGCTCACTTTTCCTGATGGCATGCGGCGTTTTGGATATTTACTGATCCATGCCATTTTACAGAATTAACCTCTCTATCGTGTTGCGCTGTTAAGTATAGAAAGTTGCATATAACCGCCGATCCCCGAAGATCCGGTGACCGGCTCTTACATGCTACCCTGGTGCCTTACTGGGCCGTGATATTGGGCAACAATCGTCTGTCAGCATATCAGGCATCCCTTAGAGGCGGACAACCTGGAATCAGAAACGGCCATCCCTGCGTAGTTTCTACCGCAGCGGCATTAAGATGCTTTACGTGCAAATTTGCGCGAACCGATGACACAAAGGATTACCCCCAGCGTGACCGCAAGCATCAAAGGAGTCACAGTTTCCGACAGCAGCGAGGCGGAAAGCCCCAGCCCGAAGAAAGGCTGCAGCAGCTGTAGCTGCCCCACAGCGGCAATACCGCCTGTAGCCAATCCTTTGTACCAGAAAATAAATCCTATCAGCATGCTGAAAAGGGAGACATATGCCAGCGCAGTCCATCCTCGTACGCTTATCGCACTGGCATCTTCTGGCATAGTGATAAACGTGGCCATGAGCATCAGCGGCAAAGAAATAATCAGCGCCCAACTTATCACCTGCCATCCGCCCATTTCACGTGAAAGCTTTGCGCCTTCGGCATAGCCCAGTCCGCAGACAACTACAGAGGCCAGCATCAGTAAGTCACCGATCGCGGAGACCGACACACTCTGCGACAGAGCGAATCCCCCTACTAACAGGCTGCCAATTATAGAAAATATCCAGAATGGCAGGCGTGGTCTTTCCCCTGCTCTGATTACGCCAAAAATGGCGGTAGCCAGTGGTAGCAGCCCCAGAAACACGATTGAATGAGCAGAGGTTATGTGCTGCAGCGCTATTGCCGTCAGCAGCGGAAAACCCATTACTACACCGAGCGCAACAATGATTAAAGAGCCTATCTGATGGCGCTGCGGACGTTTCTGACTGAAAAACAGGATCAGCATGATTGCCAGCATACCGGCGATTGAGGCTCGTATAAAAGTCAGGAAAAAAGGGTTCATATCCTGAACCGCTATTCGTGTGGCTGGCAGCGAACCGCTGAATATTATTACGCCCAGTAAGCCATTGATCCAGCCGGACACCGCGCCGGGAACTGCTTTATTCTCTCTATTGGTCACCACAATACCCCCGCATTGAAGCATGGCTGAAACAGCAAGCCGCAAAAATTGACAGTCCCTATGCTAGCCCTCATGATTTATTACAATCAAAAAATTGTCATGGATACAATTTATGAAGGCGCGCTATAAAGCTATCGTGGATGAATACGCGGGCGCGATCCGAAGCGGCAGCCTTCCGGCAGGTACCCGACTTTTGACCCACAGGGCGCTATCCGCCGAGAAACGCATTTCCCTGGCAACCGCAACCCGCGTTTATGCAGAACTGGAAGCCATGGGCCTTGTGAGTGGAGAAACTGGCCGTGGGACCTTTGTGCGAGATATTTCGTTGCCTGCCGGGCTTGGAACGGACCAGCATGTCGTGGCGTCAGACGTTCTGGATCTCAACTTTAATTACCCTTCTCTGCCGGAACAGACTGAACTGCTGCGTGAAGCGATTCGTTCACTGGCCACAACCGGTGATCTTGAATCAGGGCTGCGTTACCAACCTCACGCCGGGAGACAAAACGATCGGAATACTATTGCTTCATGGCTGAGGAACGCTGGCATTTCATCCTCTGCGGATGACGTGCTGATTGTGAATGGTGCGCAGCATGGCCTCACGATAGCTGTGATGGGCCTGCTGAAACCCGGCGATGTGGTAGCGGTAGATGCGCTCATTTATCCTGGCTTTAAAGCTCTGGCCACGCTTTATCATCTGGAACTTGCACCGATACCTGCGGGTTCTGACGGTCCTGACCTGAATGCGTTAAGGCAAATCTGCCAACGCCGGCGCGTTCGTGCGATCTATACAATGCCTACGCTGCATAATCCGCTTGGCTGGGTCCTGAGTCATGCTCAGCGCAGGGAACTCGCCCTCATTGCCAGAACGTTTGATCTCCTCGTGCTTGAGGACGCAGCCTATGCCTTTCTCGTCCATCATCCACCAGCCCCCCTCGCCTGCTATGCACCGGAAAGAACGGTCTATGTCACCGGCTTTGCGAAAAATATTGCTACCGGCCTGCGTGTCGGTGCTGTGGTCTGTCCAGCTCACATGCGTGGAGCGCTTGAGCGTGCTATTCGTGCCACAACGTGGAATACGCCTTCCCTCATGGTCTCGATTGTTTGTGGCTGGATTAAGGATGGTACGATCAGGCGTCTGGAGTTACTGAAACGGCGTGATGCCCGCCAGCGCCAGGTTATTGCCCGCGAGATCCTGGGTGACAGTGACTGGGTAAGCCATCCCAATTCCTACTTTATCTGGCTACCGCTACCTTGTGAGATCAGAGCTGAACGAATTGTGAACCGTTTAATGCAGCAGCAGATCTCCGTTTCTACCGCAGAGCCATTCAGCACCTCACAAAACGTGCCGCACGCCATTCGCCTCGCGCTGGGCTCGGTCACTTTGGATAAGCTCCGGCTTGCCCTGAGCGCAGTGAAACAGACAATAGAATATGAAAAGGATGTCTAAGCAGAAAACGGCGACATTACTAAGGCCAGGTGTATTAAGTTCGGTGGGCAGGTTTCCGGGAAAACGCATACTGATCGCTGGCGGTACCAGCGGCATGGGGCTTGTAGGTGCTTAGCGCACATAAAATCAGCTACAAAAAACCGCCCGAAGGCGGTTAGAGTTTTATTTGATATTTTCTCGGATTTTCGAAGCATTGCGAACAGGGGGCGGTTGCAAGATGCCGCAACCGGGACACTTTTATGGCATCCCGTTCGTGGTAAAACGTGCCCAAAAAATCCCGTTTACCCCATGCTGGCAGTAATGTGCATCCTTCAGAGTGGATCTGATATTTGATAGTTTGCTGTGACAGTTTCTCAAGGTAGTAAAACTTCGCCATCTCTTTTTTCCATATTTATTTTTGTAATAAAAACGTAGTCAAAAAATAAATATTGGCCCTAAAATTTCACCTATCAAATCGATAGGTTTTATCTTAAAAAGCAGACGGGCGTGCTCAGGTAGGTCAAGTGCCCTGTGCTATGTCCTCAACCCTGTTTGTCATCCACATCCACATTTACGTCCGAAGTTTTTTACAGTTAGTTTGCACTTTTACGAAAAATTAACTGGTCACTCTATCGCCAATCGGTTGAATTAGGAATATTCTTAATTAGCTTCCACGTAAACAGGGTCAGAGACGATGTCAGTAATACAATTGGTATGCACAGAGTGCGGAGGCGATCGCTTCACTTCATCGGCAAAATCTTTCAGTAATGAAGCCGTTGCCACTATCCAGTGCGAGAAGTGCTCGGCACAGGTTAAGGTTGATGAGGTCGTCTGGTATCAGAAAGATTGCATTTCACCGGCTCGCGGTGTTTCGGGAGAGAAAGCTCTGTTCTCTGACACTTTTTATCTTGTTCCTGGCTCATAAGTTCCTTACCAGGAACGGTAGGCAGAAAGCTCCTGCCGGAAATCATAAGCGCATCGGCCATTGTGATGTCAAAACAGCCATTGCCAGCAAATGTGCTGAAAGCTATTGAGTAATCAACGGACGAAATTAATCCAATAAATGCAGACGATACCCATCCTCAGTGGGTTACAGTTGCTGCTGTAACGCTGCCTGTAGTGGGTGGCCCGGCCTGATTAAACTTCAGTCAATGTATAATTATGCGTCAGAGCACCAATACGAAATAGGCTCACCAAAGCGAGCTTTTCTAATGAGAAATAACTCTCGCCGTACGTAGTTTTAATTCCTGAAAAACTTATAGTTAATTAACCCTACCAGCGTACCCGTGAGAATTACTCTACATACATTTTTAAACGACATGAAATCATTAACGGTAAAATAGTCTAAGACAAACAAAGCAATTATTAATATCAGTGTGTTCAACACAACCTTTTTTAGATGTTTACTTACCATCAGCACGTTAAACCATAGTTGATTGCGCCACAGCTGGCACCAGCGCCTCACCCAAGGCTAAACGGGGCGATCCAGCCGCTGATAAAACTATAACATCAGGATTTAGTCAGATTTGAGATAAATATGGCCTGGCCTGAATAAACGGCACGCCGTCTAAGTTTCACGAGCAGCGCTCTCTGGCTGAACGGCCATATGAGAAACATTTGTGCCAGGATCGGACGTGAAAAATGTGCAATTCTGTCGACAGACAATTGTCCTGCCTTACACAATGAATCTGCAATATGAATAATTCTGAGGATTTTGATATGAGCACTTTTCATCAGCTTACTGCCACTAGTCTGAATGGCCAGCTCATCCCTATGGCCGACTACGCTGGCAAGCTGGTTCTCGTGGTCAATACCGCCAGCCATTGTGGATTTACGCCACAATACGCAGGCCTTGAATCGCTTTACAAGAAGTATGCCGCCCAGGGTCTGGTAGTGCTTGGTTTCCCCTGCAACCAGTTCGGTAAACAGGAACCCGGCGGTGCTGACGAAATCGCGCAGACCTGCCACATCAATTATGGTGTGACTTTCCCGGTGTTCGAGAAAGTGGAGGTCAACGGCACTTTAACGCACCCGGTGTTCCGTTACCTGAAAGACGAATTGCCCGGCGTACTGGGAGGACGAATCAAATGGAACTTTACTAAGTTTCTGATCGGACGCGACGGCAAACCCCTCAAGCGTTTTGCACCGTTCTCTACCCCGAAGAAAATGGAACCCGTAATTCTTGCTGCACTTGAAATGTAAGCACGTCTGTAATTTGAACCATTAATCTTTAGATCGCTCTCGACTCAATGATTATATCCGTATGAAGTTAATGTTCACTTTACGCTATAACGGACCTTGCCATACGCACGCTACATAAGGATGAGTGAGGATATTTTTTGCAAGGCAGACGTCCGCTTACGCCTAAAGCGCACCTTGTCCAGTATCAGCCAGCTCTGTGCCATAAAAGGACGTTGCTAAGTTTGACCTTCAGGCGAGAATGGATATCTCAACAGCTGTAACAAAAGGCTTGTAAGCTCTCATATGGTCTTTTAAGGAGAATAGATTTCATATGCGAATCCCTGACTATCCCTCGCGAGATTCTGATAAATGGGCACAGGTAGATGCCTGGTTTTCTGAAAAGCTCGCTCCAGAAGAACCTGAGTTAAGTTACGCTCTTACTAATAACGTAAAGCAGGGATTACCAACCCATGATGTGTCTGCTTTACAGGGAAAAATGCTGTCCTTATTCATTCAAATGTCACGTGCTGTCCGTGTTCTTGAAATAGGCACGCTTGGAGGTTACAGCACCATCTGGATGACCAAAGCTATGCCCCAACATGGGAGCGTGACCACCATTGAGTTCAGTGAGCATAATGCAAAGGTTGCCCGCCAGAATATAAGCAATGCGGGGCTGACTGAACGCGTTACGTTGCACACAGGTGCTGCACTTGATGTCTTACCCACACTTGAAGCCCCCTTTGACCTGATTTTTATCGATGCCGATAAAGTGAATAATCCAAATTATCTGGAATGGGCAATCAGGCTATCGCACAAAGGTGCTGTTATCGTGGGTGATAACACGGTGCGCGGCGGCAGTGTGATCGATTCTGATAGTGATGATCCTAACGTGAAAGGCCTGCGAGAATTTGTACAGATGATCTCTGAAGATAAGCGACTTGACGCCACAGCTATTCAAACCGTTGGTGAAAAGGGATGGGATGGTTTCGTCATGGCTATCGTTAAGGCTATATGATTATTTTTCTACGAAAAGAAAACCCATTCAATGCCAATTATACGCACTTCTTTTCAAAAAATTGTTAAAAGCCGGACTCTCAATAGCGTCTGGGAGTGATACCCAGGATGTCCGCTTTTCGCGCATAGCGGACATCGGCCTGCGAGGCCGGGAATATGACGGCCTTAACGTCTGGCTTCCGCTTCGCAACGATCCCGTCGCGCTTATCAGCCTGATGAAAGAGCGTGGCTGGCTTATCCGGTCGGGCGCCGGGTTTTACCTGACGGCGCCACGCCACGCCATACGCCTGACGCCCGGCGTGCTTGGTGATGGTCAGGCGGAAGCACTGGCACAGGATCTGGCCAGCGCACTGCGCGGATCTGGCAATGCGGTCATCGCGGCTTAGCCGCCGCTAACACAATCTTTTTTTCTGCAGTTTACTGACCCCGCGTCGGCACGCAGTGCAGTCGCCCTGAGCCAGCAGGGCGTCGTAAAAACTTCCGGTGAATTTCCGGCCGTGGCGGGACGACCCGACCACACTGAAGGCCTTTTACGGGACGACCCGACGGTAAAAAGGAGAAGTAACTATGGCCTGGTTAATGCTGGCTGCAGCAGGTGTACTTGAAGTGGTATGGGCATATTCAATGAAGCTGTCTCATGGCTTTACCCGGCCGCTTTACGCGGTCGTGACCATTGTCGGCATGATAGCCAGCTTTGCCCTGCTGGCGACCGCAATGCGTTCACTACCGCTGGGGACGGCTTACACAATATGGACCGGGATAGGTGCAGTGGGATCATTTCTGGCCGGACTGTACTTCTTGGGCGAGCCGGCCACCCCGATGCGCATACTGGCGGCGGTGATAATCGTGGCCGGTCTCATCATGATGAAGCTGGCATCGTGACTCTCTCAGGGCTGGCAGGCGTCTGCCAGCCCTTTTCTCAGTGCGCCCGCTTGTGAGGTGTTTACACAACTGGCAGGAAGCGAACCCAATTCGGGGAAAGACAATCAGCGGTATGTCAGAAGCAGGCATAGCTGGCGCGCTGTACGGTATAACGGCTCAGAGAATCAACTGCATGTTTTCTTAAGTTGAAGGGTTATAGGATAACCCTGATTCATACGGTTAAAACATAACGAGAGAGTAATTACGATGTTCCTTAAGATGTTTCAGGTTGATGCTTTTTCCGATCGGGTATTTGGCGGTAATCCTGCTGCCGTTCTGGTGCTTAATGACTGGCTGCCGGACAGCACGATGCAGTCCATTGCAGCAGAAAATAACCTGGCTGAGACGGCTTTCGTAAAACGCGCCGATAACGGCTGGGACCTGCGGTGGTTCACCCCAACGGTGGAAGTGGATTTTTGCGGTCATGCCACGCTTGCGACCGCCCACGTTCTGGTAACGGAATATGGCATAACAGGACCGCTCTCATTTTCAGCCCGCGTCGGGCAGTTGAGAGTTGAGGTGAAAGAGGACGGCTATCTGCTCGATTTACCGTGCATACCTCCCGAAGAAATGGCCCAGCTTCCGGAAATCATCAGTCCGGTGTTCAACGATCAGGCCCAATTCTGGTTCCGTAATTTTGAAAACATCTTTGTGGTGCTGAGCGGGGAAGACGCGGTCAGGGCGTGTCAGCCAGATTTACACGTGCTTGCCGGGCTGGGGCCTATCGGTGTGGTCGTGACAGGTCAGGGTTCGGGTAGTCAGTACGATTTTGTCTCACGATACTTTGCGCCGGGTGCAGGCATTCCGGAAGATCCGGTGACCGGCTCAATACATGCCACCCTGGTACCTTACTGGGCAGAAAAACTGGGTAAAAACAAACTGTCTGCCTGGCAGGCATCCCTCAGAGGGGGACATCTGATTTGTGAGCTGAAAGAAGACAGGGTCGTTATTGAAGGAAAGGCAGTTACGTTCATGAAAGCGGAGATTTGCGTACCGGTCTGACCGGTGAGGGTCTGGCCCGGGAATCCGGACCAGACTGTATCTTACGGTTCTGGCTCACAGAAGAGCACAAAGCGATCTTTTTAGCGGCCTTTCTCATGCACCGTCATGGTAAACATGGTTACCTCCGTGCCACTGTTCATATAGGCATGCGGTGCGTCTGTTCTTGCAACGGCTGCCCCCCCGGAACTTATCACGTAAGTGGTGTCGCTAACGACGAGCGTCAGGGTTCCGCTGGATACATAAAGGAGTTCACTGGTGCCTTCCGGATGTCCGGGAGACTCAAAAGTTTCTCCGGGGTAAAGCACCCACTCCCATAGCTCAATCATGTCCGGCCCGCTCGTGCCCGCAAGCAGACGCGCGCTGCCTCCCTTTTCTCCTTTCCAGAGCACAGGAATTTCACTGGCTCCGATAAGGTGAACGGCGGGCCTCCCGGCGACCTTGACAAAGTCAGCCACGGATACGTTCATCGCAGACGCAAGGCGGCAGAGCAGCGCAATGCTGGGGTTGGCCCGGCATCCTTCTATCTCTACCAGCATTCCCTTACTGACGCCTGAACGGCGGGAAAGCTCATCAAGTGACATTTTATTCTGGCTGCGGTAAAGCTTTATGTGCGCGGAAACGGCCTCGTTTACCCTGGCCGCATCGGTATCGGTCGTTATATTGACTTTATTGGTCATCGGTCATTATCATGTAATAAATCAGTCATTACAGGATTATCATATGTCAGCCGTGTTACCGTCAATCAGTCCGGAAATTTACCGTATCGCACCAGGTTTTCGTGCGCTCAGTATCAACGTAGAGGCGGCCCCCGTGGCTGATAAACGGGTTGGTGACGTCGCGCTTGAGGAAGCCTGCAAGGCCGTTCTGGCAGGGCAGCCTGCCTGGGCAGAGGCGCACCTCAGCGCATGGGCAGACGTTTTCCGGGCCTTCGGTGCAAAACCCAGGCGCACGCCCTGTTCGGCAGAAGCTTTGAGAAAGCGCGTCATAAAGGATGGCACGATGGCCGCTCTCGATCCGGTGGTGGATTTGTATAACGCCGTCAGCATCCGATATGCCGTTCCGGTTGGCGGTGAAAACTTTGCGGCTTACGTCGGGATACCGCAGTTGGTTGTAGCTGACGGAACCGAAATTTTTGACACCATGAAGGACGGTCAGCCGGGAAGCGAGTCACCGGAAGTGGGAGAAGTTGTCTGGCGCGATGATACCGGCGTGACCTGTCGCCGATGGAACTGGCGGCAGGGCGTCCGGACCCGGCTGAGCGTGGCAGACAGCAGCATGTGGTTCGTCCTTGAGAGCCTGCCGGAAATGCCGCTGGAAGAGCTGTATGCGGCCGGCAGAATGCTGACAGACGGCCTTGAAAAAATGATGCCCGGCGCGCGCTGTCAGACCGTTCTCATCAGCAACGCGTCGTCTGATGCGAAATAACTTTTGCTTCCCGGCGCGTGCCGGGACGGCTCCCTTTTAGCGTAACACCAGAGATCAATTATGTACCTGTCCGCAATACCGGCCGGTTCTATGACCGGGCTGAGTCTTATCATGGCTATCGGCGTGCAGAACGCCTTTGCGCTGCGTCAGGGACTGCAGCAGCGGTATGTTGCCCTTGTCGTCGTGGCTTTCTCTCTCAGTGATATTGTGCTCATCATGGCCGGTGTGGCCGGTACGGGAAAGCTGGTTCAGGCATGGCCAGCGGCGCTTCAGGTGCTGCGCTTTGGCGGGGCGGCTTTTCTGGCGGCTTACGGGCTGATGGCTGCCAGGAGAGCCTTTAAAGGCAGTGATGCCCTTCGCCCGGCAGACGAGGCCGCATCGGACTGGAAAAAAGTGCTGCTAACCGGTATGCCAGTGCAAACATTGATTTCGTGACACAGATGCTGGATAGCAGGATGTCATATATGTCAATGATTCAGAATGATATCCCCTATATCCTCGGAAGGCCGGTGAAAACACTGCATGAATATTTCATTGAAAATAAATTCATGCTCATTGTTTCAGCAAAGAACATTCAATAAAGCAGCACAAACAAAAAAGCCAACATAAATTTAACAATCCATGTTGGCTATATTTTGTTAATCAGCGATTACATATTGTTGATAATCGCGTCGCCAAACTCTGAGCATTTCAGCAGTTTAGCGCCTTCCATCAGACGTTCGAAGTCATAGGTCACGGTTTTGGCAGCGATCGCGCCTTCCATGCCTTTAACAATCAGGTCTGCGGCTTCGAACCACTGCATGTGGCGTAACATCATCTCAGCGGAAAGGATCACGGAACCCGGGTTTACTTTATCCTGGCCCGCATATTTCGGCGCGGTACCGTGGGTAGCTTCAAACAGCGCGCACTCGTCACCGATGTTTGCGCCCGGAGCGATACCGATACCGCCAACCTGCGCCGCCAGGGCGTCAGAAATGTAGTCACCGTTCAGGTTCATACAGGCGATAACATCATATTCAGCCGGACGCAGCAGGATCTGCTGCAGGAAGGCGTCAGCGATCACGTCTTTGATCACGATCTCTTTGCCGCTGTTCGGGTTCTTGATTTTCACCCACGGGCCGCCATCGATCAGCTCACCGCCGAACTCTTCACGCGCCAGCTGGTAGCCCCAATCTTTAAAGGCACCTTCGGTGAATTTCATGATGTTGCCTTTATGTACCAGCGTCACAGAATCACGATCGTTGGTAATGGCATATTCAATCGCCGCACGCACCAGACGTTTAGTGCCTTCTTCAGAGCAAGGCTTCACGCCGATGCCGCACTGCTCCGGGAAACGGATTTTGGTTACACCCATCTCATCCTGCAGGAACTTGATGACTTTATCCGCTTCCGGCGTGCCCGCTTTCCACTCGATACCGGCATAGATGTCTTCACTGTTTTCACGGAAGATCACCATATCCGTATCCTGCGGACGCTTAACCGGGCTTGGAGTGCCCTGATAGTAACGAACCGGACGCAGACAGATATACAGGTCCAGCTGCTGACGCAGCGCAACGTTCAGAGAGCGAATACCGCCGCCAACCGGCGTGGTTAACGGACCTTTGATGGCAACGCGGTAATCCTTAATCAGGTCAAGGGTTTCCTCCGGCAGCCAGACATCCTGACCATACACCTGAGTTGATTTCTCACCGGTGTAAATTTCCATCCAGGAAATTTTTCGCTCGCCGTTGTAGGCTTTTTTCACAGCGGCATCAACCACTTTGATCATGACGGGAGAAACGTCTACGCCAATGCCATCACCCTCGATATAAGGGATGATCGGATTAGCGGGAACAACCAGTTTTCCCTGATCGTCGAGAGTGATTTTCTGACCTTCCGCCGGAACAACTACTTTGCTTTCCATTAACCTCTCCTTCGAGCGCTTTTTTGTTAATGATTTGTAAGATGCGCGTCAATACTACTTGAATATTGCCGTCGCGCCAATCATCTCAATTTCGCGTTATAATGCGCTCATTCAAGTCAAGTGCAAAGCTTATGCGTAAAACAGTTGTTAATAATCACCGAGTTAAACGATTCAGCCGCCCTGCTCCTGCAAAGCCGCAGCACAAGGGGCCGCGACGTGTGATCGTTTTTAACAAACCTTATGATGTTCTGCCGCAGTTTACCGATGAGGCGGGACGTTCCACCCTAAAAGATTTTGTTCCGGTTAGCGGCGTTTATGCGGCAGGCCGCCTGGACCGCGACAGCGAAGGCCTGATGGTGCTGACCAACGATGGCGCGCTACAGGCAAAGCTGACCCAGCCGGGCAAACGTACCGGAAAAATTTATTACGTTCAGGTTGAAGGCGAGCCGGATGAAAGCGCGCTGCAGGCGCTGCGCAGTGGCATTATTCTGAAAGATGGCCCCACCCTGCCCGCCGAAGTAGAAAGCGTCGATGAACCCGCCTGGCTCTGGCCGCGTCAGCCGCCCATTCGTGAACGTAAATCGATTCCCGTCAGCTGGCTTAAAATAACCCTTTATGAAGGACGTAACCGCCAGGTTCGCCGCATGGCTGCACACGTTGGCTTTCCTGTTTTGCGTCTGATTCGTTATGGTATGGCATCGTTAACGCTGGATGATCTCGCGCCTGGCGAATGGCGTGACATTACCGATCGTTTTTAACCGGAGCAGCCTATGTACAAACCGCACGTTACCGTGGCCTGCATTGTGCAGGCGGAAGACGAACTGCTGGTGGTAGAAGAAACCATTAACGGTAAAGCAACCTGGAATCAGCCAGCCGGTCATCTGGAAGCAGAGGAAAGCCTGCTGCAGGCTGCCAGCCGTGAACTTTATGAGGAAACCGGCATTCAGGCGGAGATGAACAGTTTTCTCGGCGTGCAACAGTGGACCGCGCCGGATAAAACGCCTTTTATCCGTTTTCTGTTTGCCCTCGATCTACCGGAACGTCTGGAAACCCATCCGCAGGACAGTGATATCGACCGTTGCTGGTGGCTGCCGCCGCAGCAGATTTTAACCGCTAACCATCTGCGTTCGCCGCTGGTAGCGGAAAGCGTACGCATCTGGCAGAGCGGCGTTCGTTATCCGCTGTCGATGGTGCAGTTTTATCGATAATGGCTTTCCGCTCAGGCAACGTCCGCGTCGGGGATGCGTCGCTGACGCACGCGTGCTAGAATACGCCGCCTGTTTTTGTTCCTTGTCGTGAGTGTGTCATGTCTGACAACAGCCAGAAAAAAGTGATCGTCGGAATGTCCGGCGGCGTCGATTCTTCCGTTTCCGCCTGGTTACTGCAGCAGCAGGGTTATCAGGTGGAAGGGTTATTTATGAAAAACTGGGAAGAGGACGACGGCGAAGAGTATTGTACCGCTGCGGATGATCTGGCCGACGCCCAGGCCGTTTGCGACAAACTTGGCATGAAGCTGCATAAGGTTAACTTCGCAGCCGAATACTGGGATAACGTCTTCGAGCATTTCCTGGAAGAATACAAGGCGGGCCGTACGCCTAACCCCGATATTCTGTGCAACAAAGAGATCAAATTTAAAGCGTTCCTTGAGTTCGCGGCGGAAGATCTCGGCGCAGACTATATTGCTACCGGTCATTACGTGCGCCGCCAGGACAGCAATGGTCAAAGCCAGCTGCTGCGCGGTCTCGACGGCAACAAAGATCAAAGCTACTTTCTCTATACGCTCAGCCACCAGCAAATTGCACAGAGCCTGTTCCCGGTCGGCGAACTGTCGAAGCCGGAAGTGCGCCGCATTGCTGAACAGCTGGAGCTGGTGACCGCGAAGAAAAAAGATTCAACCGGTATCTGCTTTATCGGCGAGCGTAAATTTCGCGATTTCCTTGGGCGCTATCTGCCTGCTCAGCCAGGCGCTATCGTTACCGTTGATGGCCAGACGGTGGGCGAACATCAGGGTCTGATGTACCATACGCTTGGACAGCGGAAAGGGCTGGGCATTGGCGGCATGAAAGAGAGCAATGACGATCCCTGGTATGTGGTGGACAAAGATGTCGCCAGTAATCGCCTGATCGTCGCTCAGGGCGCCGACCATCCGCGTCTGATGTCGGTTGGATTGATTGCGCAACAGCTGCACTGGGTCGATCGCCAGGCGCTGCGTGAGCCGTTGCAATGCGTAGTGAAAACCCGTTACCGTCAGGAAGATATTCCCTGCGTTATCACCCCGCTGGATGATGATCGCATTGAGGTGCGCTTCGAGCAGCCGGTGGCCGCTGTGACGCCAGGCCAGTCCGCGGTATTTTACCTGGGCGAAATTTGCCTTGGCGGCGGTATTATCGAACAGCGTTTACCGCTGGTGCCGGCATAAATCGCGTGCGGCTTACGATGTGTATACAGGAGTAACCGTGGCTAAAAATTATTATGACATCACGCTGGCGCTGGCAGGGATCTGCCAGTCCGCGCACCTGGCACAGCAGCTGGCCCATCAGGGCCAGTGCGATGCGCAGGTGTTAAAAACCTCTCTGAGCAGCCTGCTCGATCTTAATCCCTCTTCCACTCTGGCGGTTTACGGTAACGATGAAGCCCAGCTGCGTTTTGGTCTTGAAACGCTGCTGGCGGTGCTGAGTAACCCCAGCCGTCAGGGGCTGGGAGCGGAACTGACGCGTTATACCCTAAGTATGATGGTGCTGGAGCGTAAGCTTAGCGCCAATAAATCTGCCCTAGATACGCTGGCCCAGCGCATTGCCCAGCTTGATCGCCAGCTGAGCCATTACGATATCGACTCCGAAACCATTATCGCCGCCATGGCCGGAATTTATGTGGATGTGATTAGTCCGCTCGGGCCACGCATTCAGGTGACAGGGTCACCTGCGGTGCTACAAAATTCTCAGGTACAGAACAAAGTGCGCGCCGCCCTGCTGGCGGGTATTCGTTCCGCTGTGCTCTGGCATCAGGTTGGCGGTGGCCGCCTGCAGTTAATGTTTTACCGAAACCGCCTTATCCGTGAGGCGAAACGTATTTTAGCCGGTATGCCTTCGGCCTGATCGGGCCGAATGCACCAGACCTTTAGTTAACGATCCAGGAGTTGCTCTGATGGAATTATCCTCTCTGACCGCCGTCTCACCTGTCGATGGTCGTTACGGCGACAAAGTCAGCCCACTGCGTGGCATTTTCAGCGAGTTCGGCCTGCTGAAATTCCGCGTTGCGGTTGAAGTTCGCTGGTTACAAAAACTGGCCGCGACTGCAGAGATCAAGGAAGTTCCTGCTTTTGACGCTGACGCAAACGCTTACCTTGATGCGATTGTGGCCAATTTTAATGAAAATGATGCTGCGCGCATCAAAACCATTGAACGCACCACTAACCACGACGTTAAAGCGGTTGAGTATTTCCTGAAAGAGAAAGTGGCCGATGTACCGGCGCTGCATGCCGTTTCCGAATTTATCCACTTTGCCTGTACCTCTGAGGATATCAATAACCTCTCTCATGCGCTGATGCTGGAAACGGCCCGCCGCGAAGTGATTCTGCCTTACTGGACGCAGCTGATTGATGCGGTAAAAGATCTGGCGCATCAGTATCGCGATATTCCGCTGCTATCACGTACTCACGGCCAGCCTGCAACCCCCTCGACGTTGGGCAAAGAGATGGCGAACGTCACTTACCGTATGACGCGTCAGCTGCGTCAGCTGGAGCAGGTAGAGATTCTGGGCAAAATCAACGGCGCGGTCGGAAACTATAATGCTCATCTGGCAGCCTATCCGGAAGTTGACTGGCATCAGCTGAGCGAATCTTTCGTCACCTCGCTGGGCATCAGCTGGAACCCCTACACCACCCAGATCGAGCCGCACGACTATATTGCTGAACTGTTTGACTGTATTGCGCGCTTCAACACCATCCTGATCGATTTCGATCGCGATATCTGGGGTTATATCGCGCTGAATCACTTCAAACAGAAAACCATCGCTGGCGAAATTGGCTCCTCGACAATGCCGCATAAAGTTAACCCGATCGATTTTGAAAACTCAGAAGGCAACCTCGGTCTGGCGAATGCCGTTATGCAGCATCTGGCGACCAAGCTGCCGGTTTCCCGCTGGCAGCGCGATCTGACCGATTCCACCGTGCTGCGTAATCTGGGCGTGGGTGTGGGTTATGCGCTTATCGCCTATCAGGCGACGCTGAAAGGCATCTCCAAGCTGGAAGTTAACCGCGATCGCCTGCTGGCGGAGCTGGACCAGAACTGGGAAGTGCTGGCGGAGCCGATTCAGACCGTTATGCGTCGTTACGGCATTGAAAAGCCGTATGAAAAGCTGAAAGAGCTGACGCGCGGCAAACGCGTGGACGCGGCTGGCATGCAGACGTTTATTGACAGCCTGGCGCTGCCGGAAGAAGAGAAAACCCGTCTGAAGCAGATGACCCCGGCAAACTACCTGGGTCGCGCTGTGCAGATGGTCGACGATCTGAAGTAAAGCCTTTTCCCGGACGCCTGGCGTCCGGGATTGCTCTGTGTTAACCCTCGGTTTATCCGTGCCCCTCTATACTCAACTCAAGATTATCTGTAAAGGAAAGGCATATGCGCGTTTTGGTTGTAGAGGATAACGGTTTACTGCGCCATCACCTCTCTGTGCAGCTGCGTGAAATGGGCCATCAGGTCGATGCGGCTGAAGATGCAAAAGAGGCAGATTATTTTCTGGCTGAACATTCACCCGATATTACGCTGGTTGATTTGGGGCTGCCCGATGAAGATGGGATGACGTTAATCCGTCGCTGGCGCGCTCAGGAGGTTAAACAACCGATCCTGGTACTGACCGCGCGCGAAGGCTGGCAGGCGAAAGTAGAAGCGCTGGAGGCCGGGGCGGATGATTATGTCACCAAGCCTTTCCATATTGAGGAAGTTGTGGCGCGCATGCAGGCGCTGATGCGGCGCAACAGCGGGCTGGCCTCGCAAATTATCAACCTCGCCCCTTTTCATATCGATCTCTCACGCCGTGAACTGACGGTAAACGATCAGTCAATCAAACTAACCGCCTTTGAATACACCATTATCGAAACGCTGATCCGTAACGTAGGCAAGGTGGTCAGTAAAGATTCGCTGATGTTGCAGCTCTACCCCGATGCAGAGCTGCGCGAAAGCCACACGATTGATGTGCTAATGGGTCGGCTGCGTAAAAAAATACAGGCGGCTTATCCGCAGGAAGTGATCACTACGGTTCGCGGTCAGGGCTACCGCTTCGATATTTAACCATCAATGAAAATCCTACAGGGCAAACGCCCTTTTTCGCTCCGCGCCCGCTTTCTGCTGGCGACGGCTGCCGTGGTGCTGATCCTCTCTCTTTCCTATGGCATGGTTGCGGTTGTTGGCTATATCGTCAGCTTTGACAAAACCACCTATCGCGTTATGCGCGGTGAAAGCAATCTGTTTTACACCCTCGCGCAATGGAAGAATAACCAGCTAACCATAGCCCAGCCGAAGCAGATGACGCTAAACTCGCCTACGCTGGTTTTTATTTACGACGAGCGCGGCAGACTGCTGTGGCAGCAGCGTGACGTGCCGGAAATTCGCCGTAAAATCCGTCCTGACTGGCTGAAAAAGCCCGACTTTTACGAAATCGATACCAGCAATCAGACCAGTGACAAAGCGCTGGGCGATGATCAGGCGGCCAAAATCAAGCTGCACGCCTATGATGATAACGGCGACGGCACCTTTACCCACTCGGTGGCGATAAATCGTTATGACGCCACCACCAGCCTGCCCGCGCTGACAGTCGTGGTGGTCGACTCGATTCCGCAGGAATTGCAACACTCCGACGTGGTCTGGTCATGGTTCAGCTATGTGCTGTTGGTTAACCTGCTGCTGGTGATCCCGCTGCTGTGGCTGGCAGCGCACTGGAGCCTGCGTCCTATCGGCACGCTGGCCAGCCAAATTCGCGAGCTGGAGAGCAGCCAGCGTGACGCGCTGGATCCCAATCCGCCGCAGGAGTTACGCAGCCTGGTGCGCAACCTGAATCTGCTGCTGGACAATGAACGCCAGCGCTATACGCGCTACCGCACCACGCTCTCCGATTTGACCCATAGCCTGAAGACGCCGCTGGCAGTGCTGCAAAGCACGCTACGCTCACTGCGCAGCGGTAAAAACTTCTCTGTTGAGCAGGCTGAGCCAATTATGCTGGAGCAGATCAGCCGCATCTCGCAGCAGATTGGTTACTATCTGCATCGCGCCAGCATGCAGGCAGATCACAACCCCTTAAAACGCGAACTGCATTCGGTTTCTGCGCAACTCGACAGCCTCTGTTCAGCGCTGAATAAAGTCTATCAGCGTAAAGGCGTCTCGCTGACGCTGGATATTTCCCCGGAAATCACCTTTGTCGGCGATCAGAATGATTTTATGGAAGTGATGGGCAACGTGCTGGATAACGCCTGTAAATATTGCCTGGAGTTTGTGGAAATCAGCGCGCGCCAGACCGACTCCACCCTTCAGCTGATTGTGGAAGATGATGGCCCGGGCATTCCGGAAAGCAAACGTGAGATGATCTTTCTGCGCGGCCAGCGTGCGGACACGCTGCGTCCGGGACAGGGATTAGGGCTGGCGGTAGCGCGCGATATTCTGGAGCAGTACGCAGGCGATATTGAAGCCGGAGCCAGTGCGCTGGGCGGCGCGCGCATGAAAGTGATTTTCCGGCGACAGGAAGTCGAACATAACCTTGAGTAGAACCGCGTCGCCGCTGTTATACTCTGGATAATTCATGTTGCATAAAGGCCGCAGCGCAGCGCTCTCCGGCCAGGTAAGTTAGCGGAGTGAACAAAGCGCGCCAACGCACATGCAACCTCAAGGATAACAAGTATATACTTGCTATCCTTTCTCGCCTGTACTGGAAAACCTTATGGATTATCAGCTCGATCTTAACTGGACCGATTTTTTACAAAATTATTGGCAAAAACGCCCGGTCATCCTGAAACGCGGCTTTAAAAACTTTATCGATCCTATCTCTCCGGATGAGCTGGCGGGACTGGCGATGGAGAACGAAGTAGACAGTCGCCTGGTAAGTCAGCAGGACGGTAAATGGCAGGTGAGCCACGGCCCGTTCGAAAGTTACGATCATCTGGGTGAACATAACTGGTCGTTGCTGGTTCAGGCGGTTAACCACTGGCATGAGCCTGCCGCTGCGCTGATGCGCCCGTTCCGCTTTTTACCGGACTGGCGTATCGACGATCTGATGATCTCCTTTTCGGTGCCCGGCGGCGGCGTTGGCCCGCATCTGGATCAGTATGACGTGTTTATTATTCAGGGCACCGGCCGCCGTCGCTGGCGCGTTGGCGAAAAGGTGCCGCTGAAGCAGCACTGCCCCCATCCTGACCTGCTACAGGTTGAACCGTTTGACGCCATTATCGATGAAGAGATGGAACCGGGCGATATCCTCTATATTCCGCCGGGATTCCCGCATGAAGGCTACTCGCTGGAAAATGCGCTGAACTACTCCGTGGGATTCCGTGCGCCGAGCGGACGCGAGCTGATCAGCGGCTTCGCTGATTTTGTACTGGCTCGCGAGCTGGGCAGCCGCCGCTACAACGATCCGGAGATCGTGCCGCGTGACTGCCCGGCAGAGATCCTGCCGCAGGAGATCGACGGCATCCGTCAGCTCATGATGGAGGTTATCGATCAGCCGGAGCAGTTCCGTCAGTGGTTTGGCGAATTTATTTCACAGTCGCGTCATGAGCTGGATATTGCGCCGCCGGAGCCGCCCTATCAGCCCGATGAAATTTATGATGCCCTGCAGCAGGGCGATAAGCTGTCACGTCTTGGCGGGCTGCGGGTGCTGAAAATCGGCGACGCGGTGTTTATTAACGGCGAGCAGCTGGAATCCGCCTGGCCTGCAGCCTTAAATGCGCTGGCGGCCAAACAGACGCTGGGCCTGCAGGATTTTGCCGACGCGCTGGACGATCCGGCATTTCTGGCGCAGCTGGCCGGACTGGTCAATAACGGTTACTGGTATTTCAACGAAGGGTAACTGACTCTGCGAAAAACAGCGCCGGCATCTGCCGGTGAGCAACGCCTGCGGCGGCTGGAGAGATCCAGCCGCCTTTTTATTATTTTTTCTCAGCTGCCAGTCGGGCGATACCGACAATCACCTCTACCGTTTTTTGCATAATATCTAACGAGGCAAACTCATGCTTGCCATGATAGTTATAGCCGCCGGTAAAAATATTTGGGCAGGGCAAGCCTTTAAAAGAGAGCCAGGCCCCGTCGGTGCCGCCGCGAATCGGCTTCACATCGGGTTCTACCCCGCAGTTGCGCATCGCCTGCAACGCCAGCTCAATGCTGTGTGGATGCGCCTCGACGATCTCCCGCATATTGTAATAGCTGTCTTCTACCGTTACGTCGATATAGCAGTCGGGATTCAGCCCTTTACCGACACGTCGGGCAATATCAATCAGCTTCTGCTTACGCGCTTCAAAGCTGTCACGATCGAAATCGCGCACGATATAGCTTAGCTCTGCACGCTCTACGCTGCCTTTAACGCCATGCAGATGGTAAAACCCTTCATAGCCGCTGGTAAACTGCGGTTTCTCAGTGGCCGGGACCTCGGCATGAAAGCGCATCGCCAGATCCAGCGCATTTACCATTACGCCCTTTGCCGTACCAGGATGGACATTATTGCCAACGATTTTTACCGTCACCGAGGCGGCATTAAAGTTTTCAAACTGGAACTCGCCCAGCCCGCTGCCATCAACGGTATAAGCCCAGTCCGCGCCAAAGGCGGCGACATCAAAATGTTCGGTGCCGCGCCCAACCTCTTCATCTGGCGTAAAGGCGATGCGAATCTCGCCATGCGGAATATCTCCCTGCGCCAGCTGCGCCACCGCAGTCATGATCTCCGCCACGCCCGCCTTATCATCTGCGCCAAGCAGGGTTTTACCGTCGGTTGTGATCAGCGTATGGCCGGTCAGCTGATGCAGTATCGGGAACATCACCGGAGACAGGATCTCTTCACCGATGCCAAGGGCAATATCCCCGCCGCGATAGTTCTCAACAATTTGCGGGTTAACATGCTTGCCGCTGAAATCGGGCGAGGTATCAACGTGAGAAATAAAGCCGATCACCGGCGTGGGATAATCCACATTTGCCGGTAAGGTCGCCATCACGCAGCAGTGCTCGCTGAGGGTTACATCTTTCAGCCCCAGCTCGGTTAGCTCTTTCTGCAGTTCCCTGGCCAGCTGCCACTGCCCTTCCGTGCTGGGAACCTGGCGCGCATGCGGACGCGACTGCGTATCAAACGAAACATAGTGTAAAAACCGGTCGAGTAGCGTTGTCATCTTTCTTCTCTCTCAATGGCAGTGAGCTATTATGGAAAGCCTGCGTTGCCAACATATTGCGTCAGGTCATAGTGTTAAAGCGTAGTGTGCAAAAAGGTAAATCGCTTTTTTATCCAGGTAAATAGCGGTTATTGGCCTGCAAGCATGGAATTAGCGCGTTTTTAGGGTATCATCGCGCCCCTGACTTTGTTGGCTGGTTGACCGTAGCGACCGGCTCTACACACATACAGGCAGCCCTGACTGCCGATAACTTCGGGCTGAGTGACTAAAATGACGCAAACACGCGCGCAAACGGCGCTGGTTACGCTTTCTGGCATCAGTAAAGCTTTTGACGGCAAAGAAATTATTGCCGACTTTAACCTGACCATACACCACGGCGAGTTTATTACCTTGCTGGGCCCTTCAGGCTGCGGTAAAACCACTATTCTGCGCCTGATCGCGGGCCTGGAAGAGACCGACAGCGGGGAGATCGTTCTCGACGGTGAAACCATTACCGCCACGCCCGCCGAACACCGCCACGTTAATACCGTTTTCCAGAGCTATGCTCTGTTTCCGCATATGTCGGTGTTTGAGAATGTCGCTTTTGGCCTGCGCATGCAAAAAACGCCAGCGGCAGAAATTACTGCGCGCGTTAACGAGGCGCTGGCGATGGTGCAGCTGGACAGTTTTGCCGATCGCCGTCCGCACCAGCTCAGCGGCGGCCAGCAGCAGCGCGTTGCCATTGCGCGCGCGGTAGTGAATCGTCCTAAAGTCCTGCTGCTGGATGAATCGCTGTCGGCGCTGGATTACAAGCTGCGCAAACAGATGCAGAATGAACTGAAAGCGTTGCAGCGTAAGCTGGGCATTACCTTTGTGTTCGTTACCCACGATCAGGAAGAGGCGCTCAGCATGTCGGATCGCATCGTGGTGCTGCGCGACGGACGTATTGAGCAGGACGGCTCGCCGCGTGAGATTTATGAAGAACCCGCTAACCTGTTTGTGGCGCGTTTTATCGGCGAGATCAACGTGTTCGACGCGGTGGTTATTGCGCCGCTGGATAATCAGCGCGTCCGCGCCCGCGTTGAAGGGCGCGAATGCGATATTCTGGTGCCCTTTCCGGTGGTTGCCGGTCAGCATCTTCATGTCCTGCTGCGTCCGGAAGATCTGCGCGTTGAAGAAATTAGTGATAACGAAGGTGCAGAAGGCCTGGTGGGCTTTGTGCGCGAACGCAATTACAAAGGCATGACGCTGGAATCCACCGTTGAGCTGGAAAACGGCAAGCTGGTGACCGTCAGCGAATTCTTTAACGAGGACGATCCCGATTTTGACCATTCACTGAATCAAAAGATGGCGATTACCTGGGTTGAAAGCTGGGAGGTGGTGCTGCCTGATGAAAATGATGCGTAACCGCTTTCAGAAAACCATTATCACGCTGATCGTCGGCTGGCTGGTGCTGTTTGTGTTTTTGCCCAACCTGATGATTATCGCCACCAGTTTTCTGACGCGTGATGACGCCAGTTTTGTCCGCCTGGCGCTGACCTTCGATAACTATACCCGGCTGCTCGATCCGCTTTACGCCTCGGTACTGCTGCATTCGCTCAATATGGCGTTGATCGCCACGCTTTGCTGTTTGCTGCTCGGCTATCCTTTCGCCTGGTGCCTGACAAAGCTGCCGGCGCGTATCCGCCCGGTGATGTTGTTTCTGCTGATTGTGCCATTCTGGACCAACTCGCTGATCCGCATTTATGGCCTGAAAATTTTTCTCAGCACGCGTGGCTGGCTCAATGAGTTTCTGCTATGGCTGGGGCTAATTGATAAGCCTTTTCGCATTATGTATACCTCCGAAGCGGTGGTGCTGGGGCTGGTCTATATCCTGCTGCCGTTTATGGTGATGCCTCTCTACTCCAGCCTGGAAAAGCTGGATAAGCCCTGTCTGGAGGCGGCGCGCGATCTCGGTGCCAGCAAGCTGCAAACATTTTGGCGCATTATTTTACCGCTGACGATGCCGGGCATTGTTGCGGGTTGTCTGCTGGTGTTGCTGCCGGCGATGGGGCTGTTTTTTGTCGCTGACCTGATGGGCGGCGCGAAAAACCTGCTGATCGGCAACGTGATTAAGAGTCAGTTCCTGAATATTCGCGACTGGCCGTTTGGCGCGGCCACCAGCATTGTTTTGACGCTGGTGATGGGCCTGATGCTGCTGTTCTACTGGCGTGCAGCGCGCATGCTGAACAAGAAAGTGGAGCTGGAATAATGGTTAAAACATTACGCAGCGGCTTTATGTTTCTTATTTATGCCTGGCTGTATATTCCGATCGTTATCCTGATCGTTAACTCTTTCAACGCCTCGCGTTTCGGCATTAACTGGCAGGGCTTCAGCACCCAGTGGTATGCATTGTTAATGAACAACGATAGCCTGATCCAGGCGGCGCAGCATTCGCTGATCATGGGCGTGCTCTCAGCCAGTTTCGCCACGCTGATCGGCGCGCTGACGGCGGTGGCGCTCTACCGCTACCGCTTTCGCGGCAAGCCGTTTGTCAGCGGTATGCTGTTTGTGGTGATGATGTCGCCCGATATTGTTATGGCGATCTCCCTGCTGGTTCTGTTTATGCTGCTGGGGATTTCGCTGGGCTTCTGGTCGCTGCTGGTTTCGCATATTACCTTTTGCCTGCCGTTTGTGGTGATTACCGTCTACTCACGCCTGAAAGGCTTCGATGTCAGGATGCTGGAGGCGGCACGCGATTTGGGGGCCAGCGAAGCAACCATCCTGCGTAAAATTATTCTGCCGCTGGCGATGCCTGCCGTTGCCGCAGGCTGGCTGCTGAGCTTTACCCTGTCGATGGATGACGTGGTGGTCTCCTCGTTTGTGACCGGGCCAGGCTTTGAGATCCTGCCGCTGAAAATTTACTCAATGGTAAAAGTCGGCGTTTCGCCGGAGGTGAACGCACTGGCGACCATCCTGATGGTGCTGTCGCTGCTGCTGGTCGCCGCGAGTCAGCTGTTGCTGCGTGATAAAACAAAATAAGAGGAAAAGTCATGAAGAAATGGGGTTACTGGCTGGCGGCTGGGGCGCTGGCGCTGGGCTTACAGAGCGCGCAGGCCGCTGATGACGGCAAAACGCTTTATTTCTATAACTGGACTGAATATGTCCCGCCGGGGCTGCTGGAGCAGTTCACCAAAGAGACCGGCATTAAGGTGATCTATTCCACCTACGAATCCAATGAAAGCATGTACGCCAAGCTGAAAACTTATAAAGATGGCGCGTATGACCTGGTGGTGCCTTCCACCTATTTTGTGGCGAAAATGCGCAACGAAGGCATGATCCAGAAAATCGACAAAAGCAAGCTGAGCAATTTCAGCAATCTCGATCCGAGCCTGCTGAACAAGCCGTTCGATCCCAACAATGATTATTCGATCCCGTACATTTGGGGCGCAACGGCCATCGGCATTAATACCGATGCGATGGATGCAAAAAGCGTTACCGGCTGGGCCGATCTGTGGAAGCCGGAATATAAGCAGAGCCTGCTGTTAACCGACGATGCGCGTGAAGTTTTCCAGGTGGCGCTGCGTAAGCTGGGTTATTCCGGTAATACCCGCGATGCTAAAGAGATCAATGCCGCATATGAAGAGCTGAAAAAGCTGATGCCAAATGTGCTGGCATTTAATTCCGATAATCCCGGCAATCCCTTTATGGAAGGCGAAGTAAATCTGGGCATGATCTGGAACGGTTCGGCTTATGTCGCACGTCAGGCAGGCACCCCGCTGGAAGTGGTCTGGCCGAAAGAAGGCGGCATTTTCTGGATGGATAGCCTGGCGATACCGGCAAATGCGAAAAACAAAGAAGGCGCACTGAAGCTGATTAACTTCCTGCTGCGTCCGGATGTTGCCGCGCAGGTGGCGGAAACCATCGGTTATCCGACACCGAACCTGGCGGCGAAAAAGCTGCTACCGGCCAGCGTGGCTAACGATCCGTCACTCTATCCGTCTGCAGAGGTGATCAAAAATGGCGAGTGGCAGGATGACGTTGGCGACGCCAGCGTCCAGTATGAGATGCTGTTCCAAAAGCTGAAGGCGGGACGTTAACAACAGCTGGCGGAACACCCAGCTGGCATGCAAAAGTAAAAGGGCATGCGGGAGAAGCCCCCGCATGCCCTGAATAGTTATCAGGCCGCATCACCCTGCCGCTGAAATCAGCTACTGACAACGGCCTGAGGCAGGGTCATACCAGCCGATAAAGCCCTTTCTGAAACTTCTCTACCCAGGCAGGCACCACTTCGCTCGCCAGCCCGTAGTGCTTTTCAGCAAACTGATTACCCACCTGGCTCGGCTCCAGATTTAGCTCAACGGTATGGACGCCCTGCTGTTTCGCTTCATGTACGAAACCTGCGGCCGGATAGACATGACCGGAGGTGCCGATCGCCAGAAAATAGTCCGCCTCAGAGAGCGCCTGATAGATGTCATCCATTCCCAGCGGCATTTCACCAAACCAGACTACGTGCGGGCGCAGACGGGCAGGAAACTGACAGCAGTGGCAACGATCATCGGCGCTTAAATCACCGGTCCACTCCAGCACCTGCCCGCTCATTTCACAGCGCACCTTAAGCAGCTCGCCGTGCATATGCAGCACGCGCTGGCTACCGGCGCGCTCGTGCAGGTTATCAATATTCTGCGTAACCAGCAGGAAGTTGTCACCCAGCACCGATTCCAGCTCCGCCAGCGCCAGATGCGCGGCATTAGGCTGGATTTCCGGCTGCTGCAGCTGGCGGCGGCGCGCATTGTAAAATGCCTGCACCAGCGCCGGATCGCGCCTGAAGCCCTCCGGCGTAGCGACATCTTCAATACGATGCTCTTCCCAGAGGCCATCATCGGCGCGAAAAGTACGAATGCCCGATTCGGCGGAAATGCCTGCACCGGTCAACACCACCACCCGAGGCTGCGGATGTGCCGCCAGCTCAGCGTTACGATCCCGTTCAAAAATACGCTGCCGGAAACGCTGATGCATCTTGCGCCTGGTTTTACGAAAGCGCGCAATACGTAAACGCCGACGGGGTGTGCGCATAAAAACTCCTTAATTACCTGAGATGCAGGAATGCGGCACCGCGCATTCCGCCCGCATCGCCATGACGCGCCTGTGCAAAGCGCGGCGGCTTCGCCCGCGGCAGCAGGTGCGGCTGCACCTGTTCTGCCAGCCCGTCATAGAGCGCTGCGAAATTAGACAATCCGCCACCCAGCACCACTAAATGCGGATCGAGCAGGGTAAGCAGATTGCCGAGACAAACCGCCAGCAGCGCACGAAAGCGCTCGGTATGCGCCTGCGCCTGTGGATCGCCCTGATAATAGCGTTCAATAATCACGGGCGCACTGAGCGTCTGCTGATAAAAGTGGTGAAACAGCCAGGAGAAACCCTGACCGGAAAGCAAGGTTTCAATGCAGCCGCGTTTACCGCAGCCGCACTGTCGCAGCGGAATATCCTGTCCCAGCAGCGCCAGCGCATCCACCGGCAGGCGCATATGCCCCGCTTCACCGGTGATAAAGCTGCGTCCTGAGACCGGCTTGCCGTCAACCACCAGCCCGCCGCCGACGCCGGTGCCGAGGATCAGCCCCAGCACGACCGGATAAGCGCGAAACGCCTCATCCCAGGCCTCGGAGAGCGCGAAACAGTTAGCGTCGTTATCGATGCGCACTTCACGTCCCAGCCGCTCGCTGAGATCGCGGCCAAGGCGTTGCCCCTGCGCCGCCGGCACGTTGGCGGTGAAGAGCGTGCCATCGTCGGGATTGGGCAGGCCCGGCACGCCTACGCCAACGCTGCCGCGCTGGCCGGTAATGGCATCCGCCTCCGCCGTCAGGCGGGTAAAACTCTCCAGCAGCTGCGCGTAGTCGTCACGCGGCGTCGGGACGCGCTTGCTCCATACCAGCTGGCGCTGCGCATCGTAAACGCCGAGGGCGATTTTGCTGCCGCCCATATCGAAACCGTAAAACATCGCTTTATCCGCCACGATAAACCTACTGCCCGCTTAACACGCGTGCCGGATCGATACGGCTGGCACGCCGCGCCGGATACCAGCTGGCCACCAGGCTCAAAACGATAGCGGTCGCCAGCACCGAAGCCACATCCAGCCAGTGCAGTTCTGAAGGCAGGAAATCAATAAAGTAGATATCGCCGGAGAGAAAATGATGTCCGGTCAGATGTTCAATTCCGCGCATCAGCGGCGTCAGGTACAGCGCGGCCAGCACGCCTGCCACCGCGCCGCTTACGCTGCCCAACAAACCGGCACGCAGCCCGTACCAGACAAAGATCGCGCGGATCAGACCATCCTTCGCCCCCAGCGTGCGCAGCACGGCGATATCGCTGCTTTTATCTTTCACCGCCATTACCAGCGTGGAAACAATATTAAAGCAGGCAACGCCAATCACCAGCACCATCGCCAGATACATAATGGCGCGGATCATCTGAATATCACGATACATATAACCGTAGGTGCCGATCCAGCTGCGGATATAAACGTAGGCCTTCGTTACCTCGCCCGCATCACGCACCAGCTTAACGGCGTTAAAAGGATCGTTCATTTTCAGCGCAATGCCGGTTACCTTGTCCGTCATATCGAGATATTTTTGCGCATCGGCCAGCGGCACCAGCGCCAGGCTATGATCGAGCATCCCGCTGAGCTGCAGGATGCCGCTGACCTGTAAGCGGATACGCTTGGGCTGCAGCAGCTTATTTTGCCCGTCGCTGTTGGGGATCATCACCGTCAGCCAGTCGCCCTGCCTGACACCTAACGATTTCGCCGCACCGCTGCCGATGATGATTTGCTGTTTACCGGCGCTAAAGCTGGCCCAGGCATTATTCTGCACAAACTGCGGTAGCGCGCTCAGGCGCTTTTCCTGCGCGGGGTCGACCCCTTTCACCTGAATCGCCTGTAGCTTCGCACCGCTTTCAATCAGACCGGTAAAGTTGATGTACGGCGCGGCGGCGGCGATGCCCGGCACCTGCTCCATACGCGGCAACAGCGACTGCCAGCCGGAAAGCGGGTCGTTAACCGGTTCGATTTCACCGTGCGGCACCACCGCCAGAATGCGATTATTCAGCTCGCGTTCAAAGCCATTCATCGCGCTCAGGCCAACGATTAACACTGCCACACCCAGCGCAATGCCCAGCGTGGAGATCACCGAAATCAGCGAAACCATGCCCCCACGCCGCCGTCCGCTGCTGAAGCGCGTCGCTAACAGTAAGGATAATGAAGCCATTACAGCGCTCCTGCCAGCGTGACCTGCTCGCTGAGCTGACCGTCACGCATTTCGCGCTGCGCGGGCAGCCGTTTCGCCAGGTGCAGATCGTGCGTCACCACCAGAAAAGCGGTGCCCTGACGCACGTTCAGCTCGCCCAGCAGATCGAAGATCGCATCGGCATTACGGGCATCCAGGTTGCCGGTCGGCTCATCGGCCATCACCAGGCGCGGGTTGTTGACCAACGCACGCGCAATGGCCACGCGCTGACGTTCACCGCCGGAAAGTTCAGCAGGACGATGCGCTGCACGCTTTTCCAGGCCCACCGCACGCAGCATTTCCAGCGCACGATCCTGCGCCTCCTGCTTGCTTTTTTTGCCAATCAGCAGCGGCATCGCCACGTTTTCCAGCGCGGTAAAATCGGGCAGAAGATGGTGAAACTGATAGATAAAGCCCAGCTCGCGGTTACGCAGCTCAGCTTTTTGCGCCGAAGACATACTGCTAAGCGCGCGGCCGTTGAACAGCACATCGCCGGAGGTAGGCGCATCCAGACCACCCAGCAGATGCAGCAGCGTACTTTTGCCGGAGCCGGAGCTGCCGACAATGGCCATCATTTCGCCGGGCCGCATGGTGAAACTGACGTCGCGTAACACGTCTGTCTGCACGCTCCCTTCCTGATAGCGTTTGCACAGTTGGTTACACTGTAACAGATTCAAATCACTCATAGCGTAAAGCCTCAGCAGGTTGTACGGCGGCAGCGCGCCAGGATGGATAAAGCGTCGACAACAGCGCCAGCGCCATCGCCGTCAGCGCAATGGCAATCACCTGCCAGAAAGAGATATCCACCGGCAATGCCGCGCCATCAAGAAACATACCGATAACCGGCATCAAATTATTAAGCTGACTGGCCAGCAGCACGCCCAGCAGCGTGCCGAGCAGCGCGCCGATAATGCCGGCGCTGGCACCCTGCACCATAAACACCAGCATAATCTGCCGCCGCGTCAGCCCCTGGGTTTGCAGGATCGCCACTTCGCCCTGCTTCTCCATGATCAGCAGGCCGAGCGAGGTAATGATGTTAAACGCCGCTACGGCGATAATCAGGCTCAGCAGCAGCCCCATCATGTTTTTTTCCATGCGCACCGCCTGGAACAGATCGCCTTTGCGATCGCGCCAGTCTTTCCATACCAGGCCCGCCGCCAGCGGCTGCTGACTGACGCTGTCCACTTCCAGCGGTTTATCCAGCCACAACCGCCAGCCGGTAATATTGCCCGCCGGATAACGCATTAACCGCGAGGCGTCCTGCTGGTTTACCAGCATCTGATAGCCGTCAACTTCGCTGTTGGCGGCAAAGGTGCCGATTACATTAAACAGGCGCTGGCTGGGCAGGCGGCCCATCGGGGTAAACTGGCTGGCGGACGGCACCATCAGACGCAGCTGCTCGCCGCGCTTCACGCCCAGCTGTGCAGCCAGTTGCTCGCCCAGGATCACGTTGTACTGCCCCGGCTGCAGCGCCTGCTGCTGTGCATTAACCAGATAAGGCGTCAGAGGATCGTTCTCATCAGGCTGCACGCCGAGCATCACGCCCACCGCCACGCTACGCGCGCTTTGCAGCACGACATCGCCAGTGGTTAATGGCGCGATACGCTGTACGCCCTGTAAATTCAGGCTGCTGGCGGGCTGTTGCTGCGGGTTGATTGAGCCTTTGTCGCTGGTGATCAGCGCCTGCGGCATCAGGCCAAGAATATTGCCTTCCAGCTCGCGCTCAAAACCGTTCATTACCGACAGAACGGTAACCAGCGCCAGCACGCCTAAGGTGATGCCGATAGTGGAAAGCCAGGAAACAAACCGACCAAAGCGGTCTGAGGCACGTCCGCGCATATAGCGCAAACCGATAAATAACGCGACAGGTTGATACATGAGATCCGTCTTATGCGTAGCAAAAAGCAAAAGTAGTCAGGATGATAAAGGAGCCGCTTGTTTTATGGAACCTTTACCCGTCCGAGTTAATGGTAAAGATGCATCAGAATTTTTCCGCTGCGCTCTGTTGCACAAAAAAGCCTCCTACGCTGAAGATTACCCTGCGCTAATCTGCACTATACTTGCCCTTGCTATTTAAAGGGTTAATGTAACTAATTAGCCGTGCCGCTGGCACCGGAGCCGCTTATGAGTAAGTATCTAAAAGGCAATATTGTCAAACATCAGTCTGGTGAAATTCGCGGTCAGGTGGTTACGGTTTTCGCACAGGGAAATTTTCCCGCCAGCTATCATGTTCAATGGGATGACGGCACCTGGAGTCTGCATGCGGAGAAAGAGCTGGAGTGGGCAAATAGCGATCGTCACGTTGTGAATGATGTGAATGATTTCTCGCCTCGCGCGCGCTAAAGCGCAACACCGCCAGTTAACGTTAAGGCTGAAGAGCGCCCGCCTGGCAAAAAGCCTGCCGCAGCAGATGATCCCCGCCGCGTTCTGTGGAATGATTATGCCCCTGAAATAAACAGAGAGAACGTCGAAACGACTATGCCTGAACAGATTCGCTATGCCCTGCCCGCTGCGGCAAACGATCAACGCCAGCTGGGACAGCTAACCGGCGCCGCCTGCGCCGTTGAATGTGCGGAAATCGCCGAGCGTCACCCGGGGCTGGTGATGCTGATTGCGCCTGATATGCAAACCTCGCTGCGCCTGCAGGATGAAATTCAACAGTTTACCCACCAGCCGGTTTTGAGCCTGGCCGACTGGGAAACTCTGCCCTTCGACAGCTTCTCTCCACATCAGGATATTATCTCTGCACGTCTGTCGACGCTTTATCGCCTGCCGACGCTGGAACGCGGCGTGCTGATCCTGCCGGTGACCACATTGATGCAGCGTTACTGCCCGCACGATTTCCTGCACGGTCATGCGCTGGTGATGCATAAAGGACAGCTGCTGTCACGCGACCGGCTGCGCGATCAGCTGGAACAGGCGGGCTATCGTCATGTCGATCAGGTCATGGAGCATGGCGAATATGCCACGCGCGGCGCGCTGCTCGATCTGTTCCCCATGGGCAGCGAACAGCCTTATCGCATCGACTTTTTCGATAATGAAATCGACAGCCTGCGGCTGTTTGACGTCGACAGCCAGCGCACGCTGGAAGAGGTGGAGGCAATTAACCTGCTGCCCGCCCATGAGTTTCCCACTGATAAAGCCGCCATTGAGCTGTTCCGCAGCCAGTGGCGGGAACATTTCGATGTGCGCCGCGAGCCGGAACATATCTATCAGCAGGTGAGCAAAGGCACCCTGCCCGCCGGGATCGAATACTGGCAGCCGCTGTTTTTTGAACAGCCGCTGGTGCCGCTGTTCAGCTATCTGCCGCGCGATACGCTGGTGGTCAGCACCGGCGATCTGGAAGCCAGCGCGGAACGCTTCTGGCAGGATATCATGGCGCGTTTTGAAAACCGCCGCGTAGACCCGATGCGCCCATTACTGCCGCCGGAATCGCTGTGGTTGCGTACTGATGGCCTGTTTGCAGAATTAAAACAGTGGCCGCGCATTCGTATGAGCAGCGAGGCGTTGCCCGATAAAGCGGCCAACACCAACCTGGATTATCAGCCGCTGCCGCCGCTGGCGATAGAGCCTCAGGCCAAAGCGCCGCTGGATAACCTGCGCCATTTCCTTGAGGCGTTCGATGGTGCGGTGATCTTCTCGGTGGAAAGCGAAGGTCGCCGCGAGGCGTTACAGGAGCTGCTGGCACGCATCAAGCTACAGCCGAAGGTGATTCAGCGCCTGAGCGAAGCCGTTGCCCCGGGCCGTTATCTGATCATCGGCGCCAGCGAGCGCGGCTTTGTTGATAATCTGCGCCAGCGCGCCCTGATCTGCGAAGGCGATTTGCTGGGTGAGCGCGTGACGCGTCGTCGTCAGGATACCCGCCGCACCATTAATCCCGATGTGCTGATCCGCAACCTGGCAGAGCTGCATCCCGGCCAGCCGGTGGTACATCTGGAGCATGGCGTAGGGCGCTATATCGGCATGACCACGCTGGAAGCGGGCGGCATCAAGGCGGAGTACCTGATGCTGGCCTACGCCAATGACGCCAAGCTGTACGTGCCGGTCTCTTCGCTGCATCTGATCAGCCGTTACGCTGGCGGTGCTGATGAAAATGCGCCGCTGCATAAGCTGGGCAGCGATGCCTGGTCACGGGCACGTCAGAAGGCGGCAGAGAAAGTGCGCGATGTGGCGGCAGAGCTATTAGATATTTATGCACAGCGCGCCGCTAAGGCGGGCTACGCCTTTAAATACGATCGTGAGCAGTACCAAATGTTCTGCGACAGCTTCCCATTTGAAACCACGCCGGACCAGGCCCAGGCGATCCATGCTGTATTGAGCGATATGTGTCAGCCGCTGGCGATGGATCGTCTGGTGTGCGGTGATGTGGGCTTTGGTAAAACCGAAGTGGCGATGCGCGCGGCGTTTCTGGCGGTAGAGAATAACAAACAGGTGGCGGTGCTGGTGCCGACTACCCTGCTTGCCCAGCAGCACTATGATAATTTCCGCGACCGTTTCGCAAACTGGCCGGTGCGCATCGAAATGCTTTCCCGCTTCCGCAGCGCCAAAGAACAGGCGCAGATACTGGAGCAGGCCAGCGACGGTAAAATAGATATTTTAATCGGCACCCATAAGCTGCTGATGAGCGATTTGAAGTGGCACGATCTGGGGCTGCTGATAGTCGATGAGGAACACCGCTTCGGCGTACGCCATAAAGAGCGTATTAAAGCGATGCGTGCAGATGTCGATATTCTGACATTAACCGCCACGCCGATCCCGCGAACGCTGAATATGGCGATGAGCGGCATGCGCGATTTGTCGATTATCGCTACGCCGCCCGCGCGTCGCCTGGCGGTGAAAACATTTGTTCGGGAATATGACAGCCTGGTGGTGCGCGAGGCGATCCTGCGCGAAGTGCTGCGCGGCGGCCAGGTTTATTACCTGTATAACGATGTGGAAAATATCGAAAAAGCGGCCCAGCGGCTGGCAGATTTAGTGCCGGAAGCGCGCATCGCCATTGGTCACGGGCAGATGCGCGAGCGCGATCTGGAGCGGGTGATGAATGATTTCCATCATCAACGCTTTAACGTACTGGTCTGTACCACCATTATCGAAACCGGTATCGATATCCCTACCGCCAATACCATTATCATTGAGCGCGCCGATCACTTTGGCCTGGCGCAGCTGCACCAGCTACGCGGACGCGTAGGCCGTTCACATCACCAGGCCTATGCATGGCTGCTGACGCCGCCGCCGAAAGCGATGACTACCGATGCGCATAAACGCCTGGAGGCGATCGCCTCGCTGGAGGATCTGGGCGCAGGCTTCGCGCTGGCCACCCACGATTTAGAAATCCGTGGCGCAGGCGAGCTGCTGGGGGAGGATCAGAGCGGCCAGATGGAAACTATCGGCTTCTCCCTCTATATGGAGCTGCTGGAAAATGCCGTGGATGCGTTGAAAGAGGGTCGCGAGCCTTCGCTGGAAGATCTAACCAGCAATCAGACCGATATCGAACTGCGTATGCCAGCGCTGCTGCCTGATGATTTTATTCCTGATGTCAGTACCCGGCTCTCTTTTTACAAGCGTATCGCCAGCGCTGGCGATCGCCGCGAGCTGGACGATCTGAAGGTGGAGTTGATCGATCGCTTTGGCAACCTTCCCGATGCGGCTCGCCACCTGCTGGATATTGCCGCGCTACGGCTGGAGGCACGGCAGCTGGGCGTCAAACGCATCGAGGCCAGCGAAAAAGGTGGTTTTATCGAATTTGCCGAGAAAAACTGCGTCGATCCCACCTGGTTGATTGGCCTGCTGCAAAAAGATCCGCAGCAGTGGCGGCTGGAAGGGCCAACCCGCCTGAAATTTACCCGTGAATTAGCCGAGCGTAAACTGCGGATGGCATGGATCCGGGAGTTAATGGAGCAGATGCAAGCGCATACGCTAGCGAGCTGAGTGGAAAATAACGTTTAACGGGGCCAAAATGGCCCCGTTAAACGTTGGCTCGCGCTAAAGCAAACAGGTAGATAGCAAGCCGCTGAGGGCAGGTTATAGCTATTGCCTTAATTAGTCGCTTTCGGCAGCCATCACCATGCGAATAATGCCAGCAGCCTGGCTTTTCGGTAATGAGAGTATGTTATTCCATAAATCTATTACCATGTCGCACGCCACTTTCTCTTTACCTAATCCCCTGCGTGGATCATCTAAAATCTCCAGGTCCTGACCATATTTTGGTATCATTTTTTGTATTATCTCACGCAGATTAATCAACTTTATCTGACGCCACTACTAATAACTTCAGAAATCACCATCGCTTCAGACAGAACTCCGCCGGGCAATGTGTTCGCATCGTAGCTATAGTTATTTCACTGATATTGGTGTTTCGACGCTACAGGCTTCTTTTATTGCCGCCTGTGGTATCGAACCTGTCCAGACCGGACAGCGATTTATTCTCAACGACAACCCCAACTATTGAGGATGAAGTTTTACCTTATCTTCGTTCTAAAACCTTTTTAGTTTAAATAATCTGGCAATAACAAAAACCACACCAGTGAAAGTACCAATCACACAACCATTTTTAATGGTTTTGAATATACCGGCTTTTTTCAAATCGAAAGATCCTGTTAGGATCAAAACTAAAACGTCTGTAGACAAGGCTATACACAGGGAATTAACAGTAACCCCCAGTATACAGGCGACAAATAGAATCAGCAGGTTTGATATTTTCTCATTGAAGGGTTTCATTTCAATTTGTCCTCAATGATTGGTTCAAGTTTTTTCCCGCCATACTCGGAAGAGAAAGATGCTCCTATGTCACCAAAACTGCCTGGAATGTTACTCGGTGTTACTTCTTTTGAGATACCAAAATCACCTTTAATCTCAGCATATTTTTGCAGAACAGGATTAAACTTCGGATCTCAGCCACCTTTCCACCAATTTGCTCCAGCATTAACACCCCATGAGAGTCCTTTACCAATGCCGTAGCCAATACCTGAACCGGTGCCATTTATAAGCGCACCAGACAGTGGATCTTTGTCATCAATCCAGTTACCCAGCGCCCCTGAACCTGGACATTGTTCCAGAAACCTGTGCCAAAGCCATCCAGACCATTAAGATGATTATTGTCAACATCAATCCCAGCCACAAAGGCTGGGATCATTTCAGTAAAATTTAAAAACCTTTAACTTTAAATAGGCGTAATAACACTATACCTAATCCCAATATCCCCCTCCAACACCACCGATCTTTACTCCTTGTAAAAAATCATTCCATGTTAATCCAAACTCGTCTGTTAAAACCCACAAAATCGTGACAAAAAACAGTTGTACCAATAATCCAGCGATAATTACAGATAATATGCAAGTAAAAAAATATACAAAAACTTACAATAAGTTCTCTTTTTAAAACATCAAGCGGGGGGTTCATTTGCTGACCTTATCAATAATCTTCTGAGCCTCAGCACTGCCATATTCGGAACTTAAGGAACCTGTGACGTTTCCTATCGCCTCAGGAATCTTACTCGGTACCATTTCTTTGGAGATACCTAACTGCCCTTTGACTTCAGTATATTTCAGTAAATCAGGATTAAATTTAGGATTCCAGCCCCCGGTAATCAACTTACTGGCTGTATTTACAATAGGTTTCGCCACATAATTACCAATTCCATATCCAGCCAAAGCCCCTGCGCCATTTGTAATTGCCCCTGTGAGGGGATCGTCTTTGTTTATGGCATTGCTCAAAAGCTCCGCCCGCAGAATTCCAGGCAACCGTACCTTTCCAGCCCTGCCCCATAGTGATGACGTTAACCCAGCCAGCGATAACAGAGTTAACCGGATTGACCTCCCCGGTGGTTGCATATTGTATCCCCATATTCGATCCGGCTCCTAACGCCCACATCGCAGCCTGTTCTGCCGTTAAGGCACCAACCCCTACTGTACTGGCTACTCCTGCTGATACAATCGCATTACCCTTCGCTATATCGCCCGCCACTTTCGCTTTATCCTCTGTTGTTGCATCAGGTGTTTTCCCTAACCAGAACCCCAGATCTGAACCGGCTGCCGCGCCCAGCGCATTACCCTTCGCTATATCGCCAGCCACTTTCGCTTTATCCTCTGCTGTTGCGTCCGGTGTTTTCCCTAACCAGAACCCCAGATCTGAACCGGCTGCCGCGCCCAGCGCATTATTCTCAACCGCATTCTTCCCGGTCTGCGCCCCGGCCACCGCACTGGCGGTATTCCCGCCCGCCAGCCCCGCCGCCAGCGTACCCAGCGCGCTTATCGTCTGCTTCTCCGTTTCCGTCAGCTCACCGACTTCCTTACCCGGATACAGCTGCTTCATCACCACCTGCGCCATCAGCTCGCCGCTTACCGCCTGCGCCAGGTTGCCGCCCGCCAGCCCCTGCATCGCCGCCGTTACCGCCTGTATCGCCTGCTGCACCCTGCCGCCCGTGCTCTGCCCGTTTTCTCTGTACGCCTGAGTATAGTAGTCCTGATACAGCTGGCCGCTGATATATTCAGCCGTCGCCGTCCTGCCCGGATGGGCTTTCTCCCACGCCGCTTTCGCCGCCCCCCTCTCCGCCTCTGTCGCTGACGCCAGCCTTTCATTCGCCTGCTTCGTCGCCGCGATTTTCTCCTGCGTCCGCGCGATATCTGCCGCCTGGCTGCCGATTTCACCGATGAGCTGCGCTTCCTTCAGCCGCTGCTGCTCTTTCTCCCGGTCGAAGATTTGCTCCAGCCCCGGATTCGCCTTCTCCACGTCACGGCTCAGCCGATACGTTGATTATGGCTGCGCAACATCATAAGCCAGAGGCACCCACAACCCGCCATTACACCGTGGGCTATATCCGGAATCAACGGAAGTTTGAGGCATCGCCCTCCATCACCCTGAAGGGCCGATGGATGGCGGCGCTGGGGTTTGAAACCGGGCAGACGATCGAGGCGATCGCCGGGCCGGGGCAGCTGATCATCCGGCTGGCTGAGGGCGGTTAACTATCTGGTACATATAGTAAAATCCCAACCGAGAGGGTTGGGATTTTATATGGTTAAGATATTTTCAGTTCTTCTGTTGCTTCCGTTAATATATGTAAAAAACTACTTAGATTAAATTTCATCGCGTTTTTTTCAGCTAATATTCTGGCATCTGAGAAAAACTCGATCTCAATATTATCAGGGCCTTTGTCCTTGTTTAGTTGACAAAGTATCTGCCCCTTGTAAGAGATTTCTGCTGTAATTTCTTCATAGCTGGAATCACTGAAAAAAGTTATTTCAAAATCATCATTCATATTTTTATCTCGGCTTTTTAGGATCTAAGAAACCAGAAAAAGAACCATCTGAGTTGTAGCGAACTCCTCTACCATCAGGAAGCCTGTATTCTACTCCGCCTCTGGAAAGGTCCGTTTTTATAGTATTTTTGTTATTTAAAACCTCATTTACAAACTGATTTGCTGCTTCGCTTTTTTGAGTTGGGTTTCCTTTTAATGGTTCAAAAACCCCTCCAGGCCTACCAGCATGTTTTTCCCATGCTCTGGCTGCCGCTGATAAACCTTATTCGTTAATTGGTTCATTGGCTGAAGAAATAAGATCATCTTTATTGAAACGATCAAAGTTATTGTTTTGATTGTTTCCCTTATCCCGCGCATTCTCTTCATCCTGTGGTTCCCAGCCGCCCGGCGTTCCCGATCCGGCACCGCCCAGCTCCGCCTTCTCCGCCTCACTCAGCTCTTTCGCCACGTTCGGATCGCGTGCTTTTGCGGCCTCATCGCGCGCTTCCACGATGGACGGGCCGTCTGTAAAGGGCGGCGTTTCCTCAACGCTGCCGTCCGGTTTCGTCATCACGCAGACTGACGCACCGTTGCATCCGTTGCCCGGATTCACCTCACCATTACCGCCAGCAGGCGGCGCAACGGGGACAACCGGCGCGGCAGGGAGCAGGAAGTTATTCTCAACCGCGTTCTTCCCGGCCTGCGCACCGGTGATTGCCGCTGCCGTGCTGTCACCAGCCAGGCCGCCGGCAAGGCCCGCCGCCAGCGTGCCCAGCGCGCTGATCTTCTGCTTTTCCGTCTCCGTCAGGTCATCCACTTCCTTACCCGGATACAGCTGCTTCATCACCACCCGCGCCATCAGCTCGCCGCTCACCGCTCCCGCTGCTCCCGCCAGCGCGCTGTTGCCTGACGCATACGACGCTACCGCCCCGACAACCGCATGGGCCATCGCCTTCGCCTCCTGATTGCCCTCCGTCAGCTTATGTATCTGCTCTGCCAGATACGGCGCGGCCGCACCGCTTATCGCTTGCGCCATATTACCGCCCGCCAGTCCCTGCACCGCCGCTGTGGCCGCCTGCATCCCCTGTTGCAGCGCACTTCTCGTGCCGTAAGGCGCCATCGCCGTATTATAAGCCTGCTGCATTATCTCACTGGCGGCAGGATTCAGGTTGCCTTTCCCGGCCAGCGCTTCTCCCGCCGCCGCCAGCGCCGCCGGGTCCGTTTTCGCCTTCAGCCCTTCGAGTTCGCCCTGCGTCCTCGCGATATCCGCTGCCTGGCTGCCGATTTCCCCGATGAGCTGCGCCTCCTTCAGCCGCTCCTGCTCCTGCTCCTTATCAAATATCTGATCAAGGTCATCGCCGGGCCGGGCCAGTTGATCATCCGGCTGGCCGACAGGAAGTAGCTGAAAGGATTAAAGTAGAATCCCGGCCATCTGGCCGGGATTTAAATTACTGCATATGCAGGTTAATTTATTTTTGTAATTATAATATCGTTAATTTTTTCCATAATTAACGTGTCTGCCAAAGGCAATGCCCTGATCAATTTCTCTATCGTCCCTCTTGGGTAACGATTCTCGGCAAAACTATTTTCGAAATCTAAGGTATAGATTAGACGATCTTCATTCCCGTCAAATCCTAACCAAAAATTACATCCGTAATCATATAATTCCGCAACATTTAATGGTATTAACTTTTCAGGTGTTCCTTCAGAAAAATCCATTTTCCCTATAGACATATTACCAATATCTTCATTGATTTCTTTAAGTCCTGCTTCCAAGCTTTCTTTCAATGAAGATATCACAATATAAAGATCGACTGTCACTCCTTTCCCAGGAATTAATAAATCATTAATAATAAAATTAAAAATTCCGCTAGGAGAGCATAAAACATCTACCTGCTCCACTTGTATAGCAATTTGATAAGGATCACCAATTATCATTTAATTTTCCAACCTTCTTGCTTGCGTAATTGGGCTTTGGTTTTATTATCTAACTGCATCGGATTTTTTGAATCACCAGTACTTCCAGACCAATGATAGGTTCCCGTGTTATCAGGAAAATAACGATGAATAGAACCATCGGCCCCCATACTATAACGAGCTTTATTCCCATCAATTGATACTGAATTTCCAAATAACTCTAAGGAATTTTTTGGTTCAACACCTGCATTGGGCCTAAAACCCTGAGCGCCAGGAGTATGTTTAGTATTTGATTCAACTTTTAATCCATTGCTTGCAACGGTAGGTTCAGGGATAGGTAGTCTGTTATCTCTACCTTCTGCCAAATAAGCCAAATCATCCTTATTCGGCCCATCCGGGATCGGTGTTACTGTGGTATTTCCGCCCGTATCCGGCACACCTTCCGTATTCCCGGTATTCTCCGCTTTCTGATCGCCTGACTGATCCGGCGTGATCAGCGTTGTGCCTTTATTCTCATCCTGAGCCGGACTAACCAGTTTCCCGCCTGTCAGATCGTCATTCACCGGCACGGTTTCGGTTTTACTGCCTGCTCCATTCGCGTGTTGATGGCTCTGAGCCGCAACCACCGCCATCAGCACACAGGCATCATTTGCCAGGCAGCTTGCGCTCAGTCCTTCCTTCACGGCTTTCGTCAGCGCCAGCGCCGCCTGCTCGTTCGCGCCGCCTTTGCCCGCTTCGGCCATTGCCGCCGAATTCAGCGTCTCCTGCGCCAGCATCTGCTGCAACATGCCCATGCCAACCATATTATTGCTGATTTCGTTCTGGCCTGCCTGCGCCCCGGCTACGGCATCCGCCGCGCTGTCTCCTGCCAGGCCGCCCGCAAGACCCGCTGCGACCGTTCCCAGCGCGACCAGCGTCTGTTTCTGCTCCTCGCTCAGCTGGCTGACCGGCACATCACCGTACAGCGCGGTTTTGATGGCTTCGCCCATTGCCGCCGTGGTCGCAGCACCCGCTGCACCTGCCGCCGCTGAGTTACCCTGCGCTGCTGCTATCACCCCGGCTACCGCAGCATGTGCCATTACCCGACTGGCTTCATCCGGCGCGTACTGTTTGATGACTTCTGCCAGATACGGTGCTGCCGCGCCGCTCACCGCCTGGGCGATATTTCCGCCCGCAAGCCCCTGCACCGCCGCTGTCGCTGCCTGAATACCCTGCTGGATGGCGCTTCCCGTACCGTACTTCGCCATTTCGGCTTTGTAGGTGTCGGTCTTACGCAGCTCTTCCGCGCTCAGGCCGGGATGCTTTTTCTTCGCTTCTTCCAGTCCGTTGATATCGCCCTGCGTCCTCGCGATATCCGCTGCCTGGCTGCCGATTTCCCCGATGAGCTGCGCCTGCTGCTGTCGCCGCTGTTCCTTCTCCTTACTGAAGATTTTTTCCAGCCCCGGGTTCGCTCCCGCCGTGTCACGCCTCAGCGCCGTCACGTCCTGCTGCTGCTTTGCCTGGTCACGTATCACGAGGCGGCCTTCACCTACCGCCGCTTTCGTCACCGAGTCCGCGCGGCCGCTGCTGTTCAGCCCCGCCAGCATCCCGTTCGCCAGATTTCCGGCAAACTGACTGCCAATGCTGCCCCCGGTGCTGAGGCCCACGCTCTGATGCTGCGTCTTATAGTCTGCGTGATTATGAATGTCGCTGAAGCCCAGCGTGCCGGTGTCCAGTTTGTTCAGGCTGCCGTCTGCCGTCGAGGCCATCACCGCCCCGTCCAGCTGCGTGTGCTGGCCGGTGAGGATATCAAAGCCGCCTTTCCCGGCAAAGACGCCCGTCTGCGCCGCCACGCTCTGCCAGCGGCTGTGCATGTTGTCACGGCTCAGGTTCACGCTGGCCGAGACGGTCATTGAGCCAAAGGTAAAGCTGCCGCCCGCGCTCTGCTGCCTGCTGGCACAGATCCTGAACCTGTCGCTGGATGAACTGCTGGGCCTGCCTGTCAGAAGAACATCGAAGCGTGGCCCGGCATCACGACTGGAGCAACAGATCGACGCGATCCGGCCGATGCCGATGACGAAGCAGAAGTTTGTGACGGAGATGCTGGATAACGTGACAGGTAAAACAGAGTAGTTAACAGACGCGGAACTGAGGTGCTGGAACACCCCAGCCCGCTGACCACAACCAACTAACAGGAGTAGTTGATATGGCTGCGCAACATCATAAGCCAGAGACCCGCACACCCACAACCTGCCGTTACACCGTGGGCTATATCCGGGATCAGCGGAAGTTTGAAGCATCGCCGTCCATTACTCTCAAGGGCCGCTGGATGACGACGCTGGGTTTTGAGACCGGGCAGAAGATCGAGGTGATCGCCGGGCCGGGCCAGTTGATCATCCGGCTGGCCGGTGAGGAGTAGCGGACTGGTTTAAAGTAAAATCCCGCCGGTAAAGGGCGGGATTTTAATTATTTCAGATTTTTATTGGCTTGTTCAAGTAAGTTAGTGAACTCATTAAAGTCAAAGTTCCAACCTTGAGCGTTTGGACAATTAAAAATTTCGATCCGCATTTCTTCATCCGGCTCATTAGATATTTCTGCAACTTGATCTGTATCCAAATAGATTTCGTAAACAACATTTTCTCTATCTGACAAGCTTGCTAGCTGCGCATGAAGTTTATTTTTCATTTTGGTGGCTCCAAAAACCCTATCAATTTTCCTTGGGCATCATAGCGAAGCCCTTGCCCATTGGATGAGAATATATCTGTTACTTGACCATAACGCCCTGTATTGCTTTGAATGATGGTCTTATTAGGATCGTTTAAGATTCTATCGACTATTTTCTGTCCTTGCTCATTTATTGATGATGGGTTGCCTTTAGCTGATGGGAAAGCACTTCCAGGGCGGCTACCATGTTTTTGAAGTGCCCTGCCAGCCAGTGTTAAGTCACCTTTTTTCGAAGCTGGATCAATATGCTTCGCTCCATTAGATAATTCATCAACAGACCACTTTCCAATATTGTTAGAAGCATCTGACGATGTGCTCTTCCGCCCATTCTCCTCGTCCTGCGGCTCCCAGCCGCCCGGCGTTCCCGATCCGGCACCGCCCAGCTCCTTCGCCACGTTCGGATCGCGTGCTTTTGCGGCCTCATCGCGCGCTTCCACGATGGACGGTCCGTCGGTAATCGGCGGCGTCTCCTCAACGCTGCCGTCCGGTTTGGTCATCACGCAGACTGATGCCCCGTTGCATCCGTTGCCCGGTTTCACCTCACCATTACCGCCAGCAGGCGGCGCAACGGGGACAACCGGCGCGGCAGGGAGCAGGAAGTTATTCTCAACATCAGTCTAAATGTGATGTTTTATTTTCTTTAAGCTTAGACAATATCCATATGCCTGTACCAACAGGTATGCCTGTTATCAACCCCTTTTTTATTGAGAAAAGCACGTCATCTTGCCAACCAAAAATGAAAGCTCCACTTTTCAAATAGACCAAAAAGGAAGCACACAGGCATCCAGATAAAACGACTAAGGTCATAATAGTGACGAAGGATAATAATAAGATCAACAGCGTTGTTAATCCATAATTACTCTGTTTCATTTATTATCCCCTGCTTCTTTCAGCTTGCTTTCAGTTTTACTGCCGGTTATTTCACTGGCGATCGAACCACCAATAGCTCCCACCATGCCAGCTGTTTTATCTGATACTAGAGGATAGTATTTGTTTCCAATTTCTACTGATTTACCGCCAGCAGAACCTATAGCCGTACCAAAACCCGCGCCGATCACAGCCGGAAGCGCATCTTTTCCCTGTATTTTAGCCCCCGCATACGCTCCAGTAATACTTGCCACTTCAGTGAACCAGAACCCTTTACCCTGCGTTAATCCACTTATACCTGTGGCTATAAGTGCATCTGTGGCACTGAATGGCCCGTCACCATTCAGCTGATTAAATATGTTCGCTGAACCACCAATTGCACCCGCGCCGATAACACTTCCCGCCGTTGCTGTAGCAGGCAAAAGAACAGGTGCCACAACTGTAGTTGCACCTGCACCCCATGCCGTTAATAAACCGGTTGCAGCATTCTGTCCGGCAGGCAAATCACCTTTCACCAGCTTATCAGAGGCATATTTAATTTCTTCAGGTGTCGCCGGATTGAGCACTTTGCCAGTTTCATCAATAAGATTGGTATTAGTCATCAGCGATCCCTGAGCCTGAACATTATTCAGGAAACCGGTGCCAAAGCCTTCCAGGCCGGACAGCGCATTATTCTCAACAACTATTATCTATTTTTTCTATAATTTCGATAATAGAGTGTCCAACAGCCGCCGCCCCCTATAAAACCACAGAAAAAACTCACTTTTAAAATTTTAACAAAATCATATACATATAAATCAAAATTTATTTCTTCTGTCATATATAGATATATATCCACTAGTAACGACATAGATAATATAGTTATAAAAACACTAGCAGCACTACCAAGCACCATATATATTAAAAGCATCAAGATCTTTTGATGTTCAGAAGATTTCATTTCTTATCTCCTGATTTATCATTCAAATATTTTCCTGTTCGATCATTTATATATTCTGTAGAGGCAGAACTACCCATATTTCCGACAACTCCCGGCACCGGATCTAATGGCATAGGCTTAGATACCCCCATACCAACATCAACCCACTCCCAGCTCTTCCAGTTTGGATTAAGCACCTTATCAAGCTGACCCTGAAGCACTTTACCGGCACCATAACCCAGCCCCGAAGCTGCACCACTCATCACCCCACCTTTCAGCGGGTCATCTCCCTTCAGGTAACTGGATGTGGCTCCACTGGCTGCATTCACACCCATCGTCCCCCACAGCCCGGTTCCCGCCGTAAATGCACCTGTCCAGTACCCCAGGATGACATCGTTTGGGTTAACCTCACCATTTATCAGCAAGCCCACTCCCGCATTCGCACCGGCGCCTATCAGACTGGTCGTCGCGGCGGCTCCCGGCAACAGCGGCCAGGCTATTGCACTTCCTACCGCAGCCATCGCCGTTTCACAGGATATTGGGGTTCCGCCACTACAGGCTTCTTTTATTGCTGCCTGTGTTCCCGATTCGTAATTAGCTACGGTTCCGGGTTTCTGTTTATTTGCCGCTGCCAGCACACTGCCCAGCGCATTATTCTCAACCGCGTTCTTCCCGGCCTGCGCACCGGCCACCGCGTTACCGCTACTGTCACCAGCCAGGCCGCCGGCAAGGCCCGCCGCCAGCGTACCCAGCGCGCTGATCTTCTGCTTTTCCGTCTCCGTCAGGTCATCCACTTCCTTACCCGGATACAGCTGCTTCATCACCACCTGCGCCATCAGCTCGCCGCTCACCGCTCCCGCTGCTCCCGCCAGCGCGCTGTTGCCTGACGCATACGACGCTACCGCCCCGACAACCGCATGGGCCATCGCTTTCGCTTCCTGATTGCCCTCCGTCAGCTTATGTATCTTCTCTGCCAGATACGGCGCTGCCGCACCGCTGACAGCCTGACCGATATTGCCCCCCGCCAGCCCCTGTATCGCTGCCGTCGCCGCCTGCATCCCCTGTTGCAGCGCACTTCCCGTGCCGTAAGGCGCCATCGCCGTATTATAAGCCTGCTGCATTATCTCACTGGCGGCAGGATTCAGGTTGCCTTTCCCGGCCAGCGCTTCTCCCGCCGCCGCCAGCGCCGCCGGGTCCGTTTTCGCCTTCAGCCCTTCGAGTTCGCCCTGCGTCCTCGCGATATCCGCTGCCTGGCTGCCGATTTCCCCGATGAGCTGCGCCTGCTGCTGTCGCCGCTGTTCCTTCTCCTTACTGAAGATTTTTTCCAGCCCCGGGTTCGCTCCCGCCGTGTCACGCCTCAGCGCCGTCACGTCCTGCTGCTGCTTTGCCTGGTCACGTATCACGAGGCGGCCTTCACCTACCGCCGCTTTCGTCACCGAGTCCGCGCGGCCGCTGCTGTTCAGCCCCGCCAGCATCCCGTTCGCCAGATTTCCGGCAAACTGACTGCCAATGCTGCCCCCGGTGCTGAAGCCCACGCTCTGATGCTGCGTCTTATAGTCTGCGTGATTATGAATGTCGCTGAAGCCCAGCGTGCCGGTGTCCAGTTTGTTCAGGCTGCCGTCTGCCGTCGAGGCCATTACCGCCCCGTCCAGCTGCGTGTGCTGGCCGGTGAGGATATCAAAGCCGCCTTTCCCGGCAAAGACGCCCGTCTGCTCCGCCACGCTCTGCCAGTGGCTGTGCATGTTGTCACGGCTCAGGTTCACGCTGGCCGAGACGGTCATTGAGCCAAAGGTAAAGCTGCCGCCCGCGCTGGCGCTCCGCTGTTTGCTGTCGTAACGGTCACTGTCCTGCTCTGAGGCCAGCGTCAGATTGCGCCCGGTCTCCACCTTCACGCTGTCGCCACGCACCTGCGCACCCCGCAGCGTGGTATCGCGTCCGGCCTTCAGGCTCAGCGCCTCGCCCGCCTCCAGCACGCTCTCTGTATGGGTCACACCGTTGCCGTTCTCCCGGCCCCGACTGCCGTTCACGCTGGCCGACACGCTGATGCCCCAGCCGCCGGATCCCGCCGTCAGACCCACACCGAGACTGCCGCCCTGGCTGCTGTTTTTTCCGTCGGTGCGCTCCGTGTTCTCTGCCGACAGCAGGCTCATATCATTCCTCGCCGTCAGCGCCATATCACCGCCCGCCTTCAGCTGGCTGCCCTGCACGCGGATATCGCCCCGGCTCTTCGCGTCTTCTCCCGTGGCGGTTATTTTCATGTGGCCGCCCGCGCCCAGCGTGCTGCCCTGCGCCTGGTGGCTTTCCGTGCGAGTTTCGCTTTTCGACGACTGGCTGCCATAGGAGAGGCTGATGCCCACCGTCTCCGTCGCGCCCTGCTCTGCGCCTTTATCTCCTGGTGCCAGGCCCGCCGCGCTGTTTCCGGCGTTCGCCGCGTCGGTACTGGCCCCATCTATCTGGTACGCCTGTAAGCCCTGGACGCCGGTCAGCGCCATTTTTGTCGCCTGCAGAGCCTTCAGGCGGTCATCGCCACTCTCCTGCAGGGCGTGCGCCATTTGTGTCATGGAATTGAGCGCCGAACCCACCGTGCCGGAGAGGGCCAGCGTCAGCCCGCTCTGCTTCTGTTCGGTTTTTGTCAGCGCCGTGTGGCTGTTTTCCGCCGCGCTCACCGCGACATCGCTGCCACTCAGCGTCAGATCTTTACCGGCGATAACATCGCTGCCGTGTACCTTAAGTTGATTATTCGCGCTGAGGATCACGCTGCCGTCGCTGCTGCCGACCGCACTGCCTTTGCTGAACGTGCCGGTCGCGTCGGTGGTGCTTTTCTGCGATGCTTTTCCGATGGTGAAGCCGATACCACCGGTCCCCATCAGGCCCGATGTTTTCTCCTCACGCTGATGATTTTCCTCGCGGAATTCTGCGGCGGTGGTTACATGCAGATCACGCCCCGCCACCAGACCAACATCCTGCGTCCCCGTGACGTTGCTGCCCGTGACGGCAATATCCCGCCCCGCCTGCAGCTGTATGCTCTCCCCGCTGAAGGTGGTGCTGATCCCCTGACGATCGCGCAGTGCATCATGGGTTTCCAGGCTGCTGCGCGACAGCAGCCCGCTGCTGCTCTGTTTACTGTGTTCGGTCAGGTCGGTCACGCTGTTGCCCGTGTTCAGCGCGATATCACGCCCGGCAGCAGCACTCAGCGCGCCGTCCACCATGACGTCAGCCGCGTGGGTACGGATGTCGCGTCCGGCGCTGAGCTGCAGATCCCCGGCGGTGGTAATATGCGTTCCCACATCCGTCTGCTGCGTGAGGCGGCGATAGTTGTCGCTTCCCCAGCTATCGCTCTCGCTGTGGCGTGTTGTCAGGGTGTCCAGCGTCAGATCATTACCTGCCTCGAGCCGGGTGGTGCCGCTTTTCCCGGCATTGCCGAGGTCACTGGCCGTAAGCGTGATGTTGTTCAGCGCGCTCAGCGTCAGCGCGCCGTCCGGCGCCTGTACATAAATACCCGCCGGGCGATCCATCCAGCGATCGGCACCCTCACCGCGCAGCGTCGCCTGGCTGGTAATATCGCGTCCGGCCAGCAGTGAAACTCGCTTATCGCCGCCAATCGTACCACCTGTATTGATAATATCCTGGCGAGCGGTGAGGCTGACCTGATTGCCACCGATATAGCCGCTGTTAGCCAGCGTCTGCGCAGTGAGCTGCGTCACCTCACGCCCGTGAATGGTGCCGCTGTTGGTCATATCCCGCTGAACATCAAAAGCTACGTCGCCGCCGCCGAGCAACGCGCCGTCGCCGGTCAGATCGCCCTCTTTCACTTTCGCATAGACCTGCGGCACCAGCACAGTCTGCTGCGTACCGTCCGGCAGCGTCACCTTGTGATTAACCAGCCAGACGATGTCGCTGGTCAGCAGCGCCATCTGCGCAGGCGTCAGCGCCACGCCCGGTTCAAGCTGATATCTTTCACCAAAAGCCACGCCGTTATTCATCAGTCCACGGAATTGCTCCTCGTCGCTGTGATAGCCGCTGATATAGCGATTGCCGGTAAGCTGAACGATCTGATCCCGCACCAGGCGCTGTTCATAATAGCCGTCCCCCAACCGCTTGAGGGTCTGGCTGCCGTCCGCTGACAGGGCGTTCTGCATATAGTCGCTGCCCAGCCAGGTCTTCTGATTAACAAAGCGCGGATCGGTTTCCACCAGATAGTGGCTGTCGCTGGCGGGCTGTAGTGCGAACAGGCTGTTATCTGGCAGGTGGATGTTCGGTGAAATAGTGCGGATAACCGGCCTGATGGATTGCCCGTCCGCCACGGTAGCTGGCAGCGTCAGGGAAAACTGCTCTCCCGCGGGTAATACCAGGGGGCGATCTTTGATGCTGTCCAGCGTGGCGGCGCTGCTGTGACGCGGCGAATTTATCACCGGTGAGGTGGCCGGTTCGTTATGGGTCGGCAACGCTACCGCCATTGCCGTCTGCGGCATGTTAACCGCACTGACAGCGCCAGCCTGAGTAGCCACCCCCTGTTGTTGCCGGTTACCGGTCTGGTAACCCGTACCCTGCGCGGTGGTATTCGCCTGCCATGACAGGGTATTAAGATCGATAGTTTGCGTAACTGCCGCCGGGCGATAGTTGCTGGTGCTTTTGCCCTGCGAAGTTTTGGTACCGCCTAATTTCCTTTTCTTTTTTTTGGCATACCAACGTCTTACGGTTCCGTTATCGGTTGTGACGCGCGTTCCTTTAGTGGCCTGATTATCCAGTTCGCCTATCTGACCACCCAGCGTGGCTCCAGCCAGAATTTGACTGTCATGGTTAGCCAGACGATCGGCGGTAAAGAACATATTCCCGCCCGACAGAATTTTGCCCGGATCGCTCTCTTTGACCTGAGTTTCCTGGACAACACGCTGGTAGCTGTATTCATAGAATTCACTGCCGCTGGTACCGTCCGGCATAATGGCTTTGTGAACTCCATACTTGTTTTTATGGCTGGTATCCACTTTTCCCCAGTCAAAACGATCGGCGTGCCCTTTTAATGCCGCCTCGTGATGCCGGGCGTTCTCGGTTGTTACCGTTGTGGTCGTCAGCTGGTTGTTGGAATTGTTTACCTCCGCCATCGCGATAGAGGCATTCCGTCCCGCCTCGATAGTCGCGCCAGCGTTATTAAGCTGCTCTCCCTGTCCGGTGGCGTGATAATGGTTATCCAGTTGCCTGCCGAACTGCATATCTCCCGCACTGTAAATAAGGGCGTGATGACGATTGTTGATGGTGCCGGCAGCGATATCAAAACGCTCGCGCGCGGCGATAACGGCCGCTTTGCCATTTTCACTGAGGTTATTCAGTATGCTGACCGCCATGGCGATATGATCGCCATAAATACGTCCCGTGCCGGTATTATTCAGTACGTTTGCCACCAGATGTGTCAGCGCGCCATCGATCAGTCCGGTATTGTTCAGGTTGTTAGCAGCTTTTACGTGCGTGTCCTGGGCGCTGATCTCGCCCGTCGCTCTGTTGTCGATGTTGCGTGCACTGAGAAAAAGCGCCTGCTGAGCGCCGATGGTGCTCTCGTTGGTCACGTCACCTTTCGCCGTGAGTTGCAGCGTACCGTTGGCTTTCACGTCAGCCACATTATGGAAGTCCCCGTTGAGGGTTATACCCAGGTTGCCCTTTGACAGTACCTGTCCATCTCCGCTCAGAGAAGCGGCTCTGATCTGCCCCTCTTTATCAACAATCAACGTTCCCTGGCGGTTGTTGATCTTCAGCGTCTGGCCTTGAGCTGCGTCCTGAACGATTAGCCTCGCTGCGGATGAGATAAGACCATTGACGTTTTCCAGCTCCTGCTGCACGGTCAGTTCCAGTTGATCGGCTGCCCGCAGTGCGCCCTGGCTGTTGTCCAGCTTATTCGTCTGTAGCGTCAGCGCTGCTCCCTCAATGCCTTTACCGTCCAGCCCCGTGTCACGGTTTATTAGCCAGGGCGTGATGATATCCAGCCCCTGACCGCCATGTATGAATCCACCGCTATTATCAAGCTGCTGAGCAAGAACAAGGCGTCCTGTACCGATACTTTGTACTTGCCCCGACTGGTTATCAAGCTGACCCGCCGTCAGTGTCAGCGTGTCCGCAGAAAGCAGCCTGCCGCCCTGGTTGAGCAGCCGGTTCGCGCCGGGGTTCAGCGTCAGATCTTTTCCACTCTGAATCTGCCCCTGTTGGTTATCCAGCAATCCGCTCCCGATATGGGCATCTCCCGATGCGGCAATCAGGCCACGCTGATTAACGAGCCTTTGCCCCGCGGTATCGATCGCAACATCACCCGCCGACTGCAGTTTACCGTCAGTGTTATCCACAGCCTGACCGTTAAAGGTCAGCCCACCGTTGCCCGCCACCTGCCCCAGGACATTATTCAATTTATCCGCTGTCAGTATGGCCCGGTTTCCGGCTGCGATAAAACCGCCCTGATTGTTAATGTCCGCGCTGTGCAAATCAAGATTATTCAGCGCGACAATGCCGCGCTGGTCACCGCTCTGGGTATTGATCAGCGTGTGACCTTGCGTATCAAGCGTCAGATCGCTTCCCGCCTGCAGCAGCCCGCCCTGGTTTTGCATCTCGCCCACCGTCAGCGTCAGCGATCCGGTGCCGCTAGCCAGCGTACCCGCACGGTTGTTAACGTTACCCCCGATAATGTCGGCCGCGCGCTGACCGGTAAGCCGACCATTTTGATTATCGATTTCTCCCGCATGGATTATCAGCCTGTCACCGCCGATCAGCCGTCCATTCCGATTGGCCAGGAGATTGCCATGCGTATCCAACTGGAGCTCCTGAGCAGAGGCAATTTCTCCTGCGCGATTATTCAGCGTACCGCTATTCAGTTGCAGGATGCCCTGAGCACCCAGTTTTCCCTGCTGGTTATCAAAAGCCTGTTGATGGGTATCGATAATGACGTTCTGCCCAAAGATTGCGCCACGGTCGCCGCTGATTTGTCCAGTCGATAGCTGTAGATCGCCACCGGCTATAATACCGCCGGTATCGCCGCTATCGGTATTGATCAACTTCGCGCCTTGCGTATCAAGAGAGAGCTGGCCCCCCGCCTGCAGCAAACCACGCCCGTTATCCAGGCGGTCGGTCACCAACGTCAGCGCCTTATCTGCAGCCAGGATGCCGTCGCTATTGGCCAGCGTACCGCTGTTCAGCTGCATATCCCCCGCTGAGGCCAGCATGCCCGCATCATTATTCAGTTCGCCGCTAGTCAGGATGACATCACCGCCCGCAATAATGCCGCCTTCCGGCCCGCTTTGTTGATTAATCAGGGCCTCGCCGTGGGTATTAAGCTGCATCTCCCCCTCAGCCTGAATACGTCCGGCCTGGTTATTAAACCTGCCGCTGTCCAGCTGTAAGCCCCCTTGCGAGCTGAGCACCCCTTCCTGATGATTAAACGCATGCTGTTGCGTATCGATAACAACATTTCGTCCCTGGATGACCCCTTTACTGCCTTCAATCTGACCGGTTTTCAGGCGCACATCCCCCCGCGCCACAATACCGCCCCGATCGCCGCTATCCGTATTGTTCAGCGTCTCACCACGGGTATCGAGCGTCAATTTTTCTGCCGACTGTAGCAGGCCGCGCTGGTTATTTAGCGCACCGGTATCAAGGGTAAGCGCCTGTTCTGAAAGCACCGTGCCATCGGTATTCGTTAGATTGCCACTGGTGAGATGTGCAGCATCGGACGCAGCGATCAAGCCACGACGGTTATCAATAGCACCGCTGGTGACGGAGAGCGTGCCGCCGCTCAGAATGCCCGCCTTGCCGCTCTCCGCGTTGACCAGCATCTGACCCTGGGTATCTATCAGCAAATCCTTACCGGACTGAATAAGGCCTGCGGTGTTATCTACCTTACCACCTGTGAAATTCAGGTTCTGTTGCGCCACCAGCTTACCGCGGGCGTTAGTTAACTCGCCCTGCTGTGTATTCACGGCCAGATCGCCGCCCAGCAATATACCGTCACGGTTATTCAGGCCCTGACTCTGAGCCGTCAACTGCCGCGCAGCCTCAATACGTCCCTGGGTATTATCAATCTTCTCCTGGGTCGTCAGACGGGCCTCTCCGTGTGTTGCGGCAACCAGACCTTGCTGGTTTTGCAGCGTGGCGGCGGATAGTTGCAGGTTATTGCCCGCCAGCAGCTTGCCCTGAGCATTGTTCAGATCGCGGCGGGCATGCAGTTGCAGATCGCCTTTGTCCGCCGCCAGCAGCGTGCCACGGCGGTTATTCAGGTTGCCTGACGTCACATTCAGGCTGCCGCCGCTTTCAATACGTCCATTTTGGTTATCCACTGCGTCGGAAAGCGCAAGAACCATCTCTCCTGTGCCCCGCTGACTGAGCAGACCCTGATGGTGATCAAGCGTCTTCCCGGTCAAGGTTAGCGACTCCGCCTGTGTCTGCCCGTGGGATAAATCGAGATGGTCGCCTTTTATGGTCATTGCGCCAGCCGATAATAGGTTGCCCTGCGCGCCCTCAAGCTGACCAGCGTTAACCGTTAATCTCCCGTTGCCCGCCAGCTGTATACTGCCCTGCTGGTTATTTAAGCGCTCTGCATCAAGCGTGAGGGCATGCCCGTTGCCGGCGATCAACCCGCTGCGGTTTTCAATGTCTTGCGCCTGAAGGTGCGTATCACCTTCGTTAACGATCGTTCCCTGATTGTTAAGCAATGATCCGGTATTCAGGATCAGCGTCTCACGATTTTGCTGGCGCAGCAGGCCGCCCTCGTTATCAATATTTTTTGCCGTAACGCTGAGGCTGTCCGAAGCGATCTTGCCTTTCTTATTGGTCAGTTGGGTAGCCGCCTGCACGCGAAGATTTTTCCCCGTTAGCGTGGCAGCCGAGGTGGTGATATCTCCCTGCGTAGAAGTCAGCGCAATATTTCCCGCTGTTGTCTGGCTTCCGCTCAGATCGACCCTGGCTCCCTGAACCAAAATCCCATCACGCGCCAGGTTTTGCCCCTGCGCTTGCAGCTCTCCCTGACTGGTGAGCACCAGATTTCCCGGCTGCGTCAGAGCGCCGCTGTTGTCAACGCCTGCCGCCAAGGTTCCTTCGCTGCTACTCTTAATACCCTGTGCTGTGAGTCTGTTATTTCCTGCAGCAATAATCGTCCCGCTGTTATGCAGTGTCCCTTCTGAAGTTAACGTGACATCCTGCTGTGAGCCTATCTTTCCGCTGTTGTGTTGATCGTCCTGGCTGGCGATATGCAGCGCGTCATGGCTGTGCAGCGTGCCGCTGTTCTCCAGCTTGCCATCAAGGGTCAGGCGAAGCTCGCCTACACTTGCACCCAGTTCCCCTGCGTTGCGAACCCCAACGCCCTGCTCAGTGCCGGTCAGGGTAATCTTGTTGGCGTACATGCCGCCAAGCGCTGCCACATCAAGCGCATAAGCAGGCTGGCTGGTGGCATCAGACGCTTTTACGCGGGTCACGCGCCCCTCTGCCGACACCTCATTTCGACCGGTTACGACGTTCAGCTCGCCGGCATGCAATTTAGCATTCACCGTCACCGACTGCGCAATAATCTGGGTATAGTCTGCTGCCGTATCTCGTAAGCCTTTCCCTTCAATATTGATGCGACCGCCGTTGACGTCGAAGCCCTTCAACTGCCCGTTTTCCATTACCGGCTGCCCGGTGGTCAAAGTATTGCGGCTGGCATTGATAAAGCCGCAGCCGTTGCAGGTAATACCAGAGGGATTAGCGATCACTACCGCCGCACGTTTCCCGGCGACCTCAATAAAACCGTTAAGCTGGCTTGGGTTACGGCTGTTCACTTCATTGAGAATGACGCTGGCTTCCTGCTTTGCCAGCCAGGGGTTGGCCGCAACCATGCCGCCCAGTTTGGTTTGGACATTTTTATGGCTGTTATTGAGAATAGCGCCGCGCTTATCGACATCAAGCTGGCTGTATTGGTTGCGCGAAACGCCGTGACTGTTCGGCGTCTGGATATTGATCTGCGGCAGGCCATTGGCCGTTGACACAACCGTGGGCTGCTGATTTCCGGGCGCACGGCTATCCGCGACAATATTGGCCTGCGTGGGCAGGCTGACCACGCCTGCTGCAAACCACAGAGCGTAACAGAGCGGGTTAATGCGCACCTGCACTTCTGGCATTCTGCGCTGACGGCTGCGGGCAAAGCGGGTATAACCTCCGCGGGCGATGTCAGGCACCACCATCAACATCCCACGAACTTTATTAAAAATAATGCGATAGCAAAGTTTATTCATAATACGCACAGTCCATTGTCAGACACGATCCCCGGAGAGCAGGTTTTCAATAATTCCAGTTCAGGCTAAAGCCGTATGTAACCGGATTGGTTTTAAATCCCTCTGGCTTAGAGAGGGGGATACCGGCAAAAAAGTCATAGCTGATGTTGGCCGGTGCGATCCCGCCGCGTAAGCCTGCTACGCCACCCGCCAGATGGCCGCCGGGCAATCCGCCCTGCGTGGCACGGTTGCCGCCAACCTCGCCATAGTCTGCTCCCAGATAAAACTCCTGTGCCGGAACCGGCGTTTGCCAGGCCAGCGTGTTTTGTAGCGTCCAACCCCGGCTGGCGCTCAGGGTTCTTTCACCGTCGAATCCGCGTACCGTCCATCGGTTGCCAATGGCAAATTCATCCTGCGGCGTTAATGGCGTATTGCTCATCTGACGACGATATTGGATGTTGTAACTGAAATTTTGGTTGCCCAGCGAAAAGGGCGTGGTCAGTGCCGCCTGCCAGGTAAGGATTTTCGAGAGCGCGGTGGCCCAGGTATCATCCTCATAGCTTTCTTCCCACGCAGGTAGCGCGCCAAACCAACGAGTTCCACGCTGATAGCTCACCCCCGCGTCCAGCGTCGCCGGGCCAAGGTAGTGCCGATGCGTCAGCCCCAACCGCCATGCGCTTGTACGACGCTGTTGGCTGGCGATTTCAGTGTTATTAATGAAATTTTGCGACGCTTTAACCAGTACATCGTAGCTGGCGGTCGTTTTGGAAGTGGCATTACGGTGCAGTACCCGACTGACCTGCAGATCCAGCAAGCGGCTTTTGCCGGCATACAGCACATCCAGATTGTTGTATCCGGCTACTGTCTGATGGTAATCGTAGTCACTGGCGGTTATCCCGAATTGCCAATAGCCGAACGGCACCGAGTAATGACCAGAAAGATTTTTGCTGCTTTTCCTGCCAGCGAATCTCAGGTCACGGCTGGCGGTGAAATAGAGTAAATCGCTTAACGAGGTGGGATTATCCAGCGCCAGCATTACGCCGCTCTGATAGCGCCCTGTGTTTTCCGTACCAGAATCATCCAGCCAGAACCCCAGGCGCCAGAATCGCTGCTGTTTACGTTCAATGATAATGTCGCTTTCACCCGCTTTGGCGCCAGGGCGTAACGTCATATGCGCCTCCACGCTCGGCAGACGCTGCAAATTTTCCAACCCCTGTTCAATATCCCGCAAATCGAGCAGCGCGCCAGCGTGCGCCGGCATGGTGGGGTAAAGACTGGCATACTGCGCAGAAGATGACGTTAGCGTCACGTCGCGCACTTTACCAGCCACTATCAGCAACTTAAGCTCCCCAGCGCGCAAATCCTGCTGCGGCGCCAGTACACGCGTTGTCACCCAGCCGTGGTTGATTAGTCGGTTTTGCAACGTCCCCATCAGCTGATTGATGCCCTGCACACCCAGGCAGTGGCCAGTCGCCCGATCGGCAAGCCGTTGCAGGGGAACCCAGTGAGGTAACGTTTCTTTTCCAGAGAGCGTAACCTGTTTAATGGTAAAACAAGGCGTTTCGTCCGGGAAAACCAGGCGCGAAGGCACGAGTATGGGCTTAGAAAGGCGAATATCAGGCGCTTGCGGCATCAATTGTTGTTGGCGGGCTTTTTGCTGTTCTTGCTGATGCTGTATTTGTTCGTCACCCGGCGCGGCCTGAACGACGCCAACAAACAAAGTAACAAGCGCAGCGACAGATGGCGCTGATACGCGTATTTTTTTCTGGCCCTGCATATTAATTCCGGCGGCGTAAAGAGTAAACAAATAGGTATGAAACGCTATTATGCACCCTGATAAAAACAGAAAATAGAAAATACGCTTTATTTATGCAGGCTGTTTATTAAATGTTTATAAACAGAACTTCTGGGTACGCGAAATAATGCTATTTAGATTGGGGTACAGGAAAATATAAATTATATCTATTTTAATTATCAGGCAGCGCGCGGAGTTTTAAATTACCTTAAGGCAAATATCAATAATATAATACTGATTATTTTTAATTATAATCACCCTGTTTAATTAATCAGCATCAATAAATAAGTGCCATATACTCTCCCGTATGTTCCTTTACCTCTGTCCGCAAATTTCGTAACGGCATCATATTATTCTTTCAATTAAATAAAGCGGAGGTTAGCGCGAATACAGCATGTCTGTTGGCGAAAAGAACCGTTATCGGAAGCAGGTAAGTTGATGATACCAACTCAGCGATAAAACTGAAAACGAGCCTCATCACAATAATGAGGCTCGTTATGCAGGTGTGGCCTGTCAGCTCTGGTTGTTGCCCGTACCCAGCCGAAATGCTGTCAGAGCTTATGCCTGATTGCCGTTGCTGTTAAGGATGAGCTGCCCGTTCCGATCCAGCGGAATGCGGGTGCCGGGATCGTTTTCCATACGGATTTTTCCCTGCTGATCGCCAATTTTATAGGTGACGTCATAGCCCAGCATTTTATCCTGCTTATCGTAGACCGTTTTGCAACGCTGTTCAGTGGTGGTGTAAGTATCACGATCCTGCAGACTGCCCTGAACCTGATTACCGGCATAGCCGCCTGCCAGCGCGCCCGCTACTGTTGCCACATCCTTACCGCGCCCGCCGCCAAACTGGTGACCCAGTACCCCGCCAGCCACCGCGCCCAGTACTGAGCCAGCGATACGATTCTCATCCTGTACCGCCCGACGATGGGTAAGCGTCACGTTACGGCACTCCTGCCGTGGGTTCCTGATCGTTTCTTTGATGGGCGTTGCGGAAATAACCTGTGCGTATTGGGGAGCCGGATTAAACACATTCATACTGGCAACGGCAGCCACGCCCAGAGCAGCAACCACACCAATACCCATACCCGCTATCATTGATTTATTCACAGGAAAACCTCCTGACTATGTTACCGCGCAATCCTGCTGCTGCCGGTTCCCTGGCAGTAAGCCCTACTCGGCGTGCGCGACTCGCCGTGGTAATTGATAAAAATTGTGCAGATGCAGACGAAAACCAGCAATCAGATAAAGGGAGGAAAAGCGCTAAAGCCGGATAAACAAAGGCTTTTCAGAGAGTTCTTAGCCACCAGCGCGTTGCCCATAACAATGTTGCCCCTCCCTTTTTTACTTTAACGCCACGCCGGTCACATAAATATTTCACGCCCGCCCGGTTCGTGATTTACGGGCCCGGGAAATTTCTGTCCCGTTGAGGAAACAAAATTTTCTAAATCAATCTTTGCTATGTCGGTAAGCCAGAAAACAGAGGAATTCACTATGGACAATCGCGGAGCAAATATCATATCCACGGCTCCGCTTCGTCAGACCAGCGCAGCGATCGTAGCCTTACCGGTTACGACACGCGTTTGCTGGCGGAGTAAGTACCGATGCTGGCTGTCAGCGCTGAATTTGGCTCGATTCCTGATATGGCTACGCCGCTGCGCGCTTTTGCCGAAGAGGTTACCGGAATTTTGGTGCCGCACTGCGGCCATTTTTTACCGGAAGAGCAGCCGCAGGCCGTTGCCAGCGAGCTAAGCGCATTTTTTATTTAACGCAGAGAGTATCAGGAAAGAGGCAGCCCGTGTTGAAGCACAGGCTGCCTTAGCTGCGGGAAATTAATGCAGCTTCAGGCGTGGACGGATCACCCGGTTGATGCTGCCCACCAGCATCATCAGACCGGTTTTAAAGTAGCCGTGCAGCGCAATCTGGTGCATACGATAAAGCGAGATGTAGACGAAACGCGCGATACGTCCTTCCACCATCATTGAACCACGCATCAGGTTACCCATCAGGCTGCCTACAGTACTGAACCGGGAGAGCGAAACCAGCGAGCCGTGATCTTTATAAACATAAGGCTTCAGCGGCTGCTGACGCATTTGCGCCAGGATATTTTCCAGCGCCTTCGAAGCCATCTGATGTGCCGACTGCGCACGCGGCGGCACAAATCCGCCGGACGGCAGCGCGCAGGAGGCGCAGTCGCCGATGGCGTAGATATCGTCATCCAGCGTGGTTTGCAGCGTCTCTTTCACCACCAGCTGATTAATACGGTTGGTTTCCAGTCCGCCGATATCTTTCATAAAATCTGGCGCTTTGATGCCCGCTGCCCAGACCATCAGATCCGCTTCGATAAAGTCGCCGCTTTTGGTATGCAGGCCATGTTTATCCGCGCTGGTGACCATGGTTTGCGTCAGCACTTGCACACCCAGTTTGGTCAGTTCCTGATGCGCCGCTGCAGAAATGCGTGCCGGCAGCGCTGGCAGAATGCGTTCGCCCGCTTCGACCAGCGTAACGTTCAGCACTTGATTATCCAGCCCTTTGTAACCGTAACTGTGCAGCTGTTTAACTGCGTTATGCAGCTCAGCGGAAAGCTCAACGCCCGTTGCGCCGCCGCCAACAATCGCAATATTGATTTTCCCCTGCCGGTCGGCATTGGCGGAATACTTCAGGAACAGGTTAAGCATTTCATTATGGAAACGCTGCGCCTGATGCGGGTTATCGAGGAAGATGCAGTGATCTTTCACGCCCGGCGTACCGAAATCATTCGAGGTGCTGCCCAGCGCCATAACCAGCGTGTCGTACGGCACTTCACGCGCCGGGACCAGCACTTCGCCCTGCGCATCACGAATTTCCGCCAGCTGCAGCCGCTTGTTTTCCCGATCGATATCGGTGAGCGACCCCAGCTGGAACTGGAAGTGGTGATTACGCGCATGGGCCAGGTAGCTGAGCGCATCGATACCTTCATCCAGCGATCCGGTTGCCACTTCATGCAGCAGCGGTTTCCATAAATGACTATGGTTGCGATCGACCAGCGTAATTTCCGCTTTCTGACGGCGACCCAGCTTGTGCCCCAGCTGCGTTGCCAGCTCCAGACCACCGGCTCCCCCACCAACGATAACAATTTTTTTCAACGGTGTAGTCAAAATGACCCCCTTAAAATGTAAACCAAAAGTTAACCAAAGGTTAACAAAAACCTTAGTTAACATAGGGTTGCGATGTTAAATCGCGAGCTGGAGTCAGAATAACATGGCGGGGTAAGTTGGTCATACCAAATTTGATACAGATCAATTTTACTGCAATAAGTCGGATTATTGCCCATAAAAAAAGCGGGCGATTGTCGGGCAATCATCCCGCTAAACAGGCATTAGCCGAGAGTTTTAAACGCTTTAATACGCTGTAAGTGGGGAGAAAGGCTGGGGAATTTATGCGGCTGCTTTTCATCCCAGACAATTTCATACCAGGGTTGCAGCGCCTCTGCCGTGCGTTGGTTGTCAAGGATACCGTCGTGGCGCGAAAGCAGCGTCAGGCAGCGGTCGCGGTTTTTCTCGCGGAAATTACTTACGCACTTGGTAGCAATATCAAGATACTCTTCCGGCCGATCGATTTTGCCCGCCATGTTTTCCTGCGGCCAAAGATTAGGGTTAACCATCACCTGGCGAATATCACATAAAAAACCAATGCGCTCAGCCCAGAAGGCTCCCAGACCGACGCCGCAAATCAGTGGCCGTTCATCGACATTCAGCATCAGCATCTTATCGGTCTCTTTCAGCAGATGCTGCATATCATGTTTCGGATGGCGTGTGCTGTAGCTCAGCAGCCGCACATCAGGATCGATAAACTGCAGCTGCAAAACTTTTTCATGGTTACCCGGACTAGTGGAATCGAAACCGTGCAGATAAATAATCATGGCTATCCTCACCGTTACTTAGCCTGCCGGGTTTCCTGTTAGTTACCCGACGCCTTGTGCTCCAGCCAGCGCGCCTGTAATGCGCTCAGCTGTTGGCTGGCGCGCTGCCAACGCGCAGAATCAAGCAACTGCTGGCGGTTAAATGTTCCACGATGATACAGGCGGCTAACCTGCTCTGCTTTGATCGGCGGCAGGTTATCCAGCACGCTAACCGCGCCTTTACGATCGTTGCACACCAGAATCATATCGCAGCCAGCATCCAGCGAGGCGCGCGCGCGCTCCGCGTAGCTGCCCATAATCGCCGCTCCCTCCATCGATAAATCGTCAGAGAAGATAATGCCGTTAAAGCCCAGTTCAGTACGCAGTACCTGCTTCAGCCAGTATGAAGAGCCGCTGGCCGGGCGCGGGTCTACCTGCGCGTAGATAACGTGCGCCGGCATAATCGCGTCCAGCGCGTTCTCATCAATCAACTGCTGAAAAATGGCCATGTCGTGCTGGCGGATAGTGGCCTTATCGCGCTCATCGCGCGGCGTCTCTTTATGTGAGTCAGCGGTGACGGCGCCATGACCGGGAAAGTGTTTGCCGGTGGTTTTCATGCCAGCTTCGTGCATACCCGCAATAAAACAGCGCGCCACACGCAACGCAATAGCGGGATCTTCATGGAAAGCGCGGTCACCAATCGCGGCGCTGACATGTCCAATATCCAGTACCGGCGCAAAGCTGATATCGATATCCATTGCCATCATCTCTGCCGCCATTAGCCAGCCCGCCTCCTGTGCCAGCGTGTCCGCCTGCTCCGGGCTGTTCAGCGCGGCAAAGGACTGCATGGCCGGTAGGTTGGTAAAGCCGTCACGAAAGCGCTGCACCCGCCCGCCTTCCTGATCGACCGCGACCACCAGCCGCGCATGAGATGTGGTGCGGATCTGACGCACCAGTTCACTCAGTTGAGCGGGATCGTGATAGTTACGCGCGAATAAAATCAGCCCGCCCACCAGCGGGTGCGCCAGAATTTCACGCTCTTCGGCGTCCAGCTCATAGCTTGCCACGTCCAACATTACCGGACCGGGTATCGACATGATGATTCCTCCTGTAAAAACTGGCGCACATCATAGCCGGAATGCAGAAACAGCGCGCTAAATTTGTCGCCAGGCGGCAATGGCCCGTTGATGCAGCGCCGAATCGCCACTCTGCTCCCAGCGCAGCTGATACCAGCTGGCCATCAACAGATGTAGCCAGGGCTGCCAAAGCCTGACCTGCCGCTTAAGCGCCCTGAGATCCAGACGATTACTGCAGGCATAATCAGCCAGAAGCGTCGCGCGTTGCGCAGCGTTCAGCCCGTTGCCGCTGATGATAGCAGCCAGTTCCAGCGCTATATCGCCATCGGCGGCATACTCCCAGTCAATCAGCCGCAAGCCGTCGGGATGGGCCAGCAGGTTGCCCGGATGGATATCCATATGCAGCAGTCCCAGCCGCAGCGGCAGCGGTTCTCCCTGACGCGCCAGCTGACGTAGTCGTCGCAGCCAGCGCGGATTGCGTTGACGGCACTGCTGCCAATAGTGGTGTAATAATGGCAGCAGCTGTAGCCGATAACCGCTAAGCGGCTGATGATGCAACCGTGTTAACAGCGTAACCAGTTCAGGCTGACGAGCCAGAAATTCCCCTTCCGCCAGCGTCTCGCCCGGCAGCCACTCCAGCAGCAGCCAGCGCCGATCGATCGCCAGCGCATGGGGCGCCAGTCCGCTGGCGGTTAAACCCCGTAGCAGATGCCATTCACGTCGGCGAGAGATAAAAGGGATCGGCTGATGTGGGATTCGGCGCGCCAGCCAGCATTGCTGGCCGCATACCACTTTTCCGGATAGCCCGGTAAGGCCGTTTAGCGGATAAAAATAACCGGCAGACGAAGCTACCGGTTGGAGGCGTTCAATCAGCGCCTGCAGGGCGGTATCAATGCTGGACGCTGCCATTTCCTGACCAGATGATTTCACCGGTTTGCACCAGCATCAGCTGCATCTGCAGTTCAGGCGCTTTTATGTCGCCCCGCGCATTACTGTAAAGCACATACTGCGCGCCAACGTAGCGCGCCAGGCCGATCGCTTTGCTACGTGAATTCAGGCTGTCTTCAGGCGATAGCCCCAGCGTTTGCCTTGCCTGCATCAGCTGCTGCTGGGTAACCAGCGTAAAGGTATTATTGCTTGCCAGGGCATTTTGCAGCGCCGCTGTTGCTTTCGCGGTTTGCAGGCTGCCATTAGTGCTGTTCTTGATCCGATCCACCAGCAATACGCTGCCGGATGTGATGCCCTGGGCCTGTAGCATCTGCGCCACCAGCGGCTGTACGCTGGCATCCCAGTTTATGGTTTTTAGCTTCGGCGGCTGCGGCACCGTTTCGCCCGGCTGCGGACTGGTAATCGGCGGCGGCTGGACCACAACCGGCGGCGTCGATGGCTGCACGGGTTCCACCGGTGCCGGTGGTTGTTGCTGTTGATTATTAATACAGCCCGCCAAAACGAATGCCAGCAGCATGACGCCGGAGAGTTTTAAACGCCTGAACACAGTATTTCCCCTTACAAATAAACATAGAGACGAACTTTACTGGCCATCAGATTGCCCATCTGCGAACTGATTTCAACCCGCTGATTTGCAGGAACTACCAGCGTGCGGGGCGCTTCAAAAGGCTGGATTTCCAGGCCTTTATCATCATACCAGTAGAAACGATAGTACACGGTAACCGGCGTATCTTGCTGATTCTCCAGCGTGCTTACCGCCCGCTGTTGTCCGGCCTGCTCAGAAAGGGTGGGCTTGCTGGGCAAAATTCCCGCCGAGAGCACGGACGATTCCATAATCAGCGATTGTGACGTATCAATCACCGGTTTATCGCTGCTACAGGCAGTTAGCGTCAGTACCAGCGACAAGCTGGTTAGTAAAGCGCGCATGATGGCGTTCCGCACGTTAATTAAAGGCTTAGCATCGGCCCCAGTGGGCAACCACCGACCAGGTGCATATGGATATGATAAACTTCCTGGCCGCCATGACGATTGCAGTTAACAATCAGTCGGTAACCATCCTCAGCAATGCCTTCCTTTTTAGCGATTTTTGCCGCCACGGTGAACATACGTCCCATGGCCTGCTCATGTGCTTCGCTGACATTGTTAGCGGTCGGGATTAAAATATTCGGCACAATCAATACATGGGTTGGCGCTTTGGGAGAAATATCCCGAAAAGCCGTTACCAGTTCATCCTGATAAACAATATCGGCCGGAATTTCACGACGAATAATTTTACTGAAAATAGTTTCTTCAGCCATGATGCATATCCTTAGCAGAGACGTAAGCATGGAGTATGAGCGAGAATTTCGTTTTCTTTCAACCTTCCTGCTGTTTTTCTTTTGTTTCACCTGCCGTAGTGCCACTTTTTTGTACAGACCTGACAGGCGGGCCGATTTTTTGTGCGGCCTTTCGCATTCTCACAGGCTTCTCCTGACAAAAATAAAACACCGTTTTATAAATTAGAGGCAGGGCAGGTTTTCCTTTGTTTTTTTGCCACTCAATGCCTTTTCTTAACCAAAACGCGAAGGTTTGCCCTCTCCCGCCATTCTACCTTCTGGGGTAATCCGTCTGAGCTGTCGGAATCCGTGCGTTTTTTAATGGTTATGACGAGGAGATTAACAATGCCAGTGCGTAAAATTGGTTTACGGCATTACCTGGCTTATGGATCGGGCGACTTCCTGGGTGCCGGCACTACAGCCCTGACAGCAGCGTGGCTGCTCTATTTCTATACCACTTTCTGTGGCCTGACGCCGATTGAAGCAACCTTTATCTTTGCTATGGCGCGCGTGCTGGATGCAGTGGTCAGCCCGCTGATGGGCTTCCTTACCGATAACTTTGGCTCTACCCGACTCGGCAAGCGCTTTGGACGCCGCAAATTCTTTATTCTGCTCGGCATTCCCTGCGTATTCAGCTATAGCCTGATGTGGGTCGGCGATATGAGTTACCTCTACTACCTGCTGACCTATCTGCTGTTTGATATTGTCTACACCATGATTCTGGTGCCTTATGAAACGCTGGTTCCGGAAATGACCGACGATTTCAAAAAGAAAACCAAGTTTTCCGGCGCACGTATCGCACTGGCGCAGCTTTCCGCTATTCTGGCCGCTTTCCTGCCGGGCGTGCTGATCAATCACTTCGGCAAAGATAACGCCGTCTCCTTCTTTTATGCCAGCCTGGTATTTTCGGTGATTTGCGCCATTGTGCTGACGCTGGTGTGGTTTTTCACCTGGGAACGCGCACCAGAAGATTTCTCTGAAGAGTCACGCCGCGCTGAGGCGGAAAAACAGCAGCTGACGCTGGCACAAAGCCTGAAGCTTCTGTATGTCGAACTGGCCTCTACCCTTCGCATCCGTATTTTCCGCCAGCATCTGGGCATGTACCTCGGCGGCTATATTGCACAGGATGTGTTTAATGCAGTCTTTACCTGGTATGTGGTTTTCGTGCTGATGCAGAGCGCGCAGATCGCTTCCAACCTGATGGGAACGATGGCCATTCTGCAATTTATCGCTGTGATGGGCATGATCCCGCTCTGTATTCGCCTTGGACCCGCCCCTTCCTATCGTCTGGTTGTGACGCTGTTTGGTCTGAGCGCCCTCTCTTATGCGGGGCTCTGGTATACCGGCATGAACGATAACATGACGCTGCTGGTGCTGATCTCTGCGCTGGCGGGCCTGGGTCGCGGTGGCATCAACTATGTGCCGTGGAATATCTACACCTACATCGCGGATGTTGACGAGGTGATCACCGGCCAGCGTCGCGAAGGGATTTTCGCCGGCATCATGACGTTAACACGTAAGGCTTCGCAGGCTGGCGCGGTGATGCTGGTGGGGATTGTCTTACAGCTTTCCGGCTTCGTTTCCGGTCAGGCTAATCAGAGCGATAACGTTCAGCACACCATTCTGTTGATTCTGAGCGTGGGTACGCTGTGCGTACTGGCGATCGGCTTCTTTATCTCTCTGCGCTTTCGCCTGAATCTGCAGACACATTCAGTACTGCGAGAAGAGACCCAAAAAATGCGCCAGGCAGGACGTCCGGTGCCAGAGAGCCTGACGCCTGCAGCGCGTGCGACGGTGGAAACGCTGGCCGGAATGCCTTATGAAAACCTTTGGGGCAACAACAACATAGGCTTTCTTAATCGCCATAAATCCCCGGCACCGCCGCTACGGCCTGCTCAGGCTGTGGGCGTGGTGCAACCACATACGTTAAAACGATAGGATCTGAATGATGACGGTATTTCCTGTAAAGCATAGCGCTCTGCTGCGTCAGCCTGAATTTCTGGTGCCGCGTCCCGAACTGGTAACGCTGATTGAAAAGCTAACCGACAACCTGGTGGCAATCACTGATCAGAGCGGCGAGTTTCTGTTGCGTCTGGACGATGGCCGGGTGATCGATACCAAAGGCTGGGCCGGCTGGGAATGGACACACGGCATCGGGCTGTATGGTATGTATCACTACTATCAGCAAACGGGCGACACAAAAACGCTGGCGATTATTGATGACTGGTTCCGTGAGCGGCTGGCAGAAGGCACGCCAACCAAAAACGTCAATACCGTTTGCCCGCTGTTAACCCTCGCTTATCGCTATGAAGAGACGCGCAATCCTGCGCTGCTGCCGGTGCTGGAGCGTTGGGCTGAATGGGTGATGTATGAAATGCCGCGTACGGAACAGGGCGGCCTGCAGCATATTGTTTATAACAATGAGAATCATCAGCAGCTGTGGGACGATACGCTGATGATGAGTGTGTTGCCGCTGGCGAAGATCGGCAAGCTGCTCAACCGCCCGGAATATGTTGAGGAAGCAAGCTATCAATTTTTATTGCATGTGCAATATCTGATGGATCGCGAAACTGGCCTGTGGTTCCACGGCTGGACCTTTGAAGGCCGCCACAATTTTGCCAAAGCGCGCTGGGCGCGTGGTAATAGCTGGCTCACCATCGTCATCCCGGAGTTTATTGAACTGATGGCATGGCCGGAACAGCACGCCACGCGCCGTTTCCTGCAGCAGGTACTGGAAAGCCAGGCGGCGGCGCTGCGCCAGTGGCAGCATGAAAGCGGCCTGTGGCATACCCTGCTGGACGATCGTGACAGCTATCTGGAAGCGTCCGCCACTGCTGGCTTCGCCTACGGCATATTAAAGGCAGTGCGTAAGCGTTATCTGTCGCGTGACTATCTGCCAATGGCGGAACAGGCGGTAAAAGGCGTGATGCAGCATATCAACAGCGATGGCGAGCTGACGCAGGTCTCTTTCGGCACCGCAATGGGCAGCGATCTCGATTATTACCGCCAGATACCGTTGACCTCTATGCCCTATGGTCAGGCGATGGCCCTGCTCTGCCTGACAGAATATCTGCGCGTTTATCTTTAAATTCCTGATTAACCAGCGGCCCCGTACGGGGTCGCTCTTCGCTACTTTTCCCTTTCCCGCCTAACGCTGCCGCATTCACAGCCAGCGCAGCCTGCCCTGCTCTCGCCTGAAAAAACCAACGTTACGCTTATCAGTAACGCTGTTCATTATTTACACAGCTTCTGTTGAGGCATATTATCATTTTGTGACTCAGGAGCGTGACACAAGGAAGGTATCACTATGTCTGCATTACCGTTTCCCTGCCGAATATTTGAAACACAAAAAAGAATGGACGACTATAGCGCCGAAGATATGCGCTACGGCGATCTTACCGAATCGCAGTTAAAAAATGATTTTCACCTGCATGATGTTTCCACCCGCATTGATCCGTACACCCTGACGGAAATTACCCCGCTCAGGCAGCCGCATTCACGATTTTATGGCTCCCGGGGCGCAGGCGAAAAACATTCCGTTGCCGAGTGCGCCGCTATTCTTTTTGATGAAATGCGCCATCTGTCGCAGGCTTTTGCCATTTATGGCCCTTACAAATATCTTATCGAAGAGATGATTACCCATATGCAGCAGGGTGAAGGTGCGCCGTTCAGCAGTCACTATCTGGATAGTGCGCTGAGGATGCATATAATTAATGACGAGTCTTCAGAAAACAGTACACGTCTGCGATTGCAAAAAGCATTTAGCGAATATATAACACTGAATAAGGGCTATTACCCCGCAGAAAAAGCAGAAGATTTAAAAAATGCCATTCTAATGAGTAAACTACCAAAATTCGATCGGTTTCAGGACAATATTAACGGTATGGGTATAACCATACATGATACCTGGGCCACACATATCACTGTTGAATCTATTCATGTTAATGGTGGCTATTACCAGGCTGCGGTGAATTATAAAATACAGGACCATTTTGGTCTTGATGCTCACGATATCTTAAAAACGAAGTTTAACCTGCTTCGCTTTTTCCGCATCTGGTTTGTGCTGCAGCGATATCATCGCTTTGGTTTCAAACCTTTTATAACCCATCTTAACGCTACAATTGAAATCAACGGAGAGGTAAAAAAGTGATAAAAAACAAAAAAATCATTTGGCCAATATTAGCTATTACAGCAGTAATTTTGAGTTATATACTCTGGCTTAACCTACGCCCGGTAAATATTATTGCGGTTCATCATGACGGAAGTTTTAACTCTGTGCTGGTAGACAATTTCCCTGTCACCGCGCGGGGAAAGATAAGCTGGTGGCTGGAAAACAGAGATATTCTTAAGCAGCGTTACGGCATTCCAAAAATATCCTCTTACGGCAGCTATAGCATCGTTTTTTGGTACTTCGGCGACGGCTATATGGAAGAAGGGAAGTATGACAGGCTCTGCTTCAGAGAGATGAAAACAGAAAAAAACTGTATAGAAAAGGATAAAGCATTCACGGTTAGCGATGGCGGCAATAGCGGCCTCTATTTCCTGGCAAACGAAGGTTATTACCAGTTAACCGATAGCGGAAAGATAGTAAAGCGACCTTCCCATTAAATGAAATTTATTACTCTCTTTTTTTCCAGTAAAGCGCAAAAGTTCGCACTTGCAGAAAGTATCAGACCCCGTGTAACAAGAGCCGCCGCTAACAAAGGCGAGATACCTCATGGAGCCCAGGAGCGTGAACCGGGCATAACAGCAAAGGAAATGTATGGAAAGCATATTTTTAAAAATAGACGGTATTAGCGGTGAGGCAAAGGATGCCGCTCATCAGGGCTGGATTGATGTAAAGAGCTATTCCTGGGGAGTAAGAAGAAACGAAGGCAGAGGGCCAGGAAAAGCCTGCTATCGTAATCTGGCAGCCCACTGTTATATCGATAAAGCTACCTCAGGCGCACTATTATTTGCCTCAAACGGCAACCTGATTAAAAAGGTACAGCTTTCGCTCTGTAAAGCGGGTGACGGAATGATCGAATCGTGCCGGGTAACCCTGGAAAATGTTATTATCTCTGAGGTTAATTTCGAAAACATTAATCGGGTCATGTATGAATTTCAGGCAGACAAGGTGAAGTTCCAGTACTGGGAGCAGACCGCTGCTGGAATTAAAGGTGCGGAAAGCCGCATGGGCTGGGATATTAAAAACTCCTCATCTTGTTTCTGATGGTGAATGGTGGCTCAGCCATTAATCACAGCCATAAAAAAACGAGCCGAAGCCGCTTTTATCCGGTTTTCGCGGTGGGTTGGTATTGACAAAGTGACATATGGAAAAAAGATCATACAAGGAGTTGCCAGTGACTGCTTTACGCTTTCCCTGCCGGATATTTGAAACACAAAAAAGAATGGACGACTATAGCGCCGAAGATATGCGCTACGGCGATCTTACCGAATCGCAGTTAAAAAATGATTTTCACCTGCATGATGTTTCCACCCGCATTGATCCATATACCCTGACGGAAATTACCCCGCTCAGGCAGCCGCATTCGCGATTTTATGGCTCCCGGGGCGCAGGCGCAAAACATTCCGTTGCCGAGTGCGCCGCTATTCTTTTTGATGAAATGCGCCATCTGTCGCAGGCTTTTGCCATTTATGGCCCTTACAAATATCTTATCGAAGAGATGATTACCCATATGCAGCAGGGTGAAGGTGCGCCGTTCAGCAGTTTGTCACTGGATAGCGCACTGAAATTGCAGATTATTAATGATTTTTCAGAGGAAAACAGCACGCGCATGCTATTACAAAATATTCTTAACCGAAACATAGACTGGGATAAAGGTTTTTTCCCAACGTCAAACAGAGAGAAGTTAAAAGAAGCCATACTTTCCGGTAAGCTGCCTAAGTTTGACAGAATTCAGGATACTATTAACGGTCTGGGAATTACCGTACATGACACCTGGGCGACCTACATCACTATTAAATCCCTTTATATCCACAGTAACCACTATCGTGCTCAAGTTAATTATAAAGTACAGGATCATTTTGGTCTGGACGCCAACGATATTTTAAATGATAAATTTAATCTTTTCCGATTCTTTCGCATCTGGTTTGTACTGCAGCGATACAACCGCTTCGGCTTTCGACCTTTTATAACCGAGATGGACGCTACAATAAATATCAATGGGATACGTAATGAAAGTGTCAGGTAAAAAGGTGCAATGGGCAATATACATCATCATTACATTATTATGTTTTTTTCTCTGGCGCACTCTTCGTCCAGTGAAAATCATAGCAGTTCATAACAGAAGCAGCGGATTTAGCGACGTACTGGTTGATCATTTCCCTTTGACCGTAAGCGGGAAAATAGCCTGGTGGCAGGAAAACAAAGAGATGCTCAAAAGCCGCTACGGCATACCAGCCCCCGCATTCACCGAAAATTTCAGCATCACCTTCTGGTTATTCGGCGATGGTTACATGGAACCCGATGAAGATGAAAGGCTGTGCTTTACCGACATGAAACCCCAAAAAAAATGCATCGAAAAGAATAAGACTTTTACCGTTGACTACAGTAAAAATACCGGGCTTTTCTTTACAACCTATGCGGGTTATCACCGCATAAATGACAAAGGCGAAATTGTAAAAATGAATTTTAATTAAAAATCATTGCAACTGCCTGTCCCATACAAAGCCTTTGTATGGAAGACACATTCACAGACGCAACGTAGCACTCAGGAAAATAAGGAATCATATGGAAAGCGTATTTCTTAAAATAGCAGGCTTAACCGGTGAATCGCAGGATGCCGCTCATCAGGGCTGGATCGATGTAAAAAGTTACTCCTGGGGCGTTCACAGAAACGGCAACGTCGCCGGGCCAGCTGCATCGCGCTATAAAAATCTGACGGTTCACTGCCCTATAGATAAAGCGACCGCAGCGGTGCTGCTGTTTGCGTCTAATGGCAACCGCATAAAGGCAATCCAGCTTTCGTTCTGTAAAGCGGGCAACGGCATGATTGAGTCCTGCCGGCTGACGCTGGAAAACGTGATTGTCATCGATGCGAATTTAGATCATATCTCTGAGGCCGCGTATGCGTTTCAGGCAGACAAGGTGAAGTTCCAGTACTGGGAGCAGACCGCTGCTGGAATTAAAGGTGCGGAAAGCCGCATGGGCTGGGATATTAAAAATTCTTCATCCTGTTTCTGATAGCGGGCGGATATGCAGCAGCTTCGATCTGACAGGCCGCGATAAAGCCCGCCATAGTCCTTAAACGTAAAAAGGCGAGCCGAAGCTCGCCTTTGCTGTGCGCATCAGTGATTAACTGTTGCGAATATAGTCATCCATCTCGGTTTTCAGGTTATCCGACTTAGTGCCGAAGATAGCCTGTACGCCAGAACCTGCCACTACCACACCGGCAGCGCCCAGTTTTTTCAGGCCAGCCTGGTCCACTTTGGATACGTCGGCCACGCTCACGCGCAGACGGGTAATACAGGCATCCAGGTTCGTGATGTTCTCTTTACCACCGAACGCGGTAACCAGGTTTGCCGCCATTTCGTTGGCTGTACCGGTTGACTGCTCAGTCGTGGTTTCTTCACGGCCCGGCGTTTTCAGGTTCAACCTGGCGATCAGCACGCGGAAAATGGTGTAGTAAACCAGACCGTAGATGATACCCACAATCGGGAACAGCCAGATTTTGCTGCTGTTGCCGCTCAGCACGATAAAGTCGATCAGACCGTGCGAGAAGCTGGTGCCGTCACGCATGCCAAGCAGGATACAGATCGGGAAGGCCAGGCCTGCCAGAATAGCGTGGATTGCATAGAGAATCGGTGCCACGAACATGAACGAGAACTCGATCGGCTCGGTGATACCGGTCAGGAACGAGGTCAGCGCTGCGGAGATCATGATACCGCCCACTTTCGCACGGTTCTCTGGTTTTGCAGAGTGCCAGATAGCGATAGCGGCTGCCGGCAGACCATACATTTTGAACAGGAAGCCGCCAGAAAGTTTGCCCGCAGTCGGGTCGCCTGCCATATAGCGAGGAATATCACCATGGAAGACCTGTCCTGCGGCGTTGGTGAATTCACCAATCTGCATCTGGAAAGGAACGTTCCAGATATGATGCAGGCCAAACGGCACCAGAGAACGCTCAATCAAACCGTACAGACCAAAGGCCACAACCGGGTTCTGATAGGCCGCCCACTGGGAGAATTCCTGAATCGCGCTGCCAATTGGCGGCCAGATAAAGGAAAGGATAACGCCCAGGATAATCGCCGCCATACCAGAAATAATCGGTACGAAACGTTTACCGGCAAAGAAGCCCAGATATTCAGGCAGTTTGATGCGGTAGAAGCGGTTAAACATGTAGGCGGCGATAGAACCGGCAATGATGCCGCCCAGTACCCCGGTATCCGCCAGGTGTTTAGCGGCAATTTCTTCTGCCGGTAAATGCAGCACCAGCGGTGCGACAACCGCCATGGTTTTCACCATGATGCCGTAAGCAACCACAGCCGCCAGCGCCGAAACGCCGTCGTTATTGGTAAAGCCTAATGCCACACCAATAGCAAAGATCAACGGCATGTTAGCGAACACCGAGCCGCCCGCTTCCGCCATCACATGTGAAACTACGGCAGGCAACCAGGAAAAGTTTGCCGAACCGACACCCAATAAAATACCGGCGATCGGCAGAACCGACACCGGTAGCATGAGCGATTTACCGACCTTTTGCAGGTTTGCAAATGCGTTCTTAAACATATTGTGGAACTCCTGAGTATGAGTGCTTTTAATCGCGTGGTACGCGTGGCAAAAGAGGGAGGATCTTCTGCCTTTGGAGCTTGTTAAGGCTCTCTGGATTTATTACGAAGAGTAAAATAAATCTGTTCAGTTTTGTTTGATACCTGTCACGTTTCGCCCATCAGGCGGCTAACATTTAGGATATTTTTTATTGTTTTGCCAACTTTTGTACAGGAAAAATCGTCTGTGCAGCGTTTTTGGCGCTGCACTTTACGATCTTAACGGATTAATTACGAGCTCTAAAAAAAGTCATGCAGGCGTATCGGTCAACCGTGAAAGCGGAACATGAAACAGGTCAGAAAAGTTTTGCGTAGTGGCCTGAGCCAGCGTTTCTAAATCAACCCCTTTAAGCACGGCCATATACTCCGCTACATCGCGGGTAAAGGCAGGCTGGTTCTCTTTTCCGCGATGCGGCACGGGCGCAAGATAGGGTGAATCGGTCTCCACCAGCAAGCGATCCAGCGGAACATAGCGTGCAGCTTCGCGTAACGCTTCTGCATTGCGAAAGGTAACGATGCCGGAAAACGAGATGTAAAAGCCCATATCCAGTAGCTTAGCTGCGGTTTCACGATCCTCGGTAAAGCAGTGCAGTACGCCACTACACTCCTCTGCCCCTTCTTCCCGCAGAATCGCCAGCGTATCTTCCCGCGCATCGCGTGTATGTACGATAACGGGTTTGTTCAGTTGGCGGCCCACGCGAATATGCTCACGGAAAGAAGCCTGCTGACGCGCCCTGGTTTCCGGCTGATAGTGGTAATCCAGCCCGGTTTCGCCCATGGCAATAACGCGAGGATCGTCAGCCAGCTGCGCCAGCTCAGCGAAATCCCATTCCTCTTGCTGATTCAAAGGATGTACGCCGCAGGACCAGGCAACATTCGGGCGGTCACCCAGCAGTTGCGCCATGGCTTTGAACCCTGGCAACGTGGTAGCAACCGCCAGCATAAATTTGACATCGCGCGCGGCAGCTTTCACCAGCACATCATCCACGTCTTTATGCAATGTCTCATAATTCAGACCATCAAGATGGCAGTGTGAATCAACTAAAAACATAACAACTCTCTTGATTAATCAGCCAGCGATGTCGCCGCTGGTCTGAGTAAGGTTTCCCAGTTTAATAACTGTTCGGTTAGCAATAATTCCCGGTTGACCGCAACAATATGCATCAGGCGTTCCCGACACAGCAGCCATTGACGCAGGCTTTTATCCAGCGCGGCGGCCGGTAGACGCTGTGCCAGCTGAGTAATCAGCGCGGGTTGATCGACATTGGCGATAAACTGGTCGCCGCTGTGTTGCCATTTCAGCGCATCTGTCAGCAGTGAAGCCAGCCAGCTAATTCTTTCGGCGACATTATCATGATTGAGCTGCGGCAACAGCGTAAGCACATCGCCTGTCAGAGCGCTGGCCAGCGTAGCGCACAGCGTCTGACGCTGTTCCCAGCTTTGCTTATCAAGCAGCGCCAGCGCGGCAGCAGGTGCGCCGCTGCTGAGGCGGAGCGCAGTTAGCATAGCTTCATGAGAACCCGCATTTTGCTTTTGTAACCACGCAAGGCTGTGCGCCTCGTCAGGCGGTGCCAGATGCAGCTTCAGACAACGGCTGCGTAGCGTAGGCAACAGCCTTGACGGCTCTGCACTGCTCAAAAAAAACCAGCTGTTCTGCGGCGGCTCTTCCAGCGTTTTCAACAGGGCGTTAGCGGCTGCCTCAGTGAGCTGTCCGGCATCGGGTAGCCACACTACTTTTGCGCCGCCCTGCTGAGCATGGTGATACAGCGTCTCGTTCACATCGCGTACTGCATCAATCCCCAACGCGCTTTTCCCTTTTTCCGCCGTCAGTGGATGCCAGTCAGGATGGGTACCCGCCATCATTAACTGGCAACCGTGACAGTGACCGCAGCTTTTTTGTCCATCGCGTCGTTGGCATAACAGCCAGCGGCTTACTGCCCAGATTAGCGCAGCGTCGCCCATACCCGGCAATGCCTGTACCAGCACAGCATGGTGCGCCCGCCCAGCCTGATGCTGAGCTATAAGCTGACGATAAACAGGATTAAGCCACGGATACCAGTTCATTATTTTTGCTCCGCCAGCCAGGCTTGCAGAACAGCTTTAAGTGACGTTGTCACTTGTTCCAGCGACTGGCTGGCATCAATGGTTTTAATGGAATCATCGCAGGCTGCCAGGGCCTGATAACGCTCACGGGTGCGCATAAAGAAATTCAGCGACTCCTGTTCAATACGATCGAGTTCGCCGCGTGCGCGTGCACGCTGTAAACCGATTTCCGGCGTAACATCCAGGTAGAGCGTTAAGTGAGGACGAAAGTCGCCCAGCACCGCATCGCGCAGCGTCTGCATCAACTGTTGGTCGATACCGCGTCCGCCGCCCTGATACGCCTGTGAAGAGAGATCGTGGCGATCGCCCACCACCCATGCACCACGCGCCAGCGCTGGTTTGATTACCGTCTCCACCAGCTGTACACGGGCGGCATACAGCATCAGCAGTTCGGCTTTATCGGTTATCTTTTCTCCTTCCAGCCCCTGCTTAATAAGATCGCGCAGCTGCTCTGCCAGCGGGGTACCGCCCGGCTCACGGGTAAAGACGATATCGGTAATGCCCTGCTCGTGCAGCTGTTCAACAATGCAGTCGCGTGCGGTGGTTTTCCCGGCACCCTCCAGCCCTTCAATCACAATAAACTTAGCGTTCATTTTTTTCCTTCATGGTCGTGCGCCATGCCTGCACGGCCCGATTATGGCTGGCCAGGTTGGTGGTAAAGGTATGCCCGCCCTTACCGTCGGCGACAAAATAGAGATAATTGCTTTTTACCGGATGGGCAGCGGCTTCAAGCGAGGCTTTACCCGGCAAGGCGATGGGTCCCGGCGGCAGGCCGTTGATGGTATAGGTGTTATAAGCCGTCGGCGCCTCCAGATCTTTACGCGTCAGGGTGCCATTATACTTCTCGCCCATCCCGTAAATCACCGTGGGATCGGTTTGCAAACGCATACCCACCCGCAGGCGGTTAATAAATACCGAGGCGACCTTTGTTCGTTCATTGCTGACCGCCGTCTCTTTTTCAATGATAGAGGCCATGGTCACTAACTCATTGGGCGTTTTATAAGGCAAATCAGGCATACGGTTCTGCCAGATTTTCGCCACTTCCTCTTTCATGCGCTGATGCGCGCGTTTCAGTAACGCGACGTCGCTGGTATTGGCGGTATAGAGCCAGGTATCCGGCCAGAGCCAGCCCTCCAGGTTTTCACCCTCTTTCAGCCCCAGCGCCGCTGCGACCGTTTCTGGCCGGTCATCTTTCAACGTATGTTTGATCCAGGGCGAGCTACGTAACGCCTGCAGAACATCCTGCAGACGTGTGCCTTCGGTAAAGCGTACCGGGAACTGCGCCTCTTTGCCGCTGGCCAACAGCGCCAGCAGCTGACGCACATTCATGCCAGCGTCCAGGCGATAGGTGCCCGCCTTGAATTTTGCCAGTTCCGGCTCCAGCTTCAGCAGCACACCAAACCACGGTGACGGCGTAATGATATGCTGGCTTTCCAGCTGCGCTTCAAGAGCAAGGCGGCCCGTACCGGCCGGCAGCTTGAATATTTTTTCCTGGCTAATGGTTAATGGCGACGCAGCAAACTGACGCACCTGCCAGTAACAAACAGCAGCAGCGGCAGCTAACAGCAGCGCCACAGCAGCCAAAATTTTTATTTCTCGGGTCATGATTAATCCAATATTAACAATCTGGCAGCAGTCGTTGATAAAGCGTACGGGATTGATAGTGCCAGCTATCAATCTGCCTTACTGGCAGTAACGGCATCAGAGCGTTGGAGATAAAAACCTCATCCGCATCCGCCAGCGTCTGCGGCTCTTCCCGCACCACCTGACAGACATAACCGTGCTGCCGCGCCAGCGCAATGATGCGCCGACGCATAATCCCGTCAACGCCTGCGCCGCTAACAGCGGGCGTATAGAGCTGATTTCTTTTGCGCCAGAATAAATTAGCCGCACAGCATTCCACCAGCTTGCCCTCAGTGTCAAGCACCAGCGCCTCATCAGCACCGCTCTGCTCAAGCTGTGTGCGGATCAGCACCTGCTCCAGCCGGTTAAGATGTTTGATTCCGGCAAGCTGAGGGTTAATGCCAAGGCGCACCGGGCTGGTCATCAGGCGAACGCCGCTTTCACTCAGTGCGGCATAATGTCCCGGCGCGGCAAACAGCATAATGATACGTACCGGTTGATGGCATCCGGTACCGCTATAGCCTCGCCCGCCTGAGCCACGTGACAGAATGACCTTCAGAACGCCGTCGTCCTGCTGCCAGCTGGCTGCAGCGATCTCCATCTCCTGTTTTAACCCAGGCCAGTCAACGTCGCGGATCATTAGTACAGAAGCCGCTTCCTGCAGGCGCTGAAGATGTGCCTCCAGCCAGGCTATTTTGCCCTGTTGCAGACGCGCGGTGGTAAAACAGCCATCGCCGTAGTGTAAGGCGCGATCGCTGACCGCTATCTGCTGCTGCTGCTCGCCGTTAATCCAAATCATTTGCTCACTCGTTTGCTGAAGCTGCCAACTTAAGCTTACCGCTATGACGCTCAGGTTACAGCCCTGAGCCGTTCAGAATAGTCCAGATGTAAAAAAGGCCCGCAAAGCGGGCCTTAAATAGCAATGATATCGTTAAACGCGACGGAAGATCAGCGATCCGTTGGTACCGCCGAAACCGAAGGAGTTACACAGCGCATATTCCAGCCCCTTAACCTGACGTGCGGTATGAGGAACGAAATCGAGATCGCAGCCTTCATCCGGGTTATCAAGGTTAATGGTCGGTGGAATCGCCTGGTCGCGTAGCGCAAGAATCGAGTAAATAGATTCTACCGCGCCTGCTGCACCCAGCAGGTGACCCGTCATTGACTTGGTCGAGCTGACCATCACGCTGGAGGCCGCTGCGCCAAACACTGACTTAACCGCCTGCGCTTCGGCCTTATCGCCAGCCGGCGTTGAGGTTCCGTGAGCGTTAACGTAGCCAACCTGCTCTGGCGTCAGCTGCGCATCTTTCAGCGCATTGATCATCGCCAGTGCAGCACCAGCACCATCTTCCGGCGGAGAAGTCATATGGTAAGCATCGCTGCTCATACCAAAGCCAACCAGCTCGGCATAGATTTTCGCGCCGCGCTTTTTAGCATGCTCATACTCTTCCAGCATGATAATGCCTGCGCCATCACCCAACACAAAACCATCGCGATCTTTATCCCACGGACGGCTGGCCGCCTGCGGATTATCGTTACGCGTGGAGAGTGCGCGCGCCGCGCCAAAGCCGCCTACGCCCAAAGGCGTACTGGCTTTTTCCGCACCGCCAGCCAGCATCGCATCCGCGTCGCCGTAGGCAATCATACGAGCCGCATGGCCGATGTTATGCACGCCTGTTGTACAGGCGGTCGCAACGGAAATGCTTGGCCCACGCAGACCATACATAATGGTCAGGTGACCGGCCACCATATTAACGATGGTAGAAGGCACAAAGAACGGACTGATTTTACGCGGGCCGCCTTTTACCAGCGACGCGTGGTTTTCCTCAATCAGCCCTAACCCGCCAATGCCTGAACCGATAGCAGCGCCGATGCGAGTCGCGTTTTCTTCGGTAACAACCAGGCCGGAATCCTGCATGGCCTGTACGCCAGCGACAATTCCATATTGAATGAAGGCATCCATCTTGCGCTGTTCTTTGCGCGAGATGATCTCTTCACAGTTAAAATCCTTTACTAAGCCAGCAAAACGCGTTGCGTAGGCACTAGTATCGAAATGGTCGATCAGGCTGATGCCACTCTGCCCGGCAAGGAGAGCACTCCAGGTTGACTCTACGGTATTGCCGACAGGAGACAACATGCCAAGACCGGTCACAACTACACGACGCTTAGACACGTTCGTCCTCCAGGGAGGGAAAGATTGACACTATGTGGGACGGATAAAAACTCAGGCGGTCGAGTGACCGCCTGATGGTAGTTCATTAGGCCTGATGGCTATTGATGTAATCAATGGCAGCCTGAACGGTAGTGATCTTCTCAGCTTCTTCGTCCGGAATCTCAGTATCAAACTCTTCTTCCAGAGCCATTACCAGCTCAACGGTATCAAGAGAATCAGCGCCAAGATCTTCAACGAAAGATTTTTCGTTGGTGACTTCTTCCTGCTTAACGCCAAGCTGCTCGGAGATGATTTTCTTAACGCGTTCTTCGATAGTGCTCATACTATTAAATTTCCTATCAAAACTCGCTTTCGCGATGGTTTTCGTAGTGTATAAAAAGTTGGAAAAGATGCAACTCAATCCCGGCTGGTCCAACCACGATTTCACGCTATTTTGCGGCTATTACCGCAATTAACGCAAATAATTTTCGTAATTATCAGACCATGTACATTCCGCCATTGACATGCAGCGTCTCACCAGTGATGTACGCTGCCTCGTCAGAGGCTAAAAATGCAACGGCATTGGCGATTTCCTGCGCGTCGCCAAGACGACCTGCAGGAACTTCGGCCAGGATGCCAGCGCGCTGATCTTCGCTCAACGCACGCGTCATGTCGGTTTCAATGAAACCAGGAGCCACGACGTTAACGGTAATACCACGTGACGCAACTTCGCGCGCCAGTGACTTGCTGAAGCCGATCAAACCCGCTTTTGCTGCCGCGTAGTTTGCCTGGCCTGCATTACCCATGGTACCAACAACGGAACCGATGGTAATGATACGGCCCACACGTTTTTTCATCATGGCACGCATTACCGCTTTAGATAAGCGGAAAACGGAGGTCAGATTGGTATCCACAATGGATTGCCACTCTTCATCCTTCATGCGCATCAGGAGATTATCACGCGTAATGCCAGCATTATTGACTAAAATATCCACCTCGCCAAATTCGGCACGGATATTTTCCAGTACGCTTTCAATTGACGCGGGATCGGTAACGTTCAGCAGAAAGCCTTTACCGCTCTCTCCCAGGTAAGCGCTGATCGCATCTGCGCCGCTCTGGCTGGTTGCCGTGCCGATCACTTTCGCACCGCGTTCCACCAGCGTTTCCGCAATAGCGCGACCAATACCACGACTGGCACCGGTTACCAGGGCAATTTTTCCTTCGAAGCTCATTTTTATCCTCTGTTATTGTTCAAGCGCCGCTGCCAGGCTGGCGGGATCATTTACCGCCGAGGCTGTCAGGGTGTCAACAATACGTTTCGTCAGGCCCGTCAGGACTTTACCCGGACCGACTTCCAGCAGCGAGGTCACGCCCTGCGCCGCCATAAATTCTACGCATTCCGTCCAGCGTACCGGGCTGTAGAGCTGACGTACCAGCGCGCTGCGAATCGCTTCTGGCGAGGTTTCGCATTTTACATCAACATTATTAACTACCGGTAAGGCTGGCGCGTTAAAAGTCATATTTTCCAGCGCAACCGCCAGTTTATCTGCGGCAGGCTTCATCAGCGCACAGTGAGACGGCACACTTACCGGCAGCGGCAGCGCACGTTTCGCGCCAGCAGCTTTACAGGCTGCGCCCGCACGTTCAACCGCGTCTTTGTGTCCAGCAATCACAACCTGGCCCGGCGAGTTAAAGTTTACCGGCGATACCACTTCTCCCTGCGCAGCCTCTTCACAGGCCTGCTGGATAGCGGCATCATCAAGGCCGATAATCGCCTGCATCGCGCCGGTACCGGCCGGTACCGCTTCCTGCATCAGTTTCCCACGCAGCTCAACCAGTTTGATCGCTTCGGCAAAATCCAGCACACCTGCGCATACCAGCGCAGAATATTCGCCCAGACTGTGACCAGCCATCATCGCAGGCGTTTTACCGCCCTTCTGCTGCCACAGGCGAAACAGCGCAACCGAGGCAGCCAGCAGCGCAGGCTGCGTTTGCCAGGTTTTGTTTAATTCTTCCGCTGGCCCCTGCTGCGTCAGTTGCCAAAGATCGTAACCCAACGCGTCGGAAGCCTCTTTAAAGGTTGCTTCGACAATCGGGTTGTCCGCTGCCAGCTCAGCCAGCATGCCAACGGTTTGCGAACCCTGACCTGGGAAAACCATTGCAAATTGCGTCATCTTTTGTTCCTTCGATTAAAAACGAACCAGAGCCGAGCCCCAGGTGAATCCACCACCAAAGGCCTCCAGCAGAACCAACTGGCCCGGCTTAATACGTCCATCGCGCACCGCTTCATCCAGCGCAGCCGGTACGGAAGCAGCAGAAGTATTGCCATGACGGTCAAGCGTAACGACAACTTTATCCATGCCCATACCCAGCTTTTTCGCGGTGGCATTAATAATCCGCAGGTTAGCCTGATGCGGCACCAGCCAGTCGATTTCAGCGCGTTCAAGGTTATTGGCCGCCAGCGTCTCATCAACGATATGCGCCAGTTCGGTTACCGCGACTTTGAACACTTCATTACCGGACATGGTGAGATAAGCCGGTTGATCCTGCTGCGCACGGTTATGATAAGGCAGCGTCAGCAACTGACCGTAACGGCCATCGGCATGCAGATGAGTAGAAATAATGCCAGGTTCTTCGCTGGCGGAAAGCACGACGGCGCCTGCGCCATCGCCAAACAGAATAATGGTGCCGCGATCGTTGGGATCGAGCGTGCGCGCCAGCACATCCGCGCCAATCACCAGCGCATGTTTTACCGCGCCGTTTTTAATGTATTGGTCGGCAACGCTCAGCCCATAGGTAAAGCCGGCACAGGCGGCGGCCAGATCGAAAGCCGCGCAGTCTTTGATCTCCAGCATATTCTGGATCATACAGGCTGAGCTGGGGAATGCATGGCTGCCTGACGTGGTGGCAACGATAATCAGTCCGATATCGTCTTTACTAACGCCAGCCATTTCCAGCGCGCGCTCAGCGGCCTGAAACCCCATCGTCGCAACGGTTTCATCAGGCGCGGCAATACGTCGCTCACGAATGCCGGTACGAGTGACAATCCACTCATCCGACGTATCCACCATTTTTTCCAGATCGGCGTTAGTCCGCACCTGAGCAGGCAGATAGCTGCCCGTACCGATAATTTTGGTATACATGTCCGCTCAATCACTCCTGGCTAATACAGCCTTTAGGCGCGCGGCAATCCGCTCCGGGACTTGCCGCCGCACCGCCTGCTCTGCCTGTTCAATTGCTGCGGCAAAAGCACGTTGATTTGCTGCACCGTGGCTCTTGATAACCAAGCCTCGCAATCCTAACAGACAGGCGCCATTGTACTGGTCGGGGTTTAAATGACCGAAACGCTTAGCCAGCCGTTTTTTAATCCAGCGCTCCAGCAGTTTCATCCACCACGCCCGTTTTTTGCCTTCGCCAGATGATTTCAACAGCGAAAGAAACATCCTTACCACGCCTTCCAGGGTTTTCAGCGTGACATTGCCCACGAAACCGTCGCAAACCAGCACATCAGTTTTGCCTGTCAGCAGATCGTTGCCTTCAAGGTAGCCGATATAATTAATTTGCGGCGATGCCCTGAGCTGCTCCGCCGCTTCACGAATCGAATTCAGCCCTTTGGTTTCTTCCTGGCCGATATTCAGCAATGCCACACGCGGTTTTTCAATGGCTAAGACTTCTTCCGCCATCACCGCACCCATAATGGCAAACTGCACCAGCATGGCACTGTCAGATTCAACGTTAGCGCCTAAATCCAGCACTACCGTGTTACCGCCTGGCTGATTCGGCAACACGGTAGTTAACGCCGGGCGCTCAATGCCGTCCAGCGGTTTTAATAACAGTTTTGCCAGCCCCATTAAGGCACCGGTATTCCCGGCGCTAATGCAAGCCTGCGCCTTTCCCTCTTTGACCAACTCAAGCGCGATGCGCATAGAGCTACCGCGACTGTGGCGGATAGCCTGAGAAGGTTTGGCATCACTGGCGATAACCGATTCGGCAGGGATAACCTGCAGACGCCGTTGTACAGCGGAATCAGCTTTAGCAAGTAATGGCGTGATAGCGGCGGGATCGCCGATCAGAAGAAGCTGTAATTGCGAATGTAAGGCCAGTGCCTGCAAAGCTGCAGGCACTGTCACGCAGGGACCGAAGTCCCCGCCCATAGCATCGATGGCCAGGGTCAAACGTGTCAAAGTATCGCCTTGCGTTGCCGCAAGTATTACTTAACGATGACCTTGCGACCGCGGTAGTAGCCATCCGCAGTGATGTGGTGACGCAGATGAGTTTCGCCAGAAACTTTATCTACGGACAGAGTGGAAGTGGTCAGCGCATCGTGAGAACGACGCATGCCACGTTTGGAACGGGTTGGTTTATTCTGTTGTACGGCCATGGACCTTACTCCTATTACTTACGCTTTAAACTGGCTAATACGGCGAATGGGTTTGGTTTCTCCGCCTCTTCAGGCAGTTTGCCAAAGACCATGTCCGCGTCGGACACTTCACAGTGTTCAGAATCATGCACCGGAACTACAGGCAGGGCGAGGATAATTTCATCTTCAACCACCGCCAGCAGATCGATCTCACCGAAGTCGTTGACTTCGATCGGCTCGTAGGCTTCCGGCAACGCATCAGCCTGCGCATCATCTGCGACGGGACTGAAGCAATACGTTACGTGAACCTGATGTGCAAATGGCTTGTTGCAGCGCTGGCAGCTCAGCGTGACGCTAACGTCAGCGGTTCCTTTCAGAACAGCCAGACGCTGGTTATCAACGGCAAACGACATAACGCATTGTACATCACTGTCCACACTAACAACGGTATCGGCTACGCGCTCCACCTGTTGAGGCGTATAGACGCCCGCATAATCAAGGCGTTTTTGAGCGGCGCGAACCGGATCGATTGTCAGGGGTAATTTTACCTTTTGCATAGGGCGCGCATATTAACTTTGTAACGACAGAGAGTCAAAGAAAAAGGCTGTTTAACAGCATCTTTCACTTGGTATTCGCATCCAATGCGGCGGACAGTTTAAAATGTCTGCATCCGATTCGCTATATTTTAACTGAAAAAATATGACACAGCTGATTTTAGCTTCAACCTCTCCCTTTCGTCAGGCGCTGTTAAATAAACTCGGCCTCTCTTTTATTACCGCTGCGCCGGAGGTGGATGAGACGCCGCTGCCGGATGAAAAGGCGCCGCAGCTGGTAGAACGGCTGGCGCAGGCCAAGGCCCAGGCGCTGGCGGCGCATTATCCGCACGGCTGGATTATTGGCTCCGATCAGGTTTGCGTACTGGAAGGCAAAATAACCGGCAAGCCGCATACGGTAGAAAATGCACGCGCGCAGTTACGCGCCGCCAGCGGAAAAGTTATTACCTTTTATACCGGACTGGCGCTTTATTGCGCTGAGAAGAAGCACCTGCTCTCTCTTTATGAAACATTCCATGTCGGTTTCCGCTCATTAAGCGAAGCAGAAATTCATGCTTATGTGGCCATTGAGCAGCCGTTACAGTGTGCCGGCAGTTTTAAAAGCGAAGGGTTAGGTATTACATTATTCGATCGGCTGGAAGGACGCGATCCTAATACGCTGGTGGGACTGCCGCTGATCGCACTGTGCGATATGCTGCGTGAGGTGGGGATCAATCCTTTAACCACGGGGCGCTAAACAGCGAATGCGATAGCCTGATGCGACGCGCCGCATCAGGTTTTCTTATATAAAGACGTTACGACGGTTTACGCAACACCGCCAGGCATTGTTTCAGTTCATCATCCAGCGGCGCTTCAATGCGCATTCTGTCGCCGCTGTGGGGATGATTAAAGCTGAGCGCCGCTGCATGCAGGAACAGACGACGCAGGCCGGTAGCGCTTAACTGCTTATCAAACTCCCGCTCGCCATAGCGATCGTCAAAGGCGATGGGGTGACCGGCATGCAGGGTATGAACACGAATCTGATGCGTACGGCCGGTTACCGGACTGGCTTTCACCAGCGTAGCGAACGTATAGCGCTCCTCTACCTTAAAGCGCGTCTCAGAGGGTTTCCCTTCGCTGCTCACGCGGACAATACGTTCACCGCTCTGCAGAATATTTTTCAGCAGCGGCGCCTGCACCGTTTTTATATGCGAAGGCCACTGCCCGCGCACCAATGCCAGATAATCCTTCTGCATGCCTTTTTCACGCAGCTGCTCATGCAGCGAACGCAGCGCGGAGCGCCTTTTCGCCACCAGCAGCACGCCAGAAGTATCGCGGTCAAGACGATGCACAAGTTCAAGGAAGCGAGCTTCCGGGCGCAGCGCGCGCAGCCCTTCGATCACGCCGAAGCTTAAGCCGCTGCCGCCATGCACCGCCGTACCGGATGGTTTATTCAGTATCAGAATGTATTCATCTTCATAAAGAATCGCATCCTTCAGGCTGGCTACGCGCTCAAGCTTCGGCGAAATAGCGGCTTCCTCGCGCTCTGCCACGCGTACCGGCGGAATGCGAACCTCATCCCCGGCCTGCAGTTTATATTCAGGCTTAATGCGTTTTTTATTCACGCGCACTTCGCCCTTACGCAAAATGCGATAAATCATGCTTTTCGGCACGCCTTTAAGCTGCGTGCGCAAAAAATTGTCGATGCGCTGTCCCGCTTCTTCAGCGGAAATGGCGACGATTTGTACCGATGGCGTATTCATATTCATGGGCGGCGATTCTAATGAGTGGCGGATAATAGCGCCACTTCTTTTTCTGTGCTTAACTGACAACGTACCGCCAATTTTGCGGTCTGTTTCATACTTTTCCACAGTGCTGGTGAAAAAGCCTGCAAAATGAATGCGTAATGCTGCAAGAAAGTTTATCAGTAATGAAAAGTCACCTTGCTATAACAAGGTTAGCAATGGAATAATGGCCCGGTCTCCTGAGCGCCTACCGTCAGGAAACCATAAATAGCGAATTAAGAAATTTTGCCGGATAGCACATACACGCAGCAATGGCGTAAGACGTATTGTGAAATCAGGCATTTAGCGGGCTGCGGGTTGCAGCCTGGACGATAAGACGGGATTGACTCTCTCTGGTAAATTCAGTGGCGGTTCCCTCATCCGAGCGCTGTTTTTCCTTATAAAAACAGGCTACCGAGATTTTTGCGCCCCTTGAGCGACCGACAACCGTGAGGTTGACGATGAAGCGATAAGACACGGGGCCGTCGGTTATTCTTCGTCCAGTGTTACTTAGCCCGCAGCTTAGTCACTCACGTAAGAATAACGAGTACGTTACGATGAAAAGAATGTTAATAAACGCAACTCAACAGGAGGAGTTGCGTGTCGCCTTAGTAGATGGACAACGTCTGTACGACCTGGATATTGAAAGCCCCGGACACGAACAGAAAAAGGCGAATATCTATAAAGGCAAGATCACCCGCATTGAGCCAAGTCTGGAAGCAGCATTTGTTGATTACGGCGCTGAACGACACGGTTTCCTTCCGCTTAAAGAGATTTCCCGCGAATATTTCCCTGCCAGTTACAACGCTCATGGCCGCCCCAATATCAAAGACGTATTGCGCGAAGGTCAGGAAGTCATTGTTCAGATCGATAAAGAAGAGCGCGGCAACAAAGGCGCGGCTCTGACTACCTTTATCAGCCTGGCAGGCAGCTATCTGGTGCTGATGCCGAATAACCCACGCGCAGGCGGCATTTCACGCCGTATTGAAGGCGATGACCGCACCGAGCTGAAAGAAGCGCTTTCGTCGCTTGAGCTGCCGGACGGCATGGGCTTAATCGTGCGTACCGCAGGCGTGGGCAAATCAGCCGAAGCGCTGCAGTGGGATCTGAGCTTCCGTCTGAAGCACTGGGAAGCGATCAAAAAAGCGGCGGAAAATCGTCCGGCACCCTTCCTGATCCATCAGGAAAGCAATGTGATTGTTCGCGCCTTCCGCGACTACCTGCGCCCTGACATCGGCGAAATCCTGATTGATAACCCGAAAGTCCTCGATCTGGCGCGTCAGCATATCGCCGCCCTTGGTCGTCCTGATTTCAGCAGCAAAATCAAACTGTATACTGGTGAGATTCCGCTGTTCAGCCATTACCAGATTGAATCCCAGATCGAATCGGCCTTCCAGCGTGAAGTGCGTCTGCCTTCCGGCGGCTCGATTGTGATCGACAGCACTGAAGCGCTGACCGCGATCGATATCAACTCAGCACGCGCCACGCGCGGCGGCGATATCGAAGAGACAGCGTTTAACACCAATCTTGAAGCTGCCGACGAAATTGCGCGTCAGCTGCGCCTGCGCGACCTTGGCGGCCTGATCGTTATCGACTTTATCGATATGACGCCGGTGCGCCATCAGCGTGCGGTAGAAAACCGTCTGCGCGAGTCCGTTCGTCAGGATCGCGCCCGTATCCAGATCAGTCATATCTCCCGCTTCGGCCTGCTGGAGATGTCGCGTCAGCGTCTTAGCCCATCGCTGGGCGAATCGAGCCATCATGTTTGCCCGCGCTGTAGCGGAACCGGCACCGTTCGTGATAACGAATCGCTGTCGCTCTCTATTCTGCGTCTGATTGAAGAAGAAGCGCTGAAAGAGAACACCAAAGAAGTGCACGCCATTGTACCGGTGCCGATCGCCTCTTATCTGCTGAACGAAAAACGCGACGCCGTTAACGCCATTGAAAAACGTCAGGGCGGCGTGCGTGCGATTATCGTTCCGAACGATCAGATGCAGACGCCGCACTACTCGGTACTGCGCGTACGCAGCGGTGAAGAGACACAAACGCTCAGCTATCACCTGCCGAAACTGCATGAAGCTGAGATGGCGCTGCCCTCTGAAAATGAGCAGGCTGAACGTCGTCGTCCTGAGCAGCCTGCACTGGCCGCCTTTGTGATGCCTGATGCACCGCCTGCCCCGCAGGAAACCGCCGTTGAAAGCAATAAACCTGCTCAGCCCGCCGCGCCGCAGCAGGCCGCAGCGGAGCCTGCTGCGTCGACCGGTATTATCGGACGCCTGTTTGGCGGCCTGAAAAAGCTGTTTGCCTCTGAGCCGGCTGCGCCAGCCACAGCCGAGCAGCCGCAGCAGGATAAAGCTGCTGATGATGAGTCTGAACCAACCCAGCAGCGTGAACGCCGTCAGGGCAACAACCGCCGCAACAACAACAATAACCGCCGCGATCGTAACCGTGACCGCAACGGGGAAAACGCCCCGCAGCAGGCGCGCGATAATCGTGAAACCCGTGAAGAACCGCGTCGTAACAACAAACGCCAGCAGGCCAATGCTGAAGTGCGTGAAGAGACGCAAAACACACTGACTGACGAAGCACGCGCGCAACGTGAAGAGCAGCAGCAGCAGCGTCGTGAGCAGCGTGCCGAACGTCAGCGTCGCCGTCAGGAAGAGCGTCGTCAGCAGCAGGAAGCCGCCAAAGCCGCCGCTCAGCAAGAGCAGCAGCCGGTAGCCAGCGTCGTTGAAGAGAGCGAAGAAAACCCGGCGGAAGAGCGCGTGCAGGTCATGCCGCGTCGTAAGCCGCGTCAGCTGGCGCAGAAAGTGCGCGTGGTCAGCGCTGAAACAGTGTCGGAAACGCAGCCTGCCGTTGATGAAGTGAAAGCGGCTCCAGCAGAGACGCCACAGTTCGAAGCCGCCGCACCAGAAGCGCAGACGCAGCCTGAAGATCAGCAGGAAGAGCAGGAGAACCGCGATAACGGCAATATGCCGCGCCGCTCACGCCGCTCTCCGCGTCATCTGCGCGTCAGCGGTCAGCGCCGTCGCCGTTACCGCGATGAGCGTTATCCAACGCAGTCTCCGATGCCTATCGCCTGTGCTGCTGCCTCGCCGGAAATGGCTTCAGGTAAAGTTTGGGTTCGCTATCCGGTCGCGCAGGCCAGCCAGGAGACCGTTCAGGCAGCTGATGTGCAGCATGAAACGCCGGACTACAGCCGCGTTGAAACCGCTGCCGCCGTTGCTTTGCCAGTTGCCGCTAGCGAAGCCGCCGTTGAGACCTCTTCCGCTCAGCCGACAGAAGCTGAACAGCAAACGGCGCAGGATGCAGTACATGAAGCGCCGCAGCAGTTTGATGCGCCGATAACACCGGTTGATACGCATGACACTTCAGCTATTGAAGTGCCGGTAAATGAAGAGCCTTCTGTGATTCCGGCCGCTGCTGAAGCACGTGCCGCTCAGGTTGCCGCTCAGGCGCAGCCGGCAGACGACGTGGTTAACGCGTCAGCAGAAGCCGCTGAGCCAGAAGCTGCGCCGGTGGAAACCGCAGCAGCAGAAGTCGCTCAGGCAGCATCGGTGCCGGTTGAAAGCGCGCAGCAGAACGTTGAAGCCACGCCGTCCGTAACGGATGAGCAGCAGGCCAGCGCCAGCGACGTTAGCGCTGATACGGCGGCCCAGGTCGAGCAGGTGCTGAATGCGCCAGCAATCGAGCCGGAAGAGGTATTACCGGTTCGCGAACCGCATGCGCCGGTTCCGGCTCGTGATCAAGCGCCTGCAGCCAGTCAGTCCTTGCTGGCCGGTAAATACCATGCCAGCGCGCCGATGACGAAAGCACCGGCTCCGGCATGGCAGCCAGAAGCGCCGCGTCATAGTGACTGGGTACGTCCGCCCTTCCAGTTTGAAGGCAAAGGCGCAGCCGGTGGCCACAGCGCGACACATCAGGCAACGGCTCCGGCCACCAAGCCCTGATTGCGCTAAATAAGCCTCTCTCAACCCCGGCTCAGGCCGGGGTTTTTTATGGCTTAGGCAGACGCAATCCTGTTCCATGCCGGGCGTCAGCCCGCTGCTGGCCTCTGGTTCCACTACCGTTAGCTATCCGCTGCTGCTACCTGTTTATCCAAGGCTACCGTCAGACTGCCTGCTGCTGCTGCCGACCTAACTGCTACCGTCTGGTTATCCGCAGCTGGCTGCCCTGCTTCGCCCCGCTTCACTGCATTCCGCCCATTATTGTTAAATCAGGCTCACCGTTTTCAGAGCAAAAAAAACCCGTCAGCGACGATAAGCCATCGGTGACGGGTAAAAACGAACGCGCCCGGTTTAAGCACGCCCAAAACTAAAGTTTTATCTATTCATCTGAAACAGAGACATCTGTGACATATCGCTGAAGGTCTTATAAGAAGCCTGTAGCGCCTGCTGCTGCATGGTATATTTTGAAATTGCGCTGGTATAATCCACGTTTACCAGTGCGCTCATTCTTACTTCCTGCAGCGTGCTGCGATCGTCGCCCAGGCTATCCAGTTTTTCCAGCTCGCTCAACTGTGTACCCAGCTCAGACTGTACTTTTAGAATGTTGTTCAACGAGTTGCCCAGGCCGCGCATGGTCTTATCCAACGCCTCTTTAGCTACTGCTCGTGTTGCATCATCCGTATTCTGAATCGGCTGTTTCAGGGCGTTGATAGCGGTATCCAGCGTGGCGAAAATATTGCTTTCGCCTTGTGAACCGTCCGGCTCTTTTACCGCATTGCTGGTGATGGACATAAACACCTGCGCACCGGTATGACTGGTGGTCATGGTACGGCTGGCATCCACTTTCTGCGTGATCGCATCGGTGCCGCCGTTGTAAACAATGCTGCCACTGGCATCTTCAGTAAAGGGCGCGCTGCCGCTGTTATAGCCAGCAAAAATATAGCGCCCATTGCCGTCGGTGCTGTTCGCCAGATTGAGCAACTGAGCGCGTACGCCCTCCAGCTGGGTAGCATAAGATTCACGATCATCGTCAGAAAGCGCACCGTTGCCCGCTAAGATCACCAGTGACTGGGCGCTCTGCACCGCCGCAGTGGCGTCATCCAGCACGCTGGTTTCCAGCGACACGCTTTGCGTCGCGAAATCACGCGCCAGCTTGTACTGCTTGTTCTCGGCCTGCGCCTGGGAAAGCACGACCGCTTGCGCGGCGGCCAGCGGATCGTCCGACGGGTTAATGACCCGCTTGCCGGTAGAGAGCTGCTCGCCCGCTTTCAGCCAGCTTGACTGGGCATTGGTTACGCCACGAGTCTGCTGGTCATACATCATGCTGGTACTGAGTCGCATGGTGGTTATTCCTTCATCAATTCAATTAGCCACGGATGCTGATTAAGGCATCGAAAATTGCTGATGCTGTCTGCAGAACCTGCGCATTCGCCATGTAATATTGCTGATAGCGCTGCAGGTTCACGTACTCTTCATCAAGGTTAACGCCTGATACCGACTGCTGACGGCTGGTGAGCTGATTCACCACGTTGGTCTGCGTCTCGCTGGTGGTTTTCAGCGTATTGGTTTTGTTACCAATATCACTCACCAGGCTGGCATAGCCCTGAGCCAGCGTGGCGTTGCCGTTGACCAGGTTTTTGCTCTGCAGGTCCAGCAGCTTCTGCGCATTACGGTTATCGCTTTTACCACCCGCAGCGCCTGCGGCGGCAACCTGTGCCTCATTGGTGACTACGACATCCATATTCACAATCGCATTGCTGACCGGCTTGACGATAAAGTTGTCATTGGCAGCAGGCGTGCCGGACGGCGTAACCTGCAAACCGTCGAAATTAAGCTGGCCGTTAGCGTCCAGTGACGCGCTGACGCTGGTATTGTCAGAGAGACGCTTAACGTTCCAGTTGCTGCCGTCCCAGCTCACTTTATAATCTGTTGCCTGCGCTTTGCTGGTGTCGCTCCAGCTGGCGGTCAGCGTGACGCCGGAAGCGTTTTTGCTGTTGCCGACCACGGTCGGGCCGCCGATTGCAAAGAAATCAGTACCGGCGTTGCCTTCACTGTCGAAGCCCGCTTTATGCTGCGTGTTAAAGTTATCGGCGAAGTTCAGCGCCAGCTGATTCAGTTTATTGCGCGCCGAATCGAGATCTTCGGTACGGAACTTCAGCAGACCGCCTAATGAGCCAGTGCTTACCAGGCTTTCAGGGATCTCGACGTTGCCGGCGGTTTTATCCACATAGCCAATGGTGGTGCGGGTCGGATCGTTGCTGGCGGTCATGGCCACCAGCTGACGCGTATCCGCGCCGTTAACCAGCGCCAGGCCGTTAGACATAGAAACGATATAGCTGCCATCCTGTTTCGAGACGCTTACGCCTACCAGGTCGTTCAGTTTATTGACCAGCGCGTCACGCTGATCCAACAAAGTGTTAGGATCGGCACCGGCACCTGCCGCCTGCAGTTTGCCAATCTGGGTATTCAGGCCAGCAATCTGGCTGGCATAGCTGTTAATCTGCTCCACGGAAGAGGAGATGCTGGTGTTAATGCTGGCATCCATATTCCGCAGATATTGATCGGTAACCTTAAACTGGTTAACCAGACCTTCCGCCTTGCCCAGCAGGGTCTGACGCGCTGAAGGGTCATTCGCGTTGCTCACCACGTTCTGAACGTTGGTAAAAAAATCCGAGAGCGTGGTAGAGAGGCTGTTCGATGATGAAGAGAGCAAGTCATCGATGTTAGAGATCTGATTGTACTGGGTAGTTATACCGCTGTTTTGCGCCGAGGCGCTGCGCAGCTGCCCGGTAATAAACTCATCATATTCGCGGTGAACGCTGCTGATTGTTACGCCATTACCGTAATAGTTGCCGCCGTTCAGGGTACTGGGCAGCGAGTTCAGTACCGCCGTCTGACGTGAATAACCCGCCACATTATAATTGCTGATGTTGCTGCTGGTGGTATTCAGCGCAGCCTGCGCCGCGCTCAGCCCGCTCATTGCGGAGTTAATTAAGCTGGACATGTCGGTTCCTTTTTGCGCCGGTACGCACCGGGCGGCATTCAACGAATCGGGTGCCGCAAGCGTAACGGGACGCTTTCTGGCCTGTTTTGGTTATCGGCGTGCTTAAGTGAAACTTGAGTAAAAAATCAGAACAGATCGCCTAGCTCATTGCCGTACGCTTTAGCGACTTTTTCACCCAGGTCTTTGAACTGCTGAATCATACCGACCAGTTTTTTGGCATATTTCGGATCGGTCGCGTAGCCCGCAGCCTGCAGCGCATGCGCGCCCTCTTCCGCCGTCTTTGCCGTCGTGACTTTGGCATAGCGCGAATTCTTACTCAGCAGATTGGCGTAGTCCGCTAATGCATCGATATAGGAGTCATAGACGCGGAACGCCGCCTTCACTTTTTTCGCCACGCCGTTTTCATATTCGGTGGTGGTGATTTCCGTGGTCTTGCCTTGCCAGCTGCCGGTGGCCTTAATGCCGAACAGGTTGTAGCTCGGCTTGCCATCTTCGGTCAGGATCTGGCGTTTCCCCCAGCCCGATTCCAGCGCCGCCTGGGCAAGGATCAGCTGATGGGGAATGCCGGTCTGCTGGCTGGCAAGCTGCGCCGGCTGCGTGAGTTTGGCAATAAAGTCGCTGCTGTCGCCGCTCAGCGGCGCGACAGCCGTGGGCTGCGGCAGTTTTGGCATGGCGCGCTGCACCATTTGCGCCATCTGCGTCTGCATCTGCTCCATCTGGCGCGGCAGCAACGTATTAATAACCACTGAACGATCGAGCGGCATCGGTACGGTGCCCGCACGCTCGTCCGGTGCCTGGGCTGGCATCATCTGTTTTACGATAACGTCTGCCAGCCCCAGCCCTTTATTCCCCATCTCCTGCGCAATCTGCTGGTCGTACATAGAGGTGAACATGCGTGTCTGTTCGGTGCTGAGCAGACCGTCCTGCGGCAGCGCCTGTCGCATGCTCTTCAGCATCATCTGTACAAACATGCCCTCTACCTGCTTCGCCACCTGCAACGCCTGTCCTTGCGGATCGTTGCCTGCCTGACGTTTCAGACTATTAAGCGCCTGGCTGTCATAAGCCGCGCTCATTACAGATTGCGTATCATTCATCAGATAATTTCCAGTTTGGCGCGCAGACAGCCGGCGCTCTGCATTGACTGAAGGATCGACATCAGGTCCATCGGCGTTGCACCAAGCGCGTTCAGCGCACGCACCACGCTATTCAGGTTGGCGCTGGCGTTAACACGCTGCAGCGCGCCGCCTTCCTGACGCATATCGATCTGGGTTTGCGGCGTGACCACGGTTTGACCGCCGGCCAGCGGCGTATCCGGCTGGTTAACGTTTTGCTGCTGATTGATCGTTACCGACAGGTTGCCCTGCGCTACCGCACACGAGCTGAGCGTCACTTCGCGGTTCATCACCACCGAACCGGTGCGCGAGTTGATGATCACTTTTGCATCCTGAATCGGTACGGAAACATCGATATTCTGAATATCCGCCAGCAGACGCACCTGGGAACTGTTGTTCATTGGCATGCGTACCTGAACGGTACGGGCATCCAGCGCCTGTGCCGAGCCGTAGCCGCGTCCGTTAATGGCATCGCTGATGCGCTGCGCCATGCTGAAATCTTCTTCGTTCAGCTGCAGATTGATGGTGCCCTGCGTCCCGAAGTTGCTCTGCATTTCGCGTTCAATGGTCGCGCCGCCGGTAATACGTCCGCCGTTGAGTTGGTTAACCTGAACGCTGGCACCGCCCGCCGCTGCGCCTGCACCGCCAACCAGGATATTCCCCTGCGCCAGCGCGTAAACCTGGTTATCGACGCCTTTCAGCGGCGTCATAATCAGCGTGCCGCCGCGCAGGCTTTTGGCGTTACCCAGCGAGGAAACCACCACGTCGATCTGCTGTCCCTGACGACCAAAGGCTGGCAGGTTGGCAGTCACCATGACCGCCGCCACGTTTTTCAGCTGCATATTGGTGCCGGCGGGTACGGTAATGCCCAGCTGTGACAGCATGTTGTTCAGCGACTGGGTAGTAAACGGCGTTTGCGCCGTCTGGTCACCGGTGCCATCCAGCCCAACCACCAGACCATAGCCGATCAGCTGGTTGTCACGAACGCCCTGGATCGTGGTGAGATCGCGGATGCGATCGGCGCTTGCCAGCGTGCTGATGCTCAGCAGCAGCAGAGAGAGCGCCATATGAATAATGCGTAACTGTGACATAAAAGCCTCTTACATCGGTGAGATGTTCAGGAAGAAGCGCTGCAGCCAACCCATGTTCTGCGCTTCATTGATATAACCGTTACCGACATATTCGATACGGGCATCTGCCACCTGCGTGGAGACCACGCTATTGTTGCCGCTGATGGTGCGCGGGTTGACCACGCCAGAGAAGCGAATAAATTCGGTGCCCTGGTTAATCTCAATCTGTTTCTCACCGACCACATTCAGGTTGCCGTTGGGCAGTACCTGATTCACGGTAACGGTAATCGTACCGGTAAAGGTGTTATTGGCCGAAGCACCTCCTTTCCCGGCAAAATCATTTTTCCCTGCGCCGCTCATTGTGGTTTTATCGCCGCCCAGCAGGCCTTCAAGGGCGCGCGGCACAGCGGTGAGGCCAAGGCTGGCGCTGCCGTCGCGGCTGGCGTTAGCTGAAGAGCTTTTGCTGGCGCTGACGTTTTCCTGCAATACGATAGTCAGGGTGTCGCCGATATTGCGCGGACGACGATCCTCAAACAGAGGCTGATAGCCGTAGTTCATCGGCATCACCCCCTGGAAAATAGAGCCGTTAACCACGGGCGGCGAAGCGGGCATCGGCTGAGCCGTTGTCGGGCCGGTGACCAGCGGTGTACGGGGAACAAGGGCGCAACCGTTAAGAGTCATCAGCATCGCTGCGATAACCCAATGTCCAGGCTTTAAAGTGAATTGCTTCGCCACGACGTATATACCTTTCATTGCATTATTTAATTTGGCGGAGCCGAAACTCCGCCAGTCCGCGACTAAGCGCGCTTACTGCCCTTATACCTGCGTCAGTTTCTGCAACATCTGATCGGAGGTAGTAATAGCTTTACTGTTGATTTCATAAGCGCGTTGCGTCTGGATCATGCTGACCAGCTCTTCCGCCACGTTGACGTTAGAGGTTTCAACATAACCCTGATACAGCAGGCCGGCGCCGTTCAGGCCAGGCGTGCTGTCGGTAGGTGCGCCGGAAGCCTGAGTTTCCTTGTAGAGGTTTTCACCCATGCTTTCGAGGCCGGTATCATTCATAAAGGTGCTCAGCGTCAGCTGCCCCACCTGTACCGGCTGCGCCTGACCCTGCTGGGTCACGCTCACCACGCCGTCACGCCCGATAGTGATGCTCAGGGAGTTAGCGGGAATGGTGATGCCGGGCTGTACCGGGAAACCCGCATTGGTTACCAGCTGGCCGTTCTGATCGACCTGGAACGAGCCGTCACGGGTATACGCTGCGGTGCCATCCGGCATCTGCACCTGGAAAAAGCCCTGTCCGTTAATCGCCACATCTTTCGAGTTGTCGGTTTTAGACAGGTTGCCCTGGGTGTGCAGACGTTCGGTGGAAACCGGACGTACACCGGTACCGATCTGCAGGCCAGACGGCAGCGTGGTTTGCTCAGAAGACTGAGCGCCCGGCTGACGCATGGTCTGATACATCAAATCTTCAAATACCGCACGTGAACGTTTAAAGCCGTTGGTGCTGACGTTTGCCAGGTTGTTGGAAATGACGTCCATATTGGTTTGCTGGGCGTCAAGACCGGTTTTGGCGATCCATAAGGAACTGATCATGCTGTTTTCCTCTTGCCTTAGCTGGTCATATTGAGCAGCTGGTTGGCGCGTTGTTCGTTTTCATCGACGCTGGAGATGACTTTCATCTGCATCTCGAAGCGGCGGGCGTTGGCAATCATGTCAACCATGGTTTCGACCGGGTTTACGTTACTGCCTTCCAGCACCCCGGGCATCACCTGCACCGTCGGGTCGTTTTGCAGTACCGCGCCGCGCTGGGCCTGTGCCGTCGCATTCAGACGAAACAGTCCGTCATCACCACGTATCACTTCCTGCCCCGTCGCCTTCACCAGCTTTAAACGCCCCAGCTGTACCGTCGCGTTGGGCTCATCGCCCGGATTCAACGCGGTAATGGTACCGTCAGCCGCAATCGTGATTTCTGCCGCCTGCGGCACCGCTATCGGGCCGCCGTCACCCATCACCGGGCGACCCTGAATGGTCAACTCGCCGGTGGGGCTAATCTGCATATTGCCGTTGCGGGTATAAGCTTCAGTGCCATCTGCCGTTTGTACCGCCAGCCAGCCATTTTGCTGTACCGCAACGTCAAGCGAGCGCTGCGTATAATTGAGCGTACCCGGCGTCATATCGGAGCCTGGCGTCGAGGCGGTAACCAGCGTACGCGTCGGCAGCGTTAAGCCTTCTACCGGCACCGCGCGCAGCGCATGAAGCTGGGCACGAAAGCCCGGCGTTGAGGCGTTGGCCAGGTTGCTGGCCGTAACCGCCTGCATATTGAGCGTCTGGCTTGCCGCGCCCATGGCGGTATAAATAGCGTGATCCATAGCGCTCTCCCGTCAGCCGTATTAACGCAGGTTAACCAGCGTGTTAAGGATCTGATCCTGTGTTTTGATGGTCTGCGCGTTCGACTGATAGTTACGCTGCGCCACAATCATGTTTACCAGCTCTTTACTCAGATCGACGTTAGAAGACTCCAGTGCGCCTGCAGTCAGGGTACCGAGGTTACCGGTGCCTGCCAGGCCTACCAGCGGCTGACCAGAAGAGGCTGTGGAGGACCAGACGTTGTTGCCTTCAGATTTCAGGCCTTCGGCGTTAGCGAAGTTCGCCAGAACGATCTGTCCCAGTACCTGCGTTTTTTCGTTGGAGTAGTTACCTACTACCGTGCCGTCTCCATTAATCTGGTAGCTCACCAGGTCGCCCGGCTTGTAACCATCCTGCGTCGGGTTACCGAAGGTATTAGCGCCGGTGTTCTGCTGCATGCTACCGGTAAGGTCCAGCGCAAAGGTCTGTGCGTTAGAGCCGTTCAGGGCGCCCATAGAGATGGTCTGGTCGGTAGCTGAGGTCAACACGCCGTTGGCGTTAAAGCTCATAGTAAACGGCGCAGTAGTGGTGCCGCTGCTGGAGTCGATCGGGTGTACGCTCCAGCTGTTATCCGCCGTTTTCACGAAGTACAGATCGATGATGTGCGTGTTACCCAGTGAATCAAAGGTGGTCATTGAAGACTTGGCGTTGTAGCTGGTAGCGTCGGTGCTATCGAAATTCGCATCAACTTTAGTGCCGTCAGATGAATTCAGGTTTGCAACCAGCGAACCCGTGGTGGTTGCGCGTGCGGTCATCTGCGTGGTCGGTACGCTGAGCGCTACCGGGTTAGCGCCGGTCTGCACGGTCGGCGGGGTGCCCGCTACCGGATAGCCGGTCAGCTTCATGCCCTGCATGTTGACGATGTTGCGGTTCTCATCCAGCGTGAACTGGCCGTTACGGCTGTAGTAAATTGCGCCGCTGTCATTCGCCATGCGGAAAAAGCCCTGCTGGCTGATAGCCACATCAAGACCACGGCTGGTGGTGGTGGTAGTGCCGTCGTTAAAGTCCTGAATCACGCCCGCAACTTTTACACCCATGCCCACTTTGGAACCGGCATACATGTCGGCAAAAGAGACGGTGCTGGATTTAAAGCCCGCAGTCGCAGAGTTGGAAATGTTGTTGCCGATAACGTCGAGGTTACTGGAGGCCGCGTTTAAACCGCTGACCGCTTGTGAAAAGCCCATGTGTTACTCCTGAATAAATGAGTGTCGAATCAGAGAATCTGACGAATTTTATCGAGCGTGGAAGTGCCCATCGTCCCGAGGTCGAGTATTGCCCCGCTGGAATCGGTGGTCACACCGTTCACTAAGGCGTAATTCAGTGGCTGCGCCACCAGTTGCTCCGTCCCGTTGCTGGCGGCAATGGTGACGTTATATTTGCCATCCGGTGCAGTGGTGCCATCCGTTAAGGTGCCATTCCACGCAAAGGTATGAACGCCAGCGGTCAGGCCGCCAAGATCGATCGTACGCATCACTTTGCCGCTGCCGTCGGTAATGGTGGCGGTCGTGGAGGTTGACGCACGCGTCAGTTCTACGCCAAACGGCGTGGTCTCGCCTTTCCCGGTCAGGATCTGGCTGCCCGGCACCATAACGCCATGGCCGATCAGGGTAGAAGCCTGTACTGACTGGTTGCTGTTGAGCTGACCAGAAATCGAACCCAGCGTGGTGTTCAGTTTCTCAATACCGCTCACGGTATTGATCTGCGCCAGCTGCGTGGTCAGTTCGTTGTTTTCCATTGGATTGGTGGGATCCTGGTTTTTTAACTGCGCCACCAGCAATGTCAAAAAGTTACTCTGTAGATCGGTTGCGCTGCTGCTGCCCGATGCGCCAGTGGTACTGGTCAATACACTGGGATCGATCCTTTCATTTACGCCAACGGCTAAGCCCATGGTTATTCTCCGTTATTGACCAATGGTCAGGGTTTTCATCATCATTGACTTGACGGTGTTCAGCACTTCAACGTTCGCCTGATAGCTGCGCGACGCCGCCATGCTGTTTACCGTCTCGCTGACCACGTCGACATTAGGCATCTTGACGTAGCCCTTGGCGTCCGCCAGCGGATTGCCCGGATCGAATACCAGCTTCGCCGGACTTTGATCTTCCACGACCTGCGCAACGCGCACGCCGCCGGTAGCCTGTCCCGGAGCGGCATCCACCTGGAATACCACCTGTTTAGCGACATAAGGCTGACCGTCAGGACCGGTAACGCTGTCGGCGTTAGCCAGGTTACTGGCGGCCACGTTTAAACGCTGTGACTGTGCAGCCATCGCCGAACCGGCGATATCAAAAATATTAAGCAGTGCCATCGGTTATTGTCCCTGCAGCACGTTCATCATGCCTTTAATCTGGCTACTGATAAGCGTGAGGTCGGTTTGGTATTTCAGGCTGTTATCTGCAAACTGCGTACGCTCACGGTCCATATCGACCGTGTTGCCATCCATCGACGGCTGATCGGGAATGCGATACAGCAGGTCCATTGATGGCGGCGTCGCGGTTTGCGCAGGAATGTGGCGTGCCGACGTCACCGCCAGCGACAGGCCAGAGCCCTGCGCCCGCCCTTTCTCCAGCGCGCGGTTAAGCTCGCTGGCAAAATCGATATCGCGGGCCTGGTAGCCTGGCGTATCAGCGTTAGCGATGTTGGATGCCAGGATTTCCTGACGCTGAGCCCGCAGATTGAGCGCTTCGGTGCCGAATTGCAGAGCTGCATCCAGTTTGTCGAGCATGCTTTCCTCCGGAAGTGAAATTTTGAGTTGTCAGCATAATCGGGCGCTGCAAAAGCTATCGCTGGAATAGCGCTAAAAAGCATCGCTATTTTTTGCCTTGAAAAGTTGCGCGCACGGGTAGAATCAGCCCCATGAGTCAGGACGGGGATAAACATGATGCGGATAGTGACGTGGTGGCTGGGTGCGATGCTGACCTTACTGGTAATGCCGGTACGGGCAGACGATCTTAGCGCTCAGCTTAACCAGTTCTTTAAAACGCGCGATCCGCTGCATGCCGCCGGAATGAATGTAGTGGTACGCACTCCGCAACAGCAATGGCCCACATGCGCCGCGCCGCAGCTTAGCCTGCCGGGCAACAGCCGCTTGTGGGGAAACATGAGCGTGGCGGCGACCTGTGACCGGGAGCGGCGTTTTCTGCAGGTAGATGTACAGGTAACCGGCGACTATGTGGTCGCCAGTCGCCAAATCCCACGCGGCACCGCGTTAACGCCCGATGATTTCAGGATCAAGCAGGGCCGGCTTGATACCCTGCCCGCACGGGCGGTGCTGGATCCTCAACAAATAACAGAAGCCATAAGCGTCCGCGATATTTCACCGGGTCAGCCGTTAACGCTCTCAATGGTGCGCCAGGCCTGGCGTGTGAAGGCCGGCCAGCCGGTGATCGTTATCGCTCAGGGCGACGGTTTTAACATTAGTAGCGAAGGACGTGCGCTGAATAACGCCACGGCGATGCAACGGGTTCGGGTGCGCATGGGAAATGGGCAAATAGTGAGTGGCAACGTGAGTGCGGATGGGAATATTCTTATATCTCTATAAACTGCTAAAGATGAGTGTTGAGTTGCCGATAGTGGGATCAACATACATTGTACTCTTTGCCTCTCAGGCTGCCCTAACGCCTGAACCTACTGGAGCCAGATTATGAGCATCGACAAAACTAAAGCTACGCAGCCTGTCAGCACTGTTCAGCCACGTGAAACCAATGATAACAGCGGCGCTGCAAAGGCTCGTCAGACCTCCAGCCCGGCAACGCCAGCCAGCGCAGCGCAGGTTAGCCTGAGCGGCGCACAGTCTCAGCTGATGACCTCGGACGGAAAAGATATTAATACTGCCCGCGTTGAGCAACTGAAAACCGCCATTCGCAATGGCGAACTGAAAATGGATACCGGCAAAATCGCCGATGCCCTGATTCAGGAAGCGAAATCTTATTTACAGGATAAATAACCGCTATGAATAGCCTGATTACCGCGCTGGATAAAATGCAGGAAGTGCTTGGTTCGCTGAGCACAATAATGAAGGAAGAAAACGAGCAGCTCTCTGCCGGCCTCATTAACAGCAGCCTGCTACAGCGTATTACCGAGGATAAAAGTTCACTGCTGACCACGCTGAACTATCTTGACGGTATCCGGCGGGAATCAGAAAAGCAGTACCGTATTCAGGCGCCCTATCGCGCTCAGCCGGAGCTGGCTCGTCGCTGGCAGGCGATTGAGCAGCGCACCCGTCAGCTACGCGACAACAATACCCATAATGGGATGCTGTTAAATAAGCAGATGGACTATAACGATAAGGCGTTGGCACTGCTAAAACCGCATCAGACTCAGGCCTTTTACGGTCCGGATGGTCAGGCGACGTCAGGCGGCTTTAACTCGCGGCGGGTTTAAGACCACCGCACTTAACCCGCCGGATTTGCTGCCGGCGGGTTTAAGACCACCCTACTTAACCCACCGGATTTGCTGCCGGCGGGTTTCGTCTGTCTGTTATCAGGCTACCGAGCGGCGTGCGAAGTCTTTCGGTCGGAATCCTAACAGGCCCAGCACCACAAAATAAGCGCCGCCGCCCACAGCGCAGATCGCTGCCAGACGGGCTAGCCGATACGACATACCGCCCATATCCCAGGCAGGCATCACCATCATCATGCCAGTCAGCACACCCGCCATCACCACTACCGCCAGAATCAGACGCAGTAAAAATCCTGTCCAGCCCGGCTGCGGCTGAAAAATTTGCTGCTTACGCAGTTGCCAGTAAAGCAGCGCACCGTTCAGACAGGCTCCCAGCCCAATCGAGAGCGCCAGCCCGGCATGTTTCAGCGGCCCGATAAAGGCCAGGTTCATCAGCTGCGTCATAATCAGCGTCACGATAGCGATTTTGACAGGCGTCTTAATGTCCTGACGGGAGTAAAAACCGGGCGCCAGCACCTTAACCACGATCAGCCCCATCAGTCCGACCGAATAGGCGATCAGCGCCCGCTGCGTCATGGCGGCGTCAAAAGCGGAAAACTTCCCATACTGAAACAGCGCCACGGTGAGCGGGCCGGAAAGGATCCCCAGCGCTACCGCGCTCGGCAGTGCCAGCAGAAAACAGAGACGCAGCCCCCAGTCCATCAGACGCGAATATTCCGCCTGATTGCCGCTGGCGAAGCTGCGCGACAGCGACGGCAGTAAAATCGTGCCTAACGCCACGCCCAGTACGCCAGAAGGAAACTCCATCAGACGGTCGGCATAGTACATCCAGGAGACAGAGCCAGAGACCAGAAAGGAGGCAAAAATTGTATTGATAATCAGCGAGATCTGGCTAACGGAAACCCCGAGAATAGCCGGGCCCATTTGGCGCAGCACGCGCCAGACGCCCGCATCTTTGAAGTTCAGACGTGGCAGTACCAGCATGCCAATTTTCTTCAGGTGCGGCAGCTGATAGCCAAGCTGAAGCACGCCGCCGACCACCACCGCCCAGGCCAGCGCCAGCACCGGCGGGTTAAAATGGGGCGCGCCAAACAGCGCGAAGCCGATCATACTGATATTTAACAGCGTGGGCGCAAAGGCCGGTACCGAAAAACGGTTCCAGGTATTCAGAATCGCCCCCACCAGCGAAGCGAGCGAAATCAGGAAAATATAGGGAAAAGTGATGCGCAGCAGGCTACTGGTCAGCGCAAACTTATCGGCAGTATCGGCAAAGCCTGGCGCGGTGATCATAATCACCCAGGGGGCGGCAAGCATGCCCAGAAAGGTGATTAACGCCAGCGCCAGCGTTAACAGGCCTGAGATATATGCGACGAAAACACGCGTCGCCTCTTCCCCCTGCTTGCTTTTATATTCCGCCAGGATCGGCACAAAAGCCTGAGAAAACGCGCCTTCAGCAAAAATACGGCGCAGCAAGTTGGGAAGTTTAAAGGCGACGAAAAAGGCATCGGTAGCCATCCCGGCGCCGAATACTCTTGCCACGATCGCATCACGGGCAAAGCCCAGCACGCGGGAAAACAGCGTCATTGAGCTGACCGCTGCCAGGGATTTCAACAAATTCATGGTTAACTGCGCATCCTGAATATTCAATCCGGTTAACAGACAATAGCGGACCGACAGCGGTCGATCCGGCGGTTAGTCTACCGATACGCAGCGAAATAACCACAAAGGATTGTTACTGCAGGTTATTCCCGCTCAAGGTCACGCCAGATTTTTTCCACGATACGCTGGGCTTTCAGCGCCTGCTCGCCGCTGGTTTCCGGCATTGTCTGATTTTGCACGCAGGCAATAAAGTGGCGGGCCGCGCCATCGAAACCGCGTTGAACCTGAGTGGTTTGCCAGGCGGGAACCGCTTCTGTTAGCGTTTGACCATTGTGCTCATATCGCCATTCGCGCATCTCATCCAGCTGCCAGACGCCGCCATCAGCAATTGCCGAGACCGATTCGCGCTGCGTCCCGGCACGCCGGTGCATACTGGTGGTGATCTGCGCATTGCCCACGCTAAAATGATGCTCGCCGTAGAGCATCTCTCCCGCCTCGGTGGTCTGAATATAGCCGTGACGCAAGGTGACTTTCCCTTCCACCAGCCACAGTGCGGTATCCACCACGTGTAGATAATCATCCAGCAGCGTAAAACGCAGATCGTGCGGCCCGACGCTGTCGCTGCGATGTTTCTCCATGCGGATGGAGGCGGGCTGCTGTAAGGCCGCTTTAAGCTGCTGATAGCGCGGGGCAAAACGTCGGTTAAAGCCCACCATCAGCTTGCGCCCGCGTTTATGCGCCAGCTCCACCAGCGCCTCAGCCTCGCTCAGGGTTTCCGCCAGCGGTTTATCCACGCAAACATCCACGCCCTGCTCCAGCAGCGTTCGCACCACCTGATAATGACTGGCGGTGCTGCTGTGAACAAATACCGCATCACAGTCGGCGGCCAGCGCGTCAAGCTGTGAATAGCAGCGCATCCGCCAGCTGTCGCAAATTAGCTGCGCTTTCTGTTGGTTAGGCGAAAAACCACCCATCAGCGTCCAGCTGTCGGCATGCGCCAGCACCGGCAGCCAGGCTTTTTGCGCAATACCGCCTAATCCCACCACTCCAATCTTTACTGTCATCACAGACTCCCGCGCCGCGGTCTCTGGCGGTGCATAAAGTGAAAAATCGACGCTTAGCCACGCCGCTCCGGCGTCCACTCCTGACTGGTGAGCGCGGTCAGCACATGATCTTGCCAGCGGCCATTAATAAGCAGGTAATCTTTCGCATAGCCTTCTTTCTCAAACCCGAGCCGCGCCAGCAGGTTGCCGCTGCGCTGGTTGTGCGGCATGTAGTTCGCCATAATACGATGCATCCGCTGCTGTCGCTGCATATAGCGAATCGCCGTCTGCAGCGCTTCGAACATCATGCCCTGTCCCTGCCATTTTTCACCAAGCGAATAACCGAGATAGCAGGCGTGAAACGAGCCGCGCAACACGTTGCTAAAGTTAGCCACGCCGCGCACTTCCTTCTCTTCAGGATCCATCACGATAAAATAGAAGGCGCTGCCCTGCTTATGCATATCGGTAATCAACCCAAGACGCGCCTGCCAGCCAGAAGGATAGCAGTGGCTCTCATCACGGACCGGCTCCCAGGGTTTAAGGAAAGCACGGTTTTCCGTGTAATAATCAGCCAGTCGCCATGCATCGCGTTCATGAACAAGGCGGACCACCAACCGAGCGGTGGTCAGACGCACTTTCGGTGCGGCGGAACGGTAGCCAAACATCTCTTCTCCTGAAAGCCATGGCTGATAAACAAAATTTATTGATGCCTGTCGCGCTAAAAATCAACGCAGCCCGATTATCAACAGCGACGCCGCTGCCCGGCCCCGATTAGCGCCGGTAAAACTGCGTGGCGATAATGCCGCGGCAGGCATCATTACTCCGCTGAAATTACAGCACATTTTGCCAAAGATCGATAAAAAAATATCATTCTGCACTCGCTGTTAAATTAAACAGTTAACGCGCAAAATAATATCCCTAAAAAGTAATTATATTTAGCATCGCTAAGGAAACAGCATGGCTGGAGTTGCGCGCGCCCGACGTCTTGGTCGGGTTTTTCTGTTGGTAGATAACATGCTGGTGGTGCTGGGATTCTTTGTGGTATTCCCGTTGATCTCAATCCGCTTCGTTGATCAGCTGGGCTGGGCGGCGATGATCGTCGGGATCGCGCTGGGTTTGCGCCAGCTGGTGCAGCAGGGACTGGGCGTATTTGGCGGCGCGATTGCCGATCGCTTCGGTGCCAAGCCGATGATTATCAGCGGCATGTTGCTGCGTGCGGCTGGTTTTGCTGCAATGGCGGTGGCACACGAGCCGTGGGTATTGTGGTTTTCCTGTCTGCTTTCCGGCATTGGCGGCACGCTGTTCGATCCGCCGCGTACCGCGCTGGTGGTGAAGCTGATTCGTCCCGAGGCGCGTGGCCGTTTCTTTTCGCTGTTGATGATGCAGGACAGCGCTGGCGCAGTGCTGGGCGCGCTGATTGGCAGCTGGCTGCTGGCGTGGGATTTCCGCCTGGTTTGCTGGGTGGGCGCGCTGGTTTTTGTACTGGCCGCGCTGTTTAACGCGCTGCTGCTGCCAGCCTGGCGTATTTCTACCGTGCCTACCCCGCTGCGCGAAGGGCTGGGACGGGTGCTGAAAGATCGCCGTTTTTGCACCTATGTGCTGACCTTAACCGGCTATTACATTCTGGCGGTTCAGGTCATGCTGATGCTGCCGATTATGGTAAACCAGATTGCCGGAACCGCCAGTGCGGTCAAATGGATGTATGCCATTGAGGCTGCGCTGTCGCTGTCGCTGCTTTATCCGATTGCCCGCTGGAGCGAAAAGCGCTTTCGTCTGGAGCACCGTTTAATGGCAGGCCTGTTGCTGATGACGCTGAGCCTGCTGCCGATTGGCCTGACCGATTCCTTACAGCAGCTGTTTATTTTGATCTGCCTGTTCTATATCGGGGCAATTATTGCCGAGCCGGCGCGTGAAACCCTGAGCGCGGAGCTGGCCAGTTCACGGGCGCGCGGCAGCTATCTTGGCTTTAGTCGCCTGGGTCTGGCGCTGGGCGGCGCGCTGGGTTATACCGGCGGCGGCTGGATGTTTGATACCGGACGCGAGCTGGATTTACCGGAGCTGCCGTGGCTGATGCTGGGCTGCACCGGCGCAATTACCCTGCTGGCGCTGTGGTGGCAATTTCAGCCGCGCGCCGCAGCGCCCGCCATATTGCGTGGCGGCTAACATGCCGCTGCGGTTTGCCCTTCCCGGGGATCTCTTCCATACTTTTTAAGCATATTCAAATAATTGCTGACGGCAGCCTGCTGTTGGCAATATGAGTAAGGAGAGATGCGGTGAAACTCTATATTTACGATCATTGTCCGTTTTGCGTTAAAGCACGCATGATTTTTGGTCTGAAAAATCTGCCGGTAGAACTGGTGATAATGCTTAACGATGATGAGGAGACACCAACCCGTTTGATTGGTCAGAAAATGGCGCCGATTCTGCAAAAAGAGGATGGCAGCTGCATGCCGGAGAGCCTTGATATTGTGCGCTATGTCGATCAGCTGGATGGCGAACCGCTACTGACCGGTAAAACCAATCCCGCTATTAACGACTGGCTGCGCAACGTGGGCAGCTATGTGAATAAGCTGCTACTGCCGCGCGTTGCTGAAGGCGCGTTTGCCGAGTTCGCCACGCCGCAGGCACGCAGCTATTTCAAAAATAAAAAGGAAGCCAATATTGGCGACTTTGCTGAATTAAAACAGCATGCAAACGGGCTGATCAAGAAGATCTCTAACGATATGCGCGATCTCGATAAGCTGATCGTGAAGCCGAACGCCGTTAACGGCGAACTGAGCCTGGATGATATTAATCTGTTTCCTCTGCTGCGTTCGCTGACGCTAATAGCGGGTATTAACTGGCCCAGCCGGGTTGCGGAGTATCGCGATAATATGGCCAAGCAGACGCAGGTCAATTTGTTGAGTTCGGTTGCGGGTTAATTTTTTAAGGGCGGCGTTTCGCCGCCTGCTGCCCTTCTTCCCGCGTTTTACCTTTCTTTTCCTGTTTTCCTGGTGACTCACGAGGGTGATTGCGGCAAGCTTAGCCTCCTGAAAAGGAGACTTTCTCCGCATTACTTTCGAGGATTGTCATGAACAAGGCGTTTTTGGCGCTCTGCGCCCTTGTGCTGGCCGGTCTGTTGACCGCCTGTAATCAGCTTACCCAGTACACAATTTCCGAGCAGGAGATCAATCAGGCTCTGCAGAAACATAATAATTATCAGAAAGACATTGGCGTGTCCGGACTGGTTAACGCCCATATCGTGCTGAATAACCTCAGCAGCCAGATTGGCCGCGAGGAAGCCGGTAAGGTGACGCTTTCCGGCAATGCGAAAGTGAATATCACTTCGCTGCTGGGGCCGCAGCAGGCGGATATGCAGCTGAAGATGAAGGCTCAGCCATTCTTTGATAAACAGAAAGGCGCGATTTTTCTGAAGGATCTGGAGATCGTGGAGGCCAACGTGCAGCCGGAAAAAATGCAGCCGATCCTGCATACCCTCACCCCCTATCTTAACCAGTCGCTGAAAAGCTATTTCGATCGCGAACCGGCTTATCTTCTGAGCGAAAATCGCAGCAAAGCGGAAGCGATGGCAAAAAAACTGGCGAAAGGAATTGAGGTAAAACCGGGTGAGCTGGTGATCCCTTTTATCGACTGACCACGGCCGCCCGCGCTGTTTTTTGCGGCGCGGGCTATTTACCTTTAATCGCTTTGCAATTCCAGGCTATCCGGGCGTGATGGGCTGCATTCCTGCCGCAAGACAGCGGACGCGCTGGCGCTATTTGCACCACTTCTCCTGTTTCTCCAGACTTTTTTCGCGCGGCCGACATAAAGCAAGTGCAATCGGTTGCCTTTATCCTTATGCTTGATACCCGGCTAAAAACTGCCTTGATTTCCCACCGCCGGAGCCTAATTCATGACTGCACAACCTCAGCAACTGATCATTCGCCGCCCTGACGACTGGCATATCCATCTGCGTGACGATGAGATGCTGCGCGCCGTATTGCCTTTTACCAGCGCCGTGTGCGGCCGTGCCATTGTGATGCCTAATCTGGTGCCGCCCGTCACCAGCGTGGAGGCGGCAAGCGCCTATCGCGCACGTATTCTGGCCGCGTTGCCGGAAGGACATGCTTTCCAGCCGTTAATGACCTGCTACCTTACCGATTCGCTTCAGCCTGATGAGGTGGAAAAAGGCTTTAAGGCTGGCGTATTTACCGCAGCCAAGCTTTATCCCGCTCACGCCACCACCAACTCCAGTCATGGCGTAACCAGTATTGACGCTATCGCCACGGTGCTGGAGCGTATGCAACGCATCGGCATGCCGCTGCTTATTCATGGCGAAGTGACCGATGCGCATATCGATATTTTCGATCGCGAGGCGCGCTTTATCGAAACGGTTATGGAGCCGCTGCGTCAGCGCTACCCTGAACTGAAAGTGGTGTTTGAACATATCACCACCAAAGAAGCCGCACAGTATGTCGAGGCGGGCAATGACCTGCTGGCTGCGACAATCACGCCACAGCATTTGATGTTTAACCGTAACCATATGCTGGTGGGCGGCGTGCGCCCGCATCTCTATTGCCTGCCGATCCTGAAGCGCAATGTCCATCAGGAGGCGCTGCGCAAGGTCATCGCCAGCGGTAATCGTCGCTTCTTCCTCGGCACCGATACCGCACCGCATTTACGTCATCGCAAAGAGGCCAGCTGTGGCTGCGCCGGGGTGTTTAATGCGCCGACCGCGCTGCCCGCTTACGCTACGGTTTTTGAAGAGATGGATGCGCTACAGCATTTTGAAGCCTTCTGTTCGGAAAACGGCCCGAACTTTTACGGTCTGCCGCTGAATGAAGGAACGATTCGCCTGGTGCGTGAACCCTGGACTGTCGACGAAAGCATTGCGGCGGCGGGCGATACGCTGGTGCCTTTCCTCGCCGGTGAAACCCTGAACTGGCGCATTGCCTGATGATCCCCTGCGGCTGATGTTTCGCCATCAGCCGCTTCTGTGATTCCCTGCATTTTTTCATCGACGTCCTGCTCGCTTTTCGTTGCTTTGCTACCGTGTTGACTGTATAAATAGCCAGTACTCACAGCGGAGGCAGATATGCGTGTTGAAGTAACCATAGCGAAAACCACTCAGCTCCCTGCCGGCGCTATCGATGCGCTGACGCAGGAACTGTCAAAACGAATCGATAAAGAATTTCCGGAAATGACCAACCATATTTCGGTGCGCTACGCCAGCGCCAATAACCTGACCGTGATGGGCAGTGGTAAAGATGCCAAAGATCGTGTGACCGAGATCCTGCAGGAAACCTGGGAGAGCGCCGACGACTGGTTTATCACTGACTAACTTTCTTTTTGTGCCGTTGTTTGCCGGATATCGCCATCCGGCTTTTTTTTATCTTTACCACCTCGCCGCCCTTCCAACGCGGTTATAGACTGTTGTAAGCCGATGACATATTCTGGCGTCCGTCATGACTTACAGGAGGTGTTAACCATGACCGCTGATAAACCTGAAGAGGCGATGACCTTTGGTGAACTGCTGGCGTTAATTGGTGAACAGCAGCGTCGTCTTACCGTGTTGGAAAACGCATTTTCCTATCTTGCCTTTTGTCTGGACGATAAATCTAATCAGTTATTGATTCATAGCCTGCGGCTGGAAGCGCAAAACCAAAATCATGATGAGGGAATGCAGCAGCATTTTGCTCGTCTTGCGGCTGAGCTGGAAAAACGTCACGCCCCGGTTAAAATTCAACCCGACACCACTCTTTGATTTTTATAAACTCCTGCATTATGCAGGAGTTCTTTTCCTGCTAAGAATAATCAGAATTCTGTTCAAATATTATTCGCCGTAGATTAATTACGCTATTCGAGCATTTTTCGTGCCGCTTAAATCTGTAACACTGTTATAATCACTCTGCTCTGTGAAAAAAAGCCGCATTGAAACCTCAAATAATCACTTCGTTCTACGAGTAATAAGGGGGTTATAATGGACAGTAATAAAGAGATTATTCAGACACATCCCCTCGTTGGATGGGATATCAGTACCGTGGACTCGTATGATGCGATGATGATTCGTCTGCATTCGCTTTCATCTAATGAGCAACAGCCTGATGAAGCCGACGTAGGGCCGACTTACTGGCTGACTACGGACGTTGCCAGACAGTTTATCTCCATTCTGGAAGCAGGTATCGCTAAAATAGAAGCCAGCGAAATCCTTGCCCGAGACTACAAAAAGCATTAACCAGTAACGTTGGTTAACCAGGCACCCTGCGGGGTGCCTTTTTATTATCTGCAAGCTTTTGCTATGCTGCTAAGCCTTCGCAGCATCAGGAGAAGTTGGCTAATGGTTTATGATCTTATCGTTATTGGCAGTGGTTCCGTCGGGGCCGCTGCAGGCTGGTACGCGACGCGTGCCGGGCTCAAGGTGCTGATGATTGACAGCGCGCACCCGCCCCATCAGGAAGGCAGCCACCACGGCGCGACGCGTCTGATTCGTCACGCCTATGGCGAGGGCGCTCGCTATGTTCCACTGGTTTTGCGCGCTCAGCAATTGTGGGATGAGCTGGAGCAGCAGAGCGGTGAACGGATTATGCACCGCAGCGGCATCATTAACCTTTCTCCTGCCGGCTCGCCGTTTATTAACAACGTGATAGAAAGCGCGCGCCAGTTTCAGCTGGAGATTGAAGTATTATCGCCAGAGCAGATACGCCAACGCTGGCCAGATATTGCGATACCGGAAGGCTACACGGGCGTTTTTGAACCGCGCTCCGGCTATCTGAAATCAGAGGTGGCGATTCGCAGCTGGATTCGCCTGGCGCGCGAAGCGGGCTGCGCTCAGCTGTTTAACTGTGCGGTATCCGCCCTCGCCCGCGAAGATGAGCTGCAGCGCGTGACCACGGCTGACGGCGACTACTATGGCCGCAAACTGTTACTCAGCGTCGGCACCGCCGTTAAGCAGTTCTGTCCTGATGTACCGGTTACGCCAGTACGCAAAGTGTTTGCCTGGTATCAGGCCGACGGGCGCTACAGCGAAAATAATAAGTTTCCCGGCTTCACCGTGGAAATGGCCGATGGCAGCCAGTATTACGGCTTTCCCGCAGATAATAACGAGCTAAAAATAGGCCGACATGATGGTGGTCAGCCAATGCAGAGCGCACAGGATCGCAAACCTTTTGGCGCTTATGCCAGCGATGGCAACGAGGTTTTTAATTTCCTCCGCCGCTTCCTGCCAGGCGTAGGGGTTTGTTTGCACGGTGCCGCCTGCGCTTATGATAATTCTCCCGACGAGGATTTTATTATCGATACGCTGCCGGAAGATAATAATCGCATGATAATAACCGGGCTCAGCGGCCACGGTTTTAAATTCGCCAGCGTATTAGGTGAAATAGCCAGCGCCTTTGCCAGCAATAAATCATGTGAATTTGATTTATCGCCGTTTTCTTTGTCCCGTTTTAAATAAAACAGTAAAGGCACAATGAAATTGTGCCTTATTATTTCTGCGATAATTATTATCGCTTTGATTGTTTAATATTCTCCGTTCGGCTTTGCCGCTAATTATTGCATCGCCCTGTTCTCTTTTTGGCGACGCAGCTTGAGTTTTTTCACCAGTTTTACCGCTTCCGCTTCTGAACCCACCGCCGGCGCTGAACCATGCAGCGGCTTACGCGCCGTTTCGCGCATAAAGAATACGGTAATCAAGCCGATAACCCCCGCTCCCATCAGGTAATAAGCTGGCATCAGCAGATTCTGGAATTTATCCACCAGCCAGGCGGTCATCAGCGGCGTGGTGCCGCCAAACAGCGATACGGAAATATTAAAACCGATAGCCAGCGCACTATAGCGCACATCGGTGGCAAACAGCGCTGGCAGCGCCGAAGGCATGGTGCCGCTAAAGCAGCTATGCAGCACGCCAAGGATCATCAGGCCAATGAAAACAAATACCAGGTTGCCGGTCGCCACCAGCATCAGGCAGGGAATGGAGAATACCAGCAGCCCCACCGCGCCCAGCGCAATCACCGGACGACGTCCCAGGCGATCGTTCCAGTGCCCCCAGAACAGCGTGAGCGGCATCATAACAAACATTACCACCAGCACCAGCATCAGGCCGCTTAGCTCGCTCAGACCCAGCACGCCGGTGAGATAGCTGGGCATATAAGAGGTCAGCATATAGTTGGAGACATTAAACAGCAGTACCAGACCAATACATTTCAGCATCTGTGCCCGATATTTACGCAGCATTTGCCACAGGGTTAGCCGTGGTTTGCTGTGTTCCAGCGCTTCCTGTTTTTCCACATGCTTCTGAAACGCCGGTGTCTCTTCCAGCTTCAGACGAATATAAAGGCCAAACAGTCCCAGCGGTGCAGCAATGAAGAAAGGAATACGCCAGCCCCAGATAAGTAGCTGATCGGCAGAGAGCAGCGCCGTCAGCGCGGTGACCAGCCCCGCGCCCAACAGATACCCGCCCAGCGTGCCGAATTCCAGCCAGCTTCCCATAAAGCCGCGACGTTTGTCGGTTGAGTATTCAGCAATAAAGGTCGCCGCGCCGCCATATTCACCGCCGGTGGAAAAACCTTGCACCAGTCGCGCCAGCAGCAGCAGTAACGGTGCAGCAATACCGATGCTGTTATAGCCGGGGATCAGTCCAATACAAAAGGTTCCGATTGCCATCATGATCATGGTGATGGCCAGGACTTTTTGCCGACCAATACGATCGCCCAGCGGGCCGAAAAAGAGCCCGCCAATGGGACGCACCAGAAAAGCGGCGGCGAAAGCGCCAAAGGTGGCAATCAGCTGTGCGGCCGGACTGCCGCCGGGGAAGAACACTTTACCAATGGTAACAGCCAGATAGCTGTATACGCCAAAGTCAAACCACTCCATGGCGTTGCCGAGCGCGGCTGCGCCCACAGCGCGTTTCAGCATGGCATTATCGACAATGGTAATATCATCGACGGTAAGTTCTTGTTGGCTTTTTTTCTGCCAGAAATGTTTTTTAGATGAGCCTGTAGCGACGTTCATATCGTTTCCTCACGGATTACGCGATGACGGTAGGCAGCACCATAGCTTTCATAGCCAGCAGCGGCTGATGGTAAGGAAAGCTATAACGCAGCATGAATACACTCAAAAGAATGAGAGCTGCATCACGTTTATTGACACAGATTTACTTTATCGATTGTAAAGGCAAAATGCAAATTTGATGAAATATTAGACTACCAGTAGTGCTTAAGTTGGTACGGGATCTCATCCTTTCGCCAGATAATAGTTTTTATGACCATAAAAACAGAATGGATATGACCATAAAAACAGAAGGGATTTTCAGCTCAGCGCCGTATAAAAACGGCAAAACCGGGTTACCGACCAGATATTATAAAAAAGTTAATTTTTATCTCCATGCTGCGCACAGGCACCTGCTAAACGCAGTCGCCGCATTGACAAAAACTGACTAAATACCAACAAAAGTCGATATTTGATTCAAATTTATTGAAATTATTATTCTTAACAGACGCCTTTTTTCATGGCTATTACCTGGCTGACCGACAGGCTGGCTTACACATTATTTTGCTAACGTTATGCTTGTTTTAGTGCCAGAATGCTTCCCCAATCTCTCGCTGAAAAAATCATTTTGCTAAGGCCACCGCCTTTTCAGGCGATAAAACTGATAATAACCACCTTTAAACAATCAATTAATTTGAAAAAAATTAAAAAGGCAGAGTAGTCAGCGCTTTTTTGTTGATTTTCTGTCTCAGCTTGTACAGTCTCATGTCAAAACATTGAGCAGAGATATGGCAATGGCATGGAAAAATAGCGGCGACGGATATGGTCATTTTAGCTTATTGCTCCACTGGCTGGTGGCACTGGCCGTGTACGGCATGTTCGCGCTGGGTTTGTGGATGGTTTCGCTGGGCTACTACGACACCTGGTATCATAAGGCGCCGGAACTGCATAAAAGCATCGGCATGGTGCTGTTTGCCGTCATGATTTTACGGGTGATCTGGCGCTTTGTTTCTCCGCCCCCTGCTCCGCTCGCCAGCTACTCTCCGCTGGTGCGCTATTCCGCCGTAGCGGTCCACCTGTTGCTCTATTTATTGCTGTTTGCCATTTTTATCAGCGGCTATCTGATATCAACTGCAGAAGGCAAACCCATCGACGTCTTCGGCGTGTTGCCTGTTCCGGCTACCTTTAGCGGCTACGGCGCGCAGGCCGATCTGGCGGGCGATATTCACCTGTGGCTGGCCTGGCTGGTAGTGGTTATATCACTGCTGCACGGACTGGCTGCATTAAAGCATCACTTTATCGATCGCGATATTACCCTGAAACGCATGCTGGGCTACCGCATCACTTCATCTGTTAAAACGGAGAAATAATATGTTGAAAAAAACGCTTTGCGCGCTGACCGCAGCTACGCTGCTGCTGGGTGCTCAGGCTGCCACCGCGGCGGAATATAAAATTGATAAAGAGGGGCAGCACGCCTTTATTCAGTTCCGCATTAAGCACTTAGGCTACAGCTGGCTGTACGGCACCTTTAAGGATTTTGACGGCGGCTTTACCTTTGATGAGAAAAACCCTGCGGCTGATAAAGTAAACGTAACGATTAATACCAGCAGCGTTGATACCAACCATGCTGAACGCGATAAGCATCTGCGCAGCGCCGATTTTCTCAACGTCAGCAAATTCCCGCAGGCAACCTTTGTTTCTACCGGCGTGAAAAAGGATGGCGACGAACTGGATATTACCGGCAATCTGACGCTGAACGGCGTAACCAAACCGATTACGCTGGAAGCGAAACTGCTGGGCCAGGGCGACGATCCCTGGGGCGGCTACCGGGCTGGCTTTGAGGCGGAAGGCAAACTGGCACTGAAGGATTTTAATATCACTAAAGACCTTGGTCCGGCCTCGCAGGAGGTTGAGCTGATCATCTCCGTGGAAGGCGTGCGCCAGAAGTAGGCCATACAGACTCTAACAGGCTAACGCTAAACTCAAGGCGCGGGGGTGTCTCGGCAGAAGAGTAAGCGTCCCGCGGCCTGGGATGGCGCGGGCGCATATTAAACCTTTACGATCTCCCCCGAGCATTTTTTTGCAATTTCCCTGATCGAGAGTGTTTTCCCTTCTTCCAGGCAGCGGTTATTTGTTATCGGTCGGTGCCGGGATCGTCAGCGTGGCAGTTAACAGGCCGCGCGATTTATTAAAGATCTTGTTGCTGGTTTCACGTCCGGCGCGACGAGCGCGCTGCTCTTCTGGCGGCAAGGCCGCTTCTTCCATGCACATCGGGCTGCAGCAATGCTGAAACTTCTCGGCGCAGGATGGGCACTGAATAAACAGCAGATGGCAACCATCGTTCACGCAGTTAACGTGCGTATCGCACGGCGCGCCGCACTGATGGCAATGAGCAATCACATCATCTGAAATGCGTTCGCCCATGCGTTCGTCAAAGACAAAGTTTTTGCCTTTGAAACGCACCGGCAGGCCCTGCTCGCGCGCACGGCGCGCATATTCAATAATGCCGCCTTCAACGTGATAAACCTGTTCGAAACCGTTATGCAGCATCCAGGCGCTGGCTTTTTCACAGCGGATCCCGCCGGTGCAGTACATAACAATCTTTTTGTCTTTCTTATCCTGCAGCATCTCTACCGCCATCGGCAGCTGATCGCGGAAAGTATCGGCAGGAATTTCCAGCGCCTTGTCAAAATGCCCCACTTCATATTCATAGTGGTTGCGCATATCGACAAACACCGCATCGGGATCATCCAGCATAGCGTTGACTTCATCCGCTTTCAGATACGCACCCACCTGACTGGCATCGAAACTTTCATCCTCAATGCCGTCAGCGACGATGCGATCGCGCACCTTCAGCCGCAGCACCCAGAACGATTTGCCGTCATCATCCAGCGCGATATTCATGCGCAGATTATTCAGCGCCGGATCAAAGCCGTATAGCGTTTGCTGCATGCGCGCATAGAGGCTGGCCGGCACGCTGACCTGCGCGTTGATCCCTTCATGGGCCACGTAGATACGTCCAAAAACTTTCAGCTCGGTCAGCGCAAGATAAAGCGCATCACGAAACGCTTTGGGATCGGCGATATGAAAATATTTATAAAAAGAGACTGTAGTGCGCGGCTCGGTTTCGGCCAGCATGCGCGCTTTCAGCTCTTTGTTTGAAACAAGGTTATGTAACACTGGCATGGTGTTCTTTCCCGGTAGTGAGCTCTTTTTTGCGGGCGACATCATACCTGATTTAACAGTGAAGCAAAGCTTTGCAGCATTTTTTCCACATTTGACGATCCCTCCTTACCGCACATACTGACAATTAACCGCTCTGCCAATTGAGATAAGCCGTGTTATACCATTAGCGACCTTACTATCACTCAGGTGATAACAGATGGAGAAAAACATGAGTCAGCTTTTTACGCCGCTGCAGTTGGGCAAATTATCGCTCAGCAATCGTATTATCATTGCGCCGATGTGTCAGTATTCGGCAGAACAGGGCAAAGCGACACCCTGGCATCGCATTCATCTGGGACATTTATCCCTCTCCGGCGCCGGACTGCTGATTATCGAAGCCACCGCCATTGAACCCGCCGGGCGCATTACGCCGCAGGATCTCGGCCTCTGGAATGATGAAACGGAGCAGGCGTTGGCGGAAACCATCAATGATGTAAAACGCTATGCAACCATGCCGCTGGGGATCCAGCTGGGCCACGCCGGGCGCAAAGCCTCCTGCGACGTTCCCTGGCGCGGCGGCGGCTTTTTAACGCCGCAGCAGGGCGGCTGGCAAACCTCCGCCCCTTCAGCACTGCCCTACAGCGAAAAAGACGGCACCCCACTGGCGCTGACAAAAGCCCGCATCGACGAGATCAAACAGGCCTTTATCGACAGTGCCATTCGCGCCGATCGGCTGGGCTTTGAGCTGGTAGAAATCCATGCCGCGCATGGTTATCTGCTGCATCAGTTCCTTTCACCTTTATCCAACCAGCGTGACGATGAATATGGCGGTTCACTGGAAAATCGCATGCGCCTGGTGCTGGAAATTTTTGATGAGGTGCGCCGTGTCTTCCCGCGTGATAAGGCGGTTGGTGTGCGTATTTCCGCCTCTGACTGGGTAGAAGGCGGCTGGGATGAAGCGCAATCCATTGCGCTGAGCAAGGCGCTGGAAGCTGCCGGCTGTGACTATATTCATGTTTCCAGCGGCGGTCTGTCGCCCCAGCAGCAGATCAGCGTTGGCCCGAACTATCAGGTGCCTTTCGCCGCAGGAATTAAAGCAGCCCTGACCACCATGCCGGTGATTGCCGTAGGATTGATTACCGAACCGCAGCAGGCGGAAGCGGTGCTGGTCAACGGTGAAGCCGATGCTGTCGCCCTGGCCCGCGCCATGCTTTACGATCCACGCTGGCCGTGGCACGCCGCCGCCGAACTGGGCGAAAAAGTGCAGGCGCCGCCTCAATACTGGCGCTGCGAGCCGCACGAAGTGAAAGGGTTGTTTAATCTTTAAATGCTTTCCGGCAGCGCAGTGAATGCGCTGCCGGACATCCTGGTTTCAGCAATAAGTAAAAAAGTGGCACAATACACCCTTCAAATTGGACACTGCGGCGTTTTTTACCCGCCGCAACGAATAACTGGAAGAACATGACTCAGTTGCCTCAATTTTCACGCGATCTGCTTCATCCGCGTTACTGGTTCCTCTGGCTTGGTATTGGCCTGCTTTATTTGGTGGTGTTGTTGCCCTACCCGGTGCTTTACCATCTCGGTTGTGGTTTAGGTCGTCTTTCGATGCGCGTGATGAAACGACGCGCGGCGATCGCCCAACGTAACATTGAGCTCTGCTTTCCTCAAATGCCGCCCGCCGAGCGCGATGCGCTGCTGAAGCGCAATTTTGAGTCGGTCGGCATGGGTTTTCTGGAGACCGGCATCGCCTGGTTCTGGCCGGACTGGCGGGTGCGGAAATGGTTTACCGGTATCGGTGATGAGCATATTCAGCAGGCAAAGCGCGAGCAGAAAGGTATTCTGCTGATCGGGATGCATTTTCTTTCCCTGGAGCTGGGCGCACGCATGTTCGGCTTGCTGAACCCCGGCATCGGCGTTTATCGGCCGAATGACAACCCGCTGATCGACTGGCTGCAAACCTGGGGCCGGATGCGCTCAAACAAGAGCATGATCGATCGTAAAGATCTCAAAGGCATGATCCGTGCGCTGAAGGCGGGCGAGATCATCTGGTATGCGCCCGATCATGATTACGGCCCCAAAAGCAGCGTCTTTGTTCCCTTTTTCGCTGTGCCGGATGCCGCCTCGACTAAAGGCAGCTATATGCTGATCCGCACCGCGAAACCCGCCGTGATCCCTTTCCTGCCGCGTCGTCTGCCGCACGGTAAAGGTTATGAGCTGATCGTCTTGCCTGACGTGAAAGATGTGCCGACCGATAACGAGGAAGCCACCGCAAGGCGGATGAACCAGATCGTTGAGGAAGCGGTACTGATGGCCCCGGAGCAGTATATGTGGCTGCACCGTCGTTTTAAAACGCGTCCGCCTGGCAAAGAGAAACTTTACTAACCCCTTCTTTTCCCTTTCGTTCCGCTACGGAGCGAAAGGGTCTGATTTCCGCTCATCCAGACAGTTTTTTTAGCGCTGACGCTATGAGTGCTGAAACTTCGTCTATTCTTTCCTGAAACCATCCTTGAGGAGATTAGGAGAGACTAATGAGCATGTTTAGCACACTGGAAGAAGCTATCGATAGCGCCCGTGAAGAGTTCCTGGCGAATAACCCAGAGCTGGATGAAGATGAGGTTTCAGTAGGGCAATTCAATCTGCAAAAATATGTGATGCAGGATGGCGAAATCATGTGGCAGGCGGAGTTTCTCGCTGATGAAAGCGATGACGGCGAGTTGCTGCCTCTCCGCACCGGTGAAGCTGCGCAGGCTATTTTCGAGGGTGACTTCGATGAGGTGGAGCTGCGCCAGGAATGGATGCCGGAAAACACGCTGCACGAATGGGATGAAGGTGAATTCCAGCTGGAAGCGCCGCTGGATACCGAAGAAGGCGAAGCGGTAGCCCAGGAATGGGAAGACAGCGGCAGCAATAACGAATCAGACCGCTGGTAACCCTGTTTTTATTCATAGGGCCCGTGCTGCGCATCGACCGGTAACAGCAGCGTATCCAGCAGGGCCGACAGCGGCACGTCGAGAATGGTGAGAAAACGCCACGGCGTGTCGCGCACGTCCCACTGTACGCCAGGATAATATTGATTGCCGTGCCCCTGTCCGGGTACGGTGCGGCTGATAATGCTGCCGCAGCCGGTTAACAGCAACACCAGCGTCAGCAATGCTGCGCTACGTAATCCTTTTTTCAATCCTTTACCTCTCTTTGAGTCGGCCTGATATTGGCTGTCCGGCGTTTGTCCGCCCTCTGTTTAAAAATAGCCTACTGCCAGCCGGGAATAAAAAAGCGGCCCGAAGGCCGCTCTTGCAATATGCTCATCACACTATGGCTGCGCTGGCCCGCAAAACAGGCCAGGCATCCCGCTTATTTCGCAGGCGTTAGCGCCAGCGGATTCAGCTGCAGCGTACGGTAGTAGTCCTGCCACTCATGGTACTTTTCTGCATCCTGCCACAGACGATAATGCAGGCGCGCCAGCGTTACCGGATCGCTAATCAGCGCCAGGCGCTCATCGCGGCTCAGCTTCGACGGCGCATCGCTTAAGGCATGCTCTACCCGACGGTCGCGCGCATAGTCCAGCAGATCGCTTTTCAGGTGACGCGAGGTCGCCAGCGCGGTCGCCAGCGCGTTAAACGACGGATGAAACAGCGCATGCATAAAGCCCTGCTTCAGCGCACGTTCGCGGTTCAGCTGCAGATAGGTATCGGTATCTACCAGCTCTTTCGGCGGCGCATACTCTTCCGGGATCAGGAACAGCTTCGCGCGGCGGGTCGCCAGTCCATTGCTGGTGCGGCTGGAAATTACCGACACAAACGGCGACAGGATCAGCGAGAACACAATCGGCGACAGCCACCAGAGGAAGTTCAGATCCAGCCAGCCCATGCCCACCGCCCAGACGATACCCAGCAGCATCTGTGAACCATGACGACGGAACGCTTCGCTCCAGGGCGTAGCATCATCGTCACGCTGCGGTGAGTTCCACACCACTTCCCAACCCAGGAAGGCGCTGACCACAAATACCGTATGGAACAGCATACGCACCGGCGCCAGCAACACCGAGAACAGCATTTCCAGCAGCATTGAGGCCAGCAGACGCAGCGCGCCGCCATAGCCTTTCGCGCCTTTAAACCAGATCAGCACTACGCTCAGCAGCTTCGGCAGGAACAGCAGCACCAGCGTGGTAGAGAACAGCGCAATAGCCAGCTCCGGACGCCACTGCGGCCACACCGGGAAGAGCTGGCGCGGTTGCAGGAAGTACTGCGGCTCCATCAGCGTATGCACCACCTGCAAGGCAGTAGAGAGCGCGAGGAACAGGAACCACAGCGGCGCGGAAAGATAAGACATCACGCCGGTCAGGAACACCGCGCGGTGCACCGGGTGCATGCCTTTAACCAGGAACAGCCTGAAGTTCATCAGGTTGCCGTGACACCAGCGACGGTCACGCTTCAGCTCATCCAGCAGGTTAGGCGGCAGCTCTTCATACGAGCCAGGCAGATCGTAGGCAATCCACACGCCCCAGCCGGCGCGACGCATTAGCGCAGCCTCGACAAAGTCATGGGAGAGAATCGACCCGGCAAACGAGCCTTCGCCCGGCAGCGGTGCCAGCGCACAGTGCTCGATAAAGGGCTTCACGCGGATAATGGCGTTATGCCCCCAATAGTGCGACTCGCCCAGCTGCCAGAAGTGCAGTCCGGCGGTAAACAGCGGCCCGTAAACGCGCGTGGCAAACTGCTGGCAACGCGCATAGAGCGTATCCATCCCGGATGCCTTTGGTGAAGACTGGATGATACCGGCATTCGGGTTCGCTTCCATCATGCGTACCAGGCCGGTCAGACATTCACCGCTCATTACGCTATCCGCATCCAGCACCACCATATAGCTGTACTGGCTGCCCCAGCGGCGGCAGAAGTCATCGATGTTGCCGCTTTTACGCTTCACGCGGCGGCGGCGGCGGCGATAAAAGATCTTCCCTGCCCCGCCCACGTCACGAACCAGCTCCATCCAGGCTTTCTGTTCCGCCACGGCGATATCCGCATCATAGCTGTCGCTAAGAATATAGACATCAAAATGCTGACTCTCTCCGCTGCGCACGACCGATTCCCAGGTGGCGCGCAAACCGGCAAAGACGCGTTCCACGTCTTCGTTACAGATTGGCATAATCAACGCGGTGCGATGAGTGGGATCGATCGGCTCATTACCGGTAAGCGTATACGAGATACTGTACTTATCGCGGCCAATCAGCAGCTGCAGAAAGCCCATCAGCGCCGTCCAGAAACCGGCGGAGACCCAACAGAACAGAATGGCGAACAGGAACAGAATCCCGGTCTGCAACACATAAGGCAGCAGTTGCAGCAGCGATTGCTGCCAGTTCTGGTTGAGCATATCCATTGGGTCGATCAGCGCCCAGCCCTGGTAAGGCAGAATGGTCTTCATATACCAGGTGGCGATCACCGTCTGGAAAATCGTCAGGATCAACAGAATATAACGACGAATGGAGCCGACGTGACGCCATTTGTCTTCCTGACGCTGTTCTTCCGCCGAGGCGTAGCGCGGGGTGGATTTGCGTCCGCGCAGCGAATCCCAGGCGCGCGCCAGCGGGTTAGTCCGCCAGGCTTCCGGGAACATCAGCGAACGCTTTACCGGCGGCATCGCCTTCAGCGTGGTACGTCCGAGATAATCCTCGCTGAACTGTTTGCCCTCATCCAGCGAGTCCGGCCAGCTCATTTCAATACGTGACTTTACCGAGCTCAGCGGCGCGTCGTCGGCTCGCGCTTCGGCCGGGCCATTCTGGCCCAGCTGCTGATGCAGTGTGCTGTAAACCTCACCGCCCGCCTCCGGGGCGGGCAGATTTGTCGCCAGCGCCGCTTTGCCGTCTGGCGACAGCGGCAGCGCGTCGATATAGTCAGCGGGAGTTAGGATTGATTTATTCATTGGCAGGCAACTGATAGCTCCATGTTTCCGTCAGCGTTTTATCACCGTTAACCAGTGCGGCACGCATTTCGGTCGGCTGCTTATTGTCTTTAACGCGAATGCGCAGCATTAAACGCCAGCCTTTGTTCACCGGGTTATAGCGCACGCTCTGTTCAACAATCTCACCGTTATTGCCGATGCTAACCTGAGGCGTAACCGGCGTGTTATCCGGCATCGCACTCATATCCTGACCGACAAAGTCCACCACAAAAGCGAGGGTGCCGTCTGGCTGGCGCACCAGGTTTGACTGTTTTACATCGCCGGTAGAACGCAGCGTGTTTTTCACCCATGCGGTATCTGGCGAATGCAGCTGGTCTTCATCACGGGTAAAATGCAAACGATATTTAAAGTTCATTTCCTTGCCCGGCTCCGGCAGATTCTCCGGCGTCCAGAAGGCAACGATATTATCGTTGGTTTCATCCGCTGTTGGGATCTCAACCAGCTCTACGCGACCTTTACCCCAGTCGCCCTGCGGCTCGATCCAGCCGCTTGGGCGCAGATCGTAACGATCGTCGAGATCCTGATACTGATTGAACTCGCGTCCGCGTTGTAGCAGGCCAAAACCTTTCGGGCTTTCCACGGTAAAAGTGCTTACCGCCAGATGTTTCGGATTGTTCAGCGGACGCCAGATCCATTCGCCGTTACCGGCATGAATTGACAGACCGTTGGAATCATGCAGAGAAGGACGATAGTTGACTATCGGAGAAGGCTGATTCGGACCATAGAGGAACATGCTGGTCAGCGGCGCAACGCCCAGCTTGCCCACTTTGTCGCGCAGATAGACTTTTGACTGCACATCCACATTGGTGTCTTTACCTGGACGCAGTACAAAGCGGTAAGCACCGGTAGCACGCGGAGAATCCAGCAGCGCATAGATTACCAGCTGTTTATCCTGCGGTTTCGGACGTTCAATCCAGAATTCGCGAAAACGTGGGAACTCTTCACCAGAAGGCAGCGCGGTATCGATCGCCAGCCCACGCGACGAGAGGCCATAAACCTGGCCGCCGCCAATCACGCGGAAATAGCTGGCACCGAGGAAACTGGTGATTTCGTCATCTTTATCTTTGGCGTTTAACGGATAAAGCACTTTAAAACCCGCAAAACCCAGGTTCTTAATGGTTTCCGGATCGTGCTGAACATTGCCAAAATTAAAATATTCCGGGCTGTATTTGATTTCCCGTACCGTGTTGGCGGTGACTTCATGCAGTTTTACCGGGGTATCGAAATACATGCCCTGATGATAAAACTCCAGCTTGAATGGCGTTTTCAGTTTATGCCAATAGGCTTTATCGTGATTAAACTGAATCTGTTGATAGTCAGCATATTTCATGTCACGAAACTGAGAGGGCAAATTGCTCTTCGGCGCTTCAAAACTTTTTCCCGCTAACGACTTTGCCTCTTTGGCGACATCATCAATGCTAAAAGCCCAACCGGTGTTGGTATACAAGGCAAACAGAACTGCCGCACTGACCCAGCGCGTTTTTTTCAGTCCCGATTTATTTTTGTTAGTAATCAGCACATCCCCCCCTTTCGTGTGCTTAAATCAATCCCATCCATATTAATGGATTATTCGGTTTTCCGACAGTATACCCGCCGTTTTGTTCCTGTATTCTCTGCTCTCAGGGCTTTTCTCTGCGTTGATCGTCTGTTACAGAATCGGCTGATATTATATGGATTCCCGTTCCGGTAAAGTAAAGCGCTTACTTTTGTCACGTTCAGGGCGAGCCGGTATATAAAACGTACTAAAACTGGATAACTATGCGTACTAAATCTCATCAGCGTGAATATTTTTTTGATTCTATTCGCGCCTGGCTGATGCTTCTTGGCGTTCCTTTTCATGTTTCACTTATTTATTCCAGCCACCAGTGGTCTGTTAACAGCGCGGAACCGTCGCTGTGGTTAACCGTGTTCAATGACTTTATTCATGCTTTCCGCATGCAGGTGTTTTTCGTCATATCTGGTTACTTTTCTTTTATGCTCTGGTTGCGTTATGCCCCGCGCGAATGGTGGAAAGTGCGCGTGGAACGCGTTGGCATTCCGATGCTCAGCGCCATTCCGCTAATTACCCTGCCCCAGTTTTTTATACTAAAAGAGTGGACGGGTAAGATCACCGGCTGGCCGCAGTTTTCCGCGTATGAAAAATATAACACCCTGGTCTGGGAGCTCACCTCCCACCTGTGGTTTCTGCTGGTGCTGGTTATTTTCACCTCGCTGGGGCTGGTGCTGTTTCGCCGCCTGCATGCGGCGGAGCAAAACCAGACCACCGCGCCCGGCTGGCTGATACTTACTCTGGCCGTGCTGTTTTACAGCCTGTGCTGGGGCGCTTTTCGCCGTCTGATTTTTATCTTTCAGCCTGCGCTGCTGACCGATGGGCTTTTCAACTTTGCCGTTATGCAAACCCTGTTTTATCTGCCTTTCTTCTGGCTTGGCGCGCTGGCCTGGCGCAATCCGGCGCTGAAGGCGCGCTTTGTGCGCTTTAATCCGTGGACGCTGATCGGCTCGGCGCTGGCATTCTTCGCCTATATGGCCAACCAGCGCTACAGCAGCGGCGAAGGCTGGATGTATGAAATCGATGCGGTGGTGTCAATGCTAATGGGTCTGTGGATGGTCAACGTAGTATTTTCCTTTGGGCATCGCTTCCTGAATGCCCATTCGGCGCGCATTACCTGGCTGGTAAATGCTTCTCTGTTTATTTATCTGGTGCATCATCCGCTGACGCTACTGTACGGCATCTTTATTACGCCGCATATTCATAATAATGCGCTGGGTTTTATTGCTGGCCTGTTGTTTGTCTTCGGCATCGCCTTTGTGCTGTATGAAATTCATCTGCGCATTCCGCTGCTGCGCTTCCTGTTTTCCGGGCGAAAAGCCCGCCCCTGAGTTACAGACGGGCATGGATGCCCGCTATAGCAACCACTCTACCGGCAGACGCCAGACCAGGCGCACCAGCAGGCGCTGGTAAAAACGGGTTTTCGGCTCATGCTTATGCACGATTTCCTCCGGTTCACCTTCATATTCCACCCAGTTAACTCGTCCCCATTTATCCAGCCGCAGCGTCCAGGCGCGCTCGCGCATCTCCTCGACAAATCGCTGATGAATATTGCTGGCCAGCGTTTCGCTCTCGATCAGCAGCCCCATTTCGGTATTCAGCACTGCCGAACGCGGATCGAAGTTAAAGGAGCCGATAAACACCTTCTGGTTATCGACGCTGAAGGTTTTGGCATGCAGGCTGGAACCGGAGTTGCCGGTAAGTCCGCGATCGTGCGGCTTCTCTTCGCTATCGGCCTGCGGCTTTAGTTCATACAGTTTAACACCATGACGCAGCAGCTTTTTACGCCATTTGGCGTAGCCGGCATGCACCACCGATACATCGTTAGCCGCCAGCGAGTTGGTGAGGATAGCGATTTTAACGCCGCTGCGCACCAGCGCCAGCAGCTGCGCGACGCCCGCGCGCGTCGGAACAAAATAGGCGGAAATAATATCGAACTGGTGTTGCGGGCGACCAATGATTTCGATCATCCGCTGCGGCAGCAGCGTGGCGCGCCGCGCTTTGCCCAGCCCTTTACGCGGGTCGTCGCTCAACAGACGCGCCGGTGCCCAGGTCATCTTTAATTCGCCGCTGTCCAGCTGCGACATATAGCCGCATGACTGCAGGCGCTGCATATAGCGCTGCACCTGTTCGCTGTCACGCCAGGCCTCTGGGAGCGTCACCTCCGCGCGGGAATCGTCCGGCGCCTCATCCACCACTGCGGAAAAAGCGGTCACCGCCTTGCTTTGCCAGTAGCGTTCAAAGTCAGCCGCCACCTCTTCCACCACTGGCCCGATCGCCATAACATCAAGATCGGAAAACAGCGGCTGTTTGCCTGCGCCAAAGTATTCATCACCAATATTACGCCCGCCGACAATGGTAACCATGTCATCAACGGTCAGGCTTTTGTTGTGCATGCGTCGGTTCAGGCGGGCAAAGTCGCTGAGATAACCCAGCGCCCGCAGAGTGCGAAACGAGAACGGATTAAACAAGCGGATCTCGATATTGGGATGACGATTCAATTCGCTCAGCGTTTTGTCCAGTCCCATGGTGTTGTTGTCATCCAGCAGCAAACGGACCTGGACGCCCCGGTCAGCGGCCTCCAGCAGCGCGCTGAACAGCAGCCGCCCGGACATATCGTTTTGCCAGATATAGTACTGAATATCGATGCGTTCTTCCGCCATCGATAACAGCTGATAACGGGCGGCGAAGGCATCCAGTCCGTCGCTCAATGAATGGATACCGCTGTGCTGTGGATGTTGAACGGTACGGGGTTTAACTGCCCTGGCGAGGCGGGTACGGCTGTCTGCAGGCGTCACGTTATCCTGCGGGTAAAGCGCTTCAGCCATTATTTTTCCTTTTTTCTAAACCTGATTGTTATTATTCACCGGCCGCAGCTCCACCGTCATCGACCTGTTCTGAATGCTGGCGATAAAGACGATAACTTTCTTCGTCAAAACAGACCACCCAGACCTGCTGAGGATAGTCGTGCTGCTGCAAAAACTGGCTAATTGTTCGCAAGGCGATCGCCGCCGCCGCCGCTTTCGGGTAGCCATAAATGCCGGTGCTGATGGCGGGAAAGGCGATGGTAGCGAAGCGATGCTCTGCAGCCAGCTGCAAACTATTATTATAGGCGCTGGCCAGCAGCTCCGCTTCGCCCTGGCCACCACCACGCCAGACCGGGCCCACGGTATGAATCACTGCACGCGCCGGTAAGTTGCCGGCTCCGGTCAGCACCGCCTCTCCGGTCGGGCAGCCGCCCCGACTCGCTGCCAGCTGGCGACACTCGGCCAACAACGCCGGTCCCGCTGCGCGATGAATTGCGCCGTCAACCCCGCCGCCGCCCAGTAAGCTGCTGTTTGCAGCGTTAACAATCACGTCTACCTGCTGACGCGTAATATCGCCCTGAATAATACGTAGCCGGCTATGCATGTTTTCTCCTCGCAATATCAATGGTGAAAATCGGGTCGGGGATGCCATTTAGTCTAGACTTAGCGAAACGTTCCGCGCCTGCCTTTTTTACAGGAGAAGAACCGCATGCGAGTTACCTCATCAACCGTGCCATCGCAGCGCCACCAGCCGTCTCTGTTCCACAGCTTTTTTCAGGGCAGCTTCCCCTGCTCAACCGCCTGCCGCAGAGAGGGTAAACGTCTGGATATGATTATCAGCAGCGGCCACGATATGCTGATCCATAAAGATTATGCCGCGCTGGTGGAGCACCGTTTGCTGACCGCACGCGACGGCGCACGCTGGTACCTGATCGAAAAAACGCCTGGCGAATATGACTGGTCCTCTTTTCTGCCGATGGTGCATGCCGCCAACCAGCACGGAATTCAGGTGATCTGGGAAGTGGCGCACTTTGGTTATCCGGATCATCTCGATATCTGGTCATCCGGCTTTGTTGATGCCTTCGCCCGTTTTGCCCGCGCCATGGCGGAAGTGATGCGCAACGAGGGTATTGAGCAACCCTTTTTCACCCCGATCAATCAGATCTCCTTTTGGTCGTGGGCGGGCGCGGAAGTGGCCTGGCTTAACCCCTACGCCAGCGGACGCGGCCCGGCCCTGAAGAAACAGCTGGTGCGCGCCAGCCTGGCGGCGATCGCCGCGATACGCGAGATCTATCCGCAGGCGCGCTTTGTTCTGACGGATCCGCTGGTGCATGTTGCACCCGTTGACCACAGCGCGGCGGCGCGTGAAGAGGCGCAGCGTCAGCACCTTTCACAGTTTGACGCCTGGGATATGCTATGCGGCAAGCAATGCCCGGAGCTGGGCGGCAGCCCGGAGACGCTGGATATTATCGGTCTGAACTACTATCCCGATAATCAGTGGTTCAGTAACGGTTCGCCTTTAAACGCAACGCACGCCGCCTGGCGTCCGCTGCATCTGCTGCTTGAGGAGGTCTGGCAACGTTATCAGCGCCCAATGCTGTTAGCGGAAACCGGTGCGGAAGGCGAAGCACGGGCCAACTGGCTGAACATTGTTGCTGATGAAGTGGAACTGGCGCTGGAACAGGGAGTGGCCGTGGAAGGCATTTCCCTCTATCCGATAGTGGAGTATCCGGCCTGGGCAGACGACCGTCGCTCGCCCGGCCCGCTGTTTGGCCTGCCCGATCCCAATGGCAGCCGCACGCTCTATGAGCCGCTGGCGCTGGCGTTACGCAGCCAGCAAATCAAATTACAAAATCGTGCAAAAGGTTAAGGCGTCGGGGAAGCTTCGGCGGGCTGAGCGGCGGGTTCTGCAGGCGGCATGGTGCAGGTCTGCACTTCAAACGCGTCGGATGAGGGACGACGAATGTCGGTCAGCCAGGTCGTGGTAAAGATAACCACGATGCCGATCAGACTGGCAGCGAGTAAACCAATTAACGCGATAAGTTTATCGTCACGGTTCTCCATCACTGATCTCCTTATTTAACCATCGGATCTTTTGCAGTGTGCAATTATGACATCCATAGGGTCACAATGAGAACAAAGAATATCAGAGTAAAAGAGGTTAATAACAGGACTACAATGGCAAATTGCGCATCGTCGAGTTGCGGCAGTTCATCTCTTTCTGGAGGCTCAGGCGGCAAAATTTCATTCATTTTTTGTCATCATCACAGCGGACATCATCGATAAACAAGATACCGCTCTGTTTCTGCCATGCGGTTTTACAGTGTAGCACGGCTGATTGAAATCGTAACCGCCTGCTTAGCGCGCCGAATCTTAGCGTTCCGGCGCGCTAAGCAGGCTCTTAAGGTTGCCAGCCGCCGCCCAACGCCCGATAAAGATCGATTTGCGCCAGTAGCAGATTGCTTTTCAACTGAACCACGTTCAGCTGCGCGCTGAATAGCGTACGCTGTGCATCCAGCTCGTCAAGATAGGAAGCGTAGCCGTTTTGATAGCGGTTGCGGGCAATACGTAGCGTGTCGGCGGCGATCTCCTGCTGCTTTTCTACCTCCTGCAGCTGCGCCTGGGTCTGCTGAATCGCATCCAGCGCATCATTTACTTCACTAAAAGCGTTTCGCACTACTTTCTCATAGCCGTACAGCGCCTGATTGCGCGATGCCATCGAAACATCTACCTGTGCCGTTAGCGCCTCCCGATTCAGCAAGGGTGCCAGCACGCTGCCGCCAATGCTCCACAGACGGAACGGATTATCCACCAGTTGATGCAGCACCGAGGATTGCAGGGTGCCAGAGGCAGTCAGATTAAGCGAGGGCAGCAATTGGGCCTGAGAAGAGACCAGCGTCTGGTCCGCCGCCAGCAGCAGCCGCTGGGCCTGAACAATATCTGGTCGACGCTGCAGCAACTCTGATGGTAACAGCGACGGTAACCGCTGCGGCATCACCTGCGTAAAGTTTGACTGGCGAGCAATGCGACGCGGATTCATGCCAACTAAAATACTCAGCGCGTTTTCCTGCTGATGGATTTGATGTTCAAGCTGGGGAATTTGCGCTTTGGCCGCCTGATATTCCGATGCTGCCTGCATCCACTCCAGCCGCGAGGTATAACCTGCGGCGAACTGACGCTGCGCCAGATTGAGCGAGTTTTCTCGCGTTGCCAGCGTCGCCTGGGTCACGCGCAGCTGCTCGTCCAGCGCCAGCAAGGAAATATAGCCGGAGGCGACCGAGGTGGCGATGGTCAGTTCAGCCGCAGCCGCAGCGGCCTGCTGCGCCGCCAGCGACGCACGAGCGGCATTGATACTGCTACTGCGCGATCCCCACAGATCCACGTCATAGTTTGCCTGCAGCAATCCCTGATAAACGTTGCCCTCGCGCGGTTGCCCGGTAACGGCCGACAGCGAGCGCGCACGCGTTGCGCCTACGCCGACATCCAGCGTGGGAAAATTATCTCCGGCGGCGGCGCGCAGTTGCGCCCGATACTGATCCACGCGCGAACGGGCGGTCAGAATATCGGGATTATTGCGCAGGGCCTGTTCCACCAGCCGGTTCAGATTGGAATCGGCAAAGGTTCGCCACCAGTTCGCTTCCGGCGCGGCGGACGGCCCCACCTGATAACGCCACTGCGGCGGGATCGGCAACGACGACGGTGCCTTGTCAACGTCACGGGCACAGCCGATTAACAATGGGATCATTAGCGCCAGCGCCTGCGGTTTCCAGCGCATCATGACCGTGGCTCCTCTGCGCCGGAGGTGTCGATATTCACCTCTACCGACATCCCGGGACGCAGCCGCGCCTGCGTATCATCCGTGATCCTGATACGTACCGGAATACGCTGCGCTATTTTCACAAAGTTGCCGGTCGCGTTATCCGGTGAGATTGCGCTGAACTCCGAGCCTGCAGCCGGAGAGATAAATTCCACCACGCCGTGAAACTCAGCGCCGTTCAAAGCATCCACGGTAAAGGTAACCGGCAAACCGGGGCGTACGTGCGCCATCTGCGTCTCTTTCATGTTGGCGATCACCCATTTTTTCGCCGGCACCAGCGACGTGAGCCGCGTACCCGCAGAGACATAGGCGCCGCGCCGCACTGAGATCTGCCCCAGCTGCCCCTCTTCCGGCGCAATAATGCGCGTGTTGTCTAAATCGATCTGTGCCAGCTGTAACGTCGCCTGCGCATTGGCGACATCCGCCTCCAGCGAGGCGCGGTTAACGATTACCGTTTGCCGATCCTGACGTGACACTTCCAGCGTCGCCTTCGCCTGCTGCACGGCGGTTACCGCCGCGCTATTCGCCGCACGCGCCGCGTCACGCTCACGAATTGACAACGAGCCGTCTGCCACCAGGTTTTCCACGCGTTTTAAATCGAAGCCGCTTTTTGCCGCCTGTGCACGGGCATTTTCCAGCGCCGCCTGGTTACGTACGATCACCGCTTCGGCGCTGAGCCGCTGCTGCTGATTATTGGCTAACGCCGCCTGCTTCATCGCCAGCTGCGCTTTCGCCTGTTCAACCCGCTGACGATAGATACGATCGTCAATGGTCATCAGCACGTCACCCTTATGAACCGGCTGTAGATCCTGCACATTAACGGCGGTGATATAGCCACTGACCTGCGGGCTGATAAAGGTGATCTGCCCTCGTACATAGGCATTTTCCGTGCTCTGCACCGCGCTGGTAAAGGGCCATAGCTGCCAGGCGTAAAGGATAACCAGTACGCCAACCAGAGCTATACCGCTGCCAACGGCAATGGAGAGGATCCGAAATTTATTATTACGCTCGCGCTCGGCGGCTTTGACTTCTTCCTGCTGGCTCATTGTTTCTCCATGCTGGCTGATGTTGCCGAAATTGATTGAGCAGCGGCGGCCTCACGCTGCTGCTGACGTCGGGTGATAATACGCTGGCGCGTCAGGCGATAAAGCACCCAGACCAGGGTACAAAAGGCCATCCCGGCGGTCAGTAAATAGGTATCGTTCCACGCCAGTACGTTGGCCTGCAGCGTGGAGACGCTTTGCAACTGCGCTACCGCCTGCGCGCTAAGTAGTGCACTGTCGCCCAGCTGGCTATTAAACAGCGCGCTGTACTGACTAAGGCGCTCGGTTACGTTGGGATCGAGCAGTGAAAGCTGGTCACCCAGCAGGCTGGAGTGATATTTTTCCCGCCATACCTGAAAGGTGCCGAGCATGGCAGCGCCAATCAAACCGCCTAAATTTTGACTCATGCCGAACAGCACCACGAAGCTCACCAGGTTTTTCGGCTGAGTTACCACGCTGCCGATGCCCAGCAACATGGCAGGCGCCATAAAGAAAGCGCTGCTGAAGCCCAGCAGAAACTGGCTGAAATACATATTGTGCGGACGCGTCAGCGGATTAGAGTGGCTGTCCATAAACGACGCAATCATCATGATCAGCAACGAGGTGACGATCGGCCAGCTGAAGTGTGCAGGTTTCAAGGTCAGCGCGCTGGCAGTGATCCCCAGCACCACGCCAGCAATAATCGCCAGCGCCAGGCCACGCAGCTGATCGTTCTGCAGGCCAACCTGCTGCAAAAAGCCGATGGCTCCGCTGTTCTGTTCCGCCAGCACCACGCGCATCATGATCATTACGATACCCAACCGGATAATGGCTCCGCTGCCCAGCCAGCGCGTATTGATCAGGGGATTTTTACGGTTATGCTCTACCACCACCGCGCTGATGATCAGTACCACAGCCAGTGCCAGGCAGATACCGAGCCACGGCGTACTGAACCACCATTCGATGCGTCCCAGTGACAGCACACCACACAGCAGCGCCATCCCCGGTGCCATTAAAATGAAGGTGACGAAATCCATTTTTTCAAACACCTTGCTGCGATCGCTTGGCGGCAGCTTCAGCATCAGTACGCACCCCAGCGCCACCATCGCCAGCCCCAGCTCAAACAGATAAAGCCCGCGCCACTCCTCCAGTTGCAGCAGCTCAGAAGAGAATAGCCGTGCCAGTGGAATGGCCAACTGTGAGGCGCTGATGCCGATCGCTAACGCCTTAAGGCGATGCTTTGCCGGCCACGCCTGAATCTGATAGTAAATGCCCAGAGAACTTAGCGCGGCCGCCACCATACCGTGCGCGGTACGGACAATGATCGCCGAGCTGAGATCGTTAACGAACAGGTGAAAAAAGGCCACCAGCACATACAGCAGCAAAAAAGCTTCGGTAAAGATACGCAGGCCAAACTGCTGGCGAAACTTCACCAGCAGCAGGTTAATAGAGATATTTCCCATTACGTAAACCGCCGGGAGCCAGGCGATCTCGTTAGAATAAGCGCCAAAGGTGCCCTGAAGGTTGGTCAGATTAGCCGTTACCAGCGCATTGCTCAGCGCGCCCGTCAGGGTAATCAGCAGGCCAACCAGCCCAAAAGCGATACGTTTTTTGGTGGGATGAATCGGTGTTGAAGGTGAACCGGGCAGCATTGGCTTTTCATGTGGCTGCCACTGGCGCGGAGCATAAGGATTCGATTTCGCCACGTCAGAGCGTTCCTGTCTTATCCAGCAATTGCTGCAGTACACGCTGGGCTATCGCTAACTCGTCGCGATCGATATCCGTTAACAGCTCGCCGCGTAAACGATCTGCTTCTACTTTGACTTTTTCAAAAACCGCCCAGCCTTCGGCAGTGACAATAAGCAGGCGCTTACGTCGATCTTCTTCTGGCTGCAGACGCTCTATCAGCCGTTGCGCCACCAGCCGGTCGATTAGCGGCACCATGCTGGCCTCTTCCAGCCCCAGCACCTGCGCCAGCGCTTTCTGCGTCATGGGTTCACTTTCACTGGCCAGCGTGGCAATAGCCAGCCAGCTATTCATGCTGAGGCCGCTCTCTTTTAGTCGGCGGTCGATAGCCAGTCGCCAGGCGTGCGCCGTGAGCTGCAGCAGACGAGGAAAGCGCTGAGAGGAATCCAAAATATAGGCACCTAATGATTAGACTTCTATGTATATAACCATTGGTAAGTATAGGCGCTGGAGAAAGGGGTTGTGAAGAATCTTGCCGGCTTATTATGGTGCAAAAAATGGCATTCCCGAGAACGGCAAAAAACGCCCATTCACTGCCTACAGCCTGGTTTTAAAGTTACCTTTAGAATAAATGTTACAAGCGAAACGTTTTTATCGCGATTTTGTATAGCTTTTGTATAATTATTTATCTTTTTAATTATTTGATTATTAAGCAATAGCACTTTTTGTTTAATCATTGTTTGTACAGCTTTGCTTTTTTTGTATAGCTTTACCTTCGCTGAGCTAAATCATGCTCTGTAACGAATGATGCATTTGCGTCGCCTCTGAAGGTGTTTAACTCGGATTTCCACCTTCAGAGGTTTTTTTTCGCCTGAAGGATGTATTGCATTCTGCTCACGACATCATTGGTTTTTGACCATAAACATTAGAACCCGGTCATTTCTGACCGATCCCTTAAGCCTTGACGCGCTACCAGCCGCGTTAAAGAGGACGAACATGCAGACGACTACCTCGCAAACCGACAAGGATATTACCGACTATTTTAACCTGCAGGAGCAGGGCGCCGTTAACGAAGGCGAAGTTCTGGGTGCCGTCGTGGCTGAGATTCTGCAGGCAGGACAGCCCGTAACCAATAAAGCGATTATCTCACGCCTTATCCAGCGTCTTGAGCTGGAGAGCGATGTGGTTATGTTGGATGTTTATCGTCGTGTTCTGGAGCTGGTGGTTAACAAAACGGAAGACGATATTATCGGTTATTAACCTCTTTAGTTGGCTATATCGCCAGTTAAAGCGGCCAGAGTAGTGATGTCATTGCGTCTCAGACCGGCACTTTCCTGCAGAGGGAAATCCGGTCTGAAACTGGTATCAACAGACAATTACAGGTAACATGCGCCTCTTGCCCTGTATGGGCAACTCAAACCTTTCAGATCCATGATGCACACTGCTGCATCTGACATTAAGACAATAAGAGCCTGCATTATTATGACCACCTCTTCCGAGGCGAACGCTGAAAAGCATGCCGCCAGCGAGCTAACCGTTGCCCGCGTGTTACGCTCGCCCAAATTATTCACGCGCGAATGCCTGGCTGGCGTAATTACCGCGCTGGCGTTGATTCCTGAAGTTATCTCATTTTCCGTGATTGCCGGCGTTGATCCTAAGGTCAGCCTGATTGCCTCGGTGGTGCTGGCGCTTACGCTGTCTCTGCTGGGCGGTCGTCCGGCGATGGTGACCGCCGCCGCCGGTTCGGTTGCGCTGGTCATTGGCCCGATGGTGCGTGCGCACGGCGTGGAATACATTATGCCTGCCGTGCTGATGGGCGGCGTAATACAGATCCTGTTCGGAATCGCCGGGCTGGCGCGAATGATGCGCTATATTCCCCGTTCGGTGATGCTGGGCTTTGTTAACGCGCTGGGCGTACTCATTTTCTTTGCTCAGGTACCGCACGTTTGGGGTCAGTCGCTGCCGGTGTGGCTGCTGTTTGCCCTGACGCTGATTATCGTGCTGTTGCTGCCGCGCGTATTAAAGAGTGTCCCTTCCCCGCTGGTCGCGATCGTGGTGATTACCGCCATTGCCGTTTACTGTGGACTGCATGTACCAAACGTTGGCGATGAAGGTCCGATGCAGGCTGGTCTGCCAGGACTGAATCAGCTGGCCGTGCCGCTTAATCTGGCGACGCTGCAAATTGTCTGGCCGACGGCGCTGAGCATTGCGCTGGTAGGCATTATGGAATCCTTGTTGACGGCGAAACTGGTTGACGATCTTACCGATACGCCATCCAGCAAACGTCGTGAATGTTGGGGACTGGGTATCGGCAATATCTTTGCAGGCTTTTACGGCGGCATTGCCGGCTGCGCCATGATTGGCCAGACCATCGTTAATGTGGAATTAGGCAAGGCGCGCACACGTATCTCTACTGTGGCAGCCGCTCTGGTTCTGCTGCTGCTGGTCACCGGACTCAGCGCGCTGATGGCGCAGATCCCAATGGTGGTGCTGGCGGGCATTATGATGATCGTTGCGCTGAAAACCATTAACTGGCACAGCCTGCAGCCCGCTACCCTGAAACGCATTCCCCTGTCGGAAACGGCAATCATGGTGCTGACAGTTGTCATGACCGTCTGGACCGGTAACCTGGCCATAGGCGTGGTTGGCGGCGTTGTTTTCGCTATTTTGCTGTTTGCCCGTCGCGTCGCGCACGTTATCCATGCGGAGCGGCAGCTCAGCGCCGACGGTGAATCGGTGCGCTATGTGGTGCGCGGCCCGCTGTTTTTTGGCAGCAGCAACGACCTGTTTGAGCATTTCGACTATGCGCACGACCCGCAGGATGTCACCATTGATTTAACACATGCGCAGATTTGGGATGCCTCCAGCGTGGCGGCGCTCGATGCGATTGAAAACCGCTACCAGCGCTATGATGCGCGGGTAAAAATCGTTGGGCTGGATACGCGCAGCAGCGATTTTCATCGTCGTCTGAGCGGCACGCTATAACCCAAACGGCCCGTTACGTTTTTATTTGCCCGCCGTAATCCGGCGGGCTTTAAAAAGATAGCCCAGCGCCAGCAGCGTTAAAAACAGGCCAATCACCAACAGGAAGCCGTTTCCCATCATTCTGTAGAGCCAAACCCCGCCTACGCCACCCACCAGAAAGGCCGTTATGGTTGAGCCATGCAGCATCAGCCGTTGCAGATAGACTGGGGTGTACTCTGTAGATTCCCGACGCCGCAAAATATCCAACAGCATAGCTAACTCTATGCCAATATCGGTTGCCGTTCCGGAAACATGGGTTGTACGCACACGTGCGTTGGAAATCCGCGTAACCACCGCATTTTGCAGCCCCATTAAAAAGCTCAGGCTGAGGATCATCAGGAGGCCGCCTGCTACCTGCGGGAAAAAGATCTCCGTAACGCCCAGCAGCAGCAACAGCATCCCCTCCAGCAGAATATTAATGACGTAAACGGCGCTAATGCTGTGGCGACGGCCATGATTAATCAGCAGGGTTGAAAAGGTGGAGCCGAGAATAAACAGACAAACAATCTCAAAAAAGAACAGCGCGATCGGCAGCTCAGCGCGCGCCAGTCGCTCGGAGAGTGATGAGACATTGCCGGTCATATTGGCAGAGAAAAAACCCACCGCCTCAAAGGCAGCGGTATTTAACGCGCCGGCAACCAGTGCAAGCGTTGCGGCCAGACGGCTGTCGGTAATAAAGGTTCTGGCCTCATCCTGACGAATTAACATAGTAAGTGGTGATATTGCGAAGTAAGTGAGGCGCTATTATGCGCTTTTTTGTCTGCATCCCTTTGTGGTTTATCAAAAACCGCTCTGCAGTTGCTGCTTTCTCCTGCCTGGCCATTAATGGCTCGGTGCCTGCTGCAACTTTAAGCATCATAATAGTATGTTGTAACTAAATGCTGGTGTGGTGTTATTATCCTGCATTAGGATTTGGTGCCTATGCCTATGCCCATGCCCGGGCTGGCTGATTACCCGATAGTTGGCAGGCAGAATAAGGGAATCATGACAGAGGTTGATATCAGGAAACCGAAGACAAAAACAAAAAAACCGCCCTTGGGCGGTTACGACATTACTGCTTATTGCTTTGATTTTATTCGGTATTCATTATGGTGCCCGGGGCGGGACTTGAACCCGCACAGCCATACAGCCGAGGGATTTTAAATCCCTTGTGTCTACCGATTTCACCACCCGGGCAGGGTGTAAAGTGGAGGCGCGTCCCGGAGTCGAACCGAGGTGGACGGATTTGCAATCCGCTGCATGGCCACTCTGCCAACGCGCCTTTATTCCGTTTGATCGTCCGAATTCGAACCATCTAATTCTTAACTGAAGCTGCATCTATGCTCAGATGCTAACTCATTGATTCGAGAAGTTTTTTCGCGTTCCCTCATCAGATGGACGGCATTATGGACTAACTTCCCGCGGTTGGCAACCCCCCAAAGTTAAATTTTTTAAGAAGCTTTTCCATAAAACACAAGGCTGTATGAATCATCGACGCTTTCTGTTCTGTTTTTATCCTTCGCGATTAAAGCGTCACCAGCAGCCCGCCATCCGTTAGCGGACCGCTATAAGTTATAGACCGATTTTTGCCGTAGCGACAGTTCTGTGATGAATCCGTGGATAGCCCAGACGCGAATTACCAGAGCGTGGCCCGCTTATCGATCTCAATACAGCGCAGATACATATCACAGGCGGTTAGGTAGTCTGTATGCCATCGCCAGTAGAGATGCAAAAAATAGCAGCCGCTTGCTGGCAGATAGCAAACGAAAAAGTAAAGGCTAAACGGCAGGCTCCAGGCCAGCCAGGCCAATAGCGCATTAATGAAAATTATCCACAGTAGCTGTAAGGCAGCAAAAACAGTTACCCGCACTGCCAGCGGTTTTGCCTGCAGCGCCGCGCAGGGCACCGCAGTGGAAAAGGAAAAGTCAATTTCCTGCATGAGCAACTTACCGAGAAAAATATACTTTTTTGACAGGCGGGCAAAAAGCAAACTGAGGGTTAACACCACCAGACAGAGGATAAACATCGCCACCATAAGCGTAGGCGACTGCCATCCGTGGTTCAGGGAAAAGTCGGGATTATTTTTCAGCGGGCTGACGGTCAACATATTCAACGCGCTATTTATCAGCATGAAATAGCTTACATAGTGATAAAGCCTACGATGTTGCGCCTTTTGTGGCGTAAAATTAGCCAGTTGTCTGATATAAACCGACCGCACGCCTCTGAACATCCAATAAACCAGTAAAGGCAGCAAACTATACAAGCCTAAAACGGCATACCGATCTCCCAGCAGCGCGAATCCGCCTTTGACCAGCAGCCAGCAGGCCAGCGCGCTGAAGGCGCACGCCACCAGCGGACGGGATAAAAACCTTTCCGTCCGGGAGGGGGTTTTACCGTTAAAGCAGGTGAGATCGACATTTTTGATTGCGCCTTTGTACATCCAGTATGCTTTTAAATCATAAATAAGATGGAACAGTACAATGGCCAGAATAGCGCTAACAGCGCCCGCCTCCTGCTGGGTAAGCGAGCAGGCGTTATTTTTCCATAAAAAACCTAACAGCATCAACAGGATAAAGTAAACAAACGGGATTAACCTTCTGTCCTGATAGCGGATAAAAACTGCATAATCGGGGATCATAATAGTCTCACTGACCTGACAGGAATGTTCTGCAATGGAATAGCCGCTCCGGCGAGAAATCGGCATAATCGCTTAGCAATGGTACCAGCCAGGCCTTATGACTGATGTCAATGAGTAACGGTGAGTTCTCCGCGCTTAAAAGCCGCGCCATGCTCGCAGTCCACTTTACGGTATGGGTTAAATGCAGCGCCAGGTTCTCCCGAATGGTTCCGGGATGCGATTCCGCCTGACCGCTGACATTCATCAATACGTTATGTTGCGGCGGCTGAATAGTTACCCTGGCCAGAAAATCCCGCATTGGCTGAACGCCCTCCTGCATCAGGCGAGTGTGCCAGGCTCCGCTTACCGCTAACTTAACGCTCTGGCAGCAGGCACGACGCGTAAAGTCGCTTAGCGCAGAGGTTGGGCCTCCAATCACCTGTTGTCGGCAGCTGTTATCACAGCTGATATCCAGTTCAGCGCCATAAGCCGCAATCAGATCGCGTACAGCCAGATAGTTCATTCCTCTCACTGCCAGCATGGAGCCTTTATGTTTTTTGCTTAGCTCATGCATGGTAGCTGCGCGAAATTGAATAAGAGAAAACAGCGCCTCCAGCGTTATTGCGCCTGCGGCATACAAGGCGCTGTATTCACCTACGCTATGCCCACAGGATGCAGAAATATTTATCCCTTTTTCCCGTAGTAGCGTATATAAGCTGATATTGACTGCCGTAACAGCAAGCTGCTGTGCTGAGGTGTGTACCAGCTTATTTAGCGGACCTTTTAAACAAATATGCCGAATATCAATGCCTGAAATATCACTGGCGCAGTCCCAAATTTTGCGGGTATGCGCATTAACGTCCCAAAGCTCGGCTCCCATACCAATAGCCGGATTCCCCTGCCCGGCAAAAAGCAGGGCCACCGTTCGGTGTTGATGATTACTATCCATGTTCATCTCTTAAAAATAATATTTAAATCCGCAATAAACGCCCACCATTTTGCCAAACAGGCCAAACTCACTATTGCTGCTTCCCTGCGTGCTATAGACGCCGCTGTAAAAATCGATATTTTCTTGCGCCAGCGGCTGATTAAAATGCAACCCCAGCATTATGCTTTTATCTAAAAGATTAACGATGCTGTATGCGCGCAGGTTGGCGCTATCGGCGGTGATTAGCGTGGCATAGCTGTTCAGATAATGCTTTCCCTGTAGATTGCCTTTATTGGCAATGTTATCTATTTCCGCTGCCATTAAATATTTATACGCATCATGAGCGCGATCGATGGGAGCAAACCTCGTACGCTGATTCAGGTAGCGAATGAAGTTTATCTGGTTGCGCCACTGCTGGCGGGAATAGCCTTCGCTCTGGAAATAATACTCCACACCAAAATGGCTGAAGCTCTGCGTGGTGTATTGCCCTGACAATGCCAGTTCTATGCCGCTCTGACGGCCACGCTGAAAAAGCGCAGAGGGAAAGAGATAATTTTGTACCTGTGCCGCGCGCTGCTCAGCAAAATGACGCCACTGTTGATTACCATGCCAGGCCAGTTCAGCGTTAAACATCCACTGCGGCGCAGGATGAAAGCTGTCCGCCACGGCCAGCGTTCTGCTTTCGCCAGCGCGCAAACTCACCGAAAGCGTATGATCAGGTAGCCGGTAATCGCTGTAAGAGAGCAGATAGCGCGCGCTGGCGTTGGATCGCTCAAGTGCAGACCAGTCGCCGGAAGATTCATAGCGTCGCCTAATCTGCGTTAGCTGTGGCACAACCGTTACCGACCAGGCATAATGAAGTGCATCAGCGGATAACTGAATGCCCCAAAAGGATTCGGCGTAGATCGCCTGCAGAACGGGATCGTAAATTCTGCCTGGTTTAAAACCTGAATAGTAAGTATGCAGCAAATCTGCCGGCGACTTTAAATAAAACCGTCCCGGTTTCGCGCTGAATTTACCCAGCGTAAAAAGCAGCGTTTCTGACGGTTGATAAGCGAAACTCAGCCGGTGCAACATTAACCGCGTGTGATTTTTCTCTGTTTCAAAAGCGCCAGGCGTTTGCCACGGGTAATAAGCCATCCCCACCAGCGATAAATCCGCACTAAGCATGTTCGCCTTAAGCTCGCAGCGGTTATCGTATCTGATGGCCATATCACTGACGCCACTGTTATCCCGGTAAGGATTTTTCTGATCTATTTGCCAACGAGCCGTTTCCCTGTGCCGCCACGCCTGCTGGGCATAAAGCTGAATATCCGCCTCTGGCAGGCACTCCGCTAAAAGGCGTAGCGGGAAAAATAGCAGCAGCAACCTGATAACCCGCGCCATCAGTTGCCACTCCGCTGAATATACTCTTTGGTGAAGTGAGAAAGAGGAAGCGATTCCAGCCGAATATCGCTGTACTCCATTACGGAATATCTCTTGCCGTGGCGCAAATCTTCCACCACGATCCTGGTCGGCCTTGCTTTACCTAACACCGGCAGATAGTTCTGATAAAGAACCTGCTTAACCAGCTTATCATCCAGTGAATAGTAGGCTGCTTTCCAGGGCCGGTAATCACCACCTTTTTCCACCCAGTAAATGATCTTCGGCCAGGTCGCGGCGGGAGACTTTCGCTTTAGCGCCAGCCGGTAGCAATGGGTTTCTCCACAGGGTGCCTCCCCCAACAGTTCGGCATGATAGGCATACTCAAAGTTCGTCACGATGACATCGCCATTGGAGATTTGCCCCAGCAGCCTCTGCTGAGGCAAAATGGGGATCGGCCGACGCAGCTCCGGCGTATAAAACCACAGTTCATACCAGTCCGACAGCATCATCTTTCCCCTGTCGCGCGGTGGCCAGACAAAGCGCACCAGAGCGCGCGCATCCGCCTGCCCGCCCTTTTCCGGCTTAATAAAGCGCATCGAGATATCCAGGATCTGTTTGCTGACAGGCTGCTGCTGCCCCGATTGATATTCCTGTATGGTTACCCTGTAGCGAAAAGGCTTGTTGGGCGAGCGCACTTCATCCGCCAGCCGAATGATTTCCAGCGCCTGCGGCGAGGCCGCGGCTGCTGCGCTGGCAAAAAACAGAACCAAGGCTTTCCCTGCCCTTTTCATCGTTCTTCCTTTAGCTGAATTTAAACGCGTCCGCGATATTTAAACGGGATGCCCGGAGCGAGGGCAAAATAGTGGCCAGCGCCGAGGTCAGCACCGGCAATAAAAACGTAACGGCCCACAGCTCAACGCTGTCCGTCTTGATAAACGCGGTGTAACCGTGGGTTTGCCCGGGCGAAGGCGGCATGGCAATGCCCTGCAGGTTAACGATCCCGGCCAGGGCAAAGCCCGCCAGAAGGCTGCCTGCGCCGCCCAGAACACCAATAACTATTCCTTCCAGCAAAAACAGGCGGATAATATGAGTGGGTTTAAGGCCAATGGCGCGTAAGGTGGTGATCTCACGGGTGCGCTCCACGATATTCATTGCCATCGCATTGCTAATCATAAAAATAACAATGACCGCCACCATTACCTGAATAAAGAGATAGATCCCGGAGAGCAAGCTTTCCACCTGTTGATAAAACAGCGATATCTCTTTCCAGCTGCGAATGGTTAACGGCAGGTTTTTCTCATTGATAAATTGCTGAAGCTTCGCCCTGAACAGCGGAAGATCGGCATCATCTTTCAACAAAATTAAAACTTTACTGACGCCACGGGTATCCATCATGCGCTGAGCGGTAACCAGCGGAACCTTTATGGCTACATCATCGTAATCTTTGATGCCGGAGGAAAAAATGCCGCGCAGTTTTAATGAGATCGCTCCCTGCCCGCCGCGGCTATTCACCACCATTAAATCCAGCCAGTCCGCGTAATGCGCGTTAAGCGTGGTTGCCAGACCGTTGCCCAGCGTCATCTCCTCTTTTCTGACGCGCGATAAATCACTCCCGGATAGCATCCTCTCGAAAGCGCCCAGTTTAAGCGCCGGTACAGGCTCGATGCCCACTCCAGAAAAATAGCTTGAGGTTTCATTTTCATAATGTGAAATGATGCCGGTAAACTCCAGCTGCCCGGAAAGCGTGGCAATATACGCAGCCAGGTCGGGATGGCTTTCTATTTCTGCTTTCAGCGTTTGATAATCGTTAATAAGGCTCAGGTTTTTATTCGATGTCTGAAACCAGAGCGGATTATAAAGCTGGATATGGCCCACATTCATACGGACCGTTTGCTCTTTCAGGATCCAGAAAGCGTGATGAATAAAGCCGCCCCAGCTAAAAATGGCTACGCCGCCGATAACGATCGCCATCAGAGTGGAAAATGAACGCCGTTTATGCCTGAAAAGATTCAACAGCGCAAACAGGGCGATCTCTCTGCTGCACAAAAGACAGTAAACAACAAAACCGCTAATAAGCGCTGCGGCGATAAGGCTTCCGGTAGCGATCATCTATTTATCCCCGGCTAAAGGAAGAACGATCTGCGTGGCTTCGCTTATTTCCCATTCAGGCGCGGCATTCAGCGCTAACGAGAGAGATTTTAAATGCGTGCCTGCCTGCTTTAACCGGGCCAGCAAAGCCGCTGCCTGATTGATTTCTCCACAGCTGTGTAAGGCGCGATAGCGCATATATTTAACGTTATCCAGAATATCGCTTTCGAACGTTACGCTTGATTGCTGGATAAACTGCGTGTCGCTGAGAGCAATAACACAGCGGCCAGAGGCGGCGGGCAGAAAGGCGTCGATTCTGGCCCTTAAATAACGTACGCGCGGGTCGTTTTCATACAGCTCAGCGGCTTCGTCCAGATAAAAAAAGCCCGTTCTGGCATATTCCGCAGCCTTAATCACATCGTTTTCTACAGCCAGCTGCTCCGCCAGCTTTAGCATGCCGTAGGAGTAGAAAATTAATGAGGTAATATTTTTTTGCTGTTGATATTCCGTAAACAGCGCTTCCGTTAAAACCTGCAGCGATTCCCGGCTCTCCGGAAACGAGTGCTGGATAATCCTTGCCACCATCGGTGGCGCAACGGCGCTTACGGCCTGCATCGTTAAGCTCGCCAGCAAAATAGCGCAGCGTAGCCAGCCGCTAACCCTCATCAATTTGCCCATCCCTGATTTCGATAATACGCCCGGCCCGCTCTTTCAGCTGCGCCGAGTGCGTTGAGATAATAAAAGTGGTGCCCGTTTCCTGATTGATTTTTGTTAGCAGATCTAAAATCGCCCCACCGGTGGTGGAATCGAGGTTGCCTGTGGGCTCATCCGCTACCACCAGCTTCGGCTGATGAGCCAGCGCCCTGGCAATGGCAACCCGTTGTTGCTGTCCTCCCGAAAGCTGTGCCGGTTTACGATGCGCCAGGTGAACCAGCCCAACGCTGTTGAGATAATCCAGGGCACGTTCTCTGGCCTCTTTTTTCCGATAGCGACCATTCAGCAGCAGCGGATAACAGACATTATCCAGCGCGGTCAGCACCGGCATCAGATTGAAAAACTGAAAAATAAAGCCCAACTGCTGGCTTTTGATAATGGAAAGCTGTTTTTCGTTTAGCGAATCAAGCATCTTGCCGAAAAATATCACCGTTCCGCTGGTTGGCCGATCGATACCAGATAATATGTTCAGCAGCGTGCTTTTCCCGCTGCCTGAAGGACCGCACAGCGCCACAAAATCGCCGTGCGCAATCTCCATATTTACCGCTTTCAACGCATCAACTTTACTTTCATTACGGCCATAGCTTTTATTCACCTCGCTTAACGATATCGCTGGCAATTCCCTGACATTACTGGTCATCCCTGCTCCCTTAAGGCTGATATCGGGTGTCGAAATAGTGATAGCTGCCCATTGCGCCAGGCATGACCGTGCGCATTTTTCCCGATCGGCAGCGGTGCCGCTCAAGGTAAAGCCAGCTCAGCGCTGGCGAAAGGCAGCCGCTGTCGCCATACTTTTCGCTCAGGCGAATAATTTCCGCTGCCGATGCGCCTGGTTTATTCGCACTACCCCGTTCAGGCAGGGTATAACTTAATCCGGCAATGGCCAGCCGTTCGATATCGGCGTCATCACATAATCTGTCCAGAGTTAAGAGGTTACTGTCGGGAAAGATATAGCTGCCGCACGCTACCTGAAAAGCGCTTTCCTGCTGACTGAAAATAAAACAGCCTGCACGCTCCACGGAAAAATTCATTTTTATATCAGGGTTTTCTCCCTGCGCCGTGTTTTCCGCCGTGGAAAAAACTAACGGCGGAATGGCGCGATATGCAGCACTGATCACGACAAAATCGAAGATATCCCAGCTAAGGTAATCCTGCGCCATTCTCAGCGCCTGCATAAAGGCGTGCTGTTCACCCCGCACTTTGCAGGTGAACTCTTTTACTGAAAATTTCTTCAACAAGTTTTTCGGCAGGCTATCAAGCATGGTCACATGCAGAGCGCTGGTTATATTTTCAAATAGCCCTGACTCGCCCCATGCATCAACACAAATAAAGGCGGTGCGCGACTTCCTTAAACGCATGCGTTCTTTAGCCGCTAGCTGTTGTAACGCCTGGTCGGCCGCCTGCTCTGTGGCTTCGATATAATCAATGCAGGCTGGCTTGCGGATCATCTCGCGGGCGTAGAGCGCTTTATCACAGCCAAACCGCTTAAAAAACCATCCCTGCGCGTTGGTGGCTTTTATTGCCCGGTTATAAAGGTGCGATTCCCAGACGTTTAACCAGCTCGGATGATAGCGATAAAAGCGATCGTCCGGCTCGATCACCGCAAATGAAGACAAATAGCAGTTACTCATTGCTGGCTTCCTGGCGCTCATCCGACGCCACTACCGCGATCAGCGCCCCATCCACACTCACGCCTGTTTTTAACAGATGCTGCTGTCGGTGCTTTACCACTTCTGCGCCAACAAGCAGATACGGCGCCAGCTCTTTGATAATGGCATCGTTCTTTCGTGCCGGGATCAGCTCCCGCCGGGTTAACGCATAGTAAGCAATGATTAAATCAACGATGCCGGAGCCAGTGGCGGTATAGCCCGTCTGTCCTTTATAGGCCAGTATGGGCACCGGAACGTCGTTCAATAACAGCGCGAGCGCCTGCGCCTCGGCTTTATCACTGGCTGCAGCGCCATTGCCATGGGGAATGATCGCGCACAGTTCGTTAAGCGCAACGCCTGCGTGAAGCAATGCTTTTTTCATCAGCCGGTGCAGACTGGCGGTCAGATAAGCCGCATCATGATTTCTGTTGGCACCAATCTGGCTATAAACCGAGCGTAACCGCACGCCAGCCGCCATCTGCCGGGCAACCCGATGACGACGACTCTCCAGCAGCATGATGCATAAGCCTTCAGCAACCAGCACGCTTTTACTTTGTGCGCCAAAGGGCTGTACCACACCACCATTCAGCATCTGCTGGTTCTCAAGGAACCAAAAATCCTGTGTTTTAATCTCTGAGCAGCTGATCACCAGCACCAGATCGATTTCTCCTTTTTCTATCGCCTGACAACCAATATGTACCGCCGCCAGTGAGGCGTTGCTGGCGCAGTTAAGATTAGGCGGCAGATATTTCAGACGGTATTTTTGCGCCAGCTGATACGCCAGCCCATCCTGCGACATATTGGCTATCTGTAGCTGTGCTACCGATGTTGTCAGCTTGATATCCTCGATATCGTTACAGTCATAGAAAGATTTATAGGCCTTCGCATCCACTCTTGGCCCCACGCCCGCCAGATAAACCCTGACCTTTTCTCCGCTCAGGCAGCGTTTATCCAGGCAAGCCTGTTCAACGGCGTCGTCAACCAGTCGCGACAGCCGTTCACACAGGCTTTCTGCGCCCGGCGGCAGACGCGCAAAATGCCTGTTGCTTTTGAATCCACCTTTTATCGCCTGCTCATCGGAAGCAAACCAGCCGCAGGTCTCCACCTGCTTCCCCTGTCGCAAATGGGCGATCAGTTGATGGCTGCTTCTGGCGAACGGCAAACAGAGACTGTGGCCGGCAATAATCGCTGCGTTATCCAGGCTGTGCTCCTTTGATGACTATTGCATAGTAATTTCCGGCTTCGTTGGCCCCCAGCAGCAGAGCATGCTGAAGCGGCATCGTCTGTGGTTCACGAACAAAATTAAGGCGCTCATCGCAGAACCGCTCGGTATGGGGAATCGCAGGAACCCGCTGCTGCCTGAAGCAGTCAATCAGCACCGCCAGATTCAGCAGACCGGCGCAGGAGGCTACAAAGCCAAAGAAAGCGTTATAGTTCACTACCGGTACCTGCGGCTTTTCCTGGCAGAAGGTCTGCCAGATCGCCTCTGTTTCTACCTGGGAATGTTGCTGGCTGCCGTTGCTGGTGCCGCAGACCAGATCGATATCGTTGGCCGTCAGCCCGGCATGCCGCAGCGCCCGGCCGATCGCCAGCATCATCGCCTGCGCTTTCTCGCTGAGCCGATCCGCCGCAAAATAGCTGTTGCTGCATGACTTGCCATAACCCACAATCTCCGCCAGAACGTCTGCGCCTCTCGCCCCGGCGGCCTCTGGCGCTTCCAGCAGCAGCATGCAGGCCCCCTCACCCGGAACAAACCCCTGCGGCGCTTTAGCATAAATCTGATAATCCTGCGCCTCTGCGGTCATATGCAGCTTTTGCGTAAGGGCATCCATATACAGCGCCATAGAGGGAAAGTGTTCATCCGCACCGCCAATAATCACCTGCGACTGCAGCTGCTGGCGAATGATTTCATAGCCATAGGTCAATGCGCCCAGCGCGGCGTTTTCACCAGTAGCCAGCGTAGTGGTATAGCCCTTGATGCCTTCCGAGATGCCACAAAAGGTGGCGATGGAATTCATTAACGAGCCGGGAAACTCAGAGGTGCGCACCTTACGCGGATCGGGCTGCAGGCTTTGCAGGTATTTCCAGGTTGTCTCCTGCGGACCACGCGACATGCCCATAATCAGGCCGGTCTCGTCACCCTCTTTTTTGATTTTACGCCTGGCGCTGGTTAATGCCGCTGCGAGCGCAATCAGCGCAAAGGTTCCGCCGCGCGTCGCCTTGCGCCGATCGTAACGGCGCAGATGTTTGCGTGCATCCAGCCCGGTAATCTGAAAGGTTTTAAAGTTCCGGGCATGCTCCGGCAAAAGCGGCGCGATCTCTGCGAGACTGCGCCCCAGCACGGTTTCGAACTGCCGGGTAGCGCGCAGGACATCAAGCAGCTCCCTGACTTCCGCCAGTGTATCCGGATGAAACACCACCGGCTGCAGCGCGACCGGCTTTTGGTATGACCAGATTGCTTCCAGCATTTCGTTGATGGTATGCCCCAGCGCGGTCACCGCGCCTATGCCTGAAATCGCCACGCGCTTCTCCTGATAGGCGCTGACGGGCACCGATGCGGGCTGCGTACTGATCACCAGGCTGCAATTATTGCCGCCAAAAGCATAGTTGTTTTTAACGAATATATTGACCGCTTTCTGGCGAAAGTGGTTGGCCACATAATCCAGATCGCAGTTAGCACGGGGCGAGCCGAAATTGAGCGTTGGCAAAATTTTCTGCGCGGGCAGCGTCACCAGGCAGGCGATTAACTCCACCACGCCCGCCGCGCCAATCGTATGACCAAAATAGGATTTGGTGGCGCTAACAGGCAGGCTGGCGCTCTGCGGGAACACTTTTTTCATCGCCAGCGTCTCAATGCGATCGTTAGCTTCGGTTCCGGTACCGTGAAGGTTGACATAATCAACCTGCTGCGGCGCAACAGCAGCATTATCCAGCGCTTTTATCATCACCCGTACGGCTCCGCTCGCACGCGGATCCGGGCCGGTTTCATGATACGCATCGCACGAGGTGGCGTATGAAAGGATTTCCCCATAGAGCGTTGCGCCACGGTCAACGGCATGCTGGTACTCTTCCAGCACCAGAGCACCAGCGCCTTCACCGATGGACATTCCCGGCGTGCCGGAAAAAGGGGTACAGGATTCTGTATGCATCACGTTAAGCGCATAAAACCCGGCGAAGGTAGGCAAATAGATTGGCTCGGTACCTGCGGCCAGCATGACCGGGCTTTTCCCATTCTGGATAGCGTCAAATGCCATGCCGATGGCATTCGGGCTGGCAGTGCAGGCCGTGGCTACCAGCTCAACGCCGCCCTTCAACCCCAGCAGGCTGGAAACGCTGGAGCAGCAGGCAGAGAAGCCGCCGGAGAAAATGGCTTTTGCCAGCGAAAAATCCTGCATGCGCCGCTCAAACAGCGGTATAAAAGCCTCGGTGCCGGCCGATGAGACGCCAATAACTAACCCGGCTTCTTCAAGTATAGCCCTCTGATTTATCAGCCCGGCCTGTGCCAGCGCATCTTTGCCCACCTTATAGGCCCAGAGCGCTGCGTTATCGAGCGACTGGACAATCTCGTGCGGAAGCTCCGGAAAATCCTCGCAATGGAGAATTTCTGCAGCGCGGGCATGGTTAAACCACCGGGAGAAGCGCTGGCTGTCGGCCACCGCGCATTGTCTGTTAAATAATGCCTGACGAAAGTCAGCAATATTATCCGCCAGCGGTGACAAAATCCCCATACCGGTGATAACCACTCTTTTTCTGTTCTTCATCATCATCCCTGCTGCAACTATCGCCGTTACCCCTGGCGAAGCGTGAATGCCTCAGCATCCAGCCAACCTGCCTGCGTTAAAGTTTAATGCTGCTCTTTTGCCTGTTATTCGGCGTGGCGCGGTTTCGTGGCATCAATAAAACTGTGTTCCGTTGGGCTTACCCGCATACTGAGGTTGTAGAGGAAAGGCAGATTGTGCGTCATGGCTGCGATATCGCCGTGCGCGGTTTGCAGGATGAATCCCGGAATATCAGAGTAAGCCCAGGCTGCGTCGATCATCGCCAGGGCAATAAATGAGTGGCGGGCGGGCGAATAAACGCTTTTTATAATTTCACCCACCACTTTTTTATCAACCAGCACCTTATCATTCGCGCTAATTTCTGCGCCCGGAGCCAGCGGAATAATGCCGACAAGCTTACGCGTAACGCCATTGTGCGATATCGCTTCAACCGCCGATTTACCGATAAAATCCTCTTTACCGTATTCAATGGCCCATTGCAGCTGCAGCTCAACGGGATTACGTGAAGCGTCCAGCACATCCCAGCAGGGATTTTCAACCCTGACGATATGCTGATAATCCAGGCCGCCCGCTTTCAGCTGAAATTTCTCACCGGTTTCCAGCAGTTTCAACCACAGCTCCGCCAGCGCGGCCTGCTCGCCCACCATTAAATAAGCATATTCGCCATGTTTACCGCAGCGGAGAAGTATCAGTTCCTCTGAGGTCTGCATAAATTCATGATAAGGCAGCCCGACGACATCAAAACCATACCGTTCCGCCAGTATTTCCCAGGCATAAGGCCCTTCCAGCAGCATCGCGCCCCACCCGGCATCATCCAGCACGTGGATTTCCGGCGTCTCCTGGATATCCAGCTCCTCAGCTTTCCCTAACGCCTGCTGTAAACAGGCAACCACTTCCGTGGAGGTCATGTTCTCTGTTAACAGATAATAGCCCTCTTCCGCGCAAAGAATATAAACATCGCCACGCAAAAAACCGGCTTCATTGAGTATCAGCGAATAGAGTGCCTGCTCATCACGCAGGGTGGCGACATCGGCGGACACGCAGTAATTAACCAGTGCCCAGGCATCTTCGCCTGTTACGCTGACAATGGACATATGTGAGTAATCAACCAACAACGCATTTTCTCTCACGGCCTGATACTCAACGGCAGGCGCGTAATAAGAAGCAGGCAGCGTTTTATTATTGTATTGGCCCATTTTCGCCTGGTGAGCCAAATGCACATCATGAAGCACGTTCATCGTCTTTTCCCTGGTCGCTTTTTGTTATGGACGCTCGGCAGCTCTGTTCTTTTGAAGAATAAAAGAGGCAAGATTATTAATGGTGCGCATATAAGCAGGATCGTCGCCTTCGCTCACCTGAACATTGAAAACTTTATCCAGCAACACCAAAATTTCTGTGGCATCCACCGAATCAAGTTTCAGACCGTTGCCAAACAGCGCGGTGTCATCATCTATCTGTCCGGGTTCCCGCTGAATATTTAACCGCTGAATTAACTCTGTTTTGATGGTGAGCAGGATCGCTTTGCGCTCTGCTATATTCTCTCGCATCGTATCCATGATGAGACTCCCTGTTTTTATTATTTCACTTCGCGATAGTTAATTATGGTTCCTTTGCTGATCTCTTTTTTTCCAATATGAGCGCAAACGGAATAGTGCTTAAAGCCGTTATTATCTGAAAAGGCTAACTGGCTGGTTACTTCAAGCGTATCCCCTGGATACGCGATACCTTTAAATTTAATATTCTGTGCGGCCAGCACGCCCTGCACCTGAGCACGGCGCACCCGAACAACCTCAAGAAAGTCGTCATCTTCTATCTTGCTACAAATATCTCGCAACGATCGCAGACTAATCCCGTAACGTTCCTGATATATCTCGCATATATCGGTCAAAAAAGAGAGATATTCGCTGGCCTGACCAAAAATTTCAGAAATAATCGCACCGGGCATAATGGGATTATCGGGAAAATGCCCTGGGATATAGGGTTCATTATAGGTGACATGCTTGATAACCTGAATAAAACCTTTTTCGCCATATTGATAGTTACTGATTCGGTCAACCATTAGCAAAGGCTGCCGCCAGCTGCCCATTTCCAGAAAAATGTGCGGCGGAATAAATAGTTTATTCATAGATCACCGCATCACCAGACCGCCATCTATAACCAGCGTCTGCCCCACAATATAACTTGATGCGGAGGAACTTAAGTAGACAATCGCGTTGGCGACCTCTTCACAGCGCCCCAGACGTTTCAGCGGAATGGTATTAATTACCTCTCTGACAACCGTACGCGAGACTTTTTTAACCATTCTGGATTCAATCATACCTGGCGCTACCGCATTGACACGAACGCCCCTTGGTGCCATTTCAGCAGCCAGCGTGCGCGTAAAGCCAAGAATGCCGCTTTTTGACGCACTATAGTTAATCTGCCCAGGGCTGGGCACCAGCGCCGCGATCGAAGCGACGTTGATAATTACCGGTTTCTCAGAGGCCCTCAGCAGCATCAGCGCCTCTTTGGTCAGCCTGAAGAGGCTCAACAGGTTCGTCTCTATCACGCTAGTGAATGCTTCAAAACTCATAGCGGCAAACAGGCTGTCTTTAACTATACCCGCGTTATTCACCAGAACATCAATGTTGCCTGCCGTGTTCGCCAGCCAGAGACAGAGTTGTTTTACCGCTTCGGCATCGGCTAAATCACATTGTTGAATATGAAGCTGCTCACCCTGAGGATGACGCTTTTTCAATTCCGCCAGCTCATCGCCGTGCGAATTATACAGCGCATAGACCTGGCACTGTTGCTGTAGAAACTGGATACAGATAGCCAGCCCAATATCACCGCTGGCTCCCGTTACCAATACGCTCTTATTGCAAAGATCGTTATACCTATACATATCCACGCTCTGTCAGATTAATTATGTGTAACCACAGCAACAACGGCAATAGCATATGTTCTACAATGCGATATCGTTAAAGAGATTTGTGCGCGGCCTTTTTCATTGAATAGTGTTTTTGCTGAGCCATGCAGTATGATTTGTGGGCAACCGTATTGATTATGTTCGACCTCAATATCATGAAAACGGATCCCTTGACGAAAACCGATACCCAGCGCTTTTACCATTGACTCTTTTGCCGCCCAAAAACCAGCCGCCCTTTCATAGTCTGGGTTTTCTGCATTGATTTTATTTATTTCCGCCCGGGTAAAAACCCGTTGAAGAAAATCCATTTTCCATCCCGATATTGCTCTCCTGATTCTTTCTACTTCAACAATATCAGTGCCAACAAAAAGCCTAATTCCTGCGTGCATCATAGTTGATAAAATAAGTTAACATTTATTGTGAATTTATCGGTTTGCAGTTGCGCTGGGCTAAGCAGTGGAACAGAGAGCGATAGATCATAGCCCAACGATTTAACGCTGCCTTTTAAACCTGTTGTCGCGCCCATTAATCTTTGGGTCTTATTCTGCTGTTGAAACGAATGAGACATTGCCGCTTCGCCATAATCGAGACCGCAATAATATTCAGCGCCGCTTAAACCGGTAAGAATATTAAGGGTGTTTTGCAGGTAAAATCCCTTATCACCGTAAAGTCCGGTGCTGTTTTCAAACCCTCTGACGCTCCAGCGATTACCAATAGAGAACTGATCCTGTAATACTAAAGCTTCGGGCGTATACTGCATCCCCACATTTAGCTCATAAAACCCCTGCAAAGCGCGATATTCCAACGGTTTCAGGTAATTAATATCCAGGCTGAGTAACTGACTCCTTGAGCTGACATCGCCCGCCGCCATATCGGGTGAGAGATCCCCCCCAGCCCCACGGGTAAAACGTTGATATGCCAGGGTGCTGTTCAGCATGGCGGCGGCATAATTCTGTTTATAGTTAATACCCAGGCGGCCGTTGCTCATATCACGTTTTTGCAGCGTCAGTGTGATATCGCCCAGTTGATAATCAGATTTTCTTCTTAAAACCTCCATAAATGCAGTAACTTTCTTATCTCTGTCACGATAGATCGTTCTGGAGGCTTTAACGCTGGCATAGTGATTCTTCCCGCTATAATCAGGATTCAGCGTATCAAGATCGATTTTCTGGTGGGACGCGCTATAGCTGTAAAAAAATTCATACTCCCAGTAACCCAACGGAAAAGAATAATAGCTGCTAATACTGTTATATCCTCCTGATACGCTTCGGGTGCCTGAGAGATAAAAGATATCGTTCAGATGCGCCAGATTCCAGACATAGCCTGATACGCTGGCTAAATTTTTCCCGGTACTTTTATCACCCCAGTTATTAGCGGAGGCGCGGAAATTCCATTTTTGTTGGCGGTTGCTATAGATGATGACGCGACTGTATCCATCTCGCTCCCCTGGCTCGATGTTTATTTTCACTTCTGTCCCCGGTATTCGCTGTAAATTCTCCAGTCCCTGCTCTATGTCCCTGATGTTAAGAATATCTTCTTCAGCAAAGGGTAAAATAACCCGGGCTACAGAGTGGTTTTCAACGCTTATGGTTTCAATTTTTCCCGGCAGAATATTTAGTGTCAATACGCCAGAGGATAAATCCTGCGGCGGAATATCAACGCGGGTGGTAATATAACCCGCATTGATAAACCCGTCCTGAATATTATGAGCCAGTTTAATTACGCCTCGCTTTCCCAGGCAGCGTCCTTCAATGTTTTTTTTGAGTTTCCCCGCCGCTGACTTTTCAAGAAAATCATTATTTATGATAATTTTCTTTATCCTGAAACAGAGAGTTTCATCAGGAAAATCGATTTTACCTGTTTTTTTATCCCCAACGGTTGAAAAGATATCTTTTTTTGTTATCCGGCTTTGCTGACGAACCGTATTATCATTATTTTGCTGCTCCTTAATCAACTGACTCACATTGTTCTGCGCTACAACAGGAAAATGACACAAACTGAAAAAAAACAGGGCTACAACTTTCTTGTTCATTAATCAACTCAATACATAAAAGCGGCAAACCCTGCCGCCTTTATTGCATGCCTTAATTACAACCCAATAAAATTACCGCTATTTGAAATAACGCCCGCTTTCAGCTCCAGCCCTGCAAAGCCGCCCAGATAAGCATTGCTTCCGCTATTAGAAATATTTTTTACGCTGACAGCAGCCTGCCCATCCGTTAATATATTACTATAATTATAGAGGTTTCTGCCTGCCCTGATGGTTAACTGATCATTGCTGACAATGTTACCTTCATTATACAGGTCCCCTTTGATATCAATCGTTGTAGTTGATGCTCCCTGAATATTACTGCCCGAACTGTTTTTTACATCAGACTCGCTTTTGAGTATGAGTTGGTTACCGGCCGCCATATCTTTATAATTATACAGTCGGCTTTTTGTGGTGATTTTTAAATCCTGCGCGGCGCTAAGGGTATTACGGTTAGAAAGGATACCTTGCACCGTAACGGAAGCATTCTGGTTGCCATTTATCCAGCCGTAGTTAGTAAAAGTGCTGCCCAGGTTAACCTGCAAATCTTTATCGGCGGAAATGATGCCGGTTGCATTATTATCAGCAATGCTGCCTGAACTGTAATTAGAGAGAAAACCGCTATCAACAGTCAGGCTGCCGCCGCTGTTTATCGTGGCATAATCATTATAGATAGCCTGTGTTTTCAGCAACGAAAGTCCTGAAGCTGCCATGATGTGGCCGTAGGTGTTGTTAATATGATCCCTGGCCTGGATGGTTAACTGACCCAACTCCGAAACAATACGGCCACTATCATTGTTTACGCGACCAGTGTTAATGGTGATGCTTTCTCTGCCAATCAGACCACCCTTTTGGTTGGGCATTGCTAAATAAACGCCATAAAAATCAGCAAAATCCTGAGCTTTGCTGTTATCCAGCATGTCAGCGGCCGTTATCGTCATGTTTTTATTAGCAACCATTAGCGCGGCGCTGTTATCCACTGAGGTTTTGGCATTGATATTCATATCCTGACCAACGAACAATCCTCCTTTGTTACTAACGCGCCTCGCCTGTAGCTCGATATTGCCTTCGCCAGCACTGATAATGCCGATACTGTTGTAAAAATCTTCCGAGAGATCAATATGAATATTGCCCGAGGTGCTTATCCCCGCCTGGCCATTCAGCAGAGATGCGGCTTTAATGTAAAGTTCTTTGCTGCTGTTTAACTTTCCCTGGAAGTTGTCAACAGCAGAGGTGGTAGTTATAGCGATATTACCTTTTGAGGCGATTTGACCGGTGCGACTGTTCAGCACATCGGCTTTGATCTGAATCCCGCCTTCACCAGCGATGATACCCTGGGAATCCTGACTAAAAGTGTCTGCTGTGCGCGTACTGCCGTTATTGATGCTGCCCCTGACCGCATCAAGATGGATATGCCCTACAGTAGAACGCAGAAGGCCCTGCCGGTTTTCAATATTCCCGTTACTGCTGATGTCCATGTCACCTGTAGCTTCGATGGTGCCAGAAGTATTATTAACTCTGTTCGCCCCAACGCCGACATAGCCGCCTTTGATCAGGCCATTGATATTATCCAGCATGCCCGTTTGCAGGGCCACGGCCCCGGCATGAATACCCACGGAATTGCCTTTCCCTGTATTGGTCATGATTTTATTATGGGTGTTTACGCCCAGCGTGCCGCCAGCAGATATTTTCCCATTGACGTTATTAAAAGTGCCGCTGTCAATATAGATATCTTTCCTGGCGGCGATATGACCCGCCTGGTTATTATTGATGATGCTTTTATTAGTATCTATATGAATAGTATTCTCGCTATTTATTTTTCCGGTGATATTTTCCAGCCCTTGCTGTGCTTTGATGTTAATCAGTCCAGCTGATTTTATTTGGCCATGGCTGTTAACAAGTTTACCGCTGCTATCAATTTGTATATTCTCCGTTCCGGCAATAATGCCGCTATTGCGTACCCCCACGCCTTTTTCGCTGCTGATCAGGCTTATTTTATTGGCGTACATTCCGCCAATAGTGGCAACGTCAATTCCATAGCCCTGCCGTCTTCCCTGAGCCTTCACCGTACCGGTAATTTTGCCATTTATGTCAACATAATTGTTGCCGGCTACCATTGACAGCTCCTCAGCATAGAGTTTGTCATTGACTACAATGGATCGCGCTAATATTTCAGTTGGCGAGGCACTTTCCAGATGTGAAAGCGTAACGCTGCCGCCATTTACCTGGTATCCTTTTAGCATACCGTTCTGCATATCTGGTTTGCCGGTGGTGACAGTAACTTTTTCTGCGTTAATAAAGCCACATCCCTGGCAACTGATACCGTTTGGATTAGCAACGATGACATGCGCTTTATTTCCTGCCACCTCCAGCCAACCCTGTAAGGCACTATGATTTTTAGAAATAACCTCGTTAAGAATAACTTTCGCTGCACCTGAGCTCAGGTTGCTGTTCCCTTTTATCTCTCCAGCCAGCCTGGTGCTGATGGCATTCTGGCTGTTGTTTAAGATCAACCCTTTTTTATCAACATTAAATTTGTCATATAGGTTATGTGAAATGCCGCGATCGTTCGCTTTGTTGATATCAATGACCGTTACACCCTTTACAACTGAAGAGGTCATATTTCTGTTATTAGCCGCTTGCGTCACGCTGGCTAAGGAAAGCAAAATACATGCCGCTACAGGATGATATTTGACGCGCGCATGCCCGATTTTTCTATTTCTCATATTCTTTTACCTGTTATAACTATCATTGTTTTCCATGCTGAAAGAACTGGTGCATAGAATGAAACAACAGATGTCCGCCGCTTCAGTTACTTATCACCTCTTTCAGGCGCAAATTTAATGGCCGCCATTAAATTTTATGTGCAATATTCCATTTGCTAACAGTAAATCAAACCACAGCTGTTAATATGCGCTAAACAGGCGCAGACTATTCACATCAGGTAAAACTTATAAAAGGATTTTTTATAAAGCACGCGTATCCAGAAAAAGACTGCCGACTCTCCGTTGCTTTAATAAGAATAATGTTTAAACGATACTCTTTTGTTCTGGCAGGGGTAAATCGTAAATCATATTAAAAATGAGTATTATTTTGCAGAAGTACAAAGGGATCAGACGCTGTCGGCCCAAAAGAAGAGAAGAGTGAGTGTGTGTGGTTTTGTAACGAAAAAAGGGCCTTACGGCCCTTTTCGGAGAATTGCAGAAAATGCTTTCTACAATTTAAAATCTGGAGCGGGAAACGAGACTCGAACTCGCGACCCCGACCTTGGCAAGGTCGTGCTCTACCAACTGAGCTATTCCCGCATTCATCAGCAACAAAGCACTGATTTTTTCCTCATTCGGCAAATCTATTACCGTCCGATGCGCTGCATTCTACTGCGCTGAACATCTGAGTCAACCAGATTATCTTTATGCGCTAGTCATTTGCTGTTTTTTGCACCATATCGATCAGTGTTCAAACAGATCGTTGCGCGCCGCGCTTAAATATTGAAACATCGACCAGAAAGTCAGCACTGCAGCAATATAGAGCGCCACCACGCCGACCGCTGAAACCAGCTGATTGGGATGCCACAGCAGCGCAACCAATGCCAGCATCTGGGCCATGGTTTTGACTTTACCGATCCAGGAAACGGCAACGCTGCTGCGCTTACCAATTTCCGCCATCCACTCGCGCAATGCAGAGATAATAATTTCGCGGGCAATCATGGTCGCCGCCGGCAAGGTAATCCACCAGGCGTGAAACTGTTCAGCCACCAGCACCAACGCCATCGCGACCATCACCTTATCCGCTACCGGATCGAGAAAGGCGCCGAAGCGGGTCGATTGCTTCCAGCGGCGGGCCAGAAAACCATCAAACCAGTCAGTAATTGCTGCTATCACAAAAATGATAGCGCAAACCATCGGCCCCCAATGAAATGGCAGATAGAATGCCAGCACAAAAAAAGGGATCAGCACAACACGAAACAGGGTGAGCCACGTCGGTATATTCAATTGCATAAGGTACGCTAACTGTCTGGCATGAGTAGGGTTTACCCGTATGGTGCTACATTGCCACAAGGGATTCAATGTTAGTGTTTTAACGAGTAAAAAATTTTCTCCGCCAGGGCGTGAGAAATGCCAGGCACTTTGGCGATTTCTTCAACCGAGGCGTTCATCAATGGCTGTAGGCCGCCCATATATTTTAACAGCTGCTGACGCCGTTTGGGCCCAACGCCTTCGATACTTTCCAGCGAGCTGGTATTTTTGACCTTTGCCCGCTTATTGCGATGCCCGGTTATCGCATGATTATGGGAATCATCGCGAATATGCTGAATAACATGCAGCGCCGGTGAGTCAGGCGGTAAGGAGAATCCCTCGCCTTCAGGCTCCAGGAAGAGCGTTTCCAGACCGGCCTTACGATCGCTGCCTTTGGCCACGCCCAGTAAAAGCGGATGATGTTTATCCCAGCTGACTTCCAGCTCGGAGAAAACCTGCTTCGCCTGCCCCAGCTGCCCTTTACCGCCGTCAATCAGGATCACGTCCGGCACCTTTTCCGGCTCCAGCTCTTTACCGTAACGTCGACGCAGCACCTGATTCATCGCCGCATAGTCATCTCCCGGCGTGATGCCGCTGATATTATAGCGGCGATATTCAGCACGCACCGGCCCGTTACTGTCGAAAACCACGCAGGAGGCGACCGTTTGTTCGCCCATGGTATGGCTGATATCAAAGCATTCCATACGGTTGATACGCGGTAATTTAAGCACCCCGGCTAACGCCGCCAGCCGCTGATGGATCGTTGATTGCTGGGTGAGTTTTGTTACCAACGCTGTCGCGGCGTTGGTACGCGCCAGTTTCAGATAGCGAGCGCGATCGCCACGCGGCTTACTCTGAATATGAATACGGCGTCCTGCCAGCTCACTAAGAGAATCTGCCAGCAGCTCGCGTTGCGTCAGATTAAAATCCAGCAGGATTTCACCCGGTAAGGTACGCGACTCGCTGCCCTGCAGATAGAACTGACCCACAAAGGTTTGCACCACTTCCGCCAGCTCGGTGCCGCCGGGAATTTTTGGGAAATAGCTGCGGCTGCCTAATACCTTGCCCTGGCGAATAAAAAGCACATGCAGACAAGCCATACCGGCATCGTAAGAGACGCCAATGACATCAAGGTCATCGCCCTGATTGGAAACAAATTGCTTTTCGGTAACCCGCCGCACCGCCTGAATCTGATCGCGCAGACGGGCAGCTTCTTCAAAGCGCAACGCCTGGCTGGCCTGTTCCATACGGCTGACCAGCATGTTTAGCACCTGGTCATCTTTACCGGCGAGAAACAGCCGCACATACTCGGTTTGCTGAGCATATTCCTCTTCGCTGACCAGACCTGCGACGCAAGGCCCCAGACAACGCCCAATCTGATATTGCAGACAGGGGCGCGTGCGGTTGCGATAAACGCTGTTTTCACACTGCCGCACCGGGAATATTTTTTGCAGCAGCGCCAGGGTTTCACGCACCGCATAGCCATTGGGGAATGGACCGAAATATTCGCCCTTTGCATGTTTAGCGCCGCGATGGATAGCCAGCCGGGGATGAGGATCGCCACTTAAGAAGATATAGGGATAGGACTTATCGTCACGCAGCAGCACGTTGTAGCGCGGCTGATAAAGCTTGATGTAGTTATGTTCAAGCAGCAGCGCTTCTGTTTCAGTGTGGGTGACGGTGACATCAATATGATCGATATTGGCCACTAACGCTTCGGTTTTACGGCTGGCAAGATTGCTGCGGAAATAGCTACTGAGGCGCTTTTTCAGATCTTTTGCTTTACCGACGTAAATAACCGTACCGCCACTGTCATACATCCGGTAGACGCCCGGCTGGCTGGTGACGGTTTTCAGAAAGGATTTTGCATCAAAAACTTCACTCACTACTGATCAACGACTCCGCATTAAACAGGCCATGTCGGATGGCCAGATGCGTCAACTCTACGTCGCCATTAATATTCAGTTTACTAAACATACGATAGCGGTAGCTGTTAACGGTTTTCGGGCTCAGATTAAGCTGTTCAGAAATATCTGTGACTTTCTGCCCTTTGGTAATCATCAGCATAATCTGCAATTCCCGTTCCGACAAACAGCTGAAAGGAGATTCTCCCTTTTCTGGTTCAATCTGGCTCAGCGCCATCTGCTGCGCTATATCAGAGGCGATATAACGTTGGCCCGAGTGAACCGAACGAATCGCACTGATGACCTCCTGCGGCGCGGCTCCTTTACTGAGGTAGCCGGAAGCGCCCGCCTGCATCACTTTTGCCGGCAGCGGATTTTCCGTATGGATAGTCAACATAATAATTTTAGCATCGGGGTTAAATCGTACGATCTTGCGCGTCGCCTCCAGGCCGCCGATGCCCGGCATGTTCATATCCATCAGGATTACATCAACCTGGTTGGTTCGACACCACTTAACAGCATCCTCACCGCAGCATGCCTCGCCGGTTACCTGAATACCTTTGATATCTTCCAGTATGCGACGGATCCCTGCGCGTACCAGTTCGTGGTCATCCACAAGAAGAATGCTGATCAAAAGAGGATTTCTCCGGAATGGTGATGTTTATGGGCGACACTTTAATTAACCGGCTTAATGTTACTCTCTTTCGTGACAGGTTTGAACATAATTCAGCGTTTTTTTGGGCGGTTAATTGCTCGCTCAGCCCACCGTTATTCTACCCGCAGCGCAACTATTTCCCCCTACCGATAATAAAGCGTTAAATCCGTTAAAAAATAAGCAGAAAATCATTTAAAATTTTAAAATGCTTTATATACAATGAGTTAAATTAAAACCACTGAGCACTTTTGCGTGACGAAATAAGGCTCTTTTGACCATTTCCATCCAGGCTAAATAGTGCAGATTTTTTATTTACCTCTGCGTTCTGAACAACATTTTATTGTTTACCCTGCATGCTCAACTGAGAAAACAGTCTCATAATTTATGTTATACTTTCCTGCTATCGCTGATTTGAGCAGTAGTTCAAATGTTTGTACCATTTTATCAAGGAGTAGCTATGGGTTATAACGATTTTAACACCTCGCATGAAGCAGAGAAGTTGGCGAATGAAGTTGCCTGCCTGAAGGCGATGGTCACGATGATGCTGAAAGGCATGGGGCAGGCCGATGCAGGTAAAGTGATTATCAATATGGAACGGCTTATAGCTCAGTTAGACGATCCAAAGCAGGCTGAAACTTTCGCTGATACCATTGGCCAAATCAAAGCTGGATACCGTCGCTAAAAACTTCAAACCCATTGATTTGATGCTGTTATTCACGCATGTTATGGATTTTGCCGTGGAGTGAACAATGGGTTTGCTGTTAAAAGCGTTAATCGGCGCACTGGTGGTGGTCGCGATCGGCATACTGGCGAAGAGTAAAAATTACTATATCGCGGGCTTGTTGCCTCTGTTCCCTACTTTTGCACTGATCGCCCATTATCTGGTGGCAACCGATAAAGGGGTAAGCGCGTTACGTACCACGCTTGTTTTTGGCATGTGGGCCATTCTGCCCTACTTGTTTTATCTCCTCTCGTTATGGTTTTTCATCGGTGCAATGCGGCTACCTGTTGCGTTGGCCAGCGCCGTGCTATGCTGGGTGCTGGCCGCATGGTTACTGATCACCCTATGGACACGTTGGCATTAGCGTCCCGATTGCCAGTTTATGGAGACGCCCAACGAAGGCAAAACCTCTTCCGGGCTAAAACGACGTGCGCCACGATACTTTTCCGCTAAATCGGGCTGCTTAACCGGAATCTTAACCGCAAAAAGGTTATCTTCAGATTGAATCAAGCCCGGCGTAAGCGGTTCGAATCCTACTTTATGTTGTTCAAACATCTGCTCCAACATCGGCGTAGCGGCACTGACAAGATAATCGATGCCTGCCAGCTCTGCCAATTGCACAGCATGCCAGAGAATGGTTAGCGGTAATTCAGCATCCACATCCAGTCTGGCTGAAAAACGCGACATTTCCCATACTGCTTCTTTACGATCGAACGGGACGCTGATGCCTTCAACGTTACCCGGTTCCTGCCACTGCATCAAACGCGCGCAGCCGCAAATGCCCATACGCGCGTGCCAGGCGATAAGCCAGCTGACATCAGAACGGTCAAAGCGATCATACTCCTGCCCCGGCGTGCTGAGCCGGGAAGGTATCGACCACCCTTCACCGCGTGCAAATACGCTATAGCGATAACTGCCCAATTCCGCCAATAACGAGGATGGCATATCCTTTAGCTGGGTTTGGATAATCTTCATCATATTCCCCTGTCGCACTCCCTCGTTTAAGCCGTATTCATACGGCGCTAGCCCAGCTGAAACCCAGGCCGAAGGGTAGACAACTGGTTAACCTTATGAAACTACTAAATTTAGTAGTTGCGCTAGCGCTCACAATAAACCCATTGCCGCTGCATAGCTGGCTACCTGGGTTTTATTCGGTGCATTGAATCGTTTCTGCAAATTTTTTTGATGAAAATTTACCGTATGGGGCGAGATAGCCAGAATCAGTGAAATTTCTACAGCCGTTTTGCCCTCCGCCGTCCATTTTAATATTTCCAGTTCACGCTGGCTTAAGGTTATATCTAAAATGCGCATTGAGACATCGTCTAAACGCTGTAAAGTTTGTAATGACAGATCCAAAAGATACTGTAGTCTTAATTGTTGTTCTGGCTGTAATGTCAACATATTCAGCGCCTTTTTAGAAGACGCAGATAATATACCGAGCGCTCGATTAAGCGCCATAAGCGAACAGGAAACGCCTGAAGTCAGCCCATGGGATTTTGCCTCTTGCCAGAATAATTCCGTGCATTCCGATATGGCATCTTGCCACAGTATAAATTTCCCCGGCAGCTGGCAAAGATCAAGAATAGGATCGATTGCATAATAATTTTCATTTTCGTATTGCTTTACCCAACCCTTTGGATAGGTAGTAAAAAGAAACGTTTTAGGGCGCGTAAAGGGAACAGGATGGCGGATAAGTAAAGCAAATTGCTCCAATCCCAACGCTTTAACCTGCTGCTGTAATATATCCGTTAGCTCATCAGTGTTATTCAGTAAAAAAAACAGTGCCTCGACCTCCTTGCGCCAGGCGAAGTAATCATCGAACGTCATTAAAGCCTCACCGGTACGCGAAGGCTACTCGCGCCATGGTTTAAGTCAAACTGCCACCGATGTAACAAAAAATTAAATGCTCTCGAAAAATTATTTTAATTATATTGGCTTAAGCGGTTGCGGATAAGATCGCGCTGCATTTATGATACGTTAAGAAAATGTGATATAATTGCTTAAGCTACACGCTTTGAATCCTTATAATTTAGTAAAGTTATATTTATCAATCTTGCGCAAACTCAATACTTTGTGCATAAAGATAAGAATAAGATTTTTCTTAAAACTATTCAATCCCCTTGCAATTTAAGCCACGTTGATGTGAAAAATCGTGACGGATGTGAAATTCTTTTCATAAGAAAAAAGCGACAATAATATTCTTTTGAAACAGCATTATAGCAAAACTCATAACACAGGCTGATTGTTAACACCGTAATTATTCTAAAATCTCCGCTTTTACTTAAGCTCTTCTTAATTCATCACTAATAATCTTTTATAAAAAATTATCTGATCTCTATTAAATGCCGCTAACCTTTTTCGTAAGGCTTTATACCATTAGATACCATAGAAAAAGCGTTAAATAGTCCGTTTTTCAAATAATTCTTTATAGGCAGCAGCCAGTTAGCGACAAAGCATGTAGCCTCGCATCCCTAAATGGAAATGGCTGTCATGCGCCGCGTTATAATTTGGCCCCAGCGCGTTGCCAAACCAGGCGCAGCTGCTGTCGAACCAGCGATGCAGAAGCGCCGACGCTTCGCCCGTTCTGTGCCAGTCTCTTCCCACGCTGATTCGCGTACCGTTTGCCAGGTGAAACGCCGTTATATCCCATGCATCAGCGGTCGCATGTTCACTCAACCTGCCCTGCGCACGGTGATAAATATTGCGGCAGGCGTAGCTTCCTACATGCTCGATACGTCCCAACGGCGATTTAAGCGGGCTTGTTAGCGCTATTTGATTTGCCTGAATCACAAACATTGTACTGCTTACCGCCAACGGACAGCTGGCCAAAAAGCTGCTGCTCAGTGTTACCCTGGCAAACCGCTGTATCCGAATCGGCTTTTCCAGCGGGCAGGCTCCCTTCATCGCAGGAGGCTGAGTAAAGCTGATGAATCCTGCCTCACGGGCACGCTGCAATACCGACAGACAGGCCGCAGGATCATTGCGCAGGCGCTGAAGCTTGTAGCGCGTAATTGGCCCTGGCGCATCGGTGACCTCCAGCGGCTTAAAAGGATCCCAGTGCGATGGCAGATGGCGCTGTAGCCAGGGCATGCTTGCCAGCGCGGCCAGAATTATAATCAGCACTATCGCCATGGTTTTCACCCGCCCCTCCCCCGATTAGCCGCTACGCTTGCCTGTTAATTGTAGCCTGTGGTCCAGTTTTTACTGTGAAAGTTACGCATTTTGTGGTTTTTTGCGGCAGTACTGCATAAAAGTTGTACCTTTTCGCTGTTTGTAAATAAATGATGCCAACTTCGGGCCTCAAATTCTGCAGGATTGGCAAAAACCATTAGCTGATAATCGGTTAATTACACTATCTTATGCCAACTTACCTGCCGGTAAGCCTGATAACTATCGGCCAGCAGAGCCGCACGACATCACAGACAGGAACCACTTCATGACAGATCAAACCAAAGATACGCTGCAAAACGCAGAAAGCCCGGATAAGCTCCGGCGTAGTCTTCATAACCGTCATATTCAGCTGATTGCTATTGGCGGTGCCATCGGAACCGGCCTGTTTATGGGGTCTGGTAAAACCATCAGTCTGGCGGGACCGTCGATCATTTTTGTCTATATGATCATCGGTTTTATGCTGTTCTTTGTGATGCGCGCGATGGGCGAGCTATTGCTCTCCAATCTTGAATATAAATCTTTCAGCGATTTCGCCGCTGACCTGCTTGGCCCGTGGGCCGGTTATTTTACCGGATGGACCTACTGGTTCTGCTGGGTGGTGACCGGCATAGCCGACGTGGTCGCCATCAGCTCCTATTTCCAGCTCTGGTTCCCCGATTTCTCTATCTGGATGAGCGCCCTGCTTTGTGTTGTGGCCTTTCTGGCGCTTAACATTGTTACGGTTAAGCTGTTTGGCGAGCTGGAGTTCTGGTTTGCCATTATCAAAATCGTGGCCATCGTTGCGTTGATTGTTACCGGCATTGTCCTGGTGGCGATGCATTACCCTTCTCCGGGCGGCGGCACGGCTTCGCTGTCGAATATCTGGAATGAAGGCGGTATGTTCCCGAAAGGATTAAGCGGCTTCTTTGCCGGTTTCCAGATTGCTGTATTTGCTTTTGTCGGCATTGAACTGGTAGGCACCGCCGCAGCTGAAACGCACGACCCGCATAAGGTATTGCCACGGGCAATTAATGCCATTCCGATTCGCGTTATTATGTTTTATGTGCTGGCGCTAATGGTGATTATGGCGGTAACGCCCTGGACACACGTAGTCGCCGACCGCAGTCCATTTGTAGAAATGTTTATGTTGATTGGCCTGCCAGCGGCGGCCAGCATCGTGAACTTTGTGGTATTAACCTCTGCCGCCTCCTCGGCTAACAGCGGCATTTTCTCCACCAGCCGGATGCTCTACGGCCTTGCAGAACAGGGTGTGGCGCATCGCGCCTTTGGTCGTCTCTCAGCACGCGCGGTACCGACTGCAGGTCTGCTTTTCTCCTGCCTCTGTCTGCTGATTGGCGTGGCGCTGATTTACCTGATTCCGAATGTCATGACCGTGTTTACCATGGTCACTACCGTTTCGGCCATTCTTTTTATGTTTGTCTGGAGCATCATCCTCTGCTCTTACCTCGCCTATCGTAAAAAATATCCGCAGCGTCATCAGCAGTCGCGCTTTAAAATGCCGCTGGGCAAGCTGATGTGCTGGATATGTATGGCTTTCTTCGTGTTTGTCATTGTTCTGCTGACGCTACAGGAAGATACGCGCCAGGCGCTGATGGTTACGCCGCTGTGGTTTATTCTGCTGGGCATCGGCTGGTGGCTGCGTAGCCGTAAGGCAGCGGTGCGTTAACACCGGCCTGCTGCCAGAGTGACGTTCTGATACTGACAGCTTGTCAGCTCAGGGGCGAACGCAAGTTCGCCCCTTTTCGTTACAGACGCTGACGAAAGTGCCGCCACGTTTGCGTTAGTGAGGGTCTTGACGAAGCGAGCCGTGAAGGATGAGGGTTACGCGCCTGCGGAGCGCCCAGATCAAAAGTAAAGGTGAAATCTGGCGCTTCGCCCATACGCAAATCACTGATAAACAGTTTGCCGTCGCGCTGCTGCATGGCAAAAAAACCATGGCTAAACCAGGCGACACGCTCAACATGCGCATCTCCTTTCAGCTGTTGGTAGAGCGCAGCGCCACGATCGTGCATGCTGAGCTGCAGCGGTCGATGCGGCGCCAGCAGCGACCAGTAGCCCTCGTAGTAGTGCTCGGGCGTGACGGCGACTACGCGCCATACCAGCGTATTAAAAGCGGTGGGCGTTACCAGTAAATGAGGCTTAACGCCCAGCTGATGCGCCACCTGCGGAGCCACCTGATAAAGCGCAATTCCCTGCGCCGCCATGCTCCATAACAGATAGCCTGTACTGAGCGCCAAACCGGCGCGGCTCCAGCGCGGTTCGCGACGCCACAGGGCAACAATCAGGCAAATTATCAGCGGCAGCGTATACAGCGGATCGACAATATAAATGCTGCCAATAGCCCAGGGGTAATCGGTAAAGGGCAGCCCCAGCTGGGTGCCATATACGGTCATCAGATCGAGCAACGGGTGGGTGATCAACGCCAGCCAGACAGCAGGCCACCACTGGATCCACTGAAAGCGCTGTTTGACCACGCCGGCAAGCAGCCACGCCAGCAACGGTGAAAGCAACGTTAACCAGACCAGCGCATGGCTTTCGGTGCGATGCAGAGTCATATTGCGGATTGCATCACCGTGATCGAGAAAAACATCCAGATCGGGCAAGGTGCCGCAAAATCCGCCTACCAGCGCCGACTTCCAGAGCGGCGCTTTGCGCCCCATGACCGCCATGCCTACCGAGGCGCCCAAAACCAATTGCGAAACGGAATCCATGCTTGCTCCTGGGTTGCAACCTAACGCTATAAGCCTGGCGTAATTCCGTTTCGCTGAAGGTAAAGTTTTTTAATCACCTCTCAGCGCACGCGAATGCCTTCAATCACCATATGCTGCACGTTGCGCACCGCCTGGTTAAAAAACTCTTCGTCATTCAGCGTCTGACCGGTTATCGCCTCTACCTGAACGGCAAAATCTGCATAGTGTTGTGTGGTGGCCCACAGCATAAACACCAAATGCTGCGGCTCTACCGGCGCCAGCCGCTTTTGCGCCACCCAGTTTTCAATCACCTGCGATTTTTCATCTATCAACGCTTTAAGGTCGCTCTCAAGCTCGGCTTTCAGCAGCGGCGCGCCCTGCAGCATTTCCAGACAGAACAGTCGCGAAGCCTGGGGATGATCGCGCGATACCTCCATTTTCAGCTGGATATAGTGGCGAATCGCTGCCAGCGGCTCGTGATCTTCACGCAGCGCACGCAGCGGCGCTAACCAGACATCAAGGATCTCTTTCAGTACCGCGATATAGAGCGCTTCTTTAGAGGGAAAATAGTAAAGCAGATTGGTTTTTGATATACCGGCGCGCTCGGCCACTTTATCGAGGCGGGTGCCATGCATACCAAACTGCGAGAAGTATTCCAGCGCCGCGTTAAGAATTGCTGAACGCTTTGCCGCTGCTGCCTGTGAACGGCGTGTTGGTGCCTTATTTACCACTTTCACCCTGATCCTTTTTCTGAACAATGCCCGCGCTGCATCTTAGCAGCTGGTCGGTTCAGTTAAGAAGTAATTAACCGATCTCATTACCTGCTGATAGCAGATAGTGCCTTGCCTGATTTCTGTGCAGCAGGTTTTGACCAAATGGTCTGTTTTAGCGCATCGCCTGGCTGCTTCCGTTGCTGCACTTGTTAATTCCAGTTTGATATCAATTAGTTAAAAATATGGCACACCTCTTGCTTTAGTTGCCTTACGCGCCGCCGGAACAGGAAAGGCAGGAAGCCCCGCAGCGCACGTTGGTTAAACCACTTCCACGAGGGCTTCATATGAAAATTGGCGTTTTTATCCCGGTAGGTAATAACGGCTGGCTGATTTCCAGTCATGCGCCGCAGTACATGCCGACCTTTGCGCTGAACAAAGCGATTGTGCAGAAAGCGGAGCATTACCATTTCGATTTTGCTTTATCAATGATCAAACTGCGCGGTTTTGGCGGTAAAACTGAGTTCTGGGATCATAACCTGGAGTCCTTCACCCTGATGGCGGCGCTGGCCGCTGTGACCACGCGCATCGAAATCTATGCCACCGCTGCCACTCTCACTTTGCCGCCCGCTATTGTGGCGCGCATGGCCGCAACTATCGACTCGGTTGCGGAGGGACGTTTTGGCGTTAACCTGGTTACCGGTTGGCAGAAGCCAGAGTATGAACAGATGGGACTGTGGCCGGGCGATGACTATTTCTCGCGCCGTTACGACTATCTGACCGAATACGTTACGGTGTTACGTGACCTCTGGGGCAGCGGCAAATCCGATTTGAAAGGCGAATTTTTTACCATGAATGACTGTCGCCTGAGTCCTCGCCCGCAAAAAGCGATGAAGGTGATCTGCGCCGGTCAAAGCGACGCCGGAATGGCCTTTTCCGCCCAGCACGCTGACTATAACTTCTGCTTTGGCAAAGGGGTTAATACCCCGGCCGCCTTTGCGCCAACGGCAGCCCGCATGAAAGCCGCTGCAGAGACCGCCGGGCGCGACGTCGGTTCGTTTGTGCTGTTTATGATTATCGCCGATGAAACGGACGAGGCGGCGCGCGCAAAATGGGAACACTATAAGGCGGGCGCGGATGAGGAAGCCCTGGCCTGGCTTACCACTCAAAGCCAGCAGGACAAGCGTTCCGGCAGCGATACCAACGTGCGCCAGATGGCCGACCCCACCTCCGCAGTGAATATCAATATGGGCACGCTGGTGGGTTCGTATGCCAGCGTTGCGCGTATGCTGGATGAGGTCGCTGCCGTTGAGGGGACGCAGGGCGTGTTGTTGACCTTTGATGATTTTCTGCAGGGCATTGAGGCCTTTGGCGAGCATATTCAGCCGTTGTTAGCCTGCCGGACACACGTTATCGCCGCAGCGCAGGAGGTAGCCTGATGAACACGGTTATTTGTAGCAGCGTCAGCCAGCAGGCGACCGTTACGCTGCCCGCCCGTCCTGAAAACATTGCTCTCCCGCCAGCGCAAACGGCGCTGATTGTGGTGGATATGCAGAATGCCTACGCCACGCCTGGCGGCTACCTTGACCTGGCGGGCTTTGACGTTTCCGCCACCCAGTCGGTAATTGAAAATATTGCCGTCGCCGTACAGGCCGCGCGCGCCGCCGGCATTCAGATTATCTGGTTTCAGAATGGCTGGGACCCGCAGTACGTTGAAGCCGGGGATGCCGGCTCGCCTAATTACCATAAATCCAACGCATTAAAAACCATGCGCAAACAGCCGCAGCTACAGGGCAAACTGCTGGCCAAAGGCGGGTGGGACTATGCGCTGGTGGATCGTCTTCAGCCGCAGCCGGGCGATATTGTGCTGCCCAAGCCGCGCTATAGCGGCTTTTACCACACCCCGCTTGACGGCATGCTGCGCAGTCGCAACATCCGCCACCTGGTTTTCACCGGCATCGCCACCAATGTTTGTGTGGAATCGACGCTGCGCGACGGCTTTTTCCTGGAATATTTCGGCATCGTTCTGGAAGACGCGACTTATCAGGCAGGCCCAGCTTTTGCCCAACAGGCAGCGATTTTTAACATTGAGACTTTTTTCGGCTGGGTTTCCGATGTGAATACCTTTTGCGCCACGCTGGCTGAACCAGCGCTTAAGCGCCCGGCCTGAACCATTGCACCCACAGGAGCTATCGTCATGCCTAAACATGTGATTATTCCACCCGGCAGTGGAACCCCTATCGCCCCTTTTGTGCCCGGCACGCTGGCGGACGGCGTGGTGTATGTCTCAGGTACGCTGCCCTTCGATCGCGAAAACAATGTGGTTCATGTGGGCGATCCCGCCGCGCAGACGCGTCACGTCCTGGAAACCATTAAAAGCGTGATCGAAACGGCAGGCGGCACCCTGGAAGATGTGACCTTTAATGCGATTTTCCTTACCGACTGGAGCCACTACGCCACCATAAATCAGGCGTATGCCGAATACTTTCCGGGCGATAAACCGGCCCGTTTCTGTATTCAGTGCGGGCTGGTAAAACCAGAGGCGCTGGTAGAAATCGCCTCCACTGCGCATATCGCTAAGTGAGGCGCCAATGCATCTGGATATTACGGGCCTGCGCGGAGACTACGCACCGGTGCTGGTACTTGCGGCTGGCTTAGGCGGGCTGGGCAGCTTTTGGCTACCGCAGTTAAACGCGCTACGTGGACGCTATCGGGTCGTGAGTTACGACCAGCGCGGCACCGGCCGCAATGCTGACCGGCTGCCTGAAGGCTACAGCCTGCAGGATATGGCCGCCGAGCTGGCAGAAAGTTTGCGGCTGGCAGGCATTGAGCGTTTCGATCTGTTGGGACATGCGCTGGGTGGCCTGATTGGGCTACAGCTGGCGCTGGACTATCCCACACGCGTCAAACGCATTGTGGTAGTGAACGGCTGGCTTAGCCTTGATGCACATACGCGCCGCTGTTTTCGTGTTCGTCAGGATCTGTTGCTTAACGCAGGCGTTGAAGCCTGGGTGCGGGCGCAGCCGCTGTTTCTCTATCCTGCCGACTGGCTTTCCGCCCATCAGGCACGTATTGAGGCGGAAGATGCGCTGCACTGCGCCCATTTTCAGGGCATGGAAAACCTGCTGCTGCGCCTGCATGCGCTGATGAGCGCCGACTTTCGTTCGTTTGCCGCCGCCATCACCCAACCAGTGCTGGCGCTGTGCAGCCGCGATGACCTGCTGGTGCCCTGGATCTGCTCACAGCAGCTGTGCGAGGCGCTGCCCAACGCCACGTTCCGGCAAATGAACTGGGGCGGACATGCGATGAGCGTGACCGATAGCCCGGCCTTCAACGCGCTGCTGCTGGCATGGCTTGAGGCTACGCCTGACACCATGCAACCCACATCCGATGCGCTGCCAGAAACGCTGCGCAGCTAAACCGCTTACCACATAAGGAGTGATCATGTCGCATACCGCTTTATCCCCTGCGCTTTCCGCCGTGGAGAAACAGGATTTTCGTAACGCGATGGCACGCCTCGGTGCTGCCGTCAATATCATCACTACGGATGGGCCCGGTGGCCGCGCCGGTTTTACCGCATCGGCCGTTTGCAGCGTCACGGATTCGCCGCCGACGCTGCTGGTTTGCCTGAACCGCTCCGCCTCGGTATGGCCCTCGTTTATGCAAAACCAGGTGCTGTGCGTAAATATCCTTGCGGCGGAACATGAGGCGCTGTCGAACCTGTTCGGCGGTAAAACGCCGATGGCGGAGCGTTTTATTGCCGCAGAATGGTCCACGCTGCTCACTGGCGCACCGATACTGAACGGGGCCGTGGCCTCTTTCGACTGCCGCATCAGCCAGACGATTAGCGTCGGTACGCACGATATCCTGTTTTGCGAAGCGCAGGCGCTGGTTTGTAATCAACATGGCGCCGGCTTGATCTATTTCGATCGCGGCTATCACCATCTGTTACGGCAGGAAGCCCGTTAACCCCGCTGCGGCGGCTCATCCCTTTTCCCCTGCAGGAGAAAATAATGGCGCATTCCTGGTTTCCTCAATGGCATAAAAAAACGGCGATAAGCGAAGATGGCGTTATCGCCCCGGATGAGACGCTGCCACTGGGGCAGACAGTGATCCTCGGCCTGCAACATGCGGTGGCAATGTTTGGCGCAACCGTGTTAATGCCGCTCCTCATGGGGCTGGACCCCAATCTCGCCATCATGATGTCCGGCATTGGCACTCTGCTGTTTTTTCTGGTGACCGGCGGGCGAGTGCCTAGCTACCTCGGCTCCAGCGCCGCCTTTGTTGGCGTAGTGATTGCCGTTACCGGCTTTAACGGGCAGGGCCTTAATCCGCATTTAGGCGTCGCGCTGGGAGGCATTATCGCCTGCGGTCTGCTTTATACCTTGATTGGCATGGTGGTGGTCAAAGCGGGCACGCGCTGGATTGAACGGCTTATGCCGCCGGTGGTCACCGGCGCGGTGGTGATGGCGATCGGGCTGAATCTGGCGCCTGTAGCGGTGCGCAGCGTCTCCGCGTCGGTATTTGACAGCTGGATGGCGGTGCTGACCATTCTCTGTATCGGCACGGTAGCGGTGTTTACCCGTGGCATGGTACAGCGTCTGCTGATCCTGGCAGGGCTTATTATTGCCTGGGCGCTCTATGCGTTGTTGACCAACGGGTTTGGTCTCGGCAAGCCGGTTGATTTTAATCCGATTGCCAGCGCGCCATGGTTTGGTTTTCCGCAGCTTACCGCGCCGGTTTTTTCAGTGTCAGCTATCACCATGATCGCGCCGGTGGCGGTTATTTTGGTGGCGGAAAATCTTGGGCATATCAAAGCAGTGGCGAGCATGACCGGACGTAACCTCGACCCCTATATCGGACGCGCCTTCATCGGCGACGGGCTGGCAACCCTGCTTTCCGGCAGCGTTGGCGGTAGCGGCGTCACCACCTATGCAGAAAACATCGGCGTGATGGCGGTTACGCGCGTTTACTCCACGCTGGCTTTTGTGGCCGCGGCGTTAATTGCCTTGTTCCTTGGCTTCTCACCAAAATTTGGCGCGCTGATCCATACCCTTCCCGCGCCGGTCATTGGCGGAGCCTCAATCGTGGTGTTCGGTCTGATCGCCGTAGCGGGCGCGCGCATTTGGCTGCAGAATCAGGTTGATCTGAGCAAGAACGGCAATTTGATTATGGTTGCGGTTACGCTGGTGCTGGGCGCAGGCGACTTCTCGCTGAAAATCGGTGCCTTTACGCTCGGCGGAATCGGCACCGCCACCTTCGGGGCAATTATGCTGCATGCCATCCTGCGTTATCGCCGCAGTTCGTCCTTTAGCGAGGCGGAGATCCTGCGGCAGAATCGTTAGCTTCTACTCTTCCACGGCGGGTTGGCTTTTTGCCCGCCTTTTCAGTTTACATTCACTCACCAGCACGCCCAGCACAATTAATGCGCCGCCCAGCAGCGCCGTGCCGGGCAGCCGTTCGCCAGCAATACGCCCCACTACGCCCGCCCATACCGGCTCGCCGGCATAGATAACCGTGGCTCGCGTGGGTGAAACGCTGCGCTGTGCCCAGTTCATCGTTACCTGAATCAGCGCGCTGGCGAGTCCCAGTCCCAGCGCACTGCCCCAAAGCCAGGTTGACATAGCGGGCACGCTTTCACCGTTGGGCTGCATCATCAGAAAAGAAAACAGAGATGCCACGCCCAGCTGCACAATGGTGACGCGGCGAATATCGACTTTGCCTGCGCTGGCACCGATCAGAATAATTTCCGCCGCAATCGCCAGCGTACTAAGCAACGTCGCGATTTCGCCTCGATTCAGCGTCAAGCCACCGCTCTCTGGTCCCGCCACCAGTAGCAGTCCGATAAAAGCCAGCGCTACACCACACCACGCCATCAGGCCAGGCATTTTGCCCAGAAAGACCCACTGTAGTAGCGGCACCAGCGGCACATATAACGCGGTAATAAAGGCAGACTGACTGCCAGAGATGGTTTGCATGCCCCAGGTTTGTAAGCCATAGCCGCAACCAATCGCGATGCCGATCCAGAACCCCGCCAGCAGTTCATGCCGCGTAAAGCCGCCCAGCGTGCGCCATGAAAAGAGCAGCAGGAGCAGCGTTGCGGTGGCGAAACGCACGCCGACGAAAAAGAAAGGGCCGCTCATGGTCATCGCATGATGCACCACCATAAAGGTGCCGCCCCAGATCATGGTAATAAAAATCAGGATGCCTTCCTGCAGCGTAAGCGTCCATTTGTAGCGAGATAACCGGCCCAAGATATTTATCCATTCCTTACAACGAAGGCTGCCAGTGTGCTTGTCTCACCACATCGGGTCAATGGTGCTAACGGCTTCCAGGCAAGCTTGTGGAGTTCTTCTATACTCTGTTACTGAAGTTATCTTTCATTGCTACAGGAGAACGTTATGTCACAGAAACAATCCCAGCAGAGTAAAGACGATCCAAAACAGGCGCCGGAATCAGGTGATAAAAAGCCTGCTAACCCGAAAAAATAAACGCGCCCGGCTGACCGCCGTAGAGATCGAAACTATTCCACAGGGAGCTGAACAATGGCAAAAATTCTGGTGCTGTATTATTCCATGTATGGTCACGTTGAAACCATGGCGCAGGCCGTTGCCGAAGGCGCAAGCCGCGTTAGCGGCGCTGAGATAACCGTCAAACGCATACCTGAAACCATGGATGCTGAACGCTTTGCTCAGGTTGGCGGTAAAACGCAGCAGGATGCGCCGGAAGCGACCCCAGAAGAACTGCCGCAGTACGATGCTATTTTGTTCGGCACCCCTACCCGTTTTGGCAATATGTCTGGTCAGATGCGTACTTTTCTCGATCGCACTGGCGGGCTGTGGGCCTCTGGTGCGCTTTACGGCAAGCTGGCCAGCGTATTTACCTCAACCGGCACCGGCGGCGGTCAGGAGCAGACCATTACCTCCACCTGGACCACGCTGGCGCACCACGGCATGGTGCTTGTGCCTATCGGCTACGGCACTAAAGAGATGTTTGATATCAGTCAGGTTCGCGGCGGCACGCCTTATGGCGCGTCTACCTATGCCGGCGGTGATGGCTCTCGGCAACCAACGGCAGAAGAGCTAACTATTGCTCGCTTTCAGGGCGAGCATGTCGCCCGGCTGGCGGTAAAAATCAACGGATAGTCTCAATCAACACAGGAGAACATTATGGCAACGCAACAATCCAAAGCACATCATGTTGGCGAATGGGCAAGCCTGCGCCATACCTCACCTGAGATTGCTGAGGCAATTTTTGAAGTCGCAAATTACGATGAAAAACTGGCGGAAGAGATTTGGCGCCAGCAGGGTAATGACGACGTGCTGTTTCGCGCCTTCGATAAAACCGATGCAGATGTCCTGACCTGGGACGATGTGGTAGTGGAACGTAAAAACGTTTAGTCCGCCATGATATCTGCGGGCGGGAATTTCCCGCCCTTTTTATTTTTATTCCGCGAAAGGAGTCCTCTATGTCTACCTACCAGTCTGTTAACCCTGCGACCAATGAAGTCACTAAAACCTGGCCTGCGCATAGCGATGAGTATGTTGAAGACGCGCTGGCAACTGCCGCGCAGCTTTATCAGTCAGCCTGGTCGAAGGGCGATATCCAGCCGCGTATCCAGGTATTACATAAACTGGCAGACCTGATCGACAGTCGTGCAGAAGAGTTGGCTAAAATCGCCAGTCTTGAAATGGGTAAATTGCTGAAACAGAGCCGTGGCGAAGTGCAGATTTGCGCGCAAATCGCCCGCTATTATGCAGAGCATGCCGAAAAATTTTTACAGCCGGTGCCCTATCCCACTGATTTGGGTGAAGCATGGGTTGAACATCATCCGCTTGGCGTTCTGGTCGCTGTCGAGCCGTGGAACTTCCCTTACTATCAGCTCATGCGCGTGCTGGCACCCAATCTGGCGGCTGGTAATCCGGTACTGGCAAAACATGCGGCGATTGTCCCGCACTGCGCCAGCATCTTTGAGCAGCTGGTGCTGGAAGCAGGTGCGCCAAAAGGCGCCTGGACTAACCTTTTTATCTCCAGCGAGAAAGTGGCTGAACTGATCGCCGACGATCGCGTTCAGGGCGCCGCGTTGACTGGTTCTGAGCGCGCAGGCAGCGCCGTCGCACAGCAGGCCGGCAAATATCTAAAGAAAACCACTCTTGAACTGGGCGGCAATGATGTGTTTGTGGTGCTGGACGACTGCGATTTAGAAGAAGCGGTTAAACAAGGCGTCCAGGCGCGTTTGAGCAATGCCGGTCAGGTCTGTACCGCGGCGAAACGCTTTATCGTTCAGCGCAGCGTTGCCGATCGTTTCCTGGAAAAATTCACTGAGGCCTTCAAAGCAGTGAAAATCGGCGATCCGCTGGATGAAAACAGCACGCTTGGTCCGCTTTCCTCTACCAGCGCGCGCGATACGCTGATTAAACAGGTTGAGGAGGCGGTCGCTAAAGGCGCGACGCTGCATTACGGCGGCGAGGCGCTATCCGGCCCCGGCTGTTTCTATCAACCCACTATTCTGACCAATATCACACGTGACAATCCCGCCTATTTCACCGAATTTTTCGGTCCGGTGGCGCAGGTTTATGTGGTTGAGAACGACGACGAGGCGGTACAGCTGGCCAATGATTCCCATTACGGCCTCGGCGGTGCCGTGTTTACCGGCGATATCGCGCGCGGTAAGCGTATGGCTGCGCGCATCGAAACCGGCATGGTGTTTATCAATTCCGCCAGCGATACCGCTGCAGAGCTGCCTTTCGGCGGCGTTAAACGTTCCGGCTATGGACGTGAGCTGTCCGATTTGGGCATTAAAGAGTTCGTGAATCAGAAACTGGTAGTGGTTTCCGGTCAGTAAGCGGACGGATCCATAAAAAAGGGAGCCTGAGGCTCCCTTTTTATTCTCTGTCTGGGATCAGCTGGCAGATCCTGCCTGTGTTGTCGGTGCCTGCTGCGCTTTCTCATCAGCGGCTTTTGGCTGTGGTTCAGCTTTTGGCTGTGCAGCAGATTCGGCTTTCTCGCTTGCCGCTTTATCTTTTGCAGCCTGCTCAGCATCCGCTTTGGCTTTAGCCGCAGCGGCCTTCGCTTTCTCTGCATCCGCCTGCGCTTTCTCTGCCGCAGCTTTCGCGGCATCGTCCTCCCCAGCGGCCTGTTTTTCCGTAGCTTTTGCCTGCTGGTCAGCTTTAGCGGCGTCCGCTTTATTCACCGGTGCATCCACTGCGGCTTTGTTGGCTGCGGGTTTATCCGCGGCAGCTTTGTCCGCAACTGACTTACCGGCAGCAGGTTTGGCTGCAGCAGGTTTATCAGCCGCTGGCTTATCGGCGGCCGGTTTAGCTGCCGCTGCATTATCCTGTGCTGTTTTGGCCTCTGGTGCCGGTTTTACAGCAGCAGGCTGCAGCGCGGTGCCCTGCAATGCTGCATTCAATGCATTGCTGAACTGCTCCCATGAACAGAAACCGTTCGCATCCGTCTGGCAGCCGTTAAGCTGCAGCGTTACGCGTTTTGGCGGGTTTTTCAGGCTAAGCGCTTCGGCATCACGTAACTGCTCGGCGGTCTGGTAAACATATTCAATTTTCACCAGATCTTTATCTGCTTTCGCATCGTGCCAGCGCTCAAAAACAACCTGGCCGCCAATCGGCGTTTTCTCATACTGTCCCGGCAGCGTATAGGCTTTGGTATCCAGCGCTGCCAGCAGCGAAGCGATATTTGAGTCATGACCCACCATCAGCGTTACTTTTGGCGCAGAGGCTTTATCCTGATCCACCAGCTGGCTGCGAATGTAATCAATCAGCGGCGCTGCTACTTCCCGGGCAATTTCCGGCGAGGTAAACAGCGCATCCTGATAGCCGTTTTTAATCGCCGCCAGCTCCTGCCACTGTTCTGGGGTTTTAATCTGTCCCCAGGCGACCTGCTCCAGCGGGAAGCCCTGATAATATTGCAGGGTAAAGGCGTCCACCAGCGAATTACCCACTTTCAGCGGACCGGCAACGTTAGGTTCTTTGCCATTTTCCGCGCTGAATTTGTTTTGGTTATCGCTGCTCAGCGTGCACTGCTTTTTGCCGTTGCAGGCCGGTGAGTTTTTATAATCGACAATTTTTTCCAGACGCTGGAAGGCGGGCTTAAGGCTCAGCTTTTCACCTTGCGCATTCAGGGCCGCCAGCGCTTTCTTGTTGAACTCTTCGCTGTCGTTACTGATGACCGGGCTGAATACGGGATCCATAGTACCCATTTCATCCTGATGCGTTACGGTAACGTCGCAGCCGGGAAACGCGCCGGTAACAAAATATTGTGCTGTCGCGACGGTACGTTGCAAGCTGTTGGCATAGGCAAATACCTCGCTGGAAGCCGGACAGGCATCGTTTTTCATCAGTCCCTGCTGCGCCAGCCACTCGCGCGTATAACGCCCCATATAGACCTCCAGCACGCCGCCTTTGGTGGTCAGCTCGCCGCCCGCCACATCCCACTGCGGCCAGGCTTTTTTGGTCGCCTGCGCCAGCAGACTGCCGTTATCAGCCAGCGGAGCCCGCAGGTTATGACGGCTAATCATTAATACCTGCTGGAGTTGCAGATCGCCGTCAGCGGCGTGGGCAGAAAATCCTAAGGGTAACGCCGCAATAACCGACAATGCGCAAAGACTGAGTTTTTTGATCATTGTTACTGTTCCATTCGATCTGATGATGACTGGCTGACCGCTGACCGCTGGGGCGTCAGCGCCAATAATGGGTATAGCATTACGCCCGACGCCATAATGCACAGCAGTCGGAAGCAGGCTTTATATCGTATCAGGACTATAGCAGACGTGCGACACTGCGCTTTAATCTGTTTAGCTAATTGAAAAGTAACGAAATGTTTTGGAAAGGCATCCGTTTGCGCCCGCTGGCGTCGACAAGATAAAAGAAAAAAGGCGAATTCTGACAAATTAGCCGGGCGTGAACAAGATTTAGCTGGCTTTGCTCTTGCAGACAGGGATTGCAGGCATAAAAAAAGCCAGCACGCTGTGCTGGCTCTTAAAATTTGGCGGAGGAGGAGAGATTCGAACTCTCGGATGGTTTCCCATCGGCGGTTTTCAAGACCGCTGCCTTAAGCCACTCGGCCACCCCTCCGCAAGACAATCCACAACTGCGTTGCGACGTGTCATATTGTGCGACGAAGTCTAACGGCTTGATTCTGCTTGTGCAAGCCTCTTTTATGCAAAAAAGATCTGACTGATTATTTTCGCAGCGTCGCGCTGAAAACATAAGCAAAACCGCTTACGGCACAAACGAAAACGGGCCAGCATTGCTGCTGACCCGTTGTAATTCAGTGGCGGAGGAGGAGAGATTCGAACTCTCGGATGGTTTCCCATCGGCGGTTTTCAAGACCGCTGCCTTAAGCCGCTCGGCCACCCCTCCGCAATGAGGCGAACTATAAACACCCCTCAGCGCAATGTAAATAGTCAGGCTTGCTGTTCGCCTGAAAAACAGCCAAACCCTTTTTATTTGCTGGCTTAATCACCATTTGGTTCACAAAAACAGCGGCTTCACGCGTAAAGAAGGGTAAAGCGCCTTTTCCCTTTCCGCCGCGCTTCGTATGCTCTGCGCTAAGATTGTTACCCCTGTATGAGGTGCATTATGGATCGTATTGTTTCCCGCTCTGGTACCGGCACATCGTTGCTGAGTACTCATAAAGTTTTGCGTAATACCTATTTCCTGCTGGGGCTGACGCTGGCCTTTTCTGCCGCGACCGCAACCGCCAGTACCTTACTGAACCTGCCTGCGCCTGGCCTGATTCTGATGCTGGTGGGTTTTTATGGCTTGATGTTTTTAACCTACCGCCTGGCCAATAGTCCGGCCGGTATTGTGGCCGCTTTCGCCTTTACTGGCTTTCTCGGCTATAGCCTGGGCCCGATCCTGAACTCCTTCCTGTCGGCAGGCATGGGCGATGCCATTGCGCTGGCGCTGGGCGGTACCGCTCTGGTGTTTTTCTGTTGCTCCGCCTATGTGCTGACAACGCGCAAGGATATGTCTTTCCTTGGCGGCATGATGATGGCGGGATTTGTAGTGCTGCTGGTTGCGGTGGTTGCTAACCTGTTCCTGCAGTTGCCGGCTCTGCAGCTGGCTATCAGCGCCCTGTTTATTCTGTTTTCTACTGGTGCGATCCTGTGGGAAACCAGCAATATTATTCACGGCGGTGAAACCAACTATATTCGCGCCACCATTAGCCTCTATGTCTCGCTGTACAATATTTTTATCAGCCTGCTGAGCATTCTTGGCTTCTCACGTAATAACTAAACGCCCTCCGCGTATCGTTTTGCATGCCTGATTAAGGCCTCGCCCACCGGCGGGGCCTTATTTTTTGCCGCCGTTAAGTTTGCTAAGATAGCCACCGGTTAAACAAGTGAGGCCATATTGTGCTGTTTGAAGGTAAAGAAATTGCGCGCGACGCTCAGGGCTATCTGCTGAATTCTGCGGACTGGAGCGAAGCGCTGGCGCTGCATATCGCAGCTGAAGAAGCGATTACAATGAGCGAAGCGCACTGGGAAGTGGTGCATTTTGTTCGTGAGTTTTATCTGACCTACAATACCTCTCCGGCAGTAAGAATGCTGGTAAAAGCGATGGCGCAGAAGTACGGCGAGGAAAAAGGCAACAGCCGCTATCTGTTTCGTCTGTTTCCCGATGGCCCGGCAAAGCAGGCGACCAAAATAGCCGGCCTGCCCAGGCCGGTTAAATGCCTGTGACGCTTAAGCGAAGCAGCCCCTGCCCCGCTCTGATTAGCCTATGGTAAAGCGCTGCGGGCGCTCACCCGCATGATGCGGCTCTGTTAATACGCGATCGACGCGCGCGCTGCGTGGCCCACCAGCCTTTAACCAGGCCACCAGCTGTTCCAGAGCCTCGCTTGCGCCACAGGCAAGCACTTCCACGCTGCCGTCATCCAGATTGCGCGCATAGCCGGTTAATCCAAGCTGCTGCGCCTGCATCTGGGTGCTGTAGCGAAACCCTACGCCCTGCACCTGACCATGAACCCAGGCTTTAATACATTGTTGCGTCATTGCGCGCTCCCCTGATGTCCGCTGATTGCATTTTGCCGGTAACCACCGGACAATGTCGCTTCATTTTCCGTTGGTAAGCATAGCAAAATATGACCGTTCGATTGATTCTCGCTAAGGGACGTGAAAAGTCCCTGCTCCGTCGTCATCCCTGGGTTTTTTCCGGCGCCGTTGCGCGTATGGAAGGTAAAGCCCAGCGCGGTGAAACCATTGACGTTTGTGACAGCCAGGGTAAATGGCTGGCCCGCGCAGCCTTTTCACCCGATTCGCAAATCCGCGCACGTGTCTGGAGCTGGCAGCAGGACGAATCTGTCGATATCGCTTTTTTTGTCCGCCGCCTGCAGGCAGCCCAGCAGCTGCGTGACTGGCTGGCGGTACGGGATGGCCTGGACAGCTACCGTTTGATCGCCGGTGAGTCTGACGGCATGCCGGGCGTGACGATCGATCGTTTTGGCTCCTTTTTGGTGTTGCAACTGCTTTCTGCCGGTGCGGAGTATCAGCGCCCAGCAATTATTTCCGCGCTGCAGCAGTGCTATCCCGACTGTAACATCTACGACCGCTCCGATGTGGCCGTACGCAAGAAAGAAGGACTGGAGCTGACCCAGGGGCCAGTTTGTGGGGCATTACCGCCCGATCTGCTGTCGATTAGCGAACATGGCATGAAGCTGCTGGTAGATATTCGTACCGGCCACAAGACCGGCTACTATCTGGATCAGCGCGACAGTCGCTTTGCTACCCGGCGCTATGCGCAAGATAAACGCGTGCTTAACTGCTTCTCCTATACCGGCGGCTTCGCTGTTTCTGCTCTGCTTGGTGGCTGTAGTGAGGTTATCAGCGTGGATACGTCGCAGGCGGCGCTGGATGTGGCGCGTCAGAACGTAGAACTGAACGGGCTGGATGTCAGTAAGGCGCAATTCCTGCGCGATGATGTGTTTAAACTGTTGCGCCGCTATCGCGATAACGGCGAAAAATTTGATCTTATCGTGATGGATCCGCCTAAGTTTGTTGAAAACAAAAATCAGCTGGCAGGCGCATGTCGTGGCTATAAAGACATTAATATGCTGGCGATGCAGCTGCTGAATCCGGGCGGCATGCTGATGACCTTCTCCTGTTCAGGACTGATGGCAACTGATTTATTTCAGAAAATTATCGCTGACGCCGCCGTTGACGCTCATCGTGATGTACAATTTATAGAGCAGTTCCGTCAGGCGGCGGATCACCCGGTTATCGCCAGCTATCCTGAAGGTCTCTATCTGAAGGGATTTGCCTGCCGCGTGCTGTAACTTGAAAACGATGCTTTTATCCCCATATTTGTGGTTAAAGGCAATGTTTGTCAGGAGGTATTGATGATTGCCAGTAAATTTGGAATTGGTCAGCAGGTGCGTCATAAGATGCTGGGCTTTCTGGGCGTGGTGGTTGATGTCGATCCCGAGTATTCGTTAGACGACCCTGATATTGATGATGTGGGCGCAAATGAGATGTTACGTACGGCGCCCTGGTATCATGTCGTTACCGAAGACGATGACGGTGAGCCGATTCATACCTATCTGGCCGAAGCACAGCTTGCAGGCGAAGCGCAAACCGTTCATCCCGAACAGCCTTCGCTGGATGAACTGGCCGAGTCAGTTCGTCAACAGCTTTTATCCCCTCGCTTACGTCACTAATATTATGCCTGGCGCGCCAGGCATCTCATTTTCTCTACGCTGCGCGATCAGTTCGCCTGATTTTTCAGTAACCCCAGCCGCGGGATCTCAATTTTTGGACAGCGGTCCATGATCACGTTTAGCCCTGCTTCTCCAGCCAGTACCGCAGCCTGTTCATTGATCACCCCCTGCTGCAGCCAGAGCGTCTTCGCACCGATAGCAATCGCCTCCTGCGCCACGCCCCACGCCGCCTCTGAATTACGGAACACATCCACCATGTCAACCGGCACAGGAATGTCTGCCAGCGTGGCATATACTTTTTGTCCCAGTAATGTCTGGCCTGCCAGCTTTGGGCTGACCGGAATAACCTGATAGCCCTGCTGTAACAGCCAGGCCATCACGCCATAGCTGGCACGGGTTGGTTTATCGCTGGCCCCCACTAACGCAATAGTACGGGTAGAACGCAGCACGTCGGCAATCATTTGATCGTTCATGAATGACTCCTGATACAATGGTTTGACCCATTTTAGGTTATTTACGGTTCGGTAATGAATTGCTGGCATTCATCTGCACATTTAGCGATTCAGGGCACAAAATAATATGTTAAAATGTTAACACACTGCCATAATGTAAGAATTTGATACATTCACTGCCGGGATTCCCGTGCGCCTTCTGGAGAAATAATGAAGCTGCGTTTGATCTGTTCAGGTATGTTTGCGTTGTTGTTCGCAACGTCCTGTTACGCGACTACGCTCAGGCTCGATCCCAATATCGATCTACTGGTACTGGACGGACGCAAAATTTCAGGCTCGCTGCTCAAGGGAGCTGAAGGACTGGAGCTGGACAATGGGGAGCATCAGCTTCTGTTCCGCGTTGAAAAAGTACTCGACACTTCTCATGGCAACGTAAAGCGTAGCTATATTTCCGCCCCTTTGATCGTGACATTTGTCGCCAAAGCCAAATCCATTTCTATTCGGCTTCCCGCGCTGGAAAACCTGCGCGATCGTCGCCAGTTTGATAAAAACAGCGCGTTTATCCTGGTAGACGAAAAAGGTCAGACGGTTGAAAGCCGCCGCGATCGCCTTCCCCTGCTGCAGGGACATCAGACCGATCTGGAAAAAGCGCTGATAGCCTATAACCGCAACGGTCAGGTGGCATCCGTTCCCCGTTTTGCTCAGCAACCGCCATTAAGCATGCAACAGGACAAATTCCCGGTTGATGTGGTAGGCGCCAATATGCCCGCAGAGCGTATGCTGCAACTCTGGTTTCATCAGGTCGACAGCGCCACGCGCCAGCGCCTGGTAAGCTGGATGAAAGCGCTACGGCCAAGTTGATGTTTACCGCTCCGCAGCGGTAAACTCTGGGTTTGTTTCCCTATTTTTACCTTATTCTCAACAGGATGCATCAATGGAGCAAACCAGCCGTATTCTTGCCGAAGCGAAAACCATTGCCCTGGTGGCACACGATCATTGTAAAACCGCACTGCTGGAGTGGGTCAGCCAGCACAAAACGCTGCTGGATGCACACAGGCTCTATGCCACCGGCACCACGGGCAATTTGATCCAGCGGGCTACCGGCCTTGAGGTTAATGCCATGCTCAGTGGCCCAATGGGCGGCGATCAGCAGGTAGGCGCGCTAATCGCCGAAGGTAAAATCGATCTGTTGATCTTCTTCTGGGATCCGCTGAACGCCGTGCCGCACGATCCAGATGTAAAAGCGCTGCTGCGTCTTGCCACCGTCTGGAATATCCCAACGGCCACTAACCGTTCCACCGCTGACTTCCTGATCCAGTCACCGTTATTTAATCAGGCGGTTACCATTCAGATTCCCGATTATCAAAACTATCTGCAGGCGCGCCTTAAATAAGCGCACCGGGCTTGCCCTCTCTAGGGCTTACGCAGCAGCGGCACGCCCAGTCGTTTAAAATCTTCGACGAATACCGACGGCTGCTGACGATTATAAAGCAGCCAGACCTGCTGTTTCGCTCGCGTTATTGCCACATAAGCCAGGCGTCGCTCTTCCGCATCAGGAAAATCTTCAGGCTGAGGCAGCAGCCCCTCTTCGATTACCGACTCACGCGTCGGTGCCGGGAAACCGTCACTTCCCGCCTGCAATCCCAACAGGATCACATAATCCGCCTGCTGCCCTTTGCTGGCGTGAATCGTCATAAAATCCAGCCTGAGCTTAGGCCAGCGGGTTTTGGCTTTTGCCAGCAATGCGGGTTGCAGATGATGATAACGAGCCAGCAGCAATACCCGCTCTTCTGGCAGGGCGTAGCCGCTCATTTTATTCAGCAAATCTTCCAGCCGGTCATCAGGCAGCAGCGAAATAGCTTTCCTGGTACCTTTTGTCAGGCTGTTAAGCGGTTTGGCAAGCTGATGAGGATTTTCCTGCACGAAGCGGTTGGCGATGTCACCAATACGATCGTTAAAACGCCAGGTGGTATCCAGCATGCAGCTATCCCCCTGGCCAAAGTAATGATGAAATGAGGTGGTCAGCGTCATTTCCGCTCCGTTAAAGCGGTAGATCGCCTGCCAGTCGTCGCCTACGGCAAACAAGCTGGTTTGCCGATTCTGTTTGCGCAAAGCGGCCAGTAATAACGCCCGCTGCGGCGAAATATCCTGAAACTCATCCACCAGGATATGTTTCCAGGGACTGATAAACCGCCCTTTCTCTACCAGGTTGATCGCCTGATGAATCAGCCCGGAGAAATCGACCGCGCCCTCTTCTTTCAGCGCGCTTTTCCACGCTTTCAACAGTGGCGCCATCAGCTTAACGCGTTTAGCGAAGAGATCGCGTATCGCGTCTGGCGCATCAGCAATCATTGCCGCCTGGGCACCGCCATGCATACGCATCAGGCCAAGCCAGCTTTCCAGACGGCTTGCCAACCGCTGCGCCAGCGCATGGTCTTGCCAGAAATCGCCTTCCGGCACTGCCCACTCCAGCTCTTCCGTCAGCCACTGCCGCCAGCCATTAGCGTGGGATTTCTTTTCCGCGCACTGTTGTTGCCAGATTTCAACCAGAAGCTGGCGTCTTGCCTCGCTATCGGTTTCAAGGCGGGAGATTAGCGGCATTTTACTGCTGCTCTCGCGGATGATATGCAGCGCCAGCGAGTGAAAGGTGCGCGCCTCCGGCTCTTCAATATGCAGTCGGCTCCTGATGCGCTCGTTCATCTCTTCCGCAGCCTGACGCCCGAACGCCAGCAGCAAAATCTGCTGCGGCTGAGCCTGTTGCTGACGCAGCAGCCAGCCCGCCCGCGCTACCAGAACCGCTGTTTTACCGCTGCCGGCACCCGCCAGCACCAGCAGCGTCTCTTCACCATTCACCACCGCACGCGCCTGCGCAAGATTGAGCGGGGCTGACTCTACTGTAGCGAAAAAATCGGCATGCTCTTCCAGCATCCGTTGAGTCCAGACGTCGTTACGCCTCGCCCGTTCTGCTTCGCCACGGCATAGCCACTCCCGGCACTGCCGGTAAAGCGTCCGACAGTTATCGAAATTCTCCAGCCGTGAGGAAGGCAGCGGTAAAGCGGAAAAGGTTTCTTCGATTTGCTGCTGCAGTTCAGCCAGCTCACGCTGCTTTAACCAGCGAGCCTGCGTTTCCTGCTGCGGTAAGGCTGCCACCAGCGTCTCCAGCACTCCGGCGCTGATTGCGCTCATCTCTTCGCTCCAGCCCTGCCATGCCTGCATAAGATAGTGATAAAAGCGCTGCGTTTCCTGCCACTCCGTACCATGAAGACGCACTACTTTTTCATCCGGTAGGGTAAACTCCAGCTCTCCCCAGATCAGGCCGCGTTTGCATTTAATTTCCAGCAGCTGGTTAAACGGGATCAGATACTCATGTTTTTCACCGCTGACTTCTACCCCGGCGCTTAATAGCCGTACCCGATTGTACGGGTGCTGCGCCAGATGTTTGCCGAGCGACGTTGCTTTTAGTTCCATGCGTTATAACCAAAGGTGGATGGATACGGTTTGCTGTTTAGTCTACCGAGCCGTAGTTTACCGCTCCAGGGTTAAAACAGGTTACAATCAAGCGCAGTTATGCTGGATAAATTCTGTTTTTGAAGGAAGCCTGTTATGCGTACCGTTTTGAATATCCTTAATTTTGTATTAGGTGGCTTCTTTACCACACTGTGCTGGTTGTTCGCTACCCTTGTAAGTATCGTTTTGATCTTTACCCTGCCGCTGACACGCTCCTGCTGGGAGATAACGAAACTTTCCCTGCTACCTTATGGTAATGAGGCGGTTCATGTAGATGAATTACGTCCTGAACAAAGCAACACGCTGCTGAATACCGGCGGCACGTTGCTGAATATTTTTTGGTTTATCTTCTTTGGCTGGTGGCTGTGCCTTTCCCACATTGTGCTCGGCATTACACAATGCATCAGCATCATTGGCATTCCGGTAGGTATTGCCAACTTTAAGCTGGCGGCGATTGCGCTATGGCCGGTTGGTCGCCGCGTTGTCTCCACTGAAGAAGCGCGTGCAGCACGTGAAGCTAATGCGCGTCGTCGCTATCAGTAAGGTCGCCATGTCATGATTGCGTTAACTGCGGGTTTGCGTCGTTATACGGCGAACAGTACCGGGCTTTATCTGACCCGCATTTTTCTGGCGCTGGCGGGCGCGGCCGCCTTTCCCTGGTGGATCCAGCAGGTTGTCTGGACATTACCGCTTACGCTGGGCGTGGTCGCCGCCGCGCTGGCCGATCTTGATGACCGCTTTACTGGCCGATTGCGCAATCTGTTTATCACGCTGCTCTGTTTTTGCATCGCTTCGGTTTCGGTAGAGTTACTTTTCCCCTGGCCCTGGCTATTTATTCTCGGCCTGGCGATTTCTACCTGGGGTTTTATTTTGCTGGGCGCGCTTGGCCAGCGCTATGCCACTATCGCCTTTGGCGCGCTGCTGATTGCTATTTACACCATGCTTGGCGCGGGTCTCTTTTCGCAGTGGTATCTCCAGCCGATCCTGCTGCTGCTGGGCGCTGTCTGGTATAACCTGCTAACGCTGACAGGACACCTGCTGTTTCCTATTCGTCCGTTACAGGAGAACATGGCGCGCAGCTACAGCATGCTGGCTAATTACCTGGACGCCAAGGCCAGCCTGTTTGATCCCGATACGGAAGAAAACGACGACGGCGGGCTGGTTGAAGTGGCGATGGCTAACAGCAAGCTGGTGGCCGTGCTTAATGAGACGAAAACCTCAATTCAGAGTCGGTTACGCGGCGATCGCGGGCAACGCGGTACACGGCGAACATTGCATTACTATTTTGTCGCGCAGGATATTCATGAACGCGCCAGCTCTTCTCATGTGCAATACCATGCCCTGCGTCAGGAGTGGCGCTACAGCGAAATCCTGTTTCGTTTTCAGCGTTTGTTGACCATGCAGGCGCGCGCCTGTCGTCAGCTTTCCGATGCGATTCTGCTGCAGCGCAGCTATCAGCATGATATGCGTTTTGAGCGCGCTTTTAATCATCTGCAGGCGGCGCTGGATCGGCTGCCTGATACAACGCAAGATAAAGCGCGACAAAAAGCGCTGCGATATTTACTGCGCAATTTAAAAGCAATTGATGCCCAGCTGGCGACGATAGAATCAGAACAAGCGCTGGAGCAGGCGCATCGGGACGGCAGCGATACGCACCTCTCCAGCGAGGGATTAACCGGCTGGAGCGATATTCGTCTGCGCATTAGTCGTCATTTAACGCCAGAATCACCGCTTTTTCGTCATGCCGTGCGGATGTCGCTGGTGCTGTGCGTTGGCTACGCCTTTATTCAGTTGACCGGTCTGGAGCGTGGCTACTGGATCCTGTTGACCAGCCTGTTTGTTTGCCAGCCCGGCTATAACGCAACGCGCCGCCGCCTGGCGCTGCGCATTATTGGCACCTTAACCGGCATCGCTATTGGTTTGCCGGTTTTATGGCTGGTGCCTTCTGTGGATGGGCAGCTGCTGCTGATTGTGCTGTCAGGCGTGCTGTTTTTTGCTTTCCGCCAGGTACAGTATGCGCATGCCACTATGTTCATCACGCTGCTGGTACTGCTCTGCTTTAATTTGCTGGGCGAAGGCTTCGATGTGGCGGTTCCCCGTATTGTCGACACGCTGTTGGGCTGTGGCATCGCCTGGCTGGCGGTCAGTTTTATCTGGCCAGACTGGCGTTTCCGACGCCTGCCGGCGGTGGCGGAAAAAACCTTAACGGCTAACTGCCGATATCTGGATGCAATTCTGGAACAGTATCACCAGGGGAAAGATAACCGCCTGGCCTACCGTATTGCGCGTCGCGACGCGCATAACGGTGATGCCGAGCTGGCCTCGGTGGTTTCCAACCTTTCAACCGAAATGCGCCCGGATCCGCAGCTGCGTGAAGCGGCATTTCGTCTGCTCTGCCTGAATCACTCTTTTTTAAGCTACATCTCCGCATTAGGCGCGCATCGTGAAAAAATAACGCAGCCAGAGCTGCTGGCGCTACTGGATGATGCCGTCTGCTATGTTGATGATGTATTACAGATAGATATCGTCAGCGAGCAGCAAGCGCAGCGGATGATGGGTGAGCTTGCTACCCGTATTGGGGGGTTTGACAGCGAGGCGGATTCACAGGCGCAGCTGGTATTACAACAAATCGGTTTGTTGATTGCGCTGTTGCCCGAAATTGCTCGCCTGAAAAAGCAGCTGGCCTCCCGTTCCGCCGGTTAGTTTTGTCGTGCTTTTTCCACATGCACGGCGCAATTAAACCAGTTACGCAGCTCTTCTTTTATCTCTGCGGGCAGGGCCGCCTGATGATGACCAGAAATCGCGCCCTGCAGAGCCATTAAACAGTTCAGCCCCAGGTGCTGGTTACGCATCCTTAAGCGTAGCCAGCACCGCTTTGCTCCCGCCTCGCGCAGTGCATATACGCTGTTGATGCCGATCTCGCGCAACAGCATTTCCATGCGAATGCCCAGATTAGGCAGATCTTTAAGGCGTACATTATTTTGGCGCGCACTTTTTTGCTGCTGCGCCAGCGCCAGCGCCGATTTTGACAGTCTGATCAACAACGGCCGGTTGTTCCATAGCGTTTCATCAATATGGTAATAACGTAATTCTACTGCGATGCCGCGTTTATCGATAACCAACGGCGTTAACGATTGCGTACGGAGATAGCGCGTTAGCGTTTCGCTGGCTCGCAGATAGAGTTCACCATCGGTAATCAAGGCGAACACCACTTTTTCCACGGCCAGGCTATAGCCGCCAAATTGCGAGCGCACGGTAATATTGCCTAATGCCGCCAGCTGCTGTTTTGATTGAATTATCCGTTGGTAAGAATCCATATGCTGCTCCTTTTCCTTAAGAAACCTAAACTAACCTACTGTTTTCCATCAGCTAAAACATAGGCAATTCTAATTAATGGTTCAATTACTAAATGAGCTTGCATTCATTTGCATGTGAAAAGTGCGAGACGTTTTCAAAAAATGAGGTTGATCTTCAGCGCTCAGCACATTACTGTATATCCATACAGTAACCACATGAGCTGATAATCATGCGTACTCATTTACTGAAGTCTTCTGTTGCTCGTTCTGCTTTGCCTGGTCATTCTCGCGTTGCCGTATCGTCAGTCTTAACAACCGGTTGGATCAGCGAGCTAAGCTATAGCGAAGCTCAGCCAGGGCTAACGCAGCTGTTACTCCTGCCGCTATTACAGCAGTTGGGTACGCAGTCGCGCTGGCAGCTTTGGCTAACGCCGCCGCAAAAGATCAGCCGGCAGTGGCTTAAGGCTTCGGGACTGCCGCTGAATAAGATGATGCAGCTTCCTTATCATCAAGCGTTCAGTACGGTTGAGGCGATGATAAAAGCGCTGCAAACAGGGAATTACAGTGTGGTTTTGGGCTGGTTTACTAATGATATAAGCGAAAACGATCGTCGTCGGCTTGAAGAAGCAGCCTCCGCAGGGCAGGCTCTTGGACTCATAATGCGACCCCAAACTGGCGCTACTTGTCCCAGCGGACAAAAAAATCGGCTGAAAATTCACTCAACTTTGTATCATTAAGTAAATATAAGATAAATCTCAGCTAAAAATTCTCACTTTCTTTTGATAACCCGCTGATTCTACTCTCACGCGGCTAAGCCTCGCTTTTGCCGCGCTAAATAACCTTTTTTAGCTCGTTAAAACGGGTGACTATTGTTAAAATTTATGTCTGAAACGCCCTTTTTTTGCCGAGCGCCTTCACATCTTACTTGTAAGTTTCTCGCCACGTTGTAGACTTTATCTCGCCAGGGTGCTCAATAACCTCCGTTTTCCGGTAGAGTAATAATCGAGCAAAAGGACCCGGCGAAGGATTACAACCAAGAGCTTAATTTAAGCTCCTTGCCTATTTGGATGATAACGAGGCGCAAAAAATGAAAAAGACAGCTATCGCAATTGCAGTGGCACTGGCTGGCTTCGCTACCGTAGCGCAGGCCGCACCGAAAGATGACACCTGGTATACCGGTGCCAAACTGGGCTGGTCTCAGTATCACGATACTGGTTACTACGGTAACAACTACGTGAACAACGATGGCCCGACTCACGAAAGCCAGCTGGGCGCTGGTGCATTCGTTGGTTATCAGGCTAACCCGTACCTGGGCTTCGAACTGGGTTATGACTGGCTTGGCCGCATGCCTAACAAAGGCAACGTAGTTAACGGCGCATTTAAAGCACAGGGCATCCAGCTGGCAGCGAAACTGAGCTACCCGATCATGGATGACCTGGACGTTTATACCCGTCTGGGTGGTATGGTATGGCGCGCTGATTCTACTCAGCACGTTGTGGGTACCAACATCAGCCGTAACGACCACGACACCGGCGTTTCTCCGCTGGCAGCCGTTGGTGTTGAATACGCACTGAACAAAAACTGGGCTACCCGTCTGGACTACCAGTGGGTTAACAACATCGGTGACGCAGGTACCGTTGGTACTCGTCCTGACAACGCCATGCTGAGCTTAGGTCTGTCTTACCGTTTCGGTCAGGACGATGCAGCAGCTCCGGTTGTAGCGCCGACTCCTGCTCCGGCTCCGGTTGTTGAAACCAAACACTTCACGCTGAAATCAGACGTGCTGTTCACCTTCAACAAAGCAACCCTGAAAGGCGAAGGCCAGCAGGCGCTGGATCAGCTGTACTCTCAGCTGAGCTCAATGGATCCGAAAGACGGTTCCGTTGTTGTTCTGGGCTACACTGACCGTATCGGTTCTGAGCAGTACAACCAGAAGCTGTCTGAAAAACGCGCTCAGTCTGTGGTTGACTACCTGGTATCTAAAGGTATCCCGTCTGACAAGATCTCTGCACGTGGCATGGGTGAATCTAATCCGGTTACCGGCAACACCTGTGACAGCGTGAAAGGCCGTAACGCCCTGATCGACTGCCTGGGTCCGGATCGTCGCGTAGAAATCGAAGTTAAAGGTTTGAAAGACGTTGTTACCCAGCCGCAGGCTTAAGTAATACGTTAAGAAAAACCCCGCTCCGGCGGGGTTTTTTATTGGCTGCTTAATGGAAAAAACGCTTATTTTTCCTTTTCCCGCATTAGCTCACATCGTCTTTGCCTAAAATAGCCTGCAGATCCTGACGTAGCGTCGACATCTGGCTGGCATATTTTTCTTTTCGCTCAGCATCCTCAATCAACTGTACGATAGTATCCGATAAGGTGCTGTTGCGACGCTGCGCCAGCCCCGCCAGCCGTTGCCACACCAGATATTCTAAATCGATCGATTTCTTACGCGTGTGCTGATGCTCGGCATTAAAGTGACGTTTACGGCGCGCACGAATCGTCTGCTTCATACGGTTTTCCAGCGCCGGATTAATATGTTGCTCAATCCATTTCAACACCTCTACCGGATGGTTTTCCATGGCCAGCAAAGCCCTGACGGCTTCCTGTGCGGCGCTGATTTCAATGTAACGGGTGATCGGCTCCCCTTCCCGGTATTTTTTTACCAGGTATTTCCATTTCCATCCGCTTTCAAGATTTTCCAGCTGCTGATATTTCATCGGAATCTCATCATGAGCAGGTAACAAACTAAGAATAACAGCTTTTTTACGACTTGCGGCAGAGAAAGGCGCAGCGGCGACTCCGCTACTCTGCTGAGAATCAGTCTAATCTCTGCCGTGCGTAACAGCCTGAAAAGCTGTATAATCGCGCTTTTCATTTATTCAGACAAATACGATTACTTTGACCAGCAACCGACTTGCATGGCAGGCGCTACAGCCTGATGCCGAAAGCTTCCAGCCTCTTTTTTCCCGCGTCTTTAGCGATAATATCGGCGATATTCTCCCCGACGTTCAGCCTCGTCTGTTTGATGCAGCCAGCCTGCTGCATAACAGCAGCGCGCCTTTTTCACTGATGCTGATACGCTGTGCGGAAAACAGTGAGAATCTGTCATTGCTGGCGCAGACATTACAGCATAACAGTAGCCAGACGGAAGCGCTTTACGGCGGTAACTATCTGATTAATGACGAACAGATAACCTGGCAGCCTGCCAAATCAGCAGATGATCCCTTCGCCAGTCGCGGCGGCGTACATTTCGCCGACTGGATCGAGTCTGAGCAGCTGTTTGGCTGCGTACGTATTTTTTCCCAACGCATCAGCCTGCAGCCGGGTCTGATCCATCGGGCTAACGGTGGCATCTTAATGCTTTCGTTGCGCGCTCTGCTGGCCCAACCGCTGCTGTGGCTGCGGCTGAAGCAGACCATTGCCCAGCAGCGTTTCGACTGGCTATCGCCTGATGAATCGCGCCCGCTGCCGGTGACCATCCCCTCAATGCCGTTGCAGTTAAAACTGGTGCTGTGCGGCGATCGTGACGCCCTGGCTGACTTTCAGGAGATGGAGCCTGAGCTGGCGGCGCTGGCAATCTACAGCGAATATGAAGAGAGCCTGCAGCTCGACGAAGAAGAAGATATGGCGTTATGGTGTCGCTGGGTAACCGCGCTGGCGCGGCAGGCGGGCTTACCGCCAATTGCCGCTGACTTCTGGCCAGCCCTGCTGCAGGAGGCCGTGCGCTATAGCGGCGACCGCGAAACACTTCCGCTCTGCCCGGCCTGGCTTGGTCGCCAGCTGCGCGATGCTGCCTTATATGGTGAGCAGCTGGATGCCGCCGCGCTTCAGGCCGCTCTGGACGCACGCCTGTGGCGCGAAAGTTTCCTGCCCGATCGTATGCGTGATGAGATTCTTCTTGATCAGGTTCTTATTGAAACAGAAGGCGCCGTGGTAGGGCAAATCAACGGCCTGTCGGTCATTGAGTTTCCCGGACATCCGCGCGCGTTCGGCGAGCCTTCGCGTATCAGCTGCGTGGTACACGTGGGCGATGGCGAGTTTACTGACGTTGAGCGCAAGGCTGAGCTGGGCGGCAACATTCATGCTAAAGGCATGATGATTATGCAGGCGTTTTTGATTGCAGAACTGGAGCTGGATCAGCAACTGCCCTTCTCCGCTTCGCTGGTATTTGAGCAGTCCTATTCGGAAGTAGATGGCGACAGCGCCTCTCTTGCCGAACTGTGCGCGCTGGTCAGCGCGCTGGCCGGGGAGCCTATTAATCAGCAAATTGCGGTAACCGGCTCGGTGGATCAGTTCGGTCATGTGCAGCCGGTAGGCGGCCTGAATGAAAAAATCGAAGGCTTTTTCGAGATCTGCCAGCAGCGAGGCTTAACCGGTCAGCAGGGCGTAATTATCCCTGCCGCCAATGTGCGTCATCTCTGCCTGCAACAGCAAATTGTTGATGCGGTACAGGCGGGAGAGTTTCATATCTGGGCCGTCAGTGAGGTGGATGAAGCGCTGCCGTTGCTCACCGGCGTTCCGTGGAAAAAAGATGATGCTCCCTGCCTGTTGCAAACTATCCAGGCGCGCATCACAGAATTTAATCAGCAGGAGGCGCGCCAGCGTCCCTGGCCTCTACGTTGGCTAAACTGGTTTAACCACAGCTGATCGGAGTTGTTCAGCTTACACCTGTTAGCTAATGTTCGTGATTCACTAAAAAAAGGCTTATTGAAACATGGTAGATAAACGCGAATCCTATACAAAAGAAGACCTGATTGCCTCTGGTCGCGGCGAGCTGTTTGGTGCTGAAGGCCCGCCGCTGCCGTCTGGCAATATGCTGATGATGGACCGCGTGGTCAAAATGAGCGAAGAAGGCGGCAACTACGACAAAGGTTATGTTGAAGCCGAGCTGGATATCAATCCTGATCTCTGGTTTTTCGCCTGTCACTTTATTGGCGATCCGGTGATGCCGGGCTGTCTGGGCCTGGATGCGATGTGGCAGCTGGTTGGTTTCTATCTTGGCTGGCTGGGTGCAGAAGGCAAAGGCCGTGCGCTGGGCGTAGGCGAAGTGAAATTCACCGGTCAGGTTCTGCCTACGGCGAAAAAAGTGACCTATCGTATTCACTTCAAGCGCGTTATCAACCGTAAACTGGTGATGGGCGTGGCCGATGGCGAAGTGCTGGTTGACGGTAACGTTATCTATACCGCCAGCGATCTGAAAGTGGGTCTGTTTAAAGATACCAACGCTTTTTGATGCAGTGAATTAAAAACCTCCGCAAATGCGGAGGTTATCCTTTTTATGACAGGCCGTCAGACCATCATGGCACTTACGCTAACCGCCCTGTCCTCCATGGCTTTTCGCCAACCTCCCAACCAGTGAGACCGAGCCTCAATCATTTGATAAGGACACATTTCTTTTGAACGCCCGGTGATGCCAGCCTGATAGCCTCGTGAATGTGCTCGTTCCAGGCGGTCTCGTTTCTGTCTCTTCATGCCTCATTTCCCTCATTCAGGTATGGTGGAACTGGTGGAAAGAAAACAATGGTCACAAAGTGCGCAACCACTTTTCTTTTCTACCCCTATCGCTGAAAAAGATCAATGCGCAAATTTCACGCCATTGTCATACAGGCAGGCTATTTTTAAAGGTTTTTCTGCGGTGAAAATCTGCGGGTGGGATAAGGGAATGATCTGCAATAAAAAATCCCGGCCAGCGAACGCGCTATGCGCTGCCGAACCGGAATTCACTGTTAAGAAAAATTAATTATTTCTTATGGCACTCAACGCTGTCGCCATACGCTGCGCTTGCTGTTGCCATCCCTGCGCCAGGGTTCTGACCATCGCATCATAGCCATCTTCCTGCTGCGGCAGCGTCAGATTAAAGTTCTGACGCGTAATCTGCCCGTTATGCTCCAGCGTCCAGCTGCCGCTAATGATCGCCTGGCCATCATAACGTCCGTGGAAGGCAGTGACATTAACGTTCAACGTATCGTGCTGCTCACCCAGCGGCGTGGTGGAGATCAGCCTGCCCGGCAAAGCATTACTCAGGTTGGTTACCAGCGTTTGCTGTAGTTGCTGATCGAGCGGACTGGCCCACAGATTGCTGGTGGCGACAACATATTTAACGTCGCTGATCTGATAAACCACGCCATTGCCTGCCAGATAATCAGGCACCGAAACGCGCTCGATCCAGATCGGCAACGCATTATTTACCATCAACGCGCTCTGGCTAACCGGCGCAACCGCCTGCGTTGCCGCCGGCAGCTGATACAGGGTGGTTTGCGTGTTACTGCTGCAGGCGCTCAGCGCCAGCACCAGCAATGGCATCCATTTCATCATTGTTTCGCCCTCTTCGGCTGTGGGTCTTCGCCCGGTTTAGCTTCAAATACCAGCGCATTGCTCTTTTGATTGAGCGTTTTCAGCACCGGCTGCAGCTCACGCAGCACCTGATCCAGTCGTTGCATATCGCCAACCAGCTTGTTGTAGGCCGGAGAGCCGGGCTGTAAACCTTTCATACTGCGGTTCAGCTCGCGCAGCGTTTGCTGCATATCCTGCGGCAGCTGCTGCATCGACGGGCTGGCGGTGATTTTATTCACGTTGTCCAGCGTCTTTTGCAGCTCGCGCAGGGTACGCTGGCTCTCTTTCAGCGTGCCGGTGGCCTGATTAATCATAGGATTCAGCGGCAGATTATTAATCTTATCCAGCGCATCCATAAGCTTCTGCTGAATCTGACTCAGACCGCCGCTAACGGTAGGAATGATCTCCAGTCCGGCAACTTTTTCCGGGCCTTTATACTGCGGCGCGTTGTCATAGAAATCGAGATCGATATACAACGAGCCGGAAAGCAGGTTGCCGGTTTTCAACGAAGCACGCAGGCCGCGTTTTTTGCCGTCGCGCAGATGCTGGCGAATATCAAAGTCACCGCCCAGGCGGTTAACAAAGCGATCGGGTTCAATACGCACCAGAACCGGAATACGGTAATCCGTATTCAGCGACTGATTCCAGCCCGGAACGGTATAAGGCACCTGCGCCACTGTTCCCAGACGGATGCCGCGGAACTCTACCGGCGCACCTGGCTGCAGCCCACGAATCGAATCGCTAAAGAACATCAGGAAATCCAGATGCGTGGTATACAGCGAGTCCTGGATGCTGCGCTGATCATCATACAGATGGTATTCCGCTTTGTTTTCTGCCGGTACACCCAGCTCCCAGCCGTCAGGCACGTCAAAACTGACGCCGCCGCTGAACAGCGTGGTTAATGAGCCCATCTCCACACGCATGCCGGAGGCGGACATCTCTACGGCGATGCCGCTGTCTTTCCAGAAACGCACATTTGAGGTAACCAGGCGATCGTAGGGCGCGGCGACAAACAGCTGATACTGCATTGCGCGTTTATCCGCATCAAAGCTGCTGGTTTCCACTGAACCCACGCGATAGCCGCGGAACAGGACCGGATCGCCAGGAGTGAGCTGGCCCGCCTTGGTGCTGTCGAGCACAATACGGATACCTTTCGCATCTGGCGGCGCCAGCGGCGGCGAATCCAGCAGTTTATATTGTTCTGGCTTTTCACCTTTGCTGCCGGGCTGCAGTTCAATATAAGCGCCAGATAATAACGTGCCCAGCCCGGTGATGCCTTCGCGTCCTACCTGCGGCTTCACTACCCAGAAGGCGCTGTCACCATGCAGCAGCTTCTCCATTCCCGCGTTAAGGCGGGCTTTGATTTCTACATGATGCAAATCGTCAGTTAATACCGCGCTCTCCACCACGCCCACATCAACGCTGCGGCTTTTAATGGCCGTTTTACCGCCTACGATGCCTTCGGCATTGGTGGTAATCAGCGTCACTTCTGGTCCCTGATGGCTGAAATGATAAAACAGGATCCAGGCGCCAATCAGCACGGTAACAAGAGGAATGATCCACACCGGTGACCAGCGCTTGATCTGATCGACCTTCGCAACGCCGTGATTATTTTCCGTCAAGGCTCGGCTCCTTCAGATTATTTTCTGGTTCACGATCCCACGTCAGACGCGGATCAAACGTCATGGCGGCAAACATGGTCAGAATGACCACCGCCGCAAACAAGAGTGCGCCTGGCGCAGGATAGATATTCATTAACTGTCCGATACGCACCAGCGCGGAAAGTACCGCAATCACAAAAACGTCGATCATTGACCAACGCCCCACAAACTCCACCACCTCATAAATCAGGTGCATTTTTTCGCTGTCTCGCCTGCCATGCCCCCGCGCATCCCAGCACAGCCAGCCAATCGCCAACATTTTCAACGACGGCACCATAATACTGGCGATAAAAATTACCAGCGCCACCGGATAAGAGCCATCGCTCCAGAGCAGGATCACCCCGCCCATAATATTGGAGTTCATCCTGTCGCCGAGCGCTTCGGTGACCATAATCGGCAGGATATTGGCGGGGATGTAGATCATAATAGAGGTGAACAGCAGCGCCAGCGTCCATTGCAGACTGTGCCGCCGACGCGCGTGGCCTGTTGTGCCGCAGCGTGGACAGAGATAACGATCGACCGGCAGTACCGCTGTACAGCACGGACAGGATCGCAGCCCCTGTTTCAGACCGCTGATGCCCGCCTGCGGCGCAGCTGGCAGCGGCGGTTCAGGCGCTATCTGACGCCACAGCCAGCGCCGATCGACACACTGAAAGGCACGCAGCTGCAGCAGACAGAATAAACACCAGGGTAAAAAGCTGCTGCCGATACCAATATCGCCGTAAGCCATCAGCTTCACAAAGCTAACCAGCACGCCTGCGAGGAAGATTTCCGCCATCCCCCAGCTTCTGAGCTGAAACAGAATGCGGGCGGTAGCAATTTGCAGACGCTGCGGCAACGGTAGCCGATTCACCAGCAGCAGGATCGCAACCATGCAAAAGGCCGGCACCGCCTGAACAAACAGCATAAACAGCGTGGCGAGACTGGCGTAGTGCTCTGAGACCATGACCTGTGGAATTTCCATCAGGGTGATTTCACTGCTCAGGCCCGACACGTGCATATTGACGAAAGGAAACAGGTTTGCCAGCAGCAACATAAACAGCGCAGCCAGCGCATAGCCGGAGGGCCGCTTGCGCGGCTCGCTCCAGTTAGCGGTTAGCGTAGTATGACAGCGTGGACAGCTGGCTTTCTGACCAATGGCAACCGATGGCAACTGCGTCATCAGGTCACACTGTGGACAAAGCATCCAGTGTTGCGGGTGTTCAGCTGAACACATACCCTACTCCCGGTTTCAGCCGCCGTTTTTCAGCGATTCAAGATATTCCCAGCGTTCAAACGCGGTTTCCAGCTGCTGTTCCGCTTCTGCCAGCGCTGTCACCACCGGCTGCGTTTTCTCATGCGGCTGGGTGAAAAAGTTAGCATCCGCCATCTGCAGTTGCAGCTGCTCTATCTGCTTTTCCAGCGCTTCCAGCTGTTGCGGCAGCTGATCCAGTTCACGCTGCAGCTTATAGCTTAATTTAGTGCCGGACGCTTTTACTTCGTTTTTAACCGTCTGGTTTTTTACTGGCTTCTCTGCTGCCGCCACGGTTTTCACCGGCGCAGCGCGACTCTGACGTGAAGCGGCGCGCTGCTGTTGCGCATCATGATAGCCGCCGACAAAGGTGCCGATATCGCCATTGCCTTCAAAGATCCAGCATTCGGTAACGGTATTATCTACAAACTGACGATCGTGGCTGACCAGCAGCACGGTGCCCTGATAGCCATCAATCAGCTCCTCCAGCAGCTCCAGCGTTTCAACATCCAGGTCGTTAGTTGGCTCATCGAGAATCAACAGGTTGCTGGGCTTCAGGAACAGACGCGCCAGCAGCAGGCGGTTACGCTCTCCGCCGGAAAGCGCCCTGACCGGCGTCATCGCCCGCTTCGGATGGAACAGGAACTCCTGCAGGTAGCCCAGAACATGACGCGGCTTACCGTTTACCATCACTTCCTGCTTGCCTTCCGCAAGGTTATCCATCACGGTGCGATCCGGATCCAGGATGGCACGGTGCTGATCGAAATAGGCCACTTCCAGTTTGCTGCCGCCGTGCACGCGACCGCTGTCCGCCTTGAGCTGTCCCAGCATCAGCTTCAGTAACGTGGTTTTACCGCAGCCGTTAGGACCAATCAGCGCAATCTTATCGCCACGCTGCACCTGCGCGCTAAAGTCTCTGACCAGCGTGCGGTCGCCAATGCTGTAATTGACGTTTTCCAGTTCAAAGACGATTTTGCCGGAGCGCGACGCTTCTTCAACCTGCATCTGCGCTTTGCCCATCACCTCACGACGTTCTGAACGCTCGCGACGCAGCGCTTTCAGAGCGCGAACGCGACCTTCGTTACGGGTACGACGCGCTTTGATACCCTGGCGGATCCAGACTTCTTCCTGTGCCAGCTTGCGGTCAAATTCAGCGTTTTGCATCTCTTCAACGCGCAGCGCTTCCTCTTTCCCTTCCAGATATTTGTCATAGTCGCCTGGCCAGGAGACCAGTTTGCCGCGATCGAGATCGACAATACGCGTTGCCATATTGCGGATAAAAGAACGGTCATGCGAAATAAAGACGATGCTGCCCTGGAAGGTTTTCAGGAAATTTTCCAGCCAGTCAATGGTTTCAATATCCAGGTGGTTGGTTGGCTCATCCAGCATCAACACGCGCGGATTACTCACCAGCGCACGTCCCAGCGCAGCTTTACGCAGCCAGCCGCCGGAAAGCGACGACAGCTCAACCTCCGGCTCCAGGCCAATCTGTTGCAGCACATCGTTAATGCGCGATTCCAGCTGCCACAGATTATGGTGATCCAGCAGCGACTGCAGGCGTGCCATCTCATTTAGGTTTTTCTCGCTCGGATCTTCCATCACCACATGCGAAATCGCGTGATAGGCTTTCAGATGCTCAGCCTGCTCGGCCACGCCTTCAGCCACAAAATCATATACCGTGCCGGCGATATTGCGCGGCGGATCCTGTTGCAGACGCGCCACCACCAGATCCTGCTCGTAAATAATCCGACCATCATCCAGCGGTTGCTCGCCGTTAATGATTTTCATCAGCGTGGATTTACCGGCGCCGTTGCGCCCGACCAGACAGACGCGTTCGTTCTCTTCGATATGCAGCTCGGCATAATTCAGCAACGGCGCATCGCTGAACGAAAGGTAGGCATTGTGAATACTAATCAGTGACATACAGCTTATTCCTTACCGGCGTGCGTAATCAGCCAGCAGTTGTGAATATGACGGTTGCGGGCAAAATCCTGCGACTGTGTTTTCGCGGTGATCTCCTGTGCATGCAGGCCGAGCGTGGCCAGCCCCGGATGATCCATTTTAAAACCGCGTTTGTTGTTCGAGAACATTATGGTGCCGCCCGCGCGCAGCAGGCGTTTGAGATCGCGCATCAGCTGCAAATGATCGCGCTGAACGTCAAAACTCTCTTCCATGCGTTTGGAGTTGGAGAAGGTCGGCGGATCGATAAAGATCAGATCAAACTGTTCGTTGCTCTCACGCAGCCAGCTCAGGCAATCCGCCTGCATCAGCCGGTGCTGACGGCCGCTCAGACCATTCAGACGCATATTACGTTCCGCCCACTCCAGATAGGTACGGGACATATCCACGGTCGTGGTGGAACGTGCGCCGCCAAGTCCGGCATGGACGCTGGCGCTGCCGGTATAGGCAAACAGGTTGAGGAAATCTTTGCCTTTGCTCATTTGCCCCAGCATACGACGGGCAAGACGGTGATCGATAAACAGGCCGGTATCAAGATAGTCGGTGAGGTTCACCAGGAAGCGGGCGTTAAACTCGCGCACTTCAAAATATTCGCCTTTTTCACCCAGCTTCTGATACTGGCTTTTGCCTTTCTGCTTTTCACGGGTTTTCAGCACCAAACGGTTCGCCGGCAGCTCCAGCACCGTCAGCGTGGCGCTAATCACATCAAACAGACGCTGGCGCGCCTTCATGGCATCAATGGTTTTCGGCGGCGCATACTCCTGGATCACCACCCAGTCAGCATAGCGATCCACGGCCACGTTATATTCCGGCAAATCGGCGTCATACAGGCGATAGCACTCAATGCCCTCCTGACGCGCCCATTTATCCAGTTTCTTCATGTTTTTGCGCAGGCGGTTGGCGTAATCTTCCGCCATCTGAGCCGGAACGCCATCACCGCTGATGACCGCCAGCTGATAATTTTTCTGTACGCAGTCCAGCGGACCGTTTTTCGCTTTGAACTGGCGATCGGCGCGTAGCTGTAAACAGCTCAGCAGGTCGGGCGAGGCGCTAAACAGCGAGAGATTCCAGCCGCCAAACTGGCTTTTCATTACGCGTCCCAGTAGGCTGTGCAGAGCGATCAGCGCCGGCTCGCTTTCCAGACGTTCACCATACGGCGGGTTGCTGATAACGGTACCGGCTGGCCCCTGCGGCAGCGGATTGCTGAGCTGCGCAACATCCTGTACGGCAAAAGTGAACAGATCGGCCACGCCAGCACGACGGGCGTTGCCGCGCGCGCGCTCCAGCACACGCTCATCGTTATCGTAACCAAAGAAGCGTGACGTAGTTTGCGCAACTCCCTGGCGGGCGCGGGTTTGCGCTTCGTCAATCAGCTCGCGCCACAGCTCAGGCTGATGCGCTTTCCAGCCGTGAAAACCCCAGTGGCGGCGATTCAGGCCCGGCGCGCGATCGCTGGCGATCAGCGCCGCCTCGATCAGCAGCGTGCCGGAGCCGCACATTGGATCGAGCAGCGGCGCGCCTGGCTGCCAGCCGGAACGCAGCACCGTGGCCGCCGCCAGGTTTTCTTTCATCGGCGCGAGGCCGGTTTGCTGGCGGTAGCCGCGCTGATGCATGCCTTCGCCGCTGAGATCGAGCGCGATGCTGGCGGTATCTTTATTCAGCCAGACATTAATCCGCACATCCGGCTGCTCGCGATCGACATCCGGGCGCGGAAGATTTTTACGGGTGAAGCTATCGACAATCGCATCCTTTACTTTCAATGCGCCAAACTGGCTGTTACGAATCGCTTCGTTGGTGCCGCTGAAATGCACGGCAAAAGTTCCGTCAATCAGGTTAGTCCAGTCAATCGCCTGCGCGCCGAGGTAGAGATCGAGATCGCTGTATACCGCGCATTCGCTCAGCGGCAGCAGAATACGCGATGCCAGCCGGCTCCACAGCAGACTGCGGTACATCAAACGATCGTCTCCCTGAAAATGTACGCCGCCCTGGACAACCTGCAGGTTCTGCGCCCCCAGCGTTTCCAGTTCACTCTTTAATAGCTCTTCGAGCCCACGCGCCGTACTGGCAAACAGAGAATTCATATCGTCACTTACAGTATTGGGAAAATTGCTGCGCATTATAGCTAATCACCGCCGCATGTCATAAAGTTAGCTTCCTTTAGCCGCAGATTCCTGTTGTCGTGGCCGGGCGCCGCAACAGCACAGCATGGAGAGCCTTATGATCGTCCTGTCACGCCTGTTTATTCATCCGGTTAAATCGATGCGGGGGCTACAGCTTTCGCATGCACTGGTTCAGGAGAGCGGGCTGGCTTTTGATCGCCTGTTTATGTTGACGACGCAGGATGGCACTTTTATCACTGCCCGCCAGTATCCTCAGCTGGTGCAGTTTACTCCGGCGCTCATTGCTGACGGGCTGTGGCTTCAGGCGCCCGATAACAGCAGCGCCGCCCTGCGCTTTGCCGACTTCCAGCCGCAGGAGGCTGAAACCGAAGTCTGGGGCAATCATTTTACCGCCCGTATCGCCCCGCAGCCGATCAATGCGTGGCTGAGCGGTTTTTTCCCCATCCCGGTACAACTGCGCTGGACCGGTCCGGAAATGACGCGTCGGGTTAAGCGTCAGCCACAGGTGCCGCTGGGCTTTGCCGACGGTTATCCTTTCTTGCTGATGAACGAGGCCTCGCTCTACGATCTGCAGCAGCGTTGCCCGGCCAGCGTTCGGCTGGAGCAGTTTCGCCCGAATCTGGTGGTTACCGGCGCGCGCGCCTGGGAAGAGGATAGCTGGCAGCGCTTACGTATCGGCGAAGTGGAATTTGAGGTCGTCAAGCCCTGTAGCCGCTGTATCTTTACCACCATCAGCCCTGAACGCGGGCTAAAACATCCTGACGGCGAACCGCTTAAAACGCTGCAAGCCTTCCGCAGCGCACAGGATGGCAGCGGCGATGTCGACTTTGGCCTGAATTTGCTGGCCTGCAATAGCGGCGTAATACGCGTCGGCGATACGCTGGAAACGATCGCAACGCAGCCGGCGCGCCGCTATGGCGCAGGTCGGGTTGTGGAAACGCTGGCGATAAAACAGGAAGCGGAGCAACAGGTCACCATTAACTATCGCGGCAACCGGTTTAGCGGAAACAATCAGCAGCTGCTACTGGAACAGCTGGAAATGCAGGGTCACCGCATTCCCTACTCCTGTCGCGCCGGTCTGTGCGGCAGTTGTAAAATGCAGCTGATTTCTGGCAAAGTGAAAGCGTTAAAGCAGGATGCGGTGCGTAACGACGGCACCGTTTTAAGCTGCAGCTGTATTCCGGACGGCGATATCGAGCTGGCTTAAGGCACCGGGTCAGTTAGCCGGCCCATGCGTAACGCTGCGCCTGTTCCGCCTGCCACGGTTGCAGGCGGTCATGCATAATTTTAATCGCATCGCCCAGCACCATGGTTTTACCCGCGATCTGCAGTTCGGGCTGAGCCAGCACGCAAAGCGCGGCGTTCTCTCCCGCCTCGATAACTAACATCCTCGCCTCTTCGCCGTTCTCCTCCAGCGTGACCGTTACCAGGTCGCTAACGCCGGGCTGCCAGGTTTGACGCTGGCAAACGCGAAAATGCCAGCTTTTCGGCATCAGCGGTTTCATAAAGCGCCAGGCGACCAATGCATTCAGCAGCAGCTCATCACACTGCTCTTCGCTGAGCGAAGTTTCGCGGCAGATCTCCTGCCAGGATAATAACTGCGCCGCATCGTCAACATTAAAAACCGCCTCGCTAAAGGCATCCGGCGTCAACATTTTGCGGGAAAAACGGGAGCGAAACAGCATACCATCCGCCAGGTCGAGCATCATACGATCCTGCTCTGCATCGAAAAACCAACGCCATTTGTCGTCAGGTTTTATCTTCATGGTTTGCCTTACTACAGTTGAGGGTTGCAAAAACAGGCTACTTTATTGCGCGATATCAATTGAACTGACAGCGCTCAAAACATAAAAAAGAATTAACCTGCCGCGAATAATATTTCCTGAAACGAACAAGGAATAGACAAAATATAAACCAGCCGGGAACAGATTAAAAGCCCCCGGCCAGATTCTTCAAAAAAGGTCAGAGATGAGTCACAATCTCTTTTACCAAATCCGGGCCTTTATAAATAAAGCCGGAATAAATTTGTACCAGCGTTGCGCCGGCAGCTATTTTTTCACGCGCTGCCATCAGTGAGTCGATACCGCCTACGCCAATAATCGGCAATTTGTCCTGCAGCTCCTGCGCCAGACGGCGAATCACTTCGGTGCTACGCTGCTGCACCGGACGCCCACTAAGACCACCCGCCTCTTCGCTATATTTCAATCCATTCACCAGCGAACGATCCAGCGTGGTATTTGTGGCGATGACGCCGTCAATTTGATGACGAACCAGGCTATCGGCAATCTGCACCAATTCCTCTTCCGAAAGATCGGGCGCAATTTTTACCGCAACCGGCACATATTTCAGATGGCGCTTTTCCAGAATCTTCTGCTGTGATTTTATTGCCATCAGTAAGTCGTCCAGCGCCTCACCATATTGCAGGGTTCTTAAACCCGGCGTATTCGGCGAGGAGATATTAACGGCAATATAACCGGCGTGAGGGTAGACTTTTTCCATACAGGCCAAATAATCATCTTTGCCCTGCTCTACCGGTGTATCTTTATTTTTGCCGATATTAATGCCCACTATGCCATTAAAGTTGGCGCGCTTAACGTTTTCAACCAGCTGATCCACGCCCAGATTATTAAATCCCATGCGGTTAATAATCCCTTCCGCTTCAATCAGGCGGAACAGACGCGGCTTGTCGTTACCCGGCTGCGGACGAGGCGTGACCGTTCCCACCTCAACAAAACCGAAGCCCATCGCGCCGAACGCATTAATACACTCGCCGTTTTTATCCAGCCCGGCTGCCAGGCCAAGCGCATTTTTGAAAGTCAGCCCCATACATTTAACGGGACGTGCAGGCAAGCGCTGGCGAATCAGCCCTTCCAGCGGCGTACCGCCGATGCGGCGTAGCTGCTGTAGCGTCAGTTCATGGGCGTGCTCAGCGTCGAGACGGAACAAAGCTTTACGTGCGAGGGGGTAAAACATGGACTCTCCTGAATTCCCGGTGGCAAACGGGGCGGTATTATCCGGTATAACCACCATAAAAAGCCAGAATTGTTAAACCAGCGCTCCTTTAGCACGCCTTTTCCCCTCGCTGTTCTGCCTTAGCGCAAAAACAGCTTTTTATTGCCGGATAAATCATTTAAAAGCCGCCGCACGCGCTGTCAGGATGCAACTATTCGTTCTCAATACTTTTTAATCGATAACTAATGATTATAAGGAGTGGCTATACATTGCAGGCGCTGACTGAAAACTCTGATGTCAGCAGAGCTTCACCGTTCTGCTGGTAACTCATCAACGGTGACGGCAGGCATTAAAAAGGGCAGCTATGGCTGCCCTGAAAAGTTTTCCTGACTCAAGTGCCGGGCGACCGGCAGCGGAACGTTTTTGTAAGGATGCCTTAAACCGCGCTTTGTACATCTTTATGCTCTGCCAGTGCTCAACTCACGCTGAGTTCGTCGCCCTTTAAGGTGATTAAGCGCTTAACGCCTTACTGATTTTCTCATAGAGATCGCCAGAGAGATTGTCCAGATCGCGCAGTTGCTCCAGCGCTTCGCGCATCATACGCTGACGATCGTCATCGTAACGTTTCAGACGAATCAGCGGCTCAATCATTCGCGCCGCCACCTGAGGGTTACGACTATTGAGATCGGTCAGCATCTCTACCAGGAAGCGATAGCCGCTTCCGTCCCTGGCATGGAAAGCCGCCGGGTTAGCCGAGGCGAAAGCGCCAATCAGAGAACGCACGCGGTTTGGATTGCCCATGCTGAAGGAGCGATGATTCAGCAACGCACGCACGCGCGTCAGCACATCCAGCGACGGACTGGTGGCCTGCAGCGTAAACCACTTATCCATTACCAGGCCATCCTTATGCCAGCGCTCATCCCATGCGCTCAGCATCTCATTACGACAGTCAAGCTGCGCCATAACCGCCGCTGAAAGCGCCGCCAGCGCATCGGTCATATTATTAGCCTGCTGATACTGCGCCTGGACCAGACGGTTTGCCAGTGTCGCGTCGCCCAGCGCCAGATAGCTCAGGCAGACATTTTTCAGCGCACGTTTGCCAATATCCGCATGTTCGACACGATACTCCGGCGTTTGATACGCGTTATAGACAGCCAGCCACTCATCAGCCAGTTCAACGGCCAGCGTACGCATCAGCGCATCCCGCACCGCAGCGTTAGCTTCCGGATCGATAGTATCGAACAGGGCAGCAATTTCATTTTCGCTCGGTAAGGTGAGGATCAACGCCATCAGCGCCGGATCGCTATGTTCATCCAGCAGCACCGCGCGGAAAGCATCAGCCACGTGCAGCGGCAATGATAACGCCTGCCCTTGCTGGAAACGCGCCACGTTGAGCTTGATATAGGTCGCCAGCAGGCTTTGCGCGGCGTCCCAGCGCGAAAAATCGTTACGCGCATGGCGCATCAGAAAGGTTAACTGAGCATCGCTCCAGTTGTAATCCAGCTTAACCGGCGCGGAGAACTCACGCAGCAGCGAAGGCACCGGCTGGTGCCAGACCTTATCGAAAATAAAGGTCTGGAACTCTTCCGTCACGTTCAGAACATGATGAACGGGCTCACCGTTGTGCTGAAGCGGAATCGGCTCGCCCCGATCATCATACAGCTCAATATCGAGCGGAATATGCAGCGGCAGCTTCTCTTGCTGATCGGCTGTTGGCGGCGTCGTTTGCGTAACGTGCAGCGTATATTGCTCCAGCTCCGGATTATAGTCGTCACGCACGCTCAGCACCGGCGTACCGGACTGGCTGTACCAGCGGCGGAACTGCGTCAGATCGATGTGGGAAGCATCCTCCATCGCCTGTACAAAGTCGTCACAGGTGGCAGCGCTGCCGTCGTGGCGCTCAAAATAGAGCTGCATCCCTTTCTGGAAATTCTCTTCGCCCAGCAGCGTATGCAGCATGCGGATCACTTCCGAACCCTTTTCATACACCGTAAGCGTATAGAAATTGTTCATTTCAATAACCCGCTCGGGACGAATCGGATGCGCCATCGGACTGGCGTCCTCAGCAAACTGCGCGCCACGCATAATGCGCACGTTATCAATGCGGTTAACCGCACGCGAGCCGAGATCGGAGCTGAACTCCTGGTCACGGAATACCGTCAACCCCTCTTTCAGGCTGAGCTGGAACCAGTCACGGCAGGTGACGCGGTTACCGGTCCAGTTATGGAAATATTCGTGGCCGATCACCGCTTCAATGCCAAGGTAATCTTTGTCGGTTGCGGTTTCCGCTTTTGCCAGCACATATTTGGAGTTAAAGATATTCAGACCTTTATTCTCCATTGCGCCCATATTAAAGAAATCCACCGCGACGATCATAAAGACGTCAAGGTCATACTCCAGGCCAAAGCGCTCTTCGTCCCATTTCATGCTGTTTTTCAGCGAGGTCATCGCCCAGTCTGCACGGTCGAGGTTACCGCGATCCACGTAGATCTCCAGTGCGACATCGCGGCCAGAGCGGGTAGTAAAGCTATCGCGCAGCACGTCGAAATCGCCGGCAACCAGCGCAAACAGATAACAGGGTTTAGGGAAAGGATCCTGCCACTTAATCCAGTGGCGTCCATCATCCATCTGTCCGGCATCAACGCGGTTGCCGTTTGACAGCAGGAACGGATAACGCGCCCGATCGGCAATCAGCGTCGTGGTGAAACGCGCCAGCACATCGGGACGATCCAGATACCAGGTAATATGACGGAAACCTTCCGCCTCGCACTGCGTACAAAGCGCCTCGCCGGATTGATACAATCCCTCCAGCGCGCTGTTTTTATCCGGGTGAATATCGTTGACGATGTGCAGCGTGAAATTATCCGGCAGGCCAGTGAGCACCAACGCGCCCTCTTCCAGGCGGTAAGCCTCCCACGGCTGATCATCAACCCTCAGCGAGACCAGCGTTAACTCGCCACCGTCCAGACGCAGCTCGGCCTGATTCGCGCCAAGGCGTTTAACCCTGCTGACAGCGGTGACACGGGTCACGCTGGCGTCCAGATTAAAGGTCAGGTCAATATCTGTGATGGTGTAATCTGGAGCCCGGTAGTCATGGCGGTACTTTACTTGCGGCTTTTGCGTCATAAACTCTTCTCGTATCAACAATGGTTTAACCCGCTAAGTCTATTCCGGTTGCGCCTGGCTTGCCATGTTGAAACCCAGCTTTTCGCAGTTAATGCTACATCCTGTTTACAATGGCACGTTTCCTCTCGACCTCCCACCGGGTTTTATGCTGTGATCGGCTTCTATTAATCTGCTGGCAGGTTATACTTTTTATCTTTGCGACCTGTATACACCTACGGAAACGCCCCGCGCGAGAGGATGCTGAAACGCACCATGACACGATACGCTTCCCCGATTTTAACCACGCTGCTTGATACCGATGCCTACAAGCTTCATATGCAACAGGCTGTGTTTCATCGTTATCACGACGTGACCGTTACCGCAGAATTCCGTTGCCGGGGCGACGATCTGTTAGGTATCTATGCCGATGAAATTAGCGCTCAGATCGCGTTGATGAGCCAGTTGGCGCTTTCTGATGATGAATACGTCTGGCTTGCTGGCCTGCCCTTTTTTAAAACGGATTACCTGGACTGGTTGAAAACCTTTCGCTATAACCCGGAACAGGTAAAAGTACGTAATCATGCGGGCAAGCTGGATATTCGTATCAGCGGCCCGTGGCGCGAAGTGATTATGTGGGAAGTTCCGCTGCTGGCGCTGATTAGCGAAGTGGTTCATCGTCATCGTTCGCCGCAGGCGACGCCGGAAATGGCCGTGGATCGCCTGCTGGAAAAAATCAGCAGCTTTAAGCAGCTCACGCAGAATATCGATATGTCGCGCTTCCGCCTGATGGATTTCGGCACCCGACGTCGTTTCTCGCGCGATGTGCAGTTGGCTATTGTCAGTACGCTGCAGCGCGATTTCCCGTGGCTTATCGGCTCCAGCAATTATGATATTGCTCGTCAGCTGGCGATTACGCCGGTAGGTACCCAGGCGCACGAGTGGTTCCAGGCGCATCAGCAAATCAGTCCGGTATTAGCTAACAGTCAACGCGCGGCGTTACAGGCCTGGCTGGATGAGTATGACGACAGGCTCGGCATTGCCCTGACCGATTGCATCACCATGGATGCTTTTCTGCGTGATTTTGGACCCGGCTTTGCCCATCGCTATCAGGGTCTGCGTCATGACTCAGGCGATCCGGTGGAATGGGGTGAAAAGGCGCTGGCGCATTATCAAAAGCTGAATATCGATCCGCAAACCAAAACGCTGGTGTTTTCCGATAACCTCGACTTCACCAAAGCGGTGGATCTCTATCGCCACTTTGGTCAGCGCACCAATGTTGTTTTCGGTATTGGCACCCGCCTCACCTGCGATATTCCCGGCGTTAAGCCGCTTAATATTGTGATCAAGCTGGTGGAATGCAATGGCAAACCGGTGGCTAAACTTTCCGACAGCCCGGGCAAAACTATCTGCCAGGATAAAGCCTTTGTGCGCGCATTGCGTAAAGCCTTCGATCTTCCCCTGGTGAAAAAAGCCAGCTAACGCTTATGGCCAGCGCGATTTTTCAGCGCGCTGGCGATTATTTTCTTCTCTAATATTCATTAATTCGTGAAATAAAAAGAAAACTGTTGCCTGACGGTGAATTCTGCTTGTGTCCTGCCGGACGGCAAGTAACATAGATTAACCCTAAATTCGGGGTTAACCTGTTTATTTTCGAACTAATAAAGAGAGAACTTTATGAGCGTTGTGCCTGTAGCGGACGTACTGCTCGGCCAGGTTGCGGTTGGCGAAGAAGTCACCGTGCGCGGTTGGGTACGTACCCGAAGAGATTCAAAAGCCGGTATTTCCTTTGTCGCCGTGTATGACGGCTCCTGCTTTAATCCCGTTCAGGCTGTCGTCAATAATTCTCTGCCTAATTACCAGAGCGAAGTGCTGCGTTTAACAACCGGTTGTTCCGTTATCGTCACGGGCAACGTAGTTGAATCTCCGGGCCAGGGACAGAGTTTTGAGATTCAGGCGACGGCTATTGAGGTGGTTGGCTGGGTAGAAGATCCCGATACCTATCCGATGGCGGCAAAACGTCACAGTATTGAGTATCTGCGCGAAGTTGCTCACCTGCGTCCGCGTACCAATCTCATTGGCGCCGTTGCGCGTGTGCGCCATACGCTGGCTCAGGCGCTGCACCGCTTTTTCCATGAAAATGGTTACTTCTGGGTTTCCACGCCGCTGATCACCGCATCCGATACCGAAGGTGCCGGTGAAATGTTCCGTGTCTCTACGCTGGATTTAGAGAACCTGCCGCGTGATGCGCAGGGCAAAGTTGATTTCAGTGAAGATTTCTTCGGTAAGGAAGCGTTCCTGACGGTTTCCGGGCAGCTGAATGGCGAAACCTACGCCTGCGCCTTATCAAAAATCTACACCTTTGGCCCAACCTTCCGTGCCGAAAACTCCAATACCAGTCGCCACCTGGCGGAATTCTGGATGCTGGAGCCGGAAATTGCGTTTGCTTCGCTCGACGATGCAGCGGATCTGGCAGAAGCGATGCTGAAGTATGTCTTTAAAGCGGTGTTAAGCGAGCGAGCGGACGATATGGCGTTCTTTGCCGAGCGCGTTGATAAGGAAGCCGTTAGCCGCCTGGAGAAATTCGTCACGGCAGATTTCGCCCGCGTCGATTACACCGATGCTATCGATATTCTGCTGGCCAGCGGTCAGACGTTTGAAAACCCGGTTGAGTGGGGTATCGACCTCTCTTCCGAACATGAACGCTATCTGGCGGAAAAACACTTCCAGGCGCCGGTTGTGGTGAAAAACTATCCTAAAGACATTAAGGCTTTTTATATGCGCCTTAATGAAGATGGTAAAACCGTGGCGGCGATGGATGTGCTGGCGCCAGGCATTGGTGAAATTATCGGTGGTTCACAGCGTGAAGAGCGTCTGGATGTGCTGGACCAGCGTCTCAGTGAAATGGGCCTGAATAAAGAAGATTATTGGTGGTATCGCGACCTGCGTCGTTATGGCACCGTGCCCCACTCTGGTTTTGGCTTAGGCTTTGAACGTTTGATCGCTTATGTCACCGGCGTACAAAATGTAAGGGATGTTATTCCTTTCCCACGCACACCGCGTAATGCCAGCTTCTAAAAACTGTCATTAAACATAAGAAATTCATATATATATAAAGGCTGACTTTGTCAGCCTTTTTTTATTTTTGTAAATTTTGAGGTATCTCACAAAGTTCCATTGATTTTACATTTTGAAATACATATTTTCTTTCTGAAACCACTATTAGGGTTTAGTAGCATTTTCGAGGTAGAATTACCTGGCGGCGAATGGAAAGATGCCTGCAGACACAGGAAGACACCAAACTCTGATCAAGCCTTTGTAAATAATTCTTGACGGCAGTGGCAGGTGTCCAAATAACTCCAATGAGGGTAATAAAAAATGATGAAGCGCAACATTCTGGCAGTAGTTATCCCTGCTCTGTTAGCTGCCGGTGCAGCCAACGCAGCGGAAATTTATAATAAAGACGGTAACAAGCTGGATCTGTACGGTAAAGCAGTAGGTCTGCATAAATTCTCTGACGATGCAGATAATGATGGCGATGATACTTACGTTCGTATGGGCTTTAAGGGTGAGACCCAGATTAATGACCTGATGACCGGTTTCGGTCAGTGGGAATATGAGTTCCGTGCCGATAATTCTGAAGGCTCTTCTGACGCACAGGTAGGTAATAAAACCCGTCTGGGCTTTGCCGGTCTGAAATTCGGTAACTACGGTTCTTTCGATTACGGCCGTAACTACGGCGTTGCTTACGACGCGATGGCATGGACTGATATCCTGCCTGAGTTCGGTGGTGACTTTGCCCAGTCCGATACCATGACCGGCCGTACTGGCGGTGTAGCAACTTACCGTAACAGCAACTTCTTTGGTCTGGTTGATGGCTGGAATTTCGCGGTTCAGTATCAGGGTAAAAACGAGCGTGAAAACAACGTGCTGCGCTCTAACGGCGACGGCTACGGCTTCTCAACCTCTTATGTTTCTCCGATCGGTGTTGGCATTGTAGGTGCTTACAGCTCTCAGGATCGTACCAATGCGCAGAATACTGCTGGACTGCTGGGTAGCGGCGACCGCGCAGAGTTCTGGGGCACCGCACTGAAATATGACGCGAATAATATTTACCTGGCAGCAAGCTACGGTGAAGGCCGTAACGCTACTCGTATCTCTTCAGGTAACATTGCTGGCGTCGGCGCCGTATCTGGCTTCGCGAATAAAACTCAGGATATCGAGCTGGTTGCACAGTATCAGTTTGATTTCGGCCTGCGTCCCTCACTGGCTTATGTGCAGACTAAAGGCAAAGACATTGAAGGCGTTGGTGACGTTGACCTGATTAAATATATTGATGTGGGCGCAACCTACTACTTCAACAAAAACATGTCTACCTACGTTGACTACCGTATCAACCAGATTGATGACAACAACGCACTGGGTGTGAATTCAGATGATATCGTAGCACTGGGCCTGGTTTACCAGTTCTAAGTCAGCCTGCCGCAGAGCATATTGCGCTGCTAAGGTTAAAAAACGGGGCCAAAGGCCCCGTTTTTATTTGCCCTTTTTTCAGCCATCTTATTCACTATTCTTTTTCTCGCAAACGGTTGGCTTTTCAACTTTCTGGCGTTAACCTGAGGTCTCATTTCGCTTTTCTTGAAGCTTACGGACCTCTCACATGTTTGAAAATATCACTGCTGCACCCGCCGATCCTATTCTTGGTTTAGCCGATCTTTTCCGCAACGATGACCGCCCGAATAAAATCAACCTTGGCATCGGTGTCTATAAAGATGAAACCGGGCAAACGCCGGTATTAACCAGCGTTAAAAAAGCCGAGCAGTACCTGCTGGAAAACGAAACCACGAAAAACTATCTCAGCATTGATGGGCTGGCTGACTTTGCCCGCTGCACCCAGACACTGCTGTTTGGACAGGAGAGCACCATTGTTAGCGCAAAACGCGCCCGCACCGCCCAGACGCCAGGCGGAACCGGTGCCCTGCGCGTAGCCGCCGATTTTTTAGCGACGCAAACCAGCGCAAAACGCGTCTGGATCAGCAATCCCAGCTGGCCAAACCATAAAAACGTCTTCAGTGCTGCCGGTCTCGAAGTATGCGAATATGATTATTATGATGCAGAGAGCCATCAGCTCGATTTTGACGCGATGCTGGCAAGCCTGCGTGGTGCTAAAGCAGGAGATGTAGTGCTGTTTCACGGCTGCTGCCACAACCCAACGGGTATTGATCCTACCGCAGAACAGTGGGCCCAGCTGGCGCAGCTGTCAAAGGCAAGCGGCTGGCTGCCGCTGTTTGATTTTGCCTATCAGGGCTTTGCGCGTGGTCTGGAAGAAGATGCAGAAGGCCTGCGAATTTTTGCTGCCTGTCATGAAGAACTCATCGTCGCCAGTTCATATTCCAAAAACTTTGGTCTTTATAATGAGCGCGTGGGTGCCTTTACGCTGGTCGCAGCAGATGCCAGCGTAGCCGATACCGCTTTCAGCCAGGTTAAATATACTATCCGCGCAAACTATTCTAATCCTCCGGCGCATGGTGCCGCCGTTGTTGCCACCATTCTTGGTAATGATGCGCTGCGTGCGATTTGGGAGCAGGAATTAACGGATATGCGCCAGCGCATTCACCGCATGCGTCAACTGTTTGTGAATACGCTCCAGGAAAAAGGCGCTAACCGCGATTTCAGCTTTATTACTCATCAGAACGGGATGTTCTCTTTTAGCGGGCTGAGTAAAGATCAGGTGATTCGCCTGCGTGAAGAGTTTGGCGTTTATGCAGTGAATTCAGGACGTGTTAACGTAGCTGGCATGACGCCAGATAATATGGCCGCCCTGTGCGAAGCAATCGTTGCGGTTTTATAAAACGATGACGTAAAAAATGGGCCTGCGGGCCCATTTTGATTATTCAGATTAAAAAAGGATTACTGATACGCTCACGGCCTAAAGTGGATATTGGCCCATGACCGGGAATGAAGGTGATATTATCGCCAAGCGGCAGCAGCTTATTTTTAATGGAATCAATCAGCGCCTGGTGGCTCCCCTGTGGGAAATCTGTACGACCTACGCCGCCGTTAAAAATAACGTCGCCGGATATCAATAACCGCCCGGCACGGTGGTAAAAAACAATATGACCGGGTGTATGGCCAGGGCAGTGCAAAACTTCCAGCGTCGCATTGCCAACCTGTACCATCTCCCCTTCTTCCAGCCAGCGATCGGGCGTAAGCGGCGCGCATTCCGCAAGACCAAACATTTGGCTTTGCGTTGGCAGAGCTTCCAGCCAGAAGGCATCGAGTTTGTGCGGCCCGATAATTTCTACGCCATAATAAGCGGCCAGCTCAGCGGCAGCCCCTACATGATCCAGATGACCATGAGTAAGCAATATGGTGGTTATCGTGACCTTCTTCGCTTCAACCTGTTGTTTAATGATTTCCGCATCGCCGCCGGGATCGACCAGCGCAGCCTCATGCGTTTCACTGCACCAAATTAACGAGCAGTTCTGCGCAAATGCCGTTACGGTAATAATATGATAATCCATAAAGCTCCATGACCCGCACAGCTGGCGGGGTTCACTGCATTACCAGTGGCGCACCGGCCCGGTATCAATATGCACAAAGTTACTACGTGGATAATATCCTACACCACCAGCGCGCATTTTTAGCGCCGCTTTGCGTATATTACTCAGAGAAATCCCTTCAATATGAAAATCCATCGCCTGGCCAAGGGTATGATAGCTATGTTTTGCTACCCCACTGCGCTTGCTTTTGCCGCGCAGCATATTATTGGTGGCTAAAGAGCGATAACCCGAAATAAGCTGAATGGGTTTACGATTTTCCAACATTGTCTGTAATCGATAAAGCTGATCAAACAGCCTGGGATCGATGTTTTTAACTTTGTTTGCCCGATAATCGCGGAAAAAGTGATTCAACCGCGCCAGCTCATCCTGATCGTAACTTTGCCCATTAAAAAACTCGGTTTTCAGCGTTTCACCGGTATGAAGATTGTTCAGCGTAAGGATACGAGGACGGGAAGTCGAAACAGAGGCAAGAGCTGAGCCTGGAAGTAGCGCAAGCCCTGCTGCTGCACCACCTAAAACCAGCAGCTTACGACGTTGTGGATCAAAATTAGCCATAAATTGCGTTTACCTGAGAAAAGAAAGCGAACCGTGCAAAAAGTACACAAGCCCGCACCTTAACCGCCACTCCGAATGACGTCAAGGTAGTAAACGGCAGTAATGTGAGAATAAACGAGATTGCAGGCGATAACCCGACCGCCAGAAACAACCGACAGTCGGGAAAAAGTTTACTGAATCAATAATTAAAGCAGGAGTTGGCCCGCCTGCGCCAGAATACGCGTGCCTGACTGCGCAGGGGTATCGTAATTGTAAATATCTGTGCGGAACTGTGTCTTTCCGTCATCCGCTACCCAGGCTGTGAGATAAAAGAGATTTACCGGGACATGATGGCGAACAGGAACATAGCGCGTATCGCCCTGCTGTAAGCTACTGGATATACGCGCCTTATCCCAGCCTGCATTCTGCAACAGTAAACTGGCTAATTCCGAAGCCTTATTTACCCGCACGCAGCCAGAACTCAGCGCGCGAATATCTTTCTGGAAAAGATTATGGTTTGGCGTGTCATGCAAATAGATAGCATCAGAGCTGGGCATATTAAATTTAAAACGTCCCAGCGAATTATGCGCGCCCGGTGCCTGACGTATGCGATAGGGGAATGTGGCTGCTGAGACCATACTCCAGTCAATCATGCTGGGATCGATAACCTCCGCATCATTGCTCCAGCCGGAAAGCAAGGTATAGCCATGCTGATAAAGATAAGAGGGATCGCGTTTAACTTTGGGAATAATATCCTGGCGTACCAGCGTAGTAGGCACATTCCACGGCGGATTTAGCACCACATTATTTAACGCGCTGCGCATCAGCGGCGTTTTACGGTCGGGGCGCCCTACAATCACGCGGGACGATAGGATTTCATTGCCGTCCGCGTAATAGACCAGCGAATAGTTGGCGATATTCACCATGATGCCATTACGCATATCATCCGGCAGCAGGCGCAAACGCTGGATGTTCAGCGCCAACAGCGAGGCTCGCAGCTGCGGCGACACATTAAGCCATTCGCGCGTGCGCGGACCAATTGCCCCGTCTGCTTGCAGGCCCTGCCAACGCTGAAAACGCTTTACCGCCTCAATCAGCGTGGGACCATAAATATTGTCGTTTGTCGCCACCGGTTGTGAAGAGGCGACACTGCCCGGCGCATCCGGCGTGGACGCTGGCATATCAGCCACAGGTGTTGCAGAAGGGCTTACCACAGCCAGCCGATCGCTCTGTGGGGGATTGGCGGCTTCCGCATCCTCATTCGGCGCTGGCGCGTCATGCTGCGCCGCCAGCATGCCGGTACGCTGCAGGATCTCTTTTAACGCCGGAACATCATCGCTGATCTGCCCGGGACGCAGCGTCTGTTTATCTTTTAGCTGCGGCCAGGGATGGTTATCCGCCAGTAACTGCTTCAACGCGTTATGCATTGGGGTATATTGAGGATGCTGCGGAACTAACGAGTTTACGAAGTGAGTCAACTGCCCGGCGTCAACCGCCGCCAGCCACTGGTTGGTAACCGAAAGCGGCGGCAGCGCCATTTTGTAAGGCACGCGGCTATAGAGCCAGCTTTCACCCTGCTTCGGCACGTTAGCAACAAATTGCAGGTAGCCCAGCATCGCGTCCGATAAAACAATATCGCGCGCCATACCGGTGATTTCAGGATCGGTTAACAGCTCTACCCAGCGGGTAAACTGCGGCTGAACCCCGGAAATTGCCACTTCCGCCAGCTGCTGCTGGAAGTGCTGCACCGCTTCTTTTTCCTGCCAGACAGGCTGCATCTGGCGGGCAGCATATAGAGATGCCAGCGAGCCGGTGTAAAAAGGCTTAACGCCCTGCGGCAATGCGGCCAACATTTGCTGTTGTCCTGCCGCCGCGCTCATGGATTCACCGGCTCTTTCTACCGGCACGGCCGTAATAATTGCCGCCGCAGCGGTTGATACCTGTACCAGGCTGATTGCAACTGCCCAAGCCAGCGTTGTTTTCTTCAGTGCTTGATATTTTGCCAGCAACATCCTTGCCCCCTGCCTGCTTTGGTCCGAGGTTAACACACCCTCAGGACTGTTAATTATTATAATAAGTATATAAACGAACAACGGCATTTGTCTCATAGAGCAAATGCCGTTGGCTAGATTAAACGCGAGGCAACCGTTTTACTACATTTATACCTGCGTTTTTTCATCCTCCGACTGGTCCTGCTCCGTCCGAGACATCGTCGCGCCTGGCAGCGGATCGGCAGAGAAACCTCTCAGGCCAACCACATGCACATGTTCCGTATTGTTGAAAACCTTACGCACCAGTTTATAGGTGGTACCTTTTTCCGGGCTGATGTTTTCCGGGGCGGCGATAATCAGCTGCATCTCCAGACGTTCGCAAAGTTCAAACAGCGTCGCGATCGATTTGGCATCAAGGCGCGCGGCTTCATCAAGGAACAACAAGCGACACGGGCTGATATCTTTGCCGCGCAGACGACGCGCCTCTTCTTCCCAGCTCTGCACTACCATAACCAGAATTGACATCCCGGTACCGATCGCTTCACCGGTTGACAGCGCGCCGCTTTCAGCACGCAGCCAGCCATCTGAACCACGGTTAACCTCAACTTCCATTTCCAGATAGTTGCGATAATCCAGTAGCTCTTCGCCGATGGTTTGCGCCGTGCGCTGTCCCATATCGATCTGTGGATTGAGTCGCTGCCAGAGTTTGGCCAGCGCCTCGGAGAAGGTCAGCCGGTTGCTGTTAAACAGATCCTGATGCTGCTCATGCTGTTCAGAGAGGACATCCAGCAGCGTCGCATGGCTTTCGCGCACGTTAACATTCAGGCGCACGCTACGCACCTGACCAAAGCTCACGCTTTGCAGGCCCTGGTTAAGCTGGCGAATACGGTTCTGTTCGCGCTGAATCGTCTTGCGAATAATATTGGCCACGCTACGCGAACTGATAGCCAGCATCTGTTCACGCGCGGTCAACTCTTCAGTCAGACGGCTAAGCTCAATTTCCATCTGCTCGATCGCTTCAACCGGATCGTCGGTACGAATAATATCCTGGCGGATACGCTCGCGCAGATGCTGATAAACGGCGATAAAGAACTGAATCTTACGCTCAGGACGTTTTGGATCTTCAGAAAGACGCAGCACGTCTCGCAGATGTTCATTATCGGCAACCGCCAGACGCAGCGCGCCCAGCGCTTTATCCGACATTGAACGCAGCTCATCGCCGCCCAGATAGGCCAGTTCACGGCGATGCAGACGTCGCTCAACGCCGTTATCTTTCACCATGCGCATCACCGCGCACCAACCCGCTTTGGCGCTGACCACTTGCTCGCGGCTGATATGGTAATCGCGCTCCAGACGACGCAGTTTTTTCTGCAGGCCGTCCATTTCCGCTTCACAGAACGTTAGCTGTTTTTCCAGCTGGTTGCGCCGCGAACGGTTATGGCTAAGGGCATTGTGCAGCTCATCACGGCGGATTCTGGCGCGCTCCTCGGCGCTGGTATCGGCCTGGACGCCAATATCCTGCATCTCCTGCTGCAGCTCTTTCAGCATATCGCGCTTGGCATCCCAGGCGCTTTTTAACGAGGCCAGAACCTGTGAATACTGCGTTAGCTTCGCCTGATGCTCACGCAGCTGCTCACGCGCTCGCGCACGTTCCGCTTCCGCCTGCTCCAGACGCTGACGCAGTTTTTCATTCAGATCGCTGGTTCCGGTAAGCATACCGGCAGAGTCTGCATAGCCGAAATGGGCGCGACGCTGTACTACCTCGGTAATAGCAAACGCCTGCTGGCGCGCTTCACGCTGCGTCTGCTGCGCCTGCTGATAGTCTGCTTTTAACTGTTCATGCTGCTGCGGATCGCTCTGCAGCACCGACAACAGCGGCTCAAGACGAGCCAGATGATTGCCATGCTGTTGTACAAAGCGCGCCGCCTCCTGCGCTTCACTCATCAGTTCACGCAGTTCTTCGCAGCGATCCGCCAACGTCTCATCAAGCAGCAGATTTACACGCGGTAACAGGCGGTTCAGCTGTGCAACGCCCTCTTTTGCCTGCTCAAACTGCTGACGCTGCTGCTGATTTTCGCTTTCGTGCGCATTGAGGGCGCGTTCGATTTCACTACGGCGCGCATTAAGCTGACGGATTTGCGCTTCAGGATCCTCTTCAAAAGCCACCGCCAGGTGACTGCCGATAAAGCGGCTAAAGGATTGATGCAAACGCTGGGTTTTCTGCACGTCAAAAGAGAGCGTGGCGTAGGTCTCTGCCAGTTGCTCGCGTTCAGCATGCAGCAGCTCCAGCTGCTTCTCTCGTGCGGCGCGACCGAACAGCGGCACTTTAGGGAAGCGGGAGTAACGCCACTGGCGCTCTGCCACCTTGACCACTACGGCTTTTTCCAGCTCTTCGGTGCTGAAAACGCTGTCGTCAAAAGATTGCGGATCCCCTTCGATCAGGTAGAGATCTTCCGGGCACTCTTCCAGACCATCCAGCTGCTCGCGTACCAGCGAGAGGTCAGGCACCACGATGGCATGACGCGACGGACCATACAGCGCCGAGAAGTAAGGCGCATCTTCCAGGGTGACGTCGTCATAGATCTCTGACAGCAGCACGCCGCCGAAACGCTCGGCCAGCGCATTCAGCCGCGGATCTTCAGAACCGCCGGGCTGGCTTAAGCGCTCAATCTGCTGCTCCGCTTCACGCTTACGCGCCGCCACCTCATCGCGCTCGACCGTGGTTTCACGCTCACGCTCCAGCAGCTGCTGCATAAACTCGGTAACCTGCTGGCTGTTTTCCAGCGGCTGCCCGGTCTGTTCGCTAAGCTGAGTCAGGATCTCCTGTGCTGCCAGCCAGTGTGGCGCACGGGCCGTTAGCTGGCTAATGCGTTCACGCAGCTGTTCCAGCTCCTGGCGCATCATCATGCGCTGCTCGCCGGCATCGGCTACGCTCTGCGACAGCTGTTCAATTCGCGCTTCCAGCTCATGCTGCAGCGCTTCCAGCTCATGCGCCTCATACTGCTGGCCCTGACGCTTGCAAAATTCGTTCAGCAAACGCTCCGCTTCATACTGCTCGCGCAGGCGCTGTTCCATTTCCGACAAGCGCATCCGCAGCGATGGCAGCTGCTCAGCCTGATGACGCTGGTTAGCCGCGTCGCGCAGCAGTTCCCGTCCGGTTTGCCAGGCTTCACTACGGCTGACCGGCCCGGCAATTTTGCAAACCAGTTCAAAGGCCTGCTCGAACTGGCTGTGCGCCGCTTCGGCCACGCTCATTTTCTGCTCAAGCATCAGCAGATTTTCCGTGGCTTCCTGCTCACGCGCCTGGAAGGTTTCCTGCCAGCTTTCCGCATTATCGATGGTGAGTTCAGGCAGACGGCAAATTTCCTGCGCGCGTTGTAACGCCTGCAGCGCTTGCTGATACTGAATCGCACGCGTTTGCTGGACATCCAGCGCCTGCTGGTAGTCTGCCAGCTGGCTTTTCAGCTCATCAACTTCCAGCTCAGCCGCTTCCCGACGCGCTTCGTTCTCTTCCTGCACTTCACGCGCTTCGGCCACTACCTCATTCTGCTCTTCCAGACGGTAGGTTAGCTCATCAATATCGGCTTCGTAGCGTTCGATTTTTTCCTGTTGGCGCACCGCCGTCTGCACCAGGTTCAGGTGATCGCTGGCTGCCTGATAATCGGTTTCCAGGTCGCTTTCAGCAGCGCTGTGCTCCGCCAGCTCACGCGCCATTTCCACATGACGATACTGTTCAGCGGCCAGCTGTTTACGGCTGGCGAAAAGATCATTACGCAGCACCAGCGCGCCATCCAGATGGGTACGGCGTTCATTGGCGTGACGCATATAGTCCGCCGCCACATAGTTGGTGGCTTCAGAAATCAGGTGCTTAAACAGGTCACGATCGGACTGCGTAACGCGAATCGCTTCCAGCGTCATGCGGTTTTCCCGCAGCGCCGCTTCCATATCCTGAAACGCTTTACGCACGCCGCTGTTTTCCGGCAGCAGATAATCGCGCAGCGAACGGGTGATGGCGCTGGAGATCCCGCCATACAGCGAAGCCTCAATCAGACGATAAAACTTGCTGCGATCGCTGGCGGAGCGCAGGCGACGCGCCACAATGCCCAGTTCAAACATCAGGCTGTGGTAATCGGTAATGGAGTTGTACTGTTTAAACTGCACCCCTTCCATTGCCTCAACGCGATCTTTCAGCTCGTTCAGCGGCAGGACGCGCGCCTGACGCGTGCCAACCGTTTCTGTAAGCATTTCAGTGGGATGCGTAGCAGTGGGCAGACCGTGAATACTAAATGGACGAATATCCACTTTTTTATCACGTCCGGCAACCTGCTGCAGACGCACCCCGACCACCACGCGCTGGTGACGTGAATTGACCACGTCCAGTACGGAGTAGCAGACGCCCGGACGCAGCTTACCGTGCAGACCTTTGTCACGCGATCCGCTGGTAGAGCCCGCCTCGGTGGTATTACGGAAATGAAGCAGCGTCAAGTCGGGGATCATGGCCGTAATAAAAGCCGCCATGGTGGTGGATTTACCGGCGCCGTTTCCGCCTGAAAGCGTGGTGACCAGGTTATCAAGCTCAAAAGTACGCGCAAAAAAACCGTTCCAGTTAATCAGCGTGAGCGAGCGAAACTTTCCGCGTTCAATCATTCCTCTTCATCCTCTGCCATGTCTGCCTGGCGCTGCTGGCTATCCGCTTCTTCTTCGCTGTTTTCCGTGGTTTCCAGCGTCATGGCTTCGCCGGTGCGAATCATACGCAGCTGCGCTTCGCGCGGATCGTCGCCGCTGCGAACATCGGCGCCAAAGCGAAAAACGGATTCCATAATGCGAAATTTACTGCTGTCGTTGCCCATGAACCACACCATGCCAAGACGGCGCAGACGATTAAGCGACGCGCGCATTTTTTCCTGCAGCTTCTGACGATCGAGATCCGACCCGGTGGAACGCTGATTCACAACCTTTAGCAGCTTCCCTTCATCCGCCAGGCTCACCAGTTCGTCATAGAGTTCCTGCTGGGTAAAAATCCCCTCGTTCGCCAGGCGTTCCGGGCTGAGATAGAGATAACAGAGAATTTTTCCCACCAGCATATCCAGCTCAGAAAGTACTGAACGTGGGATCAGCGTGGTAGAACGCGGACGTAAATAGAAAAAACCTTCCGGCGCACGCACCAGTTCAACGTTATAGCGCGCATAAAACTCTTCAAGGTATTCCTGGTAATCCATTAAAAAGGCATGGTTGTCCAGCTCTTCAATGCCGATATGTCGCCCCGCACGCAGCTGGCTGTCCAGCGCGGGAAAAAGCGGATTCGCCAGTGCCTGAGCCATTTTAACTGGCATCACTTGTTCAATATTTGTCGATGACATGTGCCTGCACCTTGGCTCCGTAATCATTAATGGGCTGCCATTGCGCCGGCAACCCGGAAAAATCAGCTTCCGCCACGCCTAAACGCACCGCCTGGTCGACGACAATGCGCGCCACGTCAAAATGACGGGCCCGTGGGTACTGTGCCAGATAATCCCGCATGACCTCACCGAGGTTAAGCGGTCTGTTTTCCGTTTTGTAAATCTGCAGCGCTTCTTCAATCATCGCTGCAAGCTGCTCACGGATTTCATTAAATTCTTCATACTCCAGTTCCGAAGGCAGCTCGCCGGTGACCTCTTCGTCACGCAGCGTCAGCTCTTCGTCACGCATATCAAACAGGCGATCGGCATTGGCATAGGTCAGCGCCCAGGGCTGATCAAAATAGTTCTGTACCGACTGACGCAAGCGCTGCGCAAAGACACGGTTTTTATCCATATCGATAGCGGTACGGATAAACTTATGGACGTGACGGTCATAGCCGATCCACAGGTCAATCGCCTGCTGGCCCCAGCTAATAATACGATCGAGTTTATTCTGCAGATCGAACACCAGCTTATCGACAAAACCAAGATCCGGGCTGCTGAGCGTAGCATCCTGAATGCGCAGCAGATTTGCCTGCAGCTTATCGCCCGCAGCTTCCAGCGTATCCTGCAGCTCGCGCAGCGTGCCAGACGTTTCCGAAAGCAGCAGTTCACAACTGGAGATAGCGGCGCGCCAGTCCTGATTTAGCAGCGCGGCGATATCGTTTTTAACCGACTGCTGTTGCTCATCCATCAGGCGCTGGGTTAAATCGATGCTGTCGAAAATCTCCGCCACCGAGTATTTCAGCGGCGCGAAAACGTTGCGGTGCCAGTGAAATTCGTCGCCATCCTCTTCCGCTGCATCCGCCGCCCGCTTCAACTCCTGGGCAACAATCGAAAGCTGCATAGAGAGACGCAGAGTGGAAAATTCACGCTGGCGGATATAGTAATCGGTAATACCGATCGCCAGCGGCGTCAGACGATAGATAGCGTTGCCATCCGCCAGTTCGCTGGTAAAGCGATTAAGCAGGCGCTGGCGCACCATATCGTTTATCGCATTATTGGCGCGTACCACTACGGTTTCATGGCTTTGCTCAAAAGCGTTACTGACGTGACGAAACGCATCGATCAATTCGCCCTCGCTCATTTCCCCATCCATGCGCTCGCTGTTTAGCGTGGCGATAGCCAGCAGAAACGCCAGACGTTCGGTGGGTAACGAAACGGAAAAATCGTTTTTCCGCGCCCAGGAGACCAGCTCCGGGACAGTCTGGGAAAAATCACTCATAGTAGGTCCTTCGGGCCGGGTTTGCGCGCCGTGACATGGATATACCGCCCCAGGCTGATAAAGGGTTCCTGGCGGCAATATTGGGTTTCTAATGCCAACAGCCGATCAAATTCATCTATTCGTCGTTGTTTATCGTGCATGTAATCGTGAAATACCCGAATGCCGGCGCGGCGTTCAATAATGAAGCCGCAGGATTGCAGCCACTGATAGACCTGTTGGGGATCGCGCGGATAATCAGGCGAAAGCGTTTTCTTTTTGCCTTTCTTCATGCCTACTTCCAGCCAGCCAAAATTGCCATGCGCCGCCGTACTTAATATCTGCCCGTGCAGGTTGTAAAACATCAACGATAATATGCCGCCCGGTGCCAGCGCTTCATACAGCGTAGCCAGAATCGCTTCAGGCTCGGCGACCCATTCCAACACAGCGTGAAACAATACCAGATCCGCTGGCTTATCCAAGCATTGCGCCACCTGCTGCGCGCTAATTTGTTTGAATTGCATGTTATCCAGCACATCCTGCTGCTGCGCATGTTCGCGGGCACGCTGCAGCATTTCACCGGATATGTCGCACAGCAATACCTGATGACCGCGCGCGGCCAGTCCGCAGGCAATTTGTCCCTGACCGCCGCCAACGTCCAGAATGTTCAGCGATCGCGCCGGTAGCATCTCCAGCAACACATCCAACTCCTGCCACAGGATAGCCTGACGAATACGCCCTTTGGTGGTACCGTAAATGTTTTGCGCAAATTTAAGGGCAATATCGTCAAAGTTACGATCCTGCATGCCTCAGCTCCGGGGATTGCTGTTTCAGGGCGCCTATTTTGTCATACCCCGCCGCAGAATGAACCTTTGATGCAGAGTCTGGCTATCAGATGATGTTTTTTCGGACAAAAGGAATCGGTATTCATGCTTTTTACCCTAAAAAAAATAGTTGGCGGCCTGTTGCTGCCCTTGCCTTTGCTGCTTTTGTTAATGGCGGTCGGGCTTTTGCTGCTTTGGTTCTCACGCTGGCAAAAAAGCGGGAAAACGCTTGTTTCCGCCGCATGGATTATGCTTTTTTCTCTGAGCCTGCAGCCGATAGCGGATAGTTTGCTGCGTCCGCTGGAGCAGCGTTATCCCACCTATAATCAAACCGATCCCGTGGCGTTTATTGTGGTGCTTGGCGGCGGCTATACCTGGAATCCAGCCTGGGCGCCGAGCTCCAATCTGATTGGCAACAGCCTGCCCCGTGTAACTGAGGGCGTAAGGCAATGGCGAATGCACCCTGGCGCTAAGATGATTTTTACCGGCGCGCCCGCGTTATCCAATCCCGTCAGCAATGCCGAAGTCGCCGCCCGGGTCGCGCGCTCTTTGGGAGTGCCGTCGGCGGATATCATTCAACTCGACCAGCCACGGGATACGGACGAGGAGGCGCTGGCGGTGAAACAGATCGTGGCACAGCGCCCTTTTCTGTTAGTGACTTCTGCCAATCATATGCCGCGCGCCATGACGTTTTTCCATCATCAGGGCCTGATGCCAATTGCCGCACCGGCAAATCAGATGGCAATCGATTCGCCGCTTAACTGGTGGGAGAAAGCGTTGCCTGCGCCGCTGTGGCTAAGTCATAGCGAACGTGCGGTCTATGAAAGGCTGGGCGCGCTGTGGCAGAGTCTGAATGGGAAAACCGCCGCGGATGGCACGATATCGCAGGCTGCGCCTTTAGCGGATAAGCGGGAGTAGAGAGCGGAAACGCCCGTGTCAGTGTGACAGGGAGGAAAGGCAAAACAAAGGGAGAAACCTGAAGGAGACTCCCTTCGCTGGCAACGTCTGTTTAGCGTAACGCCTCACGAACGCGAGCCAGATCTTCAGCCGTGTCAACGCCTGCGGCTGGCGTTGTCGCTGCGACATCGACATGGATCTTTTCGCCATACCAGAGTACGCGCAGCTGCTCCAGCAGTTCGATCTGTTCCAGTTCGCTGGGCTCCCAGCTTACGTAGCGACGAATAAAACCGGCCCGGTAAGCATAAATACCGATATGACGCAGCAGGCTGCCGCCAATAGTGTCACGCGACTGTGCAAAGCGCTCACGATCCCAGGGAATGGTAGCGCGAGAAAAATAGAGCGCATATCCCCGCGCATCGCGGACTACTTTCACCGCATTGGGATTAAAGGCTTCCTCAGCATCGGTAATTGGCACCGCCAGCGTTGCCATGCCCGCCTCGGACTCAGCCAGATTTTCAGCAACCTGACGGATAATTTCAGGCGGAATCAATGGCTCATCGCCCTGCACGTTAACAATGATGGTGTCATCGGCAAACTGATACTGTTCGATCACTTCAGCCAGCCGCTCGGTACCCGATTGATGATCGGGCCGCGTCAGGCAAACTTCGCCGCCTGCCGCGGTAACTGCCGCCGCCACGTCGGGATGATCGGTGGCAACAATAACGCGATCGGCGCCCGACTGCAGCGCTCGCTCCATCACATGCACCACCATCGGTTTACCGTGAATATCAACCAGCGGTTTACCGGGTAAACGTGTTGATGCAAAACGAGCCGGAATGATGGCGACAAAACTCATGGATGTATCTCATCTGCAGAGAGCGTACGGGCTTCGTTTTCCAGCAGCACCGGAATGCCGTCGCGCACCGGATATGCCAGGCCATCTGGTTTGCAGATAAGTTCCTGCTGCTCTTTGTTGTAGTAGAGCTTGCCGTTACAGACCGGACAAGCAACGATTTCAAGTAAACGGTGATCCATGTTTCCTCCGTAATGCACCGAAGCCTCAGGATGGCAAGCATAACACAGCCGCTGAATGGGCGATAATGTCACGCTTGCGTCGTTAGCGGCCAGTGGGTTCCCATGAGCTGTAACAGCTTATCGGGCCCTTTTTCTATTCTGACCTGCTCAGCGCCCTGCCAGCGGGCAAAGCGATCGATAGCTTTACGCATGTCATTCACCAGGCCTGCGCCAACCCGGGTTTTGTCTTCCAGCCATACGTTCTTAATCTGTAAGCAACGCTCGCGGCGTAACATTTTCGCATCCAGCCGGGCCTTGAGTGCGCCACGATGCAGTAACGGCAAGGTAAAATAACCATAAAGGCGCTTTGCTTCAGGCGTATAGCACTCCAGCCGATAATTAAAATCAAATAGCGCCAGTGCGCGGCGTCGATCCCAGACCACAGGATCAAAAGGAGAGAGAATAGCCGTATGGGTGGCTTTCAGCGGCTTTTCTAATAATGCCGCACTCTCATGATGCAGCCACATCTCGCCCATATCTTCCACCGTTACCGCGACGACAAAGCCCTCTTCCTGCCAGCGTGGCATCAGCTCTTTTAACGCAACGCGTTTCAGGCGGTAATAGTCCGGTAACCACTCGGCGCGAAACAGCCCCAGGCTCCGGGCGCTGTTGCGTAACATCTGTTCCCGGGCATCTTTTTCGCTAAGCATATGCAATGCATCATCCCATTCCGGTAGCACCCGTTGCCGCAGATCATAAATACGCTGAAAATTTTGTCGGCCAGTAACCATCAGCTCCCCGGCGGTAAACAGATTTTCCAGATGTCGCTTATGCGGCTTCCACGCCCACCAGCCTGGCTGATGTCCGGGCGTCGTGGCAAAATCAGCAGAACGTACCGGGCCGTGGGTGGCGATATGTTGAAGCAGGTTCGCCACTTCATCAGCATGTTGCCTCATCCATTCAGCGCTGTATTTCCAGCCCATTTTTTCTGGTTGCAGCATTCGGTGGCGCAATAAGGGGTAATCTTCAGCAGGAATAAAACAGGCTTCATGCGCCCAGTATTCAAACAGACTGCCGGAAGCCAGAGCCTGCTCCAGCCAGATGGCAGGATAATCGCCCAGGCGGCTAAACAGGACCAGATAAGGACTACGCGCGACGACATGAATGGTATCGATTTGCAGCAGCGACATGCGCCGAATTATTGCCAGCAAATCGTTGTAGGTGGCCTGACGTGCAGGTGGATGCAGCAACCCTTGCGCAGCAAGATGCAGGTTACGGGCAGTCTGACGGGAAAGAGAAACGGGTGCCATCAGCTTTTCCTTTCATTCGGATAGCACCAGTTTAGTGGCTCTGCTCAACGCTGTTAAACCGCTAACGGCACAGCGCGATAATTTTTTGCAGTAGTGGCTCTGCCGTCGTGGAGAAATGCGCTCTAACCGGCAAATACCACCAGTTCTCATGAGCGAAAGCCCGGCACTTTACCGCATCCTTTTCCGTCATGATCAAGGGTTCATTGTTCGGAGTCAGCGCTGTCAGGCTCGCTTCGCTGTAGGCCTGATGATCGGCAAAAGGGATGGCCTGGATAACCTCAACCCCATGCTGACGCAGCGTAGAGAAAAAGCGCGGCGGATGTCCGATACCCGCCATCGCCACCACCGGCGATAAGGCTGCTGCCTGACGGCTGGCCCCGGTCTTCAGGTTTATCGCTTCGCCCGGCTGAAGCGTCATTGACAGCTCGCCTTGCCTGGCCTCTCCACCGTTAATAATCACGGCATCCACCTGTTGCAACCGGCTGGCGCGCTCACGCATCGGGCCGGCAGGTAACCACCAGCCGTTGCCGAAGCGCCTTTCGCCATCGACCACAACAATTTCCATATCGCGTGCCAGCGCATAATGCTGTAAACCATCATCAGTCACGATCAGATCCAGCGGACCGGCGGCGAGCAAGGCTTTAACCGCATCACTGCGTACCGGCGCGACGGCAACCGGGGCACCGGTACGCTGAGCGATCAGTACTGGCTCATCGCCCGCTTCCAGCGTCGAGGTTGCAGCGTTCAGCAGTAGCGGATAACGCTCGGCCTTGCCGCCATAGCCACGTGAGACTACGCCGACGCGCAGCCCCCGCTGCTGCAGTTGCTCCACCAGCCAGATAACCACCGGCGTTTTACCGTTACCGCCTGCAGTGAGATTCCCCACCACTACCACCGGAACCGGCGCACGCCAGGCGTGACGCAGGCCAAGGCGATAGCTCAGCCGGATAAGGCTGGCGATCAGCCCATACAGCAGGCTGAACGGCAACAGCAGCAAATAGAGCGCCGAGCGACCGCTCCAGATACGCTCAATCATTGACCAAACTGCATCTTATGCAGCTGCGCATAGGCGCCCCGCTGGCTAAGCAATTCATCATGCGTGCCGCGCTCAATAATCTGTCCATCCTCAACCACCACGATTTCATCAGCTTTTTCGATAGTGGAGAGGCGGTGCGCGATAACCAGCGAAGTACGGTTTTTCTGCAGTTCATCCAGCGCGGTCTGGATAGCACGTTCAGATTCGGTATCCAGTGCCGAAGTCGCCTCGTCAAGAATCAGGATCGGGCTGTCACGCAGCAGCGCGCGAGCTATGGCGATACGCTGACGCTGTCCGCCGGAAAGCAGAACGCCGTTCTCACCAATAACGGTATCCAGGCCGTTATCCATTTTGCGGATAAAGTCCATGGCATGTGCCATTTCAGCGGCCTTTTCGATCTCCTGGCGGTTATAGACGTCGTTTCGCGCGTAGGCGATGTTGTTAGCAATGGTATCGTTAAACAGATGAACATTTTGCGAGACCAGCGCAACCTGATTACGCAGAGAGCGCAGAGTATATTCACGCAGATCGTGACCATCCATCAGGATCTCCCCCTGCTGGATATCGTAAAAACGCGTCAGCAGGCTGGCGATGGTCGATTTACCCGAGCCGGAACGTCCGACCAGCGCCACGGTTTTACCTGCCGGGATGGTCAGATTGATATTACGCAGTGCCGGAAGATCGCGACCTGGGTAGCAGAACGTAACGTTACGGAATTCGATATCCCCTTTCGCTCGTTCAACTTCACGCTTGCCGGTATCCACTTCCTGCTCGCTATCAAGAATAGAGAACAGCGTCTGACAGGCGGCCATGCCGCGTTGAAACTGAGCATTCACATTGGTTAATGACTTTAACGGACGCATCAGCGCAATCATTGAAGAAAAGACCACGGTGATGGTGCCTGCCGTCAGGGTATCCATTACGCTGGGGAAGCTGGCGGCATAAAGCACAAAAGCCAGCGCCAGAGAAGCGATCAGCTGAATGATAGGGTCGGAAATAGATGAAGCAGAAACCAGCTTCATTCCCTGATGACGCATGCGGTTGCTGACTTTATCAAAACGCTCCGCTTCCACATCCTGACCACCGAAAATCAGTACTTCTTTGTGCCCTTTCAGCATCTGCTCAGCGCTGGTGGTTACCTGCCCCATGGTGTTCTGCATATTTTTACTGATGCTGCGAAAACGTTTGGAGACGGTACGAATCGCTATAGAAACAATCGGTGCGAGCACAATCAGGATCAGCGACAGCTGCCAGCTGTAGTAAAACATCATGATAAACAGGCCGATAATCGACGCGCCTTCGCGTACTACGGTAACCAGAGCGCTGGAAGAAGAAGAGGCAACCTGTTCAGAATCATAGGTTATACGCGACAGCAGTGTCCCGGTGGACTGCTGATCGAAAAAGGAGACCGGCATTCCCATCATATGATTGAATAAGCGACGACGCATATTCATGACAACATTGCCGGAAACCCATGAAATACAGTAGCTTGAAATATAACTCGAGACGCCGCGAATCAACATCAGGCCGATTACCGCCAACGGCATCCACATTAAGACCGATTCATCGGCCTTACCAAAGCCTTCATCCAGTAAAGGTTTCAGCAATGACAGCATAAGGGTATCGCCTGCCGCGTTGATGATAAGCGCTACGGCTGCCGCAATCAGTCCCGCTTTATGCGGTGCGATCATCGGCCAAAGGCGACGAAAAGTCTGCCATGTTGAGAGATCTTTATCTTGATGCATTATTTAACCAGCATTGTTTGAAATAGCCGCTCATTTTACCTGGATTCGCTCTGTACGCCAAACCACTGATGATACCAGCGGGGCATTATTTGTTCTCTTAACCCCTTGACTTGCCATCCATCATGATAAAAACCCACGCTAAGCTGCCCGGAACGCGAAGTATCGCGCCAGTAATAGCCATTTTTACGATAGCGCCCGATAACCTGAACCGAAGGCAAACGCCAGGTGTTATAACGCGCCACCGAAGCAAGCGCCACGCTTCCCTTAACATTGCGTAACAGCGCTGCGGTCGATGAGGTCTTGCTGCCATGATGCGGCACCTGAATAATATCGGCCTGTAGCGCCAGACGATCGCGTCGCAGTAGCGCTTTTTCCGCAGCCGCTTCCACGTCGCCCGTCAACAGTACCCGGTAGCGTCCATCATCAATCCGCACCACACAAGAGTCATTATTATTGCCATGCTCGCTTGTCGCCAGCGGCCACAGTACATCAAAAGTCAACTGCTGCCATTGCCAGCGCGTTCCCGCAATACAGGGTTGATGTCCTGGCAAGGTAAGCGCGCTACGTACCACTGCCCCAGGCCAGGCCTGCTGCATATCAGCTAATCCCCCCATATGATCGAGGTGCTGATGGCTGATAATGATTTCATCCACCGACAGACCGTGCCAGTTTAACCATGGCAACAGAGTTTGCCGGGCGGCGCTTCCTCCAGGCCAGCGATTGCCGGTGTCATACACCAGCGCGTGTCCATTTTGCGAGATAACAATTGCCAGGCCATGACCAATGTCGAGCATATCCAGCCGCCACTCAGGCTCAACACGGGTGATATGCCACAGCGCGGGCAGACAGCAGGTAGCAATTAACGCCGCCGGCGCGCGTCGCCACCATCCCAGACGAAAAGCGATAAAAAGTAGCCAGATGATAAAGCTGGCGATCAGCGCCTTTTTCCCCAGCCATAGCCATCCCTCCGGCAAAAGGGTTAAGAGATAAAAGGTTAGCGCAAGAGAGCGATCGGCCATCCACCAAAGCGGAAAGGCAAGCCAGCTGGCGGGCATCACCATCGCCAACAACAAGGCCGGCACCGTGATAAAAGAGACCACGGGTATAGCCAGCAGATTAGCTGGCAGAGAGGACAAACTTACGCCATGAAAGATATAAATCTGAATGGGGACCAGTAACAGCAACATCCCCAACTGCAAATGCATGAGTTGCAGAAGCATCCAGCGCTTGCGCCAGCGCCAGCGGGCAGGCAATGGAAACCACTGAAACCAAAACAGCAAAATGGCTACCGCCACGGCCGAAAGCCAAAAGCTGTCCGACAGAACCGCCATGGGATCAACAAACAGGATCCCGCCCACGCAGATCAGCCAAATTTGCCAGCTGCTGCAGTTGATCGCCTGAAAGCGCACCAGCGTCCATAGTGTTAACGCACTCATGGCCCTTATAGCCGGTGGGCTATTGCCTGCCAGCCAACAGTAGATTGCGGCGACGCACAGGCTGAACGATAGCGGCAACGCATAGCCTATGCGCCATGTCGGCAACAAATATTGTAAGGCTCTGGCCGCCAGCCATCCCAGCGAGGCAGCCAGACTGATATGCATACCGGAAATGGCCATTAGATGCGCAATTCCGGTATCCCTCAACAGAGCGCGGGTGTCAGCATTAACCTCTTCCCGATCGCCAAAGAGCAAGGCAGTCATTACACCGTGCCAGGGCAGATGCTGATATTGCTGCTGAGCATGGTTCATCAGGCGCTGACGCCATGAACAGTCGCTACTGAGCAATCTGGCAGCCAGCAGTCTGCCCTGTAGCGGCGTATGATTAGCCAGAGCGAATCGCTGGGCGTCAAAACCCCCTTCGTTTAAGCGCGCATGTACCGGGCGCAGACGCAGCGTCATTTCCCAACGTTGCCCCATACACCATTTCTGCTGAAACTTATCTGCTGTTACGCTGGCATAAACCGGGGGAAATATCCGCTGATTATCATACTCAACTATTTTTACCTTTAGCTGTGCCTTATCATGCCGAACCTGAGCGATCTCTGCGGGTACCTTAATGATCCCTTCAGTTAATTTAGCGAGCGGTTCCGTGGCCTGGCGCGCGGCCAGTAATGCCCAGACCATTAATATCCCAGCGGTTGCCATATAGCGTAACGCCCGCTGCGGCAGCATGAAAAACGCCAGCGCTGCAATTAGCATACAGACCAGGCTGTTATGTTCCGGCAACTGCGTCAAAAACAGCAGGGGCAATGTCGCGAGCGTGGCTAATAAAGCCAGCACATGGAGAGAATATGGCATGGTTTCATCCTTATAAACGAAGGATGAGTATGCCGAATTGACAGGCTACGCACAGCGGAAAGCTGGCATTGCTGAAAGCAATGACGCAAAGAAATTCCTGGGTTTACAAAGGTTGTCGGCTCGCTGTGAACATGCGCGCATTCACTGAATCGAAAGCAAAAAAAACGACACAACGTGTCGTTTTTTTATATATCGTCATTTTACTTTAGCCGTAAATGTTCGCACGATCGCGCAATTCTTTACCGGGTTTAAAATGGGGAACGTATTTACCTTCCAGTTCCACTTTATCACCAGTTTTAGGATTGCGGCCAACGCGCGGCGCACGGTAATGCAAAGAGAAACTGCCAAACCCCCGGATTTCGATGCGTTCACCCTGAGCCAACGTAGTGGCCATATGCTCAAGCATCTCTTTTACCGCATCCTCTACGGCTTTCGCCGGGATATGAGTTTGCTGGGCCGCAAGTCTTTCAATAAGTTCTGACTTGGTCATTAATCCTCCGGTTAATCCCTGTGGGAATGGTCTGACAGCTTGCTACAGGAACCGGGCGCCCAAAGGCGACCCGGAGCCTGAAGACGATTATTCGCCTTTAGCTGCTTTGAATGCTTCAGCCATAGCGTTAGAGAAGTTGCTCTCTTCCTGTTTGTTGTTAACAGTAGCGATAGCATCTTTTTCGTCAGCTTCGTCTTTAGCACGTACAGACAGGCTTACAACACGGTTTTTACGATCAACGCCAGTGAATTTCGCTTCAACGTCATCACCAACATTCAAAACCTGAGTTGCGTCTTCGATACGGTCGCGAGAAGCTTCAGAAGCGCGCAGGTAGCCTTCAACGCCGTCTGCTAATTCAACTGTAGCACCTTTAGCGTCAACTGCAGTTACTTTACCAGTAACAATTGCACCTTTCTTGTTCAGAGAGATGTAGTTGTTGAACGGGTCTTCTGCCAGCTGCTTAACGCCCAGGGAGATACGCTCGCGCTCTGCGTCAACCTGCAGAACAACAGCGGCGATTTCGTCACCTTTTTTGTACTCACGAACCGCTTCTTCACCAGTCGCGTTCCAGGAGATGTCAGACAGGTGAACCAGACCGTCGATGCCGCCTTCCAGGCCGATGAAGATACCGAAGTCAGTGATTGACTTGATTTTACCTTCAACACGGTCGCCCTTGTTATGGGTTTCCGCAAACTGCTGCCATGGGTTGGATTTGCACTGTTTCAGGCCCAGAGAGATACGACGACGTTCTTCGTCGATATCCAGAACCATCACTTCTACCACGTCGCCAACGTTAACAACTTTGGACGGGTGGATGTTTTTGTTGGTCCAGTCCATTTCAGACACGTGTACCAGGCCTTCAACGCCTTCTTCGATTTCAACGAAGCAGCCGTAGTCAGTCAGGTTGGTCACGCGACCGGTCAGTTTAGTCCCTTCCGGATAACGTTTAGCGATAGCTACCCACGGATCTTCGCCCAGCTGTTTCAGGCCCAGAGACACACGGGTACGCTCGCGATCGAACTTCAGCACCTTAACGGTGATTTCGTCGCCAACATTGACGATTTCGCTCGGATGCTTAACGCGTTTCCACGCCATGTCAGTGATGTGCAGCAGGCCGTCAACGCCGCCCAGGTCAACGAAGGCGCCGTAGTCAGTGAGGTTCTTAACGATACCTTTGACTTCCATGCCTTCCTGCAGGTTTTCCAGCAGCTGGTCGCGTTCTGCGCTGTTTTCAGATTCGATAACGGCACGACGAGAAACAACAACGTTGTTGCGCTTCTGATCCAGCTTGATTACTTTGAACTCAAGCTCTTTGCCTTCCAGGTGCAGCGTATCGCGCACTGGACGCACGTCAACCAGAGAACCTGGCAGGAACGCACGAATACCGTTCAGCTCAACAGTGAAGCCGCCCTTGACTTTGCCGTTGATCACGCCAGTTACAGTTGCAGCTTCTTCGTAAGCTTTTTCCAGCATCAGCCATGCTTCGTGACGCTTCGCTTTCTCACGAGACAGCAGGGTTTCACCGAAGCCGTCTTCTACTGCATCCAGAGCAACGTCAACTTCGTCACCAACCTGGATTTCAATCTCGCCCTGGGCGTTCTTGAACTGCTCAGCCGGAATGGCGGACTCAGATTTCAGACCGGCGTCAACCAGTACGATATCTTTGTCGATAGCAACAACAACACCGCGAACGATGGAACCCGGGCGGGTTTCGATTTCTTTCAGGGATTCTTCAAACAGTTGAGCAAAAGATTCAGTCATATTTAATCTTTAGATAGGTAAATTTAACGTCCACCTGACTTCCTGCCGGATGGGGTTGTTTAACATGCCTGATGACGTTCCTTATCACCAGGTTATTACATCTGTTCAGCCGCCAGCCTACGATAATGCCAGTTTTTCACGGGCATAATTGAGCGCGGTATCAATCACCTGCTCAATACTCATGCTGGTTGAATCCAACACTAGCGCATCTTGCGCGGGTACCAGCGGCGCAATAGCTCGGTTACGGTCGCGCTCGTCGCGCTCCTTTATCTCGGCTAAAAGGCGTTCAAAGTTAACACTAAAGCCCTTCTCCTGCAACTGTAGCATACGACGGTGTGCACGCTCTTCGGAGCTGGCGTCCAGAAAAATTTTTACTGGCGCATCGGGGAAAACCACCGTGCCCATATCACGACCGTCGGCAATCAGGCCTGGCGCATCGCGAAACGCACGTTGACGACGCAATAACGCCTCACGTACCCGAGGAAAGGCCGCCACTTTCGAGGCCGTATTGCTCACTTCCTGCGTACGGATTTCACCCGTTACATCTTCGCCTTCCAGAATGACCGCCATTTCCCCATCGGTAGAGATAAAGCGCACATCTAAATGCGCGGCGATAGGCACCAGCGCCTCTTCTGATTCGATATCTACCTGATGATGAAGCGCTGCCAACGCTAATACGCGATAAATAGCACCAGAATCAAGCAGATGCCACTGCAGCGCCTCAGCCATTGCCTTGCAGAGCGTGCCTTTGCCCGCGCCGCTTGGACCATCAATGGTAATTACCGGGGCTGTTGCCGTCATTTTATTCTCCTGTCGCTGCTGGTCGTTCTTATTGCTACCTGCATTCATAAGTCGCGGCATATTATACGCTGCAATCATTAAGAACGTTATCTTTAAGGACAGACAGGCACCAAATAATCTTCTTTTTAGGAACTTCCGCTCACAGATAAAATAACGTAACGGTTCAGCCGCCACCGCTTAAATCTGCGCTGACGGCCTTTTTTCAGGCTAAGGTGCTGATAGCCGCCAGACGTTCAAAGTAGTCCGGAAAAGTTTTTGCCGTACATTTTGGATCAAGGATGGTAACGGCAGTATCAGAGAGCGCTACCAGCGAGAAACACATCGCCATGCGGTGATCGTTATAGGTGCCGATGTGTGCTGAAGTAAGATGTTGCGGAGGTGTAATACGGATAAAGTCATGGCCCTCTTCTACTTCAGCGCCGACTTTACGTAGTTCGGTAGCCATCGCAGATAACCGATCGGTTTCTTTCACCCGCCAGTTATAGATATTGCGTAATACCGTTGTGCCCTCAGCAAATAACGCCGCAGTAGCAATGGTCATTGCCGCATCGGGGATATGGTTCATATCCAGATCCACAGCCTGTAATTTATCACGTGTACAGGCAATATAATCATCACCCCACTCGATTTTAGCGCCCATTTTTTCCAGCACGTCAGCAAAACGGATATCGCCCTGTACGCTATTACGCCCCACGCCGGTAACGCGCACCGTACCGCCTTTTATCGCGGCGGCGGCAAGAAAGTAAGAGGCAGAAGAGGCATCGCCTTCCACCAGATAGTTGCCGGGTGAGATATAACGCTGCTGCCCACGAATCGAGAAGCGTTGGTAATTACTGTTTTCTACCCTGACGCCAAAGGTATTCATCAGATGCAGCGTAATATCAATATAGGGTTTGGATACCAGCTCGCCTTTGATCACAATATGGGTGTCCTGCGCTGCCAGCGGCGCAGCCATCAGCAGAGCCGTTAAAAACTGGCTTGAGACGCTGCCATCTACGCTCACTTCGCCGCCGACGAAACCGCCATGAATATGTACCGGCGGATAGTCGTTCTGCTCGAGATAATCAATTTGCGCGCCGCCCTGACGCAGCGCATCAACCAGGTGACCGATGGGGCGCTCTTTCATGCGTGGCTCGCCGGTCAGAACAATGTCATTGCTGCCCAGGCAGAGCGCCGCAGCCAGTGGACGCATAGCGGTTCCGGCGTTGCCCAGGAACAGCTCCAGCGCCTTTTCCGCTTTTAGCGGCCCGCCGACGCCGTTAACTTCACAGACGGTACGATCTGCTGACAGCTTATAGCCAACGCCTAAAGCGCCAAGCGCATTAAGCATATGTTTAACGTCATCGCTGTCCAGGAGATTAGTCAGGCGTGTCGTTCCCTGAGCCAGCGCAGCCAGCAGTAAGGCGCGGTTAGAAACGCTTTTTGAGCCAGGCAAATTTACCGTGCCGTCAACGCGGACTATAGGTTGTAGTGTCAGGGATTCCTGCATGTGAAAACTTCTCTCCGTAAAGCCAGTACAAGAAAACCTCGTGCCAGGACGAGGTTTGTAGAAAATATGAAACCGGGATCAGCCGTGCCGACGTTCGAAATCAATCATGAAATCGGTGAGGACTTTTACGCCTTCCAGCGGCATAGCGTTATAGATAGACGCGCGCATTCCGCCGACAACGCGATGCCCTTTCAAAGCATGCAGCCCGGCGGCAAAAGATTCTTCAAGGAAAAGTTTATCCAGCTCGGCATCAGCCAGCTGGAAAGGCACATTCATCCGTGAACGGTTGCTGACGGCAACGTCATTGCGATAGAAATCACTACGGTCAATAACGCCATACAGCAAATCGGCTTTGGCCTGGTTGATTTTATCCATTTCGCTGATGCCGCCATGCTCTTTCAGCCATTTAAATACCAGACCAGAAAGGTACCAGGCAAAAGTCGGCGGGGTATTGTACATAGAATCATTGTCCGCCAGCGCTTTATAATTCAGCACGCTGGGCAGCGCCTGCTGGGCGCTGCCCAGCAGATCGTCACGTACAATGACCAGCGTCAGCCCGGCAGGGCCAATATTTTTCTGCGCTCCGGCGTAGATAACGCCGTAACGACTGATATCCAGTGGACGAGAAAGAATGGTGGAAGAGAGATCGGCCACTACGATTTTATCGCCAAAATCAGGTTGTTCATCAATGGCAAGGCCATCGATGGTTTCATTTGGGCAGAAATGAACATACGCAGCCTCATCGCTTAATGCCCATTCGCGCATAGGCAGTAAAGCGCGCTTGCCATCAACCTGAATCTTCGCGTCAATCACGTTAGGCGTACAGTATTTTTGTGCTTCCTGAACAGCGCTATGCGCCCAGTAGCCGCCGTCGATATAGTCTGCGGTTTTGGCCGCGCCCAACAGATTCATCGGCACTGCGGCAAACTGCGCGCGTGCGCCGCCCTGACAGAATAAAACTTTATAGTTATCGGGGATTTTCAGCAGATCGCGCAGATCTTTTTCTGCTTCTTCTGCAACCTGAATAAACTCCTTGCTGCGATGGCTGATCTCCATCACGGAAGTGCCCAATCCATTCCAGTTGCAAAGCTCTTGTTCTGCACGGCGAAGCACTTCTACCGGCAGCATTGCCGGACCGGAGCTAAAATTATAAATCTGCGTCATTTCCCGTCACCACTGTCAGATCTGTTGATTATGAATAGGCTATCGGTTTTATCACTGCCTTCAGCATGCTGCAAACATTTATCCGGGCGCGATCACATTTTCCAGTGGCCTGCCGCAACAGCTTGTATGGCGAAAGCAAAGCAGCACGATATTTTGTGAGGTTCCGCGCTGAGTGAAATTATTGAACCAGTAAGAAAATGGTAATTTTGCCATAATAGCAGCGACGAAATCGCTGTCCGCCAATAGCGCCAGCGCCGGAAAGTACGTATCATTGCGCGCTTTACGCTCAACCAACATCATATAGTAGGCTACATGACTCAAACCTTTATCCCCGGCAAAGACGCCGCGCTGGAAGATTCCATTACCCGCTTCCAACAGAAGCTGCAGGACTTTGGTTTCAATATTGAAGAGGCCTCCTGGCTGAATCCCGTGCCCCACGTCTGGTCGGTGCATATTCGTGACCGCGATTGCCCGCTTTGCTTTACGAATGGTAAAGGCGCAAGTAAGAAAGCTGCGCTGGCCTCCGCGTTGGGTGAGTATTTTGAACGCTTGTCGACAAACTATTTCTTCGCTGATTTTTGGTTAGGCGAGACGATTGCTAACGGCGAGTTTGTTCATTATCCCAATGAAAAATGGTTCCCGCTGCCGGATGATGACAGCCTGCCGGAAGGTATCTTGGATCCGCGCCTGCGTGAGTTTTACGATCCGGAAAATGAGCTGAGCGCCAGCGATCTTATCGATTTGCAGTCGGGTAATGCCGAGCGCGGGATCTGTGCCCTGCCCTTTACCCGTCAATCTGACGAGCGGACGGTGTACATTCCGATGAATATCATTGGCAACCTGTATGTCTCTAACGGCATGTCCGCGGGCAATACGCGTAATGAAGCACGCGTACAGGGCCTCTCGGAAGTGTTTGAACGTTATGTAAAGAACCGCATTATTGCAGAAGCGATCAGTCTGCCGGCGATCCCGCAGAATGTCCTGGATCGCTATCCGGGCGTTGTTGAAGCCATCAATAGTCTGGAAGCAGAAGGTTTCCCAATTTTTGCTTATGACGCCTCGTTAGGCGGCAAATATCCGGTTATTTGTGTTGTGTTATTTAATCCGACCAACGGCACCTGCTTCGCTTCATTCGGTGCTCATCCAGATTTTGGCGTGGCGCTGGAGCGTACCGTAACAGAGCTGCTGCAGGGTCGCAGCCTGAAGGATCTGGATGTTTTTACTCCGCCGACTTTCGATGATGAAGAGGTGGCGGAACATGCCAACCTGGAGACGCACTTTATCGATTCCAGCGGTTCAATCTCATGGGATTTGTTCAAAGAAGAGTCTGACTATCCGTTTGTAGACTGGCGCTTTGACGGCAGCACAGAACAAGAATTCGCGACGCTGATGGCTATTTTCAAGGCTGAAGATAAAGAAGTCTATATTGCGGATTATGAGCATCTGGATGTTTACGCCTGTCGCATCATTGTTCCGGGCATGTCTGATATTTATCCGGCGGAAGATCTGCTGCTGGCAAATAACAATATGGGCGCAGGCCTGCGTGAAACGGTGTTAGCGTTGCCTGGCAGTCAATGGGATCAAGCAGATTATCTGGCGCTGATCGAGCAGTTAGATGAAGAAGGACATGATGATTTTACTCGCGTCCGTGAGCTGCTTGGCCTGGCTACCGGTAAAGATAATGGTTGGTATACCCTGCGTATCGGCGAGCTAAAAGCGATGCTGGCTCTGGCCGGCGGCGATCTTGATCAGGCGTTAATCTGGACTGAGTGGACAATGGAGTTTAATGGTTCAGTCTTCTCTGCTGAACGCGCTAACTACTATCGCTGCCTGCAAACGCTCCTGCTGCTTTCCCAGGAAGAAGAGCGCGACCCGACCCAGTATTATCATGCCTTTGTCAGGATGTATGGTGCTGAGGCTGTTGAAGCCGCTTCTGCCGCTATCAACGGTGAGATGCCTTTCTATGGTCTGCAGCCTGTTGATCTTGATCTGCAGGCGTTCCCTGCTCATCAGGCTCTGCTGGCTGCTTATGAAAAGTTGCAGCAGGCCAAGCGTAATAACTGGAAATAAATAGCCCTGTTTTTCTGGAATCGAAGCCAGCTGATGAACCCAGCTGGCTTTTTAGTTAGCGCAATGTTGCCAATCGGTTATTTTAAATTTCAACTTACTAACATTTAATGAGTAATATTTTTTTATATAACCATTTCGCATTGTGCATTAAATGCCTAATTCAATTTTAAATGCATAATTTAAAATAAATTTTATTATTAATTATCAGCAACATAGATAGAAAAACCGCGTATTTATTGCGACTAATCCTTTTCAGCCACTCGGCTAATATGATCTAAATCAATTTTCACTAAATACTCCTTTGTTAGTATCTCTACGACAATATTTCATGGGAGTACGTTAGTGTGAATGCTGACAACCCTTTCAATTTATTATTGCCGCAGGCAATGGCGAAAGTCGCTGAAGAAGCGGGCGTTTATAAAGCCACAAAACATCCTTTAATTACCTTTTTTTTGGCCATTAACGCAGGCGTATTTATTTCCATTGCCTTCGTTTTTTATATTACCGCAACAACAGGCACGGCTGATATTCCTTATGGCCTGGCGAAACTGGTTGGCGGCCTCTGTTTTTCGCTGGGGCTTATGCTGGTCGTGGTGTGCGGTGCAGATCTGTTTACTTCAACCGTTTTAATTGTTGTGGCGAAAGCCAGCGGACGCATTAGCTGGGGTCAACTGGCTCGCAACTGGATAAACGTTTATATCGGTAACCTGTTTGGCGCGCTGTTTTTTGTCGGCCTTATCTGGTTTTCCGGCGAGCATGAAGTGGCTAACGGCGCGTGGGGATTGAATGTCTTACAAACCGCCGACCATAAAATGCATCACTCTTTCATTGAGGCTGTCTGCCTCGGTACGCTGGCTAACTTAATGGTTTGCCTGGCCATCTGGATGAGCTACTCAGGCCGCAGCCTGACAGACAAGATGCTTGCCATGGCCCTGCCCGTCGCGATGTTCGTTGCCTGCGGTTTCGAGCACAGCATCGCCAATATGTTCATGATTCCAATGGCAATCGTTATTCATGATTTTGCATCACCGGCGTTTTGGCAGGCAACGGGCGCAACGGCTGCACAGTTTCCAAACCTGACGCTGAGCCATTTCATCATGGATAACCTGATCCCCGTCACCATTGGCAACATTATCGGTGGTGGGCTGCTGGTAGGGCTAACCTACTGGGTTATTTATCTGCGCGGCAACGGTGCGCACTAGCAGTAACAGCATAACGAATTCGAGCCGACAGAGAATTTTCTGTTGGCTCCAAAAAAGAACTTTTATCAGAAGGTAGGTATATTATGACCGAGCTCAATGAGAAACTGGCTGCCGCCTGGGAAGGCTTTACCGCAGGTGAATGGCAGAAATCAGTTAACGTTCGCGATTTTATTCAGAAAAACTATACGCCGTATGAAGGAGATGAATCCTTCCTGGCCGGTGCTACCGATGCGACTACCCAGCTGTGGAACAAAGTGCTGGAAGGCATCAAAATTGAAAACCGTACCCATGCGCCGGTTGATTTTGATACCAGCGTTGCAGCAACCATCACTTCACATGATGCAGGCTATATCGATCAGAGCCTGGAAAAAATTGTCGGTTTACAGACTGACGCTCCGCTGAAACGTGCCATTATCCCCTTTGGCGGGATCAAAATGGTGGAAGGTTCCTGCAAAGCCTATAACCGTGAGCTGGACCCACAGCTGAAAAAAATCTTTACCGAATACCGTAAAACCCATAACCAGGGCGTGTTCGACGTTTACACTCCGGAAATTTTACGCTGCCGTAAATCTGGCGTGCTGACCGGTCTGCCGGACGCATATGGTCGTGGCCGTATTATCGGCGACTACCGTCGTGTCGCGCTGTACGGTATCGATTATCTGATGCAGGATAAATTTGCGCAGTTCACCTCCCTGCAGGACGATCTGATCAATGGCGTTAATCTGGAAGCGACTATTCGTCTGCGTGAAGAGATTGCCGACCAGCATCGCGCGCTGGGCCAGCTGAAAGAGATGGCAGCAAGCTATGGCTGCGATATCTCTCGCCCGGCAACCAATGCACGTGAAGCAGTACAGTGGACCTACTTCGGCTATCTGGCTGCAGTGAAATCACAAAACGGCGCAGCGATGTCCTTTGGCCGTGTTTCAACCTTCCTTGATGTCTTTATCGAACGCGACATGCAGGCAGGTAAACTCAGCGAGCAGGAAGCACAAGAGCTGATTGACCACCTGGTAATGAAACTGCGTATGGTGCGCTTCCTGCGTACACCTGAATATGATGAGCTCTTCTCTGGCGACCCGATTTGGGCAACGGAATCCCTGGCAGGTATGGGCCTGGATGGCCGTACGCTGGTGACAAAAACCACCTTCCGCTTCCTGAACACCCTGTACACCATGGGGCCGTCTCCGGAGCCGAACATGACCATTCTGTGGTCAGAACAGCTGCCGATTAACTTCAAAAAATATGCGGCTAAAGTCTCTATCGACACCTCATCCGTCCAGTATGAAAACGACGACCTGATGCGTCCGGACTTTGATAATGATGATTATGCCATCGCCTGCTGTGTAAGCCCGATGATTGTCGGTAAACAGATGCAGTTCTTCGGTGCTCGCGCCAACCTCGCCAAAACGCTGCTGTACGCAATCAATGGCGGCGTCGATGAAAAAATGAAAATGCAGGTCGGCCCGAAAGAAGCGCCGATCATGGACGATGTGCTGGATTTCGATACCGTAATGGCTCGTCTGGACCACTTTATGGACTGGCTGGCTAAACAGTATGTCACCGCGCTGAATATCATTCACTATATGCATGATAAATATAGCTATGAAGCTGCGCTGATGGCACTGCATGACCGTGACGTTTACCGCACCATGGCCTGTGGTATTGCCGGCCTGTCCGTAGCGGCAGACTCACTTTCAGCTATCAAATATGCCACAGTAAAACCGATTCGCGATGAAGATGGTCTGGCAACAGATTTTGAAATCGAAGGTGAATACCCGCAGTTTGGTAACAACGATCCGCGCGTTGATGATCTGGCCTGCGACCTGGTTGAACGTTTCATGAAGAAAATTCAGAAACTGAATACCTACCGCAACGCCGTACCGACTCAGTCTGTGCTGACCATTACTTCCAACGTGGTTTACGGTAAGAAAACCGGTAACACTCCAGATGGTCGTCGTGCTGGCGCACCTTTTGGCCCTGGCGCTAACCCAATGCATGGTCGCGATCAGAAAGGCGCGGTTGCCTCGCTAACTTCTGTCGCTAAGCTGCCGTTTGCTTACGCTAAAGATGGTATCTCTTATACCTTCTCTATCGTACCGAACGCGCTGGGTAAAGATGACGATGTGCGTAAAACTAACCTGGCGGGTCTGATGGATGGTTACTTCCATCACGAAGCGGCAATTGAAGGCGGTCAGCATCTTAACGTTAACGTTATGAACCGTGAAATGCTGATGGACGCGATGGAGCATCCGGAAAAATATCCGCAGCTGACCATTCGCGTTTCAGGTTATGCGGTACGTTTCAACTCGCTGACTAAAGAACAGCAACAGGATGTTATTACACGTACTTTCACCCAGTCGCTGTAATCGCTCCTTGTGCTAATAAAAGGCTCCTGCGGGAGCCTTTTTACCAGCAGCCTGGTTTGCCAGAGATCTATACTGGGGTCATCTGGCAAAACAGACTCACTTAACGCAGCAGCCATTAAAGACTGCGTCACCTGCCAGGCAGGTTCACTTTGGAGAACACATCGCAATGTCATCATCCGTCGGTCGTATTCACTCATTCGAATCCTGTGGCACCGTTGATGGCCCAGGCATCCGCTTTATCACTTTTTTTCAGGGCTGCCTGATGCGCTGCCTTTACTGCCATAATCGCGATACCTGGGATACCCATGGCGGGAAAGAGGTTACGGTAGAAGAGCTGATGAGAGATGTTCTTTCTTATCGCCATTTCATTAACGCCTCCGGTGGCGGCGTTACCGCTTCAGGTGGTGAAGCGATACTGCAGGCCGCTTTTGTTCGCGACTGGTTCCGCGCCTGTAAGGCGGAAGGCATTCATACCTGTCTTGATACCAACGGCTTTGTACGTCGTTACGATCCGGTAATTGATGAGCTGCTGGAAGTGACCGATCTGGTGATGCTCGATTTGAAACAGATTAATGACGATGTTCATCAGATTCTGGTTGGCGTCTCTAATCATCGCACCCTGGACTTTGCTCGCTATATTGCTAAAAAAGGCATCCGAACCTGGATACGCTACGTCATCGTGCCGGGCTATACCGATGACGACGACTCCGCGCATCGCCTTGGCGAATTTACGCGCGATATGCAAAACGTCGAGAAGATTGAACTGCTTCCCTATCATGAGTTAGGCAAGCATAAATGGATCGCCATGGGGGAAGAATACAAGCTCGACGGGGTTAAACCGCCCAGGGCTGACACGATGGAACGCATCAAACATATTCTGGAAGGGTACGGTCATAAGGTCATGTATTAATCCGTAACCCACTAAAAAGGGCGACCTCACCGTCGCCCTTTTTTGTGCTGATTATGCCTGCGCCACAGGTGTAATATGATGGTCTGCTTTACGCAGCAGCATAACCAGATAGATGAACGCAACGGCCGCTATCATCACGAACAGTAAGCGATCGGAGTAGTTTTGCATCAGCATCGCCGTCATACTCGGCCCTGCCAGGCTGCCAATGGTATAGCTCAGCAGCAGAGCCTGATTCATCGCCACCAGTTCATGGTGCTTGACCGTCTCGCATGCCCATGACATGGCTACCGGATAAAGCGTAAAACCGGCAGCGCCCAGGATAAACAGTGCCGGAACCATAGCCATATTGCTGAGCATGGCAATCGAGCCAAGGATCACAATAAACACCTGCACGCGCAGCACCAGCAGACGACCGTAACGATCGGCCATACGCCCTACCGGCCACTGCCCTACGATGCCCGCGCTCACCAGTAACGCCATCCAGTAGCCGACGTTAGCGTCGCTGATCCCCTGATGAGAAAGATAAAGCGGCATCAGGCCATACAACGAGCCAAGTACAATGCCGGAAATAATACAACCGTTGATGCCAAGCCGTGAACTGCGGCGACGGAGCATTGGCCACATGCGGGCCGGGGCGCCATCTTCCTCACTCGCGGTAGCGGTAATTTTCATAAAGATAACCGGCAGTACGCCAGCGACAATCACGGCGGTGATCCAGGGCAAGACGTTCAGCAATTCGGTAGAGACTTTACTTACCAGCAACTGACCGGCCACCGTGCCCAGGTAGTAAACAATCATGTAGGCAGCCAGCAGCTGACCGCGATTACGCAACGTGCCGCTACAAAGCAATGCGCTTTCCACTACCACCCAAATCCAGGCGCAGCCAATACCTGCCACCAGACGCCAAAGCGTCCAGCTCCAGAAGCCCTCATTCATCCCCAGCGCCACCGTGGCGACAGCAAAAACCAGCGAAGCAAAATAGTAGCTGCGATTAAATCCATAGTGTTTAATCAGCCAGCCCGCCAGTAAAGTCCCGATAAGATTACCTGTGTAATAAGATGAGCTAACCATGCCTACCTGCCAGGTGGGCAGATTGTCGTGTGTCAGCCACAAAGGCACCAGAGTATTAAGTACGGCAATAGAAACTGTCAGCAGCAGCAGGCCGCAGAGCAACAGCACAACGGGACGAGACCAGGTGAACATTGGCTAAATCACAGGGAAGAAAAGAGAAAGTGCGCGAATATTGCCACTCTTGTTTTTAAAGTCAATCAGCCCGATTTACACGCCGCACAATTTGCCCTGGGCCGATTTAATATTTTTATCCTGAAAGGATTTTTGCAGAATAAAGTTTATACAGAAAAAGAAAGCCGCCCTTGTAAATCAGGGAATTATATTTATTGCTGCAAAAGATAACGATATATTTATTTTAATAAAAAAAAGCCCGCCGGAATTAGCGGCAGGCCTGATAGTTCACGAAAAGTATTAACCAATCATGGTTAATCCGCCCATATAAGGGCGCAGCACTTCTGGTACTTCGATACGGCCATCAGCCTGCTGATAGTTTTCCAGCACCGCCACCAGCGTACGACCGACTGCGAGGCCTGAGCCATTCAGCGTGTGAACCAGACGCGGTTTCTTATCATTCTTACTGCGGCAGCGTGCCTGCATACGGCGAGCCTGGAAATCCCACATATTAGAGCAGGAAGAGATCTCGCGGTAAGTATCCTGCGCCGGCAGCCAGACTTCCAGATCGTAAGTCTTCGCCGCGCTGGCACCCATATCACCGGTGCAGAGCAGCACTTTACGGTAAGGCAGATTCAACAGCTGCAGCACTTTTTCTGCATGGCCCACCAGCTCTTCCAGTGCCTGCATGGAGTCTTCCGGACGAACAATCTGCACCATCTCAACTTTATCGAACTGGTGCATACGGATCAGTCCACGCGTATCACGGCCATAGGAGCCAGCTTCAGCACGGAAGCAAGGCGTATGGGCGGTGAGTTTAATCGGCAGGGACTCTTCCTCAACGATCTCGTCGCGGACCAGGTTGGTCAGCGGCACCTCGGCAGTTGGGATCAGCGCATAGTTGCTGCTGTCTGATTCTTCTTCCAGCGGGCGGGTATGAAACAGGTCTTCGCCAAATTTAGGCAGCTGTCCGGTACCAAACAACGTGGCATGGTTAACCAGATAAGGCACATAGGTTTCAGTATAGCCATGCTGCTGCGTATGCAGATCGAGCATGAACTGACCCAACGCACGATGCAGACGCGCAATCTGCCCCTGCATGACCACAAAACGGGAACCGGTCAGCTTAACAGCAGCGGCGAAATCCAGTCCTTTTGCCATTTCGCCAAGGTCAACGTGGTCACGTACCGGGAAATCATACTGGCGCGGCTCGCCCCAGCGCAGAATTTCCTGATTTTCAGTCTCATCTTTGCCCAGCGGCACCTCATCTGCAGGCAGATTCGGTAAAGCGAGAGAAAAATCACGGATTTGTTGCTGCAAGATATCCAGTTCGGCTTTAGCCGCATCCAGACGCTCGCCCAGCGCGTTAACTTCCTGACGCAGCGGCTCAATGTCTTCCCCGCGCGCTTTAGCCTGCCCGATGGATTTGGAACGCGCATTACGCTCAGCCTGCAGGTTTTCCGTTTCTACCTGCAACACTTTACGGCGCTCTTCAAGAGAGAGCAGCGTTTCCACATCCAGTTTAAATCCTCGGCGTGCCAGTTTTTCTGCGACTGCGTCTGGCTCGTTACGCAGCAGATTGGGATCGAGCATGCTTATCCTGTGCTTACTGTGATTAAAAAAAGGTTTTGAACCAAAGCGTTCCTTCAGGATCCACCCGGCTATTGCGCTAACCTTACCGCAACGTCTGGGTTAGCGGTAGCGTTTTGTCGGGCTATTTTGATCCTGTTCCGCAAGCCAGGCGAGCTTTTCGCCAATTTTACCTTCCAGCCCGCGACTGGTGGGCTGGTAGTAACGCGTTTGCGCCATCTCAGCAGGGAAATAGTCTTCGCCGGCGGCATAGGCGTTCGGCTCATCGTGCGCATAGCGATACGCCTTGCCCAATCCCATCTCCTTCATTAATTTCGTCGGTGCATTACGCAGATGTTCCGGCACATCAAAATCGGGTTTTTCACGCGCATCGTGCAGCGCGGCCTTAAAGGCGGTATACACCGCATTGCTTTTCGGTGCGCAGGCCAGATAAACAATCGCCTGGGCGATAGCGCGTTCGCCTTCTGCCGGGCCGACGCGGGTAAAACAATCCCATGCGGCAATCGCCACCTGCATCGCTCGTGGATCGGCATTTCCTACATCTTCAGAAGCGATGGCCAGCAGACGACGCGCAACGTAGAGCGGATCGCCGCCCGCCGTAATGATACGGGCATACCAGTAGAGCGCAGCGTCAGGAGCAGAGCCGCGTACTGATTTATGCAACGCTGAAATCAGGTCGTAATAGCGATCGCCTTTATTATCAAAGCGCGCTGCGCGTTCGCCGGATACCTCATTTAACAGCTGCGGCGTTAATTCCCGTTTGCCCTGCGCATCGCTTTCGGCCATATCCGCCATCATTTCCAGCGTATTCAGCGCGCGGCGCGCATCGCCATTCACCAGTTCGGCAATCATCCGGCGGGTTGAGTCAGGCAGGACGATATCCTCTTTGCCCAGCCCGCGCTCTTTATCGGTTAGCGCCTGCTGCAATACCGTTTCGATATCCTCTACCGTCAGGGATTTCAGCAGATAAACGCGCGCGCGCGATAACAGCGCGGAATTCAACTCAAAGGATGGATTTTCCGTGGTTGCGCCAATAAAGGTAATGGTGCCGTCTTCTATATGGGGTAAAAACGCATCCTGCTGGCTTTTATTGAACCGATGCACCTCATCTACAAACAGAATGGTGCGCCGCCCTGCCTGACGATTCTGACGTGCGCGTTCAATCGCTTCGCGTATCTCTTTAATGCCGGAGGTAACGGCAGAAATCCGTTCGACGTCGGCATTGCCGTAACGGCCAATCAGCTCAGCCAGCGTGGTTTTTCCGGTGCCGGGCGGGCCCCAAAGGATCATTGAATGAAGATGGCCTGCTTCAATAGCGCGCGTTAGCGGCTTATCCGGGGCCAACAGATGCTGCTGTCCGATATACTGTTGCAGCGTGGTTGGCCGCATACGCGCGGCCAACGGTTGAAACTGCTCGGAAGAAAAATCAAGGGAGAGATTACTCAACTCAACCTCACTGACGTTGATCGTCTACCGTCACCCCTTTCGGTGGCGTAAAGGTAAATTTATCCGCGCTGACCGGCCCATTATTTTGGCTTTTCAGCACGTAGCTGCTGCGCTGTCCATCCTGCTCAATGGCGCTGAACTGATTAATGGTGCCGTTACCAGAAACGTTAATCATAAACTGCTTGAGGTTACCGGCGTCTGTTTTCGGCGTCAGTTCAAAATTATCACCCTGCTGTTTCACATTATACTGTTTCCAGTCGCTGCTTTGATTACGGGCAATCAGCATAAACGGCGTATTACTGGTGGCACTGTTCAGCCAGGTAGCGCTGACCTGCTCCACGAAAGGATTGTAAAACCACAGGGTTTTACCGTCTGAAATAATAACGCTCTCATCCGGTGCGGTCATATGCCAGTTAAACAGGTTGGGACGTTTTACCCACATTTCCCCTTCACCTTCCTGAACATTCGAACCGCTGCTGTCGGTAACCTTTTGGCTAAAGCTGGCGTGGAAGCTGCTGACTTTATCCAGACGTTGCTGTAATTCACTGGAAGCATCGGCCAGCGCACCGGCGGAGGTCAACGCTGAAAGTAAACCGCAAGCAAGTACTAATTTTTTCATGACTACCGATTCCTTTTTAAGTCGTTATATTCCGCATCAGGCGGCCTTATTACACATTAGACTGACAATTCGCTTCCTGACAGGAGAAAATACTGAAAGCGACGCGGTTAGCCGTTTCTGATGTTTAAATAAACAACGGGCCGGATTTTACCGGCCCGTATAGCGTCTGACAGCACAAACGCTGTTTTATTACATTTCGTGCGGCGGCGGCGCAAGAACCTCACGGTTACCGTTATGCCCAGGCGGAGAGACGATAGCCTGTACCTCCATCTGCTCAATAATACGCGCGGCGCGGTTATAACCAATACGGAACTGACGCTGAACGCCAGAAATCGAAGCCCGACGTTTTTCCACCACAAAGGCCACTGCCTGATCGAACAGCGGATCCAACTCTTCGTCGCCGCCATCTAAGCCCAGGCCGCCACCGTCGCCTTCTTCGCCCGCCGTAATGCTTTCAATATACTGCGGACGACCACGCGCTTTCCAGTCCTGTACCACTGCATGCACTTCCTGGTCACGTACAAAGGCGCCGTGAACACGCACCGGAATCGAGGAGTTTGGCGGCATATAGAGCATATCGCCCATCCCCAGCAGGGACTCCGCACCGCCCTGATCAAGGATCGTACGGGAGTCAATTTTACTGGATACGGTAAAGGCGATACGCGTTGGAATATTAGCCTTAATCAGGCCGGTAATCACATCTACCGACGGACGCTGCGTAGCAAGCACCAGATGAATCCCCGCTGCACGCGCTTTCTGAGCCAGACGCGCAATGAGTTCTTCCACTTTTTTGCCTACCGCCATCATCAGGTCGGCGAATTCATCCACCATGACCACGATATAGGGCAGCTTTTCCAGCGTCGGCGGCAGCGTATCCATACTGTCGCCAGGCTTCCAGAACGGATCCGGAATCGGTCGTCCCATCGCTTCCGCCTGCTCGATTTTCTCGTTGTAACCCGCCAGATTTCGTACGCCAAGCGCAGACATTAGTTTATAGCGACGCTCCATCTCGCCAACGCTCCAGCGCAACGCATTAGCCGCGTCTTTCATGTCGGTGACCACTTCCGTTAACAGATGTGGGATACCTTCATAAACCGAGAGCTCCAGCATTTTCGGATCGATCATAATAAAGCGCACCTGCTCCGGCGTCGCTTTATAAAGCATACTGATGATCATCGCGTTCACGCCTACCGATTTACCAGAACCGGTAGTACCGGCCACCAACAGGTGAGGCATTTTGGCCAGATCGGCCACCACCGGCTGGCCTGCAATATCTTTACCCAGTACCACAGAAAGCGGCGAAGGATTATCACGGAAGCTGGCGCAGTCGAGCACTTCGCGCAGATAAACGGTCTGACGATGCTTATTCGGCAGTTCGAGACCCACATAAGGTTTGCCCGGGATCACCTCAACCACGCGCACTGCCACCGCAGAAAGTGAACGGGCCAGATCGCGTGACAGGTTAGAAATGCGTGCCGCCTTGACGCCTGGGGCTAAATCCAGTTCAAAGCGGGTAATCACCGGCCCTGGCGAAATGCCAACCACTTCCGCTTTTACCCGATAGTCAGCCAGCCGCGCTTCAACCAGGCGGGCAGTCTGTTCCAGCGCAAACATATCTACCGGTTCTTCTTCTGCCGGCGGCGAGGTTAACAGATCCAGTGTCGGCAATGGCGTAGTCGGTTTATAGGTTGGCTGCTCATGACGCATCAGGAAAGGATGAATCAGGCTATCCGTCAGCGAATCATGGCTTTCAGACTGTGGCGCTACTTCCACGGCCGCGGGCGTAAAGGCTGACGACGCGCTGCTTTGCCATTGAGAAACGGGCGGCTCAATGGGGCGCTGAACCGGTTCGCTCGGCTGCGTCACCTGCGGTGCCGGGACATCCGTCGGCTGAGAGGCATAACGCGGCTCTGCTGATGCCGGCTGCTGCCACTGTGGCTCCGCTGCCGGAGTCTCTGGCTCAGGCGTAGCGGCAATAGTAAACAGCGGCTCGCCTGGACCATCATCAATCAGATCTTTCATTGGTGAAAAATCGAAAGCGGCAGCAGGATCGATCGTAAAGGCTGGCGTATCGCGCGGCGGCGTTGCAGCCTCCTGAGGAGGCGTATCTGCCAGATGTTCACTGCGCGGCTGTAGCGTATTCTGCTGCGGCTGCGGCTGATAAGTACTATCGGGCTGCGTTGGCTGCGCATATCGCTGCTGAACGTTACCCTCTTGCTGAACCTCAGGCACCGCCGGTTCAGGCTGTGCGTAACGTTGCTGCTGTTGCTGCGCGAACTGCTGCGCCAGCGCCTCTTGCTGCAATGCACCCTCATCCTCGTCAGAGGCATAGTCTGCGCCATAGCGCGCCTGCTGCTGTGCCATAAACGCATCACGTAACTGGTGTTCGTCTTCGGCAATTGACTGCGCATCGGCAGGCTGAGACAGAGCCTGTTGCTGGGCCTCCTGCTTCGCTTTTTCCTCTGCCAGACGCTGGGAAGGCAGCTTAATGCCAAAGGAAGCGAGTTCACGGCGCGTAGGCAACTTAACCGGTTTCGGACGCGGAAGCTCTGGACCAATGCCCTGTTTGATCTGCGGATTAATCTCTTCAGGTGCAGTGGCCGGCATAAAAGGAACGGCGCCTGCTTGCGTAGCGGCGGCTGTGGCCGCAGCTGGCGCTGGTGATGAGGTTGTCGCCTCTTGCCAGTTACCCATTTGCGGACCCTCGTCTTCTGCACCCGGCGTGAAGACGTCGATTGACTGCTGAGGCATTTCAAAACGATAAAGCGGCGGCGCAGCGCTTACGCTCTCGCTTTGCGCCGCTGCGGCAGGCGCAGGAGATACGTTTACAGGCGCGACATTATCGCGCGCTGACACAACCGGCTGTGCCGGACCTGATTGTTCCGCCTGAGTTGGCACAGAATCGTTCTGCTCATTCAGAGCATGAACTACCGGCTGAGCGGATGCAGAAGCTTCGGCGTTCGCCTGGGTCATCGCGGCGCTGTTAGCGACCGGTGCTTTAGCAAACAGGGGATCCTCTTCTTCCGTCTCATCTTCCACGGCGTGCAATCTACGCGGCGGCGACAGCAGAATGTCATCGTCTTCATCCAGCTGAACCGCGCTTTTAATCGTGGGTGCCGGACGATAGTCATCCTCTTCATGCCAGGCTTCGTCATTGCGCGAGCGATTGCTGGCAAAGGTCAGCACGCCCATAACCACCGCACCGATTTTCTCGGCAATCGTCAGCCAGGACCAACCGGTATACAGGGTTAACCCCGCTGCCCACAGGCAGAGCAAGGCCAGCGTCCCGCCCGCGCCGCTCAAATACGGCGCCATTGCGTTACTGACCAGACTGCCGATCACCCCGCCGGAGGCAAAGTACCAAATGTCATCAGCATTCAGCGCGGCAAGGCCACAGGTGGTCACCACCAGCGCCAGCACGCCTATCAGACGCAGGCCCACGGCAAAGTAGTCGATATAGTCCTGGCGATCGCGCTGCTGAAAAGTGATCCAGCACAGACCAAGGATCACGGGCGGAATGGCGTACGCCATCACTCCAAAAATAAACAGTAACGTATCGGCCAGCCAGGCGCCGACGCTGCCGCCCAGATTATGGATAGGTTCATGCCAGGCGGTCTGAGACCAACTGGGATCGGAGGGATTAAAACTAACCAGCGCCACCATCAAATAGACAGCGAATAGCGCAACAAGGATCAGCAACGCTTCGAGCAGACGGCGACCACTACTAAGCGGCTTAAGTGACACTTCTTTATCTTCTGTATATTCCTGGCTCAAGAGAACTCTCCAGGTACCTGTAAACTATGAAGGAAACAGCGCCGGGCTACCCGACGCTGTGCCTGTATGAATTCACAGGAGTGTACCGAATACCACCAGGTTTTGCACCTGTCCTGTGTTATCGCGTCTTAATAACCAAACGGTTACTCTGTTTGACTTCTTCCATCACCACGTAAGTCCGCGTATCGTTAACGCCCGGCAGGCGCAGCAGGGTTTCACCCAGCAGTTTACGGTAGGCGGACATGTCCGGCACGCGGGTTTTCAGCAGGTAGTCAAAATCACCGGAAACAAGGTGACACTCTTGAGTTTCCTCAAGTTTTTGCACGGCGGCGTTAAATTGTTCAAACACATCCGGCGCACCGCGATTCAGAGTAATCTCAACGAAAACCAGCAATGATGCGTCAAGATAGTGAGGATTGAGCAACGCGGTATAGCCCAGAATAAAGCCCTGACGTTCCAGGCGGCGTACGCGTTCAAGGCATGGCGTGGGCGATAAGCCAACGCGTTTTGAAAGCTCCACGTTAGAAATACGACCATCCTTCTGCAGTTCATTCAGGATATTTCTGTCTATTCTGTCGAGGTCTTTTCCGGGGCGTTTTTTATTGTCTACCATTATTATTGTCTCTCTTCATTCCTTCCCTTTACCTGCCATACCCTGAACGAAATCAATGTACAGGGTCTTTCGTCAGTGAAGACATAGAGTCTGTTGCTATTGCAGCGCCCATCCGCATGACGCATGCTGTCTGTCCACACCATGTGTCATTACGAATGACAGACTGAGTTTATTCGGCGTTGTACGCAAAAGCTGGTACGAAACTCTGTTTACATAGCTCAAATATTCTCTGCTTCCCACAATGTTTTCGCAAAAGCGCAGGCGATTGTCAAAGCAAAACATTGAAAATCAGGAGAACATGCCAGCCCGTGGCGCGTACCGCCATTTTTAACCGGATATTTTGGGCGTTTTGCCTGCAATTTATTTGCTGTGAAGCTTTTTTTACGCCGGCCTTTCTTCCCTGCCCCGCGTTATCGGTGAAACCTGTTGCATCAATTGTTAACAAAATCGCAGAACGCTTTTTTTGCGTCATTAAATTCCCTACAATCTGGCTCCATGTTGCCAGTTAACTAATGAGGATCTCATGGGCACGGCCAAACACAGTAAATTGCTTATTCTGGGCTCTGGTCCGGCGGGCTATACCGCAGCCGTCTACGCTGCACGCGCTAATCTGAATCCGGTAATGATTACCGGCCTGGAAAAAGGCGGCCAGCTAACTACCACTACCGACGTTGAGAACTGGCCTGGCGATCCTGAGGATCTAACTGGTCCGCGGTTAATGGAACGTATGCATGAGCATGCGTTGAAATTTAATACCGAAATCATCTTTGATCATATCCATACGGTTGATTTGCAAAATCGTCCGTTTCGTCTGGTTGGCGACAGCGGCGAATATACTGCCGATGCGCTGATCATCGCTACCGGCGCTTCCGCCCGTTATCTGGGCCTGCCTTCCGAAGAAGCGTTCAAGGGTAAAGGCGTCTCCGCCTGTGCGACCTGTGACGGGTTCTTCTATCGTAAGCAGAAAGTTGCCGTCGTGGGCGGCGGCAATACCGCTGTTGAAGAAGCGCTATATCTCTCTAATATCGCCTCTGAAGTTCATTTGATTCACCGTCGCGAGACTTTCCGCGCCGAGAAGATCTTGATCAATCGCCTGATGGAAAAAGTCAGCAGCGGCAATATCGTGCTGCACACCCATCGCGAGCTGGACGAAGTGCTGGGCGATCAAATGGGCGTGACCGGCGTGCGTCTGCGTGGCGCGCAGAACAGCGAAATCACGGAAGAGCTGGATGTCGCTGGCCTGTTTATCGCTATCGGGCACAGCCCGAATACCGCTATTTTCGCCGGACAGCTGGAGCTGGAAAATGGCTATATTAAAGTGCAGTCAGGTTTGCAGGGCAACGCCACGCAGACCAGCATCCCAGGCGTATTTGCCGCTGGCGATGTGATGGATCATACCTATCGTCAGGCAATTACCTCTGCCGGTACGGGCTGTATGGCAGCGCTGGATGCGGAACGTTATTTAGATGGTCTGGTTAAAAACGATAAGTAAGTTGTTAATTAACTGATCTTATTTTTCTGAGGCGACAGTTCAACTGTCGCCTTTTTTCTTTCTGCCATGCTACATTGCCTGCGCCTCTACTGGCATATTCCCTGGCGATATCGGCCAGCCTGTTCTTCTTGAGAAACGGCCCCGGATGGAAAAGAAACGTCAACAACAACTCACCCGCTGGCTGCGCCAGCAGCGTGTCTGTGCCCGCCCCTGGACAACCCTTTCTACGCTGCTGGGCCTGGCAAGCGCCCTGCTGATCATCGCCCAGGCATGGCTGCTGGCCACCCTGATGCATCATTTGATTAGCGAACAGCAGCCGCGTGCGCAATGGCTTTCCACTCTATTTCTGTTGCTGCTCTGTTTCGCGGTACGCGCCTTGCTGAGTTGGCTTCGCGAACAGGCGGGCTATCGGGCGGGAGAACAGATACGACGTGCCCTGCGCAAACAGGTGCTTGACCGTTTACAGCAGTCAGGCCCCGCCTGGATACAGGAGAAGCCGGTCGGCAGCTGGGCCAGCCTGCTGCTGGAGCAGACGGAAGAGATGCAGGACTATTATGCGCGTTATCTGCCGCAGATGACGTTAGCTGTGCTTATTCCCGGTCTGATCCTGCTGGTGATTTTCCCGGTGAACTGGGCCGCCGGACTGATTTTGTTGGCCACGGCTCCGCTCATTCCGCTGTTTATGGCGTTGGTGGGAATGGGGGCCGCCGATGCAAATCGGCGTAATTTTCTTGCGCTGGCGCGGCTTAGCGGTGATTTTCTCGATCGGCTGCGTGGCCTGGATACGCTGCGTCTGTTTCATCGCGGCGCGGCGGAAACGCGCGCCATTGCTGCCGCTTCCGAAGATTTTCGGCAGCGCACTATGGAAGTCCTCAGGCTGGCTTTTCTCTCTTCGGCGGTGCTGGAATTTTTCGCTTCTGTCTCTATTGCCATTGTCGCCGTCTATTTTGGCTTCTCCTATTTAGGCGAGCTGAATTTTGGTCACTACGGTACCAGCATCACTCTGTTTGCCGGCTTTTTGGCCTTGATTCTGGCACCGGAATTTTTTCAGCCGCTGCGCGATTTAGGCACGTTTTATCATGCCAAGGCTCAGGCGGTGGGTGCAGCCGATGCGCTGCACGCTTTCCTCTCCTCCCAACCAGAGGTCACGTCAGCCAGGGGCAAACCTGGATTTTCGCCCGATCGGCCGCTACAAATCGACGCCCGCGGGCTGATGATTATGGCCCCGAACGGAACCTTGCTCGCTGGCCCGCTCGATTTCTCTTTGTCGCCAGGCAGACGTGTAGCGCTGGTGGGTCAAAGCGGCGCGGGGAAAAGCTCGCTGATCAATGCGCTGCTGGGCTTCCTGCCTTATCAGGGCTCCTTACGGATTAACGGCTATGAGCTACGGGATCTTCCACGTCGCGACTGGCATCAGCTTCTGGCCTGGGTAGGTCAAAATCCTCATCTGCCGGAACGTACGGTTCGTGAGAATATAATCAACGGTCAGAGAGTATCGGCGGCACGTTTACAGGAGATACTGACGTTAGCTGGTGTTGATGAGTTTCTTTGCCGTCTGCCGCTGGGGCTGGAGCACGAGATGGGCGATCAGGCTGCCGGCCTGTCGGTGGGACAGGCGCAGCGGATTGCCGTAGCGCGGGCGCTGCTAAAACCTCGTCAGCTGTTATTGCTGGATGAACCGGGTGCCAGCCTGGACGCGCGTAGTGAGCAGCATGTCATGCGGGCGCTGTTGGCCGCATCACAGCAACAAACCACCCTGTTGGTAACGCATCAGCTAAATGAGCTGGCGCAGTGGGATGAAATTTGGGTGATGCGGGATGGTCAACTTATTCAACAGGGCAGCTGGCAGCAGCTTACCAGTCAGCCGGGCCCCTTTGCCACGCTGCTGACCCATCGTCAGGGAGATATAGCCTGATGGCGAAACTACAACCTTTTCTGCGGCTCTATCGCCGTCATTGCTGGCGTCTGTTGTTGGGGGCGTTATTAGCTATCGTGACGTTATTAGCCAGCACAGGACTGCTCACGCTTTCAGGATGGTTTCTCGCGGCTTCATCGCTGGCAGGCACGGCGGGGCTCTACAGCTTTAACTATATGCTGCCCGCTGCGGGCGTACGCGGCGCGGCTATCATCCGCACCGTTGCGCGCTATTTTGAACGTCTGGTCAGTCATGACGGGACATTTCGCGTGCTACAACATCTGCGTGTTTTTACTTTTCGTCGACTGATGCCGCTCTCGCCTGCAGGGCTTACCCACCTGCGCCAGGGCGACTTACTTAACCGCTTTGTTGCCGATGTCGATACGCTCGATCATCTCTATCTCAGGCTAATTTCGCCGCTCTGCGGCGCGCTGATAGTGATTATCGTGGTGACGCTGGGGTTATGCTGGCTGGATGTCTCGCTGGCGTTGACGCTGGGTGCCATTATGCTGCTGACGCTGCTGCTACTGCCGCCGCTGTTTTATCGCGCCGGACGTCCCGCCGGCGAGATCATTACCGCCGAGCGTGCACGTTATCGCCAGCAACTGACTCACTGGCTGCAGGCGCAGGCAGAGCTTTCACTGTATGGCAGCGTTGAAGCCTGGCGCGCGCAGCTGGATTTAGTGGAACAGCGTTGGCAACAGGCGCAGCGCAGGCAGGCCAGCCTGACCGGCCTGTCACAAGCGCTGCTGCTGCTGATCAGCGGCGCGGCGGTAACGTTGATGCTCTGGCTCAGCGCTGGCGGCGTAGGCCACTGGCCGCAGCCTGGCGCCTTGATTGCTCTGCTGGTTTTTTGCACTCTGGCGGCGTTCGAAGCGTTAGCACCGGTGGGTATGGCCTTCCAACATCTTGGGCAGGTTTTTGCCTCTGCTGAGCGTATCAGCCAGATTATCGATCGCTCGCCCGCCGTGGAATTCCCCTCTGAGCAACGCGACGATCTTCCTGCGCCTGGCTCGCTGGCGTTAGAACAGGTTACCTTCTCATATCCGGATGCGGTTTCCCCTGCCCTGCAGCGCCTGTCGCTCCAGGTTAACGCCGGTGAAACCATTGCGCTGCTCGGCCCTACCGGCTGCGGCAAAAGCACGCTGCTACAGCTGTTAACGCGAGCATGGGATGCGCAGCAGGGTGAGATTTGGCTACAGGGCCTCCCGCTACGTCAATGGAGCGAACCAGCTTTACGCGCCGCTGTTAGCGTGGTCAGTCAGCGGGTTCACCTGTTTAACCAGACATTACGCGATAACTTATTACTGGCTGCGCCGGAGAGCAGCGATCGGGCTCTGAGCGCCATACTGGAACAGGTGGGTCTGGAAAAGCTGCTGGACGGCGAGGGGCTAAACGCCTGGCTGGGCGAAGGCGGCCGACAGCTTTCTGGCGGTGAATTACGTCGTCTGGCTATTGCCCGGGCGCTGCTGCACAATGGGCCAATAATGTTGCTTGATGAACCCACCGAAGGTCTGGATGCGGAAACAGAACGGCATATTCTTGCCCTGCTGGCTCAGGTTACCGCCGACAAAACGGTGATAATGGTTACCCATCGCCTGCAGGGGCTGGACAAAGTCGATCGGATTTACGTTATGGATCAGGGTGAGATCATTGAGCAGGGAACGCATGTGGAATTAATTGCAAAAGGCGGACGCTACTGGCATTTTCAGCAGCGGTTTACGCTATAGTCATAGCTTCTTAAACTGCGGGGCTTTCGAGAAATGCGACTGATTCAGTTGTCACGTGAATCGCTTAACTTTCCGCCGCCGGAAATGGCGCTGCGTGAACCAAATGGCCTGCTGGCTATGGGCGGCGACCTTAGCCCTGCACGTTTACTCAATGCCTACTACCGGGGGATTTTCCCCTGGTTTTCGCCAGGCGATCCTATTTTATGGTGGTCGCCCGATCCGCGTGCGGTATTAATCCCGGATGCGTTTCATTGCAGCCGCAGCATGAAGCGTTTTCACCGACGCTCGCCCTATCGCGTCACCATGAACCGTGCGTTTGCTGAGGTAGTAGAAGGTTGCGCCAGCGATCGTAACGAGGGAACCTGGATCACGCCGGAGGTAAAACGCGCCTGGTGGCGTCTGTACGATCTGGGTCATGCACACTCGATCGAAGTCTGGTGCGATCGGGAACTGGTTGGCGGCATGTATGGCCTGGCGCTGGGACAGCTCTTTTGCGGCGAGTCGATGTTTAGCCGGAGTGAAAACGCATCAAAAACCGCGCTGCTGGTATTTTGCCAACATTTTTCCCAACATGGCGGCCAGCTGATCGATTGCCAGGTATTAAATCCGCATACCGCATCGCTTGGGGCTACAGAGATTGCACGTACCGATTATTTGCTGGCGCTGAGTCGCCTGGGGAATGCGTCGGTGAACGAGGCCTGCTGGTGTACAGATACGCTTTTTGCCCCTGAACCGATGTTTTACACGCAACGGTGAGGAATAGTGGTATAATAGGAAAGTTTGGTATGTCGTCCGTTTATTGCGTAAGCGCATCGGAATTACCAGGCTGGGAATCACCACGCATCTTCAGAACTGTTTTCTGGCTGTGGCCGGTTAATGGATTCTTAGCCGCTATTCCCCCTCGCTAACGTCACTGTCATCAGACGACGAAAGTTATGCTTGTATGCTGCGCTACAGGTGCATGCGGGCGTTGGTATAATAACCAACAATTCTTTACATAATTCGTGGAATTCGGCATTATCTTGCCGGTTCAAAACTTGGAAGTCCACCCAGAGGATTCGATGGCCAAAGAAGACAATATTGAAATGCAGGGTACCGTACTTGATACGTTACCTAACACCATGTTCCGCGTGGAATTAGAAAACGGACACGTGGTTACCGCCCATATCTCCGGTAAAATGCGCAAAAACTACATCCGCATTCTGACGGGCGACAAAGTCACTGTTGAGCTGACCCCGTACGACCTGAGCAAAGGCCGCATTGTCTTCCGTAGTCGTTAATAAAGCTCTGCGTTAATCTGACATTAACGCCTGACTGTTAACAAAGGCCAGATAATGTGGCCTTTTGCTTTTACGATGCATCAATGCGTGCTCTGTTGTTAATAACGATACGCTGATAAAAAAGGCCGGATTAATCCGGCCTTTTGCTTTTCTGCTGCGCTTATTGCACTGAGCCTTCCGTTTTGCGCTTCTCAGCGCTAACAAAATGGTAAGCCAGCTGATTTTTCTCTTTATCCAGCGTGACCGATACCGATCCGCCATCCACCAGCGAACCAAACAGCAGTTCGTTAGCCAACGGTTTTTTCAGGTTTTCCTGCACGGTACGCGCCATTGGACGTGCACCCATCGCTTTGTCATAACCTTTCTCTGCCAGCCATTCACGCGCTTCGTCGCTGACTTCCAGTGAAACGCCTTTGGCGTCCAACTGGGCCTGCAGTTCCACGATGAATTTGTCCACCACCTGGTGAATAACTTCAGCAGAAAGGTGATCAAACCAGATAATGTTATCAAGGCGGTTACGGAACTCCGGCGTAAAGATCTTTTTGATCTCTTCCATCGCATCGGTACTGTTATCCTGATGGATAAGACCAATGGATTTACGCTCGGTTTCACGCACGCCAGCGTTGGTGGTCATTACCAGAACCACGTTGCGGAAATCCGCTTTGCGGCCATTGTTATCGGTCAGCATTCCGTTGTCCATTACCTGCAGCAGCAGGTTAAAGACATCCGGATGCGCTTTCTCAATTTCATCCAACAGCACCACGGCGTGAGGATGCTTGATCACCGCATCGGTCAGCAAACCACCCTGATCAAAGCCAACGTAGCCCGGAGGCGCACCGATCAGGCGGCTTACGGTATGACGTTCCATATACTCGGACATGTCAAAGCGCAGCAGTTCAATGCCCAGCGCCTTCGCCAGCTGCACCGTCACTTCGGTTTTACCTACCCCGGTAGGGCCGGCAAACAGGAATGAACCCACCGGTTTACGTTCATGTCCCAGCCCGGCGCGGCTCATTTTGATCGCCTCGGTTAATGCTTCAATCGCTTTATCCTGGCCAAACACCAGCATTTTCAGCCGCTCGCCAAGGCTTCTCAGCGTATCGCGATCGGTTGCAGAAACGCTTTTCTCCGGAATGCGGGCAATACGCGCCACTACCGACTCAATATCCGCCACGTTAACGGTTTTCTTACGCTTGCTGACCGGCATCAGTCGGCTGCGTGCGCCAGCTTCATCAATAACATCAATTGCCTTATCCGGCAGGTGACGATCGTTGATATATTTTACAGCCAGCTCAACGGCGGCACGTACCGCTTTGGCGGTGTAACGGACATCGTGATGCGCTTCATACTTCGGTTTCAGACCGTTAAGGATCTGCACCGTTTCATCCACGCTCGGCTCGGTAACGTCAATTTTCTGGAAACGACGCGCCAGCGCACGATCTTTCTCAAAGATATTGCTGAATTCTTGATAGGTTGTAGAACCCATCACGCGGATCCGTCCACTCGACAGCAACGGTTTGATCAAATTCGCCGCATCAACCTGACCGCCGGAAGCCGCACCTGCGCCGATGATAGTATGGATCTCATCGATAAACAGAATACTGCTTTCATCCTGTTCCAGCTGTTTGAGCAGCGCCTTAAAGCGTTTTTCAAAATCACCGCGGTATTTCGTCCCGGCCAGCAGCGAACCAATATCCAGAGAATAGATGGTGCAGTCTTTGATGATTTCCGGCACGTCACCCTGCACGATGCGCCAGGCGAGGCCTTCAGCGATAGCGGTTTTACCCACGCCCGACTCACCCACCAGCAGCGGGTTATTTTTCCGACGACGGCAGAGCACCTGAACGGTACGCTCCAGCTCCTTGTCGCGGCCGATCAGCGGATCGATACCGCCAACGCGAGCAAGCTGGTTAAGATTGGTGGTGAAGTTTTCCATACGTTCCTCCCCGCCTGCCTGCTCTTCATTGATCTGATTCTCCGGCCCCTGCGCCTGGCCCGGTTCATCTTTACGCGTCCCGTGGGAAATAAAGTTCACCACATCAAGACGGCTGACTTCATGTTTGCGCAGCAGGTAAGCCGCCTGGGACTCCTGCTCGCTAAAAATGGCCACCAGCACGTTTGCGCCCGAGACTTCGCTGCGTCCGGACGACTGAACGTGGAAAACCGCACGCTGCAACACACGTTGAAAGCTGAGCGTCGGTTGCGTATCGCGCTCTTCTTCCGTTACCGGCAATACCGGCGTGGTTTGTTCGATGAAGGCTTCGAGCTCCTGGCGCAGAGCCACTATATCCACCGTACAGGCTTCCAGTGCCTCTCTGGCCGACGGGTTGCTGAGCAAAGCCAGCAACAGATGCTCGACGGTCATAAATTCATGACGGTGCTCACGCGCTCTGGCGAAAGCCATGTTTAAACTGAGTTCCAGTTCTTGATTGAGCATTAGGCACCTCCCCCAATTATCGCCCTACGGTTCATGCCGGAATAGCATAACGCCGATCAGGCTTTTTCCAGCGTACACAGCAACGGATGCTCATGCTCTTTAGCATAGCGGTTTACCAGCGCCACTTTGGTTTCCGCCACTTCGGCAGTAAACACGCCGCAAATCGCTTTGCCCTGATAATGCACTCTGAGCATCAGTTGCGTTGCACGCTCAATATCATAAGAAAAGAACTTTTGCAGAACGTCAATAACAAATTCCATAGGAGTGTAATCGTCATTGTTGAGTATAACTTTATACATCGAAGGCGGCTTGAGACCTTCGCGCAGTTTCTCTTCTGCAAGATGTTCAAAGTTAAGCCAGTCGTTAGTGTTTCCCATAATGTTCCGTCGTATCTGTGTTGCGCACTGGCACGAAAGCCGCATGCCATATTATTCAGTGTAACACGCGTGCCATCCGGCTTCGCGCGGGTAAAAATTCTCCGCGGCGCTACAGGCGCGACCGCTATCACAAATTTGGCAATAGCGTTAACTACCTCAAAGTTTAGCGATTTTATCAATGCCTGAACCGGCCGATGGCTTGACGCTTACCCTTGTTTCTCTACATTCTACAAGCACAAGCTGATTGAGTTTTAAACAACTCTTACAGCTTCCTTACCTCACCTACCTAGTAAAAAAAACGTCTCGCGAGGGAACCAGAAGTATGGAGAAGGGTACCGTTAAATGGTTCAACAATGCCAAAGGATTCGGCTTTATCTGCCCGATCGGCGGCGGCGATGATATCTTTGCCCACTATTCCTCAATTCAGATGGAGGGATACAGGACGCTCAAAGCCGGGCAACAGGTGCAGTTTGACGTTCATCAAGGACCGAAAGGCAATCATGCCAGCCTTATTGTTCCGGTGGAGGCGGTCGAAGGTATCCACGCCTGAACCCGTGTTAACACATTCTGTACAACCCGACTAAAAAATGCCAGCGACAGATGCTGGCATTTTTATTAAACATTTTGGACACCTTATACAGGTGGGGCTGACAACGCATTTTTCAACCCTGCTTACCATGCTAAACGCTCATAAAGAGGAAATGCGGCGCAGATGTAGCCCGAAGCGCACAGCCAAGAATAATGGCTGCAAAATTTCCCACTAAACCATTTGTGCCTCGCGGCATTAACCCGCTGTAGCGCATAATTTTTTAGTTTGTCTGTTAAAAAGCGTGAAAAGGCCTGCCGTTGCGTCAGGCCTTAGCGGGTGACAGTGTGGCCTTACTCGCCGCGCAGCGCCCGCGGGAACAGCAGGTTGTTCTCCAGATGGATATGCTGCATCAGGTCCTTAATAAACTGGTCTGTGCCGCTATACAGGGCGCGCCAGGTGGTGCAGGCACCCTCGGGCGGAGTGAGGTTATTGGTCAGAGATTTAATGATTTCCAGCTGTTCGCCCGCTTCATTATGTTCAAACTCCATCACGGCGATGGGGTTGCCGGCATGCGCGCCCATTCCCTGCTCAATCATGGGAAACAGCACGCGTTCTTCTTTCATCATATGCTCGCTGAGATGCTGCCAGACCGCCTGCAGGGTGCTGGCCAGTCCACGCGGACAGTCTGGTTTTGCGCCATGCACGCGCTCAACCTTTTCCGCCATCATAATCAGATCGGGCAGCTGCTGACGATGCACGTTGTGGTAACGGTCAATAATATGTTTAATCACGTCGGCAAGCGGCGCGTTACGCCAGTTTTCTTCGCTGCTTTCCTGCTGCATCAATTGCTGTAATTCTGTTTCAAGCTGTTCAATATCCAGGTGACGTTTGGCAGCCATCTCCTCCAGCGTATGTTTGCCGCCACAGCAGAAATCGAGATGATATTTATGGAACAGCGCGGTTGAGCCTGGGATAGCAATAACCAGTTCGCCCAGAGAAGTAGTACGTAACGACATAGCTTTTACCTTTTGCTGAAATTATAAGATGCATTTTAAATGCAACTTTAAATCCAGGCCACTCCATTTTGCTTTTACGTTATAAAACAGCTCTTATGGGAAAAAACATGGCTTAACGTTACCCGTGATGTGTGCTCGTCAGAACGGCAGCGAACAAATTTCCCGTCGGCCTTTACCCTATTGCCTTTTTTGGTTAGCGTGAGGTACTTCAAATTTGTTTATGGATTTTAAAAGGATATGTATTCAGGACTGCTGATTATTCTTTTGCCGCTGGTTATTGGCTATTTGTTACCGCTTAAATCCCCCGCCCTGCAACGCCTGGTTAACCACCTGCTGAGTTGGATGGTCTACGTTATTCTGTTTTTTATGGGCATCAGCCTGGCGTTTTTAGATAATCTGGCTGCAAACCTGCTGGCTATTTTACGTATCGCCAGCGTCAGCGTGATGGCTATTTTGGCCTGTAATCTAATCGCGCTGCGCCTGTTAGAAAAGCGTCGTCCCTGGCAGCATCATCATCAGCAGCAGCAGGCGCTGCCGTCGCGCCTTCACATGGCGCTGGAATCGCTGAAACTACTGGGCGTTGTGATGTTGGGCTTCCTGCTGGGCCTGTCGGGCTGGGCATTTTTACATCATGCCGCTCAGGCGAGTGAATATGCCCTGTTGCTGTTGCTGTTTCTGGTTGGTCTGCAGCTGCGCGGCAGCGGCATGACGCTACGGCAAATTGTGCTGAACCGGCGCGGGATGATGGTCGCGGTAGTGGTCTGCGTAAGCGCGTTTGCTGGCGGTATACTGGCAGCGCTGTTGCTCGGCCTGCCCTTAACAACCGGCCTGGCGCTGGCCAGCGGCTACGGTTGGTATTCGCTCTCTGGCATTTTAATGACGGAAAACTTCGGACCGGTTATCGGCAGCGCGGCGTTTTTTAACGATCTGCTGCGCGAACTGGTGGCAATAATGCTGATCCCGCTGCTGATCCGTCAACATCGTTCCAGCGCGCTGGGGCTGTGCGGTGCAACCTCTATGGACTTCACCCTTCCCGTTTTGCAGCGTGCCGGCGGCGTTGAAATTGTGCCCGCGGCAATTGTACACGGCTTCATTCTTAGCCTGGCTGCGCCAGTGCTGATCGCCCTCTTTTCTGCATAGCAAAATGGCGGCATAAAACCAGGCCGCCTCCCCTTTTCTTTTTGCTTTAGATCAATCGTGCTTCAATTATTTCAGCCTGCACTTGCCTGCCAGCGCCCCTTCTCTTTAAAGTTGTATTTAAAATACATCTTATAAAGGGATACCAGAATGTTTTGTGTGCAATGTGAGCAAACGATTCGCACTCCGGCGGGCAACGGCTGCGCCTGGGCGCAGGGGATGTGTGGTAAAACTGCGCAAACGTCCGATTTACAGGATTTGCTGATCGCCGTGTTACAAAGCCTTTCCGCATGGGCTTTGCACGCACGTACCGACAGCATTATCGATCATGAAATCGACAGTTTTGCGCCGCGCGCTTTTTTCTCCACCCTGACCAACGTTAACTTTGACTCCGGTCGCATTATTGATTACGCCATTCAGGCGCAACGCTATCGCGATGATTTAAAAGCCCGCTGTGCCGTGCTGGGTCTGGGTGCACCACAGCATCCGCTAAGTGACCTGAGCCTGAACGGCAGCGATGCCGAGGTCTTACAGCAGCAGGCTCACGCGTTTGCGCTGAATGCCGGTGACGATCATGAAGATGTGGTCGGCCTGCGTCTGCTCTGCCTGTATGGCCTGAAAGGCGCTGCCGCCTATATGGAACATGCGCACGTGCATGGCCGTTACGATAACGAAATCTATCATCAGTACCATCAGATCATGGCATGGCTCGGCACGCGTCCGAACGAGATCGAGACGCTGCTGGCGGAAGCGATGCATATCGGCAAAATGAACTTCTCTATCATGGCGATGCTGGATGAAGCGCAAACCACCACCTACGGCGATCCGCAGCCGGTTAAGGTTAACGTGCGTCCCGTGGCGGGCAAGGCGATCCTGATTTCCGGCCACGATCTGAAAGATCTGCAACTGCTGCTGGAACAAACCGTCGGCACCGGTATTAATGTCTATACCCACGGCGAAATGCTGCCTGCGCACGGCTATCCCGAGCTGAATAAATATCCTCACCTGGTGGGTAACTACGGCAGCGGCTGGCAGAACCAGCAAAGCGAGTTTGCCCGTTTCCCTGGCCCGATTGTGATGACCTCTAACTGTATTATCGATCCGAATCCGGGTGATTATCAGCAGCGTATCTGGACGCGCAGTATTGTGGGCTGGCCGGGCGTAAACCATCTTGATGGCGACGATTTCACCCCGGTGATTGCGCAGGCACAAACCATGGCAGGCTTCCCGTGGAGTGAAATTCCGCATGAAATTACCGTTGGCTTTGGTCGTCGCGTGCTACTGGACGCCTGTGATTCTATTATTGAACTCGCTACCCAGAAAAAACTGCGTCACGTCTTCCTGATTGGCGGCTGTGACGGTAGTCGTGACAAACGCAGCTACTATACCGATTTGGCGACGGCAGTGCCGGACGACTGCCTGATCCTTACGCTTGCCTGTGGTAAATACCGCTTCAATAAGCTCGATTTCGGCACGCTGGAGGGGCTGCCGCGCCTGCTGGATGTGGGTCAATGTAATGACAGCTACGCCGCGATCGTGCTGGCGGTCAAGCTGGCGGAGAAACTGAACTGCGGGGTTAACGATCTGCCGCTGTCGCTGATCCTCTCCTGGTTCGAGCAAAAAGCGATTGTGGTGCTGCTGACATTGCTGGCGCTCGGCGTGAAAAATATCCGCACCGGCCCGACCGCACCGGCGTTTCTCACCGATAACCTGATTGCCATTCTGGAAAAAGAGTTTGGTATGACGCCAGTTACCACCGTTGAAAACGATCTTGCCGCAATTCTGTCGCCACAGGAGTAAACCATGAACACCACCACACTTTGCCCCTGGCGCATGCAGGTTCACCATATTACCCAGGAAACGCCGGATGTCTGGACGCTGGCGCTGATCGATCACGATTTTTACCGCTGGCAGGCAGGCCAGTTTGCGCTGGTACGCATCGGCAACAGCGATGAAGTCCGCGCTTATACGCTGTCTTCGACCCCAGGCCAGAGCCAGTTTATTACCCTGACGATTCGCTATATCGAGCAGGGTAAAGGTTCCGGCTGGCTTACCCGTCAGGTGAAGCCAGGCGACTATGTCTGGTTATCCGATCCGCAGGGCAGCTTCAGCTGCGAACAGCATCCTGCTTCGCACTATCTGCTGCTGGCAGCGGGCTGCGGTATCACGCCAGTGATGTCAATGGCGCGCTGGCTGCACAGCCATCGCCCGGAAACCGATGTACATCTGATCTACAGCGTCCGTTCGCCGCAGGATGTAATTTTTGCCGCTGAACTGCAGGCGCTGCGCCCGTGGCTGAAGCTGACGATTATTGCTGAGCAGCAGCCGGAAGCGCAGATGCTGAAGGGTCGTCTAACCGCAGAAATCCTGGCGCAGCAGGTGCCGGATATTGCCCGGCGTACGGTCATGATGTGCGGTCCGCAGCCCTATATGGACCTGGCAGAAAACAGCGCTCGCGCGCTGGGCGCAGTCAATGTATTGCGCGAGCAGTTTACCGCCGCCGCGCCTGATAACGTCGAGGATAACGGCGTACGTTACCACCTGAGCAGCGCTTCGCATCAGCTACAGCACGCGGCGTTCCCGGCGGGCTGGTCGTTGTTGTCAGCAATGGAACAGCATAAGCTGCCGGTTGAGGCGGTTTGCCGCGCTGGCGTGTGCGGCTGCTGTAAAACGCGCGTGGTCAGCGGCCAGTATCAGACCAGCAGTACGGTTGGCCTGACGGAAGAAGAGATCGCGGCAGGCTACGTACTGGCCTGTAGCTGTCAGCCAGCGGGCAATATCGAGCTGGCCTGATACCCCGGAAATAGCTGGTTTCATCGTGGTTCCCCCGCTTTGCGTGACGTTGACTAGACTTTTTATCGTCTGACATCTCCCCATCGGGATGATGGGTCAACCACAGTAAGGAACCACTATGAAGCAAACCGTTGCGGCGCTACTGGCAAAAACGCTGGAAAGCGCCGGTGTAAAACGCATTTGGGGAGTCACCGGGGATTCCCTTAACGGGCTGAGCGACAGCCTGAATCGCATGGGCACCATTGAATGGATGCCCACACGTCATGAAGAGGTGGCCGCTTTTGCCGCTGGCGCCGAGGCGCAAATCAGCGGCGAGCTGGCGGTCTGCGCAGGCTCATGCGGGCCCGGCAACCTGCATTTGATTAACGGCCTGTTTGACTGTCATCGCAATCATGTGCCGGTACTGGCAATCGCCGCTCATATTCCTTCAAGCGAAATCGGCAGCGGTTATTTTCAGGAAACCCACCCTCAGGAACTTTTCCGGGAATGCAGCCATTACTGCGAGCTGATCTCCAATCCGGAACAGCTGCCGCAGGTATTGGGCATCGCCATGCGTAAGGCCATTCTTAATCGCGGCGTTTCAGTGATTGTACTGCCCGGCGATATCGCGCTGAAGCCCGCGCCGGAACAGGCGTCATCCGCCTGGTATTCACCTCAGCAGCCAGTTATCCAGCCTGCAGAGCGCGAACTGGATAAGCTGGCTGCCCTGCTAAACAGTGCAAAAAATATCACGCTGATGTGCGGCAGCGGTTGCGCAGGCGCGCATCAACAGATCGTTGAATTGGCCGCTACGCTAAAAGCGCCGGTGGTTCATGCCCTGCGCGGCAAAGAGTATATTGAGTATGACAACCCTTACAGCGTCGGCATGACCGGGCTGATCGGCTTCTCATCGGGCTATCACGCCATGATGAATGCCGACACGCTGTTGCTGCTGGGTACACAATTCCCCTATCGCGCCTTCTATCCTGAAAAAGCGCAGATTATTCAACTGGATATTAATCCCGGCAGCATCGGCGCGCACTCCCATGTGGATATGGCGTTGGTTGGCGACGTGAAAGCGACGCTGTCAGCCCTGCTGCCGCGTTTGCAAAACAAACAGGATTGCGCCTTTCTTGATAACGCGCTGGAGCATTACGCCAACGCCCGTAAAGATCTGGACGATCTGGCGAAGCCCAATGATAAACAGGCCATCCATCCGCAATATCTGGCGCAACGACTCAGCCATTTTGCACGCGAGGATGCGATTTTTACCTGCGATGTGGGCACGCCGACGGTATGGGCGGCACGCTATCTGGCAATGAATGGCAAACGCCGCCTGCTGGGCTCGTTTAATCATGGCTCAATGGCTAACGCCATGCCGCAGGCGCTGGGCGCTCAGGCGCTGGACAGGAAGCGCCAGGTGGTAGCGATGTGCGGCGATGGCGGTTTCAGTATGTTAATGGGCGACTTTATTTCCGTCGCGCAGCTTAAACTGCCGGTTAAGCTGGTGGTATTTAATAACAGCGTGCTGGGCTTCGTGGCAATGGAGATGAAGGCTGGCGGCTACCTGACCGACGGCACCGATTTGCACAATCCCGATTTTGCCGCCATTGCCAACGCCTGTGGAGTAAAAGGCATTCGGGTGGAAAAAGCCTCGGAGCTGGACAGCGCGATTGAAGAAGCCTTTGCCCATGATGGTCCGGTGCTGCTTGATGTCATTACTGCCAAAGAGGAGCTGGCGATGCCGCCGCAGATCAAAATGGAGCAGGCAAAAGGCTTTAGCCTCTATATGCTGCGCGCCATTATTAACGGGCGTGGCGACGAAGTCGTCGAGCTGGCAAAAACCAACTGGCTACGGTAAAACATTAATGACTTTTTACGGGCACACAGGTGCCCGTTTTTTTAAGGAGCCTCTTAGTGATAGATCTACGTAGCGATACCGTTACCCGCCCATCGCCAGCGATGCTGTCGGCCATGGTCTCTGCCCGTACCGGCGACGACGTTTACGGTGACGACCCCACCGTAAACGCGCTGGAGGCAGAAGCCGCACAGCTGAGCGGCAAACAGGCCGCACTGTTTTTGCCTACCGGCACGCAGGCCAATCTGGTCGCCCTGCTTACTCATTGCCAGCGCGGCGACGAATATATTGTTGGTCAGCAGGCGCATAACTATAAATATGAAGCAGGCGGCGCGGCGGTACTGGGCAGCATTCAGCCTCAGCCGCTGGAGGCCGCGGAAGATGGCTCGCTACCGCTGGAGAAGGTTGCGGCAGCTATTAAGCCTGACGACATTCACTTTGCCCGCACGCGCCTGTTAAGCCTGGAAAATACCTTTGGCGGCAAAGTGTTGCCCGTGGGTTATCTGGCCGAGGCATGGCGCTTTACACGCGAGCATCAGCTGGCGCTGCACATTGATGGCGCCCGCATCTTCAATGCCGCCGTGGCGCTTGATCTGCCGCTGGAATCCCTTGCCCGCTATTGCGACACGCTAACGATCTGCCTGTCGAAAGGATTAGGCGCACCGGTGGGTTCGCTGCTGTGCGGCGATGCGCAATATATTCAACAGGCGCGGCGCTGGCGTAAAATGACCGGCGGCGGAATGCGCCAGGCGGGCATTTTGGCTGCGACCGGACTCTATGCGCTGGAAAATAATGTGATGCGCCTTAAAGAGGATCACGATAACGCCCGTTGGCTGGCGGAGCAGCTGGGCGAACTGGATATTAACGTCAGCCAGCATACCAATATGGTTTTCGCACAGCTGCCGCCAGAGCAGGTTGCGCCGTTAAAGGCCTGGATGCAGGCGCGCAATATTCTGCTGTCGGCGGGGCCGGTTACGCGACTGGTTACCCACCTGGATGTGGATCGCGCCGCCCTGCAACAGGTAGTAAAACAGTGGAAAGCCTTTCTCGTCGCCCGGTAAGCGCCAGTCACCCACGATCGCCTCAGCGCCCATATTTCTCTACCAGCGCCTGGGCGATCGCCCACGTTTCTGCATCAGCCCGCCCGGAATAGCTGGCGGGTCGGAAATGCATCTGAAATGCCGCGATCAGCTTTTGCTGCTGCGCCGGCGTCACCGCCGCGTTAACCTCATAGCCATAGCGCGCCAGCAAACCAAGCAACCTATCCTGCGCCACCGGCTGCAAGCGTTCGTGCCCCTGTAAGAGCGCTTCTACCCGCTGCGGATCCGGCCAGGCACCAATACCCTGCGCGGCCAGTTGCGCCCAGGGAAATCGTGGTCCCGGATCCTGTTTGCGCTGCGGCGCAATATCGCTGTGTCCCACAATGTTTTGCGGCTGAATATGATAACGACTGATTAAATCGCGCAGCAGCGGCAGCAGCGCGGCAATTTGCGCGGGGGCAAAGGGATAAAACTGCCGCCCCTGCGCCGTCAGGCGGTAACCGGGATTGACCAGTTCAATGCCTACAGAGGTATCGTTAAGACGCGTGGCGCCGCGCCAGTAGCTTGGCCCTGCGTGCCACGCCAGTTCATGTTCCGGCACCAGCTGCCAGATAAGCGGTGTACCACGATGCAGCGGCGGCTGAGCCGGGATCAGATAATGCACGCTCACCTCTTTATCAGTAAGCGTCGTCAGCGAAGAAGAGAAATCCTCCGCCGTATAATGAATCACAATCGCCTTCACACGGGGCCGGGCACCCTGTGCCGCCAGCCGGGTATCCACGCTATAGCCCTGACGCTGCTCAAGGCCCGATGTACAGCCAGCTAACAGCAGCGTCAGGAGCAGCGCTAAATACGCTTTCACCGCGTTTTAACCGCCGTACCGCTGACGCTGACCATCAGCATGCTGCTGTCTTTGCCCACGGTTTCATAATCAATATCGATACCCACCACCGCATTCGCACCCAGCGCCTTCGCCTGCGCCTCCAGTTCTGCAAAAGCAATCTCACGCGCCTTACGCAACTCTTTTTCATATGCGCCGGAACGACCGCCGACAATATCGCGGATGCCGGCAAAGAAATCGCGGAAAATATTCGCCCCAAGAATGGCCTCGCCGGTGACGACGCCGCAATACTCAGTGATCGTTTGTCCTTCCAGCGTTGGCGTAGTGGTTAATTTCATGCTCTTCTCCTTTTCTGATTCAGCGATAGTTTAGCCCGTGCAGCTAAAAAGCACGGCTATACTTTATGCTAAAACAAAGCGTTACCCGTTGACCATAAGGAAAATGAGATGAAAAACAAAGCGTTTGCCGCCCTGCTGCCGGCTGTTCTGCTGCTGAGCGCCTGTACTACCGTAGAGCCTGCCTATAAAGATATCGGTACGCGCGTAGCCGCTTGTGTGGATGGCGGACCGGATACGGTAGCGCAAAAATTCTATGATCTCCGTACCGCTCAGCCCACTCAGGGTCTGCCGGACACGCAATTGCTGGCGCGCTACCGCCCCTACCTGAGTGAAAAACTTTATCAAAGCCTGTTGAAAGCCAATGCGCAAAGCGATAAACCAGCCGAATGGCGTCAGGGCGATCTTTTTTCCAGCCTGGCACAGGGTCCTGACCACGCCGAAGTGGCCGACGCGTCGCGCATCCCTAATACCGATGCGCGCAATATTCCGCTACGCGTTGAGCTGACGCGCGAAGGCGATAAAAGCGTAAGCTGGCAGGATGAGATCTTGATGGTACGCGAAGGCACCTGCTGGACGGTGGATGATGTGCGTTACATGGCTAACTGGCAGCGTCCTGGCGGTGGTGCTTTAAGCCAGGTACTGGAACAATAAAGCTGCCTCGTCAGGCGATCATCATTAATCTTTATGCATAGCGCCGCAGGCATGCGGTGCTATGGTTATCCGACCAGGCCAGAAACTTCCTGCTTATTCACCCCTTCTGCGCGACATGCCAGGATCATGTGCTACGCTTTAGGCATTCCGCTATTCATTAATAAATTTTAACGCACAATGATTGCATAACTATGCTGTGAGCGTTAATATTTGCCGCATCAATTGCTATTCATTTTTGGCGCATGAGTATTCAACTTAACGGTATAAATTGCTTTTATGGCGCCCAGCAGGCGCTGTTCGATATCCAGCTAACGTGTCCGGAAGGCGAAACGCTGGTGCTGTTGGGTCCCAGCGGCGCCGGTAAAAGCTCGCTCCTGCGCGTACTTAATCTGCTTGAAATGCCGCGTTCCGGTACGCTCAGCATCGCTGGTCATGATTTTGATTTCAGCAAAAAGCCTGGCGATGACGCAATCCGCGAGCTGCGACAGAACGTGGGCATGGTGTTTCAGCAATATAATCTCTGGCCGCACCTGACGGTTAAACAGAACCTGATCGAAGCGCCCTGTCGCGTGCTGGGGCTGTCGAAAGAGCAGGCTCACCAGCGTGCCGATAAGCTGCTGGAGCGTTTGCGCCTGACGCCGCACGCCGATCGTTTTCCGCTGCAGCTTTCCGGTGGTCAGCAACAGCGCGTAGCCATTGCCCGCGCGCTGATGATGGAGCCGGCGGTGCTGCTGTTTGATGAACCTACCGCCGCGCTCGACCCGGAAATCACCGCACAGATCGTCAGCATTATTCGTGAACTGGCACAAACCAAAATCACTCAGGTCATTGTTACCCATGAGGTTGAAGTTGCGCGTAAAACCGCCAGCCGCGTGGTGTATATGGAAAATGGCTATATTGTTGAACAGGGCGATGCCAGCCGATTTACACAGCCGCAAACCGAGGCGTTTGCAAATTATCTCTCGCACTGAGTAAGGCCATAAAGATGAAAAAAATCGTTCTTGCTGCTCTGTTAGCCGGTATCAGCCTGAGTGCCTCTGCCGCCGAAACCATTCGCTTTGCTACTGAAGCCTCTTACCCTCCGTTTGAGTTTGTCGATAGCAACAACAAAATTATGGGCTTTGATGTCGATCTGGCTAACGCGCTGTGCAAAGAGATGAATGCCACCTGTACCTTCACCAATCAGGCGTTTGATAGCCTGATCCCCAGCCTGAAATTCCGCCGTTTCGATGCGGTAATGGCCGGAATGGATATTACCCCTGAACGTGAAAAACAGGTGCTGTTCAGCAAGCCTTACTATGATAACTCGGCGCTGTTTATTGCGCAGAAAGATAAGGTTACTGATGTCGCGGCGCTGAAAGGCAAGCGCGTTGGCGTTCAGAATGGCACCACGCACCAGAAATACCTGATGGACAAGCACAGCGAAATTACCACTGTGCCCTATGACAGCTATCAAAACGCGATTCTCGACCTGAAGAATGGTCGTATCGATGCGGTATTTGGTGACACGGCCGTGGTGAACGAGTGGCTGAAACAAAACCAGAACCTGACGGCGGTCGGTGAGAAAGTCACAGATAAAGCCTATTTCGGCACCGGTCTGGGCATTGCAGTGCGTCAGGGCAACAGCGCGCTGCAGCAAAAATTCAATGCCGCACTGGATAAAGTCAAAGCTGACGGCACCTACCAAACCATCTACAGCAAATGGTTCCAGCAGTAATTAAATGAACGAATTCTTTCCTCTTGCAAGCGCCGCCGGGATGACCGTCGGCCTTGCCGTCTGTGCGTTACTGGTGGGCCTGGTGCTGGCGATGCTGTTTGCCGGTTGGGAATCGGTGCGCTGGCGTCCGCTGGCCTGGGCTGGCACGGCGCTGGTGACGCTGATCCGTGGTCTGCCGGAAATTTTGGTGGTGCTGTTTATCTATTTCGGCGCCTCTCAACTGCTGCTGACGCTTTCCGACGGCTTTGTGATTAATCTGGGCCTGGTATCACTGCCGGTACAGATGCAGATCGATAACTTTGACGTTAGCCCTTTCCTGTGCGGCGTGATTGCGCTGTCGTTCCTCTACTCCGCCTACGCTTCGCAAACGCTGCGCGGCGCGCTTAAGGCGGTGCCGGTCGGCCAGTGGGAATCGGGTCAGGCGCTGGGGATGAAAAAATCAGCGATCTTCTTCCGCCTGATTATGCCGCAGATGTGGCGTCACGCCCTGCCTGGGCTGGGTAATCAGTGGCTGGTGCTGCTTAAAGATACTGCGCTGGTTTCGCTGATTAGCGTCAACGATCTGATGCTGCAAACCCGCAGCATCGCGACCCGCACGCAGGAGCCATTCACCTGGTATCTGGTGGCGGCGGCTATTTATCTGATTATTACCCTGCTGAGCCAGGCGGTGCTGAAGCGTATCGAATTACGCACCACACGTTTTGAACGGGGGAACAGCTGATGCTGGCCTATCTTCCAGAACTGCTGAAAGGGCTACAGACCAGCCTGACGCTGACCATCGCTTCGCTGTTGGCGGCGCTGTTCCTTTCTCTGTTGTTTACCATGGTGCTGGCGCTGAAAACGCCGGTGGTAAGCCAGCTGGTGAAGGGGTATATCACGCTGTTTACCGGTACGCCGCTGCTGGTGCAGATCTTTTTGATTTATTACGGCCCAGGCCAATTTCCTGCATTGCAGAAAATTGACTGGCTGTGGCAGCTGCTTTCTGAGCCCTGGCTCTGTGCCCTGCTGGCTCTGTCGTTAAACAGCGCAGCCTATACCACCCAGCTGTTTTACGGTGCGGTACGCGCTATTCCTGCTGGTCAGTGGCAATCCTGTGCTGCGCTCGGCATGACGCGACGCGATACCCTGCGTATTCTGCTGCCCTACGCCTTTAAGCGCGCCCTTTCCTCCTATTCCAACGAGGTCGTGTTGGTATTTAAGAGCACCTCACTGGCTTACACCATTACGCTAATGGAAGTGATGGGCCACGGGCAGCTGCTGTATGGCCGCACCTATGATGTGATGGTCTTTGCCGCCGCCGGTCTGATTTACCTCTGCGTTAACGGTTTGCTCACGTTGCTGATGCGTGTGATTGAACATCGTGCGCTGGCCTTTGAGCGGCGAAACTAACAGCCGATCATCGCGATGCTGGATAAAAAAAGGTGGGGAAACCCACCTTTTAATTATTTATCCACTTATGTTGCATAACAATGCATTAAATGGCATCTTGTTCCTCGCCGCTGGGCACAAAATCATAATGAGAGACAGGAGCATTTGCGATGAAAAAATGGTTACTGGCCGCCGCGCTGGCAGGCATAGCGCTTAACGCAAGCGCAGCGGAAAAAATCCGTTTCGCCTCTTCAGCCACCTATCCGCCGTTTGAGTCCCTGAATAGCGAAAACAAAATCGTCGGCTTCGATATCGATTTGGCGCAGGCGCTCTGCGAAAAAATGAAAGCGGAGTGTACTTTTACCAACAACCCTTTCGATAGCCTGATCCCGGCGTTGAAATTTCGTCGCTATGATGCAGTAATTTCCGGCATGGATATTACGCCAGAGCGCAGCAAGCAGGTCGCCTTTACCCAGCCCTACTATGCCAACTCGGCGGTAGTGATCGCAGAGAAAGGAAAATATGCCGATATCACGGCGCTGAAAGGGAAACGCATCGGTATGGAAAACGGTACCACGCATCAGCGTTATCTTCAGGATAAGCATCCGGAGGTAAAAACCGTGGCCTACGACAGCTATCAGAATGCCATTCTCGATTTGAAGAATGGCCGTCTCGACGGCGTATTTGGTGATACGGCAGTGGTTAATGAGTGGCTGAAAGCGAATCCACAGCTGGGTACCGTTGGCCAGGCCATCACCGATCCGGACTATTTCGGTACCGGCCTGGGTATCGCGGTGCGCCCCGACAACCAGGCGCTGCTGTCCAAACTGAACGCCGCGCTGTCAGAGGCGAAAGCAGACGGCACGCTGCAAAAAATTAACGATAAGTGGTTTGCCCGGTAAGCATAAAATATGCGGATCGGAGAGCTCTTTCCCGTGGGTTCTGCACGCTCCCGGGAGTCGGGAAAGCGTCTCCGATCTGCTACTGACGCCGCTGTAACAGCGTCAGCACTTCGTAATGCGCGGTATGGGGAAACATATCAAACAGCTGTATCCGCCGAATCTGGTAATGTTCAAGACGCGCAATATCCTGTGCCATGCTTTCGGCATTACAGCTGGAATAGAGCAGCCATGAAGGCGCCATGCGGTTCAGATAGAGACACAGCTCAGCGCCAATGCCACGACGCGGCGGATTCACCAGCACCAGCTCCGGCACATCTCCTTCTCCTGTGGCAAAGCGCGTCGAATCCAGCGCCGCGAACTGTACCTTTTCCAGCCCAATCTGCTGCGCTGAACGCTGTGCGCAGGCAATCGCCTCAGCGCTGATCTCAATGCCGGTCAGCTGCATCTCTGGCGTGGCGCAGTGCAGGCCAAAGCCACCCACACCGCAAAAGAGATCCCACATCGACGCGACCTGTAACTCGCAGACCCACTGACGTGCGGTATCATACAGCCGCGCCGCTACGCCGGGGTTGGTCTGAAAGAAGCTGCGCGGTCGAATATAGAGCGGAACATGATTAAGTTGTTCTGCCAGTAGCTGATTTTCCGTTAGCGCAATCTCCTCTTCTCCTTCGAGGATCGCCATTGGCACCGGCTGGATATTAGCAGAAATCACCGACAGCTGCGGCAGCTGTTGCTGTAACCACGGCAGCGCCGCGCGCAGCTGTTCCAGCTTGGCGGTCGAACGCAGCACAAAGCGCAGCATCAGCTTGCCATCCAGTGAACTCTCGCTGAGCAACAGAAATTTCAACTCGCCACGGCGGCGCGCCACGTTATAGGGCGTCAGGCCAGCACGCGCAATAAACGGCTTCAACAGCGCAAAAACCGGAGCAAAGCTGGCGGGATAAAGCGGACAGGCGGTTAAATCCACCGGCCCGTCAGGTTGCATAATGCCCAGCACCGGACGCTCCACACTGCCGCTCACGACCATTTTGGCTTTATTGCGAAAAGCCTGCTGTGCGGAATCGACCGGCGGCCGCCAGTCGTCAACGGAAAATGCCTGCAGCAGCGCCTGCAAATGCGTCTGTTTCATTTGCAGCTGCTGAGAATAAGGTGTTGTCAGCCACTGACAGGAACGACAGCGGTCTGCATCGTAAAGTGCGCAATGCATGATTTAGCCTGTAATGAATGGTGGTGCCAGTTGCGGGGCTGGATTGTAGCACCCAGCGCTCAGCGGCGCTGGAAAAATTGCCGACTGCTGGCGGGAAGAAACAGCAGCAGCAGCACCAGCAGATCGGGCGACTTATGCAGAATCAGGCGATGAAAGATCTCTCCATTACTGGCACCGCTAATACTGAAAATCTCTGGGTAGATCCAGCCGACAGAAGCGGCCCACAAATAGAGCAGCACAACTGCCTGGCTGAGCGCATAGAGCAGGCGACCACGGCGCGAGCCACGCATCAGCGTCAGCGCGCAGCGCAGTTCGATAAAAAACAGCATCTGGCTGGCGACAAAAATCAGCGTGGAGTCCCAGGCCTGGGCACTACGATGAATAAAATCGGCTATGCCGTCATACCCCAGTTCATTAACCAGCAACAGCACGCTAATACAGCGAGTGGCGATAATCGCCTGACCGGCAATCATGACCGGCACCGGTGCCTGCTGCGGGCGAACTGCCGCCTTACCGAATCTGAACACTTCCGACATTCACCGAACTCCTCCCATTGCGACAAGGCGACTAAAACGGCGGCAATCCGCTCCATAAAGAAAACCGGACCGGACTAACCGCCTGTGCAGCCTGTTGTTATAGTGGCAAAGGTTTCGGATTTTAGCTACGTTTCGCTTTCTGAATATCCCGCACCCGCTGTTTTTCTTCATGGGCCATAAAGCGCCAGGCGATAAAGCCCACCAGCCCGACCACAAACAAAATCAGCGACGCCAGCGCGTTGATTTCCGGGTTCACCCCGCGCCGCACGGTAGCGAAAATCGCCATCGGCAACGTTGTAGCGCCAGGTCCGGTAACGAAGCTGGCAATCACCAGGTCATCCAGCGATAGCGTAAAGGCCAGCAGCCAGCCGGTTACCAGCGCTGGCGCGATCATCGGTACGGTGATCACGAAAAATACCTTCAGCGGCGTTGCGCCAAGATCCATCGCCGCTTCCTCAATAGAGCGATCCAGCTCGCGCAGACGCGAATTAATCACCACCGCAACGTAAGCGGTACAGAAAGTGACGTGCGCCAGCCAGATGGTAAGCATGCCGCGATCGCTGGGCCAGCCGATCGCATGCCCCATCGCCACAAACAGCAGCAGCAAAGACAGGCCGGTGATCACATCCGGCATTACCAGCGGCGCGGTCAGCATAAAAGCGAAGCCGGTTGAGCCTTTGAAACGACCAAAACGCACGATCACCACCGCCGCGATAGTGCCCAGCACCACGGCCATGGTGGCGCTGAGCGCAGCAATAGTCAGGCTGAGCGTGACCGCGCTAATCATCGCGCTATCCTGAAACAGCACCTGATACCAGTGCAGCGAAAAGCTTTCCCAGACGGTAACCAGCTGCGAACTGTTAAAGGAATAGATCACCAGCAGCAGCATCGGCGCATAGAGGAAGCTGAAGCAGAGCAGCAGGATCACCAGCCGCCACGGAGAGCGAACCGCGGGCAGATTACTCATGCTTTTTCTCCCAGAGTCTTATTTTGATGCTTATGGAACCAGATAATCGGCAGGATCAGGATCAACAAAATAATGACCGCCAATGCCGACGCGACCGGCCAGTCACGGTTATTGAAAAACTCCTGCCACAGGATCCGGCCAATCATGATGCTATCCGGTCCGCCCAGCAGTTCGGGGATCACGTACTCCCCCACCGCCGGAATAAACACCAGCATCGAACCGGCAATGATGCCGTTTTTGGTCAGCGGCACAATCACGCTAAAAAAGGTTTTTAACGGGCGCGCGCCCAGATCGAGCGACGCCTCAACCAGCGAATAGTCGATGCGCGTCAAAGCGGTGTAGATCGGCAGCACCATAAATGGCAGATAGCAGTAAACGATACCGATATAGACTGCGGTATTGGTATAGAGGATCGCCAGCGGATGATCGATCACGCCCAGCCACAGCAAAAAGCGGTTAAGGATACCGTTGCTGTTCAGTAACCCCATCCAGGCATAAACGCGCACCAGGAAGGAGGTCCAGGAGGGCAGCAGCACCAGCAGCAGCAAAATATTGCGCACCGAAGGTTTACTGTGCGCCACCGCCCAGGCCAGCGGATAGCCCACCAGCAGGCAGATTAGCGTGGAGATCGCCGCCACCTTCAGCGACTGCAAATAGGCTTCGATATAGAGCGGATCGTCCGTCAGCTGCAGATAGTTCGCCAGATTAAACACCAGCGTCAGCTGATCGTCCGCCCAGGAGAGCAGCTCGGTGTAGGGCGGGATCGCGCGCGCGATCTCAGCGAAGCTGATTTTCAATACGATCAGAAACGGCAGCAGGAAAAACAGCGTCAGCCAAAGATAAGGCAGCGCGATCGCCAGTTTGCGCCCGTGAGCGGTTTTTAGCCGGGTCAGCGTACGACGCAGGTTGCCGGAATGCGCAGCGGCAGCAGGTTGTTTCATATCGGCTCTCTTATACTGTCAGCACGACGCAGCTGTTGGCGTCCCAGCTAAGGCGCACTTCATCGCCCCAGGTCGGCGCGCCTTCGCGGAAACGATGCGCGTTTTGCAGCTGCGCGCTGATCATCTGTCCGCTATGCAACCGCACATGATAAATCGACAGATCGCCCAGATAGGCGATATGCACCACTTCACCCACGGCAAAGTTGCAACCGTCCGCCGGTACCTGATCGCACAGCATGACCTTTTCCGGACGCAGCGCGATGGAAACCGGGACGTTATCCATCACAGAGACGTCCGAAGCCACTTTCAGCGGATGCACCAGTCCGGGACTGTCGATCACCAGCCCGTCCGTGCGGCGTTCGCGCAGCAGGCCTTCAAACACATTCACGGAGCCAATAAATTCTGCGCTGTAGCGACTGGTGGGATGCTCGTAGATCTCTTCCGGCTCGCCGATTTGCACAAACTTGCCGCGATTCATAATGGCGATACGGCCAGCCATGGTCATCGCTTCTTCCTGGTCGTGCGTTACCATGACGCAGGTAGCGCCGACACGCTCCAGGATATCCACTACTTCAAGCTGCATACGATCGCGCAGCTTTTTATCCAGCGCGCCCATCGGCTCATCCAGCAGCAGCAGCTTCGGTCGTTTTGCCAGGCTACGTGCCAGCGCCACGCGCTGACGCTGGCCGCCGGAAAGCTGGTGTGGTTTGCGTTTGGCGAATTCCTGCATATGCACCAGCGCCAGCATCTCCGCCACGCGCTCGGCGATATCGCTCTTCGACAGCTTGTCCTGCTTTAAACCAAAGGCGATGTTCTGCTCTACCGTCATATGCGGAAAGAGCGCATAGGACTGAAACATCATATTAATGGGGCGCTGATAAGGCGGCACGTGGGAGAGATCCTGACCGTCCAGCAGAATCTGCCCTTGAGTCGGTGCTTCAAATCCCGCCAGCATACGCAGCAGGGTGGATTTACCACAGCCTGATGCGCCAAGCAGCGCAAAAATCTCGCCTTTATAAATGGTCAAACTGACATCGTCTACGGCGTGCTGTCCATCAAATGACTTGGTCAGATTACGGATTTCCAGCAGCGGCGTCAGGGCCTTTGCCGTTTTTTGGGGATGACGGGGGATCGCGTCGTTCACTAACATCTCTCTCCGGCAATTAGCGGAAACTCGCGGCACGCAGCCGCACAAATGAGACAACAGAGGCCGATACCGCGCCTCTGTTGTCGTTAACCTGCGATGATGATTCTTGTTAGTCGAATTACTTACCGCTTTTCACTTTGGTCCATGCACGGGTACGCACACGATCAAGTTTAGGTTCCTGTACTTTCAGCACGAACAGTTTGGACATGGTTTCCGGTCCAGGGAAGATGCCTGGGTTATTGCGTATTTCTTCACTAATCAGCGGCAGCGAGGCCTTGTTACCGTTAGCGTAGAACATCTTGTCGGAAATATGCGCAATCACTTTCGGATCCATGATGTAGTTCAGCCATTGATAGGCGGCATCCAGGTTTTTCGCATCTTTTGGAATCGCCATCATATCGAAGAAGGCCAGCGCGCCCTCTTTCGGAATGCTGTAGGCGATATCGACGCCGTTCTTCGCTTCCGCCGCACGCTCTTTCGCCTGCAGAATATCTCCGGCCCAGCCGATCGCCACGCAGGTATTGCCGTTGGCCAGATCGTTAATGTACTGAGAAGAGTGGAAATAACGGATGTTGGGTCGCAGCTTTAACAGCAGATCGGTCGCCGCACCTGAATAATCTTTCGCATCGCTGCTGTTGGGATCTTTGCCGAGGTAGTTCAGCACGGTAGCGAAAATCTCTTCTGGCGCATCCAGGAAAGAAACGCCGCAGCTTTTCAGCTTCGCAAGATTTTCCGGTTTCAGCACCAGATCCCAGCTGTCCACTGGCGCATCTTTGCCCAGCGCCGCTTTCACTTTTTCGACATTGTAGCCGATACCGGTGGTTGCCCAGAGGTAAGGGATCGCATACTTATTGCCCGGATCATGCTGCTCAACTTTTTTCAGCAGCTCAGGATCAAGGTTTTTATAATTGGGCAGTTTGCTTTTATCCAGCTCCTGAAACACGCCGGACTGCAGCTGACGCGCCAGGAAGCTGGACGACGGCACCACAACATCATAGCCGGTGCTGCCCGCCATCAGTTTGCCTTCCAGCACTTCGTTGGAATCAAAAACGTCGTAAACCACTTTAATTCCGGTCTGCTTTTCAAAGCCCGGTACGGTATCCGGCGAAATATAATCCGACCAGTTATAGACATGCAGCGTTTTCTGCTCCGCCATCGTGCCGGCGGAAACCGCCATCAGCGCACCAGCTATCACACCAGACAACCATTTTTTGCTGTGGTTGTTTAACATGTTTTCCTTCCTCCAGAAACGGGGTCAATCTCAACGATGCAGAACAAAAGAAACCGGATGGCTTCCTGCGTGTAAAACAGAGAATGAATCATTATTCACCACAGGCATAACAGGAAAAGCGTATTGCTCAGTGTGGTTTAAGAGACTTCTTATGCAGCCTCGCAAGCATAGCCGCAGCGTGCCCTTCAGGCTATACCTCAGAGTAAAAAACGCCTTTTATCGATTATTTATGCATGTTTCATCTATGTGATACGCCAGACAGGGCATAAACGGCGATAAATATCTGGCATTAAAGGGCAAACTGCAGAATAAAAATGTGAATTGCGCCGCTTGCCCGGTAAGAATATCGGGAAGCGGTGCAAAAAGGGAAAGTGGGGTGTGAACAGAACTCAGTGCAGCACCGGCAGGCGGTTTCCGGGAACCACCAGATCGTCTTCTTCAGCCTCGCCGTTTATCAGCAGATTATTGGCGAAGGCTTCCATAATCACCATTGAGATCTGCTCTTCGCTCTGGCGCAGGAAATGCACAAACTGGCCATAGGTAATGCCCGCATTGGTCATTAACGACTGGCAAACAATCAGCTTGGGTAAATTATCGTCCTGAATATCAAGAAAGGCTTTTACGGTTAGCGAGGCGGCATTGATTTGTGAAAGATCGCCTACCAGCGGGATCAGCGCCGTTGGTTTAACCTCGGCGAGGGCGGAGAAAAGAATGACGTTATCTACCAGATCGATCTTGGCATCGAAAACGCCATCAAAATTCTGCATGTGCGGCAAATGTAGCGCCTGACAGGCGTCACATTCAAACCAGGTAATGCTCTGCTGATCCAGCCAACGTCGTAATACGTCTAAGTCTGGAACGACGAGTGAATCCATATGCTACTGCCCTATAATACCGCGATGAAATAAGCGCAATAGCTTACGGAAAAAGCAACCTGAAAACCACGTCCGAGGGTCAAAAAGGCGGGTTACCCGCCGGTTTTCAGACTGAAACCGGGGCGAGCATGTTGCTCTATCCAGTCAATCATCATCGCCGCGATATTCAACCCGGTAGTTTTTTCAATGCCTTCCAGACCCGGCGAGGCATTAACTTCCATTACCAGCGGGCCGCGCCGGGCGCGCAAAATATCCACCCCCGCTACGTCCAGCCCAAGCGTGGCCGCCGCCCTGACCGCAATCTCCCGTTCACGCGGCGTAATTTCGACGCAGCGAGCGCGGCCGCCACGATGTAAATTAGAGCGGAAATCGCCCTCTTTCGCTTCGCGCTCAATGGCTGCCACCACTTCATCGCCGATCACCAGGCAGCGAATATCACGCCCCTGCGCCTCTTTAATAAACTCCTGCACCATAATATGCGCGTTCAGACCGCGAAAGGCGTCAATCACGCTTTCCGCCGCCTGACGCGTTTCTGCCAGCACCACGCCGATGCCCTGGGTCCCCTCTACCAGCTTTACCACCAGCGGCGCGCCGCCCACCATCTCGATCAGATCGTGGGTATCGTCGGGAGAATGGGCGAAACCAGTAACCGGCATATCGATGCCCTGGCGCGCCAGCAGCTGCAGCGAACGCAGCTTGTCGCGCGCCCGGGTAATCGCCACCGATTCATTCAGCGGATAGCTGCCGCACATTTCAAACTGACGCAGCACCGCAGTGCCGTAAAAGGTGGTTGCCGGACCGATACGGGGGATCACCGCATCGTAATGCGGCAGCGGTTCGCCACGGTAGTGCACCGCCGCCGAAGCGGGATTGATATTCATATAACAGGAAAGCGGGTCGATGGTATCAACCTGATGACCGCGCGCCAGCGCGGCCTCGCGCAGCCGCTTACAGGAGTAAAGCGTTGCATCACGGGAAAGGATGGCAATTTTCACCCAGCGGTCTCCGCATCCAGTTATCGCGTTGCCCAACCCTGCTTATGCAGGTAATCCAGAATAAAAGGACGGCTTTCACGCACGATAGTGCGTCGAATATGGTTGCTGAAATTATCGCTGCGTTGATTGCTGTCACGCTGCTGATAGTAAGCCTCCAGCTGACGATCGTACTCATCAAGCTGGTGACGATCCAGCGGCTGATAGCGGTTTTCATGCACCAGCATCGTGGCGGGCATACGCGGTTTCACATCGGGTTCATGCTGCGGCCAACCCAGACACATGCCAAACAGCGGCAGCACATGCTGCGGCAAGCCCAACAACTCTGTGACCTGTTCAATGTTATTACGGATCCCGCCGATATAGACGCCGCCCAGCCCCAGCGACTCGGCGGCCACCATCGCATTCTGGCCCATGATGGCGGTATCAACGCAGCCTAACAATAGCTGCTCCGCCAGGCCCAGCTGCGCCTCGGGACAAATTTGCAGATTGCGCTGGAAATCGGCGCAGAAAACCCAAAACTCCGCCGCCTGCGCCACATATTGCTGACCGCCGCTGAGCGTCACCATCTGTTCCCGTAAGGCTTTATCGGTGATGCGGATAATAGAAGAGCACTGTAAAAAGCTGGACGTAGAAGCCGACTGCGCAGCGGCGATAATCGCCTCACGCTGTTCATCGCTAATCGGTTGATCGGTAAAAGCACGAATCGAACGATGCGTACGTAACAGTTCAATAGTCGGCGTCATGTAAATCTCCGGAATTTTTTGATGAAGTATCGTCCCCACTGCAGCCAAAAACGTCAGGCGCCATCGCCTGCTTAGGGCAGCGCATCAGCGCGATGGCGGCGGACACATCAGGACGATACGCTTAAAATAAGCGCACGGGGCTTAATAGTAAAACGTCATTCCCGTTCTGGCGCATAGCCTCTGCACATTGTACCAACAGGCAGAGCCTTCTTTACAATGGTGAAGGTTGCGGTTCATGATGCGTTTACTGAGCTTAAAAGTGTGACATAATTCACACAAAAATGTGACATAAAGGAGATAACGATGCTTGCAGTCATTTTTGGTCGCCCCAGCTGCCCTTACTGTGTGCGTGCAAAAGAACTGGCGGAGAAGTTGACCGCAGAGCGTGACGATTTTAATTTCCGCTACGTTGATATTCAGGCCGAAGGCATTACCAAAGCGGACCTGGAAAAAACCGTGGGCAAACCGGTAGAAACCGTCCCCCAGATTTTTGTTGATCAGCAGCATCTCGGCGGTTTCACTGACTTCAACGCCTGGAGCAAAGCGAACCTGGGCGTCGCACTGTAAATTACAGGCATAAAAAAACCGGCCCGCTACAGAGCGCGTCGGTTTTTTTATGGCGGTTAGCGTGTAATGCGCGAAGCCGCCAGCGTACGCCACAGCATCACCAGCAGCGCGCCAAAGCCGCACCAAAAGATGGCGCTGGTCATCCATGCCAGCTCCTGCAGCAGCGGAAAAGGCATAAAGGTGCCGCTGATGCCCATCAGCATGCAGAAGGGCGTTGCGGCTACCGCGGCCATTAAAGCCTGTGCCAGCGGCGTATGACGATTGATCATCGCGGCAATCAGGCCTGGCAACATAAACAGCAGCAGACCGGTTTGCTCAGAGGTTTGCCCTGGCGTCTCTTCAGCGCCGCCATAACGAGTCACGAAAAATGTTGCGCAGTAAAGCGTCATACAAATTACGACGCCCGGCCAACGGACGCTATACAACAGCATAATCTTTCCTCGTTTATTTGTGCGAACCAGGATTGTCAAAATAACTATTCACGCCAAAGGCTGTTAAAAAATTAACGAGTAAAAGTTAATAAATATTTTGTTTTGCTGCGGCTTTCTGCTGGAGGTCTGCTGAATAAATGAATAAAATGAATGCCACTCTATACTTACTCCTGAATACAGTTTTCCAGACGCTAACCTGTCTGGCTTACCATAGCGGCCACAGGAATAAACGTTAGCCTGGAATGCCATGAATTTCAACAAGTTACTGGTAAACAAGAAGTTAATACGTGAATATAAACGTCGCAGATTTGTTAAGTCGGAATGATATATTGTTATTATTCGTTGTGCTGGCTTTAGGACTGTGCCTGGGCAAATTACGCCTGGGGTCAGTGCAACTGGGTAATTCCATTGGTGTTTTAGTGGTTTCACTATTACTGGGCCAGCAGCATTTCTCAATTAATACCGATGCGCTTAGCCTGGGTTTTATGCTTTTTATTTTTTGCGTGGGAGTGGAAGCCGGTCCCAATTTCTTTTCTATTTTTTTCCGCGACGGTAAAAACTATCTGATGCTGGCATTGGTGATGGTGTCCAGCGCCATGCTGTTAGCGCTGGCGCTGGGCAAAGCCTTCGGCTGGGATATTGGCCTGACGGCGGGTATGCTGGCGGGCGCGATGACCTCAACCCCGGTGCTGGTGGGCGCGGGCGATACGCTGCGACAGTCAATGAGCGACAGCCATCTGCTTGACCAGATGCAGGATCACCTCAGTCTTGGCTACGCCCTGACCTACCTGGTTGGCCTGGTCAGTCTGATTTTTGGCGCGCGCTATCTGCCGCGCCTGCAGCATCAGGACCTGCCGACCTGCGCCCAGCAAATCGCGCGTGAGCGCGGTCTGGACACCGACAGCCAGCGCAAAGTTTATCTGCCGGTGATCCGCGCCTATCGCGTAGGTCCGGAGCTGGTCGCCTGGGCGGATGGAAAAAACCTGCGTGAGCTGGGCATTTACCGTCAGACCGGCTGCTATATTGAGCGTATTCGTCGTAACGGTATCCTGGCCAGCCCTGACGGCGATGCGGTGCTGCAGCTGGGCGACGAAATTTCCCTGGTGGGCTATCCCGATGCCCACGCGCGGCTCGACCCCAGCTTCCGTAACGGTAAAGAGGTTTTCGATCGTGACCTGCTGGATATGCGCATCGTAACGGAAGAGATCGTGGTCAAGAATAACAATGCGGTGAACCGACGCCTGAGCCATTTGAAGCTCACCGATCACGGCTGTTTTCTTAACCGTGTTATTCGCAGCCAGATTGAAATGCCGATTGATGAAAGCATTATGCTGAACAAAGGCGACGTGCTACAGGTAAGCGGCGAAGCCCGTCGAGTGAAAAGCCTGGCGGATCGCATCGGCTTTATCTCTATTCACAGTCAGGTCACCGATCTGCTGGCCTTCTGCGCCTTTTTTATTATCGGCCTGATGATTGGCATGGTGAGCTTTCAATTCAGTGCGTTTAGCTTTGGCATTGGCAACGCGGCCGGTCTGCTGTTTGCGGGCATCATGCTGGGTTTTTTACGCGCCAACCACCCTACTTTCGGCTATATCCCGCAGGGCGCGTTAACCATGGTTAAAGAGTTTGGCCTGATGGTATTTATGGCGGGCGTCGGCCTGAGCGCTGGCAGCGGTCTCGGCCACGGGCTGGGCGAAACCGGTCTGCTGATGCTGCTGAGCGGGCTGCTGGTCAGCCTGCTGCCGGTGGTGCTCTGCTACCTGTTTGGTGCCTACGTGCTGCGCATGAACCGCGCGCTGCTGTTCGGAGCGATTATGGGCGCGCGTACCTGTGCCCCGGCGATGGAGATCATCAGCGATACGGCGCGCAGTAATATACCGGCGCTGGGCTATGCCGGCACCTATGCCATCGCCAACGTTTTGCTGACGCTGGCGGGTACGCTTATCGTGATTATCTGGCCGGCGCTGGGTGGTTAAAAAATATTTGAATTCGGCTGCGAACTTCTTTAGCGAGAGACAGTCTGAATAAGTGCCACTGCTTTTCTTTGAAATCCCAAATTGTGGAGCCCGTTAATCAATGATTAGCGGGTTTTTTTATGGCTGTTTCCCTGCCTCTTAATGTTTTCCTAAGCGCCGCTGCGCACTATAGCCTGTCTGTAATGAGCTATGGACACTGTCATGCAACTTTCTTCAAAGTTAAACCAACACGAAACATTACCCCCGATTAGGATTAACGCGCTTTACCCTTTATCCGCACGCTTTTACGCTATCCACGCTGTTTTACTGGCAGTTTTTGGCCTGCTGTTTTTATGGCTCGCTCGTGACGGCACTCTGGACAATGCGCTAGCCGGTTACTGGTTCGATCCACTGACGCAGCGCTTTCCATGGAAAGATAATCGCTGGCTGGATCTTATCAATCACCGGCTGCTGAAGGATATGGTGATCGCGACCGGCGTTACGCTGTTGATCGCCGGGTTGCTGCGTCGCCAGCCTCGCTGGATTCTGGTGGCATTGCTGACAGGTATCGGTCCGCTGGTGGTGGGCGTGCTCAAAGCGACCAGCGCGCATTCGTGTCCGTGGGATCTGGTGATGTTCGGCGGCAAGGCCGTTGCCTGGCCGCTGTTTGGCGTTGTGCCGCCAGATAGCGGGCCTGGCCGCTGTTTTCCGGGTGGTCATGCTTCAAGCGGCTTCAGTTTAATGGCGCTGTTTTTCCTTTACTGGCCGACGCGCCGACGCCTTGCCTGGCTGTGCTGGAGCGGAGCCGTAGTGCTGGGCTTAGTGATGGGTTACGGGCAAATGATGCGCGGCGCGCACTTCCTTACTCATAATTTATGGGCAGGCTGGTGGGTTTGGCTGGCGCAGCTGTTGACTTACGGGTGTGTAACGTACCTGATGAATAAGATGAGGAAGAAATAATGATGGAAGAGTTGAACCGGATGCTGTTTCTCTGGATCAACGCCACGCCGCAGTCAGCGGCCTGGTTACTGGAACTGGCGATCTTTATCGCCAAAGACTTAATCGCTATCGTCCCGCTGCTGATCGCCGTGCTGTGGCTATGGGGGCCGCACCTTGGCATTCGGACATTGGTATTGAAAACCGGTATCGCTCTGCTTTATGCGCTGGCGATCTCCTGGTGCGTGGGACAGCTGTTTCCGCATCCACGTCCTTTCGCCATTGGACTGGGCCATCAATTTCTGTCGCATGCGCCGGATGACTCTTACCCCAGCGACCACGGCACCACCATCTTTACTTTTGCCCTGGCCTTTATCTTTTGGCATCGCATCTGGTCTGGCATGGTGCTGATGGCGATCGGCTTAGCTATCGCCTGGTCACGAATTTATCTGGGCGTACACTGGCCGATGGATATGCTGGGCGGACTGCTGGTAGGCCTGCTGGGCTGCCTGTTCTCGCAACTGGCCTGGCCGTGGTACGGCGAGCCGCTAATGAAATTACTGCATCAGATTTATCGCCTGCTTTTTTCCCTGCCGATCAGAAAAGGCTGGGTGCGCAATTAATTTACCTTCTTTCACAGGCCTGTTTAACAGGCCTTTTTTTATCTCTTTTTATTTATCGCCAGTTGTATCTTTGCCCGTTCTTATTGCGCAAAAGATGCCTTTTCTAATTAAATAGGTTGCGCAAAAGGGATAAATATTAAACAAATGATATTTTAATTGATTGATTTAAATAGAAATAAAATCTTAAGCGCTTAAAAATCGGACAAAAGGAGACGCTATTTGCTACCGCTAAAAAGATAAGAGTTCAGCCTTATCCTCTATGTTTCACAACAAACTTAGACAATTAAATTAAAAATAATTAAACAACCAGCTTATCAAGCCTAATTTATTCTTTGTATTGTGATCGTTATCACCTGATAGCGCTCTGCTGGCACTTTTAACTTATTTAGATGGTGGTAGAGTGTGCCGCGAAAATGGAGAATTCCAATATTCATTCTGTTTGCCGACGGCGGAAATTTCGCAGGATTTAACTGAGCGCTGGCGGTTTTATATTCATACGTTACTCATGGAGATGGTAATGGCTTCACAGCAAACCGCAATCCAGAACGGGCGGACGGCAGCACGCGTTAGCAGCTGGCGTAAAACCGATACCATGTGGATGTTAGGACTGTACGGCACCGCCATTGGCGCGGGTGTCCTCTTTTTACCGATTAATGCCGGCATTGGTGGGCTAATTCCGCTGATCATCATGGCCCTGCTGGCCTTCCCAATGACCTATTATGCGCACCGTGGCCTGTGCCGCTTTGTGCTTTCCGGCAGCAAGCCAGGCGAAGATATCACCGAGGTAGTGGAAGAACATTTCGGCGTAGGCGCCGGTAAAGTCATTACCCTGCTCTACTTCTTCGCGATTTACCCTATCCTGCTGGTCTACAGCGTGGCGATCACCAATACCGTAGAAAGCTTTCTGACCCACCAGCTGCACATGCAGGCACCGCCGCGCGCGCTGCTGGCTCTGCTGCTGATTGTCGGCCTGATGATGATTGTGCGCTTCGGTAAAGAGGCGATTGTGAAAACCATGAGCATGCTGGTATTCCCGTTTGTTGGAGTGCTGATGCTGCTGGCGCTGTGGTTAATCCCTAACTGGAGCACAGCGATTTTCCAGCACGCCTCATTAAGCGGCAGCGGTAGCGGCCTGGGAATGACCTTATGGCTGGCGCTGCCGGTAATGGTTTTCTCTTTTAACCATTCGCCGATCATCTCCGCCTTTGCCGTAGCTAAACGTCAGGAATATGGCGAAGAGGCTGAAGCAAAATGCTCACGCATTCTGGCGCTCAGCCATATGATGATGGTGCTGACGGTAATGTTTTTCGTCTTTAGCTGCGTGCTGTCACTGTCGCCAGCCAACCTGGCGGAAGCCAAAGCGCAAAATATTTCGATTCTTTCCTATCTGGCTAACCACTTTAATACGCCGATGATGGCGTGGATGGCGCCGATTGTGGCTATCGTGGCGATCACCAAATCGTTTCTGGGCCACTATCTTGGCGCGCGCGAAGGCTTCAATGGGTTAATTATCAAAAGCCTGCGCAGTCGCGGCAAAAGCATGGATGAGAAGAAGCTGAACCGCTTTACCGCCCTGTTTATGCTGCTGACCACCTGGCTGGTGGCGACCTGGAACCCCAGCATTCTTGGCATGATTGAAACGCTGGGCGGTCCGATTATTGCGGTCCTGCTGTTCCTGATGCCGATGTACGCTATCAATAAAGTACCGGCGATGCGTCGCTACAGCGGTGCGCTGAGCAATATCTTTGTCACGCTTATTGGCCTGATCTCCATCTCCGCTATCGTCTTTTCCCTTCTGGGTTAATTCGCTACAAGCCAGGCCAGCACACTGCTGGCCTTCCTTATTTTCTACGGCAGTCCAGGCCTCAACTATCTCCGGAACACAAAGCGTGGAAAGTTCAGGCCACAGCTATCGCGAGCACAAGGCGCAGAAAGTCCAGACAGAAGAGTAAAGCGTCCCGCGCCATGGGCGGCGCGGGTCGAGCTGTCAGGGATGACATATTTTGCGTTTTTACGATCGACCTGAACTTTTCACGCAGGCGTCTATCAATCTGGACTTTCCGTGCTGACACCGAAAACTCAGACTTCAAACAGACACAGAACGGCCTGAACTTCTCTCGCCGGCGGCAAACGCGCCTACGAGAACCACTGACCAAACCAGCCGTTCAGCTTCATCATCACAAAATCAAACATCCGGCTAAAAAAACTGCCCTCCTGCACCGGCTCCAGTACCACCAGCGGCCGTTGCGCAATCGTCTTGCCATCCAGCTGGAAATTAATCGTTCCCACCTGCTGATGCTTTTTCAGCGGTGCCTCCAGCTGCGGCGAACTCAGGGTAAAACTGGCTTTCAAATCTTTCATTTGCCCTTTCGGGATAGTCAGGGCAGCATCTTTTGCCACGCCAAGCGCAACCTCATTGCGATCGCCAAACCAGACGCGCTGCTGAGTAAAAGGCGCATCGGCCTTAACCGGCGTGACCGTTTCATAAAAACGGAAGCCCCAGGTCAACAGCTTTTCACTTTCGCGAAAACGGATACTGTCGGTCTCCGCGCCCATAACCACGGAAATCAAACGCATATCCCCTTCGGTAGCCGAGGCCACCAGATTATGGCCTGCGCCTGACGTATGACCGGTTTTAATCCCATCAACATGCAAATTGCTGCTCCACAGCAGACGATTGCGGTTACGCTGGGTAATGTTATTGAACGTAAACGACTTCTCTTTATTCAACGCATACTCTTCCGGTACATCACGAATCAGCGCCTGCCCCAGCAACGCCATATCGCGCGCAGTACTGTACTGACCTTCCGCATCCAGCCCGTGAACGGTTTTGAAATGGGTATTCTTCAGCCCCAGCGCGTTAGCATAATTATTCATCAGCCCGACAAAGGCATCCTGACTGCCCGCCACGTAATCCGCCAGCGCAATACTGGCATCGTTACCTGACTGAATCACTATGCCTTTATTCAGCTCCGACACCGGAATCCGGTCGCCGGGCTTGAGAAACATCAGCGACGATCCCTTAAGAGCCGGATTACCGGTCGCCCAGGCATCCTGCCCTACGGTAACCATATCGTCGCGGGTAATCTTGCCGCTTTTAAGCGCCTGACCAATCACATAGCTGGACATAATTTTCGTCAGGCTGGCGGGATCGAGACGCTGATCGGCATTGGCCTCCGCCAGCACCTGGCCGCTGGCGTAATCCATCAGTACCCAGGCTTTAGCCTCAACCTGTGGCGCAGCAGGCGCCTGTACGGCATTAACAACAACGGGAAGCAGCAACAACGTGCCGCAGAGCGCCAGCGAACCAACGCCGGCGTGAAGACGCAATTTTTTCATGATGGAATCAGATAACCTGTAAAAAATATCATAAGTTTCATTAGGATATGAAACGCAGCGTCTTACGCTAACCTGTCGGCGCGCTGATTAAAACGGCTGCATCGTAAAGTTTCTTAGAGTTTATTAGATAAACCTTATCCTGTGCCTTAACACAAATCACACAGACCAGGGTTGATTCTGATTTTGCATAAATCAAGTAAGACGATCACAAAATTCCGCTAATCTGATTAAACCCGCTCCGAGGAGAATCACCATGGATTTAGCGCTTTTCGATCTTGATGAAACGCTGATTTGTGCAAACAGCAACAGCCTGTGGATGCGCTGGCTGGCATCGCAAGGCTACGCGCCTGAAAGCTTAATTGTTGAAGAGCAGAGATTAATGGCGCAGTATCGTCAGGGAGAGATCCCGCTGGAAACCTATATGAACAGGACGCTGGCACCGTTAACCGGGATGGCGACGCTAACCGTCAGCGGTTGGGTTCGCCGCTTTATACAGCGTGATATTGTGCCGCGCGTCTACCCCGCCGCCCGTGAACGGCTTGCCTGGCATCAGCAGCGCGGCGACACCATTATGCTGGTCTCCGCCGGAGGCGAGCATCTGTTAACGCCCATAGCGCAGCGGCTTGGGCTACACGGCGCGCTGGCGGTGGGCGTGGAGATTATCAACGATCGCTACAGCGGCCAGCCTTGCAGCACCCTAAACGGGCGAGCAGGCAAAGCGCCTCATTTGGCTGACTGGCGATCGCTGCAACATGAGAAACGTTTTCAGCATACCTGGGCCTACAGCGATTCGATTACCGATCTCCCGCTGCTGGAACAGGCGGATCACGCCTGCGTTATCAACCCTGATATTCAGCTATTGCAGGAAGCGCGGCAGCGCGGCTGGGAAGTCACACACTGGGAAAAATAATCCCGCCAGCCTGACCCGCATGCCACAGGGTCAGGCTGGATCCCGTCTGTTGGCTCAGGGCTGCAAACCCACCTTCAGCAGCTTGCCATTGCTCTCATCGGTCAACACATAGAGATAACCGTCCGGTCCCTGACGCACATCACGGATCCGCTCGCCGCGATCCTGCAACAAACGCTCTTCTTCAATCACCTTGTCGCCATTCAGACTCAGACGAATCAAATTTTTCTCTTTCAGTGCGCCGATAAACAGCGAATTTTTCCAGGGCTGAAAACGTGCGCTATTGTAAAAGGCCATGCCGCTGATGGCGGGTGAGTTCTTCCACCAGTAAACCGGCTGTTCTGTACCCGGCGCTTCACCGCCCTTTGATTCAGGCACCTTATCGCCGCTATAGTCAACGCCCCAGGTAGCCAGCGGCCAGCCATAGTTTTTGCCTTTTCGCGGAATATTGACCTCATCACCGCCGCGAGGGCCATGCTCGCTTTCCCACATCTCCTGCGTCCAGGGGTTAAGCGCCAGCCCCTGTGGATTACGCAGACCATAGGCCCAGATTTCCGGGCGCGCATTGGGCCGCGTAACAAAAGGGTTATCCTGCGGTACCGTACCATCGCCTTTCAGGCGCACCAGCTTGCCGGTGAGCTTATCCAGATCCTGCGCGGTTGCGCTCTGGAAATTATCGCCAAAGGCGATCCACAGATACCCTTCGCGGTCAAAGGCGAGACGGGTGCCAAGGTTAGCACCGCTGGAAAGCCTGGGCTGCTGACGCAGCACTACCCTGAAATCCGCCAGCCGACGCCCGTCTTCGCTCAGCCTGCCGTAACCAACCACCGCTCCGGCGCGCCCGCTTTTATCCGCTTCGGTATAGCTGAGCCAGACGCGGCGGCTTTGAGCAAAATCGGGCGCCAGCGCCACATCCAGCAGGCCGCCCTGACGCTGATGCCATACCTCCGGCACGCCTTCAACAGGCTGCGACAGCCCTTTTTCCGGCTGCCACAGGCGTAGTGAGCCTGACCGCTCGGTCAACAGAATGGTTTTATTATCGGGTAAAAAAGCCAGTGACCAGGGGTGATCGAGTTTGTCCTGCAGCTGCTGCACCGTAACCTGCGCCGCCAGAGAGGAGGCTGAAAACAGCAGCGCCCCGCTTAATACCAGAGAGATTAATGGACGAGACATCATGCACTCCTTCAGGAATCAGAGAGTAAACTGTGATTATTTTCACGCTTTGGCGCTTAAAAAAGCTAAAAATTCGCCAAAAAGTCAAAGTTAACTAATCTTTTAACTAACGTTAATATTTAGTTTCCCTGGTGTTTGGCCCGTCCTGTTGGCGGGCTTTTTTTTATCCTGCAACGGCTCTATTCCTGCTCTGCGGCTAAATCGGTGCTCACGCGCAATTTATATAAATCGATCGCTTTGTCCCGGATCACCTTTAACTTTGATTCTGCCGCCACCAGCGGCCATACCGTTCCCTGCTGCTGCTGATAATAGGCGGAAATCGCCGCGTTATAGCTGTCACGATAGTGCAACCAGCTACGCTGCGCTGCGGTTATTTTCTGCCTGACGCTCTGCGGCTGCGCGTTAAGCAATAGCTGATACTGCTTATTCAGCTCACCATCCCACTGCTGAATGGCACTGCTGTAGCACTGCGCATTATCGGCCGTGCTGTTGGCATGCAGCTTACACGCCAACAGCTGCTGATCAATCTCCTCGCCCGGCTCTGCCGCCAGGCCAACCACGGGAAAGGTCAGCGACAGCAGTACTAATGCGGTTAACTTCATTTGATTACCTCAATCGGTGCCGCAATGTAATCAGGATTCAAAGGGGTAACAGATCCCCCAGCGCTGACGAATCTCCGTCATCAGGGCCACCACATCATTGGTGAGATAGTGCAGCGGATTCACGCCTTCGGCGGCATATTTTTCCAGCGCCAGAATTTCATACTGTAGCGCACGCCCGCTTTGCCCCGCTTCAAGGGTTTCCGTGGTGCCATCCGCCCAGCTTAACTGCGCCTGCTGCGCGCGCGGAAAATCATCAACGGTAATAAAACCATGCTCGCAGGCGATAATGCCGCGCTTCGGCATTTTGGCGCGAAACGCCAGCGAGATGGTGGCCATTTCGTTTTGGCTGTTTTGCAGCAGAATGCCGCACTGTTCGTCAACGCCGGTGCTGAATTTAGCCACTGTGGTAAACAGCTGGTTCGGCTGCTCGCTCAGGAAAAAGCGGGCAAACGAGAGCGCATAGGTGCCGATATCCAGCAACGCGCCGCCTGCCAGCTGTGGATTAAAGAAACGGTTATTGGGATCGGCTTCTTTAACGGTGCCAAAAGAGACCTGAATCATTTTCAGCTTGCCCAGTTTTCCGCTTTCAATCAGCGTTTTTAGCTGATGAAACAGTGGCATATGAAACAGCGTCATCGCCTCGGCTACGATCAGCTTCTTCTCTGCCGCCAGCTGGTTAATCTCACTCAGCTCATCGCTGCTGACGGTTATCGCCTTTTCCACCAGCAGATGCTTGCCCTGCTCCAGCGCCTGCTTCATCCAGCTGAAATGGCTGGCGTGTGGCGTAGAGATATAGACCGCGTCTATTTGCGGATCGGCCAGCATTTGGGGAATATCATCAAATACCCGCTCAATACCGTAGCGTTGCGCAAACGCTTCACCTTTCTCGCGGCTTCTGGCGCCTACCGCATAAATTTGCCTGCCCATTGCGCCCTGAGCGGCGGCAAACTGATGCGCAATGGCGCCCGGTCCAATAATTGCCCATGTTAACGGCTTCATTTTTCCTCTCTTTTTGCTGTCCGAAGGGTAAGTGTAGACAGCGAAAGGCGCGACGGGTGAATTTGCCCGTCGCGGGCAGTTTTCAGCTTTTCAGTTTCGGATCGAGCGCATCGCGCAGGCCATCGCCCAGCAGGTTAAAGGCCAGCACCGTCAGAAAAATCGCCAGGCTGGGGAAAATCGCCACGTGCGGCGTCATCACCATATCTGCTCGCGCCTCGTTGAGCATCGCGCCCCACTCCGGCGTAGGCGGCTGCGCGCCCAGCCCCAGAAACGACAGGCTGGCAGCGGTGATAATCGAGGTGCCAATGCGCATGGTGAAATAGACCACAATCGATGAGACCGTGCCGGGCAGAATATGGCGCACCATCAGAGTCCAGTCCGATGCGCCGATACTACGTGCCGACTCGATAAAGGTTTGATGCTTCAGCACCAGCGTATTGCCGCGCACCAGACGGGCAAAGGCGGGCACGCTGAAAATTGCTACCGCCACGATAACGTTGGACATACCGCTGCCCATGATCGCCACGACCGCAATCGCCAGCAAAATCCCCGGAAAGGCGAACAGCACATCGCAGATGCGCATAATAATACGGTCCCACCAGCCCTCATAGTAACCTGCCAGCAGACCAAGCGCGGTGCCGATCGCTCCGCCGATAGCGACGGAAAAAAAGCCCGCCAGCAGCGAAATGCGGGTGCCCACCAGTACCCGACTAAAAATGTCGCGGCCAAGGGAATCCACGCCGAACCAGTGCATCGCGGAAGGGCCTTCTGTCAGCCGGTCATAATCAAAGTAATTTTCAGCATCAAATGGCGCAATCCACGGCGCGCATATTGCCAGCACAATCAGCAATAACACAAAAACGCCAGCCGCCAGCGCCACAGGCTGATGGCGGAAGCGTCGCCAGAATTCGCGCCACGGCGTACGTACCCGCTCGCTCTGTTGCAGGGGCATCGCCTTCAGAGCTGCCTCTCGTCGCCAGTTTTTCATCGCAGCTCCTTATTTGTACCGTATCGCCGGGTTAATGGCGGCATACAACATATCCACGATCAGATTGATCAGGATAAACTCCAGTGAAAACAGCAGTACCTCCGCCTGTATCACCGGATAGTCGCGCATCTCCACCGAATCCACCAGCAGGCGTCCCAGGCCTGGCCAGTTAAACACCACTTCCACGACAATCGAGCCGCCCAGCAGAAAGCCAAACTGCAAGCCCATCATGGTGACTACCGGAATCATGGCGTTGCGCAAGCCATGTTTAATCAGCACCTTCGACTCGCGCACTCCTTTGGCACGTGCGGTGCGCATATAGTCTTCCTGCATCACCTCAATAAAAGAGGCGCGGGTAAAGCGCGCCATAATCGACGCCACCGCCGCGCCCAGCGTAATAGAGGGCAAAATATAGTGCTGCCAGCTCTCCGCGCCGACGGTCGGTAGCCAGCCCAGCTCCACGGAGAAAACCTGCATCAGCAACATGCCGAGCGCAAAAGCGGGAAAAGAGATGCCCGATACCGCCAGCGTCATGCCGATACGATCCGGCCAGCGATTACGCCACACGGCGGAGATAATCCCAATCCCCATGCCAAAAATTACTGACCAGATCATACTGGTCAATGTCAGCCACAGCGTCGGCAGAAAGCGTGAAGCGATCTCCTCCGATACCGGCCTTTTCGATACCATCGACGTGCCAAAATCCCCCTGGAGCGCGTTGACCATAAAATGCAAAAACTGCTGCGGCAGCGGCTTATCCAGTCCCAGATCCTGACGCACCAGCGCAACCACGCTGGCATCTGCTTCAGGCCCGGCCACCAGTCGCGCCGGATCCCCTGGCAGTAAATGAACAAACAGAAAGACCAGCACCGCCACGATCAGCAGCGTAGGTATCAATCCCAGCAGGCGTTTAAGGAAATAGTTCAGCATGCGTTTCCCTGCGTCGCAGACGCCAGCCTCAGCGGCTGGCGGCGCGGACATTACTTCAGATCGGCTTCATCAAAATTAAAAGAGGTGTCAGGCATCATGTAAAAACCGCTCAGCGATTTGCTATGAGCCGACACCAGCTTTTCCACCACCAGCGGCGCCCAGGGGCGATCGTTCCAGATACGGTCCTGCGCATCTTTATACAGCTGCGCTTTTTTCGCCGTATCGGTGGTTTTCAGCGCGTCGTTCAGATCTTTATCCACCTGTTCATTGCTGTAAAAGGCGGTGTTAAAGATTGCTGGCGGCCAGGAGCCGGTGGCAAACAGCGGCGTCAGCGCCCAGTCAGCTTCACCGGTCGAGGCGGACCAGCCGGTATAGAACATCCGTACACCGCTCTCTTTTTGCCCTTTCCCTTCTACTTCCGCCGCGCGCTGCCCGGCATCCATCGCCGTGACCTTGACTTTAATGCCCACCTGCGCCAGCTGCTGCTGAGTAAACTGCAGCACTTTCTGCGCGGTGCTGTGGTTGTGAGAAGACCAGAGCGTGGTGCTGAAACCGTCCGGGTAGCCCGCCTCTTTTAGCAACTGGCGCGCTTTCGCCGGATTGTACTCCATCGCCGGGTAGCTTTGCGCAAAGGCAATCGACGGCGGCACGATGCCGGTTGCTGGCGTGGCGTAACCGGCAAAGGCGACTTTGCTCAGCGCCTCGCGGTTAATCGCGTAGTTAATCGCTTCGCGCACTTTCGGGTTATCGAACGGCTTCTGCGTGACGTTAAAACTGATATAGCGCTGCATGATCGACGGCGTGCTGACTAAATCGAGCTTGCTGTTTTGCTCCAGCCGTTTCGCCTGCTCATAAGGGATCGGGAAGGCAAAATTGGCTTCACCGGTTTGCAGCATCGCGGCGCGGGTATTGTTATCCACGATGGGTCGCCAGGTGATGCTGTCGAGTTTCGGATAGCCCGGCTTCCAGTAGCCGTCCCACTTTTTCACCTTCACAAAATCGGTCTGGTTCCAGGTCACAAACTGATAAGGACCGGTGCCGACCGGATGGAAGCCGATCTCTTTGCCATATTTTTTCAGCGCGGTAGGGGAAATCATCGCCGCCGCCGGATGGGCCAGAATATTAATAAAGGCGGAGAACGGCTGCTTCAGGGTAATCTTCACCGTAGTGGGATCGAGCACCTCGGTGGTGGCGATATGTTTAAACAGGTTATAACGCTTCAGATGGTTATCTTCGTCGCTGGCGCGATCGAGATTCACCTTTACCGCCTCGGCGTTGAACAGGGTGCCGTCCTGAAACTTAATACCGGAGCGTAGCTTGATGGTCCAGGTCAGGCCGTCGGGGCTGGCCTGATAGCTTTCCGCCAGCACGTTTACCAGCTTCATGTCCTTATCAAAGCCGAACAGCCCCTGGTAGAAGGATTTCGCCACCGCCTGCGACAGGGTGTCATTGGCATCATAAGGGTCGAGCGTGGTGAAGTTAGAGCCTACGGCGATCACGGCATCCTTTGCTGCCCAGCCGGGCGCAGCGGCGAAACTACTAAGCAGGCCGGCGGTTATCAGCCATCTGCGGGTCGTGAGTTTGGTCATATGCTTGTTCTCCTTAGTCCCTTGCGGGTTATGCAAAAGCCGGGCCGTCAGGCGCCGCTGATGATATGCCGGGCCACGTAATGATCTGCCCCAACCTGGATTAATGGCGCAACCACCGGCTCATCGCCGGGCGTGCGCAGCGGGCTGGGCAACTCATCCGCCAGCAGCGCTCGCTCGCGGCGGCGGTGGCCCGGATCGGCGACCGGCACCGCTGACATCAGTTTGCGCGTATAGGGATGCTGGGGATTTTCAAATACCGCCTGGCGCGGACCGATTTCTACAATCTGCCCCAGGTACATCACCGCCACACGGTGGCTGATGCGTTCCACCACCGCCATATCGTGTGAAATAAACAGAAAGGCGATACCAAATTCGCGCTGCAAATCCAGCATCAGATTGATGATTTGCGCCTGAATAGAGACATCCAGCGCCGAGACCGATTCGTCGGCAATCACCACTTTGGGATTCAGTGCCAGCGCGCGGGCAATACAGATGCGCTGGCGCTGGCCGCCGGAAAATTCATGCGGATAGCGTTGAGCATGTTCCGGCTGCAGCCCCACTTTTTCCAGCAGCCAGGCGACTCGTTTTTCCGCTTCAGCGCGTGACATGACCTTGTGGATCAGCAGCGGCTCCATAATGGAAAAACCAATGGTGAGACGCGGGTCGAGTGAAGCGTAAGGATCCTGAAAAATAAACTGAATATCGCGCCGTAAATGCGCCAGCTGATGCGCCTTCAGCCGATCGATACGCTGCCCGTTAAAGGTAATGCTGCCGCCCTGGCTCTCTACCAGCCGCAGCAGCGAGCGGCCGGTAGTGGATTTACCACAGCCCGACTCCCCCACCAGCGCCAGCGTTTCACCGGCATAAAGGCTGAAGCTCACCTTTTCTACCGCATGCACCCGCCACTTCACGCGGTTCAACAGACCGGCGCGAACATCAAAACGCGTGACTAAATCACGCACTTCCAGGATCGGCGCTTCATGATGCTTTACCGTATCCACCTGCGCCCCGCTGTTCTCCTGCTCGCCCGGCAGCGGAAATTTACGCGGCAGGGGCTGCCCCTGCATAGCGCCAAGACGCGGCACCGCTGCCAGCAGCGCACGGGTATAGGGCTGCTGCGGCGCGCTAAACAGCGTGGCGGTATCGGCGCTTTCGACCACGGCGCCACGGTACATGACCTGCACCCGGTCGGCCATTTCCGCCACTACACCCATGTCATGGGTAATAAAGATCACCCCCATCGCCATCTCTTTTTGCAGCACGCGGATCAGCTGTAAAATCTGCGCCTGGATAGTGACATCCAGTGCGGTAGTGGGCTCATCGGCAATCAGCAGCGCCGGACGACAGGAGAGCGCCATGGCGATCATCACCCGCTGGCGCATGCCGCCGGAAAGCTGATGGGGATAGCGCGTCATGACATTTTGCGCTTCGGGAATGCGTACCAGATCGAGCATTCGCCGCGCCTCCGCCAGCGCCTGCTGGTGGCTTTTGCCCTGATGAAGCCGCACCGATTCAGCGATCTGCTCGCCAACCGTAAACACCGGATTCAGCGAGGTCATCGGCTCCTGAAAAATCATCGCCATATCCGCGCCGCGAATGGTACGCATCTGCGACTGTCGCAGCTGCGCCAGATCCACCAGCGCGTTATCACGCCGCCGCAGCCACAGCTCACCGCTATCCAGACGGCCGCCGCTCTGCTCAATCAGACGCATCAGCGCCAGCGAGGTCACCGATTTTCCTGAGCCGGACTCGCCCACCAACGCCAGGGTTTCACCGCGTCGGACCTCCAGCGAGAGCTGACGTACCGCCTGAATGATATGGCCCTGCTGGTTAAAGCTGACGCTAAGATTACGTACCGCCAGCACGCACTCTTCGGCCAGCGGTAAAGAGGATGACTGTTGCATGCTGGCTCCTTAAGCTTGCCGGTAAATCGCGACTACCGGGCCTTGATCCGCGTAACCGTAGCCGCGATACATGCCTTCAGTATTGAACGGCAGCGCAATGTTTCCCTCAGCGTCGACAGCAATCAGGCCGCCGTTGCCGCCCAGCGTTGGAATTTTATCGAAAATAACCCGTTCGCAGGCTTGCTGCAGGCTGAGCCCGCCATACTCCATCAGCGCGGCGACGTCGCCAGCCGCCAGGGTGCGGATAAAAACTTCCCCGGTGCCGGTACAGGAGACCGCTACGCGGCGATTGCTGAAACAGCCTGCGCCCGGTAACGGCGAATCGCCAATGCGCCCGACCCGTTTATTGGTCATGCCGCCGGTTGAGGTGGCGGCAGCGAGATTGCCCGCGCTGTCGCAGGCTACCGCGCCGACCGTACCCAGTTTGCGGTCGGCATCCAGCGGTGCGGATCCCTGCGCCGCTCCATCATGATCCAGCAGCGTTTGCTGGCTGGCGCGGGCGCGCTCCAGCTGCTGCCAGCGTTCATCCGTGGAGAAGAAGTCCGCCGCAACCGGCGCCAGGCCCTGTTCCTGGGCAAACTGCTCTGCACCGCTGCCGCACAGCAACACATGCGGGCTGTGCTCCAGTACCGCGCGCGCCGCCAGGATCGGATTACGAATATGCGCTACGCCAGCCACTGCACCGGCATCCTGAGTGCGCCCGTCCATGATGCAGGCGTCCAGCTCATGCGTGCCCTGATGGGTAAAGACGCTGCCTTTCCCGGCATTAAACAGCGGACACTCTTCCAGCAGGCGCACCGCTTCGGTAACCGCATCTAACGCGCTGCCGCCAGCGGCAAGGATCCTCTGGCCGCTGGCAACAATTTCGCTTAGCGCCTGGAGATAACGCTGCTCCTGCTCCGCGCTCAGCGCCGAACGTGCAATCGCGCCCGCGCCGCCGTGAATGGCAATGGCTGCTCTGCCCATCATTATTTACCCTGTGTTCTGAAACCGCCGGAAACGGCTGAATGGATGTGATGTTATGATTTTTCGGCAAATTTTGACTATAGGTAGCCGCCGGGGTGATGTAAAGCGTAAAGCCAGGTAAGGTTTAATAACAAAGCGTTATATCTCATAACTAAAAGCACATCATAAGCCTCTGGTGCGCTGGCGGGGTGATCGTCAGGGCATTTCGCGCCATAATAGGCGCTATCTGTAGGTTCTGGCCGGAGGCCAAATGGAAAGTTTTACTGCGGGATTAATCTCCCTTGAAGAGGCCCGGCAAAAAATGCTGGATCGGCTCTCACCGCTTAGCGAGAGCGAAACCCTGAGTGTCTACGCTGCTGCCGGGCGGATTACCGCCGCTCCGGTTATTTCACCGCTCAACGTTCCGCCATTTGATAACTCGGCGATGGATGGCTATGCGGTGCGTATGGCGGATATTGCACGCGGTGAAGCGCTGCCGCTGGCTGGCAAAGCCTTTGCCGGCGCTCCCTTTAGCGGCGAATGGCCCGCAGGCAGCTGTATTCGCATTATGACCGGCGCGCCGGTGCCGGAAGGCACGGAGGCGGTGGTCATGCAGGAACAAACCACAACGGAAGGCGAACGTATCCGCTTTACCGCTGAGGTTAAAGCGGGGCAAAACATTCGTCGCGCCGGAGAAGATATTCGTCAGGGCGACAGCGTGCTGGCGGCGGGCGTGCGCCTCGGCGCAGCGGAGCTGCCGCTGATCGCGTCGCTGGGCATCGGCGAGGTTGAGGTGGTGCGTCGGCTGCGGGTCGCCATTTTTTCTACCGGCGATGAGCTACAGCCGCCAGGTCAGCCGCTGGCGGCCGGACAAATATATGACACTAACCGCTTTGCCGTACGGCTGATGCTGGACCAGCTGGGGTGCGAGGTGATCGATCTCGGCATTATTCGTGACGATCCACAGGCGCTGCGCGCCGCCTTTATCGAGGCCGATCGCGCGGCGGATGTGGTGATCAGCAGCGGCGGCGTCTCGGTAGGTGAAGCAGATTACACCAAAGCGATGCTGGACGAGCTGGGCGCTATCACTTTCTGGAAGCTGGCGATTAAGCCAGGCAAACCTTTCGCCTTTGGGCGGCTGAGCAACAGTTGGTTCTGCGGCCTGCCAGGCAATCCGGTTTCCGCCGCCGTGACCTTCTATCAGCTGGTACAGCCGCTGCTGGCGAAGCTGAGCGGTCAGCAGCGCGCCGCTCTGCCGCCGCGTCAGCGCGCTCGCGCCGCTACGCGCCTGAAGAAAACGCCTGGCCGCCTCGACTTTCAGCGCGGTATCGTCAGCCGTGGCGAAAATGGCGAACTACAGGTGGTCACCACCGGTCATCAGGGCTCGCACGTATTCAGCTCTTTCAGCCAGGCCAACTGCTTTATTGTGCTGGAGCGCGAACGCGGCCATGTCGAGCCGGGCGAATGGGTAGAGATCGAGCCATTTAATCACCTGCTGAGAGGCTGACATGCTGCCGGAGCTGAGCGATAGCGAAACCCTGCGTTATAACCGGCAGATCGTGCTGCGCGGCTTTGACTTTGATGGACAGGAGCGGCTGAAAGCATCGAGCGCGCTGGTAGTAGGTCTGGGCGGTCTGGGCTGCGCCGCCAGCCCTTATCTGGCCTCGGCGGGCATCGGCACGCTGACGCTGCTCGATTTTGACGTCGTTTCCCTCTCTAACCTGCAGCGTCAGGTGCTGCACAGCGATGCAGAGATCGGCGAAGTAAAAGTCGAGTCGGCCCGGCGGCGGCTGGCGCAAATTAATCCGCTGACCCAGCTACGCACCGTCAATGCCCGGCTGGATGATGCGGCACTGGATGCGCTGGTGGCGCAGCATCAGGTAGTGCTGGACTGTAGCGATAACGTCGCCACGCGCGAACAGCTGAATCGCCTCTGTCGGCAGCGACGGATCCCGCTGGTGTCGGGGGCCGCAATACGTATGGAAGGCCAGATCAGCGTTTTTAGCTGGCAGGATGAAACCCTGCCCTGCTACCGCTGTATCAGTCGCCTGTTCGGCAGCGATACCCTGAGCTGTGTCGAAGCGGGGGTGATGGCCCCGCTGGTTGGCGTAATCGGTTCGCTGCAGGCGATGGAAGCGATTCGTCTGCTAACGCATTACGGGGCGGCCGCCTCCGGTAAGCTGCTGATGTATGATGCCATGACGCTGCAGTTCCGTGAAATGAAGGTGGCCAAAGATCCTGCCTGTGAAGTTTGCGGCACCGCTTCCGGTTAATTAAAGTTGGTTATTCAGCAGCTTCCCTTTCCCTGGCTATAGTTGAAACATGGAAAATGGAAATGCGCCCCAGGCGCAGGCGTTGAATAAAGCAGACAGCGAAAGCCGTGCTGCAAAACCAGTGCTGCGTCAGATGATGCTGGTCTTTCTGCTGGTTATCAGCAGCGCGGTAATCGCCATCAACGGCTGGAGCCTGTGGAGCAGCTGGCAACGAACGCTCCACCTTACCGAGGAAAACGCACGTAACCTGTCGGTGTCGCTTGCACGTCAGGCAGAAGATACCTTTCTGCAAATTGACCTGACCCTGCAGGATGTGCGCGATCGCATTAACCAGGACGGGATTGAGCAACAGGCCGCTAATCTGCATCAGCTGCTGATGGCGCGAAAAGCCGCTCTGCCTCCCCTGGACAGCATTATCATTTATCACGCTTCCGGCTACCCCGCGCTCTCCTCCTCCCTGGCGACGCTGTCGAAAACCAGCGTCGCCGATCGGGAATATTTCCGCTTTCATCAACGTTCTCCCGACAGCAAACTGCATATCGGCGACGTGGTGCGCAGTCGTGTTAGCGGCAATATGGTGATCCCGGTGACCGAACGCCTGAGTAATCCCGACGGCACCTTTCGCGGCGTGGTGATGGCCTCGATTCGCCTCGATTATTTCCGCCAGGTTTATGATTACTACAACCTGGGCGAACGCGATCTGATGGCGCTCATGAAGGCAAACGCTAACCTGGTCTATATTCGCCCCTACAGCGAAGCGCTGATTAATCGCAATATTTCCCTTAGCCCGTTGTTTACCCAGCTGTTAACCACGACCGCCAGCGGGGCCGCTATTTATCGTGCGGCAGTTGACGGCAGGCCACGCATTTTTGGCTATGCCCGGCTGACCAATTATCCGCTGGTCGTGACCGCAGGCTACGATTTGCAGGAGGTGCGACAGGACTGGATCGCGGATTCTATCGGCTTTGTTTTGCTCAACCTGGTTCTGCTGGCGTTGCTGTTTCTGCTCGGCTTTATCGTACTGCACCATATCCGCCTGAACCTGCATAACCAGATGGAGTTAACCCGGGTGCACGATCAGCTCACCCATATGAACCGCACCCTACAGAACATGGCGCTGGTGGATGGGCTCACCGGGCTGGCAAACCGCCGTCAGCTGGACTGGTTTATCCCCAGAGCGATGGAGCGCGCGATAAAGCTGCATACGCCGTTAACGATTGTGCTTATCGATGTCGATTCGTTTAAGGCCTATAACGATACCTATGGTCATCAGGCGGGCGATGCATGCCTGCGTAACGTAGCCGATTGTTTGAACCGCCTGCCGCTGCGTCATGATGAGCTGATTGCCCGTTACGGTGGCGAAGAATTCATGCTGGTACTGACGGATAAAACACAGCCGGAAGCACATCTTATTGCAATGCAGGCGGTGCGTGCGGTAGCGTCGCTCAGGATGCCGCATCAGGCAAGCAGCGTGGAGGAGAAGGTCGTCACCATCAGCATTGGCATGCACTGGCAGCCACGGGTGTTCGCCGGGGTTTTACCTGCGGAATTTATCGACAAGGCGGACGAAGCCCTTTATCAGGCGAAACGTCGGGGGAAAAACCGGGTCTGGATGAGCAATATGCCGCCGACGGCAGGATAAAAGTAAGGCCGCCATTACGGCGGCCCTGGGTTGGCATTTTGACACCAGCTGGCGCGTCAGCGCTTACTGAACGCCTTTGCTGCGCAGATAATCTTCATAGCTGCCGCTGAAGTCGATGACTTTCTCCGGCGTAATTTCCAGCACGCGTGTCGCCAGCGAGCTAACAAATTCACGGTCGTGAGAAACAAAGATCAGCGTGCCCGGATAGATCTCCAGCGCCATGTTCAGCGACTCGATCGATTCCATATCCAGGTGGTTAGTCGGCTCATCCATAATCAGGATATTGGGGCGTTCCATCATCAGCTTGCCAAACAGCATACGGCCCTTTTCACCACCCGACAGCACTTTCACCGGCTTTTTGATCTCATCCTGACCGAAGAGCAAACGGCCCAGCACGCTGCGCACCGCCTGCTCATCGTCGCCTTCCTGCTTCCACTGGCTCATCCAGTCAAATACATTCAGATCGGTATCAAACTCTTCCGCGTGATCCTGCGCGTAATAACCAATGCGCACGTTCTCAGACCATTTCACCGTACCGCTGTCAGGCTGCAAATCGCCCACCAGGGTTTTCAGCAGCGTGGTTTTACCCACACCGTTGGTGCCCAGTACCGCCAGCTTTTCGCCGACTTCCAGCAGCAGATTCAGATCGCGGAACAGCGGGCCGTTGTCGAAGCCTTTGGTCAATGCTTCCACTTCCAGCGCGTTGCGGAACAGCTTTTTATCCTGCTCAAAACGGATAAACGGGTTCTGACGGCTGGAGGCTTTGACCTCGTCCAGCTTGATTTTATCGATCTGTTTGGCGCGTGAAGTAGCCTGACGCGATTTAGAGGCGTTGGCGCTAAAGCGGCTGACAAATGACTGCAGCTCGGCGATCTGCGCCTTTTTCTTGGCGTTATCAGACAGCAGACGCTCACGCGCCTGGGTGGCGGCGGTCATATATTCATCGTAGTTGCCAGGATAGATACGCAGCTCGCCGTAATCGAGATCCGCCATATGGGTGCAGACCATGTTCAGGAAGTGACGGTCATGCGAAATGATGATCATCGTGCTGTTGCGGTCGTTCAGCACCTGCTCCAGCCAGCGGATGGTATCGATATCCAGGTTGTTGGTTGGCTCATCCAGCAGCAGAATATCCGGGTTCGAGAACAGCGCCTGCGCCAGCAGTACGCGCAGCTTCCAGCCCGGTGCCACTTCGCTCATCAGACCGTAATGCTGCTCAAGCGGGATCCCCACGCCCAGCAGCAACTCACCGGCGCGCGCTTCGGCGGTGTATCCGTCCATTTCGCCATACAGCACTTCCAGATCGGCGACTTTATAGCCATCCTCTTCGCTCATTTCCGGCAGCGCATAGATACGATCGCGCTCCTGCTTTACCTGCCACAGCTCATCGTGTCCCATAATCACAGTATCCAGCACGCTGAATTTTTCAAACGCGAACTGGTCCTGGCGCAGCTTACCGATACGCTCATTCGGGTCACAAGAGACGTTGCCGGCGGACGGCATTAAGTCGCCGCCCAGAATCTTCATAAAGGTTGATTTACCGCTACCGTTCGCGCCGATCAGACCGTAACGGTTGCCGCCGCCAAACTTAACGGAGATATTTTCAAACAGCGGTTTGCTGCCAAACTGCATGGTAACGTTGCTGGAAACTAGCACAGGGATTGCCTTACTTATGCGGGGAAGAGTCCCGTTATAGTTCACATAACAGGGGCGTTAACGCTATGCGCTGACTCGGGCCGTGCCTGAGATGCGCCGGTTCGTCGCCTGCCTGCTGTTGAATTATTTCAGGGAATAACGAAATTTGGCGGGCATTGTGCCATAAAAAAAGGCTGGCGAATACCGCCAGCCTTGCGTAACCCCATCAGCTACCGTGCTGTTCCGTCTTGTGTTTGAGCGGCGCAGGCAGTGGAGGCGTTTCACGATCGGGTGAAAGCCAGTCGCGCAGATAGTGCTCAATCTGCTCCAGGCTGCGGTTGCGCGTTTCCGGAATACAGTTAAGCACAAAGATCGCGCCGCCGATGCCGATAGCGCCGAAGATAAAGAAAGCGCCTGCCAGCCCCACCGATGCCAGCATCACCGGGAACATCAGCGAGATAAGGAAATTGGCGATCCACATGGCGAATACCGCGCCGCCCATAAAAATACCGCGCAGGCGCGTCGGGAAAATTTCTGACAGCAGCAGCCAGGTCACCGGCGACAGTGCCCCCTGCTGGAAACAAAGAAACATCAGCATGCCCAGCAGCACCATATAGCTACGCAGCATATCGGGCTGGCCGTTAAGGGTTTCCGGCATCAGCCAGCTTACCGCGCCGATAAAGAACAGACAGGCGGTACAGCCAAACTGTCCGATCATGGTCATGGTGCGACGGCCGATTTTCCCCAGCAGCCAGATGCCGACAAAAGTCATCAACACCGAAATCACGCCATTGGCGATAGTGGCAAACAGCGCGGCGCTGTTGCTCATGCCGACGCTGGTTAATACCGTCGGCGCATAGTACATAATGGTATTGACGCCGGTCAGCTGCTGGATCACCGCCACGCCGATACCGATCAGAAACAGCTTAAACAGCCAGGGCTGTTTAAGCTCGCGCAGCCGTGGTTTTCCCTGATTCTCCTGCTCCTGTAGCGTCTCCTCGATTTCGGTGAGTTCCCATTCAACATCCTCTTTGGCACGGGTACGCTCCAGCACGTGGCGCGCTTCCGCCAGGCGACCTTTCATGGCATACCAGCGCGGCGTATCGGGCATAAACATCATGCCGAACCACAGCAGTACCGCCGGTAAGGTAGCCACAGCCAGCATCCAGCGCCAGGTATCCGCCCCGCCCCAGATAGCGTCAAAGGAGGCGTTAGAGATATAGGCCAGCATCTGACCGGAAACGATCATCAGTTCCTGTAAGGTTACCAGTTGACCGCGCTTATTCGCCGGAGCGATTTCAGCAATATAAACCGGCACCGTCGCCGCCGCGCCACCGACAGCAACGCCCAGCACCAGACGGAAGAAGATCATCCAGTTAACGTCTGGTGCCAGCGAGGTTCCCAGAGCGCCAATGGCGAAGATCACGGCCAGCACCAGAATGATTTTCCGGCGTCCGGCGGCAGAGGCAAAATGCCCGGCCAGCAGCGCGCCAAAGGCGGCGCCGAACAGCAGCGAACTGGTTACCAGCCCGGTGGTGAAAGGCGTGAGATGCAGTTCATCGCCCATAAACAGCAGCGCACCCGAAATAACCCCGGTATCGTAGCCAAACAGCAATCCACCCAGCGTTGCGACCACCGCGATCACTTTAACGAAGGGTTCAGCGGGCGTGCTGCTGTTTGGCCCGGAGGCTTTGCTCAGCGTAATGTATTGTTCTTTTGGCATAGTGACTCCAGCAACCTGGTTGAAGTGGAAATCCGATCTGCGCCCTGCTGACAGAACACAAACCTTTCACAGCACAACATAGATTATTTTTTTCATTTAAAATAATAGTGAAATATCAATTTTGTGGAGAGAGTCATAATCTTCGGTCTGAAGGCTGATCCTGGTCACACTATTCCGCTTGCATGGTTGTTAAATCGCCACAAAACCCATTACAGGCGTTAACGGCATACGTTTCGTTTTCAGAATAAAAGGAAATTTTTATTTTAAATTATGCTGTGCGGCGGGCCAGGTACAAACCGCGCAAAAAAAAAGCCGCCAGTAGCGTACTGACGGCTTGAGATGCATAACGCAGGCGACGACACCCCTTTGTTTTTATCCCTGCGCGTTAAGCGGTTAACCGGCGGGCGTCGCCGGACCAAACACGTTAAATTGCGGCAAGGCGACGTTTTGATAATTTTCCCAGCCGCCGCCAAGCGCTTTATAGAGCGCGACCAAATCCAGGCTGCTTTGTACGCGCGCCTGCTCCGCCTGCTGTTTTGCCTGCGCCAGCTGACGCTGCGCATCCAGCACCTCAAGGAAGGTAGAGAGACCTTTTTTATAGCTGTCGCTGGCCAGATCAAAGCTGCTCTGCAGGGCGCTAACGGTTTCATCCATTTGCATTGCCCGCTCCTGATCGGTACGGTAGCTGACCAGCGCATTTTCCACATCCTGCAGCGCGGCTAGCACCGTTTGCCGATAATTTAATGCAGAGCTGGCCTGCTGGGCACGGGTAAGCTTCACGCTGGAGACCAGCCTGCCCCCCTGAAAGATGGGAATCGACAGCGCCGGACCATAGCTGTAAAAGTGGCTACTCCAGTTATCCAGATAGCTGGCGTCCGTATTGCGCACGCCCAGCTGGCCGGTTAATGAGAGGCTGGGGAAAAGCTGCGCAACCGACACGCCGATATTTGCCGTTGCGGCATGCAGGTTAGCTTCCGCCTGACGAATATCGGGACGACGACGCGCCAGCGTTGAGGGAATGCCTACCGGCACGGCAGCAGGCAGCGCGGGCAGCGCTTTTTCGGCGCTCAGCTCGCTATCCAGCGCGCCGGGCGGTTTGCCCATCAGCACCGCCAGCCCGTTCATCGCCTGACGCGCCTGCGCCTGATACTGCGGCAGCTGAGCGCGTAGCGAGCTAAGCTGCGCGCGGGCGTTTTCCACATCCAGCTGCGGCGCAAGGCCGTTACGCTGCTGGCTTTGCGTCAGCTCCAGCGTCTGCTGCGCCACATCGATCTGGGTTTGCAGCGTGCGCGTTACCGACTGAGCGCCGCGCAGCTGCAGATAAGCGCGCGCGACTTCAGCCTGCAGCGAAACCAGAGCATCGTTGCGGCTCTCTATCGACTCCTGCTGCTGCGCACGGGCGGCTTCTGCCTGTCGGCGTACTTTGCCCCACAGATCCAGCTCCCAGGAGGCGTCAAAACTGCCCTGGTAGAGATTAATCGGCTGCGTCAGGCTATCCAGCGAGGAGCGCAACTCCGGCGCGTTCACATCCAGCTGATCATATGCGCCGTTGGCTTCCAGCACGCCTTTCGCGCCCAGCTGCTGACGTCTTGCGGATAGATTGCCGTTAACGGCAGGCAACAGTGCGCCGCGCGCCTGCGCCAGCTGCTCGCGTGCGCCGGCAATGCGCAGTATCGCCTGCTGCAATGAGAGATTACCGGCAATGGCACGGTCGATCAGGCTATTTAGCTGCGGATCGTTAAAGCTGCGCCACCAGCTGGGATCGATGGCGCGGGCCTGCGGCTTTGACGCCGCCGTTGAAGAGAGATCGCGCCAGCTCACAGGCATTTGAGGCCGGGGCGGCTGGTAATCGGGCCCCACAGCGCAGCCCGCCAGTAGCAATGATAAAGCCAGCAGGCCAGGGCGCGAACGCATTATCCCCTGAGTAACGTTCATGTCAGTGTGCTCCTGCGCTGCCTTCGCTCTTGACCGGCGAAAGCAGGAAACATAAAGGAATCAAAATAAACGCGACAATACCCAACCCGACAAATACATCGACATAGGCCAGGATACGCGCCTGCACAATCATTTCCTGATAGAGCTGACCGGTGGCCAGCGTCAGCGGATCGCCAGCGGCCGAGGTAAAGTCGCGGATACTCTGCGCCCAGCGTTCAACGGTGATATTGAACTGCTCATTCAGTGGCGTCATGTTATGCACCAGATGCGCGCTACGTACCTGTTCGCGCTCGGTTATCGCTGCGGTAGAGAGCGAGATGCCAATCGATCCAGCGACGTTGCGGAACATGGTGAACAGCGCCGAGGCGTCGGCATTCAGCCGCTGCGGAATGGTGGCAAAGGCGATAGTGGTTAATGGCACAAACAGGAACCCCAGGCCGATAGACTGGGCGCTGCGCATCAGCACCAGCGTCGCGAAGTCAACCTGCGGCGTTAAACCAGAAGAGTAGAACATCGACACCGCCAGACAGGTAAAGCCGAAAGCGATAATCCAGCGCGTTTGCACTATCGGCATCAGCTTTAGTACCAGCGGAATGGTGAGCACGATCAGGATCGCGCCCGGCGACAGCACCAGACCGGACCAGGTCGCGGTATAGCCCAGATCCTGCTGCGCCAGCTGCGGCAGCACCACGGAGCTGCCATACAGGATCATCGCCATACCCGCCATCAGCAGGCCGGAAACCCAGAAGTTACGATCGCGTAACACACCGATTTCCACCACCGGCTTACGCGCATACATCAGCCAGTAAATCGCGCCGGTCAGGCCAATCAGGGTCATCACGCCGAAAAACTGAATAAAATGCGAGGCGAACCAGTCTTCATCCTCGCCGCGATCCAGCATGACCTGTAAGCAGCCGAGACCCAATGTAATCAGGCTGATGCCGATATAATCGATGGTTAATTTACCTTTGGCCCAGCGCCGCTCCCACGGCGGATCTTCCAGCAGCTGATAGATCGCCAGCGTAGCGAGGATGCCCACCGGCACGTTAATAAAGAAGACCCAGCGCCAGCTGTAGTTATCCGTAATCCAGCCGCCCAGCGTCGGCCCTATCACCGGCGCCACAATAATCGCAATGGAGGAGAGGCCGAACGCCTTACCGCGATCTTCCGCCTTAAAGTAATCGAGCAGCACCGACTGCTGTACCGGCTGCAGTCCGCCACCAAAAAAGCCCTGCAGAATACGGAACAGAATAATTTGCCACAGCTCCGTGGCGATGCCGCACAGAAACGAGCAAACGGTGAACATCACAATACAGATCAGAAAGTATTGTTTGCGTCCAAACAGGCGGGAAAAGAATGCGGAAATCGGTAGCACGATGCCGTTGGCCACCAGATAGGAGGTGAGTACCCAGGTTGATTCGTCGTAGCTGGAGGAGAGCGTGCCGGCAATATGCGGCAGCGCCACGTTAACGATGGTGGTATCCAGGATTTCCATGAATACCGCCAGCGTTACCGTTACCGCCACCAGCCAGGGATTACTGGCCGGCTGCCAGCTTTGGCTCTGGCTCATTCCACCGTAACCTTAGGCACCACGGAGAGTCCCAGCGGCAGAGGCCTGTTTGGATCAAGCCCTTTATCAATGACAATCTTAACCGGCACGCGCTGTACGATTTTCACGAAGTTGCCGGTGGCGTTCTCCGCCGGGAAGGTAGAGAAACGTGATCCGGAGCCCATCTGAATACTGTCTACGTGCCCTTCCAGCTCCATGTCTGGCCAGGCATCCACGCTAATAGTGACCCTGTCACCAGGTTTCATGCGCTCAAGCTGTGACTCTTTAAAGTTAGCGGTTATCCAGATATCCGGCGAAACCAGTGAAAAGAGCGCGCTACCCGCCTGCACTAACGATCCGGACTGTACATTACGTTTGGTCACAAAGCCATCATAAGGCGCCCGTACTTCGCTATAAGAGAGATTCAGCTCGGCAACATTGAGCTGTGCCTGTGCCTGCTCAACCTGACGACGTCGCGCTTCAACATTGGTCTCCTGCTGACGAATCTGTAATGCCACCTGCGAAGCCACTTCGACCTGTGCCTTCGCACTTTGCAGCTGCGCCTGAGCAGAACGTAGCTGAGCGCTGGCGGTATCAATATTACGTTGTGACGTCGCCCGTGGATCAACGCCGCGCAACCGACGATAGTCTGACTGAGCATTGAGCAGATTGGCTTCGGCCTGCGCCTGCTGCGCCAGCGCCTGATCGCGCTGCGCCGGATACTGTACTTTTGCCAGCGCCAGCTGTGCTTCAGCCTGATGCAACTGCGCCTGCGCCAGTCCCAGCTGTGCTTTTGCCTGATCGCGCTGCGCCTGCGTATCACGCGGGTCAATCAACAACAGCAGATCGCCTTTTTTAACCCGCTGGTTATCGTTAACCAGCAGTTTCACCGCATAACCGGAGGTTTTGGCCGCAATGGTGACCGCATTGCCTTCGGTAAAGGCATCGTCTGTGGTCTCTTCATTTCGCGTGGATAGCCAGAAGAAAAGCGCAACGATAATCATCACCACGACCACCACGCCTAAAACAATCAGCGGTTTTTTACCAGGGCGTTTACGCGGTTGTTCTTGTTCCTGCTGGCCTTCGTCAGGGTCCTGATGCGTTTTATCATCACTGCCCGGCGTATCGTTTGAATGAGTCATAGGTTCCATTTTCCTGCAGTACCAATCCTGAACTTACGATTTGAGATTAGCCGTAGAAGTAAAAATTACAAATGCCAGGATTAATTGACAAATTGAGTGTAGTGGGAAATGGGCAGGGATAAAGGAAAGAAGCCGCATTAGTGATCGGCAGAAAAACAGGTAGCGGAACGTCTAATGAAGCGCGGCGCTGAAAACGCGCCGCAGAAAAGCATACGGTCAGGGTGGCCCTGGATAAGGCGATACCAACGAAAATTGCCGCCTGGCTGGTCGTATTGGCAGGAAAGTTACTGACGGCTCTCGTAGAACTCACGAAAAATAGTCAGGGTTTCATCGCTGACGTGGTGTTCAATTCCTTCGGCGTCGCGTCGTGCGGTATCGGGGCTAATGCCCAACGCCAGCAGAAACGTCTCAACCACATGATGACGCGCCCGACTCTCTTCAGCCAGCTTCTCCCCTTCGCTGGTTAAAAAGACACCGCGATAGGGCACCTGCTCTACCAGGCCTACGCTTCCGAGGCGTTTCAGCATTTTCGCCACGGTAGGCTGCGATACGCCCAGGCGTGCCGCCATATCAACCTGACGCGCTTCGCCAAATTCGCGAATCAAATCTGAAATCAGCTCAACATAGTCATCAATCAACTCACGGCGATGCGCCTCGCGAACCTGTCGAAACCCTTCGACATGTTCTTCAATTTCTTTTAACGGCCCATTTATCCTGGCAGGAGCGGGCTTTGCGCGACGACTCATTCAGCTTCCTCTTATTCTTCAACCGGTCATTATCAGGCCCTGCCGGCGTGTTGGCGCATCATTGTAAACCATCAGCAAAGAAGCACAAATTTTAGCTGATTAGCATTGGCTAAAGGATATAGCCAGTGCTATATTTGTAGATAAAGTAGTCAGCCAGTATTAACAGCGGAGGAGCCAAAATGAACGAGCCTTACCTGTTGCTGTTAATTTTTCTGCTGTTTATCGCAGGGCTGTGTCTCTTAATTGTCAGACGTTAATCGGGAGGTTCCCATGAACACAACAAAACACTGTCTGGACTGTGGCAGGTGTGTTCAGCGCACGCACCAGGCGAATATAAGCTGGAGAGGTATTCTCTGCTTGCTGACGCAATCGCCTTTTCGTCTGCGCCTGATGCTGCTGGAACGTCTCACAGGCGAATGCGCGCAAAGCGCTAACTGTCCACGTTTAATCTGGCGCGGTTAAACGCGCGGCGGTTCGCTGTACATACCGGCTTTATCTGAAAAGAATATTTCTGTAGGTAACAGCCATAAAAAAACGGCCCTTCAGAGGGCCGTTTTTGTTATCCTGCCAGCGGCAAGATTAGAAGCTGTAGCCAACGCCTGCGATCCAGGTGCCAACGTCAACGTTGCGGATACGGCTCTGCTCGTAGCCTACGTCGATAGCGAAGTTTTCATACGGGTTGAACTGCAGACCAGCACCGTAAGAGAAGCCAACATCGCTGGTGTCGGACTTGTTACGTACAGCCTGTTCGTTCTGCTGGAATTTACCGTAGCCGATACCTACTACGCCGTAGATGCTGGCCCAGTCGTTCAGACGGTAAGCCGGACCACCGGTGATGCCGTAGTACTGGCCTTTGTTGTAAAAGCCATCTTCGCTACGGTCTTTCTCGGTGTAGGTGAAAGAACCGATCCAACCCAGCGGGTTAGAGCCATCTTCGTAACGATATTTCAGGTTGAAGCCGTTAGCTTTATTAGCAACGCCCTGCATATCGCTCTGAGCGTAACCGCCAGTAACGGTGCTTTGAGCCATTGCGGAACCGGCAGATACAGCCAGTACACAAGCCAGTGCTGAAAGACATGCAATTTTTTTCATAACCACCTCAAATGTGATAGTACTTCTCTCCTGACAACGCTGAAAATATAACAAAACTTAGCGGGAAACTCTGCCTCGAAATGGTTGTCTAACCGATAGTTTGGTGTAACAGAAAGTTAATGAAATTTCGTATGTCATTCTTTTTTCTTATGAATTTTACCTTTAAAACCCTCTGAATTCTCTGATCAAAAAAAGGTTCATTAAGATTGTTCTTAAATAAACCTGACGTTTCTTTACGTAAAAACGCCCTTTCTGGTTAACAATCACCCGCTTCGCACGCTTACTTTTAGACGTAAAGCGCAAAATTTCCTCTCGTCGATGACTTTTTTTAGCCTGACTGTACACTGTGGACTTTTAACATCTGATGGATATTTAAGGCGGATTACAGGATGTCTTTGCGCGCTTTGCAAAAAAACCTTGTTTCTTCACAAACTATCATGCCGATAATGGTGATTCTGATCGCCATGATCTCTATACAGTGCGGTGCGGCGCTGGCAAAGACGCTGTTTCCCACCGCGGGCGCAACCGGTATTACCGCGCTGCGTCTGGGTATCGGCACGCTTATTCTTAGCCTGATCTTTAAACCCTGGCGTTTACGCTTTTCCCCACAGCAGCGCAAGGCGCTGATTTTGTATGGCGTTGCGCTGGGTGCCATGAACTATCTGTTCTATCTCTCTATTCGTACTGTTCCGCTTGGCGTGGCGGTTGCGCTGGAGTTTACCGGTCCGCTGACGCTGGCGCTGTTTGGTTCGCGCCGGGCGACTGATTTTATCTGGATTTTGCTGGCAGTGCTCGGGCTCTGGTGGCTGCTGCCGCTGGGCCATAGCTTTAGCCATGTTGATCCGCTCGGCGCAGCGCTGGCCATTGCTGCCGGCGCCTGCTGGGCAGTTTATATTCTGGCTGGCCAGCGCGCTGGCGCAGATCACGGTCCGGCAACGGTGGCGATGGGATCGATTATTGGCTCGCTGATTTTTGTTCCGCTGGGATTAACCTTTGCCGCCGACACCATTTGGCAACTCTCTATCCTGCCGATGGCGTTTGCGGTAGCGGTACTTTCCAGCGCCCTGCCCTATTCCCTGGAGATGGTGGCGCTGACAAGGTTGCCTGCGCGCACTTTCGGTACTCTGATGAGCCTGGAGCCAGCAATGGCAGCAATCTCCGGCATGCTGTTTCTTAACGAATTACTGACGCTGATGCAGTGGATGGGGTTACTGGCAATTATCATTGCCTCGGCGGGTTCTACTATTACCAGCCGCCCGCGTCATGCCGTGGTAACGGAAAGCGGAAAAATAACAGAGTAGTGTGATTACGAATATTCTTATTCAGCCTGACTTAACAGGCTGAATAAGCGCTTTTTTATTATTTTGTAATATTCTTAACGCCGTAATGATATTGGCTTGTTTATATTTTGTTATATTTCATAAAATTTATTATCAATATTTTCCATCTGTACAGTAATGAAAAATAAACATTTAAATTCATAAATTTAAATAATTAACTTTTTGTGCCCGCCATTTTCTTTGCTGGTTCTCTGACGAAAGCGCTAAAAAATTTCTTTACCCAACAGTTTGATAAGCGCTATCTGTTCAATAGGCAGTAACTTTCCTGCAGCCTCTAAATCCGGTGCTATACTTAATTCCGTGCTTAATTAGGACATACGACATTAGAGGATATTAATGATGAGTACCGCAAAACTGGTAAAAAACACATCTTCCGATCTGATCTACACCCGTAATGACGTGGCAGAGAGTGAGAAAAAAGCCACCATCGAGGTACTTAATCGTCTGGTTGTTGAATTCATCGACCTGTCGCTGATCACTAAGCAGGCGCACTGGAATATGCGTGGCGCTAACTTTATTGGCGTACACGAGATGCTGGACGGCTTCCGTACTACGATCACCGACCACCAGGATACCATGGCAGAACGTGTGGTACAGCTGGGCGGCGTGGCGTTGGGTACCGCACAGGTAGTGGTAGATAAGACGCCGCTGCAGAGCTACCCGCTGAATATTCATAGCGTACAGGATCATCTGAAAGCGCTGGCAGATCGCTACGGTCTGGTAGCTAACGACGTGCGTAAAGCCATCGGCGAAGTTAAAGATGAAGACACAGCGGATATTCTTACCGCAGCGTCACGCGATCTGGACAAATTCCTGTGGTTTATCGAATCAAACATCGAATAATCTGACATTGATTTAGCAAAGAAGCGGATGGTTGCCATCCGCTTTTTTTTTGCATTTTTAACATATATTTATGACATATTTAACAATATAAACACTTCAAGGTTCACCTTCCGCTCTTTTTCTGGCTCAATCCCTGAGGGCATTGCACCAAATTACGGCAATGCACCAAAAAGGGTCACAACTTTAGTGCATTGGCAGAATTATCTGAATCTTTGGGCTTATCCTGTCCGTTAAGCACTGGTTTCTTCCAGTTATGTAAAGTTGGCATAGATTTTTCATATGACCATCAGCAACAGCGGTGCAACAGGTACCGCATCGGTAATAAGGATAAAATGATGAAGTCTGTTTTTAAGCTTTCCCTTGCTGCTTTAGCGTTAACGTTTGCCGTTTCCGCCACCGCGGCGGAGAAAAAACTGGTTGTCGCAACCGATACAGCGTTCGTCCCGTTTGAGTTTAAGCAGGGCGACAAGTATGTCGGTTTCGACATTGATTTGTGGGATGCCATCGCAAAACAGCTCAACCTTTCCTATAGCCTGAAGCCGATGGATTTCAGCGGTATTATTCCTGCCCTGCAGACGCGTAATGTCGATCTCGCACTGGCGGGCATTACCATTACCGATGAGCGTAAAAAAGCGATCGATTTTTCTGATGGCTACTACAAAAGCGGTCTGCTGGTGATGGTGAAAGCCAACAATGATGAAGTAAAAGGCATCAACGATCTTAACGGCAAAGTGGTTGCCGTGAAGAGCGGTACCGGCTCGGTTGACTATGCGAAAAAGCATATTAAAACCAAAGATCTGCGCCAGTTCCCGAACATTGATAACGCCTACATGGAGTTGGGCACCAACCGTGCGGATGCCGTGCTGCACGATACGCCAAACATCCTCTATTTTATCAACACCGCAGGCCGTGGACAGTTTAAAGCGGTAGGCGACTCTCTTGAAGCACAGCAATATGGCATCGCCCTGCCGAAAGGAAGCGATGAACTGCGCGAGAAGATTAACGGCGCGCTGAAAACGCTGCGTGACAACGGCACCTACAATACCATCTATAAAAAATGGTTCGGCAGCGAGCCGAAATAAACCTGAAGCCTGAAAGCGTTAGCCACGTCAGGGATGCCTACGCATCCCTGCGTTTCTTTATTGCAACAATGACGGATTTTTTCCGGAGAAAACACCATGGAATTTGACTGGAGCGTGATCTGGCCAGCCATTCCCCTTCTGCTGGAAGGGGCCAAAATGACCCTGCTGATCTCAGTGCTTGGCCTGATTGGCGGCCTGGTTATCGGCGTTATCGCCGGTTTCGCCCGCGCCTACGGCGGCTGGCTGACCAATAATATCGCGCTGGTTTTCATTGAGCTGATTCGCGGTACGCCGATTGTGGTGCAGGTGATGTTTATCTATTTCGCCCTGCCAATGGCCATACCTGACCTGCGTATTGATCCCTTCACTGCGGCGGTAGTGACGATTATCATCAACTCCGGCGCCTATATTGCGGAAATTACCCGTGGCGCAGTGCTGTCGATTAACAAAGGATTCCGTGAAGCGGGTCTGGCGCTTGGCCTGTCGCGCCGGGAAACCCTGCGCTATGTGATTATGCCGCTGGCGCTGCGCCGTATGCTGCCGCCGCTGGGCAATCAGTGGATTGTCAGTATCAAGGATACCTCGCTGTTTATCGTTATCGGCGTTGCCGAGCTGACCCGTCAGGGGCAGGAAATTATTGCCGGTAACTTCCGCGCGCTGGAAATCTGGAGCGCGGTGGCGATTATCTATTTGGTTATTACGCTGGTGTTGAGCTTCGTGCTGCGTCGCCTTGAAAAAAGGATGAAAATCCTGTGATTGAATTTAAAAACGTTTCCAAGCACTTTGGACAAACTCAGGTGCTGCACAATATCGATCTGAAGATTAATCAGGGCGAAGTGGTGGTGATTATTGGCCCATCCGGCTCGGGTAAGTCTACCCTGCTGCGTTGTATCAACAAGCTGGAAGAGATCACCAGCGGCGAGCTGATCGTCGATGGTTTAAAGGTTAACGATCCCAAAGTGGATGAGCGTCTGATTCGTCAGGAAGCGGGCATGGTTTTCCAGCAGTTTCATCTGTTTCCGCAGATGACCGCACTGGAAAATGTCGCTTTCGGCCCAATCCGGGTACGCGGCACCAAAAAAGAGGCGGCGCATCAGCTGGCGAAAACGCTGCTGGCGAAGGTTGGCCTGGCGGAGCGCGCTCACCACTATCCTTCCGAGCTATCGGGCGGTCAGCAGCAGCGCGTCGCTATTGCGCGTGCGCTGGCGGTTAAGCCCAAGATGATGCTGTTTGATGAGCCGACTTCAGCGCTCGATCCAGAGCTGCGTCATGAGGTGTTAAAGGTGATGCAGAATCTGGCTGAGGAAGGGATGACGATGGTTATCGTGACGCATGAAGTGGGCTTTGCACAACAGGTGGCTTCACGACTGATCTTTATTGATAAGGGTCGCATTGCGGAAGATGGCCCGCCCGATACGCTGATCTCTAATCCACCCAGCGAACGTCTGCGCGAGTTTTTACAGCACGTTTCTTAAGCGCCCCCTTGGTCTGGCCTGTCAGACAACTGAGCAGCTGAGGCGCGGGGAGCCCAGGCAGAAGAGTAAAGCGTCCCGCGCCATGGATGGCGCGGGCCGAGCTGTCAGGGATGACGTTTTTTGCGTCTTTACGATCGGCCTGGGCTCTCTGCGCAGGCACGATGTTATTACCCTACATAATTCATCTGCTGATGGTTCTGCCCTGGCTACTAAGCCGTGTAAAGGGGAGAATTAACCCTCTGCATGCCCTTCCCCTGCAACCATAAAAGTCATTTTCTCCGCCAGTCTGACCTCAGGATTCAGACTATTGCCTCAGCATCAGCGTCTATACTTTTCAGACGCTTCTGCCGTACCGGTTGCTATTGGGGAGAAAGATGTTGGGAATAAACGTCGTGTGGTGTCGTCTGCGTCAGGGGGTTCTGTGTGTATTACTGCTATGCCTGATATCGGCAGCACAGGCCGTGTCGCTGCCCGCTGCCGCCGTTGCCAGCCAGCAGGCTCAGAAACCCGCCAGCGAAGCGGCAACGCATGAACCAACCATCGAAGAGAAAAAAGCGGCCTGGCTTGCTCTGGCAACCATTCTGGAAAACGATGAGTCGCGTCAGGCGCTGATTAAACAGCTGCGCGAAGCCGCCGCCAGCCCCTCCACCACTAACGAGCCAGCGCTAACGCCGCCGAACGCCGCCGAAGAGCAGGAAGATAAAACCGTTCTGCAAAGCATTACCGACGTCACGCGCGAATATGGCGGACAGTTCGCCGGCAGTTTTATTCGTCTTTATAACAATATCCTCTCCGCGCCGCAGAAAGCCTTTAACAAGGCCACCTTCTTTAACGCGTTTAACCACTTCCTGATGCTGGCCGTGGCGCTGTTCGCCTTTTACTGGGCGATACGCATGCTGGTCACGCCGCTTTACCGCCAGATGGGCCGCTGGGGCCGCAAAAAAAGCAATCAGCCAGACAGCTGGCTGCATCTGCCGTTAACCATTATCGGCGCCTTTGCGATTGACCTGCTGCTGCTGGCGCTGGCGCTGTTTGTTGGACAAATCCTTAGCAACAATCTGAATGCGGGCAGCCGCACCATTGCCTATCAGCAGGGCCTGTTTCTGAATGCCTTTGCGTTAATTGAATTCTTTAAGACAGTGCTGCGCATGATCTTCTGTCCGCGCTTTCCTGAACTACGCCCGTTTTCATTTAACGATATGCGGGCACGCTACTGGCATACCCGCCTTAGCTGGCTCAGCGGCGTGATTGGCTATGGCTTACTGGTGGTAGTGCCGATTGTCTCTAATCGGGTCAATGTGCAAACCGGCGCGCTGGTCAACGTCATTATTATGGGGTTAATGACCGGCTGGGCGCTGTGGCTGATATTTCATAACCGCCGCAGCATACAGCGCGAACTCATTGCGCTTTCCGAACGCTCGTTATCCTTTTTTACGCTGTTTATTCGCGCCTTCGCCTTTGTCTGGCACTGGATCGCCAGCGCCTACTTTATTGTGCTGTTCTTCTTCTCCATCTTTAACCCCGGCGGCAGCCTGAAATTCATGATGTCGGCGACGCTGCGCAGCCTGGTAATTATCGGCCTGGGTGCCGTGGTGTCCGGCATGCTGACGCGCTGGATCAGTAAAACCATTACCCTTTCGCCTGAGCTGCGCCGCAACTATCCAGAGCTACAAAAACGGGTCAATAGCTGGATCTCCTTTATGCTGAAAGCCGCGCGTATTCTCACGGTCTTCGCCGTGCTGTTGCTGCTGCTGAATGCCTGGCAGCTGTTCGACCTCTGGTACTGGCTTACCGTGGGCGCGGGTGAACAGCTGGTGGATGTGCTGATCCGGGTATTTATGATCCTGCTCTTCTCTGCCGTAGGCTGGACCTTACTGGCCAGCCTGATAGAAAGCCGTCTCTCTTCTGATATTCACGGTCGTCCGATGCCCAGCGCACGCACGCGTACGCTGCTCACGCTGTTTCGCAACGCGCTGGCGGTGGTCATCAGCACCATTACCATCATGATATTGTTATCGGAAATCGGCGTTAATATCGCGCCGCTGCTGGCGGGGGCCGGCGCGCTGGGTTTGGCGGTCTCTTTTGGCTCGCAAACGCTGGTCAAAGATATTATTACCGGGATTTTTATTCAGTTTGAAAATGGTATGAATACCGGCGATCTGGTTACCATCGGGCCGCTAACCGGCACCGTGGAACGTATGTCGATCCGCTCGGTTGGGGTGCGCCAGGATACCGGGGCGTATCATATTATTCCCTGGTCTTCGATCACCACCTTCGCCAACTTTGTCCGTGGCATTGGTTCCTTTGTGGCGAATTACGATGTCGATCGCAGCGAAGATAGCGATCGCGCTAATGCCGCGCTGCGCTCCGCCGTGAATGAACTGATGGCGCGTGAAGATATCCACGCCTTTATTATTGGCGAGCCAAATTTTGCCGGGCTGGTTGGTCTAACCGAGCGCGCCTTTACCGTGCGCGTATCAATTACCACTCAGCCGTTAAAGCAGTGGACGGTGCGCTTTGCGCTGGATGAACTGGTGAAAAAACATTTTGATGCGGCAGGCATTAAGGCGCCGCGCCAGACGGTACAGGTTGTCCCATCCGGCGACGACAGCACCGACGCGGCGGCAATAAAAAGCCTGCCGGCACCGGACTAAGTGCCTCAGGGACGCGGCTTCATCAGTCGCGTCCGCGCCGCGCTCTCCTGAAAGGTCCAGGCGATAAAGCGGCTCTGCTTCTGCCCCTGCGCCATATCAACAATTCGTACCTCGTGCGCGCCTGCGTCGGTTAACGCCTGGCGCAGCGCAGGCAGATGCTCGCGGCGTGACACCAGTGAGGTGAACCATATTACCTGGCGCGCATAACTCACGCTTTCGCTGATCATCTGACCGATAAAGGCTTTTTCACCGCCTTCGCACCACAGCTCCGCCTGCTGGCCGCCAAAATTGAGCGGCGCATCTTTCGCCAGGCCCAGATTACGCACCTTGCGGGCGCTGCCTTCCGCAGCCTGCTCGCTGGAGGCGTGGAACGGCGGATTACAGACCACGGCGTGATAGAACTCATTTTTATGAATAATGCCCTGGAACATCCGATCGCTGTTTGGCTGACGACGCAGGCGAATGGCGCGACGCAGTGCTGGGTTAGCTTCCAGGATCGCCCCGGCGGCCTTCATCGCCTGCGCGTTCACTTCAGAACCGGTAAAGCGCCAGCCATACTCACGGAAACCAATCAGCGGATAGATGCAGTTCGCGCCGCAACCAATATCCAGCACGTTAATATCGCGCGGCACCTGCTGTGCATTATCCTGCGCCAGCAGATCGGCCAGCCAGTGCAGATAATCTGCACGTCCCGGCACCGGCGGACACAAAAAGCCATCCGGAATATCCCAGCTGTGGATCTGATAAAAATGTTTTAGCAGCGCCTGATTCAGCGTTTTCACCGCCTGCGGATCGGCAAAATCGATCGAGCTGTCGCCGCGCGGCGTGGTGATAATAAAGGGCTGCAGCGGCGGATGGGCCGCGCTCAGCGCAGCAAAATCATAGCGCTCGCGATGACGGTTTCGGGGATGCAGTTGGTTTTTAGTGGCGGGCTGTTTCATCAGGCTCTCTCTTGGGTAACGGCGCGTAAGATACCCGCTCCGGAAAAAACCGTAAACAATTGACGTGCATTTTTTCACGCCGAAGCGGCTAAGATGAAGCTGTCGCTTAACTCTAAGGATAATTATGTCTCGTCAACGTTACTCCTATCAACCCCGTGCGGGCCACGGTCTGCCGCACGATCCCTTTAATGCGATCGTTGCGCCGCGTCCTATTGGCTGGATCAGTTCACTCAGCGCTTCTGGCGTGCGCAACCTGGCTCCCTACAGCTTTTTTAACAGCTTTAACTATCAGCCGCCGATTATTGGTTTCGCCAGTCTCGGTAAAAAAGACAGCTTGCGCAATATTCTGGAAACCAAAGAGTTTGTCTGGAATCTGGTCACGCGCCCGCTGGCGGAAGCGGCCAATGAAAGCTCCGCTTCGGTGGCGCAGGAGGTAGATGAGTTTATGTTAGCAGGCGTGACGCCCATCAGCGGCGATCTGGTCAGGGCGCCGATGGTGGCGGAAAGTCCGGTTAACTTTGAATGCCGCCTGACGCAGCATCTGCAGTTACAGAATGCCGACGGCGCGCCGCTGGATAGCTGGCTGATCCTCGGCGAGGTGGTTGCGGTACATATTGATGATGCGCTGCTGGAAGAGGGCATTTATCAGACCAGCAAAGCGCAACCGGTTCTGCGCGCCGGTGGCCCCAGCGCCTGGTACGGCATCAGCGAAGCCCAGCGCTTTGAGCTGCAACGCCCGGACGCGCGCAAAAAGTAACTACCCAGCGCCGCGATTTAGCCATTAAATAACCACGACTGTTTTACGTCGCAACCGATAGACTGCACCGGTTCTCTCTTCTAGAGTGAAGTTATTCCGCTGCGCAAACAGGCGCGGCTCGAAGAGAGGACCGTTATGAGTTTACCCGCAGCGTTAATTGAAGAGGCGGTGCAATGGCGCCGTCAGCTGCACGCTCAGCCAGAGCTGGGCTACCAGGAACAGCATACTGCCCATTTTGTTGCCGAACAGCTACGCAGTTTTGGCTTACAAGTGGCGACCGGCATCGCCAAAACCGGCGTTATTGGCACCCTGGAGTGTGGTCCTGGCCCTACGATTGGCCTGCGCGCCGATATGGATGCTTTACCCATTACGGAACGAGGAGAGCAGCCCTGGCGATCGCAGCGCCCCGGCGCTATGCACGCCTGCGGTCACGATGGTCATACCGCTATTTTGCTGGCCAGCGCGAGGTGGCTGGCGCAGACGCGCCGCTTCAGCGGCACGGTGCATTTTATTTTTCAGCCTGCCGAAGAGAATCTGGGCGGCGCACGTCAAATGGTGGAGGAAGGGCTGTTCCAGCGCTTTCCGATGGACGCCGTTTATGCGTTGCACAACTGGCCTGGCCTGCCGTTAGGCACGTTGGCGGTCAACGATGGCGCAATGATGGCCTCCCTCGATTCGTTTGAAATAACCCTTACCGGCAAAAGCTGTCACGCCGCCATGCCGGAGTGCGGTGCCGACCCCATTGTAGCGGCGGCCCAGCTGATTCTGGCATTGCAAACGATTCCTGCGCGCCGGCTGTCACCGCTGGCCTCGTCCGTGGTCAGCGTTACCCAGATCCAGGGCGGAGAAGCCATTAATGTGATCCCGGAGGCGGTGACGCTGCGCGGTACCGTGCGCTGTTTACAAAGCGAGGTCAGGGAGAAAGTACGCGGGCTTATCGGGTCGTTTGTGGAGGTTCTGCCGCAGCCGCTGGGAGTTGAGGGAACGATTTGCTGGTATCCCGGCTATCCGGTGACACAAAATCATGCTCTGCCCGCCGCACGCGTGCGCGAGGCGGCTATCGGGTTGTTCGGCGCGGAACAGGTACGCTGGCAGGTGGATCCCTCAATGGCGTCAGAAGATTTCGCCTGCATGCTGGAAGCCTGCCCCGGCGCCTATTTCTGGATCGGTGCCGATGGCGATACGCCGTCCCGTGCGCTACATAACGCCAGCTATGACTTTAACGATGCGCTGATTGAACCGGCTATCGCCTTCTGGCAGCGGCTGGTTGAGAGCCATTTGCCGCTGCCGGTAAATCAACGCTAGCGTCGGCTCAGTAGCCCGCCGCTGCCAGCGCCGCCAGGCCCTCATCCAGCGAGGCGCTGCGACCGCTGGCCAGATAGCAGCAGGCGATCTGCAGCCGTAATGATTGCGGTACCGGACGAGATTTTTCCAGCACCTGCTGGATCCAGGCGGCAGTGACTGTCGCCTCTTTGCTTTCCGGCAGATCGCAGGTGCACTCCGGCTGACGCGCCACCAGCTCTTGCGGTTCCGCCGCCGCACCGTGGATCAGGTTAATAGCGGGGCAGCGCAGCGGATTGGCGTAAACTTCCCCTTCCGTGCCGTTCAGTAGTAATGCCCTGCCGCCCTGCGCTCTGAAAAATTTTGCCACGCGTGGAATATATTCGGGATGGGAAACGCTGGCGAAACGCAGCGCTGCGGCCTCGTCAAAAGGGGTAATCAGCTTAGCCAGCGTGTGCGCGCTGTTACGCACGCCCAGACGCCAGCGCAGCCCCAGCTGTTTGGCCAGCGGCGCACAAAGATTGTCTACGGTGATAAACACCGGCTCGCCCTGCTCCAGTTTCGCCTGCGCGTTTTGCGCATCGCTGACGGCAGCAATGCCAAGCGCCTGGAAAACGGTCTCGCTGGTCACGCGCGTGGCATCGTCGCTGACGCCATGTACCACCACCGGGAAGCCAAGACGAGAGAGCAGCAGCGCCAGCAGCGGCGTCAGATTGCCCTGACGGCGTGCGCCATTGTAGCTGGGGATCACGATGGGCAGCGGCTTGCCCGCCGGTGGCGTCAGCGAAAGCACTCGCTCCTGTACGGCGCGATAGAAACCGGTCATTTCCGCCTCGCCTTCCCCTTTGATACGCATCGCAATCAGCAGCGAACCCAGCTCCAGATCCGGCACTTCGTCGTTAAGCATGGCGCGATAAAGCTGATACGCGCTCTCTTCATCCAGATCGCGCGCATGGTTTTTGCCACGGCCCACTTCTTTAATCAGTTTGTTGTACTGCAACATTTAATGCTTTTCCTTTTTTCGACGCCGCGCCGCCGGTACGGGCCTGGGTTTGCTGGTGCTTACCGGTGCTATGGTGCCTTCAGGCATCGGCGGCTGCTCTATGGGAAAAACCGGCAGGGCTTTTAACAGGCGTGCACCGTATGCTTTGGTGATCAGCCGCCGATCGTAAATCACAATTTCACCAAAGCACTGATGGCTTCGGATCAATCTCCCCACCTGCTGGATCAGACTAAATGAGGCGCTGGGCAGACTTTGCACCTCAAACGGGTAGCGCTTCAGGCTCTTCAGCCACTCCCCTTCGGTTAAAATTACCGGACTGTCCACCGGTGGAAAAGCGATTTTGTGAATATGTACCTGAGAAAGCAGCTCGCCTTTTAAATCCAGCCCTTCAGCAAAAGATTGCAGGCCCACCAGCACGCTCGCCTCGCCCTGCTCTACCCGCTTGCGATGCAGCTCTACCAGCCGGTAGCGCGGCTGATCGCCCTGCACCAGCAGCATCAGCCGCAGATCGCTCAGGTGCGTCAAAAACTGCTGCATGGCGCGGTTGCTGGCAAACAGCACCAGCATGCCTTTGTGCTGGCCCGCTTTCACCTGATGGCGAAAGAAATGAGCCATTTCAGCGATATGCTGCGCCTCATTTGCCATCAGCGGCTCAAAGCGCATCTGGGGGATAATCAGCTTGCCTTGCTCAACATGATTAAACGGCGAGCCGAGCGCCACAAAGCGATCTCCCACCTTTTCGTTAAGCCCGGAAAGTTCCTGTAATCGGTTAAAGCTGTTCAGCGATTGCAGCGTTGCCGAAGTCAGCACCACATGCGGCACTTTTCGCCACAGTAGCTTCTCCAGCTGTTCACTCACGCGAATACCGGCGCAGTGGAAAAAGAGGTGTGGCTGGCCTTCCCGCAGTTCGCGGCTGACCCATTTCGAAACCGGCGCGCCGGAGGCCTGCTCCATCGACGCCAGCCGCCACAGTTTGCTGATGCTTTCAAACCAGCCGAAAGCGCGGTTCATCTGCAGCATCGTACGGTGCAGGCGCACCACATCGTATTGTCCGCTCTTTTCGCTGAGATCGTTTAACAGCCCTTCCGCCAGCCCGCGCAGCCCGTCGCTCAGTTTGAAAAGGCGGGCGCATAAGGTTTGCATCTCTTCCGGCAGTTGCCCCATTTCAAAGCGATGTTCACCTTCCTGCGGCTCTGGCGGCAGCCACAGCGCCAGAATACGCGTCAGGCTGGCGAGATGTTCGCGCCATTCGTCACAGTGGGTTTTTAACCGCTCGGGATTCGCCAGCGGCGGCGGTGATTTTGGCCGAAACTGCGCCATACAGGTTTCCACCAGGCGCACAAACAGATCAAGTTGCAGGCTGGTCCAGGCGGCGGTGATGTCAGCGCTGGTTTCCAGCGCATCGCGCGCTACTTCCGGCAGATGGTGGCCTTCATCCAGCACCAGCAGCAAATGCTTCGCTGGTGGCAGCACCGATTCGCTCTCCAGCGCCGCCATCACCAGCGCATGGTTAGCCACCACCACGTCCGCCTGCTCGATCTCCCGCCGGGCGACAAAAAAGGGACATTCGCGATACCAGTGGCAGTTGCGCGCCAGGCAGTTAGCCTTATCGGTGCTTAAGCGCTGCCAGAGCGTATCGTCGATCGCCTCTTCGCAGTGATCGCGCAGGCCGTCCCACTGATGCCGATCCAGCGACTTTTCCAGTTTGGTACAGAGCTTGCGCTCATCTTTGTTGGCCACCAGATTGTCATCGAGAAACAGCAGCAGATCGCCCTGCTTTTCGCTGTCGGTCGCCAGCGCGTTCAGGTTACGCGGGCAAACATAGCGCCCGCGCCCAAAGGCGGCGGTGAATTTTAGATCGGGGATTATTTTTCGCAGCAGCGGCAGATCTTTACTAAAAATCTGATCCTGCAGCGCGACGTTCGCGGTGCTGATCACCAGCGGTTTCTCTTCGGCACGGCCAACGGCAATGCCCGGGATCAAATAGGAAAGGGTTTTGCCCACCCCGGTCGGCGCTTCGATCGCCAGATGACGCCCATCGTCACCGGCCAGGGTTTTTGCCACTTCGGCAATCATCTGCCGCTGCGGCGCGCGTGGAATAAAATCGGGAACCTGCTGCTGCAGCGCTTTATACCATTCGCCAATCTGCGCTTTTAACGCTGCGGTTAATGCCATCTTGCTCTCTTCCTGCGTTGATAACCTGTATTTTTACACAGTATGACGCTGGCGTCAGCCGCTTATCAGCGAATATGGAAGAGCGCTTCCGGCATTTATAGCTGCACAGCAGCGGCGTTGCGTTCAGCCGCCAAGCGTAAAATCAGGCCAGCCGCTTATACATCACGGTGGTGGCATCCATCGCGCCTTCCGTTGACTGCGCGTAATAAGGAATAGCTCCGGCAACTTCCCAGCCCAGCGACAGGTAAAGCAGACTGGCGATATCGCCGCTGCGAGTATCCAGCACCATCAGGCTGCGCCCTGCCTGTTTAACCAGTTGCTCCGCCCGCTCCATCAACTCACGCGCAATGCCCTGCCGCCGCGCCGCCGGATGTACCAGCAGCTTGCTGATTTCAGCGCGATGGCGTCCGTTGGGCATCATATTCCATAACACCATCACCGTGGCGACAATCTGCTGTTGCTGACGCGCCACCAGCAGCAGCCGATCGCCCTGTTCGAGGCCATTAAAATTATCCTGCCAGAAATTTCTCATCACTTGTCGATCGTCAGGATCGATAAATCCCACGCTGGCACCTGCGTTGACGCACCCCTGCAGAACATCGGTTAATGCTTCCAGCTCGTTTATCGCCTGCTGCCGATTAATAATTTGATATTCAATCATCTTTGCTCCACCAGTAAATGATGCGCCTGTTTGGCCTCTGGCGCGTAACGTTCAGAAACAGGAAATGTGTCTCTGAGAGTTACCGGCTTTGCGGTCTGGATCAAGTTGTACAACTAAAAAAACTATGTACACGTTAACTCAGCTCCGCTAAGGTTAACGCAGATAATGTATTTAAAATGCAAGTTGAGGCAGTCAATGGCCCTGTACAGCATCGGTGATGTCGCCGAACGCTGTGGTATAAACCCTGTAACGTTACGCGCATGGCAGCGTCGCTATGGGCTGCTTAAGCCACAGCGCACCGAAGGCGGGCATCGACAGTTTGATGAGGAAGATGTTCAGCGTATCGAAGAGATCAAGCGCTGGATAGAGAGCGGCGTACCGGTAGGCAAAGTCAAATCGCTGCTGGAAGGCGAAAATATTGATACGCACGACGGCTGGCTGGCGTTGCAGGAAGAGGTAATGAGCGTGCTACGCCACGTTCGTCCGGCGAAACTACGGGCTAAAATCGCCAATATCGGTCGTGAGCATTCTGTAGATGCGTTAATTGATCATGTGTTTGTGCCGGTTCGTCAGCGGCTTGGGCTTGATCAAAACACGGCGAAAACCATGTGCAGTCTGCTGGATGGCGCCCTGATCGATTATGTCGCCTTTTACCTGAGCAGCGTACGTAAAAAGGCAGGAAAGGATGCGCTGCTGCTCGGTTGGGGGGTGGAAGACCGTACCCGTATCTGGCTGGAAGCCTGGCGTTTGTGCCAGCAGGGCTGGCGTGTCGACGTGCTGGCAGAACCGCTGGATAACCCCCGCCCGGAACTCTTTCCGGGTCAGCAAATTTTTGTCTGGACGGGTAAAAAACTGACCCGCCGACAAGCAGAGCAGTTTACTCACTGGCATGAGCAGGGCTTCTCAATCAGCCTGCACGGGCCGAGTTAAAAATGGCGTAAATTGCCTGGTCGCCAGGCACGGATCGGGTTATGATCCGCTCTCTTGTTTGATCGTTACAGGCAGTATTATGAACTGGCAAAAATTTCTGGTTGGCACCCTCTTTTTCATTATGGCAGTCGGCGGTACCGGCGGCCTGATGCTGGTGGGCTATACCATTATCTTACATTCCCGCTAAAGCAGCGCTGCAGGCGCTCAAACAGCCGGTCCACCACCAACGCCAGTAGCGCCACCAGCAACGCTCCCTGAATCACATACGCCGTATTAAACCCGCTCAGGCCGATAATAATCGGCGATCCCAGGCTTTTCGCGCCTACCGTAGAGGCGATGGCGGCGGTGCCAATATTGATGATCACCGAGGTGCGCATCCCGGAGATAATTACCGGCGCAGCCAGCGGCAGCTCTACACGGGTTAAACGCTGCCAGTTGCTCATCCCGACCCCCTGCGCCACTTCTTTAACGCTGGAGGGCACTGATTCGATCCCGGCCAGGGTGCCTTGCAGCACGGGTAAGATTCCATACAGCATCAGCGCGATAATCGCTGGCTGCTCGCCAAAGCCGATTACCGGCACGGCCACCGCCAGCACCGCTACTGGCGGAAAGGTTTGCCCGGCGGCAGCCAGCGTCTCCACCAGCGGACGAAACTCCTGTCCGCCACGGCGCGTCACGGCAATGCCTGCGCCCAGCCCTGTCAACGCCGCGCCCAGGCTGGAGATCGCCACCAGTTGCAGATGCGCCAGCGCCAGCTGGAAAAAACGCTCTTGCTGATAGACCGGACGCTCCAGCTCAGGGAACCAGTGGGCGAAAAGCGGCCCGCTCCAGGGCATCAGCAACAGCAGCGCGATAAAAAGCGCAATCAGCCACAGCAGCGGATCGCGCGTTAGTCGTTTCATGCACCCTCCCGCTGACGCAACAGATCGCTGAAGTGCAGCACGCCCAGCGGCACGCCCTGCGCATCGGTTACCGGCAGCTTATCGGTTTGTCGGGCGATAAACAGCGAGAGTGCCTCACGTAACGAGATCGCCGCCGACACCGACTCCTCCTCCAGCCATTCGCCGCGCCTGGCCGCGCTGCCCGCGCTGCCCAACGAGAGCAGGCGCACGCCCAGCTCGCTGCGGCCAAAAAAGTCACGGACAAAATCGTTGGCGGGACGGGTTAACAGCTCCACCGGCCTGCCCTGCTGTACGATGCGTCCGTTATCCATCAGCACAATGTTATCCGCCAGCGCCAGCGCCTCATCAATATCGTGCGTTACCAGCACAATGGTACGTCCGGAGAGCCGATGAATACGCAGCATCTCCTGCTGCAGCGCGCCGCGCGTGACCGGATCAAGCGCGCCGAACGGCTCATCCATCAGTAACACCTCAGGATCGGCCGCCAGCGCCCGCGCTACGCCCACCCGCTGCTGCTGCCCACCGGAAAGCTGATGCGGATAGCGCTGACGCAAGCCCTCATCCAGGTTAAGCAGCGTCAGCAGCTCACTTATTCGCGCCTGTTTCTTCGCCTGCGGCCACCTCAGCAATCCCGGTACGGTGGCGATATTTTTTTCAACCGTCCAGTGCGGAAACAGCCCTATCGACTGAATGGCATACCCCATTCGTCGTCGCAGCGTTTGCGGGTTAAAGCTACGGATCTCTTCGCCGGCAAACAGAATTGTCCCTTCATCATGCTCAATCAGCCGGTTAATCATTTTCAGCGTGGTGGATTTACCTGAGCCGGAGGTGCCAATCAGCACGGTAAATTCTCCGGCGGCGATATGCAGATTGATGCCGTCCACCGCCGCCTTACCGGCAAAGTATTTGCTCACCTGGTTAAACTGAATCATAAGGCGTTCCTTTGCAGCAGGGAGATAACAATTTTAAACAGCGTATCCACCAGCACCGCCAGTGCGATAACCGGGATCACGCCCAGCAGCACCAGTTCCAGCGCGCTACTGAGCAGTCCCTGAAAAATAATTGCGCCGAAGCCGCCTGCGCCAATCAGGGCGGCGATAACGGCCAGGCCAACTGTCTGAATGGTCACTACACGCAGGCCGCTAAGCAGCACCGGCAACGCCAGCGGGATCTCTACCTGCCAGAAGATTTGCGCCTGCGACATGCCCATGCCGCAAGCGCTTTCGCGCACGCCCGCCGGCACCTGTTGCAGCCCCGCCACCAGGCTACGCACCAGCGGCAGCAGCGCATACAGCACCAGCGCAATCAGCGCCGGTGCAAGACCGATGCCGCTAACGCCAAGCCGCCCCAGCCAGGGAAAATGCGCCGCCAGCCCTGCCAGCGGCGCGATCAACAAGCCGAACAGCGCCACCGACGGCACGGTCTGGATAATATTCAGCACGGAGAAAATCACGCTCTGCCAGCGTGCGCGGCGATAGCAGATCAGGCCCAGCGGTATGCCGATAAGCAGCGCCGGCAACAACGTCGCCGCCAGCAGCAACAGGTGACGCGCCAGCGCCTGGTCAAACACCTCCTGACGGTTGGCATACTCTTTCAGCAACGAGAGCTGATCGAGCTGTCCGCCGAGCAGCAGCGCCAGCAACGGTAGCCAAACCTGAGCATTCAACAGCAGCCGCCACGGTACGCTGCGCGTCAGGCGCGTCACGCTGTCTGCGGCAATCAGCAGGCAAAGCGCGATAGCCGCCCACAGACCGCTGCCGAAACCGGTACGCGCCAGCGCGCTGCCCTGCCCGGCCAGCGTTTGCGCCGCGTGGCCGCCAAGCGCCACCAGCAGGGTGAGCAGAATTTCGCTCAGCGCCAGCGTCAGGATCAGCGTTGGACGATTAAGCGACTGCCAGACCAGCAGCAACAGAAGCGGAAGAATCAGCAGGATCAGCCAGCTCGCCCCCTGCAGCAGTTCGGTCAGCATCACCGGCTGGCCCGATACCAGCCGGTTCGGTGCAAAACTGGCGAAGGGTAAAAGAAACAGCGCTGCAATCAGCAGCGCGGTCAGCAGCAGCAGTACGCGATTACGGGGGATCAAACGCCGCATGGTTTCGTTGCTGTGAATTACAGCAGTTTTTGCTGTTGCAGCCATTCAGCGGCCACCTTTTTCGCATCCTGCCCTTCAACGGCAATTTTGGCGTTCAGCGACTGCAAGGTTTTTTCATCCAGGGCGCTAAATACCGGTTTCAGCCAGGCGGCGATTTCCGGGTACTGTTTCAGCGCTGCGGCACGGATCACCGGCGCGGGCGCGTAGATTGGCTGGACGCCTTGAGGATCGCTTAATGTTTGCAGCCCCAACGCCGCCACCGGTCCGTCAGTACCGTAGGCCATCGCCGCATTCACGCCGGAAGTTTGCTGCGCCGCCGCCTTGATGGTGACCGCCGTATCGCCGCCCGCCAGTGACAGTAGCTGGTCCTGACTGAGCTTAAAGCCATACGCTTTTTCAAAAGCAGGCAGCGCATCGGCACGTTCGATAAATTCGGCAGAGGCAGCCAGCTTAAGGGTGCCGCCCTGCTTAAGATAACGGCTGAGATCGGCCAGCGAAACAAGCTGGTTTTTCTGCGCCAAATCGCCGCGTACCGCGATAGTCCAGGTATTGTTAGCCGGTGCGGGCGTCAGCCAGACCAACTGATTTTTCTGCTCGTCCAGCGCTCTGACCTTTTCATAGCCCGCCTGCGCATTTTTCCATGCCGCATCGCCAGCCAGATTAAAAAAGAACGCGCCGTTGCCGGTATATTCAGGATAAATATCCAGCTCGCCGGCGGTTATCGCACCGCGCACCACCTGCGTATTGCCCAACTGAATTTTATTTACCGTTGGCACGCCATGCTTATTCAGCACCTGCAAAATAATGTTGCCCAACAGCGAGCCTTCCGTATCGATTTTCGAGCCGACACGCAGCGGATCGGCAGCCTGTGCGGTGCCAGCCAGCGTCATCAGGGCGGCAAAGAGCAGTATCCCGCGACGCGCAGTAGCAAAAGCCATGGCAGTTTTCCTTTTCAGCAAAGTGAGTCTGTCAAAGCGTAGCGCAAATGTTTGCAGTGCGAAAATAAAACGGCCTGACATGGCGCAACGGCGTGCGGGCGACGGGCTTCTCTGATCTATCCGTTGGATGCGCCAGGCTTTAGCTGGCCCGCATGCTGAATAAAGCGCGTTAGCTGCGCGGGAATGCGGGCGAACGTATATAAAAACCAGGGAGTAAAGCGGGCAGGATCGTGTGTTATCTCCTGTTGGATAGCCTCCAGTGAAAGCCAGCGGCAGGCATCCGCCTCTTCAGGATTGAGCTGTGGCTGGGCGTCGCTAATGGCAAAAAAAACATGCCCATATTCATGCTCGGTCAAACCGTTACTTAACGGCAGGTTATAGCTCAGTTCAAACATCGCCGTCAGGGTTAAATCAAGCCCCATCTCTTCCCGCAAACGCCGTTCGGCGGCATGCTGAGTGGGTTCCGAAGGATAAGGATGGCCGCAACAGGTATTGCTCCACAGGCCGCCGCAGTGATATTTAGCACTGGCGCGGCGTTGCAGCAACAGTTGATGTTGATGGTTAAAGACATAAACGGTTACCGCGCGATGCAGTAACCCTTTTTCATGCACTTCCTGTTTTTCCATTATGCCGACAGGACGATCAAGAGGATCAACAAGAATAACTTCAATAGCGGACATACGGGCTCCTTCAGACTAATCCCAGCTATTGTGGCATAACCACTCGCTCTTAAGCCGCAAAAAAGTCCCGCGTATTCATCAGAATATGTACAAAAAAGTAACCTGACTTACTCCTTCGCTCCGCTGCCCACTTGCACAGCGGAGCCTGTGGATTTATCGCTTACAGTTTGAAACGGGTTACTACCTGCTCCAGCTGAACGCTCTGCTCTTCCATTGCCTGAGCGGCGGCGGAAACCTGTTCAACCAGGGAGGCGTTCTGCTGCGTGGTGTTATCCAGTTGGTTAATCGCCACGTTAACCTGTTCAATTCCCATGCTCTGTTCACGGCTGGAAGACATGATTTCGTTCATCAGGGTCGTCACGCTGCTGACACCCTGCATCAGTTCATCCATGGTGCGGCCCGCTTCATTGACCAGCTGGCTGCCCGCATCAATATTTGCCACCGACGTTTCAATCAGCTTTTTAATCTCACGCGCCGAGTTGGCCGAACGCTGCGCCAGATTACGTACTTCGCTGGCAACCACCGCGAAGCCGCGCCCCTGTTCACCGGCTCGCGCCGCTTCTACCGCTGCGTTCAGCGCCAGGATATTGGTCTGGAAGGCGATACTGTCAATCACGCTGATAATATCCACCACCTTACGTGAGGATGCGTCAATTTCGCCCATGGTGGTCACCACCTGTCGTACCACGCCGGTACCGCGCTCCGCCACTTTCGCGGCTTCGCCCGCCAGCTGGTTGGCGTGGGTGGCGTTATCAGCATTCTGACGCACCGTGCCGGTTAACTCTTCCATCGACGCCGCAGTTTGCACAATAGAGCTGGACTGCTCTTCCGTACGTGCCGAGAGATCAAGGTTGCCGCTGGCAATCTGGCGCGAGGCGGAAGTAATAGCCAACGCGCTGTCGCCGACCTGTCGCATCAGCCCCTGCAGATAGCTAATAAACTGGTTAAAGCTCTCTGCAACGGCGTTAAATTCCGGGCTGTTACTGGCTGGCAGACGCTGGGTTAAATCCGCCCCGCCAGTGGATAAGGCCAGGATATTTTCGTTAAGCAGGCTCAGGCGCTTCATCATGCTGCGAATAAAGCCCAGCAGCACCAGCAGCAGCACAATAGCTAACGGGATCTGAACCATGCCCAGGCGCGTCATCATTGAGTGGGTCTGCTGCGTCAGCAGGCTGGTCGGCACATCGCTGGCCAGATACCAGGGGCTGCCGGCGATCTGCTGAACAAACAGTGTGCGGTCGCCCTCTTCGCTCTGATACTGGCTCTCTATCGGCTCTTTCCCGGCATTGGCCAGCAGCGTCTTCAGCGGCGCGGCCATTGGCAGGGAAAGCTCATTGAGATATTGCAGTTTCGGCGTCCCCTCAACCAGCGCTGCGTTGCCGACGACTTTGCCATCGGCCTCTACGATCAGTACGCGTCCTTGAATCGCCTCACCCATCTCTTTCGCCAGATGGTTAAAGAACCCCAGCGTCACGTCGATGGTGGCAACGCCCCAGGCTGCGCCGTTGCGATAGATCGCCATGGCGCAGTTGGTACGCGGCTGCGGGCTGGCGGCATCCTGATAGGCGTTAGCCCAGGCGCACTCTCCTTTGCTGGCAGCAAGACCGGCTTTATACCACGACTGTTCATAGTAGCGATCTGCCTCTGGTGAGTTCCAGAAGGTGTTTACCTGTAGCTGATTGCTGGCGTCACGGGCAAAGAAGGTGCTGAATTTTTCCCGGTCTGCGGCGCGCATGTTCGGCAACGGCCAGATACCGCCGCCAAAGACGTTGCTGTCATTATATTGATTAACCAGCGCCGGCAGCAGGCTGTCGATAGCGGCGCTATCCAGTACGCTAACCGCTTCGGTAATGGTGCGTTGCTGAGCCTGAACCCGGTTCATCTGTTCGATAATCCGGGCGGCGAGCGTATCAACTTCGTAGCGCACCAGGCGCTCTTCATTGGTTTTTAATTGTGGAGCAACAAAAAGATTGATGACCACCACGGTGATCGCCATCAATAACAGAAAAAATGCCACGATCGCCGCGGTAAAGCGTGCCTGCGTTGTTTTTATCATGTTCACACCACATAACAGGAAGGGCCATATTGCCCTTCTCGTGTTAACGGCATGTAACCTTTTTACTTGAGGCGATCGCCATCACAATTTACAAATCTTCTCTCTGGTCAAAGAAAGTCGTGACAGCCAGCGGTGGCGAGCATCACCACAACAGACGCAGCCCTCATGTTTCCTGTTCAACCACCTGCTGGCGCGGCCGGAAGATATGATTCGCGCCATACTGCAACAGACGCGTAACCAGTTGAATACCGCCCTGGTCATCCGCCTGAGCAAAGGCCTGTTCGGCGGCCGTCACTGGCGTGGTCCACAATAAATTTACCCGCTCGCCTTCGCGTTTTGGCAAGGCAAACTGTCCACCTTCTGCACCCAGCGTGGCAGAGAGCAAAAACCCTTCAAAGCCTACCGGCGCAACGGAAGAGGGCAGCGTATGGCCTTCGCCCAGCCAGTTCAGGCTGCTCCAGGGATAGTGCGCATAATTCGCCAGTGCGCTGGCCATCTGGATAGCATTATCCTCTGTCATTACTTCCGCATCGATCGCCATCGCCAGTTCAGTGCGGCGATACTGCGGAGCCAGATCCTCATAGAGAAAATCTACCCACGGCATCGGACGGATGCACATACCAAGCGTGAAGAAATACCAGACGCCCTGATGATAATGTTGTGAAATCGCCATCGGCGGCCACTTGCCCTGGTCGATAGCATAATATTTAAGCGACGGGCCGTAGTGTGATTCGTAGCACTGCAGCAGATCGTGCTCGACCGGCTGCCAGAGATGCCCGTCATGCCAGTCGCGCCAGAACTGGCGATGCGCCAGCGCCTGAGCGTAATAGTGGTTGGTTGATGCCGATCCCAGCGGCGCAGTCAGGCGATTCTCCTTGATGCAGCCTGCCGAGAAACTCACCTGTTTATTTTGATACAGGCTCCAGCCCGGGATCACCGCCAGCAGTTGCCCCTGATACCAGACCGCCGCGCCATCATCGGTCGGTTCCCAAATGATTTGCAGACCGGCCGGATCAAGCGGCGGCTCAGCCTCCAGCGTGCGACAACAGTCGGCGCTTAACAGCGGCGCAATCCCCTGCTCTATGGCCGCGCTGTCCTCTTCAAATGGCGCGGGCAGCAGGTTACGCAGCCAGCAGCCGCGTACCGCAAAGCGGGAGCGAAACGGCTCGGTGGGCCAGATATAAAAATAGGCGGCCCGTTCGGTCTGTTCGATGATGGCGGTTAACGTCTGTTGCTGATTAGTCACCTCAGCAATCAACTGCGAATATGTCATAGTGCCTCAACGCAACGTGGAGGAATCCAGCTTCCCCGAGAATAGAGCAGGATCTCCCTTATTGCGACACAGCGGCAAGGGTAATAATCTCAAAAATCACGCCCCATGCGCCGCATTGCGCGCGGAAACGCGCCGTTACGCACCGACCAGCGTAGCAAGCGTGCCAGTAAGCGGATGCGTCGATCGATAATGGCCTGACGGCGCGCGCTCAGGGTCAGATCGCTCATCTGCTGCGCCCAGTCGGGCAGCAGACCCATACCCGCTTCCATCAGCGTGCCCATAACCAGTTTTGCTGGTCTGCTGGGCGCGGGAGCCTGGCGCAGCAGCCTGATAACTTCGCGGGTGCGCGCGTCACAGCAGAGCTGGGGGCGCATCCGCTGCAGGTACTCCTCTACCGCCTGTACGCTTTTGGGCATCTGCTGCGCGCCCAGCGCCTCGGCAACCCGCGCCGCCTGTGCATAGTAGAGATCGCGGTCGGTCAGGCTAAGCGCCGGGTTTTTATAACGCAGATGGCCCGCGAGAAAACAGCTGGCCTCGGCAACATGCACCCAGGTTAACAGCTCAGGATCGCTGGCCGCATAAGGATTGCCGTAAGCATCGACGCCGTTAACCTGTAGATGGATACGCTTTACCCGTTCAATTAAGGTAAGCGCATCGGCGCGGTTGCCAAAGGTAGTGACCGCGACAAACTGGCTGGTACGACGCAAACGTCCCAGCATATCCTGACGAAAGGATGAGTGATCCCAGACGCCTGCCAGCGCCGAAGGATGCAGCATCTGTAACAGCAACGCGCCAATGCCACCGCACAGCATAGAGGTGAAGTCGCCATGCACCGGCCAGACCAGGCTATCAGGGCCAAACAGCCCCGGATCGCCCGGCGGCTGAGAGAGATCGAACTCGTTAAGTGACAGGCCGTTTACCCGGAAAACCTGCTTTTCAATGCGCCTGCGTAATAATTCCATTAAATATCCATCACTTCTTTACCTGCCGGTGCGTTCTGCAATAAACAAATACACTCTTTTACGCAGAATTACGTCTCTGGCAAGCGCATGATTAATAAACCAAAAATTTAATAAGCAAAGTACAAATGAGCACAAATCCTTATCTTTCATCTGCTTGTAAGCGAAGCGCAGATTATTTGCCTGTTTTATCACCTTCTACCAGGCTTTTATGGCAACCGCAGCACACCAACACCTAATTAATAGGGAGATAAGCGTTATGACTATGCAATCGTTAAACGATCTGTTTGTTCATACTCTAAGCGATGTTTACAGTGCTGAAGTTCAGTTAACCAAGGCACTGCCAAAAATGGCCGAGGCCGCCACTGAAACTCAACTTGTCGAAGGCTTTAGACAACACCTCGAGGAGACCAAAGGCCATATCGAACGCCTTGATCAGGTTATCCAGTCTCTCGACAATGTGGAAATGGAAAATGTTACCTGTGTAGCAATGGAAGGGCTGATCAAAGAAGGCGAGGAGATTATTCAGGAAGTGGAAGAAGGGCCGGTGCGCGATGCAGGCCTGATTGTCGCCGCTCAGAAAGTCGAACATTATGAAATCTCCAGCTACGGTTCGCTGATGGCGCTGGCGAAAAATCTGGGCTACGACAATGTCGTCTCTATCCTGAAAAATACCCTGGATGAAGAAAAAGCGACCGATGAAAAACTCACCATGCTGGCTGAACAACAGGTTAATCAGCACGCCGCCTGACGGCGCTAAGCGTGAAGTGATCTCATTAGGCGTTTTTAACAGAGCATAGATACCAGATAAGCCGATCGGTTGGCTGCCGATCGGTTTTTTTATGCCGGTTATCGTGATCCTGTCCTATGCGCATTCATTCCTTTTTCATTCGTTGTGCCTGCGCCTCTCCGCACCGCCCTGTTAGCAACACTCAACTGAAGTGACAAGACCGTTCGTCATAATATTTATCGCTATCGCCTTGCTGAGTTTGAACATTACATTAATGATGTTTATCACCGGGAATCGATAAACAGGCGAATCGCACAGAACCAATGAAAAAACACATTACTTTAATTACCGGCGGCGATCGTGGTATTGGACGCGCTACCGCACTGCTGTTAGCGCAAAAAGGCCACACGATCTGTATCGGCTATCGCAGCCAGCAGGCGCAGGCTGAAGAAGTGGTAGCGCTGATTCGGCGCGACGGGGGCAATGCCATTGCGGTTCAGGCGGATATTGCCGACGAGGAGCAGGTAGTAGCGATGTTTCAGCAGATTGACCGCGAGCTTGGCATGCTGACCGGCCTGGTGAACAACGCCGGCATTCTCAAACCGCAGGCCACTATTGAGCAACTGGACGCGCAGCGCATCGCCTCTATTTTCGCCACTAACGTCAGCGGCAGTTTTATTTGCGCGCGCGAGGCGGTAAAGCGCATGGCGCTGCGTCACGGCGGCCAGGGCGGCGCAATTGTTAACGTCTCTTCTGCCGCCTCGCGGCTCGGCGCGCCCCATGAGTATGTCGACTATGCCGCCTCAAAAGGCGCCATCGATACACTGACCAGCGGCCTGTCGCTGGAAGTGGCGGCGCAGGGCATCCGGGTAAACGCCGTGCGGCCTGGTTTTATTTATACCGGGATGCACGCCGATGGCGGCGAGCCAGGGCGTGTTGATCGGGTAAAGGAGAGTTTGCCAATGAAGCGCGGCGGCCAGCCCGAAGAGGTGGCGCAGGCGATCGCCTGGCTGCTGTCCGATGAGGCCTCATACGTCACCGGCAGTTTTCTCGATATGGCGGGCGGCAAATAGACGTAAAAAAAACCGACCCTGAAGGGTCGGTTTTAAACAGAGCCATATGCCTGCATCAGGCGTTGGTTGCCTGTAAGGCTGCAAGCACCCTACCGCTGAGATGCTGCATTACAGGTAAGTGAATTCCGCATTCTGCGTTCTCACCGAATCCAGGCCAATCATCACTTTGAACTTGCCTGGCTCCGCTACCCACTGCATCTGCTGGTTCCAGAATTTCAGCGCTTCCACATCAATCGGGAAGGTCACGGTTTGTGACTCGCCTGCTTTCAACATGATGCGCTTAAAGCCGCGCAGCTCTTTTACCGGACGGCTGATGCTGGCAACTTCATCGTTCAGATAGAGCTGCACCACCGTTGCACCGTCGCGTTTGCCGGTATTGGTTACCGTAACGCTGGCTTCAACCTTGCCATTATGCGGCATGGTCGATGAGGAGAGCTTCACCGGCGAGACGCTGAAGCGGGTATAGCTCAAACCGTAGCCAAAGGGATAGAGCGGCCCGTTAACCGCATCATAATAGTGCGAAGTATATTTGTTCGGTTTTGCTGAATTATAAGGACGGCCGGTTGGCAGGTGATTGTAATAAATCGGGATCTGCCCCACCGAACGCGGGAAGGAGACCGGCAGCTTGCCTGACGGGTTATAGTCGCCAAACAGCACGTCGGCAATAGCGTTGCCCCCTTCGGTGCCGCTAAACCAGGTCTCCAGCAGCGCATCGGCCTGCTGATCTTCACGCTCCAGCGCCAGCGCGCGTCCGTTCATCAGTACCACCACCAGCGGTTTGCCGGTGGTTTTCAGCGCCGCCAGCAGCTTTTGCTGGCTCTCAGGCAGCCTCAGGTCGGTACGGCTGGAGGCCTCATGCGCCATGCCCTGCGCCTCGCCCAGCGCCACCACCACCACATCCGCTTTTTTCGCCGTGGCCACCGCTTCGTCAATCATCTGCTGCGGCGTGCGGCTATCCACGCTGACCGCCTGCTCATAGAGGTTCAGAAAATCCTGAATCCCTTTATGATCGGTAATATTCGCGCCTTTGGCATACAGCAGCGTTGCCTTGTCGGCGGTGGCGTTTTTCATCCCCTGCAGCAGCGTTACCGACTGCTTCGCCACGCCCGCTGCCGACCAGCTGCCCATAATGTCGCGCTGGCTGTCCGCCAGCGGACCGATCAGCGCAATGGTGCCCGACTTTTTCAGCGGCAGCGTTTCCAGCCGGTTTTTCAGCAGCACCATACTTTTACGCGCCACTTCACGCGCATCTTCACGATGCAGGCGGCTTTCCGCATTGGTATCAGCCGGATCGCTGCCCTTCGGCCCTAAATGACTGTAGGGATCGTTAAACAGCCCCATGTCATATTTCACGTTCAGCACATGGCGCGCCGCATCGTCGATCTCCTGCTGCGATACCACGCCGCGCTTCACCAGCCCCGGCAGATACTGGCTGTAGTAGACATCACCCATGCTCATATCGATACCGGCTTTTAGCGCTACCCGTACCGCATCTTCAGGATCGCTGGCGACGCCATGCTTGATCAGCTCTTTAATTGCGCCATGATCGCTGATGGTAATGCCTTTGAATTTCCATTGATCGCGCAGCAGATCTTTCAGCAGCCAGCGGTTAGCGGTGGCCGGCATGCCGTTGATGGAGTTCAGCGACACCATTACCCCGCCGCTGCCGGCGTCCAGCGACGCCTTATAGGGCGGCAAATAGTCCTGGAACATGCGCTGCGGGCTCATATCCACGGTGTTGTAGTCGCGGCCACCTTCAATCGCGCCATACAGCGCGAAATGCTTAACGCTGGTCATCAGGGAATAGCGATCCGCCGGGCTTTTACCCTGCATCGCCTCAACCATGGTGCTGCCCATTTTAGAGGTCAGGAAAGTATCTTCGCCAAAGCCTTCTGAACCACGGCCCCAGCGCGGTTCACGCGTGACATCCACCATCGGTGCCCAGGTCATATTCAGGCCATCATCTGCCGCCTCCCAGGCAGAGACGCGACCAACGCGGCTGACCGCATCCAGATCCCAGGTGGCCGCCAGGCCTAACGGAATCGGGAAAATGGTGCGTTGACCATGCACCACGTCATAGGCAAAGAATAACGGGATTTTCAGGCGGCTAAGCTGCATTACCTGATCCTGCATAACGCGGATGTCGGGACGGGTAACGGTATTAAATATCGCGCCGACCTGTCCTTTCTGGATCATGTCGCGGATCGATTCTTTTGGGTTGTCCGGTCCGACGCTAATCAGCCGCAGCTGACCAATTTTTTCATCCAGCGTCATTTTCGCCAGCAGATCGGTGACAAACGCATCGCGCGCTTCTGGCGTCATAGGATGGGGACCGAAAAGATCGTCAGCGAAGGCGGGCTGCACCGCCAGAGAAACAGCGAGACTCAGGGAGTAAATCCATTTCATCAGATTGGGCTCTCAACAAGAACGCGGAACGGGTTTTGTACCCTAAATAGTTGGCGTTGCAGGAAGGCGGCCAGCGCGTAAATCCCCGGGCGCTGACGCAAATCAGTGGCCGGGATAAGCGAGCGCAGCCAACATACCTGCAGCGTGAAGTATGAAGGGTAATTAGTGCTACAGCAATAAGATAGCTACAGCGTGCAACAGCAAGAGAATAGCAGGTAGTTTTGCCGTTGAACGCTTTTGTGTCGGAGCTGCTACAGTAAATTTGACCCACATAACAGGACAATGGATATGCACCCTCATACTCAATCTGCCAGTCAAACCCTGGTTAATGAACTGCGCCGTATCGTTGGCCGTAGCCATCTGCTGACCGATCCGCGTAAAACCGAACGCTATCGTAAAGGCTTCCGCTCTGGTCAGGGCGAGGCGCTGGCGGTGGTTTTTCCCGGCTCGCTGCTGGAACTGTGGCGTGTGCTAAAGGCTGCGGTCGCGGCGGATAAAATCATTCTGATGCAGGCGGCGAATACCGGCCTGACCGAAGGCTCAACGCCCAACGGCAACGATTATGATCGCGAAATCATTATTATCAGCACCCTGCGCATGGATCGTATTCAGCTGCTGGATAAAGGCAAGCAGGTGCTGGCGTTTCCCGGCAGCACGCTGTTTCAGCTGGAGAAAATCCTTAAGCCGCTGGGACGCGAGCCGCATTCAGTGATCGGCTCCTCCTGTATTGGCGCTTCTGTTCTCGGCGGCGTGTGCAATAACTCCGGCGGCGCGCTGGTGAAACGCGGCCCGGCCTATACCGAAATGGCGCTTTACGCTCAGCTGGATGAGCAGGGACAGCTAAAGCTGGTGAATCATCTCGGCATTGAACTGGGCAGCACGCCGGAGCAGATCCTGGGGCGTCTGGATGATGAGACCTGGCGCGAGAGCGATGTGCGCCATGATGCGCGCCAGGCGTCCGATCACAACTACGTCGAGCGTGTGCGCGACGTAGAGGCAGACACACCGTCGCGCTTTAACGCCGACGCCAGCCGCCTGTATGAAGCCTCCGGCTGCGCCGGCAAGCTGGCGGTGTTCGCTGTGCGTCTGGATACCTTCGAGGCGGAGAAAAAGCAGCAGGTATTTTATATCGGCAGCAACGATACGGCGGCGCTGGAGGATATTCGTCGCCATATTTTGGCCCATTTTAAAAACCTGCCGGTGGCGGGCGAATATATGCATCGCGATATGTATGACATCGCCGAAAAGTATGGGAAAGATACCTTTATTATGATCGACCGGCTGGGCACCGATAAGATGCCGCGTTTCTTTACCCTGAAGGGACGTATCGATGCGATGCTGAGCCACATTCCGCTGTTCCGCCCCCATTTTACCGACCGCATGCTGCAAAAGCTGAGCGTGCTGTTTCCGACGCACCTGCCGAAAAAGATGAAAATCTGGCGCGACCGCTATGAGCATCATCTGATGCTGAAAATGTCCGGCGACGGCGTGGAGGAGGCGCGTCAGTTTTTAAGGGACTTTTTCCGCGAGGGCGGCGGCGACTATTTTGAATGCACCGATGAAGAGGGCTCGAAAGCCTTTCTGCATCGCTTTGCCGCAGCGGGTGCGGCGGTGCGCTATCACGCGGCGCATCATGATGAAGTCGAGGATATTCTGGCGCTGGATATTGCGCTGCGTCGTAACGATCGCGACTGGTTCGAGAAGCTGCCACCGGAGTTTGACGATAAGCTGGTGCATCGCCTCTACTATGGCCACTTTATGTGCCATGTGTTTCATCAGGATTACATCGTGAAGAAAGGCGTGGACGCGCATGCGCTGAAAGAGAGAATGCTGGAGATCCTTAACCAGCGCGGCGCGGAATATCCGGCGGAGCATAACGTCGGCCATCTTTACCAGGCGAAGCCGCAGTTGAAAGCGTTCTATCAGCAGCTCGATCCGACTAACAGCTTTAACCCCGGCATTGGTAAAACCAGCAAACTAAAACACTGGGCGGGCTGCGGCTGCGATGCGCATCACTCGGCCGATTAAACGCCCAAAGGCCGCCGTTTCCATGCGAAAAGGCGGCCCTGGCGCGGCTTAGCTTTGCTGTGGATCTTTAACGACCACCTCACCATTCTTGCGCTCAATGATCATGGTTTGCGGGCGCGATAGCACGATGCCCTCTTTACGCAGGCGCGTCAGCAGATCGAACAGCAGATCGCTTTTCACGCCGCCAATCTGCCGCTGGTTAGAGACATTTCCGGTTACGCTCAGCACAATTCCCTGCGGGGTAAGATCTTTGAAACTGACCGAGGGCTCTGGCGTATCCAGAATGCGTTCGTTTTCCTGATAGACCCCCAGTAAAATCTCCCGCACCTGCACCGGATCGATATCCAGCGGGAACGTCAGCGTAATGGTAACCACGCCCTGAGCATTACCCATGGTGGCGTTACGCACGTTCTGCGAGATCAGCTGCGAGTTCGGTACGATCACCGTAGATTTGTCGCCCAGCTGAATCTCTGTGGCGCGCACGTTGATCCGGCGAATATCGCCTTCAATCCCGCTGATGCTTACCAGGTCACCCACCTTCACCGGACGTTCAGTCAACAGGATCAGGCCGGAGATAAAGTTTTTCACAATCTCCTGCAGGCCGAAACCGATACCCACCGACAGGGCGCTGACAATCCAGGCCAGCTTGTTCCACTGCACGCCCATGGTTGAGAGCGTTAACAGAATAACCAGCACATAGCCGATATTGCTGAACAGCGTTACCAGCGAAACGCGCATGCCGATATCCATGGTGGTTTTCGGCAGAAAGTCGTTATCCAGCCAGCGACGCACCGCGCGCAGCACATAGATGCCAATAACCATGCACAGCAGCGCATTGACCAGATGTGCAGGCACGATATTCAGCGACTCCAGCCCTTTGCCGCCCCAGAACTCTACCGCCTTTTGCAGCAGTTCAATCGGCGTCGAGGTGCCGAAAGTGCCGTTCAGCACCGCCACTACCGCAAACAGCAGCAGTATGGTTTTTCCCAGCGCCGACAGCAGCGCCGCCGCCTGCGAAAGATGCCGCTCATCGATGTTCAGCGAGGTCTGCATCCGCTTGCCGGTCAGGCTATTTACCGACAGCAGCGTTTCGCAGCCATCGCTCACCAGATGGCTAAGGAAATAGTAAGCGCCGCAGACGATACCCAGCCAGACCAGCTCATAGCTGAGAAAGCGCGCCAGGGTAACGTAACCGATAATCAGCGACAGCATGATTGCCAGACCGATAAGCGTAATCGACATCTGAACCAGGCCGACTAAGGTGGATCGGGCCTCTGGCGTCTGCCCTTCCTGCACCAGACAACGACGAACGCGGCTGGAGCGGAAACTGATAGAGAGCGCGGTAGCGCCCACCAGTAGCGCCGTCATGCCGTTTGCCAGAATGGTGGTGCCGACGCTGGTGCCAACGGTGGTATTCAGCGCTTCTACCGTTTGGAAAATAAATACCAGAAGCGCGGTCAGCGGCGGGTAGGGTTTCAGCGCCTGCGCCACCTCGTTGGAAATCGCCGGCAGACGCCATGAAGGGCGACGCGTCGACAGAAACGCCCGTCCCAGCCCGGCAATCAGGCCGCAGAACAGGCTGAGCTGTACCAGACGATCAGCAAAGCTCTGGACGTCATCAGAAACTTCCTCGCGGCGGGTAAACGCCTGATCAAGAAAGTTAAACGCCAGCACCACCGCCACCAGCGTGGTAAGGGCGATCGCCGCCGCCAGGAAGCTGCGCCGCAGACGCCCTTCCGGCAACTTGTTAATACTAATCCACGCGAGGAACTCCTCTCCGTAGCGGCGGCCCAGCGTAGCGATTAGCACCGCGGCTACCAGCCACAACACGGTGCCGAGCCGCCAACCCGGCTCCCAGGCCAGCGCCACGGTGTCCGTTAGCTCATCGCGGAAGTTAGCCAGCTTATCGCCATCTCTTTGCTGCATACCAAACAGCGGTGCCCAGAAACGCGGACCAAAAATACTGCCAGAGTTCAATGCCAGCTGGGTTTTCAGATTATCGCGCCGCAGACTAACAATCTGCGCGCTGAGGTTAAGCGAGCCGCTTTTGATCGTCTCCGCTTGTTTAATCTGTTCGTCCAGCTTTTGCTTTTGATTTTCCAGCGTGCTTCGCTTGCGCGTCACCTCCGGCGTCTCTTTCACGCCGCTGTCCGCTTGTGGCACCGGGCCTAATACTGCCAGCTGCGCCATTAACTGTTGCCGTTGCGGGATCAGCGCCTGTCCCAGCGTATCGGCATTGCCCGACAGCTCCAGCGCCATTTCGTTGAGCTGGGAAAGCTGTGCATCATTGGTTTCGCCGGAAACCTGCCCTTTGATTTTATCGAGGATTTTTTGCATTTTCGGCAGTTCTGCCGACGCATTTACCTTTACTACAGTCTCTTCACCTGCCGCCGCGCTATCCTCAGCGTTTTCCGCCGCGTGAATCACAAATGACGCCATTACCAGCAGCGCCAGCAGGCTTGTGCGCATTAATCGTAACCACTTTGACATCGAAGGTCATTCCACTCTGTTTCTGTTCCACGGCCTCGCCGCGATCGCGCGCCAGTTTATGCTTTTGCCTGCCGCTTCACTATAGGAAAGCGTGAAGAAAAATCGCTCTTTTTGCATAAGAATTTGTTATGAAGGGCTACCGCGCGCCTGTGTCAAAGTAAGACTTTCATCCGGTATAAGGAGAAGTTATGTCTGAGAAGGCCGAACCCCTGCTGATTCGTGATGCATGCGCGGCTGATATCGCCGCTGTCAGCGAAATTTACGCCTGGCATGTGCTGTATGGCTGCGCCTCTTTTGAGGAGACGCCGCCCGATACGGCGGAAATGCAGGCCCGTTTTCTCAAGGTGCAGGCGCTGGAAATGCCGTATCTGGTCGCTGAACAGGCAGGCCGCCTGATTGGCTTTAGCTACGCTTCACCCTATCGCCCGCGTCCTGCTTACCGCTATAGCGTGGAAGAGTCGATCTATCTGGCACACGACGCGGCAGGACGCGGCATCGGTAGCGCCCTGCTGGCGGCGCTGATCGCGCGCTGTGAACAAGGTCCCTGGCAGCAGATGCTGGCGATTATCGGCAACGGCGAGCAGAACATCGGCTCGCTGAAGCTACATCTCAGGCTGGGATTCTGCCAGGCGGGCGTATTAAAAGGGGTGGGATATAAGCATGGTGCCTGGCGCGATACGCTGATCATGCAGCGTGCGCTCTCCTCCGCTGACCGCCCAGCGGAGGAGTAACACACTAATCGATCGCGTTATTGCTGGCGGTATTAGCGGTTTTTTGCTTTTTATACGCCAGCGCCGCCGCCGGAACCGGGGCGGATTTGCCGGTCTCCAGCCAGTCGCGTAGCCGTTTGGCATCGGCAAAATGGGTATATTTGCCAAAGGCATCCAGCACCACCAGCGCGACCGGACGCTGTTTGATCATGGTGCGCATCACCAGACAGTGCCCCGCCTGATTGGTAAAGCCGGTTTTGGTGAGCTGAATGTGCCAGTCCGGCTTATAGACCAGATGATTGGTATTACGGAAAGGCAGCGTATAGTCCGGATTGCTGAAGTGCGCCATCTCCTCATGGGTGGTGCTGAGCTGACCCAACAGCGGATAACGTTTCGTAGCGATCAGCAGCTTTGTCAGATCGCGGGCGGTGGAAACGTTATGAATCGACAGGCCGGTCGGCTCCACATAATGGGTATTGGTCATGCCCAGCGCACGCGCTTTGGCATTCATGGCGCGAATAAAGGCGTCATAGCCGCCGGGATAATGATGCGCCAGGCTGGCGGCAGCACGGTTTTCCGACGACATCAGCGCCAGCAGCAGCATATTTCTGCGACTGATTTCACTCTTCAGGCGTACGCGAGAAAACACGCCGCGCATTTCCGGCGTATGGCTGATATCAATATTCAGCATCTCATCCAGCGGCTGATGCGCATCCAGCACCACCATCGCCGTCATCACTTTGGTAATCGAGGCGATTGGCCTTACCCGATCCGGATGCGAGGCATACAGCACTTTATTAGTATTCAGATCGACAATCATCGCGCTGCCGGAGGCGATTTGCGGCTGGGAGAGCGGCGCAGGCGTGCTTAATGGCGAAGCGGCCAGCGCCTGACCCACCAGGCTCTGCGCGGAGAAAAGAAAAGCCAGGCTCAGCAACGAATAACGAAATTTTGCGGGCATCGTTTAACAACTTACCGGTTCAGGATTGCGCGCTGTGTGTAACACAGGCTGCCGTCACAAGAGTCAACAGGTGCAACGGCTGGCAGACAGAATAATACGCCGGGCGCTCAGTAAATTCCTATCAGAGATTCGTTTCCGGGCGTAAACGGGCAAGAAATTGTCTTTATGAAAAAGCGTCACCGCGCCCACGCACCTGAGCACGGTGCATGAGTGCGTTAAGATTAGCGCACAGGGATTAGAAGGATAAAAGGGAATATTAAAAAGTATTGGAAGCTTCCGTGATGCCTGGCTGGACGCCTTTTTTCAATACGCAACGCCAGCCAGCAAAATACCGCCTGATCTTCAAACTACGCTTGCACGTAAACTTGATATGATCAATGCGGCAGCCTCCTTTAACGTCCACCGCAATACGGTCAGCGCTTTAGTTAACAATCATCGCAAACTCACTACAGATATGGCGTTTCGTCTGGCAAAGGCTTTCGATACAACCGTGGATTTTTGGCTAAATATTCAGTCGGCTGTAAATATATGGGAGGTAGAAAATGATACCCATGCCCAGGAAGAACTTAACCGTATAGGTACAGTAAGTGATTTCCTGGCTCGCCGTGAAGTGGCGATTAAAGATATCGCATAAAGCTTTAAAAGCATGATTAAGCCACCCGCAGGTGGCTTTTTTAGCAAGACCAAAATATCGGCAGTGTCTGTGCGCAGGCAAGCGGCTTATCCCATACGGAAGCCGTAGCCCCACAGCAGCACCGTTAGCGCCAGCAACACCTCAAACAGCAGAATGCCGATGGCCAGCGTTGAGCCGGAAAAACGCAGGCTTTCATCGCGATCGATATTAAGCAATTGCGGAATGCCCACGTAGAGCAGATAGCCGGTCCAGGCAAGCGCGATTGCTCCTGCCAGCACGCAGAGCCAGACAACCGGATAAAGCGCGATGATGCCGCTCAGGAACAGCGGCGTAGCGACATAGCCGGCAAAAACCGTACAGCGCTGCATGCTGGGACGCTGCGGATAATCACGCGCCATCCAGTGAATGACCCGACCCATTACCGCCACGCCGCCCAGAATTAACAGATAAAACAGCACGGCAAGCATCAGTCCGGTCGACAGCGCGAGCGGAACCGAGCGCCCTCCGCCGAGATACCATCCCATCTGGGTGGTACCAATCAGGGAGCAAATCACCGGAATCGCCGCCATCAGTAAAACGTGATGGGTGTAATGGTGGGAAACGCTTTCGTTTTCCCGTTCGATATTGCGCATTTCCCGATCGGGATGCGCCAGCAGGCCCCAGACATGATTCATGATATAGCCCTCAGTACCTTGCCGCCAATCTGGCGACGGTGACTTAAGTATACGTCATCTGCCTATTTTTTCACCAATCACGGGCGCAACCTTTTCCCCGTATCGCCTTTTTTCGCAAGGCAGAGTTAACGAGGTGTACACTTACCCTGACGCTAAGGCTAAAAGGGACGGTACGTTTTGCATTTCGATATCAACCAGTTTATTCAGCAGTATGGTTATCTGGCCGTGGTTATTGGCTGTATTGCCGAAGGGGAAACGTTCGCGCTGCTGGGCGGCATCATGGCGCACGAAAAGCTGCTGCGCTATAGCGGCGTGGTGCTGGCGGTGATGCTCGGCGGCTTTCTTGGCGATCAGCTGCTTTACTATATTGGTCGTCGATTCGGTTCCCGCATACTGCGGCGCTTTAAGAAACATCAGGGCAAACTGAAGCGCGCCAATCGCCTGATCCGTCGTTATCCGGTGCTGTTTATTATTGGCGTGCGCTTTATGTACGGCTTTCGCATTATCGGACCCATTATTATCGGTGCCAGCCGCCTCAGTCCGCTGAAATTTATGATTTTTAATGCCATCGGTGCCTTTATCTGGTCACTGGTCTTTGTAACGCTCGGCTATTTTGCCGGTGAGATGATCACGCCCTGGCTGCATCGCCTCGATCATCATCTGAAGCATCTGCTGTGGTTGGCTGGTGCGGTGGTGTTTGTGCTGCTGCTGCGTCTGGCGTTTCGCCGCTGGTCGCGGCGAAACGACGATTAAAATACCAGCTGCGAGCGGGCGTTATAAAAGCGCCGATAGCCGAGCCAGGCGGCGATGATTGTTGAGATCGCCGCCGTTCCCAGCAGCATAAAGGTCACCATGATCTGATATTTAATCGCCAGCACCGGATCGATACCGGCAAAGATCAGGCCTGACATCATGCCCGGCAGGCTAACCAGCCCCACGGTTTTCGCCGCATCTACCGTTGGGCTCATCGCGGCGCGAATGCTGTCGCGTACCAGGGTTGCCGAAGCCTGTTTAACCGATGCGCCAAGACTCAGCATCTCTTCCACTTTCTGACGATTATCAGCGAAGCGTTGATTCAACTGGGCGTAGCATAATCCCACTGCCACCATCGCATTACCGGCAATCATGCCGGAAACCGGAATCACCTGCATCGGCACAAAATCAATCGCGCCGCTTGATACCAGAATGGTCAGCGTCAGGGCGGTGCCGGAAGTAATGGCGGTAAAAGAGATAACAAAGGCGTTACCGATGCGTTTACTGCGTTTGCGTGCATGCAGCGCCGCATTGATACAGATAAACAGCACCATCAGCAGCGTCAGCCAGCGGTTATTAAAATCGAACAGCGTGTGCAGGACGTAGCCCACCAGGGTGAGCTGAATGATGGCACGCGCCACGCTCCATAAAATATCTTTATGCAGTCCCAGCTTCTCTTTCTGGCTGACAAACAGGGCCACCAGCACCAGCATAAAGGCCAGCGCCAGCGAGGTATTGCTAATTTCGGGATGATTCATTGCGCTGCGTCCATGCGGGTTAAAGAGATAATGCGGGAGCCATCGTCGATCTCCTGCGGGTCGTGACTGATCCAGAGCACGCTCATCGGCTGCTGCTGCACCGTCTGGCGAATAAGCTGTTTTACCTGAGCTTTATTCTCTGTATCCAGCGCGCTGGTAACCTCATCCAGCAGCAGAACCGCCGGAGGAAACTGTAAATTGCGCAGCAGCGCCACCCGCTGCCGTTCGCCGCCGGAAAGATCGCCGATGGGCTGCTCGAGTATTTCCGGGTCTACATTCAGCTGCGCCAGGCTGGCGCGCAGCGCCTGCTTTTCAGGCCGCTGCTGACGGATTAGCCAGGGAAAAGCCAGGTTGTCATAGACGCTTTCGCCAAACAGCTGCGGCGTCTGGAAACAGTAAGAGACCTGGCGACGCCAGGTCTCCGGCTTTAGCGTGGTGCTCTCCTCGCCGCGAAGCGCGATGCTGCCGCTGCTGGGCGGCAGTAACGAAGCAAGAATTTTCAGTAATGTGGTTTTACCGCTGCCCGAAGCACCGGTGAGCCAGACGATTTCATGTTGCTGCAAAGTAAAAGAGAGAGGCGCCAGCAGCATTTTATCCGCCAGACGATAGCTGACGTCACGTACCGCCAGCAGTGGGATCTCCATAGCCATATACGCTTCCTTCTTGATTGTGCGCCAAATAATAACGCGGAAGGAGGCGGAACGGAAAAGCAAAACGGGGCAGCAGCCTGCCCCGTAAGCGCGCTAAAGCGCCGGAAATTACTGAGCGGCCTGCTGTTGCGCGGCGGCATACTGCGGATTAGCGAGCATAAAGCCGCCGTCAATAATAAAAGACTGACCAGTGGTATAGCCAGACCACTCAGAGCAGAGCCAGGCAACCATGCTGGCGATTTCGCGCGTATCGCCGGGGCGACCGGCAGGAATAGTGGGCAGGGAAACCTTGTGCGCGTCGGCATTTTCCATATCGTTCATTGGCGTGGCGATAGCGCCCGGCGCAACCGCGTTAACCAAAATTTTCTGCGGCAGCAGGCTAAGCGCCATCGCCTTGGTCAGGCCGCCCAGCGCATGTTTAGCCGCGGTATAAGAGACCGAACCCGGCAGCGGCGTATGCTCATGCACCGAGGTGATATTGATAATGCGACCGCCTTCGCCCTGTTTGACCATCTGACGCGCAGCAATCTGCCCGCAAACAAAAGCGCCGTCGACATCCACGGTAAAAACTTTGCGCCAGTCATCAAAGGCAATATCCAGAAAGTCGCCCTTAACGTTGGTACCGGCATTATTCACCAACACATCGATGCGACCCAGCTTTTCAATCAGCGACGCCAGCGCTTCCCCTCCCTGCTGCGGATCGGAAAGATCCATCTGCACCAGTTCCGCCTGGCGTCCCAGCTTACGCACCTCTTCAGCTGTCTCCTGCGCGCCCTTCTCATCCGAACGCCAGGTAATGCCGATATCGTAACCCTGCTCTGCCAGCATCACCGCACAGGCTTTCCCGATACCGGAATCCGATGCGGTGACCACTGCAACCTTGTTTGTCGGCATAGCTTTACTCCTCTGTCACGCTCAATAAACGAACAGCAAGTATAGCTGCTCTGCCCGCCGCCGCCGCCCAGCCTGGCTATAGTAATAGTTCACACAGCGCAACCGGGGAACGGCATGGCTGATATCAAACGACCTATCGGTAATCACGGCGTCATTGGCGATCTGCGTACCTGCGCACTGGTGGCGGACGATGGCACTATCGACTATTTTTGCTGGCCCAATCTGGATAGCCCTTCGATATTCACTGCCCTGCTGGACAGTGACGAGGCGGGCGTCTTTAGTCTGACGCCAGAGTGGAAAGCGAGCCGCCGCCAGCAGCTCTACCTGCCGGATACCAATATTCTGCAAACACGCTGGCTGGCTGCCGAAGGCGTAGCGGAAATTACCGATTACATGCCGATCTGCGAGCAACAGGACACCAAACCGCGCATTATTCGCCGGTTGAAGATGGTTCGCGGCGAGGGGCGTTTTTCGCTGCGCTGCGCGCCGGTGCATGACTATGCACGCGCCACACCCAAAGCGAAGCTGCGCGATAATGCCGTGTTGTTCAGCGCCGACGGCCAGCCTACGCTGCGCCTGACCGCCACCGTACCGCTCTCTCTGGATCGTCAGGCGGCAGTAGCGAGCTTTACCCTGAAAACGGGCGAGCACGCGGAATTTATTTTCGGCTGCGCGCAGGATGAGCATCTGGATAACCTGCAAACCGATATCTGCTTTAAGGAAACGCTACGTTACTGGCGCAGCTGGTGCCATCAAAGCAACTGGCGCGGACGCTGGCAGGAGATGGTGAAACGCTCGTCGCTGGCGCTGAAGCTGCTGACCTCGTGGCAGCACGGCTCGATTGCCGCCGCCGCAACCTTCGGATTGCCGGAAGAGCTGGGCGGCGAACGTAACTGGGACTATCGCGCCTCCTGGATCCGCGACGCCTCTTTTAGCGTTTATGCCCTGATGCGCCTTGGCTATGTTGATGAAGCGAAACGCTTTACGCACTGGGTAGGTCATTGCGTGGAAAACAGCCATCATGACAAAGAGCGGCTGCAGGTCATGTACCGCCTTGACAGCGCCACCGAGCTGCATGAAAGCGAGCTGCCGCATCTTTCCGGCTATGGTGATTCGCGTCCGGTACGTATCGGTAATGATGCCTGGCGGCAAACGCAGCTCGATATTTACGGCGAACTGATGGATGCGGTTTATCTCGCCAACAAGTATGGCGAGGCGATTTCTGAGCACGGCTGGCGCAACGTCTGCAGCACCATCGATTATCTGTGCGAGCACTGGCAGGAGCCGGACGCCGGAATTTGGGAAATGCGCGGCGAACCGCAACACTTTTTGCACTCGCGCCTGATGTGCTGGGTGGCGCTGGATCGTGCGCTGCGCCTTGGCATGAAACGATCGTTACCGATGCCCTATGAGCGCTGGGATCGCGTGCGCAGCGAAATTCGCCAGGAGATCTGGCAGGATTTTTGGGATCCTGAACAGGGACACTTTACCGCTACGCGCCACGGTAAATCGCTGGATGCCTCGATGTTGCTGATGCCGCTGGTGCGCTTTGTGGGCGCAACCGATCCCGACTGGCTCTCAACGCTGGATGCGATCAAGGCGAAGCTGGTGCGCGACGGTATGGTCTGGCGCTATGACCGTGAAGAGACGCCTGCCGATGCGCTAAGCGGTCGTGAGGGATCCTTTGTGGCCTGTTCATTCTGGTACGTGGAGTGTCTGGCGCGGGCCGGACGGGTTGAGGAGGCGCATTTCGAGTTTGAGAAGCTGCTGAGCTACGCCAGTCCGCTGGGCCTGTATGCCGAGGAGTTTGATTTTCATGGCTACGCATTGGGCAACTTTCCGCAGGCGCTCAGCCATCTGGCTTTGATCAGCGCCGCCTTTTTCCTGAATCGCAAACTGGATGGCGATGACCCGCAATGGCAGCCCTGAATGTAAAAAATGCCTTCAGGCCCGGCAAGATTGTGTGAAATGACATAGAGTTAAGGAAAGCTGGTGCGGTTACGAAAAATCCTGGTTCCACAATCAGAGGTTATGCACATATAATGTGCAGCCGGTCACAATGGCCGCACCTGGGTCGACTCTCTAACAAGCCATTTAATGGCATTAATCAATTGAAATAAGATGAAAAAGAGCATTCGCGCGATCGCTTCACTGGCAGTAGCACTGGTGGCATTTAGCCAGCAGGCGCTTGCTGTGGTTTATCCTCTGCCTCCGGCCAACAGCCGTTTGACGGGAGAAAACCTGGAAATTACCATCCCGCAGGACAGCAAACTTCCTCTGGAAGCTTTTGCTGCACAATATCAAATGGGCCTGAGCAATATGCTCGAAGCCAACCCCGGCGTTGACGTTTATCTGCCGCAGGCCGGTTCAAAACTGATTATTCCCCACCAGTTGATTCTGCCCGACGCGCCGCGTGAAGGGATTGTCATCAACAGCGCCGAAATGCGTCTCTATTATTACCCGAAAGGCACCAAAACCGTTGTCGTGCTGCCTATCGGCATTGGCGAACTGGGCAAGGATACCCCAGTAGACTGGACCACCACCGTGCAGCGCAAAAAAGCGGGCCCGACCTGGACGCCAACCAAAAAAATGCATGAAGAGTACGCCGCGCGCGGCGAGACGCTGCCTGAAGTGTTCCCGGCCGGTCCGGATAACCCGATGGGACTTTATGCGCTTTATATCGGTCGCCTCTATGCGATTCACGGCACCAACGCTAACTTCGGTATTGGCCTGCGCGTAAGCCACGGCTGCGTACGTCTGCGTGCTGACGATATTAAATGGCTGTTCGATAACGTGCCGGTTGGCACGCGCGTGCAGTTTATCGATCAGCCGGTTAAGGCGTCGGTAGAGCCGGATGGTTCGCGTTATGTTGAGATCCATAATCCGCTCTCCACTACTGAAGAGCAGTTTAAATCGCGTGCGCCGGTACCGATCACGTTAACGCCTGCGGTGAGCAAAATCTTGTCTGACGCCAGCGTAAACCAGACGATCGTCGATCAGGCGATGAGAGCGCGCTCCGGTATGCCGGTGAAGGTTAACGGATTAGCGGAAGAAGCGCCGGTTGAGCCAGTGGTTCCGCAAAATGCTGATACCCAGGCACCAAATCAGACGCTGCCGACCAATGCTGCCGAGCAAAACGGCAACCCTGCGCCTGTGGATCAATCTCAGCCTGTAGCGCCTGCTGACGAAAATAGTGGTTCCTGAGCATAAAGCAGTATCAAAAAGGGCGATGATTATCGCCCTTTTTTTACCATTTATCCCAGAATTGATAGCCTGGCCCGGTGCCGATGAGCGCCTGATGCGCCAGATCTTCAACCCAGTCACGCTTATAGCTGGCGCGTCCCTGCCAGAAGAACTGTTCACGAAAGGTATAATCAATCGCATAGCGCAGGCTGTAATTATAGGTTTTGACGCTGGCGTCTTCTGTTTCGCGATTCCAGGTTGCGCCGGAATTATGCCGCCATTTACCCTGGCTAATTTTATTGTTGAAAGAGAAATGGGTATCCTGCGTTTCGGTCGATGCGTGTTTCAGGTTAATGCCTGCATCCACGTTGCCGCTCCAGTTAAGCCGCTCGCTTTTGACTTTCGCTTTCATAAAATCGTCGATACGGGAAACCGCGACCTTCTCTTCCTGCTGATTACTGCTGACCACCGTCAGCCAGCCCGCTTCAGCCGCCTCCAGTTTGACGCTATAACTCTCTCCAGTCTGACTATTGCGTAAAGTAACCAGGTTTTTACTGTTAAGCGTGCTGACTGCGCGCCAGTTTAGTGACAGCGTACCGCCCCAGTCGGTATCCATAATTAATTTTCCGTCTTCCAGCGAGCGTACGTTACCGCTAAGGCGATCGCCATTTTTTAGCCAAACGGTGTCGGCCATCGCTGCGCTGCACCACAGCGCAACCAGCCAGAGGGCAGGAAAAAGGAGGCGGGAAATGTTGAAATAGAGCATGGCCTGGTTTCTTAGATCCCTGACGGGCAAAGGAGTAAGCCTGGCAGCGAACCGGCAGCAGTAAAAGAGAAGATAATTCTGAAACCACTATTTACCGGCGCGGTGAACGTCACTTTCTCGTCGCTGGCGGGATGATAAATAACGCCATCTCGTTTGAATAATAATATGTCTTTTATTTTAAGGTTAATTATTAATTAGCACAAAATCAATTATCATTAAGCAGACATTAACCGTAAATAAAATTATCTATTTTTATCCTGTAGCCTACAAATAAACGGTTGACGGAAAATAAAACTTTATCATTAATCCTTTCATCACCTGAAAGGTGATAAATAAATATCTTCTTTCTTTTTTTTCACACCAGGGAATGTTATTCCTGCTCCGTCACGCAGCCCGCCACCGTTTATGTCGGCGGGCTGCGACTAATTGCCACTCTCTTTTTATCACCCTGATATGCTATTTCATCAGGCAGCACTGATTTATTCGCTAATCGTTATCTGAACAACAGATCATAACAATATGAAAGCGGCTTACTGTTATTAGGCCGCATTAATTTCTCCCTTGACGCTTTATCTCACTCTCTTTGCGGTTGTGGCTTGCCGTGCGCAGGGAATGTCTTTGCTGCCGGCCTTTCCATCACGTCATACTGTTGTCATATAAAAAGCGTATCACCACAGGAGCATTCCATAATTTTACGGTGTGATATGAGCGATTACAGCACCTTTGCCCGCTATACCTCACGCTTCCCCACGCTTTATCCGGCACGATCCGGTCGACAACAGCGTCTGCGAATGGCAATGGCTGGCCTGCTTTTGCTGGTAGCGATCGGCTGGATGATGGCACAGCTTGCGGCTGAGATGCGCGCCTCGGGCAACGTTTTTACTCCTGACCTGCTGCTGAGCGGCGCCCTGCTGTTGGCTCTGGGCTTTGTTTTTGTTAACGGCGTGCACGATACCGCCAATGCCGTTACGACAGTAATTTATACCGGTACGCTCTCCCCGGGGCGGGCAGTGCTGATTTCCGCCATTGCGAATATGTTGGGCGTGCTGCTGGCAAGCGGCGTGGTGGCCTGGGGCGTCATATCTCTGCTGCCAGCAGAGGGACTGCTGCAACTGGATGCCCGTCATGGCTACGCGCTGATTTATGCCCTGCTGCTGGCGGCGATTAGCTGGAATCTTGCCAGCTGGTATTTCGCTATCCCTTCCTCCTCTTCTCATGCGCTGCTGGGAGCGATGGTAGGCGTGGGCGGTGCCAGTAGCTTGCTGAACGGCAATGGCGCGTTGACCGGCATCGACTGGCATCAGGCTGGCTGGGCTGGCTGGGCGCTGCTGCTGTCGCCGGTGCTGGGTTTTGTCGCCGCCGGGCTGCTGCTGCTGGCAATGAAGGCGCTATTGCCGAATCGCCAGCTCACTCAGGCTGCCGATCTGCAACGCCCTCCTCCGCTCTGGCTGCGCGGCATGCTGCTGCTGACCAGCAGCGGCGTCTCTTTCGCGCACGGAGCCAACGACGGGCAGAAAGGTATGGGATTGATTATGGTCATCCTGCTGATCGCGCTGCCGGGCACGTTTGCCCTGAACCGCACTCTGCCGGAGCGCGAAATAGCCAGCTTAACCGTGCTGACCGCACAGGCGCAGGCGCAGCTGCCGCAGCGCAGCGATCTCACACTGCCGATGGCAGAAAGTGAACTGCAGCGCTATTTACAGCAGCAGCGCTGGCAGCAAGAGGTATTGCCAGCGCTGGGCAAAGTGACGGGCAGCCTGCATCAACAGCTGAGCGCCCTGACCCGCTTCGATCGGCTCTCAACAAGTGAGGCAACCCGCCTGCGCCTGCAAATGTCGCTGACCAGCAAAACCCTGCATCAGCTGGTAAACAGCCCTGTGCCGCTGACGCATAATGAGCGCGCACTGCTGACGGCGCTGGCCGGACAGTTAAATCACGCCAGCAGCCTAATCCCCTGGTGGGTAAAAATCATGGTGGCGCTGGCGCTGGGATTGGGTACCTTGACCGGCTGGCAGCGCATCGCTATTACCATTGGCGAACGCACCGGTAAAGCGCCGCTTAGCGCAGCGCAGGGCGCCAGCAGCGAACTGGTCACCATGACAACATTAGGCGTGGCGGAGCAGTTTGGCCTGCCGGTTTCCACTACTCAGGTGCTGACCTGCGGCGTCGCAGGCAGCATGGTGGCGAATCGCAGCGCCCTGCAGTGGCAAACGCTGAAACGCATGGGCCTGGTATGGCTGCTGACATTACCGGCTTGCGCGCTAATGGCCGCGCTGTTTTATACGCTGCTGGTAATGCTATAACGCCTCGTTAAGTGATAAAGCCTCGGCCAGCTGGCACTGACGATCGATCGCCGCCGCGATCTCCGGGGAGTTTTTCAGGGTGCGGACGGTAGTAAACAGCATATCCGCCTGCGGATATGCTTTGCGCAGATAGCCCAGCCACTGTTTGATACGTGCCACATGGTACATCCCGGTATCGCCCTGCTTTTCCAGCCGGGTGTAGCGATGCAGCAGCGCCATCACCTGCGGCCAGGGCATCGGCGGCGCATTCTCTTTAATAACCCGGCTCAGGTTAGGCACGTTAAGCGCGCCACGACCAATCATTACCGCATCGCAGCCGGTTGTCGCCATACATGCCTGTGCACTTTGCCAGTCCCAGATTTCACCGTTGGCAATCACCGGGATCGATAAACGCTGACGGATTTCACCAATCGCCTGCCAGTTAATCGCCTCGGCACGGTAGCCATCCTCTTTGGTGCGCCCGTGCACCACCAGTTCGCTGGCGCCTGCCTGCTGTACCGCATCGGCAATTTCAAAACGTCGCTCGCCAGAGTCCCAGCCAAGACGCACCTTTACCGTTACCGGCAGCGTAGCGGGCACCGCTTCGCGCATTGCTTTAGCCGCGCGATAGATCAGCTCCGGATCTTTCAGCAGCGTAGCCCCGCCACCGCTGCCGTTCACCAGCTTCGAGGGGCAGCCACAGTTGAGATCGACGCCCCACGAACCCAGCTCTACCGCCCGCGCCGCGTTCTCCGCCAGCCACTGCGGATGCTGTCCCAACAGCTGAACTCTGACTAAGGTGCCGGAAGAGGTACGGCTTTGGTGCTGTAGCTCCGGGCAGAGACGCAGAAAAGATTTTACCGGCAGCAGCTGATCCACCACGCGTAAAAATTCGGTGATGCAAAGATCGTAATCATTCACTGAGGTCAGTAATTCGCGTACCAGAGAATCAAGTACGCCTTCCATCGGCGCCAGTAACACCCGCATGAGAAATACCTTTGACAAAATTGACGCGCAAGTTTACGCCTTTTGCCTGAAAGTGAGAATCACCCGGGCAGGCGTTTATTACAGAAGCGGATAAAAAAACAGCGGGAAGCTAACGCGGTATGCAGCAAAAAAAACGGCTACCGCAAGGGTAGCCGTTTTTAGCCAGGCGAAATTAACGATTGCCGGAAGGCTTATCGCTACGCGCCTGTGCCGGGCGCTGGCCGGAAGTGCGGCGCGGCTGATTGCCATCGCCGGAAAGACGGCGTGGATGGCTGCTGTCGCCGGAAGTGCGGCGCGGATTGCTGCCATCGCCAGAAGCGCGACGCGGCTGATTACCATCACGTTCGCCGGAAGCGCGGCGCGGATTGCTGCCATCGCCAGAGGCGCGACGCGGCTGATTGCCATCACGTTCGCCGGAAGCGCGACGCGGCTGACGATCCGCTGAAGCGGATTGACGCTGGCCTGAAGGCTGACGATCGCCGCCCTGAGCGCGACCGCCCTGGCTACGTCCACCGCCGCCGCCACGCTGCTGGCGGCCATTGAGGATCGGCTCCGCTTTAATGCTCGGATCCGGCTCAAAACCTGGCTGCGCCATACGTGGAATTTCACGCTTCAGTACACGCTCAATATCACGCAGCAGCTTGTGCTCATCCACACAGACCAGCGATATCGCTTCGCCGGTTGCGGCGGCGCGACCGGTACGACCGATGCGGTGCACATAATCTTCCGGCACGTTGGGCAGTTCATAGTTAACGACGTGCGGCAGCTCTTCAATATCCAGGCCGCGCGCGGCGATATCGGTCGCCACCAGCACACGAATCTGACCGCCTTTAAAGTCGCTCAGCGCACGAGTACGCGCGCCCTGGCTTTTATTACCATGGATCGCAGCGGCAGTAATGCCATCTTTATTCAACTGCTCGGCTAAATGGTTCGCGCCATGTTTGGTGCGGGTAAATACCAGCACCTGCTGCCAGTTGCCCTGGCCAATCATCAGCGACAGCAGTTCCCGCTTGCGTTTTTTATCAACAAAATGCACATGCTGAGTAATCTGTTCAGAAGCGGTATTGCGACGCGCAACTTCAACCTGGCTGGGGTTATCCAGCAGTTTTTCCGCCAGACCTTTAATTTCGTCGGAGAAGGTGGCGGAAAACAGCAGATTCTGACGTTTCGCCGGCAGGCGCGCCAGAACGCGGCGGATATCATGAATAAAGCCCATATCGAGCATGCGGTCCGCTTCATCCAGCACCAGGATTTCTACCTGTGACAGATCGACTGCATTTTGCTGCGCCAAATCGAGCAGACGGCCCGGCGTTGCCACCAGCACATCCACGCCGCCACGCAGTTTCAGCATCTGCGGGTTGATGCTGACGCCGCCAAATACCACCAGCGAGCGCAGACTCAGATATTTACTGTAGTCGCGTACGTTTTCGCCTACCTGCGCCGCCAGTTCACGCGTCGGGGTAAGAATTAATGCGCGTACCGGGCGACGGCTTTTCGCCGCCAGCGGTTTCGCGCTCAGACGCTGCAGAATAGGCAGCGTAAAGCCTGCCGTCTTGCCGGTGCCGGTTTGGGCACTGGCCATCAGGTCGCGACCTTCCAGTACCACCGGGATAGCCTGGCGCTGTACAGGGGTAGGCTCACGATAGCCTTGCTCGGCCACGGCACGCAAAATATCGGCGTTCAGGCCGAGAGAATCAAAGGACATAGGGGTTCAACTCCGGTTCCACCCTGACCGTCGTTAACGGTGCAGTTTCCAGGGGGGAGATCATGACGCTTGTTGAGCAAGCGGTTGAAAGGGCACAAACTACGGTGCGTAATGAGATCAGTGTAACAGTTTACACGTCGGGGCGATAGCGGCGTGGCGCTGTGGCGTCAAAAAGCGTGTGCGGCAGAAAAAACCAGGGCCGCACAAGGCGGCCCTGACAGCAGAAGAGCAGCAGGCTTAGCTACGTTTCTTTTCGATACGCGGCGGCGGCTCTTTCACCAGCAGCGAAACCAGCGCCGGTCCTGCCAGCATCACCAACCCCAGACAGGCCAGCAGCAGATTGTTATGCAGGATGCGTGAAACCAAAAACAGCAGCAGCATCGCCGCGCCGAAATAGTAGGTGGTGGTGATCTCTTCTAAAAAATCACCGGTGCGCCGCAGACGCGGTATACGCTGCGTCAGCAGCATAGCGATAAATACCGCAGCATAGGCGGCAACCAGTACGCTGCTCACTTCAACCAACGCCCGTTCCCGCCAGCCCCAAACCAGAGCCACAAGCATCACCAGATGCAAAGAAATGTGCAGACAGGGTTGGCCAGTGGCAATCTGTATACGGTTAAACCATTTCATTCTCTTCTCCTGATCGCGTTTAAATGCGATCCAAGTAGTCGGCAAAGCCAACGACGGATGTCCATAATGTAACGCAGTTTTCGGACAATGCCGCAAAACGCGGCGGAAGTCAGCGCCCTTTTGTGACAAAGACTACACTTTATCGGAAATCAAAATCAAAAGGAGAGCGCCCCCAGTATGTCACAAAAAGCGCAAGGATTTTCCTTTAAAGTCCTGACAATTAATACACATAAGGGTTTCACTACTTTCAACCGGCGCTTTATTTTACCTGAACTGCGCGAAGCAGTACGCGCGACGTCCGCTGATATCGTTTTTTTACAGGAGGTAATGGGTACGCACGCTGTGCATCCACTGCAGGTGGAAAACTGGCCGGACACCCCGCACTATGAGTTTCTCGCTGATACCATGTGGAACGATTTCGCTTACGGACGTAACGCTGTCTATCCTGAAGGGCATCACGGCAACGCAGTGCTTTCCCGCTTCCCAATCGTTGAGTATGAGAACCGCGATATTTCAGTAGCGGGCACCGAGAGGCGCGGCGTACTGCACTGTCAGTTACAGCTTCCTGACCGCGATCAGACGCTGCATGTTATGTGCGTTCACCTTGGTCTGCGCGATGCGCATCGCCATGCGCAAATGAAGATGATGTGCGAGATGATCGCCGCCCTGCCCTCCGATGCGCCGCTGGTGGTGGCAGGTGATTTTAATGACTGGCAAATGCGCGCCAATAAAATGTTAAAACGTTGCGCCAATCTTGATGAGGTATTCAGCCGTAAGCACGGACGCCCGGCGCGCACTTTCCCGGCGCGTTTTCCGCTGTTGCGCCTCGATCGTATTTATGTGCGTAACGCCGCAACCAGTCATCCCTGGGCATTACCTGTGCGGCCCTGGTCTCATCTTTCCGATCATGCGCCGCTGGCTGTGGAGATTCACTTATGACAATGAACTGGCGCGATGGTAACCGTATCCAGTTACTGGAAAACGGTGAACAGTTTTTCCCACGCGTATTTGGGGCGATTCAGCGCGCACAGCAAAGTGTGCTGTTGGAAACCTTTATTCTGTTTGAGGATAACGTTGGCAAGGCGCTGCATCGCGAACTGCTGGCTGCCGCGAAGCGCGGCGTAAAAATCGAGCTGATGGTTGATGGCTACGGTTCACCCGATCTGTCTGATGAGTTTATTTCCAGCCTTACCTCTGCTGGCGTGCGCTTTCTCTATTATGACCCTCGCCCGCTGGTGATGGGCATGCGCACCAATGTCTTCCGTCGGCTGCACCGTAAAATTGTGGTTGTCGACGGCGTTATCGCCTTTGTCGGCGGCATTAACTTTTCCGCCGAGCACAACACCGATTTCGGCCCGGAAGCCAAGCAGGATTACGCTGTTGAGGTTAAAGGGCCGATTGTCGACGATATCGGTGCTTTTGTAGCGGAGGCTTTTGGCAGCGAAGCGAATACGCGCCGCTGGTGGGGGCAACGTTCTCATCGCCCGGCGCGCAACCAGAAGCCCGGCGATGCACAGGCGCTGTTTGTTTTTCGCGATAATGATAAACATCGCGACGATATTGAACAGCATTATATGGAGATGCTCAGCAACGCTAAACAGGATGTGATTATCGCCAACGCCTACTTTTTCCCCGGCTATCGCCTGCTGCGCGAGATGAAAAATGCCGCCCAGCGCGGCGTGCGCGTGCGTCTGATCGTACAGGGCGAACCCGATATGCCGATTGTTAAAGTAGGCGCGGAGCTGCTGTATAACTACCTGGTAGGAGGCGGCGTGGAGGTGTATGAATATATTCGCCGTCCGCTACACGGAAAGGTAGCGGTACAGGATCAACAGTGGGCCACGGTCGGCTCCAGTAATCTCGATCCGCTTAGCCTGTCGCTGAATCTGGAAGCAAATTTGATTATTCATGATCGACAGTTTAACCAGACGCTGCGCGATAATCTGGAGCAGCTGTTACAGAAAGACTGTGTGCGCGTACGGGAAGATAAACTACCGAAGCGCACCTGGCTGCAGCTGACTAAAAGCGTGATTGTTTTCCACTTCCTGCGCCATTTCCCTGCTATTGCCGGCTGGTTGCCTGCCCATACGCCTAAAGTAAAGCAGGTGCCGCCGCCGGTTCAGCCGGAACTGGAAACCCAGGATCGCGTTGATAGCGAAAAACAAGGGGTAAAATCCTGATGTCAAAAGCCCATCCCAAATGGAAGCTGGCCAAAAAAATCCTCACCTGGCTGTTCTTTATTGCGGTTATTGTACTGCTGGGGGTCTATGCCGGCAAAGTAGACTGGGAAGATGTCTGGAAGGTGATCGTCAACTATAACCGCATAGCGGTTCTCAGCGCGGTAGGCCTGGTGATCCTGAGTTATCTCGCCTACGGCGGCTATGATCTGATTGGCCGCGCCTACTGCGGTCATAAGCTGGCCAAACGTCAGGTGATGCTGGTGTCGTTTATCTGTTACGCCTTTAACCTGACGCTAAGTACCTGGGTGGGCGGCGTTGCGATGCGCTATCGGCTTTACTCCCGGCTGGGGCTGAGCGGCAGCACTATCACCCGTATTTTTTCTCTCAGTATCGCCACCAACTGGCTCGGCTATATCCTGCTGGCGGGAATTATTTTTACCGCCGGTATGGTGCCGGTACCGCCCGGCTGGTTTATTGGCGAAGGGACGCTGCGGTTGATCGGCGGCATTCTGGCGCTGCTGGTTCTTGCCTACCTGGGCGCCTGCGCCTTTTCTAAACGACGTCGCTGGACAGTCAAAGGGCAAAAACTGGCGTTGCCTTCGCTGCGTATGGCGCTGTTTCAGTTTGCTATCTCCAGCGCTAACTGGATGGTCATGGGGGCAATCATCTGGCTGCTGCTGGGACAGGAAGTGAATTATCCGGTAGTGCTGGGCGTGTTGCTGATCAGCAGTATCGCCGGGGTGATAGTCCATATCCCGGCCGGTATCGGCGTGCTGGAAGCGGTATTTCTGGCGTTGCTGCGTGATGAGCATACTGGTCATGGGCAGATTATCGCCGCCCTGCTCGCCTATCGCGTGCTCTACTTTATCCTGCCGCTGCTACTGGCGCTGGTGCTTTACCTGTGGCTGGAAAGCCGGGCGAAACATCTGCGGGTAAAAAACGAGCGAAAAATGCAGCAGCAAGATAACGAGCAACCGGCGGAACAGGATAAGCACCAGGAACGACACGAAACGGACGACAGGCTAAACTCGCACAGCAAACTCACACAGTAACCATATCACCCGGCATCACGCTGATGATGCCGGGTTTGAGCTACATGCGCAGACAGCACGCCTTTCCGCTAAAAACGGCAGCTATAGATCCCTGAATGTTCCCAGCCGATAACCCCGTTCGGCAATCGCATATTTCAACGATGCTGACGTAAGCACATCAAGTTCATCCAGCCGTGGCCAACAATAACTGCTGGTAAGAAGCGGGCGATCGATAAAGGCGGGATGACACATAACCTCAAGAGATTGCACCCCGCGTGCCTGCGCCCTATCCAGCGTCTCCAGCAGTAACGCTTCCGTAATCGCCTCCCCGTAAAAGTCAGTGGCGAAATCCTGCGTGCTTTTTGCGCCCTGAAGCTTAATGCCATGCGCGGTTATCTCGCGACGATCGATGCGTATCGCTACTCCCTTCTCTTTCGCGAACGCTTCGACGATAGGAAAGATTTGCGGGATCATATGGACATGGTGATGGCTGTCGATGTGGGTCGGCGCATAACCAAACAAGGCGATAAAGCGTGCAAACTGCCTGGCCAGTTCTTGCTGGATCTCTTCCAGCGGCAAGGTATCCGTCTGTGCTCTTTGCCAGATCCCTTTATCAAGTTCGCCCTGCGCATTGACTAATTTCGGCATCGCTGAAAGCGGCTTCCCCAGCGTTAAGACAAAGTGCATGCCCACGGCCAGTTCAGGATGGAGCTTGCTTAAGGCTGCGGCATGCTCTGCGCCTGCCGCATTCATCATGGCGGTCGTGGAGGTCACAATGCCGTCGCGGTATGCCTCAATGATGCCGTAATTTTGCGCTCTGCTAAGGCCAAAATCATCGGCGTTTACGATCAACAATTTATCCATAATTCTCCCTTTGAGAACGCCTCGCCGAAGCAGGCGCCGATACCGGGTTATTTCAGCTGAGCTATCGCCTGGGCAAATTCAGGCAGATAGGCCTGATGCGCCAGCAGCATATCGCGCGCCAGGCTTTCCGCATCCTTATCGGAGTGAATCAACGGATTCAGGTTCAGCGCCAGCAGCACATCATTAAATTCACCGCTCAGCGCCGCCCTGCTGGCCGCCACCTCAAAGCTCTTGATGGTATAAATCAGCCCGAGGACGTTCTCATCAAAATGTTTGATGCGTGAGGTGGGCGTGGCACCGTCGCGCCCGATGGTACAGGTCATTTCAATCGCCCAGTCGGCTGGAATGTTATCGATATGGCCCTTATGCGGGAAGTTGACGTAATGTTCGGTTTGCTTGTTGTTATAGATGGCGCTTATCACTTCGCATGCCGCATCGGAGTAATAAGCCCCGCCGCGCAGCTCAAGCTCTTTGGGTTTCGTGTCTAACTCAGGATTTTTATACAGCTCGAAAAGCTGCTTCTCAACCTGTTGCACCACCGTTGCGCGCGCGCCGCCCTTGTAGAACTCGGCCGTCTCAATAGCCAGCATCTCTTTTTGCCTGAAGTAGTAAAGCAGATAGGAACAGGGGATCAGCTTCAGCGAGCGGATTAACCCGGCGCTGAACGGCAAATCAAAAATGTTTTTTACGCCGCTGGCCTTCAGCGTTCCGCAAGCCACGCCTTCCAGCAGTTCAGCAAAACGCGAGGTGCCGTTAACCAGAACATCTTTGATAAACACCATATGGTTTAGGCCAAAAAGATCGATCGACAGGTTATCCTGCGGCGCTACCTGCAGCACGTTGCGGATAAACATTTTCATCCCAACCGGGATATTGCATACGCCAAGAAATCGTTTAAAGCCGGTATGGCGAAACACCGCTTCGGTTACCATGCCTGCCGGATTGGTAAAGTTGATGATCCACGCCTGCGGACAAATCTCCTCTACATCTTTGATGATGTCGAAAATCACCGGAATGGTGCGCAGCCCTTTGAATAACCCGCCAGCCCCGTTGGTTTCTTGTCCCAGATAGCCATAGCTGAGCGGAATACGCTCATCCAGTTCGCGCGCTTTTAATTGCCCTACGCGTAGCTGCGTGGTAACAAAATCAGCATTAACCAACGCGGCGCGACGGTCGAGGGTTTTATAGAGCGTAATCGGCACGCCGGCACGTTTAATCATGCGCAGGCAGAGATCGAATATAATATCCTGCTTCTCTTTACCCGCCTCAACATCCACCAGCCATAACTCGCTAACGGGTAATTCATCGTAGCGCTTAATAAAACCTTCCAGTAATTCCGGGGTATAACTGCTGCCTCCGCCAATGGTGACGACTTTCACTTTTTTGCTCATAGGAACTCCTGTACAGTGGCGCGGCACTGCAAATTAAATCAGCAAATAAATATTTGAATCCAGCCTGAGACGGTTAGCGCCAGGCTAATTCATACGGCACAGCTGTTTTCGGTAATGCTTCGGCGTAAAAGAGGTTAGCCGTTTGAAATTTTTAATAAACAGGCTTGGGCTGCTATATCCAGACTCAAAAGCGATATCCGTTACCGAGTAGTTGGTTATTTCAAGTTGTTTTTTCGCAAAGTCGATACGTATCTCATTAATGATTTGCATTGGCGTCTTGCCATAATAACGCTGTGTGGCGCGATTTAAATACTCCTGCGACTTTCCGGAGATCGCTACCATATTTGCCAGCGCATTATCGCCGAACCAGGCTTTATCATGCATTTTCTCAACCGTGGTCTCCAGCCAGGGTGGAATATGCGTTATCGCTTCCGTTTCGCGGTAATGCCGCAGTCGGTTGACAATATAAAAGGTTACCATCTCCAGAAACTCATTAAACTCGCCGTTTCTGAAGTTGAGCGAAGAAACCATGGTTTCGATATAGTTAAGAAACTCGCTTTTGATCTGATAAACCTGCGAAGCGACAAAATGAGGCGGCAGCAGGCGCAAATAGTGGCGATCGAAAAAGGCCTTGCTGATGCCGACATTTAATATTCTGGCAGCGCCAAACTCATAGAAGCTTTGGTGGTTTGAACCCAACGGAATAAAAACAAAGTCGCCCCGCTCTAACAGCACTCTTTTGCCGTTTATCTCCTGATAATAACGTCCGGTAAGCACCACGGTGAATTCATAATAGTCATGCTCATGCAGCCCGGAGATGCTTTCGGTTTTGTTGTAGATAAACACATGAAAATTTTGGCCGTCAAACAGTTGGCTTTCATGCGCCGTTTTAATCTCCATGCTCAATACCCGTGGCTGCATCATTGTGACTCCACACGTTATTTTATTTTTTCATGCAGCTCAATGAGTTCCGTCACAAGCTCACGCGCCAGCATTGAGGTCATCAGATGGTCCTGCGCATGCACCAGGATCAGGCTAAGGTGGGTTTTACCGGTGCCCTGATCCTCTTCAATCAGCCGGGTTTGTATGCGGTGCGCCTCATTTAGCGCCAGATGGGACGATGTCATCAGCGCCTGCGCCTGTGCAAAGTTTCCCGCTTTTGCCTGTTTCAGGGCGGCGTAGGCCTGACTGCGGGCCTGCCCGGCGTTGATGATTAACCCCATCACCACCTCTTCCAGCTCCTCGGTTTGCTGTGCGGCTTCAGCCTGATTATCCAGATTAAACATGTTTACCTCGCAACATTAAGGGAGTTAACGCGGGCTGAAAGGGTTTCAGCCCCGGTAATCAAAATTTCAACGCCTTAGCGATATCTTCTTCGCTCTCTTGCTGGGCAATAGCGCTGTTGGCTTTGTTGGAAATCACCACGAAAGGCAGATAGATCAGCGTGGCGATGCACAGGTTGAACAGCGCCAGCAGCAGAGCCGCAATACTTCCGTTAGTATTAAAGAAGGCGCCAAGGCCGGTTGGCATGGTCCAGGGCGCGATATTGGTAATGGGCGGAATGATCCCTAAGTAATATGCAGCCAGCGTTATCGCCGCCAGCACGGGCTGGACCAACATAAAGGGGATAAACATCACCGGGTTCATGATAATCGGCAGGCCGAAAAGCACGGGCTCGTTGATCTGGAAGATGCCGGAAGGAAGCGCCAGTTTTGCCACCTGACGATGATCGGCACGTCGCGAGCCGATAAGAATAGCGATAATCAAGCCCAGCGTGGCGCCGGTGCCGCCAAGAAAAATATAGGAATCGAGCATGGGTTTGGCCCAGACATGAAAGGTTTTACCAGCAGCCAGCGCCGCCTCGACCGAACCATATTGGGTGTAGATGGCGACATTCTCCAGCGCCCACGGGGTCATAATACCGCTGTCCAGCGCCGCCAGCGCCAGCGAGCCATGCACGCCAAAGAACCACAGCAGCGAGGTGAAGATAACGTAGGTCCAGCCAACCACCGCGCCCATTGAGGCCAATGGCGTAGAGATGGAGTCGATAATAATTTGATGGAAATTGCTGCCGGATAGTGCCAGCACCCACGAAACAATGCCGAAAACAGAGAGGATAATAAAACCGGGAATCAACGCCGAGAATGAACGGGATACGGATTCAGGTACGCTTTCCGGTAGCGTAATCACCCAGTTGCGCCGGATAATAAAGGCAAACATTTCAGCCGTAATCAAACCAATGACAATGCCGGAAATAATATTAGCGCCGCCCAGCCAGTTTGCCCCAACGGCATAGGCGTCCCCTGCGTTATAGGGTGTGACGGTCATAAAGGCGGCTACGGCCAGCACGCCTGCCGCCAGCATATCAACTTTACGCTCTTCCGCCAGCGCGCCGCCGATAAAAAAAGGCGCCATTAACGACATAATTCCCAGCGTGCCGTTATAAACGTTGCCGCCGATGCTTTTTAATCCATTTAGCGTTTCAATGGTTGCCGGATCCAGGCGAATTCCCAGGGAATAAAAAAATGAGCCTGCGCCAAAGCTCAGAAATACGTTATTAATAAGGACAAACATCGCCCCGACCAGGGTCAGCGGCATCAGTTTAATAAATCCGTTTTTAATGGCGTTAACGTGCGGCTGCTTCCCCAGTTTTATGGCGCAGGGAAGCAGCACCCTTTCAAGTGAATCAATGAGTTTACTCATTTTATTTTCCTTTTATGCCGCCAGTCTGGCGGCCAGGCGTGAAAAGAGTCTCTTTGACGAAAAATAAACCTGCTTTAATTTCCGGCTGCTTTTTTTATTGCGGCGACGGCCGATTTTAATACGCCTAATCCATCTATTTTGCCATATAACGCTGAGTCAATAACCTCAACCGGTTTCTCTGGCACGAATTTTTGAATATCCTTCAGCATCCAGGCTATTTGCGGTCCCAACAGAATAAGATCCGCCTCGGGAGCTTTTTCAGCCGCCAGAGACTCCGGAAATGCTTCAATGATTACCGGGACCTCATATTTCAGCGCCTGCGCTTTCATTTTAGAAACAAGCAATGAAGTAGACATTCCAGCGGAACAAAACAAGTAAATCGTTTTCTTTCCCATAACAAAATCCTTATATCCCGAATAAATTACTGATTCGAAGAAGCGCCTTCTTTGCCTGTTTATCTAACGGAACAAGCGTTAAACAATAAATAAGCATTTCATTGCCTGAGAGGAGTATACGGCATCACTCAGGGAGGGAATATTTATCGGCCACTGAAAATTGTCTCTGCTTGACCTGGCCTTATGACTCTCTTCACATTTTAGCGAAATAATAGCTGGCATGGAGGTGCCTCTTGCAGCTCTGTTTTTTCACCAAAAAATAAAGCACCGAAAAACGGATCTTCCGGTGCTTTGTTCACCCGCAGCGGGGTTACTTACTCTACAAGGGGCACTGGCCTGAATACAGGTCTGGTGCTGCTCTGCCGACGGTTGCCGCAGATGCGCAATATGCCCTGGCGGCGATTGTGAAAGATGCGCAGCATACCTCTAGCGACGGTTGCCAAAGATGCGCAGCAGCATCAGGAACAGGTTGATAAAGTCCAGATAGAGCGTTAACGCGCCCATAATTGAATAGCGGCGCAGGTTCTCTTTATCACGCGTATCAATATTTTCTCCTATTGCCTTTAGCTTTTGCGTGTCATAGGCCGTCAGGCCGACAAACACCAACACGCCAATATAGGTAATCGCCCACATCAGCGCCGGGCTTTTCAGCCAGAAGTTAACCAGCGAAGCCAGTAGCAGGCCAATCAACGCCATAAATAAAATGCTGCCCATTTTGCTGAGATCGCGTTTGGTGGTGTAGCCCCAAAAGCTCATGGCACCGAACATCCCGGCGGTGACAAAGAAGGTGCTGGCGATAGATGAATAGGTATACACCAGAAAAATACTGGCTAAGGTTAAACCGGTCATTGCTGAATAGAGCATAAACAGCGCAGTGGCCACCGCACCACTAAGCTTATGCACCATGCCTGAAAGCACAAATACCACCGCCAGTTGCGCAATGATCAGCCCAAAAAACGTAATACGGTTGGCGAATACCAGCTCCATTACCGCAGGCGTATTCGCCGCATACCAGGAAATAAAGGCAGTCAGCAGCAGACCACAAGTCATCCAGCCATAAACCTGCGCCATGTAAGTTTGCAGGCCGGTACCGGCGCGCTGCACGATAGTCTCTTGCGAGTGTGGAAATCGATTCATTGATCCCCCTAATTATGTGAAGTAACAGGTCTCTCAAGTGTGGCATAGATTTGACGAACTATGCATATCTCGCTAATAAACGCAACGGATAAAGTAAGTATATGTAATCATCACTCAACTTTATTAATTTATTGCCGATAAGCTGTACAGAAGGACACTCACTGACAGGAGGTTATTTTAATTTTTTACTTTTCCGGGGAATGACATGACCACTTTATCTGCCAGTCGGCGCAAAATGCGCACCCAGACCCTGATGCTGCTAACCGGCGTCATTACCATCTCCCTCGGGTTTATTCTCACTATCGGCTTACTCAGTAGCCAGTCACGCGATCAGCAGCGCCAGCTGGCGCAGGATTACCTGCAGCAAATCGCCAGGGCCAACGCGCAACAGGTGCAAAACAAGCTCGACGAGGCATTACACACTGCGCGTGCATTGGGTAATGACAGCTGGAGCTTAAAAGAGGCGGGCGTGCCGGAGCGCCGGGCGCTGGATCGTATGCTGACCGCTACGCTGGGTTCGCATCAGGATTACCTTTCAGTCGCACTGGCCTTTGAACCCAACGCGTTTGACGGCAGAGATGCGGAATTTGCAGGCCAGCCGGACCAGGATGCTACCGGTCGCTATGCACGCTATACCGATCGCAACAGTGAGGGTCAGCTCGCGCTCCATAACCTGGTAGACTATGAGAAGCCGGGTATTGGTGACTATTACCTGCTGCCGCGTCAGCGCATGAAAGATGTGATCCTCGAACCTTATCATTATCCCTATAACGGCGTAGAGGTGATGCTGACTTCGGTTGCCGCGCCGATCATCAAGGATGGTCAGTTCAAAGGCGTGGTCACCGCTGACTTCTCGCTGGAGACACTGCAAAAAGTGATTGGCGCCATCAAGCCGTGGCAGGGCAAGGGTTATGCGATGCTGCTGTCGCATCAGGGTAAAGTTATCGCCAGCCCCGATCCATCGCTGGCAGGCAAAGCCTGGCAGGGAGAAAAAGGTGAAAACCTCACGGTGCATGAATATCAGGATCCGTTCCTGAAGCAAGCCACATTTATTAGCTGGCAACCAATCCATATCGGCAACAGCGAAACGCCATGGCAGCTGGCGATTGTCGCACCAGTCAGTGATGTCATGGCCGCCGCTAACCGTCAGCTTATCTGGGCACTGGTGTTGATGCTGGTCAGCATTATGGTGGTCTGCGGCGTGCTGGGCCTGATCTTCAGTCGTAAAATCGCACGTCCCGTTGGCGGCGAACCGGCCGAAGCAGCAAGCCTTGCTCTGGCGGTTGCACAAGGCGATTTAAGCCGCACCATCAATGTGCAGGCGAAAGATCAGCAAAGTATTTTTTACGCCATGCAAACCATGCAACAGCAGCTGCGTAGCATGGTGAGCGAGATCATGACCGCCAGTGCCTCGGTACGCAGCGGCGCAAGCGAAATCGCCAGCGGCAACCTCGATCTCTCTGCACGCACTGAGCAGCAGGCTTCCGCGCTACAGGAGACGGCAGCCAGCATGGAGGAGCTAACCGCCACGGTGAAGCTGAATGCCGATAACGCGCACCAGGCCACGGAGCTGACCGACAACGCCACGGCAATAGCCGGACGCGGCGAGGCGCTGGTACAGCAGGTGGTAGAGATCATGGCGCAGATTGACGAAAGCTCGCGCAAAATTGGTGATATCACCAGCCTGATCAGCAGCATCGCTTTTCAGACCAATATTCTGGCGTTGAACGCAGCAGTAGAGGCGGCGCGCGCCGGTGAACAGGGACGCGGCTTTGCAGTAGTGGCTTCTGAAGTGCGTAATCTGGCGCAGCGTTCCGCCAATGCGGTAAAAGAGATCACCGCGCTGATCGACGAGTCCTCGTCACGGGTCAGCACCGGCGTCTCGCTGGTGAATGAGACCGGCAAAACCATGAAAACCATGACCGAGTCCGTGGCGGCGGTGCAGTCGATTATCGACGAAATCGTTAATGCTTCCGATGAGCAGTCGCAGGGCATCAGTCAGGTCAGCGTGGCGGTCAATGAGATGGATGGCGTTACGCAGCAAAACGCCGCGCTGGTGCAGCAAATGTCGGCTGCCGCCGCCTCGCTGGAAGATCAGGCGCGCCAGCTGGCCGATACGGTTTCCACCTTCCAGCTGGAGCAGCAGCGCTAAGCCAGAGCATAATCCCTTATAACAAAACGGCCCGCCCGTGATGGATTAACGTCACGGGCATTTTTTTAACGCCGCGCCATGCATTGCTGATAGCGGCTGTTGACCCGCTGGGCAAACCAGGCGGTAGTGAGGTTGCGGGTGATTTTCGGGCTTTCCAGACGGATGCCGGGCAGCATTTCACGCGGCATTCGGCGCCCGGCCTGTTTATCGGCCAGCGCGAAGACCTGCTTCCACAGTTCGCTTTTTTCAAACTCCAGCTTATCGCCCTTTTCTAAATCGCGACGGATCGCCCGAGGGCTCATATCGATTTGCCCCGCCAGCGTGCGTACCGCCAGTTCTGTTGCACCCGCCTTATCGGAGCCATAGATAATCAGATCGCCGTCCAGCGCCAGCTTCATGCCGGTAGTGCGCGCCACCGCTGCCTGAAATGCTGCATTGCGGCTGGCGTACCAGCCTGCGTTAAAGTCGGCGAAACGGTACAGCGGCGTGCTGTAATTAGCTGGATAGCCCAGCAGGTGTTTAACGCCAAACCAGATGCCGCCATGACCAGTAAAGACTTCCTGCCGGATGGAGGTTTCCACCGGCCACGGATAGCCTCGCGCATTCGCCTCAGCAAAGGCGATACTTACCTGCATCGGGCCGCCGGTATGAATTGGGTTCAGGTTGCCAAACAGCGTCTGCCCCATCGGTACCATATTAATAAAGTCATCAAAAATGGCGCTCAGCTCTTTTTCTGTACGCACGCTGTCCAGCCGATCGGCATAGCTACGCCCGTTGGGCGATTTAATCAGCAGCGCGGTACGGACCAGAAAGGCGGGAATATGCAGCCGTGCCGCCCGTTTGTTGATCTCGCCCCAGGCAATTTTTGGCAGGCCGGGCACCGGTGAATCGGCGTTAAAATTGGTTTCCTGATCGGCTACGGCAATCACGGCGCAAATATTGCTGTCGCTGGCCTCGATCTGCTGGGTACGAAAAGCAGTGGCCATATCACTGGACCAGTCCGCTTTTTGCCGCACATGCCCCGGCATTAACGCGGTAATGCGCGCCTGCATCTGCTGCGGCGTTTGCTGCGGCGTCTCTTTCTGTTTGCTGGTACAGCCCGCCAGCGCCAGCAGCGCAACCAGCGGCATAAGGCGAAGTAACTGAGATGACATACCTGTCCTTATCGTTTTTGAAAATAAGCGCACCTTAACCACTGCCGCAGCGAAATGCCAGCACCGCTTTCATTCATAGCCCCCTCGCCTTCCCATTTCTCAGTTTTACGCTAACGTTAAGTTTTGTTAATTGTTATTACAGGAGTTATCAATGAAAACCTCATGGTTACCGGTGGTCGCAGCGCTGATGCTGGCTGGCTGCGGCGGCAATAATACCCCGGCGCAGGTGAACACTCCCGGCGCGCCGACTTCAACAAAAATGAAGCTGCTGGATACCGGCGCCGCCGCAATGCAGTCACGCCCGCCGATTGACGCCATTAACGCCTATCTCGACGGCTTTCATTTTTACAACGGCGACAAAGATGGTCAGATGGAAGCGCACCACTACGTCACTATCCTGAATGATGATGTAATGCAGGCGCTGATTTATGACGGCAACACACGCGATGCCCGTTTAATGGGCGTGGAATATATTATCAGCGAGCGGCTGTACAAAACGCTGCCGCCGGAAGAGAAAAAGCTCTGGCACAGCCACAGCTATGAGGTGAAATCGGGCACGCTGGTGGCACCGGGACTGCCGGACACGGCAGATAAAGCGCTGATGACCAAACTGGTTAACACCTATGGTAAAACCTGGCACACCTGGCATACCGACCGCGATAAAACGCTGCCGTTTGGTATTCCAGCGCTGATGATGGGCTTCACCGCCGACGGTCAGCTCGATCAGCGCCTGCTGAAAGATCGCGACGAACGAATGGGAATTGATACACGTAAGATGCGCCAGCAGCGTGCTGATATCATCGCGCATCCGGTAGTCAAAGGCGCTAACGCCTGGCAGGATGGTGAGGTGATCCAGCTCCAGCGCGTCAAGGGCGGCGGTGAGCATGCCCACGGCAGTACGGAATTTGGCACCTCAGAACAGACGAAGCGCCACAAAACCCCTCACTGATCCCAGCGTCCGGCCGCCTGCTGGTCGCTGTGGCGCGCCTCAACCCAGCGATCGCCTTCGGGCGTCGCTTCCCGTTTCCAGAACGGCGCGCGGGTTTTCAGATAGTCCATGATAAATTCGGCGGAAGCGAAGGCCGCACCGCGATGCGCCGCGCTAACGCCGACAAAAACAATCTCATCGCCGGGAAACAGCTCGCCGATGCGATGGATCACGCTCACCCGTTCCAGCGGCCAGCGCGCGCGCGCCTGTTCCACAATCTCTGCCAGCGCTTTTTCCGTCATGCCGGGATAATGCTCCAGCGTCAGAGCGGAAACGTGCTCCCCCAGATTGTGATTGCGCACTTTGCCGGTAAAGGTCACCACCGCGCCATCCTGGTCGCAGGCGGAGAGCCACTGATACTCTTCGGCCATATTGAATGGCGCCTGCCCCACACGAATACGGGTCGTCATATTAACCTCCGGTGACCGGCGGAAAGAAAGCGACCTCGTCGCCATCCTGTAACGGATGCTGTAGCGATACCAGCGTCTGGTTTACCGAGGCCAGCAGTTTGCCCGCGCTCAGCGCCAGATCCCAACGATCGCCACGGGCGGCCAGCGCCGCGCGTAGCTCTTCTACCGTGGCATATTCCGCCGGCAGCGATAAAGAAGAGGTCGCCACCAGTTCGCGTACCTGCGCGAAAAACAGCACGTTAATCATTATCCACCGCCTGAAAATCCCCTGATTTGCCGCCGCTTTTCTGCAGCAGGCGCACTGACTCAATAACCATATCTTTCTGTACTGCTTTACACATATCGTAAATGGTCAACGCAGCTACGGACGCGGCGGTTAACGCCTCCATCTCTACGCCAGTTTTGCCGGTTAGCCGACAAACCGACTCAATCCGCACCCGATTTTTTTCCGGCTCGGCGGTGAGTTCCACTTCAACTTTGCTCAGCATCAGCGGATGACAGAGCGGGATCAGCTCCCAGGTGCGTTTTGCTGCCTGAATACCGGCGATACGGGCGGTGGCAAAGACGTCGCCTTTATGATGACGTCCCTCAATGATCATTTGCAGCGTGGCGGGCGCCATCACGACGCAGGCTTCCGCGCGCGCTTCACGCAGCGTTTCCGCTTTGGCAGAAACGTCAACCATATGCGCTTCGCCTGCGGCATTAATGTGGGTTAATTGCGACATAGTTATGATTTTTTCAGATGTGATACAAACTGGCAGGGGCGCGTGCGGGCGTCGAGCTGCTCACAGATAATACGTTCCCAGGCGGTCTGGCAGGCAGAGGTCGAGCCTGGCATCGCGAAAATCAGCGTCTGGTTAGCCAGACCGGCCACCGCACGTGACTGCAGAGTTGAAGAGCCAATCTCCTCCCATGACAGCATGCGAAACACTTCGCCGAAGCCTTCAATTTCCCGGTCAAACAGCGGCAGCAGCGCTTCCGGCGTACTGTTTTTGCTGTTAAAGCCGGTGCCGCCGTTGATCAGGATCACCTGAATATCATCGCTGGCAATCCAGCTGGAGACCACCGCACGGATGCGGTAGAGATTGTCTGCAACAATCGCGTGATCGAGCACCTGATGACCCGCTTCGGTCACCGCCTCGCGTAAATAGTCGCCTGAGGTATCATCTGAGGCGTCGCGGCGATCGGAAACGGTCAGTACCGCAACCTGTAGCGCCTGAAACTCCATTGTGGCTTTGCCCATGCTTTACTCCGCGTTTAACCGCCGATAAATGAAAGATTCTGCGTAATGCCGGTGTTGCCCTGATGCAGGAAGTGCGTCTGCTTTTTATGCCCCAGGCTTTCGGCGATGCGCGCCTGTAGCTCAGGCTGCTGCGCATCAGAAACCAGAAGATCGCGTAGCGGCACGCCGCCATCACCAAACAAACAGAGATGCAGATTGCCGGTGGCCGATACCCGCAGGCGATTGCAGCTGGCGCAAAAATCGCGTTCATAAGGCATGATCAGGCCGATTTCGCCCTGATAGTCAGGATGGCTAAACACCTGCGCCGGACCGTCGCTGCGCGCCCGAATCTGGCGCTGCCAGCCCTGCATAATCAGCTGATCGCGGATCACTTCGCCGGAAATATGGTGACGTCGAAACAGATCGCTGCCCTCCCCGGTTTCCATCAGCTCAATAAAGCGTAGCTGAATGGGGCGGTGGCGAATCCAGTCGAGGAAGGTTTGCAGGCTGTGATGGTTAACATCGCGCATCAGCACGCTATTGACTTTCACTTTGCTGAAACCGGCCTCCAGGGCTGCGTCAATACCGCGCATGACCTGGTGAAATTTATCCTGACCGGTAATGGCGTGGAATTGACGCGCATCAAGACTATCGACGCTAACGTTAATGGAGGTCAGGCCTGCATCGCGCCAGCGTGCGACATCGCGCGCCATACGGTAGCCGTTGGTCGTGACCGCCAGCTGACGGATCCCCCGGTTTTCACGCACGGCAGCGATGATGTCGACAAAGTCGCGGCGCAGGCTCGGTTCGCCGCCGGTCAGACGGACCTTTTCCGTACCGGCATCGGCAAATGCGCGCGTAACGCGCCGGATCTCATCAAGCGAAAGGAAACTTTTGTTTGTCGCGCCCTGCGGCTTATAGCCATCGGGCAGGCAGTAGGTGCAGCGAAAGTTGCACACATCCGTGATCGACAAACGCAAGTAATAGAACTTGCGGGCATAGGAATCAATAAATTGGGTCACCAGAACACCTTTCCAAATGGGAGATGCAGTCATTTCTTTCTGCACCCTGGCAGCTCGCGGCTGCGGCCAGTGCCCCCTATCTGTCGACGTAGGCGCAAAGGCTTGAGTGTGGTTTTGCCTGTTAAACAGGAATCTGCAAATAGTAACGCCATTTGTCCGGGTATGCCACGGTGAATTTCGCTATATAATTAGATGCATATCGCTACTTCGGTGCATTTATCTGCATGATAGCGACAGTTTGCTGCATGATGATTTTAATTAGTCACAAGCGAAGCCCGAACGATGATTGTGATAGCGCATTTTTGCGCGTTGTTTGGCAAATCACAGCCGTACTGCTACGGCCAGAGAGTATTAAACGCCCAGAGAAACGATTATCCTGTGGCAATTCGACGGTTAAGATTACCGTCACTTATTGTCAGGAGAATTATGCGTAATCGTACCCTTACGGATCTGGATCGGGTGGTGGCCCTGGGCGGCGGACATGGACTGGGGCGCGTGATGTCGGCCCTTGCTTCGCTGGGCTCACGTCTGACCGGCATCGTAACCACCACCGATAACGGTGGCTCTACCGGTCGTATCCGACAATCGGAGGGCGGCATAGCCTGGGGCGATACGCGTAACTGCCTGAACCAGCTGATTACCGAGCCGGGCGTGGCGTCGGCAATGTTTGAGTACCGCTTTACCGGCAATGGCGAGCTGTCGGGACATAACCTTGGCAACCTGATGCTGAAAGCGCTCGATCATCTCAGCGTACGCCCGCTGGAGGCGATTAATCTGATACGCGATATGCTGAAGGTGGATGCCATGCTGATCCCTATGTCGGAGCAGCCGGTGGATTTAATGGCAACCGACTGCGAAGGTCATATGGTTTACGGCGAAACGGCAATCGATACGCTGGCGCGGGTACCGCAGGATTTAATGCTGCATCCCAACGTGGCGCCAACGCGCGAGGCGATAGAGGCGATTGCCGAAGCCGATCTGATTTTGATCGGACCCGGCAGCTTTTTTACCAGCCTGATGCCGCTGTTGCTGATGGATGAAATGGCGCAGGCGCTGCGCCGCACGCCCGCTCCGCTGATTTTTATTGCTAATCTGGGCCGGGAACTTAGCCCCGCCGCAGCCAGCCTCAGGCTGGAAGATAAGCTGGCGATCATGGAAAAGTATATTGGTAAAAAGGTGATTGACGCGGTGGTGGTCGGCCCACGAGTGGATGTACAGGGCGTTCAGGATCGGCTGATTGTGCAACAGCCACTGGAAGCGGCGGATATCCCCTACCGTCACGATCGCCAGCTGCTGCGTCTGGCGCTGGAGCAGGCGCTTCAGGCGCTCGGCTAAGGCGCGCCGCCCGCAGCGAAGCCGTCTCCGGGCGGTGGCTTCTGACACGGCCATAAAAAAAGCCGCAGCGGTTCAGGCGGCGGCTTTTTCAGGACGCATTATTTACGAAGCAGCGATAAACAGCTCGCGTAGCTGATGTAACTGATCGCGCACGTTGGCGGCTTCTTCGAACTCCAGGTTTTGCGCATGCTGCTGCATCTGCGTTTCCAGCTGGTGGATCTTTTTCTGCAGTGCCTGCGGCGTAAGCGCCAGATAACTGGCTTCGGTCTCAGCAGCGCCACGATTGCTGCTCTTGCCGCGTGTTTTCCCTTTGGTCGCGCTTTTGCCCAGTTCAAGAATATCGGTAATTTTCTTGTTCAGGCCCTGCGGCACAATACCGTGCTCAGTGTTGTACTCGATCTGTTTCTCGCGGCGACGCTCGGTTTCGCCGATCGCTTTCGCCATCGAAGGCGTAATCCGATCGCCGTAAAGGATCGCCTTGCCGTTAACGTTACGTGCCGCACGTCCGATGGTCTGAATCAGCGAGCGTTCAGAACGCAGGAAGCCCTCTTTATCGGCATCCAGAATCGCCACCAGCGACACTTCCGGCATATCCAGCCCTTCACGCAACAGGTTGATGCCCACCAGCACGTTGAATACGCCCAGACGCAGATCGCGGATAATTTCCATACGCTCAACGGTATCAATATCTGAGTGCAGATAGCGCACCTTCTCGCCGTGCTCTTCCAGATATTCGGTCAAATCCTCCGCCATGCGCTTGGTCAGCGTGGTCACCAGCACGCGCTCGTTGATCTCAACGCGTTTGCGGATTTCCGACAGCAGATCGTCCACCTGAGTGGCGACCGGGCGCACTTCAATAATCGGGTCGAGCAGACCGGTAGGACGCACCACCTGATCGATCACTTCGCCAGCGGATTTTTCCAGCTCGTAGTTGCCCGGCGTCGCCGAAACATAGATGGTCTGCGGCGCCAGCGCCTCAAACTCTTCAAACTTCATCGGGCGGTTATCCAACGCCGACGGCAGACGGAAACCATACTCCACCAGCGTCTCTTTGCGCGCCCGGTCGCCACGGTACATGCCGCCGATTTGCGGAATAGTAACGTGGGACTCATCCACCACCAGCAGCCCATCCGCAGGCAAATAGTCAAACAGCGTCGGCGGCGGCTCGCCCGGCCCGCGCCCGGAGAGATAACGTGAATAGTTTTCGATGCCGGAGCAGTAGCCCAGCTCATTCATCATCTCCAGATCGAACTGAGTACGCTGCGTCAGGCGCTGCTCTTCCAGCAGCTTGTTGTTCGCCAGCAGCGTTTTACGCCGGTCGGCCAGTTCAAGTTTGATCTCTTCCATCGCCTGCAAAATACGTTCGCGCGGCGTAACGTAGTGCGTTTTCGGATAGATGGTAAAGCGCGGCACCACGGAATCTATCTGTCCGGTCAGCGGATCGAACAGCGACAGCCGCTCTACCTCTTCATCGAACAGCTCCACGCGCAGCGCCAGATCGTCCGATTCCGCCGGGAAAATATCGATCACTTCGCCGCGTACGCGGAAAGTACCACGCTGAAACGCCTGATCGTTACGGCTGTACTGCAGCTCAGCCAGGCGACGCAAAATACTGCGCTGGTCGATAAGCATACCGCGCGACAGGTGCAGCATCATTTTCAGATACAGATCGGGATCGCCAAGGCCATAAATAGCCGAAACCGATGCCACCACGATCACATCGCGCCGCTCCAGCAGCGCTTTGGTGGCGGAAAGACGCATCTGCTCGATATGTTCGTTCACCGAGGCGTCTTTTTCAATAAAGGTGTCGGAGCTGGGCACGTAGGCTTCAGGCTGATAGTAGTCGTAGTAGGAAACAAAATACTCGACGGCATTATCGGGAAAGAATTCTTTCATCTCGCCATACAGCTGCGCCGCCAGCGTTTTGTTGGGCGCTAACACCATCGTTGGCCGGTTAAGATCGGCAATCACGTTGGCAACGGTGAAGGTTTTCCCGGAGCCGGTCACCCCCAGCAGCGTCTGGTGTGCCAGACCGTCCTCAAGCCCCTCTTTCAGACGACGTATCGCCTCTGGCTGGTCGCCGGAGGGCTGAAAGGCGGAGTTAAGTTTAAAGGCTTTACTCATTAGGAATGATCTCTGCTGAAGAATTGCACGGACAGGAGGATAATTTTACTCCGCTTCGATGATTTTTCCAGCGCGTGACACTGGATAAATAATCAGTTATTTTGCCCGATACCCATGAAAAAGGCAAAGCGACAATTTAAAGACTTATCATTACATGGGGATAATATTAAGAGACGCAAGGTTATCCCCAACAGCGGGCAGCATTTAACATTTGTCAATAGGCGCAGCGCAAAAGCCATAGCGGAAAAAAGCGTACGCAATAGCAGGCTTGATTTTAACTAACATGTTGAAATTTAATAAAATATAAATAAAGCCCAGTTTCGCGCCAGTTCAGGAAAAAGCCGCGCCCGCTCTGGCTTGCACGTTGTTTTCACTCGGTAATGCACATGGTTATCCACAGGAATAGTGGATAACTGTTTACAGGCCCCGCAACATCGGGGATGGATAAAATTACGCCCCAGGCTGTAACACGGATGAAATATTTTTTTTTCGCGTTTTTCAGCCTGACCTGCCCCTGAATTTTCTGGTTTAACGCCTGCTATTCGGCGTTACCGCGATTTTTCTACCCTAAACGTCAAGCCGTTATTAATAAATTTTTCTGCCTTATGGTGGTTCTTCTGCACCATAAGCGTGGTCTCATTGGCACCGTCAGCGTGCAGCCCATTTATTACACGATTAAATTATTAAGTATTTCTGACCATTCAACGTCTGCTGTGCATGCCATAACAGCCCGTCTTCTGCCCGTTTTCGATGATTTGGCCTGTGGATTGCAAGAAAGCATGAACCTCCCATCTGGATTGGCCCTTGAGCCTCCAGGGGATAAGGCGGTGATATCACCTCGCCGACATCTGTTACCTGCCTGACCTGAGGCAGGCGGCGGAATGATTTGAACTGTACGGAAGGAGAATATCAGATGCTGCGTTTACGTTCGGTGAATCAGTTTTACGGTAAAAACCATATCCTGTGGGATGTGGATCTGGACCTGCCGCCCGGCACCTGTACCGGCATCATCGCGCAGCCCGGCATGGGAAAAACCACCCTGGTAAACTGTATTATGGGCCACCTGCCGATTAACAGCGGCAGCATGATATGGCAGCAGGCTGGATCGCCGCCGGAAAATTTACTGATGCAGCCAGCGGCAACGCGCGCGCGGCTGGGGATCGGCTATGTGCCGCAGGGACGGCAGATTTTTTCCCAGCTCAGCGTGGAGGAGAATCTGCTGATCGCCTTGCTGGCTGGTCAGCAGGATCGCCACAGTGCCATTCCGCCGCTGGTTTATGAACTGTTTCCCACGCTGTGGCAGCTGCGCCATCAGCGCAGCGGCGATCTGACCCTGGAGCAGCAGCAGAATCTGGCGCTGGCCCGCGCGCTGGCACTGCAGCCGCAACTGCTGATTTTAGATGAACCAACCGAAGGCATGTCGCCGTGGCTGGAGGAGGAAACCGGTAATTTGCTGCATCGACTGAATCATGAGTTCGGCCTGACGATCCTGCTGCTGGAACAGCGGGTTTCGGTTATTCGTCGCGTAGCGGACTATTTTTTGCTGCTGCATCGTGGACGCAACGTGGCGCAGGGCCACGTTGCGGAACTGGATGAAAAGGTAGTGGATAAATGGCTGGCGGTGAGCTAAACGCGCGTCAGACGGGCAGACGAACATAGTCGCCCAGCGCGGCGTTATCAACCTGTTCCAGCCAGGGGATTTCGCCCAGCATCGGCGCAGGCAGGCGCTGTTGCAGGGTCGCCATATATTCCTGATGACGTCGGCCCGGCGGTTGAATATCGTTGGCGATCCAGCCCGCCAGCGGCAGCCCTGCATTGAGGATCGCTTCAGCGCTGAGCATCGCATGGTTGATACAGCCCAGTTTAATGCCCACCACCAGGATCACCGGCAGCTGCTCCTCGCGCACCCAGTCAGCATATGTCTGCTGCTCCGACAACGGCGTATACCAGCCGCCCGCGCCCTCGACCAGCACCCATTCAGCTTTTTCCCGTAGCGTCTGCAGCCCGGCGGAAAGCCGCGCAAATTCAATCGGCTGACCGGTATCGGCGCTGACAATATGCGGCGATGTCGGCTCCATAAACACCAGCGGATTCACCTCTTCATAGCTCAGCGGCACGCTGCTGTTACGCTGCAGCGCCAGCGCATCGCCGTTGCGGATGCCCTCCGGCGTCATTTCACTGCCGGAGGCCACCGGCTTATAGCCTGCGGTAAGAAAGCCCGCGCGGTTAGCGGCCTGCAGCAGCGCGCTGCTGGCAACGGTTTTGCCTACTTCGGTATCGGTTCCGGTCAGGAACCAGCAGTTACTCACAATCAATTACTCCGGTTACCAGTTGATAAGAGAGGCGATAGCCGCGTTCATCCTGCGGCCAGTGCTGTGCCAGCTGCTGCAGGCGCTGGCGCGTTAATAGCCCGCTGGCACGCCCCTGATGAATATGAGTGGCACCGATGCCTTTTAGCGATTGCAGCGCGCTGCGCACATCGGGAAAGCGCTGCTCAACCGTTTCGCTGCTCAGCCGCAGCCCCAGGTCGTCGCCAGCACGCTGGATCGCCGCCACGGAAAGAAAGGTATTCACATGTTGATAGTCATCCAGTGCCTGCCAGGCGCTGCGCATCTCATACAGCGAATCCTCCGCCAGAGTAGAAAACAGCACCCGTCCGCCAGGGCGCGTTACCCGACACAGCTCGCGCAGCCCCTGCGCCAGATCGTCGCACCACTGCATCGCCAGATTACTCCAGCAGATATCCACGCAACGCGCATGCAGCGGCAGCGCCTCAATATCACCCAGCAGATAGTGATGCGCGGTCTCATCGCGCCGCGCCTGTGCCAGCATGCCTGGCGAAAGATCGAGGGCAACGACCTGATGACCCTGCTCGCGCCAGCGTCGGCTGAACCAGCCGGTGCCGCAACCCGCATCCAGCACGGTTCCGCCGGATAACGCAGGCTGCAACGCCATAAGGCGTTCTCCGCTGTAGCGCTGCAGTTCGGCAAAGCGGTCGTAACCGCCTGCCGCGCGGCCAAATGCCTGCGCCACCGCCTGCTTATTCACTTTGTGCGTCATACAGCGCCTCCAGTAGCCGATCGATATCGTCCGCCGTGTGACTTGCGGTTAAGGTAAGACGCAGGCGTGCCGTGCCCGGCGGCACCGTGGGGGGGCGAATCGCTGTAACCCAGCAGCCGCGCTGACGCAGACGGCTGGCGAGCGTCATCGCCTGGCTATCCTCACCCACCAGCAGCGGCTGGATAGCGGTGGAGGAAGGCAGCAGCATCAAGGAGAGTTGCGCGGCGCCGTGACGAAAGCGGGCAATGTTCGCCGCCAGTTGTTGACGCAGATCGTCGCCCTGCTGGACAGCGTGCAATGCCGCACGCAGCGCTTCGGCCTGCGCTGGCGGCATTGCCGTGCTGTAGATCAGATGGCGGGCAAACTGCAGCAGATAATTAGCGGTGTCGTTATCGCACAGCAACGCCGCGCCGCTGATGCCAAACGCTTTGCCAAAGGTCACGATCAGCAGTTCTGGCCTGACGCCCTGCTGCCAGCAGCTGCCGCGTCCCTGTTCGCCCTGTACGCCGATACCATGTGCATCATCCACCAGCAGCCAGCCGCCTGCCTGCTGAGTAAGCTGATGCAGCGCGCCCAGCGGCGCGCTGTCGCCATCCATGCTGAATACGCCTTCGGTGACCACCAGCGTTTCGCCCGCCTCTTGCGGGGTTAACAGACGTTGCAGGCTCTCTGGCTGATTATGGGCAAAACGCCGCAGCGTGGCCGGACTAAGGCTGGCCGCTTCCAGCAGCGAGGCGTGTGACAGTTTATCCGCCAGGATACGGTCGCCCGCCTTTGCCAGCGCGCCGATCGCAGCCTGATTGGCGGCATAGCCGGAATTAAACAGCAGCGCACAGGGATAGCCAAGCCAGTCAGCCAGCTCCGCTTCCAGCTGAGCGTGCGGCAACGCATAGCCGGTGACATGGCCCGACGCCCCGGCACCCACGCCGTAGCGTTCAGCGCCCTGCTGCCAGGCCTGCACCAGACGCGCATCATGGCTCAGCCCGAGATAATCATTGCTGGCGAAGTTGCGGTAGCGTTTTCCGTTATGCAGCAGCCAGCCCGCGCGGCTCTGTTCCAGCAGACTGCGCTGACGAAAGCGCTGCTGCTGTTGACGCTCGGTCAGCGCTGCTGCAATCCGATGTTGCCAGCTCATTACCGGGCCGCGTTGTAATACTGTGGGGTATCGGCGTTAACCAGCTGCTGCGCCAGCGCCTGTTGCTGTTCGTTATCCCCGGCGTGAGTGTGGGTGTGCTCAGGATTAAGGCCCAGCTTACGGAACAGCAGCAGATCCTTATCCTCTTCCGGGTTAGGCGTGGTGAGCAGTTTGCAACCGTAGAAAATAGAGTTCGCGCCCGCCATAAAGCACATTGCCTGGGTCTGCTCACTCATCTGCTCGCGTCCGGCGGAGAGACGCACGTGCGAACGCGGCATCATGATGCGCGCCACGGCGATGGTACGGATAAAATCAAAAGGATCGACATCCTCGTTATCCGCCAGCGGCGTGCCTTTGACCTTAACCAGCATATTGATCGGCACGCTTTCCGGCGGCGTCGGCAGGTTCGCCAGCTGTACCAGCAGCGCGGCGCGATCCTTTACCTCTTCCCCCAGGCCAACGATGCCACCGGAGCAGACTTTGATCCCCGCCTCGCGCACTTTTTCCAGCGTATCCAGTCGCTCCTGATAGGTGCGGGTAGTGATGATATTGCCGTAAAACTCCGGCGAGGTATCAAGGTTATGGTTGTAAAAATCGAGTCCCGCTGCGCCCAGCCGCTGTGCCTGCTCATCGTTAAGGGTACCCAGCGTCATACAGGTTTCCAGCCCCATCGCCTTTACGCCCTGCACCATTTTTTCCAGGTAAGGCATATCGCGATCGTTGGGGTTTTTCCATGCCGCGCCCATACAGAAACGGGAGGAGCCTGCCGCTTTCGCCTTACGCGCCGAGGCCAGCACCTCTTCCACTTCCATCAGGCGTTCCGATTCCAGCCCGGTTTTATAACGGGCGCTTTGCGGACAGTATTTGCAATCTTCCGGGCAGGCACCGGTTTTAATCGATAACAGCGTACTCACCTGTACCTGACGCGGGTCGAAGTGCTGCCGGTGTACCTGCTGCGCTTCAAACATAAGTTCAAGAAAAGGCTTATTAAACAGGGCCTGAGCCTGTGCCAGCGTCCAGCGCATTGACATTGCTTACTCCAGAAAGGGTCGTTTTTATCATGGTATCTGATGTAGACTTGTAAACTAAATCTTTTTATTTTGGTTTACAAGTGATCATGACTTCTGACGATCTCGCCTTCGACCGCGACCATATCTGGCACCCTTATACCTCCATGAGCGAACCGCTGCCCTGTTATCCGGTAGTGGGCGCGCAGGGCGTTCATTTGCAACTGGCCGATGGCCGCCAACTTGTGGATGGCATGTCCTCGTGGTGGGCGGCGATCCACGGCTATAACCACCCTCGTCTGAATCAGGCGCTGCAGCAACAGATGGCGCAAATGTCGCATGTGATGTTCGGCGGTATTACGCATCCCTCCGCCGTGGCGCTCTGTCGCCGTCTGGTCGCCATGACGCCTGCGCCGCTGGAGTGCGTGTTTCTGGCCGATTCCGGCTCGGTGGCAGTGGAAGTGGCAATGAAAATGGCGCTGCAATACTGGCAGGCGCGCGGTGAGCGGCGGCAACGCTTTTTGACCCTGCGACGCGGCTATCATGGCGATACTTTCTCCGCCATGTCGGTTTGCGATCCCGATAATTCAATGCACAGCCTGTGGCAGGGCTATCTGCCTACGCATCTGTTTGCGCCCGCGCCGCAGTGTGGCTTTGATGATTGCTGGGATGAGCAGGATATTGCCGAATTTGCCGCGCAGATTGCCAAGCATGCAGGCAGCCTCGCCGCCGTGATCCTTGAGCCGATTGTGCAGGGCGCTGGCGGGATGCGCTTTTACCATCCTGATTATCTGCAGCAGGTCCGCGCGCTGTGCGATCGCTATCAGGTACTGTTGATTGCCGATGAGATCGCCACCGGCTTTGGCCGTACCGGCAAACTTTTCGCCTGCGACCATGCCGGTATCGCACCTGATATTCTTTGTCTGGGCAAAGCGCTGACCGGCGGCACCATGACGCTTTCCGCCACGCTGACCACACGCGAAGTGGCGAACACCATCAGCAATGGTGCGGCGCGCTGCTTTATGCACGGACCAACCTTTATGGGCAATCCGCTGGCCTGCGCCGTGGCCGATGCCAGTCTGGCGCTGCTGCAGGAAGGCGACTGGCAAACGCAGGTAGCGACCATTGAACAACAGCTACGCACCGCGCTGCTGCCGCTGGCGGCTCATCCGCAGGTAGCGGACGCGCGCGTGCTGGGTGCTATCGGCGTGATTGAAAGCCGTCAGCCGGTGAATATGGCGGCAATACAACGCTTTTTCGTTGAGCACGGCGTATGGATCCGTCCCTTTGGCAAGCTGATCTATCTGATGCCGCCCTATGTGATTACATCGCAGCAGCTGAGCCAGCTAACTGAAGCAATTAAGGCGGCCCTGGATCACGCCGAACTGTTTCTGCCGGGCTAATGCCGACCGCCGTTAAGCGCGGGGCCGTGGGATAAACTACGCTTTTAGCATCCCCATTAGCCAAGGAGTGAATAATGTCACAGCAGAAAGAGCATAATCGCCGCGTCATTCTGGTCTCGCGTCCACATGGTGCGCCGACTTCCGCCAACTTTCGTCTTGATACGCAGCCGGTTCCCACGCCCGGCGAGGGAGAGCTGCTGTTACGGACGGTTTATCTCTCACTCGACCCTTATATGCGCGGTCGCATGAGCGATGCGCCTTCCTACGTTGAGCCTTTTGCCGTGGGAGATGTGCTGGGCGGCGGTACGGTGGCGATTGTTGAGCAGTCGCAGCATCCCGACTATCAGCATGGCGACTGGGTGGTCAGCCAGAGCGGCTGGCAGGACTATGCGCTGTCGGATGGTCGCGGGCTGTTTAAATTACAGGGCCCGGTATTAAAGCACCCTTCGTGGGCGCTGAGCCTGTTGGGAATGACCGGCTTTACCGCCTATATGGGGCTGCTGGATATTGGTAATCCGCAGCCGGGCGAAACCGTGGTGGTGGCCGCCGCAACCGGTGCCGTTGGCTCGGTAGTGGGTCAAATCGCGAAGCTGAAAGGCTGTCGCGTGGTCGGCATCGCCGGCGGCGAAGAAAAATGCCGCTACGCTATGGAAAAACTGGGCTTTGACCACTGTGTCGATCACCGCCGCGACGATCTGGCGCAGCAGCTGAAGCAGCACTGCCCTGACGGCATCGACGTCTATTTTGAAAATGTCGGCGGCAAAGTATTCAACGCGGTATTGCCGCTGATGAACAGCAAAGGCCGAATCCCACTGTGCGGTCTGATTGCCGACTATAACAGCACCGACCTGCCGCAGGGACAGGATCATTTACCGCTGTTCCAGGGAGCCATTCTGCGTAAGCGCCTGCGGGTGCAGGGCTTTATTATCAATCAGGATTACGGCGATCGTTTTGAGGAGTTTTTCCGTCAGATGAGCCAGTGGGTAGCGGAAGATCGCCTGGTATTCCGTGAACATAGGGTTGATGAGCTGGAAAACGCGCCTGAAGCCTTTATCGGCATGCTGGAAGGCAAAAACTTCGGCAAGCTGGTTATTCGGGTAGCAACGGATCAACCGGGAGAGCAGTAATGAAAATTTTAATGGTCTTAACGTCCCACGATCGGCTGGGCGATACCGGCAAAAAAACCGGCTTCTGGCTGGAGGAGTTTGCTGCGCCTTATTATATCTTCAAGGATGCCGGTATCAGCGTGGTACTTGCCTCGCCGCAGGGCGGGCAGCCGCCGCTCGATCCGAAAAGCGACGAGCCAGATGCGCAGACCCACGATACCCAACGCTTTCGTCAGGATATTGCTGCTCAGCAGGCGCTGGCGAATACGCAACGTCTGGAAACCATTGATGGCAGCAAGTACGACGCGGTATTTTATCCCGGCGGCCACGGTCCGCTATGGGATTTGGCCGAGGATAAGCACAGTATCGCGCTGATTGAAAATCTGTTCGCTAACGGTAAGCCGGTCGCTACCGTTTGCCACGCGCCTGGCGTTTTGCGCCATGTGAAAAAACCAGACGGTACACCGCTGGTAGCGGGTAAACGCGTCACCGGCTTTACCAACAGCGAAGAGCAGGCAGTCGGACTGTCAGATATTGTGCCTTTCCTGGTAGAGGATGAGCTGAAGAAGCAGGGCGGCCTGTTTGAACGCACCCAGGACTGGGGCGTCTGGACGGTAACCGATGGTCATCTGATCACCGGCCAGAATCCCGCTTCTTCTGCCGCCACCGCCGAAGAGTTACTGAAACTGTTGCATCAATAAAATGGAGAGGCGATGAGGGTTTATAGTCACAATTTCAACGACGGCGAAAAGATGCCGGAACGCCATGTCTTTAATGGCATGGGTTATCAGGGCGATAACATTTCACCGCATCTTGCCTGGGATGAGGTGCCGGAAGGCACGAAAAGTTTTGTCGTGACCTGCTACGATCCTGATGCGCCGACCGGTTCCGGCTGGTGGCACTGGGTGGTGGCGAATATTCCTGCTGACGTCACGGTACTGCCACAGGGCGCGGGTTCCGGCCAGGCATCGCTGCCTGAAGAGGCGATCCAGACGCGCACCGATTTTGGTAAAGCGGGCTACGGCGGCGCGGCCCCGCCGCAGGGCGAAAGCCACCGCTATATTTTTACCGTACATGCGCTGGACGTGGATAAAATCGAGGTGGATGAAAACGCCAGCGGCGCGATGGTGGGCTTTAATGTCCATTTCCACCGCCTCGCCAGCGCATCGATTACCGTGCATTACAGCTAATAGTATTCAGCGGGGCGCTGGTGCGCTCCGCCTGCTGCCAGCCGCCTGAATTCCTCTTTTGCTTTTACCATCTGCTGACTGAACTGCGTGTTATTGTGCAGCCTTGCCACCATTGCCGCAGCGCTGCGATGCGGCTCAAGTTTTACAGCGCGTGGATCACCACCCACATCGGCCCCTGCCCTACCGCATAGCGCGCCAGCGGCGTCAGCAGCCCCTGCTCGCCATCGATACGATAGACTTCGATATGATGCGATTTCTGCCCTGCCGCAACCAGATACTGGCCGCTGCGATCGATGTTAAAGCCGCGCGGTTGGGTTTCCGTCGGCTGATGCCCTTGCAGAGTTAACATGCTGCCATCTTCGCTGACGCTGAAAATAGTCAGGGTGCTGGAGGTACGATCGCAGGCGTAAAGATGACGACCATTCGGCGTCAGATGAATATCCGCCGCCCAGCGCGTGTCGGTAAAGTCGGCAGGCTGCATATCCAGACTCTGTACGCACTCTACTTCGCCGTGGGCGTTGCGCAGCTTCCAGACGTCAACGGTGCTGTTAAGCTCATTGACGCAGTAGGCATACTGCTGACTGGGATGGAACACCATATGACGCGGGCCTGCGCCCTCAACGGTAGTGACCTGCGGCTGCTGATGCGGCGTGAGTTTTCCGGTGGCATGAACATCAAACAGGCAGATACGATCCTGCTTCAGGGCTGGTACAAATAGCGTCTGGTTGTCGCTGCCGATATTCGCGGAATGGCACCCTTCCAGCCCGTTAATAATCTGGCTCGGCTCCAGCGGTACGCCATCCGCGCCGATCGGGCTAATGCTGACGCAGGCGTCGTTATAGGATCCGCAGAACAGGAACCGGCCCTGATGGTCGGTAGAGATATGCGTCGGGCTGCCCGGCAGCGAGGCCTGCCCCGCTTCGCTCAGCGTGCCATCCTCAGCGATACGATATGCAATAGTACGGAACTGCGGGCGCACGCCTACGTATAAAAAAGGCTGGGTGGGGTTCACCACCATCGGCTGCACCTGACCGGCGACATCCACCACTTGCAACAGCGTCAGCGCGCCATCCTCATTCATACGCCAGACGTGAATCTGTTGGCTTTCCGGACTGGCGGTATAAACAACTTGCTTCATGAATTCTCCTTGTCTGATTACCTGTAATTGTTGGCCTGTGGCAAAGGGTAGCGTGTTTTAACCAGACTCGGCGGATTGATTGTGCCGCTATGGTTTGGTGACCAGCACCACAGGGTGTAACATCGCTGCTTTGCTAATAATGACTGGCGGAATTAACTATGAGCTATCGCGTGATTGCCCTCGACCTTGACGGTACGCTGCTCTGACGCCGCGTAAAACCATTCTTCCTGAATCGCTGGCCGCCCTTGCCGAAGCCCAACGGGCCGGGGTAAAAGTCCTGATCGTTACCGGACGTCATCACTGCGCCATCCATCCTTTTTATCAGGCGCTGGCGTTAGATACACCTGCAATCTGCTGTAATGGTGCCTGTTTGTATGGGTAAAGCATTACTACAAAAAAATCCTGTCCATGCTTCCCTTCCCATGACTTACAAGTGTTGATCAACAAAGCAAGCGGTGTACTATCAGTACATCTTCTAACTAAGACACTGCGAAAATAGCATGGATTATCAGGTAATAGCTCTCGATCTGGACGGCACTTTATTGACCCCAGAAAAAAAAATCCTCTCTGAATCACTCACTGCCTTAGAGAATGCCCGTAAGTCTGGTGCAAAAGTCATCATTGTTACCGGAAGACATTTTGTTGCAATTCACCCATTTTATCAATCACTTGCATTAGATACCCCTGCGATATGCTGTAATGGTGCATTATTGTACAATTACCAAGAAAAGAAGGTGCTTGAGTCTGATCCCCTGCAAGCTGAACAAGCTATTAAGTTGATTGATCTGCTTGATAGTTACGATGTTCATGGATTGATGTACGCCGATGACGCCATGATTTATCAAGAAGCAACCGGGCACATCATCCGTACTGAAAATTGGGCAAGAGCCCTACCAGCATCGCAGCGTCCTGTGTTTAAAAAAGTAAACTCAATACGAGAAGCCGCAGATGACGTATCGGCAATCTGGAAATTTGCTCTTACTGATACTGATATAGTGAAGTTGCAAAACTTTACTGATGTGGTTGAAAGCGAGCTTGGCCTTGCTTGTGAGTGGTCTTGGCATGATCAGGTAGATATAGCCCAAAGCGGAAACAGTAAAGGTAAACGCTTAGCACAATGGGTTGAATCTCAGGGTTTATCTATGAGCCAGGTTATCGCTTTTGGTGATAACTACAACGATATTAGTATGCTAAAGAATGCTGGTCTTGGTGTAGCAATGGGTAACGCTTCTGATAAGGTTAAAGATAGCGCTGATCTTGTTATAGGTACTAATGTTGAGCCAGGAATAGCAGAAATAGTTAATAAGTATTTTTCAGAACAACAATCAACAGCGTGCAACTGAAACAGGAACGTATGAAATGATACAATTTATACCAGAAAATGGAATGCGAACTTACATTGATGAACAGTTAGTACGGCTAACCTTTCTGTGTATTTATTAATGACTATAAAAACACGGATTAAATCACATTGTTAATCTTAAAACAAAAAATGCCCATACATTGGGCATTTAAAATGAACTGTAATATATCATTCAACTATATAACCAACGTCCAGCTTTAGCACTTTCAACGAGCATACCAACTGTTAGAGGCTTATACGGATCTGGCTCTTTACTTCCAAGATATTCTGGATTCAGATAGTTAAGTATTTCAAATTTTCCTGAATCTACATTCCAACGCTTAAAGTATTCATGTAGTAACTCTTCACTATCTTCAAATACGAGTTTTAGATCGTCTCTAATACTTGTATCAAGCGTAATGGTTCGCTTTGGCCCAAAGAGAAAGTACTTTTTTGTGTTATATTCCTGATCGATAAAATCGATAATTTCTTTCTCAATATCTCTCATTAGAAGTATGTCCACTGAATGCGATCTTTAGGAGCCGCTACACGATTATATGTATCCTTAACATCTCTCTGAATGTCATAAATCGTAGTAAATGTCATAACCCAACCGAGCCAGGGAACATTACGACCAACGAACCGACCTAAATTATTGGTTGAACTTAATCTTAAGCTATTGATAGTTTTACCTGTCAACGTTGGTAATCTGATCCCACGTGGCAGTTTATAATTCAGCCAATGACTGATGTACTTAGAAGCAATAGATGTACCCGGCGTTGCCGTTCCTGGCTTGGCTCTCGTACCTATGATTGGCTGTCCTGAGATCACCAGTGCAGCATCAACCGCCGAGATCCCCAGATGATTGCTCACAACGGCGATGGTTATAGCCCACCATAGTTGTTGTGGTGTCAGGTTTGATAACCCGCCGTAGAAGTACGTACCATTCAGTGTTTCAGTAGTGTCCATTTACTCACTCCCTCTAACCATGACGAACAATTATACAACACACAATCTCGTTGTTCTAACTAACAATTATGGGAGTTATACGCAATTGTCTACTTGAAGTGGTCAACAAAAACTGGCCACATCTTTAGAGTTTTTCCAGTATCGATTTTCCGATTGGTTTGGTGGTAACCCACCGTTATATTCGTGCGGTCTGAGCGCGCTGTAATCTCCAACGATATAGTCTGTTATTGCATGGGCAGCATCACTGAAGCTTATGTAACCTGTCACCGGCACCCACTCATTCTTCAGGCTCCTCGCTCCATCGGGCTGTTATCCCGGCAGTTTCCACGTCGACTCATACTCTATTTGATCGGGCACTGCCACAGTAACTGCCGGAACTGCCTGCTTGTATAATGACTGCCCTGATCACTGTGGAACATCACTCCACCTGGCTTGCCGCGCGCTTCCCATGCCATTTCCAGCGCTTACCTGTCTAACTATACGTCACGTCGCCGCACCTGATTTGGCACTGTCACTGCGAACGGCTGCTCAAGGTGATTCGGGATAGCGACGTGTTCATGGCCGCCACGTTTATATTGATGAGTCGGCTGCTGGCAACTGACCAGCTCCAGCTCTTTCATAAGTCTGCCAGCAAGCCAGCGCCCCATCCGATAGCTTCTCTGAGTCGCCATTGTGGAGATGTTCCTTGCTCCGACCATGGCTGATGTTATACAGATCCAGCACCTGGCTTCGTCGGATTCACGTTTGAATTCACGACTAAAATTTCTTCTTTTCATTGGTGCACCTGTGTTGTTCTGAGGTAAACATATCACCTCTGTTCAGGTGGCCAAATTCAGTAAACCACTTCAAAAGGCAAACGGCTGGCGCAATGGGTCGCTTCGCAGGGACTGGAAATGAAAGATGTGCTGGCGTTCGGCGATAATTATAACGATCTCAGCATGCTGGAAACGGTGGGGCTGGGCGTCGCGATGGGCAACGCCGATGAGGCGATTAAAGCGCGCGCCGCGCGGGTTATTGGCACTAACCTGGAACCAGGGATTGCAGAAACCATTCGGCGCGAAGTGCTGTAAAGCCTTAAGTGCCATACATCAACGGACCCGCCGTTGCTGCCTTACCTGACAGGCAGAGAAAAAACCGCGGAGCCAGGGACGGCTCCGCCGCTTTCAGGGCGTGATAGAAACGCTTTTGATCTGGGCGTACAGCCACATTCCCGGTTTGATCGCCAGCTCATCGCGCGCCCACGGCGTGATGCGCGCCCACAGCTCGCTGGAACCGATACGCAGCTTGACTTCAATCTGCTGATTGGAGACTTCAATCAGCTCGCTGACCTGCGCGGGCAACACATTACGAATGGTGCTGTTAAGCGGCGGTTGCAGAATTAACGACACGTCCGATGACTGAACGCGAATACGCAGCGGCGTTTTCAGCGGCGCGTCTACCCGGCTGACCCAGATATGCTGGTCGCCAAGCGACAGTGCGGTCATGGCATAATCGGGATGCTGCTCCAGTACCTGCACGCGCAGTACGCTGCTCTGTTCGCTACGCGGCAGCCACGGACGTAGCGCGCTGCCGTTCCATACCTCTTCCAGCGTCCCGGTCGCTTTAACCTGACCGTTATCAAGTACCAGCACCCGATCCGCCAGCTGTAAGATCTCATCCAGACTGTGCGACACGTAAAGCAAGGGAATATCTACCTGCTTTGCCAGCTTCTGCAAATAGGGCAGCAGCTCGCGCTTACGTAGCAGATCCAGCGCCGCCAACGGCTCATCCATTAGCAGGATATCGGGCGCGGTTAACAGCGCGCGTCCAATCGCCACGCGTTGCTTTTCACCGCCGGAGAGCGACCAGGGAAAGCGATCCAGCAGGTCGCCAATACCCAACAAACTGACCAGCGCATCAAACTGCCCCTGGCGGCTTTTGGCCATACCGTAGCGCAGATTGCCGCGCACCCGGTAATGCGGAAACAGGCGCGCCTCCTGAAACACATAGCCGACGCGCCGTTTCTCCGGCGGTAGCCAGACAGCCTGTTCCGCATCGCTCAGCGTGCGCCCGTTCAGGCGGATATAGCCCTGCTGCGGCGCAGCCAGCCCGGCAATGGCATTGATCAATGAGGTTTTGCCCGCGCCCGAGACGCCAAAAATGGCGGTGATACCGCTGGCGGGCAGCTGCGTATCGATCTGCAGCGAGCTGTCGCCCTGTTGCAACGTGAAGTTAAGTTCCAGCATCAGCCCCCCAGACGCTTACGGCCCCAGCGAGCCAGCCATTCCGACAGCAGCAATGAAATCAGCGCCAGCGCAATAGCGATCAGGCAGAGTCTGGCGGCATTCGTTTCGGCTCCCGGCGTTTCCAGCAGCGTAAACATCGCCAGTGGAATAGTGCGGGTTTCGCCAGGAATATTGGATACAAAAGTAATGGTGGCGCCAAACTCGCCGAGCGAGCGGGCAAAGGCGAGCACGGTACCGGCGATCAGGCCCGGCAGCGTAAGCGGCAGAGTAACCGTAAAAAACACGCGCAAGCGTCCGGCCCCGAGAGTACGCGCCGCCTGCTCCAGTTTCGGATCGACCGCCTCCAGCGCCAGGCGAATAGCGCGCACCATCAGCGGCAGCGCCACCACGGCGGCAGCCAACGCTGCACCGCGCCAGCTAAACGCGAAGCTGATGCCAAACCAGTCATAGAGCCATGCGCCCAGCCAGCCGCGCCGCCCAAGCGACAGCAGCAGCAGATAACCCACCACCACCGGCGGCAGCACCAGCGGCAGATGGATCAAACTATCCAGCAGGGCTTTGCCACGAAACTCACGGCGCGCCAGCACCCAGGCGAGCAAGATGCCAAAAGGCAAACTGAATAACACAGCAATAGCAGAAACTTTCAGGCTGAGCTCGACAGCCTGCCATTCAACATCACTCAATATCATTAGCGTGGCGTAAATCCATATTTTTTAAATATTGCTGCCGCCTCAGGCCCTTTTAAGTAGTCATAAAATGCGCTGACGGCAGGATGGCGGTGATCTTTGACAATGGCCATCGGATATTCCACCGGTTTATGGCTGTTTGCCGGGAAATGCCCGACCACCGTCACGTTATGGCTGGCGACTGCATCAGAGCCGTAAACAATTCCGTAGGGGGTTTCGTTACGTTCCACCAGCGCCAGCGCGGCGCGTACATTATTGGCGCGCGCCATAACCGGCGACAGCGTATCCCAGGCGCCTAAATTTTGTAAGGCCTCTTTCGCATAAATACCGGCCGGAACATGATCCGGATCGCCGGTAGCAATACGCTGCCCCTTTAGCAGACTTTTCCAGTGGGTATTTTTATCAATGGTAACCGCTTTCGCCTGTGCATCGGCAGGCGCGATAAGCACCAAATCGTTGCCCAGCAGCGTATAGCGCGAATCGCCCTCGATACTGTTTTTTTGCGCCGCGTAATTCATCCACTGCTGATCGGCGGAAATAAACAGATCGGCCGGCGCGCCCTGCTCTATCTGACGCGCCAGCGTCGACGAGGAGGCGTAAGAGGTAACGATTTTAATCTCATGTTTGTTTTTTTCATACTGGCTGACAATATCCTGTAGCGCATTGGTCAGCGACGCGGCGGCAAACACCGTTACATTTTGCGCGGCAACGGCGTGCCCCGATACGCTCAAACTGATGGCGGCAGCACCCAGCCAGCGGCTCCATTTAACAGCAGACATAGCATTTCTCCTGGTTACGTTATATAGCGCATAATATAACGAGACAGGAAGGTATGTCATACGTTTGATCAAATAGCGGCGAATAGGTAGATAAACAGCAGGGCCGACATCATGTCCGCCCTGCTAAAAGAAGAGAATCGCGCGGTGGGATTACTGGCGATGCTTTGCCGGCTGGTCATTACGATGACCGAATTTAGAAATGACGTTGAAAACTTCGCCCAGGCCATAAATCAGGCCAAGAATGACCGCCATTACGATCGGCACCATGATCACGGCGACAGCAAGGCTTTTTAATAACTCCAGCATAGTTGCCTCGTTTATTACGGTAAAAAAACCATTTTAACCAGCGTGGCAGAAAACGCACTGCTATTTTGTGCGCTTTACCTTTCCTTAAGCGGCAATGCTTAACGCCGTGACACTCCCTGCCGCCTCTTTTACAATCCGATGATTACCACTTTTTGGGATTTAGCATGCAGGCTGATATTTCTCTGATTATTCGACTACAGCAGAAGCTGTTTGCCGATCCGCGCCGGATTGCGTTATTGCAGCAAATCAAACACACCGGTTCAATTAGCCAGGGCGCAAAGCTGGCTGGCATCAGTTACAAAAGCGCATGGGATGCGATCAATGAGATGAATCAGCTGGCGGAGCGCACGCTGGTAGAGCGCGCAACGGGCGGCAAAGGCGGCGGCGGCGCGCAGCTTACGCGCTATGGCGAACGTTTAATTGAGCTGTTCCGTCTGCTGGAGCAGATTCAGCAAAAAGCGTTTGATGTGTTGCAGGATGACCAATTGCCGCTGGATAGCCTGCTGGCAGCCATCGCCCGTTTCTCGCTGCAAACCAGCGCGCGCAATCAGCTGTTTGGCACCCTGGTGAATCGCGATGCGCAGTCGGTGCAGCAGCACGTTGAGGTGTTGTTAGCCGATCAACAGACGCGACTGAAAGCTGCCCTGACCCGGCAGAGTGCAGATCGCTTGCAGCTGAGCGCGGGCAAGGAGGTGTTACTGTTGATCAAAGCGCCCTGGATCGAGGTAAGCCATACGCCTTCCGGGGCGGATAACCAACTTCCCTGTACCATCAGCGCGATTGAGCATGGTGAGCAGCAAAGCGAAGTATTGATGCGCCTGACCAGCGGCGAAACCCTGTGCGCCACGTTAAGCAATCAGCAGGTTGCGCAGCAAAATCTACAGCCAGAGGCGACGGTGCTGGCACATTTCAATGCCGATCGGGTGATTATCGCGACGCTGCTCTGAATTGGTCACGGTTGTTTGACAAGCTTTCAGCCAGCCATTAAAAATCCTTTTTACGCTGCAAAAAACGGAATGAAAAATGGCTACATTGCAAATTTCGCAAGGCACGTTTCGTCTTAGCGATACCCGGATCCTGACCCTTAATGATTTAACGCTGCGCGGCGGAGAAAGCTGGGCTTTTGTTGGCGCTAACGGCAGCGGTAAATCTTCTCTGGCGCGCGCGTTGACAGGTGAGCTGCCGCCGCTGCAGGGCCGCTTTTCCAGCGACTTTATCCGCCCGACGCGCCTGTCGCTGGAAAAACTGCAAAAGCTGGTTGAGGAGGAGTGGCAGCGTAACAATACCGATCTCCTGAGCGAAGGCGAAGAGGATACCGGGCGCACGGCGGCGGAAATGATTCAGGAGGAGGTAAAAGATGAAACGCGCTGCCGCCAGCTGGCGCAGCTGTTCGGCATTGAATACCTGCTGGAACGCCGCTTTAAATATCTTTCCACCGGTGAAACGCGCAAAACCCTGCTTTGTCAGGCGCTTATGGCTCAGCCGGATCTGCTGGTACTGGACGAACCTTTTGATGGGCTGGATGTGGCTTCGCGCGCCAGCCTGGCGGCGCTGCTTGAGCAGCTGCATCAGCAAGGATATACCCTGGTGCTGGTGTTAAATCGCTTTGACGATATCCCCGCTTTTGTCGAGCGTACCGGCGTGCTGGCGGAGTGTAGTCTCACCTATGTCGGCGCACGCGAAACGGTGCTGGCAGAAGCGCTGGTGGCGCAGCTGGCGCACAGCGAACAGCTGGCGGGCATGGCGGTGCCGGAAGCAGATAATCCTGCTCAGCAACCGCGGCTGGCGCCTGACGTACCGCGCATCGTGCTGAAAAACGGCGTGGTCAGCTATAACGATAAACCGGTTTTACACGGGTTGACCTGGGAGGTTAAGCCAGGCGAGCACTGGCAAATCGTCGGGCCTAACGGCGCAGGGAAATCGACCTTGCTGAGCCTGGTAACCGGCGATCATCCGCAGGGTTACAGCAACGATTTAACCCTGTTTGGTCGTCGGCGCGGCAGCGGCGAAACCATCTGGGATATCAAACAGCATATTGGCTATGTCAGCAGCAGCCTGCATCTGGATTACCGCGTCGCCATCAGCGTGCGCAACGTGATCCTTTCCGGTTATTTCGACTCTATCGGCCTGTATCAGGCGGTTTCCGACCGCCAACGCAAGCTGGCTGATAACTGGCTGGCGCTGCTGGGAATGGCGACGCAGGGCGATACGCCTTTCCACAGTTTGTCGTGGGGGCAGCAGCGGCTGGTGCTGATTGCGCGGTCGCTGGTGAAACACCCTGCGCTGCTGATTCTGGACGAGCCGCTACAGGGGCTGGATCCCATCAATCGACAGCTGGTACGCCGCTTTGTAGATATATTGATTACCGAAGGCGAGACGCAATTGCTGTTTGTTTCACATCATGCTGAAGATGCGCCGCAATGTATTACCCACCGTTTGAGCTTTGTGCCGCAGGACGATCGTTACCGCTATGAAATTGCCGCGCTGAGTTAATGTTATGGCCCGGGCAAACCGGGCCATAATGAAGCCACAAACGCAGGCCGATCGTTATCTCCTGATTTCCCCTGCTCTTGTTGCATTTGCTGCGCATCACAAAGCGGCATTCATTATGTAACCGTTACCATTATTTCACCCTGTCTAATCAACCCACAAAGCATCAGGTGCTATTAACACTGGCAAATAAGAATTTTCATCTTGTGTAAACGATTCCATTTATCCAGACTGGATCACGCTTTCAGGTTTTACACTGTGCTATTTTTTATTCTGCGATCTCCGCTTTAGTCAGCTATCAGGACACAACATGGAAAAATTCAATCCGGTCGATCATCCTCATCGCCGTTATAACCCGCTGACCGATCAGTGGGTGCTGGTTTCCCCACATCGTGCGAAACGCCCATGGCAGGGCGCGCAAGAGGCACCGGCCGTGCAGCAACTGCCGAAACACGACCCTGACTGTTTTCTTTGTCCGGGGAATACCCGTGTGACCGGCGACAAAAATCCCGATTATCCCGGCACCTGGGTGTTTAACAACGACTTTGCCGCGCTGATGGTTGATACGCCTGAAGCGCCGCAAAGCGACGATATGTTGATGCGCTGCGAAAGCGCGCGCGGCACCAGCCGGGTGATCTGCTTTTCTCCTGACCACAGCAAAACGTTGCCGGAATTAAGTCTGTCGGCGCTGGAAGAGGTAGTCGCCACCTGGCAGCAGCAGACCGCCGAGCTGGGCCGCGACTATCCCTGGGTACAGGTGTTTGAAAATAAAGGCGCGGCGATGGGCTGCTCAAATCCCCATCCGCACGGTCAGGTATGGGCAAACAGTTTCCTGCCAAACGAAGTGCAGCGCGAAGATCAGCATCAGCGCGCTTACTGGCAGCAGCACGGCTCACCGATGCTGGTGGATTATGTGGCGCGTGAGCTAAAAGACGGCAGCCGCACGGTGGTGGAAACTGAACACTGGCTGGCGGTGGTGCCCTGGTGGGCGGCCTGGCCGTTTGAAACGCTGCTGCTGCCGAAAACGGCTGTTCAGCGCCTTGTGGATCTGACTGATGCGCAGCGCAGCGACCTTGCGCTGGCGCTGAAAAAGCTTACCAGCCGCTACGATAACCTGTTCCAGTGCTCTTTCCCCTACTCCATGGGCTGGCATGGCGCGCCGTTCAATGGCGAAGAGAACCCGCACTGGCAGCTGCATGCACATTTTTATCCGCCGCTGCTGCGTTCGGCGACGGTACGTAAGTTTATGGTTGGGTATGAAATGCTGGCAGAAACCCAGCGCGACTTAACCGCAGAACAGGCAGCGGAGCGCCTGCGTTCCGTCAGTGATATTCATTTCCGCCAGACGGGAGACTCAGAATGACGTTAAAAACCACTACCGATCAGATTTTCCAGCAGCAGTTTGGCTATCAGCCGACACACACCATTCAGGCACCGGGCCGCGTCAACCTGATCGGTGAACATACCGATTACAACGACGGCTTTGTGTTGCCCTGCGCTATTGATTACCAGACGGTGATCAGCTGCGCCAGGCGTGACGATCGTCAGGTGCGGGTTATCGCGGTAGATTATGATAATCAGCAGGACAGCTTCTCGCTGGATGAGCCGATTATGAGCGTTAAAGAGCCGATGTGGGCGAATTACGTGCGCGGCGTGGTGAAACATTTACAAAAGCGCAGCGGCAACTTTAACGGCGCGGACCTGGTGATCAGCGGCAACGTGCCGCAGGGGGCTGGACTCAGCTCATCTGCGTCGCTGGAAGTGGCAGTGGGTACCGTATTCCAGCAGCTTTACCATCTGCCGCTGGATGGCGCCGAGATCGCGGTAAACGGTCAGGAAGCGGAAAACCAGTTCGTCGGCTGTAACTGCGGCATCATGGATCAGCTGATCTCCGCGCTGGGTAAAAAAGATCACGCTATGCTGCTTGACTGCCGCACATTGGGCACGCGTGCGGTGCCGATGCCGCAGGATGTGGCGGTGGTGATTATTAACTCGAACTTCCGTCGCAGCCTGGTAGGCAGTGAGTACAACACGCGCCGCGAGCAGTGCGAAACCGGCGCACGTTTCTTCAGCCAGCCCGCGCTGCGCGATGTGGATATCAATCAGTTCAGAGCAGTAGAACATGAGCTGGATCCGCAGGTTGCCAAACGCGTGCGTCACGTATTAACCGAGAACGCCCGCACGCTGGAAGCTGCCGAGGCGCTAAGCAAAGGCGACCTGAAACGCATGGGTGAGCTGATGGCGGAATCACACGCCTCAATGCGCGATGATTTTGAGATCACCGTACCGCCTGTCGACCAGCTGGTTGAGATAGTGAAAGACGTTATCGGCGATCGGGGCGGCGTGCGGATGACCGGCGGCGGCTTTGGCGGCTGCGTGGTGGCGCTGATTCCGGTTGACCTGGTGGAGCCGGTAAAAGCCGCCGTTGCCAGCCAGTACGAAGCCAAAACCGGGATTAAAGAGACCTTTTATGTCTGCAAGGCATCGGAGGGCGCGGGACAATGCTAAACGAAGCGACTTCACTGGCTCCCGACGGCCAGCCGTGGCGCATTACCGTACTGCGCAACGGCAAGGGCATGGTCGCCACCTTTATGGACTGGGGCGCGACCTGGCTCTCGGCGCGCGTCCCCATGAAAGATGGCAGCATTCGTGAAGCGCTGCTCGGCTGCGCAACGCCTGCCGACTACCTTAAGCAGACCGCTTATCTTGGCGCGACCGTAGGCCGCTACGCCAACCGTATCGCCAGTGCGCGTCTGAACAAGGCGGATATTTTTTTAGCGGCAAATCAGGGCGCGCATCAGCTGCACGGCGGCCCGGAAGGTTTCGATAAACGCCGCTGGCAGATTGTTCGCCAGAACGAAAACAGCGTTATTTACCGTATCGATTCACCCGACGGCGACCAGGGCTATCCCGGCAATCTTATCGCTCAGGTGGAATATCGGCTGGATGATAATAACTGCCTGTGGATTAACTGGGAGGCGCAGGTGGATCGTTCCTGCCCGGTCAATCTGACCAATCACGCCTATTTCAATCTGGACGCGCATCACGGCGATGCGCGTCAGCACAGGTTGCAGCTCAGCGCCGATCGCTATTTGCCGGTAGACAGCGAAGGCATTCCGCGCGCGCCGCTACAGACGGTAGAGAACAGCGGCTTTGATTTCCGCCAGCCCAAATCCATTAGCCGTGACTTTTTGCAGGATGAGGATCAGCGTCTGGTACAGGGCTACGACCATGCCTTTCTGCTGAATGAACGCGATGCCGCGCAACCTGCAGCGCAGCTCTGGTCGGCAGACGGCAAACTTAAGCTGACGGTGCATACCAGCGCGCCGGCGCTGCAGTTTTACAGCGGCAATTATCTGGCAGGAACGCCGGCACGTGACCAGGAGAGCTATACTGCTTTCCAGGGCATCGCGCTGGAGAGTGAGTTTTTACCCGACTCACCTAACCATCCTGAATGGCCCCAGCCTGACTGTTGGTTACAACCGGGCGAAACCTATCACAGTGTTACCCGCTATACGTTAACGGCGGAATAACATCAGGCTGAAAAACAGGCATCGCGCAGGTTGAGTACTTACGCCGTGCGTAGAATTCCGCTATGGTAGGGCACTATCGATTGCCGTGCCGCGCGCGACGGCAATATAATGGTTTCATTATCATACGAGCGTTAAGGAGTTAAGCTATGGCTGTAACTAAGCTGGTTCTGGTGCGCCACGGCGAAAGCCAGTGGAACAACGAAAACCGCTTTACCGGATGGTACGATGTGGATCTGTCTGATAAAGGCCGCGGAGAAGCAAAAGCAGCAGGTCAGCTGCTGAAAAAAGAGGGGTTCACCTTCGATTTCGCTTACACCTCCGTGCTGAAGCGCGCAATTCACACTCTGTGGAACATTCTGGACGAACTGGATCAGGCCTGGCTGCCGGTTGAAAAATCCTGGCGTCTGAATGAGCGTCACTACGGTGCGCTGCAGGGCCTGAACAAAGCAGAAACCGCTGAGAAGTATGGCGACGAGCAGGTAAAACAGTGGCGTCGCGGCTTTGCCGTTACCCCGCCGGAACTGGATCGCGAAGATGAACGCTTCCCGGGCCACGATCCGCGCTATGCGAAACTGACCGCTGAACAGCTGCCTACCACGGAAAGCCTGGCGCTGACCATTGAACGCGTTATCCCTTACTGGAATGAATCTATTCTGCCGCGCCTGAAAAGCGGTGAGAAAGTGATCATTGCCGCTCACGGTAACTCACTGCGCGCGCTGGTGAAATATCTGGATAACATGAGCGAAGAAGAGATCCTCGAACTGAACATCCCAACTGGCGTACCGCTGGTTTATGAGTTCGACGAAAACTTCAAGCCGCTTAAGCGTTACTATCTGGGCGACGCTGACGAAATCGCAGCGAAAGCCGCAGCGGTAGCGAACCAGGGCAAAGCGAAGTAATTCGTTATTTGCAAAAAAACCCGCCAGACGGCGGGTTTTTTATTGCTGCCTACGCCTAAGACGACGCTCAGCCCCGGCGCGCTTTTACCGCAGCGGCCAGCCGATGCAGTACCTTCTCCGTATCTTCCCAGCCGATGCAGGCGTCGGTAATGCTCTTGCCGTAAACCAGCGGCTCGCCGCTTTCCAGGCTTTGATTACCTTCCACCAGATGACTTTCGATCATCACGCCGATAATGCCCTGCTCTCCGCCTTCGATCTGCTGTGCAACATCCTCAGCCACTACCATCTGACGCTGGAACTGCTTACTGCTGTTAGCATGGCTGAAATCGATCATAACCTGAGCCGGCAGACCCGCTTTTTCCAGACCCGCTTTTACTGTGCTGACATGATGCGCACTGTAGTTCGGCTCTTTACCGCCGCGCAGGATAATATGGCAGTCACCGTTGCCGCTGGTTTCAACAATCGCAGAATGGCCATACTTGGTCACCGACAGGAAACAGTGTGGCGATCCGGCCGCGTTAATCGCATCAATCGCCACTTTAATGGTGCCGTCAGTGCCGTTCTTAAAGCCTACCGGGCAGGAAAGGCCTGAAGCCAGTTCACGGTGCACCTGTGATTCGGTGGTACGTGCGCCAATTGCTCCCCAGCTCATCAGGTCGGCAAGATACTGCGGGGTGATCATATCCAGGAATTCACCCGCCGTCGGCAGACCGGCGTCATTGATGTCCAGCAACAGTTTGCGGGCAATGCGCAAACCATCATTGATCTGGAAGCTGCCGTCCATCAGCGGATCGTTGATCAGCCCTTTCCAGCCCACCGTGGTACGCGGCTTTTCAAAATAGACGCGCATCACGATTTCCAGCTCGCCGCTTAACGCTTCACGCAGCGTTGACAGACGGTCAGCATATTCTTTGGCTGCTTCAACATCATGAATAGAACAGGGACCGATCACCACCAGCAAACGGTCATCTTCATTTTTCAGAATTTTGTGAATCGCCTGACGCGAAGCGGCAACGGTCGTCGCAGCTTTTTCCGTCGAGGGAAACTTTTCCAGTAGCGCAACCGGAGGTAACAGTTCTTTTATCTCTTTGATTCTTAAATCATCATTCTGGTAATTCATAAGCTATCCATTTTTATATTTTGCCTGTCATGCAGCTGGCACACCTTGCCCAATCTATCCCGTCACTGCCGCGCTGTAAATCGCGTTTCCCTAAACAAAGGGCATTTGGGATTTGCGTTTCTTTGGTTCCTTACTACACTTTTAACCGTTAGTTCTTAAAAATTTATTATTTTCATCACAAGTTTTCGCCATATGTTGCTGTGGCGATATATTGTTTTGCCTGCACGAGAAAATGACTTAAACGTTTTATCAGGTTTCGTCAGCAACTATCAATAATTAACGGGAGCATAATTATGAATAAGTTTGCCATTGCAATTCTGACAGCAGCCATGACTTTGGGCAGCGGTGCCGCACTGGCCGCAGACGGTAATAACGGTGCAGCAAACCAGGCAGCGGATGCCGGCGCAGTAGCGCCAGGCGCAAAAGAAAATTTGCCGCCGAATAATGTTGATAATAGCCAGATTAACAATTCCGGTATTAATAATAATACCAGCAGCACGCCAACCGCTGGCAGCAACGGCATGAGCGCTGATGAAATGGATAAAAACGCGCAGTGTAAAGACGGCAAATGCCCTAACATCAATGAAAAAGTTCAGACGCAGCAGGGCGGTGGCGACGTTGATCGTAAAACCGACGGCACGACGCAATAACATGACGCCGTCATGCTGATTAAATAAAAGAGAGCCGCGGCTCTCTTTTATTTTGACCCACGATAAATTTTTGCTGGTTTACCGCCTTCTCTTCTGCCAGACATTGCTTCCACCGCTTTTTTCGCTATTCTAAGATGCTGTAATAAATCAAATAACGATCAATGAAATATTTCTATGGTGCATCTGTTACTTATTGACGACCATCCGCTGGTGCAGGTTGCGCTGGAAGCTGCACTGGCAAATGCGCCTATTCGCCTGAGCCTGACGGCAGTGGATAACGAAGCCGCCGCTTTTCAGGCTTTGCAGCAGCAAATGCCCCATTTGGTGATCCTGGATATCAGCCTGCCTGACAGCAATGGGCTGGAGATGCTCAAGCTGCTTAAACGCCGTTTTCCTGATCTGCCGGTGCTGATCTACTCTGCTCAAACCGAGCGCCTGTATATGCAAATGGCGCAGGCTACCGGTGCCGCTGGCTACATTGTAAAAAGTCAGAGTATGCCGCAATTGCTGAGCGCTATTCTTGCGGTGCTGGGCGGGAAGACGGTTTTCGCCGCCGATATTTCCGCTGCAGGCGCTTTGCCACTGACCGGCAAAGAACAGCAGGTGCTTTCCTTACTGGCACAGGGCTTGTCTAATTTGCAGATCGCTCAACAGCTGCATATCAGCAATAAAACGGTCAGTACGCATAAAAAGAATATTCTGGAGAAAACCGGAGCCCATTCCGTCCTGGATCTCGCCGCCTTATGGAAAGCTCAGCAATAGCTCGCCTGCTGCTGCTGGCGCTGCTGCTGAGCCTTCCGGCCACCGCCGCCTGGCGACCGGTAAGCAGTATGCCGCTGCCGCAGGAGCTGATGATGCCGGGCGGCGAAACAGGGCCCTGGCAGGGAAAAACGTTGCGCGTAGGCGTGCTGCAGGCCAGCAGCGCGCCGTGGAATATGTTTGTCGGTAAGGATTTATATGGCATCAACGCCGATTACCTGGTGGCGCTGGGTAATCTGACCGGCGCGCGCTTTGCCATTAACAGCTATCCGACTAACGCTGCGCTGCTGGATGCGCTGCGTCAGGGCAAGGAAGATCTCGCCTTTGGCATCCCGCGTCAGGCGATCGCCGACGATCTTTACGCCACCCGCCCCTGGTTTAGTACCCCGCTACGCATCTACCGCAGCCGCCAGAATCATCGCCCGGTCATGTTTAATTCGCAGGAGGCACGCATTGCGGTTAGCGCCAGCACGCTGCAGCAAGTTGATCCTGACTTTGCGCATCGTCACCGCTGGGAAACTTACAGCAGTGATTTACAGGCGCTCTATACCCTGTTCAATCGGCAAAACGATTATGTTGTGGCGGATGAAACCAGCGCGGGCTTTCTGCTCAGCCAGCTACAGCAGGGAGAAATTTATCAGATCGCCTCCACGCTTGAGCCGGGTGAACTGAGCCTGTACGCCGTTACGCCGCAGGTCGCGCTGCGCGACGCGCTGAATCAGGCGATTCGGCAACTGCCGGTCGAAGTGATTAATGGTATCCAGGGGCGCTGGAGCATGCAGCTACCGCGCTACTCGGATACCAATACGCTGCATCTTACCGCAATGGAAAAGGCCTGGCTGAAGCAGCATCCGCAGGTGGTCTATAGTGCGCTAACGGATAATTATCCCTGGAGCTACCGCAGCGCCAGCGGCGAAGCGCGCGGTTACAGCGTCGACCTGCTGAACGCCATCGGACAAAGTACCGGCCTGCGCTTTACCCCGCTGTGGGTTAATAATCCGCAGCAGGCGCGGGAACGGGTCAGCACAGGCCAGGCGCTGATTGAGCTGGTGCAGCCGTTGACCGGCAGCGATGGCATGGAAAGCAGCACGCTTCCGGTCTGGCGTGCGCTATGGGGCGTTTATGTCGGCGCGCTGTCGCCCAACCTTACCCGCTGGCAGGATTTACAGGGCAAACGCGTGGGTATCCGGCGTGGCGATTTAGCACTACAGCTGCTCCCTGAAGGCGTTACCGTGCAACCTTTTGACGATGCCCCCACACTGTATAATGCGCTGGCCAACGGACAGCTGGATGCGGTGGTAGATAATGTGCTCTCGGCACGCTGGCTGATACAAAGCCGCTACGGCGAGGCCGTGCGCTTCGCCTTTGCCGCCAGCGATATTGCCTGGCCGATCGCGATGGGCGTCAACAGTCAGCAGCCGCTGCTGCGTGCCATCCTCGATAAAGGACTGCAGCAGATTCCACCCGATACCCAGCAACGTATGCGAGCCGCATGGAGCAATGAAAATCAGCCCGGCGGTGCGGATAGCGGCACCATGCGCCCCGTTATTCTGACGCTGTTGATTCTCGCCCTGGCCGCTATTCTGCTACTGCTGGCGTTGCTGGTACGCCGCTGGCGGCAACAGCGCCTGGAAGCGCGGCAGCGTTTACGGCTTGAGCAGGAGCGCGAGGCGGCAGAACAAGCCAACCGCATGAAAAGCCAGTTTATCGCCAGCGTCAGCCATGAACTGCGTACGCCAATGCAGGCGATTCTCGGCCTGCTGGAGCTGGAGCTGGCCCATCAGCCACAGACAAGCCGCCTGAGATTAATCCACAGCAGCGCCACCTCACTGATGTCGTTATTAAACGATCTCCAGGATCATGCGCGGATCGAAAATAACACCTTTAGTTTGCAGCCGGTCCCGCTGGATCTCCAACAGTGGCTGGAGGATCTTTCCCGCTTCTGGTCGCCGCTGATGCGTACCAACGGTCCCGCCTTCAACGTGAAAGCGCTGAGCGCCCTGCCCCGGCGCGTGTTGCTGGATGGCGGCCGACTGCAGCAGATTGCCACAAACCTGATCAGCAATGCGCTGAAATTTACCGCTCAGGGCACCATTACCCTGACGCTGAGCGCCACGGATAGTGAGCTTACGCTATGCGTTACCGATAGCGGCTACGGTATCCCTGCGGATGAGCAGGCGCGACTGTTTGAACCCTGGTATCAGACACCTTCAGGGCGTGCGCGCTCTGTCCAGGGAAGCGGACTGGGACTCTCGATTTGTCGTGAAATAGCGCGCCGAATGGGTGGCGATATCATTCTATACTCGCAGCCCGGCCAGGGCACCCGGGTCACCGTGACGCTACCGCTGACCTTCACTTCCGAAGCGTCATTGATTACGGCATCTTCCGCCAATAATCCCTCAGAGCTTCAGCATCTAACGATTGCGGTAGTTGACGATCATCCTACCAACTTGCTGGTTATGCAGCAGCAGCTCAACTGGCTGGGCGCACATGTTCAGGTGTTCGCTGAAGGGCGCGCGCTGCTGCGGGCCGCACAAAGTACCCGCTTCGATATTATTTTTATCGATTACAATATGCCGCATCCCGATGGCCCAACGGTGGCGCGCATTTTACGGCGACGCGAACGCGGTGCGGAAAAACGCACCCGGCTTATCTACTGTAGCGCCGACGTTCAGCTGCCACAGCACCCGGAAGCCTGGCGCGAGGCGGACGAAGTGATACTGAAGCCGGTCAGCCTCACGGCGCTGCGAACCCTGTTAACCAGCCAGCCGGCTACCCAGATCCAGGATGAGCTGGAGCAACAACTCTGGCAGTTGGCCAACCGGGATGCGGCATTCTTACCACGGGTCATCACCACGCTGCGTCAGACGCTTCAGGAAGACAGCGAGGCTATTCAGCAGGCGCTCGATCGACAGGACTGGGCGCAGCTGGAAAAACATGCTCATCGCATGAAGGGCAGCTGGTTGCTGTTAGGTATTGATGAAGGCAAGCAGCTTTGCCAGCAGCTGGGCGCGCAGGCGCAGGCGCGGCAGGCGTGCGGGGAAACCAGCCGTTTACTGTTATTATTAATCAAAGATTTATTAGCCAGACTGGAAAACTATGACGCATCATCATTCACACCCGGAACATGACGGCAACCGCTCCCGCCTGCTCGCGGCCTTTATTGTTACCGCCCTGTTTATGCTGGCAGAAGTGGCAGGCGGGCTGCTCTCCGGCTCGCTGGCACTGCTGGCCGATGCCGGTCATATGCTGACGGATACCGCCGCGCTGCTGATGGCTCTGCTGGCGGTACATTTTGCGCAGCGTAAGCCGAACGCCAGCCATACCTTTGGCTGGCTGCGCCTGACCACGCTGGCTGCCTTTGTTAACGCCATCGCGCTCTTTGTGATTACCGTACTGATTGTCTGGGAAGCGATGCAGCGCTTTTATCAGCCGCAACCGGTAGCAAGCGGGATGATGCTGGCTATCGCCATTGGCGGCCTGTTGGCCAATCTGCTCTCTTTCTGGCTGCTGCATCGTGGCAGCAGCGAAAGCAATCTGAACGTGCGGGCGGCGGCGCTGCACGTGCTGGGCGATCTACTCGGCTCTCTGGGAGCGATTGTTGCGGCGTTAATTATTATGTTTACCGGCTGGACGCCTGTGGATCCCATTTTGTCGCTGGTGGTCTCCGCGCTGGTGCTACGCAGCGCCTGGGCATTGCTTAAAGAGAGCCTGCATGAATTGCTGGAAGGCGCGCCTGCGGCGATTGACGCAGAGAAGCTAAAGCGTGATTTAACGCTGAATATTCCGGAAGTGCGTAATGTGCATCATGTTCATCTTTGGCAGGTAGGCGAAAAGCCTGTCGTCACGCTACACGTTCACGTGATCCCCCCTTACGATCATGACGCGCTGTTGCAGCGTATTCATCACTATTTGCATCAGCGCTATCAGATCGATCACGCTACGGTTCAGATGGAATACCAGGCCTGCGAAGGGGGGGACTGCGGCCTGACGCTGGGCGCGTCGTCGCACGCCCATCATCACCATCACTAACCCTTTAACGCGCGCGTTGATGCTGACGCGCGCTTTTGATCCACAGCCAGCTGCCATTTAACGCAATCAGCGTCAAAATCAGATATTCCAGCGACATGGCATAGACGCCCTGACGGGCAAAAATCCACACGCTGATCACATCAATCACAACCCACAGCAGCCAGTTCTCGACATATTTACGCGTCATCAGAATCATCGCCACGATCGATAACACCATCATGGTGGAATCCCAGAACGGGAAGGCATCAGGCTGCAGTTCCGGCATGGTGACCTGTAGCCCCAGCGCCTGCATCAGCATCACGGCCACCTCGGTCAGGAAAGCGAACACCGGGTCGATCCATAACGTCATTAAGGCTATCGCTAGCAGACTGCCCACGCCCCAGCCAAGCGCTTTGTTGCGCGGTAGCCAGCGAATCTGCAACGCCGCCTGGTTTCCCTCCTGTCGGCTCCAGGCGTACCAGCCATAAAGATTGGCGGCAAAGAAAAACAGCTGCAGCAGCAGGCTGGCATAGAGCTGGATCTGGAAAAAGATAATGGCGAACAGCGTGACGTTGATCAGCCCAAACAGATAATTGATGATTTTTTCCCGGCTGGCCAGCCAGATACAAAGCAGACCCGCCAGAGTGCCAATCGCCTCAATCCATGATAAGTCGTAACCGCCTTTGCCCAGCGGAATGTGAATCAGAATGTTTTGCGTGCTTAAAAAGTCCATCCTGGCACCCTGAAGTAAGCCGTCAGGCATTACCCTTTACGTTAAGTTTAAGTTCCGCTGCAAAAGATAGCATACGGTTAAGCGGCAGCAGCGCCCGCTCACGCAGTGCCTCATCCACATGGATCTCATGCGCCTTACCGCCCTGCTCCAGCCCTTCTGCAATCGCCTGCAGACCATTCATCGCCATCCAGGGACAGTGCGCGCAGCTGCGGCAGGTTGCGCCTTCGCCTGCGGTAGGCGCTTCCAGCAGAACCTTTTCCGGCACCGCCTGCTGCATCTTATAGAAAATGCCGCGATCGGTAGCCACGATCATCTGCGGATGCGGCAATGTTTTCGCCGCCTGAATCAGCTGACTGGTAGAGCCAACCGCATCGGCCAGATCCACTATCGCCTGCGGCGATTCCGGATGAACCAGCACCGCCGCCTGCGGATACAGCGCTTTCATTTGCTGCAGCGCCTGGGTTTTAAATTCATCATGAACAATGCAGGCGCCCTGCCAGCACAGCATGTCGGCTCCGGTTTGCTGCTGCACGTAACGTCCAAGATGTCGGTCCGGCGCCCACAGAATTTTCTCGCCGAGGCTGTCAAGATGTTCTATCAGCTCAACGGCAATGCTGGAGGTGACCACCCAGTCAGCCCGCGCTTTTACCGCCGCCGAGGTATTAGCATAAACCACGACGGTGCGGTCAGGATGCTGGTCGCAGAAGGCATTGAACGCATCAATCGGGCAGCCGAGATCCAGCGAACATTCCGCCTGTAACGTAGGCATCAGAATCGTTTTTTCCGGGCTGAGGATTTTTGCCGTTTCACCCATAAAGCGCACGCCAGCAACCAATAATGTTGAAGCGGAATGGGCGCTGCCGAAACGCGCCATTTCCAGCGAGTCGGCAACGCAGCCGCCGGTTTCTTCCGCCAGCGCCTGAATTTCTGGATCGGTATAGTAGTGGGCCACCATTACCGCATTACGCTCACGCAGCAGACGTTTAATTTTCTCGCGATAGTGCTGTTTTTCATCAGCGGTCAGGCGACCCGGTTTGGGCGGGAAAGGATAGAAGTCATTGAAATCGGGCAACAGGCTCATTCAGCGCTCTCGTTTTATCAATTTAACTTATTTAGCATTTACACCGTTGTATAACGGCATAAAAACCCACATCTGTTTTTTATGCTAAACAAGATAATGGAAAACGAGGCCGCTGTCGCGCGTTTTAGGCGGCGGCTGGTGAAACAGGCGCGCCGCGTCTTTCACTGGCTCAGCAGGTCAGGCTTTTCAATCGCCAACAGGAAAGCCTTGGCCTCCAGACCACCGGCAAATCCGGTTAATTTGCCGTTAGAGCCAATGACCCGATGGCAGGGAGCAATAATAGAAACGGGGTTTCTGCCGTTGGCGGCACCGACCGCTCTTACCGCTCCAGGATGGCCTATCGCCCGGGCAATGTCAGCGTAGCTGCGCGTTTCTCCATAGGGAATCGCCACCAGCGCCTGCCAGACCTTTTTCTGAAATTCGGTGCCGTTAAAATCGAGCGGCACGGTAAACTGCCGCAGCTCGCCGTTAAAATAGGCGTTAAGCTGACGTTCTGCTTCCAGCAGCAGAGGATACCGGGGATCTTCCGTTACCGGAACCAGCCGGATGCGTCTCAGTTCATTGGGCCACAGCACCGCAGCCAGCCCGCGTTCGCTGGCGAACAGCGTTAACTCACCAACCGGCGACGCCATTTTTTTGCTGTAGTAGCTCATGGTATTTACCTCCGTTCACTCGCACTGTTTGCTTATTATCGCGCCTTCTCTGGCGCTTACTCGCTGTTTCCGGTCAGCAGAACAAAAAATATGCCTGTCCGAAAACAGCGAGTTTTATACTAAACCAGAGCATAAGATAAGGTTTATGACCTCTGGCGGAGCAAGACAATGATTAACGGCGATACCGCTTATCAAGCCCTGACCTCTAAAGACACACGCTTTGACGGCCTGTTTTATGTTGGCGTAACTTCGACCGGCATTTATTGTCGCCCTGTTTGTCCGGTGAAAGCGCCGCGAAGGGAGAACTGCCGTTTTTTTGCCAGTGCCGAAGCGGCGGAAAAGGCTGATTTTCGCCCCTGTCTGCGCTGCCGTCCTGAGCTGGCACCAGGCAATGCGCCAGTTGACAGCGCCCATCGGATAACCGATCTGCTGTTGCAGCGTATTGATGAAGGCATGATTGATGAAGTCAGCAGCCTGGAAGAGGTTGCCGCCTGGTTCCATCTTAGCCTGCGCCAGCTACGACGCATTGTGCAGCAGGAGCTGGGGGTTTCCCCGCTTGAGCTGAAACAGACGCGCCGCCTGCTGCTGGCTAAGCAGCTGCTGACCGAAACGCGCCTGCCCATCACCGAAGTCGCTTTCGCCAGCGGCTTTAGTAGCCTACGCCGATTCAACGATGTTTTTAATGCGCGTTATCGTATGCCGCCCAGCCATCTGCGTAAAGAAGCCGCTACCGGAGAAAAAGATTTCGGTCATTTAGGTTCATCCACCCTGCTGTTGGGTTATCGGCCCCCCTATAACTGGCAGACCATGCTCGACTTTCTTCGCCTGCGTGCGTTAAAGAATGTGGAGTGGGTTGATGAGACTCGCTACCTCAGAACAGTGCAGCTGGGGCGCTATCGCGGCTGGATTTGTGTGACCCATGCTCCGCAGAAAAACGCATTGCAGGTAGAGTTTTCGCACGCGCTGACCGGGGCGCTGCCTGCGTTGCTGCGACGTCTGCGTAATTTATTCGATCTTAATGCGCATCCGCAGTGTATTGACGAGCGTTTACGCCAGGATCCTTTGCTAACCGCCAGCATCGATGGCGATCCCGGCCTGCGAGTCCCGGGGGCTTTTGACGGCTTTGAAATGGCGGTACGCGCTATTCTGGGTCAGCAGATTACGGTTAAAGCAGCCACGACGCTGGGAGGCCGTTTTGTCAGCGCCTTTGGTGAGGCGTTTGAAACGCCTTTCCCTGAGCTTAACTGTCTCGCTCCCCTGCCGCAGCGTATTGCTGAGGCGAGCATTGACGAGATCGCCAGCCTGGGCATTGTCAGCGCCCGGGCGCGTTCTATTCTGGCGCTGGCCGCCGCCTGTGCCCAGGGCGATCTGCAACTGGATACCTGTACTCACCCCGAAGAAATGATGCAAAAGCTTAAGCAGCTGCCGGGCATCGGTGACTGGACGGCTGCCTATATCGCCATGCGCGCGTTGCGCTGGCCAGATGCTTTTCCCGCTGGCGATATTGTGGTGCGCAATAACCTTGGCAAGATCAGCGCAAAGCAGGCAGAGGCACGCTCTGTGGCCTGGCAACCGTGGCGCAGCTATGCGGTAATGCATATCTGGAAAAATCTGGGGCCAAAAAAATAGCGTGGTGAATACAGGTTCTCATCCTGCCGATTTTGCATAGCAAAAAGGCGCCTTTAGGGCGCCTTTCTACACTGGTGGGTCGTGCAGGATAACCCGGCTTCGCCTCGCCCTGCGGGCCGTTGCCGCTGGCAACGTTGTCTCGCTTCGCTCGGCCCGAACCTGCTGCAGGTTCTCATCCTGCCGATTTTGCATAGCAAAAAGGCGCCTTTAGGGCGCCTTTCTACACTGGTGGGTCGTGCAGGATTCGAACCTGCGACCAATTGATTAAAAGTCAACTGCTCTACCAACTGAGCTAACGACCCGATGGTGGGTGATGACGGGTTCGAACCGCCGACCCCCTCCTTGTAAGGGAGGTGCTCTACCAACTGAGCTAATCACCCGCAATGCGGTTACTGCTGTTCAGGAAGAAACGGGATTCGCTTCTTGCCGATTTACACCGGATACTGCTTTAATAATGGTGGGTCGTGCAGGATAACTCGGCTTGCGCCTCGCCCTTCGGGCCGTTGCCGCTGGCAACGTTGTCTCGCTTATGCTCGACCCGAACCTGCTGCAGGTTCGCTTCCTGCCGATTTACACCGGATACTGCTTTAATAATGGTGGGTCGTGCAGGATTCGAACCTGCGACCAATTGATTAAAAGTCAACTGCTCTACCAACTGAGCTAACGACCCGCAATGCGGTTACTGCTGTTCAGGAAAAAAACGGGGTTCGCTTCCTGCCGATTTACACCGGGTACGGCTTTAATAATGGTGGGTCGTGCAGGATTCGAACCTGCGACCAATTGATTAAAAGTCAACTGCTCTACCAACTGAGCTAACGACCCGCAATGCGGTTACTGCTGTTCAGGAAGAAATGAGGTTCGCTTCCTGCCGATCTACATCGGGTACGGCTTTAAGTGGTGGGTCGTGCAGGATTCGAACCTGCGACCAATTGATTAAAAGTCAACTGCTCTACCAACTGAGCTAACGACCCACTTTTTGCCGTCCGAAACCTAATTGCTTAAGCCTCGTCAACGGCGGCATATATTACTGATTTACCTTTCCAGCGCAACCACTATTTTCCCACAGAAGGTTCAACTGCTTACCTTTCATGCGTTAAGACCAGAAATCCAGCGAAATCTGGTCATTATTACGCGCTTAAAGGCTGGCAGCGCGTTTTTCCGCCTGTTTGGCTGCTTCGGTATTTGGATACTGTTTAATGACCTGCTGATAAACAGCTTTGGCTTTTGCGTTATCACCTTTGTCCTGCATGATAACGCCCACCTTATACAGCGCTTCCGAGCTTTTTGGTGATTTCGGATATTTTTTCACCACGGTAGCGAAATAATATGCCGCATCATCCTTTTTGCCTTTGTTGTAATTCAACTGTCCCAGCCAGTAATTTGCATTAGGCTGATAGGTTGAATCAGGGTATTTCTTCACAAAAGCCTGGAACGCTGCAATAGCCTGATCGTACTGTTTCTTTTCCAGTACCAGCGCAACGGCGCTGTTGTAATCAGTATTGGCGTCACCGCTTTGTACCGGTGCCGCTGACGTTGCACCTGTCTCTGCCGGGGCCGCTGCAGTATCACCGCCGGCATCAGGGGCAGCATTACTGCTCGCCGCCGCAGCGCCGCTGCTCAGGCTGTCAATTTGCTGATAGATCTGTTTTTGCCGCTCAACAACCTGATTCAGTTGATAGCTGTTTTCCTGAATCTGCCCACGCAGCGAATCGATATCACTTTGCGTTGCGTTAAGCTGCTGTTGAAGCTGTTGAAGAAGCTGAGCCTGTGCATTGGAAATGCGCTCAAGGGAGGTGACACGGTCTTCTACCGAGCCGGAGCCGACGCTACTGATTAATGCCTGAGCATTAGCGGCCCAGGGGGCCGCTAAGCCAATCAGTAACGACAGACTCAACAAGTGAGGTCTGAAGCTACTAATCATGTGACTCTCTTAGTATACCAGGACGGCACGGCGGTTTTTGGAGTAAGCCGCTTCGTCATGACCAAGAACCGCAGGCTTCTCTTTACCGTAAGAAACGATAGAGATCTGATCAGCAGAAACGCCTTTACCCTGCAGGTACATCTTCACTGCGTTAGCACGACGCTCGCCCAGTGCAATGTTGTATTCCGGCGTACCGCGCTCATCCGCATGACCTTCAACGGTAACTTTGTAGGACGGGTTATTACGCAGGAAAGTCGCGTGCGCATCCAGCATCTGAGCGAAGTCAGAACGGATGTCATATTTGTCCAGGTCAAAGTAAACGATGTTGTTCTGCTGCAGCTGCTGCATCTGCAGACGCGCCTGCTCGTCAGAAGACATGTTGCCGCCGTTCATGCCATTGCCGCTACCGTATGCACCATCAGCGCCGCCCATACCGTTGGTCTGGTCGTTGTCGTTGTTTTTGTGCGAGCTACATGCAGCTACAGCGATTACCGGCAGAGCCAGCATTAAACCTTTCAGCACTTTGTTCAGTTGCATTTCTAAATCCTGTTATTAGTTTGCCATACATATTTACACATGCATCACAGATACGGCGACCAGGCAGGAAATTTGACCTGTCCATCAGTCGCCGGAAGACGCGCTTTGAAACGCCCATCTGTCGAAACCAACTGCAACACGGAACCCATCCCCTGAGTAGAGCTATAGATTACCATCGTGCCGTTAGGTGCGAGACTTGGCGTCTCATCCAGGAACGTGTCCGTTAATTGTTGAACGGCTCCCGTTTCCAGATCTTGTCTGGCGACGTGTTGAGCGCCGCCGTTGGTGCTGATCATCACCATAGATTTGCCGTCAGTAGCAACGTCAGCGTCCTGGTTTTGTGAACCTTCCCAGGTAATACGCTGCGGCGCGCCGCCATTGACATTAATTTTATAAATTTGTGGACGTCCGGCCTGATCCGAAGTGTACGCCAGGCTCTGGCTATCCGGGAACCAGGTAGGTTCGGTGCTGTTAAAGCGACCATCGGTCACCTGACGAATCTGACCCGATCCCAGATCCATTACATAAAGGTTAAGGCTGCCGGTTTTAGAGAGCGCAAACGCCAGCTTAGAACCGTCCGGCGAGAAGGCCGGCGCACCGTTGTGACGCGGGAAAGAGGCAACCTGACGAATCGCACCGTTAGCCAGCGTTTGAATTACCAGCGCAGACTTGCCGCTCTCAAACGTAACATAGGCCACCTTGCTGCCGTCCGGTGACCAGGCCGGTGACATCAGCGGCTGTGGTGAACGGTGTACCACAAACTGGTTATAGCCATCATAATCCGCTACGCGCAGTTCATAAGGGAACTGGCCGCCATTGGTCTGTACCACATAAGCGATACGGGTACGGAATGCGCCTTTAATGCCGGTCAGCTTTTCAAAAGACTCATCGCTGGCGGTATGTGCGGCATAACGCAGCCACTGTTTGGTGACTTTGTACTGATTTTGCGCCAGCACGGTACCCGGCGAGCCGGAAGTATCCACCAGCTGATAAGAGACCGTATAGCTGCCATCAGCACCCGGCTGAATCTGCCCCACCACGACGGCATCAATACCCAGCGCGGTCCAGGCGGCTGGCTGCACTTCCGCCGCGCTGCCAGGTTGCTGTGGCAGACGAGAGCGATCCAGCGGATTGAATTTACCGCTGTTGCGTAAGTCCGCAGCGATAATGCCGCCAATATCTTCCGGCGCCGCGCCCGGCCCCTCCCATTTAAACGGCACAACACCAATCGGACGCGCCGTATTCACCCCCTGGGTGATTTCGATGCGTACTTCTGCATGCAGCACTGCTGCCCACAGAAGAAGAAAAAAGCTTAGGGTTACACGTAGTGCCTGCTTCATTTTCTCTCCCTTATCTGAACGCCATGTTCTCGATAATTCGCACTGTTCCTGACGACGATTAACTAAAACCATACAGAGTACGGCAAGCTAACCATAGTTCAACCTGCCATTTGTTACTGCATTCTTACGGCTTGAATTCCAGCGTCGCATCTTTTACCGCCTGCCAGACATCCTGACTTGGTGGTTTAGGCATACGCGCCATACGCGCCGCATTGATCGCCGCCTGACACAACGCCGCATCGCCGCCCGCCGCCGTAGCTGAAATCAGCAAACCATCAGGCGCCAGCTTGATACGAACGTCACAGGTGCGCCCCTTAAAGGTATCGGCATCATAGAATTTACTCTCTATCGCGCCTTTTACCTGTCCCAGATAGCTGTCAATCGCCGCGCCGGAAGCGCCTGATTTTTTCTGAGTGCCCTTCCCTGCCGCACCGCCACCAGCCTGGCCGGTTTTCGGTGCGTTTTTACCTGAGGTCAGGCCGCCCAGTAAATCATCAACCGCGCTGCTGTCGCTGGCGGCTTCCGCCGCTGCTTTTTTCTTCGCTTCAGCCGCTGCTTTCGCTTTAGCTTCAGCGGCGGCTTTTGCTTTCGCTTCCGCTTTGGCTTTTGCCTCAGCGGCCGCTTTCTCTTTTGCTTCCTGTGCCGCTTTGGCCTTGGCCTCAGCCGCTTTCTCTTTTGCTTCCTGCGCCGCTTTGGCCTTTGCCTCAGCAGCCGCCGCTTTAGCCTGCTCCGCCGCCTCTGCTTTCGCTTTCGCTGCCGCAGCTTTGGCTTGCTCCGCCGCCTCTGCTTTCGCTTTCGCTGCCGCAGCTTTAGCTTGCTCCGCCGCCTCTGCTTTCGCTTTCGCTGCCGCAGCTTTAGCTTGCTCCGCCGCCTCTGCTTTCGCTTTCGCTGCAGCGGCTTCTGCAGCTTTTTGCTGCTCTGCGGCGCGTTTGGTGGCTTCTTCCGCCTGGCGCTGCTGTTCAGCCTGCGCCTGGGCCTGTTGTTTCGCCTCTTCCTGCGCCTGAAGCCGCTCTTTTTCCAACTCTTTCAATCGCTGCTGCTCAGCTGCGCGCTTTTGCTGCAGCTCTTCCGCCTGCTGCTGCGCCTGCTTCTGACGCTGCTGCTCGGCGCGCTGGCTGTCGCTTTGCTGATTTTGCTGGCGGTTATATTGTTCAACCACCGCACCTGGGTCGACCATAACGGCATCAATATCGCTACCGCCACCGCCACCGCTGGCCTCGATTTTTTCGTTAAACGAACTCCAAATCAGTAATGCAATCAGGACGATATGCAATATCACTGAGATGATTATCGCGCGTTTTAACTTATCGTTTTGTTCGGATGCCTTCGACACGCTCGGTTCCCAAAAAACGGTTACGGAATAATTAAATTGGCTGCGTCATCAGGCCGACTGATTTCACACCCGCCTGGTGCAGCAGGTTCAGCGCCTTGATAATCTCGTCATAGGGCACATCTTTTGCGCCGCCAATCAGAAATACCGTTTTCGGATTCGCTTCCAGTCGGCGCTGTGCTTCCGCCACCACCTGCTCTGAAGGCAACTGCTCCATACGATCGTGATCGACAACCAGGCTATATTGCCCAACGCCGGAAACCTCTACGATCACCGGTGGATTATCATCACTGGACACCGTTTTAGAATCCGTGGCGTCCGGCAGATCCACTTCAACGCTCTGGGTGATAATGGGCGCCGTGGCCATAAAAATCAGCAGCAGCACCAGCAGCACGTCCAGCAGCGGAACGATGTTAATTTCAGACTTCAGATCGCGACGACCGCGACCACGCGTTCTGGCCATACGTCACCTCTGCTTACTTTTTATTCTCACTGGAGAATGCCTGACGGTGCAGGATAGCCGTGAACTCTTCCATAAAGTTGTCATAACCCTGTTCCAGTTTGTTAACGCGCTGGTTCAGGCGGTTATACGCCATTACGGCAGGGATAGCGGCAAACAGGCCGATAGCGGTCGCAATCAGCGCTTCGGCAATACCCGGCGCAACCATCTGCAGCGTGGCCTGCTTCACCGCGCCCAGCGCGATAAAGGCGTGCATAATCCCCCACACGGTACCAAACAGGCCAATATAAGGACTGATGGAACCCACGGTGCCAAGGAAGGGAATATGGTTTTCCAGGCTTTCCAGCTCGCGGTTCATTGAGATACGCATTGCCCGACTGGCGCCTTCCAGCACCGCTTCCGGCGCATGGCTGTTGGCGCGATGCAAACGCGCAAACTCTTTAAAACCGGCGTAAAAGATCTGCTCTGAACCGGTTAGCTCATCGCGACGCGCCTGGCTTTCCTGATAAAGGCGGGATAGCTCAATGCCCGACCAAAATTTGTCTTCAAACGCTTCCGCTTCGCGTCCCGCCGCGTTAAGAATGCGGGTGCGCTGGATAATAATCGCCCAGGACGCAATGGAAAACCCGATCAAAATTAACATGATAAGTTTAACCAGAAGGCTTGCCTTCAGGAACAAATCAAGAACATTCATGTCAGTCACTGCTTGAACTCCGCGACAATAGACTTGGGAAGCGCTATTGGCTTCATTAGGTGTGGGTTGATGCAGGCGATAAGGACTTCTGCCTCATTGAGCAATTTGCCTTCTGCATTAACGATGCGTTGCCTGAACGTCATAGTGGCACGGGTCATCGACGTCACCTCGCTCTGCACTTCAAGCATATCATCCAGTCGCGCGGCGGCAATATAATCAACCGTGATTCGACGTACAACAAAAGCAATCTGCTGTTCAAGCAGCGATTGCTGATGAAAATGATGCTGGCGCAGCATCTCCGTACGCGCTCGTTCATAAAAAGCGATATAGCTGGCGTGGTAAACCACCCCACCGGCATCGGTATCTTCGTAATAGACACGCACCGGCCATCGAAACAGCGTTGTACTCACTTTACATCCCGGTAATGCTTTTTAAACGTTGCTACTATACGCAAGTGCAAACGGCTTTGGAATGGGTCACCAGAGCGTGGAGAAAATAATTATAGAATGGAAACTATTGACAAAAATGGCAGGATAATCATTGAAAAAAAACGGCGCTAAACAGACGTTTGCTGACATAAATTTTCAGCGTCAGGCAGACCTGAGCCTGTACTCATGTTTCAGGCCTGCAATCGCATCAAAAAAAGAAAAAGAACGTTCCCAGCGAGAGGGCAATCAGGGCCAACAGCGGCGAGAAAAACATCTGCCACCGTACCCGTCGAGGATGAAATCCAACGCCATGCACCACGCCAGCGCATACCGCCCATATCAGTAAAAAACCCTGCCAGACGGTGAGCGAACTGGTGCTGGCGGCAAAACGCGTCGGATCCCAGAACAGGCAGCCTGCCAGCAGCAATGCCAGCACCAGAGAAAGCGCCCGCAGCGGGCGCTTATCCATGATGAAATAGAGCTGTTGTAGCTGCTGACGCATCAGGGTTTATCCTGTTGCTGGGCGCTATCTTCTACATGCTCCAGCGCCAGCGCGGTGATAATCCCGAAGGCACAGGCCAATAGCGTTCCAAGAATCCAGGCAAAATACCACATGGTTTAACGCCTCCGTTAATAGAGTGAATGAGTGTTGCTTTCAATATGTTCTTTAGTGATACGTCCGAACATTTTGTAGTAACACCAGCTGGTGTAAATCAGGATAAGCGGCACAAAGATCATCGCCACAAACAGCATCAGCTTCAGCGTCAACAGGCTTGACGTGGCATCCCACATGGTCAGGCTCATGTCAGGCTGGATGCTGGAGGGCATAATGAATGGAAACATCGCTACGCCAGCGGTCAAAATAACGCAGGCCAGCGTCAGCGAAGAGAACAGAAACGCCCAGCCGCCCTTCCCGATGCGTGAACAGACGACGGTGAACAGCGGCAACGCCACGCCCAGCGCCGGAATCAGCCACAGCAGCGGATGCTGCTTGAAATTAATCAGCCAGGCGCCTGCTTCGCGCGCCACTTCTTTATTAAGTGGATTTGAGGATGCGGCATGATCCAGCGTGCTGGTCACTACGTAGCCATCAATGCCGTAAACCACCCAAACGCCCGCCAGCGCAAAGGCAACCAGCATGATCAGCGCACAGATTTGCGCAGTGGCACGAGCGCGTAAACAGAGCTCGCCATGGGTGCGCATCTGCAGGTAAGTTGCGCCCTGCGTCAGGATCATCGTCAGGCTAACCACGCCCGCCAGCAGACCAAACGGATTCAGCAGCTGGAAGAAATTACCGGTGTAGTAGAGACGCAGATAGGCGTCGATATGGAAAGGCACGCCCTGCAACAGGTTGCCAAACGCCACGCCAATCACCAGCGGCGGAACAAAGCTGCCGATAAAAATGCCCCAGTCCCACAGCGTGCGCCAGCGCATATCTTCAATTTTCGACCGGTAGTCAAAGCCCACCGGCCGGAAAAACAGCGAGGCCAGCACTAAAATCATCGCAACGTAGAAACCGGAAAAGGCGGCGGCATAGACCATCGGCCAGGCGGCAAACAGTGCGCCGCCGGCGGTAATCAGCCAGACCTGGTTTCCATCCCAGTGCGGCGCAATGCTATTGATCATGACCCGGCGTTCCGTATCGGTACGTCCGAGAATGCGCGACAGCATGCCCACGCCCATATCAAAACCATCGGTGACCGCAAAGCCAATCAGCAAAATACCGATCAGCAGCCACCAGATAAAACGTACAACCTCATAATCCAACATGGCTGGCTCCTTTACTGCACCGACTGCGAGGCGAGAGTGGACTGCTCATAGTGATAGCGTCCGGTTTTCAGGCTGCTTGGTCCCAGGCGGGCAAATTTGAACATCAGATACATTTCCACCACCAGGAAGAGCGTGTAGAGGCCGCAAATCAGTCCCATTGAGAACAGCAGATCGCCGACGGTAAGCGTTGAGTTCGCCACGGCCGTTGGCAGCACCTCGCCAATCGCCCACGGCTGACGACCATACTCTGCAACAAACCAGCCCGCCTCAACGGCAATCCACGGCAGCGGAATGCCATACAGCGCCGCTTTCAGCAGCCAGCGGTTTTTCCCGATGCGGTTACGAATAACGCTCCAGAACGAGAGGCCGATAATGCCGAGCATCAGCACGCCGCACAGCACCATAATGCGGAAAGAGAAATAGAGCGGCGCAACATGCGGAATTGAGTCCTGAGTAGCCAGCTTGATTTGCGCTTCCGTGGCGTCGACAACATTTGGCGTATAACGTTTCAGCAGCAGACCGTAACCCAGATCCTGCTTGTGGCCGTTAAAGGCTTCACGCACTGCCGGATCGGTATTGCCTGCACGCAGTTCTTCCAGTAGGTGATAAGCCTTCATCCCGTTGCGGATGCGCACTTCATGCTGTGCCAGCAGATCTTTCAGGCCGGTAACTGGCTGATCGACCGAACGGGTAGCGATCAGGCCCAGCAGATAAGGAATTTGAATCGCGTAGCTGTTTTCCTGCGTCAGCTGATTGGGCAGGCCAAACAGGGTAAAGGCTGCCGGGGCGGGCTGCGTTTCCCACTCGGCTTCGATCGCTGCCAGCTTGGTTTTTTGCACATCGCCCATTTCGTAGCCTGACTCATCGCCCAGCACGATCACCGACAGCACCGCCGCCATGCCGAAACTGGCGGCGATAGCAAAGGAGCGTTTAGCAAATGCCAGATCGCGCCCGCGCAGCAGGTAATATGCACTGATGCCAAGAATAAACATTGCGCCGGTGGTATAGCCTGCCGCAACCGTATGCACAAACTTCACTTGCGCGACCGGGTTAAGCACCAGCTCTGAGAAGCTCACCATCTCCATGCGCATGGTTTCAAAATTAAATTCAGAGGCGATGGGGTTTTGCATCCAGCCATTTGCCACCAGGATCCAGAGCGCAGAGAGGTTGGAACCCAGGGCCACCAGCCAGGTGACGGCCATATGCTGCACTTTGCTCAGGCGATCCCAGCCAAAAAAGAACAGGCCAACAAAGGTGGATTCAAGGAAGAAAGCCATCAGGCCTTCAATGGCCAGCGGGGCACCGAAGATATCGCCGACATAGTGAGAGTAGTAAGACCAGTTGGTGCCGAACTGGAACTCCATGGTCAGGCCCGTTGCCACGCCCAGTGCAAAGTTGATACCAAACAACTTGCCCCAGAATTTGGTCATATCTTTGTAGATCTGTTTACCCGACAGGACATAAACGGTTTCCATAATCGCCAGCAGAAACGCCATACCCAGCGTTAACGGCACGAAAAGGAAGTGGTACATCGCAGTCAGGGCAAACTGTAAACGCGACAGTTCGACGATATCAAACATCTTAACCCCTTGCTCTTTGCTAAAAGCAGTTAATGCATGATGTTCATTTGCCGGAAAGCGTTGGCAAATAGCGCCATGCTGATTGCTGTTTTCAATAAAACGATATTTATAGTTTGCTGTTAAACGGACAGGGAAAATCACACCCGCAGGCAGCAAATAAAAGAGAGTTGATAACTCACCGTAAGTGAGACGGCAATATCATACCCTTACAAACGATACGGTAAAGAAAAATTATTGTGATCTCCGGGATATTTTTTGATCTGGACCCGCATTTAACCTGAAAGTGTTATAAAGGCTTGATATGACATAGCGTAATAGGATCAAAAATGAGAAACAATCTCAAAAATCACTTAAACATCCATGACTTAGCTATAAAATTAAAATAAGGTTAAATATAATAATCAATATAAACCAAACAGGTAAAACATATGTTAATAATATGTTTTGGCTAAATGACTTTATTAAAACTTTATTTAAAAACAGCGGAAATCATACCGCATAAATGTCTATTCCTTTCGCAAGAGCAGTCTTAAATTTTCATTTCAATTCCATTGATAAAAAGAAAAATAGATTTTTACTGCATTTAACTTCACAATTATTAAACCGAAATTCATTTTATTATTAACAAACATCCCTTATAGCAGGAATAAAACTCATAAAAAAGGCCACCCGTAGGTGGCCAGTCTGTGGAATAAGCTGATACCGATTATTTAAGAGGGAGGACTGCTTTTACCGCGTCACCAATATCCGCCAGGCTACGGACGGTTTTAACACCGGCCGCTTCCAGCGCAGCGAATTTCTCATCCGCCGTACCTTTGCCACCGGCAATGATCGCGCCAGCATGGCCCATACGCTTGCCTTTCGGCGCCGTAACGCCAGCGATATAGCCAACAACCGGTTTGGTAACGTGTTCTTTGATGTAGGCTGCCGCTTCTTCTTCTGCGCTGCCGCCGATTTCACCGATCATCACGATGGCTTCTGTCTGCGGATCATCCTGGAACATCTGCAGGATATCGATAAAGTTAGAGCCAGGGATCGGGTCGCCGCCGATACCCACACAGGTGGACTGGCCGTAGCCGATATCGGTAGTCTGCTTCACAGCTTCATAGGTCAGCGTACCGGAACGTGAAACGATACCGATGCGGCCCGGCTGGTGAATGTGGCCCGGCATAATGCCGATTTTACATTCGCCTGGGGTGATAACGCCCGGACAGTTCGGGCCAATCATGCGCACGCCCGCTTCATCCAGCTTCACTTTTACCGTCAGCATATCCAGCGTCGGGATGCCTTCAGTGATAGTGATGATCAGCTTAATACCCGCATCGATCGCTTCCAGAATACCGTCTTTGCAGAAAGGAGCCGGAACATAGATAACGGATGCCGTTGCGCCAGTCGCTTCCACCGCCTCGCGTACGGTATTGAATACCGGCAGGCCCAGATGCGTGGTGCCGCCTTTGCCTGGCGTTACGCCGCCAACCAGCTGCGTACCATAGGCCAGCGCCTGTTCAGAGTGGAATGTACCCTGGCCGCCGGTGAAACCCTGGCAGATCACTTTGGTGTTTTTGTCGATCAAAATGGACATTATTTACCCTCCGCTGCAGCAACAACGCGTTGGGCCGCGTCGGTCAGGCTGGTTGCTGCAATAATGTTCAGACCGCTGTCCGCCAGTTTCTGTGCGCCCAGCTCAGCGTTGTTCCCTTCAAGACGCACCACTACCGGTACGTTGACGCCAACTTCTGCCACCGCGCCGATGATGCCATCAGCAATCAGGTCACAGCGTACGATGCCGCCGAAAATGTTAACGAATACCGCTTTTACCGCGTCGTCAGACAGGATGATTTTAAAGGCTTCGGTAACGCGCTCTTTGGTTGCGCCGCCGCCAACGTCAAGGAAGTTAGCTGGCTGACCACCGTGATGTTTCACGATGTCCATGGTGCCCATCGCCAGACCGGCGCCGTTTACCATACAGCCGATGTTGCCTTCCAGCGCAACGTAGTTAAGTTCCCACTGCGTCGCATGCGCTTCGCGCGGATCTTCCTGGCTCGGATCGCGCATTTCACGCAGCTCCGGCTGACGGAACATCGCATTACCGTCTGCGCCCAGTTTGCCATCCAGGCAGACCAGGTCGCCCTGTTTGGTGATAACCAGCGGGTTGATCTCAACCAGGGCCAGGTCGCGTTCCAGGAACAGCGTCGCCAGACCCATAAAAATTTTGGTGAACTGATTGACCTGCTTGCCGCTCAGACCCAGCTTAAACGCCAGCTCGCGGCCCTGATAAGGCTGCGGGCCAGTCAGCGGATCCAGCGCCATTTTATGAATCAGCTCTGGCGTCTCTTCCGCCACTTTTTCAATTTCAACGCCACCTTCGGTGGAGGCCATAAACACCACGCGACGCGTGCTGCGGTCAACCACGGCACCCAGGTAGAGTTCCTGATCAATATCGGTAGCGGCTTCAACCAGAATCTGGTTAACCGGCTGGCCTTCCGCATCCGTTTGATAAGTGACCAGACGTTTACCCAGCCAGTTTTCAGCAAAAGTACGGATCTCTTCTTTGCTGTTAACCACTTTCACACCGCCCGCTTTACCACGGCCACCGGCATGAACCTGACATTTTACTACCCACGGACCTGCGCCAATTTTAGAGGCCGCTTCTTCCGCTTCACGTGGTGTAGTGCAGGCGTAACCGGTCGGTGCCGGTAAGCCATACCGTGCAAACAGCTGTTTCGCCTGGTACTCGTGTAAGTTCATGATGTTCTATCCATTCAGGTCTGAAAAGATTAATAAGGTTGGGCGCGGCAGTAACCGCGCCCGGCAACATTAAACGTCCAGCAGCAGGCGCGCCGGATCTTCCAGCATCTCTTTCACTGCCACCAGATAGCCCACGGATTCGCGGCCATCAATCAGACGGTGGTCGTAAGAGAGCGCCAGATACATCATCGGCAGCACCACAACCTGACCATTAACCGCCATTGGGCGATCTTTGATTGCGTGCATGCCCAGGATGGCGCTCTGCGGCGGGTTAATGATCGGCGTCGACATCAGCGAACCGAACACGCCACCGTTGGTGATGGTAAAGTTGCCGCCGGTCAGCTCTTCGACCGTCAGCTTGCCGTCACGGCCTTTTACCGCCAGCTCTTTAATTTTCTTCTCGATATCCGCCATGCTCAGCGTATCGACATCGCGCAGAACCGGCGTCACCAGGCCGCGCGGCGTGGAAACGGCGATGCTGACGTCAAAGTAGTTGTGATACACCACATCATCGCCATCGATGGAAGCGTTCACTTCCGGATAACGTTTCAGCGCTTCCACAACCGCTTTGATATAGAAGGACATAAAGCCCAAACGCACGCCGTGACGTTTCTCGAAGGCATCGCCGTACTGCTTACGCAGTTCCATGATCGGCTTCATGTTGACTTCGTTAAAAGTGGTCAGCATGGCGGTGCTGTTTTTCGCTTCCAGCAGACGCTCGGCAACGCGCTTACGCAGACGCGTCATCGGTACGCGCTTCTCGCTGCGGCCAGCCAGCGGTTGAGGCTGTGCCTGCGGCGCGGCGGCTTGCGGTTTTGACTCGGCTTTCGCCGGCTGCTGCGTGAGATGTTTTTCCACATCTTCGCGGGTAATGCGTCCGCCTACGCCGGTGCCTTTAATCGCCGCCGCATCCAGATCGTGCTCGGCAATCAGCCGACGGATCGCCGGGCTGAGGGCATCGTTGCTCTCTTCTTCCAGCGAAGCAGACTGACGCTGCGCCGGAGTGGATTCATTGCTTTCCGTTTTAACAGAGGCCTCTTTGCCGCCGCTGTTACCCTCTTTCAGGCGTCCCAGTATCTGACGCGAGGTCACGGTTGCACCCTCTTCTTCCAGTATGGCTTCCAGCACGCCGTCAGCAGAGGCTGGCACTTCCAGCACCACTTTATCGGTCTCGATTTCTACCAGTACTTCATCGCGGCTTACCGCATCGCCCGGTTTCTTATGCCAGGTTGCTACAGTGGCATCAGCAACAGATTCAGGCAGGTCGGGAACGAGAATTTCTACGCTACTCATTATCTTTCCTTATTTAATCAACGTTCAGCGCGTCATTAACCAGGTCTTGCTGCTGTTTCAGGTGTACAGACATGTAACCTACAGCAGGTGAAGCGGAAGCCGGACGTCCGGCATAACGTAAAGAAGCACCAAAAGGAATCACTTCACGGAAGTGATGCTGGCTGCAATACCAGGCGCCCTGGTTTAGCGGCTCCTCCTGACACCAAACGAAATCATGCACGTGCGCGTAAGGCTGCAGCGCTTCCTGTACCGCTTTGTGCGGGAAAGGATAAAGCTGCTCAATGCGCACGATAGCGACATCGCTTTGTTCATTTTTGCGACGCTGCTCCAGCAGATCGTAATAGACCTTACCGGCACACAGCACTACGCGTTTTACTGCTTTGGCATCCAGCGCGTCGACTTCACCAATCGCGGGCTTAAAGCTGCCGTTAGCCAGTTCATCCAGGGTAGAAACCGCCAGCGGATGACGCAACAGCGACTTCGGCGACATGACCACCAGCGGGCGACGCATACCGCGCAACGCCTGACGACGCAGCATGTGATAGACCTGCGCCGGGGTCGACGGTACACAGACCTGCATATTCTGCTCTGCGCAGAGTTGCAGATAACGCTCCAGGCGCGCCGACGAGTGCTCCGGTCCCTGCCCTTCATAGCCGTGCGGCAGCAGCATCACCAGGCCGCACATACGGCCCCACTTCTGCTCGCCGGAGCTGATGAACTGATCGATAACTACCTGAGCGCCGTTGGCAAAGTCACCAAACTGCGCTTCCCAGATGGTCAGGGTACGCGGCTCAGCGGTAGCGTAACCATATTCAAACGCCAGCACGGCTTCTTCCGACAGCACCGAATCCCAGACTTTGAACTGGCCCTGGCCGTTATGGATATGCTGCAGCGGGATCCAGGTTGAGCCGTTCGCCTGGTTATGAATCACCGCATGACGATGGAAGAAGGTGCCGCGCCCGGAGTCTTCGCCGGAAATACGCACCGGAATCCCCTCATCCACCAGCGTGGCGTAGGCGAGGTTTTCCGCTGCGCCCCAGTCAAACGGCTTATTGCCTGCTGCCATTTCAGCGCGGTCGTTGTAGATCTTCGCCACGCGCGACTGCACTTCAACGGATTCCGGCACCTGGCTGATGCGTTTCGCCAGCTCCTGCAGACGCTTGAGTTCCACTTTTTCCGGGTAGCTCTCATCCCACTCATGGTTGAGATAAGGCGACCAGGTGAAAGAGTGCAGGCTCATGGGACGCCATTCCGGCACTACGCATTCACCTGCATCCAGCGCATCACGGTAAAGGTTAACCATCTCCGTAGCGTCTTCCAGATTAATCACCTGCTCCGTTTCCAGACGATCGGCGTAGATTTTACGCGGCGTCGGATGCTTTTTGATTTTCTGGTACATCACCGGCTGGGTTGCGCTTGGCTCATCCGCTTCGTTATGGCCGTGACGGCGATAGCAAACCAGATCGATAAAGACATCGCGCTTAAAGGTATTACGGAAATCGAGCGCCAGGCGGGTAACAAAGGCGACCGCTTCCGGATCGTCGGCGTTAACGTGGAAAATAGGCGACTGCACCATTTTACCGATGTCGGTACAGTATTGTGTTGAACGGGCATCTTTCGGGTTTGAAGTGGTAAAACCGATCTGGTTGTTAATCACGATACGCACCGTACCGCCCACTTCATAACCTCGCGCCTGCGACATGTTCAGGGTTTCCTGAACCACGCCCTGGCCGATGACCGCCGCATCGCCATGAATGGTAATCGGCAGCACTTTATTGCTGACCGGCTCATCCAGACGATCGAGGCGGGCACGTACCGAGCCCATAACTACCGGACTGACGATCTCCAGATGCGACGGGTTAAACGCCAGCGCCAGGTGAACCATACCGCCTTCGGTTTCCACATCGGAAGAGAAGCCCATATGATATTTTACGTCACCGGTACCGAGATGCTCTTTGTGTTTACCGGCGAACTCATCAAACAGATCCTGAGGTTTTTTACCCAGTACGTTGATTAATACGTTCAGGCGACCACGGTGCGCCATCCCCAGTACCACTTCACGCGTGCCGCTTTTGCCGGCGTGACGAATCATCTCACGCAGCATCGGCACCAGCGCATCGCCGCCTTCCAGCGAGAAGCGTTTCGCACCGGGGAATTTAGCGCCCAGATAGCGCTCCAGCCCTTCTGCGGCGGTTAGCTCTTTCAGAAAGCCTTTTTTCTCTTCAGCGGAGAAAGATGCGCGTCCCACAGCCGATTCGATACGCTGTTGCAGCCAGCGTTTTTCATCGGTGTTGGTGATGTGCATATATTCCGCGCCGATTGAGCCGCAATAGGTTTGCTTCAGCGCATTAATCAGTTCCCCTAACTGCAGGCGATCTTTGCCGATGGCAAAAGAGCCGACATTGAAAGTTTCCTGAAAATCCGCCTCGCTTAAGCCATGAAAAGCCGGGTCGAGATCGGAAACCTGCTCCTGCTGCCAGAGGCCCAGCGGATCGAGGTTAGCGTGCTGATGTCCACGGAAGCGGTAGGCATTGATCAGTTGCAGGACTTTAACCTGTTTGGCATTGGCATCGGGATCGCCAACGGAAGCGGCGTAACGCGAGGTATCTTTTGCCAGACGACGGAAATAGTCGCGCGTAGAGGAGTGGAACTGCTCAGGCCTGAGCCCGGTGCCGGGAAGCTGTTGGAACATATCGCGCCATACAGCATCAACAGAGTCAGGATCGGTGAGAAAATCCTCATAGAGCTGTTCTATGTAAGATTGGTTCGCGCCGGCCAGCCAGGAAGAGTCAAGCCAGGGCTTCATTGCGCTGTTCTGCATTGTGATCCCTTAAGCATTACATGCTTTTTTCGAGGTTTCATTGTTGCCGGGTTACCGGCTTGCCCAACGCTGTGTCGCGCACCTGCTTGGAAAGTGCCCGCCACAGCCAGATCCAGTTCATCGATACAAGCACGGGGCAATCGATGCCCTGGCCCGTAAGGGAACCTTGGTAAGGTTTTTCACCGCGCCGTGACAGACCTTACCAGGGTCTCCGTAAATGCTCCAGGAACCGGGGTTCCCGGAGCATAGTGCTGTTATGCGTTACGCTGCAGCAGCATCGACTTAATATGGCCGATAGCGCGCGTTGGGTTCAGCCCTTTAGGACAGACGCTGACACAGTTCATGATACTGTGGCAACGGAATACGCTGAAAGCATCGCTGAGATCGTCCAGACGCGCATTGGTTTCGGTATCGCGGCTGTCGATCAGGAAGCGATAGGAAGCCAGCAGCCCCGCAGGCCCAACAAACTTATCCGGATTCCACCAGAATGACGGGCATGACGTTGAGCAGCAGGCGCACAGAATACATTCGTACAACCCATCCAGGTGCGCACGATCTTCCGGCGACTGCAAATGCTCGCGTGCAGGCGGATTTGCGCCATTATTCAACAGGTAAGGCTTAATTTTCTCATACTGCTTGTAGAACTGCCCCATGTCCACGACTAAGTCACGGACTACCGGCAGGCCCGGCAGCGGACGGATAACGATTTTTTTCTTGCCGTTGCCCAGCGCTGAAACCGGCGTAATGCAGGCCAGACCGTTACGACCGTTCATATTCAGGCCGTCAGAGCCGCAAACGCCCTCACGGCAGGAACGCCGAAAGGCCAGCGTCGGGTCTTTCTCTTTCAGCTTGATCAGCGCGTCCAGCAGCATCATGTCACGGCCATCTTCCGCTTCCAGGGTGTAATCCTGCATGCGCGGCGCGTCATCCACGTCCGGGTTATAACGATAAATGGAAAATTCGAGTCTCATCGTCTCTTCTCCGCAAATTAGTAGGTACGCACTTTCGGCGGGAAAGCGGCGCGCAGTTTCGGCTGCATGTTCACCTCACGGCGCGTCATGCTTTCGGTTTGCGGCAGATAGAGCGAATGGCACAGCCAGTTCTCATCGTCACGTTCCGGGTAGTCAAAACGGCTATGGGCGCCGCGGCTCTCCGTGCGGTAATTCGCTGCTACCGCAGTAGCAAAAGCGGTTTCCATCAGGTTATCCAGCTCCAGGCATTCGATGCGCTGGGTATTGAAATCGCTGGAACGATCGTCAAGACGCGCATGTTTCAGGCGCTCACGGATCTGTTTCAGATCCTCAAGCCCCTGCGCCATCGCATCGCCTTCACGGAACACAGAGAAGTTATTCTGCATGCAGCTTTGCAACGCCTTACGGATTTCAACCGGATCTTCACCCGTGGTGTTGTTATCCCAGCGATGATAGCGCGCCATGGCGGCGTCGATATCTTCTGAAGTGGCATCGCGCAGCGTTCCCTGCTCCTGAATCGACTCCAGCAGATGCAGGCCTGCCGCACGGCCAAACACGACCAGGTCCAGCAGCGAGTTGCCGCCCAGACGGTTCGCGCCGTGTACCGATACGCAGGCAATTTCGCCAACGGCGAACAGACCCGGCACCACCACATCTTCCCCTTTTTCGTTCAGGGTCAGCGCCTGGCCGCTCACTTTGGTCGGAATGCCGCCCATCATATAGTGGCAGGTTGGGATAACCGGAATCGGTTCTTTTACCGGATCCACGTGAGCAAAGGTACGGGACAGCTCAAGGATGCCCGGCAGACGCGACTCCAGCACCTCTTTACCCAGATGATCCAGCTTGAGTTTAATGTGCGGACCCCACGGGCCTTCACAGCCGCGGCCTTCACGAATCTCAATCATCATGGAACGCGCGACCACATCACGGCCCGCCAGATCTTTGGCGTTCGGCGCGTAACGTTCCATGAAGCGTTCGCCATGTTTATTCAGCAGATAGCCACCTTCACCACGACAACCTTCGGTCACCAGCACGCCAGCGCCCGCGATGCCGGTCGGGTGGAACTGCCACATCTCCATATCCTGCACCGGCACGCCCGCGCGCAGCGCCATACCCACGCCATCACCGGTATTGATATGGGCATTGGTGGTGGACTGATAGATACGGCCTGCGCCGCCGGTCGCCAGCACCGTGGCTTTCGCTTTGAAGTAGACAACTTCGCCTGTTTCAATACTCAGCGCGGTACAGCCCACTACGGCGCCGTCCTGATTTTTCACCAGATCCAACGCATACCATTCTGAGAAAATGGTGGTTTTGTTTTTCAGGTTCTGCTGATAGAGCGTGTGCAGCAGCGCATGGCCGGTACGGTCAGCGGCCGCCGCGGTACGTGCCGCCTGTTCGCCGCCGAAATTACGCGACTGTCCGCCGAACGGACGCTGATAAATGCGGCCATCTTCCAGACGGGAGAATGGCAGGCCCATATGTTCCAGCTCCAGAATCGCTTCCGGGCCGGTTTTACACATATATTCGATCGCGTCCTGGTCGCCGATATAGTCGGAGCCTTTAACGGTATCGTACATGTGCCATTCCCAGTTATCTTCATGGGTATTACCCAGCGCGACGGTAATACCGCCCTGCGCAGAAACGGTATGGGAACGGGTAGGAAAAACTTTAGACAGCAGGGCGCAGCTCTGGCCCGACTGTGAAATCTGCAGGGCCGCGCGCATACCTGCGCCGCCTGCCCCGATAACTACGGCATCAAACTCTCTGACTGGCAAATTCATTCTCACGCACCCCACACCACAACAGTTCCATAAATTGCATAAACCAACAGCGTAACAACGATGACCAGCTGCAACAGCAGACGCCATGCCAGAGGTTTAACATAGTCTGTCAGCACCTGCCACATACCGATCCAGCCGTGGATCACGGTAGAAAACAGCGTCAACAGGGTAAAGACCTTAGTAAAGGAAGAGGCGAAGAAGGCGCGCCAGATATCATAGGTCAGCGTATCTGACACAATGATGAAGCCAAGAATATATAAGGTGTAGAGCGTAATGAGGATTGCAGTGGCACGTAACAGCAGCCAGTCCTGCACACCATTGCGACCCAGTGCAGTAGCATTGCTTACCATACGAGGACTCCAGCCAGAATTGAAAGCACGATAGTAATAGCGAAACAGAAGTGTGCAGAGCTATTGCCGACACGCTGCGTTTCCGCCAGGTAACCGAAATCCATCAACATATGGCGAATACCGCCAACAGTATGCCAGGCCAGGGCGGTGAGAATGCCCCACATAATGAACTTAGCGAAAAAGCTGTTCATCACGGCAGATGCCTGCAGGAAGCCTTCAGGAGAGGAGAGCGAGAGTCCGAGTAACCAGAGCAGGATCCCAACAGCCACAAAACTAATGACGCCGGAAACGCGGTGGAGAATGGACGATATTGCAGTAACGGGAAACCGGATCGTAGTGAGATCCAAGTTGACAGGTCTTTGTTTTTTCACGGTTTTGCCCACACAGCTTTTCTTATTTTGCTTCCTCCGGGCCTGAAGGTGATAGCCGAACACGACTCGTGCACCGGCACCATAACAGCAACATCCAGTGTTAATTGAAGCGATAAAAACGCTGGGTGGCTCCTGGTGTCAGGGTATTCCGGAGACCTGGCGGCAGTATAGGACGATCACATTCTCATTACAATTGCTCTACAAACGCTTTAGCGAGATTTAAGTGGAACAGTGATCAACCTCACGGTTTTCATATTTTAAACAAATTCAATTATCTGATTTGACAAAACTTCAACAATTCAGTTACAAACTAACGCACGAAAGTCCTATGATGCGCAAAAGTTATGGGGATACACTTTACCCCTCAACGCAAGTTATGTAACAGTGATGAAATAAATTGCTAAACGCATCAGGTTATTAGTTAAGATTCATAATGACCAGCACGGATCTTTAACAACCACAGAACGCATTAGCATCGTGGCTGTCGGAAACTTCCGACTGCGCCCGTCACTCTGTACCCTGCAAGCAAAACATGCCACAGAGTAGATAGTCTGCAATTACTTCACGCAATTTGCAGCATGATGGTAACTTCGGTGTCAAAGATCCTACAAATATGGCGCTAAGGAGACTGTAAATGGCTGATAAAAAAGTGACGCTCACCCTTGACGGTGAAGCTCCTGTTGAGCTGGACGTGCTACAGGGCACGCTGGGCCAGGATGTTGTCGATGTCCGAAGCCTTGGCTCACAGGGTTTGTTTACGTTTGACCCTGGTTTTACCTCTACTGCGTCCTGCGAATCCAAAATTACCTATATTGATGGTGATGAAGGCATTCTGCTCCATCGTGGCTATCCCATCGACCAACTCGCTACCCACTCTAATTATCTGGAAGTCTGTTACATCCTGTTGAATGGTGAAGCGCCGACGCCAGAACAGTTTGAAGAGTTTCGTATCACGGTTACGCGCCATACCATGATTCATGAGCAGATTACCCGTCTGTTTCATGGCTTCCGTCGCGACTCGCATCCGATGGCGGTTATGTGCGGCGTCACCGGCGCGCTGGCGGCGTTCTACCATGACTCAATGGACGTGAATATTGAGCGTCACCGTGAAATTGCGGCGTTCCGCTTGCTCTCTAAAATGCCGACCATGGCAGCCATGTGTTACAAATATTCGATTGGCCAGCCGTTCGTCTATCCGCGCAATGACCTCTCTTATGCCGGTAACTTCCTGCATATGATGTTCGCTACCCCGTGTGAAGAGTATAAAGTGAACCCGGTGCTGGAGCGCGCCATGGATCGTATTCTGATCCTGCACGCGGATCATGAGCAGAACGCCTCCACTTCAACGGTACGTACCGCAGGATCGTCCGGCGCTAACCCGTTCGCCTGTATCGCTGCCGGTATCGCCTCGCTATGGGGACCGGCGCACGGCGGCGCAAACGAAGCCTGTCTGCGCATGCTGGAAGAGATTAGCCATAAAGAGCATATCCCGGAATTTGTAAGGCGTGCGAAAGATAAGAATGACTCTTTCCGCCTGATGGGCTTCGGTCATCGTGTTTATAAAAACTACGATCCGCGTGCAACCGTTATGCGCGATACCTGTCATGAAGTGCTGAATGAGCTGGGTATGAAAGATGACCTGCTGGAAGTGGCGATGGAGCTGGAGCATATTGCGCTGAACGACCCATACTTTATTGAGCGCAAACTCTATCCGAACGTCGATTTCTACTCTGGCATTATTCTGAAAGCGATGGGCATCCCCTCTTCTATGTTCACCGTGATTTTTGCCATGGCGCGTACCGTTGGCTGGATTGCCCACTGGAAAGAGATGCATGACGAAGGCATGAAAATTGCCCGTCCGCGTCAGCTCTATACCGGTTACGCACAGCGTGAGTTCGAATCCCAGCTGCAGAAATAATTTTCCTGCCAAAGAAAAAGGGCCTGCGGGCCCTTAAAATTTGTTCCGGCGATCGCCCGGCGTCTGAAGGGCCTGCGGGCCCTTTTTTATTAGCGCTAACAGATTAATGTTGACAGCCGGGGCACCAGTAAAAAGGACGCGATGAAAGCGTGCTTTTTTCAATGATTCCGCCGCAGCGCTCACAGGGTTTGCCAGCCCGATGAAAGACTTTAAAACGAAAGGCCGCGCCGTGATGTGCGCTCTTCATGGTGCCACGCATCCGATAAGAGTGACGCGGAATCGCCAACAGCGCATGCGCCAGGCGCTGTAGCTGCGCCCCGGTTAAATCCTGCGCCCGATGCTGCGGTGCCAGCGCTGCGTCCCATAAAATCTCCACACGCAGGTAATTGCCTAAGCCCGCCAGAAAAGCCTGATCCAGCAACAGCCCGCTGAACTGACGCCGACGAAAGCGCGGTGAAAGCAGGCGCTCGCACACCTCTTCTTCGGTAAGCGTCATATCCAGAACATCGGGCCCGATGCGCTGCAAAAAAGGATGCGCCGCCAGCGTGTCGCTGTTGTGCATTTCAATATCAGACGCGCTATAGAGCAAAATCGTTTGGTCGGCGCAGCCGAGACGCACCCGTAATATGCGCTGCGTTGCCGGCTCGCTACCGGTTTTGATCACCCGCCAGACGCCATAGAGCTGGTTATGGCTGTAAAGCGTTAATCCGTTGGAAAAGTGGGTTAGCAGCGCTTTGCCTCGGGTTTCAATGGCGGTGATCGTTTCACCAATTAACGCGTTTTCATAAGTTTTTAGCTGCGGAAAAGCAAACCAGACCTCCGTCAGGGGCTTGCCCGCGATGGCTTTTTCCAGCCGATCCGCCGCCCGACGGATCTCGGGTCCTTCTGGCATAGAGATATCCTGTTAGTGCGTTGCGCCGCCAACCAGACGCAAATCCTGTTCAGTTCGTAGCGCAATGGTAATCGCCATTTCCAGCGCCAGAATCACGGTTTGTGCCGCCATGCTCGGCGCGCCGGGATGGTTAATCGCCTGTTCCGGCAGATAAGGAATATGAATAAACCCACCGCGCACCCCGTTGCCCTGTTGAGCAAGACGATGCAGCAGCCCATACATCACATGATTGCAGACGTCGGTACCTGCCGTTTGTGATACCGATGCGGGAATGCCAGCTTCACGTATCCCTTCAACAATCGCCTTAATTGGCAGGGTTGAAAAGTAGGCGGCCGGACCGCCGGGAATAATCGGTTCATCAATGGGCTGATTACCCTTGTTATCAGGGATACGCGCATCGTTAATGTTGATACCGATGCGCTCTACGGAAATATCGGCGCGCCCACCCGCCTGCCCTACCGCAATAATTAATTCTGGCTGCAGTGCCTCCATTTCAGCGTAAAGCGTAGTGAGCGCATCGCCAAAGACGCAGGGCAACTCTTTGGCTACTACCTGAAAACCGCACAGCATACGCTCATGCAGCTGACGCACCGCTTCCCATGAAGGGTTCATCTGCTCACCGCCAAAAGGCTCAAACGCCGTAATCAGTACTTTTCTCATTATCGCCTCACAGGAACATCAGGAAATAGAGCAGGAATATGTTCACAATTAACAGTAGCACGCCGGTAGGCGTCTGCGCCTTGATGACCGCATTGCGATCCGGCAGCTCCAGTAACGCCGCAGGAACAAGATTAAAATTGGCTGCCATCGGCGTCATCAGGGTGCCGCAGTAGCCGGAAAACATCCCAATAGCGGCCATAACGGCCGGGTTGCCGCCGTGCTGCAGCACCAGGATCGGAATACCGATACCGGCAGTGACAATGGGAAACGCAGCAAAGGCATTGCCCATAATCATGGTCAGCAGCGCCATACCAGTCACATAGACCGCTACGGCAATCATACGATTATCCACCGCCAGATATTCCCCCGTGAGGTGAGCGATCGCGCTGCCAACGCCTGCAGTGGTAAACAGCAAGCCCAGGGTGGCAAGGAGCTGCGGCAAAACAAAGGCCCAGCCGATGGAGTCCAGCAGGCGGCGCGCTTCCTGCAACGATTGCGCCGGACGCTCATGGCTGATTTTCAATGCCACCAGCCAGCCCACCAAACAGCCCACGGACATTGAAAAGAGCGTGACCAACGTAGCGTGGTTGCCGGTGCCGAACACCAGCGTTTCCAGCCCGGCAATATGGTTAAACGCCAGCACGCCCGCTACCGTAACCAGCGGAATAGAGAGCGCCGGCAGGAACAGGCGATTGCCCAGCCGACTGGCGCTTTGCTGACGTTCTTCTTCGCTGCGCTGGTGATAGCGCCCGAGTTTTAACCCGCCCAGGCCAGCAATCACGCCCATTAACATCACCAGCACGCCAACAAAAATATGCAGATTACGCGCGCCAGCCTCGCCGGATCCGGTTAACTGCGTCGCCAGTTGATATGCCCAGTCACCGATAAAAAAGATCAGGCCATACAGGCCCCAGAATAGCCCGGTGGTAAAACGTCGCGGATTGGCCTTATCACGCCATGACATCAGCGCCACTACCAGCAAAATCAATCCGGCCAGATAAAACAGATACTGTTGCTGAAACATTAGCGGCCCTCCTTCTGCTGCAGCGCCGCCTGATTTAGCGCGCTTAGCTCTGCCGCCAGTTTCTTATCCAGCCGACGCAGACGCAGAGCGTGGATAATAAAGGCGCACACCGCTGTAGGAATGCCCCATAGCGCAATGTGCAATGGCTCGGTGTGGATACCGCCCGATTCCAGCATAAAGTTATGCATGAAAATAATGGCACCAAAGGCGACAAAAATATCTTCGCCAAAAAAGAGCCCAACGTTATCGGTTGCCGCTGACATGGCACGCAGACGGTAGCGTACCTCAGCGGGCAGCTCGCCATAACGGTTTTTTGTGGCACCTTCCGCCATCGGCGCCAGTAGCGGGCGCACCATTTGCGGGTGTCCGCCCAGGCTGGTTAGCCCCAGCGCCGCCGTGGCTTCACGCACCAGCAGATAGATAATTAACAGGCGACCTGCGGTGGCCGTTTTAATTGTGGCGATCCATGCCTGGGCACGCTCTTTTAATCCATGCCGCTCCAGCAGCCCGATTATTGCCAGCGGCAACAGCAGAATAAACGGCAGGTTACGGGTATTCAGGAATCCCGAGCCCAGTTTTTCCAGAATATCCGCCAGCGGCATATGCGCGGCGAGGCCAGTGACCAGACCGGCCAGAAGCACCACCAGCACCGGGTTAAAACGCAGTAAAAAACCGATAACAATGGCTGCGATCCCCGACAGGGGCCACAGGCTTACCAGAGGTTGCATAGTATCTCCTGCTAAAAAACCCCGCTACGATCAGGGGTGCACTGTCAGATTTCGCTGCTAACAGTAATATGCTGCGCAGCAAACGCGTCACGCAGGCGGCGTGCGAACGTTAATGCATGCGGGCCGTCGCCGTGCAGACAAACGGTTTGTGCACGCAGTGTTACCCACTCACCGGTGACGCTGGCGATTCTTCCCTGCTGCACCATGCTTAAGGTACGAGATATGGCTTGTTCTTCTTCTTCAATCAGCGCGCCCGGCTGATTACGTGGCACCAGCGAGCCGTCGGCCTGATAACCGCGATCGGCGAAGACCTCTTCCCGGGTGCGCAATCCGTGATGCTGCGCGGCGCGGATCGATTCACTGCCCGCCAGCCCCACCAGCAGCAGCTCAGGGCTCACCGCCTTAACCGCCCGGGCAATCGCATCCGCCAGTTGCCCATCGCGCGCGGCCTGGTTATACAACATGCCATGCGGCTTAACGTGCGTCAGTTCTCCACCTTCGCTTTCCGCCAGGGCTTTTAATGCGCCAATCTGATACAGCACCTGGGCATAGACCGTTTCCGACGGCAGCTGCATAGCGCTGCGTCCAAAATTTTCCCGATCGGGAAAAGAGGGATGCGCGCCAATCGCCACGCCAAATTCCCGCGCCCAGCGTACCGACTGCAGCATGGTTTGCGCATCGCCCGCGTGAAAACCGCAGGCGATATTGGCTGAGGTCACTAACTGCAGCAGCTCGCGGTCATGGCTGCAGCCCTCGCCCAGATCCGCGTTTAAATCAATTTTCATCTTCCAGCCCCCATGCCATGCGCTCAATAACCTGCTCTTGCTGCCGCTTCGCCTGTAACGCCTCCTCCAGCGTACAGTGTATAAAGTGGATCGGCTCGCCCAGACGGATCTGCGCCAGATGATGAAGATCCGCTTCGATCACACAGGCAATGCGCGGATAGCCGCCGGTGGTCTGCGCATCGGCCATCAGCACAATTGGCTGACCGTTATGGGGAACCTGAATCACGCCCGGCAACAGGCCATGTGAAAGCAGCTCGCGATTAACGTTGCGCGTCAGCGGCCGTCCCTGAAGGCGATAACCCATACGGTTGCTCTGCGGATCGAGCCGCCAGGAAACGCGCCAGAAGGCTTCCTGAGACTCTTTACTGAACTCGTGATACTCCGGCCCTGGCAGCGCGCGCAGGCGATTGCCCCACAACAGCTGTCGTACACCGGCGGTTTTGCTGAAATCATGCGTGGGTGCCGCCAGCGGCAACAGATCGCCATCCTGCAGACGCCGCCCCTGCCAGCCGCCAAATTCCGCCCTGGTATCGGTGCTACAGGATCCCAGCACCGGAGCAATATCAAAGCCGCCGTTAATCGCCAGGTAGCTGCGCATACCGCGTACCGGCATCGATAGCGTCAAACGCTGGCCTTTTTTTACCGGCAGACGCCAGCCGGTCCAGGCGGGGCGACCATCTATATCGGCATTGCAGCCAGCCCCTGTTAATGCAAACCAGCCGTCGCGATCGAACTCCGCACAAAACTGGCCCAGCGTAATTTCCAGCACCGCCGCTGTTTGCGGATTACCCACCAGCAGGTTTGCGGTGCGCATCGCCGGTTCATCCAGCACGCCGCCGCCGCTGATGCCAAGCTGACGCCAGCCGCTACGACCGCAGTCCTGCAGTGTGGTATTGATTCCGGCACGGATAATTTTCAGCATACGCCCTCCTTCTGCGGCACAAAGCGCACTTTATCTCCCGGGCGCAACAGCGTGGGCGGCTGATGCTGAGGATTAAATAACGCTAGCGTGGTTCGTCCCAACAGTTGCCAGCCACCGGGCGAGGCCAGCGGATAGATACCGGTCTGACTGCCGCCGATGCCCACCGAGCCCGCGGGCACCAGCACGCGCGGTTCAGCGCGGCGCGGCGCGTGCAGGCGGCTGTCTAACCCGCCCAGGTAGGGGAAGCCGGGCTGAAAACCGATGAAATAGACCACATAATCACCGGCGGCGTGCGCCTCAACCAGCTGCGGCGGCGTCATTTGACAATGGCGCGCCACCGCCACCAAATCGGGGCCGGCCTCACCGCCATAGACCACCGGAATGGCGACCTCGCGCGATTCCGGCACTGCGGCTTCGCTCTCTTCCCACCAGGTCTGCAGACGCTCAATGGCGTCCAGCGCCTGATGCTGTGGGTCACGCAGAATGACAGTGAGGTTATTCATTCCAGGGATCGCTTCCAGCACCTGCGGATAGTCACGCAGGCGTTCGGTTAATCCCCAAATTCGCTGTTGGCTGAACAGCGATACAGGCGGTTCCAGTTCAAGCACGACCGCGCGTTCTCCCAACAGGTAACAACGTGCTCTTTGCAAAACTTACCTCCTGTTATCACTAAGTCGCTAAAACTTATCTATTTTGAGCAGATAGTTATGATGAGATGAGGCAGGCGTGTCAACCGCTTTGCATCAGGTGAAGTTACGAAAATGACGACGGAAACGCCGTCGTCATCGTCAGGAAAAGAGCCGTCAGGGGAAAATCGCAAGGAACTCAGGCTGGGTTAGCAATATCAATAAACGTCACATCCAGCTGATGATGCGCTGCCAGCCACTCGCCCAGTGCACGAATGCCGCCGCGTTCAGTGGCATGGTGACCGGCGGCAAAAAAGTGCAGCCCGTTTTCTCTGGCGCTGTGGATCGTCTGTTCCGATACTTCGCCGGTGATAAAGGCATCCACGCCGAAGTCCGCAGCGCTGTCGATAAAGCCCTGTCCACCGCCGCTACACCAGGCGATACGGCGAATCTGCGACGGCGCGTTGTCGCTACAGTGCAGCGGCTGACGTCCTAATACGCGATTAATGCGCTCCGCCAGCTGCGCTCCGCTCAGGCTCTCCTTTAGCTCTCCCCACGGCACCAGCGGCTGTATTTCGCCCTGTACGTTAATATCCAGCGCCTGCGCCAGCTGTGCGTTATTGCCTAATTGCGGATGCGCATCCAGCGGCAAATGCCAGCCATAGAGATTAATATCGTTCGCCAGTAAGGTACGCAGGCGACGGCGCTTCATGCCTTTAATCACTGGCGCTTCGTTTTTCCAGAAGTAGCCATGATGCACCATGACCGCATCCGCCTGTAAACGCACCGCCTCATCCAACAACGCCTGGCTGGCGGTTACGCCGGTCACGATTTTCCGCACCTCATCGCGCCCCTCAACCTGCAAACCATTTGGCGCATAGTCGCTAAAGGCGGCGCTGTTCAGCTGTTGGTTAACGATTTTCTCCAGTTCAAAATTGTTCATTCATCGACTCCAGGGGCATAACATGGGACGCTTTGCGCGCCGCGGCAAAAATAGCTAACGTTTTTTCTCTTGCCGCCTTATGTTCCACGATTGGTGACGGATAATCGAGTCGCTGATTATTTTTCTTTGCCCAGCCGTGCGGATCGTGGATGTCGCTATCCGGCACCTTCGCCAGCTCCGGTAGCCAGCGGCGGATAAACTCGCCCTGTTTGTCAAAACGCTCGCCCTGCGTGGTGGGATTAAAAATTCGGAAATACGGCGCCGCATCGGTGCCGGTTGAGGCCGCCCACTGCCAGCCGCCATTGTTAGCGGCCAGGTCGCCATCAATTAACATCGACATAAAATAGCGTTCGCCCAGTTGCCAGTTGATCTGCAGATCTTTAACCAGAAAGCTGGCGGTAATCATGCGCAGCCGGTTATGCATCCAGCCGGTGCGGTTCATTTGGCGCATCGCCGCATCCACAATCGGATAGCCGGTTTTTCCCTGCTGCCAGGCGGTGAGATGGTGAGGGTTATCCTGCCAGGCAACCTGTTTCGTCCAGGTCATAAAGGGCTGGTTTTTACACAGCGCCGGAAAAGCCACCAGCAAATGACGATAGAAATCTCGCCAGATTAATTCGTTTAGCCAGACGCTGGACCGCCCCTGTTCCAGCGTTTGTGGCTGTTCGCGCAGTAAACGATGCAGGCACTGGCGCGGCGATAAAGTTCCCGTCGCCAGACAGACCGATAGTCTGCTGGTGCCGTCCAGCGCAGGCAGATCGCGCTGTTCAGGATAGTTCAGCACCGGCTGTCTGCAAAACGCACGCAGACGCTGTAGCGCCGCGGCTTCGCCTGGCGGAAAAAGCTGATGATCGAACGCTTGTCGGGGATAATCAAAGGGCGCTAATGCAGGTAACGTCTGCGGCAGCGTCTGGCTGCGCGGTTCCGGCGCGGGCAGGCATTCCGGCAACGAGATGCGCAACCGTTGCAGGTAAGCTTTACTAAAGGGAGTAAAAACTTTATACATTTTTTGACTGCCGGTACGGACGCTGCCTGGCGGCAGGAGAACGCTGTCATCAAAACCCTGTACCGTGACGCCCTGCTGCGTCAGCCTGCGCTCCGTCGCCGCATCCCGCTCCCGCTCGTTAAACTCATACTGGTAGTTATAGAACAGCGCATCAACCTGCTGTTCACGGCAAAAAGCCGCCAGATAATCAACGGACGCGCTAAAGTCAGCACACTGGTAATAATGCAGAACGATACCTTTTGCCGCCAGCGCTTGCTGGAGGAGCTGCAGGCTGTGCCAGATATAGTCAGCCTGGCGTGGCGACATATCATGCTGACGCCACTGCTGCGGCGTAGCGATAAATAACGCCATGACGTTTGCATCGCGCTGACGGCAGGCGGCCCAGAGCGCGCTGTTGTCATTGATACGCAGATCATTGCGCAGCCAGACCAAATGGGTGGCCATTACCTCTCCTGTATGCTCAACTCAGCGGCCGTAGCGCAGGCGCAGCGTTTCTGGATAGGGTTCAAAATAGCGCTGCTGCGACAGCCATTGTTGCGGATACTCTTTCATATAATGTTTGAGCAAGGTGATGGGGGCCAACAGCGGCTGCACTCCCTGACGATAGCGATCGATCAACGAGGCCAGCTCCTGCCGCTGCGACGACGTCAGCTGTTTACGAAAATAGCCCTGAACGTGCATTAACACGTTGGTGTGATTGCGGCGCGTGGCGGGATGCTTCATGAGTTTCATTAGTCGATTGCGATATTCAACGGCATACGCCTCCAGCGAAGCGTAATCGTTCATTGCCGCCACAAACGGCCCCAGTTCACGATATTCCGGCTGTGAATGCGCCAGCAGCAGCAGCTTGTAGCGGGTATGGAACGACATCAGCTTATGGGCCGTTAACCCTTCGCGCCAGAGCTGATTAAACTCATGCAGCGCATAAACGCGCCCGACAAAATTTTCACGCAGCGTGTCATCATGCAAACGCCCATCCTCTTCCATTGGCAGCCAGGGCATCTCCTGCTGTAGCGCCTGTGCGAAAATCCCGATGCCTTCTTTGCGGTTATTCTTGCCGTCGGGTTCATAAATGCGTACCCGTTCCATCCCACAGCTGGGTGATTTGGCACACAGAATATAGCCGCACAAATGATGCAACTCAGCAACTTTCCGCGTGGCGAAATCGCGCATCTGAGCGGTAATCTCTTCACCACCGTTTTTGCTGAAACAGAGTGAAATCTCGTCCTGATGTTTCACCAGACGCAGGGCCGGACGCGGCACAGGCAGGCCAATCGCCATTTCCGGACAGATGGGCTCATAGCGTACATAGGGAGCCAGCTCTTGCGTGGCAAAAGTCAGCCGTTTATGTCCGCCATCAAAACGCACGCTGTCGCCCAACAGACAGGCGCTGATTCCTACCGGGATTTTCTCACTCATACTTGTACAACCCATAACTTCTTGTATAAGTTTAAGTGTAGCTGAAGCTGTTGAATGACGCACCGAAAATGCAGCGATGCTGTGGTACAACGCAAAAAAATCCCGCCAACAGGGCGGGATCTCAGTGAGCGGTTATCATCAAGGCTGAACCGGGCGTGGAAAAAACCAGGGCTAGTAGATGTCTCCGCCTGCGGCTTCAGCCTGCGCCAGCCAAACGGGTTTGGTGCTGGTTTTACTCCAGACGCGGTGCAGATAGCTGTAAAAGCGTGCACGATCGCTGCGAAACAGCATGACCGGAAGCGCCAGCAGGCCAATAACCACTACAACGCTGCGACGCAGGATAATTTTATGCAAAGGGTAAATTGAATAGCTCACCTGGGCCTCCCGGAGGGTTAAACAGCGAATAATTGTTCATTAGTTAATCATCATACGCCGCATTGTGTAATTTTACTACTCATCCGACCACTCGATCGCTGGAAAAAAGTGCATCCTCTGATTTTACCTGTAATAAAGTTACATAAATGTTGATTTAAAGTGATCATCTTGTGCCGGAAAAACCGATTGCCACGCAAAGCGCAGCGGGTTTTGCTAAAGTGCGCTTTCCGTCATTGCTTTATGACGTTGGGGAAGCATGATTTTGACCAGCGTACTGATTGTTGAAGATGAAAAAGAGATTCGCCGTTTTCTGCGCGTGGCGCTGGAAAACGAAGCCCTGCGCGTTTATGACAGCGAAACTTTACAGCGTGGGCTGATGGAAGCCGCGACCCGCAAACCCGATCTGGTTATCCTTGATCTTGGCCTGCCGGATGGCGACGGCATCGACTTTATTCGTGATTTTCGCCAGTGGAGCAGCGTCCCGGTGATTGTGCTTTCCGCACGCAGCGAGGAGCAGGACAAAATCATGGCGCTGGATGCCGGCGCAGACGATTTTCTTACTAAGCCGTTTGGCGTTGGTGAACTGCTGGCGCGCGTTCGCGTTGCGTTGCGCCGTCACACAGGGCTGCAGACGCCAGATCCAGTGGTGCATTTCGCTCAGGTTCAGGTTGATTTGGCTGCGCATCATATTGTGCGTAATGGTGAGACTCTGCATCTGACGCCTACCGAATTTCGTTTACTGGCGCTGCTGCTGAATAATCCAGGCAAGGTACTGACACAGCGGCAGCTGTTAAGCCATGTCTGGGGGCCGAACGCGGTGGAACACAGTCACTATTTGCGCATTTATATGGGCCATCTGCGGCAAAAGCTGGAACAGGATCCCGCCCGTCCGGCGCACCTGCTTACCGAAACCGGTATCGGCTATCGCTTTATGCCGTAGCGCTACGCTGGCCATAAAAAAAGGCGCTGAGATTCAGCGCCTTTTTCGTAGCGATTAAACTCAGGCGTTTTTCAGCACTGCGCTCACAATCTCTACGGCTTCTTTTTCGATTTTTTCGCGATGTTCCGCACCGAGGAAGCTTTCACAATAGATTTTGTAAGCATCTTCCGTACCGGAAGGACGTGCAGCAAACCAGCCGTTTTCGGTCATCACTTTCAGGCCGCCAATCGAAGCGCCGTTGCCTGGCGCGCTGGTTAAACGCGCGGTGATAGGATCGCCCGCCAGCGTTGCCGCGCTTACCATTTCCGGCGACAGCTTTGACAGCGCCGCTTTCTGTGCAGAGGTCGCAGACGCCTGTAAGCGGTTGTAGCTTGGCGCGCCGAAACGTTCTGCCAGCTCGTCATAGTGCTGCTGCGGGTTTTTACCGGTTACGGCAGTGATTTCCGCCGCCAACAGGCAGAGGATGATCCCGTCTTTATCGGTAGACCACGGCGTACCGTCGAAGCGCAGGAAAGACGCCCCGGCGCTCTCTTCGCCGCCAAAGCCGAAGCTGCCGTCAAACAGACCATCCACAAACCATTTGAAGCCCACCGGCACTTCCACCAGTTTACGGCCGATATCGTTAACCACACGGTCAATCATGGCGCTGGAAACCAGCGTTTTACCTACGGCAACCTCTTTGCCCCACTGCGGACGATGCTGGAACAGATAGTTGATTGCCACAGCCAGATAGTGGTTCGGATTCATCAGACCTGCAGGCGTGACGATACCGTGACGGTCGTAGTCCGGGTCATTGCCAAACGCCAGATCGAATTTATCACGTAGCGCCAGCAGACCGGCCATCGCACATTCTGATGAGCAGTCCATGCGCACCACGCCATCTTTATCCAGATGCATAAAGCGGAATGTCTGGTCGATAGCGTCGTTAACGATTGTCAAATCGAGCTGATAATGCTCGGCGATGCGTTTCCAGTATTCCATACCGGAGCCGCCCAGCGGATCAACGCCGATTTTCAGGCCCGCTTTTTTAATCGCTTCCATATCCACAACCTGGGCCAGCCCTTCAACATAAGGCTGAATCAGATCTTTTTCCTGAATATGGCCGCTGGCCCAGGCCTGCTCCAGCGACAGGCGTTTAACCTCTTGCAAATCATTCTGAATCAGCTGATTCGCACGGTCTTCCACCACTTTGGTAACGTTGGTGTCAGCCGGGCCACCGTTAGGCGGATTATATTTAATACCGCCATCTTCCGGCGGATTATGGGAAGGCGTAATCACGATGCCGTCAGCCTGAGCGCCGCCCGCTTTGTTATATTCAAGGATTGCGTTAGAGATGGCCGGGGTTGGCGTATAACCGTTATCCTGCTGCACAATGACATCAACGCCGTTGGCCGCTAACACTTCCAGCACGGAAATGATCGCCGGCTCTGACAGCGCGTGGGTATCTTTACCCACGTAACAAGGGCCAGCGATCCCGTTCTTTTTACGTTCTTCAGCAATGGCCTGAGCAATAGCCAGAATATGCGTTTCATTGAAACTCTGACGTGCGGCGCTGCCGCGATGCCCTGATGTGCCAAACTTCACCGCGTGTTCCGCATTCCCTTTCTCTGGCTGCAGAACGTAATACTGGGATGTTAATTGTGCAACGTTAATCAAATCGCTCTGCTGGGCTGGCTGCCCGGCACGGGGGTGATTGGCCATTGGCGCTTCTCCCTGACGCTTCAGTTAAATGGTGCCGCAAACCTTATCTGACAGCTCCGGTGGGAACTGCATAGCCAGCATGATATGTTCTACCATGCTGCATTTGCGGCCTGTGTTAGTGTTGGTGATCACCCAGTACGGCGTGCCGGGAACATGCTTCGGCTTGGTATGGGTGCCATGCTGCAACAGTGTTTGTTCATCGCCGGCAAAATAAACGCGGGTGCGTCCCTGCAGCGATGCGGTGGCCTCAGCAAACGCTTCGGGATCAAGACGATATAGTGTAGATAAAATCAACATAAAGCGATTTACCGCTTTATTCTGCTCGGCGTACTCATCAGAGAGTAGCAGCTCGCGTACAGCACGCACCCGATCTTGCGCACGCGTGGTTGGCTTGCTGACTTCATTTTCCTGACTCACGCTAACAGCAGGTGCCGGGGCCGCAACCGCAACCGGCGCGCTCTGACCAGCGGTAAATTTCAACATCCGCCGTAAAATGTCGGAGGCGCTTTCACCGATATGCTGCGTGTGGCTGGCAATATAGCGATAGAGTTCTTCGTCGACTTCAATCGTTTTCATCTTTATCCGTACGGTAATTGCTTGTGGCAGATCCAGGCGCAGCGCGTAATAGCAAATTTCAGCTGTACAATCTGTGCGCTGGTTCTAACATAAGGATTATAAAGTTAAATCCTGCGGGTCGGTAGCGACGTTGGCGCTTGCAGGCAAAAGTCAGAATATGCCGCAAAGCAATCCGGCAAACAACCACTGACCGGCAGGCAGTCTATAAATCATGATAACCTATGCTTTCCTTTCAACTGTAAGAACTTTGCCATGAATTTGAATACTCGCCTGCAAACTGAACAGTCCGATCCGGACGCGCTCCCCCTTCTGCTTATTCATGGCCTGTTCGGCAGCCTTGATAACTTAGGCGTGCTGGCGCGCGGCTTAAAAGCGGATCGTCCGTTGATTCAGGTGGATGTGCGTAATCATGGCCTTTCACCGCGCAGCGATGAAATGTCCTATGCAGCCATGGCGCAGGATATGCTGGATACGCTCGATGCGCACGGCATCGATAAAATCGCAGTGATGGGTCACTCCATGGGCGGGAAAATCGCCATGACCATGACGGCGCTGGCACCTGAGCGGATCGAACAGCTGGTATTAATTGATATCGCCCCGGTTAACTATCGCACCCGGCGTCATGATGAAATTTTCGCGGCGGTTAATGCTGTAACCGCCGCGAAAGTGCAATTGCGCAGTGAAGCAGCCAGCGTAATGCGCGGGATCATCGCTGACGAAGGCGTTATCCAGTTTCTGCTGAAATCTTTCCACGACGGCGCATGGCGTTTTAACGTTCCGGCGCTCTGGGACAACTACAGCAGCATCTCCGGCTGGGAAAATGTGCCCGCCTGGCACGGCCCGGCGCTGTTTATTCGCGGCGAGCTTTCTCCCTATCTTGATGATATTCATCGCAATGCTTTGCTGGCGCAGTTTCCAGCGGCGCGGGCGCACGTGATTGCCAGCGCAGGCCACTGGGTTCATGCTGAGAAACCGGATGCGGTGCTGCGGGCCGTGCGGCGTTTTTTAGCGCTGTAAAAGCAATATGTTAACGGGCTAACAAAGATTGTCCTCGCTCTTTGGTCAGGGTATGATGGCGCGCTAAAATTTTGCCGCTGTTAAACTGGCGGCAAACCGGCCCAAACGTCACCATGCGCGGCGCACACGCGCAGCCCATTCAGTATCACGATTCTATGGCAAAAGAACAAACGGACCGGACCACGCTCGATCTCTTCGCAGATGAACGTCGCCCGGGTCGCCCGAAAACCAGTCCGCTGTCGCGTGATGAACAACTTCGTATCAACAAGCGCAACCAGCTGAAGCGTGACAAAGTCCGCGGGTTACGGCGCGTTGAACTGAAGATGAACAGTGAGGCCGTCGATGCGCTTAATGCGATGGCTGCCGAACGTGGCGTCAGCCGCAGCGAGCTGATCGAAGAGATGATTCTCGCCCAGTTGCAGGCGCTTTGAACGGCTGGAAGAAGCGCACTAAGAAACAAATGCAGCGGCTTTACGAGTTCCGCCTCCTGACGGTCTCTGCTATTATTGCCGTAATCTGCATACAACGGGCAGTTACCATATTTTAAGTTTCAAGAGGTTACTAAACTCATGGCAATCGTAGGTATTTTCTTTGGCAGCGATACCGGCAATACAGAAAACATTGCAAAGATGATCCAGAAACAGCTCGGTAGCGATGTTGCCGAAGTGCATGATATTGCCAAGAGCAGTAAAGAAGACCTGGAAGCTTTTGATATTCTGCTGTTAGGCATCCCGACCTGGTACTACGGCGAAGCACAATGTGACTGGGACGATTTTTTCCCGACGCTGGAAGAGATCGACTTCAACGGCAAACTGGTGGCCTTGTTTGGCTGCGGCGACCAGGAAGATTACGCTGAATACTTCTGCGACGCGATGGGGACTATTCGCGATATCATCGAGCCAAACGGCGCGGTGATTGTTGGTCACTGGCCAACCGAAGGTTATCATTTTGAAGCGTCGAAAGGCCTGGCAGATGATAAGCATTTCCTTGGTTTAGCCATTGATGAAGACCGTCAGCCCGAATTGACTAACGAACGCGTTGATAAATGGGTTAAACAGATTTATGCAGAACTGCACCTGCAGGAAATTCTGGAAGCCTGATTTAACGCGCATTGTGCTGTAAATCACATTGCGTAACAGGTATTTCCTATAGAAATGATAGATACGGGTTTGAAAATTTTATCATTGAGTCGGTAGAATACCCGTATCGGTCGCGCGCTTTCCTGCCGTGGTGCTGTAAAGCGGCAGGATCAAGCGAAATGTAAACACAGCATCATATGGGCATGAACAACGCCGGACGTAGCGATCTTCTCTTTACTTCCACTTGCGATTTCACGCGCACCCTTACGGTTTTCATTTCGAAGCATCAGTTCTATAATGAGACGCTATTAGCTTAGCGTCGACCGATGTTCATGGCTGTTCAGCCACATTGTGACTAGCAAAGTAACAGGACAATATCCGCATGACTGACAATAACACCGCATTAAAGAAGGCCGGACTGAAGGTCACACTTCCGCGACTAAAAATCCTGGAAGTGCTTCAGGGACCTGAGAGCCATCACGTCAGTGCGGAAGAGTTATACAAGCGACTCATTGATATGGGCGAAGAGATCGGGCTGGCGACGGTTTATCGCGTCCTGAACCAGTTTGACGATGCCGGTATCGTTACCCGCCATAACTTTGAAGGCGGCAAATCCGTTTTCGAACTGACCCAGCAGCAGCACCACGATCATCTGATCTGCCTGGACTGCGGCAAGGTAATCGAATTTAGTGATGAGTCTATCGAATCCCGCCAGCGTGAAATCGCCACGCGTCACGGTATCAAGCTGACCAACCATAGCCTTTATCTGTATGGTCATTGCGCTTTGGGCGATTGCCGCGAAGACGAAACATTACACGATAAATAATCAATTATGCTATGCAGTAAAATGAAAACCGGTGCTCAGGCACCGGTTTTTTTTACCCTTCAGGCTGCCCGCATGCGTTAAAAAACAGTGAACGGGGCGATAACTATAAACTTCACGTCTTTCTCATCCTGGAAAATATTACCGTATCCGCCGCCGTAACTGGGGAGATTGCTGTGATTGTCGTAACGGGTAAAGTGCAGCTTAAACAGCGTATCCTTCGCCCTGCCCTGTTGAATGGTATAAAGCAGGTCCAGATTCCAGGCCGATTCCCTGATGCGCTGTTGCTGATCCCATTGCGGATGGGTAGCGGGTTTGGCATCCCAGCCCCAGACGTAAGAGGTTCCGACCGTCCAGCCAGGAAGATCCCAGCCGCTTAAGTCATACATCACCCCGGTAAAAATCGCTTTTTCACCATTGGCGTTCCAGTCGGAGCGCGCATCCCACCAGATATCAAGACGCCCGTTAGAGCTGCCATAGGAGGGCGTCATACGCTGCAGAAAGTAGCCCTGATTGCCTTCCGCTTTCACCCAGGTTCCTTCCAGACGGAAATCAACAGGTCCCTGGTTATAGCTAAAAGTCAGCGCCTGCAGCCAGGCCACCCCATCATAAACATCGTTGCCGTTCGCTGCCCCACCTTTTTCATGGTCATGCGCACCATAAAATTGATAGCTGGTAAGCAGATCATTACCCGCCAGCGGCATGGTCCATGAGGCTTTGGCGAAATATTGATCCATATAATTTGCCGCCTGGCCCCATGAAGCTTCCAGGATTACCCGGTTTTTAAAATCATAGCGGGCACCGACCGCATGCAGCCAGGGAATACCGGTTTTGCCATCGGCCTTGCGGAACGAATACAGATGCTGATACCAGGGCGCTTTATAGCGATCGCTCCAAATCCAGGAGATATCCAGCGCCCCCGCGTCAGACAGATCCTGATGCACCCCAGCCTCCAGAGCGCGATAGGTGCCGGGTAAAAAACTCCAGTGCGGCGTCAGCAGCGTTTGCCCCTGAGGCTGCAAATATCCTGCCCGCAACCAGTAATCTCCCACTTTCATTTTTAAAGCCGCTTTATACAAACTGGCACCGCTGCGATCGCCGCCCCACTCTTCATCCCAGGCCGTTCTCGCTTTACTGAAGCCGATTTCATTTGGCGCTGCCGGGCCGCTATTGCTTATTTCCCACGCGCCAAATAACGCCACATCCAGGCCGATAAAATCTGCCGCGTAGCCGGAATTAAAATCCAGGCTGCTGTTAAAGGTGGCATGATGCAGATTAGCCTGATATTGCCCATACTTTTCGCTTGCAGGATCCATATCTTTACGATCGCGCTGCCGCTGCCAGTAATAAACAGCGCCCGTAAGCGATGCATCTTCTAAAAAGCCGGTGGCATGAGCAGGTGGAAGGATAATAAGGCTTGAAAGCGCAGTGATAATGGAAACTGACCAGCCAGTAGCCTTACGCTTCCCTGTTAAGGCGCGCATGATTAATTCCTCTTTGACGGAAAAATAAAAAACAGCAGCAAACATTGGGAAATAGATTCAGCTGCGTAAGTAAGAATATTTTTCACATCATAAATTATCAATACGCAAAAGAGATTAATGTATTAAACTATGATCTTAGCCGCATAACAGACGTTGAATTTTAACAAGCAGATAAAGTTTTTTATTATAAAAACATCATTATATTCAGGCGATTTTTCCTGCCTGATAAAGGGATGGGCAATAGCGGGAAATAGCCTTAAAAATAGCGCTAATTAAATAATTTATTTCACAGTAATTAATCTGACAAATAAATACAAACGTGATGCTTATTCTCAGGACGGTAAATAAAACGTCCTGAGAATAAATTTAGCGGGCGTAGACCGGAAGTAAATCAGCGTAGCTCAGTAACGACACCACGATATTCAGAACGGCAAACAACAGCACCAGCAGTACCGGTAGATTGCCGCCTTTTAAACGCCAGCCTTGGGGTTGCGGAAAGCGTTGTCTGGCACGCCAGACCAACAGCGCCGGTGTGATAACTGCCCAAACGGTGGCGGCCAGCCCGGCATAGCCAATCGCCACCAGAAAACCATTCGGCCAGATTAACGCTGCGGAAAGCGGCACAACAAATGTGATCAACGTGGTTTTTAACCGCCCTGTCGCACCCTTATCCATTTTCAGCAAATCGGCCAGATAATCAAACAGCCCCAGCGTAACCCCAAGAAATGAGCTGGCAACGGCGAAAGTTGAAAAAATAGTGAGCAGTACGCTAAGCGAGGCGTTTTGCAGTAGATTACCTAACGCGTCAACCAGTGCATCGATATTGCCGCCGCGTTGGGCTATCGCAATAAAGTCCGTGCGTGGAATATTCCCCATGGTGCCAATAATCCAGACCAGATAGATCATCAGCGCCGCCAGGGTTCCCAGCAATAAGCAGCGCGCCACTTTTTTACCATTGCCCTGGTAATAGCCGAGCAGTCCGGAAATATTGCCGTGGTAACCAAACGAGGCCAGGCAAAAAGGAATCACCATCCAGCCATAGCGAAGATAATGGCTTTCCGTTGCGTTGGTATCAAACAGCAACGCCGGCTTAACATGTCCAAGCAGGCCACCGAACAGCAGAAAGAAAGTAATAACTTTCGCGCCCAGAAAGATCAGCGTAACGCGGCTGACTGCGGCCGTCCCCAGCCAGACAAACAGCGCCACCAACAGTGTAAAACCCAGTCCCGCCGCTCTGGCAGAAACCGGCATCGCCAGCGTAGCAAAGGTATGCTGCAAAATAGCGCCGCTGGCTGAAATATAGGCATAGGTCAAAATACCCAGCACAAAGAGGATGGACGCGCCGTTAAGCAGGTTCCAGCGCTGGCCCAGCAGATCGCGCGTCAGCGTATCGAAGCCCGCCCCGCCCGGATAGTGCAGGCTCGTCTCCAGAAACATCAGCCCGGACAGCAGCATGCAGAGCCAGGTAAATAATAAAATAGCTGATGACCAGCTAAACCAGGCACCGGACATCACTACCGGCAGCGAAAACATACCGGCTCCGACTATCGTACCGGTAATGATCAGCGTGCCCCATAGTATTGAGGGAAGCTTGCTGGCGGAAACCGCTGTTTCCATAACATGTCCTTAGAATGATATTTGTTCATTTAATGTTCAGTTGGCACTCTGTCTGGCTGAGAGGCCATTAAGGAAGATATTCTACCCGATAGTGAACTCATGAACTAGTACATGTCATAAAAAACGGCTCAATGCGCTGCCAGGGTTGTAACAAGCAAAAAAAAGGCGGCTCACTAAGCCGCCTTTGATTATTGAAACGTCTTACTCGCCGCTTTTAGCCCAGGTGTCACGCAGGCCAACGGTACGGTTAAATACCAGATGCTGCGGACTGGAATAAACACTGTCGGCACAGAAATAGCCTTCGCGTTCAAACTGGTAAGGCGAGGTGGCTTCAGCCTGCTTCAGGCCTGGCTCGACAAAGCCATGCTTAATCACCAGCGATTCCGGGTTAATGGTCGCCAGGAAATCTTCCGCCGCGCCCGGATTCGGCACGCTAAACAGACGATCGTAAAGACGGAACTCGGCCGGTGCCGCATGTTCTGCCGATACCCAGTGGATAACGCCTTTCACTTTACGGCCATCCGCCGGATCTTTGCTCAGCGTATCAACATCGCAGGTGCAGAAAATGCAGGTAATATTACCCTCTTCATCTTTCGCGATACGCTCGGCACGGATAACGTAGGCATTGCGCAGACGCACCTCTTTACCCAGCACCAGACGTTTATACTGCTTGTTCGCTTCCTCACGGAAATCAGCGCGATCGATCCAGACTTCACGGCTAAAAGGCACTGAACGCGTGCCCATCTCCGGCTTATTCGGATGATTTGGCATGCTGATGATCTCTTCATGACCGGCGGGCAGGTTCTCAATCACCACTTTCACCGGATCGAGCACTGCCATTGCGCGCGGCGCATTTTCGTTCAGATCGTCACGAATACAGGATTCCAGCGCCGCCATCTCCACGATGTTATCCTGCTTGGTCACGCCAATGCGGCGGCAGAATTCGCGGATAGACGCAGCGGTATAACCACGGCGGCGCAGACCAGAAACGGTAAGCATGCGCGGATCGTCCCAGCCTTCCACCACTTTCTCTGTGACCAGCAGGTTCAGCTTACGCTTGGACATAATGGCGTATTCAAGATTCAGGCGAGAGAATTCGTACTGACGCGGATGTACCGGGATGGTGATGTTATCCAGCACCCAGTCATACAGACGGCGGTTATCCTGGAACTCCAGCGTACAAAGCGAATGGGTGATCCCTTCCAGCGCATCGGAAATGCAGTGGGTGAAATCGTACATCGGATAGATGCACCACTTGTTGCCGGTCTGATGATGCTCGGCAAATTTCACGCGATACAGCACCGGATCGCGCATGACGATAAAGTTGGATGCCATATCGATTTTAGCGCGCAGGCAGGCGGTGCCTTCAGCAAATTCACCGTTGCGCATTTTCTCAAATAGCGCCAGGTTTTCTTCTACGCTGCGATCGCGGTATGGGCTGTTTTTACCCGGCGAGGTCAGCGTGCCGCGATATTCGCGGATCTGTTCCGGCGACAATTCATCGACATAAGCCAGACCTTTGTTGATCAGCTCAATGGCGTAGTGATAAAGCTGGTCAAAATAGTTGGAGGAGTAACGAACTTCACCACTCCACTGGAAACCCAACCATTGCACGTCACGCTTGATTGACTCGACATACTCGATATCTTCTTTTACCGGGTTGGTATCGTCAAAACGCAGGTTACACTCGCCCTGATAATCTTGCGCGATGCCAAAGTTCAGGCAGATAGATTTTGCGTGACCAATATGCAAATAGCCATTTGGTTCCGGTGGAAAACGGGTATGCACACTGCTGTGCTTGCCGCTCGCCAAATCTTCGTCGATGATCTGACGAATAAAATTAGTTGGGCGGGCTTCAGCCTCACTCATCACTGTATCCTCAACACGAAATGTCTGGTCGTTATAACCATGAAATAACGGATATGATCCACAAAGCGTGCAAGGGAAACAACCGTTTGTTAGCGCTGAGACAGAAAAAAGGCAGGAATCGCTTCCTGCCTGAAGAGGTTTAACGCAGAGGCGCGTTATTTCTGGATTTCGTACAGTTTGCTTTCGCCTGCAATCACCGTTCCGGTGGCCAGCGATGTCATTCCGGTGAAGTCGTCGATATTGCTCACCACCACCGGGCTGATCATGGAGCGGGCGTTGGCATTAAGGAAATCGAGATCCATTTCCAGCACCGGCTGACCGGCGCTTACGGTTGCGCCCTCTTCCACCAGTCGCGTAAAGCCTTTACCCGCTAACGCCACGGTATCCAGCCCCATATGCACCACGATTTCCACGCCATTTGCCGTTTCCAGGCAGAATGCATGATTGGTGTTAAAGATTTTCACTACCGTTCCGGCAATCGGTGCTACCACTGTTTTACCGGTAGGTTTGATCGCTACGCCATCACCCACGGCTTTGCTGGCGAAAGCTTCATCAGGCACCTGATCAATCGGCACAATTTCACCGCTTACCGGCGCGACCAGGGTGGCAATAGTTTGCTGAGCGCTTTCCGGAGCCGCTTTTACTGCAGGCTCAGCGGCGATAAGTGGCGCTGCGCCACCGGATGCCGCTACCGGTCCTTTTGCCAGGACATTTTTCATTGCTGAGGCGATGGATTCCGCCTGGGTGCCGACAATAATTTGTACGCTCTGCTTGTTCAGACGGATCACGCCGGATGCGCCTAAACGCTTCGCCAGCTGTTCGTTCAGCGCTGCGCTGTCTTTTACATTCAGACGCAGACGCGTAATACAGGCATCAATATGCGTCAGGTTAGCTGAACCACCTACCGCGCTAATATAGCGACGCGCCAGGGATTCGGTTTCCGTTTCGCCCTGCAGGTTATTTTCAACATTTACATCGTAGCCATCCGTCTCATCACCGGAAACCGCCAGTTCACGACCCGGAGTCAGCAGGTTGAAGCGTTTGATGGTAAAACGGAACACCAGATAATAGATAACAAAGAACACCAGCCCCTGCGGGATCAGCATATACCACTGGGTTGCCAGCGGATTGCGCGATTGCAGCGCCATATCCACCAGCCCGGCGCTGAAGCCGAAACCGGAAATCCAGTGCATGCTCGCAGCGATAAACACTGAAATACCGGTCAGGACCGCGTGGATAAAGTAAAGCACCGGTGCCACAAACATAAAGGAGAATTCCAGCGGCTCGGTAATACCGGTAAAGAAAGCCGCAAACGCTGCGGCGATCATAATGCCGCCTACTTTGGCGCGATTTTCCGGATGCGCGCACTGATAAATCGCCAGCGCAGCGCCCGGCAGACCAAACATCATGATCGGGAAGAAGCCCGCCTGATATTGCCCCGTTACGCCAACAATCCCTTTACCGCTGGCAATGGACTGCGCGCCGCCGAGGAAATTAGGGATATCGTTGATGCCCGCCACGTCAAACCAGAAAACAGAGTTCAGCGCATGATGCAGACCGACCGGAATCAGCAGGCGGTTAAAGAAGGCATAAACGCCGGCGCCAGCAGAACCCAGTTTTTGAATATGTTCGCCAAAAGTGACCAGCGCGTTGAAAATAAGCGGCCAGACATACATCAGAATAAAGGCGATCAGGATCATCAGGAAGGAGACCAAAATGGGCACCAGCCTGCGTCCGCTAAAGAAGGAGAGCGCTTTCGGCAGTTCTACGTGGCTGAAGCGGTTATAAACTTCAGCAGAGAGAATACCCACCAGAATACCGACAAACTGGTTATCAATTTTGCCGAATGCGGCTGGCACTTGCTCCAGCGGCATTTTCTGAATCATCGCCACTGCCGCTGGAGAACAGAGCGTGGTCACGACCAGAAAGCCTACAAAGCCCGATAGCGCCGCGGCACCGTCTTTATCTTTCGACATGCCATAAGCAATACCCACGGCAAACAGCGCAGGCATATGTTCGATAATCGCGCCACCCGATTTAATCAGCAGCGCGGCCAGTGCGTTACCCGCTCCCCAACTATCGGGATCGAGCCAGTAACCGACGCCCATTAAAATTGCGGCGGCGGGTAGCGTAGCAACAGGCACCATCAGCGCCCGGCCCACCTTTTGCAAATAACTAAGAATATTCACTCTTTCCCCCTGTGAGAATCAAAAAAGGCGTCTGAAGCTGTTACTTTTATTATCACATCCCTCAGATAACCTAACGAAAGTACAGCATGCTATGCAGTGTAAAAAGAATTTAATTCGCTTCGCAAATTAAAACCGCTCCGTATGTGACAGTTGTCACCATAAACTTGATTGAAGGTTGCATAGCGCTGGTTATCTCCCCCTACTTATTTTATGATTAAAAATATCCGGACGGCGATCTCCTTTACGGTAAGTGTTAACACATCAAAATACGCTTAGATTAGGTGGCTTTACCGTCCATTAACCGGTTTGAATAATACTCCTTAAACGAGGTCAACTATGAGACTAATTCCCCTGGCAAATGCTTCCCAGGTAGGTAAATGGGCCGCTCGTCATATCGTAAACCGTATTAACGCCTTTAAACCCACGCGCGAACGCCCTTTTGTACTTGGTCTGCCCACCGGTGGTACGCCGCTGGAAGCCTATAAACATTTAATTGAAATGCACAAAGCGGGCCAGGTTAGCTTTCAGAACGTCGTCACCTTCAATATGGATGAATATGTCGGCCTGCCGAAAGAACATCCTGAAAGCTACCACAGCTTTATGTATCGTAATTTTTTCGATCACGTTGATATTCCGCGAGAAAACATCAATCTTCTTAATGGAAATGCGGCGGATATTGACGCAGAATGTCGCCAGTATGAAGAAAAAATTCGTGCTTATGGAAAAATCCACCTGTTTATGGGCGGCGTAGGCAATGACGGTCATATCGCCTTTAACGAACCTGCGTCTTCGCTGGCATCCCGTACTCGCATCAAAACGCTGACGCATGATACCCGCGTCGCTAACTCACGCTTTTTCGATGGCGATGTGAATCAGGTACCTAAGTATGCCTTAACGGTGGGCGTTGGCACGCTGCTGGATGCTGAAGAAGTGATGATTCTGGTGACCGGCCATGTGAAGGCGCAGGCGCTACAGGCAGCAGTCGAAGGCAACGTTAATCATATGTGGACGATCAGCTGTCTGCAGCTTCATCCCAAAGCAGTAGTGGTTTGCGATGAGCCTTCCACCATGGAGCTGAAGGTAAAAACGGTCAAGTATTTCCGCGAAATGGAAGCGGAAAATATGCAGAATTTATAATCACTGGATTTAACCCCCTGTCCGGTTAACCTGCCGGACAGATGCCGCCTTGAGTCGGGAGAATATTATGTACGCTTTAGTAAATGGTCGCGTGTTTACCGGCCATGAGATCCTGGATAATCACGCTGTTATTATTAATAACGACCTGATTGAACGTGTCTGCCCTCACAATGAGCTGCCAGCGGAATGCGAACAGCGTGATGTGGGCGGTGCAATTATTGCTCCCGGCTTTATTGACGTTCAGCTAAATGGCTGCGGCGGCGTCCAGTTTAATGATGATATTGATGCGATTAGCCTGGAAACCCTGGCTATTATGCAAAAAGCGAATGAAAAGTCAGGCTGCACCAGCTTTCTTCCTACCCTGATTACCAGCAGCGATGAGCTGATGGTGCGGGCGGTCGAGGTGATGCGTAGCTGGCTGAAACTGCATTCCCATCAGGCGCTCGGCCTGCATCTTGAAGGCCCGTGGCTGAACGTGGCGAAAAAAGGCACCCACCACGCAGAGTTAATCCGTAAACCCGATGCGGCACTGGTGAAATTCCTGTGCGATAACGCCGATGTGATTACCAAAGTTACCCTGGCGCCAGAAATGGCGGGCACCGAAGTGATCCGTCAATTACATGATGCTGGCATTATTGTTTCCGCCGGGCACTCTCATGCTACCTATGATGAAGCGCGTAGCGGTTTTGCCGCCGGTATCAGCTTTGCCACCCATTTATATAACGCCATGCCGGTAACAACCGGTCGCGAACCTGGTTTGATTGGCGCACTGCTGGATACGCCAGAAGTTTACTGCGGCATTATTGCCGACGGCCTGCATGTTCACTACGCTAACGTGCGCAACGCAAAACGCATCAAAGGCGATAAGCTGGTACTGGTTACTGATGCCACCGCGCCGGCCGGTGCAGCCATTGACCGGTTCATTTTTGCCGGTAAAACAATATACTATCGAAACGGGCTGTGTGTTGACGAAAACGGGACACTGAGCGGATCGGCGCTAACGATGATCGAAGCAGTAGAGAACTGCGTTGAACATGTCGGCATTTCACTGGATGAAACCTTGCGTATGGCAACGCTTTATCCAGCCCGTGCAATGGGCGTGGATAAACAGTTAGGCTCTATTGAAGCTGGAAAAGTAGCAAACCTGGCTGTTTTCACACGCGATTATCACATTATCAAGACTATCGTTAACGGTAACGAAGTCTTTAGCGAGTAATCATTGATGACCACTGGCGGCCAGGCACAAATAGGAAATGTCGATCTCGTAAAGCAGTTAAACAGCGCAGCGGTTTACCGTCTTATCGATCAGATGGGTCCGATTTCCCGTATTCAGATTGCGGAGCATAGCCAGCTTGCGCCAGCCAGCGTCACAAAAATTACCCGCCAGCTTATTGAGCGCGGTCTGATAAAAGAGGTCGATCAGCAGGCCTCTACCGGCGGTCGTCGCGCTATTTCGATCGTTACCGAAACGCGAGGCTTTCATACCATCGGCGTGCGCCTTGGGCGTAACGACGCCACGCTCACGCTCTACGACCTGAGCGGTAAGTCGCTGGCGGAGGAGCATTACCCGCTGCCTGAGCGCACCCAGGAGACGCTGGAGCATGCGCTTTTCAATGCCATCGATCACTTTATTGCCGCTCATCAGCGTAAGCTGCGTGAGCTGATTGCCATCTCTGTTATTTTGCCGGGCCTGGTGGATCCCCATAGTGGCATCATCCGTTATATGCCACATATCACAGTCAATAACTGGCCGCTGGTCGCCAATCTTAAACAGCGTTTTCACGTTACCAGCTTTGTTGGTCATGACATTCGCAGCCTGGCGCTGGCGGAACACTATTTCGGTGCAAGTCGCGACTGCGCAGATTCTATTTTGGTGCGCTTACATCGCGGCACCGGAGCGGGCATCATCACTAACGGTCATATTTTCCTTGGCAGCAACGGCAACGTAGGGGAGATAGGTCATATTCAGGTGGATCCGCTGGGCGAGCGCTGCCACTGCGGCAACTTTGGCTGTCTGGAGACCATTGCCGCCAACGGCGCGCTGGAAAATCGCGTGCGTCGTCTGTTGCAGCAAGATTACCCCAGTACGTTAACGCTGGATGATTGTACGATTCACGCTATCTGCAAAGCAGCCAATCGCGGTGACAGGCTGGCGACGGAAGTGATTGAGCATGCCGGGCGCTATTTAGGTAAAGCGATCGCGATTGCGATTAATTTGTTTAATCCACAAAAAATCGTGCTGGCTGGCGAGATCACCGAAGCGGAAAAGGTGCTGTTCCCGGCTATTGAAAGCTGTATCAATGCGCAAACGTTAAAGGCGTTTCGTAAAAATTTACCGGTCGTGCGCTCGGAGTTGGATCATCGTTCCGCCATTGGCGCTTTCGCGCTGGCCAAACGCGCCATGCTGAATGGTGCCCTGCTCCAGCATCTGCTGGAAGAATAACCGCTAACGCCAGCCTTTCACGGCTGGCTTTTTTTTTGCGTTGCGCCCGCACGGATGTTTTTTGCTCATCGGAGCATCTTTTTTGATGAATCCACAATTTTCAGCGCTTTTTATTAGATAAAATCTAATATCCGACGCCTGACAACAACCTTTTTATCAAGAAAAAGGGAAATCGCTTGCATTGCATGTACCAGATAGCGCATTTTCTTATACATCACGCAACGACAGGCGTTGCTTATCCAACATCACTTAATGAAAACATCACCGTTTAGGTGAGATCAGGAGTAGGTTATGTGTTCAATCTTCGGTGTACTCGATCTGAAAAGCGACGCTTCAGAACTGCGTAAAAAAGCGTTAGAACTTTCACGCCTGATGCGTCATCGCGGCCCGGACTGGTCCGGTGTCTATGCTGACGATCATGCCATTCTGGCGCATGAACGTTTGTCGATTGTTGACGTTAACAACGGCGCGCAGCCCCTGTACAACGCAGCCCATACCCACGTTCTGGCCGTTAACGGTGAAATCTACAACCACCAGGCGCTGCGCGCAGAGCTGAGCGATCGCTATGCGTTTCAGACCGGCTCCGACTGCGAAGTGATCCTGGCGCTCTATCAGGAGAAGGGCGTTGATTTCCTGGACGACCTGCAGGGCATGTTCGCTTTCATCCTTTACGATAGCGAAAAGAAAAGCTGGCTGATTGGCCGCGATCATATCGGGATTATCCCGCTCTATATGGGCAACGATGAGCATGGCAACCTGTTTGTGGCTTCAGAGATGAAAGCGCTGGTGCCGGTATGCCGCACCATTAAAGAATTCCCGCCGGGAAGCTATCTTTCCAGCACCGACGGCGAAATTCGTCGTTATTACCAGCGTGACTGGATGGAATATGACAGCGTCGCCAACAACTCTACCGATGCAACCGCGCTGAAAAATGCGCTGGAAGAGTCAGTAAAAGGTCATCTGATGTCTGATGTGCCTTACGGCGTGCTGCTTTCAGGCGGTCTGGATTCGTCCATTATTTCAGCGATCACCAAACGCTTTGCGGCCAAACGCGTGGAAGATCAGGATAAGAGCGATGCCTGGTGGCCGCAGCTGCACTCTTTCGCCGTTGGTCTGGAAGGCTCGCCCGATCTGAAAGCGGCCCGTTCCGTCGCCGATCACCTGGGTACGGTGCATCATGAGATTCACTTTACCGTGCAGGAAGGTCTGGATGCGATTCGCGATGTGATCTATCACATTGAAACGTATGATGTCACCACCATCCGCGCCTCTACGCCGATGTACCTGATGTCACGTAAGATTAAAGCGATGGGCATTAAAATGGTGCTCTCTGGCGAAGGTGCCGATGAAGTGTTTGGCGGCTATCTCTACTTCCATAAGGCACCAAACGCGAAAGAGTTCCATGAGGAAAACGTCCGTAAGCTGCTGGCGCTGCACATGTATGACTGTGCGCGTGCCAATAAGGCGATGTCCGCATGGGGTGTGGAAGCGCGTGTGCCCTTCCTCGATAAAAAATTCCTCGACGTGGCGATGCGCATCAACCCACAGGATAAAATGTGCGGCAGCAACGGCAAAATGGAAAAACATATTCTGCGTGAATGCTTCTCTTCTTACCTGCCGGAAAGCGTGGCCTGGCGTCAGAAAGAGCAGTTCTCTGACGGCGTAGGCTACAGCTGGATTGATACGTTGAAAGAAGTCGCCGCACAGCAGGTAAGCGCTCAGCAGCTGGAAACTGCGCGCTATCGCTTCCCGTACAACACGCCAACATCAAAAGAAGCCTATCTCTACCGCGAGATCTTCGAAGAGCTGTTCCCGCTACCCAGCGCGGCAGAGTGTATTCCAGGCGGTCCGTCTGTGGCCTGCTCTTCTGCTAAAGCCATTGAGTGGGATGAAGCCTTTAAAAGCATGGACGATCCGTCTGGGCGCGCTGTTGGCGTACACCAGTCCGCCTATAAATAAGCGATCTCACATCACTGATAAAACGGGCCTGCGCGGCCCGTTTTTTTATTGCATCTGGCGGTGTTACGATCAAAAATTGTCGTTTTTATCATCATGCTGGTTACAAGCCAGTCAAACAGTGTGCGAATGGTAAAAAACGACAAAAAACTTGTTGACGCTCTTGAGTGCAATACGCATAATGCGCCCCGCAACGCCGATGAAGGTAGCGCGAAAAAAGATGGCTACGTAGCTCAGCTGGTTAGAGCACAGCACTCATAATGCTGGGGTCACAGGTTCGATTCCCGTCGTAGCCACCATCTTTTTGCGGGAGTGGCGAAATTGGTAGACGCACCAGATTTAGGTTCTGGCGCCGCAAGGTGTGCGAGTTCAAGTCTCGCCTCCCGCACCATTTCAGTCATCGGTTTAGCGGATGGGGTATCGCCAAGCGGTAAGGCACCGGTTTTTGATACCGGCATTCCCTGGTTCGAATCCAGGTACCCCAGCCATATTTCTGATGTGAAACTGATGCGTAATCGGATCTTGGGATATCGCCAAGCGGTAAGGCACCGGTTTTTGATACCGGCATTCCCTGGTTCGAATCCAGGTATCCCAGCCACATCAGAAAGCAATAAAATTTGGCTACGTAGCTCAGCTGGTTAGAGCACAGCACTCATAATGCTGGGGTCACAGGTTCGATTCCCGTCGTAGCCACCATTTTATTGGGGTATCGCCAAGCGGTAAGGCACCGGATTCTGATTCCGGCATTCCGAGGTTCGAATCCTCGTACCCCAGCCAATTAAAAACTGTTTATCCCATTTTATTGGGGTGTCGCCAAGCGGTAAGGCACCGGATTCTGATTCCGGCATTCCGGGGTTCGAATCCCTGCACCCCAGCCAAACAGTGTAAAAAAGCCCGCTTCTGCGGGCTTTTTTGCGTCTGCGTATCTGGTATTTCAGCGGGCGCTGCCTTCCGCCCGCCTCGTTTACAATCCCAGCGCGTAACGCAGCGCCTGACGTTTCAGCACGCCAGCATGTTCTGCCGCCATCAATCCCACATTACGCAGCACGCGCAGCGGTGGCAGGCGGTTGCTGAAGGCAAAATAGAAAAGATCCATACCGCTCTGCATCAGCAAATTATCTTTCTGGCGCTGACGTTGATAACGCAGCAAGACCCGCTCTGAAGACCACTCTTCCGCCTGGTTGCGAGCCGTGGTTAACACCTCAATCAGCGCATCAACGTCGCGGTAGCCCAGATTTACCCCCTGCCCGGCCAGCGGATTGATGGTATGCGCCGCATCACCTACCAGCGCCAGCCCCGGCTGCACATAACGATTGGCGTGACGACGCACTAACGGGAAAGAGGCAGCCTGCTGCACGCGAAAACGCCCCAGACGCGACGGGAAACAGCGTTCTACCTCTTTTTGCAACTGTTCTGGCGACAGCGTCTGCAGCTGGCGAATGCGGGCCGGGCTGTCATACCAGACCAGCGACGCCCAGCGATCAAACAGCGGCAGCAACGCATGAGGCCCCTCTGGCGTGAAATGTTGCCAGGTGGTATCGCCTGCCGCATGATCCAACTCCACGCTTATCAGCATACAGGACTGGCTATAGTTCCAGCCCTGAATGCCAATACCGGTAAGCTGGCGCACCTGAGAGTTCGCCCCATCGGCACCGATCACCAGCCGGGCCGTAAGCGTCTGGCCATCTTCCAGCACCAGCTGCCAGCCGCCGTTATGCTGCTGCAAGGCACTCAATTTCGCTGGCGCGAACAGGCTAACCGGCTGCTGTTGCAGACGCTGCCACAGCGCCAGCTGCAATACCGAATTCTCCACCATGTAACCCAACTCTGGCAGACCAAGACTTGCGGCATCAAACTGTACGCGCGCCGTCTGCCATTCCCAGGTTTCCAGCTTACGATAGGGCGCACAGCGCATTTGCTGTACGGCCGGCCAGACTTCCAGCTGTTTGAGTAAATCCACCGAGGCGCAGCCGATGGCGGAAATGCGAATATCTGGCGGCGCGTCAGGATCGAAAGCCGCCGGAACGTCTCGCTCCAGTACGGCAACCTGAAAGCCCTGCTGCGCCAGCCCACTTGCCAGCGCCGCGCCAACCATACCTCCGCCAACCACGACGACATCGAATTGCGTTTGATGCATAAATTTATCCTTTTGTGCCCTGCCGTCTCGCGGCGACAGGTCCGCGAGCCCGTTAAGTTAAAGTGTACCGGAAATCCTGCGAAAAACAGAAAAGCCGATACACTGGTCACAACAGCAGCAAAGCATTACAATACGCGCCCTGCAATCCTTCCTGCACTGATAAATGGCAAGTTAGATGAGTAAAAAACTGCATATCAAAACCTGGGGCTGTCAGATGAACGAATACGATTCATCTAAAATGGCCGACCTGCTGGAGAGTACGCACGGCTATACCCTCACGGAAGTGGCGGAAGAAGCTGATATTCTGCTGCTTAATACCTGCTCTATCCGCGAAAAGGCACAGGAGAAAGTCTTTCATCAGCTGGGCCGCTGGAAGACGCTGAAAGAGCGTAATCCTGAACTGATTATTGGCGTGGGTGGCTGCGTCGCCTCGCAGGAAGGTGACCATATTCGTCAGCGCGCCAGCTATGTCGATATTGTCTTCGGCCCGCAAACCCTGCATCGCCTGCCGGAAATGATCAACACCGTGCGCGGCTCGAAAAGCCCGGTGGTGGATATCAGCTTCCCGGAAATTGAGAAATTTGACCGCCTGCCGGAGCCGCGCGCTGAAGGTCCGACGGCGTTTGTTTCCATTATGGAAGGCTGCAACAAATACTGTACTTTCTGCGTGGTGCCTTATACGCGCGGTGAGGAAGTCAGCCGTCCCTGCGATGATATTCTGCTGGAAATTGCCCAGCTCGCCGCTCAGGGCGTTCGTGAAGTGAACCTGCTGGGCCAGAACGTTAACGCTTATCGCGGCCCTGCTTTCGATGGCGGCATCTGTTCTTTTGCCGAACTGCTGCGTCTGGTGGCGGCGATTGACGGTATCGATCGCATTCGCTTTACCACCAGCCATCCGATCGAATTTACCGACGATATTATCGAGGTTTACCGCGATACGCCGGAACTGGTGAGCTTCCTGCATCTGCCGGTGCAGAGCGGTGCTGACCGTATCCTGACCCTGATGAAGCGTGCCCATACGGCGCTGGAGTATAAAGCGATTATCCGCAAGCTGCGGGAAGCGCGTCCGAATATTCAAATCAGCTCTGACTTTATCATCGGCTTCCCTGGCGAAACACAGGAAGACTTTGAAAAAACCATGAAGCTGATCGCCGACGTTAACTTCGATATGAGCTTCAGCTTTATCTATTCTGCGCGTCCCGGCACGCCGGCTGCCGATCTGCCGGACGATGTCAGCGAAGAAGAGAAAAAGCAGCGTCTCTATATCCTGCAGGATCGCATTAACCAGCAGGCAATGGCATGGAGCCGTCGCATGATGGGCACCGTGCAGCGCATCCTGGTTGAAGGGCCGTCACGTAAAAATGTGATGGAGCTTTCAGGCCGTACGGAAAACAACCGCGTGGTGAACTTTGAAGGCACGCCGGAGATGATCGGCAAGTTCGTCGATGTGGAAATCGTGGACGTCTATACTAACTCTCTGCGTGGCGTGGTGGTTCGTACCGAGCAAGAGATGGGCCTGCGCGTTGCAGAAAGCCCGGCTTCCGTCATTGCGCGTACCCGTAAAGAAAATGAAATTGGCGTGGCCATTTTCCAACCCTGATATGATGTCATTCAACGGTGGGCAGCGCTTGCCCACCGCACAATTTCACCTCATTGCACTTGCTTTCTGAAAGCAACGCCCAAATATCGGCTTTACAGCTTGCGCCTTTTGGTCATGCCATAAATACTTCTGCTATGGTTCGCCTGTATCTCAGGCGGCAAGTCCCTGTTAATTATCAACCTGGCCCTGAGCGACCCAAAGGATTAGTTTGAATATCGAAACACGCGAAATAGAATTAGAACCTGCTGATAACAACCGGTTGCAGAGCCTGTGTGGTCCGTTTGACGATAACGTGAAGCAGCTGGAGCGTCGGCTGGGCATTGAGATCAGCCATCGCGATCACAGCTTTAAGCTGGTTGGACGCGCGCTCTGCGTAAATGCCGCTGTGGATATCCTGCGTACTCTGTATGTGGATACCGCGCCGGTACGCGGCGTTATCCCGGACATCGAGCCGGAACAGATCCATCTGGCGATTAAAGAGAGCCGCGTGCTGGAGCAGACGGCGGAAAGCGTGCCTGAATATGGCAAAGCGGTAAATATCAAAACCAAACGCGGCGTTATTAAGCCACGTACGCCGAATCAGGCGCAGTATATTGCTAACATCCTCGACCATGACATCACCTTCGGTGTAGGCCCTGCGGGTACGGGTAAAACCTATCTGGCGGTGGCTGCTGCGGTTGATGCCCTGGAGCGCCAGGAAATACGCCGTATTCTGCTGACGCGTCCGGCCGTCGAAGCGGGTGAAAAGCTGGGCTTTCTGCCCGGTGATTTAAGCCAGAAGGTCGATCCCTATCTGCGCCCGCTTTATGACGCGCTGTTCGAAATGCTGGGCTTTGAGCGCGTAGAAAAGCTGATAGAGCGTAACGTGATTGAGGTTGCCCCGCTGGCTTATATGCGTGGCCGTACCCTGAATGATGCGTTTATCATTCTCGACGAAAGTCAGAACACCACCATTGAGCAGATGAAGATGTTTCTGACCCGTATCGGTTTTAACTCCAAAGCGGTTATTACCGGCGACATTACCCAGATCGACCTGCCGCGCAACGCCAAATCAGGTCTGCGCCATGCGATCGAGGTGCTGTCAAACGTCGAAGAGATCAGCTTTAACTTCTTCCACAGCGAAGACGTGGTGCGTCATCCGGTTGTTGCCCGTATCGTAACGGCCTATGAGGCCTGGGAAGAGGCCGATCAGAAGCGTCGTGATAAACTGGCCGAAGAACGTAAGCGCGAAGCGCAGGCAGCTGCACAGGAACAGAAATGAGTCAGGTTATTCTCGATTTACAGTTGGCTTGCGAACAGGCCAGCGGCCTGCCGACCGAAACGGATTTCCGTCGCTGGCTGGAAGCGGTGCTGCTGCAGTTTCAGCCCGAAAGCGAAGTCACTATTCGCGTAGTGGACGAAGCGGAAAGCCACGATCTTAACCTGACCTGGCGCGGAAAGGATAAGCCGACTAACGTGCTCTCTTTTCCTTTTGAAGCGCCACCCGGCATAGAGTTACCGCTGCTGGGCGATCTGGTGATTTGCCGTCAGGTTGTCGAGCAGGAAGCCGCCGAGCAAGAGAAAGCGCTGGAGGCGCACTGGGCGCACATGGTTATTCATGGCACCCTGCACTTGCTGGGTTACGATCATATCGAAGATGATGAAGCCGAAGAGATGGAATCGCTGGAGACCGAGATAATGCTTGCTCTTGGTTATCCCGATCCGTACATTTCGGAGAAAGAGGCGCCGTAAAGGCTGCCTGTTGTTAAATCCTGCCGGCAAAGGCTGGCAGGCCGATCCTCATAAAGAGAGACCCATACCAGAACGCCATGAGCGACGACCATTCACAAAACAGCGACAGTCCCAGTAGTAAAAAGGGCTTTTTTTCCCTCATTCTCAACCAGCTTTTTCATGGTGAGCCTAAAAACCGTGAAGAACTGTTGGAACTCATTCGTGATTCCGAACAGAACGAACTGATCGATCAGGATACGCGTGACATGCTGGAAGGCGTCATGGATATCGCTGAGCAGCGCGTCCGCGATATCATGATCCCCCGCTCGCAAATGATTACGCTGAAGCGCAATCAAAGCCTGGAAGAGTGTCTGCAGGTCATTGTTGAGTCTGCCCATTCCCGCTTCCCGGTGATTAGCGAAGATAAAGATCATGTCGAAGGGATCCTGATGGCAAAAGATTTACTGCCGTTTATGAGCAGTGGATCAGAGCCGTTCAGCATGGAAAAGGTGCTGCGTCCAGCCGTTGTCGTGCCGGAAAGTAAGCGCGTGGACCGCATGCTGAAAGAGTTTCGTTCTCAGCGCTACCATATGGCGATCGTGATCGATGAGTTTGGCGGTGTTTCCGGCCTGGTGACCATTGAAGATATTCTTGAGCTGATCGTGGGTGAAATTGAAGATGAATATGATGATGAAGAAGATCGTGATATTCGTCAGCTTAGTCGTCACGCCTATACCATTCGTGCGCTGACGCCGATTGAAGACTTCAATGAAGCCTTTGCCACGCAGTTCAGCGATGAAGAGGTCGATACTATTGGTGGTCTGGTGATGCAGGCGTTTGGTCATCTGCCGGCGCGTGGTGAAAGCATCGACATTGAAGGCTATCAGTTTAAAGTCGCGATGGCGGACAGCCGTCGTATCATTCAGGTGCATGTAAGGATACCGGAAAATGCTCCACTGCCTGTGCTGGATGAATAACGCTTTGTAGGGCTATTGCCTGATTCTGGATGAATAACACATTTATGGCTATTGCCTCTGTTTACGCCCGTCAGCAGGTTCGCCTGCTGCTGGCTTTAGGTGCCGGCGCCGTCGGCACCCTGGCTTTTTCCCCGTATGATTTCTGGCCTGCCGCGCTGCTTTCGCTGATCGGCTTACAGGCGCTGACCTTACAACGCACCACGCCACAGGCTGCCGCTATCGGCTTCGCCTGGGGCTTTGGCCTGTTCGGCAGCGGCATAAACTGGGTATACGTCAGCATCGCCACTTTTGGCGGCATGCCTGGCCCGGTCAATGTTCTGTTGGTTATTCTGCTGGCTGCTTATCTGGCGCTCTATCCGCTACTATTTGCCGCAGTGGTGAATCGTCTTAGCCCACAAGCGAGCCTGTTAAGGCTGGTATTACTGGCGCCGGTTGCCTGGCAGGTCAGCGAGTTCTTGCGCGGCTGGATCCTGACCGGTTTTCCGTGGCTGCAGTTCGGCTACAGTCAGATTGACGGTCCGCTAAAAGGGCTGGCTCCGCTGGCGGGCGTGGAAGGCGTCACCTTCCTGCTAATGATTATCGCCGGGCTGGCAGTTTACGCATTAATGCAGCGACGTCTGTGGCCAGCGCTGGCGGCGCTGGCGCTGCTGCTGCTGCCCTGGCCGTTGCGTTATATTAGCTGGTATCAGGCGCAGCCAGCGCGAGCGGTAAACGTTGCGCTGGTGCAGGGAAACATTGCGCAGTCGCTGAAATGGGATCCGGAACAGCTGCGTAATACGCTGCGCATTTACAGCGACAGCGTGCGTCACTATATGGGCAAAGCGCCGATTATCATCTGGCCGGAATCCGCCGTTTCCGATCTGGAAGTAAACCAGCAGCCATTTTTACACCAGCTTGATGATGCCCTGCAGGCGGGTGGCAGTACGCTGATTACCGGCATCGTGGATTCACGCCTGGAAGGCAACCGCTATCACGACTATAACTCGGTGATCGTGCTGGGCGGAAAAGAGCCCTACAACTATTACGGCGGCAATCGCTACCAGAAAAATCATCTGGTGCCTTTTGGTGAATTTGTGCCGCTGGAGTCGTTACTGCGTCCGCTGGCTCCCTTCTTTGATTTGCCAATGTCCTCTTTCAGCCGTGGCAACTATCTACAGCCTCAGCTACAGGCGGCGGGCTATAATCTGACCACGGCTATCTGCTATGAAATTGTGCTGGGCCAGCAGGTCAGGGATAACTTCACTGCGCAAACCGATTTTCTGCTAACGGTCTCGAATGATGCCTGGTTTGGTCACTCTATCGGCCCGTGGCAACACTTCCAGATGGCGCGCATGCGCGCGCTGGAGCTTGGCCGTCCGCTATTACGCAGCACCAATAACGGTGTAACCGCCGTTGTTGGCGCCGATGGCGAAGTGCAGCACATTATTCCGCAGTTTACTCGTCAGGTACTGGAAGCGAAGGTCACGCCGACAACCGGTCTGACGCCTTACGCACGCACCGGCAATCTTACCGTCTGGTTGATAACGCTGTTGTTTACTCTGGCTGCAATTTTTACGGCGCGCCGCTCTCGCCGCTAACTTTCCAGGCGAAGCCCATGCTTCGCCTGTTTTCCCCTCTGCTCTTGTTTCATCAAACCGACATCTTTTTTTCATACCTTCACTGGCACAGGCTTTGCATTAGTTTGATAGCGAAACCGTGCTTTCTGCGCTCACGCCAACGGGCCGTCAGCTTTTGCACCATGCAGGGTCAGCCAGTGCTCCCCTTTGGCGCAGAGCAGCAGAAATGCATTGATTTGGTGCGGCGGACTTCGCAAAAAACAAACTTTTCTGTTTCATTACGTTAACATTCCGCTATGTTAAGAATTATTCAGAACCCGTTCTGGAACCAAAAGAAAAGCGGCAGGCATTAATAACCTATCTCGGTCCCTGAATTAGGTGCCAAAAACATGAAGGAGTTGGAACATGCAGATGCGCAAAGTTGCACTGTCTCTGCTGTTGCTCAGTGCAGCAGCAGGCGCAGCCCAGGCCGAAGAACTCACCGGCACGCTGAAAAAAATTAATGATAACGGCGTGATTGTTGTCGGGCATCGTGAGTCTTCCGTTCCCTTTTCATATTACGATAACCAACAGAAAGTGGTGGGTTACTCTCAGGCTTATTCTAACGCCATCGTCGATGCCATTAAGACCAAACTGAATAAACCCGATCTGCAGGTCAAAATGTTGCCGGTGACGTCGCAAAACCGCATCCCTCTGCTGCAAAACGGCACCTACGATTTCGAGTGCGGCTCCACCACTAATAACCTGGAACGCCAGAAACAGGCCGCCTTCTCCAATACGGTCTTTATTATCGGTACGCGCCTGCTGGTTAAAAAAGGCAGCCCGATTAAAGACTTCACCGATCTGAAAGGCAAAACCGTGGTTGTGACATCGGGCACCACTTCAGAGGTGTTGCTGCATAAGCTGAACGATGAGAAAAAACTGGAGATGCGCATTATCAGCGCCAAAGATCACGGTGACTCCTTCCGCACGCTGGAAACCGGCCGCGCCGTGGCCTTTATGATGGATGACGCCCTGCTGGCGGGTGAACGCGCCAAAGCCAAAAAGCCGGATAACTGGGAAATTGTCGGCACGCCGCAGTCGAAAGAGGCTTACGGCTGTATGCTGCGCAAAGACGATCCGGCGTTTAAAGCGCTGGTCGATGAAACCATTGCGAAGGCGCAAACCTCCGGTCAGGCAGAAAAGTGGTTTGATACCTGGTTTAAACAGCCTATCCCACCGAAAAACCTCAATATGAACTTTGCGCTTTCTGAAGACATGAAAACGCTGTTTAAAACGCCAAATGACAAAGCGTTGAATTAATTACAATGAAAACAGGGCGATGCGTCGCCCACTCGATTGCTGAAAACAGGCTCGGACAGACAGCGTGAGTCGGTCGTTCCCCGGCTCACGATCCACAGAAGCCTCTCATCAATCTTCAGGGTAGCTTAGCTACCCTTTTTTACCGGAGTTTGTTATGGGTATTGACTGGAACTGGGGCATTTTCTTTGAACAGGCCCCGTTTGGAAACACCACCTATCTCGGCTGGCTGTGGTCAGGGTTGCAAACCACGGTTACCGTTTCGTTATGCGCCTGGATTATCGCCTTTTTCGTTGGCTCTTTTTTTGGCATTTTGCGTACGGCCCCCAGCCGCCTGCTGTCAGCAATTGGCACCTGCTATGTTGAGCTGTTCCGTAATATTCCTTTAATCGTTCAGTTCTTTTTTTGGTATCTGGTAGCGCCGGAACTGGTGGGTGAAGATGTGGGGATGTGGTTTAAGGCCGAACTCGATCCTAACCTGCAGTTTTTCCTCTCCTCGACCATTTGTCTTGGGCTTTTTACCGCCGCACGCGTTTGTGAACAGGTGCGCGCAGCGATTCAGTCGCTGCCGCGTGGACAACAGAGCGCTGGCCTGGCAATGGGGTTAACGCTGCCGCAAACCTATCGTTATGTGCTGCTGCCTAACGCCTATCGCGTGATCGTACCGCCGATGACCTCGGAAATGCTGAACCTGGTAAAAAACTCCGCTATCGCCTCCACTATTGGCCTGGTGGATATGGCCGCGCAGGCGGGCAAGCTGCTGGACTATTCCGCCCACGCCTATGAATCCTTTACCGCCATCACGCTCGCCTACATCGGCATTAATCTGGTGATCATGCTGTTAATGGGCCTTGTAGAGCGCAAGGTGCGTTTGCCCGGCAATATGGGGAGTAAATGATGTACGAATTTGACTGGACTTCGATTATCCCCAGCCTGCCTTACCTGATTAACGGCCTGGTCATTACCCTGAAAATCACCGTGACGGCAGTGGTATTTGGCATTCTCTGGGGCACTCTGCTGGCGGTAATGCGCCTCTCTACGTTTAAGCCAATCAGCTGGTTTGCCAACCTGTATGTGAACCTGTTCCGCTCCGTGCCGCTGGTCATGGTGCTGCTGTGGTTTTATCTGGTGGTGCCCAGCTTTTTACAGCAGGTGCTGGGACTCTCGCCCAAAACCGATATTCGCCTGATTTCAGCTATGGTGGCCTTTTCGCTGTTTGAAGCAGCCTACTATTCAGAAATCATCCGCGCCGGTATTCAAAGTATTTCTCGTGGTCAGTCCAGTGCCGGACTGGCGCTCGGCATGACGCCGCTTCAGACCATGCGGCTGATTATTCTGCCGCAGGCGTTTCGTGCCATGGTGCCGCTGCTGCTGACGCAGGGCATTGTGCTGTTTCAGGACACCTCGCTGGTTTATGTGTTAAGTCTGGCTGACTTTTTCCGCACCGCCACGTCGATTGGCGAGCGTGACGGCACTCAGGTAGAGATGATCCTGTTTGCCGGTCTGGTTTATTTCGTTATCAGTATTAGCGCGTCAATGCTGGTCAGCTATCTAAAAAGAAAAAGGACGGTTTAAATGATTACCCTGAAAAACGTTTCGAAGTGGTATGGTCACTTTCAGGTGCTGACCGATTGTTCAACCCAAGTTAATAAAGGCGAAGTGGTGGTAGTGTGCGGCCCTTCCGGCTCCGGCAAATCGACGCTGATCAAAACCGTAAACGGGCTGGAACCCATTCAGCAGGGCACCATTGAGGTCAATGGCATCCAGCTGAACAATAAAAAAACTAATCTGGCCCAGCTGCGCGCTAAAGTCGGGATGGTATTCCAGCACTTTGAGCTCTTCCCTCACCTCAGCATTATAGAAAACCTGACGCTGGCGCAGATTAAAGTACTGAAGCGCAACAAAGATGAGGCGCGCGACAAAGGCCAGAAACTGCTGGCGCGCGTAGGGCTCTCCGCGCACGCCAATAAATTTCCGGCTCAGCTCTCCGGCGGGCAGCAGCAGCGCGTAGCCATTGCGCGCGCGCTCTGTATGGATCCGGTCGCCATGCTGTTTGACGAGCCCACCTCGGCGCTCGATCCTGAAATGATTAACGAAGTGCTGGATGTGATGGTGGAGCTGGCCCATGAAGGCATGACGATGATGGTGGTGACCCATGAAATGGGCTTCGCCCGTAAAGTGGCGCACCGGGTCATCTTTATGGATGAGGGCAAAATTATTGAGGACACTCAGAAAGAGGCCTTTTTTGCCGATCCGCGCTCCGATCGCGCTAAAGACTTTCTGGCCAAAATCCTGCATTGATCTTCAGGGCAGCCTGCTGGCTGCCCTGCTACGCAAAAGTATTAGGTTCAGGGCGTAAAAGGCTGGCGCTGGAAATGGTCATGCCCGCACTCAGGGCAAAGCGTCAGCGTCTCTGGCGTATAGATCGCCCGGGTAAAGTGGCACTTTTCACAAACCAGATTACCCAGCCCCACCACTTCGCCGCTCTGATAAACGCCATGGTGATTCAAATCCTGGAAAATCTCACGCCACTCCAGCTGGCTTTTATCGGTGATATCAGCCAGCTCTTTCCATACGCTTTCACGGATTACACGCATAAAAACGCTGTCTGTGGGGTCGTTTTCATTTTCATGATAGCTGCGGGCAAACTCCTCCAGGTCACGCCGGACCGCTCGCGTGACTTCGTTCACCTCGTTACGTGACAAATCGCTGTTCATTATAAGCTGCTGCCTGGCACGCTCTACCATTCCATCGATATCGCGTTCCCCCTGCGTTAAACGTTCGCTGAGCGAAGAGATCAATTGCTGATAATGCTGCGCCACCTTATTCATATATTCTCCTGTTATCGCGATTGATGACTACGAGCCTGCGCCCTCCGCGCGTTGGGTTGGTCAGCACTCTGTGTAGCGGGGTTGTCATTAATTCTAGCGCTTCTCGCGAATTTACTCTGCCTGCGCCGCGATTCGCAGCAAATTCTGCAGCCATGCTTCCAGCTTGCAGAGAAATGGCCTGCCGGTTGCCGTCAGGTGTTGTTGCAGCAAAGCCTTATCGGCTATGCTATGCGGATCTTATCTACACAGTTCAGGCTTCGCGCTATTCATAAAGGACCACAGGCTGCCATGCAAGAGCAATACCGCCCGGAAGAGATCGAATCCCATGTTCAACAATACTGGGATCAACAACAGACCTTCAAAGTGACCGAAGAAGAAGGCAAAGAGAAATATTACTGCCTCTCAATGCTGCCCTATCCTTCTGGTCGCCTTCATATGGGCCATGTGCGCAACTACACCATTGGCGATGTGATTGCCCGTTACCAGCGTATGCTGGGTAAAAACGTACTGCAGCCGATCGGCTGGGATGCTTTCGGTCTGCCTGCGGAAGGCGCCGCGGTAAAAAACAAAACCGCGCCGGCCCCCTGGACCTATTCCAATATCGAATACATGAAGAACCAGCTGAAACTGCTGGGCTTTGGCTATGACTGGAGCCGCGAACTGGCCACCTGTCAGCCGGAATATTATCGCTGGGAACAGTGGTTCTTCACCAGGCTGTATGAAAAAGGCCTGGTTTATAAAAAAACTTCAGCGGTTAACTGGTGCCCCAACGACCAAACCGTGTTGGCGAATGAGCAGGTTATTGATGGCTGCTGCTGGCGCTGCGATACCAAAGTTGAGCGTAAAGAGATCCCGCAGTGGTTTATTAAAATCACCGACTACGCCGACGAATTGCTGAACGACCTGGACAAGCTGGAAGACTGGCCGGAACAGGTTAAAACCATGCAGCGTAACTGGATCGGGCGTTCTGAAGGGGTGGAAATCACCTTTGATGTGGACGGCAGCGAAGAGAAAGTTACCGTTTATACCACGCGTCCCGATACCTTTATGGGCGCAACCTACGTGGCGGTAGCCGCAGGTCATCCGCTGGCCACTCAGGCGGCGGTGAATAATCCGGCGCTGGCTGATTTCATTGCCGAGTGCCGTAATACCAAGGTAGCAGAAGCTGAAATGGCTACCATGGAGAAAAAAGGCATGGCGACCGGCCTGTTCGCAATTCATCCGCTGAGCGGTGAAAAAGTGCCGGTTTGGGTCGCTAACTTCGTACTGATGGAGTATGGCACCGGTGCGGTAATGGCTGTTCCCGCTCACGATCAGCGCGACTGGGAATTCGCCACAAAATATGACCTGCCGATTAAACCGGTGGTGCTGAATCTCGACGGCAGCGAGCCAGACGTCAGTGCAGCCGCCATGACCGACAAAGGCGCGCTGTTTAATTCTGCTGAGTTTGATGGTCTTAGTCATGAAGCGGGCTTCAACGCCATCGCTGACCGTCTGGCTGAAAAAGGCGTGGGCGTACGTAAAGTTAACTATCGTCTGCGCGACTGGGGCGTTTCTCGTCAACGTTACTGGGGCGCGCCGATCCCGATGGTCACCCTGGAAGATGGCACGGTAATGCCAACGCCGGAAGATCAGCTGCCGGTTATCCTGCCGGAAGATGTGGTTATGGATGGCATTACCAGCCCGATTAAGGCAGACCCGGAGTGGGCAAAAACCACCGTTAACGGCCAGCCAGCGCTGCGTGAAACCGATACCTTCGATACCTTTATGGAATCGTCCTGGTATTACGCACGTTACACCTGTCCCGACTACGATCAGGGCATGCTCGATCCTGCTGCGGCTAACTACTGGCTGCCGGTGGATCAATATATCGGCGGCATTGAACACGCGATCATGCATCTGATGTATTTCCGCTTCTTCCATAAGCTGCTGCGTGATGCGGGCATGGTCACCTCTGACGAGCCGGCAAAACGCCTGCTGTGCCAGGGCATGGTGTTAGCGGACGCCTTCTATTATCTGGGCGAAAACGGCGAGCGTAACTGGGTTTCTCCGGTAGAGGTCACCGTTGAACGCGATGAGAAAGGGCGTATCGTTAAGGCGGCCGACGCCTCAGGCCGAGAAGTGATCTACGCGGGCATGAGCAAAATGTCAAAATCGAAAAATAACGGTATTGACCCGCAGCTGATGGTAGAGCGCTACGGCGCGGATACTGTTCGCCTGTTTATGATGTTTGCTTCACCGGCAGAGATGACGCTGGAGTGGCAGGAATCAGGCGTTGAAGGCGCTAACCGCTTCCTGAAACGCGTATGGAAGCTGGCTTACGAACACAGTCAGAAAGGCGCTACCGTCGCGCTGGATATCAACAGCCTTAACGATGACCAGAAAGCGCTGCGTCGCGATCTGCATAAAACCATCGCTAAAGTTTCTGATGATATTGGCCGCCGTCAGACCTTCAACACCGCCATCGCGGCGATCATGGAACTGATGAACAAACTGGCGCGCGCGCCGCAGGAAAGCGATCAGGATCGCGCTCTGCTGCAGGAAGCGCTGCTGGCCGTAGTGCGTATGCTTTATCCTTTCACTCCGCACGCCAGCTTTACGCTGTGGCAGGCGCTGGGTGGCGAAGGTGAAATTGACAATGCGCCGTGGCCGGTAGCCGATGAAGCCGCTATGGTGGAAGATTCGGTGCTGGTAGTGGTACAGGTTAATGGCAAAGTGCGCGGTAAAATTACCGTGCCGGCGGATGCGACTCAGGAGCAGGTTCAGGCGCTGGCTGCGCAGGAGCATCTGGTAGCGAAATACCTGGACGGCGTCACCATTCGTAAAGTGATTTACGTCCCGGGCAAACTGCTTAACCTGGTGGTAGGTTAAGTTCAGGAGGAACTGTGCGACATCCGATTTTTACCTTTTTACTTGGCCTGGCGGTACTGGTTACCGCCGGCTGCGGCTTCCATCTGCGTAGCACCACTCAGGTGCCGCATGAGCTGCGTACCCTGGTATTGCAAAGCAGCGATCCCTACGGTCCGTTAGCGCGCACGGTGCGTCAGCAGCTACGCCTGAATAACATTACGATTGTGGAAGCAGAGAATGCGGGCACCCGTACCGATCTGCCTACCCTGCGCCTGGCAGCAGAACGTCAGGGTCAGGATACGGCATCGGTGTTCCAGAACGGCGTCACGGCGGAGTATTCCATGGTAATGACCGTCAGCGCTCAGGTGGTTATCCCTGGTAAGGGGATCTACCCGATCAGCGCCACGACTTATCGTTCCTTCGTGGATAACCCGCTGGCAGCGCTGGCGAAAGATGCCGAGCAAATCATCATCCGTGATGAAATGCGTCAGCGTGTCGCGGAGCAACTGGTCCGTAAGCTGCTGACAGTACACACCGCCCAGCTGAATGATAAAGAGACGCTGCCGTCATCAGATGTGCTGGCACCGGGTGAAGATTCACCGGAAGTCTCCTCCTCTTCGGCTACCAGCCTGCAATGATCAGGATTTACCCTGAGCAACTCCGCACGCAGCTCCATGAGGGGCTGCGTGCCTGTTATCTGCTAATGGGCAATGAACCGCTACTGCTGCAGGAGAGCCATGATGTCATCAAGGCCAGTGCGCAGCAGCAGGGGTTTATTGAACATTTCAGCGTGGTGCTGGATAACCAGACCGACTGGGACAGCGTATTTGGCAACTGTCAGGCGATGAGCCTGTTTGCCAGTCGCCAGACGCTGACCTTAACGCTGCCGGAAAACGGTCCCAACGCAGCGATGGCCAGCCAGCTGGAAAAGCTAAGTACGCTGCTGCATGACGATATTCTGCCAATTATTATCGGCAACAGGCTGACCAAAGCGCAGGAAAACAGCGCCTGGTTTAAATCACTCAGCGCCCAGGCGGTGCTGGTGCCCTGCGCAACGCCTGAGCATGCCCAGCTTCCGCGCTGGGTTGCCGCGCGTGCCAAAAGCATGCAGCTGGATTTGGATGAAGCTGCCTGTCAGCTGCTGTGCTACTGCTATGAAGGGAATCTGCTGGCGCTGGCACAGGCTCTGGAACGTTTATCACTGCTCTGGCCGGACGGCAAACTCACGCTGCCGCGTGTGGAGCAGGCGGTCAGCGATGCAGCGCACTTTACGCCTTTTCACTGGGTTGATGCATTGCTGGCGGGGAAAAGCAAACGCGCCCTGCATATCCTTCGGCAGCTTGCCGCCGAAGAGAGCGAGCCGGTGATTTTAATCCGCACTTTGCAGCGTGAATTGCTGCTGCTGTTGACGCTACAGCGCCAGCAGAGCAACGTTCCGCTGCGAACTCTGTTCGATCAGCATCGCGTATGGCAAAATCGTCGCGCTCTGTTCAGCGAAGCGCTGCAACGCCTGACGTTAGTGCAAATCCGTCAGGCTATTCAGCTGTTAACGCGCCTGGAAATCACTCTTAAACAGGATTACGGCCAGCGGCTGTGGCCGGAGATAGAAACTCTTTCGCTGCTGCTGTGTAATAAAGCCCTTCCTGCGGAATTAGGCGAATTTTAAATGGCTTCTCTGCATGCGCTCTTTGGCGGCACCTTTGATCCGATCCACTACGGCCATCTGAAAACCGTTCAGGCACTGGCGCAGGAGGTCGGTTTACATCAGGTTACACTGCTGCCGAATAATGTCCCGCCGCATCGCCCTCAGCCTGAAGCCAGCGCCGAGCAACGCGTTGCGATGGTCAGGCTGGCGATTGCCGATCGTCCGTTGTTTAACCTTGATACGCGCGAGCTGGAACGTCAGACCCCTTCCTATACGGTGGAAACGCTGGAGCAGCTGCGCGCTGAACGCGGGGCGCATCAGCCGCTGGCCTTTATCATTGGTCAGGACTCACTGCTTAGCCTGCATACATGGCATCGCTGGCAACAGCTAATGGATCTCTGTCATCTGCTGGTTTGCCAGCGCCCAGGTTACGATCGCGCGATGCCAACGTCAGCGCTTCAGGATTGGCTTGAGCAGCATCAGACAGCGGACGCCTCAGCCTTACATCAGCAGCCTGCCGGCCTGATCTGGCTGGCAGATACGCCGCTGGTGCCGGTTTCCGCTACCGATATTCGTCGCCGTCGTCATCAGGGGCTCTCCTGTGAAGATTTGCTTCCGCCCGCGGTTATCGACTATATCAATCATCAGGGCTTATATCGCCCTTGATAAGCGCATGTTATACTGCGCCGCTCAATTTTTCAGGCGCCGCGAAGCGCGTTTGACAGACAACAGAAACGCTTAAAAGGTGAACCTTTTGCAAGGTAAAGAACTCCAAGATTTCGTTATTGATAAGATTGATGATCTGAAAGGTCAGGACATTATTGCTATCAACGTGCAGGGTAAATCCAGCATTACCGATTGTATGATCATCTGTACCGGCACCTCTTCCCGTCACGTGATGTCTATTGCCGATCACGTTATGGAAGAGTCCCGCGCTGCGGGCCTGATCCCGCTTGGCGTGGAAGGGAAAAACGTTGCCGACTGGGTGGTGGTCGACCTCGGTGAAATTATTGTTCACGTCATGCAGGAAGAGAGTCGTCACCTGTATGAGCTGGAAAAGCTCTGGAGTTAAGTCGTGAAGTTGCAGCTTGTTGCCGTAGGCACCAAAATGCCGGACTGGGTTCAAACCGGCTTTATGGAATACCTGCGTCGCTTTCCAAAAGATATGCCGCTGGAGTTGACCGAGGTCACTGCCGGCAAGCGCGGTAAAAACGCGGATATCAAACGCATTCTTGAAAAAGAAGGGGAAGCGATGCTGGCTGCCGTCGGCAAGGGTAACCGTATTGTGACGCTGGATATTCCCGGACAACCCTGGGAAACGCCACAGCTTGCCCAACAGCTGGAGCGCTGGAAACAGGATGGCCGCGATGTCAGCCTGCTGATTGGCGGCCCGGAAGGGTTGTCGCCAGCCTGCAAAGCTGCAGCGGAACAGAGCTGGTCTCTTTCAGCGCTTACGCTGCCTCATCCGCTGGTACGCGTGTTGGTTGCAGAAAGCCTGTATCGTGCATGGAGCATTACTGCGAATCATCCTTATCATCGTGAATAATCCGGATCATCGTGAATAATCCGATAAGGCCAAACGGACATCTCAAACAGCGGATGAAATCTCAACGTAACGCTTTTCGTGACTATACTGCCGAGCAAACCCTGTTTGTACGGCGGGCGCTGCTGGCGTTCGTCGGTATTTTATTGCTCTCCGGTATTCTGGTCTTCAACCTGTATCATCTGCAGATCTTACGCTTCGAAGATTACAGCACCCGCTCTAACCAAAACCGCATCAAGCTGGTGCCGGTGGCGCCCAGCCGCGGCATTATCTATGACCGCAACGGCACGCCGCTGGCGCTGAACCGCACCATTTATCAGGCGGAGCTGGTGCCGGAAAAAGTTGATAACCTCAAACAGACGCTACAGGCGCTGCGGCCGGTGCTCGATCTCACCGATGATGATATTGAGAATTTTGAGAAAGAGCGCAAGCGGTCGCGTCGCTTTACCTCCATCCCCTTAAAAACCGCGCTGAATGATGTGCAGGTTGCCCGTTTCGCCGTGAACCAGTATCGCTTTCCCGGCGTTGAGGTAAAAGGTTACCAGCGGCGCTACTACCCTTACGGTCAAACGCTGACCCATGTGGTGGGCTACGTCTCTAAAATTAACGATCGTGACGTAGCGCGCCTGGATAAAGAGGGTAAATGGCCTAACTATGCGGCAACGCACGATATCGGCAAGCTGGGCATTGAGAACTATTACGAAGATGTGCTGCACGGCAAAACCGGCTATGAAGAGGTTGAGGTCAACAACCGTGGCCGTGTGATCCGTCAGTTACATGAGCAGTCGCCGCAGGCCGGGCGTGATATCTGGCTGACCATCGATCTTAAGCTGCAACAATATATTGAGACGCTGCTGGTCGGCAGCCGCGCGGCGGTGGTGGTGAGCGATCCGCGTACCGGCGAGATTCTGGCGATGGTTTCCACGCCAAGCTACGATCCAAACCTGTTTGTTGATGGCATTTCCAGCAAGGATTATAAGGCGCTGCTGCAGGATGAAAACCGCCCGCTTTATAACCGTGCGATTCAGGCCGCGTATCCGCCGGCATCAACAGTGAAGCCCTATGTCGCCGTCTCCGCGTTAAGCGCCGGGGTTATCAATCGTAACACCAGCCTGTTCGATCCTGGCTGGTGGCAGCTGCCCGGCTCTGAAAAACGTTACCGCGACTGGAAAAAGTGGGGACACGGTCGGCTGAATGTGACCAAATCCCTTGAAGAGTCAGCGGATACCTTCTTCTATCAGGTTGCCTATGATATGGGTATCGATCGCCTGTCAGAGTGGATGAATAAATTTGGCTACGGCCAGCGCACCGGTATCGATTTGCCGCAGGAAAACCCCGGCAATATGCCGACGCGCGAATGGAAAATGAAGCGCTTTAAAAAGCCGTGGTATCAGGGTGATACTATTCCGGTGGGTATCGGTCAGGGCTACTGGACGGCAACGCCGCTGCAGATGAACAAAGCGTTGATGATCTTAATCAACGACGGCTTAATCAAAACGCCACATTTGCTGCGCGCCACGCGGGAAAACAACGTGCTGGTGCCTTATCGTCAGCCGCCGTCTGCCCCGATTGGCGATATTCACTCCGGCTATTGGGAGATTGCAAAAGATGGCATGTACGGCGTAGCTAACCGGCCTAACGGCACCGCACATAAAAGTTTTGACAACGCGCCCTATAAAATTGCCGCAAAATCCGGTACGGCACAGGTGTTCGGCCTGAAAGAGAATGAAACCTATAATGCGCACAAAATTGCAGAACGGCTGCGCGACCATAAGTTAATGACTGCGTTTGCACCTTACGATAAGCCGCGCGTAGCGGTAACCATCATCCTGGAGAATGGCGGTGCAGGTCCGGCTGTGGGCACGGTGATGCGCCAGATCCTCGACCACATTATGTTAGGCGATAATAATACGGTGCTGCCGGATGCCGCGCCGACCCCGCCCGGTTATGAAGGTGAATAACGATGTCCATGAACGATAATCCGCAAAAAAAATCGATCTGGACCAAGATTCATATCGATCCCCTGTTCCTGATTATTATCTCCTGCCTGCTGATCTACAGTGCCTTTGTTATGTGGAGCGCCAGCGGTCAGGATCCCGGCATGATGGAGCGTAAAATCGGCCAGATTTTTATGGGACTGGCGGTAATGGTGGCGATGGCGCAGGTGCCGCCGCGCGTCTATGAAGGCTGGGCGCCCTACCTTTATCTGGTTTGCGTGGTGCTATTGATTGCGGTAGATGCCTTCGGGCATATCAGTAAAGGCGCGCAGCGCTGGCTGGATCTTGGCATAGTTCGCTTTCAGCCTTCGGAGATCGCAAAAATCGCCGTTCCGCTGATGGTGGCGCGTTTTATTAACCGCGATATTTGCCCGCCGACGTTAAAGAATACCGGTATTGCGCTGGTGCTGATTTTTGTGCCCACGCTGTTGGTAGCCGCTCAGCCCGATCTCGGCACCTCGATTCTGGTTGCCACTTCTGGCCTGTTCGTGCTGTTCTTAGCCGGTATGAACTGGAAGCTGATCGGCGTGGCCGTACTGCTGGTCGCCGCCTTTATTCCGATACTGTGGTTTTTCCTGATGCACGATTATCAGCGTGACCGCGTGATGATGCTGCTCGACCCGGAAAGCGATCCGCTAGGTGCCGGTTATCATATTATTCAGTCGAAGATCGCTATCGGCTCTGGTGGCCTGCGCGGTAAAGGCTGGCTGCATGGCACCCAGTCACAGCTGGAGTTTCTGCCGGAGCGTCATACCGACTTTATCTTTGCGGTGCTGGCTGAAGAGCTGGGGCTGGTAGGCGTCCTGATCCTGCTGGCCCTCTATCTGATGCTGATCATGCGCGGCCTGGTTATCGCTGCGCGTGCTCAAACCACGTTTGGCCGGGTAATGGCTGGCGGCCTGATGCTGATTTTGTTTGTCTACGTTTTCGTTAATATTGGCATGGTTAGTGGTATCTTACCGGTGGTTGGCGTTCCTTTGCCGCTGGTAAGCTACGGTGGCTCGGCGCTGATTGTACTGATGGCTGGATTTGGCATCGTTATGTCGATTCACACACACCGAAAATTATTGTCTAAAAGCGTTTAAGAGGCTCTCGATGCGTAAGGATTGGCTTTGGGTGGGTGCAGCTTCGCTGCTGCTCGCCGCCTGTACGACTCCCACAGAACAGCAGACGCCCGCTCCGCAGCAGCCTGCTTATAACGGCCCGGTTGTGGAGATCGGCGGCGTCGAGCCGCGCTATGAGCCGATAAATCCGGCCACCAGCCAGGATTACAGCGTCAATGGCAAAACCTGGCGGATTATAAAAGATCCCTCTAACTATAGCGAAACCGGACTGGCCAGCTGGTATAGCGAGCAGGCCAACGGTACGCGTACCGCTACCGGTGAAACCTTCGATCAGGAAGGGTTAACCGCAGCTCACCCTACCCTGCCCCTGCCCAGCTATGTGCGGGTAACCAACCTTGCCAACGGCAGGCAACTGGTGGTGCGCGTTAACGATCGCGGCCCTTACACGCCAGGCCGCATTATTGACCTTTCGCGCGCGGCCGGGGATCGACTGAACATATCTAATAACACGCGCGTACGTGTTGATTACATCAAGGTTGCGCCGGACGGCTCGCTTTCCGGTCCTGGCACCATTGGCACCGTGGTTGCCAAACAGAGCTACGCCTTACCGTCGCCTCCCGATATCGGTGGCGGAACCATGATGATGGGCGGCTCCGCTGCGGCGGGACAGCCAGCAGCGACTGAACAGCCGCAAAATATACATCCAGTGGATAACAGTACGCTCACCAGCGATAGCTCAATCGGCGCACCGGTACGCAGCAGCGGCTTCCTTGGTGCACCAACGCCGCTCCATGCGGGCGTACTGGAAGGCAGCGAGCCAGAAACGCCAGCGGCCTCGCCATCGCCTGCGGCTGGCAGCGTGTCGGCGGCGGCACCCTCTGCGGCAGCGGGAAATTATGTGGTCCAGGTTGGCGCGCTCAGCGATGCCGGTCGGGCGCAACAGTGGGCGGAGAAACTGAAATCGCAGTTTGGCGTACCGGGTACGGTAGCCAGCAGCGGTAAACTTTATCGCGTACAGCTGGGACCGTTTGCTTCCCGTCAACAGGCGGCGGCGCTGCAGCAGCGGCTGATTAGTGAAGCCAGTCAGCAATCCTTTATTACCGTGATTCAAAGCGGCATGTAAAAACCAACGGCGGCCACTTTGCGTTAAGACAACAGAAAACAGGCTGGCTGTTTATTTTGTCAACGCAAAGTTGGGTGCCTGTAAAAACGCCTTTTGCTATAGTAAGGCACTTTTTTTCACTAACCTCCACGGATGATGTTGTCCTTAACATGAATACGCTGAAAACCTGTCACTATTTTAAGCGCCTGGCGGCGGGCACCGTGATTGCCCTGAGCCTGAGCCAGGCCGCGCTGGCTGAAGATATTAATCTTAAAACCATGATCCCTGGCGTACCGGAGATTGACGCAGAAGCGTATATCCTGATCGACTATAACTCCGGGAAAGTCCTTGCTGAAAAGAATGCCGACGCGCGTCGCGACCCGGCCAGCCTGACCAAAATGATGACCAGTTATGTTATTGGCCAGGCGGTGAAAGCAGGCAAAATTCATCAGGACGATATGGTTACCGTGGGCCAGGATGCCTGGGCGACCGGAAATCCGGTGTTCCGTGGTTCTTCGCTGATGTTTCTGAAGCCGGGTGATCGCGTACCGGTTTCCCAGCTGACGCGCGGTATCGTGCTGCAGTCCGGCAATGATGCCTGCGTCGCTATGGCAGACTATGTGGCAGGCAGTCAGGATGCGTTTGTCGGCCTGATGAACAACTATGTCAAAGCGCTGGGCTTGCAAAACACTCACTTCCAGACGGTGCATGGTCTGGATGCAGATGGCCAGTATAGTTCCGCGCGCGATATGGCGCTGATTGGTCAGGCGCTGATCCGTGATGTGCCGGAAGAGTATGCGGTTTATAAAGAGAAAGAGTTCACTTTCAACAATATTCGTCAGATGAACCGTAACGGCCTGCTGTGGGATACCAGCCTGAACGTCGACGGCATCAAAACGGGCCATACCTCCGCAGCCGGTTATAACCTGGTCGCGTCTGCGACTGAAGGCCAGATGCGTCTGATCTCGGCGGTACTGGGCGGCCATACTTATAAAGGCCGTGAAGTTGAAAGTAAAAAGCTGTTGACCTGGGGCTTCCGTTTCTTTGAAACCGTTGCGCCGTTGAAAGCTGGAAAAGAGTTCGCCTCTGAGCCAGTATGGTTTGGCAACAGCGATCGCGTTCAGCTTGGTGTCAGTAAGGATATGTATCTGACCATTCCACGCGGACGGATGAAAGATCTGAAAGCCAGCTACGTGCTGAGCAATACCGAACTGCATGCGCCGCTGCAGAAAAATCAGGTGGTCGGTACCATTAACTTCCAGCTGGATGGCAAAACAATTGAGCAACGCCCGTTAGTGGTACTGAATGAAGTGCCGGAAGGGGGTTTCTTTAGCCGCATCGTGGATTATATTAAGCTGATGTTCCACCACTGGTTCGGTTAAGGCGCGAGGCGGTTGATATTCGCTCTGTTCGCCCTTATATCCTGATTATGTGTAAGCTCCCGCTGCGGCGGGAGTCTTTTTTTTAGCACCGGAGTCTCTATGAAAACCAAACTGAACGAACTGCTCGAATTTCCCTGTTCTTTTACCTATAAAGTCATGGGACTGGCACAGCCGGAGCTGGTTGATCACGTGGTGGAAGTGGTGCAGCGTCATGCGCCAGGCGATTATACGCCAGATGTAAAACCCAGCAGCAAAGGCAACTATCACTCTGTCTCGATTACCATCACCGCGACGCATATTGAGCAGGTTGAAACGCTGTATGAAGAGCTGGGCAAAATCGAAATTGTGCGTATGGTGCTGTAATTCCATGCGCGTCAGCCTGGGCGGGTAGAGCTCGTCCAGGAGCAGCGTTATACTTCCCTCTTTATCTGGAACGGAAAGCACGTTTTGCAGCAGCCTCCTCTTATTGTTCGCCCGTTGGGTCTGCGCCCCTGGGAATCTGTCTCTCTTGCCATGCATCAGTTTACTGATAGCCGTACTGCCGATACGCCGGATGAGCTGTGGCTGGTAGAGCATCCTGCGGTTTTTACGCAGGGTCAGGCGGGTAAGGCTGAGCATTTACTGATGCCCGGCGATATTCCCGTGGTGCAGAGCGATCGCGGCGGCCAGGTGACCTATCACGGCCCGGGGCAGCAGATATTGTACGTATTAATCGATCTGAAACGCCGCAAGCTGGGTGTACGTCAGTTGGTTACCGCTATCGAACAAACGGTGGTTGAGACGCTGGCGCATTATGATGTGGCAGCCTATGCGCGCCCCGATGCTCCCGGCGTCTATGTGGATGGCAAAAAAATCTGTTCGCTCGGGCTACGTATTCGTCAGGGCTGCTCTTTTCATGGGCTGGCATTGAATATCGCTATGGACCTTGCGCCTTTTCAGCGCATTAATCCCTGCGGCTACGCCGGACTGGAGATGACGCAGCTAAGTGCGTTTCGTGCTGGTATCACGCCGCAAGAGGTGCAGCCCGTGCTGATTGAAAAGTTTTTGCAGCAGGTGGCGATCCCGTCGGCCAGCTGGCAACCAGCGGAGCACTCTGCTTTTTTGTAAAGGTGCAGGCTGCTTTACAAATTTGCAACTTTTTAGCACGCCGTCAGGCTGTTTGTCAGGCGCTGAAATGATATAATTTTTGCACTTTTTTCAAATAAAGTTGAAAAAGCAGCCGGCTCGTTGAGTTACCGCCTCTTTTCAAACTGCAATCCAACCTGGAAACTGCAAGCTTATGAGTAAACCGATTCAGATGGAACGCGGCGTCAAATATCGCGACGCAGACAAAATGGCGTTAATCCCGGTGAAAACCGTGGTAACCGAGCGCCAGGAGTTGTTGCGCAAGCCGGAATGGATGAAGATCAAACTGCCCGCCGACTCCAGCCGTATTCAGGGCATTAAAGCGGCGATGCGTAAAAACGGTCTGCACTCTGTCTGTGAAGAGGCCTCCTGCCCTAACCTTGCAGAATGTTTTAACCACGGTACGGCCACCTTTATGATCCTGGGTGCCATCTGTACTCGTCGCTGCCCATTCTGCGACGTGGCGCATGGTCGCCCGCTTACGCCAGACAGCAACGAGCCAGCCAAACTGGCACAAACCATTGCCGATATGGGCCTGCGCTATGTGGTCGTGACCTCAGTGGATCGCGACGATCTGCGTGACGGCGGCGCACAGCATTTTGCCGATTGCATCACCGCAATTCGTGAAAAAAACCCAACGATAAAAATCGAAACGCTGGTACCAGATTTCCGTGGCCGTATGGATCGTGCGCTGGAGATCCTGACCGCAACGCCGCCGGATGTGTTTAACCACAACCTGGAAAACGTGCCGCGTATCTATCGTCAGGTGCGTCCCGGCGCTAACTATGAGTGGTCGCTGAAACTGCTGGAGCGTTTCAAAGAAGCACATCCGGATATCCCGACCAAATCGGGCCTGATGGTGGGTCTGGGCGAAACCAATGCGGAAATTATCGAAGTGATGCGCGATCTGCGTCGTCATGGCGTGACCATGCTTACGCTGGGTCAGTACCTGCAGCCAAGCCGTCATCACCTGCCGGTTCAGCGCTATGTCAGCCCGGCAGAATTTGATGAAATGAAAGAAGAAGCGTTGGCGATGGGCTTTACCCACGCCGCCTGCGGTCCTTTTGTACGCTCTTCTTATCACGCCGATCTGCAGGCGAAAGGGCTGGAAGTTAAATAAGCGCTTTGTTGCAAAAAAACGCAGCCATGAGCTGCGTTTTTTTATTACCGCTGCGAAGTTACAATTTGTAACTTAACGCTGCCGCAGGGGTTACTCTTTATGGGTGACGCGCTCAGCAGGCATTTCTTCTGCTTTCGCAGCCGGTGCCGCATCCTCATCCTTCATCGCTTTTTTAAAGCCTTTAATGGCGGCACCTAAATCACCACCCAGCGAACGGAGTTTATTCGTACCGAACAGCAGTACGATCAACGCACCAATAACCAGTAACTTGGCAATGCTGATACCTTCCATAACACCTATTTACCTTAAACGAGAAGCCAACGTCGGCTATTAACGCGCAGAACGTTACCCAATACAACCGCCACTTGTAACAGATTACAAATTTTTTTGACGCGCAAAACAAGGGGGTGGTTGCTTATTCAGCTCCGGCTCGCCTGAGCGATATCAGGCGTCAGGCATTCAGTTCGGGGCGGCTAAAGCGACGATTGGCTAAAACCGGCAGCCTTTCGCGGGCGCTTTTAACGCGCTGCGCATCCAGTTCGGCAAATACCAGCGCCGGGTTTTCCGCAGCGCGGGCAATGGCGACGCCCAGCGGATCGACAATCAGGCTGCTGCCGATATTACGTGGTCCGCATTCGCCTACCGCAATCACATAACAGGTATTTTCCAGCGCCCTTGCGGTAACCAGCACGTCCCAGTGCATCTCTTTTAGCGGCCCTCTGACCCACGCCGATGGCAGTACCAGCACATCGGCACCATCCAGCGCCAGGCGACGTGCCAGCTCCGGGAAACGGATATCGTAACAGGTCATCATGCCGACTTTCATTTCGCCCACTTTCAGCAAAGGCGGAACAGCCAGGCCAGCGGTGACGTGCTGTGATTCCTGCATCGCGAATGCATCGTAAAGATGCAGCTTATCGTAGCGTGCAACAATTTCCCCGCCGCGCAGAGCCACCTGTGCGTTAATCGCCCGCTGTGAGCCATCAGGGACATAGAGGGTCAATATCGTCGTTAGCGTGCTTTCACGGCTGGCAGCCAGCAACTGAGTCAGAAAAGGGCCATCCAGCGGCTGTGCCTCTCTTACCGCCAGCCCTGGGTCCTGGATATCGGTCGCTAATACCGCTTCAGGCAGCACCAGCAATGCAGCGTCTGCCTGCTGCGCCTGCTGCATCAGCTCAATACAGGTATGCGCATTTTGCTGCCATTCACGCGCGACAGCAAACTGCCCCATAGCGACTTTCATCTTCTTCCCTCCCTTACGCTGACCCGCTGTCAGAACCATGATCTCTTACGCCAGCCGTTTGATACGGTAGCAGGGCGATTCGCTATAGCCTTCACGCGCATAAAACTGGTTAGCTTTGATACGCGCCTCATGGCAATGCACCTCCATGCGATCGCAGCCCCGTTCACGCGCCAGCTGTTCAGCATGCTGTAGCAAATGCTGCCCGACGCCCTTGCTACGCTCACCGTCGGCAATACAGAAATAGCTGATACGAGCAAAGTCACCGGCCAGCGCCAGCTGTGGAATAAAATGCAGTGATAAAAAGCCCAGCACGGTTTGCCTGTCCTCGGCCACCATCAACATCTCATCGGGATGGTCAATCAACTGCTGTAAGCGGTGGTTCATCAGGCCTTCGGTGCCACCGTAGCCTAATTCATGCAGTAAAGAGATTAAGGCGAAACTGTCTTTAGTTTGAGCTGGCCTGATGTTCATTGCGGCTCCTTCAGATACGCTTACCGCGTTGGGGTTACCTGTTTATAGCTGTAGTTAAGGCAGGGAAGCAAGCGGATACCGCAGGTAAAACATAACTCCCGCTTTTTATGTGCGGTCACGCAATAATTAATGTTTCCTTAACCTTACGACGGCACACTGAGGGAAGATTTTACGGGAAGGAGTAATAATGAAAAATTTGATGCCGCGTAGCCTGTCTGAACTCTTTGCTCTGACGTTAAGCTGCGTTTCGCTGATTGGTTTTATCGGTTTATATCTCTACCGCTGACTCAGGCAAAAAAAAACCCGCCAGCAGGCGGGTTTTTAAAATTCTGACTGTTAACTTACAGAGCGATAACGTTAGCAGCAGATGGGCCTTTTGCGCCGTCAGTGATTTCAAACTCAACGCGCTGACCTTCGGCCAGGGTTTTGAAACCATTGCTCTGGATAGCAGAGAAGTGTACGAATACGTCTTTGCTGCCATCTTCCGGAGTAATGAAGCCGAATCCTTTGGACTCATTAAACCACTTAACGTTACCTTTGATCTTGGACATCTATATTACCTTTACATGAAAAATGGACACTAAACTGTGTCGGGGTTAAGTACAGCAATTGCCGCGCCTTTTGTCCAGTGCGTCGTGAAGAAAAAGTGATAAATATCGCCTTTTTTTCGTATGTGACTACTTTGTAGAAGTCATTAAATACCACAGAGAATCGTCTTTCCAGAGCAGTCGCCTTCACCTCCTCATCTCAATCAATCATAACCCAATGATTTAATTAAGGTAAATTTTGATATTGATCTGCTCTCTAAAAAAACGCGGTAACAACGGATGTTTTCCAGCGTCTCAACCTTTGCGGCGAAAAATTACCATGCCAGACGATAACAACATTGAGCAAAAGTTAAACAGCATTTTATATCGCCGTAAAGTTATCCCACACCCATCTCATTTAGCCTGGCTTTAGCTTTTAACAGCAGGCCTCTTGTGCATCAAGGCAATATCAGAGGTAGCACGCATCACACTCTTTCCTTTTTCTAATGAGAAAGGAATATCTACCGATTAAAAATTGCTCTCTTATTGAGAAAAATCATTGAAATCAGCTTTTTCTTATCTTTATAGCCTGGTCCAGTGAAAAGCATGCTTTAAATTTACTTACTTTTCATTTATTTAGCGCGTGATCATAACAACCTTAAACAGATTAAGTAAATTTATAGATCTTTCATGTGTTTTTGCTAAGATATTTCACGCCGCGAAATCAGCAGTAAGGAAGATAAGGATGGTCATGAAAGTACGATGTACCGCCTGTGGCAGCAAAAGGTTTCGCTATACTACCGGGGACCAAAAAGGGAAATTTCACCACGGCGCGGTATGTGCTTATTGCTTTAAACCTTTTACCGTACAGGATGTATTACCCCATACAGAAATAGATCCTATTGCCCATTGCCTTATCAGGCAGCGCAATAGCCGACTCAGGCCTTAGAAAAGCGGCACCTGCCTGAGGTGCCGCCAGTTAAACTAAAACAGAATCTTGAATACGCCGGTAAGCGTTAGTAACCCAACGATAAAGATAATTGCAATAATCCAAAGTATAATCTTCATTCTATTCTCCCTGTAGACGACTATGGCGATGAGTCGATAAGTAAAGTGCGCTGCGGTCAGTTTTTAAGAAAACATGAGCGCCATTTGGTCAACAACCGCAACGTTATCTGTCGCTTAAGTATAGTTAAGGATTGGGATTTTGCATTTTGCGAGCCCGGTCGCGCTCTTTACCTTTCCCCCTGCCCTGCCGCTTCGCTCTGTGCAATAAAGAAAGCTAAACTTAAGGCGGGTATCAACCCGGTGTCTTAGTGACTTTTTGTCAGCCTGTAAAAAGGAGGCCTTATGAGTACGATTGATACCAATATGGGCAGATATTGTCTGAAGGCGAACCATGCCGGTAATCATATCAAGGGGACGATTGCCATCAACGATGAGGGCGGCGACCAGCTCTCTTTACAGGAGTTTGATGAGCACTATCTGGATGATGTGGTTAATAACGTTATCTATCCGGTCACCGGCGGCAATCGTGAAATTACGCGGGCGCTGCGCGAGCAAATGATAAAAGCGGGTTTTAATCAGCCGCATTAAATGACCAGGGACCCCGCAGGATGCCCTGGCGCTTGATGCTTCGGGCAGCAGCGCAACCGGGAATATCAGCGTCGCTGCTGCCTTAGCTTAGATAAGAGCAGAGAGCAGCAAACACCCCACCAGCCCGCAAACCGAAATAATGGTCTCCAGCGCTGACCATGATCGCATGGTTTCACCAATGGTCAGGTTAAAATACTCTTTGAACAGCCAGAAGCCAGGATCGTTAACGTGCGAGAAAATAACGCTGCCTGCTCCCACAGCGATCACCATCAGCTCAGGGCTGGCACCGGAAGTGGCAATCAGCGGCGCGACGATACCACCCGCGGTAATGGCGGCAACGGTTGCCGATCCCAGCGCAATACGCAGTACGGCGGCAATCGACCAGGCCATAAAAATAGGCGACAGGTTAGTAGCATGCATCAGACCGGCAATATATTTGTCCACGCCGCTGTCCACTAACACCTGTTTAAAGGCGCCGCCGCCGCCGATAATCAGCAACATCATGGCAATAATCTTGATGGAATCAGTCAGCGTATCCATCACCTCTTCCATACTACGGCCGCGATTAAGGCCAAAGGTAAAAATACCAATCAGTACCGCTATCAGGGTTGCCATTACCGGATCGCCAAAGAACTCCGCCCAGGGCAGCAACGGGTTATCTTTAGGCAGAACCATTTCCGCTACGGCACGTAAAGCCATCAGCACAACCGGTACCAGCGCGGTCCAGACGCTGACGCCAAAGCCTGGCATTTCCTCTTCGCTAAAGGTTTTCGGGTTGTAAAGCCCTTCCGGAATAGGCTTATCAATGTTTTTCAGAAAGCGCGCATAAACCGGCCCCGCCAGTATTACCGTTGGAATCGCCAGCAGCGTACCGAACAACAGCGTTTTCCCCATATCGGCGTTAAACAGCGTGGCAATAGCGGTCGGACCCGGGTGCGGCGGCAGGAAGCCATGCGTTACGGATAAAGCGGTGGCCATTGGTACGCCAACGTAGAGCAGCGGCACGCGCGCCGAGGCTGCAATGCTGAACACCAGCGGCAGCATCAACACAAACCCCACTTCATAAAACAGAGCAAAACCCACGGTAAAGCCGGTTAATACCACGGCCCACTGAATATGACGGTGGCCAAATTTAGCAATCAGCGTAGTGGCGATCCGCTGCGCCCCGCCGCAGTCCGCCAGAAGCTTCCCTAACATTGCGCCGAATCCCATGATCAGCGCCAGGCTGCCAAGTGTGCTGCCAACGCCAGCTTTAATGGAGGCGATCACTTTATCGACCGGCATTCCCTGCATTATTCCCACCACCAGCGCAACCAAAATAAGCGCAATAAATCCATTAAGCTTGAAGCGAATCATTAGCAGGAGCAGCAGCGCGACTCCAACCGCAACGATAACTAATGGCATAATTTTTCTCCGGTGAATGGCCGCCAGGAATAACGGCCGACTTTATCATTGTGGGTCACGACAGGAATAAACTGAGTGACATGCTTAGCAGCAAGTGAAAGCGTTGCCGTATTGTTACCGATAACATGGTAGCGGTAACAAATTGTCACTGGAATCAGAGCCGCAGGTAGAATTATTGATTTGCGAAGATGATCAACTTTTTACCGCCATGTTAACGTTCATAAGCTATCCATAGCGGAGCGGTTGACTGTTAAACTCACCTCTCCTTACTAAACCGTGGCGGGAGTAAACGTGTTGACCAGCCAGACGATCGCTAACCGACAAACTTTTTTTGGCCGGGGCAGCCTGCAACAGCTGCTACCGCTACTTCAGCAAACACCGCAAGCGACACTCCTGTTTTGCAGCCGCTCTTTCCTTAACAGCTCGCACTACGCTGCTATCAGTCCGGCGCTTAAGCCGTTGCTTATCGGCTATGAAGTCGTTACTCATGAAGCCTCGCCGGATAATATTGACCACTGGGTCGCGCGCTGGCGCGGCAAGGTTGAACGCGTGGTGGCAATTGGCGGCGGCAGCGTTCTGGATGCGGCCAAAGCCTTCGCCGCCATGAGCCAGCACCCGCTTAACACGTTGCGCTATCTGGAAAAAACAGGCGATACGCCGGTCAGCGGCGAAACGCTGCCATTAATTGCCGTTCCAGCTACGGCGGGCACCGGGAGCGAAGTGACGCAAAATGCGGTAGTCACCGACCAGAGCGATAACAAGGTTAAGGCTTCATTACGTCACGCTAATTTTGTGCCGCAGGTTGCCATTCTTGATGCTGATTTACTCGGCGGCGCGCCCGATAAGGTCCTCGCCTGCTGCGCTATCGATGCCTTTACTCATCTGTTTGAAGCCTGGCTTTCAGCCAAAGGGAATATGTTCACCCGGCAAACCGCGCTTAACGGTATGCGTCAGTTTATTAAGGGCTGGCCGGATCTTAATCGTCAGGATGAACGCGGAGCCGAAGCGCGCGAGGCGATGTTGATGGCGTCGTGGCTGGGAGGGTTAAGCCTGAGCATGGCCGGGTTAGGCGTTATCCACGGTATTGCGGGCGAGCTGGGCGCTATCAAAGCCTGGCATCACGGTGAAGTCTGTGGCCGCCTGCTGTTGCCCTTTTTAGCGCTGCTGGACAACAGCGAACATCCGCAGCAGCAGGCATTAATGGCCGAGCTACAGCTGGCGCTGTTTGGCGCAGCACACCCGACGCCGGCAAGCTATCTGTCGCAGTGGCTTCAACAGCATGCTGTATTTCCTTTCTGGCAGCAACGGCTTGCGCTCAGCGCCAGCGAAGTCGAGTGGATAGTGGCGCGCGCCAACAGTAAAAATTCGCTGGTTAATTACAGCCTCGCGCAAAGGCGTTGGATGCTGGAGCAGGCGTACTGCTGTACCGACTAATCAAAGGGAGGGCGTCCGTCCAGCAGCAACTGGATAACATCCAGCACGCCTTCCTGATTATTTGACGGTGCCCGATACTTTGCTGCCGCCTTCACTCTTTCGGGCGCGTTAGCCATAGCGTAACCGAAACCGGCCTGGCTAAGCATCTCCAGATCGTTGCCGCCGTCGCCAAACGCCAGCACCTGTTGATGGGTTATTCCCCAGCGCTGCTGCAGCAGCGCCAGGCCGTGCGCTTTGTGCAAGCCGGGAATAATCAGATCAACAGAGCCATGGCCGCTGGTCACGGCGGTCGCGACGCCAGCATGATGTCGTTCAATATCTGCCATCAATACCGGAACGTACTCATCCGAGAGATTCAGCGCAAATTTAAACAGACGATCGTGAATCTCATCCAGCCGTTCTACTGGCTGGAGGCGATAACAGTAGCGGCGCATTTTTTCAATGTAGGCAGCGGGCGCCGAGGAAAAATACCAGGCGCTGTGGTAGCCGCACAGCACATAATTCAGCGCAGGGTAATTGCCGCGTGCCAGCGTATCGATAATTTTTGCCACATCGCCAGCTGGAAACTCGCCCACGAAGCGATCCTCGCCCGCCTCAACGATATAAGCGCCATTCTCTGCCACAAAGGCGAGCTCATGTGCAATGTCAGGAAAAAAGGTGCGCAACTGATAATACTGGTTGCCGCTGGCAACCACGAACCGAATACCGCGTGCCTTAAGCTCTGCATACTGTTCGGCAAAGCGCGCACGGTTATAATTTTTCCGGTCATCAAGAAAGGTGCCATCCATATCAACAGCAATAAGTTTGATATCCGCCATTATTTTGCCTCTGCTTACGCTAACTGAGGGTGATCTTAGCTGACGATCGCTTTTGCTGCCTCCTGCAACATCTTAACGCTGGCCGCTCTTTTAACGGCTGGCTAATGCGTTTTACTTCGCCTTGATACCTGATTTTTTCATTCTTGACAGCAGCGTGGTGCGTTTTAAGCCTAAACGGCAGGCCGCACCGCGAGGACCGGCAACCACCCCGTTAGTCTCTTTCAACACCTGAAAAATACGTTCGCGCTCATCGAGAACGTTCATTACCGGAGGCGTTTCTTCCGGCATGTCAGTATGGATAACGGATAAGGGCCGATGCATCGAAACGGTGGCTCGGTAAAAAGGAGAAGATGATGAAATATCAAGGATCGTTTGATTTCTGGTTCGGAGCAGCGTGTAAAAATCAACGGTGTTAACCAGAGAATATCTTAATTTTAGCCGATTAAAGATGCTCACCAGACGCTTTCTTACGAGAGCACCTGGTGATATATCATCAGGAAAGTATATCGCTGATATGTGCAGATAAATCTTCTTTTTTGATTCCAGTGAGTTCAGCCAGACTGGAAGATAATTCTTCAATACTCTTGCCTGTCGATGACGGGCCTGACGTAGCATGAGCAAAGTAAAGCCCATTATCGAAACCAATATCGAAAGTAATATGATTAAGCTGAACACGTTGCATAAACGATCCTTTTAATAACATGAAATTCAGGCTTAACGATAATTTGATAACTTATCAAAGCATCGTTTGTTCCTGATAATGCTTCATCAGGCGGTAACCATAAGGTCTCGCTAACGACGCACCAGCAAAAAAGCCTTCTGAGCAAAAAACGCACAACAGTAATAGTGTAAGTCTTATCTGCCATAAAGGCCAAATCTATCGACGTCGATGGACAGCTGACAAAGGTAACAAAATTTATGAATGGGATTCACAAGGGGTGAAGTTAGATGGTTATCGTTCAAGTGACGGTGCGCATCTTGGCAGTTTTGATCCCGCAACCGGTAAGCAGCTTAAAGGACCGGATAAGACAAGAAACATCAAAAAATATTTATAAGGAGTTTATTTTGGGTCTAAAACTTGAGCTTTATTGGTGTGAGAAGAATGGTAATAACATTATTGGAGAGGAATCATCTAAAGATTTAGGTGGGAATTTTGATATTGTTAAGTCTTTGGGGTTCATTCCTAATGAAGTCATTAATAATGGTGAATTTGACGTCCCAGATAACTGGGTTGAGAAAATTCAGCCGTTCTTCAAATCCCCTCTTTTGCTAAAAGAGTACGACTAGCTAATTTCGTTCACGTTCCATGACGTGTGGCGAAAATCTTAAAACGGTTAATTAGTCTTTTTCAACGTAAGCCGCGTCAGACGCAGCTTTTTCATGCCCTAAAACATAAAAAAACTTATCATTACTTCCTGCTTAGTGCCTTTACTCCCTATGAAGCGTTAGCTGCTGCATGCCGTTTAACGCATGTGTAATTAGGACCATCATGTCAATCACCCTCAGAGACGGTGTATGACACTGTCATTTATTTACTCCAAATGGCAAAAGGGTTAGGCGCTCGCTTAGGGCAGCGGACAAGAAGCAAGTTCAGAAGCTGTATGACCGGCTGAAGGATGGCGCGTTGAAGAGTTAGACGACTTACCAGCACGCTCATTTGAAGAAGCCTGCATGCGCTGGCTTGATGAAAAGGAGCATAAGCTCAACCTGGACGATGACAAAGTGAATATAGAGTTCTTCCTCGATCATTTTGCCGGGCGCGATATATCAACCATTACCGGCGAGGAAGAGCAGAAAACTGTAGGAAGGATGGCAACCCGGCCTGACGGAACCAAGACTCCGGCGGTCAGGAAAATGCGGTGCGATGAAAACACAGCGTGGCGGATCGGACTCAAGCGGGCAGGCATTGAGGATTTCCGGTTTCACGACTTGCGACACACCTGGGCAAGCTGGCTCATTCAGTCAGGAGTTCCGCTATCCGCGCTGCAGGAAATGGGTGGCTGGGAAAGCATCGAGATGGTGCAGCGTTATGCACATCTGGCGCCTAACCATTTAACGGAGCATGCGAGGCAAATTGACGCGATTTTTGGAAGTCGTGTCCCAAATCTGTCCCACGTTGAAAATCTGAAAGCTGGAGGCGAGTGATAAGTGGTTGATATTTAATGGCACGCCCTACAGGATTCGAACCTGTGACCTACGGCTTAGAAGGCCGGTGCTCTATCCAGCTGAGCTAAGGGCGCATTGATGCGTTGCGTCGAATTATACGGCGCAAAGACAACGAGTCAACGTTTTTGCAGCCGTGTCGTTCCCATCGCCGAAGATGTAACCAGCCAGCGTGATTCAGGGACTGACAGCAGCCTGTGCTTCTGACAAAATATGCCCCATTCCCCGATTCACTCAAACAGATGGATTTCTTCACTGATGGCAGCAAAAATTATCGACGGTAAAACGATTGCGCAGCAGGTGCGCCTTGAAGTTGCCGAAAAAGTGAAACAGCGTCTGGCGCACGGAAAACGCGCGCCGGGTCTGGCCGTGGTATTGGTGGGAGAAGATCCCGCTTCTCAGATCTATGTTGGCAGCAAGCGCCGCGCCTGCGAAGAAGTCGGTTTTATCTCTCGCTCTTACGATCTGCCCGTCACCACCAGCGAAACTGAGCTGCTGGCGCTGATTGACGCCCTGAATAATGACCACGAGATCGACGGTATTCTGGTGCAGCTGCCGCTGCCTGCGGGTATTGATAACGTCAAGGTGCTGGAACGCATTGCCCCGGATAAAGACGTAGATGGTTTTCACCCGTATAACGTAGGCCGCCTGTGCCAGCGCGCTCCGCTGCTGCGTCCCTGCACGCCGCGCGGCATTATCACGTTGCTGGAGCGTTATAACATTGAAACCAACGGCCTGAATGCAGTAGTGGTTGGCGCATCGAATATCGTTGGACGTCCGATGAGCCTTGAACTGTTGCTGGCAGGCTGCACGACCACCGTTACGCATCGCTTTACCAAAGATCTGCGTCATCATATTCAATACGCCGATCTGTTGGTGGTCGCCGTCGGTAAGCCGGGCTTTATTCCTGGTGAATGGATTAAGCCGGGCGCCATTGTGATTGATGTGGGCATTAACCGTTTAGAAAGCGGCAAAGTAGTGGGCGATGTCGATTTCGAGGGCGCGGCCGAACGTGCATCCTGGATTACCCCGGTGCCAGGCGGCGTTGGACCGATGACGGTGGCAACGCTGATCCAAAATACGCTGCAGGCGTGCGAAGACTATCACGATAAAGGAGCCGTATAATGGCGACATTTTCCCTGGGTAAACATGCGCATGTGGATTTATGCGACCTGCTGAAGCTTGAAGGCTGGGTAGAGAGCGGCGCAGTGGCCAAAAATCTGATTGCCGACGGACTGGTTACCGTTGATGGCCAGGTTGAAACCCGTAAACGCTGCAAGATTGTGGCGGGACAAACGGTTGAGTTTGAGGGTCAGCGCGTAACAGTAACGGCCTGATGCCGCTGAGGCGATGAGATCGCCACTGTTGAATGTGAAACAGCCGGCTAAGCCGGCTGTTTTTTATTGCTGCACCGTTACTGCACCTGCGGAAAACGCAGCGCACTCTTTTCCCCGGCGCTGAGCGCTGGCGACTGGGCCTGACCGCTTTCTGATGCTTTTACTGCCGCCTCCAGTACTGCCATTACCGCCAGCGCCTGCTCAGGCGGTACCGGATTCTGCTGCGCACCGTTCAGCGCATTGGCGATCTGAATATAATACTGACGCTGATCGCCCGCTGGCACAGGCAGCTGCGTTTGCGCTTCGCCGCTATAAAGCACCATCGCTTCATCATCTTCGCCCCACCCTGCACTGCCAGGTGTCACCCCAGCCAGCAGCTGGCTTTCCTGGCGATCGGCCCGTGCTTTAATCAGACTGCCTTTGGTGCCGTGTACGCTAAAGCGCGCTACGCCACCGGCCACCAGCATGCTGCAATGCAGGATCACGCGATGCGACGGATAATTTAAGACCGCATGCGCCCAGTCATTCACTTCCGCATTATCACGCAGCGTGGCGATATTGCCCTGAACGCTCTCCGGCAAGCCAAACAGCTGAAGCGCCTGATCAATCAGATGTGGGCCGATATCGAACCACAGGCCGCTGCCCGGCACGTTCTGCTCGCGCCAGCGCACGCGAACCTGCGGACGGAAACGATCAATATGTGATTCAAACTGCACCACATGCCCCACCTGCCCCTGCTCTATTGCCTGGCGCACGCCGAGATAGTCACTGTCCCAGCGGCGATTGTGGAATACCGACAGCAACAGCCCTTTCTCCTGCGCCAGCGCGATCAGCTCCCGCGCTTCCTGCATATCCAGCGTAAAGGGTTTATCAACCACCACATGCTTGCCCGCTTCCAGAGCCTGACGCGCCAGCGGTGCGTGCGTGGTGTTCGGCGAGGCGATCACCACCAGATCGATTTCGGGATGGGCGATCGCCTGCTGTGGCTCAGCGATCACACGCATGCCAGGAAAATCGGCATGGACTTTGGCGGCATCGCTGGAGGCGATAGCATACAAGTTCAGGCCCGCCGTAGCGGAGATCAGCGGTGCATGAAAGGTTTTACCGGCAAAACCATAGCCAATCAGCACAACGTTAAGCATCTTTGCAGGCGTAGCGGTGTTACTCATGTTGTTCTCCTTCAGCGATAACAGAGACGTCGGTAGAGGATAAAGCAGGCAGCTCATCCCAGCGACGATCGATAAACAGGCGTTGTATCTCAGCTAAATCCGCGACCCGATGAGGCTGGCAGCGATTCAGTTTTAAATGATCGGCTACCAGCCAGCGCTGGGCGCTGAATGCCAGCATGGCGCGTTTGATTTCTGCATCCGCCTCATGGCTGGCGCTAAGTCCCAGCGTGGGATGCACCGCGCAGGCGCCCAGCACAGCAATATCGGCACGATAACGCTGCAGCATCGCCAGCGTGGCGGCACCAGCGAACAGGCGTTGCTCAGTGTCCCATTGCCCGCCCAGCAAAATGAGCTCAATCCCCGGGCGATCGTTCAGCGCCCAAGCAATATCCAGCGAGGCGGTAATTACCCGCGCCGGAACGGTCAGCGCAGCGGCTACCGCCAGCACCGTGCTGCCTGCATCCAGCATCAGCGTACTGCCCGGCGGGATCTGCGCCGCAACCGCTTCTCCCAGCCGCTGTTTGGTTGTGTTGAGTAGCGCGCTGCGCGCCCGACGCGTCATGGCCGGTAGATCCAGCGCAATCGCCCCGCCATGATTTTTCTGCGCCAGCCCCTGCTGTTGCAGATCGTTCAGATCGCGGCGCACGGTATCAACCGATACCTGCATTATCTGAGCAAGCTGCGTCACGCTGGATTGTCCCTGCTCGCTGAGCAGCGTTAATAAGGCTTTTTGCCGTGCGGCTTTATGCATAAATATCCTCCATGAAAGCAATATACAGCAGAATACTGCAAGATACTGCAAGATACTGCAAGATACTGCAAGATACTGCAAGATACTGCAAGCTTATCAGAAAGGGCTCGCTAAAGGATAGCGTTAGCGGGAAGTAAAGAGAGCAAAAAAAAGGCCGGTGAGTACCGGCCTTACAGAGGTTTATTTACGACGCCAGGTAGTGCCCTGAGGCCCATCCTCCAGCACAATGCCAAGCGCATTCAGCTTGTCACGCGCGATATCCGCCTGCGCCCAGTCTTTGGCCTGGCGCGCATCGTTACGCATCTTGATCAGCGCTTCAATCTCCGCGACATCGTCATCCTGCGCCCCGCCCTGCAGGAACAGTTCAGGATCCTGACCCAGCAGGCCCAGCACGCCCGCCAGCTCGCGCAGGCGTGCGGCCAGCCCGTTTGCGGCAGTCATATCTTCCGCTTTCAGGCGGTTGACCTCACGCGCCAGATCGAACAGCACCGAATAGGCTTCCGGCGTATTGAAGTCATCATCCATTGCCTCACGGAAACGAGCCACAAAAGCTTCTCCGCCTGCGGCTTCAGCGCTGGCATCGGTGTGGCGCAGTGCGGTATACAAGCGCTCCAGTGCCGCGCGTGCCTGTTTCAGATTCTCTTCGCCATAGTTAAGCTGGCTACGATAGTGACCGGACATCAGGAAGTAACGCACCGTTTCCGCATCAAAGTGCTGCAGCACATCGCGAATGGTAAAGAAGTTGCCAAGAGATTTAGACATCTTCTCGCGATCCACCATCACCATGCCGGAGTGCATCCAGTAATTAACGTACGGGCCGTCATGCGCACAGGTAGATTGCGCAATTTCATTTTCATGGTGCGGGAACATCAGGTCAGATCCGCCGCCGTGAATATCGAAATGCTCGCCCAGCTGTTTGCAGTTCATTGCCGAACACTCAATATGCCAGCCCGGACGTCCGGTGCCCCACGGTGACGGCCAGCTTGGCTCGTCCGCCTTCGACATTTTCCATAAAACGAAATCCATCGGATTGCGTTTCACATCTGCTACTTCCACCCGGGCGCCCGCCTGAAGTTGCTCCAGGTCCTGACGGGAAAGGCAGCCATAATCCGCATCGCTGTCCACGGCAAACATCACGTCGCCATTGCTGGCAACATAAGCGTGACCACGAGCAATCAGCTTTTCCACCAGCTCAATAATTTCGCTGATGTGGCGTGTGGCGCGCGGTTCCAGATCGGGCGGCAGAATATTCAGCGCACGGAAATCAGCATGCATTTCCGCGATCATGCGGTTGGTAAGCTCTTCTACCGTTTCCCGGTTTTCATTGGCGCGCTTGATAATTTTGTCATCAATATCAGTGATATTGCGCACATATTTCAGCTGATAGCCGCTGTAGCGTAGGTAGCGCGCCACAATATCAAAAGCCACGAAAGTACGGCCATGGCCGATGTGGCTGAGGTCATAAACGGTAATGCCGCACACGTACATGCCCACTTCTCCGGCATGAATCGGTTTAAATTCCTCTTTTTGTCGCGTCAGGGTATTAAAAATTTTAAGCATTGAACTTTCCGTATAAGCGTGTGCGGATAAACGAAACCAGAAGGTCTATTTTTCACGTAAGCGTCGCGCAATGCAAGAAAGTACACCGCGCAGCGCACTTGCGGCAGGCAGAAAAGGCCCATTGCGCTTACTGACGCCAGCGCGCGAATTATGTTATAAGGGGCGTCTGTTAAAACTGGCCTGGCACTCTGCTTCAGCGTGCGGGTACAGTATCTTGAAAACACCAACCTTTACAGGATGAGATTATGGTTACTTTCCAGACTAATCATGGCGATATCGTGATCAAAACGTTTGATGACAAAGCGCCTGCAACCGTGCAGAACTTCCTGGACTACTGTCGTGAAGGTTTCTACGACAACACCATTTTCCACCGTGTGATCAATGGCTTTATGATCCAGGGCGGCGGCTTTGAGCCGGGCATGCAGCAGAAAGCCACCAAAGCGGAAATCCGTAACGAGGCCAACAACGGCCTGAAAAACACCCGCGGCACGCTGGCGATGGCACGTACTTCCGCACCGCACTCTGCTACCGCGCAGTTCTTTATCAACGTAGCAGACAACGACTTCCTGAACTTCCGTGACGAAAGCCTGCAGGGCTGGGGTTACTGCGTGTTCGCCGAAGTGGTAGAAGGCATGGATGTGGTTGATAAAATCAAAGGTGTAGCCACCGGCCGCAGCGGCATGCATCAGGACGTACCGAAAGAAGACGTGATCATTCAGAAAGTCACCGTTAGCGAGTAATGTCACGCACGCTATTCATCGCAGATCTGCATCTGTGTCAGCAAGAACCGGCAATTACTGCCGGTTTTCTGCGTTTTTTACAGCGCGAAACGCAAAATGCTGATGCATTGTACATTCTGGGCGATCTGTTTGAGGCCTGGATCGGCGATGACGATCCCAATCCACTGCATCAGCAGATTGCCGCTGCGCTGCAGGCGCTGCCGCTGCCGGTTTACTTCATCCATGGCAATCGCGATTTTCTACTGGGCAAACGCTATGCCAGCGCCAGCGGCATGCAGCTGCTGCCGGAAGAGCAGGTGCTGAATCTTTATGGTCGATCGGTGCTGATAATGCATGGTGACACGCTCTGTACCGATGATGAAGGCTATCAGCGTTTTCGCCGTAAAGTGCATCAGCGCTGGCTGCAACGGCTGTTTCTCGCCCTGCCACTGCGGCTGCGTCAGCGTATTGCGCTGCGTATGCGCGACAGCAGTAAAGATGCTAATCAGCATAAAGCGGTTGAGATTATGGATGTGAATCCTCAGGCGGTAATGGAGACGATGGCACGCCATCAGGTGCAGTGGCTGATCCATGGCCATACGCATCGTCCGGCGGTACATACGCTGACAGTGAATGGCCAGCCAGCGGAACGTCTGGTGCTGGGTGCCTGGCACAGCGAAGGGTCAATGATTGAAGTTACCCCGCAGCACCTGTCTCTGATCCACTTCCCCTTTTAAAAGCGGTCAGCACGCCGCTTTTACTCAGGTAAACCCGCTACGCAACCGTTTTCCTTCCGATTGAGTCATGTTATTCTCTGTGCCCTTCCCGACCGCGTGAAAACCACGCCGGTGACCTTTGGATAATCACAGGAGTCACATCCGCATGTCTCTTAACGCCGCCCCGACCCGCATCGCCATTGTCATGGGTTCAAAAAGTGACTGGGCCACTATGCAGTTCGCTGCGGAAATCCTTACCGTTCTGGACGTTCCTTTCCATGTTGAAATCGTTTCTGCGCATCGCACGCCCGATAAGCTGTTCAGCTTTGCCGAAGGCGCGGCGGATAACGGTTTTCAGGTGATTATCGCCGGTGCCGGCGGCGCGGCGCATCTGCCTGGCATGCTGGCGGCAAAAACGCTGGTGCCGGTGCTGGGCGTGCCGGTACAGAGCGCGGCGCTGAGCGGCGTTGATAGCCTCTATTCTATTGTGCAGATGCCGCGTGGTATTCCGGTGGGTACGCTGGCGATTGGTAAAGCGGGCGCGGCCAATGCCGCACTGCTGGCAGCGCAAATTCTGGCGACACACGATCGTGAGCTAGCGACCCGACTTGCCGCCTGGCGACAGGCGCAAACCGATGAGGTGCTAAATAACCCCGATCCGCGGGAGGAAGCATGAAGCCGGTTTGCGTACTGGGAAATGGTCAGTTGGGAAGAATGCTGCGTCAGGCGGGCGAACCGCTGGGTATCGCGGTTTATCCAGTTGGTCTGGATGCTGAGCCGGAAGCGTTGCCGATTCAGCAGAGCGTGATCACCGCTGAAGTTGAGCGCTGGCCGGAAACCGCGCTGACGCGTGAACTGGCGCGCCATTCAGCCTTTGTGAACCGCGATATTTTTCCGCTGCTTGCCGACCGTTTAACGCAAAAGCAGCTGCTCGATCGGCTGGGGCTGGCAACCGCGCCCTGGCAGTTGCTCTCTTCTGCTGAACAGTGGCCGCAGGTGTTCGCGCAGCTGGGCAAACTGGCGATTGTTAAGCGTCGTACCGGCGGCTATGACGGCCGCGGTCAGTGGCGTTTGCGCGCCGGAGAAACCGATGCGCTGCCCGGAGACTGCTACGGCGAATGCATCGTTGAGCAGGGCATCAACTTTTCTGGTGAAGTTTCGCTGGTGGGCGCGCGTGGACATGACGGCAGGACAGTGTTTTATCCGCTGACGCATAACCTGCATCAGGATGGGATCCTGCGCACCAGCGTAGCCTTGCCGCAGTCTGAACCGGCCCTGCAGCAGCAGGCGGAGCAGATGCTGAGCGCGATTATGCATGAGCTTAACTACGTTGGCGTCATGGCGATGGAATGTTTTGTGGTGCCGCAAGGCCTGCTGATCAACGAGCTGGCACCGCGCGTGCATAACAGCGGGCACTGGACGCAAAATGGCGCCTCCATCAGCCAGTTTGAACTGCACCTGCGTGCGATTCTTGACCTGCCGCTGCCGCTGCCGGTAGTGAGTATGCCATCGGTGATGGTGAACCTGATCGGCACGGCGCTTAATCAGCAGTGGCTCAGCGAGCCGCTGGTGCATCTGCACTGGTATGAAAAAGAGGTGCGGCCCGGTCGTAAAGTAGGCCACCTGAATCTGAGCGATCCCGACAGGCAGCGCCTTGCGGCTGCGCTTCAGGCGTTGGTGCCGATGCTGCCGCCAGAGTATGCCAGCGGCATTGAATGGGCGCAGGCTACGCTGCGCTAAGCGGTATGGCGGTCCGTTTTCGGCGGACCGCCAGCATCAGAAACTGCGGAACAGCGCTTTACCGCGCAGCAGCCGTACTCCCAACCAGCCGCCGCACAATGAAAGCAGCAGCGCCCCGCTTAACGGCAACGCAATCCAGAGCCGGTAGTCAGGCTCCCAGGGAAAATCGAACACCTTACGCTGCAATCCCCATAATGCCGCCTCAGCGCCCAGCGCCGCCGCCACACCCGCCACAATGCCTAACAGCGTAAACTCATACCACAGCGTTGAACGCAGCAGCTTTTTCCCGGCACCCAGCGTGCGATAAACCACCAGCTCCTGCCGTCGCTGTCGCATCCCTACCTGCACCTGAGCCAGCAGCAGCAGCAGGCCACAGGCGGTAACCAGCACCACCATAATTTCCAGCGCCTGGCTCACCTGCGTCAGCACCTGCCCTATCTGGCGCATCATCGACCCGATATCCAGCAGGCTGAGCGTCGGAAAAGCACGGTTCAGCTGGGCCAGCGTCCCGGTGCCGCCATCATAACGGAAGCTGGTAAGCCAGGTTTGCGGCTGCTCATCCAGCGCTCCCGGCGGGAAAATAAAGAAAAAGTTAGGCCGCAGGCTCTCCCAGTCAACTTTACGCAGGCTGCTAATTTTAGCGCTAAACTGCTGCGTATCGCCGGTAAAGGTCAGGGTATCGCCGAGCTTCACGCCTAAACGATCGGCCAGCTCCGCTTCCATCGACACCTCTCCGGCGCGCGGCGGCCACTGTCCGGCCACAATCGGATTATGTTCCGGGCGGCGCGATAACGATGTCAGATTAAGCTCGCGGTTTAGCGCGTTGTCACGGCGTGGATCCACGGCCTGTTGATTAATTTCCGTCAGACGCACGCGCGCAACGGGATAAAAAGTGCCGGGCTCAATCTGATGCTGCGTCAGGAAACGCTGCACGTCCGCTACCTGTTCACGGCTGATATTCAGCAAGAAATAGTTAGGGCTGTCGGCAGGCAACTGCTGCTGCCAACGATCGAGCAGATCGCCGCGCAGCACCAGCAGCAGGGCCAGCAGCATAAAAGAGAGCGAAAAAGCCGCCAGCTGACTTAAGGTTACCCACGGCTGGCGCAGCAGACGATTTATCGCCAGGCGCAGCGCCAGTCGACGTACGGTCAGTCGGCTCAGCAGCCAGAGCGCTCCCCATCCCAACCCCGCCAACAGCGCCGCCAGCAACACCACCCCGCCCAGCAATGCCCAGAGCAGCTTACTGCTGCCCACCAGCAGCACCAGCAGCGCAATCACCACCAGCGCCATGATCGGCAAATAGTAGCGCAACGGCCAGACGGCATTGATGACATCCTGTCTCAGCACACGCAGCGGCTGCGTCGCCAACAGCAGCCGATAAGGACGCAGACCCACCAGCAGGGAAATGGTAAACAGCGCGCCCAGCGCCCAGATCCACGGCCAGAGTCCGGCGGCGGGCAGTTCGCCAGGGAGAACCGGACGCAGCAGAGTTAACAGCAGGCGCTCAAAGCCCATCCCCAGCACGCTACCGGCCAGCGCCGCCAGCAGCAGCACCGCCAGCCACTGGCCGACAATCAGTTTGCGTAAGGCGCTGCGTCCGGCACCCAGCGTTTTCAGTACCGCGACCAAATCGTAGCGGCTGCGGCAATAGTGGCTCATCGCCACCGCCACCGCCGCCACCGCCAGCAGCAGCGTCAACAGGGCAGACAGCAGTAAAAACTGCTGGGCACGCTGCATCGATCGCCCCAGCGCATCTTCTGAGTTTTCCACGCTCAGCCAGCGCTGATCGCTTTTTAACAGCGGCGTAATCCAGCGATCGTAGCGTCCTAACGCTTCTCCAGCGCCAGCTACTTTATAGCGCCAGGTCAGGCGGCTTCCCGGCTGCACCGCGCCGGTTTTTTCAACGTCGGCGAGATTCATAAGCAGACGCGGCGCGGTTTGAAAAGGATTAAAACCCGCGTCCGGCTCCTGTAAAACCGCTCCGGCGATATGCAACCGGGTATCGCCGATGTCCAGTTCATCGCCCGGTTTAACGCCCAGCAACGTCATCAGCCGTGGTGCCAGCAGTACGCTGCCGGGCTGCGGTTTCAGCCCCGGTGGTTCGGTGCGTAGTTCGCCAAACATCGGGTAAGACTGGTCCACCGCCTTTACCGCCGCCAGCTGCGGCGCTTCGCCCGCAAAGGTCATGGTCATAAAGGTGAGCTGGGCGGAGACGTTCAGGCCCAGTTGCTGCGCCCGATCCAGCCACGGCTGCGGCACCGGATGCGTACTGCTTAATGTGCGGTCGCCCGCCATAAACTCGCGGCTTTGCTGCGTCAGACCTTTTTCCATGCGGTCGCCCAGCGTGCCCAACGCCAGTACGCAGGCAACCGACAAGGTGAGCGCCAGCCAGACGATCAGCAACGAGGGCGAGCGCCATTCGCGCCAGAACCAGCGCCAGATCATGCTTCCTCCCACAGCTTGCCATCACGCACGCGCAGCCGCCGATCGCAACGCGCCGCCAGCTGCAGATCGTGGGTCACCAGAATCAGCGTGGTAGCGTTGTCACGGTTCATTGAGAACAGCAGATCGGCAATGCGATCGCCGGTTTGCCGATCGAGATTGCCGGTCGGCTCATCGGCAAACAGCACGTCAGGACGACCATTAAAGGCGCGCGCCAGCGCCACGCGCTGCTGTTCGCCACCGGAAAGCTGCGACGGCAAATGATGCAGCCGCTTGCCCAGTCCCAGCTGCTCCAGCAGCGCCTGCGCCTGATCACGACTCTGTCGCTCAGGATCGCCGCGCAGTAATGCAGGTAACTGTACGTTTTCCAGCGCGTTCAGGGTGGGAACCAGCATAAAAGACTGAAAGACGAAGCCGACATGACGCGCCCGCAACTGCGCGCGCTGCTCCTCGTCCATTTTTTGCAGCGGTTCGCCGCACAGCCAGACCTCTCCGCTACTGCCATCATCCAGCCCGGCGAGAATGCCCAGCAGAGTAGACTTGCCCGATCCTGATTCACCAATCAGGGCGATGCTCTGCCCCGGTTTGACAACCAGGTCAACTCCGGTAAGGATGAACAGCTGATGCTCCCCTTCACCGACGGATTTAGTAAGATGATGAACTTCAACAATGTTTTCCGCTGGCATTATCCCTTCCTGTTGTTATTACTGTTACTTACGCGTGTGGCGTCCGCAGAATCACTGTTGGTTCTCGGCGACAGCCTGAGTGCGGGCTATCGCATGTCGGCCAGTGAGGCCTGGCCAGCCCTGCTGGATAAAAAATGGCAGCAGCAGCCAGAGGTGATCAACGGCAGCATCAGCGGCGATACCGCTGCGCAAGGATTGGCGCGTCTGCCTGCGCTGCTGCAACAGCATCATCCTCGCTGGGTATTGATCGAGCTGGGCGGTAATGATGGCCTGCGCGGTTTCCCACCGCAAAATATCGAGCAGGACTTAAGTAAAATCATCACAACGGTTCAGGCGGCCAATGCTCAACCTCTGTTGATGCAGATCCGTCTGCCGGCGAACTATGGTCGTCGGTATAACGATGCTTTTAATAACATTTATGTCAAACTGGCCCAACAACACAATATTCCGCTGGTGCCCTTCTTTATGGAGCAGGTCTATCTTAAACCACAGTGGATGCAGCAAGACGGTATTCACCCCGCACCGGATGCGCAGGCATTTATTACCGATCTGATGGATAAAGAACTGGCTCCCCTAGTTAAGCATGAGTAATAAACGGCACAGAAGCCACGGACGTAAAGTTATGCAAAAAAACGTATTAATTACCGGCTGCTCCAGCGGAATCGGCCTGGTTGCAGCCAACGATCTTTTGATGCGCGGCTATCGCGTGCTGGCCGCCTGTCGCAAGCCGGAAGATGTGGCGCGCATGAATGCGTTGGGATTTACCGGAATTCAGCTCGATCTCAACGATGCACAGAGCGTAACGCAGGCGGCGGAACAGGCGATCGCCCTGAGCGAAGGGCGGCTGTATGGGTTGTTTAATAATGCTGGCTATGGCGTTTATGGCCCGCTGGAAACCCTGACGCGTCAGCAGCTGGAGCAACAGTTTGCCAGCAACCTGTTCGGCACTCATCAGTTAACAATGCTACTGTTGCCTGCCCTGCGCGCCAGCGGTGATGCGCGCATTATCAATACCAGTTCGGTCATGGGCCTGATCTCCACGCCGGGACGCGGCGCCTATGCCGCCAGTAAATATGCGCTGGAGGCCTGGGCCGATGCTCTGCGTATGGAGCTGCATGGCAGCGGCGTTCGCGTTAGCCTGATAGAGCCCGGTCCTATTCATACGCGCTTTACCGACAACGTGAATCAGACACAGCAGGAAAAACCCATTAAAAATCCCGGTATTGCGGCACGCTTTACGCTGCCACCGGAGGCGATACTGCCCAAGCTGCGTCATGCGCTGGAGAGCCGTCATCCACGCCTGCGCTATCCTGTGACGCTGGTCGCGCATGTGATGAGTTGGCTGCGGCGCTTGCTGCCAGGCTGGATACTGGATCGCATTTTACGCGGCAACTAACGCGGCAGCGCAAATTTGGCTTGAAGCCGAAGGCAACGCCCCAATATCGTATTAAAGTCATCAGACAAAGAGACGCATACATGTCATTACACGCTTCGATTATTAATATCAACGAATCTAACCTGCAGCAGACGCTGGAACAGTCCATGACGGTGCCGGTGCTGTTCTATTTCTGGTCTGAACGCAGCCAGCACTGCCAGCAGCTTACGCCGGTGCTGGAGCGTCTGGCACAGGAGTATGCCGGGCAGTTCGTGCTGGCGAAGCTGGACTGTGATAATGAGCCGATGGTTGCTTCCCAGTTCGGCCTGCGCGCCATTCCTACGGTTTATCTGTTCCAGAATGGTCAGCCGGTTGATGGCTTCCAGGGACCGCAGCCGGAAGAGGCTATTCGCGCCCTGCTGCAGAAAGTGCTGCCGCGTGAAGAAGAGCTAAAGGCGCAGCAGGCGCTCGAGCTGGTGCAGCAGGGGAAACCGCTGGACGCGCTGCCGCTGCTGAAAGAGGCCTGGCAGCTCAGTAATCAATCCAGCGAAATCGGCTTTCTGCTGGCTGAAGTCTTGATCTCGCTTAACCGCAGCGATGAGGCGGAAGGCGTGCTGAAAGTAGTTCCGCTGCAGGATCAGGATACCCGCTATCAGGGGCTGATGGCGCAGATCGACCTGCTGAAGCAGGCGGCGAATACTCCGGAAATCCAGCAGCTTCAGCAGCAGCTGGAGAGCGAGCCGCAGAATGCCGAGCTGGCAAGCAAACTGGCGCTGCAGCTGCATCAGGTTGGCCGTAACGAAGAGGCGCTTGAGCTGCTTTACCGCTTTTTGAAAACCGATCTCAACGCCGCCGACGGTCAAACACGTAAAATGCTGCAGGAGATCCTGGCGGCGCTCGGCACCGGCGATGCGCTGGCGGCTAAATATCGCCGCCTGTTATACTCCCTGCTCTACTAATCTCTGCCGACAACGGGCCAGGGTTTGGCCCGTCATAAAACAGTCTGGAGGTTTTATGCTTGCTGTGATCCCCGTGCTTATTGTCGTTGCGTTAATTATCGTCTGGTCAGGCATAAAAATTGTGCCACAAGGCTACCAGTGGACCGTGGAGCGCTTTGGTCGCTATACCAAAACGCTGCAGCCCGGCTTAAATCTTTTAGTACCCTTTATGGATCGTATTGGTCGCAAGATCAACATGATGGAGCAGGTGCTGGATGTCCCTTCTCAGGAAGTCATCTCCAAAGATAACGCCAATGTCACCATTGACGCCGTCTGCTTTATTCAGGTAGTGGATCCGGCGCGCGCCGCCTATGAGGTCAGCAATCTTGACCAGGCGATCCTTAATCTGACGATGACCAATATCCGTACTGTGCTTGGTTCCATGGAGCTGGATGAGATGCTGTCGCAGCGTGACAGTATTAATACCCGCCTGTTGCATATTGTGGATGAGGCAACCAACCCGTGGGGCATCAAGGTGACACGTATAGAGATTCGCGATGTGCGCCCGCCGCAAGAGCTGATCGCCGCCATGAACGCCCAGATGAAAGCAGAGCGCACCAAGCGCGCCGATATTCTGGCGGCGGAAGGCATTCGTCAGGCGGCGATTCTGCGTGCCGAAGGGGAAAAACAGTCGGAAATATTAAAAGCGGAAGGCGATCGTCAGGCCGCTTTCCTGCAGGCGGAAGCGCGTGAACGCGCCGCGGAAGCCGAGGCACGCGCCACCAAAATGGTATCGGAAGCGATTGCTGCCGGGGATATCCAGGCGGTGAACTACTTTGTTGCGCAAAAATATACCGATGCGCTGCAAAAAATTGGCTCTGCCGATAACAGCAAAGTGGTGCTGATGCCGCTGGATGCCACCAGCATTATGGGTTCCATTGCCGGGATCAGCGAGCTGCTGAACGAAAGCAAACAGTCGCGGAGTAATAAATAATGTTGGCGGCCGTCATTAATCATCCTCACTGGTTCTGGTTAACGCTGGGCGGCCTGCTGTTGATTGCGGAAATGCTGGGTACCAGCGGCTATCTGCTCTGGAGCGGTCTGGCGGCACTGGCGGTGGGCATCATCCGCTGGCTGCTGCCCTTTTCATGGGGAACCCAGGGGGTGCTGTTCGCGCTGCTGACGTTACTCGCCGCCTTTCTGTGGTATCGCTGGCTCGCGCTGCGCCAAAAACAGCCCGGCATGTTGCTTAACCAGCGTGGGATGCAGATGACGGGTATGCATCTGACATTGGATGAAGCTTTGGTTAACGGGCTGGGTCATGTGCGCGTCGGCGACAGCAGCTGGCGCGTGCAGGCTGACAGCGATCTCCCCGCCGGTACGCGTGTAGTGGTGATTTGCGTGGAAGGCGTGACCTTACGCATCCGGCCGCTGGCGGCTGAAAATGCAGGCCGCTGACTTTTACCAAAGATAGATCGCTCCTGGACAGGCCGCTATTTTTCGTTGCGATGACAGCAGCCGACCAGGTTATCAATAATCGGACAATCTGCACTCTCATCGCCGGGGCACGCCTCCGCCAACGCCAGCAGCCGTTCACGCATTGCCTTAAGCTGATCGATATGCGCTTCAATTTCCTTAACTTTCAGCAGGGTGCGCTGTTTGACATCTGCGCTGTGACGCCCCGGATCATTAAACAGATGCACCAGTTCACGGCACTCGTCCAGCGTAAAACCTACCTGCCGCGCCTGTCGCAGCAGTGTCAGCTCGTCCAGATGACGTGCCGTATAGCTGCGGTAGCCGTTTTCGCTGCGCAACGGCGGCGTTACCAGCCCTTTTTCTTCATAAAAGCGGATTGCCTTACTGGTTAAGCCGGTTCTTTTAGCCACATCGCTAATGTTCATTCTGTTCCCCTTCAGACCATTACAGGCAGGATAACGCCGATCCGCCGCCTGTGCTTTACAAAAATCACGATCATGCAAAGCGTCCGCCTGCTAAAAACTTGACCTTCCCCTTAATGGAAGGTTTAAGCTTACAGCTCTGATAATCTGTTGTGCCTGAAAAGAGGGAGAAGCTTATGTCACATACCACTCTGTTAGCGCTGGATGGCCTTACCTGCGGCCACTGCGTGAAACGCGTAAAAGAGGCGCTGGAGCAGCGTCAGGACGTACAGCAAGCCGAGGTTTCGCTGAACGAGGCGCGGGTGATCGGCGACGCCGCGTCAGAAGCGCTGATCGCTACCGTTGAGCAGGCGGGCTATCAGGCGAGTCTGCAGGACAATGCGCACCCAAAGCCTGAACCGCTGTCAGCATCAGAAAGCCAGCTGGCAGCGGATAAGGTATCAACTCCCGCTCAGGCCGAGCCGGTAGCGGGTCATGCACACTTTTCAACTAAAGCCGACGCCGCAGCGCATAGCGCGGCGCTTTCAACGCAGGCAGACGAAGCCGCAGAGAGCTATCAGCTGTTGATCGACGGCATGAGCTGCGCCAGCTGCGTGAGCCGGGTTGAAAAAGCGTTAGCTCAGGTTGAAGGCGTACAGCAGGCACGCGTTAACCTTGCCGAGCGCAGCGCTCTGGTAATAGGCTCCGTGCAGCCAGATGCGCTGGTTGCCGCCGTAACGGCTGCGGGCTACGGCGCTGAAGTGATTGGCGATGAGAGCGAGCGGCGCGAAAAACAGCAGGTCAGCGCGCGCCAGGCGATGCGGCGCTTTAGCTGGCAATCAGCGCTGGCGCTGGCGCTTGGCGTACCGCTGATGATTTATGGCATGTTCGGCGACAATATGATGCTGACCGCCAGCAACCGTAGCGGCTGGCTGGTGGTCGGCGTCCTGACGCTGCTGGTGATGGTGGTCGCAGGCGGACATTTTTATCGCAGCGCGTGGCGCAGCTTGCTGAACCGCTCCGCCACAATGGATACGCTGGTTGCGCTGGGTACGCTCGCGGCCTGGCTCTATTCCATCAGCGTTAATCTGTGGCCAGAATTTTTCCCGCCCGCCGCACGTCATCTCTATTATGAAGCCAGCGCGATGATCATCGGCCTGATTAATTTGGGTCATGCGCTGGAGCAGCGGGCGCGTCAGCGTTCGTCAAAAGCCCTGGAGCGGCTGCTGGATTTAACCCCAGCCACGGCACGTGTCGTCACCCCTGACGGCGAGCAAGCCGTTGCATTAAGCGACGTTCAGCTGGGAATGGTTTTACGGCTGGCTACAGGCGATCGCGTTCCGGTTGATGGCATTATCACCCAGGGCGAGGCCTGGCTGGATGAGTCGATGCTGACCGGCGAGCCGCTGCCGCAGCAAAAATCGGCAGGCGAAGCCTTACATGCCGGTACGCTGGTACAGGACGGTAGCGTGCTGTTCCGCGCCAGCGCCGTCGGTAAGAACACCACGCTGTCGCGCATCATCCAGCTGGTGCGTCAGGCACAGAGCAGCAAACCGGCAATCGGACAGCTGGCCGATCGTATTTCCGCCGTCTTTGTACCGGTGGTGGTTATGATCGCGCTGTTCAGCGCCGCCGTCTGGTATTTCTTCGGCCCGCAGCCTTCAATGGTCTATATGCTGGTGATTGCCACTACCGTGCTGATTATCGCCTGTCCCTGTGCCTTAGGATTGGCGACGCCGATGTCGATTATTGCAGGCGTTGGGCGAGCGGCGGAGTTTGGTGTCCTGGTGCGCGATGCCGATGCGCTACAGCGTGCCAGCGAACTGGATACGCTGGTATTTGATAAAACCGGGACGCTAACGCAGGGCGCGCCTCAGGTCACGCAGATCATTACTTTTAACGGCTTTAGCGAAGAGCAGGTCTTGCGCTGGGCGGCGGCACTGGAGCAAGGATCCAACCATCCGTTGGCGAAAGCGATTCGCGATCGCGCCGGGGAGATGGCCCTGCCGGAAAACAGCCAGTTTCGCACCCTACGCGGTATGGGCGTTAGCGCCCAGCTGGAGGGCAAGCCGATGCTGCTGGGTAATGCTGCCCTGCTGACGCAGCAGCAGATTGAGGCGGAACAGGCCGCATCCCTTGCCAGTGAACAGGCAGCTAAAGGCGCGACGCCGGTATTTCTGGCGGTGGCGGGCCAGCTGGCTGGCCTGCTGGCAATCCGCGACCCGCTGCGTAAAGAGAGCGTTAGCGCGCTGCAGCGCCTGCATGGGCTGGGCTATCAGCTGATTATGCTGACCGGGGATAATGAAATCACTGCCAACGCCATTGCGCGCGAGGCCGGGCTGGATCGGGTGATTGCGGGTGTATTGCCGGATGGCAAAGCAGCGGCAATTGTTCAGTTGCAGCAGGCGGGGCATAAGGTGGCGATGATTGGCGATGGAATTAATGATGCGCCCGCCCTGGCTCAGGCCGATGTCGGGATTGCCATGGGCGGCGGCAGCGACGTAGCGATCGAAACCGCGGCCATTACGCTGATGCGCCACGATCTTCACAGCGTGGTGGATGCGCTGGCGATTGCCAAAGCCACGCTGCGTAATATGAAGCAAAATCTGCTGGGCGCTTTTATCTACAACTCCCTGGCGATTCCTGTCGCCGCTGGCGTGCTCTGGCCTTTGACCGGCACGCTGCTCAGTCCGGTTATTGCCGGTGCGGCGATGGCGCTCTCCTCGATCACCGTGGTGAGCAACGCTAACCGGCTGTTGCGCTTTCAGCCACCCGGACAGTAACGTGACTTCCTCTGCGCCTGGCGCTGGCTTGCTGAACGGAAGTCAGCGCTTTCACCTGTTCATCGGTAAGTGAAACCGCTAGCATGGGGAGTTTACTGGCAGCAAAGGGTGAAAGAATGGATAGATGGCGGCACAACCTGACAATGCTGTTTCGCATGCTGGTTCCGAAGCATTACCGTTGGCCAGCCACGGATATCTGGCTGCCGGGCAAGCGCGAACTGCATCTGGTCGGCAGTATTCATATGGGCACCCGCAATATGATGCCGCTGCCCCCGCAACTGCTGAAGCGTCTGGAAAAAGCGGATGCTTTGATTGTTGAAGCGGATATTACCGGCAGCGCCTCTCCTTTTACCTATAGCGAGGCACAGCCCCCGCTGGCGGAAAGAGTGGATGACGCCACTCTGCAGCAGCTGAGCCGCCTGTGCGATGAAATGCATCTTGATCTGGCACAGCTTGAGGCGCTGCCTTTATGGCAAATCGCGCTGATGCTTCAGGCGCAACAGGCACAGCGGCTGGGGCTCCGTCCCGATTACGGTATCGATTATCAATTGTTGCAGGCAGCGCAGGCGCAGGGACGACGCATCATCGAACTGGAAGGCGCCAGCGAGCAGCTCGATATTCTTAAAACCCTGCCGGAAAATGGTCAGTCGTTGCTGGCGGATACGCTGGAACACTGGCATACCAATGCCCGCCTGCTGCAAACCATGATTAGCTGGTGGCTTGAAAAGCCGCCGCAGCAGAGCCAGACCGCCTTGCCGACCACCTTCAGCACTGAGCTCAACGATCTGCTGATGCGCCAGCGCAATCAGCGCTGGAATAGCCTGTTGCGCGCGCTACCGCCAGGGCGTTATGTTGTGGCGGTTGGCGCGCTGCACCTCTACGGCGAGAATAATCTGCCTGACCTGTTAAGACGCAGATAAAAAAAAGGCCAATATTGCTATCGGCCCGTCAAAGAGGAATTTGTTTATGATTTTGGTTATTCATCAGCAACGGAATTACTGACGCGAGGCAATTTTCTCTCAAAGCCGATGATTTCACCAGCGCTATTTTTCACCATATTGTCATTTTTCACTGTCAGGAAAAAGCAATGACGCCCGCAATTAAACTGCTGGAAAAGAAAAAGATCTCCTTTACGCTGCATCCTTATGAGCATGACAGCAACGAAACGCACTTCGGCGATGAGGCGGTGCGTAAGCTTAACCTGAATCCGCAGCAGGTATATAAAACGCTGCTGGTAGCGCTGAACGGCGACGACAAACAGCTGGCCGTCGCGGTAACGCCGGTCGCCAGCCAGCTTGATTTGAAAAAATTGGCGAAAGCTCTGGGCGCAAAAAAAGCGGAAATGGCCGATCCGCAGCAGGCTCAGCGCGTTACCGGCTACCTGATTGGCGGCATCAGCCCGCTGGGGCAAAAGAAACGTTTGCCGACGGTTATTGACAGTCAGGCTGCAACATTTCCCACTATCTTTATTTCGGGCGGCAAGCGCGGTCTGGATATAGAACTGGCCGCCAGCGATCTGGCTGCGCTGTTAGAGGCGACGTTGACAGATATCGCGCGTCAGGATTAGGCGCGCTGCGCGCAAAGCTGATCGATCATCCAGCGCCCTGCCGGTCCCGGCGGGGTACGCGTTGACCACACGGCATCCACCGCAATATTTTGCGGCCAGCCCGCAACCGGCAGCATATGCAATACGCCGTGACCAAACTGCTCCACCAGCCAGCGCGGCAGAATCGACCAGCCAAACCCCTGCTCCGCCATCTCCAGCAGCAGCAAATATGAAGGTGCCGACCAGACCTGGCCGCATGAAATATTTTCCCTTACGCCAGCCCAGGTATTGAGCTTTAGCTGCCTGACCTGCGCCAGCTCCGCCTGACTCACCTGGCTCTGTGCGCTAAGCGGATGGTCGCGATGAATAAATACTGCCATTTGCGCCTGGACCTGCAAACGCGAGGCGGCGATGGTCACAGGTAACGCTGTCTGCACGCGAATAACGCCAAGATGAATGCGATTGCTTTGCAGAAGGTCGATAACGTCTTCATCCTCAGCAATCATACATTCGAACTCAATATGCGGATAGCGTGCGGCAAAACGCTTCAGCAGCTGCTCATGGTGATCCGCCTGCCAGAAATCGGAAATCGCCATACTCAGACGCGGCTCAACATTATCTGACAGCCGCACGGCCAGTTCATCAAGCCGCTGGCTGGCTGACAAAATCTCCTGCACCTGACGCAGCGCATGCGCCCCCGCTTCGGTCAGTACCGGTTCACGCCCGGCGCGATGGAACAGTTTAAACCCCAGGTCCGCTTCCAGATTGGCAATCGCGGCGCTAACGGTAGACTGACTTTTTCCCAGCGCGCGCGCCGCCGCAGAAAAAGATCCTTTTTCCACCGTCTGGACAAAAGCCTGCAATGATTCCGGTGAGTAACGCATGGTTCTATCGCTTTTTCCGATGGGAGATAACTTCATTCTAACGCAAAGCGCGGCGAAAATAAGGTCCGGCTTATTAAGAGCCTGTGCGGTAAAGGTCATTGCCTGGCTCTGAAGGAGATATTATGCAGTCCCGTTCGTTTAAAGAACGCGTATTACACGCGGTAGGTTTTGAGGCGCTGGCTATCCTGATCGTGTCGCCGCTGGCGGCGGCAGTGATGAACAAACCGCTGTTCCAGATAGGCGCGCTGGCGCTGGCGCTTTCAACCATCGCTATGGTATGGAATATTATTTATAACGCTGTGTTTGACCGGCTCTTTCCACGCAATCGCATCAAGCGCGGAGTGTGGCTGCGCATAATGCATGCCCTCTGCTTTGAAGGCGGTTTTATTCTTATTGGCCTGCCGGTTGCGTCGATGATGCTGGGCATTGGGTTGCTGCAGGCCTTTATGCTGGAAGTTGGCTTCTTCCTGTTCTTTCTGCCCTACACGGTGGTTTATAACTGGATTTGGGACAAACTGCGGGAAAAATGGCGCATGCCCTGCCATAGCGGTTAAATTCAGGCCCGTCGCGTAAACCCACGGGCCTGACAACACTATTTGCCGCTGAGCCAGGCCAGAATCATCTGGGGATAAGTGCGGCGGCGGCTCTCCTGCTTTTCCAGTTCCTGCTTTTCCGCCGCGCTACGATAAATAATTTCGCCTTTCGGCGCATACGCCTCCGCCTTCAGCGGTGAATGCTGTTCGATATATTGCTTCAGCACTTCCGCATCCACGAAACCAGTATTCACAAAGCCCGGCAGCGTATTGATAACCGGATAGCCATCACCGCCGTTGGCGTTAAAGCTCAGCGTTGCCATGCGGTAGGTTTTCTCCGCCTGCAGCGGCTCGCCGTTGATTTTTACTTCGCTCACGCCCTGCCCGTCTGCGATCAGACTGACGTTAGCAAACTGCGCATAGGCACCAGAATCCACCTGCTTATTCGCCACCACCGCCAGATATTTCTCTACCTCGCTGCCTTTCATCTCAACCCAGCACAGCGTATTGCCGAACGGCTGGACTTTGAGCACATCTTTATAGCTGATGGGGCCAGCCTCAATCGAATCGCGCACTCCGCCGCCGCTCATCACGGCAAAGTCCGCTTTGGTGCGGGCAATCTGCGAAGCAAGAAGCAGGCGCGCCAGATTGGTCTGTACAAAACGTACCTTGCTGCGATCGCCTTCCAGCCGCGCGTCAACGCTGCCGACTTTCACATTCAGCTGCGCCTCGCCTTTTTTCTGGAAGGGCGTCAGCAGCTTCATCATGGCGCTGTTCGGCACGATCTCCTGCTGGTAGTTAATCCACTCATCTTTGCCTTCGCTGTTCTTTACCTTGTGCTTCAGGTTAACCGGGATCAGCTGATAATTTTCCAGCGTCAACACGCCGTCACGGAAAGTAAAGTCGGCCCGGCCAACATATTTGCCCCACTCATGCGCCTGTACAATCCAGGTGCCGTTCTGACGATCGGGCACGCAGGGCGAGCCGGGAACATAATCCACCTGCTTCAGATTATCCTGCGCCATGCATACCGGATCCTGAGAATGGCCGCCGACAATCAGATCGAGATAGCCCTGCGGCAAGGCGCGCGCCATTTCCACATCGCCCGGCGCGTTAGAACCATGCTTACCGTCGTCGTAGTGCCCCATATGGGTGGCGGCAATGATCACGTCCGGCTTTTCACTGGCGCGCAGCGCTTCCACTACCTGCTTCGCTTCGCTGGCCGGAGGTCGGAATTCGATATCCGTCAGGTATTCAGGATTGCCAATTTTAGCGGTGTCATCGGTGGTCAGGCCGATAACCGCTATTTTTAACCCCATCCGGTTAAATAATGCCCAGGGCTGGAACAGACGCTGGCCGCTGCTTTTTTGATAAATGTTGGCCGAGAGCAGAGGAAACTTGGCCCATTTTTGCTGCTGACGCAGGACGGAAAGCGGATTATCAAACTCATGATTGCCGATCGCCATCGCATCATAACCAACCAGATTCATACCGCGAAAATCGGGCTCCGCATCCTGCAGATCCGATTCCGGCACGCCGGTATTGATATCGCCGCCGGAGAGGATCAGTACCGCGCCGCCGTGCGCCTGAACGTCATAGCGAATGGTGTCCATGAGCGTTTTTTGCGCCGCCAGACCATATTCGCCCTGTTCGTTATGCCAGAAGCGACCATGGTGATCGTTGGTATGCAGTACGGTAAATTTATAGACGCGGCCCTTTTCCCAGGCCTGCGCCTGTGATGAAAGCATGCTCAGGGAGAGTATCCCGCCCATGATAAGAGTATTGATGAAACGCAACGTTATTCTCCTTGTCGACACGCTTTCTGACCGGTCAGCCGGTAGCAGACTGGCATTTGCTGCCATAATAGTAAGGCAAACCTGCGGATTTGTAACGCAGACGCTATGCTAAGGCTAGTTATGCCTGAAGTGCGCCAGCCCCGCAATGCTGCCAGCGACTCCAGGACACTAATTTTGCCGCAGCAGAAAATTAACAGTAAAACAGTAGTCTCTTTATCTTTATGTTCTTTTACCGCCATTTCATTAATCTGATATGACAAATTAGCTGTTTTTACCTCAACTTTTTTGCAATTCCATCAATAAAAGAACACCTTATTTATCAAGATTAACCAATCATAAGTAAAACAAATCGCACTTATCCATTTATTTTTAGAGAACCCTTCTGTTTTTAAGTTTTTATCCATTTATTTTCAAACCGATGACCCCATATTGTTTTACACTATTTACAACCGGACACAGTTACACACAGAAGGAGAAAGCATGCACCACAGCACCCCGCTGATTACCACCATCGTCGGAGGCCTTGTCCTCGCCTTTCTTTTAGGAATGCTCGCCAGCAAGCTACGCATTTCTCCTCTGGTGGGCTATCTGCTGGCGGGTGTTCTGTCAGGTCCCTTCACACCGGGTTTCGTTGCAGATATGAGTCTGGCGCAGGAGCTGGCGGAGCTGGGCGTTATTCTGCTGATGTTTGGTGTCGGGCTGCATTTCTCGCTGAAAGATCTTATGGCGGTCAAAGCGATCGCAATTCCAGGCGCTGTTGCGCAAATTACCGTTGCCACGCTGTTGGGAATGGGGCTGAGCATGGCGCTGGGCTGGGAATGGATGAACGGGCTGGTGTTTGGTCTCTGTCTCTCTACCGCCAGTACCGTTGTGCTGCTGCGGGCGCTGGAAGAGCGCCAGCTGATTGATACGCAGCGCGGTCAGATTGCAATAGGCTGGCTGATTGTTGAAGATTTAGTTATGGTCCTCACGCTGGTACTGCTACCAGCGATTGCCGGCATGATGGAAAAAGGCAATGCCAGCTTTGCGCTGCTGGCATGGGATCTGCTGTTTACCATTGGTAAGGTCGCCGCCTTTATGGTGCTGATGATGGTGGTAGGCCGCCGGGTCGTTCCCTGGATTTTGGCACGCAGCGCCGCCACCGGCTCACGCGAGCTGTTTACGCTGTCGGTGCTGGCGCTGGCGCTCGGCATCGCCTTTGGCGCGGTGGAGTTTTTTGATGTTTCCTTTGCGCTGGGTGCCTTCTTCGCTGGCATGGTGCTGAATGAGTCGGAGTTAAGCCATCGCGCCGCGCACGATACCTTGCCGTTACGCGATGCCTTTGCCGTACTCTTTTTCGTTTCCGTGGGCATGCTGTTCGACCCGATGATACTTATTCAGCAACCGCTGGCGGTGCTGGGCGTGTTGGCTATTATCGTTTTCGGTAAGTCGCTGGCGGCCTGGCTGTTGGTGACCCTGCTGGGCCATTCGCGGCGCACCGCACTGACTATCTCAGTCAGCCTCGCGCAAATCGGCGAGTTCGCCTTTATTCTTGCCGGTCTGGGTATTTCGCTGAATATGCTCAGCGATGAAGGGCGTAACCTGGTACTGGCTGGCGCGATTCTGTCGATCATGCTCAACCCGATTCTGTTTACTCTGCTGGAACGCTATCTGGATAAAAATGAGAATTTCGAAGAGCGGAGTCTGGAAGAGGCCACGGAAGAAGAAAAACAGCTCCCGGTCAATATCTGTAACCATGCGGTGATTGTCGGTTATGGTCGTGTGGGCTGCCTGGTGAGCCAGCTGTTAACAGAGGCTGAAATCCCGATTGTGGTGATAGAGCATTCACGCCCGCGCGTTGAAGCGCTGCGTGAGCAAGGCATCCGGGTTATTTTAGGTAATGCGGCGCGTGCTGAAACCATGGAGCTGGCGCGACTGGATTGCGCACGCTGGCTGCTGATGAGCATTCCCAACGGCTATGAGGCAGGTGAAATTATCGCGGCAGCGCGTGAAAAACATCCGCATCTGGAGATTATCGCCCGTGCACATTATGACGATGAAGTGCATTACATTCTGGAGCGCGGCGCTGATAACGTCATTATGGGCGAACGGGAGATCGCCAACAGTATGCTGGCGATGCTGAAAGCCGGGCTGGAAACGCAGCCAATGCTAACGCCGCACAATCCTTCATAAACAGATGGCGCGGCGTTACGCCGCGCCATGGTCATTATCGCTCCCAGTACGCCTCTTCCAGGCTATCTTCCCGCTCCGGCAGGCCGCGTGTCAGACGCGGCGAATGCTGATTCAGTACCTGATAACTTACCCGGTTAGCATATTTACAGACCTGAGCCAGAGAGGAATAAGTCAGGTAGTTACGCACATGTTTGCTGGAGTTAGGCACATTATTACGGTGATAGCTGTTAGCGGTAATATCATGCAGCAGCGCTGCCAGCGCGCCATCGCCTGCGCCATTGGTGTTCATGATCTTTTCCGGCCCGCCCATATAGGGCGCGATATGCGAATAGATGCGCAGCGGCTGCTGACAATCCTGATAGCGCATTGCACGGCTGAACTCATACTGATTAAATTCTGCAATTGCACCAGGCAATAGCGGCAGATTAGTTTGTCGCTTCGCGCTCTCTTCGGTGTAGCCCGCCATGTAAAGCCCATTTGGACCAGCGGTGCACAGCACCAGATCTACCCACTCCAGCGCTTTATCCGCCGCCAGAAGCGGATCGGCATGACCGGTCAGCTCCAGCCCTTCCTCTTCGTTCATCGCTAAAATAGCGACATGCTCGCGCAGGAAGTCACGCCAGAACTGCGGATTTTCGGCAATCACATGTTTGGTTCCCAGCGTCAGCACCACCGGCACGTTATATTGCTTTGCCCAGGCCACCGCCTGCATGGTGGCTTCCGGCATCGGTTCACCTGCTTTGCAGCGCACCAGGTAGGATGTCAGCACCAGCGCTGAAGCGCCAGCAATTACCTGTTCAGGAATATTCTCCGGCCGCAGCTGATTCATCATGCCGGGGCTGATGGCAAAAGTCCGTTCGCCGTTATCGCTGATGAGCGTAAAGCAGCGGCCAATAGCACCATCCACGCCCTGCAGATAGTTAAGGTCGGTCCGGCTGGAGGTATTACACAGATAGCGATAGGCGTAACCGCCAATCTGCACGTTATTACACATCACGCCCAGCAGCACCGAGCGGTCATCGGCCAGCACCGAGTAGTTATGCATGGTGTTGCCGATGGTGCCCCCGGCAAACTGATGGGTAATCAGATTTTCACGCATCAGCTCGGCATAGAGCGCATCCGCCACATCATCTTCAATGACCAGCGAGTGACCAACGCTGAGTCCGTAACGCGCCACAAAGGCGTTATCCACTTTTGCTTCAATGTCTACCAGCGTCTGGTCGATGCCGACCACCCAACTGGTGCCAGTTTCACTTTCAGGTTGCACCGGCTGTAATAGCGGATCGCGGGCGTTGACGGGAAAATAGTGTTTGGATTTGCGTTGGCCGGGAAATTTCATGGTTGATAGCTTCAGAATAAACAGGCGGAGAATGATACCACACTCCCCGCCGTTACTCAGCGATGCGCATTCACCAACGCCAGCATCATATCAATATGCTCAGCGTCATCATTCAGTGCCGGAATATATTCAAACTTTTCACCACCAGCATGCATAAAGAACTCACGGTTCTGTTCGCTGATCTCTTCCAGCGTCTCCAGACAGTCGGAAGAAAAGCCTGGGCTCATAATCTGAATATGGCGCACGCCTTTCGCCGGTAAGCCACGCATGGTTTCATCGGTATAGGGCGTCAGCCAGGGTTCACGGCCAAAACGTGACTGAAAGGTCATCATCACTTCGCTATCGCTCAGCCCAAGCGCACGCGTCAGCGCCTCAGTTGTATCGCGGCAGCGCTGCGGGTAGTCATCGCCTTCGTTGGCGAAACGCTGCGGAATACCGTGATAAGACATTACCAGCAGATCGGGCTTTCCATGTTGCGCGAAGGAGCGTTCAACCGATGCTTTCAACGCGGCAATATAGGCCGGATGCTCAGCATAATCGCGAATAAAATGCACGTCTGGCATCGAACGATAGCCGGCGAAAACGCTGCTCAGACCATCCCAGACTGCCGCCACCGTTGAACAGGAGAACTGCGGATAGAGCGGCAGCACAATCAGGCGCGTTACGCCCTGCGCCATCAGACTGTCGACCGCGCTTTTCAGGCTGGGATTGCCGTAGCTCATGCCCAGCTCGACGGGAATATCCAGCTTCGCGGCCAGCGCATTACGCTGACGTTTACTGAATACCATCAGCGGCGAGCCCTCTTCCATCCATACCGACGCATACAGCTTTGATACGCGCGGAGAGCGGATCGGCAGAATGACGCCGTTCAGAATCGGCCACCAGAGCCAGCGCGGCGTATCCACCACGCGCTTATCGCTGAGAAACTGTTTCAGGTAGCGTTTAACCGCTGGCGTGGTTGGCGCATCGGGCGTACCCAGGTTGACCAGCAAGACGCCGGGTTTATCTTGCCTCATCGTATATCCCTGTTTTTTCAAATGGATTAATTCGTTTTACGCGCTGATTTTACCCTGGCTGAGACAGATAAGCTCGCCGGAAAAACCTTTCCTTACAAGAGATGAAAACGCTTAGCGGCAAAGTATAGAGGATAGTGCGAAACAGGCAGAGAGAATGGGGAAACAGTGGCAGAAAGAAGATGAATCAGGAATATCCAGCGGATATTCCTGACAATGGAATCAACGCGGCGCGTTAGCCCAGAATTTTCGCCAGCTCAGCGCTGACTTCGGTCACTTTACGCGTACCGTCGATTTTATGGTACTGAGTATTACCCGCCTGCGCTTCCTGCTGATAATAAGCCACCAGCGGCTCGGTCATTTCATGGTATTCCACCAGGCGCTTACGAACCGTCTCTTCCTGATCGTCTTTGCGCATGGTCAGCTCTTCGCCGGTGATGTCGTCTTTGCCTTCCACCTTCGGCGGATTAAAGGTTACGTGATACACGCGGCCAGAAGGCGCATGAACGCGACGACCAACGATACGCTCAACGATCAGTTCGTCCGGCACATCAAATTCCAGTACGCAGTCAATCTTGATGCCAGCTTCTTTCATCGCATCAGCCTGCGGAATAGTGCGCGGGAAACCGTCCAGCAGGAAACCGTTACGGCAATCGTCCTGGGCAATACGCTCTTTTACCAGCGCGATAACCAGATCGTCGGTAACCAGTTTGCCTTCATCCATAATGGCTTTCGCCTGTTTGCCCAGCTCCGTACCGGCTTTTACCGCCGCACGTAACATGTCGCCCGTGGAGATTTGCGGAATACCGTATTTCTCCATAATGAACTGAGCCTGTGTGCCCTTACCTGCGCCCGGAGCGCCGAGCAGAATAATACGCATTGCGTAAATCCCCTTGCGAATCGCTTTGATCTAACTGAGAAGGCCAAGAACATACCATTAAGCCCCGATCATCACAAGGAAACGGGTCTGGAAGCGGCTCTGGCGATAATGGGTGCGTTACCTGCGGCTATCATTAACCGATTTATCCATAGGATCCAGCCTGACGGCAAGGAACCGCTGTTTTTCAGAATCAATGCCGTGGTAAAAAAGCCGGCGCACTGGCCGGCTTAACGCTTACGTTGATGATATTCAGGCCAGCAGCAGCTGGTTCATGCGACGAATAAACTGGTTCGGATCTTCCAGCGTACCGCGCTCAGCAAACAATGCCTGATCGAGCAGCAGCTCAACCCATTCAGCAAAGCGCGCTTCCTCCTGCGTATCCGCCGCGCGTTTCACCAGCGCGTGATCCGGGTTCAGCTCAAAGATGTATTTCACATCCGGCACCGCCTGCCCGGCCGCTGCAAACAGCTTGGCCATCTGGGTGCTCATTTCATTGGCGTCGGTGGTCACGATAGCGGGCGTATCGGTCAGACGGTGCGTCAGACGTACCTCTTTCACCCGCTCGCCCAGCAGCGTTTTCACGCGATCAACAAACGGCTCCAGCGCCTTTTCCGCTTCTTTATGCGCTTCGTTCTCTTCGTCAGCCAGCTTATCCAGCGTTTCGTCCGCTTTGCTCACTGACTGGAAGGCTTTGCCATCGAACTCGGTCAGGTAGCTCATCATCCACTCGTCGATACGATCGGAGAGCAGCAGAACCTCAATGCCTTTCTTACGGAACAGCTCCAGATGCGGGCTACTTTTCGCTGCGGCATAGCTGTCGGCGGTGATGTAATAGATCTTCTCCTGCCCTTCCACCATGCGGCTGACATACTCTTCCAGCGAGACGGTTTGCGCCGCGCCTTCGCTGCTGGTGGTGGCAAAGCGCAGCAGTTTCGCGATCGCCTGCTGGTTCGCGTGATCTTCGGCTGGGCCTTCTTTCAGCACCAGACCAAACTCACTCCAGAACTGCTGATATTTTTCAGCATCATCTTTCGCCAGCTTATCCAGCATCTGCAGAACGCGTTTGGTTAGCGCGCTGCGCAGGTTTTGCGTAATGCGGTTATCCTGCAGAATTTCACGCGAGACGTTCAGCGGCAGATCGTTGGAGTCGATCAGGCCGCGCACAAAGCGCAGATAGTTCGGCATAAACTGCTCAGCGTCATCCATGATAAAGACGCGCTGAACATAAAGTTTCAGGCCATGTTTATGGTCGCGGTTCCACATATCCCACGGCGCGCGCGCCGGAATATAGAGCAGGCTGGTATATTCCTGTTTGCCCTCTACGCGGTTGTGGCTCCAGGTCAGCGGATCGCTAAAGTCATGAGCGATATGCTTATAGAATTCGTTGTACTCTTCATCGCTGACTTCCGCTTTGTTGCGGGTCCACAGCGCCTGCGCCTTGTTGATTTTTTCCCAGCTGGTGGTGTCGTTTTCTTCATCTTTGGTTTCGATCTCAACCGGCAGCGCGATGTGATCGGAATATTTACTGATGATATTGCGTACGCGCCAGCTGTCGAGGAACTCATCTTCACCTTCACGCAGATGCAACGTGATTTCAGTGCCGCGATCCGCCTTGGTCAGGTCATCAATGGTGTATTCGCCTTCGCCAGCAGATTCCCAGAACACACCCTCTTCCGGCGCGCTTCCCGCTGCGCGGGTACGTACGGTGACTTTATCGGCAACGATAAACGCAGAGTAAAAGCCGACGCCGAACTGACCAATCAGCTGGCTGTCTTTTGCCTGATCGGAGCCAAGCGACTCGAGGAAAGCTTTGGTGCCCGATTTAGCGATGGTACCGAGGTTCTCGATCACCTCATCGCGACGCATACCGATGCCGTTATCGCTCAGCGTCAACGTGCGGTTTTCCTTATCGACAGAAACCCGAACGCGCAGCTCGCCATCGCCTTCATACAGATCCGGCGTGGAAAGTGCACGAAAGCGCAACTTATCCGCCGCATCCGAAGCGTTGGAAATCAGCTCGCGCAGAAAGATCTCTTTATTCGAATAGAGGGAATGGATCATCAGGTGCAGAAGCTGTTTAACTTCTGACTGGAAACCACGCGTCTCTTGTCCTTTCATGGTTTTGCTACCTCAACTGAAACAGGTTTATCGAACGTTGAGGAAGAGATGGGGATGGGAAAACTATTTTCAAGCTGGCACATGAGAATGTGCCAGCAAGTGGTCAGTATTTAATCTTATGGCGTCCGGCAAGCGAATGCGACAGCGTGGTGCCGTCAACCATTTCCAGCTCGCCGCCAACCGGCACGCCGTGCGCGATACGGCTGGCATCCACGCCGTACTGCGCACAAAGCCCGGCGATGTAGTTCGCCGTGGCTTCGCCTTCCACCGTGGGGTTGGTCGCCAGGATCACTTCCTGGATGGTCTCTTTTTCCAGCCGCTGTTCCAGCCTGTCCAGCCCAATATCATGCGGACCGATGCCGTCCAGCGGTGAAAGATGCCCCATCAGCACAAAGTAACGTCCGGCAAACTGCCCGGTTTGCTCGATAGCATGGATATCTGCCGGGCTTTCTACCACGCAAATTTGCCCGTTTTGCTGGCGACGCGGGTTCGCGCAGATGGTGCAAATTTCCTGTTCGGTAAAGGTGTGGCAGTCCGTACAGTGACCAATCTCTGACATAGCGCGCGTCAGCGCCTGAGCCAGGCGCATGCCTCCGCTGCGATCGCGCTGCAATAGCTGAAACGCCATGCGCTGTGCTGATTTCGGGCCAACGCCCGGCAAACAGCGCAGCGCTTCCATTAGCGATTCCAGCAAAGGGCTGGTTTGCATCAGAACGGCATCTTAAAGCCCGGCGGCAGCTGCATGCCGGCGGAAACGGATGACATTTTCTCCTGCTGCGCTTCAGCAATACGGCGCGCCGCATCGTTGAAAGCCGCAGCGACCAGATCTTCCAGCATATCTTTGTCATCTTCCAGCAGGCTTGGATCCACCTCTACACGACGGCAGTTGTGCGCACCGTTAATGGTGACTTTAACCAGGCCAGCGCCAGATTCGCCGGTGACTTCCATTTCAGCAATCTCTTGCTGTACCTGCTGCATTTTGTCTTGCATCTGCTGGGCCTGTTTCATCAGGTTACCCAAACCGCCTTTACCAAACATAGCGTTCTCTCTTTTTGCTCGGGCCGCGTAAGCCGTTACCGGTTATGCGGCGATTCAAACGGGGCGAATACTCTCCTCATCCAGATCGGCGTCAAAAAAACGACGCAGCGTCTGAATATGGCTATCCGCAATGATGGACTGACGCGCCTGCGCCAGTTTTTCTTCATAAATCTTCTGACGCCACTCCAGAGGCGTCAATATCGCAGGATTATCATCTTCAATGATAGTCAATTCAACCGACTTACCGCTGGCATTGCTTAATGCTTCGGTTAATACCTGCTGTGCTGAAGTAGAGTTAAGATGACGCTGGCTGCTGCGTAAATGCAGGCAAATCCCCTGCGCCGTCTCCTCTTTCCAGGCGTTGAGCGCCAGCTGCTGCACCAGTTTCGGCAATGTCAGCGTGGCGATCTCAGCGGCCCAGGCGTCGCGCTCCAGCGCCTCCTCAGCCAGTCTGGCGGCCAGCTCCGGCGTTTTTTCATGCTCCAGTGCGGAACGCAGCGCCTTCGGCGTCGCTACCTGCGGCGCTTCGCTTTCGGCTACCGTATTTTGCGCTTTCCAGCGGTAGGCCTCTTTTTTCGCTGGCGCTGCCGGTTCTGCCGCTGGTCGTCTGGCGGCGCGCTCCGTTACCTGAGCGAGACGTTCCAGCGCCGAGCCTGCCGGCCGCGCACTTAGCGCTGCCGGCTCACTCTTTTTTGTTTTGGTTGCTCCCTGCTGGCGCAATAGTTGAGTACGCGCCTGCAGTAGCTGGCTGGTTGTGTCGGGCAGAGGCGTCTCCGGCGCGCCAGAGGCGGGTGCCGGCTGCGGTTGCGCTGCTTCCGGAGCGGAAAACGCGGCGGCAGCGGCGGAAGGCGGCGTTTGTACATTAGGCTGCGGCGACATCACCGGTCGCGTGACCGGCTCGGCGATCTCTACCTGCGGGTGAAAAGCCAGCGCGCGCAGCAGCGCCATTTCTACGCCCATACGGCGATCGGGCGCCAGCGGCAGTTCTTTACGCCCCATCAGAATGGTTTGGTAATAGAGTTGCACATCGGCTGGCGGAACCACGCGCGCCAGTTCACGCAGGCGCTGCTCCACTGCCGCATACTCTTCGCTAAGCGCTGAAGGCAGCAGTTGGATCATGGCGATACGGTGCAGCAGACGCAGCATCTCCACCAGCAGCGCTTCCCATTCAACGCCACGGCTGGCCGCCTGTTGCAGCAGCGACATGGTTTGCTGACCATCGGCGGCGGCTAATGCCTCGATTAACGCCAGCGGCTGCTCGTCATCCAGCGTGCCCAGCATCGCGGCGACGCTTTCAGTGGTAACCTGCCCTTCGCCGCTGGCAATCGCCTGATCGGTCAGACTCAGCGCATCGCGCATACTGCCGTCCGCCGCACGCGCCAGCAGCTGCAATGCGCGCAGCTCCGCAGTGATATTTTCCTGCTCCAGCACATATTCCAGCTGCTGTCGGATTTGATCGACATCCAGCGCTTTGAGATGGAATTGCAGGCAACGGGAAAGTATGGTCACCGGCAGCTTTTGCGGATCGGTGGTGGCCAACAGGAATTTAACGTGCGCTGGCGGCTCTTCAAGGGTTTTCAGCAGTGCGTTAAAGCTGTGACGCGACAGCATATGCACTTCATCGATCAAGTAGACCTTAAAGCGACCGCGCGCGGGCGCGTACTGCACGTTGTCCAGCAGATCGCGGGTGTCTTCAACTTTAGTTCGCGAGGCGGCATCGATTTCAATCAGATCGACAAAGCGACCCTGTTCGATTTCGCGGCAGTTATCGCAAACGCCGCAGGGCGTGGCGGTGATACCGGTTTCGCAGTTGAGCCCTTTGGCCAGCAAACGCGCAATGGTGGTTTTCCCGACGCCTCGGGTGCCGGAAAAAAGATAAGCGTGGTGGATTCGTCCCAGCGACAAACCGTTCGCCAGCGCAGTCAAAACATGCTCCTGACCAACGACATCGGAAAACGCTTGTGGACGCCACTTGCGGGCAAGGACCTGATAACTCATTCGTTCACAAGATGTGTTGAAAACCAGTGGGACATGCTAACACAGCCCCGCCGCTACGGCGAGGCTGAAGGCGGGAAACTCAGTGGCCCGGGAAGGCGACCAGGCTGTAGCAATCAATACCCAGCGCGTTAAGGCGGGCTTCGCCGTTCAAATCGAACAGGTTGATCACAAAGGCGGCGTCTTTCACTTCACCACCGGCGCGGCGGATAAGCTTAGCGGTCGCTTCAATGGTGCCGCCGGTAGCCAGCAGATCGTCCACCACCAGCACCACATCGCCTGGCTTAATCGCATCGCGATGCAGTTCAAGCTGGTCGCTGCCATATTCCAGATCGTAGGTTTCGCTATAGGTTTCCCGCGGCAGTTTGCCCGGCTTACGCACCGGCACGAAGCCAACGCCCAGACCCAGCGCTACCGGCGCGCCAAACAGGAAGCCACGCGCCTCGGTACCCACTACCTTGGTAATTCCCCGATCGCGGAAGCGTTCAATGAACAGATCAATCGTTGTGGCGAAAGCGCGCGGATCTTCCAGCAGACTGGTAACATCACGAAACAGGATACCCGGTTTCGGATAGTCCGGAACGCTTTTAATACTGTCTTTAAGAAATTCAAGCTGCTGTGCAGTCGCGGTCATAATGTTATGCCTGGTGAATACTAAACTGACTCGCGCAGCCTCGCTTTACGCTGACGGATAATTCCGCAGACGAAAAATAAGGAAATCAGGGAAGCCACGCACGAAAACGAACAAATCTAAGCAAACCGCAGGACAAATGCAACTCTGTTTGCCATGCTGGCAGTTTAAGTGTTTGAAAATCGATAAGGTAAAAAGTCAATTTATGCCTTAACCCTCGGTTTTATCCCCTGCAACCACCGGCATCCGCCACATAAACAGCAGCAGCGCCGCTAACATACAGAGCAGCATAATCCGCAGCCAGAAGATTTTCACCAGCCAGATTGAAATGGCGAAGGTACAGATAATAAGCACTATGGCGCGCGGTTTTACGCCCGGTGGCAGCGCACGGTATTGCTGCCAGTGACGCAGATACACGCCAAACCAGGAGCGATACAACAGCCATTGATGAAAGCGTGGCGAAGAACGGGCAAAGCACCAGGCAGCCAGTAAAATAAACGGCGTGGTCGGCAGCAGCGGTAAAACCACACCCAGCGTGCCCAGCACGATCGCCAACCAGCCAATAATCAGTAAGATGATACGCTGCATGCCCTGTCCCGTGAAAAAACTACCGGGATCACTTTATCACAGCCCGCGGGCTGTGCTGCAGCCGCTGACAGGCTATTTTATCTATTGTTATTTACAGGTTTAAAATTGGCGCTTAATAAGGACATCAATATGGGACTGTTATCCTGGCTGGTTGTGGGTCTGTTGGTTGGTCTGACAGCAAGCAAATTGATGTCAGGGCGCGGCAGCTGGCTACCAACGTTGGTTTTAGCGACCATTGGCGCCCTGGTCGGCGGCTATGTTAGCGTGTATTTTAACTGGGGCACGCTGGCCAGCCTGCATCCGCGCGCGCTGTTGCTGGCGCTGACGGGTGCATTACTGCTGACGGCGGTTGCACGGGTTATACGACGTTAAGGAGCACAATATGTCGCTGGAAAGCGCCTCTGATGAGATAAAACTGGCGGTGGATCTGATTATGCTGCTGGAACAAAACGAGATCCCGCCAGAAACCGTGCTGGCAGCGCTGGAGATTGTGCGCCGTGATTTTGAAAAAAAACAGCAATTTTCTGTACTTAGCTAAGGACGGGCTAACTGAGATTGGGGCTGGTTTTTAGCATATCAATCAGCGTTTCCACCAGGATCGGCGCATCCTGTTCAATATCGAAACTCTCTGGCATAAACAACCAGTTTTCGACAATGCCGGTAACATAGCCGCGGATCACAATCGTCGCCCGCCGCATATTAAGCTCAGCGGGCAGTTGTCCGGCCTTGATGCAGTGGCTCAGGGACTGCTCTATCTTTTCGTAACATTCCAGATAGAGGTTCTGCTGCATAATCTGTAACGGCAGCATTTCACCCACAAATTCACATTTATGGAAAATAATTTCCAGCAGTGAGCGCCGCCGTTTGTCGCGCGCTGGCGCTTCAAAAACATAACGCAGCATGGCGCGCATCACAGAAAGTGGATCGTCTGGGTATTTTGCCTGATACTCTTGCTCAACGTCCTCCAGGCCAGTCTCAGACTGCGCCCAGATCTCATTCAGTAGATCGGTCTTGTTTTTAAAATGCCAGTAGATAGCGCCACGCGTTACGCCAGCCGCGGTGGCAATATCAGCAAGCGAGGTCGCCGAAACACCGAATTCCGAGAAGCGTTCAATGGCGGCATCAATAATTTGATGTCGTGTTTCAAGGGCTTGCTGTTTGGTTTTTCGTGCCATAGTGAGTGCTTTTACCAAGCGGCAGATTTACATACATTTGCGAATGTATGTACCATAGCATGACCATAATTTAAACGCAGCAATGGCTCAACGGTTTGTGATCCATTGACCAATCGATATCGAACACTCGAGGTTGATTTATGAAAAATAACAGAGGGTTAACGCCTCTGGCGGCCGCCCTGATGCTTTCAGGCAGCTTTTTGCTTACAGGATGTGATGATAAGTCCGAACAGGCAGGCCAACAGCAGCAGGCGCCGGAAGTTGGTGTAGTAACGCTGAAAAGCGAACCGTTGAAAATTACCACGGAGCTACCGGGCAGGACCTCCGCCTATCGCGTGGCGGAAGTACGTCCGCAAGTTTCAGGCATTATTTTGAAACGTAATTTTGTGGAAGGCACCGATATTAAGGCTGGCGAATCGCTGTACCAGATCGACCCTGCGCCTTATCAGGCCGCTTATAACAGTGCCAAAGGCGATCTCGCCCAGGCGCAGGCCAATGCCCAAATTGCCGCCGTCACGGTAAAACGTTATCAGCCGCTTCTGGGTACGAAATATATCAGCCAGCAGGATTACGACCAGGCGATGGCCACGCAGAGCCAAACGGCCGCCGCAGTAGCCGTCGCTAAAGCTAACGTGGAGACGGCGCGCATCAATCTGGCCTACACCAGGGTTACCTCTCCTATTAGTGGCCGTATCGGTAAATCGTCTGTTACCGAAGGCGCGCTGGTGCAGACCGGGCAAACCAATGCGCTGGCGACCGTACAGCAGCTTGATCCAATGTATGTCGACGTGACCCAGTCCAGCGATGAATATCTGCGCTTGCGTAACGAACTGGAGTCGGGCCAGTTAAAGCAAACCGACGGCAAAGCCAACGTAACGCTGATGATGCCTGATGGTACCGAATATCAGCATCCAGGTACCCTGGAATTCTCTGATGTTACCGTTGATGAGACAACCGGCTCGATTACGCTGCGTGCGGTGTTCCCAAACCCGGATCATCGTCTACTGCCGGGTATGTTTGTTCGTGCGCGTCTGGAAGAAGGCACCAATCCAAACGCTATCCTGGTTCCGCAACAGGCGGTAACCCGCACGCCAACCGGTCAGGCAACGGTAATGGTGGTGGGCCAGGATAATAAAGTGGCCATGCGTAACGTGACCGCTCAGCAGGCAATTGGTGATAAGTGGCTGGTAACCCAGGGCGTACAGGCTGGCGATCGCGTGATTTCGGTCGGCATTCAACGTGCAAAACCTGGCGCACAAGTCACGCCACAGGAAGTAACAGATGATGCGAAAGCGAAGCAGCAGTCGCAACAGCAATCTGAAAAACCTCAGTCTTAAACAGGAGCCACTGATACATGGCTAAGTTCTTTATCGATCGCCCCATATTTGCGTGGGTAATCGCCATCATTATCATGCTGGCGGGTGCGCTATCGATTCTTAAGCTGCCGATTGAGCAATATCCAAACGTTGCTCCCGTAGCGATACAGATTAACGCAAACTATCCAGGTGCGGATGCTAAAACGCTGCAGGACTCGGTAACGCAGGTTATTGAGCAGAACATGAACGGTATTGATGGATTGATGTATATGTCCTCCAATAGCGATTCATCCGGCTCGCTGCAGCTGACCCTCTCTTTCCAGTCGGGTACTAATGCCGATATCGCCCAGGTGCAGGTACAGAATAAACTGCAGCTGGCGATGCCGCTTCTGCCGCAGGAAGTTCAGCAGCAGGGTATCCAGGTTGAAAAATCCTCCAGCAGCTTCCTGATGGTAGCGGGCTTTGTGAGTGAAGATGGCAGCATGACGCAGAACGATATTGCGGACTTTGTCTCTTCAAACATCAAAGACCCTATCAGCCGTACCACCGGCGTGGGCGATACCCAGCTGTTTGGTGCGCAGTACGCTATGCGTATCTGGATGGACCCGCATAAGCTGAATAATTATCAGCTGACGCCGGTTGACGTGGTGAATGCGATTTCTACGCAAAACGCCCAGGTCGCGGCCGGTCAGTTGGGCGGTACGCCGCCGGTGAAAGGTCAACAGCTTAATGCCTCAATCATCGCGCAAACGCGTCTGACCTCCACGGAAGAGTTCGGTAAGATCTTACTGAAAGTAAATTCGGATGGATCTCAGGTTCGTCTGCGTGATGTGGCAACCATTGAACTGGGCGGTGAGAACTATGAAATCATCGCACGCTTTAACGGCCAGCCCGCTTCCGGTCTCGGTATTAAGCTGGCAACCGGTGCTAACGCGCTGGATACTGCCGAAGCGGTAAAAGCTGAGCTGGCGCGTCTTTCGCCCACTTTCCCTGCCGGGTTGAAAGTAGTTTACCCTTATGACACCACACCGTTTGTTAAAATCTCTATCTTTGAGGTGGTAAAAACGCTGTTTGAAGCGATTTTGCTGGTGTTCCTGGTCATGTATTTGTTCCTGCAAAACTTCCGCGCCACGCTTATCCCAACGATTGCGGTGCCGGTGGTTCTGTTAGGGACCTTCGCCATTATTAATGCGTTCGGCTACTCGATAAACACCCTGACGATGTTCGGGATGGTGTTGGCTATCGGCTTGCTGGTGGATGACGCCATCGTGGTGGTAGAGAACGTCGAACGCGTTATGGCTGAAGAAGGGCTGTCGCCAAAAGAAGCGACGCGTAAATCGATGGGACAGATCCAGGGCGCGCTGGTAGGTATTGCGCTGGTGCTCTCCGCCGTGTTTGTTCCTATGGCCTTCTTTGGTGGCTCGACCGGGGTTATCTATCGTCAGTTCTCCATTACGATTGTTTCTGCAATGGTGCTGTCGGTAATTGTGGCATTGATCCTGACTCCGGCGCTCTGCGCCACCATGCTGAAGCCGATCAAAAAAGGCGATCACGGCAAAACCACCGGTTTCTTCGGTTGGTTTAACCGCCTGTTTGATAAGAGCACTAACCACTATGTGGATAGCGTTGGGCATATCGTACGCAGTACCGGTCGTTATCTGCTGCTTTATCTGCTGATTGTAATCGGCATGGCCGTGCTGTTTATGCGTCTGCCTACCTCGTTCCTGCCGGAAGAGGACCAGGGTCTGCTGTTGGCCCAGGCTCAGCTACCCGCAGGCGCAACGCAGGAGCGTACGCAGAAGGTGCTGGATGAGGTCACTCACTATTTCCTGACCAAAGAGAAAGCCAGCGTTGAGTCGGTGTTTACCGTTAACGGCTTCGGCTTTGCTGGTCGCGGACAAAACACCGGTATCGCCTTCGTCAGCCTTAAGCCGTGGGAAGAGCGTGGCGGCGCAGAAAACAAGGTGCCAGCCATTGCAGGTCGCGCCATGCAGGCGCTCAGCTCAATTAAAGATGCCATGGTTATTCCGTTTAACCTGCCGGCAATTATCGAGCTGGGTAACGCCACCGGTTTCGACTTTGAACTGATCGATCAGGCTAACCTGGGTCATGACAAACTTATGCAGGCGCGTAATCAGCTGCTGGGCATGGTGGCACAGCATCCTGATACGTTAGTGGGCGTACGCCCCAACGGTCTGGAAGATACGCCGCAGTACAAGCTGACGGTTGATCAGGAAAAGGCACAGGCGCTGGGCGTTTCCATTTCCGATATCAACACCACGCTGGGCGCTGCCTGGGGTGGCTCGTACGTTAACGACTTTATCGATCGCGGCCGCGTGAAAAAAGTCTATGTGATGGGTAAAGCCGATTCACGTATGCTGCCGGACGATATCAATAAATGGTACGTGCGCGCGTCTAACGGTGATATGGTGCCCTTCTCTGCCTTCTCTTCAGCGCAGTGGCAGTATGGTTCGCCGCGCCTGGAACGCTATAACGGCCTCCCGGCCATGGAAATTCTGGGACAGGCGGCACCAGGCCGCAGCTCGGGTGATGCCATGGCATTGATGGAGGAGTTAGCTTCACAGCTGCCGCAGGGTATTGGCTATGACTGGACCGGTATGTCCTATCAGGAACGCCTTTCCGGCAACCAGGCACCTGCGCTCTACGCCATTTCACTGATTGTGGTGTTCCTGTGTCTGGCAGCGCTCTATGAGAGTTGGTCAATTCCGTTCGCCGTTATGCTGGTAGTGCCGTTAGGGGTGATTGGTGCCCTGATCTTCACTACGCTGCGCGGTCTGAGTAACGACGTCTACTTTGTGGTAGGCCTGTTAACTACCGTGGGGCTATCAGCGAAGAACGCGATATTGATTGTTGAATTTGCCAAAGATCTAATGGAAAAAGAAGGGAAAGGACTGGTGGAAGCGACGCTGGAAGCAACCCGTATGCGTCTGCGTCCTATCCTGATGACCTCTCTGGCATTCATCCTCGGCGTATTGCCGCTGGCTATCAGTACTGGCGCAGGTTCTGGCGCGCAGAACGCGGTAGGTACCGGCGTCATGGGCGGCATGGTAACGGCGACTGTGCTGGCTATCTTCTTTGTTCCTGTGTTCTTTGTGGTGGTGCGTCGCCGCTTCAGCAAACATAAGGAAGAGCTGGAACAGGGCCATCCTGTAGAACACCAGCATTAATAATGCGTTAACCAGAGGCCACTTTATGTGGCCTCTTTTTTTACCTGGTTCATCCCCTGCCCAGGCTGTTATCCCTCGCGGTTCACTTCATCTTCTGTGCGGCAGCATCGACCCGTTGCATAACGCAAATGAAAGGCGCATAATTAATTTATGTTATGATATAACATATCAAAAGGAGCCGCTATGAAACCGGGTATTCATCCCCATTACCGTACCGTCGTTTTTCACGACACCAGCGTCGATCACTACTTTAAAACAGGTTCGACGATTAAAACCGACCGGACAATTGAAATCGACGGTGAAACTTTCCCCTATGTTGCGCTGGATGTCTCTTCTGCTTCGCATCCACATTATACGGGCAAGCAAAAAGACTACAGCCGTGAAGGAAGCTCAGCGCGCTTTAATCAACGTTATGGCCGTTTTTTCGGCAAAAATGATTAAGGAGAAAAAGGGGTTATGAAAGTTTTAAGCTCGTTACGCGCGGCTAAACAGCGTCACAAGGACTGCAAGATAGTTCGCCGGCACGGTCGCGTATATGTCATTTGCAAAAGTAATCCGCGCTTCAAAGCCGTTCAGGGCGGTAAGAAAAAACGTTAAACAGGTAGCAGGCTGGCGATTACGCTGGCCTGATACTTTTTTTGCTCAATCGCTTTTTATTCTCTGCTTTTCATCACGCTAAACAGCAATCAACCACTGCGGCTTAAACCATAGCTGTAGGAAAATTGTATCCTTTTATGTCAATAAAGTAGCTTGATTGGGCTATCGCTTTGCTCTAAATTTATAAAATTCAACGAAGTAAGTTTACATCAGTTAAACATTAGCCTGTAAAAGCATGACATTTACTGGCATAAATTTAGGCTCAATATTAATTAACCCTGCTTGTCTTCTGGCATACTTAATCTCATTCTTATCCTAAGTCTGGATACGCTCAGCGGAGGTAAAGTGAGAAAAATTATCCCGTGCGATATTTTGCAAGATGAGAGAAACCCGCTAAAATTAAAAAGTCTAATCCTACAGAATATTCCCAAAATAGAAAAAATGCTGATCGGCGACCTGCAATGGTATTCACAGAATGCGCTTTTTGTTCCGGGATCGGTTAAGATTATTTCTGTAGAGCCAATAAATGATGAAAGATATAAACTGTACTATCAGTTCGACTGGAATGTATTCAATGCTTGTCTTGACATTAATCAGACAGAATCCCAACGGGAAAGCGTTGAGTTTGAGGTAATTCCTGGCGCACTGGCCTTTAATTTTATTGATGATACGCGCCCTTCCACCGCCGATGAACTTTAAATTTACTCATACCTTATCTGAAAAGAGCAAGCTTACGTTATATTTACCTTGTCTGATCAACTAACGAATCTTAATATTAACCCTATAGTACGGTGCTTTTTTCACTGTTTCGCATGCAGACAATGGTCGATGTATGGAGGGAAAAAAGATGGACGAATACTCACCGAAACGGCATGATATTGCCCAGTTGAATTTCTTGTGTGAAAATCTGTACGACGAAAGTATGGCAACGTTAGGTGACAGCCATCATGGCTGGGTTAATGATCCTACGTCCGCTTCTAATTTACAACTGAATGATCTGATTGAACATATTGCTTCATTCACTATGAATTATAAAATTAAGCATGCTGAGGATGAGGATCTCATTGTTCAAATAGATGATTACCTCGATGATACCTTTATGCTTTTCAGTAATTACGGCATCAATGTCCAGGATCTACAACGCTGGCAGCGTTCCGCCAGACGTTTGTTTAACCTTTTCGCAGAAGAGTGCGCTCAGCTTCCTTTACAGCCAAGCCATTCATTTTAGCAACCGTTAATTTATTATGGTTTAACCATGACAGAAAAAATTATGACCAAGACTGACTATCTAATGCGCTTAAGACGTTGCCGATCCATTGATACACTTGAGCGTGTTATTGAAAAGAATAAATATGAATTACCTGATGATGAACTGGCTGTTTTTTATTCTGCTGCGGATCATCGTTTGGCTGAATTAACAATGAATAAGCTGTACGATAAAGTCCCAGTATCAGTATGGAAATATGTACGCTAAATAGATGAGGAATAACGGGATGGATAAAAATGGTGGGGGCCCTGCCAGCTACATCCCGGCACACGCGTCACCTGCTGCGGCTGCTTCCTTCCGGACCTGACCGAGTTCACAAGTTAGCGTTGCGGGAGAACCAACAGGGCCCCCATTGACGTGCTCCGTTACAGAGCGAAGGCATTATCAATGATGCCTGGGGTAAATGCAAGCCGCAGGCCCTCAACCGTTGTTTTATTAAACAACCCTCCGTTTTTCTTGAGTATTTTCTCTCATGGCAGTGTTACCGCTTTGGCATATTTCTTTGCATGCTGCTTTTTGCGAGGATAAGCACAAACCTAAAGCAGGAGCCGCTATGGAAAATGACTCTTTCTCTCAGCGTGTGATACAGGTTATCGCCGCTATTCCCTTTGGCACCGTTGCTACCTATGGCGATGTGGCGCGCCTGGCCGGCTCGCCACGTGCAGCGCGTCAGGTTGGCGGATTATTAAAGCGTCTGCCTGCCGATAGTCGCCTGCCCTGGTATCGGATTATTAACCGCCACGGACAGATATCCCTGCAAGGGGATGATTTGCTGCGGCAGCGTGATGCGCTGGAAGCGGAAGGAATTGAAATCAGCGATGCCGGAGAAGTTGATCTGGCGCGTTACCGATGGCAATGGTAAGGCCAGCAACGCTGGCCCCCATAAACATATTTAGAAACTGGTTGGTGCAGGTATTGATGAGGATGGAGTAACCTGAGTCGGCGACGTAGACGGAACGGTTGTCGCTGCGCCACTGCGGGTCGGCATAGCAACCGATGTAGCCGGAACCAGGGTTAAGTCGATTTTTGTTCCGCCACTATTGATTGCCGGTTTAACCGATTCGGTCATAAAAATAACCTTATTATCCTGAGTAATCGCTGCGCTTAAGAGAATGCGCGCGTCAGGCTGAATATCGGCCGGGTTAAAAGGCAAAGTAAAACGGAAAGGCGCCTGTTTACCCTCGGTAAGAACCACGCGCTGCGCCAGCACTTTGGCCGGAGCGTTCGCCAGGGATGCGTCTGAAAGGGTTACCGTTAATGCTGCATCCGGCGGTAACGCCACTTTTTGCCGGATATAGATGGAACCGCTCACGTTGGGTTGGGCAATAACGGGTTGTCCTGCTAACTCTGCGCCCGGCGTGGGAACAGGAATATTTGCACTTTTATCTGCACAACCTGCAAGGGCAACGGCCAGCGCTGCTCCGCTCATTACATGCCAGAATTTCATTGATAACCTCTCCTTCTGATCAATGTCGTGTCGGCGACAAATTGGCCGAAACAGCTATAAGACGCTGTATGTGCTTAATTCTGGCACAGGATCCGCTTTTTTGCCTGGCGACTGCCGGGTTCATTTTTATTAACTGAACCTTTAGCGTCTGGCACAGTTGCAGGAGCTGGTCGGATCTCGCAAACTAAAGCGGTAATGTTATTGAGGAACATCTGATGAGCCAGGCATTAAAAAATCTCCTTAACCTGTTGCAGCTGGAGAAACTTGAGGAAGGCCTGTTTCGCGGCCAAAGCGAGGATTTAGGTCTGCGCCAGGTTTTTGGCGGGCAGGTCGTGGGACAGGCGCTGCATGCCGCCAAGCACACCGTGCCTGTGGAAAGGAATATCCATTCTTTCCACAGCTATTTTCTGCGACCGGGCGATAGCCAGAAAGCGATTATTTATGATGTCGAAACGCTGCGGGATGGCCACAGCTTCAGCGCGCGCCGCGTTGCCGCTATTCAAAATGGCCAACCTATCTTTTACATGACCGCCTCCTTCCAGGCACCGGAAAGCGGCTTTGAACATCAAAAACCGATGCCTGATGTTTCCGGTCCGGAGGGACTGCCCAGCGAAACGGAGATTGCCCAGCGGCTGGCCGACATGATCCCGGAAAAGGTGCGCGCAAAGTTCCTTGCCGAAAAGCCATTAGATATCCGCCCGGTAACCTTCCACAATCCGTTAAAAGGTCATGTCGATGCGCCAACGCGCCAGGTGTGGCTACGCGCTAACGGTGCAATGCCTGATGACGCGCGTATCCATCAATATTTGCTGGGCTACGCTTCCGATCTGAACTTTCTTCCGGTTGCGTTACAGCCTCACGGCAAAGGTTTTCTGGAGCCAGGTATGCAGGTTGCCACCATCGATCACTCTATGTGGTTTCACCGTGCGGTGGATTTGAATCAGTGGCTGTTATACAGCGTAGAAAGCACGTCGGCTTCCGGGGCGCGCGGCTTTGTACGTGGAGAGTTTTATACCCAGGAAGGCGTGTTAGTTGCTTCCACGGTGCAGGAAGGCGTAATGCGTCAGCGCAGTTGATACCATGAAAAAGGACGATACCGGGTATCGTCCTTTTCTTTTATTTAATGTCGATTACTGATTATAAGCATTCTCGCCGTGGCTGTTAACATCAAGCCCTTCACGCTCCTGCTCTTCCGGCACACGCAGTCCTACCAGCATGTCCGCGACTTTGAAACCTATAAAGGCTACCACGCCGGTCCAGATGATTGTTAAAATCACACTAAACAGCTGTACCCAAATCTGATGGCCCATGGTGACGCCCTCAGCGTAACCCACGCCGCCCAGTGAAGAGGAGGCGAAAACACCGGTGAGGATGCAGCCAATAATGCCGCAAACACCGTGTACGCCGAACACATCGCACGGGTCATCCACGCGCAGCCATTTTTTCAGGACAGTGACGCCCCACAGGCCGCCGAGGCCGCCAATCAGACCAATCAGCAGCGCACCGCCAACGCCAACGTAGCCACAGGCAGGCGTAATCGCTACCAGACCTGCGATAAAGCCGGAGCTGGCACCAAGCAGCGAAGGCTTTCCACGCAGCGCCCATTCGCCAAAGGTCCAGGAGAGTACGGCACCCGCTGTGGCTACCACGGTGTTCAGGAAAGCCAGCGCAGCAATCTCGTTGGCCGCCGCCGCTGAGCCGGCGTTAAAACCAAACCAGCCAACATAGAGGATCGCCGTGCCGGTAAATACCATCGGCAGGTTATGCGGTTTAAATGCCTCTTTGCCAAAGCCTGCGCGTTTACCTACCAGGTAAGCACCAACCAGGCCGGCAACGGCGGCGTTGATATGAACCACGGTTCCGCCTGCAAAATCGAGCGCGCCATCCTGCGCCAGGAAGCCGCCCGCCCAGACCATATGGGCAATAGGCAGGTAAGCCAGCGTCAGCCAGATAACCACAAAGATCAGTACGGCTGAGAAGCGAATGCGCTCGGCAATAGAGCCAACAATCAGTCCAACGGTAATACAGGCGAAAGAGGCCTGAAAGACCACGTGAATGTATTGATAAATGGTGCCGCTTAATGCCGTCAGGCTGATATTTTTCAGCATTAGCCACTCCAGGCCACCGAAAAAGGCGTTACCTTCGCTAAATGCCAGAGAGTAGCCATACAGCACCCAGATTACGCACACCATAGCGAAGGTCACAGAGACCTGCGTCAGCAGTGACAGAACGTTTTTAGCGCGGATCAGGCCACCATAAAAGAGCGCTATCCCGGGAATTGTCATAAACAGCACCAGCGCGGTGCAAATCATCATAAAGGCGTTATCCGCCTTATCCGCAACGGCAGGCACCGCCATCGCCAGCGATGGTAACAGCGCCAGGCCAGCGAGGCCTTTGGTCATTAATTTATTCATTTTATTCCATCCCATCACAAGTTACCGAACCCGACTTAAAGAGCGGCTTCGTCAGTTTCACCGGTGCGAATACGGATAACGCGTTGCAGCTCAGCAACAAAAATTTTGCCGTCGCCAATTTTGCCGGTATAGGCCGCCTTACTGATCACATCCACTACTTCATCCAGTTGATCGTCAGCAATGGCGATATCGATTTTGACTTTCGGCAGAAAATTCACGCTATATTCAGCGCCACGATAGAGTTCAGCGTGGCCTTTTTGACGACCAAATCCCTTAACCTCTGTGACGGTCAATCCCTGGATGCCGATAGAAGAGAGCGCTTCGCGCACATCCTCCAGTTTGAATGGCTTGATGACAACGGTAACCAGCTTCATACGCTCCCCTTGCTTAATCATGTTGGTCAGGCATCTGACACAGGGAGGGTAAAGCAAAGGTTGTGCCAGCTATGGACCGAGAGTGAAAGTAGAGCAGGAAGCGGCGTAATCGGCACGAGCGCGCCTGTGACAGGAAAAATGGCCGCACACAGCAGAAAAAAACGCACCATAAAGGTGCGTTATGACAACCTGGTGCGCATTTCCAGAGAACATTCTGATAATCACGCCTGAAAAAGGTGCAAGAAGGGATCAGGCTCCTTCAGTAATGCCCATTGTCAGCTCACTGCCTACCTGCTGCAGCTGATACATTTGCCAGTAGCGCCCCTGCCGCGCCAGTAGCTCAGTGTGCGTGCCGCGCTCAACGGCCTGTCCACGATGTAACACCAGAATCGTATCCGCTTCGGTAATGGTAGAAAGACGGTGCGCAATAACCACCAGCGTGGTTTTCTTTCTGACTTGTTGCAGGGCACGCTGAATCGCCTGCTCGGTGCCGGAATCGATATTGGCTGTCGCCTCATCCAGAATAAGGATCTGCGGTTCGGCAACCAGGACACGCGCCAGCGCCAGCAGCTGCTTCTGCCCTACCGACAGATTATTACCTTGTTCATTAAGGCGCGTATGGATGCCGTCAGAGAGGCCGCGTGCCAGCTCTGCCAGTTGAACCGCTTCCAGCGCCTCCCAAACCGCCTGTTCGCTGATATCACGCCCCAGCGTTACATTGGCGAAGAAGCTATCGGCCAGCACCACTGGATCCTGTTGAACCATTGCCACTCCCTGACGCAGCGCCTGATGGCTGAATTGTTCCAGCGGACGTCCATCCAGACAAATGCGCCCCTGCTTCACTGGATAGTAGCCCATCAGCAGGCTGGCAAGCGTACTCTTACCGCTGCCGGTATGACCGACAAGGGCGACAAAGCTGCGTGAAGGAACCTGAAGTGAAATGTCTTCCAGCACATTGCGTCCGTCACGATAGGCAAAACTCAGATGTTCAATATCGATGCGGCCACTTTGCAAAGGCTGATCTTCCTGACCGTAATGCTGACGCGGTGCATCCATGAGCTCAAAAATGCGCTCGCCAGCAACAATCGCCTGCTGCAGCATCGACTGCTGCGTGGTCAATTCAATTAGCGGTTCATTTAGCCGTCCCAGATAGCTGATGAAGGCGTACAGCACGCCAACCTCAAATACGCCAACCGACGAGAAACTAAACAGCATCAGCAAACCGCACAAAATAGCCGCTGAAAACAGGCTGAGCAAGGGACGCAGCAGAAAGCCGTCCAGCCTTAACGTCTCCATGCGTGCCAGATAGTGCGATCGACTGGCCTCCCCTATCCGCTCGCCAAATCGTGCCTGTTGACGAAACTGCTGAATAACGCTCATGCCGTTGATGACTTCATTAAAGCCATTATTGATATCGGCCAGATAGCTGCGAACCCGCCGAACAATTGGCGTACTATAGCGCTGATAGATCAGCATCACGGTGAACACCAGCGGGAAAATCACCACCGCTACCAGCGCCATGCGCCAGTCCAGGCTAAACATGGCGATCAGCATTGCGCCAACCAGCGCCGCGCTGCGCAATACGGTCGCGACAACCGTCACCCAGAGATCTTTTATGACTTCAGTATCATTGGTCACGCGTGAAATAATCTGGCCCACCGGCTGCTGGTCAAAGGCGCTGAGCGGCTGACGCAAAGCCGCATCCATCACATCAGATCGCAGTCGCTGAACAACACCCACCGCCGCCTGGTTAAACAATAACGCCTGCCAGTAATGCAACAGCGCCGCCAGCCCCTGCAGCAGAATAAACGCACAGGCCAGGCCAATCGCCAGCCCAATGGGCATTTGATGCTGCGCAATAAAATGATCGATAAAATAACCAATCAGCACCGGGCCCAGCACTTCGGCAGCGGCAGCGATCCACAGCATCAGCACCGCCAGCGAGAGCGCTTTACGCCAGGGTTTGCCGTAGGAGAGCAGCCTTTTCAGCGTCGGCCAAAGTTTTCTGGTATCAGCCATGCTGTTTCTCCTCACTGCTGCGGCTAACTTCATCCTCACTCAACGCGGCTTCCAGCTGCTGATAACGATACATATCGCTATACCACCCCTTCTGCTGTAACAGCGCGTTATGCTCGCCACGCTGCGCCACAACGCCATGCTGCATAACCAAAATTTCACTGGCTTCGGTAAGCGCCGACAGGCGATGAGCGCTGATGATCACTGTTCGACCCTGTCCCCAGCGACGCAGGTTATGCAAAATTTGATGCTCGGTACGCCCATCCACTGCCGAAAGCGCATCATCCAGTATCAGGATTTCGGCATTCAGCAGCAGGGCGCGCGCGATAGAAATACGCTGCTTCTGACCGCCGGAGAGCATCACGCCGCGTTCGCCCACCTCGGTTTCATATCCCTGCGGCAGACGCAGAATATCTTCATGAACGCTTGCCAGCTTAGCGGCGCGTTCAATTTCATCGCGACTGGCGCCAGGACGCCCCAGCGCAATATTGTTCGCTATGGTATCGGAAAACAGAAACGGCGTTTGATTCACCACCGCCAGCCGCCCGCGCCAGCTATCAATCCGCAGCTGCGTCAGCGGGATACCGTGATAGCGAATATCGCCCTGAGAGATATCGAAATGGCGCTGAATCAGGCTCAACAGCGTACTTTTCCCCGCCCCGGTGGGGCCGCACAGACCCAGCATCTGCCCAGGCCTGAGATTAAAATTCAGGTTGCGCAGCGCAGGCTGCGCGTTGCCTGGATAGCTGAATTCGCGGATTGCCGCCTGCAGCACGCCGCGTCCTTCCGGCAATATCTTACTGCCGTCTGCCACCGCCGGTGCCTCTGACAGCAGCGAACGAATACGGCTCCACGCCGCGCTGCCGCGCTCAACAATGTTAAACATCCACGCCAGCGCCAGCATTGGCCAGATCATCAGGCCCAGATACATAACAAAGCTGGTTAACTGGCCCAGCGTCATCTGCTGATGCCAGACCAACCAGCCGCCACCGCCAACCGCCAGCAAATTAGATAAGCCAATCGCGATATAGATCGTAGGATCAAAGCGGGCGTCCACGCGCGCCACGCGCAGGTTTTTCTCACCGGCGTCCGCCGCTATCGCCGCAAACTGCCGGGACTGATGATCCTCAAGACCGAAGGCTTTCACCATGCGGATGCTGGTCAGGCTTTCCTGCGCCTGATCGTTGAGGGAGGAAAATGCACCCTGCGCCAGCTTAAAACGCTGATGCAGCTGTGTGCCGTAACGCTTAATCATCAGCGCCATAACCGGCATTGGCACCAGCGCCAGTAGCGTGAGCTGCCAACTGATTTGCGTGCTCATCACAATCAGTACCGCGCAGCCCATCACCAGCGAGTCCACCAGCGTCAGCACCCCTTCACCGGCAGCAAAAACAACGCGGTCTACATCATTGGTCGCCCGCGCGATAAGATCGCCGGTACGGTGACGCAGGTAAAACTCCGGATGCTGGCGACTTAGCTGACGGTAAAAATTTTCCCGCAGCTCTACCGCCAGCTGATAAGAGGCGCCAAACAAGAGTACACGCCAGACGTAGCGCAGCAGATAGACCACCAGCGCGGTTACCAGCATGATGCCAATCCACATCATGATTGAGCCAGCGCTCAGGTGATGCAGCGTTACGCCATCCACAATAATGCCCACGATTTTAGGCGGCAGTAGCTGCAAAATCGCAATGACGATTAACAGAGAAACCGCGCCGAGATAGCGCCGCCACTCACGAAGAAAATACCAACTTAACTGGCTAAACAATCGCACAAAAATTGTCCCGCAGGGTTAAATGATCAGCCAAAAGGCTGCAGAAAAAATCAGGGTTCAACAGGTAATGCCGTGGTGTATTTTATCTCTTCCATGGCAAAACTGGAGGTCACGTCAATCAGGCCGTTAACGCCGTTGACCAGACGCTTATAGAGCGCATCATACTGTTTCATATCGGCCACCTGGATGCGTAACAAATAATCATATTCGCCCGCCATGCGATAAAACGCCATGACTTCGGGCTGGTCCTTTACCACGCTAACAAACTCCTGATACCACTCCCGGTTATGCTGTTGTGTTTTAATCAGCATAAAGGCAGTTAATCCCAGCCCCAGCTTTTCACTATCCAGCAGCGCAACGCGCCCGCGAATGATGCCCTCATCCTCCAGCTTTTTGAGCCGTTTCCAGCAGGGCGTGGTAGTGAGATTAACAGCATCGGCTAGCGCCTGTAACGACAGCGTGCAGTCCTTCTGCAGCAACGCCAGCAGCTTGCGATCGATTTTATCTAACACCGGCGTCTCCGGAGAAAGTTTTGCTATGGATACCCAATTATACAGGAAATAAGGCAAACATTTTTTCCGCTGAATGCCTTACGATGATTGCCTTTATTACCGGGGGAAACAGGATCATGAGCAGCCAGTGGGTTAAATACGCAATTAATGAAATCAATGCGGATTTTCAGCGCTCCGCCGAAACACATCTGATTCGGTTTACGCTCCCCCAGTTTCCAGGCATCTGGTTTTATCTTAAAGATGAAAGCACGCATCCAACCGGCAGTTTAAAGCACCGCCTGGCCCGCTCCCTGTTTCTCTATGGCCTGTGTAACGGCTGGATTAAACCTGGCACCACGATTGTCGAAGCCTCATCTGGCAGCACTGCCGTTTCCGAAGCTTATTTTTCACGTTTGCTTGGCCTGCCGTTTATTGCCGTGATGCCTGCCAGCACCGCACGCCGTAAAGTTGAACAGATTACCTTTTATGGTGGTCAGTGCCACTTTGTTAACGATCCCTGCGCCATTTATGAAGAGTCTGAAAGGCTGGCGCGCGATCTTAACGGCCATTTTATGGATCAGTTTACCTACGCCGAACGCGCTACCGACTGGCGCGGCAATAATAATATTGCAGAAAGCATCTTTCGACAGATGGCCAGCGAACCTTTTCCTGTGCCGGATACGATTGTTATGTCTGCCGGCACCGGCGGCACCTCAGCCACGATTGGGCGCTATTTACATTATCAGGGACATGCTACGCATTTACTGGTGGTGGACCCGGAAAACTCTGTGTTCCATGATTACTGGCATACGCGCGATAAAGCCTTACGTAACATCAGCGGCAGTCGTATCGAGGGAATTGGTCGTCCACGCGTCGAGCCCTCTTTTATACCCGATGTTATTGACGAGATGCTACGCGTTCCCGATGCGGCTTCCGCCGCCGCAATGCATTATCTGGCCCAGATCCTCGGTCGTAAACCGGGCGCCTCTACCGGCACCAACTTCTGGGGTGCGGTTCAGGTTGCGCAGCGGATGCGCCAGCAGCAGCGAGAAGGCGCTATTGTGACGCTACTCTGCGACAGCGGCGATCGCTATCTGGATACCTGGTATGATCCGCACTGGGTTAAAAATCAGGTAGGCGACCTGACGCCATGGCTGGAGCAGATGCATAGTTAATCAAAAGCCATGCGTTTAAGACGCTTTGGCTGCTCTGCCCCGTACAGCGGGTGGACTACCTTTCTTGCGTTTCAGGCATTACCATAAGTGTGAACAAGTTCAGTAAGGCTAAAAAATGAAACGAGCAGTGGTAGTTTTCAGCGGCGGGCAGGACTCCACAACCTGCCTGATTCAGGCATTAGCGCAATATGACGAAGTTCACTGCGTTACCTTCGATTATGGTCAGCGTCATCGTCAGGAGATCGATGTTGCGCGCGAACTGGCAATACGGCTTGGCGCTCGCGCTCACAAGGTGCTGGACGTTACGTTACTGAATGAGCTGGCGATCAGCAGCCTGACACGCGATAACATTCCGGTACCGCACTATGACGCCAGCGCCAGCGGTTTGCCCAGCACCTTTGTGCCGGGACGCAATATTCTTTTTCTTACTCTGGCTTCAATTTATGCTTATCAGGTTGAGGCTGAGGCGGTGATTACCGGCGTTTGCGAGACGGATTTCTCTGGCTATCCGGACTGTCGCGATGAGTTTGTCAAAGCGTTAAATCACGCTATCGAACTGGGTATGGCGCGCGCCGTACGTTTTGAAACGCCGCTGATGTGGCTGAATAAAGCAGAGACCTGGGCGCTGGCAGACTACTGGCAACAGCTGCCTTTGGTTCGTCAGGATACGCTGACCTGCTATAACGGTATCAAGGGTGACGGCTGCGGTGAGTGTGCTGCCTGCCATTTACGGGCAAACGGGCTAAAAAGCTATCAGGACGATCCCGCCGCCGTGATGCACAGCATGCAGCAGAAAACCGGATTAGGCTAAACAGTTGGGTAAAAGCAGCCGGGCCCTTCCCGGCTGTTATCGTTAGCTAAGTAGCGTCTCCATTCGCGTAAGTAATTCTCCCTCCAGCGGCAACGCTTTTTGCGTTTTCAGATCAATACAGACAAAGGTCAAGGTTGCATCGGCAATCGCAGAGCCATCCTCTTCCAGCGTTACCTCCTGACCTATTACTCCGCTTTTGCTGTTCAGCTGCAGTAGCCGACTATTAATACAGAGCACATGGCCCAGCAACGCCGGGCGGCGGTAATTTATATTGATATTTACCACTACAAAGGCCAGCTTGTTTTCCATGAGCCAGTGGAAAGCGTTTAGCTTCTCCAGCCATTCCCAGCGCGCCTCTTCCAGAAACTCCAGATAGCGCGCGTTATTAACATGTTGATAAACATCCAAATGATAGCCACGTACTTTTATCAGGGTCTGCATAGCGCCTTGCCTTATCAATGTTAAAGGTCATACGATCTGGTATGACCTCTTCAGATTAGCAGCGGTGCGCGGCGGCTGAAAAAGTTGTCCTTCGCGCTGGGAACAGGATCACAATTTAAGCCGTGACAGGTTACGCTCCACCAGCGTGCTGCCAATCCCCGGCACTTCTTTTAGCTGTTCCAGTTCCGTAAAGGGTCCAAACTGCTGACGATAGCTCACAATCGCTTCCGCTTTTTTTAACCCGACCCCGTTCATTACCGCCGCCAGCTCCTGTGCCGATGCGCTGTTAATGCTCACCATGGTTTCTGCTGCCTGTGGTTTGTCGGCGCTTTCCGCCCGGGATGCGTTAACCGTGCTGGCCGCTGCTGGAATAGCGCTGTCGCTCTCCCTGGCTGCCAGCGCGCCTGGAACCGTCAATGTCCAGCAGAAGGCGCTCATGGTTAATGATAAGCAGAGCGCTGAAAGAAAATTCTTATGCATGCTGATGTCTCCTTGTGTGTAACAGCAGGAGAGACAGTAAAGACAACGGAGGTTCAGTACAAAAGGCAAAGATAAGATATGGAAAAGGCCGCGAAAGCGGCCTTTATATTTGCAACGGATTGCATTTTTTATGCGGGAGTTACTGCATTTCTACCGCAGCACCGTACTTGATTTTCGCATCCTTACGCAGATTGCTTAACAACGCATCAAAGACGATCTGCGCATTATTTTGGGTTACGCCCTGCGCCAGGGCTTTTTTCTGCGCGTCAGGCAGGCTTCCGGCTTTTACCTCATCCAGCGCCAGCAGCACAATGTTGCCCTGCATATCTTCGCTGCTGCCATAAACCGGTTTACCCGCCTGTGGCTGTGGCAATGCAAACACGGACTGGACAATGGCATCACGATCGTTACGCGTGAAGGTTTTCGCCTCCCCAAACGCCAGGCCCGCTGCTTTTAATGCATCCTGTTTGCCTGCTTTCAGATCGGCCAGGATTTTTTCCGCCTGCGCTTTAGCCTGTTTTTCCGCCTTGTCATGCTTCAGCGTTTCAGCGATCTGCGTTTTCACTTCCTCAAGCGCTTTGACCGCTTCCGGCTTATGGTCGTTCACGCGCAGGATGAAAGCACGATCGCCATCAACGGTGATCATATCGGAGTTGCTGCCCGGCGTGCCGTTTTCGCCCTGCAGATTACCGTTGAAAATCGCCTCGGCAACTGGCTTAAAGTTCAGCGCTTCCGGAATATTGTCACGGCCAAACCACTCGGTTTCCACCGCCTTCACGCCTGCCGCCTGCTCTGCGCTGGCTAACGATTCATTATCGTTGCTTGCCGCATCGCTGACTTTTTGCTGCAGCTTATAGTAAGCATCCAGCGCTTTTTCCTGCTTCACTTTATCCGCAATCGCATCATGCACTTCCGCCAGCGGTTTGATCTGCTCTGGCTGAATATCATCCAGACGCACAATCAGGAAACCAACGGAGGATTTCACTACGCCTGACAGCTGACCTTTGCTGGTCAGGTTAGCCTCTTTCAGTTCATCCGGTGTGGTGGAAGGCTCCAGCCAGCCCATATCGCCACCCTTACGTGCGGAGATCGGATCGGCGGATTTTTCTTTCGCCAGCGCGGCAAAATCGGCGCCCTTCTTCAGCTGTTCCAGAATAGCTTGTGCATCAGCTTCGCTCTTGGTCTGAATAATGCTGTAGCGGTTACGCTGAGGCTGGGCATACTCAGCCTTGTGCTGCTCGTACCAGCTCTGAATATCCGCTTCGCTGGCGCTTTCCTGCATGCTGGCTGCATCAAGCTTGATATAGCTTACGCGGAACTGCTCCGGTGCCAGGAAGCTGCTCTTGTGCTGAGCGTAGTAATTTTTGATTTCGTCATCGCTAACCTGTTGCGCCGCTGCCAGCGCATCCACATTCAGCGTGGCCTGACGCACAACGCGCTGCTGGGAAACCAGCGCCGCCAGCGCATCGGTTTCACCGCTCAGCATGAAGTCAGTACCGGCGATAGCTGAAATAAGCTGCTGGGTGGTTAACTGTTTGCGCAGCGCTTCAGCATACTGGTCGGCGGTAAAGCCCATGTTGTTAATCAGGCTCAGATATTTGGCGTTATCAAACTTACCGTTGGTCTGAAACGCTGGCTGATTAAAGATGGCCTGTTTGATCTGCTCATCGCTGATAGCCAGATTTAATTCTTTGGCGTACTGATCCAGCAGCATTTCATCTACCAGCTGAGCCAGCGCCTGCTGACGCATCTGCTGCATATAGCCTGCGTTGCCTGCCAGCTGCGAGAACTGCTCGCCCAGCATCTGCTGTTGGCGGCTACGCTCGTTGTTAAATGCGCGATCCAGCTGGGCACGGCTGATCTCCTGGCCATTGACTTTGGCTGCGTAATCGCCGTTACCGCCAATCAGATAGTTGCCAACGCCGGTCAGCACGAATGACAGGATAATCAGTCCCAGAATAATCTTGAGCACGACATGATTCGACGCCGCACGTAAATTGTCCATCATGGTATGACAACACTCCGCTGTAATGTGAATGTAAACCTCACGCAGGCACCCCATCCTTGCAGGCGTGCGCGTTGCTGCTTTCAGGCCGACTGTGCCTGGCCATGCTCTGACATCCGCTGCTGACGTTTGTCACCTGTCAGAATAAAAAAGGCACATCAATTGTCTGATGTGCCCGTATGTTACATGAGAACGCAATATCCGTCCTCTCTCCACCAAAGAAATTGCTCTAATGGTGTTAACCGTAAATCAGTTCACCGCGTCTTTCAGTGCTTTACCGGCACGGAAGCCAGGTACTTTGCTTGCTGGAATGGTAATTTCTTTACCTGTCTGCGGGTTACGGCCAGTGCGTTCAGAACGCTCACGTACGGAAAACGTACCAAAGCCAACCAGAGCCACTTCTTCGCCTGATTTCAGGGAATCAGAAACTGAACCAATAAAAGCATCTAAAACACGTCCTGCTGCCGCTTTAGAAATATCAGCGTCTGCGGCAATTTTGTCGATCAATTGTGACTTATTCACTCTGTTCATCCCCTCTTTTATTATTCACTATCGCAGCCGACTTCCAGCCAGACGCGAACGCGCAGCCAGTTATATCAAGGTTGTTGAGCCGAAACAACGGGAATTCTCTGGGTCGTTGTTTCAACAGCCCTCTAAATTAGCGGCACAAAAAAAAGCTGGCAAGTCCCATTTGACTTGCCAGCTACGCTTTTTAACTGATTTTGTCTTTATACCCGTCATGCTTCAAGCTGCATGCGCGTTGGCTGTCCTCGCTCACCCCAGTCATTTACTACAGTAAGCTCCTGGGGACTCCCTGCCTCGACGCCTTCCTGCAACTCGAATTATTTAGGGATAGTCACTATTTTGCCGTGACAACCTGCATCCCATAAGGTGCGTTTTGCAGCGCCAGGGTCAATACATCTTCAATGCGTTTAACCGGATGAATGTCCAGATCGGCCAGCACGTTTTCCGGGATCTCTTCCAGATCGCGCTTGTTATCATCCGGGATCAACACCGTTTTAATCCCGCCACGATGCGCTGCCAGCAGCTTCTCTTTCAGGCCGCCAATAGGCAGCACCTGACCACGCAGCGTGATCTCGCCGGTCATCGCCACATCAGCGCGTACCGGGTTGCCTGTCAGACAGGAAACCAGCGCGGTGCACATCGCAATACCGGCACTCGGTCCATCTTTCGGCGTGGCGCCTTCCGGCACGTGCACGTGAATATCGCGTTTCTCGTAGAAATCCCCGTTGATGCCGAGTTTCTCTGCGCGCGCGCGTACCACGGTTAATGCCGCCTGAATTGACTCCTGCATAACTTCGCCCAGCGAGCCGGTATAAGTCAGCTTGCCTTTGCCCGGCACGCAGGCGGTTTCGATAGTCAGCAGATCGCCACCCACTTCCGTCCACGCCAGACCAGTTACCTGACCAACGCGGTTTTCGTTGTCGGCGCGACCGTAATCGAAGCGCTGTACGCCAAGGAAATCTTTCAGGTTATCGCCATTGATCTCGATATGCTTCAGATTTTTATCCAGCAGCAGCGCTTTCACCGCTTTACGGCACAGTTTGGAGAGCTCACGCTCAAGGCTACGCACGCCCGCTTCACGCGTGTAATAACGAATAATGCCGACGATCGCGCTGTCATCTACGGCGATTTCGCTGGATTTCAGCGCGTTACGCTCGATCTGTTTCGGCAACAGGTGCTGTTTGGCGATATTGAGTTTTTCATCTTCGGTATAGCCGGAGAGACGAATCACTTCCATACGGTCCAGCAGCGGCGCCGGGATATTCATTGAGTTAGAGGTCGCAACAAACATCACATCGGAGAGATCGTAATCCACTTCCAGATAGTGATCGTTAAAAGCGACGTTCTGCTCAGGATCCAGCACCTCAAGCAGCGCTGAAGCCGGGTCACCGCGCATGTCAGATGACATTTTGTCAATCTCATCCAGCAGGAACAGCGGGTTTTTCACGCCAACCTTCGCCATTTTCTGGATAAGTTTGCCAGGCATAGAGCCGATATAAGTACGACGATGCCCGCGAATTTCCGCCTCATCACGCACGCCGCCCAGCGCCATACGCACATACTTACGTCCGGTCGCTTTAGCGATAGATTGTCCCAGCGAGGTTTTACCCACGCCCGGCGGCCCAACCAGACACAGAATCGGCCCTTTAATTTTGTTAACGCGGCTCTGTACCGCCAGGTATTCCAGAATGCGGTCTTTCACACGCTCGAGGCCGTAATGGTCGGTATCCAGCGTTTCCTGAGCTTTACGCAGGTCTTTTTTCACCTTGCTGCGCTCATTCCATGGAACCTGAACCATCCATTCGATATAGCCGCGTACCACGGTCGCTTCTGCTGACATTGGCGACATCATTTTCAGCTTCTGCAGCTCGGCTTCAGCTTTTTCGCGCGCCTCTTTCGGCATTTTGGATGCGTCGATTTTACGCTTCAGCGCCTCATATTCATCTGGCGCATCGTCCATTTCGCCCAGTTCTTTCTGAATGGCCTTCATCTGCTCGTTCAGATAGTACTCGCGCTGGCTTTTTTCCATCTGTTTTTTGACGCGATTACGAATACGTTTTTCTACCTGCAGCAGGTCGATCTCCGATTCCATCATCGCCATCAAATATTCCAGACGTTCGTTAACGTCGGACATTTCCAGCACAGACTGTTTATCAGCCAGCTTCAACGGCATATGCGCCGCCACGGTATCGGCCAGGCGCGCGGCATCGTCGATGCTGTTCAGCGAGGTCAGTACTTCAGGCGGAATTTTTTTGTTGAGCTTGATATAGCCTTCAAACTGGTTGATGGCGGTGCGCACCAGCACTTCTTGCTCGCGCTCTTCAATCTCAGGAGAAGCCAGGTATTCCGCCTGGGCGGTAAAATGCTCACCGTTATCGGCAAGCTGGGTAATACGTGCCCGCTGTAACCCCTCAACCAGCACTTTTACAGTGCCGTCCGGCAGTTTCAGCATTTGCAAAATAGAAGAAACGGTCCCTACAGAGAAGAGATCGTTAATGCCAGGTTCATCCGTTGAAGCCTCTTTCTGTGCTACCAGCATGATCTTTTTATCATGATCCATTGCGGCTTCGAGGCACCGAATCGATTTTTCCCGACCAACAAACAACGGAATTACCATGTGCGGATAAACCACTACGTCGCGCAAAGGCAACACAGGGATTTCAATGCGTTCAGAACGCTCAGGATTCATAGAGCTCTCTCTTAGTTTAAAGTCCGCCAGGTGATGGGTACCGCATAGTGCAGGCTATGTGCCAGGGAACCCACAGGTAATTGAGTATATGGGGATGTTTGCCAGACATTCAATGTCCGGGACGTGAGAAAAACAAAAGGGGGACAAATTCCCCCTTTTATAACTAACTTGCTGGTTGTGTTGACGAATTATTCGCCAGATGCCTGCTGCGCTTCATGAGTGCCGTAGATAAGCATGGGTTTTGACTGCCCTTCAATCACAGACTCGTCAATCACCACTTTTTCCACATCATCCATTGAAGGCAGATCGTACATCGTATCCAGCAGAGCGGCTTCTACGATAGAACGCAGGCCACGGGCACCGGTTTTACGCGACATCGCTTTCTGCGCAATGGCCGTCAACGCTTCGTCACGGAATTCCAGCTCAACGCCTTCCAGGTTAAACAGCGCCTGGTACTGTTTCGTCAGTGCGTTTTTCGGCTCACGCAGAATCTGAATTAACGCTTCTTCGCTCAACTCATTGAGCGTCGCCACCACCGGCAAACGACCAATAAACTCAGGAATCAGACCAAATTTGATCAGATCTTCCGGCTCAACCTGCTCCAGCAGTTGCCCTTCCGATGCTTTCTGCGATTTGCCTTTTACCGTCGCGCCAAAACCGATGCCGGAGCCGGTTTCCACACGCTGGGAAATGACTTTATCCAGGCCTGCAAAAGCGCCACCGCAGATAAACAGAATCTTGGAGGTATCAACCTGCAAAAATTCCTGCTGCGGGTGCTTGCGTCCGCCCTGCGGCGGTACGGCAGCAACCGTGCCTTCGATCAGTTTCAGCAACGCCTGCTGCACGCCTTCACCGGACACATCACGCGTAATCGACGGGTTGTCTGATTTACGGGAAATTTTATCAATTTCATCGATGTAAACGATGCCACGCTGCGCTTTCTGCACGTCGTAGTCACATTTCTGCAGCAATTTCTGGATAATATTCTCAACGTCTTCACCCACATAACCTGCTTCGGTCAACGTGGTGGCATCCGCCATCGTGAAGGGCACGTCCAGCAGACGCGCCAGCGTCTCGGCCAACAGCGTTTTACCGCTACCGGTTGGACCAATCAGCAGAATATTACTTTTGCCCAGCTCAATACCGTTGCTGGTATCGCCATTGCGCAGGCGTTTGTAATGGTTATACACCGCCACCGCCAGCACTTTTTTCGCCCTTTCCTGACCGATAACGTAATCGTCAAGATGATGGCGAATTTCGTGCGGAGTCGGTAACGCGCTACGCTCTCGATGCGGCGCGACTTCTTTTATCTCTTCGCGAATAATGTCATTACATAAATCGACACATTCGTCGCAGATATACACTGACGGCCCGGCAATCAGCTTGCGCACTTCATGCTGGCTTTTACCGCAAAAAGAGCAGTACAGCAGCTTCCCTGAACCGTCTTTGCGCTTATCTGTCATCAGCTAACCTCTTTATTTATCTCGTCCGCAGTTAAATGCGGCGATGGCAGCCAGACTGACTGCCCTCATTCGTAGCCACTCTTCACCCATTGTCTGCTGTAACTATAGCGTATGCAGCGGGATGGAGTCTTATTGGCGATGCGTAAGGATAGAATCAACTAAACCATACTCTACCGCCTCACTCGCTGAGAGGAAACGGTCACGCTCGGTGTCACGTTCGATTTGCTCAAGCGATTTGCCGGTATGTTCCGCCATCAGTTCGTTCATGCGCTGTTTAACTTTAAGAATCTCACGGGCATGAATTTCGATATCTGTCGCCTGGCCCTGATAGCCGCCCAGCGGCTGGTGGATCATTACACGGGAGTTAGGCAGGCAGTAACGCTTGCCTTTAGTGCCAGCCGTCAACAGGAAAGCCCCCATTGAGCAAGCCTGCCCCATACAAATGGTGCTGACATCCGGCTTGATAAACTTCATGGTATCGTAAATCGACATACCAGCGGTAATCACGCCGCCCGGTGAGTTGATATACAGGTAAATATCTTTTTCTGGGTTTTCCGCTTCCAGAAACAGCATCTGGGCCACGATCAGGTTCGCCATATGATCTTCAACCTGACCGGTAAGGAAAATGACGCGCTCTTTTAACAGGCGGGAATAAATGTCGTAAGAACGCTCGCCGCGCGAGGTTTGTTCGACCACCATGGGCACCAGCGCCATGTTAGGTGCTGAAAATTCACGTTCGCCATTGTATGACATTACCGTCTCCTGGATAAATTTCATTGGCAACATTCTGTACCGATTCTACTTAAGTGAGAACATGAAAACCATGCTTCACGTTGCCACTCTCCGACGCCATCCGGACGGTCAATCAGCCAGCTTTTCACTTTTCACGATATTCGGAAAACTATCTTGGGGCGTGTGCCCGTTGTTTCAAGCATAACAACGTTTTCTTCAATCGCTAACCTGGAATAGCATCATACCGAATAACCTGACGCTTAATTAGTCAAAAAGGTACACAAAAAGCGTTTTCTGAAAGGGATAAATAAAAAGCCCGCTCCTTGCGGCAGCGGGCTTTCAACATTTAACGCATGAAAAATCAAGCCATTGAGGTCTGATTCATCAGATCCTGGAACTTAGTGGCTTTCTCAGTCACTTTCGCTTTTTCCAGAACCGCTTCAACTGCCTGCTCTTCCAGAGCAACGTTGCGCATGTTGTTCATAAGCTCATTGTTTTTGCTGTAGAACTCGATCACTTCCTGCGGATCTTCGTAGGCAGAAGCCATTTCTTCGATCAGCGTTTTCACGCGATCTTCATCTGCTTTCAGATCGTTGGTGCGGATCACTTCGCCCAGCAGCAGACCCACTACTACGCGACGCTTAGCCTGCTCTTCGAACAGTTCACGTGGCAGTTCCAGAGCCTGTTTCTCATTGCCACCAAAGCGCTGTGCAGCCTGACGACGCAGTACGTCGATTTCGCTGTCGATCAGTGCAGCCGGCACGTCGATATCGTTGGCTTTTACCAGGCCGTCAATCGCCTGAGTTTTAACACGGTTACGCACGGCGCCTTTCAGCTCGCGCTCCATGTTTTTACGCACTTCCGCACGCAGGCCAGCAACAGAGCCATCTTCCACGCCGAAACGTTTGATGAATTCTTCAGTCAGTTCCGGCAGCTCGCGCTCTTCAACTTTTTTCAGCACGATAGCGAACTTCGCGTCTTTCCCTTTCAGGTTTTCCGCGTGGTAATCTTCCGGGAATTTCACGTCGATAGTGAATTCTTCGCCAGCTTTATGACCCACAACGCCTTCTTCGAAGCCCGGGATCATGCGGCCCTGACCCATAGCCAGTACGAAGTCAGAAGCTTTACCGCCTTCAAACTCTTCGCCGTCTACGGAGCCGGAGAAATCAACGGTAACGCGATCTTCAGCGGCCGCTTCACCTTCTTTTTCTTTCCAGGTCGCCTGCTGTTTGCGCAGGGTGTCCAGCATTGCGTCCACATCTTCGTCGGTCACTTCTACAATCGGTTTTTCAACTTCGATTTCGTCCAGACCCTGCAGCTCAACTTCCGGATACACTTCAAATTCTACAGAGTAAGTAAAATCTTCACCCTGTTTGTATTCGCCCGGTACGTAATTCGGCGCGCCGGCCGGATTGATTTTCTCTTTGATGATGGCGTCAACAAAGTTGCGCTGCATCAGGTCGCCCAGCACATCCTGACGAACAGAGGCGCCGTAACGCTGCGCCACAACGCTCATCGGCACTTTGCCTTTACGGAAACCGTCGATACGGACTTTCTTCGCTACATCGACCAGCTCTTTTTTCACAGCGTTCTCGATGCTGTCAGCAGCGACAGTAATCGTAACGCGACGGCCCAGGCCCTGAGTGGTTTCTACTGAAACTTGCATCTTGTTACCTCAAAAAATCACGAGCTCGGTCAACTTCAGATAGCGCAGATAAAAGTCCGCGCTATCCAACAACCGGGACGGCCTCTGATGAAGAACCATTCCCTGTTACCAGAAGCGTCCCGAAGCAATTCCGGAAAAATAGACGCAGCATTATAGCGGCATCGTTTTACCGCGTCGAGAACGCAAACCGGGCACCGGTTCGCAGTTTGGTGGAAAATAAGTGAAAAACATCTTTATTCAGGTGCTGAACTGGGCGAAATTCAGACAAAAGAAAACGGCCCTCAGGCCGTTTTGGTTAATTCCTCGTTTCAGGCCAACATCCCTGCTCCGCGACAGTTAGGCGAAGGGAGTACGGTATCCTGCAACCCTTCCCACTCTTTCAGCGTATAGGTATGCAACGCCAGCGCGTGAATGCTGCCGGCCAGCTCTTCGCTCAGGGTGCTATAAATAGCACGGTGGCGCATTAAAAAGCGCTGGTCGGTAAAACTATCGCTGACGATCACCACTTTGAAGTGGCTCTCCGATCCCGCAGGGACATTATGACGATAACTCTCATCATGAACTTCCAGGTGGGCCGGTTGAAAGGCGGTTCTTAACTTTTCTTCTATTTCTTCGCGAATCATGACATCCACTCCTCTACGGCAGAGAGCTACGCCCCATCCCTTTAAATATTAGTCGGTTTTAACCCGTTTCCGCAGCTAATGTAAAAAAAACTGTCCCGCTTGTTACGACCAGAGCGTGCGACTGCGCGCCTGCTCACAGTAAATCGCGTTACGCTATGTTGAAAAAACAAGCGGAGTGATGAATTTACACGCCGTCGGGGCTTTCTTCACAGAAACGCAATGATATGATGCCCGCTGTTTTGTCAGCAATATCATTCAGACTTACGAGAAAATAAGCATGCTAAAAAAACTTTTCTTCCCTCTGCTGGCTGCCTTTATCCTGGCTGGCTGTGCGAACAACAGCAATACGATTGATGTCCAACCTACTATCCAGCTACCTCAGCAAGATCCGAGCCTGATGGGCGTTACGGTTAGCATTAACGGTGCCGATCAACGTTCCGACCAGGCGCTGGCCAAAGTTACTCGCGATGCTCAGCTGGTGACGCTGACGCCAAGCCGCGATCTGCGTTTCCTGCTGCAGGAAGTGCTGGAGAAGCAGATGACCGCTCGCGGTTATATGATTGGCCCTAACGGCGCGGTAGATTTGCAGATCGTGGTGAACAACCTGTATGCCGATGTCACTCAGGGCAACCTGCGCTATAGCATCACCACCAAAGCGGACATTTCCATTATTGCCAACGCCAAAAACGGCAATAAGCAGGTGAAAAATTATCGCCAGACCTACAGCGTCGAAGGCGCATTTAACGCCACCAATGAAAAAATCACCAAGGCCGTTAACTCTACCCTGAGCGATGTCATTTCTGATATGGCACAGGACACCAGTGTGAGTAGCTTTATCAAGCAGAACGCGCGTTAATGATTTTCGGTAGCCCGGCAGGATGCCGGGCGTGCCTACAGGAAAAGAGTCGTTATGGATAATCAGTTTCTGCGTATGTTTACCCAGCGCAATGCAGCCATCCTGCTCCTGCTGGGCTTCGCCTCCGGCCTTCCCCTCGCCCTGACTTCCGGTACGCTACAGGCGTGGATGACGGTTGAGGGTGTGGATCTTAAAACCATCGGCTTTTTTTCGCTGGTTGGACAAGCCTATGTTTTTAAGTTTCTCTGGTCGCCGCTGATGGATCGCTTTACGCCGCCTTTTTTGGGACGGCGTCGCGGCTGGCTGGTGATCACGCAACTTTTGCTGATCGGCGGCATTGCGCTGATGGGCAGCATGGAGCCTTCGCGTCATCTGACCCTACTGGCCGCGCTGGCGGTGTTGGTCGCCTTCTGTTCCGCCTCGCAGGATATTGTATTCGATGCCTGGAAAACCGATGTTTTGCCGCCGGAAGAGCGCGGCAGCGGCGCAGCAATCACCGTATTAGGCTATCGCCTGGCGATGCTGGTTTCGGGCGGGCTGGCGCTGTGGCTGGCGGATCGCTATTTAGGCTGGCAGGCAACCTACTGGCTGATGGCGTTAATGATGCTGCCCGGTTTTATTGCTACCCTGCTGGCAAAGGAGCCGACCGATGTGGTTGCCCGGCCCCGTACGCTGGAAGAAGCCGTGATGGCGCCGCTGCGCGACTTCTTCAACCGCAATAATGCCTGGCTGATGCTGTCGCTGATTGTGCTTTATAAGCTGGGGGATGCTTTTGCCGCCAGCCTGACCACCACTTTTCTGATTCGCGGCGTCGGCTTTTCCGCTGGCGACGTCGGGCTGGTCAATAAATCGCTCGGGCTGCTGGCGACCATTATCGGCGCGCTCTACGGCGGCGTATTAATGCAGCGTCTGAGTCTGTTTCGTGCGCTAATGCTGTTTGGCGTACTGCAAGCTTTCTCTAATCTGGCCTACTGGCTGCTTTCCGTTACGCCGCCGCATATGTGGAGTATGGCTGGCGCGGTATTTGTGGAAAACCTGTGTGGCGGAATGGGCACTGCCGCGTTTGTCGCACTGTTGATGAGCCTGTGTAATCGTTCATTTTCCGCTACGCAGTTCGCTTTACTCTCGGCGCTCTCGGCAGTCGGGCGGGTTTATGTTGGTCCGGCAGCGGGCTGGCTGGTAGAGCTGTGGGGTTGGCCGACATTTTATGCTTTCTCCGTAATTGCTGCTCTGCCAGGCCTGCTGCTGCTGGCAGCCAGCAAACAGAGCCTTCTGCAGTCGCAGGAGAGTCAGCACTTTAATCCGCGTCAGCGCTGGCCTGTTGGCTATCGCTGGGCGCTGCGTCTGCTGGCCACTGGCAGCGCGCTGCTGGCGTTTTGGCTGTTAGCACTGGCGCTGGAAGCCGCCGGGTTGATGAGCCTGCCCTCGTTGTTTCCTTTGTTTAACCTCGGCTGCTTGTTGATGCTGTTGGGTATATTTACCGGTACGCTGCTGGACTACCTGGCGCAGCGCAAAACGTTACCCGCTTAATTAAGCCGGACGGTAAAAATAGTTTCCGTCCGGACCTAATAAAAGCCTTCAGCATTGAATTTTTCTACCAACTAATTTTACGAAAAAAATTATCCGTCGGGTTCAACAAACTGCGTCTAATATTAAAAAACGGTGCGTAATTATTTATGTTTAATAATTATCTCGCAAATGATACAGGCTTGTTAAACTATTGAGGCGCGATTACGTTGTTTAGAATCATCCCTTCCTATAATTCATTTGAGACATCCTTTTTCGTTATATTAACTCAACCACCTGTCTACATTAATATTCCGTCACCTTCTGCAACAGATGTGACACCCTTGGCAAAAGGTGTCAACACCCTTCTGACACGTTCTTAAGCTGGTTTACACTGCATAAACCTTCCCGTAAAATGCCGCCACACTTAAACGACAATAGAGCCCTTGTCATTGAGGTCGTTAAATGAGACTCAGGAAATACAATAAAAGTTTGGGGATTTTGTCATTAATTGCAGGCACTTTATTGTTAAGTGGCTGTGATAGTGCGTTGTTAGATCCCAAAGGACAGGTTGCAATGGAGCAACGTTCGCTGATACTGACAGCCTTTGGCTTGATGTTGATCGTTGTTATACCCGCAATTCTGATGGCCGTGGTGTTCGCATGGAAGTATCGTGCGTCCAACACTAATGCAAAATATAGCCCTAACTGGTCCCACTCCAATAAAGTGGAAGCAGTGGTCTGGACCGTTCCGATCCTGATCATCCTCTTCCTTGGCGTGCTGACCTGGAAATCAACCCACGCGCTGGAACCTGGCAAACCGCTGGCTTCTGACGTGAAACCGGTTGAGATCGATGTTATCGCACTGGACTGGAAATGGTTGTTTATCTATCCGGAACAGGGTATTGCCACGGTTAATGAGATTGCGTTCCCGGCGAATACTCCGGTGAGCTTCAAAATCACCTCAAACTCCGTCATGAACTCCTTCTTCATTCCGACCCTCGGCAGCCAGATCTACGCGATGGCGGGGATGCAGACCAAGCTGCACCTGATTGCTAACGAGCCGGGTACCTTTAAGGGCATCTCGTCTAACTTTAGCGGTCGTGGTTTCTCAGGAATGAAGTTTAACGCTATTGCTACTCCCGATCAGGCAAGCTTCGAGCAATGGGTAGCCAAAGCGAAACAGGCACCGAATACCTTAACCACCATGGATGAATTCGAAAAACTGGCAGCGCCAAGCGAAAACCATCCGGTTGAGTACTTCTCCAGTGCGGATCCTGAATTGTTCAAGCAGGTTATTGAAAAATTCAAGATGAACCACGGGACGATGGACATGTCAGGTCATGAAGGCATGGACATGAGTGAAGCCTCTCACGCGGGAGCCGAGGAATAATACGATGTTCGGAAAATTAACACTGGATGCAGTGCCGTACCATGAGCCTATTATCATGGTTACGGTGGCCGCCATCATTCTTGGTGGTCTGGCCCTTGTCGCTGCGCTGACTTACTTCGGTAAGTGGAAATACTTGTGGACCGAATGGCTGACGTCAGTCGACCACAAAAAACTGGGTATCATGTATGTGATCCTGGCATTTGTCATGCTGCTGCGTGGCTTTGCCGATGCTATCATGATGCGTGGTCAACAGATGTTGGCCTCCGCCGGGGAAGCGGGCTTCCTGCCTCCTCATCACTACGATCAGATCTTTACCGCCCACGGCGTAATTATGATCTTCTTCGTAGCGATGCCGTTCGTTGTTGGTCTGATGAACATTGCTGTTCCTCTGCAGATCGGCGCGCGCGACGTGGCGTTCCCTTTCCTTAATAACCTGAGTTTCTGGTTCACCGCTGTCGGCGTGATTCTGGTTAACCTCTCTCTGGCCGTGGGCGAGTTTGCTCAGACCGGTTGGCTGGCCTATCCCCCGCTGTCAGGCGCGGAATACAGTCCAGGCGTTGGGGTAGATTACTGGATCTGGAGTCTGCAGCTTTCCGGTATCGGTACGACATTAACAGGTATTAACTTCTTCGTTACTATCCTGAAAATGCGTGCGCCGGGCATGACCATGTTCAAAATGCCGGTTTTCACCTGGGCATCACTGTGTACTAACGTGCTGATCATCGCTGCGTTCCCGGTACTGACCGTGACGCTGGCGCTGTTGACCCTTGACCGTTATCTGGGCTTCCATTTCTTTACCAATGATATGGGTGGCAACATGATGATGTATGTCAACCTGATCTGGGTATGGGGCCATCCGGAAGTTTATATTCTGGTTCTGCCGGTGTTCGGTGTGTTCTCAGAAGTGGTTGCCACGTTCTCGAAAAAGCGCCTGTTTGGTTATACCTCGCTGGTGTGGGCAACCGTGGTCATTACCGTTCTGTCCTTTATCGTTTGGCTGCACCACTTCTTCACTATGGGTGCGGGTGCGAACGTTAACGCCTTCTTCGGCATTATGACGATGATTATCGCCATCCCGACCGGCGTTAAGATCTTTAACTGGCTGTTCACCATGTACCAGGGCCGCATTCAGATGCACTCTGCCATGCTGTGGACCGTAGGCTTCCTGGTCACCTTCTCTGTGGGTGGTATGACCGGTGTTCTGCTGGCGGTTCCGGGTGCTGACTTCGTGCTGCACAACAGTCTGTTCCTGATCGCGCACTTCCATAACGTGATTATCGGTGGTGTGGTATTCGGTTGTATGGCCGGTGTGACCTACTGGTTCCCGAAAGCATTTGGTTTCACCCTGAACGAAACCTGGGGTAAACGCGCTTTCTGGTTCTGGATTATCGGTTTCTTCGTTGCCTTTATGCCGCTGTACGCGCTGGGCTTTATGGGCATGACCCGTCGTCTGAGCCAGGATATCGATCCGCAGTTCCATACGCTGCTGGTTGTTGCTGCCGTAGGTGTTGGCCTGATTGCGCTGGGTATCCTCTCTCAGCTGATCATGTTCTGGGTTTCTGTACGCGACCGTCACCTGAACCGCGATCTGACCGGTGACCCATGGGGTGGCCGTACGCTGGAGTGGTCAACTTCCTCTCCGCCGCCGTTCTATAACTTCGCAGTGGTTCCGCACATCAATGAGCGTGATGCCTTCTGGGAAATGAAAGAAAAAGGTGAAGCGTATAAGCAGCCTGCTCATTATGAAGAGATCCATATGCCGAAAAACAGCGGCGCGGGCCTGATTATCGCCCTGTTCGCAACGGTCTTTGGTTTCGCTGCCATCTGGCATATCTGGTGGCTGATGGGTCTGTCCTTCGTGGCGATGATTGTTAGCTGGATCGTTAAAAGCTTCGATGAAGACGTTGATTACTATGTTCCGGTCAAAGAGGTCGAAGCAATTGAAAATCAGCACTTCAAAGATATCAGCAAAGCAGGTCTGAAATAATGGCACAAACACTGTCTAAACAGCACGACGCCCATGCGGAGCATGGGCATCACGATGCGGGAGCCAATAAGATTTTTGGCTTCTGGATCTACCTGATGAGCGACTGCATTATCTTCGCAACGCTGTTTGCGACCTATGCAGTTATGGTCAACAACACTGCCGGTGGTCCGGCAGGTAAAGACATTTTCGAACTGCCGTTCGTACTGGTCGAAACCGCCCTGCTGCTGTTGAGCTCCATTACTTACGGTATGGCCGTTATCGGCATGAACAACGGCAAAAAAGGCGCGGTTAACCGCTGGCTGGCGCTGACGTTCTTGTTCGGACTTGGCTTTATCGCGATGGAAATCTATGAGTTCCATCATCTGATCGCAGAAGGCTTCGGCCCGGATCGCAGCGGCTTCCTGTCAGCCTTCTTTACGCTGGTTGGTACGCACGGTCTGCACGTAACCTCTGGTCTGATCTGGATGCTGGTTCTGATGTTCCAGATTGCTAAAAATGGTCTGAATGCCACCAACCGCGCGCGTATCATGTGTCTGAGCTTGTTCTGGCACTTCCTCGACGTGGTATGGATCTGCGTATTTACCGTTGTCTATCTGATGGGGGCCATGTAATGAGTCATTCTGTTAACGAACATGGCGCATCTCACGGCAGCGTGAAATCGTACATGATTGGCTTCATCCTCTCTGTCATCCTGACGGCTATTCCGTTCTGGATGGTAATGGATGGCGGCGCTTCGCATGGCACAATTCTCAGCGTGGTTCTGGTGTGTGCGGTAGTTCAGGTGCTTGTTCACCTGGTCTTCTTCTTGCACCTTGATACCAAATCTGAAGGCGGCTGGAACTTTGTGGCGATTGTGTTCTCCGCCATAATTATTCTGATTGTTGTCGTCGGCTCGCTGTGGATCATGTGGAACCTCAACTACAACATGATGATGTCCCACTAAAGAGTCGCTCGTGATGATTAAGCAATACCTGCAAGTAACAAAACCAGGAATTATTTTCGGGAATTTAATTTCTGTTATCGGGGGTTTTCTGCTGGCTTCGAAAGGCAGTATTGATTACACCCTGTTTCTCACCGCCCTGGTTGGTGTCTCACTGGTGGTCGCATCAGGTTGTGTTTATAACAACTTTATCGACCGCGACATCGACAGAAAAATGGAGAGAACCAAGAATCGAGTGCTGGTAAAAGGCCTCATCTCTCCGAAAGTAACCCTGGTTTATGCAACCGCATTAGGTATTGCTGGCTTTGCGTTGCTGTATTTCGGAGCAAACCCGCTGGCCATGTGGCTGGCGGTCATGGGCTTCGTGGTATACGTCGGCATTTACAGCCTCTATATGAAGCGTAAATCAGTCTACGGTACGCTGATTGGTAGTCTTTCCGGCGCTGCGCCGCCGGTTATTGGCTACTGCGCAGTGACTAACGAGTTTGATGCTGGCGCGCTGATCCTGCTGGCGATCTTTAGCCTGTGGCAGATGCCGCATTCCTATGCGATTGCTATCTTCCGCTTTAAAGATTACCAGGCAGCAAATATTCCGGTTCTGCCGGTGGTGAAAGGGATTTCCGTGGCAAAAAATCATATTACGCTCTACATTCTGGCGTTTATGATTGCCACGCTGATGCTGACGCTGGGCGGCTACGCTGGCTACAAATATCTGGTGGTTGCGGCGGCAGTAAGCGTTTGGTGGCTGGGAATGGCACTTTCAGGTTATAAAACGTCAAACGATCGCGTTTGGGCTCGTAAACTGTTTGTGTTCTCCATTGTCGCTATCACGGCGCTAAGCGTGATGATGTCGGTTGACTTTATGGCACCGGTGTCAGAAAACCTGCTGACTTACGTACGCTAATCGTAAGCTACATCACTAAGGGCGCTTCTTGCGCCCTTTCTTTTTGTTACGACTGCTTAAAAACTTCCGTTTTACCCGCCCTGCCCTGCTCCTTAAAATAGTGTCAGTAATAATATTGAGGTTGCAATGAACGATAACAAAATGACACCGGTTGAGCTGCGCGCAACCTGGGGTTTAGGCACCGTATTTTCTTTGCGTATGCTGGGCATGTTTATGGTTTTACCGGTGCTCACCACATACGGCATGGCTTTACAGGGTGCAAGCGAAGCGCTCATTGGCCTGGCGATTGGTATTTATGGTCTGGCTCAGGCTATTTTCCAGATACCATTTGGCCTGCTCTCCGATCGTATTGGCCGGAAACCGCTTATTGTCGGCGGCCTGCTGGTTTTTGTGCTCGGCAGCGTGATTGCAGCCAGTACCACCTCGATTTGGGGAGTCATTCTCGGTCGCGCCCTGCAGGGCTCCGGGGCGATTGCCGCCGCGGTTATGGCGTTGCTCTCCGATCTTACACGTGAGCAGAACCGCACCAAAGCGATGGCGTTTATCGGCATCAGCTTTGGCGTGACCTTTGCCATTGCGATGGTGCTGGGTCCGATCATTACGCATGCCTTCGGCCTGCATGCGCTGTTCTGGATGATCGCCATTCTGGCCAGCTGCGGTATTGTGATTACATTGCTGGTGGTGCCTAACGCGCCGCATCATGTTTTGAACCGCGAATCGGGAATGGTGAAAGGCAGTATTCGCGAAGTGCTGATGCAGCCGCGCCTGTTGAAATTGAATATCGGCATTTTCTGCCTGCATATTCTGCTGATGTCGAGTTTCGTTGCTCTGCCCGGTCAGTTTGAGCTGGCGGGTTTCCCGGCTGAGCAGCACTGGAAGGTTTATCTGATCACCATGCTGGTGGCGTTTGTTGGCGTGGTGCCTTTTATTATCTATGCCGAAGTGAAACGCCGTATGAAGCGGGTTTTTATCTGCTGTGTCGCGTTGATCCTTATCGCCGAGATTGTACTTTGGGGAGCAGGAAATCACTTCTGGACGCTGGTGATTGGCGTGCAGCTTTTTTTCCTCGCCTTTAATCTGATGGAAGCCATTCTGCCTTCATTAATCAGTAAAGAATCACCGGCCGGTTATAAAGGCACCGCGATGGGAATTTATTCCACCAGCCAGTTTCTGGGCGTGGCGATAGGCGGCAGCATGGGCGGCTGGGTTTTCGATCGGTTTGATGCGCAAACGGTGTTTTTGCTGGGCTCGATTGTCGCTACGCTGTGGCTGCTGCTTAGCAGTACCATGCAGGAGCCGCCTTATGTCAGTAGCCTGCGTATCGTGCTGAGTGAGAATGCGCTTAACGATCCGCGCCTTGAGCAAAAACTTAAAGCGCAGCGCGGCGTCTCTTCGGTGTTTATCGTGCCGGAAGAGCGTAGCGCCTATATTAAAATCGACAGTAAGGTGACCAGCCGGGTTGAGCTGGAAGCGTTGATTGCCAGCGCCTGACGCGTTGCCCTTCTCCGCTGGCAGCATCGATACAATCAGGGCCGCATGACGCGGCCTGGCACTATCAACGCGGCCTGATACCATCACTGCGGTCTGAGGCGCAGAAAGGCAGTATGGGCAGCCTTCAAATAAGGGCCGGTGCCTGCACAGGCAGGCCGGTCCGATCGTAAAGACGCAAAAAACGTCATCCCTGACAGCTCGGCCCGCGGCGTCCCTGCCGCGGGACGCTTTACTCTTCTGCCCGGCCTGCCTGTGCCGCAGACGTCGGTGATGTCTGTCAGTACATTACGCGCCCCGCTTATCGATACGGTGCTATCACATTTAATTAATCGCGGAAGTTTTTAAACTGGAACGGCTGGCCCAGGTTTCCGCCGCGCACCAGCGCTATGGCGCTTTGCAGATCGTCGCGCGATTTACCGTTTACGCGCACCTCTTCTCCCTGAATCTGCGCCTGAACTTTAATCTTACTGTCCTTGATAAGCTTAACAATCTTCTTCGCCATATCGGTCTCGATACCCTGCTTGAGTTTGGCATCCAGACTCCAGCTCTTGCCGCTATGCTCGATCTGCTCCGGCACTTCCAGCGCTGCGCCTTCAATTCCGCGTTTAAGTAGCTTCTCACGCAGAATATCCACCAGCTGTTTCACCTGAAAATCGGACTCGGTGGTGACTTTAATGGTCTGCGCTTTTTCATTCAGCTCAATGCTGGCAGTGACATTACGAAAATCAAAGCGGGTTGACAGCTCACGGTTGGCGTTTTCTACCGCGTTTCGTACTTCCTGCATGTCGATTTCAGAAACGATATCGAAAGATGGCATAATTTTTTTCTCCAGACTCCAAAGTGACAGGCATAATACCTGCTTGTGCATGGCAAGGAAAATAGCCCTTAGGCATAGCTATACTCAATTAACTCGCCGGTAAGGCTCTGAAAACCGCCTGCGGGAGGACGCATGAAAATTACGGTACTTGGCTGCGGCGCGCTTGGTCAGCTCTGGCTGGCGGCGCTCGATCGACAGGGGCATGAGGTACAGGGCTGGCTACGGGTTCCGCAGCCCTGGTGTTCGGTGAACGTTATTGATACCGACGGTTCAGTGGTAAATAAAACCTTTATTGCCAACGATCCACTGTTTCTTAGCCAGTGCGATCTTCTGCTGGTTACGGTTAAAGCCTGGCAAGTTTCCGGCGCGGTAAAGAATCTGCAAAGCCTGCTGCCGCCAGACTGCCCAGTATTGCTGCTGCATAACGGTATGGGCACGCTGGAAGAGCTGAAAAGCCTGACGCAGCCGTTACTGCGTGGCGTTACTACCCATGCAGCTAAACATGACGGTACGGTTATCCTGCACGTTGCCAGCGGCACCACACATATTGGACCGGGCTCCGCTGATAGCGCGGCGTTAAGCGATCTGGCTGAAATGCTGCATCAGGCGCTGCCGGATGTTGCCTGGCATAATAATGTCTCTGCCGCATGCTGGCAGAAGCTGGCCGTTAACTGTGTTATCAATCCTCTCAGCGCCATCCATGACTGCTTAAACGGCGAACTGATCGCCTGGCCGGAGCAAATTTCCCTGCTCTGTGATGAGGTTGCGGCGGTTATGACGCGGGAAGGGCTGCATACCAGCGCCGGTCAGTTGAAGGAGTATATTTATTCCGTGATTGCCAGCACCGCGCTTAATGTCTCCTCTATGCTGCAGGATATCCGGTCCCAGCGTCGCACTGAGATTGAATATATTACTGGTTATCTGCTGCAGCGCGCGCGGGCGCAGGGGATTGCCGTGCCGGAGAATGCCCGGCTATATGAGCTGATCAAGCGTAAGGAACAAGATTATGAACGCGAACGTATCGGTGCTGGTCTGCCTGGCACATGGCACTGAAGAAACCGAAGCCGTCACCACTATCGACCTGCTGGTGCGCGGTGGAATTCATGTCACCACCGCCAGCGTCAACGGCGATGGCAGTTGCGAAATTGTCTGTTCACGTGGCGTGCGACTGCTGGCGGATGCGCCGCTGGTCGAGGTTGCAGACAACGATTTTGCGGCTATCATGCTGCCGGGCGGCCTGAAGGGCGCGGAGGCCTTCCGCGATAGTCCGCTGCTGGTGGAGACGGTGCGCCAGTTTCATCTTTCCGGACGCATTGTTGCCGCCATTTGCGCCGCAGCTGGCACGGTACTGGTGCCGCACGATCTCTTTCCACTGGGGAATATGACCGGTTTTCCTGGATTAAAAGAGACTATCCCGGCGGAAAAATGGGTGGAAAAACGCGTGGTTTGGGATCCCCGCGTTAACTTACTGACCAGCCAGGGGCCAGGCACGGCGATAGATTTTGCCCTGAAGCTGATCGATCTGCTGGCAGGAAAAGAGAAAGCACGGGAAGTGGGGGAACAGCTGGTGATGGCGGCGGGGATTTACGATTATCGCGACCCGTTTTAAGCTTTAAGGCCAGCCGGACGGCTGGCCTCACTACTGGCTTAAGGACGATACACCTTCACGTTCTTAAAGCCCTGCTCATACAGATAGAGCGCCTGCAAACGGCTCATCACGCCGCGATCGCAGTACAAAAGCCAGGTTTTGCTCTGGTCAAGATCGCCAAAATGGGTGGCCAGTTTGAAGAACGGCAGCGATGTCACATCCATCCCTTCCACCTTCAGCGGCTTAGATTCCTGCTCATCCAGCGAGCGAATATCCAGCAGCGCTTCGTTCGCTGAAACAGAAGCAACGGTTTCTACTTCCACCACCTCTTCCTGTGACTGTTCTGCGATGGTACGAATATCAACGTTGGTCGCTTCCTGCACCGCACGCTCCAGCACGCTGAAATCGAAATTCGCTTCTTCCGCTTCGATCTTGCTCTTCACCGCTTTGACCGTTGGGCTTTTCGAGATCACACCGCAATATTCCGGCATGGTACGGGCAAAGTCTTCCGTGCCGATCTGGCGCGCGAGATTGATGATGTGCTCTTTATCATGCGAAATCAGCGGACGCAGGATCAGGGTATCAGAGGCGTTATCAATCAGGCGCAGGTTAGTCAGCGTCTGGCTGGATACCTGACCCAGCGCCTCGCCGGTCACCAGCGCCTGCACGCCGTAGCGCTCGGCGATTTGCGAAGCCGCACGCACCATCATGCGCTTCAGTACCACGCCCATCTGGCCGTCATCCACTTTTTCCAGAATCTCCGCCACCACCGGCTCGAAATTGATGGCGACAAAACGCACGCGATGCGAGCGACCAAAACGATTCCACAGATAGTGTGCCACCTGACGAACGCCGATTTCATGCGCCGCGCCGCCAAGGTTAAAGAAGCAGTAATGTACGCGGCAGCCGCGACGCAACAGCATATAGCTGGAAACGCCGGAGTCGAAACCGCCGGAAATCAGCGACAGCACATCCTCCTGCGTACCGATAGGGAAGCCGCCCAGGCCTTCATGGCGGCCGGTCACCAGTATCAGGCGCTCGTTCTCAATCTCCAGATTGACCGTAACCTGCGGATGCGAAAGCTTTACCTGCGCGCTGGCGATATGCTGATTCAGACCGCCGCCGACATAGCGCTCCACATCCTGCGAGCTGAACGGATGCTGTCCCCGACGCTTAACGCGTACGCAGAAGGTTTTCCCTTCCAGACGTTCGCGGTTAACGGCCAGCGTCTGCTCAAAAATATCGTGCATATCGGTCCATGTACGATCTTCTACTGCCAGCACATGATGGATACCGGGAATGCGCGTGAGCTCATCGACATAAACTTCACGCAGGCTTTCATTTTTGGATCGTACTTCAATATGATCCCAGTGACGCACCACTGCCAGAGTTTCATCAAGATCCTTCAGTACGTTACGAATATTACCCGTAAGGATTTTGATAAAGCGCAAGCGCACCGACTGACTCTTGATGGTGATTTCAGGAAATAATTTAATGATAAACTTCATGGCAGCACAGCTCTGAGATAATTAAGTGCTAAAAACAGCGGCACTTAACTGATAAAATCAATGAATTGCAAAGTCACCTGCGTCCTTTGCTTCCGAGGCGCGGCAGTATATCACTTTTGTCTTTAAGCTGCCTGTTTTACCGTCATGCTCTATCATTATTTTGCTAATCATTTCGAGTCGGCTACCATGTCCGCTTGCTATAGATAAAAAACCTGTGAGCCAATAATCACTATGCCAAAAAAAGCCGAACAGCCCATTAGTTTTGAGACGTCCCTGCAGCAGCTGGAGCAGATAGTTACCCGTCTGGAAAGCGGCGATTTACCGCTGGAAGAGGCGCTGAATGAATTTGAGCGCGGCGTACAGCTGGCAAAAGTAGGGCAAAAAACCCTGCAGCAGGCGGAACAGCGCGTTCAGATCCTGCTTAACGATGATAAAGATGCCGCCCTGACGCCTTTTACGCCGGATGCTGAATAATGGATTTTGCTGAACTGCTTGCCCACTACCATCAGCGGGTGAACCTTGCGCTGTCGCGTTTTATTGCTCCCCTGCCCTTTCAGAGTTCTCCTCTGGTTAATGCCATGCAATATGGGGCATTATTAGGCGGTAAACGGCTGCGTCCGTTTTTAGTATATGTGGTCGGCGATATGTTACAGGCCGACACGGATACCCTGGACGCGCCCGCCGCCGCCGTTGAATGCATTCACGCCTACTCATTGATTCATGACGATCTTCCGGCTATGGATGACGATAGCCTGCGCCGTGGACAGCCAACCTGCCATATTAAATTTGGCGAGGATACCGCTATTTTAGCGGGCGATGCGCTGCAAACGCTGGCCTTTTCGATCCTTGCCGATGCGCCGATGCATGGCGTTCAACCGCAGGACCGCATCGCCATGATTTCTGAGCTGGCGCAGGCCAGCGGCGTGGCAGGCATGTGCGGCGGTCAGGCATTGGATCTGGCGGCGGAAGGTCAGCAGATCGATTTAGCGACGCTGGAAAAAATTCATCGTCATAAAACCGGTGCGTTAATTCGCGCTGCCGTTCGTCTTGGCGCGCTGAGCGCTGGCGAACGCGGGCGTGCAGCCCTGCCGCTGCTCGATCGTTATGCCAATGCGATCGGGCTCGCCTTTCAGGTTCAGGATGACATTCTGGATGTGGTGGGCGATACCGCAGTAACGGGCAAACAGCAGGGTGCCGATCAGCAACTTGGCAAAAGCACCTATCCGGCTCTGATGGGGCTGGACGATGCCCGCCAGAAAGCGCAGGACCTCTATCAGGAAGCGCTCGGCGCGCTGGATCAGCTGGCCGCACTTTCTCTGGACACCTCCGCCTTACATGCGCTGGCAGGCTTCATTATCGAACGCGATAAATAACTTCCACAATGAGTCTCTGATGAGTTTTGATACTGCAAAATACCCGACGCTGGCGCTTGCCGATACCGTGCAAGAACTGCGTAAACTGCCGAAAGAGAAGTTGCCGGCACTGTGCGATGAACTACGTCAGTACCTGCTGGACAGCGTCAGCCGCTCCAGCGGCCATTTTGCTTCGGGCCTCGGGGTGGTTGAACTGACCGTCGCGCTTCACTACGTCTATAACACGCCGTTCGATCATTTGGTGTGGGATGTCGGTCATCAGGCCTACCCGCATAAAATTCTGACTGGACGCCGCGACCGCATCGGCACCATTCGCCAAAAAAATGGCCTGCATCCATTCCCCTGGCGGGCAGAAAGCGAATATGACGTGCTGAGCGTGGGACACTCCTCTACCTCAATCAGCGCCGGTCTTGGTATGGCGGTGGCCGCAGGCAAAGAGGGCCAGGGCCGTCGTACCGCCTGTATTATTGGCGACGGCGCTATCACCGCCGGGATGGCCTTTGAGGCGATGAACCATGCCGGTGATATCAAAGCGGACCTGCTGGTGATTCTGAACGATAACGAAATGTCGATTTCAGAAAACGTTGGCGCGCTTAATAATCGCCTGGCGCAAATCCTCTCTGGTAAAACCTATGCACGCCTGCGTGAAGGCGGCAAAAAGGTGCTAACCGGCCTGCCGCCGATTAAAGAGCTGGTTAAACGTACCGAAGAACATCTTAAAGGTATGGTGGTGCCTGGAACGCTGTTTGAGGAACTGGGCTTCAACTATATCGGCCCGGTTGATGGTCACGATGTACTGATGCTGGTGCATACCCTCAGCAATATGCGCGATCTGAAAGGTCCGCAGTTTCTGCATATCATGACGAAAAAAGGCAAAGGCTACGCGCCGGCGGAGAACGATCCTATCGCCTGGCATGCCGTGCCTAAATTCGATCCGGCCAGCGGCGCGCTGCCTAAAAGTTCTGGCGGTTTACCCACCTACTCCGCGATTTTCGGCGACTGGCTGTGCGAAACCGCAGCAGACGACAACAAGCTGATGGCGATTACGCCAGCGATGCGTGAAGGCTCTGGTATGGTGGGCTTTTCACGCCAGTATCCGGGCCAATATTTCGACGTAGCAATTGCCGAGCAGCATGCGGTGACCTTTGCTGCCGGACTGGCTATCGGCGGCTACAAGCCGGTGGTGGCAATCTACTCCACTTTCCTGCAGCGCGCTTACGATCAGCTGATTCATGACGTGGCAATTCAGCAGCTGCCTGTACTGTTCGCTATCGATCGCGGCGGTATTGTCGGCGCGGATGGACAAACGCACCAGGGCGCGTTCGATCTCGCTTTCCTGCGTACCATTCCCGGCATGGTGATCATGACGCCCAGCGACGAAAACGAATGCCGTCAAATGCTCTATACCGGCTATCACTATCAGGCCGGGCCAAGCGCAGTGCGTTATCCGCGCGGCACCGGCACCGGCGCGCCTATGCAGCCGCTGGTCTCACTGCCGCTGGGCAAAGGCGTAGTAAAACGTCGCGGTGAAAAGCTGGCGATCCTCAACTTCGGCACGCTGCTGCCGGAAGCACAGGCAACAGCCGACGCGCTGAACGCCACGCTGGTGGATATGCGTTTCGTTAAACCACTGGATGAGGCGCTGATACTGGAACTGGCGGCCAGCCATGAATCGCTGGTGACGCTGGAGGAAGGCGCGATTAAAGGCGGCGCAGGTAGCGGCGTTAATGAACTGCTGATGGCGAAGCGTGTTGCGGTGCCGGTATTGAATATCGGTCTGCCGGATGAGTTTATCCCGCAGGGCACCCAGGATGAGATCCGACACGACTATCAGCTGGACGCTGAAGGAATTCAGCAGCAGATCGCTGAGTGGCTGGCCCAGTAACGCTGTTTAGCGCCGGAGCTGCGTAAACCGCTGACCGGCGCTACATTGTTCGGCTGTATGCTTCCCCACGCTCTCTGTACAGCGCTCCTTTACCTGCTACTTTTGCGATAAAGGTGTTGTTCGGGTCGGGCAACGCTTCAGCCGTTACAGCGGCCAGTGATGCCCAATAAACCACAGCAGCGCGGCCGAGAGGATCCCGGCAATCACATCGTCCACCATAATCCCCATCCCGCCATGCACGTTGCGATCGAACCAGCGGATCGGCCAGGGCTTCCATATATCCAGCACGCGGAAAGTCACAAAGCCAGCCAGCACCCATTGCCAGCTATTGACTGGGATGGCCATCAGCGTAATCCACATACCGATAAACTCATCCCAGACGATGCTGCCGTGGTCATGAACGCCCATATCTTTGGCGGTACGGTGACAGAGATAAACGCCGATACAGATGCCGAACATCACCAGCAGCGAATAGATATCCTGCGGTAAAAAGGTCATCAGCCACCAGAATGGCAGCGCCGCCAGCGATCCCATGGTGCCCGGCCCCCACGGGAACAGGCCACTACCGAAACCGGTTGCCATCAGGTGCCACGGATTGCTCAGGCGCAGGCGACTTTTCGCCAGATCTTTATCGCGCGTCAAAATGATCGAATCCTTTCAATTTCAGCATGGCTGGTTTGCCATCCTGTAACAACACCAACCCTTCTGATTCCGGTGCCAGCTGGCCGATACAGGTATAGGGCACGCCCAGCTTACCCAACGCTACGTCCAGCGCGCCACGGTTGATTTCAGGCACGGTAAAGCAGAGCTCGTAATCCTCACCGCCGCTTAACGCCCAGCGCAGCACCTGCTCCGGTTCGAAATGATCGCGCAGCACGGAAGATAACGGCAGAGCGTCGATATTTACCCGTGCGCCGCACTCGCTGGCCTTGAGGATATGCCCTAAATCGGAGATCAACCCATCAGAAATATCAATGGCCGCACTGGCAAGATTACGCAGCGCCTGCCCCTGTAAAATACGCGGCATGGGACGCAGGTGGCGCTTTATCAGCGCCTCATGGACCGCAGGATCGGTAATACGCACGCGATGCTGCAACAGCGCCAGACCTGCTGCGCTGTCGCCCAGCGAGCCAGTAACGTAAATCCAGTCGCCGGGACGTGCACCGCTGCGGCGCAAAGCGCGCCCCGCAGGCACCAGACCGTGAATACCCAGCGTCAGGCTACGTGGACCGCGCGTGGTATCGCCGCCGATCAACTGCATATCGTAGTAATCCAGCAGTTCAAACAGGCTGTCGCTGAACGCTTTCAGCCAGGCTTCGTCCACATCCGGCAGCGTCAGCGCCAGCGTCAGCCAGGCAGGATCGGCACCCATGGCGGCGAGATCGCTCAGATTAACCGCCAGCGCCTTATAACCGAGATCGGCAGGATGGATATCGCGCAGAAAGTGGATGCCTTCTACCAGCGTGTCGGTACTGATGGCCAGGGTTTGCTTTTCCGGCACGTTCAGTAACGCGCAGTCGTCGCCGATGCCTTTTTCCACATCGCGACGTGAGCTTGTCACGCGATTAAAATAACGCGCGATCAGTTCAAATTCGCCACATGACATAATGAAGTTCCGCTGAACCTGAATAGAAAAGGCCGGAAAGAATCCGGCCTCGATTGCTTATTTTTTGTTGGGGCGGATTTGCGGAGCGGCTTTATCCAGCACGCCGTTAACAAATTTATGACTGTCTTCAGCGCCAAACACTTTCGCCAGCTCGATACCTTCGTTGATAGCCACTTTATAGGGCACATCGCTGCGTTTGCTCAGTTCATACAGAGAGACGCGCAGAATGGCTTTTTCTACCTGACCCAGCTCTTCCAGCTGGCGTGACAGGTAAGGCTTCATCAAACCGTCAAGGTATGCGCTGTTGGTCGCAACGCCAGCCAGCAGCTCGCGGAAATAGTTGATATCAACATCTTTGACATCCTGTTCCGCGAGAAACTGATATTCAATATCAGCAATGTCATTATTGGACAACTGCCAGGAATAAAGCGCCTGGACAGCACACTCACGGGCGCGGCGACGAGCAGCAGGTTTCACAAAAATCCCCTTACAAAAATCAGGCTTTAATGGCTTTCAATACGTTAATCATTTCGAGCGCGGTCAGTGCAGCTTCCGCACCTTTATTGCCCGCTTTGGTACCAGCGCGTTCAATAGCCTGCTCGATATTTTCAGTGGTCAGGACGCCAAAGGCGACCGGGATGTCGCTGTTCATAGCGACGCTGGCAAGACCTGAGCTGGCCTCACCGGCAACATATTCGAAGTGCGCAGTGCCGCCACGGATTACGGTGCCCAGGGCAATAACCGCATCATGTTTTCCGGCATTGGCAACGGCGCGAGCCGTCATAGGTAATTCATAGGCGCCCGGCACCCAGATAACGGTGATGTTTTCATCATTCACCTGACCAATGCGCTTTAACGCATCAATCGCGCCATCCAGCAGGCTCTCATTGATGAAGTTGTTGAAACGCGCAATGATAATCGCGACTTTCGCTTCTGGCGTAGCAACAGCAGCTTCGATAATTTTCATAATTTTCCTTTCAGGGTTCTTATTGGCCCCGCAGGGGGGCGGATTCTACCACACTCTTTCGCACTCTGCTTCCGCTTTTCCGCAGGGCGTTAAACCGGCCTGAGCGTCAGGCGCAGATCCGGGCCTACCTGACGCACATCGCTGAAGCTGAACAGCGGCGCGTCACGCAGCTCGCTCAGGCCGGGTAAAGCGCACAATCCACGGGCGCTATCGCCCAGCAGCTTCGGCGCCATATAAACAATTAGCTCATCCACCACGCCCGCTTCCAGCAGCGCACCCGCCAGTTGAGCGCCCGCTTCGACCCACACCTGATTGATCTGCTGTTTACCCAGCAGCATCATCAGCGAAACCAGATCGAGCCGGTTATCACGCGGCGGAACTCGCAACTGCTGCACCGCCTGCGGCCAGCTTTGCTGCTCATCTGCCTGCAGGCGCGCCAGCCAGGTTTCACCCGGCTGATGCAGCAGGCGATGCTGCGGCGTTACCCGGTTCTGGCTGTCAATAATCACCCGTACCGGCTGGCGTAAATTTTCCTGCGGGTAGTGTGCCTGCGTGGCGGCACCCAGTTCCTCCCAGCGAACCGTCAGCGCCGGATCGTCAGCCAGCACGGTCGCACTGCTGCTAAGAATGGCAGAACTGAGCGCGCGCAGGCGCTGCACATCACGCCGCGCTTCGGGCGAGGTTATCCACTGGCTTTCGCCGCTGGCCATCGCCGTACGACCATCCAGCGATGCGCCCAGTTTTAGCTGAACGAAGGGAAAGCCGGTGCGCATGCGTTTTAAAAAACCACGGTTCAGCGCTTCAGCTTCCGCCATCATCAGCCCGTGACTGACGTCGATCCCTGCCTGCTGCAGACGATAAAGCCCGCGTCCAGCCACTTCCGGGTTAGGATCCTGCATCGCCGCAACCACCCGGCTGACGCCAGCGGCAATCAGCGCTTCACAGCACGGCGGCGTACGACCGTGATGGCTACAGGGTTCCAGGGTAACGTAAGCGGTCGCGCCCCTGGCCTGCTCGCCTGCCATCCGCAATGCATGCACTTCCGCGTGCGGCTCACCGGCGCGCTGATGCCAGCCCTCGCCCACGATAACGCCATCGCGTACGATAACGCAGCCAACGTTGGGATTCGGCGTAGTGGTAAAACGACCGCGCCGCGCCAGTTCCAGCGCGCGCGCCATATACTCTTCATCGCGCATAGCTTAATCCTGTAAACGGGCGATCTCTTCGCCAAATTCACGAATATCTTCAAAGCTGCGATAGACGGATGCAAAACGAATATAGGCAACTTTATCGAGTTTTTTCAGCTCATCCATCACCAGGTTGCCGATCATTTTGCTGGGAATTTCGCGTTCGCCTGTAGCGCGCAGCTGAGTTTTGATATGACTAATGGCGTTTTCAACGGCATCAGAGCTAACCGGGCGCTTTTCCAGCGCTTTAACCATGCCGCTGCGCAACTTATCCTCATTAAACGGCTCGCGGACATCGTTGCTTTTAATCACGCGTGGCATCACCAGTTCCGCCACCTCAAAGGTGGTAAAACGCTCATGGCAGTCCAGGCATTGACGGCGGCGGCGCACAGAGGTGCCTTCACCAACCAGACGAGAATCAATTACTTTGGTATCCACGGCGGAACAGAATGGGCAATGCATGACATATCCTGATTCTTCACGAAATGAAACCTTAGTGTACCCCGAAGCCCCTGACAACCAAAGCCTCGGCGGGCTGACGACGCATTTTTCTGTGCGGCCCGTGCGCTTTTTCGCCCTCCCGTACGCTTTCACCTAAGCTTGTAAGTAAAAGCGTTAAAAGGAGAGTGAAAATGAAAAAGGGTCTTTTTCTGCTGCCGTTATTGACCGCAGCGCTGCTTAACGGCTGCGCTGCTCCTTCTCCGGCAAAAAATCAGGCGCTACAGAGCGAGGTGAAACAGCTTAATCAGCAGGTTAATCAGCTGACGCGCCAGGCCAGCGCGCTGGAACAGCAAAACCAGTTAAACAGCCACTCCAGCCAGGGCGCATGGCTGCTGCCAGCGGCGAATACGCGCGTTGAGCTAAAAAGCCAGGCGGGGCCACTGATGTTAACGCTGACGCGCATTGAACCAGAGGCGAGCGGCACCCGCGCCTTGCTTACGCTGCGTTCGGCAGACGATCGCCCTTTGCAAAACCTGAGAATGCAGGTCGAATGGGGAGAACTGGATAGCGCCACCGGCAAACCTCTCAGCGCCGGTGCGCTGTCGCAAACCATTGAGGTACGTAATACTCTGCTGCCTAAAGCCGGACAGCCGGTTCCGCTGCGCCTGAGCGGCCTGTCGCCGCAGCAGTTAGGATATGTACGGGTACAGAATATTGAGCCGTTAAACTGAGCGGCGCAAACAACAGGTTAAAGGGATTAGGCCGCGCTTTGCGGAAATGAAAAAGGCCGCTTACGCGGCCTTTTATTTAGCTTACCACCGTTGCCTTACGGCAGAATGGAAGGCTGGTCAGCGCCCTCTTTTTCTACTTTCTGCTGAAGCATATGTTCACGCTTCATGCCCAGCTTCAGCGCCAGCGCGGAAGCAACGTAGATAGAAGAAACCGTACCGATGGAAACGCCGATCAGCATCGTCAGCGAGAACCCTTCCAGCAGCGCGCCGCCGAAAATAAACAGCATCAGCACCACCACCAGCGTGGTTGCTGAGGTCATAATGGTACGACTCAGCGTCTGCGTCAGCGAAACGTTCACGATTTCATAAGGCGTTCCGCGACGGATCTTACGGAAGTTTTCACGAATACGGTCGGAAACCACGATACTGTCGTTCAGTGAGTAACCGATAACCGACATCAGCGAGGCGACGATGGTTAAATCGATCTCAATATGGAACAGCGCCAGGATACCGAGCGTAATAATGACGTCATGCGCCAGCGCCAGCACGGCACCAAGCGCCAGACGCCACTCGAAGCGAAAGCCCACATAGATCAGGATAGCGATCAGCGCCATCAACAGCGCCATACCGCCCGCCTGCGCCAGATCGCTGCCGACGCTGGGGCCAACAAACTCAATACGCTTAACGGTCGCATTCTGGCCGGCAGCCTCGTTGATTACCGAGACCACCTTATTGCCCAGCGCCTGCCCTGCGTTGCCGGCATTCGGCGACAGACGGACCATTACGTCACGACTGCTGCCGAAATTCTGCACCTGCGGCTCAACAAAGCCTGATTTCTCCAGAGCGCCGCGCAACGTATCCAGCTCGGCAGGTTTTTCCAGAGAAATTTCAATTACCGTACCGCCGGTAAAATCGAGTCCCCAGTTAAACCCGCGTACGCCCATGATGATCACTGATGCGATCAGCAGCAACCCTGACAGGGTAAAGGCCAGCTTATCCCAGCGCATAAAGTCATGAACTTTACGGCCGTAGTTTAATTGTTCAACACTATATTCCTGTGCCACAACCTACTCCTCAGATAGACAGCTTGTTGATGCGTTTGCCGCCATACAACAGGTTAACGATGGCACGCGTACCAACAATGGCAGTGAACATCGAGGTTCCCACACCAATGGCGGTGGTGATGGCAAAGCCCTTAATCGAGCCGGTGCCAACCGCATACAGAATAATCGCGGTGATAAGCGTGGTGAGGTTGGCATCAATGATACTGGAGAACGCCCCTTTATAGCCCTCATGAATTGCCTGCTGAATGGTACGGCCATTCTTCAGCTCTTCTTTGATACGCTCGTTTATCAGCACGTTAGCATCCACCGCCACCGCCAGCGTCAGAACGATACCGGCAATGCCCGGCATGGTTAAGGTCGCGCCCGGCAGCAATGACATAATGCCGACGATCAGGATCAGGTTGGCCACCAGCGCGCTGGTGGCAATGACGCCGAACTTTTTATAGTAAACCACCATAAATACGATCGAGGCGATCAAGCCCCACAGACAGGCTTCCAGACCCTGGGTAATATTCTGCTGCCCCATGGTTGGGCCAATGGTGCGCTCTTCAACAATCTGAATCGGCGCAATCAACGCACCGGCGCGCAGCAGCAGCGAAAGCTGACGCGCTTCATTCGGGTTGTTGATGCCGGTAATACGGAAGCTGTTGCCCAGGCGTGACTGAATATTCGCTACGTTAATTACCTCTTCCTGTTTCACCAGGATAGAGCGGCCGTTGGCATCTTTCTTACCACTGTCTTTATATTCAACGAACAGCGTCGCCATAGGCTTACCAATATTATCTTTGGTAAAGGTCGACATCATGTTGCCGCCCGCGCTATCGAGCGAGATATTAACCTGCGGCTGATTATATTCGTCGGTGCTGGAGGTGGAATCGGTAATGTGGTCACCGGTGAGGATCACCCGTTTGTACAGCACAACCGGCTGGCCTTCGCGCGTTTGCTTCACTTCTGAATCGCCCGGTACACGGCCTTTAGCCGCTGCAGTGGCATCCACCACGGTATTCACCAGACGGAATTCCAGCGTTGCCGTTGCGCCCAAAATCTCTTTCGCGCGCGCGGTATCCTGAATGCCCGGCAGCTCAACCACGATGCGATCGGCTCCCTGACGCTGAACCAATGGCTCCGCTACACCCAGCTGGTTAACACGGTTACGCAGAATGTTAATGTTCTGCTGAACAGCATATTCACGCGCTTCACGCAAACGCTCATCGCTCATTACCGCACGCAGCAGGTTATCGCCACGGCTGCTAATCACCAGATCGCGATGACGCGTTGAAAGATAGTTAACGGCATTGTCACGCGCATCGGCGTCACGGAAGCGGATTTCCACGCCGTAATTTTCGATTTTGCGTACGTTGGTGTAGGCAATGCCTTTCTCACGCAGATCGCTACGCAGGCTGTCGGTATTCTGCTCCTGCAGCTTACCCAGCGCGGTATCCATATCAACTTCCATCAGGAAGTGGACACCGCCGCGCAGATCCAGACCGAGCTTCATCGGCTGCGCTGCCAGCATATCCAGCCATTTCGGCGTGGCAGGCGCCAGATTGAGTGCGACGACGTAATCGTCGCCCAGCGTTTTCATCAGCGCTTCACGCGCGCGCAGCTGCACATCTGTGGTAGAGAAACGCGCCAGGATAGCGCCCTGCTCCAGCGCAATAGATTTGCTTTGAATATGCTCTTGTTTTAAGACGTTTTGGATCTGGTCCAGCGTTTGCTCACTGGCGGCGCTTCCGCGCGCGCCAGTGATTTGAACAGCCGGATCCTCTCCATAAAGGTTGGGAAGTGCATACAGCAGACCGACGGCAAGCACCACGATCAGCATAATGTATTTCCACAAAGGATAACGGTTTAACACGGCAGTTCCCTTAGGGAAAACAAAGAATTACAGCGCCTTCATAGTACCTTTCGGCAGGACGGCAGCCACGAAATCACGTTTGATAACTACTTCGTTGTTATCGTTGAGTGCGATAGCAATGTAGCCGTTGTCGGCCACTTTGGTCACGCGACCCACCAGACCACCGGTAGTCAATACCTCATCGCCTTTGCCGATCGAGTCCATCAGTTTTTTATGCTCTTTGGCACGTTTTTGCTGCGGACGCAGGATCATAAAATAGAAAATCAGGCCAAAAACCGCCAACATCACAACCATCGTGTAGGGGCTTCCCTGCGACGGTGCGCCTGCTGCTGCCACTGCGTCAGAAATGAAAAAACTCATCAACTTTCCCTCATTGTTTAATTATCAAGCGTTTAATGGCGGAACCGCTTTGCCCGTCCGCGTATAGAATTCACTGACGAAGCACTCTAATTTACCTTCTTCAATAGCCTGGCGTAAACCCGCCATCAGGCGCTGGTAATAACGCAGGTTATGAATGGTATTCAGACGCGCACCGAGTATTTCGTTACAACGATCAAGATGATGCAAGTAGGCGCGACTGTAATTGCGACAGGTGTAGCAATCACACTCTGCATCCAGCGGCGACGTATCATCTTTATGTTTGGCATTACGGATTTTAACCACGCCGTCGGTGACAAACAGGTGACCGTTACGCGCGTTACGCGTCGGCATGACGCAATCGAACATATCGATACCGCGACGTACGCCTTCAACCAGGTCTTCCGGCTTGCCAACGCCCATTAAATAACGTGGCTTATCTTCCGGGATCTGCGGGCAGACATGCTCCAGAATACGGTGCATATCTTCCTTCGGCTCACCGACCGCCAGGCCGCCCACAGCGTAACCATCAAAGCCGATCTCCACCAGTCCTTTGACTGAGACATCACGTAAATCTTCGTAAACGCTGCCCTGAATAATGCCGAACAGCGCATTCTTGTTGCCCAGCTTATCGAAGTGATCACGACTGCGTTGCGCCCAGCGCAGCGACATTTCCATCGAGCGTTTGGCATAATCCCAGTCCGCCGGGTAAGGCGTGCACTCATCAAAGATCATCACGATATCGGAACCGAGATCGTACTGGATCTCCATCGATTTCTCAGGATCGAGGAAGATCGCATCGCCGTTAATCGGATTGCGAAAATGGACGCCCGCTTCGGTGATTTTACGAATGTCACCAAGGCTGAAGACCTGAAAACCGCCGGAGTCGGTGAGAATCGGCCCCTGCCACTGCATAAAATCATGCAGATCGCCATGCAGCTTCATAATCTCCTGCCCCGGACGCAGCCAAAGGTGGAACGTATTGCCCAGCAGGATTTGCGCGCCGGTCTCTTTGACTTCTTCCGGCGTCATGCCTTTTACCGTGCCGTAGGTGCCCACCGGCATAAAGGCCGGGGTTTCTACGACGCCACGATCAAAAACCAGACGACCACGACGCGCGCGGCCATCTTTTTTATCTAATTCAAACTTCACGTTGCCTCCATCAGAGAAACAGTCTGATGCATGGTTAATATCACGACGCCGCAGCTGCGGCGTCGGTTAATCAGCCGCCGACTTTTTCCTCCGGCGCCTGGGGATTGCGGGTAATAAACATCGCATCGCCGTAGCTGAAAAAGCGATATTGCTCAGCTACTGCCTCGCGATAGGCGTTCATGGTGTGGCGATAACCAGCAAACGCGGAAACCAGCATAATCAGCGTGGATTCCGGCAGATGGAAATTGGTGATCAGCGCATCAATAATCTGATAGCGATAGCCGGGATAGATAAAGATTTGGGTATCGTCGAAGAACGGCGCAATCAGCGCATCCTGTGCCGCCTGCGCCGCGCTCTCCAGCGAGCGCACCGAGGTGGTGCCCACAGCGACCACCCGGTTGCCGCGCGCCTTACAGGCTAACACCGCATCCACAACCTCCTGCGGCACTTCAGCATACTCGGAATGCATGATGTGATCTTCAATGCTGTCCACGCGCACCGGCTGGAAGGTTCCCGCGCCCACGTGCAGCGTCACAAATGCCATCTCAACGCCTTTTTCCCGCAGCGCGGCCAGCAGCGGCTCGTCGAAGTGCAGACCAGCGGTCGGCGCGGCCACTGCGCCCGGCTTCTGGCTGTAAACCGTTTGATAAAGCTCGCGGTCAGCCTCTTCATCTGGACGATCGATATAGGGCGGCAGCGGCATGTGACCGATAGCGTTGAGAATGCCCAGTACGTCGCGTTCATCATCAAATTGAATTTCGAACAGCGCATCATGACGCGCAACCATTGTTGCCCGCACGCTTTCATCATCGCCAAACAGCAGCTCTGCGCCCGGCTTCGGCGCTTTAGAGGCGCGGACGTGCGCCAGCACACGCTTGTCATCCAGCATGCGTTCTACCAGCATTTCAATCTTACCGCCGCTGGCTTTACGCCCATAGACACGCGCCGGGATGACGCGGGTGTTATTGAACACCAGCAGATCGCCGGGGTTAAGCTTATCCAGCACATCGGTGAACACGCCGTGGCTTAAAGCGCCATCAGGACCGTTCAGCGACAGCAGTCGGCATCCGCTACGCTGAGGCTGCGGATAGTGGGCAATTAATGATTCAGGTAATTCAAAAGAAAAATCAGCGACGCGCATGCTCAATGTCTTACGGCTAACAAACAGGCGGCATAGTCTAGCGGAAAAGCGGGAAATTCTGAACTGTTACCCGGTAACCATTCTGTTAGCGTATAATGCCAGGATGAACTTTCTTGCTCATCTCCATTTAGCCCGGCTTGCCAACAGCTCGCTGACAGGCAACCTGATGGCGGACTATGTACGCGGCAATCCGCACCTACAGTGGCCTGCCGATATCGCCGCCGGCATCGCGCTACACCGTCGCCTTGATGCCCTTACCGACTCCTTACCCGAAGTCCTGAGCGCCAAACGGCTGTTTCGTCCCGAAACGCGTCGGGTTGCGCCTGTTACGCTGGATGTGGTGTGGGATCATTTTTTATCACGTCACTGGGATCGCATTGAGCCAGAGGTGTCGCTGCCGCTGTTTCTGGCGCGCGCTCAGGCGCAAATCGAGCCGATGTTGCCGCAGTTGCCAGAAGGTTTTCAGCGGCTTAACGGCTATCTGTGGCGTGAACGCTGGATGGAACGCTACGCCGAAGCCGATTACCTGCAACAGGTTTTATGCGGAATGGCAGCACGGCGTCCGCGTCTGGCGGCGCTGGCCGATTCCTGGCAGGATTTTTTTAATAATTACGCGGCGCTTGAAACTTTTTTCTGGCAATTTTATCCACAATTAATGGCACGCGCTGCCGCACAGCAGCTGTAGCTTTTTCTCAGCCTGGCCGTTATGTTGGTTCCTGCAGGCCGGGCCTGTTCCGCAGGGCAGTTGCGGAATTCTTATTTCAACAGGAAGAGCACTATTCTCAGGGAGATAATATGCAACACCAAATTCTTTTTTGGCTTCATCATTTTGATGTGCCTTACGCCACGCCGCTCTCTTTAGCGATAGTTATTGCTATCGTATTACTGATCTCGCTGCTCGCTCACTGGCTGCTTCACCGTGCCGTATTGCCGATGTTAAAACGTCGCGCCTACGCCTCAAGCCAGCAATGGGCGAAATCATTAATCGATAATCACCTTTTTAACCGCTTTGCCCTATTGCTGCAGGGCGTTCTGCTCAATATCCAGATCGACCTGTTTTTGTCCAACAGTGAGCCGCTGCACGCCGTTCTGCTGGTGTTTTCTCAGGTCTGGATGATGCTCTTTTTACTGTTGATGCTGTTTTCGCTGTTAGACATTCTGCTGGAGCTATCAGCTAACAGCACGCTTGCCCGACAGCTGCCGCTGCGCGGTATTTTTCAGAGTATCAAGCTGGTGGCAGCTATCCTGTTTGCCATCATGATTATTTCAGTGCTGATGGGTAAATCGCCGCTGGTGCTGATTACCGGCCTGGGCGCGATGACCGCCGTGCTGATGCTGGTGTTTAAAGATCCGATTCTGGGTCTGGTGGCGGGTATTCAGCTGTCGGCAAACGACATGTTAAAGCTGAACGACTGGCTGGATATGCCTAAATATGGCGCAGATGGTGCCGTAATCGATATTGGGCTGACAACGGTAAAAGTGCGCAACTGGGATAACACCATCACCACTATTCCCACCTATGCGCTGATTGCCGACTCGTTTAAAAACTGGCGTGGTATGTCGGAATCAGGCGGACGCCGGATCAAGCGCAGCATCAATATCGATACCACCAGCATTCACTTTCTGAACAAGGATGAGTTGGAACAGCTACAGCATGCGCAGCTATTAACGCCTTATATCAAACAGAAAATGGTTGAGATCGAACAGCATAATGCGCATTTAAGCAGCGATTTAAACATACCGTTAAATGGACGCCATCTGACTAATATCGGTACTTTCCGCGCCTGGCTGGAGGCCTGGCTGAAAAGTCATCCGCAGATCCATCAAAACATGACCCTGATGGTGCGACAACTGGCACCCGGTACCGATGGACTGCCGCTGGAAATTTATGTTTTTACCAATACCACGGTATGGCTGGAGTATGAGCGTATTCAGGCTGATATTTTTGACTATATCTATGCGGTGCTGCCAGCCTTTGGTCTGCGCGTCCATCAAACGCCGACCGGTTATGACTGGCGTGCTTTTGCCGCTAACGCAGAGAATAAGCCTCACCTTTAGTCAGCCACCCAACTCTGTTTATATCTGGCCCTGAAATACAGACTTCATTCAGGGCGGTTAATAACCAGAAAGGCATTAATTACTATACCCATAAAAAAAGCCGCATCGCTGCGGCTTTTTTTATCATGCTGACTTCTTACGCACCAGCTTATAGCCCGCCAGCAACAGCACAATCCAGATCGCACCGACATAGAGCGAAATGCGGGTATCCGGGAAATAACCGATTAAACCGATAATGAACACCAGGAACAGCACGCCGAAAATGGCGGTATAGCTGCCGCCCGGCAGCGCGAACTTCAGCGCCTGCGCCTGCTGCTTACTCAACGTACGGCGGAAAGCGATCTGCGAACAGAGGATCATAATCCATACCCAAACGGTGGCGAAGGTGGCCAGCGAGGCGATAACCAGGAACACTTTTTCCGGCATCAGGTAGTTCAGATAAACCGCAATCAACATCGCCAGCATCATCACTACAACCGTTACCCACGGAATGCCGCGATCGGAGACTTTCATGAACATCTTTGGCGCATGGCCCTGCTGCGCCATACCGTGCAGCATGCGCCCTACTCCAAATACATCGCTGTTAATCGCCGAGAGCGAGGCGGTCAGCACCACAAAGTTCAGAATAGAGGCCGCAGCCGCAATGCCCAGATGCTGGAAAGTCAAAACAAAGGGGCTGCCCTGCGTGCCAACCTGGTTCCACGGATAGATCGACATAATCACAAACAGCGTACCCACGTAAAAAACCAGAATACGCCAGGGCACCGAATTAATGGCACGCGGAATCGATTTTTGCGGATCTTCCGCTTCACCGGCGGTGATACCGATAATTTCAATGCCGCCATAGGCAAACATCACCATCTGCAGCGACAGCAGCATGCCAACAATGCCGTGCGCAAAGAAACCGCCATTGGTCCACAGATTATGGATGCCGGTTGGCTGGCCGCCGTTGCCGATCCCCCAGATAATCATGCCCAGGCCCGCTGCGATCATAATGATAATGGTGGCGACCTTGAAGAAAGAGAACCAGAACTCCACCTCGCCAAAGACTTTGACGCTCATCAGGTTAACGGCGCCGATCACCAGCACCACGCTCAGAACCCAAATCCAGTGCGGCACGTCGGGGAACCAGACGCCCATATAGATACCGAACGCGGTAACGTCGGCAATCGCAACTATCAGGATTTCAAAGCAGTAGGTCCAGCCGGTGATGTAGCCCGCCATCGGGCCAAGATAATCCTGCGCGTAACGCGAGAAAGAGCTGGACTGCGGATTGTTGACGGACATTTCGCCCAGCGCACGCATAATAATGTACGCCACGGCACCGCCGATAACGTAGGCCAGCAGCACGCTCGGCCCGGCCATTTTTATTGCATCGGCAGAACCGTAAAACAGCCCGGTCCCAATCGCCGATCCCAGCGCCATAAAACGAATATGGCGTGTGCTCAATCCGCGTTTGAGCTTATTGGTTTCTTGCATAATGACATCTTACCTGTGGAAATGAAAAACCACGGGCATGCCCGTGGTTAAGACCGAATTGTATCAGGTTTAATGATGCGCCCTGACCCGCTCTTGCCCCATCATGCGGTCGGCTAATGCCGTAACGATCAGCATAACCAGCGAAGGCGGCAGCCAGGCAAGCCCCTGCTCGGCCAGCGGCAGGTGTTGGCTAACGGCAGGCAGCACATCTTTAAAGCCGGTGGTTTTAATCGCGTCGATGATACCAAATACCAGGCTAACAAGCATAACCGGCGCAATAATGCGGGCGCTTTTGTTCCACCAGCTCAGGGTAAAGCTGAGCACAACCAGTACGATGCACGGCGGATAGATGGCAGTGAGCACCGGAATGGAGATCTGAATCAAATGACTCAGGCCCAGGTTAGAGACCACCATCGAGAACAGGCCCAGAATAAACACCAGCGTTTTATAGGAAAACGGCAGATATTGCGCAAAAAATTCGGCACAGGCACAGGTCAGCCCCACCGCCGTTACCATACAGGCGATAAAGATCAGCGCCGCCAGGAAGAAGCTCCCCATTCCGCCGAAGGTATGCTGCACATAGGCGTGCAGGATTGCCGCGCCGTTGGCATTCTGATCGGCCAGCGAACCACTGCCGGACCCCAGCTGAAACAGGCTCAGGTAGACCAACGTCAGGCCGACACCGGCAATCAGACCGGCCAGAATGGTGTAACGCGTCAGCAGACGTGCGTCGTCCACGCCGCGTGAACGCGCGGCATTAACGATAACGATGCCGAACACCAGCGCACCCAGCGTATCCATTGTGAGATAGCCGTTAACAAAACCGCTGGAAAAGGCCGCGTTCTGGTAGGCGTCGGTAGCCGGAATATGCGTTCCCGCAGGCCACAGCAGCGCCGCCACGCCCAGAATAAACAGCGCAAAGATTTTCAGCGGTGCCAGAATATGCCCCACCGTATCCAGCAGTTTGCCCGGATAAAGTGAAATAGCGATCACCAGCGCGAAATAGATCAGGCTATAAACCAGTAGCGCCATCGCGCCATCGCCGGTCAGCGGAGCAATACCGATTTCAAAGGAAACGGTCGCCGTGCGCGGCGTGGCGAACAGCGGCCCTACAGCAAGGTAGCAGACCGTAGCCAACAGCAGGCCAGCCGCTTTGCCTATTGGCGAGCTTAGCGCATCGATACCGCCGCCAACGCGTGCCAGCGCGATCACCGTAATAACCGGTAGACCCACTGCGGTAACCAGGAACCCAAGCGCCGCCATCCAGACATGTTCGCCTGACTGTAAACCGACCATGGGAGGGAAAATGATGTTGCCTGCGCCAACAAACAGGGCAAAAGTCATAAAGCCCAGCGCAATGATGTCTTTCGACGTTAAACGATGTGTCATAAAGCTGAATTGCCTGCTACAGATGTTGCGGTGGATGTTGTGTGAATGCTTACTGCACCCTCTCTACGCTAACATGCTGTCGGATAGGACAAATCAATTAAGTAATGTCTGTTCACGACCGCAAACGCAGTGATATGAGCTAATTTTGTTCTTTTCACAGAGGAAAGCCGCGATAAGCGGCGTAAGTAAAACGTTTATAGCGAAGAAAGGCAATACAGGATCGGAAAAGCAGAGTGATATAACGAATATAGGCTTCAGACCAGAGAATCACTTCAAGCTATGCCTAAAGCACATTACATGATGTGACTTTTTTTTCACCAGCCCGGCGTTAATTTCTTCATTGTTGTCGGCCTGAATGCACAAAAGGCGCGTTTTTACGCGCCTGTTTGCACACATTTACGCCACTCACCAGACGTTTTTTGCAATATCCACTACCAGACGCAGTTTATCCCACTGCTGCTGCGCGGTAAGATTATTGCCTTCCTCGGTGGAGGCAAAGCCACACTGCGGGCTGAGGCAAATTTGATTGATATCGATATACTGCGTTGCTTCAGCGATACGCGCCTTCACGCTTTCCGGATCTTCCAGCTCGCCGACTTTTGTGGTGATCAGCCCCAGCACCACCTGCTGATTGCCCGGCTTAATAAAGCGCAACGGTTCGAAGCCGCCGGAGCGCTCGTTATCATACTCCAGGAAAAAGGCATCAATATTGACGCCGCCAAACAGAATCTCCGCTACCGGCTCATAGCCACCTTCAGAGATCCAGGTAGAACGGAAGTTACCCCGGCAGACATGCAGCCCAACGGTCAGGTCTGCTGGTTTGCCTTCCAGCGCTTTGTTCAGTACGCGCGCATAGGTTTGCGCCAGCTCTTCCGGGTCATCGCCGCGCTCACGAATTTGACGCTTTTGATCTTCCGAGCAGAGATAGGCCCACACGGTGTCATCCAGTTGCAGATAGCGGCAGCCTGCATCATAAAAGGCTTTGATGGCATCACGGTAAGTTAATGCCAGGTCGTCAAAATAGTCCGCCAGGTCTGGATAGACCTCAGCATCAATCATCTTGCGTCCGCCACGGAAGTGCAGCACGCTCGGGCTGGGGATGGTCATTTTAGCGACAGCGTCACCGCTGATGCTGTTAAGGAAGCGGAAATCTTCCAGCATCGGATGATCGCCAAAGCCCAGCTTGCCGGTTACGCGCACGCCGCGCGCTTTGGTTTGAATACCGTTGAACTGAATCCCCTGTTCCGCCTCATAGCGCTCCACGCCCTGCAGACCGTCAAAGAAATCAAAGTGCCACCAGGCGCGACGAAATTCACCATCGGTTACCACCTGCAAACCACAGGCGCGCTGCTGTTCTACGACGTGGCGGATCGCTTCATCTTCCACACGACGCAGCGCCGCAGCATCAATCTCTCCGGCGGCAAACTGCTCGCGGGCGCGCTTGATCGCTGCAGGCCGTAAAAAGCTGCCAACCACGTCGGCACGGAAAGGGGCGGTTGTTCTTTGCATTATTTTCAACTCCTGTAACGAGGCGATCCCGCCCCGCTGATTTACCGATGAAATAGTTTCAGAACTTTATCTTTAAGACTTCTGGATGTCTAAATGTCTGAAATCAGCGTCTCATGACTTTTGTTCAGCGGCAAGGGAGGAAAATTCACAAGACATGAAAAATATTCATGTCTATGCTGAAAAAACCGGCGCGCTTATAATCCCAGCAGCGCCTTTGCCTGATGGATTTGCCGTTCGGAAAGAGGTAAGTAGCCCGCCTGGGTCACCAGCGCCTGCCCCTGCGGAGAAAGCACATGACGTAAAAACGCGGCGGTAAGCGGCTCCGGCATCTTGCCTGGCGGCTTATTGATATAGATATAAAGCGGGCGTGCATAGGGATAGCGCCCATTACGAATCGTTGTGGCATCGGGCATTACCGCTTCGCCCTCTTTTGCCAGCGCCAGCGTTTTCACGCCGCTGATATGGAAGCCAAAGCTGGCATAGCCGATGGCATTAAGGTTGCCCGCTACCGCCTGCACCACTGCCGCTGAACCAGGATATTCGCCCACGTCACGACGAAAATCGCCGTTGCAAAGCGCCTGCTGCTTGAAAAACCCCCAGGTGCCGGACGCCGAGTTACGCCCCAGCCGCTGTAGCGAACGATCGCGCCAGCTGAGCTGTTGTAATCCTAAATCGCCCCAGGTATGCGGTGAACGGGGTGCGCCGCAGCGCCGCGTCACGGAAAAAATCGCGTCCAGCTGCTGCGCATTGAGCCGGGTCAGCGGATTATCCTGATTCACTACCACTACCAGCGCATCCAGCGCGACCGGCACCGCCAGCGGCGGATAGCCGTAGCGCTGCTGAAAAAGCTGACGTTCCGAAATCTGCATTGGACGGCTCATTGCGCCCAGCTGTGCCGCGCCTGCGGCAAGCGCGGTCGGCGCGGTGGAGGATCCGGCGGCCTGTACCTGCACATTAACGCCCGGATACTGAAGATTGAAACTTTCGCCCCACAGCGCCATTAGGTTGCCCAGCGTATCTGAGCCAACGCTGCTGAGATTCCCTGCCAGCAGCGCGGGTTTTGCCTGCAGCGCGCCGGAAAACAGCAGCAGCAGCACCATGATGATTTTCATACTTTGCATCCGTCAGATTTTACGCGCCGCATTGTCCGGCAGATGCTGGCTGACAATCAACCTTGTCGGCAGGATAAAACTAAAACAGGTCCCTTTATGCGGCTGGCTGGTAATGGTGAGGCGAGCGCCGTGATGACTCAGGGCATGTTTAACAATCGCCAGCCCCAGTCCACTGCCGCCGGTGGCCCGCGATCGCGCCTTATCCACCCGATAAAATCGCTCGGTCAGACGCGGCAGATGCTCCTGGGCAATGCCCGGCCCGTTATCTTTCACTGCAAACAGCGCGCCCTGTTTGCAGAATTGCCAGCTGACCTCAATATGCGTGCCTTCCGGCGTATGGTTGACCGCGTTATAGACCAGGTTAGAGATGGCGCTGCGGAGCTGCTCTTCGTTACCGAACACCTTTAGCTGCGCATCGGCATGAAACGCAATATGATGCCGGCCATTACTCAGGGTTTCCGCTTCGCGCTGCAGCAGGCGCAGCATCATCGGCACATCCACTTTCTCCGCCAGATCGATAGCGGGCGCAGCCTCAATGCGTGAAAGCGTCAGCAGCTGTTTAACCAGACCATCCATCCGGCGCGTCTGCTCCTGCATGGTTTGCAGCGCTTTTTCACGGGATTTTCCCTCCAGCACCGCATCGCCCATCATTTCCAGATAGCCCTGCAGCACCGTAAGCGGCGTGCGCAGCTCATGGCTGACGTTGGCAAAGAAGTTACGGCGCGCGCCCTCCAGTTGGTGCATCTGCGTAACATCGCGCGCCACCAGTAGCCACTGCCCTTCGCTATAGGGCATTACGCGAAATTCCATATGCAGCTGATTATTCATCACCAGCGTCAGCGGACGAACAAAATCCTGCTGACGCAGATAGCGGGAAAACTCAGGATAGCGCAGCAGATTAAGGATGTTCTGACCGTTATCTTCCGGCCAGCGCAGCCCCAGATGCTGCTGTGCCAGACCGTTGCACCAGAAAATAGTGCCCTCATCGGTGGTCAGCACCACCGCATCGGGCAGGGATTCCGCCCCGCTGCGAAACCGCTTAATCAGGTTTCCCAATTCGCGGCGACGGCGGCGGTTGCGTAGCTGCATTTGGTAAAGCCCATAAAACAGCGGCTCCCAGCTCCACTGACCGCCAGGCGGCGTCATAGAGCGGTCGGTCCACAGCCAGTGTGACAGACGCAGCAAATTCCAGAAGTGCCAGCCCAGCAACAGCAGTACGGCGCACAGCAGGAACCACGGCAAATAGCCGATAATCAGTCCAGCCAGCAGCGCGGGCAAACAGACCAGCACCAGTTCCAGTAATAATCTCTTCCAGGAGAGGCGTTCCAGCACGAGGCAGACTCCGATCAGTAACGAGCGGAGAAACGATAACCCGTTCCACGTACGGTTTGCACCATGCGATCGTGACCGGTCAGCTCCAGCGCCTTGCGCAGCCGCCGAATATGCACGTCAACCGTACGATCCTCAACGTAAACATTGGTGCCCCAGACATTGTTCAGCAGCTGTTCACGGCTGTACACGCGCTCCGGGTGCGTCATAAAAAAGTGCAGCAATTTATATTCTGTCGGGCCCATCTCCAGCGGCGTGGTATCTGACATCACGCGGTGCGAAGAAGGATCCAGGCTCAGCCCCTGAATTTCGATCACATCCTCAACCGCCATCGGCGAAATGCGGCGCATTACCGCCTTGATGCGCGCCACCAGCTCTTTTGGCGAGAACGGTTTAGTGATGTAATCATCGGCGCCCACTTCCAGGCCGCGCACGCGATCTTCTTCTTCGCCGCGCGCGGTAAGCATCATGACCGGGATATCGCGCGTCATCGCTTCGCGCTTGAGATGTTTGATAAACTGAATGCCGCTGCCGCCGGGTAACATCCAGTCCAGCAGGATCAGATCGGGCCATGGCTCGATTAACAGGTTGACAGCGCTGTCATAATCATCCGCTTCGATGGGCTGATAATCATTTTGCTCCAGCACGAAACACAACATTTCCCTGATGGGGGCTTCATCTTCGACAACCAGAATGCGCTTAGCCATTATTGCTCCTGCGAATGTGACTCTTGGTCACGGGGATTTGCGGCGTCATTATGCGTCAGTTTTATGACAGATTTATGAAAAATGCACGGCCCCAATGGTGCTTTCGTAACGCTTTTGTGAAGCAATCAGTAACCATTTTTTGAAACCCAGACGCAGGTAATGATCAATCCAGTTCCCCTCTGCAGCTTAGCTCTGGTTATAATCGCCCCGGCGTTCTGCTATTAGCTGGGAGTTTTATGCGCATTATTCACACTTCAGACTGGCATCTCGGTCAGTTTTTTTATACCCGCAGCCGTGCCGCCGAGCATCAGGCCTTTTTTCACTGGCTGATTGAGCGTGTTGAAGAGCATCAGGTCGATGCGGTGATTGTCGCCGGCGATATCTTTGATACCGGATCGCCGCCCAGCTATGCACGTGAACTCTATAACCGTTTCGTGGTGGATCTGCATCGCACCGGCTGCCAGCTGATTGTGCTGGGCGGCAACCACGATTCCGTCGCCACGCTCAACGAATCACGCGAACTGCTGGCCTGTTTGAACACGCGCGTGATTGCCGCTGCCAGCAGCGATCCCGAAGAGCAGGTGCTGACCTTAACCACGCGCCAGGGCACACCGGGCGCGGTGCTGTGCGCCATCCCTTTCCTGCGGCCACGTGACATTATGCGCAGCCAGGCGGGTCAGTCCGGCGAACAAAAGCAGATCAGCCTGCTGAACGCCATTACGCAGCACTATCAGCGCAGCTACCAGCATGCTCGTCAGCTTAGCCAGCAGGCGGAAAAACCGCTGCCGGTAATCGCTACCGGCCATCTGACCACCGTCGGCGTCAGCAAAAGCGAAGCGGTGCGCGATATCTATATCGGCACGCTGGATGCGTTTCCGGCGCAGGCGTTTCCCGCCGCTGACTATATTGCCCTCGGGCATATTCATCGCCCACAGCGCATCGCCGGCAGCGAACATATTCGCTACAGCGGCTCTCCGCTGCCGCTCAGCTTCGATGAGCTGGGCAGCGAGAAAAGCGTGTTTTTGGTGAGTTTTGCCGACGGCAAGCTGGCCAGCGTTGAGCCGCTGCCGGTGCCTGGTTTTCAGCCAATGCAGACCATCAAGGGCACGCTGGCAGAGATCGAGCAGCAGCTAAAACCCTTTGCCAATGCCTCTCCGTCACGTCCGGTGTGGCTGGATATCGAAATCACCACTCAGGAATATCTGCATAACATGCAGCAGCATATCCAGGCGCTAACTGAAGGTTTACCGGTGGAGGTGCTGCTGATGCGCCGCAGCCGCGAACAGCGTGAGCGAGCGCTTGCTCGTCTGCAAAATGAGACGCTGAACGAACTAAAGGTAGAGGAGGTTTTTGAACGACGCCTGGAACAGGAAGAGGAAATGGATGAGGCGCGGCGCACGCGCGTACGCCAGTTATTTAGCGGCACGCTGGATGCGCTTTATCAGGGCGAGGAGAGCCAGCCATGAAAATTTTGTCCCTGCGTTTTAAAAACATCAACTCGCTCAAAGGCGAATGGAAAATTGATTTCACCCGCGAGCCCTTTGCCAGCAGCGGACTTTTCGCCATCACCGGCCCAACCGGTGCCGGTAAAACCACCCTGCTTGATGCGATTTGCCTGGCGCTTTATCACGAAACGTCACGTCTGGGGAAAATATCCCAAACGCAAAATGAGCTGATCAGCCGCGATACCGCCGAATGCCTCGCCGAAGTGGAGTTTGAGGTGAAAGGTGAGGCCTGGCGCGCCTTCTGGAGCCAGAACCGGGCGCGCGGCGCGGTGGACGGCAATCTGCAGGCGCCGCGTGTGGAGCTGGCGCGCTGTGCGGATAACGTCATCGTTGCTGATAAGGTGAAAGATAAGCTGGAGATGATCGCTCAGTTAACCGGTCTCGATTTTGCCCGCTTTACCAAATCGATGATGCTGTCGCAGGGACAATTTGCCGCCTTCCTGAACGCTGACGCCAACGATCGTGCCGAGCTGCTGGAAGAGTTGACCGGCACTGAGATTTACGGTCAGCTCTCATCGCGTATTTATGAGCAACATAAACAGGCGCGCGTGGAGCTGGATCAGCTTCGGGCGCGCGCCGCTGGCATGGCGCTGCTGGATGAAGCGACGCGAATAGCGCTGCAAAGTGAAATAGCGGCGCTGGCGCAGCAGGAAAACCAACTGCATCTCCAGCTTAACGCGCTACGACAGCAGCAGCAGTGGCTGAGTCAGCAGCAGCGTCTGGAGCAAGAAAAAAACCAGGCGCGCAGCGCGCAGCAGCAGGCGGAAAATAACTGGCAATGTGCCGAGGCGGAACGTCAGAAACTGGCGCGATCGGAACCGGCGGAAAAACTGCGTCCGCTCTGGCAGCAGCGTCAGCAGCTACAGCAGGATCTGGCACAGCTTAACCAGCAGGCACAGCAGCTCTTTGCTTCACTTCAGCAGGCCAGTGAGCAGTTACAAACTTTACAGAACAAACAGCAACAGGCTGAACAGGCACAGCAGCAGCTGAATACGCAATGGCGACAGCAGGAAAGCCTGATCAACGAACAGGTGATCCCGCTTGACCATCAAATTGATACGCTGACGCAGCAGCTTAGCCTTCAGCAGCAAACGCTGCAGGAAAACCAACAGGCGCTACAGCAGCGCCAACAGCGTCAGCAGCAATTGAGCAGTGAACATCAGACGCTGCATACGCAACAGCAGCAAGAGCAACAGTGGCGCAGCGATCATGCTCAGGTTGTGAACTGGGGCGATCTGCTGGGCGGCTGGCGTGCGCGTTTTCAGCAACAGCAACAGCTTCAGGAGAACCTGAGCATATTGCAGAACCGGCAGCGCCAGCATCAGCAACAGTGCGACGAACAGCAACAGCAGCTTGCGCAACTGATGACTCAGGCCGCTCCGCTGGAAAGCGAACTGGAGCTGGCGCGCCAGAAGGTACAGCAGGCAGAGCAAGCACTTACTGCACTTCAGCAACAGCCGGAAAGCACGCTGCGTTACCAGCTGGAGCAGCTACAGCAGCAGCGCCCGCTGCGGCAGCAACTGGCTATCGTCTCCTCTACGCTGCGCCCGCTGAGCCAGCGTTACGCCCAGCAACAGCAGGAGCTGCAGGCGCTGGATACGCAGATCCTGCTACAAACGCAGCAGCTTACAGAGCAGCGCCAGGCGTGGAAAGAGAAGCATCAGCATCGCGTCGATCTGGAAAAGCGTCTGGAGCTGGAACGCCGCATTGTTAGCCTTGAGCAGGAACGCGCGCGCTTAGTCGCCGGTGAGCCTTGCGCCCTATGCGGATCCACCGAGCATCCGGCGGTGGAACGCTACCAGACGCTGACCTTAACGGAAAATCAGCAGCGCCTTGAAGAGATACGCCAGCAGGAGGAGCAGTTAAAAATTGCCGGCGTCACCTGTAGCGAACAGCTAAAGGCGTTGCAAAACCAGCAGGCGCGACTAAGCCAGCAGCAGCAGACGCTTCATAGCGAGCTGTTGCGCCAGCAGGATGAATGGCAAACGCTGCTGGCAGCGGCGAACCTGGCGCTGTCTCTGGAGGATGAAGCGGGGCTTAGCGCCTGGATCGGCCAGCAGGAGCAGCAGGAGCAGCGGCTACAGCAGCAGCTTCAGCAGCTGGAACAGGCTGCCCGCAGCCTGCAGCAGGCAAAAGAGGCGCTGGCGGCCTGTCAGCAACGCTGGCAACAACAGCAACAGGCGCGCCAGCTGGCGGAACAGCAGCTGCGCTACAGTCAGCAGCAGCGGCAGGATGCGGAACAGCAGTGTCAGCAACTCACGACGCAGCGACAACAGTTTACTGAAACGCTGGCACAGGAACTGGCTCAGCATCAGCTTACGCCGCCGGAGCCGCAGGCCGAACAGGCGTGGCTGGAAGCGCGTCAGAAGGAATGGCGGCGCTGGCAGGAAAGCGAGCAAGTACTTACCGATATTGCGACGCGCCTCGCCGCCTGCGATACGGCGCTGAACGCGGTCAACGAAGAGCTGGCCCAGCTGGCGCAGCAGAAACAACGTGCTGAAACCCTGCTGCGGTCACAGCAGCAGCAGCTGGAGACGCTGCGTCAGCAACGCCACGGCCTGTTGGGTGACAGCACAATTGCCGAAGTTCGTCAGCAGTGGCAGCAGCGTCTGTTGCAGGCGGAAAATCAGACGCGTGAACAGCAACAGCGCTGGCAGCAAAGTCAGGACCAGTTAAATAATCTGACCGGACAGCATAATTCGCTGGCGCAGCAGCTGGAGACCTCACAGAAACGTTACGACGAGCGGTTAATGCAGTTTAATCAGGCGCTGGAGGCGAGTCCTTTTAGTGATGAAGCGGCTTTCCGTGCCGCACTGCTGGATGAGCAGGAGGCGCAGGCGCTGCGTGAGCGCTGTCAGCAGCTGGAGGCGCAGCGTCAGCAGGCCATGACGCTGGCGCTGCGCGCTGAACAAAGCCTGGCGCAGCATGAGCTTGAACGTCCTGATGATGTAAAGCTCACGCTACCGGAGCTGGAAGCCGTACTGGCAGCGCAGCAGCAGCTATTGCATGACACGGTTCGTCAGCAAGGGCAACGGCGTCAGCAGCTGGAGAGCGATAATGCGCAGCGTCAGCAGCAGCAGAGTTTGCTGCAGCAAATTGAAGAGAATACCCAGCAGGTCGAAGACTGGGGTTACCTTAATCAGCTGATCGGCTCCAGCAGCGGCGATAAATTCCGGCGCTTTGCGCAGGGTCTGACGCTTGATCACCTGGTCTGGCTGGCGAATCAGCAGCTTGATCGCTTGCATGGGCGGTATCTGCTGCAGCGTAAATCAAGCGATACCCTGGAGCTGCAGGTAATGGATACCTGGCAGGCTGATGCCAGGCGGGACACGCGCACGCTGTCGGGCGGCGAAAGCTTCCTGGTAAGCCTGGCGCTGGCGCTGGCGCTTTCGGATCTGGTCAGTGATAAAACCCGGATTGAATCCCTGTTCCTTGATGAGGGATTCGGTACGCTGGATGCGGATACGCTGGATACCGCGCTGGATGCACTGGATGCGTTAAACGCCAGTGGCAAAACCATTGGCGTGATCAGCCATGTCGAGGCGATGAAAGAGCGCATTCCGGTACAGATAAAAGTGCGTAAGGTTAACGGCCTTGGCTACAGCCGACTGGAGCGGCAATTTTCAGTCTGATGCGCCTGTTGTCGGCGCAGCGCGCATGATACCGTGCGCTGCGCAACTCATCAGTCTGTAAGGAAAAAATATGTGGTTTTTTCGCCTCGCCCCGGCGTTTGCCCTACTGGCGCTGAGCGGTTGTCAGCTCTCGCCTCAGCCCGCTCCCGCGCATCCTGACTCTGCCGCCCGCTGTAGCGACGCGGAGCATGCGCACTGCGCGTGGGTGAATGAAATAGAACAGCGCGTATCCCGCCATTTTGATCGTGCGGATCGTTATCACGGTCAGCGCTGCGATGTAACGATCGGTTACGATCCCCGGCGCGGCTATCAGGTGTTACGCACTGAGGGCGACGAAGCGCTTTGTCTGAAAGCCTGGCAGGCTGTCAGCAGCGATCGGCAGCTCCCCACGCCGCCAGCGGGCGCGCCGCAAAATATTATGGTGACCTTTCGCCCTGGCTAAGCGCTTTCCGCCTCGATCAGGCCAGCGGCCACAGCCAGGCGGCGCCGCGCACGCCGCTGGAGTCGCCGTGTTGCGCTTTCACCACTGGCGTTTCGCATTCACGGCCAAACACCCAGGGCTTCATCAACGTTGGCAATGTCTGATAGAGGCGCTCAACGTTACTCATTCCGCCGCCCAGTACGATAATATCGGGATCGAGCAGATTAACCACCTGTGCCAGCGACTTCGCCAGACGCAACTCATAACGGCTCATTGCCAGTTCAGCTAAGGGATCCTGTTGGTTCAGCAGCGCAACGATCTCCGCGCCGCTTAGGCTTTTCCCGCTCAGACGCTGGTAATCAGTCGCGAAGCCGGTACCGGACACAAAGGTCTCGATACAGCCTTTCTGCCCGCAGTAGCACGGTACTTCTTCACGGAAACGAAGCTCATCCTCATCCATCCACGGCAACGGATTATGCCCCCATTCACCACCATTGCCGTTGCCGCCAGCATGGCTGACACCGTTAATAGCGATACCCGCGCCGGAACCGGTGCCGATAATCACCGCAAAAACCAGCGCCCTGCCCGCCGCCGCGCCATCTACCGCCTCTGAAACCGCCAGACAGTTGGCATCGTTGGCAATGCGCACTTCACGATCCAGCAGACGCGCCAGATCTCTGTCGAGCGGCTGGCCGTTCAGCCAGGTGGAGTTTGCATTTTTAACCCGCTGACTGTAAGGCGACAGCGTACCGGGAATACCCAGCCCGACGCTGCCCTGCTGACCTGTTTTCTCCTCCGCCAGCCGGACCAGATCGACAATCGCCTGTAGCGTTTGCGGATAGTCATGGCGCGGCGTCGGAACGCGATGGCGAAACAAGGTTTCACCGGCATCAGAAAGGGCAATCACTTCTGTTTTGGTACCGCCTAAATCAATGCCAATACGCACAGGATATTCCTCTTTTTTGTCAGGATGAGCGTTACATTAGAAGGCAGCGCCCGGAAAGGCAATGACCCGTCGCCGATGTTTCGCTATCATGCGCGCACCGTTTATGACCTGTGAATTTATACACATCCGGCAAAGGAAAACCCTATGTTGTGGTTTAAAAACTTGATGATTTATCGTCTGAATCGTGACATTCCACTGTCCGCAGACGACCTGGAAAAACAACTCGCTGCGTTTTCCTTTTCCCCGTGCGGCAGTCAGGATATGGCGAAAACCGGCTGGGTTTCGCCAATGGGTTCGCGTAGTGAAGCCCTGACGCATGTCAATAACGGACAGATCCTGATTTGCGCCCGTAAAGAAGAGAAAATCCTGCCTTCTCCAGTGATCAAGCAGGCGCTGGAAGCCAAAATTGAGAAACTGGAAGCAGAGCAGCAGCGCAAGCTGAAAAAAACAGAAAAAGATTCGCTGAAGGATGAGGTGCTGCATAGTCTGCTGCCGCGCGCCTTTAGCCGCTTCAGCCAGACTTATCTCTGGATCGACAGCGTCAATAACCTGATTATGGTGGACTGCGCCAGCGCGAAAAAAGCGGAAGATACCCTGGCGCTGCTGCGTAAAAGCATCGGTTCGCTGCCGGTGGTGCCGCTGACGCTGGAAAACCCGATTGAGCTGACCTTAACCGAATGGGTACGCTCCGGCGATCTGCCGGCAGGCTTTGCACTGATGGATGAAGCGGAGCTAAAAGCCATTCTGGAAGATGGCGGCGTTATCCGCTGTAAGAAACAGGATCTGGTTTGCGATGAGATTGCTAACCATATTGAAGCAGGCAAGCTGGTAACCAAACTGGCGCTGGACTGGCAGGAACGTATTCAGCTGGTGCTGGCGGATGATGGCTCTCTGAAGCGCCTGAAGTTTGCCGATACGCTACGTGAACAAAACGATGATATCGATCGGGAAGATTTTGCGCAGCGTTTCGATGCAGACTTTATTCTGATGACCAGCGAACTGGCGGCGCTGGTCAGCAACCTGACCGAAGCGTTAGGCGGCGAGGCGCAGCGTTAATCAGCGCTGCACAGCGCGGGCTGTCTCCCGAGTCCTGCGCTAATAACGGATGTGCGCCGCTGGCGGCGCACATTTAGCGTTACAGATAACGGCAAAGGTAGGCGGTTGGCTCTGCGACCTGCAAATGAAACTCGCTGTGACCGGGAACGTGGAACACACCGCCCGCTTCATAGATTTTCCATTCGGTTTCGCCGGGTAACAGCACGTTTAATGCGCCGCTGATCACCGTCATCTCCTCTGGCTGACCGGTTCCGAAGGCATACTCACCTTCCACCATCACCCCAACGCTGGCGCGTCCGGTGCTGGCACTGGTAAAACCGATCGACTTCACTTTTCCTTCAAAGTACTCGCTTACGTTCAGCATGCATCGTCCCCCGAAACCACAATAGATGAATCGGCAGTGTAGGGGCTAAACGCGTGTTTTGTCATCTGAAATTGTCGATTATGCCAGCACTCCGGCGACCATTTCCGCCAGCGATTGCCAGGAGAGCAGCACCGGAATACCCAGCAACTGCTGTAAGCTGTCACAGTGGTGCGAGTGATAGGCCGGGCTGTCCAACACCACCACATCCGCGCCCTGCTCCAGCAGCATCAGTCCGGCATCAAATAATGCCTGATTATCACTCTGCAGCGGATCGGCAACGGCAAAACAGGCGGGCTTACGCAGAACGCGCCATTTACCTGCCTGCTGACGCAGTAGTTCATTAGCCGAAACAATAATGCCCGCCTGATGGCCGCCGACAATCGCGCCGACCAGCGGAGGGATCAGGCGGTCCGGCTCCATAAGAAGCGCATGGCGGGCTTGCAGTTCAGTAAACTGCCCGCAACCCAGCAACAGAATATTTTCAACGCCGCGCGACTCCAGCTGGCTGATAAGCTGCTGCAGACCCCGCTCAATGCGGCTGGTCGCGAGCAGCATCTCTGTGCCCTCCGCTAACCGCACTATCTGCGCCTTCTCGCCCTTACGCGGAGCATATTTTTCATTTATCTCTTCGCAGGAAAGCGCGTTCAGCAGACTGACTGGCTCCAGCTGTGCTTCAGACAGCGATTCCAACAGTAACGGCGAGATATCATAGTCCGGCGAGTATGCGATGGTAAGTATTACCAGTGTCTGTTTCATATTTACTTCTTCGATACAAGTAAATTGCCGGGCCGGTTACAGGCCAGCTATTCGTTATGCCATTAGGGTGCCGTTTTACCGGCAACAGGCGTAAAACAGGTGCCCGGCAATATTTCTGCCGCTGATTTTAATTATTTCTGCCCAATAAAAAACCGCTTTTTCATAAAGGTTATTTAACCTTGTACTAATAAAAATCATCGTACCCTTAATGACGGTAGCCCGGTCATTTATTTGCAACAGGCTTATTAACTGCCGTAATGGCAAATTAATAAAATATTATTCTGCTAATAAATCAATCAGCGATTTAATATTATGCTGGCATAACAATTGATGAAAAACCACCCGCAGATTCGATGATTAATCACTGAAAAATCGATTATTTCTGGTCATCATTTTCTTCAGGCTTATATTGACTGAATATTAAGCGATTAAATGCTCAGCTCCCAACATTTTTCTTTCAAAAGGCTGGCCAGCAGGGTAGCAGTTTTATGACAAAAACGACATCAGAGGTTAACAGCTGTAAAAAGTAGATAGCACAGGCGATTATTAATGCAGGGGCAAAATAAAATATCAACCGGAAGGAGTCAAGCCTTAACCGCCATTGAGGCGAGATCCTTTATACGCTCAAAGAGAACAGTAATTTTTATCAAGTCGCGTTTAGTAAGAGGAGAGGGTTAGCAAAATATCTGGATAAAATAACAAAAGAAAATCGGAGAAAGATTAATTTAATTGATCAAATAACAGGCTTATTAAGCGGGGTATATCCGGCAGGCTATTACACAGGCATCCCTGCCCGACTGAATTACTCTTTGTCGCTATTCTCGTAACGTTCTTTCGCATCCAGCGCTTCCTGTTCGCTTTCATGCTCACTAATCAGCGAGTTGGGTTTCGGGTGATCGGCGCGTAGTTCGTAGCGCGTTGCGCCTTGTCCTGTAGCGCCTTTATCAACCTGAACAACCCGGGCTTCACGTGGATAGGGTGGTCTTGTTGGCATTTTTCTTCCCTCTTATGGTGAAAGTGGTTTCCGCTACTCTCAGGCCGCTTGCTGCCGAGAACGTTCGCTTTTGCGCGCGTAGCAGTAAGTATAGACAATCACGCCAGTGCGGCAGGGAAATGGAAAAGAAAGGTAACAAAAACAGACGGATTAATAACCGACGGCCCCGCAGGCGAGGCTCATGCTTAGCTGGCGCGCGCCACAGGTAAGGCGTTCAGGATAGCCATGACAACCCGTTCAGGCGCCTGCATGGCATCTATTATATGATGTGCGGTTTGCTGATAAAGGCTTGCGCGTTCATCAAGCACTTCCGCCATCTCTTCAGTGATAGAACGGCCGGTTAAAGTAGGACGCTGCGAGGTTTGCGGATAATCGGCCAGACGAGCTGCCAGCACCGTAGCGTTGGCCTGTAGCCAGATAACCTGCCCCCGCTCCTGCATAAAGCAACGATTGGCTTCCGCCAACACCATGCCGCCACCAGTAGCGATAATGGTTTCCGGTGCGGTAACCGCAATCAAGGCGTCAGTTTCGTGCTGACGAAACCCTTCCCAGCCTTCGGCAGCGACAATCTCCGCTACCGTTTTTCCTGTGCTTTGCTGCAGATAATGATCGGTATCGCAAAAAGCATAACCCAGTACCTGCGCCAGTGATTCACCTACCGTGGTTTTACCGCAACCCCGAGCGCCAATGAGAAAAATGGGTAACGACATGACAGCCTGTCCTCCGCCATGACTGCGTTCCGCCGCAGCTGGTCATCAAATTATGCATGGCGGGCATCATACCGAGAAAAAATATTGTGGGCCAGCTGTAACGTTGTTTTTACGCATCGGAAAGGCTTTTAACCATGCATCGCTTTTTAGCAGAAACGGAATGCTCTGTTCTTCCCGGCAATATTTACTTACGCAGTGCTAATTTACTTTCACCATTGCGCGACCAAAATAAAGAGATACCGCTTGTTTAAGGAGGTTCCATGCAGAGCGAAGAACAACGTCTAATTGAAAGTCTGTTTAGCCGACTAAAACAGGCTGAAAGCCAGTCTGCGCCACGTGATGCCGCAGCAGAGCGCCTGATTGAACAGCAGCTCCGCCAGCAGCCCTCTGCGCCCTACTATATGGCGCAGGCGATCCTGATTCAGGAAGCGGCAATGAAAAAATTGAGCGCACAGGTTACCGAACTGGAAAACCAGCTGACGCAGGCGCAACAGCAGCTATCTCAGGCACAGCAACAACCGGCTCGCCAGAGCAGCGGCGGTTTTCTTTCCAGCCTGTTTGGCGGCGGACAGCGCCAGTCTACGCCGCAGCAGCCGGTATGGAATAACGCCCCGCAGCAGCCTTACGCGCAACAGCCGTACAATAATGCCCCGCAGCAGCCCTATGCACAGCAGCCTTACGGCGCCGCACGCGGCGGTAGCGGTTTTCTTGGCGGCGCGCTGCAAACGGCAGTGGGCGTGGCGGGTGGTGTAGTAATGGCGGATATGTTGACCAGCATGTTCCATCACTCCCAGCCGGAAGAGATTGTGAACATTATTAATGAGCCTGCCCTGCCCGATCCTCAGCCGCTCGATACCAGCCTGGATACGTTTAATAATGTCGACGATCGGGCATTTTTACAGGATGCCAGCTGGCAGCAGGATGATAATGCCGGTTTCGACAGCAACGATTTCGGCAATGACGATTTCAATGACGATGACAGCTTTATCTGAAGCGCCTTCCTGACGCGCATAAGCCACACAGCCGTCAGGCTGACAAGCCAGTGCTAAAGCGTAACGCCGGTGGAAGATAGCTCCACCGGCGTTTTTATTTGCTAACCACGCTGTCCCGCTGCGTTGCCCTGCTCACGATGACGCCGCTGTTGTAACAGCCATTTATCCAGCTCTGCCGCAAATTGCTGCCGATCGCGCTGATTTAGCGTTGCCGGCCCGCCGGTCTGCACACCGCTGGCGCGCATCGTATCCATAAAATCGCGCATCGTCAGGCGTTCACGAATAGTGGCATCGCTGTAGCGTTCACCGCGAGGATTCAGCGCCGCCGCCCCTTTTGCCAGCACTTCCGCCGCCAGCGGAATATCAGCAGTGATAACCAAATCTTCGCGGCTCACGCGCTGCACGATTTCATTATCCGCTACATCAAAACCGGCCGCGACACGCAGCGTACGAATAAAACGTGATGGCGGCACGCTGAGCGGCTGATTAGCTACCAGAATCAGTTCTGTCTGACTGCGCTCTGCGGCACGATAGAGCACCTCTTTTATGACTTTTGGACACGCATCCGCATCCACCCAAATTGGCATCGGCTTTCCTGTCAGGATTGAGGAATAATGCTGATTTTGCCGTTCTTCTCCAGAATGGCAAACTTTATCTGATCAAGGCGCTCCAACCCCTGCCTATTTCGCGCTGAAGTCAGGATACGCTCTGCGGTTCCCGGATAGTGGCATTCTTTATCTTCATCTTGCTGAAAATTTTCCATTTTTTCTCCTTATACCTCTCTGGAGTTTAGCTGAAGCTGAATAAACCGGCAGAATCACGTAAGCTGATGCGTAATGAAAAATGGCTACGCAGAGGGAAATACCATGCTGGAGAAAAAAATAGGCTTTATTGGCTGCGGAAATATGTCCAAAGCAATAATTGGCGGACTGATTGCAGGTGGCCAGGTTGATGCAGCAAACATCTGGGTTTATGACCATAAAACAGAAACCAACCAGGCTATGGCGCAGCAATATGGCATTACCCCCGCGCAAAGCGCCGACGAGGTTGCGCGAGAAGCGGATATTTTATTCGGCGCGGTAAAACCCAATGTGATTCTGAAAGTGCTTAAGGATGCGGCCGGCGCGCTGAATAAAGAGACGCTGGTGGTTTCGATTGCCGCAGGCGTAACGCTGGATGCCTTAGCAATGACGCTGGGACACGATCGTAAAATTGTGCGCGTTATGCCCAATACGCCTGCACTGGTTAACGAAGGCATGACCTCTGTTACGCCGAATCCGCTGGTCACCCCGGAAGAAGTCGACGAAATCGTGGCGATCTTCAACAGTTTTGGTAAAGCTGCCGTTGTACCAGAATATCTTATCCATGCGGTGGTTGGGGTTAGCGGCTCGGCGCCGGCCTACGTCTTTATGTTTATTGAGGCAATGGCGGATGCCGCAGTCCTGGGCGGAATGCCGCGAGCTCAGGCGTATGAATTTGCCGCACAGGCGGTAAAAGGCGCCGCGCAAATGGTGCTGGAAACCGGCAAGCATCCCGGCGAGCTGAAAGATATGGTTTGTTCGCCAGGCGGCACCACCATCGAGGCGGTTAAAGTGCTGGAACAGAAAGGGCTGCGCTCGGCCGTGATCGCCTCAATGGAGGCCTGCATGGCGCGCTCGGAAGCATTAAGCAAGCGTTGAGATCAACCAGCCACATCGCAGATTGCGATGTGGCTGTTTTACTATCAATAGCGGGGATGATTAAGCAGCTTGTCGATATAGCCATGGAGCAAATTGGCATCTTCGGCGCTGGCGCCGTCCGAGGCGACGATTAACGCCTCGCTGATACCTCTGTTTAGCTCCTGACGCTGTTCGTCACCCAATTTACGCAGTAGCGCTGTTACCACAATTTCTAACGCTTCAACCTGGGCAACCAGTTCTTTAGACTCTGCTTCTTTTTCCGCCAACTTAACCAGTAGTTCTGCAATGAGCTGTTTCATCACACGATCCCAGTAACAATGTAAACGCAGACACTATCACTACAGTTAACAAAATGACAGCAGATGGTGCTGATATTTTTCAATATTTATAGAATAGCTTTGCTAAAAAGGATGATTTTTTATACATAAGTGAGCGCTGAGATCGCATTTAGCCTTCATAATCCACAGATTAATTCATTTAACAAGCGTAGCGAAATATAACCCTGCACCTTATTAAGATTGATCCTGAAAGGATAAGTAAAACCTTTGGTTGAATATTATTTATTCTGTTAACCATCAGTCACTTATATAAAATGCAAAAAAATCCTTATATAAATTCTATTAAAAACAATCAATTAAATAAACGAAACCGTAAATTACAATAACTGGAAGTATCAATGAAGTCATCTATTATTCATATTGATACAACGCAGAATATGCATTAATCAACTGATAATACATATTCTAAGATGCTTACCAAACTGGAAAAGTAATCAGGAGACGATAATGGCAGAACGTCGTGGTGGTTCAGGAAACTTCGCAGAAGACCGAGAAAAAGCCTCTGAAGCCGGTAAAAAAGGTGGTCAGCAGAGCGGCGGCAACTTCAAGAACGATCGTGAAAAAGCCTCCGAAGCGGGTAAGAAAGGCGGACAAAGCAGCAATAGTGGCCGTAAGTCCTGACCCGGTTTCATTGCCAAGCTATCTGCTGTGGTAATGCAGGATACTAAAACCCCGGAGCAGTAATGCTGTTTCGGGGTTATTTTTTGTCTGTTTTTACGGCGGCAGTGGTCGCTAAGTCACCTGACGGCAAAAAACAGGCAATAAAAAACCCACCATAAAGGCGGGTTTTTTGAATTCTGGCAGCTTAGCGTACGTTTACGTTAGCAGCAGCCGGGCCTTTCGGACCGTTTTCGATGGTGAACTCAACGCTCTGACCTTCTTCCAGCGTTTTGAAACCCTGGTTCTGGATGGCCGAGAAGTGTACGAATACATCTTTGCTGCCGTCAGCCGGAGAAATAAAGCCAAAGCCTTTCTCAGCGTTGAACCATTTTACTAAACCAGTCAGTTTTGCAGACATTTGTCTTTCCTTCATTCGATATTAACGCCCTGAGGGCAACAGGTTTGTGTACAGATGTTATGGGGCACTCAGGAAGGCGATACTGAAGAAGGGATATCAGAGATAACTCTTACACTGCAGACTGCTTTACTAAAACTGCTCGCATACCCGGTTCTGTTTAACAAACCGACGATGCATTTACTCATAATCGCTGGGGCAATGCAAGCAAGATTTTCGCGCTAAAAATATTTCAGGTTGTTACTGACTTTTTTCGCTGTCGCTTCTATGTTTAAAAAATAGCCAATATTTACAGACGATGACAACGTCCTCGGTTTTGCCTGACGAAGGCATGCTTTTCCTGTTAATTATCTGACGGCCCGCTTTATGGTGGGTCGATGCTGCGTTTTTGGAGGTTGACAATGCGAACACAATCCACCAGCGCTGGCCGGGAAATAACCGACTATTTTAACAGCCCGGCATGGCATGCCCCCAAAGAAGCGGAGCTGTTAGCTATCATTATGACGGAGCTGATGCAGACGGGCCAACCCACTACCGATAAGGCGCTGATTGCCAGCGTCATCAAGAAGCTGGATTTAGAAAAAGATGAAAGCGTTCTGCAGAGCTATCGTAATGTGTTGGCGCAGCTGATGAGTAGCACCGCCGAAATGCCTTAGCCAGTGGCGCAGCTGTAACAACTCTGCTTTCGGCGGCGAAGCGCTTAATGAAACCACAGATACCAGTAGAGCGCGGTTTCCGCCGGATGCGCATGCAGCGCCCGATAAAGCTGGCGATCAATGCCGCCCAGCTCAAACCCCATTTTTTCATACAGCAGGCAAGCGGCCACGTTGGTATTCTGCGTTTCCAGCGTCACGCCAGCCAGCTGTTGTTCACGCGCCCAACGGATGGCACGCTGTAACAGCGCGCAGCCGCAGCCGCAGCGCCGGAAAGCGCCGTCAACGGCAATATCCTCCACCAGCGCCAGACCATTCCAGTTGCGCCTTACCGCCAGATAACCTGCTGGCTGTCCTTCTACCCGCGCCACATACAGCGCGCCGTCGCGACTATCAACTAACGGGCTAAACTGCTGCGGATCGTTAAAATAATTTTTCTCCCGCGGCGTAACGGAATAGAGACCATCACGCACCGGGCGATCGAAAACGGCTTCCAGCTCCTGGGTAATGGTAAAACGGTAGTCCAGCGACTGTAGCGCCGCCAGCAAATCGGTGGTGGCCTCAATCACCTCTGTACTTTTTTTCTGCATGTTCCCTGCTCCCGCTATCGCTATCGCTATAACCATCCGGCCACTGCGCCGTTTTTTTCAAGCGTAGCCGATTGTGGTCGTGCTGTATTCTGCGATACGCAACAGGCAAAAAAAATCCCGCACGCGGCGGGATGAATAAGACGAGCATTGCAGTGTTATATGACGGGGAGATCATTCTGTTTCCCTGTATCCTGGCGGCTAATGATGACAACAGCGTGACAGTGATGACATAAACACTTTCCGGCCATGCCCGTTACACTATTAGCCGCAATAGACGCGGGTAATAACGTTATCTTTATCGCCGAGGAAATTTAACCGGTTAAGATTGAAATCCATCGTTACGGCTGAATTGTAAGGGATCGCCCGTACCGGATGCTCAAACTGCAACTTGCTCAGCGCCGATAAAGGCTGCCCAACATAATTCTGATAGGCAGATGCGCCGCAGCGATCGGCATCAGGATCGGTCACCGCCGCGCTATCGCTATTTTTTTGCCCATGCTGACAGGCCGCCAGCGTAACCAGCGCCGTAATCAGCGCGAGCTTTCCATAAAATTTCACCACGATTCTCCTGTTTGGCCAGTCGTTCAGTTACCGACCTTAAAGCCTAACCGATCGTCTGGCACGTGCAGAAAGGCTTAACCCACAGTGAACTGTGATCCCAGTCATAAAAACGGCACAAATCGCCTAAAAAACAACCACCCCATTCGTATAATTTTCTAAGATTATTCTTAGGAGGTGCTGTATGGAACTGGTTGTCTTTATCGGCTTTGCGGTGCTGATGACCTGCGTGGCCATCCGTGTTCGTTAAGCGCCCTACGGGTCAGCCCGGCTGACCCGTTTCACTGACTTGTTTCTGCCCGACCGTCTCCAGCATATGTATAAAATCCGCAGCGGGTATTGGTCGGCCAAGATAATATCCCTGCCCTTCATCACAGGCGATCGCCTGCAGTTCGGCAAACTGTTCCGCGTTTTCTATGCCTTCAGCGGTAATCACCAGTGAAAATGCTTTGCCCAGTCCAATGATGCCGTTAACGATAGAGTGCGCCTGCTGCGAATGCGGGAAATCTCTCATATAAGAGCGATCCATCTTCAGGCCATCAAACGGGAAGGTTTTCAGATAACCCAATGAGGCATAGCCCGATCCAAAGTCATCGACCGTCAGCCGCACACCAAGCGCCTTGAGACGCTGCATAATCCGTAGCACTTTATCCGGCTTTTCAAGCGTGACATTTTCAGTGATCTCCAGTTCGAGACGCTCCGCAGGCAGCCCGGTTACCCGCAAAACCGTGGCAACACGTTCCGCCAGATCGTCACGGCAAAACTCAACCGGCGAAATATTCACCGATACATAGAAGGGCTTAGGCCAGCTCAACGCATCACGGCAGGCGCGCTGCAGCACCCAGTCGCTGATCTGAATAATCAGTCCGGTCTCTTCCGCCAGTGGAATAAAGCTATCAGGCATCACCAACGCAGGCGGCGACGGCTGCCAGCGCAGCAGCGCCTCCGCGCCGTCCATGCTGCCGCTGTGCAGCGAATAGCGCGGTTGATAAAACAGGCGCAGCTCATCGCGCACCACCGCCTGGCCCAGCGCGCGCTCCATTTCGCGTCGCCGCACCAGCTGCTCTGACATTTCCGGCGAATAAAAAACCCAGCGGTTACGCCCCAGATTTTTAGACTGGTACAGCGCAATATCAGCCATTCTGAGCAGTTCTTCCGGCTGTAGCGCATCCTGCGGCGCACACGCAATCCCGATCGAGGCGCCAACATTCACCAACTGTCCGGCAACATTAAAGGGTTTGTGGATCTCATCCATCAAACAACGGCAGCGCGCTTCAATCTCTTCATGGCTGCTCAGGCCGCTCAGCAGCAAAATAAACTCATCGCCGCCCTGTCGCGACAGTAGATCCTCCTCGCCAAGACAGACGCGCAGCCGCTGCGAGACTTCGTTTAATACCTGGTCGCCAGCGGCATGACCATACAGATCGTTAATCGGCTTAAAGTGATCGAGATCGAGACTGAACATTACCAGCGGCTGTGCGGCGGTTGGCTGCTCCTGCAGTTTGCCGTTTAAAAATTCATTCATCCGGTGGCGGTTCGGCAGGCCGGTCAGCGTATCGTGTTGCGACAGATACTGGATACGCGCCTGAGCTTCTACTTCCAGCGTAATATCCGAGACGGTGCCGCGAAAGCCGACCTTTATGCCCTGCACCTCTATCGGCTTCGCCACCAGACTACAGATACGCTCTTCGCCCTGTGCCGAATGATAATGGCAGCGCAGCGTACGCCGGTCGTTGCTGTTATTTTGTCGCTGTATCCATTCCGAAACTGGCTGGCTGCAGCTGCCCAGCAGGCAATCTATCGGTTTGCCAAGCTGTATCGCAATCTCATAGCCGGTTACAGCCGTAAAACGTGAGGAGAGATAGGTCAGCACGCCCCGTGAGTCGGTTTCCCATATCCAGTCAGAAGAGGCCTCCGCCACATCGCGAAAGCGCGCCTCGCTGTCGCTCAGTTCACGTTTGCTTTGACGGAGCTGCTCAAAGCGCCAGTCGGAAAGCCGGGCGTTATCCATCGCATGCTGGATCACCCGCCGGGAAATAATACCCAGCATGAGCATGGTTAGCGCCAGCAGCGGCACAGTCACCATTAACAAATGGTGTCCGGGCGTACTGCTATCCCAGGCAAGAAGCAAAGGTTCGCTCTGCTCTATCGTCAGCATCAGGCCTGTCGCTACGGTTTGCGATCCAACAGGGGCATGCATGTTTTTGATACCAATGCTGTGGCCCAGCGCCAGCAGTTTATTCGGCGTATAGCGGTCAACAAAAATCATCACCGATGGCGGTCCGGGAATCGTCCCCAGCCCCGGCACTTTACCCGATGTAATTGGCGCAGCGGCAACAATTGCAGGCCATCCTTTAATACGTGCGTTTTTGATCAGGGCGTTATCTCCGCTGGTAAAGGATCGCGCCTGTTGCACGATGACGGTGCCCTGTTTGCCCAGCAGTGATTCAATGGGCATATCGGAGAGCTGGCCATCAATCACCGCATAGCGCGTCCGACCGCTGCCATCCACAACGAAGATTCCTTCATAGTGATATTCTTTATATAGCCCCGGCCCAAAATTCTGCTGCGTAAAGGCCCACTCTTTATCTACCTGTAAATGCAGATGATTCCAGGCCTCGCCCCAGAATGCGTAATCACGGATATCGCTCAGAATAGACTGCTGGCGATCCTGCCAGGCATTGCGCAACAAGAACTTCTCCTGCGTCAGTGCGGTGGTATTCTGCCGCATCGCAATAGCGATAATAAACACTGCGGTAGTCAGGAACACGGTGGCAAACATACAGCCCAGAACCAACAGCGTTCGACGCGTAAAAAGCGTCGCGGGCGTGTCCTCAGTGCGAAGGTTAAAAGATAATAAAGAAGGTAGATTCATCAACAAAACCCCGGTAATAATGCGTTTACGTAACCTCCGCTATTCATTACGCAGCAACTATCGCGGCGCGGCGTATGCTCCTGCTTTTTTCACGCGTATATTCCTTATCGGCCTCTGGCGGCCACTGTTTAGCAAAAAAGCGCGCCGCTCCGACGTCTCGACAGCGATTCTGGCGGTTGTTACACTTCCCTTCTTCCCTTTTTGTTTAAGCCGCCTATGAAAAGCCAATACGGCAGAGTCTTTCTGACGCTGTTTTACCTCGGCAGTTTTGCGCTTTATTACCTGATTACCCTTGCGATCACCTGGTTTCCCAATTACAGCGCGCTACAACAACAAGGGTTGCTGGTGCCGGTTCTCTGTCTGTTTGAGTTTGCCGTGCTGTGGCCGCTGTATCGTTTTTATCAAACGCGCCGCAGTGATATTCCTCTGGGACGGCTGCAGCCGAAAACCACGCTGCTGTTTATGCTGTTGCTGCTGGGGCTGATGGTGGCGCAAACGCAGTTTTTACAACCGGAGCGTTGGCTGGAAGATCAGGCGCAACAGACGCCGTTTTCGCTCGGCATTCTGCTGTTTTCGGCCGTGCTGCTGGCACCGATTTTTGAAGAGATTCTGTTTCGCGGCTTTCTGCTGCAGGCATTTCTGCTGTGGGCGCCGCGTAGCCGCTTTGCCTGCATTCTGCTGACATCGCTGCTGTTTGCCGTAATGCATACGCAATATATCCACTGGCAAACCCTGGCGGTGCTGACGCTATTTTCTGTGCTGCTTTGTTATGCGCGCCTGCGCGGCAACGGTTTGCTACTGCCGGTAGTGCTGCATATGCTTAATAATCTGATTGCCCTGCTGCCGTCCATCTGGTTTGTGCAACACGCCTGAAGTGCGGATTTATAACTATTTTAACGGCTTTATAACTTTTTCTGCTAAGCATAGCGAATAATCTACTATCAGCCTGCTGTTCAGTTCCCTTACACTCGCGAAAAAAACGGTAAGGAACGTCATGAAAATTTTTGCTCCCGCAGTTCTGACGCTGGCCCTGAGCGCCAGCTTTGCTGCTAACGCGGCAACGCCTCCCGATACGCTGGTGATCGCCCAGTCAATTGATGATGCCAGTAGCTTCGATCCGGCTGAAGGATTTGAACTCACCTCCGTGCAGGCTTTTACCAACCTTTATCAACGCCTGTTACAGTCCGATCCGCAGAATCCTAACGAGCTGAAACCAACCCTGGCCAGCCACTGGGAAGCGGGCAAAGATAACCGTAGCCTGATCGTTACGCTGCGCGACGGCGCTACCTTTGCCTCTGGCAATCCGGTGCGTCCGGAAGATGTGATGTTTTCCCTTGCGCGCGTGGTTAAGCTGAACCTTGATCCCTCCTTTATTCTTACCCAGCTCGGCTGGACCAAAGAGAATGTGGATAGCCAGCTGAAGAAAATCGACGATCGCCACGTGCAGATTAGCTGGCAGGCCAATGTCAGCCCAACCTATGTGCTGAGCCTGCTGGCCGCGCCGGTCTCCTCGATTGTGGATGCCAAAACCGTACTGGCTAACCAGAAAAATAACGATCTGGGCAACAAATGGCTGGCTACCCATTCCGCCGGTAGCGGCCCCTTCCAGATCCGTCGCTTTGTGCCGCATGAAGTGGTGCTGTTGACCGCCAATCCCCGTTCTCCGGGCGATGCGCCGAAGCTGAAAAATATTCTGATCAAAAACGTTCCGGAAGCAGCGACCCGTCGCCTGCTGCTGGAACAGGGCGATGCAGATATTGCCCGTAATCTTGGCGTTGACCAGATCTCCGCGCTGAAAGGCAAACCGGGCGTCAAACCGCTGGCGATCCCGATGGCCTCGCTTTACTACATGCAGTTCAATATCGACGCGCAGCCCGCGCTGAAAAATCCGGCGTTGTGGCAGGCTGCACGCTACCTGTTTGACTATCAGGGTATCGCCAACGACCTGCTGAAAGGCCAGTTCCAGGTGCATCAATCCTTCCTGCCGGAAGGTTTCCCGGGCGCGCTGAACGAAACGCCCTATCAGTACGACCCGGAAAAAGCCAGGGCGATTTTAGCCAAAGCGGGGCTGAACAATGTCAGCTTTAAACTGGTGGTCAGTAACCAGCCGCCCTATCTGGATATCGCCCAGGCACTGCAGGCCAGCTTTGCAAAAGGCGGCATCAAGGTAGAGCTGATCCCCGGCCTGAGCACCGAAGTCGCGACCAATGTGAAAGCGCATAAATATGAGGCCACGTTAAACGCCTGGGGAGCGGACTATTTCGATCCGAATACCAACGCCTCCGCCTTCGCCTATAACCCGGAAGATGGCAGCAAAACCCTCGCCTGGCGCTCTAACTGGCATATTCCTGAGCTGAGTAAGCAAACGCTGGCCGCTACCGCAGAAAGCGATCCGGCGAAGCGCGTTGCGCTTTATCAGGCGATGCAGCGCGAAGTGATGAAAAACTCTCCTTACGTGGTCGGCCTGCAGGCACGTAACCTGATCGCCGTACGCGATAATCTGAAAGGCTACGTTCAGGGCATCAACCCCGATATGGTTTACTACAGCCAGGTCAGTAAGTAATGGCAACCCGCACAACGCATGCCGGGCTTGCCCGGCAATTCTGGCGCGGTGGCCGTCGTCTCGTCACGGGCCTGCTCTCCTTGCTGGTCACGCTGCTGGGCCTGCTGGCTTTCACCTTTATGCTCTCCCATTTGTCGCCGGTCGATCCGGTGTTACAGGTGGCAGGCGATCACGCCAGCGAATCCACTTATCAGCAGGTGCGTCACGATTTAGGTCTGGATAAGCCGCTGCCGGTACAGTTCTGGCGTTATCTGAGCCATCTGGCACACGGCGAACTGGGCGTCTCCAATATCACCAGCCAGCCGGTCGCCAGCGATCTGGCGCGCACCTTTCCGGCCACGTTAGAGCTGGCCACCTGCGCCATGATTTTCGGCGCGGTATTCGGTATTACGCTGGCATTGCTGGCAGCCTGGAAGCCGGGCAGCCTGCTGGATAATCTGGCGCGTCTGATTTCGCTGCTGGGCTATTCGGTGCCGGTTTTCTGGCTGGGGCTGCTGGGGCTGCTGCTCTTCTACGCGGTTCTGCACTGGTCTGCCGGGCCGGGACGGCTGGATGACATCTGGATCTACACGCTGGAGCCGAAAACCGGCTTTGTGCTGATTGACAGCTGGCTGTCGGGCGACAGAGAGATGTTCCGCAACGCCATTGCACATTTATGGCTGCCGGTGGTGGTGCTGGGGATGCTGTCGATGGCGGGCATTACCCGCCTGCTGCGCGCCGCCCTGCTGGAAGAAAACAGCAAAGAGTATGTCACGCTGGCGCGGGCGAAAGGCGCCAGCCGCGGGCGTATTCTGCTGTGTCATATCTTCCCTAACGTACGCGGCACGCTGATTACCGTACTGGGGCTCTCCTACGCCACGCTGCTGGAAGGCTCGGTATTAACGGAAACGGTTTTTGCCTGGCCCGGTTTGGGCCGCTATCTGACGACCGCGCTGTTTGCCTCCGACGTGCCCGCCATTCTTGGTGCAACGCTGCTGATCGGCAGCTGCTTTGTGCTGCTTAATGCGCTGGTTGATGCGCTGACCTGGTTAACCGATCCGAGAACCCGATGACACAACATTTATCCGACGCGGAAATCGTCACGCCGGCACCGCACCGCCGTCGGTTGACGACGCTGGCAGTTGGCGCCACGCTGGTGGCCATTCTGGTACTGACCGCGCTGCTGGCTCCGCTGCTGGCGCCTTTCGATCCCAATGCGCAAACTATCTCTGCCCGTTTGCTGCCCCCTTCTGCCGCTCACTGGTTTGGCACCGACGGCTTTGGTCGCGACCTGCTGTCGCGCGTGATTTATGGCGCACGCCCAACGCTGCTGCTGGTGTCGTTGATTTTAGTGCTGACCATTCCGTTCGGGCTGCTGATCGGCATTGTCGCGGGCTACCTCGGCGGCTGGACCGAGCGTGTGCTGATGCGGATCACTGATATTTTCCTGTCGCTGCCTAATCTGGTGATTGCGCTGGCGCTGGTTTCCATCCTCGGTCCCGGCCTGCTTAACGGCGCACTGGCGCTGGCGTTAACCAGCTGGCCGCCCTTTGCGCGTCAGGCGCGTGCGGAAACGCTGGCGCTGCGCCGCAGTGATTATCTGGCTGCCGCGCGAATGCAGGGCATAACCGGGCTGCGCCTGATGTTTGGGCATATTCTGCCGCTCTGTCTGCCCAGCGCCGTGGTGCGCGCCGCGCTCAGCCTCGGCGGGATTATTCTTTCCGCCGCCGGTCTTGGCTTTCTTGGCATGGGCGTACAGCCGCCTACCGCTGAATGGGGCTCAATGGTCGCGGAAGGCAGTAAAGTGATTTTCGATCAGTGGTGGGTGGCGGCTGCGCCGGGCTGCGCCATCTTATTCGCCAGCCTTGCTTTTAACCTGACAGGCGACGGCCTGCGTGACCGACTGGATACCCGCCATGGCAACTGAACCTTTGATCATCGCCGATAACCTGACGATTCACAGCCATGTCACACCGCTGGTACGGCAGGTAAGTTTTACCCTGGGCCGCGAGCGCGTAGCGCTGGTTGGCGAATCCGGCTCGGGGAAATCGCTGACGGCACGCTCTCTGATGGGTCTGCTGGCCCCGGGTCTGCATTTGCAGGCGCGGCAGCTGCAGGTTGCCGGACGCGATGCGCTGACGCTGAATGAAAAACGCTGGAGCCAGCTGCGCGGCAGCGAACTGGCGATGGTGATGCAGGACCCCAAATATGCCCTTAACCCCACGCGTACCATCGGCTGGCAGGTAGAGGAGCCGCTGAGACTGCACCATCGTCTGAGCCGCACCGAGCGTCGGGAAAAGGTTACCGAGATGCTGGCTGCGGTCGGATTGCCGCAGCCGGTTCAGCTGATGACACGCTATCCGCATCAGCTTTCGGGCGGCATGGGGCAGCGCGTGATGCTGGCGATCGCGCTGATCGCCGATCCGCAGTTTTTGATCGCTGATGAGCCTACCTCCGCGCTTGACCATGCGATGCGCGATCAGGTGCTGGCGCTGATCCGCCGACTGGTTGAAGAACGCAACATGGGATTGTTGTTGATCAGTCACGATCTGCAACAGGTTTCTGAACATTGTGAACGGGTGATGGTGATGTATAAAGGTCAGCTGCTTGATAATCTGCCCGCCGCCGAGCTACCGCGCGCTACCCATCCTTATACGCGCACGCTGTGGTCATGCCGCCCCAGCAAGGCTACGCATGGTCAGCCGCTGCCGGTGCTGGATCGCAGCATGCTGGAGAAGGAGCCTGAGCATGATTGATTTGCAGAACCTTAGCGTGGCACATCGCCAGGGCTACGATTTACGCACCGTGGTGCATGAGGTTTCTCTGACGGTAAACGCTGGTGAATGCTTTGGGCTGGTCGGGCCTTCCGGCTGCGGCAAGTCGTCGCTGCTGTGGGTCATGGCGGGCCTGAATCCGCACTGGCAGGGAGAGATGCAGCTGGCCGGACACCAGGCACTGCCGGGTAAAATCTTTACCGGCGACCTGCGTCGCGAGGTGCAGATGGTTTTTCAGGATCCGTATGCCTCGCTGCATCCGCGCCATCGGCTGCGCCGTACTCTGGCCGAGCCGTTAAAACTGCTGAAGCAGGATAATATTAACGATCGCATTAATGCAGGCTTTCGCCACGTTGGGCTGGATCCGGCGCTGGCCGATCGCTACCCGCATCAGCTTTCCGGCGGTCAGCGTCAGCGCGTGGCGATTGTGCGTGCGCTGCTGTTAAAGCCGAAAGTGCTGCTGCTGGATGAGCCGACCTCCGCGCTGGATATGTCGGTACAGGCGGAAATCCTCAATCTGCTTAATCAGCTAAAGCAGCAGGACGGCTTAACCATGGTGCTGGTGAGCCACGATCCGGATGTTATCGATCATATGTGCGATCGCGCGGTACAGTTGGCGGAAGGCCGTATTATTGCTACCCGCGCCTGAAACGGCGCGGGACACGTAACCTTTTGCTCTGTACCTGCTGCGCTTTAAGCTACTCAGGAGATCGCAGAATCGGAGGCGTCTTTCTTTTTGTCTGATTCAAAATGCGTTTTGAACTGCTCATAAATAGAGATCATGTTGCTGGCATCGCCCTGAAGCGGGCTAAGTTTGCCGGCGCGTACCAGTTCAATTACCAGCTGCAGCGCAGCCTGTTTTGGGCTGCTGGAAGGATGAGCAATTTCATTCGACATAAAAACGTTCCTGTCATTAAGGGTGGAAATGGCAGAGTTTAGCCTAAACGCCGCCAAAAAACCGCGCCTGCACGTGGCGTTAGCTGGCTGATTTTTATTGAATCAGATAAATCGCTCTGTTTTTATTTTTACCAATACCAATAATGCGTTTTATCTGCTGCGCATGAGGATAACGAACCCTCAACTATTGAGGTTCTGCGACGATCCGCTGATTATCAGACGTCTCACTGAATGTCTGTTTTTTAGAATGGCATCGCTTCCTTATTCCTGACAGACAGCAGTTTTTATTGGCAATCCGCAGTGCTAAGGCTAAAAGAATAAGCCTGCACTCCTGTGAGATTACGCCGGGTTTCGTTGTTTAGCGTAATGTCAGGACCAGGCTTAGCTCAGGTAAACAAATCTTCATACAGCCTTATCAGCTATACTTAACAACGGAAGAAAAAAAGAAGCCGACACCGGGCGCGCAAAAGGAGCTGAGAATGTTGATTGGATTTGTGCTTTTAGTTAGCGCCTGTGGTCATGACGCCTGTGATGCCCTGCCGGTTACCGAACATATTTATCCCACCCGTGCCGCCTGCGAACACATGGCCGCGCGTATTCATCAGCGCCGCCCTAATGCGGTTCTGCTGTGTGGCGAAGTTCATCGTTAATGCTCTGTGCGGGCACCTTCTTGTTCACCAGGCATCAGGTAAGAGAACGTAAACATCTCCTTTAATGGCGGATGGCAGGTTGCTATCCGCCATTAAAAAGGTCAAAATATGAGCTGTTATTGCACTTACCAACATCGTTGTGAATCCCATGAAAAATCGTAAGCCCCGTCGTCCCAGCGGACGATGGATTTATTACATTCTGGAAGATGGTATTCTCTGGCCCTGCCCGGTACGCTGGGAGTGGGAAAGTGGTTACGACGGCTGGTTGCCGTTCTATTTCTCACCCACGCTGGAGTTTGTCGCGGGCGATCCGGCCAAGGCCTGGCGCGTTCCCGGCTCTGGTAATCGTCCGGCACGCCGTCTGCACTGGCCTGAAGCGGCCTGAAGTAATAAATCTGTCTGTTACGCATAATGTCATCGCTTCCCCTGTAACTGATGAAAAACCCGACCGTAAATACGCGTCGGGAAAGTGTTTCCATACCTCAAAGGGGAAAAGCCATCATAAATGGCAAACTGAAGCGCACAATGCCACATCACCAGCAGTGCGCAGTTAAGATAACACAATCTTAACTATTCTGGCGTTAAGGAATCGTAAGGAAAATCCTGTTACGCCAGATTAATCAGTAGCTTCAGCAACATCACCTTCTCCCTGGACGTTACACAGCCGAACATATCAATAAGCTTTGTTACTGTAGCTAAAACGTTGGCCTCGCTGTTTTCATGCCTGCTTTTATCGCGCCAGCTGACTTTTCCCCAGCAGTTGCCTCTGTGCCGGACGCTAATTAGCAGGCAGGAAGCGCTATCCGATCGGGACAATAACAAAAGCTGTTCCAATTCTGGTGCACAATTACAGCAACTCTTCTTTTTTTGACAGTAATTCCCTCATCATTATTCACTTTTCATCACGACTCATCACCGTTAAGGTAAGTCCATCAGCAATATAAATATTTAAGGAACCCTTATGTCATTTCCCCCAGAAACGCATGCTATTTCGCGCAATCCTGCCAGCGGCGAAATTCTTTCCGCCCTTGCTTACATCAGCGCGCAGCAGGTTGATGCGGCTATCGCCGAAAACCATCAGGCCTTCCAGCAATGGCGACAGCAGCCGCTGGCGCAGCGTGCGCAAAAATTACGCGATCTGGCTACCGCTATCCGGGCGCGTGGCGAAGAGATGGCGCAGATGATTACCGCCGAGATGGGTAAACCAATACTGCAGGCGCGCGGCGAGGTAGAAAAATCGGCGCAGCTCTGCGACTGGTATGCTGAACATGGCCCCGCCATGCTGGCAGCCGAGCCGACGCAGGTAGAAAATAATCAGGCCGTGATTGAGTATCGTCCGCTTGGCCCGGTGCTGGCAGTAATGCCCTGGAATTTTCCGCTATGGCAGGTGTTGCGCGGCGCCATACCGATTTTACTGGCGGGCAATAGTTATCTGTTGAAACATGCGCCGAACGTAATGGGCTGCGCTCTGCTGATTGAGGAACTGTTTAACGATGCCGGTTTACCTTCTCACCTGCTCCGGGTGATTAACGCCACCAACGACGGCGTAAGTCAGGCGATTAACGATGCGCGTGTTGCGGCGGTAACGGTTACCGGCAGCGTACGTGCCGGAGCGGCTATCGGCGCACAGGCTGGCGCGGCGCTGAAAAAATGCGTGCTGGAACTGGGCGGATCCGATCCCTTTATTGTTCTGAAGGATGCCGACCTGGATGCGGCGGTGCAGGCTGCCGTTGCCGGACGCTATCAGAATACCGGGCAGGTGTGTGCCGCAGCCAAGCGCTTTATTATTGAACGTGACATTGCCGACGCCTTTAGTAAAAAGTTTGTCGCGGCCGCAAAGCAGCTGAAAATGGGCGATCCGCGCATGGAAGACAACACCGTCGGTCCGATGGCGCGCTACGACCTGCGCGATGAACTTCATCAGCAGGTTATGGCAACGCTGGCTGAAGGCGCAACCCTGCTGGCAGGAGGAGAGAAGCTGGCTGGTGAAGGCAACTACTACATGCCAACCGTGCTGGGCAACGTGACGCCCGCGATGACGGCGTTTCGTCAGGAGATGTTTGGTCCGGTAGCGGCAATCACCGTGGCAGATAATGCCGGGCATGCGCTACAGCTGGCGAACGACAGCGATTTCGGCCTGATGGCTACCATCTACAGCGCAGACGACGCGCTGGCGGCTGACATGGCGGAACGTCTGGAGTGCGGCGGCGTGTTTATCAATGGCTACAGCGCCAGCGATGCACGCGTTGCTTTCGGCGGCGTGAAAAAAAGCGGCTTTGGTCGTGAGCTGTCGCACTTCGGCCTGCATGAGTTTTGTAATGTGCAGACCGTGTGGCGTAACCGTCGCTAATATCATGATCTGGCCTGAAAGGCGTTATTTCAGGCCTTTGCTATAAGGGAAACAGACGTTTGTATAAAAAGTGGATAGCTCTGCTATTGCTGGGCGTGGCAGGCGTGATGACATGGCGCTACCTAACCTATGTCGATCCTGACGATCAGGATTATTATTCAGGGATCCTGTGTGGCGTGGTTGGTAAGCAGAACGATAACTACGCTGCGAGTATGCGTAATATCATTGAAGGAAGTAATAATGAGTATGCGTTGCAACGTATCAGGTTTAACCATATCGCAGCCGACCGGGCGATAAATGCCTGGGAAACAGTGCCTGACGCGGAAAAAATCAAACTGGCTCAGGATACAAATGCCTGTCAGCATGCTCTGGCTACCTTAGTGGTTAATCCGTAAACCCCCTCTGCTTCTCCCTGTGAAAAAGCTGGCGCTAATCCGCTTTTTCACATTCTCATTTACAGCGCTCTTCCAGCCACTATCCTTGTTAATCTTAGCGACCCACTCCGCCTTTGCTGGCGCGGCGCGGCGAAAACTCGATCTGTTATCTGAAGGAGAACCCGGTGGCGGTAAAATTGGTTGCGGTTGATATGGATGGAACATTTCTTGATTCCGCCAAGCGTTATAACAAAACGCGTTTTTTGCGTCAGTATGCTCAGCTGAAAGAACGAAACATCCGTTTTGTGGTGGCCAGCGGCAATCAGTATTATCAGCTGCACAGCTATTTCCGTGAAATCGCTGATGAAATCGCATTTGTGGCGGAAAACGGCGCCTGGATCAGCGATCAAAATCAAGAGGTATTTTGCGGAGAGCTTAGTGCGGAGAGTGTCCGGCAGGTGCTGGCAATCTTAGCCGAAGAGCCGGAAATTCATACTGTGGTTTGCGGCAAGCGTAGTGCTTATATCTCTCCCTCGATGCCGGACGAGGTGGTGGCGCTGCTGTCAAATCACTATCGTCGCCTGGAAAAGTGCGCCGATCTCAACAATATCGATGACACCATTTTTAAATTTTCGCTTAATCTGCCGCATGATGGTGTCGCTCCGCTAATTGAGCGGTTAACCAAAGCGCTTAATACGGCAAAGAATATTGTGCATCCGGTTTCCAGCGGTTTCGGCTTTGTTGACCTGATTATTCCTGGCCTGCACAAGGCGCACGGGATCGGCTTGCTTCAGCAGCGTTGGGGCATCGACGATTGCGAGGTAGTGGCGATCGGCGATAGCGGCAATGATATCGAAATGCTGCGTCAGGCGGGCTACAGTTTTGCAATGGCGAACGCCACAGAAGCGGTAACGGCGGCAGCGCGCTACCGTACAGAGAGTCATGATGATGAAGGCGCGCTGAATGTCATTGCACGCCTGCTGGCAAAAGAGTATCCCTTCAACTGATCCCGCTTTGCTGAATCACGGCAGCGTGTGGCTGCCGTACTCTCGTATCAGATAACCGCAACGCCGCCAGTAACCGCAACGGTTGAGCCAGAAATATAGCTGGCCTCATCGCTGGCAAGCATCACATAGGCGGGTGCCAGCTCGGCCGGTTGCCCGACGCGCTGGAGCGGTACTTCACTACCCAGATTTTTCACCTGCTCTACGGGCATGGTGGAGGGGATCAACGGCGTCCAGATGGGGCCAGGCGCCACTACATTAGAGCGAATCCCCTTTTCAGCCAGCAGCGCAGCCAGGCTACCGGAAAAATTAACGATTGCCGCTTTGGTTGCTGAATAGGCAATCAGTTTCGGTTTCGGCTGGTCGGCATTAACCGAGGCGGTATTAATAATGCATGAGCCGGCAGGCATATGCGGCACCGCCCCTTTGCAGAGATAAAACATGCCGTAAAGATTGGTCTTCATCGTACGGTCAAATTCTTCATCGCTGATCTCATCCAACGAATCCCGGGTCATCTGAAAGGCCGCATTATTGACCAGAATATCGATCTGTCCGAAGTTGCTGACCGCCTGCTGAATAATATGGCGACAGTGTTCCGCTTCGGTAATATCGCCCGGCACCAGCACAGCTTTTTGCCCTGCTTCTTCAATCAGGCGAGCGGTATCTTTGGCATCTTCATGCTCATTCAGATAGGAAATCAGTACATCGGCCCCTTCACGTGCATAGGCGATAGCCACGGCGCGGCCAATCCCGGAATCGCCACCGGTAATAATCGCTTTTTTACCCGCAAGGCGGCCCGAACCTTTATAGCTGGTTTCACCGTGATCGGGCGCTGGCTGCATATCAAAAATAGTGCCGGGTACATCTTGCTGCTGCTCTGGCTGCGGCGGCTGTGGTCGACTGGTCATAACAGAAACGTCTCCTTTCAGGTGAACGGCGACAAAGGCCGTCAATACAATGCAGGAACATCTTATTATTCAGTTAATACAGCAGCATAAGCTGCTATGACTGAATAACCGAATACCGTTTCAGTATAGTTGACTCGCTCGTAACGCAAGCGCAGCGGCATTATCTCTGATAAACCGGCAGCACATTCAGGCGGCTGTGGGTGCGCTGAATATCATCCAGCTCCACACCCTGCGTCAGCGTCGCCAGGGGATAATCCGTGGTTAAAAACAGCCGGCACTGGCGATCGTAGAGCACATCAATCACATTAATAAAACGCTGCTGAATAGCAGGCGAAACCTGGGCCAACGGCGGCACATCTTCCACCAGCCACTGCGGGTATTGCTCGCAGAGCTGTAAATAGTCCATCACCGCTGTTGGCGCGGCGCACAGCGCGCTGAAAGAAAAATGCAGAAACGCCCCGGCAGGTGAGAGCGTTTCAAGGATACGATAGCCTACCTTTAACGGCACCGGTGCTTCTGCCGGTGCAGGCAGTTCCAGCCGTTCCCGCTGCGCCTGCGTGGCGCCAATCAGCAGTCCGCCACATCTGAACGCGCCCTGAGCTTCATGCGTTAGCGTGCGGTAATCTTTTTCTCCGGTTAGTGCGATGACCTCCATTTTCTCTCTGATTAACGCAATCGATGAGAGAAAGCGCTGGTGATAGAGCGGATTAGCCAGCAGATTTTCCGGTGGATGATTTGAGGTCGCAACCAGCAATACGCCGCGCTGAAACAGCAGCTCCAGCAAAGGCTTGATGAGCATCGCATCACCAATATCATGCAGATGAAATTCATCAAAGCAGAGCAGCTGACAACGGCCAATGCAGGCTTCGATCGCGGCCTCAACGCTACTGCCGCGCGCAATTATCTGATGCAGTTCGCGGAAAAAAAGATGAAAGTGCACGCGTTTTTTCTGCGCCAGCGGTGCCCAGTTAAAAAACGCATCAGCAATAAATGATTTGCCGCGTCCCGGTTCGCCCCAGATGTAGAGCCCGTGATGAAACCGCTGAGCGCGTGACAGCACCGGTGCGATTAACGCATCCAGACGGGTAATAAGCTGTAGCTGTTGCCCGTCCAGAACGATGTTTTTTTCTGCGGCCTGCTGCTGCATGACCTGTTGAAAAACAGATGTATCCTGCCGCCGTGTTTCCATCATTTCACTGTCCCGTTGCGTTATCTCTTCGCTATCATAGCCGGGGCAGAAAGTAATAACAGCAGGGCGAAGGCGCGCTGTAGAGGAAAACGCCGAGCGTTATGCGGTTACAGAATTTAGCATCCATCTTTTTAAAATTGCCCCTCATCTTTCTGCTTTTTTATATATAACCAAAGCGCTTAAGTAGCTCAAACATTCATAACACGCGCATGCCCGGTTATTACTGGAAAAAAAGCGAAACCATTTTTCAACACTCTATTATTTATCATTTTAATTTTCTCTGGCGGCGTTTATTAATAAATAAGCTGGCGCTGTTACCGTCACGCTTATTTTGCTAAATGCATTAATAAAAATCACCTCTTTATCTTTACCACTATAAGGATATTCCTAACTTATTAGGGTTAGGCGCGCATTTCTTGCGCAGCGATCAGGCTTGCCTATACTTAAGCTAACCCTTCTCATTGTTAAATTATTTAATTAAATCAATATAAACAAGCGTAACCGTAATTAGTCTTTTATCACTTTATTAATTTGCCAGGGCTCCCCAGCCTCTACTCTTGCTTATACAGCCACCAGGTTCTGCCTTCTGGCATGCTTTTTAATGGCCTACAAATTTGAGCGGCTTTTGCCGTTACTTTTGATTCAGCGGATGCGGCTGCGCGCTTTTTTATGCTGGCAAAGCTGCAGGAGAAATAATGATGACACCCTTTGCCTCATTCTGGCAGGCAGGTTATGAAGGCGCGGATCATATTAACCCGCACGGCACCCGGTTAGCGATGAATGACACTAACGCTCACCTGATACGGGTTAAAGAGGATTATGCAGCGCTAGAAGCCTTTAATATTAATTCGGTGCGTGAAAGTGTGGGCTGGCGGCTTATCGAACGCAACGGTGAATATGATTTTTCCTCGCTGGTTTCGCGTATCGAGGCGGCGCAGGAGCAGGACATTCAAATCTGCTGGACACTCTGTCACTATGGCTGGCCAGAAGATCTTACTCTTTTCTCTGACGATTTTATTCCACGCTTTGCCGCCTTTTGCGCGGCCACCGTGCGTTTCCTTGCGCCTTATTCCACACTGCCGATCTACTCGCCGATAAATGAAATCTCTTTCCTGAGCTGGGGGATTGCCGTTGGACTGTTTCCCTGCGCTAACCTGCCGGAATCCGATCCCGCCGACGCCTGTAAACGTCAGTTAGTTAAGGCGACACTGGCCGCCTGCGACGCAATCTGGCAGGCCGACAGCCGGGCGCGCATTCTGCACTGCGATCCCATTATCCATCTGGTGTCAGAAGAGGATACGCCAGAGGCAAAGCTGACGGCACAGTCCCACAGTAACGCGCAGTTTCAGGCATGGGATATGCTGAGCGGCAGACTGGCGCCGGAGCTGGGCGGCGCGGCGCACTATCTCGACCTGATCGGCGCGAATTATTATCACGATAATCAGTGGGCATTCCCTTCCATGAATCGGCTGCACTGGCATCTGGGCGATCGTCGGCGCAAGCCGCTGCATCAAATGCTGACGGAGCTGCATCAGCGTTATCAACGCCCGGTACTGCTCTCGGAAACCAGCCATATAGGCAGCGGACGCGGTGCCTGGATCGCGGAGGTGACCGCGCATATTGCGCAGGCACAGCTCAGCGGCGCTGAGCTGTGCGGCGTCTGCCTCTATCCCATTATCGACCGACCAGCATGGAATGACCCGCTTGCCTGGCCGCGTAGCGGGCTGTGGGATCTCGACCACCATGGCCCCGATCCTTTTCTTCGCATTATCAATCAACCCTACGCCACGGCGCTCTGCCAGGCGCAGCGTACTTTACAGAACTTTCAGTCATTTATCGCTCCGACCGCGGAGAATAAGGAGAATGGTATGCAGCAAAAGACTTTGATCGTTTTTAGCCATTTGCGTTGGGGTTTTGTTTTTCAGCGTCCGCAGCATTTGCTGTCTCGTCTGGCACAGCATTATCGCGTGCTGTTTATTGAAGAGCCGATTTACGAGGCGGGATCGCCAGCGCTGCATTATTCGAATCCTGCTCCCAACGTCACCGTTATTCAGCCGCATACGCCAATCGCCGCGCCGGGTTTTCATGATGATCAAATCGCAACGCTGCAGCTGTTACTGACGTCACTGGTGGATGAACAAGAGCAACCGGTCGTCTGGTTCTATACGCCGATGGCGCTGCCTCTGCTTACGCCCTTTACACCTTCGCTGGTGGTTTATGACTGCATGGATGAGCTTTCCGCCTTTAATATGGCTCCGCGCCAGCTTCAGCAACGTGAATCGGCGCTGATGGCGCGTGCCGATCTGGTGTTTACCGGCGGCTCCAGCCTGTATGAAGCGAAAAAGCACAAGCATCACGCCATTTACTGCTTTCCCAGCAGCGTCGATGCCATTCATTTTGAACAGGCGCTGGATCGCAGCAACGGACATCCACAGCAGCAGATGCTACCGCGCCCGCGCCTTGGCTATTACGGCGTAATTGATGAGCGCCTCGATCTGTCGCTGGTAGCCGCGCTGGCCGATGCGCACCCGGAATGGCAAATTGTGATGGTTGGTCCGGTAGTGAAAATCGATCCGGCTACGCTGCCGCAGCGCGCTAATATCCACTGGTTGGGTCAGCAACCTTACGAGGCGCTGCCGCAGTTTCTTGCCGGCTGGGATGTGTGCCTGATGCCTTTCGCTTTAAACGCCTCAACAAAATTTATCAGCCCGACCAAAGTGCTGGAGTATATGGCGGCCCAACTGCCTATTGTCAGCACCGCGATTACCGATGTCGCACGACATTATGCAGAGCTGGTCGCAATCGCTTACCGTCCCGAAGAGTTTATTCACGCCTGTGAGCGGGCGCTGAGCATCAGCCCCGACGATCGTGAGCAGCTGGCGCAGCGCATGCAGGCGGTGGTGGCAGCCACATCGTGGGATGCGGCAGCGGAACAGATGTTCTCGCTGATGAAAAAAGGGGCTGCCAAAACACCTATGCCCGTGCCGGAAAGCGTCATGCCAGTGATTGCCGATGAAGTACAGCAAATCACCCGCCGCCTGAATCCTGCTACCGAGCAACAGTCAGTGGTTCCCTGTCTGATTATCGGTGCCGGACCAACCGGACTGAGCGCGGGCTACCATTATGGTAAAGGCGCCGTGATACTGGAAAAAAATGCCACGCCAGGCGGCTGGTGTCGTTCGATTACGGACAAAGGATTCACCTTTGACTATGCCGGACACATCATGTTTTCGCAGGACCCATATGTCCTGAAAATGTATGAAATGCTGCTGGGCGATAACCTGCACTGGCAGATGCGCGAAGCGTGGGTTTATAACGACGGCATTTATACCCGCTACCCCTTCCAGGGTTCACTCTATGGCCTGCCTGCCGAGGTGATTAAAGAGTGTATCCTTGGCGCAATTGAGGCGCGCTACGGCGTCAGCCATGAAGCCGCAGAAGCGTCAAATAGCGCGCTATCGGTAACCAGACGCCATGATTGCTGCGCCGACGGCACGGTGCCAGATGGCGATCTCTTCGCCGGACAGGAAAATACGACGCAGCCAGAGAACTTTGAACAGTTTATTTTCCGTACCTGGGGACGCGGCATCGCTAAACATTTCGCCCTGCCATATAACCGCAAACTCTGGGCGCTGCCGCTAACGGAGATGGAAACCTCCTGGCTGGGCGGACGCGTACCGCTGCCGGATCTGGCGCAAATCATTGAGGGCGCGCTGGCACCGCTGGAGAAACCCATGGGGCCGAACGCGCGCTTTGGCTATCCGCTGGAAGGCGGCTTCCAGGCGCTGATGAACGGTTTTCTGCCGCATCTCGCCTGTGAGCTGGAGACCAACAGCATGCTGGCCGAACTGCATCCTGAACAGCATATCGCCGTGCTGACTGACGGACGGCGCTATCGCTACGATCAGCTGATCAGCACCATGCCGCTGCCACAGTTGATTGCAATGATTGGCGATGAAGCGCCGCAGGAGATCCACGATGCGGTGGCAAAACTGCGTCACGTATCCATTCGCTGCGTCAATATCGGCGTGGGACGCGCCAATCTAACCGAGAAGCACTGGATCTATTATCCGGGCGATACCCTGTTTCATCGCATCTTTGTACAGGGTAATGCCAGTCCGCTCTGTAATCCGCTCGGAGGCTGCGGTTTAACTTTCGAGATCAGCTATTCGCCGGATAAGCCGCTGCCGGCAGAGGGCGATGCGTTAATTGAGCGCTGCATCCAGGAGTGTATCGCGGTGGGTATGATTACCGCCGACGACCCGATTCTTACTGCTAATCAGATTGATATTCCCTATGCCTACGTGGTGTACGATCATGCGCGTAAAGCCAGTATTGCGCTGATTCGCGACTGGCTGCTACAGCAGGATATTTTGCTATCGGGGCGCTACAGCGAGTGGGAATACTACAACTCCGATCACGCTTTCCTTGCAGGTAAGCGCGCGGCGGAATTTGTTAAAGAGCGTGCAGGATCGCTGAAAACACAGGAAACCGGCTACTAAAATTAACTGGCATCGGGTTTTCTGCCCGATGCCCCTTCCCTGCTTTTCCCTGCTGCCTTCCCATCCCTATCTGGTCTACACTGGTTGACACCGGTCGGCGCTTTCCTGCGCACATAATCATAACCATACCGGCAGAGACAGAATTAGGTGAAGCAATGAAAATACGGTTTCTTTCCAGTAATGAACTCAAGCTGGACGAAGTACGTAAAATCCTTGAGCCCATCGGTGTAGAAGTGCTCTCCGTGGCCTGTCGGATTGAGGAAATACAAACGGAAGATGAAGTTGAGCTGGTACACGACAAACTTACCAAAGCCTTTTCCCTGATTGGGCGGCCGCTGTTTGTCGAGCATACCGGTCTTTACCTGGACGGGCTGAACGGCCTGCCCGCCGGGCTGACACGCATTTTTTGGCATCGACTGGATGCCGATCGCTTTACCGCGCTGGTGCAGGCGCTGGACAGCCAGAGCGCCACGGCGAAAACCGTTCTGGGCTACTGCGACGGGCGCAAAATGTATCAGTTTTCCGGCGAGGTACGCGGTAAGATCATCGCTGAGCCTGCGGGTTCGCGTGAATTTCTCTGGGATTGCATCTTTGTGCCGGAAGGCCATACGCAGACTTTTGCCGAAATGGGTGAGCTAAAGCATGAAATTTCGATGCGGCGGCTGGCGCTGGATCGCTTTGCTGCCTTTTTGAAAACCGCAAGGAATCTGCCATGAAACCTGAACTGAAACGTGCCTACGATGCCGGAAAGTTAATTCTTTTCGCCGGGGCAGGCGTTTCACGCAACCTGGGCCTGCCGGAGTGGCATGAGCTGATTGCTCATCTTGCACAGGAGCTGGGCTACGATCCGAAAATTTTCAATACTTACGGCACCCATCTGTCACTGGCGGAGTATTACAAGCAGAAAAAGGGATCGCTGGGTCCGCTGCGCAGCTGGATGGATCGCGAGTGGCACCGTCCTGATATTGATGTGCGTTCCTCAGAAATTCACACCATGATTACCCAGGGACATTTTTCACGCATCTATACCACCAACTACGATCGCTGGCTGGAGATGGCGCATGACGCGCACAAGGTGCCCTATTACAAAGTGGCGAACGCCGCCGATCTGGTTTCACTTACTGAAAACCGCCGTCATATTATTAAGCTGCACGGCGATTTTGATGACGATACCTCTATTGTGCTGGATGAAAGCAGCTATTTTGAACGTCTCTATTTTGATTCGCCGCTGGATATTAAGTTGACGCACGATGTCATGGGTAATTCAGTGCTTTTTGTCGGCTACAGCATCAGCGATTTTAATATCCGCCTGCTGTTCTATCGTCTGACAAAAATGTGGGGCCGCACCGGACTGGCTTCCGCTCGTCCCACTTCTTATCTGTTTACTAACCGGAGTAATCCGGTGGCAAAAGAGGTATTAGGCCAGTGGGGTATTGAGATGATTGTTTCGGAAGAGGATGATCCGCGTAAGGCGCTGGGGGATTTTCTGGCTGAGTTGATTGCCTGAGGCTTACCCTGCGGGTGGCTATGCACGGCCACAAAGAGGAGATGGGGTAAATCGCCTCTTTTGCTGGAAGAGCAGCGCACGCTCCCTTTATGTGGCCGACATTTTACTCTAATGCTGACGACCAGGCAGGGAGTGTAAAGGATGAAACATCAGTGACGAAGCTGTGCCAGCTCGTGTTCAGTAAGACCGGTGGCTTCCAAAACAGACTCGCGAGACATGCCCATTTTCAGCAGGCTGCGTGCAACTTCAAGTTTGCCTTCATTACGCCCTTTTTCAATGCCGCGCTGTTCACCAAGCTGGATACCTTTCTCAATCCCCTTTTCGATACCTTTCTCAATCCCCTTCTGTTCAAGCTGCTGTGCGATGGTCATAAGTGCGTCTCCGTGTTGCGGCACACGCTGTGCCAGTTCTCGAACAAAGGTTTCGGCATCGGCTGACTCACCCGCCTGTAACAGATAGTGTATCAGTGCCATTACCTGGGGTGAAGAGAGATAATCAGCCATCAGCAGCGTAGCCAGACGATCAATAAGAGTAGCGATGTCACGCTGGTGAATATGTTTTTGCAGCAGCGTAAGTGCTGCCATGCTGCGATGGTTCATAATTTCATCGTCAGGTATTACAGTGATATCCACCAGTGGGAAAGCGCTCCTATAAAGTTTTTCTGCCAGTGCCGGATCATCAAACTCATCCAGCCATCGGGTGGAATAGGGATAGGGGCTGCGTTTACCGGTGTAAAACAGCATGGGTATCACCAGCGGCAGCTTTTTATGGCCCGCCTCGATATGACGCTGCATCGCCGCCACGGCATAGCGTATCAGTCTGAACGCCATATGCTTATCCGGAGCCGACTGATGTTCTACCAGGACGTGGATATAGCCATCACCCGCGGAGGTCTTCAGGCTGTAAAGCACATCGCTGAAGTACTGACGAAGATCATCCTCGACAAAAGAGCCGGATTCCAGCTTTAGCGTATTAAGATCGCAAATGACGCGCAGCTCCTTCGGAAGATGGAGTTCCATGAAATCCCGGGCGATCTCCGGCTGCGTCAGAAACAGCCGGAACGTGGCATCGTGCGGCGTTGGCGTGTAACCTTTTTTCTTCATCCGCGCATACTTTGAAAATGATAAACAGAGCCCTTCATAATTAACTTCCCTGAATTAATTTACCGGCAACATTACGATTCTGAGCGATGAATATAACGTAATTATCAGCAAAATAAATTAACGCATCACGTTATGACTTATAATTATCAATCTCTTTAAAAAACAGTCAAATAATTTCAATTATCATAAAATAATTACTTATTAGCGGGCAAGTTTAAAAAAGACAAATTATTTTCTTTGCTATTCCGTCACTATTTATAATTTATCCCCAGCCACTTTTTTCGCTAATAACGCGCTAATAAAAATGGATTGAGCCTGATGGTACGAAGTGTGTTTCGAAGGAGGATGCGCCATATAAGACGCTGGCGCGTTTCTGGCTAAGTTGATTGCCTGAGGTGTTATTCCTCAGGCAAAGGGTTACGATTAATCAGGCGCGCATCGCCGCCACCAACGCCGGGTCAGCCTCGGCACGTACCAGCACCGGAATGACATGCAATGGCGTCTCTACTGTCAGCCACTGACCGCCCTGATACTGCGTCCCGCTGCGCGTAATCCAGCAATCGCCTGCGGGCAACCAAAGGCGGCGCTCACGCTGACCGGCATGCAGTACCGGCGCCACCAGCAGATCCTGTCCCAGCAAATATTGGTCTTCTATCTGCCAGCTCTCCGCCTGCTGCGGATAGTGATAAAACAGCGGACGCATCACCGGATCGCCCTGCTGATGCGCTTCCTGCATCAGCTGACGAATATAGGGCCGCAGACGCTCGCGCAACAGCAGACATTCCTTCATCAGCGCGTAGTTCTCCTCGCCATAGCTCCAGACCTCATTCGGCGACCCGCTGTTGCATTGCGCAATGCCGTTACGCCAGGCCTCTTGCGGCTGAATTTGCGGTTCACGATAGCCGTGCAGACGCATCACCGGACAGAATACCGCCCACTGGAACCAGCGGATCAGCAGTTCATGGAAACCGGGATCGTGAATATTTCCGCCCTGAAAGCCGCCAATATCGGTGGTCCACCAGGGAATACCGGCCATCGCCATATTCAGACCAGCCGAGAATTGATTACGCAACGCATGAAATGAGGAATGGACATCTCCCGACCAGGCAAGCACACCATAACGCTGGCTGCCCGCCCAGGCGCAGCGCACCAGGTTGACGATCTCCGTTTCGCCCTGCTGTTGCAGTCCTTCCCAAAAGCCTTGCGCAAACTTTTGCGGATAGATATTTCCCACCTCAAGCACCGGCCCCAGATGGTAGCGATAGTTATCAAAATCGTAAGCGCGATACTCCGGCTCCGCCTCGTCCAGCCAGAAGGTACGAATACCGAGATCGTAATAGTTGCGCCGCACCTCCTGCCAGACAAACTCTCGCGCCGCCGGATGCGTGGCATCAAAAAAGGTGGTATTGCCGAGGAAATCCAGATTAACCGATACGCCACGATCGCTGTTGACTAACAATCCCCGCGATTTCATACGCGCATAGTTGGCGCTTCGGCTATCCACCGTCGGCCAGACCGAGACCATGGTTTCGATGCCCATCTCTTTTAGCTCTTTGACCATCGTCGCCGGATCTGGCCAGTCGAGCGGATCAAAGCACCAGTCGCCCTGATTTGGCCAGTGGAAAAAGTCGATCACAATGACCGATAGCGGTAGCTGACGCCTGCGGTACTCGCGCGCCACCTCCAGCACCTCCTGTTGGGTGCGGTAGCGCAACTTGCACTGCCAGAAACCGGTAGCGAAATCGGGCATCATTGGCGCAGTGCCTACCGCGCGGCCATACTGGCGCACAATCTGCGCTGGTGAATCGCCGGCGGTGATCCAGTAATCCATCTGATCGGTGACCTGCGCCTGCCAGCGGGTAATATTTTTACCGAAGGTCGCCTCGCCAATAGCCGGGTTATGCCACAGCAAGCCATAGCCGAGACTGGAAACCATAAAAGGCACGCTGGCCTGAGAATTACGCTGCGCCAGTTCCAGCGTACATCCTTTGAGATCCAGCCCCTCCTGCTGATACTGCCCCATCCCGTAAATCTTTTCGTCACGCCGCGCCTCGAAACGCACCGTCAGCTGATATTTACCGCCCGGAATCGGACGGAACTCGCGACCATCCAGCTTCAGCGCGCTGATATATTTATCCTGACTTTTCTCCGTGGCACCAATACCTACCGTGGTGCGCTGACGCCAGAACTCTTCCAGCAACAGTTCGCCGTGCTGATTATAAAAAGCCAGCTGGCCGCGCTGGTTCAGCGTGGCGGTAATATTGCCGTTACGCAGGCTAAGCGTCTCGTTTCCTTGTGTAATTTCTACCGGCAGCGGTGCCGTTGGCAGCAATGCCCAGTCAGTATCCGTAATGTCAGGCTGGCAGCTGGCGCGTACCCGCAGGCTGTTCTCTCCCCACGGCTCGATAATGAGCGTTTGACGATCGAACTGCCAGATTAGACGGTGCGATTCTGCACGTAATTCACTCATGACAACTCCTGTGGCTGCAAAGCGTTGGATCCGTCGGCGGGCTGCGCCGCCACGGTTTTATGTTGGTTAATCTGGCGCATCGTGTCGTCATTAAGCCGATACCAGCGCATAGTCAGGGCGCTACAGAGTGAAAGCACGCCGGGGATCACGGAGAAAAGCGCAATGATAGCCAGCATAGCGGCGGGGTTTTGCTGCGGTGCCTGCGCCACGTAGCCGCTGAGCCCCAGCGTCCAGCCGACAATCGCTCCGCTCACCGCCATGCCCATTTTCAGCACCGCCAGCAGCGTGGAAAAAATGGTGCCGTCCATGCGTTTACCCTGACGATATTCACCGTAGTCCACCACATCGGACATCATGACCCACATCAGCGTGGTGGTGACCTGATAGAAGCTGGAAACGATAAAGGTCATGCCCACCAGCAGCGTCAGCGTTGCTGGCAGAAACAGAATGGAAATGCTTAACAAACCGCAGGCGACGGCGCTAAAAGTAAAGGCTTTAAGCTTGCTGTGATGCCGGGTCATCCACTTTGCCAGCCCGCTGCCGACACATTTGCCAACAATATGCGCGGCCAGCAGCCACATAAACAGGCTGGCATCGCCCAGATAATAGGTAACGTAATACATCATCGCCCCAAGGCGCACCACGCCGAAGGCGATATTAAAAAACACCAGCAGCGCGACAATACGCCACTGATCGTTACGCAACATATCGCGCAGGTCGGCACGAAAGTTTTCATGGGTGCCTTTGACGCTGACGCGTTCACGGGTGTTGTAAAAGCAGAGCAAAAACATTACCGCCGCCAGGCTCGCCATCACCGCCATGGCGTTGAAATAGCCATCCAGCTTATTGCCGCCGCCCAGCCACTCCGCCAGCGGGATCATCAGGAAAGTGGACATCGCTCCGCCCAGCGTGGCGAGGAAAAAGCGCCAGGATTGCAGAGAAACACGCTGGGTATCATCAGAGGTGATGATCGCGCCCATCGAACAGTAGGGAATATTGATGGCGGTATAAAGCAGCATCATCAGGCAGTAGGTTACGCTGGCGTAAATCATCTTGCCGGTCAGCGACAGCGACTCAGGTACGGCGTAAATTAACAGGCAACTGATACCAAACGGCACCGCCAGCCAAAGCAGCCAGGGGCGAAATTTCCCCCAGCGCGTATGGGTGCGATCGGCGATCAGCCCCATCGCCGGATCAACGATAGCATCGGCAATGCGCGCCAGCAGAAACAGCGTGCCGACAAACACTGCCGGTAAGCCGACCACGTCGGTGTAATAGAAGGTGAGAAAAATAATAACGTTTTCCAGGCCGATATGGCTTGCCATATCGCCCAGACCGTAACTGACTTTTTCTTTAACCGATAAGGTTGCTCGCATCTTGGTCCGCCTTGTTGGTTTGCAAAGGGGCACCCTCCCTGGCTCTGAAAAGCAGTTATAGGGAGCCAGGCAAACGACAACAATTGCGGGATCTGATTAAAGTCTTATGTTTTTTATTTTATGTGATACGGGTAACAAGCTGACTGTAGATTGTGGTGACCGCCCACGATAAATTGCGTTACGGGTTACGATGTTCGGGTTTCGCTTTTCTTTGCCGCCACAGCCGCCAGCCACGCACGGCTATAAAATAGAGTATGCAGGTGATAAGCGTATTGATGAGCATAACCGCCAGTAGATAAAACATCTCCGGATCACGAAAGCCCAGGCGATTTGCGATTTGAGTCAGTTGGCCAGACTGTTTGATCGTGAACTGTATCGGGTACGGATGGATAAAGCGCAGCGAAAACAGAAACAGCGCAATAAACAGTACAATCCGCCAGGTTTTACGGACAGCTGTTGCCATAGCTAACCACCTCAATAGTGCCATATGATAAAAGCCCTTCAGCACGCGGAACTCTAATTTTATTGGTGTGGAGCAACAGGGTACGAATCAGCTGAAAATCTGGTTTATGCAGTAAAGTGATACATCCCAACGATTGTTTTTGCCCAGCAGCTGGATGAAGACGAAACTGACCGCGTTGCACGCCATTAATCCAGGTAAAATCATCTATCCTGGCATCATCACGGTAAAGGGCGAACCACTCCCAATGATTAGACGGATCCCCTAAAAAACCGTTGGCGGTATCTTTTATCAGCGCTTTAGCTATAGAACCTGGGCCACCGGATGCGCGATCCACGATCCAGTATTTCCCCGGTGGTAAAGGGCCATTATCGGGTATAGCTACGCAGCCTCCTTTATTACGATAAATATCGTTTCCCGACCAGGCCATAAAGGTGCCAACACCATATATTGTCAACGGCGCGTAATCAGCATCGTTAATAACGAACTTTCCATGTAGCGGCACAGATACCTCCCTGCATTGCATATTATCCTCACTATGCACAAATAATACGCAGCCAAGCCCCACTGTAAATGTTTATTTTTAATAATTTTCAATGAGTTAATTATTAAATTAACCGAATCTTGTAATTTATCCTGTTTACAACTGGGTAGCAAAAGGCCGCTCATAGCTACCTTTTGCCCTATTTCAACGCTAACCGGCGCGCCAGACGGTGCAGATTACCCGCGTCCATTTCCAGCCGCCGGGCGCAGGCGGCCCAGTTATTATTGCTGGCCTGTAGCGCCCGGGAAATATACTGTCGCTGAAAATCACGCGTGGCGTCCTGCAGGCTTTGCTGCGGCAGGGTTTCTGCCAGCGTCGCCGTCGCCGCCACTTCCGTTGCGCTGTCCAGGGAAAAATGCTGCGGCATCAGCAAAATATCGCCGTTGCGGGCATCCGCCTGCGCAACGATAGTGGCGCGATAGATAGCATGTTCCAGCTCACGAATATTGCCAGGCCAGCCGTAGCCGCTCAACATGCTGCGTGCCGCCGCGCTGAGCGCGATATGCTGCAGGCCAAATTTCACCCGGCATTTCTCACAGAAGTAACCGGCCAGTAAAATAATATCTTCGCCACGCTCGCGCAGCGCCGGAACCTGCAACGGAAATACGCTCAGACGATGATACAGATCGGCGCGGAAACTGCCCTCCGCCACCGCCTGCCGCAGGTCACGGTTAGTGGCGGCCAGAATGCGCACGTCCACTTTCAGATGTCGGTCTTCGCCGACGCGCTGCAAATCGCCATACTGTAGTACTCGCAGCAATTTTGCCTGTAGCGTCAGCGTCAGCTCACCAATTTCATCCAGAAACAGCGTGCCGTTATCGGCCATTTCGAACTTGCCGGTACGATCGTGTACCGCACCGGTAAAAGCCCCTTTCACATGACCGAACAGCTCGCTTTCCGCCACCGTTTCCGGCAGTGCCGCACAGTTCAGATAAATCAGCGGGCTGGCAGCACGCGCCGACTGGCGATGCAGCGCCTGCGCCACCAGCTCTTTCCCCACACCGGTCTCACCACTGATCAACACATTAAGATCGGTAGGCGCCACCACCGCAATTTCTTTCTTTAGCTGCTGCACTGGCAGCGACTCGCCAATCATTTCGCTGCTTTCGCCTGTACTTTGCCGGTGAGCGCCGAGCGTAAAGGCGTTGCCCGGCTGCTCCAGCTGTTCCAGCAGCAGCGCGTTGTTCAGAGCGCTGCCGACCAGGCTTGCCACCACACGCAGCTCTTCATCGCTGTAATCATCAAACTGGCTGGCATTCATGCCGTCCAGCGTCAACGCACCGATCAGATCCTGACCGGAAAACAGCGGCAACCCAACGCAGGCGTGCACATGCAGCTCATGCCGATCGGGGATCAATCCATCATAGGGATCGGGTAAATCGCTGTCCGCCGGAAAACGCACTACATCTCCGGCGCGGGCAATCGCTTCCAGACGCGGATGCGCTTCGATTTTAAAACGACGCCCCATTACATCCGGCGCCAGTCCGGCGGTCGCCAGTGGACGAAAATGCTGCGCCTCATAGCGCAACAGCGCGGTGGCATCGCACCGCAGCAGGTGATGAATACTGGCGATCATCCGGCTAAAACGATCGGAGCGGGAAAGTCCGTTCTGGATCTCTACGGCCAGCGCGGCCAGGCCTTCAACTGAGATAGTCATGCTGTCTTTTCCACAATGCCATTGTTGAAAACACAATAAACCTCAATTGTCACTTTAACAATCACAAAAATTAAAACCCTTAAATATCAATTAAATAAAAGTTGGCACGCCACATGCAATAAGAAAAGAAACTTTATGAACCTGTTGAGGAACCAAAATGAGCATTCACGTTAAAAATAACATTACCTGGGTAGGCCAACGTGACTGGGAAGTACGTGATTTTCATGGTACCGAATATAAAACGCTGCGAGGCAGCAGCTACAACAGCTATCTGATCAAAGAAGAGAAAAACGTCCTGATTGATACCGTCGATCATAAATTCAGCCGTGAATTCGTGACCAACCTGATGCAGGAAATCGATCTGGATAAAATCGACTACATCATCATCAACCATGCGGAAGAAGACCATGCGGGCGCGCTGACCGAGCTGATGACGCGTATTCCCAATACGCCGATCTACTGCACTGAAAACGCTATCGATTCAATTAATGGCCATCACCATCATCCGGAGTGGAATTTTAATGTGGTGAAAACCGGCGACTCGCTGGATATCGGTAACGGCAAAAAGCTGATCTTTGTGGAAACGCCAATGCTGCACTGGCCGGACAGCATGATGACCTATATGACCGAAGATGCGGTGCTGTTCAGTAACGATGCTTTTGGTCAGCACTATTGCGATGAACATCTGTTCAATGACGAAGTAGACCAGACTGAGCTGTTTGAGCAGTGCCAGCGCTACTACGCCAACATTCTGACGCCGTTCAGCCGCCTGGTAACGCCGAAAATCAATGAAATCCTTGGCTTTAACCTGCCGGTGAGCATGATCGCCACTTCTCACGGCGTGGTATGGCGCGATAACCCGACGCAGATTGTAGAGCTGTACCTGAAATGGGCGGCGGACTACCAGGAAGATCGCATTACCATCTTCTACGACACCATGTCCAATAACACCCGCATGATGGCCGATGCCATTGCTCAGGGCATTAACGAAGTTGACCCGCGCGTGGCAGTGAAAATCTTTAACGTGGCGCGCAGCGACAAAAACGAAGTGCTGACCAATGTGTTCCGCTCAAAAGGCGTGCTGGTGGGTACCTCTACCATGAACAACGTGATGATGCCGAAAATCGCCGGACTGGTTGAAGAGATAACCGGTCTGCGCTTCCGCAACAAACACGCCAGCGCCTTCGGCTCGCACGGCTGGAGCGGCGGTGCGGTGGATCGCCTCTCTACCCGCTTACAGGACGCAGGCTTTGAGATGTCCCTTAGCCTGAAAACTAAATGGCGTCCGGACGGCAAAGCGCTGGAAGCGTGCCGTGAGCATGGCCGCACTATTGCGCGTCAGTGGGCACTCTCTCCGCTGCCGGCAAACGTTGCCCAGCCGGAGCCTGCCGCTGCACCTGCCGCCGCGCTGAATGTGCCGATTAGCGCCGCGCCGGAAAGCGCCGCCGCAGGCGATGCTGAACAAAAGATGATCTGTAGCGTATGCCTGTGGGTCTATGACCCGGCGACCGGCGAAGATTCCCAGGACGTTGCGCCGGGCACCGCCTGGGCTGACGTACCGGACGACTTCCTCTGCCCGGAATGCGGCATGGGTAAAGACGTTTTTGACCCGTACGAGGGCTAAGACTATGTCATCAGATATTGTCATTATCGGCTCCGGCTTTGCCGCCCGACAGCTGATTAAAAATCTGCGTCAGCAGAATAAAGAGATCGCTATCCGCCTGATCGCGGCGGACAGCTGCGATGAATACCATAAGCCAGAGCTGAGCCACGTTTTCTCTCTGGCGCAGCGGGCCGACGATCTGACCCGCGTTACCGCCGCTGAGTATGCGGAGAAGAACAACATCATGCTGCATCCGCATACGCGGGTAACGCGTATTGATGCCGCCGCGCATCGCATTGAGACCACGGCAGGCGACTTCGCCTACGGCAAGCTGGTGCTGGCTACCGGAGCCGAGGCACTGGTGCCGCCGGTCAGCGGCAGCGAGTTAATGTATACCCTGAACAGCCAGCAGGAGTATCGGCAGTGTGAAGAGAGCCTGCAGGGCGCGCAACGCGTGCTGCTGCTTGGCGGCGGACTCATCGGCACTGAACTGGCGATGGACCTTAATCGCGCCGGTAAACAGGTAACGGTAATCGATCGCAGCGGCGGCCTGTTATCCGCGCTGATGCCGCCGGAAATCAGCGGTCGTTTGCAACATCGCCTGCTGCAAGCAGGCGTGGAGATGCGCTTTAACAGCGAACTGGCTTCGCTGGCGCGCTATCACGATACGCTGGTCGCCACGCTGAGCAACGGCCAGCAGATCACCTGCGATGCGGCGGTATGTGCCATTGGCCTGCGTCCGAACATTGCACTGGCCCAACAGGCGGGCCTGACCACGCGGCGCGGCATCGTGGTAGACGATCGGCTGACCACGTCGCATCCCGATATTTTTGCGCTGGGCGACTGTGCAGAGATCCAGGGCAAACTGATGCCGTACCTGCAACCGGCTCAGCTGGCAGCGATGACGCTGGCGAAAAACCTGACCGGCAACAGCGCCAGCCTGAGCCTGCCGGCGATGCTGGTAAGGGTTAAAACGCCGGATCTGCCGCTGCACCTGGCAGGCAGCGCGGGCGATCCCGATCTGAACTGGGAGATGCAGTTCAGTAAAGCGGGCATTGTGGCAAAAGGAGTGGACGCTGTCGGACAGCTCAAAGCGTTCGTGGTCAGTGAAGATCATATGAAGCAGGCGCTTCCCCTGTTGAAACAGTTAACCCGTTAAACACGGAGCCAAACATGACCGACCTGATTTGTTATCAAACGCTGCCGCGCTGGAACAGTGATACCTTGCCGCCCGCCTGGCAGCAGCCTTACCGCACCGAGGCGGGCAGCTGGGCGCAGCCGAAGCTGTATAAAGGCACGCTGGATCTCGCCTTGCTGACTGAGCTGGGCGAGATAACCGAGACTTTAACCTTAACCGCTGATTCCCGCCCGCCGCGTCTGGGGCCGGAGCAACTGCATCGCGTGACCGGTTTCAGCCCGGACATGGAGTGCCAGCTGGCACTTTACTGCAAGCCGGAGGATTACTATCACCGCCGCTATCAGCTAACGCCGACGCATTCTGAGGTGGTGGAAGCGGCAAAAAACATTCCGCCGGGGCGCGTGCTGGATTTAGGCTGCGGCAACGGGCGCAATGTGCTTTATCTGCATCAGAAGGGGTTTGAGGTTGAGGGTTGGGATAAAAACAGCGACAGCCTGAACGGCCTGCGGCAGATTATTGCCACCGAGGCGCTGGAGGGGATTCGCCTGCAGCAGTGCGATTTAAATCAGGTCACGATTGAGAAGCAGTACGATTTTCTGCTCTCTACCGTGGTGATGATGTTTTTGCAGCCGGAGACGATCCCGGGGCTGATTGCTCAGATGCAGCAGGCCACCACGCCGGGCGGCCACAATCTGATTGTGGCGGCAATGAGTACGCCGGACTATCCCTGTCCGATGCCGTTCCCCTTTACCTTTAGCCGCAGCGAGCTGCTGGGCTATTACGACGGCTGGGATATTCTGAAGTACAACGAGAACCCCGGCGCGCTGCATAAAACCGACGCCCAGGGCAATCGCATCAAGCTGCGTTTCGCTACGCTGCTGGCACGCAGGCCAGTTTGAGTGTGAAGGTAAGTTAAAAAGGAAAAGCCCGGCGTAAAGCTGGGCTTTTTTATGTCACAGCAGTGCAACCGGAATAAACGCGCCGATAGCGATTAAATCATTCTGCTAGCCATAAAAGCTGGCGGCCAGATTCAGCAGCGCATCCAACAGCAGGCAGCAGAAGGTGGCATAGACGGCGAGAAGGCAATAGCTCGCCGCACTAAACTCCAGCGTTTCCAGCAGGCGCCAGGGGCTGCTGAGCAGCCGCGCGACGGCAATGCCCGGACGCCGCAGGCCGGGAACCTGTTTCGACCAGACCGACCAGAGAATAAGCCATTCAATCAGCACGATAAACAGCGGAGTCATGCCGGAAAAGCCTTCCCCTTTTGCGGCGCTGTTGCTAATAGACAGCGTCAGCACGCCGCTAAACAAAGCCATTAACAACGCCACCGAAACCAGACAATCCAGCAGAATAAATAGCCCCATCAGCGACGGCCTGCGCTGTAGCCCCATCAGGATCGGATCGCTGAGGTAGAGATAATAGACGACAATAGCGAACGCGATCGGCCCGACAGGCGGGCCTGGCGGAGAGCCGGAGATCGCCAAAGGAAGAATCCCACCCCAGAACGCCATCAGAAACAGTCCCTGCCAGCTCAACGCACAGCGGCGCGCGCTGATGAATTCGAGTATCGCGGGATTAAGCCGCTGGACTAGCTCAGGAAAAGTCTCGTTAAGCGTATTGACCTGTCGCGTCATTTTCGCGATCAGCCCCGGCACCAGACGCACCCAAAACGGTGCGGCGGCGCGCTCGCCGCACAGCAGCTCCAGCGCCAGGCGCGTGGAGAGATCGCCGTGCAGCGATTCATTTTTCACCTCATGCCAGGCCCGCTCGCGCTCGGTTGCGCGAATTTGCGCATAAAGCGCTTCCTGCAACGCTTCCGGTACCAGATAGCCGCTGCTGTATTGGTTTAGCTCCCACTGTAACGCATCGCTGATTTTTTCCACCAGCCATTCTGACAGGCCGGGCTGCTCCGCCAGCGCGGCAGCCAGATCCTGATGAAACTGCTGCTGCTGTATCAGGTTGCCTTCACTGCTCACCCGCTGATGCAGCGCGTCAAGCGCCGTAAGATTCCCGTTCCCCTCTTTCACCAGCCCGGCAGCCAGCGCCTGCATCTCCTCTGGGGTATAGATCGACGTAAGCGAAGGCGGGAAAGCCGCAACGGCCTCCTGGCAGGGTTCGGCATCAAATGTCGGGGTAATTGAGGCATCAGCGTCCGCCTCAGCAACAGCGGTTTCTTCAGGGCGATGCGCGGCGTCCCTCTCAGCAGCATGGACGCTCTCAGGATAGTCGTCAGCCTCGTCCGGCTGAGGCGCGTTGGCACTGCTTTTCGCCCATTCAAATGCCTCACGCAGCCGCTGATACCCTTCTGGATCGCTGTCCGGGCGGCATGTTTTCAGCTCGCGCGCATAGGCGCGACGAATCAGTACTTCGTCACAGGTAGGCTCAATGCCTAAAATTTGCCAGCAGTTCATCACAATAATATCTCATCAACAGAGTCCAGTGCCTCGCAGACCTTCTGGCGCACGTCTGCGATACGCCGTTCATCCTGGCTGTCGAGCGCCTGTTCAAAGACGCTCATGACGTTATCGATCCAGACGCGCTCTTCTGCCAGCAACCGTTCAAACAGACGCGAGCCGCGCAGCAGCAAATCGCGGTTCTCCTGGCGATCGCGCGGGTGGCGCTTGAGATTGTTCAGCTTTTGCAGGCTCTGCTCGATTTGCTCCGCCGTCATCTGTCCCGGCACTTTCTCTATCACCAGTCGGGCACTGTTTGGGCCGTCGATCTGCTGGCACTGAACTTCCAGCAGGCCGTCCAGCGTATAGGTAAAACGAATATCCAGCGCCACCTCGCCCGCTCCGCGCGGCGGCACGTCAATATTCATCTCTCCGAGATAGACGTTATCTTTTACCCGCCGACCTTCGCCCTGATAAATTTTCAGCAGAACGCTGGTTTGGTTGTCGGCAACGGTGCTTACCGTTTTGCTTTTGCTCACCGGCAGCCAGGTGTTGCGCTCAATCAGTGGCAGGAAAAAGCTGCTCTCCAGGCTGCCGTGACTCTCTTTTGCCGTTTCCACGCCAAGCGAAAACGGCATCACATCGGTCAGAATGACGTCTTCGACCGCCGCATCCTTCATCACCATGCCTGCCTGCACGCCAGCACCCAGCGCGACCGCTTCATCGGGATGGAGATCGTGACGGGGAAAGCGACCGAACAGGCGCGCAACCGCCTGACGCACCAGCGGCATACGCGTCGCGCCGCCGACCAGCAGCACATGATCGAGATCCTGTAGCGAGAATCGCGCATCGTGCAGCGCCTGCATGACCGGCTGCTGCAGGCGGGCAAGCAGCGGCTGACAGCAGCGGGCAAGCTGCTCTTCATCCATTGTCCAGCGCCAGGTCTGCATTTGCCATAGCAACTCGACGCTGGCTTCCGGCGCGTGACTCAGGGCGAGCTTCAGCCAACCAGCCTGCTCCAGCAATGCGGGCTTCACCGCTGGCAGCGCCGCTTTTAACGCGGGCTGCTGATTAAGCATCCACTGGCAGATCGCCTCGTTGAAATCATCGCCGCCCAACTGCACATCGCCGCTGCTGGCGCGTACTTCAACCACGCCTTCAAACATGTCGATAACCGAGACATCGAAGGTGCCACCGCCTAAATCGAAGGTCAGGTATTTTTGCTCGCGGTTTTCCAGCAGCCCGAACGCCAGCGAGGCCGCCGTCGGCTCATTTAACAGACGCAACACGTTAAGGCCCGCCAGTTCGCCGGCGGTTTTCACCGCGCGCCGTTGCACGTCATTAAAATAGGCGGGAACGGTAATCACCGCGTCTTCGATGTGATGGCCGAGCCAGCTTTGCGCATCTTCCTTCAGCTGACGCAATAAAATGGCGGAGAGTTCTTCAGCGCGGAAAGTTTGATTCCCCAGCGTCAGCGTCGCTTCGGTGCCCATATAGCGTTTGAAGCTGGCCTGAGTCAGATGAGGATGGGTGCTGAGACGGGCAAGGGCCGGTTGACCGGTAAGCAGATTGCCTTCGTCATCTAAACCGACGACGGAAGGGGTTAACACGCTGCCAAATTTGTTGGCGATCAGCTGCGATTGCCCTTCGCGCCATAGCGCGACCGCGCTGTTGGTGGTGCCCAGATCGATGCCGATTACCTGCCTGGTTGTCATACGTTCTTCCTGTTGAGGCATCCTGCCCGTCCCGGCCGGGTTCAGCTGGCCGCGCGGCGCAGAGCCTTAAATGAATAACCTGATAAAGGGGTTTATCGTCGTATTGTATCGAATCTTTAGGCGCCTGCGCGGCATCAGAGCGTGCCGTGCGACGAGGACAAATATGTTTCAGCGGCGCAAAACAACGCGTATATAAAGAAGGAAGTCAATGCGAGTCGCTGTACGCTGAAATTATGGTAAAACGTGGTGACGCTTTGCAGCGTGGTTTCCCATTCCGATATTTTCGCCCTTTTCTCTACTAAAGCTGATATATGACTAAACCAATAGTAAATTATAACGCGTACAACATATGCAACTCAGCCGGGCTATTCATGATATGAGCTATATCCGGGATCAGAGCAAGTTTGAGCCGTCGCCGTCTATTAGACTTAAAAATGATGGATGCCGGTGCTGGTTTTTGAGATCGGGAAGAAGATCGGAGTAATCGCTGGACCGGAGCAGCTGATCATCGGTCTGGCCGTTGATAAGAAGCTGACCGATTTAAATTAACATCCCGCCGGTAAAAGATGGGATTCGGTTTACATAATCCCGCGTCTTAATCCTAAGCGGATTGCTTCAGATGGAAAAAGAGGCTGTAAAATGAAAACCTTACTGAAAACAAATATCTTTGGGGATAATGCTGTAACATCATATATGTTTTCAAGAACAATTTTTAAATTTGTTTTAAAAATAGAGATTCCTATATCATCAGCCAATACAAAAACACTTTCACCTGGCATAAAATTCATTTCCAGCAGTCTATCAGCATTTTCGTAATCAGAGTATTTAATATCATCCCAACGAACAGCCCCATTAACAAACGGATAGCTTTTTAAAATATTAATAGCAATTTTCTCATATTCCCCTTCAACGACACTAAAATCAGTCCTAAGCGCTTCTTTACACTCATCAAACAAAGTCATCAAAATCACCTATTTAACTGCTTAAATATTGTTTCAAAGGATTTCTCATTCCCTTCGAATGGTATAACTTGTTTCACTGCTTTCCCTGGAACTGCAGGCCAGTTGGCTCTGATAATCATTGTAACGCTCTTTCAAGCTCTGCCTCAGAACGTCCGGCTTGATGGCAGCGCTGGGTTTTGAAGCCGGAAAAAAGATTGAGGTGGTTTGTGAGCGGGGCGAGATGATCATCCGGCAAGCTGAAGAATGATTGGCAGTTAAACAGATCCCGGATCGGTGGCCGGGATCTTTATTAAAGGTATTGATTGGGAATATTTTTAATCTGCTCATCCAATGACCAGTTTTCGGGCTTATATTTTGGATTGTTCCATTTAGCACCGGCAGATAACCATTTCTCTCTATAGCGTTTTAATCCTACAAGAGTTGCATCTTCATAACCGAATTCTACTCCACAGCAATCACAGATATTAAAGCTTGCATCCTTTCCATCTTCACCCCAGGGCGGGTCCGATTGCATCGCTCCGCAGACTCTGCATACATAAAGTTCTTTGCTATTGTGCATTAAAATAATCCAAGTTAGTTTTATACCCATGGTCTGCTGGATCAGGCTTAAACATCGTCTTAGGCGCCCCATCAGCCCTTTTCACTGCAAATGTATTTGTGGCAGGATTGTAATACAAAGTATCACCATTAGGACGCGTTTTTACCAAAGTACCAGCAGGCGGTTTAGTGACAAAAGAATGCGTCGCTTCCACATATTGCTTAGAGTTTTGATATTCAGGGAATTCACTTTTGTGCTTGTCCCAGTGGCCGAAAGCATTTGATACAGGGTCTTTTTTCTTGGTTTCCGTCCAAATCTGAGTATCTTTAGCTTTCGCTGGGATCTGCTGACTGCCCTCGTTAATCAGCCCCGCCCCATTATTGACCGTAACAGGATCTTTAACTGGAATAGAATTAGCTTTATTCCCTCCAGTCCCCGTAGACAGATACGCATTCGAGGACAGCCCACCGCCAGCCGGAGAACCACCAACATTTCCCGCCCCGGCCATCGCCAGCGCATCGTTATTGCCTTTTGTGCTGGCCGCAATGTTTTGCTTAAACTCATCGTACTTCGACAGTACCGTTTTCAGCGTTGCCGCTGCGCCGCTGACAGCGCCTTTGCTGACTTTCGGCCCTTTCAGACCATACAATATTCCGGCAACATCTGCCGCCTGGTTAATATTGATAGCTATAGCAAACTTGTTCTTCGCTTCCTGGTAGCTGATATTCTGTGATTTCGCGTAACCCTCTATTGCGTAATCCCATTTATCAGCGCTGGTGTTCGCCACTATCTGGCTGACTTTAGCGTAGTCTTCCCGGTTCAGCTCCCGGTAGGTCAGCTGACCCACATAACCGTTGTAACTTTCTTTCAGGCCCTGCATCAGGGCGTTTGCATCCTGACAGGCCTCTGAAGTTTTTCCTTTTGCGCATGCATCCTGAGCATACTTATCAATTTCAGCATCAAGCCGGACCAGCTGTTCGTGGCGCGCCTCCAGTTCAGCCACTTCTTCAGGCGTTCTGGGGTGCAGGGCCAGTCCGGTTTTTGACAGTGCTAGTTCAATGCTGTTTTTTTCCTGAGCGTCTTCACCGCTCAGCGAATTATTCTCAACCGCATTTTTCCCGGCCTGCGCGCCGGTGGTCGCGGATGCCGTGCTGTTACCGGCAAGGCCGCCCGCCAGACCCGCTGCCAGCGTGCTCATCAGGCTCAGCTCCTGACGCTGCTCCTCACTCAGCGCATCAATCTTTTCCTGAGTATCCGCGCCAAAGCGTTGCTCAGCAATATAGCGCGCCGCCAGCTCGCCGCTGAAGGCGCCCGCCGCGCCCGCCACTGCGTTGCCGCCCGCCATCTGTGCGGCCACCGCGCCCCACACCGCGTGCGCTGCCGCATTCGCCGCCACGTTCACGTTGCCTTCCGCGTCGGTGGTCTGCTGTTTGATGACCTGTGCCACCCACGGGTTCAGCCCGCCTGCCGCCGCCTGCATCGCGTTGCCGCCCGCAACGCCGCTGATAATCGCGCCCAGCGACTGCACCACCATCTGATTCTTACTGCCGGTGCCCCAGGACCGCATCTCCTTCTGGTAGGCATCACTGCTGCGCAGTTCATCCAGCCATTTCTGCCGTTCTTTCTCACCGGCCCCCGCTGGCTGCTGGTTGCCGGTTTCCTCTTTGGCTTTCTCCAGCGCGATGATATCGCCATGGGTCTGCACGATATTGCTCATCTGGCCGGTGATTTCACCCGCCATCTGCGCCATCTGCAGCCGCTTCTGCTCTTTCTCCTTGTCAAAGATTGGGCTGATGCTGCCGTTGGCGTGCTCCGTGTCGCGGCTCAGGTCCGCCACGCGCTGCTGCTGCCGGTCCTGGTTACGGATGGTGACAGTGCCGTCGGCCACCGCCGACTGCGTGGTGCCCTCCGCATGGCCGCTGCTGCCCAGCCCTGCCAGCAGCGTGCCGGCAGTGTTAGAGAGCGCATTCGACAGCAGCTGACCGCCTGGCGAACCCTTGCTGGACATCCCGGCGCTGACGCCGCTGTGGCTGACCTTATAGTCCGCCGCGTTACCGATATCGCTGAAGCCCAGCGTGCCGGTGTCGAGGCGGTTCTTATCCGCACTCGCCGTTGAGGCAATCACCGCGCCGTCCAGCTGCGTGTGGCTGCCGGTGGTGATGTCAAAGCCGCCCTCGCCGGCAAAGATGCCGCTCTGCTCCTGCACGCTGTTGTAGCGGCTGCGCATTTTGTCCTGGCTGAGACTGATGTAACCGGAGCCATTCATCGAGCCAAAGGTAAAGCTACCGCCCGCCCCGAAGCTGGTCTGCTTCGAGTCGTAACGATCGCTGTCCTGCTGGCTGCTAATTGTCAGGTCACGCCCGATATCCGCCGTGACCTTGTTGCCGCTGACCTGCGCGCCGTTCAGCATGGCATCACGCCCGCTGTTCAGCGCCACGTTGCCGCCGCTGTCCAGCGTGGTCTCGCTCCAGCGCGTGCCGTTGCCGCTCTCTTTGCCCTTCGCGCCGTTGACGCTGGCAAAGATGCTTATGCCCGCACTACCGCTGCCCACGCCGAAACTTAGGCCCACGCCGCCGCCGCTGCTGCTGTTTTTGCCGCTGCTCTGCTGCGTGCTGGCCGCGCCGGTTAACAGGATATCCCTGGCGGCGTTCAGCGTGCTGTCGCCCGCCACCTTCATCTGGCTGCCGCCAATCAGAATATCGCCGCTGTGCGCGCTGTCGCCTTTACCGTTAGCGGTAATCGTCAAATCTTTACCGGCGTTCAGCGTGGAGCCGTTAACCGTATCAGAACTCTGATGCTGCTGCGATTTCGATTTTTGCGTGGTCAGTGAGACGCTGATGCCTACGCCATTATTCGGATCGCCGCTGGCCGTTGCCTGCTGTGACGCCAGCACTGCCTGTACGCCGGAGAGCGCGGTTTTGGTCGCCTGCAGCGCCGCGAGTCTGCCGTCGCTTTCGCTTTTTGCCGCCTGCGCGGTTGCCACTGCGCTATTGATGGCTTCGCCTACCGCGCCGGACAGCGCCAGCGTCAGACCACTCTTTTTCTGCTCAAAGCGTTCGTCACGGGTACGCTTATCGTGGCCCGGCTCGATCACTACCGCATCGCCGTTGATATCCAGGCTTTTGCCTGCCACCAAATCCGCCCCGCCAATATGCGTTTGCCCGCCTGAGGTAATCACCACATCGCCACCGGTGCTGCCCACGGTGCTGACGCTCTGGCTTTGCGTGGTGCCCTTCTCACGCAGATCGTGCACCGATTTGCTGCTGCCGATGGTAAAGCCAATGCCGCCGCTGCCCATCAGGCCGCTTTTTTTGGTTTCCTTAAAGCGCCAGCTGGAGTCGGTGTTGGTAGCCGCTGCAATATCTACATTGTTGCCTGCCCTCAGTGCAACGCTGCCATCGCCCACCACCTGCGAGCCTTTGACCAGCAGATCGTTGCCCGCCGTGACCGCGACATTATTACCGCTCAGCAGCGTGCCCGCCTCACGCGTGGCGCTGTCCTCTTCGATGGTGTGCGTGGTTTTCTTCTTCAGGAAACCTTTTTTGGTTTTGGTTTCCTCTTTGTAGTGATAATCACTTTCGGTCGCGGTGTTCAGGTTAACGTTATGACCGGCGGCAACCGCGATATCCTGCTGCGCGGTGACCTGGGTTGCGCTGCTGTTCAGGTCGCGCCCGGCCAATAATGAGGTATCGCCACCGCTGGCGACTTCGGTGCCCTGCTGGCGTACATGCTCATTGATTTCCTGCTTTTTGCCCGCCTTGTAGCTGTTGCCGGAACGGGTTTCTTCTGCCAGCAGATTAAGATCGCGTCCCGCCAGCAATGCCACGTCACCTTCCGCCGCCAGACCTGCCGCCTGGCTGGTGAGATCGCGCCCTGCCGCCAGTTGCAAATCGCTGCCGCTGGAAATAGTGGTGCGATCCAGACCAGAGGCGTGAGACTCCGATTTGCCATTGCGGCTGTTTTGCTGCGTGGTTGCAGCGTTGAGGTTGAGATCGCGTTCAGCTTTCGCAGCCAAAGCGCCTTTTGCTCTAATACTGACTGCCTGGCTATGGACATCACGTCCAGCCGTTAAAACAAGGTTTCCACCACTGCTCAGGGAAGTACGATCATAACCTTGACTATCAGAAGCTATCTTATTTTTACTGTTGCTTTGGCGGTTGGCTGCAGCATTTAAGTTAATATCATTACCTGCAGTTATTGACATGTTTTGATTAGCAGTAACTGTGCTGGCATTAAGCGTAAGGTCTTTTCCTGCATTTATAATTGCGCTGCCGCCTGCTGATATAATACTTTGCTGGTTATCAAGTGTGATGTTGCTATTGCTTTGGCCGCGATCGAACCAATTACGATAAGCACTGGACTGGCTTTGCTCCTGTTTTATTTCATTTGCTGTTACGCTAATATCGCCCCATGCCTGCATTAACAAACTTTTTGACGATATAATTTCAGCTCCCTGCACACTGATATTTTTCCCAGCACTTATGCTGAGATCTTCTAGTGCACTAATGCTGGCCGTTTTACCATTATCCGTTTTTGTTAAATTAACACTTATGCCATTTTTACGGCTGGCATTGCTTTTCCATACCTGCGTTTCTGTAATGTTATTAATGCTGCCGTCCAGGCTTTCCAGCGCGACTTTTTTCCCGCTGATGGCAGAACCGATATTATTGATATCGTTTAACGCGCTCAGCTGGAGATCGCTGCCCGCATTAATCAGCCCCTGATTCAGGTTATTAATGCTGTTCTGGCTATCAAGGTTTAGATCCGCTTTAGCGGTAAGCGTGCTGCCGCTATTGGTGATATTACCTGCGTCCAGCTTGACGTTATTACCGGCAATCACGCTGCCGTTATTTACCGTCACATCCTTCGGCGACAGATAAACTTTCGGCACCATCACCGTTTCACCATTAACGGTGGCGGCTTCCCACCAGATAATGCTGTGATCAAGCGAGGCAATCTGATCGGCGGTCAGGGATACGCCAAACTGCAGGCCCAACGACTGCTGTGCGGCGGCAGCGTTATCCATCAGGTAACGCATCTGTTCCAGATCGGAACCGATACCGTTAATGTAGCGGCTGCCGGTTTGATTGATTACCGTATTGCTGACGTAACGCGTATCGAATGCCGCATCGCCCAGGAAACGATAGTCATATTCCGGGTGCAGATTCAGGCGATCCAGCAAATAGGAAGACCCTAAAAAGGCTTTTTCATCAGTGAACTGAGTACGCGTTTCCTGCGCTGGCGCGGTTCCCGGCTGCGTACCGAGTAAGGCATAGAGATCGCCATACAGTTCCTTATCCATCTGCCCTAAGCCGTTTAATTTCGGGTTTACGGTGATCAGATAATGGCTGTTTGGATCGGTGGAAGGCACAAAGTAGCCATTGTTACCGCTCGGTAAGGGATAGGCGCTGGTATCAACCTGGTTGCCCTGATAGTTATTTAACGCCTGACCTGTAGTATTAGCAGCGGCCAGCTGTGCCGCCTTCTCTAACGGCGATGCGCCTTTACGCGAACCATCATACTGATTAAGCGCTGCGCTGGATCCGCTGCTCTTCTCCAGCGAGCCACCGCCGTTAATCGCCTGCAATGCATTTTGCAGCTGATCGCGCCACTGCGGTGAATTAATGGCAAGCCCCGTAACGGGAGTTAGTGATTGTGTTTGCTGCGCACCGTTAATATTTTGCTGGCTCAGTCGGATTAATGTTGGCGCAGCTAACGAATGGCTGACCACGCCCGAATTAGCCGTAGTAGCGCTATTGCTAATATTATCGCTAAAGCTTGCATTGATATTGCCACCAGCCTGAATAACCGATCGGTAAAGCGCTCCAGGACTAAACTCTGTTTCATGACCGGTAAGCTGATAGGTAAAGTTGCTTCCTTTTGCGCCATCCTGGGTTCTTTGTGTTGTTAATGGAATTTCGGCATACGGTCCAACCGGTGGATTACCTGTACCATAGTGATAGACCAGATATTCGTTACTGATGCCTGATTGCCAGCTTTGATTGTTTAACTGCTCTCCCGACAAAGACATATTCTTATTTGCCAGGATATCACTGGCCTGATTCTCCAGCGTTTTGGCGGCAATAGTGAGATCGCGTCCGGAGGCTAATCGAGCGGCTCCGCCATTACTAACTACATCAACCTGAGTTTTGCTAACAGCGAACTTTTGTATAATCGCCTCTTTATTTTCCAGCGGCGCATACCAGATTTTTCTTGTGATGTGAGTTGAACAACTGCCATGAGAGCCACAACCCAATCTGTCTTCACTTTCAACCAAGGTGGTGTAATAACCGTAGCTACCCAGCGGTAACTGGAAAATCGATATTTTTATCGTCGCATTTCCTACGCCTTCCGGTGTGGATAATTGCTCAATTTTTTGGCTAACCTTTAGTCCTTCTCTTGTATTCAACAAATGTCCAGTCTTAACCGTGATATCGCCGTTCTGCGTCTCGATGGTGCCAGAGGTGTTTACCACCTCGGTATTGGCATTGCCCGCCGCGTCGCGCTGCATCCACAGGCTGTTACCCGCCAGTACATCACCCTGCTGGTTTTTGATGCTGTTGGCGTAGAGATAAAGGTTATTCGCCGCGTAAAGCAGCGCGGTGTTCACGATGCTGCCCGGCGCGCTGAGCGTCAGGTTGCCCAGCGTGCCGGTAAAGCCGTCGAGCGCAATATCGCTGCGGCTGGTGAGATTGATATTGCCGCCACCCTGCAAGGTGCCACTGCCGTTCATAACGATGCGGTTGCCGCTTAACGTGCTGTCGCCGCTGCCGCTGGTGAGTTGGCCGTTGTTTATCAGATCGCCGCCCGCGCCAAGCGTCAGCGCCTGGCCCTGCATGGTGCCCAGGTTTTCCAGCGCGCCGTTACTGCTCACGCTCAGCTGGTTACCGGCGGCCAGCGTGCCTTTGTTGGTAAAGGCGTTAATCAGCTTCAGCGTCGCATTGCCCAACGCCACCACCTGCCCAGGCTGGTCGAGACCGTTGCTGTTCAGCACCAGGTTGCCGCCGCTGAACAGTTTGCCTGCCGCCTGCTGGTTTACCTGCGTGGCGGTGACGTTCAGCTGATGGTTACCCAACAGAGTGCCGCCGTTGGTCAGCTGCTGATAGTTAACGCTGAGGTTGTTGCCCTGCACGCTGCCCTGGTTATTCAAACCGTTGCCGGTCAGGGTGCCCTGCTGCTGCGCCAGCAGCGTGCCGTTATTGTTGGCGTTGGCGGCATTCAGGATCAGCTGCGTCGCCTGCAGCCAGCCGCTGTTGGTGAGCTGCGGGGTGTTCAACGTCAGTTCGCCGCCGGAAAGTATTTTTCCGCTATTGTTCGCCAGGCCGGTGGCGTTAATTCCGCTTGTTCCGCCGCCCTGAATCAGGCCGTAGTTGAACAGCTCCGGCGTTTTAAGCGTCAGCGCCTTCTGGCTGAGCAATGTGCCGTTAGCCGCATTGGTTAAACGACCGCTTAGCGTCAGCAGCAGGTTGTTATCGCCCTGCATCCGGCCACGGTTTTCCAGCGCGCCGCTAATCACCTGCAGTTCGCCGCCCTGAATACGTCCGGCGTTATTTACCGATGCCGCCTGCAGATCCAGCTTACCCGCCGTCAGCAGGGTTTTATCCTGCTGCTGGGTCAGCGCCCCGTTAAGTTTTACCGTCAGGCCGTTAACGCCGCTGATATCGCCGCCGTTATTTAGCGTGTTGCCGTTCAGCGTCAGGTTTTTGGCTGCCCATTGTCCCTGGTTGGTTAACGCCAGCGCCTGCAATGCCGCCGTGCCGTTAGCGCTGATTTTGCTGCCAGCAGTGGAGTCCAGCTTATCCGCGAGCATCAGCTGCATACCGTCGGCGCTCTGGATCGCGCCGCCATTGGTCAGCCGCTGCGCGTTCAGCAGAATCTGTTGCCCCTGCCAGCTGCCGTTGTTAGTGACGTTGTCGCTATTGATGGTTAAGGTGCCCTGCGTCAGCAGCGCGCCGCCCTGGTTATTGATCAGCTCACGCGCGGGCGTGGTCAGTGCCATCAGCATCATGCGGCCCGCCATCTGCGGCAGCGCGCCCAGCGTCAGCGCCTGTAGCCCAATCAGGCTGCCCTGATTAATCACTTTCGCCGGTGCGATATGCAGCGTTTTTCCCTGTACCGAACCGCTGTTGTTCAGGCTGTCGCCGGTGAGCGTCATCGCGCCCGCGCTCAGCACATCGCCCTGGTTGGTCAGGGTCTGCGCGTGGATCTGCGCGGCATCCTGACTGAGCAGATCGCCGTTGTTAGTGAGCAGCCCCGCAACGTTCGCGGTCAGCCCGCCGTTGCTCAGCAGCGATCCCTGATGTTGCCAGTTGTTGGCGCTAACCTGCGCCTGTTCACCCTGCAGGGTGCCGCTGGTCGTTAGCCGATCGGCGTTCAGCGCTAACAGCCCGCCGGAAAGCGTACGGCTGCCCGCCGCGCTGGTCAGGCTGTCGCCCTGAGCATCCAGCAGAGAACTGCCCTGCCACAGCCCGCTGTTATTAAGCGTCTGGCCGCGCAGCGTCAGGCCGTCAGCAAGGATTTTTCCCTGGTTGGTCAGGCTGTTTGCCGTCAGGCTGGCATCGCCCTGGCTTAACAGGCTGCCGCCGTTGTTTAGCTCATCACGCAGGCTGCCGGTAAGCTGGTCGATGCCGTTGATGGTGCCCAGGTTTTCCAGCGTATTGCCGTTAATCTCAATCTTTTTGCCCTGCCAGCCGCCTTCATTGCTGAAGCGATCACCGTGCAGCAGCAGACTGTCGCCGCTCAGCAGCGTGCCGCTGGCCTGGTTATCCAGCTGCTGCGCAGTGATATCCAGCACACCATCGCCCTGCAGCGCACCACGGTTATGCAGCGTATTGGCCGTTAGCGTCAGGTTCTGTGCGGCCAGCGCGCCGTTGTTCTCCAGCGTTTGCGCATTGAGCGTGGCCTGCTGCGCCAGCAGTTCGCCGTTGTTGGTCAGCGTTTCATTAACCTGAGCGGAAATCGTATCGGCCAGCATTTTGCCGCCGTTGCCGGCCTGACGGGCGTTGAGATCCAGCGCGCCATCCACCTGCAACAGCCCGGCGTTATCCAGCCGATCCAGCGTTAACGCCAGTGGCCCGCCGCTCAGCAGTTCGCCATCCTGCTGGTTGTTAAGCTGGCTGCTGTTCAGCGTCAGGATGCTGTTGCCCTGCAGCAGTCCGCCGTTGGTGAGCTGCGGCGAGGTAAGGTTAAGGCGATCCGCTGCCAGCTTGCCCTGGTTAAGGATGCGATCGCCGGTTAAAGTAAGCGCTTGCTCACTTATCAGGCTGCCGCCATTGTTGATGTCATTATTAACTTGCGCATCCAGCAGCGAGGAGGCGCGTGCGCTGCCGCTGTTTTGCCAGCTTTGCGCATTAACCCGCAGCGTATCCGCCTGCAAAACGCCCTGGTTATCCAGCTGCGTGGCGGCGAGATCCAGTGTGCCGCCGCTAAGCAGCTGTCCGCTGCTCTGGTTGCCGATCGTGTCGCCATGCAGCGTTAGCTCGTCGTTGCCCTGTAGCAGGCCGCTGTTAATCAGATCGCCGCGCAGCGTTAATGCCTGAGCCACCAGCCAGCCGCTGTTATCGCTGCTGTCAGCCTGAAGCAGAACGCCATGCTGGCCTAAAATTTTGCCGCTGTTGTGCAGCGTTTTGGTCTGTAAGTCGGCGTCGTGCTCGCTGAGCGCGTTGCCGCTGTTCTGCCAGTCGTTAACGTTTACCGCCAGCGCATCGCCCTGCGTCAGCCCCTGATTATCCAGGCTGTCGCCCTGTAGCGTCAGTTTGCCGCCACTGAGCAGCGTTCCGCCGTTGGTCAGGTCACTGCCGGTAATGGCAAGATCTTTGTTACCCTGCAGCAGGCCGTTGTTGTGCAGCGTATCGGCGTTGATCACCAGGCTGTCTGCCGCCAGTTGCCCCTCGTTACTCAGCTGTTTTTGCTGTAGCTGCATTGCCCCCTGCGCCAGCAAATATCCACCCTGCTGGTTAAGCAGCTGGTTATGGCTGGCGTTGAGCGTGGCAGCGTTGATCTCGCCGCTGTTGATTAAGCTGTCGCCGCTGAGCAGCAGTCCGGCGTCGCTTTTGATCAGGCCGCTATTGTTAAGCTCAGGTAAGTCAAGCAAGAGGTCGCTGGCGGAGGCGATACTGCCGCCGCTCAGGTTATCCAGCCGATCGGCAGTCAGCCCCAGATTTTTACTGCCCTGAATCAGGCCGCTGTTGGTAAGCTGCGGGCTGTTGAGCGTCAGTTGCGGCGCGCTCAGCGAACCCTGATTAAACAGATTGCCACTGGTGATCATCAGCGCATCCTGACCGGCAATAGCGCCGCTGTTGTCCAGCGTATCAGCAAGGGTCAGTTGCGTGGTGCCTGAGTTTATCGTGCCGCTTTGCGTCAGCCGATCGGCGATGATTTCGCTGCGCTTGCCGCCGAGGATATCTTTGCTGTTGGTCAGGTTCTTGCCGTGAACCAGCAGGTCATCGCCCGTCAGCCTGCCGCCGTTATTCAACTCGTCGGCGGTGATATGCAGCGTGCTGTTGCCCTGGATCAGGCCGCTATTGGTGAGCTGCGGGCTGTTGAGCGACAGCTGCGGCGCAATAAGCGATCCCTGATTAAACAGGCTTTCGCTGCTGATATTCAGCGCTTCCTGCGCGCTGGTTTCGCCGCCGTTATCCAGCCGCTGCGTCACCGCGATCTGCGTGGTGCCCTGTGCGCTCAGCGTGCCGTTTTGCGTTAGCCGATCGGCGCTAATTTCACTGCGCCTGCCGCCGAGGATATCGCCGCTGTTGGTCAGGGTTTTTCCTTTCAGCGTCAGGCTATCGGCAGAGAGCGTACCGCTGTTCTCCAGCGCATCAGCCGTCAGCGCCAGCGTGCGATTGCCCTGCATCTCTCCGCTATTGTTCAGCTGTCCGGCATTGAGCGTTAACGCCTCGTTGCTATGCATCGTGCCGCTGTTGCCGATCTGCGCGGCGCTAATATCCAGCATGTGGCCGCCCTGAATCTGCCCACTGTTCTCCAGCGTATCGGCATGCAGCGTTTGCTGCTGCGCCAGCAGCGCGCCGCTGTTTTTCGCCTGTGCTGCACTAAGCGTCAGTGTGCCACCTGCGGTAAGCTGCGCGGCATTCTCTACCCCGTTACGCGCCGTGAGTTTGATATTGTTGCCGCTGTCAGCCGTGCTTGCCTTATCGGTTTTTATCTCTGCGGCGCTGAGCTGAATATCTTTTCCGGCGGTGAGTTTGCCCTGGTTAAGAGCAACCTTGCCGTTGCCGGTCAGGCTAATAGTGCTATCGCTGACCAGCGATCCCGCATTAACCGCCACCTCCTGTACGCCGTTCAGCGTTACCGCGCCGCCCGCTTTATGATCGCCGCTCAGGGCGATGCTCTCGCCTTTGGCCGTCAGCGCGCCGCTGGTCAGGCTGTTTTTCAGCGTCAGTCTGCCGCTGGCATCCAGCACCATATCGCCCTGGCGGGCATTCAGGTTGCCAAGGTTAACCCCGACGCCTTTTTCGCTGGAGACCAGATGAATGCGATTAGCATACATGCCGCCCAGCGCGCCGGTATCCACCGCTACGCCCGGCGCCGCGCCGCTGCCGCTAATCGGCGTGACGCTGCCATCCTGCGCCACCCGGTTGGCCCCGGCGATCAGCTTCAGATCGTTGGCGTGGATCGCTGCGTTGATTTCGGTGGCGCGTGAAATAAGGGAAAGCGCGTCGCTCTGGCTGGCATCCAGCCCCTGCCCTTCCACGGTAATGGTGCCCTGGCTGACCGTCAGTGCCTGCAGGTTGCCCTGCGCATCCATGACCGGCTTGCCGGTAGTCAGAGTGGCATTGGGTGTGTTAATAAAACCGCAGCCGTTACAGGTAATGCCGTAAGGGTTCGCCACCATCACGTTGGCCGCTTTCCCAGCCACTTCGGTATAGCCCTGTAGCTGCGAACGGTTCGCGCCGGTTACTTCGTTGATGATCGCTTTGGCTTCCTGCCCGGCTTTCAGATTGGGGTTGTTCTGGATCAGGCCGCCCAGCTGCGTCGGGGTGAGCTGGCCGGTGGCGTTATTAAGGATCAGCCCCTCTTTGCCCACATTGTAATTCTGATACTGGTTATGAGAGAGACCCGCCTGGTTTGGCGTGGCGATATTGATCACCGGTACGCCGTTAGCGGCCTTATCCAGCTGGGTGCCTTTACTGGTTGGGGCGATGCCCGCCGCCAGCGCAGGCAACAGCGGTTGCCAGGCTATTAATGCGCAAATCAGGTAGCTCAGCAGACGTTGAGAAAGGCGTACCGGTTGTTGTTGATTGTCCATAATCTTTGCCCCTTAAAAAACCAAAGCGACCTGATAGTTAATGCTGAGATGATCCGGTGCCAGCCAGCCGGGATAGCTAAGCGGAACGCCAAGCGTGAACTGGGTAGAAAAGTAGCGATTACGGCTGCCAAGCCCGACGGCGCCGCCCCACAGCGTGCCGGAGGCCCAGGGATCCTGCGCATCCTTTTGCAGCCAGCCGCCGTCCAGCGCCAGCGTGCTGCTCACGTCGCCGATATATGGCAGGGTGAAAAGGCGATAGTTGAGTTCGTTGCGCCAGTAGCCGCCGTTATCGCCAGAGAGATATTGCTCTTTAAAGCCGCGCACCGAGCTTTCGCCGCCAATTGTCAGGCGCTCGCTGCCGTACAGCCGGTCCGGCGACCACTGTGCATAGGCGCTGGTCAGCCACCAGAGATCCTGAGTAAGCGGACGCTGAAAACTGGCGTTCAGGCTCCATTTACGAAATGCCGCCTTCGGCAGATCTCCGCTTTTCCCTGCGTCATGTTCGGCATCAAACCAGGGCATGCCGCGACTGAAGGTGGGATTAAAGGTGGCAACGCCGCCTGCGATTTTCTGCGTATGATTGATACCAAGCTGAAAACTGGTCAGGCGACGGCTACTGCTGTGCAGCAAGGTGTCGTTCAGCCAGTTATGGCTGCTGCGCTGGCTTATGCCCGCCATCAGGCCGGTTTTGATATCGCCGTTGCGAAACAGCACCCAGGAGCCGGAGAGACGATGCGCCTGGCTGTCGCCGTGTGATAGCCAGTTAAAGCCGTTGTTATTGATGGTGCTGCGGTAATCGCTCCAGCTGTAGCTGTAATCCAGCAGGCCGTAGCCGTAAGGCACGCTGACGCCAGCCTGAACGTTTTGCGCATCGCGCGCGTGAGAGAAAGCGCTGCTGCGGCCACCGCTGATAAACCATTTATCCGCCAGGCCCAACGGGTTATTAGCCGTCAGCGAGCCGTTAAGCTGCCCCATGCCGGTGCTTTTTTGCCCGCTGTTATCAAAGCTCAGCGAGGCGGTGAGCGGGAATTCCGGCGTGGCGGTTAAATTAACAATCGAGTAGCCGGGGTTATCGCCAGGCAATATCTCAATCTGAACCGGTGTGGTGCGCAGCCGGTTAATTTGCTCCATGCCCTGTTCAATATCACGCAGATTAAGCAGTTTGCCGACCAGACCCGAGAACGCCATACTTAACTGACGCGCATCGCCGCCGTTCAGACGAATTGCCTGTAGTTTTCCTTCCAGCACGGTAATATGCAGCTGACCGCTGGCAAGGTTCTGTTCAGTAATAAAGGCGCGGCTGGTAATATAGCCCCGGCTGATATACCACTGCGATACGTCACGGATCAGCTGATTAATTTGCGGCATGCCCAGGCAGTGGCCAGAATAAGGGGCAGTCAAGCGCTGTTGTTGTTTTTTGCTAAGCCGTGTGGCCTGTTCAATAATGATCTGCTGCACGGCGATACAGCCATCGGGTGCCTCACCGGGCGCAGCGCTGATGGGCAAATGCGTATCGGTGTCGGTGCTGCGCTGTAACTCATCGCGCTGCTGTTGGTTTTGCTGCAGCAGCCGCTGCTGTTCAAACTCAACCTGATTGCGATCCGCAGGCGAAAGCAGCGCCGCGTGGGCGTTCGCCAGGAATAACGCAGCGGCCAGCGCGACTCTTTTCCTTGTCTTTGCCATCATTAAGGGCCAAATGGTGAATGAGATTAATCTTATTTTTAATGGCGCACAGAATAACAGCTAAACAATTAAAGTTTCACCGATAGCGAAAAAAAGACGATTCTTTAATTATTTGAGTTAGAGAAAAATTTATTATTCCACAAACATAAATGATCTATTTATTTGCCTGCTCATCGTGAGCTTTTTGCACCATCAGGCAAAATAAATGTTAGTGAAATAGTACCGTTCGCTTTTTGTTTCCCAGGTTAATAGTGACATCAGTAAACCATTTAACTTGTATTTTCTCCCACCGGCAAATAAAAAAGCCCGCTGTTAAAGCAGGCTCCAGGAGAGTGAAATAGTGGAAATCAGAAAGAAAGAGTGACGCCCGCGTAATAAGCGCGACCCGGCTCGTTGTAAGTGGAAGCCCCATCGTTTTCACGGTAAACGCGTTTATCCAGCAGGTTGCTGATCCCGGCGTTCAGCCGTAAATCTTTCATCAGATCATAGTTAACGTTCAGGCCAACCACAGAATAGGCGCCGACCTCTTTATCTGACATGCCGTCTTTTTGCTCTTTATTGATTTCCGCATAGGCACGCGGCTTCTGACGACCGTACATCGTCCAGTTAACATTCGCCGAGAGCTTATCGGTGACCTGATAGTCCAGCATGGTGTTGATGGTATATTTCGGGATAATCGACAGCGGGTTGCCGGTCTCTTTATCTTCCGAGGTGATCATATAAGTGACATTGGTGCGCCAGCTCAGGGTATCTTCCACCACCGGGATCACCAGGTTGCCTTCCAGCCCTTCCACTACCGCCTTGCCGCCGTTTTCCCAACGCAGTACATGGTAGCCATTGCTGGCGATGCCAACCAGCTCGGTGCCGGAAACAATTTTGTTTTTGTAATCGTTGCGGAACCAGGTAATACCGGCATTGTAGCCTTCATTGGTAAACTCAAGCCCGATCTCTTTATTCACGCTCACTTCCGGGTCGAGATCATTATTGCCCATCAGGTAGCACTGACGTTTGATACCGAGCGGACAGCCGTTGCCCCTGGTGGAAAGCAGATAGCCTTCACTGGACTGATAAAGATTGGGCGCTTTAAAGACGCGCGCAATGCCCGCCTTCAGCTTGAAATAGTCGCCCAGCTCCTGTGACAAGTTCAGGCTGGGGCTCCAGTTGTTGCCAAACTTGCTGTGATGATCCAGGCGCAGGCCAGGGATCAGGTTCGTCCCTGCCAGCGGCTCGATATTATCTTCAAAATAAACGGCGCTGAGATCCGCATTGTTTTTGCTGTTGCGCTTCGCCGGATCGCCAGAGACACCGCCAATATCGATATCGCCAACGTTCAGCATTGAGGTGGACGCCGGATCGTTCAGCTCTTCACGGTTCCATTCCGCGCCCAGCGTAATATTTTGCTCTACCAGCAGATCCAGCGGCAGGTTAATTTCGCCGTTGGCACGGTAGTTTTCCAGACGGCTGGTTTTAAATTGGGTGCTGTTAATCATCCCTTCAACTCTGCCGCCTGCGCCTTCCTGCAGTCGGGTATTATTGGTTTTTTCATAGGTAAAGCCCAGGCGCGACTGCCCCCAGTCCCAGATGCCGTTATGGGTAATGCCGTAAGACTGACGGTACATGCGGTTGGTTTCGTGGCCGTAAAGCGTCTGGATCAGGTTTCCGGGACTGATATTACCGTTGCTGTACTGGGTATCGCCCGCGTAGATATTGCCCTGACGGCTATAACCATAATTAAAATCCACGATCTGGGTTGGGGACAGCTTCCATGAAAGCAAGCCGTTAATGTCTTTGTTGCGCACCCCTTCGCGTCCGGCGGCAAAAGAGCCATTCTGCGCATTATTGATATCCCAGGCGTCGGCGTCGGTTTTGTTGATGTTGCCGTAGAGACGCATAGTCAGCGCATCGCCCGCCAGCGGTCCGCTGAGGCTGAAATTAGTGCGTTTGGTCGCCCCCTCTTTGTTATCTTCCGGCTGGCTGGTAAACAGCGACATACTGCCGTGCCAGTCGTTGGTCGGACGTTTGGTTGTGATATTAATCACGCCTCCCGCCGCGCCGGAGCCATAGCGCGCCGCCGCCGGACCACGTAATACTTCAATGCGTTCCACCATTTCCGGCGGCACCCAGTTGGTATCGCCGCGCGTATCGCGCTCGCCGCGCCAGCTATAGCGCACCGCATTACGCGAGGTAGTCGGCACGCCATCAATTAAAATCAGGGTATTTTCCGGGCCCATGCCGCGAATATCAATTTGGCGGTTATTGCCACGGCTGCCGTTGGCGCTGTTACCGGTCAGATTAACGCCCGGCATCTTACGGATAATGTCAGAGAGATCGTTTACGGGCGGGCTTTTTTCGATGTCTTTAGCAGTGATAATCGAAACGCCAGGCTGCTGTTTGAGTTCTTCTTCTGCCGTGGCGCGCACCGTCATTACGCCTTCGTCCGCTGGCGTTTCATCAGCCGCCAGGGCGCTACCGTTAAAGCAAAGCAGTAATAACAGTGCACAAGGACGCATCTGAAAAGGTTTTGTATGAATCATGCTACTAATCCCTGTTAAATGTATAAGGTTGTTTCTGCGCATGCATGATAACGATAATTATTTGCATTACACTCCCTAAACGCTAATCTTCACAAAATCTCCATAATTCACCGCTATAAAAAACAGCAAACCTATACCATCTCGATAAAAATTCTTTAATTACAATTATATAAATTATTTTAGCTGATTAAGTGGCCGCTTCTGGTTACCGAATTCTGCTCTTTTTTCCCGGATGAGAGCGGCGACAGAGTGCTGTTCAAGCTGGCGAGACGGCGGTATGATTCGGGCGCTGCATCAAGAATGCGAATCATATGCATTAACAGTTACTTTTGTTCTGTTAACATTTTCAGGAGAGAAAATGCGTCTGTCTGCCCTCTTTACCACTACGATTCTGGCTTCTGCCTTAGCGCTTACCGGATGTGATGACACTACGGCACAAACCGCTGCCTCAGCCAATACCCTTAAAGTTGAGCATGCGCAGGGCACCACCGAGGTTGCTCAGGCACCGAAAAAAGTCATTGTGTTGAATCCCTCCACGCTGGATAACATCGATGCATTACAGATCCCGGTCGCCGGCGTGCCGAAAAACAGTACGCACCTGCCCGCTTTCCTGGCGAAATATCAGGGCGACGCTTACCTGAATGCCGGTACGCTGTTTGAGCCAGATTTTGAAGCCATCAGCAATGCCAAACCTGACCTGATTATTGCGGGCGGCCGCGCCCACGACGCCTACGATAAGCTCAGCGCGATCGCGCCGACCATTGCGCTGGACGTCGATACCAAACAGTTCACGCAAAGTCTGATCCAACGCGTAGGGCAACTGGGTGAGATCTTTAACAAGCAGCAAGAAGCGAAAGCGCTGACCGATGCCTTTACGGCAAAAATCGCTGCCCTACGCGAAAAAGCTGAGCATGCCGGCAACGCTATGGTGATCATGGTAAGCGGCGGCAAAATGTCTGCTTATGCGCCAGGCTCCCGCTTTGGCTTTATCTTCGACGAGCTGGGCTTTAAGCCTGCGGCCACCTTTTCTCAGGCGGGCAAGCACGGCAACGTGGTGACATCTGAATTTATTATGAATACCGATCCTGACTGGCTTTTTGTACTGGATCGCGACAGCGCCATTGGCCGCGCCGAAGGGGAATCTGCTCAGCAGGTGCTGGATAACGCACTGATTCATAAAACCAAAGCCTGGCAGAACAAACATATCGTCTACCTTGATTCCTCGTCGCTCTATATCGCTGGCGGTATTCAGAGCTATACGCGCCTGATGGATAACATCAGCACCATGCTGAACGATGCCAGCGCGTCACAGCAGAGCGCCAGCGCCGCCATGGAAAGCGCTAACGGCACGATGGAAAGCACCGGCGCTGACACAGAAAGCGCCACGGACAGCGCTGAAAGCGAGTAATCATTAACCTAATGAAGAGTTTCAGCTTTGTCGCAGGCCTGGTCATTTTGCTGGGCCTGATGACCTGGAGTCTGTTTGTCGGCGTTAGCCCCATTACCCTCTCCCGACTGTGGAGCGATGCGGAAGTGCGCGACGTTTTCTTTCTCAGCCGCGTGCCGCGCACCCTCGCCCTGCTGCTGGCCGGCAGCGCGGTCAGCGTGGCCGGGCTGATTATGCAGATGCTGACGCAGAATCGCTTCGTTGAGCCTTCCATTGCTGGCACCACGCAGTCCGCCAGCCTTGGCCTGCTGCTGGTGATGATCGTCAATCCTGCCGCGCCGGTAATAGTAAAGATGGGCGTCGCCACGCTGTTTGCACTGGCAGGCACCGGCCTGTTTTTGCTGGTACTGCAGCGGATGCGGATTAAAACGCCGCTGATGGTGCCGCTTACCGGCATTATGCTGGGCGCAATTTTCAGCGCGGTGACCACCTTTCTGGCGATGGAGTTTGATCTGCTGCAGTCGCTGGGCGGCTGGGAAGCAGGAGACTTTTCCGGCGTACTGCAGGGCCGCTACGAGCTGCTGTGGCTGACCGGCATCTTAACCGTGCTGGCCTGTGTTATCGCTGACCGCTTTACCGTCGCCGGGATGGGGCGGGAATTCGCGGTTAACGTCGGCCTGAACTATCGCCAGGTGGTCTTTCTCGGTATGGCGATTATTGCGCTGATCAGCGGCGTGGTGATCGTGGTGGTGGGCGTACTGCCCTTCCTTGGTCTGATCGTACCCAATGTGGTAAGCATGGCCATCGGCGATAACCTGCGCCGCACCATTCCGTGGGTAGCGCTGTGCGGCGGCGGGCTGGTGGTGCTGTGCGATATCATTGGTCGTTTGATCAGTTTTCCGTGGGAGATCCCGGTTAGCGTGATCCTCGGCTGCCTGGGCGCGGCGATATTTCTGCTGTTGATTTTAAGGAGCCGCCGCTATGCAGGCTGACAGTTCCATAATGCGACCGGCGCGGCGTTCGCTGCGTCTCTGCTTTGCTACGCCCGCTAAACGGTTAATGGGATTAAGCGCGCTGGCGCTGCTCTCCATCGTGCTGTTTATGACCATTAACCTTGGCGGCAATATTAACTATATTCTGATGCATCGCGGCCTGATCCTCGCCACTATGCTGCTGGTGGCCTTCGCCTCCGGCATTGCCACGCTGCTGTTTCAAACCGTCACCAACAACCGCATCCTGACCCCTTCGGTAATGGGGCTGGAGACGCTGTTTATTCTGATCCAGACCATGCTGATCTTTTTTATTGATGCTAACGGCTTAAAGATGCTGGGCACGGTGGGACAGTTTATCTGTGAAGCGGCGCTGCTGGTGCTGTTTTCCACTTTCCTTTACCGCTGGCTGCTGGGCAGGATCGGTATCAATCTCCATATGGTGCTGCTGGTGGGCCTGGTGTGCGGCACGCTGTTTCGCAGCATTTCCGGCCTGCTGCAGCGTCTGCTGGAGCCGGGCGAATTCGCTATTTTGCAAAGCCGTATTTTCGCTACCTTTACCCGCGCGGCGCCGGAGATCATCGCAATTTCCGCCGTGGCGGTGCTGGCGGTAGCGCTGCTGGTGTGGCGGATGCGTCACAGCCTGGATGTGATTGCGCTGGGACGCGATATGTCGATTGGGCTGGGCGTGCCGTGGCGTCGACACGTTACGTGGATTCTGTTGCTGGTTTCGCTGCTGGTGGCGCTTTCTACCGCACTGGTCGGGCCGCTCACCTTTTTCGGCCTGCTGGTGGCAAACCTGAGCTATCAGCTTATTGGCTCGCATCGTCATCACTATTTGCTGCCCGGCGTGGTGCTGATCGGCATCATTACGCTGGTCGGCGGTCAGGTTATTCTGGAGCGGGGGCTACATATGGCCGGTTCGCTTTCCGTGGTGATTGAGTTCGTTGGCGGCGCGCTGTTCCTCTGGTTTTTGATTAAAAAGGCTGCGGTGTGATTGAAGTTAAAGAGATTTGTAAAAGCTACCAAAACAGTAAAGTGCTGGACCGCATCAGCGAAACCATTCCGGCGGGCGGCATTACCTCGATTATCGGCGCTAACGGCGCTGGAAAATCCACGCTGCTGTCGGTGATCAGCCGCCTGCTGACGGCTGACGGCGGCAGCGTATGGGTAAACGGCCTGGAGGTGGCGAAAACGCCTGATGAGCAGATGGCGAAAGTGCTGTCGGTGCTGCGTCAGGAAAACCACTTTACCAGCCGCCTGACGGTAGAAGATTTAGTCGGCTTTGGACGCTATCCCTGGTCTAAAGGGCGGTTAACCGCAGAGGATCATCAGCATATTGTTACGGCAATGGCGTTTCTCGATCTGCTGCCGCTGAAAGACCGCTATCTGGATCAGCTGTCGGGCGGCCAGCGTCAGCGCGCCTGCGTTGCGATGGTGCTGTGCCAGGATACCGATTACGTACTGCTGGATGAACCGCTGAATAATCTGGATATGAAACACAGCGTGGCGATGATGAAACAGCTGCGTCGCGCTGCGGATGAGCTGCATAAAACCATTATCCTGGTGATCCATGATATCAATTTCGCCGCAGCCTATTCCGACCATATCATCGCCATGAAACAGGGCGAGGTACTCTATCGCGGTACACCGCAGGAAATCATGCAACCGGAGATTATCGAAGCGATTTTCGATACTCGTGTGCATATCGAAACCCTGCACGGCCAGCCTGTCGCTATCTATTACCGTTAAACCTTTCTCTTGCGCCCGCGGCCTGCGGGCGCGCCCCGTTAACAGTCGCCGCCGTCAAGATGTTTATTCCCGCCATGATTTGTGATGAAAATCAAAAGGTGCTAATTTTCGCCACCGTAATATAAATATTGATATGACAGTGAGCAGATAATAAACAAATTCTCTTTTGCCGCTTTAATGCTGACTTTACCAGGGGCTGTTCAGACCGATACCATGAGCAACGCGGCGAATTCCACCATTTAACAAAAATTTGAGCAGGACCCTAAAAACAAATAAAGGCGGGCCCGATGGCCCGCCTTTATTATTTGAATAGAAATCTGTAAAAAATGGCACCCATCAAAACGCCAGTCATTCCGATCTGGAATATAATTTTTAAGTCAAAAAAATTCTCCGTAGTGAAATATTTAAAGATTGAGAATGCAACTATAAAAAATATCGTGCCACATAACGATTTAATAAATCTCGTTCTCGTTGCTACCACCAGCAGGAAGCTCCATCAGTAAGTGCGCCCGTGCCCGCGCCAGATATGGCGCCAGCTAACCATCCGGGAATTGAACCGACAACAGGAACAGCTACACTACCGCCAAATGCTCCGACAGCTCCTCCGGTTAACGCAGAGGCAATCATATCCTGTGTAAGATCACGAACATTACAGTTATTTAATTTGGCTGCGACAATCTGGGCAATCTCAAGATTTACTGCCATTTGATAGTTACCACCTGCGCCAGATAAAAGGTTGCACTGCGAGATAGTTAATTCTTGCATGACGTTTAAACTCCTTTTTAAAATAATTGCTGCGTTGGATTTATATCAAAGTGAATTGCCTTTTTTTGTGAGGCATATCAGATATATATATTAGTAATTTCTCTATATATTTAATCCTGTTCCGCCGGGCACATTAGTGAGCTAAGCATAATTGTTCTGTAAATGGCTGCTAATCTGGCCACGGAAAAAGCTCCGGGTAAAATTGGGGCTTTGTTATTTGCACCTGCGCATGAGTAGATAACAAGGTCAAACATTATCCCTCCAGAATATTATTTTGTGAAGGGTGTGAGCTTTTGTTGGTAAATATACGTCTATTTACTGGAATAATACTCGCGGCTTCGTTATTGAGTGGCGCAGGCTAATCCCGATGTAATGGTGGCGATGAATCGGCGCGATGCCGAAATTATACGCAACTCCGCACAGTGGCAGGGAATTGCGGCGATGCAACAGCATCGCGTTTATGTCAACCCGCAAGGGATGTTCTGGTGGTGCCGCAAAACCAGAGAATAAGCATTACAGTTTTTATGGCTGGCAAAAACGCTTTATCCGCAGCGCTTTCAGGATATTGATATGCAGCAGGAAACGCGGCGTTTTTACCACGACTTTTTTGGCGTTAGCTTAAGCGATCGGCAAATTCAGGCTATTTTGCTGCCGGAATAAGCCTGTCTGGCATAAGCGTCGGCAGGTAGCGATGCGCCTGCCGACACGCCAGGCTAAGAAACTATGCGCCTTTATGGGTGTTCACCACCTGACCGATGCCCTTGCCTTGCAGCTCTTCTGCCGGATCGGCAAAGAAATCGATATTGAAATAGGTGTCGTCGGTAAGCAGTTCCACATGGTGCCAGTATTCCGGAGGGCTGATGCCGAAATGCCCGGCCTCGATCACCACTTCAATTTCCGGCGTTTCGTCATGCTCGCTGGCAAAGCCATAATATTTCACCGCGCCCTGCATCACCGAAAGGCGACCATAAACGCCCTTTTTAGTGTTGTGGTGGGTCAGCAGCGCACGCGGCACGCTCTCTTTATTCCAGAACGGGGTGGAACGGGTATGTACGAAATGGGCAGGAATGCGATGTGCCATGATGAGTTCCTCTTATTTTTGCATTTAATCTTTCTGCTAATTTTTGTTTTGCAACCTCCGTGCCATCCTGGTTCAGCACTTTAAAATCAATAAGTTACATTACTCACCGCTACGCCAGATTGTTAAAAAGACTTTACCCAACGCAGTCGCTTTGACAGTCAATCGTCTTACTGACAATACTCTGCCGCTGGTTAAAGCCTATACCGTCAGGCATAACCTTGCTGCGCGTTTTACTGTCGGCCCGCGCAACTTCTGTTAAACTGAGCGCCGCAAACCCGCCTGATTAGAGATTTTCCCGTGACTGCTTTTTCCACCCTGACGCAACTGCCCGCCAGCCAGCTCGATAACCTGCGCGAAATGGGCTTCGATGCCATGACGCCCATTCAGGCCGCCTCTCTGCCCGCCATTCTTGACGGTCGCGACGTGCGCGCCCAGGCAAAAACCGGCAGCGGCAAGACCGCTGCGTTTGGGCTGGGCATCCTGCAACATATTGATACTGCGCAATACCAGACCCAATCGCTGGTGCTGTGCCCTACGCGTGAACTGGCTGAACAGGTCAGCAATGAGCTGCGTCGCCTGGCGCGCTTTACGCGCAATATCAAAATTCTGACGCTGTGCGGCGGCCAGCCGGTAGCCGCACAGCGCGATTCACTGGTGCATGCGCCGCATATTGTGGTGGGCACGCCGGGCCGTATTCTGGATCACCTGAAGCGTGAAACGCTGGATCTTTCTCAGCTGCGTTCGCTGGTGCTGGATGAAGCGGACCGCATGCTGGAGATGGGCTTCCTGGAAGATATGGAAGTGATTGTCAGCCATACGCCGCCGCAGCGTCAGACGCTGCTGTTTTCCGCCACCTGGCCGCACGGCATTATTGCCATCAGCAAGCGTTTTCAGCATGATGCGCTCTCTATCGCCACGGAAGATGTCACCGAGCTGCCAACCATCGAACAATACTTTTATGAGGCGAGCAGCCGGGAAAAATTAACGCTGCTGATCGCCCTGCTCAGCCAGCGGCAGCCCACCTCCTGCGTGGTGTTTTGCAATACCAAACGCGAGTGCGACGATATTGCCGCCGCGCTGGAGAACAGCAATATCAGTGCGCTGGCGCTGCATGGCGATCTGGAACAGCGCGATCGCGATCGGGTGCTGATCCGCTTTGCTAACGGCAGCTGCCGGGTACTGGTGGCAACCGATGTCGCCGCACGCGGGCTGGATATCAAAGCGCTGGCGATGGTAGTGAACTATCAGCTCTCTTTCGATCCGGAAGTGCATGTTCACCGTATTGGCCGCACCGCGCGTGCCGGTGAACAAGGTACGGCGGTCAGCTTTGTCGCGCCGGACGAGATGGTGCGTGCGCATGCGCTGGAAGACTATTTACAGCAGACGCTGAACTGGGTCTCTTCGGCTACGCTGAAAAATCAGCCGTCACAGGCGCTGCCCGCCGCGATGATGACGCTCTGTATCGACGGTGGTCGCAAAGCGAAAATCCGTCCGGGTGATATTCTTGGTGCGCTAACCGGCGAGGCGGGATTCAGTGCCGATCTGATCGGAAAGATTGATTTAACCCCAACGCACGCCTATGTGGCTATCGCCGCCGCTCAGGCGAAAGCGGCGCTGATCAAGCTCAAACAGGGCAAAATCAAGGGCAAAAGCTGCCGCGCTATTCTGCTGAAATAACCTGTGCGGCGCGCTTTCCGTTAGCTGAAAGCGCGCCCGCTGCCTGGGTTCATCCACAGGCGTCAATTTCCCGGAACGAATTTCCTTGTCGGCAACATGATAAAGGCGATGCCGTCACTCTTTTACGGCGTAACGGGCTCTTTGCTCTCCACCCTTTCTTTATTTGTTAACTGCAACGCGGTCTGCAACTGGATGAACAGCGTTTCATCGGCCGCGCTCCACATCTCTCCTTTTCCCTTCAGCAGCTCACGCAGCAGCGTTGACCACTGTCCAATGCGAATCCACTCTTCCGAAGACAAAACGGGTAATGATGCTTTATCTGCTACAACAGCCATAAACAACCCCATAAATCAATAATGTCCGCTAAAGCCGAATGCTGGCGGTGAGCTATGTTAATTCAGAGAGGTTAGGGTTTCCCAGCAATCGACCCGAAGCCGGTGATTTTCCAGATTTTCTTTAGCTGCGCTGACAATAACGTCTACCCTTATTCTGGGAAGAAACCAGATTATAAAGGGAGCCACGTAAGCTATGGTTGTGAACAGTATCGTTTATCGCAACGGAGAGCGGGGAGAAGTGATTGCTCCCGAAAATATCAGCGACATTATCAATGAGCCGGATGCGTTTATCTGGCTGGGGCTATACCAACCCGATCCGCCGTTTATGAAGCAGATGCAGGAAGAATTTGGCCTGCATGAACTGGCGATTGAGGATGCCCTTACCGCCCACCAGCGTCCCAAGATTGAACAGTATGGCGAATCGCTATTTATTGTGCTGAAAACGGCGCACCTGACCGAAGAGAACCGCATTGAATTTGGCGAAACCCACTTCTTTGTCAGCGAAAAATTCCTGATTACCGTGCGTCACGGGGCTTCAGACAGCTATGCGCCGATCCGCCTGCGCGCGGAAGAGCGTACCGAATTGTTAGGGAAAGGGGTCGGCTTTCCGCTTTACTGCATTTTTGACTTTATCGTGGATAACTACAGCAACATCACCGCCGCGCTCAGCGGGCGTATCAACGAGCTGGAGGGCGCGATGTTCCGCACCGAATTCGATCGCCGGTCAGTGCAGGAGGTCTATACGCTGCGACGTCAGCTGCTGGCACTGCGTAACGCAGCGATGCCGGTTGATGAGATATGCAACCAGCTGATTCGCCTGCATGAAAATATTATTCCTAAACCGCTGCGCGCCTATATCCGCGACGTGCAGGATCATGCGCATCACGTGGTCACCGATACCGATGATATGCGCGAAATTCTTACCAACGCCATGCATGTCAACCTGGCGCTGGTGACGGTACAGCAAAACGAAGTGGTGAAAAAGCTGGCGGGCTGGGGCGCAATCCTGGTGATCCCGACGGTGATTTTCAGTATGTATGGAATGAACTTTGAAAGTATGCCGGAGCTGCATTCGCCGTTTGGCTACCCGCTGGCGATTGGCGGTACGCTGGCGGCCTGTGGGGCGCTCTATCTACGTTTGAAACGCGCCCGCTGGCTGTAAAGCGGCCAGCGGAGGCGAAACATCGTGGCTTTGGCGAAACCGCGCATGGAATACCGTACGGGCACAACTGTTGCCCGTACGGTTACCCATTAGCTTTCTGTTTGCGATGAACGCAGTTTAAAGACCCCAACGCTTTCCAGCAGTTTTTCCGCCTGGTGCTGGAGCGACTGCGCCGCCGCCGTGGATTCCTGCGACAGCGAGGCGTTTTGCTGAGTCGCGGTATCCATCTGCGTGACCGCAAGGTTAACCTGATCGATGCCGGTACTCTGCTCTTCGCTGGCAGCCGAAACGCTTTCCATCAGTTCGCTAACGCGCTTCACGCCGGTAATAATCTCCGCCATGGTCTCGCCCGCGCTTTTCACCAGTTCGTTGCCTTCCTCCACACAGCTTACTGAGCGGTCGATCAGGCGGCGAATATCCTGCGCGGCGCTGGCTGAACGCTGCGCCAGCGCGCGCACTTCGGCGGCGACCACCGCAAAACCGCGTCCCTCTACCCCGGCTCGTGCCGCCTCTACTGCGGCGTTGAGCGCCAAAATATTGGTCTGGAAAGCGATGCCGTCGATAACGCTGATAATGTCGTTAATCTGCCGTGAAAACTGGTGGATTTCGCCCATCGTTTCCACCACTTTATCCACCATCTCGCCACCCTGCCCGGCCATTTTGCTGGTATCGCTGGCGATAGCGCTGGCGTGACCGGCGTTGCGGGCGTTGTTTTTCACCACCGATGTCAGCTCTTCCATCGAGGCGGCAGTCTGTTCCAGCGCGCTGGCCTGTGATTCGTTGCGTGAAGAGAGTTCACGGCTGCCGGTCGCGATCTGGATAGAAGCGGTCGCGATGGTTTCGGTGCCGTTGCGTACCCCGGCGACAATTGACGCCAGGTTATCATTCATCTCGCGCAGCGCCGTCATCAGCTCAGCGGTTTCATCCCGTCCCTGCGGAGTGATAACGGTTTGCAAATCACCGGACGCCACGGTACGCGCGACCGATACGGCAGCTTTCAACGGATGAGTAATGCTGCGTACCAGCCACCAGGTGATCAGGCTGCCTGCCAGCAATACCGCAATCATCGTGAGCCAGAGCAGGTTACGTGTCTGCTGGTATTGCGTCAGGCTGCGCTCTGACATCTGCTGATTCAGCAGTTGGGCATGCGCCAGGGTTCGCGTGACCACTTCGTCGATCATTTTGGTTGGTTCGCGATCGATGCCGGAAACCAGATGATCCACACGCTGGGCGCTGCTGGCATCTGAAATATCATATTGTTGCAGCGCATCGATATACTGCTGTTGCAGGCTGGCATGTAGCTGTAGCGTCTTCTGCACTACTTGCGGGTCCATACCGATCTCCTGCTGCAACGTTAACAGCTTTTGCAATAACCCCTGGGTTTGCTCGCTCTGCTTTAGAAACGCCGCACGATATTTATTGAATGTTTCTTCGCCCTGGGTGCCGCGCAGCAGAATATTTTTCCACTCCTGCACCTGCAGTTTGAACTGCACCTGGGCGTTACGCGCGGTATCGATACTTTCGGCCACTCGCATTTCGCTGGTCATGATTTCGTTGATCTTTTCCAGCCCCTCGGCATTAACGCTAATACCGCGCAGCCCGCAAAACAGCGTGGCCAGCAGCAATAATGTGGCAAGGAAACCGAGACGTTGCCCGATTTTGAACTGATTGAGTTTCATATTTTTCCCGTGGTGATAAAAAAACGCCTCCAGTGTGGTGCGTTCATGGGTTATCGACCGCGAGGCAACGGGGCTTTATGGCTAATGCAGAGAATAAGCGCGGAGAGCAAAAAAGAGTTTATCGGCTGACGCGCCCGCAGCATTAACGGAGAGTTTATACGGGCGCGGGGCCGACAGAATCACGGATGACCAGGGTTCCGGTTAAGCCCTGCTCTGGCGTAACAGGCGACAGGTTAAGAATGTGCTCTACCGCGCACTGGATCATTTGCTCAATTGGCGTATCCAGCGTGGTCAGCGCCGGAGAAAAATAGTGACCGATTATGGCATTATCAAACCCGGCGACGGAAATATCCTGCGGCACGCTTAGCCCACGATCTTTAATTGCCTTGATCGCGCCCAGCGCCATGTCATCGTTGGCGGCCAGTATCGCGGTAAAAGGCTCTGCGCTATCAATTAGCGTCAGCGCTGCCTGATAACCGCTTTCCATACTCCAGTCGCCCTGAGCAACTAGCGCGGCGCTGTGCGGGTTGACGTAATCCTGCCACGCCCGCTGACGCGCTTTATTGCTGGGAGACGGCATTTTGCCGCAAATATAAGCAATACGAGTGTGTCCCTGACTCAGCAGATATTCCATCATGATTTCACCGCCGCGATAGTGATCGATAAAAATATTGCGATCGGCACGCACGGTAAGCCGCTGGTTAAGGATCATTACCGGCACCGGACTTTCATTAATGATTTTTTCCAGCTGCGCCTGGGTGGTATGGCGGGCATAGACCATGATGCCGGCGCATTTCATTCGCACCAGAAAATCGATAGCGTTGATCTCTTCGTCAGCGGAATGTTTGCCATCAGCAAAAATAAGCCGGTGGTCATGCTGCTCGCAAAATTTCGCTGCGTTATAAACCAGCGTAGAGAAAAAGGGACCGTTATACACTTCGTTAGTGATTACCAGGCCAATCATGCTGCTTTTTTGCGTGGCCAGCTGCTGCGCCAGCAGATTGGGACGATAGCCCGTCTCGGCAATCGCCTTATACACCAGCGCTTTAACTTCCTCCCTGACGACGTTTTTACCATTTAGTACGCGCGATACCGTGGATTTGGATACCCCGGCACAGCGCGCAACGTCCAGCATTGTCACCATTACAGCCTCGCTTATAGAGAGAACGATCTCCTTTAACAGGAGCGGCTAAAACGGGCGCCAGTATAGCGTAAAGATCATCCGGTAGTAGTAAGTTGTCGGCGATAAAAAGGGTTCTGATGAACCCTTTAACTTATCGTTAGCTGAGCGCCATTACCGGTGCGCCGGAGACGATCGGGCCGTTATGGATATATTTGGTTAACTGATAATCTTCACCGTTGATAACCAGGAAAGGCGTGGTGATGTCATAGCCGGCGGCGATAATGTCCTGGCGTTGAAACCTGATCAGCGGCGTGCCTGCCGTGACCTTATCCCCAACGCTGACCAGCGTGGAAAAGTGCTGCCCGCCGAGCTTCACCGTATCCAGGCCAACATGTATCAGCAATTCCGCGCCGTTAGCGCACAGCAACCCTACAGCGTGATGGCTGTCGACGGTACTGGCCACCTCAGCATCGCAGGGCGCGACGATTGTCTCCTCTTCCGGCACGATGGCGATACCGTCGCCCAGCAGGCCACCGGAAAAAATTTCATCGCTAACTTCATTCAGCGGCAGCGCTTTGCCCGCCACGGGACTCATCAGCGTTAAGGCTGAAGTAACATTTGCAGAGGCGCGCTCTAAGGTCGCGGTCGCGGAAACAGCAGCCTGTGGTGGGGCGGCAGCATTTTGAGAGGCGGTGTTGGAGGCAGCGGCAGAGGACGCTGGGCCCGACGCGGCGCGCGTCTCATCCGCTTTGGCTTCTGGCTCTTTAAAGCCCACCAGGAAAACCAGAATAAAGGTTACCGCCATTGTCACCAGCACGCCCGTAACTTCCCCGATAAAGGACATCGGATTTTCCGGGCTAATGGCGTTCACAATGGTTAACAGCCCCGGCAGACCGGCATAGGCGTAGTAATAGCTGCCGAACAGGCTGGTGACAATCGCCCCCACTGCGCCGCCGATACAGCCGCAAATAAAAGGCTTTTTCAGCTTCAGCGTTACGCCATAAATGGCAGGCTCGGTAATGCCGAACACGCCGGTCAGTCCGGCAGAGTAAGCCACGGTTTTAAAACCGCGTTGCCTGGCTTTCAGCGCGCAGGCGAAGGCGGCCGCCATCTGCCCGACCACGGCCATGGTCTGAAAAGCCTGAAATGAATCGCGTCCGTGCAGGTCAAAGTTGGCCATGACCACGGGCGTAATCCCCCAGTGGACGCCAAAGATCACGATAACCTGCCATACGCCGCCAATTACCGCCGCCGCCAGCGCGGGCGCGGTGTCAAACAGCCAGTTGTAGCCCCAGGCGATGCCATTGGCAAGACCAGAGGTCACCGGCCCAATCAGCACCAACGTCAGGGGAACCATAATCACCGCACAGATAAGCGGCGTAAACAGCGGGGCGATGACCTGCGGCAATGCGCGCTCAACAAAACGTTCCAGATAAGCAAGACCCAGCACCAGGAACAGCGGCGGCAAAACGGATGAGGTATAGACCGTTTCAGCCAGCGGCAAAGAGAAAAAGGTTACCGCATCGCCTTTAGCGATCTGCGCGGCTATTACCGCCCAGTCGGGATTGATCAGCGCACAGCAGCAGAACAGCGCAATAAACATATTGCACTTAAAGAATTTAGAGGCGGTAACGGCAATAAAGACCGGCAGGAAAGCAAAGGGCGTCCAGGAGATAAAGTTAAGCACGCTAAAGGCGCCGGTTTGCTGAAACGAGGGCAGAAACCAGTTAACGGTGATCAAAATCCCCTGCAAAATACCGGCTGCCGCCAGCACATAGATAATCGGCGCAAATACCGCAGACATGGTTGCGATCACCGTATCAAAAAAGCGCCTTTTCTCGCTGCTGTTTTGCAGCTTATCGGGATCAACGATGGCGGCAAGCGCATCATAAACATCCGCGACGTGCGTGCCAATAACCACCTGAAACTGGCCGCCGCTAAGCACTACGGTGATCACGCCGGGCAGCTGTTTAACCTTTTCAACCGCGCCGGCAGGCACCTCTTTTAACACCAGCCGCAGGCGCGTTGCGCAGCGGGTAAAGCCGATCAGGTTCGTTTCCCCTCCCGTCTCATTCAGAATCTCAGAGGCTAATTTAAAATAATCTCTTATTTTTCCCATGGTCATTCCCTGCTGCTCAATAGTTGAAACCGGTTTCATCCTGGCATCGAGACTATTTTCTGCAACCGGTTTCAAAAGGAACTGTGCATCGCATCGCAGTTTTCCTGCTGAGAGATAAAATAATCCGATCGCTGCGTTTTAGACGATAAACAGCAAAGCAAGGCTGCTGCTGCGTTACTCGCGTACGTTGAAAACAAGGGATAAGAAGCAGAGCGGCGGGCGGGATTAGCCTTTTACTGCTGGCGTGCCACAGTTGGAAGCTTGCTAAGGGAAAGCCGACCGGCTTTCCCCGGGAAATAGCCGATAACCGTTATTTCATACTGGCGTAAATGGTCTCGACGTTATGTTTAAATGCGGCTTCATAGGTGGGTGCCGGTCCTTTTTCATCACTGAGCGCCTCCGGATAAAGCTCGCCGCCCGGCTGCGCGCCGCTGGCCGCCGCAATCTGTTTCACCAGACGCGGATCGGTCTGATTCTCAATGAAATAGGTTTTAATTTTTTCCTGTTTAATCTGCTGGATCAGGCGGCCAACTTCGCTGGCGCTGGCTTCCGCTTCGGTGGAAAAGCCTACCGGTGACAGGAAATGCACGCCATATTCAGCGGCGAAATAACCAAACGCGTCGTGGCTGGTTAATACCTTACGCTTGCTTGCGGGTACGGCGGCAAAGGTCTCTTTGGCCCAGGCATCCAGCTTCTCCAGCTTTTGAATATAGGCATTGCCGCGCTGCTCAAAGTAAGCTTTATCCTGCGGATCGGCGGCAATCAACGCCTCCATCACGTTGCGCGCATAGACCGCGCCGTTTTTAGCGCTGTTCCAGGCGTGAGGATCGGTTACCTTTTGCCCCTCCTCCTCCATGCTACGAGTATGAATACCCTCAGAAGCGGTGATCACTTTTCCCCTGTAGCCGGAAGCAGTGACCAGCCGATCCATCCAGCCTTCCAGCCCCAGCCCGCTGACAAACACCACATCAGCCTTATTCAGCGCCAGGCTATCTCTGGGCGATGGCTGAAACGCATGGGGATCGCCGTTGCGTCCCACCAGCGAAGTTACCGTCACATGTTCGCCGCCAACCTGCTGCACAATATCAGCCAGCACCGAAAAACTGGCGACGGCGGTGACCGTTTTTGCCAGCAGCGCCGGACTGACCATAAACAACGACAGCACAGAATATTTCCACAACACAGACTTCATGTTTTCCTCACCCTTTTACCCGGTTATAAGTTAATCGAAACAGACCTTTTTCCACGCCAAACAGCACCGAAATCAGGAAACCCAGACTGGCAGCTAAGACAATAGCTGGCCCAGCCGGTATCGACTGATACCAGGACCAGGTAAGCCCGATAAAGGAACTGGCCATGCCGATGAGCACCGCCAGCAGCAAAATAATTGGTAAGTGATTTGACCAGCAGCGCGCGGCGATGGCGGGCAGCATCATCAGCCCCACCGTCATTAGCGTGCCGAGGATCTGGAACCCGGCAACCAGATTCATCACCACCAGCGCCAGAAACAGCGCATGGATCAGCCGTGGAGTATGCTGACTGCGCACTTGCAAAAATGTCATATCAAAGGCTTCAGCGACGATCGCGCGGTAGCCCAACGCCAGCGTTAACAGTGTTAGCGTGGCGATAATGCCGATAAAGATCAGCGCCGTTCGATCCACCGCCAGCAGCGAGCCAAACAGCAGATGCAACAGATCGACGCCGCTACCGCGTAGTGAAACCAGCACCACCCCCAGCGCCAGCGATCCCAGATAGAACCCGGCGAAGCTGGAATCTTCACGTAGCGTGGTCACAGAACTTACCCAGCCCGCCAGCAGCGCCACCAGCAAACCGGCAATAAATCCCCCCGCTCCCATCGCCAACAGCGACATGCCGGAAAGCAGGTAGCCAACCGCCACGCCGGGTAAAACCGCATGCGAAAGCGCATCGCCAATCAGGCTCATGCGCCGCAGCAGCAAAAAGACACCCAGCGGCGTTACGCTTAACGATAAGGCCAGGCAGGCCACCAGCGAGCGGCGCATAAAGCCAAAAGCGGTAAAGGCCTCAAGGATATGTTGCGTCATAAACGTAGTCCCTGCCCCACCGCGCTGCGCACCGGCGAGAGCGGCCGCCCGGCGTTTTCCGGCATAATGTCAGCGGTTTTTCCCCAGTGGTAATGCCCGTCATGCAGATAGAGCAGTTGCGGAAAATGATGCTCCACCATGTGCTGGTTATGTAAAACGGTCAGGATGGTTTTGCCTTCCGCATGCAGCCTCTCGATAACCCGCAGCAGAAAAGTGCTGGTTTGACTGTCGATGCCGGTAAAAGGCTCATCCAGCAAGATCACTGACGCATCCTGCACCAGCATGCGTGCAAACAACATGCGCTGAAACTGGCCGCCGGAAAGCTGGCTAATTGCCCGTCCCGCCAGATCCTGCAGACCAACCTGCTCCAGCGCCGTCTCAATCCGCTCATGCAAGCTGCAGCCGATGCCCCTGAGCATGCCGTTTGCTGGCCAGCTTCCCATCGCCACCACTTCAATCACCCGCAGCGGAAAGTGATGGTCGATCTCACTTTGCTGCGGCAGCCAGGCGATCTGCCTGCCCTCTGGCTCAAAACGCACCGCCCCGCTGACCGGCGTGAGCAAACCGGCAATGGTTTTAAGCAGCGTGGACTTACCCGCGCCGTTAACGCCCATAATGGCCGTCAGGCTACCGCGCCGGAACTGTCCGCTAATCGGCTGGCTTAGCGCCTCTCCGCGATAGCCTGTAACCAGTTTCTCCAGCGTGATCATGCGATGGCGTCCGCCCATTGAATGGCAGCCCACAGTACAGCCAGCAACAGGCTGATCCAGAGCGCCCGGATAAGCGAGGATTGGGCCAGTAAGGTAAAACCCATTCGCCTGCGGAAAGAGAAAGCTTCAAACATACGTTACTCAATATCAGTTAGTTACATGAGAAGACGCGCGCACTGCCTGCGGCATGACCACCTGTGTGGAACCATGTCAGCACAGGAAACGCGCGTTCTGGTGGTTGATTTGAATGTTATAACATAACAATACTGAATAACAAAGCGGGGCGGAATGCACCATTTGTTACGGTTGATGATCAAAAACAGGTGAGAGCAGGGAAACCAATAAACAGAGAAATCGGCGCAGCCATCGCTCGCTGCGCCTTAGGATATTAAGACAAGGTATGTTCGGTTCGGGCGATAATATCATCCTGCGCATCCGGAGAGAGCGCGGTAAAGAAAGCCGAATAGCCTGCGACCCTGACCACTAAATCACGATATTGATCGGGATGCTTTTTCGCTTCGATCAGCGTTTCGCGGGATACGATGTTGTACTGAATATGCCAGCCTTTATGATCTTCAAAGAAGGTGCGCAGCAGCGCCATCAGCTTCTGGCGATCGTTATTGTTTTCCAGCGTCGCCGGATTCAGTTTCTGGTTAAGCAGCACGCCGCCCAGAATAGAGCCGGTTGGCAGCTTGCCGACCGAGCCGATAACGGCGGTTGGCCCCAGATGATCGGTGCCGGAAGCCGGGCTTGCACCCTCCGCCAGCGGCGTTTTCGCCTTACGGCCGTCGGGCGTGGCCATGGTCTGCGCGCCGAACGGCACATTCGCTGAAATAGACGAGGTGCCGGCATAATAGTTGCCGCCCACCGGGCCACGACCATAGCGCGGGTTATGATAATTTTTAAGTTCGTCGATATAGGTCTGATAGGCGCGCACCAGCAGCGCATCGACGCTGTCATCATCGTTGCCATATTTTGGCGCGCCGTTAATCAGGCGCTGACGCAGCTGCTCATGCGTTAAGCCGTCAAAGTCGCTGGCCAGCGCCTCCGCCAGCTGCTGCTGATCGATCATACCCTGTTCAAACACCAGTTTTTTCACCGCCGTCAGGCTGTTGCCGAGGTTAGCGATCCCCACCTGCAGGCCCGATACCCAGTCATATTTCGCCCCGCCCTGCTTGATGCTTTTGGCGCGTTCGATGCAGTCATCCACCAGCGCCGAGCAGAGAATATCGTGAGCGTTCTCTTCCAGCACGGTATCCACCACATATTCGATCTCGATCGATTTGCGGGTGTAGTAACGGATCTGGTTGTCCCAGCACGTCAGCACCTCATCAAAGCTGTTGAAATTGCCTTTTGACAAGGCTTGCTCCTGCGGCTGAAAGACTTTCCCGCTGGTGGCGTCGCGTCCACCCTCCAGCGCCGCCAGCATTACGCGTGCGAAGTTAATAAAGCTCATGCCGGTGCAGCGATAGCCCCACTTACCGCCCACTGCGGTTTCAATACAGCCGATAGCAGCATACTGATAAGCATCTTCCGCCGAGATACCTAACTTGATAAATTCCGGAATAACGATTTCATCGTTGTTAAAAGCGGGCATGCCAAAGCCGCAGCGGATCACCTGCACGCAGGCATCGAGGAAATCATCGCTGATCCCTGCGTGATAACGCACGCTCAGGTTGGGCTGGGTAGAGCGCAGGCGACCGCAGGATTCCAGAATCGCATAAGAGAGCGGATTAACCGCATCCACGCCCTGGCCATCAATCAGGTTCTGACCGCCGATGGTGACATTCTGATAGAGCGGGCTGCCCGCCGAAGCTTTTGAATGCGAGCCGGAGCGAATTTTATTGACCTCCAGCAGTTTAAGCCAGCAGCTGTGCAGCAGCTCAATTGCCTGTTCGCGGCCCAGCGTTTGCTCCAGTTCGACATCGCGCCGGTAGAATGGATAGAGATATTGATCCATCCGGCCAAACGATACCGAGTGGCCATTGGATTCAATTTGCAGGATCAGCTGAATAAAGTAGCAAAGCTGTAACGCCTGCCAGAAATTCTGCGGCGGCTGGTGGGCGATCACTTCACAGTTTTCGGCAATACGCAGCAGCTCCGCTTTACGCGCACCGCGCTTTTCCTGCGCTGCCATCTGGTTCGCCAGCTCAGCGAAGCGTTTGATATGGTCGCTAACGCTTTCCAGCACAATAGCGATCGCTTTCAGGAACTGTTCACCATGCAGATCTTCCAGCACGGTAAGATCAAGGCGGCCACGGCGTTCCGCCACCTTGTCGCGCAGACCATCCAGCCCTTTCTCCAGCAGCAGCGGGAAGTTTACCGCCAGATGCGCATCGCCGGAGGTCATGTTTCCTTCTGCTTTGATAATGCCGGTGGCAAGCAGCGCCTGCTGTTCATGGGTAAACATGCCGTAGCAGCGATCCTGCACTGTCTGCCCGCGCCACCACGGACACACCTCATGCAGCACGCGCTTGTTCTCTTCAGAGACGGAGAAACCCGCACCGGGACGATCGGCAAGATCGTCGATCTCTTTTTCGATCCAGCTTACGGTATATTCCGGGAAGATCGGCGCGGCGCGGACTTCACTCGCCTGATTCCCCACGATCATTTCATCATGCTTAATCCAGATGGTACGGTGCGCCAGATGATGCGCCAGGGCCAGTGCCCGACGCACCGGTACCGGCTTATCCATATTTTCCTGATAAATTTTGGTGTAGTGCTGCGCCCGCTCAGTGCAGACGGGCGGCTTAACAATATGGATTAAGGCTTGTTTATGGGCCTTGATACGTTCGCTCAGGGTATCGAGTTTCAGGGTAGTCATGTTCTTATCCTCTTAATGTCGCTGTCAGGCCTTTTTGTTTTGCGTATGTCTCAGCAAAAGTTAATAGCGCCGGGCAATCCAGCGGTTTATCCGGCGCCAGATAGGGCTGATGAAGCAGGGCATATTTGTTCATGCCCAGAGTGTGGTAAGGCAGAAAATGAATCTCTTTAACGCCAAGCTCATCGGCAGCGAAGTTAACAATGTCGGTAACCGCGCCCGGGTTGGCGTTAAATTCCGGGATCAGCGGTACCCGGATAGTGATATTTTTCCCTGCCGCCGCCAGACGGCGCAGGTTGTCCAGCACGCGTTTCGCCGAGCCGTCGGTCCACTGCTTAAAGGTGCGTTCATCAACATGCTTGAGATCGGCCAGGAAGAGATCGATATGCGGCAGCGAGGGTTCGACATAGCGCCAGGGCACATGCAGGCAAGTTTCTACCGCAGTGTGGATCCCCTCCTGCTGACACTGACGGAACAATGTGGCCGCCAGTTGCGGATTCATAAAGGGTTCGCCGCCAGAGAGCGTGACGCCGCCCTGACTGCGTTGGTAAAAGGCCCGATCGCGCCTGACCACGGCCATAATCTCTGCGGCATCTTTCTCTTCGCCGCATACGGTCAGCGCCAGCGTGGGACAGCAATTTCCCAGCGCGGCGATATGGTCAGGTTCGATTTTTTCACGCAGGATAATCAGGCCGTTTAAGGTCTTCTGAATCACCGCTGGCGCGGCCTGCTGACACAGATCGCACTCTGCCAGACAGAGCCGGGCATCATATAGCAGATCTTTCTGGCGGGAACGGCTCTCGGGATTCTGACACCAGCGACAGCCCAGCGAGCAGCCTTTTAAAAACACCACGGTACGAATGCCTGGACCATCATGGGTGGAATAGCGCTGGATATTAAAAATCATAAAGCCCCCTTTTACGATTGAAGATTTAATAATTTTCGAAAGAAAGTCACGTTGACTTCAGTCAATAAAAAAGCGGGCGCTGAGGATATACTCAGCGAAACTTGCTAAGCATCACGATTTATTAAGGAACCCTTTATGGAACTTTATCTCGATACCTCTGATGTCGTGGCCGTGAGACGCCTGGCGGAGATCTTCCCGCTGGCTGGCGTGACCACTAATCCCAGCATTATCGCCAGCGGTAAAAGGCCGCTTGAAGTGGTGCTGCCTGAATTCCAGCAAGCGCTGGGCGGAAAAGGTCGGCTGTTTGCGCAGGTGATGGCAAGAGACGCTGAACAGATGGTGGAGGAAGCCAGAAAACTGCGCGCCATTATCCCTGATCTGGTGGTTAAGGTTCCGGTAACGGCCCAGGGACTGGCAGCGATTAAGCTGCTAAAACAGCAAGGCATTCCAACGCTGGGCACGGCGGTTTACGGCGCGGCGCAGGGTTTGCTGGCGGCGCTGGCCGGTGCGGAATATATCGCGCCCTATGTGAACAGGATTGATGCGCAGGGCGGCAATGGCATCCAGACGGTAAAAGAGTTACAGCAGTTACTCACACTGCATGCGCCAGAAACAAAAGTGCTGGCGGCCAGCTTTAAAACGCCGCGCCAGGCGCTGGATTGTCTGCTGACGGGCTGTGAATCTATTACGCTGCCGCTGGATGTTGCAGAGCAGATGATCGCCACGCCAGCAGTAAGCGCCGCCGTAGAAAAATTTGAGCAGGACTGGTTAGCCGCATTTGGCGCGCCTGGTTTCTAAATAATTAAATAATAAAAGATTATTCGTGCGGCGGTCTCCCTTCCGTTGGTGTCGATAGCCGCATACCTTCGAATGAAAGCCAAAAAAATGCTATACAACGCTTAGCTTCACATATTTGTGTTATCAACTCTGCTATATTTGCTTTACTTTCGAATGAAAGCAAAAAACCTTCGTTCAGCCATACACCTGACCCTGAGCAGCGGAGACGATGATGAATACATCCTTTACTTCAGTAACCCTACCTGAAGATTACAAACAGAATATCGTGGCAATGAAACGCATTCTGCGTGAACAGATCGGTGATGTTGAAGCTCTCTTTCGCCAGGTGTGCGATAAAATAGAGGCAGAGCTTGCCGCAGCGCGCGCTGAAGAACAAGCTAACGGCAGCGCCTGGCCGGAAGTTAACTATACCGATCTGGCGGCAGGCAATATTAGCGAACAGCAGATTGCACATATCAAGCGCCGTGGTTGCCTGGTAGTGCGACAAACCTTCAGCCGGGATCATGCGCTGGCAATGGATCAATCGATGCTTGGCTATCTGGATGAGAACCAGTTTGATGAGGTTTATCGCGGGCCAGGCGATAATTTCTTTGGTTCGCTGGAAGCTTCGCGCCCGGAAATTTACCCTATCTACTGGTCAAAAGCGCAAATGGAAGCGCGCCAGAGTCAGCAAATGGCCACCACGCAAACGTTTCTTAACTGTCTGTGGACCTTTCAGCATGCTGACGGCGACGGGTTCAACCCGGAAGTGAACATCATTTATCCCGACCGTATTCGCCGCCGTCTGCCGGGTACTACCTCGAAAGGGCTTGGCGCGCATACCGATTCCGGCGCGCTGGAACGCTGGCTGCTGCCCGCCTATCAGAAAGTATTTAGCAAAATATTCACTAACCGCTTTGCGGAATATGATCCGTGGGATGCGGCTTATCGCCCGGAGGTTAATGAATATGACGTGGATAACACCACCAAATGCTCGGCGTTTCGTACTTTCCAGGGCTGGACGGCGCTGTCGGATATGATTGCCGGACAGGGCCTGCTGCATGTGGTACCGGTGCCGGAAGCGATGGCCTATGTATTACTGCGCCCTTTACTGGATGATGTGCCTGAAGATGAACTGTGCGGCGTTGCGCCAGGCAGAGTGCTGCCGGTATCGGAGAAGTGGCATCCTCATCTGATCGCCGGGCTGTGCAGCATCCCGACGCTGCAGGCAGGAGATTCAGTATGGTGGCACTGCGACGTGATTCATTCCGTGGCGCCGGTTGAAAACCAGCAGGGCTGGGGCAACGTAATGTATATTCCGGCCGCGCCGGCGTGCGCGAAAAACCTTGCTTATGCGCACAGCGTACGCGCCGCGCTGGAAAAAGGCGCGTCGCCGGCAGATTTTCCGCGTGAAGATTATGAGCAGACATGGCAAAACCGCTTTCAGCTAAGCGATCTTAATGCCAATGGCCGTCGCGCCCTGGGCATGGAATAGCGTCACGCTGTACTGCTGGCTTTTGATGCACCAACGACCTGAAAATTGATAACACGCTTAACGCGCAGGGGATCCAGCTCAAATGTGATCCCTCTGCGCTTTTGATATACTTCCTTCCCCGCAACAGATGGCGAGACGTTAGATGAACGCAAGGCAATTACAGATTATTCAGCTGGTTAATGAGCGAGGAAGCGTCAGCGTCAGCGAACTGTCCCGTATTACCAAAGTTTCAGAGGTTACCGTTCGTCAGGATTTAAATACGCTGGAAAAAAACAGCTATCTGAAACGCGTTCATGGCTCTGCCGTGTCGATGGAAAGCGATAGTATTGCGGCCAGGATGCAGTCGCGCTTTCCACTGAAACAAAGCCTGGCGCAATATGCCGCCTCTCAGGTTAACGCCGGTGAATCAGTATTTATTGAAGGGGGCAGCACTAATGCCCTGCTTGCCCGCTATCTTGCTAACGACGACAGCATCACCATTGTCACGGTCAGCCATTACATTGCCGGTTTATTAAAAGATTCGCGCTGTGAAGTGATTGTGCTGGGCGGCCTTTATCAGAAAAGCAGCGAATCGGTTGTCGGCCCGTTAACGCGTAGCTGTATTCATCAGGTCCATTTTCAGAAAGCCTTTATCGGTATTGATGGCTGGCATCCCGATACCGGTTTTACCGGCAAAAATATGCTACGTAGCGATATTGTGAATGCCGTCATGGCAAAAGATATTGAAACCTTCGCCTTAACCGACGCCTCTAAATTTGGCCTGATCCATCCCTATCCTCTCGCCCCGGAAAAACCCTTCCGCCATGTTATAAGCGATCCGGGTTTATCGTCTGAATATCAGCAGATGCTGGAGCGGCAATCTATCCATGTGCATTTGGTAAAAGAGCAAACCGAGGCGGTATGAGGATTGTTTTACCCCATATAATACCCGCCTTATAACTGAATAACGCTCTCTTTATATAGCCGCGCCCCGAAAGGCGCGGCGGGTTGCTTTTATTCACTTAAGCGCTGCGCGGTGTGGCAAAAAAGGCTTTTTAGACAGCGCGCGCTATAGCGCGTCTGGCAGGCTAATGACCCACAGTTCATTTTCGCTTTCTGGCTTATTCAGTGGCCGCACGGCAATTTTGGTTTTTACCACTTCACCGTCGACCAACAGATGCCCTTTGCCGTCAGCGGTGTAATCATCCATTTTATCCTTGCCGGATAGCGCGTCGGTCAGCTCAGTGCGCACGCCAAAATCATTGTCGTTTATCACCGCCAGCGTTTTGTTATCGATCAGCGCCAGGCCTTCAACTTTCTCCTGCTGCCAGCCCAACGCACGCAGATCCACCACCAGTTGTTTACTGGCGGGAACGATACCGCGTGATTTCAGCGCCGCCTCATCATCAAACTCCGGCGGCTGTTTGTCGAACGAGGTCAGATCGCTGGCTTTGCTGAGATCCACTAAATAGATGCGGTTACGCATGTTTTTTTCTTTATCTTTGCCCTGTTCAATCAGCAGTAGGCGGTGATTATCCAGCGCGACGATATCGCCTACTTTGGCATCTTTGGCTTTTTTATAAGCCTCAATATCAATGGGGTAACCGTAGCTGGCGGTTTTACCTGTCGCTGGATCGAAGCTCACTAAACGGGTAAAGCGGGCGCTGTTTTTGCTTTTGCCGTCAATATCCAGCGTGCTTTGCACCGCAGCGATAATCCGGCCATCCGGCATGCGCGTCAGCCCCTCGAACCCACGGTTGGGCTGACGCCATTTCACAATATTCGGCAGCCCACCGGCTACGCTCTGCTCGCTGGACTCCGCCTGCGGGCCATACTTCTGCAAAATTTTGCCGTCGGCGCTGATGTGAGCGATAAACGGACCATACTCATCACAAATCCAGTAGCCGCCGTTGCCATCTGAGGTAATGCCTTCCGTATCCAGCCCGCGCTTGTCGCTGCCAAGTAATTGCAACGACTCGCTCAGCGCCGCTTCGTTAGTGGCACCGATAAAACCTTCCGGCAGCGGCAGCCCGGAAATATTGCCCTGTTCGTCATGCAGAGGATGGGCATCAATGGCTTCCGCCTTATTATTGCCAACCCTGATTGTCATCAGCAGCGGCGTATAGTCCGGATTAACGAAAATTTTAGACTCGCGCTTGCCGGTTTTAGGCGCATCCGCATTGGGACCGCGATCGGTCAGGGTCGTGAACAGCAGATCGTCGCCCTCTTTACGCAGAAAATGCAGGCCAGAGCCAACCCCCACCGGCAGGCCGTCAGGAAACGCACTGGCTGACGCACCCTGATACGCTACGCGGTCGCCCTGCGGGAAGCTCACCACGTAACGTTCAATTTGCGGCTGCGCCGCGCTGGCATATAACGGAAACAGAGAGGCACACAGCAAGGCAAGAGATTTAATTTTCATCAGCTTACATCCATAATGGGAAAGAGCCTGTTATAAGAGTAATTGATGAAGGATTTATGACAACGTTGGGTTGCCAACCGCTCCAGCTTTATGCCTTTCCCTACATTGCAAAAACACTGAATAGCGCATTTTATTAAAATTCACTTGCTACCAGAAATCTAAGTTTGAATTCATTTTCAGCCCTTCGCTCGCCTGGCCGTGCATTGACCGCGAATACGTTTTTGACGATCGCTGGTCATCAGATTATCCACTTATCAAAGCGCTTATTCCTCCGCGGGCTGGCTGTTTTATATTGACGACTGCGGTGAACTGGTTTGTCGCTCGCCCTTTGATTTTGAATATGGCGGCGCGCAGGACATTATTTGTGAATATAAAAGGTCCGTCGCCCGGCGAGACTACAGTAACCGAGGCGGAAAACCACGCTCTACCATTTTGCCAGCCGGGATAACGCAGCCCGCTCCGCTCAGCACGATCAACAGCAAAGCCGCCGGACGGCTACTGGCGGCCGGAGGGATATATAACGGCAATCCTGAAGATTTCAGAAAAACCGCTGAACAACTGGGAAGCAATGCGCCTGCCGGTTATGAAAAAATGATGTCTGACCGGGCCAAAGGTTTACTGATTGCTGGCACCTCAATCGCGGCTGGCTTAACCCTGGGAAGGATAAATATCGGGACCGGGATAAGTGCGATAGAATTGGCGACAGTGGAGGCTGTGGCCGCAAAGGAGATAACAATATCGCCTGATTGCAAAGAGATAAATAAGAAGTATGCAGGTAAAAAAGGGGAGTAATGGGGGTAAGTGAGGAAGATGGCATATTATATGGATATTCAATAAAGCCTTATAATGAAGAATACCTTTTATATTTTGATAAAGATGAAGTTATTGCGACGGGAAGGCAGCTTACACAGGACAATTTCTATTAATTAACAATTAAACCCGGTTTCCTTACCGGGTGGTAATCTATTTTAACAAAACAACTTTAGTTTGGTTCTGTATAAAATAATCAAGGCCGCGCTTTCCTGCCACAGCTAACCGCAATAACGCAGCCAGGGTTATAGCGTTTAACTATGATGATTTTATAGATATTATAGCGAAGGCAAAAACCCACCTGCTAAAACCTGAACCATTGAAATAGCAAACCCACAGCAGCCAGCCAACCAGTCACTCAGTCACTCAGTCACTCAGTCACTCAGTCACTCAGCCAGGATTTTATCTGCGATGCAGAGATGACTAAAGGCCAGATAAACCGGCGCGTTAACACCGGTTTGTAGGAGTATTGCCCGTTACGCGGTGGTTACCGGTTTCTGTTGATGCTTAACCTGCGCATTTTCCAGCATACGACGCACCGGAACAATCAGTAAGAACAGCACGGCAGCACAGATCAGCAGCGCGACAGAACAACGCGCAAAGAGATTGGGCAGCATATCCAGCTGATCCGCCTTAACATGACCGCCAATCAGGCCTGCCGCCAGGTTACCCAAGGCACTGGCACAGAACCACAGCCCCATCATCTGACCACGCATTCTTTCCGGCGCGAGCAGCGTCATGGTCGCCAGACCAATCGGGCTCAGGCACAGCTCGCCAAGCGTCAACATCAGGATACTGCCCACCAGCCACAGCGGCGATACGCCTGCCCCGCCGTTATTCAGCACATCCTGCGCCGCCAGCATCATCAGGCCAAAACCGGCGGCAGCACATAAAATGCCGATAACAAATTTGGTAATGCTGCTCGGACGGATGTTTTTTTGCGCCAGCATCGGCCACGCCCAGCTGAATACCGGCGCCAGCAGAATGATAAACAGCGCATTAATCGACTGGAACCATACGGCAGGGATTTCGAAATCACCGATCATTCGGTTGGTGTAGTCATTAGCGAACAGATTGAATGAGGTCGGTTTCTGCTCGAATGCAGACCAGAAGAAAGCGGCGGAAACCAGCAGAATAAAACAGACCAACAGCCTGGCGCGCTCTTTTCGGTTCAGGCCAGCAAACATGAACAGATAGATAAAGTAGAGCACCACCGAAGCCGCAATCACATAGACCAGCATGCTGGCAACCGCTACGGGGTTAATCACAATCACGCCCATTGCGATCAGCGTCGTAATGACCGCTACGCCTGCCGCCAGAGCCAGCAGCCAGGCACCCACGCCCTGCTTTTTCGCCACCGGATTGTTCCAGGTGGAATCCAGCCCCACTTCGCTGTCATAACGTTTCATTGCCGGAACAGCGAACATGCGGAAAATAACCAACGCCACCAGCATTCCGATGCCGCCAATGCCAAAGCCCCAGTGCCAGCCGTGGGATTTGATTAACCAGCCGGAGATCAACGGCGCAATGAACGAGCCCATGTTGATGCCCATATAGAACAGCGAGAAGCCGCCGTCGCGACGCGCATCGCCTTTTTTATACAGCGTGCCCACCATCACAGAGATACAGGTTTTGAACAGGCCGGACCCCAGTACGATAAACATCAGGCCGATAAAAAACAGATTGTCACCCATCACGGCGGAGAGCGCGATTGAGAGGTGACCAAGCGCAATCAGAATTGAGCCGTACCAGACCGCTCTCTGCTGACCAAGCCAGTTATCTGCCAGCCAGCCTCCCGGCAGCGCAGCAAGGTACATACTACCGGCAAAAATACCCACGATTGCCGACGCATTTTCACGCGCCAGCCCCATTCCACCCTCGTAGACAGCAGACGCCATAAACAGGATCAGTAACGGACGAATGCCGTAAAACGAGAAACGTTCCCACATTTCAGTGAAGAACAGCGAGCCCAGCGGATAAGGATGACCGAAGAAGGTCCGGCTTTCATTTTTATGAACAGAGGAACGCATAAATTCTCCCAAAAGGTGTGTCACAGTGCCCGTACGCGCTGAATGCACGTCGACCATCTGGCTGTCAGGTCGTGTTTTAACATTTCATAAAACAGGATTTAACCGCTTAACAACGGGATGCTAGTTTTTTCTAGTGTTACCTTCAAAACTTAAAGTTGAAAAGTCGACAAGCGTCTACTTTATCAGATTTTATGTCGGTAAAAACGGGATAATCGTTGACACCATGTCAGATTAGGCTCAATGAAGCATTATTGTTTTTAAACATGGGCTTAAAGAGCGTTTAGCGATGCTGTATGTGTAGTGAGACGCGAAGGATCTATCTATAAATAAAGAACAGGGTTTGGGGAAAAGGGATGAGCGGTAAAAACAGGAGAAAATCAGGTGGATGTTTAAAGCCGACAACATCACTGTTGTCGGCTTTTTTTTATTGCTGCAGCAATCAGGCGTTCTGCAACTGCTGCCCACAGGCTATCACGCTCGCCAGCAGAACTTTCACGTCCTCCAGGCAAACGGTTGGATTGAGCAACGTCATTTTCAGGCAGGTAACACCGTCAGCTTCCGTTACGCCAACGTTGGCGCTGCCGGAGGCCAGCAACGCATCACCGATACGCTGATTCAACAACGCAACGTCTGCGGTGTTGCTGTTTTCCGCACGGAAACGGAACAGGACGCTGGCCAGTTGCGGCTGCATTACCAGCTCCAGCTGCGGTTGCTCAGCAACATACTGTGCCACCTGCTGCGCCAGCGTCACGCCATTATCGATGATTTCGGCGTACTGCTTTTTACCCAGCGCTTCCAGGCCCATCCACAATTTCAGGGCATCGAAACGACGCGTGGTTTGCAGCGACTTCGACACCAGGTTTGGCACGCCATGCTCTTCATCAAAGTCAGAGTTCAGGTACGCCGCCTGGTAACGCATTAGCTGATAATGATGCGCATCTTTCAGCAGGAACGCACCACAGCTGATGGTCTGGAAGAACTGCTTGTGGAAGTCCAGCGTGACGGAGTCTGCGAGTTCCAGGCCATTCAGGAAGTGGCGATACTTCTCAGACAGCAGCAGCGCGCCGCCCCATGCCGCATCCACATGCACCCAAATCTGCTGTTCAGCCGCCAGCGCAGCAATTTCAGCTAACGGATCGATCGCGCCTGCATCGGTAGTCCCGGCAGTTGCGACAATAGCCATCACCTGCTCGCCTCTGGCTTTCGCCTGCGCCAGCTTCTCTGCCAGATCGTTAAGATCCATACGCGAGAATTCATCGGTTTTCACCAGCGTTACGGACCGGTAACCCAGCCCCATCAGCGCCATGTTCTTCTGCACAGAGAAGTGAGCATCTTCAGAGCATAACACTTTGATTTTACTCAGATTACCGGTCAGACCGTCCAGCTGAACGGAGTGGCCCTGGCGAGCGAAAAAGGCATCGCGCGCCAGCATCAGGCCCATCAGGTTGCTTTGTGTACCGCCGCTGGTGAACACACCAGCATCGCCTGCCGGGTAACCGACCTGGTCACGCAGCCACTCGATCAGCTTCATCTCGATGATGGTCGCCGACGGGCTCTGGTCCCAGGAGTCCATGCTCTGGTTAGTGGCGTTGATCAGCACTTCCGCAGCCTGACTAATCACCAGGCTCGGGCAATGCAGATGCGCCACACACTGCGGATGGTGCACGGACAGGCTGTCTTTGAGGAAATACTCAACGGCGCGCTCAATGGCGGCCTGGTTGCCCAGGCCCTGAGAATTAAACTCTAAATTGATACGCTCACGTAATTCCCCGACGGTTTTGCCCTGGTACATTTCAGGCTGCTTGAGCCATTGCACAACCGCTTTTGTGCTCTGTTCAATCGCTTCCTGATAGGCGGCAATACTCTGCGCGGAACCAGACAGAATCGGATTTAAATCAGACATTCGTTCATTTGCTCCGATTAAACAGGCTTCACGCCAGCGCCCAGCAGCGCGGTTTCAAACTTATCGAGGAAAATCTCCAGCTCGGCATTGCTGATAAGCAGCGACGGCAGCAGACGCAGTACGCAACCGCCACGGCCGCCGCGCTCGAGGATCAGGCCCGCTTCGAAACATTTCTTCTGCAACAGCGCGCTGAGTTCGCCGTCCGCCGGGTAACAACCCATGTGATCCTGCGCTTCATGCGGTTTAACGATCTCAATACCAATCATTAAGCCCAGACCGCGTACGTGACCGATAACCGGGTAACGTTTTTGCATTTCAGCCAGTTTGCCTTTCAGCCACTCGCCCTTCTCAGCGACTTTATCGGCAATGCGCTCTTCTTTCAGGATCTTAAGCGTGGTGAGGCCGGTCGCCATCGCCAGCTGGTTGCCACGGAACGTACCGGTGTGATGACCAGGCGCCCAGGCGTCAAACTGTTTTTTAATGCCCAGCACAGCCAGCGGTAAACCGCCGCCTACCGCTTTAGACATCACGATGATGTCCGGTTCGATACCAGCATGTTCGAAGGCGAACAGCTTGCCGGTACGGGCAAAGCCCGCCTGTACTTCGTCAAGAATCAGCAGAATGCCATGTTCCTGGGTTACTTTACGGATGCGCTGCAGCCACTCGACCGGTGCCGGGTTAACGCCACCTTCGCCCTGCACGGCTTCCAGGATAACGGCAGCAGGTTTACGCACGCCGCTTTCAACGTCGTTGATCAGGTTTTCAAAGTAGTAGGTCAGCGCTTTCACACCGGCTTCGCCACCGATGCCTAACGGGCAACGGTACTGGTGCGGGTAAGGCATAAACTGTACTTCCGGCATCATGCCGTTAACCGCTTCTTTCGGCGACAGGTTACCGGTCACCGAGAGCGCGCCATGCGTCATACCGTGATAACCGCCGGAGAAGCTGATCACGCCAGAACGCCCGGTCACTTTTTTAGCCAGCTTCAGTGCCGCTTCAACGGCATCCGCGCCGGAAGGCCCGGTGAATTGCAGGCAATACTCTTTCCCCTGACCCGGCAACAAAGAGAGCAGATAAGCGGAGAACTCATCTTTTAATGGCGTGGTCAGGTCAAGCGTATGTAACGGTAAGCCGCTGGTAATGACGCTTTGGATGCTTTGAATCACATCAGGATGATTATGGCCCAGCGCCAGCGTTCCTGCGCCCGCAAGACAGTCAAGATATTGTTTATTTTCAACATCGGTTAACCATACGCCCTGCGCTTTAGCAATCGCTAACGGCAATTTACGTGGATAGCTTCTGACGTTGGATTCAAACTCAGCTTGTCTGGCTAAAAAGGTTTCATTGCTTTGCGGTAATGAATTAGCATTCAAAGAATCAATACGGACTTTATCCGTCATCATATCTCTCCTACAACCTGGGGTCGTTTTAACACCGGGTTGGATAAAGGTTTAAGGGGGGTAAAAAAAACGCGGCTAATATATGTTTTTTCAGCAGCGTTCTCAATCTTATATTTTGTGTGGGCTTTTTATATCATTTGCTTTAAAAATCAATGGGAAAGCTTATTTTTGAACGGGATTTGCTCAGTATAAATTGTAACCAGGTCTGTGTAAGCCTATTATCGGCTGCATTGTATACAACGCTATATCTTTAACATTTATGGCCTTTTATGTTGCCACAATGTTATTAACGGAAAATCCTGCCCGCAAAGCGCAAAAAAAATAGTGATACTTTCCATCCACTTACTATAAATGTTAAGGAAAATATCGATTCAGCGGATTTATTCACTTACTATGCCCGCCTTAAAAATCCTAAAACGAAAAAAAGGAAATAACTATTTAACCATTAATCCGCATCATACCCGGTAACCCGTGAGTGGCAATACAGGTTATCGACAGCAGGAGCAGAATCCTGAGTTTTAAACAGAAATGTTCGCGGGCGGACATTTCGTAAGGCGAAGAGCACTTCCCTTATGCCGAGAATGAAAATTTTCATGCCATATGATTATGGCGCCCTGATATGAGATTGTTATGACTCGCATTTATCCACACATCATCGTTGCCAAATTTGGCGGAACCAGCGTTGCTGACTTTGACGCGATGAGCCGTAGCGCTACCCTCGTCCTTGCTGATAAAAACGTTCGTCTGGTTGTATTGTCTGCTTCTGCAGGCGTCACTAATTTGTTGGTTGGCCTTGCTTCCGGTCTGGAAAGCAGCCTTCGGCTGGACAAAATTGAAACCCTGCGCGCCCTGCAATACAACATTATTTCACGCCTGAAACAGCCAGAAGCTGTTAGTCAGCAGATTGATCATCTGCTGGACAATATTAGCCGCCTGGCTGAAATAGCTGTCGATTCCCGTTCAGCCGCGCTGTGCGATGAGTTAGTTAGCCATGGGGAGCTGATGTCTTCCCTGTTGTTTGTGGAAGTATTGCGTGAACAGGGTGTGGAAACGCAATGGTTTGATGCCCGCAAAGTTATTCGCACCGATGATACGTTTGGCTGTGCGGCACCGGCGATAAACGCGATCGCAGATCTGTCAGAAAAACATTTACGCCCGCGTATTGAACAGGCGCTGGTTGTGACACAGGGCTTCATCGGCAGCGATACGGCAGAGCAAACCACTACACTCGGTCGCGGCGGCAGTGATTATACCGCTTCCCTGCTGGCAGAGGCGCTACAGGCCTCACGTGTGGATATCTGGACCGATGTCGCTGGGATCTATACTACCGATCCCCGGATCGTCGCCCAGGCGAAACGTATTGATAACATCTCGTTCTCTGAAGCCAGCGAAATGGCGACCTTTGGAGCCAAAGTGCTGCATCCGGCAACGCTGCTGCCTGCAATACGCAAAAACATTCCGGTTTTTGTTGGCGCCAGCAACGATCCATCAGCGGGCGGAACGCTGGTTTGCCGCGATGTGCCGGAGCCAGCGCGTTATCGCGCCCTGGCCGTGCGCCGCCAGCAGACGCTGTTGAAATTATCCAGCATTAATGCGCAACCCACCCACCGCTTTTTAGCTGAAATATTTGGGATTTTGTCGCGTCACGACATAGCGACCGATCTGGTGACCATCTCGGAAAAGAGTATCGCACTGATCCTCAATGCCACCAGTTCAACGTCAGGTGAGGCGGATATGCTGCCCGCTACGCTGCTTAGCGAGCTGTCGCCGCACTGCCATGTCGAAATCGAGTCCGGTTTGGCGCTCGTCTCGCTGATTGGCAACGCACTCTCTCAGGCCACTGCGGTGTGCAAAGAGGTTTTTGCTGAACTGGAAAAACACCCGGTGCGCATGATCTGCCACGGCGCGTCCAGCCATACTCTTTGTTTCCTGCTTCCGGCGGAATTCGCAGACAGCGCGGTCAAAGCGTTACACCGGGGTCTGTTAGAATAACGCTGCCCGACTCGCACAAAGCCCGATAGCACGGGCAACATAGTGGGCGCATGGGGAGAAACGGATCACCATGCGCCGCTAGTTCGATGAACTACTCTTGATTTATTAATATATCGCGGTGTGAGAAATGTTTGCCTGTGGTACTCATCAGAAACCAGGCATCATTCAGCTAAGACAACGATACAGAAAACCAACGTGATCCAACAATTCCATCATTAATGGGGATTCGGTTTTCCCTCTCTTCAATCCATGCAACAAGCTCAGCGACCTGCGTATCAGAAAACACCGCGATACCATGCTCAATGAGTAGTGATGCCGCGACTCCCATACCTGACTTACGCTGACCGCTAAAAGAGCCGTCGTAGATAAACTGACTATCACATGTTGGGCTGCCGCTAGTTAATAACGCAGCAGTACAACCAACCGCCCGCCCGTGCCGTGCAGAGCGCCAACCAGGCTGCAAGCTGATAGTGCTCAGTCACATCCCGCCCCGTATCTTCTATTATTCTGGCTCGCTTCCCTAATCAGAATGCCTCCCATCGAATCTCTTGTGATGTCAGGGTTCAATGTCCTTCTCATGACCGGCAGATCCGGTTCCGCCTTTTTTCGGATCTGACCGCAAAAAGAGAGAAGTAAGCATTACCACACATATCCATGTGCCTCACATCTGTATATGTCATGCACATACATACCCTGGGTATCTACATATGCTGGACATATACATAGGCAACGCATCTGCCTATACTAAGCATATGCGCATACCCGGTACCCTGAACATCATTCCGGATATGCACCACATATCTATCTGCTCGGGAGAGAAAGTACATGAGAACCGTATCCATTTTCAAAAATGGCAACAACCGCGCCATCCGTCTGCCCCGAGATCTGGATTTTGAGGGAGTGAGCGAGCTGGAGATCGTCCGGGAAGGGGACAGCATCATCCTGCGTCCCGTCCGGCCGACCTGGGGCTCGTTCGCGCAGCTGGAAAAGGCCGATCCGGACTTTATGGCGGAGCGTGAGGACGTTGTCAGCGACGAAGGACGTTTTGATTTATGAACAAGATGTATATGCTCGATACCTGTATCTGCTCGTTCATTATGCGTGAGCAGCCGGAAGCCGTACTGAAGCGCCTGGAGCAGGCGGTGCTGCGCAACCAGCGCATCGTGGTCTCGGCCATTACCTACGCCGAAATGCGCTTCGGCGCCACTGGCCCGAAGGCCTCGCCACGCCACATCCAGTTGGTCGATGCATTCTGCGCCCGCCTCGATGCCATCCTGCCCTGGGACCGCGCCGCAGTGGACGCCACTACGGACATCCGGGCCGCGCTGCGGCTGGCCGGTACGCCGATCGGCCCGAACGACACGGCGATTGCCGGGCATGCCATCGCCACCGGCGCCGTGCTGGTCACAAATAATGTGCGGGAGTTTGCGCGGGTGCCAGGGCTAACACTGGAAGACTGGGTTCGCTGACGTTCGTTACCGGCCACGGCCCAGACCATCATCTCCATGGGGAGACGGCGCTTTCGGATCGTCACGACGCCCGTATCGGCTAGGCACTCATCGATAAGCTCAGGTGAGAGCAAATCGGACAATGCAGCAAATTCTTTAGGAGTGAATTTAAGAACGGCATCAAGCGCCTGACTCAGTAACATAAAAAAATCCGTAATCTCAAGGAAATTACGGATTTTCACACAGCGGTAGGATCGTTCAAGTGATCCTTAACTGATATTACGCATTTAACGGGCTTTTAATTTGATTTTTTTCAGTTAATTACTACGTTGTTTTTTTAGCGCATGTATTTTTAATATCAATACTCGCTCCCAAAACAACAGCAAAGCTGTAAAAAAAACCAACCAAGTTTTGTTCTCAACACAGAACATGCTAACGGCAAATAGCACAGAAATTATTAGCGATGCGATAATATTACATCGTGCATGCGTAAATAATATCGATTTCCGCTCTATATCAATGAGTTTATCCAGCACTGGACAGGTCAATTAACTGAGACACGCTGTTGCTGCGCCGACCGCAGCGCCCGCTATTGCCCACGGCCCGCCGAATGGGGAAATCATCAAAAAACCTGCATTGAACGCACATTGCCAACTAACAGATCCCTCATAAAATCCGCCAGCAGCTCCGGAAACTTTTTTGATTTCTGTCGTAGTTAATAGTTTCATACCTATCTCCTTTATTAAACAGGAATTCCATATTCCTGTACGATACATAAGCAACACAAATCAATTTCAGTTATTTAAATGTTTACATGCGGTAAATCATCTTATTTACCAAAATAGACAAACCGCTTGCCGGTGACGTTGACGGGCAGGTCGTCGCGCGGTCGCTGCGTGACGTGTTGCCAGAATTCGCTCAGCGCCTCGCCTTTACCGTGACCGGGTTCTGCACCGGCTCGCCAGCCGATAACAGCGGATTTCGATACGTCCAGCTCCCGCGCGATCTCTTTCAGTGATATGCCCTGCCGGTTGATATCTGAAATGACGCGGAACCAGTCAGTTTTTATTGTCGCAATCACTGGCATTTCATTACCTGTAAAATTTTACGTATCCGGGGGTGTCCCAACCTGTCCCAACCTTTCCCCTGAGCGCCTTATATATATAATGGAGTTTCTGGGAAAAAGGTTGGAACGGTTGTAAATAACCCTATAAATCATATAATTACAGAACCACAACCTCTATTTCAAGGTTGGGACAGGCTGGGACGCTGGCTCGAAAACCCTCATTTTTACGTCATCGATACGACGCTGAACGCGTAAATATCCGCGGCTTTGCAAAACATTACTAATTCGCATCTCCTCGCGCTTGCTGATTCGCGACGCGTCCAGCCCAATCGCGTCATGCAGCACATCGCTGGCGCGTAAAAATTCGCGATTTCGCAGAATGTTACCCGTTATCAGATCTGGCGTGTCGAGCCACGCCTCAACAGTCTCCTGCCACGCGTCGCGTATCGTGTACTGTTCATGCACACCGCCCGCCAGCCGCTCCGCGTCGCGGAACTGGATTCCGTCATGTTTAAACACCTCCCGCGCCTCCGCCCATAGCTGCGTCAAATCGCTCTGTATCGCGGCGACATCGACCGACCGCTGCACGTCAACAGGCAGCCAGCGCCGATTGCCGGTTGTGTCGTTGAAAAACTCGGGCTCGTTTGTCGTGCCGATAAACAGCAGCCTGAGCGGGAACTGCGTTGCAAACTCATGATATTTCGGTACCCAATGCTCATGTGTACGCGTGACGAAATTTTTTATCGTTTCCAGGTCGCGGGTATTCAGCCCGCGCAGCTCGCCAATCTCCGCAACGAGCCGGCCACGCATTTTGCGCGCCAGATCGTCGTCGCGTTCAGTAAACGATATTTCAGTGAAAAATTCCGGCGCGGGTGCCAGCGCCGCAACACCGGACGATTTGCCACAGCCCTGAGCGCCAACCAGGATCGGCACCATAACCTTGTACATGCTGCGCAGGTGGTGGTTAAGGCATGTACTGGGGCCTCGCTACGCATGATCACCACACTCCACCTTCTCATCACCATCATTGCGATCATCATCGCAAGAGCAATATTCAACTACCTGTAGAGGTCATCTATGGAAGCTTACGCGCTTACCCTGGATGAGGCCTGCGCGTTTATCGGCATCTCCCGACCCACGGCCAGCAACTGGATACGATCGGGACGCCTGGCAGCAACACGCAAAGACCCGTCCAAAACGAAGTCACCCTATCTCGTCACCCGCCAGGCATGTATTGCCGCTCTCAATAATCCGTTGCACACTGTCGCCGTGAGCGCGGCAGGTGCATATGAGGAGAAATCATCATGTCCATCTTCCGTAGGGGTGAAACATGGTACGCCAGTTTCACAGCGCCAGACGGCAAGCGCTTTAAGCAGTCTCTTGGGACAAAGGACAAAAGGCAGGCAAGCGAGCTTCACGACAAGCTGAAGGCCGAAGCATGGCGTGTCAGCAAACTGGGTGAAGTTCCGGCCGTAACGTTTGGAGAGGCATGCGTGCGCTGGCTGAAAGAAAGAGCGAATAAGAAGTTACTCGATGACGACAAGAGCCGGATCGGATTCTGGCTCCAGCACCTTGCAGGGATGCATCTGAAGGACTTTACTGAGAACCACATTTACAACGTTATACAGCGCATGCCGAACCGGCGTCATCATGAGAACTGGAAGATGAAGACTGATGCGCTACAGAAAAGAGGTAATCCAGTGCCGGAGTATGTGCCGAAACCCGCATCTGTAGCGACCAGGGCCACGCATCTTGCCTTCATAAAGGCGCTGCTCAGGACAGCAGAAAGGGATGGGAAGTTGCTGGACCGAGCGCCGGTACTGAAAGTTCCGCAGCCGAAGAACAAACGAATCCGCTGGCTGGAACCGCACGAGGCGAAAAGGCTGATTGATGAATGCCCGGAGCTGCTTAAATCCGTAGTCAGGTTTGTACTGGCAACAGGACTGAGGCGGTCGAACATCATCAATCTGGAATGGCAGCAAATCGATATGCAGCGCCGGGTAGCGTGGATAAACCCGGAGGAAAGTAAGTCAAACAGGGCTATTGGCATAGCGCTGAACGATACTGCATGCGAGGTGCTGAAAAATCAAATCGGCAACCATCATCGATGGTTTTTTGTTTATCAGGAAAGCAGCGCGCGACCGGACGGGTCGAAAGTGCCAACGGTAAGGAAAATGCGTTACGACGCAAACACCGCATGGAGAGCCGCACTTCGCCGGGCAGGGATAGAGGATTTCCGCTTCCATGACCTGAGACACACATGGGCGAGCTGGCTGGTTCAGGCTGGAGTGCCATTATCGGTTCTGCAGGAAATGGGAGGCTGGGAAAGTATCGAAATGGTTCGACGTTATGCGCACCTGGCACCCAGTCATCTGACCGAACACGCGAAGCAGATTGATGCGATTTTCGGAAGGATTGTCCCAAATCTGTCCCACATGGAGTTAAGGGATGGTACTGATGGGATGTAACTTATTGATTTTATGGTGCCGATAATAGGAGTCGAACCTACGACCTTCGCATTACGAATGCGCTGCTCTACCAACTGAGCTATATCGGCTTTCCGGAGAGGTGCTACGGGCTGTAACGTTAAAAAAAAGCGACGCCTGAGTCAAGAGGCGCCGCATCGTATGCTGGTTTTATCATCAGCTATAGAAAATTAAGCTATGAACGCACCGTATCATCACCATAAGCCACCCATTTATAGGTGGTCAGCGCTTCCAGACCCATCGGACCACGAGCGTGCAGTTTCTGAGTACTTACCGCTACTTCCGCGCCCAGACCAAACTGACCGCCATCGGTAAAGCGGGTGCTGGCATTCACATATACCGCTGAAGAATCCACCTGATTAACAAAGCGTTCGGCGGTGCGCGTATCGCGCGTCAAAATAGCATCGGAATGCTGGGTGCCGTGCTCACGAATATGCGCGATCGCCTCGTCCATATCCTTTACTACCCGCACATTTAAATCCAGCGACAGCCATTCGTCGTTATATTCGCCCTGTTTCACCGCTTCCACTGCTGCCGGGCCCTGCTGCAACAGCGGCAGCGAAAGCGCGTCGGCATGCAGTTTCACGCCTTCCTGCGCCATACGCTGGCTCAGCGCAGGCAGAAAAGCGCCGGCAATGGCTTCGTTAACCAGCAGCGTCTCCACCGAATTACAGGCGCTGGGACGCTGTTTTTTCGCATTAACAATCACCTTCAGCGCCGCTTCCGGCTCATAGCTGACATCAATATAGATATGGCAAACGCCGATGCCACCGGTAATCACCGGAATGGTTGACTGTTCACGGCACAGCTTATGCAATCCGGCACCGCCGCGTGGGATCAGCATATCCACGTAGCGGTCCAGCTTCAGCAATTGATTAACCAGCTCACGGTCAGGGCTTTCAATCGCCTGCACCGCGCCTGCTGGCAAACCGTGCTGCTGTAAGGCCGACTGGATAACGCGCACCGTTGCGCCGTTGGTGCGCCAGGTCTCTTTACCGCCGCGCAGGATCACCGCGTTGCCGGTTTTCAGGCACAGCGAGGCGACATCCACGGTCACGTTCGGGCGCGCTTCGTAAATCACCCCCACCACGCCCAGCGGCACGCGACGGCGCTCAATGCGTAAACCGCTGTCGAGCCGACCGCCGTCAATCAGCAGCCCTACCGGATCGGCCAGCCGACAAACCTGACGCACATCATCAGCAATCCCCTTCAGACGCGCGGGATTGAGCATCAGACGATCCAGCAGCGCTTCGCTCATTCCGTTATTACGCGCATCCGCCAGATCCTGCTGGTTAGCCGCCAGAATCTCCGCGCTCTGCGCTTCCAGCTGTTCGGCAATAGTCATCAGCACACGGTTTTTCTCCGTCGTACTCAGCGTGGCAAGCTGATATGAGGCCGCTTTGGCCGCCTTACCCATTTCTTCTAACACTGAAGGCTCCTTAGCTGACAATCATATCGTCGCGGTGCATGGCAACCGGACCGTATTCATAACCCAGGATATCGGTGATCTCCTGGCTGTGGTGACCGGCAATCATCCGCAGCGCATCGCTGTTATAACGTGAAACCCCATGCGCCACATCACGTCCAGACAGGCTGCGAATGCGGATGACCTCGCCGCGTGAAAAGTTGCCGCTCACTTCACGAATGCCTTTCGGCAACAGCGAGCTGCCGCGCTCCAGCACTGCCGACAGCGCGCCGTCGTCAATAATAATCTCACCGGCAGGCGGCGCGCCGAAAATCCAGCGTTTGCGGCTCTCCAGCGGCGACTGTTGCGCATGGAAACGCGTGCCCACCGGTTTACCTTCAATCACATCGCCAATAACGTTCGGACGGCCGCCCGCCGCGATAATCACCTCAATGCCGGAGCGGCAGGCGACATCCGCCGCCTGTAGTTTAGTTGCCATGCCGCCGGTGCCAAGGCCGGAAACGCTGTCGCCAGCGATGGTGCGCAACGCATCATCGATGCCATGCACATCACTAATAAGCGATGCCTGCGGATTATGACGCGGATCGGCAGTAAACAGCCCCGGCTGATCGGTCAGCAAAAGCAGCTTATCGGCACCGGCCAGCATCGCTGCCAGCGCCGACAGGTTGTCGTTATCGCCGACTTTGATTTCCGCTGTCGCCACCGCATCGTTCTCATTGATCACCGGCACGATATTGTTATCCAGCAGCGCACGCAGCATATCGCGTGCGTTAAGGAAGCGCTCGCGATCTTCCATATCCGCTCGCGTCAGCAGCATCTGACCAATATTGATGCCATAGATAGAGAACAGCTGTTCCCACAGTTGGATCAAACGGCTCTGCCCCACCGCAGCCAGCAGCTGCTTTGAGGCGATGGTAGGCGGCAGTTCCGGGTAGTTCAGGTGTTCACGTCCGGCAGCCATTGCGCCAGAGGTAACAATCACAATTCGATGGCCCGCCGCGTGCTGCTGTGCGCACTGACGAACTAACTCCACAATATGTGCCCGATTTAACCGACGCGATCCGCCGGTCAGCACACTGGTACCCAGTTTGACCACTAAGGTCTGACTGCCGCTCATGATTTCCTGCCGTAGTAAAAATGTCTTTGAAAGGACTTTTTATCAGGAGTGGGCAAGGATGCCAACAGGCACTAAGGGGAAAAGCCTGGAAAATGCCTGACAACCGCGTAGACCAAAAGTTCGCGTTTAACAATAAAAGCGGAAAAGCTTCATAAAAGATTCATCAAATCCCGGTAAAAACGTTTCCGCAGTCATAAGAGTTTTCCGAGCGGTACATTTTTTTACTCATTGGGATTAATAACAAATGAAAAAGAGCGCATTGGCACTACTGGTATCCGCCCTGACCCTGAGCACCGCAGCGCAGGCAGTAGAAGTGTACAATAAAGACGGTAACAAGCTGGATTTCTATGGCAAATTGAAAGCAATGCGTTACATGAGCGATGCTGAAACCAATGCCAGCAGCAACGCCGACAAATCTTATGTGCGTATCGGCTTTAAAGGCCAGACGCAAATTAACGAAATCATGACCGGTTACGGTCAGTGGGAATATCAGTACAACGCTAATAACCCGGAAAACAACTCTAACGCAGGCAATAAAACGCGTCTGGGCTTTGCCGGGATTAAAGTCACGGATTATGGCTCGCTGGATTACGGTCGTAACTACGGCCTGATTTATGATGTTGAAGCCATCACCGATATGATGCCGGAATTTGGTGCCACTGCATATACATCCGCTGATGTCTACATGCTGAACCGTGCTAACGGCGTCGCCACCTATCGCAACAGCAATTTCTTTGGTCTGGTGGATGGCCTGGATTTTGCGCTGCAATATCAGGGCAAAAATGAAAGCTCGTCACGCGGCGACGGCGTCTCTAACGGCGACGGCATGGCCGCATCGCTTTCTTATAAAATCCTCGATAGCCTGAGCCTTAAAGGCGCGGTCTCTTCTTCTAACCGTACGCTGAATCAGAAAAACAGCGACTTTGGCGGTGGCGAGAAAGCCGAAGCCTGGGCAACCGGCATTAAGTATGACAACAACGGTGTTTATCTGGCGGCCACTTACGCTGAAACCCGTAATATGAACCCGATTAGCGGCAATGATGTTAACGTTAACGGCACCGTAGAAGATATCAGCGGCTACGCTAACAAACTGCAAAATATCGAAATCGTAGCGCAGTATCAGTTTGATTTCGGCTTGCGTCCGTCGCTGGCTTATGTTCAGAGCAAGGTGAAGGATATTGAAGGCGGCATCGGTGATGCGGATTACCATAAGTTCGCTGACGTCGGCGCGACCTATTACTTCAATAAAAACATGTCCGCATTCGTGGATTACAAAATCAACCTGCTGGATGATGACAACACGCTGAACCGCAACACTGACGATATCGTTGCAGTGGGTATGACCTACCAGTTCTGATATTCGGCATCATCCGGTCAGCCTTCTGAATACACCGGTATTGCTGCAACAGAAGGCGGGCCGCCTGATGCGGTAATAATACAGAAAAGGGCAGACTTCGCGTCTGCCCTTTTCTTTGTAAAAACGACTGATTAGGCGGTTAACTTAAGCGTCTGTTCATTAGCGCCTTCAGCAGGCAATAACCCCAGTTCCAGTTCAGCCAGCGTAGACTTCAGGCGTTCGTGGAAGTTACGCAACGTCTCTTCCAGCTTCTCTTCATTCTCTTTGCCTTTGATAGCGCATGGCTTCCAGTTGCCATCTTTATCGTGCAGGCCATAGTGATACTGATAGGTAAAGTGATCGGATTGCGCATCCAGCTCCAGCCACCATCCCCAGAATTCACGGCTTTCCGGTGCAGGTTTAACATTGACGCAAACGGCCAGGCAATCAAAAAAGAACCGCTCATTTTCGCATTTGTTCTCGCGAATATAGGGACCCAGCGCGGTAAAACGTTTAAGCAACCGGCTTCGTGGATGTCCATTCGGTAACGTCATGGTTTACACCTCCTTAAATGAGCTAACAGTTTTAGCAAACTAATGCAAAATAGCAACTTATCACTTCAACTGTTGTACCAGCCAGTCGCAGATGGTTTGCAGTGCCCGATCGAAGTTGCCCAACACCGGCGAAAAGCCGATCGGCAACAGCTTGCCGTTTGCGGATGAGTTAACAATCAGACGCGCATCTTCTTCCGGGCTCCAGGGATCGTTCTGCCAGTAGCCTGCCAGCATTGGCGTTGGTGTACGGCGTCCCAACAGCCCCTGGGTTTTCAGCGAATAGCGATTTAGCTCAGTGCGCAGTACGTCATCTGTGGCGCGTGCCATACCCAGCCGACTGGCTAACACATCAATATACATATCCGGCACACGCTCCTGCTGAGCGGAGTTAGCCAGCAACGCATGAACAATTGGCCCCAGGGTAGCGACGGCGCGCAGACGCTGCGCTTCCAGATAAGCCAGACGTACCGCCACGTTAGCGCCAAAACGATAGCCCAGCGCCGCCACGCGCGTATGATCGACCCACGGTACCGCATCCAGACCGCGTAGCACCTGCTGATGCAGAAAGCTGGTATCCTGGTTCAGTTTCCATTTAGAGGAAAAACCCACCGACGGCATATCAATCGTCAACATCGCGATGCCGCGCGGTGCCAGGTAATCGTGAAACAGGCGATAGTGATCGATCTGCAGGCTATCAAGGTTGCCGCATAGCAGCACCGTAGGATAAGGCGCGCTAACATTAGGCGGCATATGCAGGAAGCCCGTAATCGAGCCGCCGCCCTGAATCGGGAACGATAACTCTTTCAGCTCGCCAGGCAGACGCAGCGTAGCTTCTTCATAGGCGCGGTTAGCCAGCGTTTGCGCCTGTTCGGCCAGCTCATCGCCTTTGATATGTGGCCACGCGGCCAGGCTGTAGAGATTAACCGCATGCAGCCAGTGCTCGCCCGCTTCCGGCGTTTCGCCTGCGTCCATCGCCTTCTGCTGCCATAGCGCCGCCTGTTTGCTCCATTCATAAATCCAGTTGCCGCTGCGATAGCCAATGACCGTATCCAGCAGATCTTCGCTGGTGCGCTCTGCTGAACTGACAGCAATCCGCGCCAGCACTTCGCTAATCTCAATCAGCGGCAAGCCGCGCCAGCTCCAGAGCAGGCGGTTGAGCATGCGATACCAGCCGGTATGGCTCTCACCATCCAGCGTGGATTGAACGGTCGAAGTAACGTGATGCCGTTGGCGCACCAGTGATGACGTTTCCGGGTGTTTAAATCGGGGTTTGAATAGCTCTTCGCTGAGATTTTTTGCTGACATGGTGTCGCTCTCCTGCCGCCGCGCAATCACGAGACTACAGTGTACTTCACCCATCCCCAGGGTGCGACCCGCAGAAACGACAACGCCCGGACGAACCGGGCGTTGTTTTGATGCAGGTCAATCAGCGATCGACGATCGGCGGAACAAAGGCAACGCCCATATCCCACGGCTGCTCAATCCAGGTATTTTGTGCGATATCCACTACATAATCGTCAACCAGCGGCGCGCCAGCAGGCTTAGCGAAAATAGTGACGAAACGCGCTTTCGGATACATTTCACGGATCGCCTGAGCGGTGCCGCCGGTATCAACCAGGTCATCAATCACGATGAAGCCTTCGCCATCGCCTTCCGCACGCTTCAGCACGTTCATTTCGCGCTGATGATCGTGGTCATAGCTGGAAATACAAACGGTGTCGACATAACGGATAGAGAGTTCACGCGCCAGCAGCGCAGCCGGAACCAAACCACCGCGGCTTACGGCAATAATGCCTTTCCACTGTTCAACAGGAAGCAGGCGCTGAGCCAGTTTACGGGCATGAATCTGCAACATGTCCCAGGTGACGACGTATTTTTCGCTCATAAAAGGAATCCCGACCAATCGAATTGGCCTAAAAAATATGCAATGGGAAAAGGTTGCGCGGCATTATAAGGATCTGACGCGTTAAAAACCAGCACCGGATTGCGCGGTTGCCGCATTTTAACGCGCCCGACTGCACAGCAGACAATAAAGGATGTTATTCTCACCCCATCACGTCAGATTCGCTGACGGCGATCGATTACTGGAAATTTCGCAATGATGCGCAGCCGCGCACCGATGACACAGGAGACCTGTCGTGTCTGAATTGTCTCAACTCTCTCCCCAACCGCTGTGGGATATTTTCGCTAAAATCTGCTCCATTCCGCATCCTTCATTTCACGAAGAGGCGCTGGCGCAGCACATTCTCTCCTGGGCAAAGGAAAAAGGCTTCTGGTGCGACCGTGACCAGGTCGGCAATATCTTGATCCGTAAGCCAGCCACGCCAGGCATGGAAAACCGTAAGCCGGTAGCGCTGCAGGCGCACCTGGATATGGTGCCGCAAAAAAACAACGATACGGCCCATGATTTCACTAAAGATCCAATTCAGCCCTGGATCGATGGCGAATGGGTAAAAGCGCGCGGCACGACGCTGGGCGCGGATAATGGCATTGGTATGGCCTCTGCGCTGGCGGTACTGGCTGATGAGAGCGTACAACACGGTCCGCTGGAAGTGCTGTTGACCATGACGGAAGAGACCGGCATGGACGGCGCATTTGGTCTGCAACCGAACTGGCTGCAGGCTGAGATCCTGATTAACACCGATTCTGAGGAAGAAGGTGAAATCTATATGGGCTGCGCCGGCGGTATCGATTTTACCTCTACGCTGCCGCTGCAGCGTGAAGCGGTTCCTGCCGATTACGAAACGCTGCGCCTGACGCTGAAAGGGTTAAAAGGCGGTCATTCCGGGGCGGAGATCCATCTGGGCCTGGGCAATGCCAACAAGCTGCTGGTGCGCTTCCTGGCACAGTATGCACGTGAATACGATCTGCGTCTGATTGATTTTACCGGCGGCACGTTGCGCAATGCGATTCCGCGTGAAGCCTACGCTACCTTCGCTCTGCCAGCGGCAAAAATCGATACGCTGAAATCTGCGGCGATGGGCTATCAGGCGACCCTGCAGAACGAGCTGGGCCTGATTGAGAAGAATATCACCCTGCAAACCGAGCCGGTGGCGGGTGGCGCGGCGCTGACCGCTGACAGCCGCGATCGTTTTATCGCCCTGCTGAACAGCACGCCGAACGGCGTGATCCGCAACTCTGACGTGGCGAAAGGCGTGGTGGAAACGTCGCTGAACGTCGGTGTGGTTTCCATGACCGAGCAGGAAGCAAAAATCAACTGCCTGATCCGTTCGCTGATCGACAGCGGCAAAGATTATGTGGTGACAATGCTGAGCTCGCTGTGTGAACTGGCCGGTGCGCAAGGTGCAGCAAAAGGCAGCTATCCGGGATGGCAGCCGGACGCCAGCTCGCCGGTCATGGCGCTGGTGCGTGAGACCTATCAGCGCCTGTTTAACAAGACGCCGAATATTCAGATCATTCATGCGGGGCTGGAATGTGGTCTGTTCAAGAAGCCTTACCCGGATATGGATATGGTTTCCATCGGCCCGACCATTACCGGCCCGCACTCGCCGGATGAGCAGGTGCATATTGGCAGCGTAGCGCTTTACTGGCAGCTGCTGACCGAACTGCTGAAAGTGATTCCGGCGAAGTAATTTCGTCTGGAACGCGTCGCAATTAGTAAAATCAAAGGCCAGAGCATTTCTGGCCTTTTTATTTTTTACGCAATTTATTTTATAGCGCGTTGTTTAACGCCGCTGGCCTGTAATTTTCTGAGCGTTCGGCAATAGAGTGTAAACAACAGGGATGAGTAAAAGCGCTCGGTGCGTATGATAAACAGGCTAAGACCAATAAAGATTAACACTAATGACGCGCTAATAATTCCTCCCCATGTCGTGAACGCGCTAGCTATCCACCCTATAGCCATGCTTAGGAAATATATAACGGCGCTAAACAGCGTTGCATATGCCAATATCAGATGGAGTTTCGCTCCAGCCATAAATCCTTTCGACATGATAAATATCGGCATAATATAAAGTACGCTGCAAACCAGTGAACCAATCACCAAAAAGACCATGGTCATGGCAGGTGGCAATAATAGCCACTGCGTTACAGCCTGCCATAGTGAAAACTGCACTATAGCAAAGCTCATAATCATAAAAAAAGCGCTAAGCACCAGCGGAAACGCAAAATTAAACATCCCGACGGAATCCTTCATCTCTGCGTTAATTTTTTCTTGCAGAGCTGGCAATTTATCAATCGGCGTTTTTTTAATCTCCAACTCCAGTGTCCTGCAGCGCTGAACGCGCGCCAGGAATATTTTTAATAACATAGTACCTCTTAAAAACCAGAAAAAGACTGGAGAGTAGATATGGCATATTTGGCGCTAACCCCCATGTTTTGCGGATTCCGTATTGTCCCTGTCACCCCACTGCCAGAAAAAGTTACTGTATTATTTATCGCAATTAATAATTCTCTTTGTAATTGGCATTAAATAGCTTCTGTGGGGAAACGTTTGGGGTAACGCCCCGCCTCCATTGCTGCTTTCACTCCAGCGTTAGAAATGCCACCAAAATCATAACTTAGCATGCTTTTTTCTGATGAGTAGCCAGTGAAACTCATTATTATCCTCTTTCATTCCATGATAAAACTGATTAGCGGTGCATGAATGATAAATTGTCCTAAAGCAATAATAAAGTACAAAAATAAACCACAGAACATAGCTAGCCTATTAAATATTACTTTGGGCGTTAAATTCAAAGTTAGGAAGTACGCCTGCTAACCAAATTTAATTTTCTAAACGCGTGATAAAGTGATCAGGGGCTGTCAACAGCAGGAACATAACAACAGCTACTTTTACATGCAGCACATTTTATGTTTATTTATCGATACATACTGTATTCAAAAATCAGTTCTGGCGTGAGAAGGCTTAACCATCCTACAGCCCCAGCAGCAGTTGCCGTTCCAGTTGGGGGTTAAGCAGCGTGACATGCAGCCCCACCAGCCTGACGCCGCGGCCGGCACGGCGCTCTTCCCAGGCCTCTTTCGCTACCGCAATCAAATCTTCTTTATTCAACACCGGCCAGACATGCTCCTGCGTGGTCTGCTGAAAATCACTGAACTTAAGCTTAACGCCCTGGCGCGCAATATGACGATCCGGTTTGATTTTCGTCAGCCGCCGCTCCAGCTCGTCATAAAGAAAATCAATAATCTCCAGGCACTGCTCCCAGTGATGAATATCTTCCGACAGTGTGCGCTCAACGCCGAGCGACTTACGCTCGCGATCGGTAATCACTTCACGCTCATCAATACCGTGGCTGCGCTCCCAGATTACCCGGCCAAATTTACCAAAGCGCTTTAGCAACATTGCCAGATCGCTGTTTTGCACATCGGCGCAGGTGCGCAGCCCTAAATCTTCCAGCTTCTTTGCCGTTACTTTGCCGACGCCGGGAATTTTGGCCAGCGGCAGCGTCAGTAAAAACTGCGGCACCTCATCCGGGGTAATCACATACTGGCCGTTTGGCTTATTCAGATCGGAAGCGATTTTGGCAAGAAACTTAATCGGCGCAACGCCCGCTGATGCGGTAAGATCCAGTTCACGGGAGATAGTCTGGCGGATTTCACGCGCCATCAGCGTTGCCGAACCGTGACAGTGCGGGCTGTCGCTTACGTCAAGATAGGCTTCATCCAGCGACAGCGGCTCAATACGCGCGGTATAACGTGAAAAGATTTCGCGAATATGGGCGGAAGCCACTTTATAGGCATCAAAGCGGCCCGGCAGCAGCGTTAAGTGCGGACAGAGCTTTAACGCCATCGCGGTGGACATCGCGCTGCGCACGCCATATTTACGGGCCGGGTAGTTAGCGGTGCTGATAACGCCGCGCTGCGTCCGGTTGCCGCCAATGGCCAGCGGAATATCACGCAGGCTGGGGTTATCACGCATTTCCACCGCCGCGTAAAAGCAGTCCATATCGACATGAATGATTTTGCGCATAGCCCCCTCCGCCATTACTGGATAAGTATACAGCCAACTTAAGGGGATTCAATGGCGTAGCGCGATGAATATGCAGTAACGGCATACGTTAATTTGCGGGCCATCTCCGGAATAACAGCTATTTCTTAGCTGGCATCTTGATAAAAAAACAGACAGTGATAATGTTGCGCAGCAATAGCGGAATTATCCTATATGCATGTTACAGACGCCGCAGGGCGTTGCAGTTTAATCCCCCTCATCATCAAGGGAACAAGAATGGGCAAAATCGCACTTTTGTTTGCGATGATTCTTCTGCCAGCCCTCAGCATGGCAAGCGCGCCTGAGCCAGTTCAGCCACTGGCACCGGTCAGCAAAGAGTTAAAGAAGCAGTTATTAGGTACGCCAGTTTACATTCAGATATTTAAAGAAGAACGCACGCTGGAACTCTACGGCAAGATCGGCAATGAGTTCCGCCTGCTCGATAGCTATCGCATCTGTAACTTTTCTGGCGGCCTTGGGCCAAAGCGCCGTCAGGGCGATTTTAAAAGCCCGGAAGGCTTTTACAGCGTAAAACAGAGCCAGCTTAAGCCGGACAGCCGTTTTTACCGCGCAATCAATATTGGTTTTCCTAACCAGTACGACCGCCAGCAGGGCTATGACGGAAAATACCTGATGATCCACGGCGCCTGCGTCTCTGTTGGCTGTTACGCCATGACAAATGCCTATATGGATGAGATCTTCAGCTACGTAAACGCGGCTTTGCGTAACGGTCAGCCTGAAGTGGCCGTCAGTATCTATCCGTTCCGCATGACCGAAAGCAATATGCAGCGTCACCGGAACTCTTATTACGCCAGTTTCTGGAAACAGCTGCAGCCGGGCTATGCGTGGTTTGTACAGCATCGCCAGCCGCCAACGGTAGCGGTAAATAACGGCAGGTATGTGCTGAACGGCTCACCGGTCAGCGGTACGCCCGCCGCTTCGCAGTCATTCCTGGCGCTCTCCAAGGCAAAATAGTTGCCATTCGCCTGGCGCAATACGATGCCAGGTCTCATTGCCGGTTAGCGGCTGAGTGGCAATTACCGTGACCACGTCATTTGGCGTGGTCTGCTTCTGAAAATCGATCTCTACATCCTGATCCAGCAGCTTCGCCTTACCGAACGGCGCACGTCGCGTAATCCAGAACAGATTGGTCGAGCAATAAGCCATTAAATAACGACCATCCGACAGCAGCATATTAAACACCCCTTTCTGCCGCAGTTCCGTCGCCAGTTCGGCAATATAGCGAAACACCGCAGGCCAGTTGCCTGGCGTTCGCGGATAGCGCGTCGCCAGCTTATGCAGCAGCCAGCAGAACGCCTTTTCACTGTCTGTCTCGCCTACCGGACGAAAATTACCGGTTTCCAGCTGGCGATAGCCGCTTAGCTGCCCGTTGTGCGCATAGGTCCAGTTACGTCCCCACAGCTCGCGAGTAAAGGGATGGGTATTCTCCAGCGACACCTGTCCCCGGTTCGCCTGACGAATATGCGCCACCACCGAGCAGGACTTAATAGGATACTCCTGCACCAGACGCGCGATTGGCGAGTTATAGCTGGGCTGCGGATCTTTAAAGGTGCGGCAGCCTTTGTTTTCGTAGAAGGTGATACCCCAGCCATCTTTATGCGGCCCGGTGCCACCACCGCGCTGCACCAGTCCGGTAAAGCTAAAGCAAATATCAGTTGGGACATTAGCGCTCATGCCGAGCAGTTCACACATAGAGAGGCCTCCGGCGCGGTTTTGTGACGATTATAACGAATCAAATGGAGACTGGCAGCGGAAGAGCATTTTTGTTAACAGAACGCGACAAGCGCCCTGCTGCTTCGGATTAGCCGCGCCGGGGCTGACGCGGCAAAGTTAACGGCTGGTGCGCCGTTACTTTTTCTCCATCTCTTTTTCGATCAACAGCATCAGGATATGAATCACTTTGATATGGATCTCCTGAATGCGGTCGGCATAGCCAAAGTGCGGCACACGGATTTCGATGTCTGCGCTGCCCGCCATTTTGCCGCCATCTTTGCCGGTCAGGGTGATCACTTTCATGCCCTGCGCGCGCGCCGCCTCAATCGCCTTGATGATATTGGCGGAATTCCCCGAGGTGGAAATACCCAGCAGCACATCGCCCGCACGGCCTACGGCCTCAACATAACGAGAGAAGACGTAGTCGTAGCCAAAATCATTACTGACGCAGGAGAGATGACTGACGTCAGAGATGGCGATAGCCGGATAGCCAGGGCGGTTTTCGCGATAGCGACCAGTCAGCTCTTCAGCAAAATGCATGGCATCACAGTGCGAACCGCCGTTGCCGCAGGAAAGCACTTTGCCCCCCGCCTTAAAGCTATCGGCAAGCAGCACGGCAGCGCGCTGGATCGCATGAATATTTGCGTCTTCGCTCAGGAATTTATTTAGCGTATCCGCTGCTTCGTTAAGTTCTGAACGAATAATATCCTGGTACATAGGGAGGTCCTTTGGAGGAGAAAGAGTCAGCGCAAGTTTACCGAAATGCCAGCGGGTCGCAAAGCCTTACAGGGTAAAGCTGAGATGTAAAGACCGGGGCGCTGTCAGGGTAATAATCGGTTTAATCCACAACGGGCTGGGATAAAATTCATGCTTTGACGAATGATGCGAATGGAATGTGAGCCAGGTTGTAATTATTCTGTTGCCAGATTGCTAAATAAACAGAACTGCTTTAAACCTGTAGCCAGACCAACAGGTCAGACCTCTTACTTGTTACGGAGCGGTTCATTATGATGGTTCTTAGCATTGTCGCGACGCTGATTCTGATCGGCGCGCTTTTTTGGCACCGCATTTCGCTTCCAGCCAGCAGCGCTATCCTGCTGTTATGGAGTGCAGCAATGGCCCTATTCGATCTCTGGACGCCCTGGCTGTTGCTTCCGCTGGCCCTGATACTTCTGCCGTTAAACCTGCCGTCGATGCGTCGTTCGATGGTCTCTGCCCCCATGCTGCGCACCTTCCGTAAGGTGATGCCACCGATGTCACGTACTGAAAAAGAGGCGATCGATGCGGGCACAACCTGGTGGGAAGGCGATCTGTTTCGTGGCAATCCTGACTGGCAAAAACTGCACAACTATCCGCAGCCGCGTCTGACCGCTGAAGAACAGGCATTTCTTGATGGCCCGGTGGAAGAGGCCTGCCGTATGGCTAACGATTTTCAGATCACCCATGAAATGGCCGATCTGCCGCCGGAGCTGTGGGCTTACCTGAAAGAGCATCGCTTCTTCGCCATGATTATTAAAAAGGAGTATGGCGGACTGGAGTTTTCTGCCTACGCCCAGGCACGCGTGCTGCAAAAGCTGGCGGGCGTATCCGGCATTTTGGCGATTACCGTTGGCGTACCCAACTCGCTCGGCCCCGGTGAATTGCTGCAGCACTACGGCACCGATGAGCAGAAGAAGCATTATTTGCCGCGTCTGGCACAGGGCCTGGAGATCCCCTGCTTTGCATTAACCAGCCCGGAAGCGGGTTCCGATGCAGGCGCGATCCCCGATATCGGCATCGTTTGTATGGGCGAATGGCAGGGCCAGCAGGTGCTGGGTATGCGTCTTACCTGGAACAAGCGCTATATCACCCTGGCACCGATTGCCACCGTGCTGGGCCTGGCATTTAAGCTTTCCGACCCTGAGCATTTACTGGGCGATACCGAAGAGCTGGGCATTACCTGTGCGCTGATCCCAACCCATACGCCAGGCGTTGAGATCGGCAAACGCCATTTCCCGCTTAACGTGCCGTTCCAGAATGGCCCAACGCGCGGTAACGATATTTTTGTCCCTATCGACTACATCATCGGCGGGCCTAAAATGGCCGGTCAGGGCTGGCGCATGTTGGTTGAATGCCTGTCGGTAGGTCGCGGCATCACCCTGCCCTCCAACTCCACCGGCAGCCTGAAAAGCCTGGCGCTGGCAACGGGCGCCTATGCGCATATTCGTCGCCAGTTCAGGGTTTCTATCGGGAAGATGGAAGGGATTGAAGAACCGCTGGCGCGCATCGCCGGCAACGCTTATGTGATGGATGCCGCCGCCACGCTGATTACCTGCGGCATTATGCAGGGCGAGAAACCAGCGGTGCTCTCGGCGATAGTTAAATATCACTGCACCCATCGCGGCCAGCGCGCCATTATCGATGCGATGGATATTGCTGGTGGTAAAGGCATTATGCTCGGCAAGAGCAATTTCCTTGCCCGTGCTTATCAGGGCGCACCGATCGCAATTACCGTCGAAGGCGCGAATATTCTGACGCGCAGCATGATCATCTTTGGTCAGGGCGCAATCCGCTGTCATCCTTATATCCTGCGTGAGATGGGCGCCGCAGAGCGTAACGACCTGCCAGAGTTTGATCGTGCGCTGTTCAGTCATATTGGACATGTCGGCAGCAACCTGATTCGCAGCCTGTGGCTGGGTGTTACCGGCGGTTACGGCAGCGCTGCGCCAACCCGCGATGCAACCCGCCGCTATTACCAGCATCTGAACCGCATCAGCGCGAACCTGGCGCTGCTGTCAGATATTTCGATGTCGGTACTGGGCGGTAGTCTGAAGCGACGCGAACGCGTTTCAGCCCGGCTGGGCGATATTCTGAGTCAGCTTTATCTTGCCTCGGCGGCGCTAAAACGTTACGACGAAGAAGGCCGTAATGTAGCGGATCTGCCGCTGCTGCACTGGGGCGTACAGGATGCGCTGAATCAGGCAGAGAATGCTATTGACGATCTGCTGCGTAATTTCCCCAACGCGGCGGTTGCAGCCACACTGCGTGTGATGATTTTCCCGGCAGGCCGCCACTGCCGTGCGCCATCGGATCGTCTGGACCATCAGTTAGCGAAACTGTTGCAGACGCCGTCCGCAACGCGCTCTCGCCTGGGACGCGGCCAGTATTTAACGCCGAGCGAACATAATCCTGCCGGACAGCTGGAAGCGGCGCTACAGGATGTAATGGCTGCGGAAGTGATTCACGACCGTCTTTGCAAGCAGTTGAAAAAGCATTTGTCATTTACCCGACTTGATGAGCTGGCACAGCGCGCCTTGCAGGAGGAGTGGATCACACAGCAGGAGGCGGATGTTTTAGTGCGTGCCGAAGCCAGTCGCCTGCGTTCGATTAACGTTGATGAGTTTGAGGCGGATGCGCTGGCTACCCAGCCGGTAAAGCAGAATCAGACGCATGAGCGTAAAAGCGAAGCCGCCTGAGGGCGAATAAAAATAAAGACTACCCAGCAAGCGTCACGTTTGCGGTAATAAACCGGACATTTTAGCGTGGCAACCAGGGCCTGAGCGGTAACGCTCTGGCCTTTTCTTTATGAAAAGCAGGAACGGAAGTTTTACTTTTATCTGCCTGTGCGGCAGTGAACAAGCGCATAAGGTTTTAACGTTTTCAGTTAAGTGGCGAGACCAAAAAATAACTTCTTTAGGCAAACAAAATTAATATAGAAACTTTGTTTTGGCGCAGAAAAAATATTTCCTTAACTCTATATTAACACCTCGCTGAAACCCCTGGCACATTGTTCATAAACATCTGGATTATTATTGAAATAATTTTTCAATGGATTGTATTGGATAAAATAATGAACTGCCGTTTTCACCTGCCAATTCAATAAAACCGAGACTGGTATAAAATTGTTTAGCCTCATCATCCAGGGCGTCGACAAACATGCCATGTATACCTACCGCCAATGACGCGTGATAAACAACGCTCATCGCATGAGAAACCAACATGCTTTCCCAGCCTTGCCCATGCAGAGTTTTATCTATCGCCAGCCTGCCAAGGGTAACGCATGGCACATTTTTATATGGGATTTTTTTCTGTTGCGTTTTAGAGGGCAAGCTAGATCTTTCAAAACTACCGCCGGATAACGTGTAATAGCCCAGGACTTTTGGCTCCGCCTCGTGATTTATCAGCACATACGCTCTTAATATTTTCCCGTTATGTTGACGTCTGAGATGCTCGAGCAGAAATTTATTTAAAGTTGTTTTGTCACAATCAAAGTTATTTATTTTGTACTGAGCTTCATCCGTGAAAAGCTCGACTTTTAAAGTGTCCAAAACTTACTCCATGTTCTGTAGACGTTGGGCCGCTCGCTTTAACTTTACATTAGGTTCAGGTGGATTGCTGATGGCATCCATAACCTGCTTCCATGATGCTTCATTGAGCACTATACGTTGATGCTGTTCAATGACTTCAACTGCCCGTTCAGAAGCACTTGCCAGCATAAATTGCGAGATGGTTAGATTGCTGAGAGGGGCCGCGTTTTCGATAAGCGTTTTATCTTCTGGAGATAAACGCAGATCGATGCGTTGTTTCTTTAATGTATTTGCCATGTTTCCTCTATGTCCATATGACTGACGCATTGCTATGCAACACAGTTTCAGGATTTGATACGCCTGCATGTACGGTCTCTTACCGTACATGCAGTATGTGGTGAGGCGGACTATTTTTTAATCAATCGTTATATGATCCCAAGAAATACCACCGAGAAACCAGTAAAAGTCGTTTGATAAGCTGCCTGTACGGCAGTGAACATCGTGTTCATCCTCAATCCACAGGTAATACTTTTCTAAGCTGCCTGTGCGGCAGTGAACCCTGGAGCAGATTAGCTTGAATGTATGCTGAACCAGCACGGCCAACGTATCGACATTATCAATACGCCAGCCGCAGCAATAAGCATCGTTTTCAAACTGAGCAAGACTCTATTTTCGCCAGAAAAAGCGCGAGAAAAGTATCAGCACCGGATAAATTTCAAGACGTCCCATTATCATGGCGGCGCACATCAAATATTTAGCCCCTTCGCTAAGCGTACCAAATGTGGATGCCGTTTCTCCAAAGCCAAGCCCCATATTATTGATACAGGCCGCAACGGTAGCGAAAGCGGTCATCAGGTCATAGCCCATAATATTGAGCATCCAGACAAAAAACACCGTGAACAGTACGTAAAGAAAAAAGAAACTCCATACCGAGCGCAACACGCGTTCCGTCACCACGCTCTCGCCAACCCGAATGCTTAATAGCGCACGAGGATGCGCCAGTTGATGTAGCTCATGGCGGCTTTGCTTAAATAACACCAGGAAGCGCAGCGCTTTGATACCGCCGCAGGTCGAGCCCACACAGCCGCCAAAAAAGCTTGCCGTCAGTAACAGCACAATAGTATGTGCAGGCCAACTGGCATAGTCGCCGGTCGCCAGGCCATTATCGGTAATCATAGAGCTGGTCAGGAAGAACGCATGCACCAGACTGTCCGTTGCGTTATACATGCCGACATGCCAGAGCTGCCATGCGGTTATCAACACTATAATCAGCGTCACCAGCAGGAAAAAGCGTAGCTCTGCATTACGGCGAAACGGTTGTAATGTGCGTCGGGTAAAGGCAACAAACCACACGGTAAAGTTAATTGCTGACAGTAGCGAGAAAAGCCCGGCAACCAGTTCGATCGCAGAACTGTTCCAGTAACCAATGCTCTCGCTGCGTGTGGAAAAGCCGCCCAGCGACACGGTAGAAAGGCCATGACAGAGCGCATCAAAAGCGGGCATCCCCGCCAGCATATAAGCGGCGCAACAGGCCAGTCCCAGCAGCAGATAGGTAAGCCACAGGCTGCGTGAAGTATCGGCCAGACGCGGCGTCAGGCGCTCTTCTTTAAAAGGGCCGGGCATCTCTGACTGATAAAGTTTCGCCCCACCAATTCCCAAAAGCGGCAGTACCGCGACCGCCAGAACAATAACTCCCAACCCGCCGATAAAATTGAGCTGCGCCCGATAATAGAGATAGGCAGCCGGCAGGTTGCTAACGTCGCCAATCACGGTGGCGCCCGTGGTGGTGATACCGGATACCCCTTCAAACAGCGCATCAATAAAACTCAGCCCCACCGAATCATCCAGCCAGAGCGGCATGGCGCTGATAACCGAAAACAACAGCCAGAACAGAACAATAATCAGAAAGCCGTCACGGGTTTTAAGCTGTATACCGGCACGTTTGGTGGCAAGCCAGGCACCGCCGCCCAGGATAAAAAAGGTGAAGAAGGTAGTAAAAAAAGCAAACCAGCTGCGCTCTTTGCTGAATAAAGCGACCAGCATCGGCGGCAGCATGGAAAAGCTGTACAAAAACACCAGAAAACCGCACAGGTGAATAACCACGCGCACCTGTGAAAAATTGAGTGTGAGATAGCGTTGCAAAGCAAGGCTCCCTGATGACAAAAGATCGGCAGCAATGATGCCTTCTTACCGGGCATATCACAAACTCAGATAAAGCAACGGATGAATATATTCATTATCTACAGAAGATTGTATTGTGCGCTCTGAGGAGTGTGGCCACGGAAAGCCCATCCATAAAACTGGCTGTCACGCCTGGTCAGCGGTGGAACTAAAAACGTTGTCGGTTGTAACAGGTGAATTTATAAATTACGCTTATGTATCGGCACAAAACAGGACAACCTGGCCTTGAATAAACATTCGTCAAATACTTCCTCCCGCCTCAGACATACGCCTCTTGGCAGAAGTATGGCGGCCTTTTTGCTGCTGACAGCCATGGCCGTTATGGGCATTAATGCCTGGACACTCTGGAGCTCCTGGCAACAGCGAATTACAGAGCGCGAAGAGGATGCCCGTAATCTCGCCGTCTCGCTGGCAAAACAGGCAGAAGACGCCTTTCTTCAGGTGGATATTACCCTCTCTGATGCGGTCAGGCAGCTCACGCAGCAGGGGCCAGGCTATGCAAAAACGGAGGCTTTTTCACGTCAGCTGAAAGAGCAGCACGGTAAACTGCAGCAGCTGCATGGGCTTTTTATTTACGATGCACAGGGAAACTGGATCGCCACATCAGGCAATTATATCCCTTCAAAGGGCAGCAATGCAGATCGGGAATATTTTGTCTGGCACCGTAGCCACTCTGATACCTCTGTTCATATCGGTCACGTTATTCGCAGCCGTTCCACTGGTGAACAGGTTATCCCGGTATCGATGCGCCTGAACGACAGCGCCGGTCATTTTGCCGGCGTCGCACTGGCCACGGTTAAAGTGGACTACTTCAGGCAATTTTACGGTTATTACACCCTGGGAGCACGCGATGTTCTGGGGCTTATCCTCGCCGATACCACCGTATTGTATATGCGCCCCCTGCCGGATTCAGTGATTAACCGAAGCCTTTCTGCCAGCCCGCTGTTCAGAATCGCGCTTAAAACATCCGCCAGCGGCAGTGCAACATGGCGCTCCGCGCTGGACGGTATTGAGCGTATTTATGGTTATGCCCGGCTGGAGCAGTATCCGCTGGTCGTCACCGCTGGCTATGATCGTGACAGAGTGCAGAAAGCGTGGCTTGAAACCAACCTCACAGATGTGGTGCTTAACCTGATCCTGCTGACCATGATAATGGGAATGGGAGTATTTATTCTGAAGCAAATCAGGGCCAACGTCAGAAACCAGCTTGAGCTGACGCAGGTCAGAGATGAACTTACCACCATTAACCATACCCTGCAGTCGATGGCGCTGATTGACGGCCTGACCGGCCTGGCTAACCGCAGACAGTTTGATGTGGTGCTTGAAGAAGGGCTGCAGCGCTCGAAAAAAACTGGCGAGCCGCTGTCATTAATCATGATAGATATCGACTTTTTCAAACGCTATAACGATACCTTCGGTCACGTAGCAGGTGACATGTGTCTGAAAAAGGTAGGCGGCCTGCTGAAAGGTGCGACTCACCGTCATACCGATCTGGTGGCGCGCTACGGCGGCGAGGAGTTCGCTATCATTCTGCCTTTTACCAGCGCACCGGATGCCAGGCAGTTTGCTGACCGGGCGGTTAAGGTGATCAGAGATGCCGCGATTGTCCATACCTCGACGGAACTACCGGAGAGAGTGGTCACTATCAGCGCCGGCTGCGGTACGATTATCTCAAATGGTGAGGACAACGAAGCCGAGCTGCTGAAGAAAAAGGCAGATAATGCGCTTTACCATGCCAAACGCAACGGACGCAATCGGGCTCAGGGAGAGATCTAACCTTAATCTGCGCCTCTCAGCTCTGTTGTTCTTGTCTGTAACGATGTGCAACCTTCACCACGGAAGGTTGCACATCCAGTCAGGGCAAACCCTAGCCGTTCTGTCGAATACGGGCAATCAGCGTATCGATATTATCGATATGCGGCGCGGCAACAATTAACGTTTTCCCCAGGCTAATCGCGTGACGAATACACTCAATGCGCATCGCTTCATCCTGAATGGTTTCCAGGTCCGCCACGTGTGCCATGCCGACTGTACGACGAATCAGTTCGCTGCCGCAGTAACCGATACTGTCCGCAAATACTTTCTTCAACCAGGTCGCGGTATAGTCCGGCCACGCCAGCATGCGATCGCGGCTTTTTTCCGCTGCCAGTGCCTGAAAGCATTCGGCAAATGTCAGCCACAGGGTGCGTATATCCTGTAAACGCTGCTCGCGCCCGTCGGCCGCTTCACGCGTCGCCAGCAGCCCCGGCAGCGCACAATAGTTCAGCAGCAGGTTACCCAACGCCGTACCCACGTCAAAACCCACTGGCCCAAAATACCCAAACTCGGCATCAATTGCTTTCAGGCTACCGTCGGCAACAAACACGGAACCGCTGTGGATATCACCATGCAGGTGCGCTTCCGCATGGGAGAAAAAGCGGTGCTTTAGTCCGGCGACCTCGTTACGCAGCCGTTCATCGCTACGCAACTCCGCCACCTCAGTTTCCAGCTGTGCCGGGTAATCGTTGCGCGGATGATCTTCATAGGGATCGGTAAAAAAGAGATCCTCAGTGATTTCACACATTTCAGGATTAGTAAAACGGATAACCCGCGCCTTTTTCTCATGAGGATGCAGGTAAAAATCGGAGGTATGAAACAGCGTTTGCGCCAGATATTCACCCAGCTGACGCGTCGCCTGCGGATAGTAGCGTCCCTGTACCAGCTCACCGCGCCAGATACGATAGCTGGAGAGATCTTCCATCACCATCACCGCCAGCTCAGCATCGTAATGCAACACTTTTACCGTATGCTGCGGGCAGTGCCGATAATGTTCCGTGAGTGTTTCCGCTTCCAGCCGCGCACGCTCCAGTGTCAGCGGCCAGGACTCGCCAACGCAGCGCACCCAGGGCAGCGCCTGCTTTACCACAACGCGACTGATGCCGTCGCGATCAAAGATTTTAAATACCAGATTAAGGTTACCGTCACCAATCTCTTCAGCCGTTACCAGCGAAGATGCATCACTTAGCCCACCAAATCGCTGCGCATATTCCACCGCATCGGCGGCAGTGAACGTCCGGTATTGCGACATTATCCGTTTCCTCTGCAAATCTGTAGTAAAAGCCGTTCAGACGTCTATACTTCCGTTTCGCATGTTGGCACAATATGCTGCATTAACGCAACATGGATTTCACTGTTATGCAAACTCTTCATACCACCAGCCTGCAGGTGCGCGATAACCAGCTGTGGATCCTCGATCAGCAGGCTCTGCCGCAGCAAAAAAACTGGCTGGACGCGAGCAGCGTGGAAGCGCTGGTTAGCCATATTCATGCGCTGCGGGTACGCGGTGCGCCATTAATTGGCCTCTCCGCCAGTCTACTGCTGGCGCTGCTGGCGGAAAATGGCATGTCCAAAAACCAGCTGACGCAGGCGCTGGAGATCTTACGCGCCGCGCGTCCTACTGCCGTTAATCTGATGAACAATCTGGACAGGATGAAGCAGGCGCTGCTGCAGGAGAATTTCGTTGATGCGTTAAGCGCTGAAGCGCTGCGGCTGGTGAAAGAAGATAAAGCGCTATGCGACAGCATCGCTCAGGCGGGCAGCCAACGGGTAGCGCCCGGCAGCCGAATTTTAACCCACTGCAATACCGGCGGTCTGGCTACCGCTGGCGTTGGCACCGCCATCGGCGTTATCGCCCTGGCTTTTCAGCAGGGAAAAGTCGAACAGGTCTGGGTGGATGAAACTCGCCCGCTATTACAGGGTGGCCGCCTGACGGCCTGGGAACTAACCGAACTGGGCATTCCCAATCGTTTGATCTGCGATTCTATGGCGGCCGCGCTGATGGCGCAAAAACAGGTGGACGCCATCTGGGTCGGTGCCGATCGTATTGCCGCTAACGGCGATGTCGCTAACAAAATCGGCACCTATAGTCTGGCGGTGCTGGCGCGCTATCATCACATCCCTTTTTACGTAGCCGCGCCGCATACCACACTCGATCCGCACTGCCCCAACGGCAGCGCCATCCCGATTGAGCAGCGCGCCGCCTCCGAGGTCACTGGCGTATCCGGCAGCTTTGGCCAGCTACAGTGGGCGCCGGAAAATGCGCAGGTATGGAATCCGGCATTTGACGTGACGCCAGCAGAATTAATCAGCGGTTGGGTGTTGGATAGCGGCGTGGTAACGCCTGAAGAGGTGGCGGCCGGTTATTTCCAGCCGCGATGAACCAGAATCAGGGTAGACGCGGGTAACTAACCGCAATCGGATCGCCGGTGAAGTTGGCGATCCAGCCTTCCGGGTTATCGAAAATACGGATCGCGGTAAAATGCGGGGTCGATCCCATATCAAACCAGTGCGGTGTACCGGCCGGTACGGAGATCAGATCATTTTTCTCACACAGGATTTGGTAGACACGCCCTTCCAGATGCAGGCAAAACAGCCCGGCCCCTTCGACAAAAAAGCGCACTTCGTCTTCACCATGGGTATGCTCCGCCAGAAACTTACTGCGCAGCGCCTCTTTTTGCGGATTATCGGCGCGCATGCTGATCACATCCCAGCTTTGATAGCCCTTCTCCGCAACCAGTCGATCGATGGCATGCTGATAAGCATTAATCACGGTTTCCGCATCAGGGTTTTCGCCTAATTCGCGGTTGGCTTCCCAGCGTTCAAAGCGTACACCGCGCGCGTTGAGCTGCTCGCGAATCGCCTCAGGATCGGTGCTGTGCCACACCGGCACCGTGGTTTCTGTTTCGGTATAGATGGTCAATTCACTCATAAGGAAAACAGCTCCAGCTTAATCTGATCAAAACGGTTTACCTGGCGATGAAGACTCTTATTATCCGCTTCGCCGCGAATCAACTGCAGGGTGTACCAACCGGCCTGCTGCGCAGCATCCAGCTCCTGGCGAATATCAGACAGGAACAGCAGCTCGCTGGCAGGCAGATTAATCTGGCGGGCAATATTTTGATAAGCACTGACCTCACGCTTGGCCCCGACATGGGTATCAAAATAACCGCTGAACAGCGCTGTAATATCGCCGTGATCGCTGTAGCCGAACAACAGCTTTTGCGCAGCAACCGAGCCAGACGAATAAACGTACAGGGAAATCCCCTGTTCATGCCAGTTCTTTAACGCAGGCAATACGTCAGGATAGAGATGACCGGTAAAATCACCGTTAAGGTAGCCGCTGCGCCAGATCATGCCCTGCAACGCTTTCAATGCGGTGGATTTACGGTCTTCATCCATAAAACGATACAGCACGGTAATCAGCTGTTCGGTATCCGCCTGCGGCTGGTTGATCTCCTGACGCAGATCGTTCAACGCAGCGGCCACCGCCGGTTCTGCCATATGAGTACGCAGATACGCCGCCAGATGCTGACGCGCCCAGGGAAACAGAACATTATGCACGAAGCGAATGTCGCTGGTGGTGCCTTCAATATCGGTAACAATTGCGCGGATCATTATCTCTCCAGCAAACGACGTTGCATTTCACAGTTAAACAGGAACTCCAGCCCTTCCAGATGGCGACGCGCCTCCTGCACATCCCTGCCCCAGCAGGTCAGGCCATGACCGCGCAGCAGAAAACCGTAACGCAGCGGCCTGGTTTGCGCCCAGGCTTCAATACGTGCCGCCAGCGCGCTGATATTCTGATCGTTATCAAACAGCGCTATCGCTACGCTATCCAGATGGCTGCGCTGACCGGACAGCGACTTTTGCATTTCATAGCCCTGCAGCAGCAGCGCCGATCCTGTTTCAATACGTGACAGCACGGTGCTGTTAACGCTGTGGGTATGCAATACCGCGCCCGCCTCCGGAAACAGGCGATAGATAAGCGTATGCAGGCCGGTTTCCGCAGAGGGCTTGCGCCCTGACGGTGCCAGGCCGCTGGCGATCTCTACTTCAATAAAATCGGCGGCGGTCAGGCTGCCTTTGTCCTTGCCAGATTCGCTGAGCAGGCATAATCCTCTCTCCGCACGGATCGACATATTGCCGCCGGTCGCCGGTGCCCAGCCCTGTTGCCCAATCCAGTGGCAGGCAGCCACCAGCTGCGCCAGTTGTGGAGTTACGGTCATTGCGCTCCTTTTATCGGCCTCGCCGTTACGGGAAATTTTTGCTTTTAGACGTCTACCCATCTTGATTGCCAAATACTAACATCATGATTATAGTGGCTCAACACAGCCGTAACATCGGGCCGCTACCCGCACGAAAGGTGAGCTATTTATGCGTTCTAACCCGTTGATCCCACAAAGCAAGCTGCCGTCGCTCGGCACCAGCATTTTTACCCAGATGAGCGCGCTGGCGCAGCAGCACAACGCGATTAATCTCTCGCAGGGTTTTCCCGATTTTGACGGCCCGCGTTATTTGCAGCAGCGGCTGGCGCATCATGTTAGCCAGGGCGCAAATCAGTATGCGCCGATGACCGGCGTAGCGGCGTTACGTGAAGCAATTGCCGATAAAACGGCGGAACTTTACCGCCATCGCCCTGACGCTACCGCCGACATTACCATTACCGCTGGCGCGACCGAGGCGTTATATGCTGCGATTACTGCACTGGTGCGGCCTGGTGACGAGGTGATCTGCTTTGATCCCAGCTATGACAGCTATGCGCCCGCCGTCACGCTGTCCGGCGGCGTGATAAAGCGCCTGACACTGCAACCACCCGCCTTTCGCGTTGACTGGCAGGCGTTTCGTGAGTTGCTGTCGCCGCGAACCCGGCTGGTGATCCTGAATACCCCGCACAATCCTTCTGCCACCGTTTGGCAGCAGAGCGACTTTGCCGCGCTGTGGCAGGCCATTGCTGATGAAGAGATCTATGTGCTGAGCGATGAGGTATATGAACATATCTGCTTCACCGACGAGGGTCATCACAGCGTGTTAGCGCATGCGCAACTGCGCGAGCGGGCGATTGCCGTCTCCTCTTTTGGTAAGACATACCATATGACCGGCTGGAAAGTGGGCTACTGCGTTGCGCCAGCGGCGCTAAGCGCTGAGATCCGCAAAGTGCATCAATATCTGACCTTTGCCGTGAACACGCCTGCTCAGCTGGCGCTGGCCGATATGCTGCGCGCCGAACCAGAGCATTATCGCGATCTGCCTGCGTTTTATCGGGCGCGCCGCGATAGTTTTGTTCAGGCGCTCAGCCGTAGCCGTTTTGAAATCCTGCCCTGCGAGGGCACCTACTTTCTGCTGGCGGATTACAGTGCAATATCCGATCTGGATGATGTCAGTTTCTGTCGCTGGCTGACAGAGGAAGTCGGCGTGGCGGCGATCCCGCTATCGGTATTCTGTGCCGACGCCTTTCCTCATCGCTTGATTCGTCTTTGTTTTGCCAAGCAGGAAACTACCCTGCTGGCTGCTGCGGAGCGCCTGTGTCAAATTTAACGCTTTCACTGTTACAACAACCGCTGGTCTGGATGGATGGCGAAGCCAATCTGGCCCATTTTGATACGCTGCTGACGTCGCTTTCCGGGTGCGATTTAATCGTGCTGCCGGAGATGTTTACCACCGGCTTTGCGATGGAAGCGGCGCGTGAGTCGTTATCCCAGCATCGGGTGGTCGCCTGGCTGCATCAGCATGCGCGGCGTCTTAACGCTATGGTGGGCGGCAGTGCGGCGCTGCAAACGGAAAAAGGTGCGGTAAATCGTTTTCTGCTGGTGGAGCCGGATGGCCGCGTACACCATTACGACAAGCGCCACCTGTTTCGCATGGGCGACGAGCATCACTATTATGTTGCAGGCAGTCAGCGAGAGATCGTGGAATGGCGCGGCTGGCGTATTTTGCCGCAGGTTTGCTATGACCTGCGCTTCCCGGTGTTTTCCCGTAACCGCGACGATTACGACCTGGCGCTGTATGTCGCAAACTGGCCGGAGGCGCGTGCTCATCACTGGCAGGCGCTGCTGATGGCGCGCGCGATTGAAAACCAGGCTTACGTTGCTGGCTGCAACCGCGTGGGTGAAGATGGCAAATCGCTGCGCTACAGTGGCGATAGCCAGATTATTTCGCCGCAGGGCATTATTCTGGGCCGTGGCGAAGCGCATCAGCCAGCAGTGTTACATGCTGAGCTATCGCTGGAGGAGCTACGGTCATATCGCGAACGCTTCCCCGCCTGGCGCGATGCCGACGCGTTTGACTGGCGTTAAGTATTGGGTGGGCTGGTCAGTCCTGCAAAGAGACCAGCTCAATACACAGCAAATCCTGTTGTATTGTCACTGATTTTATCAGCGCCTTTCTAGAAAAGTTACATCCCTGCCTTACAAATAAGCTCTTTTTAATTTTTTCACCTCTCTCCTCTTTTTGTCGGTTCTGTTCGATATCTGGTCATCTTTGAACATCCTCTACTACATAAAAGTAATTTAACATTTTCATGGTTATCCCTCTGTGAAACGGGGCTGGAATAAGTTCTTGTGAAACAGGATGACTGTATGAAGGGGGAAACGGCAGCGATTGTGCAGCAATTCTCTCATGCGTCACGGGTTCATACCGCATATTGATAGAGGCAACGATGAAAGAAACCACTTTAGCGCCGGCAGCGGCGCTATCAAACAAGAGCGGCCCTGCCTTCGCGGCAGTTGTCACCGCCCTGTTTCTGGCCGCAGTGGACAGCACGATAGTCAGTACCGTTTTGCCGACCATCAGCGGGCAGTTGGGTCATCCAACGCTCTATCCATGGGTGATGTCCGCCTTTTTATTGCCGGTAGCCCTGTTTGCGCCTTTGGCAGGCGCATGCGGCGACAAGCTGGGCGTTTCCGTCACGCTTAAAGCGTGCCTGCTGTTGTTTCTGGCCGCCTCCGTGCTGGCTGCGCTGAGCCCAACCATGCCGCTATTGATCCTGGCACGAGCGCTACAGGGCATCGGCGCGGGCGGCATTATTGTACTTTCTTACGCCCTGTTGGCGGCGCTATTTGATGCCAGCAGACGCGGAAAAATGCAGGGGATGCTGAGCGGCGTGTGGGGGTTGGCCGCGGTAGCGGGACCGCTGCTCGGCAGCCTGCTTTCCGCCACGCTCGGCTGGCGCGCTATTTTTTGGCTCAATATCCCCGTGGGTCTGGTAGCCCTGCTACTGCTGTTTATGACCCCCGGCGTAAGCAAGGGTGCCGCTAAAGCGCCACTGGATGGCTGGGCGCAGCTGGCCTTGATTATATTCACCTGCAGCCTACTGCTGTTGGTTTCTGGTTCGATGGCATTGCCGGGAATAACAGGAATGCTGGGCGCAGCGCTGGCGCTGGCATTACTGATGTTGATCGCGCGCGTGCGTCAGCGGCCAGCCAGCAGCCCGGTGCCTTTACCCTTTTTTAATCATCGTGACCTGTTTGCCGTCATGATGCTGGTGCTGCTTTCCAGCGCCGGACTTTATGCCTCGGTAACGCTGCTGCCGCTAGCAATGAATCATCATGCTGGCGCAGGGATATCAACGGGCCTGCTGATTATGCTGGCCGCGCTGGGATGGGTAGCAGGCGCTGCCTTTTGCGGCGGCAAACTGGCAATCATCGGCTATCGACGAATGGCCTTTTACGGCATGCTGTTGTTAACCTTCGGTGCCCTGCTGATGATTCCAGCCATAGGAAGATTAAACACGTTGCCGATGGCGCTGGCGCTGTTGCTTATCGGGCTGGGAATGGGCTTAACCGCTACCACGACGCTGGTGCTGGCACAGAACGCGGCGCCGGCGGAACAGTTGGGAACCTGGACCGCAACCGTACAATTTTTGCGGAATCTGGGAGCGGCGCTGGGCGTCAACGTGCTGGCGACGGTGCAACTGCAGCTTAGCGGCGTTTACGCTTTCCAGATTTGCTTTATTATTCTTGGGGTAACTATGCTGGTAGGGTTGCTTTTTACCCGTTTTTTACCCCGCGCTTATCCGGCCAGATAAGCATGACAGGCAACAGATGAAATCAGCAACCTTAGACTATGATGCTCTGGTAATAGAGCGTGTTCTGGAACATATTGCGGTGGAGGAGAATGTTCCCCACCGTCATCCGCTCGGTCAGTTTGTACTGGTAAAACGTGGCGTTCTGCATGGTCACACACCCGATCAGCATTGGTTGATGAAACCGGGCATGGCGGTATGGATACCGCCCGATACCATGCACTGGGGGCAGGCTTATAATCGCGTTGATCTGACGGTACTGTATATTGCTCCGGCACTGTGCCATTCCTTTACATCCCATCTAAAGCTGTTTGACGCTTCTTTTTTGATTTCAGCTCTGTGTGAGCGGCTGGCTGACAGCAGCATGCCGCTTTCTGAAAAGCGTCGTAATAGCATGTTGCAGATGTTGTTTGAAGAGATCGAAGAAAAACCCGACAGTAATCTGACGCTGCCTTTGCCGCAAGATGCGCGGCTGAAGAAGGTGACCGATAGCTTGATAGCCGATCCCACTCAGCGTCTGGGTCTGGCCGAGTGGGGAAAACGCGTCGGCGCGACGGAGCGTACTCTGGCCCGCTTATTTCGTAAAGAGACAGGCCTGCGTTATACGGAATGGTGTAATCGTCTGTTGTTGGCCGTAGCGTGGCAGGGGCTGGCAAATGGTGCCTCAAACGATCGCCTGTCGTTAATGCTGGGATTTTCATCCAGCGATTCATTTGGCCACTGGTTTCGGCGCGTAGCCAATACCTGCCCAGGCAAGGTGCGCAAACAATTACAGTCCCACTTTTTATACAAGTCTGATAAATAAATTCTGTCTGTCTTAATCAGTAAAATGGTTTTTTTGAACATTCCTGGGTGCCCTTAGACTCCAGTAAATTATGGCTTATTGCTGTTATTACTGGAGGAAAAAGAGTTGAGTTATGACGTTATCAAACTGGTTCATGCCCTGGCTGCCGTAGCGGCAACCGGACCATTGCTTTTCGCCCCGTGGATGTCTGCGCATTTGAAGCGCGGTCAGCCCCAAAATCAGGCCATTTTGCTTCGCGGGTTGGATGCTACCGACAGATATTACAATATTGCCGGTTGGGTATTAATGCTGAGCGGAACGGTGATGTTTTGGCTGCTGGATTGGCACCGTGTTTTTCAACTGTGGTTTTTACTTAGCGTAGCGATTTTTGTGCTGGACTCCCTGGCGGAGAAGCGTTTGCGCGATCCGGCTAATGATGCGCTGGCGACATTGCAGCCTGGAGATGAGGGCTGGCAGGCGTCTGTTTCTCGTCTGCATAAGGCGGTAATTACACAGATGGTTTGCACCGCGCTGATTCTGGTGGTGATGCTAATGCACAGCCAGTTGCAGATTAATCTGCTGACCCTTTCCCCTTTTGCCCGGCTTTTTAGCTGAGGGAACACGTATCAAACAGGCGGCTCAGCAGCATGGAGAGCGGCGAGCAGACGACTCAACCCCGATCCGCCACCGCCAGCCTTTTCGGCAGCGGATTAAACAATGCATTCAGTAGCACAGAAACCAGGCAGGCAGCGCTAATACCGGAGTGCAGAAGCGTCTGCACCCAGCCCGGAAAACGATCGTAAAAGCCCGGCATCACCACCGGAATCGTGCCGAAAGCGATGGCGGTGGCGACAATCACTAAATTCATATTATCCTTATAATCCACCTTCGCCAGCGTGCGGATCCCGCTGGCGGCAACCGTACCAAACAACACCACGCCTGCCCCGCCCAACACCGGCATCGGAATGGCCGCAATCACTCTGCCCAGCACCGGCAGCAAACCGAGCAAAATCAAAATCACGCCGCCCGCCGCTACCACAAACCGGCTCTTGATACCGGTCATTGCCACCAGCCCGATATTCTGGGCAAAGGCGCTCTGCGGAAACGAATTAAACAGCGGCGACAGCGCGCTGGTTAACATATCGGCCCGCAAACCGCGCGCGATACGCTTCTCATCAACCGGCGTCCCGACAATCTCCCCTATCGCCACCAGCCCGGCGGTGGTTTCCGTCAGCAATACCAGCACAATCAACACCATCGATAAGATGGCCGCCAAATCAAACTGCGGCAGACCAAAACTCAACACGCCCGGCAGCGCGAACAGATCTCCGCTCATTACTCTGGAAAAATCCGCCTTGCCCACCGCCGCTGCCAGTAGCGTACCCAGCGCCATCGCCACCAGCACCGCCAGACGCTTTAGCCCGCCACGCGCCACCTTGCTTAACAGCAAAACCAATGCCAGCGTCAGCGCCGCCAGCCCTATATTCTGCGGCGAACCCCAGTCCGGCGCTTTTGTATTGCCACCCATCGCCCAGCGTGCCGCTACCGGCATCAGCGACAGACCAATTACCGTGATTACCGTGCCGGTCACCAGCGGGGGAAAAAAGCGGATCACATGCGCGAAAAAGGGCGCGATCAACAGCCCGAACAGCGCCGAACCGATAATCGCACCGGCAACCACCGGTAACCCACCAGAGCCGGAAGCGATCCCCACCAGCGTGGAAACGCTGGCAAAAGAGACGCCCTGCACCAGCGGCAGACGCGCGCCGAAACCAGGTAATCCCAGCGACTGCAACAGTGTTGCCACGCCGCTAACAAACAGCGCGGCAGTAATCAGCAGGCCGATATCCGTTGCTGAAAGCCCGGCAGCGCTGCCGATAATCAACGGCGGCGCAATAATCCCGCCGTACATCGTTAACACATGCTGCATTCCCCAGGCGAAAGTCTTACCCAGCGGATAACGCACATCTTCAGGCCTGACGCGATTCTCATTCATCGTGACACCTTTTGCAGTTGCGGACCGGCACATCACCGGAGAGGAAGGAAATCAACGCGACCGCTCAGCTACCGCGATAGGTTGACCAGGACCAGGGGGAAATCAGAAAAGGCAAATGATAGTGACTGCCCGCCTGAGCGATAACAAAATCGATCTGCGCACTGACATACAGCGCATCACGCCCGCTACCGGCAAAATAGTCGCCAATCTCTGCCGTCAGGCGATAGTGACCAGGCGTAAGCGGTTCAGCCGACAAGCTTTTGATGCGGCCATCGGCATCGGTTTTTGCCGCTGTTAACGTCAGCCATCCTTCCGTACTGCACTGTTCCAGCGTCACGCTAACTGCCGCTGCCGGAGTACCCAGCGCGGTATCAAGAATATGGGTGGATATGGCACTCATATAATGCTCTCCTGTAAACGCAACAGCGTAATTTCATGCAGCTGGCCTAACGCTTCCTCCAGCTCCTGCGCTGGCGTATTCGCCAGACGCCGCCGCAGTTCAGCCAGCATCTCCTGGCCGCTGCGGCCTTTAGCACGAATCAAAAACAGATGGCCAAAGCGCTGCTCATAATCCTGATTGGCAATGCGCAGCGCCTGCCTGAGCTCAGCGTCTTCGCCAACCGCAGCCTGCTCCTGCCGCGATAACGCCGCCTCTTTATGCTCTCCACAGGCACGCTCGCCAATGCGCGGATGCGCCGCCAGCGCCTGCACAAAATCCGCTTCTCCCCACTCTTGCGCCAGCAGACGCGCCTGCTGACAGAGCGCCCCCAGCGAGGCATAAGGACGCGCCGCAACCATCGCCTGCTGCCAGCGTTTAATCGCCACGCAATGGGCCAGCACAGCCTGCGCCTGCTCAGGAGGAAGTTGATTAAAACCGGCAAGCTTCATCAGACAACCTCCCGGCTCGGCATCGCCAGCGGCGTAAAACTGGCGGCGAAACGCTCTACCGTCAGCAGCGCAGCCTGTACAGCCTGAGCCACGTCCGGTTGAGTGACCGCTTCTGCCGGATGATGGCTAATACCACCGGCGCAGCGTACAAACAGCATGCCGACCGGCCAGCGCTCAGCAATAGCGATAGCGTCGTGACCGGCTCCGCTGGGGAGAGAAAGCGAACGTCCCTGCACCTGAGCTACCGCATCGCTTAACGCCCGCTGCAGCTGAGAGTCACAGCGCGTGGCGTTGATTGCATAGTATTCCGTGGAGTGAAATGTTACGCCGCGCCGCCGCGCTATCGCCTCGCCCTGCGCCAGCAGATCCACCAGCAGCGCCGTCAGTTGCGCGTCGTCAGGACCGCGAATATCCAGCGACAGCTCCACCTCGCCAGGGATCACGTTCACCGCGCCGGAGGTGCACTGTAGCGTGCCAACGGTGGCGACGCGTTGCTGTCCGTAGCGGCGGGTCATCTGTTCAATATCAACAATCCATTCGGCGGCGGCGGCCAGCGCATCTTTACGCTGTGCCATCGGCACGGTTCCGGCATGACCCGCCTCGCCCTGAAAGCGGCAGCTCAGCCGACGCGCACCGTTAATTGCTGTTACCACGCCCAGCGCCAGATCGGCCTGCTCCAGACAGGGCCCCTGCTCAATATGCAGTTCGAGATAGGCGGCGATCTCTTCTGGCGCACGTGCGGCTTTGCCAATATTGGCGATATCCAGTCCGACATCTTTCAGAGCCTGCGCAACGGTAATTGAGTTGCCGTCGGCTACGGCGGACCAGCTTTCCGGCCAGCTGCCGGTAAGCCCCCTGCTGCCCAGCAGCGTGATGCCGAAGCGGGTGCCCTCTTCATCGCCAAAGCCGACTACCTCAATCGCCAGCGACAGGCGGCGCTGCAGCTGATGCAGCCAGCTGACGATTTCAATGGCGCTCAGCACTCCCAGCATGCCGTCATAGCGCCCGGCATTGCGCACCGTATCCAGATGAGAGCCAAGCAGCAGCGCCTGTGCGCCAGGCTCTGCCCCTTCATAACGGCCACAAATGTTGCCCACCGCATCCTGCCAGACACGCATGCCTGCTGCCCGCATCCACTCGCCGACGAGCGCGTTAACCTGCAAATGTTCAGGCGACAGATAGACCCGCGTCAGACCATCCGGGCTTTCGCTGATCTGCGCCAGCGCATCGCAGCGAGCCATTACGCGGGCGGCAGCCCGCTCCGCCTCACTGAGGTTCATCGATGGATTCACAGGCGGCCCTCACGGTTATAGCAGTCCCATGCCGCCTGCAGCGCCGCGCCCTGTACGGTTTTAAATCCAAGGTGATTTAGTACCGCTTCCAGCGCGCTCAGCGTCTGCATAACGCAATCTTTACGTGCGTTATAGCCCATGGTGCCGATGCGCCAGACTTTACCGATCAGCGGGCCAAACGAGGTGCCGATTTCAATGGCGAAATCTTCCAGCATCAGTTTCCGCACCTGCTCGCCGTTGATACCCGCCGGGATCATGACCCCCAGCACATTGTTCATCTTGTGACGCACATCGCCGAACACCTCCAGTCCCATCGCCTGGATACCGGTCAGCATCGCTTCACCATGCAGCCGGTGGCGCGCAATGGTGTTATCCAGCCCTTCCTGCAGAATTAAACGGGCACATTCGCGCGCGCCAAACAGCGCAGTGGTTGCTTCGGTATGATGATTCAGCCGCTCCGGTCCCCAGTAATCCATAATCATGCCGAGGTCGAAATAGTTGGACCAGATCATCTGATCGTCGCCATCCTGATGCTCAGCGGTGCGGATGCCTTCCTCCACGCGTTTACGCCTGCGGATCACCTCTTCCATGCGCGCGCTGAGCGTGATCGGCGCAGTGCCGGAAGGGCCGCCCAGACATTTCTGCATCCCGGCGGATACCGCATCCAGTCCCCAGGCATCGCTTTCCAGCGCATTGCCGCCCAGCGAGGCGGTGGCGTCGGTGTAAAACAGCACGTCGTAGCGCCGACAAATCGCGCCCAGCTCCGCCAGCGGCTGCAGCATTGTGGTTGACGTATCGCCCTGCACCGTCAGCAGCAGACGCGGGCGCACACGCCTGATGGCATCTTCAATCTGGTCAGGCGTAAAAACTTCGCCCCACGGCACTTCAATGACATGCACTTCGGCGCGGCAGCGACGCGCAATCTCACAAAGCAGATGACCAAAGCGGCCAAACACCGGCACCAGCACCTTATCGCCGGGACGGATCGCCGACAGCAGGATCGCCTCGATACCGGCGCGCGAGGTGCCGTCAATCAGCATCGTCCAGCGGTTTTCAGTGCGGAAAACGCCGCGATAAAGCGTCATCACTTCATTCATGTAATGCGTCATCGCCGGATCGTACTGCCCAATCAGCTGAGTCGACATCGCACGCAGCACGCGCGGATCGGCGTTGATGGGGCCAGGTCCCATCAGCAGGCGCGGCGGCGGATTGATTTGTTCGAATTGTGAGATATCCATGCGTTGTTCCTTATCAGTTAAGTCCGCGAACCGAAGAGATAAACTGTTTCAGCTCCGCTGTCTGTGGGCTGGCAAACAGCGCTTTACTCTCGCCCTGCTCCCAGATGCGCCCCTGGTGCATAAACACCACGCGGTCGCCCACTTCGCGGGCGAAATTCATTTCATGCGTTACCAGGATCGGTGTCATCCCCTCCGCCGCCAGAGAGATTCGATGGGTAGTTGTCGATGCGATCGCCCAGACCCACTTTCTCCAGCATCTACCACGCCAGCGCGCTGCCCAACTGCGTGAACATCAATGCCGCGCCCATCATGATCATGGATACTTTTTTCATATCTGCTTTGCCCCGGAGTGAAGCGTTGCAACAAAAGATTCGTCAAAAAGCTTTTTGCAACTAATGTGCCAGGTGCAGAACAGAGGAATTAAGGAGATAAAAAGCGTAAAACGGCCCGTTTAACAGACCGTCCTCAAAAGAGCAGAGAGATAAATGGAGTGTGCTGTAAAGGCGCAAAGCACCAAACTGGTGCCCCATTAACGCTGTTCCAGCTCATCCAGCTGCTGGTAAAGATCGGCAATAGCGTGAATACGCTGACGTCCCTGCGCCAGCCCTTCATGCAGTAACGCATTGGCCAACAGATTAACCAGACTCATGGCGGCGGAATAGCTGTCAAAGGCGGAAACACTGTCAAGCGGGGTACAAAGCGGCCAGCGTGCCAGTGGAATAATCGACTGCGCCTGTGGCTCGCAAAGCAATACCACCGGCACCGCCTGCTGCTGGAGCTGTAGCAGTAAAGATTTCATAATGCGCGGACGCCGCCGGAAGGCAACGCCAATCACCAGATCGTCCGCGCTGATATCCACCAGTTCTTCACCAAGCGTTTGGCCGGGCTGCGGCAGAATATGTACCTGCGCACGCGCCTGTAACAGCTGCTGACGCAGATGCAGCGCCACCGGCCAGCCGTTGCGCATTCCGATAATAAAGATACGTTGCGCCTGTCCCAGCGCCGCAATAATCTCGCTAAAGCACTGCGGATCGATACTGTTGACCCACTGCGTCAGATTAGCGATCTCCTGTTTATAGTGACGCGACAGCAGCGTGTTGCCCTGCACCGCATCGCGATTATCGGTAAGCGGCATGCCGCTCTGGCGCAGAGTCCGCAGCTCATCGCGCATATCCTTGTATTTCTCATAGCCGAGCCGCCGGAACAGACGGCTGACGGTGGCTTTCGAGACTCCGCTCAGGCGTGCCAGCTCGGCGCTGTTATAGCTGATTAAATCGTCAAAATGGTCAAAAACAAAATCGGCAATGCGCTGCTCCTGCGGCGAAAGCTGAACGTAATGTTGCCGGAGCCGTTCATCAAGCTGCTTCATAAATTTCCCTGTAACTTTTGTTTCAGCTGAACATAGCATAAATCGATCCACTCTCTGCCCTGCCAAACCTGGAACAGCTCTTGCTTGATGTTTTTGTCTGAAGCAAATAAGGATACGCAATGATCCAAAGTAATATGGCGCCTCAGGGAATGGTGGTCACGCCGCATCATCTTGCCAGCGAAAGCGCACTGGCGGTGCTGCGCGAAGGCGGTAACGCGATCGAAGCGATGGTCGCCGCCGCCGCGACGATTGCGGTGGTCTATCCACATATGAACGGTCTGGGCGGTGACGGCTTCTGGTTGATTATGCCGCCGCAGGGCGATCCCATCGCCATTGACGCCAGCGGCGCTGCCGGTTCTCTGGCCCATCCCGACTTTTATCAGGGGCTGCCATATATTCCTCATCGTGGCCCCAAAGCGGCGCTGACCGTGGCAGGCACCGTGAGCGGCTGGTCGGAAGCGCTTACGCTTGCGCAGGAATATGACGGCGCTTCGCTGCCGCTGCCGCGCCTGTTGCGCGATGCGATTCGCTATGCCACCGACGGCATTCCGGTAACCGCCTCCCAGGCTGCGGCCACCCACGCCAAACAGCAGGAGCTGGCCTGTCAGCCCGGCTTCGCCGCCACTTTTCTGCCCGACGGTGCACCGCCGCGTCACGGTAGCCGCTTTACCCAACTGGCGCTGGCCGGGACGCTCTCAGAACTGTGTGAAAACGGGCTGGATAGCTTTTATCGCGGCCCGCTGGCGCATCGACTGGCGCAGAGCATGAAACAGCTGGAAATGCCGATCGTGCTGGAAGATTTACAGCGCCATCGGGCAAAACGCCGCAGGCCGCTGCACCTGGCCCATCAGCACGGTGATATTTACAACATGGCACCGCCAACTCAGGGGCTGGTTTCGCTGGCGATCCTCGGCATTACCGACTGCCTGAACATGGCGGAAGCCGATGAGGTGCAGACAATTCATTGTATTGTCGAGGCAACAAAACAGGCTTTTGCCCTGCGCGACCGTTATATCACTGACCCGCTGCATATGCGTGAAGAGATGCAGCAGCTGCTGGAAAGTGGTCTGCTGGCGACCCGCGCGCAACAAATCAATCCGCAGCGCGCAGCGCCCTGGGGAAGCGGACGCGGGCCTGGCGATACCGTCTGGATGGGCGTTATGGACAGCAGCGGCCTGGCGGTCTCCTTTATACAGAGTATTTATCATGAGTTTGGCAGCGGCGTAGTGCTGCCGGATACCGGCATCGTCTGGCAGAACCGTGGCGCGGCATTCAGCCTGGATCCGCACCATTTGCTGTCGCTGCTGCCCGGCAAACAGCCGTTTCATACGCTTAACCCCGCCGCTGCCCGTCTGAAAGATGGACGCGTAATGGTTTACGGTTCGATGGGCGGCGACGGCCAGCCGCAAACCCAGGCAGCGATATTTACCCGTCATGTGATTCAGGGCATGCCGCTTCAGGAGGCGGTAAGCGCGCCGCGCTGGCTGCTGGGCCGCACCTGGGGTGACGCCTCAGACACCCTGAAACTGGAGGGCCGCTTCAGCGCCGATACGCTGGCCCGGCTGGCGGCGTTGGGTCATCAAACAGATACGCTGCCCGATTTTAGCGAAGCGGTCGGTCACGCTGGCGCGATTGTACGTCATACCAACGGCATGCTGGAAGGCGCATTCGATCCGCGCAGCAACGGCAGCGCGGCAGGTTTCTGACAGGAGGAAAATGATGGCAAACGACTGGACGACTTATCTGGATCAGATGACGGCGATACTGGATATTGAGCTGGATGAGGCGCGGCGCGCCGAGCTGCTGCTGCAGTTTACCCGCATCGCACAGATGGCCGAACCGCTGATGGATTTCCCGCTGGATGATCGGCTGGACGTTGCGGGAGTGTATCAGGCATGAGATTGAGTGAACTTTCCATTACTCAACTGCAGCAGGCGCTGCGAAAGGGCGAGCTGAGTGCCCGAGAAATTGTTGAAGCAACATTAGCCGCCATTGAGCAGCAAAATCCGCGCCTTAACGCCTGGACCACGATCGTTGCCGATCGTATGCGCCAGCAGGCAGATCGCCTTGATCGTTTACGACGCGAAGACCAGCCGCTGCTGCCGCTGGCAGGCGTGCCCTGGGCGGCAAAAAACCTGTTTGACGTAGCGGGTCAGCGCACGCTGGCCGGAGCCAGCCTGTTCAGCGATCGGCCGCCTGCCGAACGCGATGCCTGGGCAGTAGACCGGCTTAGCCAGGCGGGTGCGCTGCTGAGCGGCATGCTGAATATGGATGCTTACGCCTACGGCTTTACTACCGAAAACAGCCACTACGGCGCGACGCGCAATCCTCACGATCTGCAACGTATCGCTGGCGGTTCGTCCGGCGGATCGGCGGCGGCCGTGGCGGCCGGACTGGTGCATTTTTCTCTTGGCAGCGATACCAACGGTTCAATTCGCGTGCCCGCTTCGCTGTGCGGCATTTTCGGCCTGAAGCCCACCTTTGGCCGCCTGTCGCGCCACGGCACTCATCCCTTTGTCGCCAGCCTCGATCATATCGGCCCTTTCGCGCGCAGCTGCGAAGATTTAACCCGTGTCTATGATGCCCTGCAGGGACTGGATGCGGAAGACACCTTTCAGGCAAAGGTTGCGGCTCAGCCCGCGCTGAGGCAGCTGGAGCAAGGGCTGGAAGGGCTACGCTGTGCGGTACTCGGCGGCTATTTTCAACGATTCAGCAATGACGATGCGCAGCAGGCAGTCGCCACGGCCGCGCACGCGCTGGAGGCCCACGAACTGCTGGAGCTGGAGGAGATGGATCTTGCCCGCGCTTCAGCGTTTATTATTACTGCCGCAGAGGGCGGCAATCGCTATTTACCAGCGTTACGCAACCAGCCTGAACGCTTTGAACCGCTGTCGCGCGAACGATTACTGGCAGGCGCCATGCTGCCCTCCGCCTGGTATCTGCAGGCCCAGCGCTTCCGCCGTTATTTCCAGCAAAAGGTGCTGACGCTGTTTGATGATTTTGATGTGCTGATTGCGCCTGCTACCCCCTGCAGCGCCACGCTTATCGGTCAGGAAACCATGCAGATTAATGATCAAACGCTGCCGGTGCGCGCCAGTATGGGAATATTGACGCAGCCGATCTCTTTCCTTGGCCTGCCGGTGACCACCGTACCGTTACGCACCGCCAGCGGTCTGCCGATTGGTTTACAGCTGATCGCCGCGCCTTTTCAGGAGGCAAACTGCCTGCGGGCTGCCCGCGCGCTGGAGCAGATGGGAATTACCGTGGCTACGGCAGCGCAGCAGGAAATGCCCGATGGTACGGCGGCTATGTCAGGGAGTTAATGGTATGAACAATAACGAAATTAATCTGCCAGCTGTGGTAGCGGAAGTGGCAGAAGCCTTTCAGCGCTATGAGCAGGCGCTGATTAGCAATGACATTGCGGAGCTGGATGCGCTGTTCTGGCATGACGATCGCACGGTGCGTCTGGGAGCCGGAGAGAATCTGTACGGCATTGAAGCGATTCGCGCATTTCGGGCCGCGCGCCCCAGCGCCGGTTTATATCGCCAGTTGCGCAATACGGTCATTACCACCTTTGGCACTGACTTTGCCGTCTGCAGCACCGAATTTACCCGTCCCGGCAGCGAGCGTCCTGGCCGACAGCAGCAAAGCTGGGTACGCCTGCCGCAGGGCTGGCAGATCGTTGCCGCACAGGTCAGCCTGCTGGAAGGACAATAAAAAGCCGCGGGCGCCTGATGCGCTTGCGGCAGATCAGGCAGCCGCGTCAGGCTTCCGGCACCGGATGATGTTTGATCCAGTGATCGGCAATTTGCTGGCGAGTGCAAATCCAAACCCGTTCATGCTGCTGAATATAATCCAGGAAACGGGTCAGCGCACGGAAGCGACCCGGCCTTCCCAGCAGGCGGCAGTGCATCCCTACCGACATCATTTTCGGCGCGGTTTCACCCTCTTCATACAGCACGTCAAAGCTGTCTTTCAGGTAGGTGTAAAAATGCCCGGCGGTGTTAAACCCCTGCGGCGTGGCAAAACGCATATCGTTGGTTTCCAGCGAGTAGGGAATAATCAGATGCGGTTTGACCGTGCCGTCCTGACAGGTGACGCGCGTCCAGAACGGCAAATCATCGCCGTAATTGTCGCTGTCGTAGCTGAATCCGCCCTGCTCCACCACCAGCCGGCGCGTATTTGGACTGTCGCGCCCGGTATACCAGCCGGTGGGCGCTTTACCAAACAGATCCATCAGCACATCCACCGCCTGCTGGATATGCTGACGCTCGGTTTTCGCATCCATCGACTGATAGTGGATCCAGCGCCAGCCGTGGCTGACAACATCATATTGCGCATCGGCGATTGCCTGTACTATCTCCGGATGACGCGCCAGCGCCATCGCCACGCCAAATACCGTTAGCGGCAGACCGCGCTTTTGAAATTCCTGATGAATCCGCCAGAACCCCGCGCGCGAACCATATTCATACAGCGAGTCCATCGACATATGGCGGTCAGGATAGCTGGCCGCACCGATAATATCGGATAAAAACTGCTCAGAGCCGGCATCGCCATGCAGAACGTTATTTTCTGCGCCCTCTTCATAGTTGAGCACAAACTGGACCGCAATCCGTGCTTCGCCGGGCCAGGCGGCATGCGGTGGATGACCGGCATAGCCACGCAGATCGCGCGGATAGCTTTTATTGAAGCTGTATTCTTTCTTCTCAGGGGACTGACTCATTCACTGGCTCCTTTCTTGAGCAGATGATTTCCGTTAGTTTAGGTGCTGGAAAGCACCCGTTATCTTTTTTTCACGTGGAAACGCTAAATCGCCATATTTGCTGGTGCCTAACCCCAACGACACCAGCGACTCCACCATCTTTACCGCCGCGCCCACGCCATCAATAACAGGCAGGCCTAATTCCTGCGTCAGATCGCGCGCCAGCGTCGCCATCCCGCCGCAGCCCAGCACTATCGCACCGCAGCCATCCTCACGCTGCGCCTGCAGACAGCAGCTGCGCACCTTTTCCTGCGCCAGACCGCTACTCTCTTCCAGCGCCAGGACCGGCAGATCGATCGCATGCAGCGCGGCGCAGTGATGCGTAAAGCCATACTGCCGCACCAGATGGCGGGCGATGACCAGCGTCCGCGGCAGCGTAGTGACCACGGAGAAACGTGTCGCCACCAGCGTCGCCATATGCATCGCCGCTTCAGCAATGCCAATAACCGGCCCGTTGGTCAGTTCACGCGCCGCCAGCAGGCCAGGATCGCCAAAGCAGGCGATAACGTGCCCATCGACGCCCTGCTCGCGTCCCCGCTTCACCTGCTCCAGCACGCCGAGCGCGGCGATCGCCTCATCGGCATGCCCTTCAATCGACGGCACGCCCTGCGTCGGCGAAACGGCAATAATTTCCGTTGTCGGTGCGGCCGCAGTACGGGCGGCGCGGGCAATGGTGTCGGTCATTGACTGGGTAGTGTTGGGGTTGATGACCTGTATACAGAGGGAACTCATTTTTGTGGCGCTCCTTTATGGGCAAACAGCAGAGAAAAATTGGGCAGGACGTCACCGCCGCGCTCAAAGCGCAGTGATGTAAGGATATGATCGAAATGTTGCCGCATTGCGTCCGTCAGCTGCGTTAGCTGTCTGGTACGCAAATAGTCCACCAGCCTGTGGTGGTGATCGCAGCGGCATCCCTGTTGCCAGGGCGCGCCCCAGACGGCAATCACCAGCGACGAGCGCTGCGTCAATCGCGTTACCAGCTCCGTGAGTACCTGATTGCCGGAAATCGTCTGTAGCTGAATATGAAAAGCGGCGGAAAGGCGAATCGCCGCCGATCCGTTATGCTGCCGATATGCCTGACGCTCTTTATCCAGCAGTTGCTCAAGCGCCGCCAGATGCGGCGGCTGACAGCGCGCGCTCACCGCAGGCAGATTGGCGCATTCAATCAACGAACGGGTATGGAAAATATCCCGCGCCTCTTGCGCATCGGGCGCAGCGACCTGCGCACCACGCCCGGGCGTTAACCTGATCATTTGCACTGCCGCGAGGCGCTGTAGCACTTTACGAATGCCGGTGCGGCTGATGCCAAACACTTCAGCCAGCGCCTCTTCCGGTAAGCGGCTGCCGGGCGGTAACTGATGTTCCACAATCGCGGTCAGTAACGCCTGATAGACCGGTTCATGGTTATCCGTCAGGTCTGAGGCCGTTTTCTGGCCGGTTTCATGCTTCATTACCTACTCCGTTGGCGAGGGTTGTATACAAAACCTCCTGTCCGGCGCGGCGGCCTTATATACAAGATTTAACTTTTGGCCTGAATCCTGCAGATGCTGATACACAAGGTTTCTCCGTTACCCTTTCAAAGAGGAGCAGGTTTCATGCCAAATTATTCCAGCGTTTCTCCAACGGCTCGCAGCGATGCGGAGTACAGTCCGCGCCTGACCAATGAGGATCTTGCTCCTGTCCCACAGCAGAGCTGGAGCTGGTACAACATTTTCTCTTTCTGGATGTCAGATGTGCACAGCATGGGCGGCTATGTGGTGGCGGCCAGCTTCTTTACGCTGGGGCTGGCGAGCTGGCAGGTCCTGATCTGTTTGCTGGCGGGAATTTGTATCGTACAACTGTGCGCCAATCTGGTGGCAAAACCGAGCCAGATAGCGGGCGTTCCCTATGCGGTGATCTGTCGGCAGGCATTCGGCGTGTTTGGCGCCAATATTCCTGCGGTGATCCGGGGATTGATCGCCTTCGCCTGGTATGGCATTCAAACCTGGCTGGCTTCCAATGCGCTGATGCTGGTGTTATTAAAATTCTGGCCTGCGCTCTCGCCGCTGACGCAATCTTCCTGGCTGGGGCTGTCGCTGCTCGGCTGGATCTGCTTCGGTATTATGTGGCTGCTGCAGGCGGCGGTATTCTGGCACGGCATGAACGCCATTAAGCGCTTTATTGATATTGCCGGGCCCGCCGTGTATGTGGTGATGATGGCGCTGGCCGGCTGGATTGTATACAAAACCGGCTTTGACGGGATCTCTTTTACGCTGACCAGCAAAACGCTGAGCATCAGTGAACAGAGCTGGCAAATGATCACTGCTACCGCACTTGTGGTCTCCTATTTTTCCGGCCCGCTGCTGAACTTTGGCGACTTTGCACGCTACGGAAAAAGTATGGAACATATTCGTCGCGGCAACCGCTGGGGCTTACCTTTTAACTTTCTGCTGTTTTCCGTGGTGACGGTGATTATTGTTTCCGGCACCCGCTCGCTGTTTGGCAAGATGATTACCGATCCGATTGAAACCGTCAGCCTGGTGGGAAATGACCTTGCGGTGGCTATCGGCCTGCTGACGATGATTACTGCCACTATCGGCATCAATATCGTGGCAAACTTTGTCTCGCCCGCCTTCGATTTTTCAAACTGCGCGCCACAGAAAATCACTTTCCGTGCCGGGGGCATGATTGCTGCGGTGGGATCGGTGCTGCTGACGCCCTGGAACCTGTTCCAGTCGCCAGAGCTGATTCACTATACGCTTGACGTGCTGGGGGCGTTTATTGGGCCGCTGTTTGGAATTTTGCTGGTGGATTTTTATCTGATTAAACGCGGAAAGGTGGTGGTAGACGATCTGTTTAATGCCACGCCTGCAGGACGCTACTGGTATCGCGGCGGTTGTAATCCCAAAGCGATCGCCGCCCTGCTGCCGTCGGTGGCAATCGGTGTGCTGCTCAGTTTTGTCCCTGCGCTGCATGAGATCGCCAGCTTTAGCTGGTTTATCGGCGTCGCGCTTGGCGGCGGCTGCTATCGTTGGCTGGCGCGGGAAGATCGGGAAGAAGCGGCGGCAACGCCTTATGTGGCACAGGTTGTCATGCAGAAAGAGTAAAAAAGCAAAAGGCCGATTCATTGCTGAATCGGCCTTTCTGAATAGTTGGCGGTGCGGACGGGACTCGAACCCGCGACCCCCGGCGTGACAGGCCGGTATTCTAACCGACTGAACTACCGCACCGCGCTGTGTTCCCCGTCGGGAACGAGGCGCATATTAAGGGGAGTGCGCGTAGCCGTCAACGATTTTTCTTACCGCGGCGTTCGTTTGCCTGCTTTTTCATCTAACTGGCTTTTTTTAGCGCAAAATAAAGCATTTATGCGCGCCAGAGACAGCTCCCGCCTTTTTTCATTACTAAATCCAGGCGCTGTTCATGCGCCATGACCTCTTCATCGCTGGCAGCCACCACGCGCAGCCCGGACGTTCGTGCCACACGCTGAATATACTCACCGCCACCGTCATCCTGCTGCTGTTCGCCATCCAGGGAGAATGCCAGCGATGTCTGCCCGCCGGTCATGGTCAGGAACACTTCCGCCAGAATTTCGGCATCGAGCAATGCCCCGTGCAGGGTTCGCTTGCTGTTATCGATCTCATAACGCGAGCAGAGCGCATCGAGGCTGTTACGTTTGCCCGGGAATAGCTTACGCGCCATCAGCAGGCTATCGGTAATTTGACAGAAGGTTTCCGTTTTACCGATGCCCCGGTTCAGCTTGCTGAATTCATAATCCATAAAGCCGATATCGAACGACGCGTTATGAATCACCAATTCCGCGCCGCGGATGTAATCCAGAAACTCGTCCGCTATTTCGCCGAAGGTCGGTTTATCCATCAAAAATTCATCGGCAATACCGTGAACGCCGAATGCTTCCGGATCCACCAGCCGATCCGGCTTCAGGTACATATGAAAATTGTTGCCGGTCAGACGGCGGTTGATGATCTCTACCGCACCGATTTCAATGATGCGATGGCCCTCGTAATGAACCCCCACCATATTCATACCGGTGGTTTCTGTATCGAGAACGATCTGGCGTGTAATTGCTGTGCTCATAAGGCTCGTTTATGTCAGACTTGGCGTTTTATCAGGAGGAAGTCTACCAGAGATGCGCAAACAGGTAGAAATTTTCACCGATGGCTCTTGCCTCGGTAATCCCGGCCCTGGCGGCTATGGCGCTATTTTACGCTATCGCCAGCATGAAAAAACCTTTAGCGCCGGTTTTTATCGCACCACCAATAATCGCATGGAAATGATGGCGGCAATCGTTGCGCTGGAAGCGCTGACCCAGCCCTGTGAAATCACGCTCAGCACCGATAGTCAGTATTTGCGTCAGGGCATCACCAGCTGGATCCATAACTGGAAAAAGCGTGGCTGGAAGACGGCAGATAAAAAGCCGGTTAAGAATGTCGATTTATGGCAGCGGCTTGATGCGGCGCTCAGCCATCATCAAATTAACTGGGAGTGGGTTAAAGGTCACGCTGGCCATCCGGAGAATGAGCGCTGCGATGAACTGGCGCGCTCCGCAGCGGCCAATCCATCGTTTGAAGATATCGGTTATCAGCCGGAATCCTGATCGTCCAGCGAATGCAGCTGGCGCGTGGCGTTAACCGTCGCGCGTAACTTTACTTTGCTGGCCAGCTTTCTGGCTGGCGTCATGATGAGCGGCAGCGTGCGTTTGCGGGCCACCATGATATTCAGACAGCCCAGCGCTGGCACGTGTCGGCTCATCATCAGTCCGCCCTGGCGATTCCAGGGCACCACCTGAAAACTGCTGCGGTAGACGACCTCATAGTTCAGCAGGCTTAGCCAGTCGAGCAGCCGCATCTGGCTGAACATGCGCCCGCTCCAGGGTGGACGACGGTGCAGACCTGGGATCAGCTTGCCTACTCCCAGCAGGCTTAGCGGATTAAAACCGGTGATCACTATCCAGCCATCATCAATCAATACGCGGTCGACTTCACGCAGAATGCGGTGCGGATCCTGACTCCAGCTTAACGTATGCGCCAGCAAACAGGCATCAATCGATTTTGCCTCAAACGGTAAATGCATCGGATCGGCAATCACCTGCACTTCCTGTCCCTGATCCCCTACGCTAACCTGATGCGAAATAGCGCAGGCCTGCGTATCAATCTCTACGCTCAGGTTGCCGATTTTTAACAGATGAAAGCCATACAGTTTGCCAAGGCAGGGCTGTAAATGTTGGGTTAACGCATCGCGGAACGACTCTCCCCACGGCATATCACGCCATGAATGCGGTGCGGTCAGAATTTGACGTGTTTTAGCTGGCTTCATGTTCTACCATCAGTGTTCCTTCACGACGTGCGAGAGGTGTGTATGAATCTTAACAGTATCCCAGCATTTCAGGATAACTACATCTGGACATTAACTGATAACCAGGGTCAATGCCTGATTGTCGATCCAGGCGAAGCGGCGCCGGTGCTGGCTGCTATTGAGCAGCAGCAATGGACACCGGTGGCTATTCTGCTTACACATCACCACCAAGACCATGTTGGCGGCGTAAAAGAACTGTTAACAAAATGGCCAAATCTTGTGGTGTATGGGCCGCAGGAGACACAAGATAAAGGGGCTACGCAAGTCGTTTATGAAGGCGATACCCTGCCTGTTTTAGGCTGCGAATTTAGAGTAATTTTTACGCCTGGCCACACTTTAGGACATATCTCATATTACAGCGAACCTTATCTTTTCTGTGGCGATACGATGTTTTCCGGCGGTTGTGGACGCCTTTTTGAAGGTACGCCAGAACAGATGTATGAATCATTTCAAAAGCTTGCTGAATTACCTGATGAGACGCTGGTTTGCTGTGCTCATGAGTACACACTCTCTAACTTAAAATTTGCTAACGCTACGCTGCCGCAAGATATGGAGATAAATCGCTATTATCAGAAAATTAAGGAATTACGCGCCAAAAATAGCAGTACTTTGCCCACAAAACTGGGGCTCGAACGGCAAATAAATTTATTTTTACGTACGCAAGACACTGATTTACAAAGCGCCCTCGGCTTCAAAGTCCCACCTCAGCACGCATGGGACGTTTTTGCCCTGCTACGTCAAAAGAAGGATGATTTTTGATTTTTCTGGTTGTGTTGTTGGTCGCCAGCACGTATCATTGCTCGTCTTTTAAGCAACCATTGACACATACATGAAGACTAGAGCGATTATCCTTCTCGCCTCGGTCTTGCTGATGGGATGCCAGGCATCGCGACATGATGCCAACATTCCTGAACAGCATGCCCAGAGTCTGTCTTCAGCTGGTCAAGATGAGAATGAAAAATTTACAGATCGCATGTTATCCCCGCGTTGGCAGGATGATGGAACGGCCCTTACTCAGGACCAGGATTTGTGGAATTACATTCGCGACGGGCTGAAGATGGAGGTTCCGGAAAACCCCCGGATCCGAGAGCAGAAACAAAAGTATTTAAGAAACAAGAGCTATCTCCACGATGTGACTTTACGGGCAGAGCCGTATATGTACTGGATAGTCGAGCAGATTAAGCAACGTAAGATGCCGATGGAACTGGTACTACTACCCATAGTGGAGAGCGCTTTTAACCCCCACGCCACATCTGCTGCAAATGCCGCAGGCATCTGGCAGATTGTGCCGAGTACGGGGCGGAATTACGGTTTAAAACAAAATCAGTGGTATGACGGCCGACGCGATATTGTCGCATCGACCCGAGCGGTTTTAGATATGATGGAACGTCTGAACGGGATGTTCGACGGAGACTGGTTGTTGACCATCGCTGCTTATAACAGCGGCGAAGGGCGTGTGCTGAAAGCGATTAAACAAAATAAAGCGCGCGGCAAACCAACCGATTTCTGGCATCTTTCTCTACCGCGTGAGACCACGCTATACGTGCCTAAAATGCTGGCGTTGCAGGATATCCTGAAAAACAACAAACGTTATGGCGTACGCTTACCGGCACCGAATGAAAGTCGGGCGCTGGCGCGTGTTGAAGTAGGTCAGCAGATAGAACTGACGCAGGCGGCAGAAATGGCCGGCTTATCAGTGACCAAGCTGAAAAACTACAACACCGGCTATAAACGCGGCGCTACTGCGCCTAACGGACCGCACTATATTATGGTCCCGAAAGCGAATGTCGCCAAGTTACGTAATTCGCTGGCTTCTGGCGATATTGCAGCGGTTCAGCCAACGCGTTTGGCCGCAGCGAGCAGCCGCAGTTATAAGGTACGTAATGGTGACACGCTGTCAGGCATAGCCAGCCGGATGGGCGTTTCAGTAAAAGAGTTACAGCGCACCAATAACTTGCGCGGTAACAAGATTAAACCGGGACAGACGCTCACCTTTGTCAGTGGCGTGACAGGAAGTGAACTGGCCGATAACGGCAACAGCATCACCTATAAGGTTCGTAAGGGTGATTCTCTTGCCAGTATTGCACGTCGACATGGTGTAAATATCAAAGACGTCAAGCGCTGGAACAGCGTGCTGAGTGACAGTAGTGCGATTCAGCCGGGTGATAAAATTACCCTGTTCGTTAAAAACAACGCGACGCCAGACAGTTAAACTTCCTGCACAGGATAGCTGTTAAAAAAGCCGATCTTTCGATCGGCTTTTTTTATGGTGTCTCAGAGCCTGAAGAGGCAAATTCAACCAGCAGTGGATTGTGATCGGATGCGCGCGTTACCAGTACTGAGGCTTCCGTCACCTGTAGCTCGCGATAGAAAACAAAGTCCAGTGGACGCCCAAAGGCCTTACGCCGATGATCGTCAGTGAAGCGTACTTCCCGTAACCCCATATCCCGCGCAAAGCGATACAGGGCATTCATGCGCTGTCGACTCCATGCATTAAAGTCACCGGCCATGATAACCGGCCCGTTATGATGCGCTAACTGTTCGCCGATAGGTCCCAGCTGTTTGCTGTAAACATCAATGCCAAGACTGAAATTAACCGCATGGATATTTACGACCATTAGCATTCTGCCATCCGGCAGAGGATAAGCCGTTATTAATGCCGATTTCGCTAACCGCAGCAGCGGCTCGCGCTCGCGCAGTGGACAGCAATAAACCGGATGCGCCGCCGCCAGCGTCATGACTCCTGAGGGATGCTGGGGCAGAACAAAGGCAGGCACCTGATCGGCTGCCAGATAATTTGAAGTGGCGAAACGTACCAGTTCTGGCGTGGTTTGCGCTTCCTGCAATAATACCAGCTGCGCATCCTTGCCAAACGTTTGTAACACCGACAGCCAGTCAGCTCGCTGCTGCTTGAATATATTCCATACCAGTACGCGTAGCGTTACTCCTGGGGTGATTGGCGCGCCTGGCGGAAGCGCTTGCCCTACAGGCAGCATAGCACTGGGCGGAAAGATTCTTTCCGCTGGCTGGCCAGCTACATACCTCATGGCATAGGTTTTTTTCCGCACAATACCGCCCATTTCTGAAAAATGTCTGTCACTGAGTTACTGCTTTCAGTTATAGGGGCTTCAGCAGAGAGTTTCAATCAAAGCTGCTGAATTTACCTTTCGGACAAGCAAGCAAATGTTACGATAGCAACAAACTCAGCATATCCGCGATCCGTCCCACAGTGGGAATCAATATATTTACGACAGGAGCAGATGTGAAAGCGTCTTCAGAAGAGCTAAAAATTTTTGTTGCCGTAGTGGAAAGCGGTAGCTTTAGTCGGGCAGCAAAGCAGCTCGAACTGGCTCCTTCTGCGGTGAGTCGTGCAGTAAAAAAGCTGGAGGCGAAGCTGGGAGTGGAGCTACTGACGCGCACAACACGGCAAATCAATCTGACGCAGGAAGGTGAAGGCTATTTCCGTAAAGTGCAAAAACTTTTGCAGGAGATGGCAGCGGCGGAAAATGAGCTAATGGAAAGCCGTCAGGTACCGCGTGGACTGCTGCGTGTGGATGCGGCGACGCCGGTGGTTTTACACTTGTTGACGCCAATGGTCGAGCCTTTCCGTCAACGCTATCCAGAGGTAACCTTATCTCTGCTCTCCTCTGAAACCTTCATCAACCTGATTGAACGCAAGGTGGATGTCGCCATTCGCGCCGGTAATCTAACCGATTCCAGCCTGCGCGCGCGGCCCTTGTTTAGCAGCTATCGTAAACTGGTCGCCTCCCCTGCCTATCTTGCGCGTAATGACATCCCGATAAAGGTGGATGAACTTGCGTTACACAGTTGTCTGGGATTTATCGAAACGCCCGCTCTTAATCGCTGGCCTGTCGCTCAGCCAGATGGCGAGCTCTATACGATCCAGCCAACGATCTCGGCTAATAGCGGTGAGACCCTGAAGCAGCTTTGCCTTGCCGGCAACGGCATTGCCTGCCTGTCTGACTATATGATCAATAAAGAACTTGAGACAGGCAGCCTGGTTGAGGTGTTAGCGGAGAAGCGCTTACCGGTTGCCATGCCATTTAATGCGGTATATTACAGCGATCGTGCCGTTAATAATCGTGTCCGGGCATTCATCGATTTCCTGAGCGAATGGATTAACATTCATAACGTGTAATAAATTGCCCGCGCCGTCAGTTATGTTAAAGCGCTGGCATGTTCAGTTGCCGGGATATTTGCTGAGCTGAGCGGTGGCTGGCTCAGCTTTTGTCACGCGAAGCAGGGTTTGAGCATTGCCTGATAGCGGAATAAGGGGGCGATTTTCTGGAAACGAAAAAGCAAAAAGCCCTGACATTACTGTCAGGGCTATTGCTAATAGAGTGGCGGTGCGGACGGGACTCGAACCCGCGACCCCCGGCGTGACAGGCCGGTATTCTAACCGACTGAACTACCGCACCACCGAATACTGCATTACCAGCGGGGTCTCGCTGATAACCGGTGTTACCTTTTCAGGTATTACCTTAATTTGATGCCTGGCAGTTCCCTACTCTCGCATGGGGAGGCCCCACACTACCATCGGCGCTGCGGCGTTTCACTTCTGAGTTCGGCATGGGGTCAGGTGGGACCACCGCGCTCTCGCCGCCAGGCAAATTC